>JAUHWC010000002.1 GCA_030424845.1 Alphaproteobacteria bacterium | reverse complement strand
CTCCAGGGCGTGCATGTCCTCGTCGGACAGGCCGAAGTGGTGGCCGATTTCGTGCACGGTGACATGGGCGACAAGGTGCTCCAGCGTCTCGCCCTCGCGCTCTGCCCATTCAAGCAGGATCGGCAGGCGGAACAGGCGGATCCGGTCGGGCATGGTACCCGAATGCTCGATGCTCTTGTCCCCGAGCGGCAGGCCTTCATAAACGCCGGAAAGGTCCCACGGGCTTTCCAGCTCCATCTCGGCGATCAGCGTATCATCGGCCAGATCCTCCACCTGCAACACCACGTCGCCCAGGTGTGCTCGGAATTGCGGTGGCAGGCGTTCGATCGCGGCGCGGGCGATGGCTTCCATTTCCTGGGCAGAGGGAGCGGCTGTGAAGGTGCGAGACATGGCATTGCAGATAGGGTGCAACCGCGCGCTTGTCATCCGTCCAAAGGGCCGCTAGGAGCGCGCCTTCTGTCAAAGCAGGCTTGCGGAGCGGTGGCCGAGTGGTCGAAGGCGCACGCCTGGAAAGTGTGTATACGGTAACCCCGTATCGAGGGTTCGAATCCCTCCCGCTCCGCCACCCAGTCTATGACTTTCCCGACATGTGAGAAGCTGCTGTGCGAAACCCCGCAGTTCTGCGGCAATTGCGCCGTGGACGGTACTTCGGAGAGCGCCAATTCGGAGAGAATATCCGCCAAATCCAGCAGCTTTCTCTGCGGCCCTTTGCAGAGGTACGGTTTCCCGCTTTGACGGGAAAATAACGGGAAATCCGCGCGATTTGGCCAGATTGCACAGTTCTCCCGATCGGAGAATGGCGGATTTCTGCGGATTTCGAGGCGCAATACCCGTGTTTTGGAAAACGGGAATTTATCGGCGGCCGACGGGAAAGTCCGCCTTGAATTACCAATGCTGACGGGAAGGCGAGAATTCCGGCCAAAGAGAAAATTCAATCCAGCACTTGCATCGCGGAATCCGCGATGGCTTATATGGATGAAAGCAGGGTTTCAGGAGGAACTCGACCGGGCGGTCATCTTACCAAGATGACCGCTAATGTTGGAACGGCGGTCGACCTGCGCAGACGCTGAGGCGTGTGCGAGGTTTGAGCCGTTCCAGGCGACAGGCCCGTCACCGCATCAGCGGCGACGGGTTTTTTGTTGGCCGTGAAAGGGGTCGAGTGATGAGTAGGAAGAAACTGTCAGATAGCGGGCTGAAGCGGGCTCGCCTGGTTAAGACGCGCGGAAGGCGCAAGGTCCTGGCAAGAGAGAGGCGGATCTCCGAGCGCAACTCGGCGTCGCGGCCTCAGGAACAGCAATGCTTGGAACGGGCACGAAGTCGAGAGGAATGTGCCAGCTTGGCGCAATGCCAGGATGATAAAGCGATCTATGTTCCTTCGACTGCCAATCGATGCTCGCATATCACGCTTCGTTGACAAGCCTCGGTGCAACTGTGATGCTAGATTGTCAGTCAATATCGTTAGCAATCACTCGAGGTGGTCGATGCAATATTCCTTGGTGGTCGGCGGAGAGCTGGTCCCCGGCGCCCGTTCGCTCGATGTCGTCAATCCGGCAACGGGCGACGTCTTCGCCACTTGTGCTTGCGCCGATGCCGAGCAGGTCAATGCAGCGATTGCCGCGGCCGGAAGCGCTTTCTCGGCTTGGGCGGCAAGTCCCGCATCCGAGCGCTCTCGCATGCTCGAAGCCCTTGCCGACAGGATTGCTGCCGAAGCCGAAGAGCTCGCGCGCCTGCTGGTCAGCGAGCAAGGCAAGCCCTTTGGCGATGCCATGGGCGAGATCATGGCTTCCGCAGCCATGCTGCGCTATTTCGCAGGGTTCCAGCTCGAGGACGAGGTCGTGTGCGACGATGAGACCGCGCGCATCGTCATCCATCGCGCGCCGCTTGGTGTTGTTGCTATCATCACGCCCTGGAATTCGCCGGTCCTGATGCTGGCCAACAAGATCGCGCCAGCTCTGCGTGCGGGCAATACGGTGGTGTGCAAGCCCGCCGCATCCACTCCGCTGACCACGCTGGCTATCGGCGCCATGTGTGCGGAGATTTTCCCGGCGGGCGTCGTGAATGTGGTGACCGATGCCAATGACCTTGGCGACAGGCTCACTGCCAACCCTGCCATTGCCAAGATCAGCTTCACCGGATCGACCGCGACCGGCTGCAAGGTGATGGCCAATGCGGCGCAGCGCATCACACCCCTGACGCTTGAACTCGGGGGCAATGACGCGGCAATTGTGCTCGACGATGCCGATATCGAGGCTGTCGCCCCGCAGATACTGGGCGCCGCCATGCGCAATGCGGGACAGGTCTGTCTTGCCACCAAGCGCGCTTACGTTCCTGAAGATCTCTATGACGCCATGTGCGACAAGCTGGCCGAACTGGCAGGCGAAATCGTGGTCGGCAACGGTCTGGAGCAGGGCGTCAGCATGGGGCCGATCCAGAACCGGACCCAATATGAGAAAGTCCTCGGTTTTCTCGATATCGCCAAGGAGGACGGCAGGGTGATTGCCGGCGGCGAAGCGATCGACGGCCCCGGCAATTTTATCGCGCCCACCGTGGTGCGCGACATTGCGTCCGACAGCCGTTTGGTGACCGAGGAGCAGTTCGGCCCGATCCTGCCGGTAATCAGCTATTCCGACATCGAGGACGTGATCGCGCAGGTGAACGGCTCTCCATACGGTCTCGGCGGCTCGATTTGGTGCGGCGACGTTTCGCGTGGCTTGGCAGTCGCGGCGCGCATCGAGACCGGGATCGTCTGGGTCAACAAATATATGGACCTGCGCTTCGACGTGCCGATCGGCGGGGTCAAGTCGTCCGGCGTCGGCGTGGAAATGGGGCGCGAAGGCATCCTCTCCTATACGCGCCGCACCGTCATCAACTCCCAGCCTGCCAGCGCGGCCTGAGCCCTTGCGGCGGCGCTTTGTGCACAATGCACATGCAGTGCGCTTTGATGAAAATGGACTCAGCCTGCGACCTGTGTGTAGTCACGCCAGGATTGAAACGGGCGGGGCGTTGACCGACGGGGCGGCCTGGCTTGCTGAGTGAAGGGTATCGCATGGGGAGCACGATCGGGCGATCGCGGGCCGAGGAGCTTGATCAGCTGGTTCGCGAGCTGCGCGACCGCATTCATCGCGGTGAATTCGTTCCCGGCCAGCGTCTGGTCGAAGGGGACCTCGTTAACGAAACGGGGATGAGCCGGGGCCGCGTGCGCGAGGCATTGCGCATTCTCGAAAGCGAGAACCTGGTTGAGATCAACCGCAACAAGGGTGCATGCGTTCGCCGGATTTCGCGCAAGGAAGTTTCCGACACGCTCGAAGTGATGCGGGCGCTGAGCATTCTCATGACCGACAAGGCCATTTCCCGTGCCGAGGATCCGGAAGCCCGCAAAGCGCTTCAGGCGGCGCTCGATCAGGTGCGCAGTTTCCGAGACCAGGTTTCCGGCTTCGATCAGTCGCGCCTGTTCATGGACCAGAACGCCCGCTTCTGGGACGTGTTCGCCGAGCTTTCGGGCAATCCCGTGCTGATCGACACGCGCATGCGGCTCGAGACCACGCTGTTCCGGCTCGAACTTGAAGGCGCGCGGATCACTTCGTCCAAGGACAAATGGACCACCCGCCATGAGGAGATCCTCGAGGCGGTCCTCGCGGGAGACCGGGACACTGCGCTCGCCCTGGTGAACGAGTCTGTTTTCGACGTGGAGAAGGCGATGCTCGCTTTGCCGGACAGGGCTTTCAGCTAAGGCGAAATTGCATATCAAGATTGTCAGGCATAATTGTTGACAATCTGCTGGTGTTGCGACAGTTTCAGGCTCTCACAAGGTGAGCTTGGAGAGTCGCGAATGGGATCCGGATACCGACACCGCAGGGCTGCGGTGCCTGGCCAGCCTGCCCTCCGAAATGGAGGCAATGCCGGATGAGCGACACTGTCCAATCCTCTTCCGGAAGGGTCATGGTCCGCGTTGCGGCCATGGACGACCTTGCCGAAGGCCGGCTCAAGCTGGTCCGTGCCGCCCATGCCAAGCTGGCCATCGTGCGCACCGGGGAAACGGTGCGGGCGGTTTCCGCCATGTGCACCCATGCCCGCATCTTCCTCGCTCCGGGCAATCTGACCAGCGACGGCCTGATCGAATGCCCGATGCATGGCGCCATGTTTTCGCCCGAGGACGGCTCGGTGCGCTGTGCGCCCGCGACGAAACCGCTGACCGTTCATGAAGTGAAGCTGCTGGATGGCGAGATATTCGTCGATCCCGGCGAGGAGCCCGTCGAGGAAAACGCCGACACGACAAAGCCCGGAGCACGGCCTTCCGCCGCGCAGTGGGGCAATTGGGGATGAGCATCAAAGCAATGGCCGATACAGTCGATATTGCCGCATTGGTGGATGAGGAAGCGGGCCACGTCTCGCGCCGCATCTATGCCGATCCTGCCGTCTACGAAGCCGAACAGGAAGGCCTCTTCCGACGAGCATGGGGCTTCCTGGCGCATGAAAGCGAAGTTCCCGAACCGGGCGACTATGTCGAGCGGCAACTAGCCGGCGAGAATGTGCTGGTCATCCACGGCAAGGACGGCGTCATCCGCGCCTTCCTCAACAGCTGTCGCCATCGCGGCATGCGCCTGTGCCGCGCCGACAAGGGCAATGCCAGCTTCCTGCGCTGCCCCTATCACGGCTGGTCATATTCGCCCGAGGGCGAGCTGGTCTCGGTCTTCGCTGAAGAGCTTTACGATGCCGAGCACCTCGACAAGTCGGAACTCGGCCTGATCAAGGTCACGCAGGTCGATAGCTACAAGGGTTTCATCTTCGGTTGCTGGTCCGAAGAGACGCCTGCGCTGGACGAATATCTGGGCGATATGCGCTTCTATCTCGACATTCTCGTCGGTCGTACGCCCGGCGGCGTCGAGGTGATGGGGCCGCCGCAATGCTGGGAAGTCCATACCAATTGGAAGTTCGCTACCGATAACTTCACAGGCGACAATTTCCACCTCTACACCGCACATGGTTCGATTGCAGAGCTGGGTCTGCTGCCGCCCGATCCGATGGCGCTTTCCTTCGGCAATCTGATCCAGGCGCAACGCGGCCATGTTCTGCACATCGTGCCCGGGCCGCCGATCCCTGAAGCCGAGTATTTCGGACTGCCGATGGAATTGCGTCCGGTCATCGAAGAGACACTGTCGGAACCGCAGAGGGAAATAGCCAAGGGGCACGCCTTTTCGGTCGGCACGGTCTTCCCCAACCTCTCCTTCATGCAGGTGATGGTGCAAGGCGATCTGCGCTCTCCGCCGACACCGTTCCTCAGCTTCCGCATCTGGCAGCCGACCGGCCCGACCACGACCAAAGTCTGGTCGTGGCTGTTCGTCGAGAAGGAGGCGTCCGAGGAATATCGCAAGGCAACTTACGAGGCCTATGTCCGTACTTTCGGCCCCTCCGGCATCTTCGAACAGGATGACATGGAGAATTGGGAAGAGTGCACGCGCATGAACAAGGGCGCGATCGCCCAGCGCTACAACTTGCATCACGGCATGGCGCTGCAGGTGCCGCCAGATCCTGATTTTCCCGGCCCGGGCAAGGCCTGGCCCGGCAGTTATGGCGAGCGCACCCAATTGTGCTTCTACGGCGAATGGAAGCGCTGGCTGACGCAAGAGGAGCCCTGGGCATGAGCATGCAGCCGGTTCCGGTCGGAAGCGCCGATTACAATGCGGTGCTCGAATGGCTCTATCGCGAAGCGGCGCTGCTCGACAGCGGCGAGTTCGAGGCCTGGTTCGCGTTGCTGGCGCCAGATATCGCTTACGAGATGCCCACGCGCCAAAGCGTCTATCAGAAGGATGGGGACGGCTATCAGGAGGATTTCGGCTTCTATGCCGAGAACCACTCCTCGCTCGAAACACGCGTAAAGCGCTTAGGGACCGAACAGGCCTGGGCCGAGCAGCCCGGATCGCGCACGCGCCATTTCGTGTCGAACCTGCTGTTGCAGAAAGATGGCGAGGGCGCGTTCCACGCCACGACCAGCTTCATGGTTACGCGTATTCGCAGCGATTTGCCCTACGATCTCTTCACCGGCGAAAGGCGCGATGTCTTGCGGCCGGATGGCGGGGGCTATCTGCTTGCCCGGCGGACCATCCTGTTCGACCAGACGGTCCTCAAATCCTACAATCTCAGCATCTTCCTCTGAGGCGCGCGAGGATGGCTGAAATCGAAATCGTTCGCATCCCGGTTGCTCCGGAACAGGCCGATGCTCTGGTCGCGGCGCTGAACACGGCGCGCGGCACATATCTGGCACCGCCCGCCTGTACCGCGCTCGACATTGCGCGCGGCGAGGGCGAGGTGGTCGCGATCATTCGCTGGGCATCGCCAGAAGCGCACAAGGCGGCGGCGGAGATGCCGGCTGCCGGCGTCTTATTCGGTGCGGTGCAGGAACTGGCGGCAGGACCGCCCTCGCTGGAAACGCTTGCGGCGCCTTCATCGGGCCGGCTCGCCGGACAGGTCGCACTCGTCACCGGCGGGGCCAGCGGAATCGGTCGCGCCGTGGTCGATGCCTATGTGGCCGAGGGCGCCCGCGTCGCCATTGCCGATATCGATGCCGAGGCGCTTGCGAGCCTCGCTGAAAAGTACGGTGATGCCGTGCTGGCGATCGAGGTCGACCTCACCAGCGCAGAAGGCAATCTGAAGGCGGTCGATGAAACTGTAGCCGCTTTCGGTTCGCTCGATACGCTGGTCGCCAATGCCGGATTGTTCGACGGCTTTTTCGATTTTTCCAAGGTCGATGTCGCGCAGCTGGACGCTGGGTTCGACCGGCTGTTCGACATCAATGTCAGGGGAATGATCCTCGCCTGCCGCGCGGCCTTGCCGCATCTGGTACGTAGCAAGGGCTCGATCATTGCAACGCTGTCGAACGCCTCGCTCTACCCGGATGGTGGCGGCGTCCTGTACGTGGCCAGCAAGCATGCCTGCCTGGGCGTGGTGCGCCAGCTGGCTCATGAGCTGGCGCCTATTGTCCGCGTCAACGCCGTGGCACCGGGTGCGACACGCACCTCGATCGGCGTCCCCGATGTACTCGGCGGACCGCTTGACCAGACTGCGCCGGAGATCAGCGCCGCGATCTCACAGGCAGTCCCGCTGGGTGTCCATGTCGAACCTGATGCCCATGCCTCTGCCTACGTCCTCCTTGCTTCCGCAACGCAGTCCGGGGCGATGACGGGCACCGTGATCGAATCCGATGGCGGCCTCGGCATTCGCGGCCTCAGGCGCACACGCGGCGGGGACGATCTCGCCAGCCAGTTTTCCGGAGAATGACAATGCAATTCCAGTCCTTTGAGGTGAAGAAGATCACCCCGCATGTCGGCGGCGATGTCAGCGGTATCGACCTGACCAGGCCACTCAGCTCGCAGGAGGTCGAGGATGTCGAGCAGGCACTGTCGATTTACGGCGTGCTGCGCTTCGAGGACCAGGCACTCGATCCCGACAAGCTCAAGGCGCTGGGGCGCCATTTCGGCGAGCTTCACATCCATACGGGCGTGAAGGGCAATTCGGAGCATCCGGAGATCACGGAGATCTATACGGATGAAAAGAGCAAGCATGTGAATGGCGAGGTCTGGCACAGCGACCTGTCATGCGACCCGATCCCGCCCTTGGGCAGCATTCTGCACATGTCGATTTCGCCCGAAGCGGGCGGAGATACGGCCTTCGCCAGCTCCTATGCCGCCTATGACGCCCTGTCGGACCGGATGAAGGCCTATCTCGATGGCCTCACCGCAACGCATGACGGGCATTTCGCCTTCAGCCGCTTCAATCCCAACGGCAAGTTCACCCGCGCCTCGCACCCGGTGGTCAACACGCATCCGGTTTCGGGGCGCAAGGGGCTATACGTCAACCGCGCCTTCACCAGCCACATGGATGACATGCCCTATGAGGAAGGCGTGGCGCTGCTCAACTTCCTCTACGACCATTGCGAACGCGCCGAATGGTCGATGCGATTCCGCTGGGCCAAGGATGTGGTTGCCTTCTGGGACAATCGCTGCGTCCAGCACCTGGCCGTGTGGGACTATTATCCCGAATTGCGTTCCGGCATTCGCGTGCAGATTGCGGCGACGGAGCCGATTTCTTGAATCGCCATTTGCGCGGCGAAGCCGGTTATGAAGAGCTTCGCAGCAACGGCATCTGGAACCAGCTCAAGCCCGAACGCTATCCGGACATGATTGTCCGGGCGGAAAACGCGGACGAGGTGGCGCAAGCCGTGCGCGAAGCCGCAGCTGCAGGCATGCCCGTTGCCATCAAGGGCTCCGGTCACAACTATACCAGCACCTATCTGCGCGAGGGCGGGATGCAGCTCGACCTGTCCGGCCTCGACACCATCCGCATGGATGGCGAACTTGCCCTTGTAGGTCCGGGCGCACGCTCGGCCGATGTCTGTTCAGCTCTCAACGCAGAAGGTCGCATGTTCCCGACGGGGCATCATGCCGGCGTGACTTTGGGCGGCTTCCTGCTGGGTGGCGGGATGGGCTGGAATGGCGAGCATTGGGGACAGTTTGGTTGCTTCAATGTCCTGGCGCTCGATGTCGTCCTTGCCAGCGGGGAGCAAACCACAATCTCGGCAGACATGCATCCGGACCTGTTCTGGGCCGCGCGCGGGGCGGGTCCGCTATTCTGCGCGGCTGTCACGCGGTTCTATCTCAGGACCTACCCGCTGCCGACCGCAGTGCATGCCCTGCGCCGGGTCTATCCGCTCGATGCAGCCCCGGCCCTGTCGGCATGGCTTGAGGGGGAAGGCAAGAACCGCCGCAAGGACTTCGAACTGATCCTGATGTTCGAAAGCGACCCGGAGAGCGGAACGCTGCAATGCGTTGTGCTGGTGCTGTATCACGGATCAGATGGCGAGATGGCCCTGCGCGAATTGTCCGCGATGCTTGAGGCAGCCCCCGAGGGTGGTGAAGGACCTCCGGGTCCGATCCCGCTCGATTACGAGGCGCTCTACGCGCAAAGCCTGACAGGCGATGCAAGGCGCACCGGGGCCGATACGATCTGGACCGACGAGACGGCCAGGGCGAGCGATATCATGGCGAGCCACTTCGCCAGCGTGCCTTCGCCGGGAACAGTCGGCATTGTCAATTTCAGGGCGCGCGCGGGTTACTTGCCCGATGCCGCGTGCTCGATGATCGGCAGCGGTTTCCTGCAATGGATCGGGCAGTGGACCGATGCGGCGACCGACGCCGAGAACCTTGCCTGGGTCGATGATCTCGCGGTTGCGCTCGAGCCCGTGACCAAGGGCTGTTACGTCAACGAGACGGACATTTTGCGCCGTCCCGATCGGCTTCGGCGCTGTTTCAGCGATAACGTTTGGAAGAAGCTGGAAAAGGTGCGGCGAGATTACGATCCGGAGGGACGCTTCCCCATGCCCCCTCCGGACCCGCGCTGACAGAACTCAGAACGGTTCGTAATCGCGCAGCTGCGGGATCACTTCCTCGCCGAACAGGCGGAGCGACCGCATCAAATCGTCCTCGGCCATCTCGCCGAAATTGAACTCCCCGAAGAAGCAATTGAACATGCCTTCCTCGGCCCAGGAGCGCAGCTTTTTCGCCACCGTATCCGGTGAGCCGATCAGGACGAGGTCCTTCTCGATCAGGAAGTCCGGATCGAGCATGTTCTTGATGATTTCACCCGCACCCGGATCGCCGCGCTGTTCGAAATAGGCGGCTGTCGATTCCTGCTTGGCGCGGATCTTGTCCCAATCGTCATCGGTGGAGAAGAAACCCTTATAGGCCTTGCCGGCATCGTCCTTGGCCTTGGCCATCGCTGCCTCGTCTGTCTCATCGACGAAGACCACGGTCGAATAGGCGATATTGGGCGTGCCCGCCTGTTGCTGCTTCCACTTGGCGAGATAGGGGCCATAGCGCGTATGCGCCTCGCTGCGCGGGAACAGCAGGAAATAGCCGGTGTGCATCCCCAGCTCCGCGCACAACTCCAGCGTCGGCGGGTCGCGCGATTCCATCCACATTGGTGGGCCGGGCTTCTGGATTGGCAACACGCTCAGTTCCAGATCGTCGACCTTGATCAGTTCGCCATCCCAACTGGCCGGCGATCCCTGTTCGAAGGCCGACTTCATGAAGCGCGCGAATTCGTGGGTGATCGCCCTCCGATCCGCGAAGTTCGTCTCGAAATGCTTGAAATAGGTATCCTGGATACCGGGAACGAGCCCGACTTCGACACGGCCATTGGTCACCTGGTCGGTCAGGGCCACTTCTTCGAGCAGGCGCACCGGATGGTGCAGCGGCACGACATTACCCATGGCTCCGAGCCGAATGTTCCTGGTGCGCGCAGCGGCTGCAGCGACGAATACGCTGGGTGAAGACATCCAGCTCTCGCGCGGGGTGAAGTGATGCTCGACGCAGAAGGCGTAATCGAAACCGATTTGGTCGCAGAGTTCGACCTCTCGCCAGAGCTGCTCGTAGCGCTGGTGAGGTGTCATCCCGGCCTTGCACCAGACATGGGAGAAGTGGGCAAATCGCATGAGCATCCCTTCCTGCTGTCGATCGCTGATCCTGATCGAGGAGCATAAAAGGCCACTGGAGCTAGATTGTCAACAATATTGCTAACAATCTAGCTCCAGTGGAGGTTATCGACCTCGTCGCAAGTCGAAACCCTATTCTGCCGGTTCCTTGATCGAGGCCCTTTCCCGGGCCTCTGCGTCGGCGCGTTCGAAACGCTCGACCAGCCATTTGCTCATGCCGTTGATGACGAATTCGCGATTGGATAGCGGGCCGTGCGGCGCGTAGCGGGACTGCAATCCTTCCTGGACCGAGGCGAAGGCATAATCGTCCTGGCCCACGAAATAACGGATATGCTCGCTTTCGAGCTTGTGCTGCTCGACCCAGTCATCGCGTTGCATCGTGGCTTGCGGATAAAGCCGATGGCGCTTGATCCGCATGGTTCCGGGGCCGGTGGGCCACCAGCTGAGCAGGATCACGCAATCGGGCATGAGCTGCATGAATATGTTCGGCGAAATGACGATCGAGTGCTGTTCCCAGCGCTGCTCTTCGCTCAGCGTGGGAATGGGCGGCCAGATCGAGGTGCCGACATGGTTGACCGTGGCATCGATAACCTTGTTGCGCATCTCGAACGCAAAGACACCGCGTTCCTCATCCTGCACATTGATATGCATGGAGTTGCAATCGATGTTCTGGATGCCGGGAATGTCCGAGTGCAGCTTGTCGCAGTGATAGCACTCGGCCTGGCCTTCCGCGTAGACCTTCCAGTTCCAGTCATAGTCGTGCGTCTGGCGATAGTTCGGATCGGTCAGGAACTCGCCGCGCAGCTCGGTCAGGCCCCAGTCTTTCACGATAGGATCGAGCGGGGCGAGCCGTTCTGAGAGAGGAGCGGCCTCGGTATCGAAATTGATGAATATGATGTCCTGCCAGACTTCCACGGCGAGGCGCGGAAGGCCGAGGCAATCCTTGTCGTAAGTGCCGACGCCATCCATTTGTGGCGCACCGACGAGCTTGCCGGTTAGATCATAGGTCCAGCGGTGATAGGGGCAGACAAAGCCCTTCGCATTGCCCTTGGGCTGGTCGGTCAGCAGCATTCCGCGATGCTGGCAGACTGCGGACATTGCCTTCAGCCCGTCCTTCGTATTGACGACGATAACCGGTTCATTGCCGATATTGACGGTGAAATAGTCGCCTTTTTCGGGGATCTCCTCCATCCGGCCCACGGAAATCCATTCGCGGAACCAGACGGCCTCGAGCTCGAAACGGTAGAACTCTTCCGACGTGTAGGCTTCCGCCGGGAAGAAGCGCGCATTGTTGCGGTCCTGGACCGAGTCCTTGAACCGGTCGAGCGGGATGGGGCTGGGGGCAATCATGTGGTGAACCTCTATTCGGCGGGAACGCCTGCCGGACTGTCCTTGGGCTCTGCCTTGGCGGGCTCGGCAATCTTCTCGAATTCCGGGAAACGCGGAAGGATCGCGAGCATGACCGTGGTCACGACCAGCCCGCCAGCGCACCAGATCAGCGCGGTGACATAGCTGCCCGTGGCATCGTAGCTTTCGCCCAGCAGGAACGGACCGATGGCGCTGCCGACCATCAGCGAACCGAAGATCCAGCCGAAGATTGCGCCGAAAGCCTTGAGGCCGAAATAGCGGCTGACGAGGTAGCCCATCAAATCGCTTTCCGCGCCTGCACCGACACCGAGCAGGGCAACCGCGATGATCATGCCTGCCGGCGCGGAGGTGCCGAACAGCAGGGCCGCGCCGATGGCGGCGGAGAAGAAGCACAATGCACCGATCCAGGGCGCAAACACCTTGTCGAACAGATAGCCCGCCAGCAGCCGCGCACCGACCGAAATGCCGAACATGAAGCTGACGCCCAGCGCTGCCCGCTCGGGGGTCAGGCCATTGTCCTGCAATAGCGGCGCGAGGTGGATCTGGATTCCGTGAATGGCGGTTGCTGCGACCAGGAACAGGAAGAGCAGCATCCAGAAGACCTTGGTCTTGAGTGCCTCAGCCTGCGTCATGCCGGTAATGCCCGACCGATCGGCGGTGGGTGCGAGATGTGGCGGCTCCTGCAGGACGAAGGAAGTTATCAGGCCGACCACGAGCGGCAGCAGGGCCAGACCGTAAAAGCCTGTCTGCCAGTCGAATGCCTCGATCAGCGTCGCGGCGTAGAACGGAGCGATCGCGCCACCTAGGGCAATGCCGCTCATGGCAAAGCCCATGGCCAAGCCGCGCGACTTGTCGAACCAGCCGCTCAGCACCTTGACGAAAGCGACGGTGCTCGAAGGGGCGCCGGCAACGCCCAGCAACAGTGCAAGGGCATAGAAGCCCGGCAAGCCGAAATTTTCGATCGCGAAGGGGATCGCGGCAACACCGCCGCCATAGATCAGGTAGGAGGCGATCATCGGGATCTTGACCCCATATGCGTCGATCAGCCTTCCCGCGACGGGCAGGGCTGCGGCCATGGCAAAGGAGAGGATGGTCAGCGCCAGCGAAATGTCGCCGCGCCCAAAGCCATAGGCATCGCCCAGCGGAACCATGAACACGCCAAGACTGAGAATCGTTATGGGGATGACACAGACTGCGACCCCGACGGTCGAAGCTATAATCTGCGTCCACCCGTGAAAGTCGGTTTCGCGTGTCTTGACCATTTTTGCGCCCTTTATGCGTTTTGGGAAACTTGAGGTTCCTCTTTCAGCGCATCCTCGGCCGAGACCTGTGCCCTTGCCATTTTCGACAATGTTTGTCGCAGCCTGGTGATCCCGATATCGTGCTGATAGAGCCTTTCGCGATTTCGCGCATCCGGCTTCATCGCTGCCAGCATGCGCCTGTCCTGCTCGAGGACGTACCAGTGCAGCGGTTCGAAGGTGGTGCGGAACAGGAAGCGCCACACCTCCCGTTCGATGCCCTTCACCTTGCGACAGCGCCAGAAGAAGATCCGGCAGTTGAATTCGTCCACTGGGGTCAGGAAATTGACGACGCGCATCATCCCGCCCGGGCCGCCGGCGGGCGGATAGGGAATGTTCACGCGGCAATGCGGAGTGCCGTTCTCGACGATCACTTCCGCCCAGTCGAAATTGGCACCCTGCTGCGCGACGCGTTCGACCACGAAGCCGCCATCTACGGCGGTCAGCTTCACCTTGTCTTCGCGCGAGCCGCCCGAAAGCGTGAAGGTGTCGCCATGCAGGTGCGGACCGTGCATCGGGTCGGCGATATTCTCGATCGCATAGCGATAGTTAGATTCCCACAGGCTGGTAGTGAGGAAGAACTCATACGCGCCATTGGTGAATTCGTAGGGGAGGACCAGCGGGGTCGGGTCGGGCTGGTCCGCGCTGGGGAAATAGGCGAACACGCCGCCGGCATGTTCCTCGACCACGAAGGAATCGATTTCCTTGCGGCCCTCGAGCGGACAGTTCCTCAGGGCGGGGACCTTGGCGACAACGCCTTCGCCATCCATTTCGATGCCGTGATAGGCGCAGGCGATATGCTTGCCCTTGACCGAGCCTTCGGACAGGGGCGCGCCGCGATGCGGGCAATAGTCTTCGGTACAGCGCAGGACACCGTCCTCACCGCGCCACAAGACGAGGTCACGGCTGAGCGCCTTGACCCGGAACAGCCCACCGGGCTGAATCTGCTTCGATTTGGCGATTACGTACCACTGGCCGAGCAAGCCCTGATTGAGGCGTTCTTCAACACGTTCCTTGAACGTCGCGTCCATGCAATGTCACCCATTTTTGTCTGACAAAAATAGTGAACGGAGGAATCGCGCTCGTCAAGGCTCTAGGAGCAACTTGCCGCGAATTTCTCCGGCTTCCATGGCCCGATGCGCTTCTGCCGCCTGTGCAAGCGGCATGATCCGGCCCGGCGGGAGCAGGTTTCCGCGCTCGAAACGGGCCAGCATGGCGTCATTAGCCGCAGCGAACATCGGCGTGCGGAAGAAGTCGTCCGCATTGAAGGTCTTGAGCGCGATCGACCCGTCATTGGCGAAGGGATCGAAGGGGATCTTGCCGGCAACATAGCCGTAGAGGTGAATTTCTCCGAAGGCGGCAAGGATACGCGGATCGCGATTGATCGTGTCTCCGCCAACGCCGTTGAAGGAGAAGCTCACGCCGGCGCCATCGGTTAGCTCGTTGACCGCCTCGACATAATCGGTCTGCGTCGTGTCGATGCAATGCGCAGCGCCGAGCTGGCGGCAGAATTCCGCTTCGTCCGACGTACGTACGAGGGCGATCGCTTCGCAGCCGAGTTCGTTGGCGAGCTCTAGGATCATTGAACCCATTCCACCGCTGGCACCATGAACCACGATGCGCGCTTCGGGTTGTACCCGTGCCCAGCCATGGACCAGCAAATGGGCGAGGCGGTAATTGATCAGGTAGACGAGCGAGGCAGCGGCATCGGTCGCATCGGGCAGGCGGATGATATCCGATGGCGGCATTCTTGCGCCGCCTTGCGCCTCATGCGAAGCGGTGCGGGCCAGCACCTTGTCGGCATAACAGCCTGCACCGAAGACCAGCGCGGAAACGCGGTCGCCGGGCGCATATTGCGTTACTGCCGAGCCGACTTTTTCCACCGCCCCGGTGACTTCGCGCCCCGGGAACCAGGGCAGTTTGGTCTGCTTGTAATAGGTTCCCCGGCGCGCCTCTGCATCGGCATAGATCGTCCCGGCGAAGGCGGTGCGGATCAGCACGCCGTCTTCGGTGAGCGCGGGCTCGTCGATCTCGACCAGCTTCAGGTTTTCGGGAGGGCCGGTTTCATCGAGCCTGATCGCACGCATTTTCGAGCTCCGTCCTTACGGGGTCAGCAGGCCGCCATTGACGTGCACGGTCTGGCCGGTGATCTGGCTGGCACCGTCGGACAGCAGGAACAGCGCCAGCTTGGCGCAGTCGGCAGGGGTGGGAATCGAGCCCAGCGGCATGGACTGGCGCACCTTCTCCACCCCCTCGTCACCGCCATTCATGGCGCGGAAGCGCGGCGTGTCGGTGGGGCCGGGCGCGATGCAGTTGACCCGCGTTCCGTGCGGCGCAGCAACCATGGAGAAGGAGCGACTGAAAGCGATGACGCCGGCCTTGGCAGCTGTATAGGCAACGCGGTCGATTCCCGGCATGATCGCATAGCCACTGCTGGTGGTCACGATCGAGCTGCGTTCGTTCTTCGCCAGGTAGGGCAAAACGGCGCGGCAGGTGATGTAGACGCTGTCGAGATTGAACCCGATTTCGCGGTCCCAGGCATCAAGGTCCATTTCGTCGAGCGGGCCGAGAGCGGCGCCACCAACTGTGATGAATAGCCCGTCGATCCCGCCCATGAACGTCTCTGCTTCTGCCAGCATGGCGTCGATTTCGGCGGGCTTGGTCGCGTCGCATGCAGCAAAGCCCGAATCGGCAGGCAGGCGGCTGGCTGAGTCGGGATCCTTGTCGGCTACGAAAGTTGCGGCGCCCATGCCGGACAGCAGTTCCGCTGCGGCAAGGCCAATGCCCATACCGCCACCAACGATCACGATTTTTCGGCCTTCAAATGCAATCATTTATGCTGATTCCCGCTGTTTTTCGCTATTTTCCAGTAACGTGGATTTTTCAAGATTGTCAGTCAATCTTGTAATTTGATTGCAGATGCGCCACATCGGCTGCCGACGCAAGTGGAGTTAGACATTCATGCAGTACCAGACTTTGGAGGCTTCCCCGCTCACCCCGCGCATCGGTGCGATGGTTTCGGGCGTGGACCTCACGCAACCCCTTTCCAACCAGCAGGTGGAAGACCTGCACACGGCGATTGCGGATCACCAGGTACTGTTCTTCCGCGACCAGCGCCTCGATCCGGCATCGCTCAAGCGCGTCGGCCTGCACTTCGGCCCGCTTGCGCGACACGCCCTCAAGGGCATGCCCGAGCATCCCGAAGTTCGTAAGCTGCATGCCGACGAGACGTCCAAGCACGTTTCGGGTGAGGAATGGCACACGGACATGTCCTGCTCGCCCACGCCGCCCATGGGCAGCATCCTTTACCTGCATACGCTCCCCCCGCTTGGCGGCGATACGGTGTTTGCCAGCATGTATGCAGCCTATGACGGCCTGTCGGACCGGATGAAGGACTATCTCGAGGGACTGACGGCAACGCATGACGGAATGATCGCGTTCGGCCGCTTCGATCCCGAGGGCAAATATCCCAAGGCGGTCCATCCGGTGATCCGCCAGCACCCGGTAACGGGCAAGAAGGTCATCTACGTCAATCGCGGTTTTACCAGCCACATCAACGAGGTCAGCCCGCGCGAGAGCGCGCATATCCTCGACTATCTCTACCAGCACCTGGAAGATCCCTATTACCAGGTGCGCTTCCGCTGGGAGCCGCATTCGGTGGCCTTCTGGGACAATCGCTGCACCCAGCATCTCGCCATCTGGGACTACTATCCCAATGTGCGTTCGGGCTACCGCGTCCAGATCGAGGATCAGGCCGAACCAATCGCTGCCTGAGCAGAACACCGACCAGGATAAGAAGGCGGGTCCTGCGTCAGGCAGGGCCCGCTTTTTGTATGCGGGCGAGGACCATCTCTGCCGGCATGACATCCGCGAAATGCATCGCCATCGCGGCTAAGGCGTTGTGGTGGCTGGCATCGGTTAGGGCGCCCGTCGCATCCTCGGCAATGATGACGCGGTAATCGCGCATCATGGCATCGCGCGCGGTGCTTTCGACGCAGACATCGGTCGTTGTACCGGCCAGCACGATCGTGTCGATACCCGCAGGCCCAAGCATGCTTTCGAGATCGCAGCCGCCCGGAAAGAAGGCGCTGTAGCGACGTTTTACCAGCACATGGTCTGCCGGATCGACGTCGAGTGCATCGTCGAGGGCGAAGCCCGGCGCATCGGGGGACAGGGCCCTTGCCCGCGCCGCCGATGCCTCTTCGCCATGCATGGCGTACATGCCCGCCCAGCTTTCCTGCATTTCGGCATCGTGGATATTCTGCAGCCAGAAGACCGGCTGGCCTGCTTTGCGGAAGGTCGCCGCCAGGCGGTTGATCACCGGGATGGCAGCGCGCGCCGCAGCGCAGGGGACATAGCCGATTTCAGGCCGCAGGAAGGCCTTCTGCATATCGACCACGATCAGCGCGACCGAGGCCGGATCGAAATCCGCATGCACATGGTCGCGCCCATACCGAGCCCGAACCGCCGCGCGGACGGCATCGGGCAGGGGAGGGTGGGACATGTCCGCCATTACAGGGTGATGTGGATGTTCTTGGTCTCGGTGAAGTGGAACAGCTCGTCCTTGTGTTCCTCGCGCCCGATGCCTGACATCTTGTAGCCGCCAAAGGGCACGCTGACATAATGCGGGCCGGCCCCGTTGACCCAGATATAGCCCGACTCGATGCGCGATGAGGCGTTGTGGGCATTGGCGAGGCTGGTGGTCCAGACCGAACCGGTCAGGCCGTATTCGACATCGTTGACCGCATCGAACAGATCGTCCTCATCCGACCAGCGCAGGACCGAGAGGATCGGGCCGAAAACCTCTTCCTTGGCGATACGCATGTCGGGCGTGACGTTGGTAAAGATGGTTGGTTCGACAAAGAAGCCGTTGGCCAGTTCGGGGTCGTCCGGGACATTGCCGCCATAGGCCAGAGTGGCACCGTCTTCCTTGGCGATCTCGATATATTTCAGCACCTTGTCATGTTGCGCCTTGGAAATCAGCGCGCCCATCGTGGTGTCTGCATTGGTCGGCAGGCCGGGCTTGTGCCGTTTCACGCCTTCGAGCACGCCGGCCAGCACCTCGTCATAGACCGAATCGTGGATGAACAGGCGGGAAGTCGAACCGCAGCTCTGACCGCACCACAGGAAATTCATGCCCATGACGGCGCCGTTGATGGCCTTGTCCATCTCCGCATCGGGATAGACGATCAGCGCATTCTTGCCGCCCAGTTCGAGGCCGACATGCTTGAGGCGCTTCGCCGCGCCTTCGGCAACGGCGATGCCGCTCGGCACAGAGCCGACCAGGCTGACGGAGGGCACGACCGGATGGTCGACCAGTGCCTTGCCGCATTCGAGGCCACCGGTGACGAGATTGAGGACGCCCGGGGGCAGGATATCGCCGGCAATCTCGAAGAAGCGCAGCGCCGAAAGGGGGGCCTGTGGCGGAGGCTTGATGATGACCGAATTGCCCGCGGCAATAGGTGCGCCAAGCTTGATGGCAAGGAACATGAGCGGGTGGTTGTAGGCGAGGATTCGCGCACAGACGCCCAGCGGCTCATGCACCGTCATGTTGACCACACCCGGGCCCATCGGCGTGATTTCGCCCTTCACCTCGGTCGTCAGCCCGGCGAAGAAATCGATATATTGCGCACCGTCGAAGGCATCCTTGAGCATCGGGGTTACGGGATTGCCGCAATTGGCCGCGTCCAGCAGTGCCAGTTCCTCGGCGTGTTCGCGCATGGCATCGGCGAGCTTGCGCATCAGCGCGGTACGATCGAAGGGCTTGGTCTTGCGCCATTCGAGGAATCCCGTATGCGCTGCGGCCACGGCAGCTTCGACATCGGCGGTATTGGCTTCGGCGACAGGACCCAGATTGTCGCCCGATCCCGGGCTGAACGTATCGACGTAGCCGCCCTGCGGAGCGTGCCACTTGCCACCATAGAAAAGGTCGCGCCTGGCAGGCAGGACCTCGGCAAGGCCGGTAATGGAAATATGGGCGGGATCGAATTCGGTCATCATTCTCTCTTCAAGATTGTCTGACATTTATTGTTGACGCATGGTCGCGCGGCGGTCAATCACTCAATTGCATCAAGCGGATCATCGAACAGCAAGGACTTCGGGTGGAGCAGGTAGAAACGCAGTCGCGTCCTTTCGTGATGGGTTGGGTCATGGTGGTCGCCTGCCTGATCGGTGTGTCGACCGGACCTGCAGCATTTACCCTCGCATCGATGGGCCTGTTTCTCGATGGCTTCGCCACGGAGTTCGGCTGGAACCGCGCTGAAGCGAGCAGTGCCCTGTCGATCATGATGATGGTCACCGCTGCATCCATGCCGTTTGGCGGGCGCCTGGTCGATCGTTTCGGAATCAAGCGGGTCCTGATCCCTTCGGTCGCCGTTTTCGGGCTGCTGCTGCTGTCGGTCACGCTGATTGCCCAACTATGGCAACTGATTTTCGTCTACGTGCTGATCGGGTCGCTTGCGGTCGGCTCCAACTCGATTGCCTACATGCGCCTGCTGGCGGGCTGGTTCGACAAGAAGCGCGGCCTTGCCATCGGTATCGCCGGTAGCGGTACCGGCCTCGGTTTCGCCTATGTGCCTGTCGTTACGCAATATTCGGTCGCCGAATGGGGCTGGCGCGGTGGCTATGTCAGCCTTGGCCTGATCATCCTCTTCATCACTCTGCCGCTGGTCGCCTTCGTGCTGAGGGAGCGCCCCGAGGACGTCGGCCTGCATGTCGATGGAGATGCGCAGCCGCATCCGCTGGACGAGGGCGAGAGCTCGCGCGAGGAAGAGGGCGATACGCTGTGGGAAGCGATGCGCCGCAAGGATTTCTGGTTCATGGCGCTTACCTTCGTCAGCGTCGCTTTCGTTCTCTACGGGGCCATTCCGCATCTCGTGCCGATGCTGGAAGATCGCGGTATCGATACCGAAACCGCAGCTTGGATCGCCTCCATGTTCGGGGTTGCCACCTTTGGCGGGCGCATCCTGATCGGTTGGCTGATCGACCATTACGAGGCGCGCTTTGTCGCCTTCGTCTTCTTCTTTCTTTCGGCCATCGGCATGGCGCTGCTCTGGGCGGATTTGCCGATCTGGGCGGTGCTGGTCTCCACGGTCCTGCTAGGCGGTAGCCTGGGTGCGGAAGTAGACATGCTGGCCTATCTCACCAGCCGCTATTTCGGCCTGAAATGCTTCAGCCAGATATTCGCCACCTTGTTCGGGATGGTGATGGTGAGCATGGGGCTGGGGCCGGTGACTTTCGGCGCGGTTTACGAAGGGACCGGTTCATACAGCACGGTGATCGCGGCGGGCGTACCGGCCTGCCTGCTCTCCATGGTGCTGGTCATATTCCTTGCCCCGCGCCCTGTTCGCCCAACCAGCGATTTGCGAGCGGTAACGACTCACCCTGCCGAGTAGCAGCGCAAGATGCTCTCCCTCGCAGTCCTGAAAAATCGTCGCTTCGCGATCTACACCGCCTGCAATGGTGCTGAGTTTGCTGCTTCATGGATGTACAGGCTCGCCGTGGGCTGGATCATCTGGGAGCTGACAGAATCCGGTCTGTGGCTCGGGCTGCTGGCGCTGTGCGACCTCGGGCCCGCCCTCCTATTCGGACCGCTTGGCGGCGTGCTTGGCGACAGGGGGCACCCCGAGAGGGTGATCGCAGTTGCGGAGAGCGTGGTCATCGCCAATGCGCTGGCCATGGGCACCGCGGTATGGGCCGGCGTGCCGGCATGGGGTTTGCTGCCCTTTGCCCTGATCGGAGGTAGCGCCGTCGCGACGGGAGATGCTGCGCGTGCCTCCATCGTCAATGGACTGGTGCCTCCAGAAAGCCTTGGCTCCGCCGTCGCGCTCAATGCCGTGGTCATCAATATCGCGCGCTTTGCCGGTCCGGCTCTCGCAGGCGTAATCGCCACCACAATCGACATCCTGGCCGTCTTTCCCATGGCGGCGCTGCTTGGCTTGCCGCTGCTGATCTTCATCCTCCGCACGAAGATCGAACGGGTCGAAAAGCCGGACAAGCGACCGCATATCCTGCGCGATCTGGCCGATGGCGTGACCTACAGCCGGAACCACCCGCTGATCGGTATCATCCTGCTGAACTTCTGCGCTGCTTCGCTGTTTGCCCGCGGCGCGTACGAACTGGTCCCGGGCCTGGTAGGAGAGCTCTTCGGGCGCGGGGTCGGCAGCCTTTCCGCCATGACTGCATCGATTGGCCTGGGCGCAGTCGTGGCCGGTCTGCTGTTGACCGGAAACCGCTCCTCCCAAACCGCCGCCAGGTCCACTTTTGCCGCAGCACTGCTGGCGGGCAGTGCTGCCATCGCAATCGCCTTCATGCCGGTTTTCTGGGGCGCGCTGCTCGCCTCCATGGCGCTCGGCTTCGGGATCGCTACCGTCAGCATTGCCTCACTGATCGTGGTGCAGGTCGAGGCGCGCGCCGACATGCGCAATCGCGTAATCAGCCTGTGGGGCATGATCATCCGGGCGGCGCCTGCGCTCGGCTCTCTGGTCATCGGGGCGCTGGCCGATCGTCTCGGCTTTACCATTCCGCTGGCCGGAGCCGCGGCGATAGGGATCGTGGCCGCCTTGGCCTGTTGGTTGAGCTTCAGGCAGCAGTCGGCGAAAGCCGCATGACTCCGTTGTCGACCGGTAGCAGCACGCCGTTGATGTAGCGCGCTTCGTCACTGGCGAGGAACAGCGCGGCATTGGCAATATCCCAGGCATCTCCGGGCTTGCCGCCGGGCAGCTTGGAATTGCGATAGGCAACCCGCTCCTCGACCGTCGACGGGTCTCCCAGATCGTAGACGCTGAGGCCCACCGGCGTGTCGATGAAGCCGGGCAGGATCGCGTTGCAGCGAATATTGTGCGCGGCATATTCCATGGCAAGCGATTGGGTGAAGCCGTTCACCGCCGCTTTCGATGTCATGTAGGTCACGACGGGACCGAGATAGCGGACCGAGGCGAGGGCGGAGATATTGGTGATGACCCCGCCGCCCTGCGCGACCATGTGCGGCAGCACGGCCTTGCTGGCGAGGAACATGCCCTTGACGTTGACCGCCATGACCTTGTCCCATTGCGCCTCGTCGGTCTTTTCGAAAGTCGTGAATTCGAGCAGGCCTACATTGTTGTGCAGGATGTCGATGCGACCGTAACTCGCTATGACCTTGTCGACCACGGTGGCGATGTCCTGCGCATTGGCGACATCGGCTGCGCAGGTCATGCATTCATGGCCCTCTTCGCGGATCATGCTGGCGGTTTCCTCGGCCGCCTCAAGCGTCAGGTCCACGGCCACGACTTTTGCGCCTTCGCGGGCATAGGTCACGCTTGCTGCCTTGCCGTTGCTGAGGCCTCCGGGCTTGATCGAGCCCGCTCCGAAAACCAGTGCAACGCGACCGTCGAGCTTGCCCATTTTCCATATCTCCTTGCTGCCCGGACCGTGATTGACACAGGCGATATTGTCAGACAATGACAAGCCATATCTGCCAATGCAATAGCGAGTGTGACAATGATTGACTGCGAGACCCGGCTCTACATCAATGGTGAATGGCGCGAGGGCAGTGCCGGTGAACGCTTCGAAGTCGTCGATCCGGCGACCGGGGAAGTCATCGCCACCGTCGCCGATGCCACGGTCGAAGATGCGCAGGCTGCGGTGGATGCCGCTGCAGATGCTGCAGCCGACTGGGCAGCACGCAGCCCGCGCGTACGCGGTGAAGTGCTGCGCAAGGCATTCGAACTCATGACCGCGCAGGAGGACCGGCTTGCTCGCCTGATCACGCGCGAGAACGGCAAGGCACTGCCCGATGCGATTGGCGAAATGCGCTATGCCACCGAGTTCTTCCGCTGGTTTTCCGAAGAAGCTGTGCGCAATCTCGGTTCGGTTTCGGTCGCCCCGTCAACCGGCGCACGCATCCTTGTCCATCACAAGCCGGCTGGCGTTGCCGTACTGATCACTCCGTGGAACTTCCCCGCAGCTATGGGCACGCGCAAGATCGCTCCGGCGCTTGCCGCAGGTTGTACCTGTGTGCTCAAGCCCGCGTCCGAGACGCCGTTGACCATGCTGGCGCTTGCCGAAATCCTCGAGGAGGCAGGCGTGCCTCCTGGCGTGGTGAACATCCTGCCCTCGCAGAAATCGGCCGAGGTCAGCAGCCGCATGCTGCACGATCCGCGTGTGCGCGTCGTGTCTTTCACGGGCTCGACCCAGGTTGGCCGGATATTGCTCAAGGAAGCGGCGGATTGCGTGGTGATCCCGGCGATGGAACTGGGCGGGAATGCGCCCTTTATCGTGTTCGATGATGCGGATGTAGACGCGGCCGTGGCAGGCGCCATGGTCGCCAAGATGCGCAATATGGGCGAGGCCTGTACGGCTGCTAACCGCTTCCTCGTACATGAAGCCGTGCATGATGAGTTTACCGAGAAATTTGCTGCCGCCATGGCTGCCCTCAAGGTCGGCAACGGGCTGGAAGACGGTGTTACCGTGGGCCCGATGGTCAATGAAAAGTCCCGCGCCAAGGTGGCGTCCTTTGTGGAGGATGCGGTGGCGAAAGGCGCCAAGGTGCTGACCGGCGGTTCGGCGATCGACGGGCCGGGCTATTTCTACCAGCCCACAGTGCTGACCGATGTCGATCCCGCCTCCGAATGCCTGTGCGACGAGATCTTCGGTCCTGTCGCACCAATTCAGCGCTTCTCCGACGAGGACGAGGTCATCGCGCGCGCCAATTCAACCGAATACGGTCTCGCCGCCTATGTCTTTACCGGCGACATGAAGCGCGGCTTGCGCGTCAGCGAGGCGCTGGAATTCGGCATGATCGGCCTCAATCGCGGTATCATGTCCGATCCGGCTGCGCCTTTTGGCGGCGTCAAGCAATCGGGCCTTGGCCGCGAAGGCGCCCATGACGGCCTGATGGAATTTCTCGAAACGCAATATATCTCGGCAGAGTGGTAAGTCCGCAGGCGCGCTGCCCTAGCCGGCGGCCGCCTTGGTCTTACGGGTCTTTGTCGAAGAAGATTTGCGTGTCGTTGTCGTGCGCTTCGAGCGGGCAGCAGTGCCACCCTTCTTCTTGCCCGGGGCATTGAGGTCCGGCGCCAGTGAAAGCTGCTTGGCGGCCGAACATGCCGAGGCAATGTGCTTGCGCGTTGCCAGGCGCGCCGCATCGGGATTGTGTTCGCGAATGGCGATCAGGATATCCTCGATTTCCTCGGCATAGACCACGCCCCAGCCCTGGTGCAGCAAGGCCTGCGCACGCAGGAAGTTCACGCGGGAAACCAGCGAGATAACTGTCTCGGTCAGCACGCTGTTGCCGCATTTGCGCATGACCGCCATGAAGAAGGCATTGGTCGCGGCGAGCTGGTCCAGCGGGCGATTGGTTTCAATGCTGGACTTGAGCGCATCGAGTGCCTTCTGCAGCTCGTTTATGTGCTTTTCCTTGGCGATCCGGGTGAAGTCGGCCACGGCTTCACTGGTCAGCAGGGCCCACACTTCGTGGATCGCCTCGACCTCGTCATAGCCAAGCTTTGCCACTGATGGGCCGCGGTTGGGGACAAGTTCGATAAGCTTTTCGGTTTCGAGGATTCGAAGCGCCTCGCGCAGGGATGCGCGACTGATGTCGAGCGAACGACAAAGTTCCGCCTCGATCAGCTTTTGACCCGGCCGCAATTCACCCTGCATAATCGCGTTACGCAGCTTGCCGACGGACTGTTCAATAATAGTCGCAGAACTTGGAACCGTGAATGAATCGATTCCTCGTTCGTAAACGGAATCAGTCACCTAGCTACCTCATCATTACTATGGAGAAGCATTTCCCCTCGCCCGCCCTATAAGGGAGGCTCTCCTTTCGTGCAATCGTCCGACATTCCAGTCCACAGCTTGACAGCTGTAAAAATGTCAGACAATTTGGCCATACACAAATGGTCATGCCGGCAGTCGCTCCGGTTCAATAGGAGAATCATCAATGGAATATTCGCGCTCGGAAGCCAAGGCTTGGGCCGCCGAGAACTGGAAGGGTTGCTGCAATGTCATCATGCCCAGTTTCACTTCCGACCTTTCCGGACTGAACGAAGAAGCGATCCGCTTCGACGTGCGCAAGAACATCGAGCATGGCTTCTGGGGGGCGTTGATCGTCTCCGAATGCGCGACCACCGATGAAGAATATGTCCGCTTCATGGAAATCTGCGTCGATGAAGCCGGGGATGACCACAAGTTCCTGATGCACGGCACCTTCGACACGCAGGAAAAGACTGTCGAAATGGCCAAGGCTGCCGAGAAGATTGGTGTCGAAGGCATCCTGATCGGCCACCCCAACAGCTTCTACCCCAAGAATGAGGACGAGGTTTACGATCACATCAAGGTGATCGCCGACGCCACGGACCTGTGCACCTCGCTGTTCATTACGGTTCAGATGAACCTCAACCGCCTGCACCCCAGCGGCTATCCGGTGGACGTGATCAAGCGCGCTGCGGAAATCGATAACGTGGTTGCGATCAAGTACGAAGTCGGCCGCCCCGGCATTGCCGGCGACCTTGAGGTCTACAAGGCGCTCAAGGGTTCGGGCGTGCTCTTTTCCGACCCGCTCGAAGCGCATTCGCCGCTCTCGGTCGAGTATTTCGAGCAGCAGTGGATGGGCACCTCCAACTACGAATGGTGGGGCGGCGAAGTGCCGCGCTATTTCAACCTGCTACTCGAAGGCAAGTTCGAGGAGGCCATGGAAATCTACTGGCGTATACAGCCTGCCCGTACCGCCCGCGTGGCGATCCAGGGCACGGTTTCCGGCGCCAATTTCATCCACCGCGCGCTGTGGAAGTACCAGCAGTGGCTGCAGGGCTATAATGGCGGTCGTATGCGCCAGCCGGTTGCCAAGCTCAACGATGCCCAGATGGGCCAGATGCGCGATGCCCTGCTCAAGAGCGGTTACACCAATGTGCCCGATTTCGATCCGCAGGCCTTTTATGACGGCCGGGTGAAGGGCTGAGGCGATGCCGCTGCTCATCACGCATGAGGAGGTCCAGCAGGCGGTAACGATGGCCGATGCCATCGATGCCATGGAAGCGGGCTTCCTCGAAGAGGGGGAGGGGCATTGCATCCTCCCCCAGCGGATCAACATGCCGCACAGCAAAGGCTGGATCCGCGTCGGCCCAGTGGCCATGGAAAAGTCCGGCTGGATGGGGTTCAAGGCGATGAACCTCACCAAGGGCGCGGGGGTGCGCTACCAGGTGCACCTCTATTCCATCGAAACCGGTGAGCTGCTGGCGATCATGGACGCACAGCACCTGACGACATTGCGAACCGGTGCCACCAGCGCTGTCGCAACGCGGCGGCTGGCGCGACCGGGCAAGGCCGTGACTGCGCTGCTTGGGTCCGGCCCCGAAGCGCGCGCGCAGTTGCATGCCATGCAGGCTGGCGGTTTCGTATCGGAGGCGAAAGTCTTCAGTCCAACCGCCGCCAATCGCGAGCAGCTGGCACGCGATTTTGCCGAGGAATACGGCATGACCATCACCCCTGTCGCTTCGGCGGAGGAAGCCTGCGAAGGCGCCGAGCTCATCCTTGCGGCGGTCAAGTCCAGCGAGCCGGTCATCGATGGCGCATGGCTGACGCCGGGCTCGCATGTAAACTCGGTCGGCACGGCGCGCCGCGACCAGCGGGAGCTCGATGTCGAGACCTTTCGCCGCGCGGACCGCATTGTCGTCGACACGCGCGAAGGCGTGTTCGGCGAAGCGGGCGATGCTGTTGCTGCTGCCGATATCGTGGCCGAGGACACTGTCAGCGAATTGCACGAGCTGGTTGCGGGCAAGGCGGGCAGCCGCGCGAAAGAAAGCGAAATCACCCTGTTCAAATCGGTTGGCAGCGGCATCCAGGATATCGCCATTGCCGCGGTTATCTACCAGCGTGCGCTGGCAGCAGGGCTGGGCACCGATCTGGGCGAGTTCCCCTATCTGAAGAAGAACAAGAAATGACCAAGAAGCTCAATCCGGTCCAGTTCGTCACCCAGTACAATCCGGAAGCTGCCGAGGCCTTCCAGGCCTTGCGCAAGGCGGTCGGCAAAGGGCCGCTGGACGAACATACCTGCGAACTAATCGTCATCGGCGCGCTGGCGACGACGGGCGAGGAAGGCAGCTTCAAGGTCCATGCACGGCGCCTGCGCAAGATGGGCGCTCCGGCCGAGGAACTGCGCCAGTCGGTCCTTGTCACCTTGGCGGCGTCCACCACTTTCTCGCAGGCCGTATCGGCGCTGCGCTGGGTGGATGATGTCTACGCGGAGTCCGAATGAGCATTTACGCGCTGCAGAAGCTGATCCGGGAAATCAATCGCAATCCCGGTGTCCGCGAACGCTTCATGGAAGCGCCCGATGCCCTTCTTGCCGAACATGAGCTGAGCGAGGTCGAAGGCTCGGCCCTGGTCGAACGCGACTATCGCAAGCTTTACGCGCTTGGCGTGCACGGCCTGCTGCTGCGGCCTTTTTCCATCATCCATCAGGTGTCTGAACCCGACTACCTCGATGCCATTCGCGGAGATCCGGAATGAGCCTGGTTCACTGCAGCGCGATCAGCCACGCGCCCGGCTATATTGCCTGGGTCGATGCCGCGCCGGTCGAGCAGAAGGACGCGCTCTATGCGGGCGCAGAAACCTTGCGCGCGGCGCTGGCGGCAGCGGAAGTCGACGAGCTTGTCCTGTTCACCTCCGAACACTGGACCAATTTCTTCTACGACCATGTCAGCCCGTTCTGCATCGGCCGTGCCGAGAGCTATCACGGGCCGGTCGAGCCCTGGCTCAAGATCGAGAAGAAGACGGTCCCTGGCGCGACAGAGCTGTCCGAAGAGATCCTCGCTGCTGCCTATGCCCGGGACATGATGCCCGGCTTCGCGCAAGAGCTGGCCTTTGATCACGGCACGATGATTCCGCTCAATTTCCTGACGCCGGGCATGGATGTGCCTGTCGTTCCGATCATCATCAACACGCTGGCGCCGCCGCAGCCTTCGCCCGCAAGCTGTTTTGAGCTGGGGCGGATCGTTGGAGAGGTCGTCCGCAAGCGGAACAAGCGCGTGGCGATCATCGCAACGGGCGGCATGTCGCACGATCCGGGTGAGCGCAATCACGGCTTTATCGACGAGGCCTTCGATCGCCGTTTCCTCGAGCTGATGGCGGCGGGCGATACGGAAGCTCTCAAGCAATACACGGTCGCCGATCTGGGCGCGGCGGGCGCCGGCGCGATCGAGCTGCTGGGCTGGATCGCTCTGGCCGGCGCTATGGGCAAGTTCACCGGTGAAGTCGTCGCCTATGAAGCCGTCGTGCCCTGGGCCACCGGCATGGGCCTGATGCGCTTCGATCATTCAGCCTGACAGGACAACAATGGCACAGACACTGATATTCACGATCCATGACGATGGCACCGTTCGCGAAGAGGCAATCACCATCGAGAATGCGGTGATTGCCGGCTGGACCGGCCGCGACAAGGTGGCGCTGGAAAAGCATATCGTCGAACTGGAAGAGATGGGCATTGCCCGCCCGGCTTCGACGCCGATCTTCTACCGCGTTTCGGCTTCGCGCCTGACCAAGGCAAAGTCGATCGAGGTGATGGGCGGCGATTCCAGCGGCGAAGTCGAGTTCATCCTGATCAAGCATCGCGGCAAGCTCTATGTCGGTGTCGGCTCGGACCATACTGATCGTAAGGTCGAGGCCTATGGCGTCACCGTTTCCAAACAGGTGTGCGACAAGCCCGTTGCAGCCGAGCTCTGGGCCTATGAGGATATCAGGGACCATTGGGACGATCTGATCCTGCGCTCTCGCCTTGCAGACGGAACGCTCTACCAGGAAGGCCCGGTCACCGCGATGCTAGACCCGCAGGATCTCCTCCCGCTCTACAGCGAAACCGAGCCTGCCGATGCCACGCTGGTCTTTGGCGGCACGCTGGCGGCCATTGGCGGCATCCGTCCGTCGGAAAGCTTCACTATCGAAATCGAAGACCCGGTTCTCGGTCGTTCGATCACCCATTCCTATTCCATGACCGAACTTCCGGTAGCAGGCTGAGCTTTCATGAAAATCGCAATTCCAGATCTTATCTCCAACAGCTATTTCCCGGCCTGCGCCGCGGTCGAACTGGGATGCTTCAAGGCGGAAGGCCTAGATGTCGATCTCGAGCTGATCTTCCCGGTTGATCGCTGCTACGAAATGCTGCGCGATGGCGAGATCGATTTCGTCGGCGGCTCTGCCCATTCGGCGCTGGCTGCTTTCCCCGAGTGGAAGGGCGCCAAGCTGCTCTGCGCGCAGGGGCAGGGCATGTACTGGTTCCTCGTCATGCGCTCCGACATCGAGGTCAAGAAGGGCGACTGGTCGGTTGTGAAAGGCCGCACGATCGGTGCTGCCCCCTGGGTCGATATGGGCCTGAAGCAATTGCTGGTGGATGGCGGCGTCGACCTTGAAAAGGACGATGTCACGATCTGCCCCGTACCCGGTGCGAAGCCCGTTCCCGGACAGGTCGTCAATTTCGGCGTCACGGCGGCGAAGGCGCTGGAAGAAGGCCTGATCGACGGCTTCTGGGCCAACGGCATGGGCACCGAAGTGGCGGTGCAAAGCGGTGCCGGCCAGGTCGTTCTCGATATTCGTCGCGGTGACGGGCCGGAGCAGGCGTTCAACTATACCATGGCCTCCATCGCCACCACCGACGCGCTGATCGAGCAGCAGCCCGAAGTGGCAGCAGCAGCGGTGCGTGCTGTTGTTCGCGCTCAGGAAATGCTGCGCGCCGACACCAGCCTGGCGACGCAGGTTGCGGCCAAGCTGTTCCCGGAACGCGAGACCGCGCTGATCGAACGGCTGATCGTGCGCGACCTGCCCTATTACGACGCAAGCATCTCGCCCGACTTCGTGGCGGGCATGAACCGCTTTGGTCGCGAGATCGGCATCCTTACCGGCGATCCCGCCTATGAGGATGTCGTGGCCACCCAATTCTCAACCCTCTGGACCTCGCAGGAGAAAGCCTGATGGCGATCAACAAGCTTCACGACGAATTCCATTCGATCGATCTTGGCCCTGAAGGCTGGCAGCTGCCCGATGGCTATCCCGAAGATGCTCTGGCCGAAGAGAAGATCCTTTCCGGTTCGCTCGACTATGCCGGCAAGCGCGGAAGCCGCACGCGGCTGTTGCGCTTCAAGCCCGGCTTCATGTCGGATGTGCCTTTCACCCATGATTACTGGGAAGAGGTGCTGATGCTCGAAGGCGACATGACCGTGGGGCATGACGGAAAGGGCAATGGCGGCGAGAAGTTCGAAGGCGTGACCTACGCCGTGCGTCCGCCCGGTGCGCCGCATGGCCCCTTCAAGTCCGAAGGCGGCGCCCTGCTGCTCGAGATTCATTATTACGATCCGGCCTGACGGCATGAGCGATAGCGCGTCCGGACCGACGCTCGCCAGGCTAGCGGAAGACCTCGAGCAGGGACGGACTTCCGCACGCGATCTGGTCGAGCAATGCCTTGCCCGGATCGATGAACGCGGTGGGCAGGGGGCGGCTGCCTTCATCCAGGTCGACAAGGATAGCGCGCTGGCAGCTGCCGATGCCGTGGACAGCCTGCGCAAGGCCGGCGCCCATCCCTCGCGCTTCGCGGGTATCCCGATCTCGATCAAGGATCTGTTCGATGTTCGCGGTCAGGTAACGCGGGCGGGATCTGTCGTGCTCGATGGTGAGCCTGCGACCGGGGATGCGCCCGCCGTGGCGCGCCTCAGGGCTGCCGGATTCATCCTGATCGGCCGCGCCAACATGACCGAATTTGCCTATTCGGGTCTCGGCATGAACCCGCATTATGGCTCTCCGCTCTCCCCGTGGAAGCGCGAAGAAAAGCATATTTCCGGCGGCTCGACTTCCGGCGGAGCGGTCTCGGTTGCCGATGGCATGGCGCATGCCACCCTGGGCACCGATACGGGCGGATCGTGCCGCATCCCGGCGGCGTGGTGCGGGCTGGTCGGCTTCAAGCCAACGGCAAGCCGTGTGCCCCGCGAGGGAGCCATCCCCCTATCCTCAACGCTCGATTCTGTCGGTCCACTGGCGCGCTCGGTCCAGTGTTGCGCAACGCTTGATGCCATTCTCGCCCAGCAAGATGAGGGTGATTTGCCGCTCCGCGACCTGTCCGGCATGCGCATTGCAGCCGTTCAGAATGTCGCCCTCGACGACGCAGATGACGCGGTCATTGCCGCGCATGAAGCGGCGCTTGCCCGGCTGGAGAGGGCTGGTGCTCGTATAGAGCCGGTCGTGGTAAGGGCATTCGATCTCGTTGCTCCGCTATCGGCCAAGGGCGGCTTCCCGGCGGCGGAAGCCTATGGCTGGCATCGGAACCTGCTGGAGGCGCGCGGCGATGAATATGATCCGCGCGTGTCGATCCGGATTCGCAGGGGGACCGAACAGGACGCCGCCGATTTCGTGCAGTTGTGTTCCGCGCGGGCAAAGCTGGTGGCCGATGCGGAGCAACAACTCGCCCGCTACGATGCGATTGCTTTGCCGACGACGCCGATCCTCCCGCCGAGCCTGGACGAGATGGCAGACGATGCCGCCTATGGCCGCGCGAACCTGCTGGCCCTGCGCAATCCCACGCTGATAAACATGACAGATGGCTGTGCCGTTTCGTTGCCGGCCAATGCACTGGACGAACCACCCGTCGGCCTGATGCTTGCTTCTACGGCGGGAAGGGATCGAGAATTGCTCGCAATCGCATCGGCGGTTGAGGCGGTACTGCGCAGCTAGGCAACGCAGCACCGCCCCATTGCTGGCCGGACCAAGGGTTTGGAGCGATCCGGCCAAACTTGGTGGGTCAATCCTCCGGAGCGATTTCCACCCGGGCACCCTCGAGCTTTTCATCAACGGGAATCTGGCATGAAAGGCGGGAGCGCGCCTCGAAGAACTCCGAACCTTCGAGCAACTCGACTTCTTCTTCGCTGCGCGGCGGCAGGGCTCCGCTATGGCCTTCATCGATCATGACATGGCAAGTGGCGCAGGACAGGCAGCCTCCGCACAGGGCGAGCAGCTCATCCATTCCCGCATCGCGAATCGCTTCCATCAGCGAGCCGCCTTCTTCGATCTCAATCGTGTTTTCGGCGCCTTCGCGGGTAACGACTGTCAGCTTGACCAATTTGAAACTCCGTAATCCAGTAATTCGTGTTTTCGTTCAGCCGCGCGGGGCCGGGGGCAGGGTGCGCACGTCGACCAGCACGGTCTCGCCGGCTTCCGCGGTGGCAAAGGCTTCTTCGAGCACGCCTTCGAGCTGTTCGATCGACGTGACGGAGCCATAGGCGATGCAGCCATGGCTGCGCGCCAGGCTGACGAGGTCCATGTCAGGATCGGTGATGTCCATGCCGATATGTTTGTTCTCGACCGGACGCCCGCGATGGAGCGCCACGCGCTCCTGGTGCTCGACATCGTTGTAGAAGGACTTGTTGTTGTTGACGATGAACAGCGCGGGCAGCCGCTGCGCTGCTGCGGTCCACAAGGCCTGGCTGCCCATCAGCAGATCGCCATCGCCGAGGATCGCGACCGGCAGGCGTCCTGTGCCCTTCAGCGCCAGTGCCGCACCCACGGTGATGCCAGGGGTCGAGCCGATGCCACCACCACCATCATAGCCGATGCAATCGAGCGGATGCGTGAAGCGGATCATGGAATCGGGCAGGCCGAAAGTCAGGCGGGTGAGGCAGACATCGCGCTCGCCGCGAACTCTTTCGAATGCTGCTGCCAGCGCCGGGATAGTAACGGGGCCCGAATCCGGAATCTCGAGGGTCGGTGTGGCCGGAATCTCCCATTGCTCGCGCGAGATGCCGGAAAGCCTGGGGAGCATGGCCGCCGTAAATGTCTCGGGCTTCACCGGAAGGCGTAAGTTGGCTTCCGCGAAGGGGAAATGATCAAGCGACCAGCCATTATGCAGCCGTTCGTCGGGTGAGGCGATAATCGTCGGCAGGCGTTCGCCCTTGTCGTTGCGCAGCGAGAGCAGCCCCTTGAGGTCCGGCCAGTCGAGGCTGATCACCAGGTCCGCTTCGTTGACCAGTTCGGCGGCGCGCTTGTCGGGATATTGTGCCGGGGCGGCGATGAAGCCTGCATGGTCGCTGGGGAAGCCGACACCGCATTTCTGGTCGCACAGGACCGCCGCGCCAAGAGCTTCGGCAAAGGCAATGCGCTCGTCCCATGCCTGCTCGCTGCGATCGTAGCGGCCGACGAGGATGAGTGGCTTGCGTGCCTTGCCCGCCAGTTCCATCGCACGGTCGAGATCGCTCTCGCTGACCGATGGCGGGGCGGGCGGAGAAAAGCGCTTCGTATCGGGTAGGGCTGGCGGGCTTTCGAGCGCGCCTTCCTGCAAGTCGACATCGAGACAGACATATGTCGGTGCGCAGGGCACCGTGCTGGTAATGGCCGTGGCGCGCAAGAGCGATTCCATTGCCGCCTCGATCGAAGCTGGCTGGTCGTCCCATTTCACAAAAGGACGAACGATGGATGCCTGGTCGCGGCTGGTGTGGATCCATTCGATCCACGGGCGGCGTTTGGCTGCATCTACGGCACCCGTGGCGCCAAGGATCAGCATGGGCATGCGGTCGACCCAGGCATCGTAAATAGCCATAACTGCATTCATCAGACCGACATTGGCATGCAGGACCACGCCCATCGGCTTTCCGGTCACCTTGGCATAACCATGCGCCATGGCCACGGCCTGCGCTTCATGCAGGGTCAGGACCAGCTTCGGGTCCTTGTTGCCCAGTCGATTGACCACGCTGTCATGCAGACCGCGAAAGCTTGCGCCCGGATTGATCGCGAGATGCGCGATCCCGAGCTCGCGCAGCATATCGGCGATGAAGTCGCTGCCATATCCGGGCGGTTCTGTCGTCGGAGCGCTCATGTCCTGTCCATTATGCTGTTGTGGGCCAAGCCCCTTGTGCATTGATTTGCCTATATGTACAGTCTTATGTACTAATGTAAATATGATTGTCAGACAAATCTGGGAAAATCGCTAAATGGCCCGTTCCGATGCGCTGGATGCGGAGTTCAGTCTCTACCGCCAGGTGGAGACCATCCTGCGCGACCAGATTGCCGACGGCGTGCTGCGCCCCGGTGATCGCCTGCCCTCCGAAGAGGCTTTGCGCGCGCAATACGGTGTAAGCCGCGGGACCTTGCGGCAGGCGCTCGAAGCCCTTGAACGCGATGGTCTTGTCGACCGTGCGCGTGGGCGCGGAACATTCGTGACAGCGGGCAGGAGCGAGGAATCGCTCCGTATGCGCCGCGATCTCGGACAGATGATTGCAGCGGCAGGGACGGCCACAAGGCGCGATCGCGAAGGGCGGGCCGTTCCGCCGCAAGTCGTGATCTCGGCGCTCGAACTGGGCGGGAAGATGGAAATCCCGTTTTTCATTCGCCTGACCGCTGCCCAGGGAGACAATGCCCTCGGGATCAAGCGCTACCTTGCGCCGGAACTGGCGCGGCATGCAGAGGACCTGGCGACCGAGAAGGATTTCGATGCCATCCTTGCGAGGCTCGGCAAGGTCAGTTGGGGCCGGGCATGGGTCGAGGCGATACTGGCCGAACCGCGCTTCGCCATGATGCTCAAGGTTCCGCTCGGCTCATCACTGTTGTCGCTTTGGTGGGTCGACTTGCTCGATGGCAGGCCCGCCGCATGCACGCAGATGCTGAGACCGGGATCATCCATATCGCTCGAAATCCCCGCAGCAGGAGACGCCCCATGACCTATGATCCGAAATCGGCTGCATTCCCGAGCTTTTCTGCCGCGCGGCGTGGATTCGCCGAGGGCAAGGGAAGCCCGCGCGAGTTCCTCGAGCAGTGCATTGCCGCGCTCGAAGCGCGCGAGAGGGAGGTGAAAGCATTCGTCTCCTATGATCTCGAAAGCGCGCGCAAGGCCGCCGATGCGGCAACGCAGAGATGGCAGGACGGTGCGCCCCTGTCGGCGGTCGACGGCCTGCCCTTCGGGGTCAAGGATTGCTACGACGTGGCAGGTCTGCAGACGCTGGTGAACAGCCCCTGGTTTGCGGACAGCGCGCCAGCCGAGTTCGACGCGGCCCATGTCGCCGCGCTGAAAGATGGCGGGGCCTTCGTTTTCGGGAAGACCACCACCACCGAATTCACCATGGCGCTTCCGGCTCCAACCTGGAACCCGTGGGACCTGACCCGCACGCCGGGTGGATCGTCCACCGGCTCGGCAGCAGCGGTGGCATCCTCCATGCTGCCACTGGCAACAGGAAGCCAGGTGCGCGGTTCGGTCATCCGCCCGGCCTCGATCTGCGGTGTCGCGGCTTTCAAGCCTACTTTCGGAGCGCTCAATCGCCATGGTGGGATCGACCCATCACCCAGTGTGAATCATCTCGGCCTGCTCGGCGCGACGATGGAGGATATCTGGGATGCTGCCCGGCAGATCGCTGTCGCAGTTGGCGGCGATCCGGGACACCTTCCGCTTGACGCCGCGCCATTGCCCGAACCGAAGCGACCGCTCCGGCTCGCACGCCAGTACACGATTGGCTGGGACAAGACCGACGATGCATCCAAGGCCATTTTCGAGGAATGGCTCGAAGGCCTGAAGGAAGATGGTGTCGAGATTGTCGAGCCTGGTCATTCGCAGGCCTTCTCGGATTATGAGGATGCGACCACCCGCACGATCGAGTTCTTCTTCCACCTGTTCTGGGAAATCCGCTGGCCCTGGCTGGAGGCGCGCGAGCGCGCACCGGACAAGTTCAGCCATGTCATGCACGGCCATCTCGACAATGCCGCCAAGCTGACAATCGAAGACTATCGCCGCGCGCTGGAGTGTCAGGCACAATTGCAGTCGTTGCACCGTGCGCTGAAAGACGAAGTCGACGGTTTCGTCACGCTGGCGCATATCGGAGCGGGGCAGAAGGGCGCGCCGGAAATGGGCACGCCGTGGTACAATGATGCGTCCTCTGCCGTCGGTGCCCCGACGGCCAACCTGCCGCTGCTGTCAGTCGATGGCATGCCGCTTGGCGTGCAGCTGATGGGCTTCGAGCATCGCGATGCCCAGATGATCGCCCATGCGCGCTGGCTGCTCGCGCGCGGCAAGGCTCCTTCTGCGTGAGGTGCCTTAGGTGAAACTCGCGATGAAATCCGCCATGCGCTCGCCAAGCCAGCCATCCTCTCCATTCAGGTGGAGGGCGGAAGAAAAGTGATTGTGGCCCGGCAAGCGCAGGAAATGGGGCATGGTGCCGTCGCGTTCGAACAGCGCGTTCACCAGCGCCAGCGTCTGGCGCTCGAAGGCCGGCGGATCGAGTTCTGCCATGACCGGCATCAACGGAATGCCGCTGGCAACCAGCTCGGCAAGCGGGGACCTGGCTGCATAAGAGCCGGCATCGTCGCCAATATAGGGGGCGAGATCCGCCGCCAGCTCGGGGTCGGCAAAGTCGAATATGCCCGACAGCAGTATCGCTCCGGCAACTGGCAGGTCGGGCTCGCGCGCGATCGCGGTCGCAACATGCGTCGCCCCGGCGGACGTGCCCAGCAGGATCACCTTGCGGCAATCGCGCGCCAAATACCGGACCGCCGCCGCCACATCCTCCCCACCAGAAGGCCACTGCGCGTCGGGCGCGAGGCGATAGGTCATCGTCGCGCCGATCATCCCCTGTCGGGCAAAGGCCAGGGCGACATTGTCGAAATAGGGCGTGCCGGGGACCAGTTTGTCGCCGCGGACAAAACCGCCGCCATGAACAAACAGGGCGACCGGTGCCGCGCTGTTGCTGCCCTCCGGCGTGAACAGGTCGAGCCGATGCCGTTCATCCTCGCCATAGGCGATGTCCCGGCTGACCTTGATGCCGTCATAGGGCTCGGTCTCATGCTGCAGAGCCAGCAATTCCTGCGTCAGCGTCATGGTCGGATAATTGATTTCCCGTCCGGTTGTGCGCAGGCGCTGCGCAATCTCGCGAAATCCCACAATTCCCTCCTTTGTCTGACAATAAAGAGGCTTCTACAGATTTCGTCGAGTTTCGTCCAGAAATCAGAAAAGAACTATAAAACAGAAAGATGCTATCGACTTGAGTTGCGTCCTGCGGATAGCTTAGTCTCACAAGGCTCATTTTTTATCGAAAAATGGTCAGACAATCTCTTGCGCCAACCCGCCGTCTTGTTACAGTGCAGCATAAGAATTTCTCCCGAAGGAGTCGAAGGGTCGTTGCGCAAGTCAGATAAACCCGCCGGGCTGCTGGTCCGGGAAGCGCGCGGAGCCCCGGTATGGACGCTCTGACCCCTGCCGCTACCGTTCCGGCGGAGAAGGAATGGCCCTCGCGGCTCCACGCGAATTACGCCCTTACCATCCTGATAATCGCCTTCGCCTTCTCCTTCCTCGATCGGGTCATCCTCTCCATGTTGATGGTGCCGATCCAGCAGGAGCTTCATTTCACCGATGTCGAGTTGGCGCTGCTGCACGGCTTCGCCTTCGTGATCTTCTACGCAATCGCCGGTCTTCCGCTGGGCAAGCTGGCGGATTCGGTCTCGCGCAAGCACCTGATTGCATGCGGCATCTTCGTCTGGAGTATGTGCACGGCGGCCTGTGCCCTGGCGCGCGGCTTCTTCAGCCTGTTCATGGCGCGCGTCGGCGTTGGCATTGGCGAGGCTGCGCTCTCGCCTTCCGCCTTCTCCATGCTCACCGATTACTTCCCGCCGGAACGGCGGGCACGGGCCGTTGCTACATACCAGTTGGGTGTCACCATAGGCGCCGGCTTGGCCTATATCCTTGGCGGGCTTGTTATCGCCTTCGCCCAGAGTGGTGAAGTTCTGGGAGTGCCCTTGCTGGGCGATCTGTCGGCATGGCGCGTGACCTTCCTGCTGGTGGGCCTGCCCGGCATCCTCGTGGCGGTACTGGCCCTGCCCATGCGCGAACCCCGCAGGCGCGAAGCGGTTAAGCCCGAAAATGCCGAAAAGGGAGCGCTGCTTTACTGGTTGCGGCACAATTGGCGCACAATGAGCTATTACGCTCTGGGCTTTGCAGCGATTAACGTATCTTTCAATGCGCTGATCGCCTGGGGGCCGACATGGCTGACGCGGGTGCACGGCCTCGAAGCGACGCAGATCGGTTTCGTGCTCGGCATGGCGATGCTCTTCGCCGGCGGTACCGGGCAGCTCCTTGGCGCCCGCCGTTCGGACAAACTGCTGGCGCGAGGACGAGTCACGGCCGTCGTCGATACCGGGATGATCTGCGCCGTCGTATTGGCGCCGCTTTCGGCAGCCATGATCGTGCCGATACTGGGCCTTGCGGTCATCATGATCGGGGCGATCCTGTTCTTTGCCTGCGCCGCGATTGGCCAGGCGCCATCGCTGATCGGCCAGATCGCGCCTAACGGGCTGCGTGGCCAGGTGTCGGCCATCTTCCTGTTCGGGTTGAACCTGATCGGCACGGGCGTTGGGCCATTCGCGGTAGCGGTGCTGACCGAACATGTTTTCGTCGACCCGATGATGGTCGGCGTTTCGATGACGGTTACGTCAATGGTTGGGGCCATTGCCGGAGCCATCTTGCTGTGGGTGGGGAAGGGCGCGGTCAAGCGCTCTGCCGAAGACCTCGCCATGGCGGTTAAGGAGTAGAATGATGAGTACCGAGCTGAAGGCGCCGCCCCCCGACTATTCAAAGCTTGTCGACGGGTCCCGCGTCCATGGCAGCGCCTATCGCGATCCGGAGATCTTCCAGCGCGAACTGGAAGAGATCTGGTACAAGGTGTGGGTCTATATTGGCCATGAGAGCGAGGTCCCCAATCCGGGCGATTTCGTGCGCCGCCAGATCGGCCTGCAGCCGGTCATCATGGTCCGCGGTGACGACGACAAGGTCCGCGTTTTCTACAATCGCTGCCGCCACCGCGCGAACCTCGTCTGCCTTGCCAATGAAGGCAATACGTCGAAATTCGTGTGCCCCTATCACGCGTGGTCCTATTCCAATACGGGCGAGCTGCTCGAGCCGACCTTCGACGAAGGCTATGACTATGACCTCGACAAGGACCAGTTCCCGCTGGTCGAGGTTGCCCGCCAGGACGATTATCGCGGCCTGGTCTTCGCCAGCGTGGCAGAGGAAGGCATCAGCCTGACGGAACACCTCGGCGCTGTGACCGAGTTCCTCGACCTGTTCATGGACCTGTCGCCCGAGGGTGAAATCGCGCTCGACGCCGGCAGCCAGAAAGTGCGCTACAAAGGCAATTGGAAATACATGCCCGAGAACTCGATGGAGGGAGACTATCACGGTCCCTTCATCCACAAGATCGCCTTCGAGCTGTTCGCGCGCCGATCGGGCCTCGACGTCAGCACGCTGCACGAGGAAGAAATCCCGGACGTGATCCGCTCGCTTCCGGGTGGTCACATGGTGGAAGACTATCGCGGTGCCCCACTGGCCAAGCGTCCGGGGGAACCTTCGCCTGCGCGCAAGGAATATGTGGAGCAGATGAAGGCCCGCTACGGCGAGGAAAAGGCGGAGCAGATGCTCGGCACGATGGCGCCGTTGCTCTACGTCTTCCCCAACATGATCTACATCATGACACATATTCGCACCGTCCAGCCGATCAGCGTGGATGAGACGGTCAGCGCCAACTACCCCGTCATGCTCAAGGGCGTGCCCGAGGAGATCAACGACAACCGTCTTTCGGACCATGAATTCATGTTCGGATCGGCCGGATTCGTCTCACCCGACGATGTCGAGATCATGGAGCGCAACCAGGTGGGCATGCATGCCGAAGGCGATGACTGGTTGTTCATCGGCCGCGGCGAGCATCGTGAAAAGGACATGCCCGATGGCGGCAAGTCAGGCCATACGATGGACGAGACGCACCTGCGCGGCTTCTGGCGCCACTACATCTCGCTGATGAACGGAGATGCCAAGTGACCCCCGAACACTTCCTCTATCACGAAGCGCAACTGATGGATGAAGCGCGCTATGATGAATGGTTCGCACTGTGGCTCGAAGGATCGACCTATTGGGTGCCCGCAGACCCCGATCAGGATTGGTTGAGCCGCCGTGTCTCGATCATCAATGACGATTACATCCGCCTCGAACAGCGCGTCGACAGGCTCAAGAGTGGCTCGGTTCTGGCCGTCGAGGAGACGCGCGGTGCGATGCGGCGGCTGGTGTCCAACATCACTGTCACACGCGACGAAGGCGATGAAGTTTCGGTGGAATCGAACTTCATGCTCGGCATTGCCCGCAGTGCCGATCAGCAATTCTGGATGGGCCGCAGCTTCCACGAACTGCGCCGTGAAGGCGATACGTTCCGGATCGCTGGCAAGAAGGTACTGCTGATCAACAGCCGCCGCGAAATGCCGCTGCTGCAGGTCCTGATCTGAGGAAAGTACGATGAGCAAATACACGATCACCGTCGAGCGCGAGAAATGCCAGGGCTATGGCAAATGCGCGCACTGGGCACCGGACACATTTTCGCTCGACGAGGAGAACAAGGTCGTCTTGGGAGACCCGGACGCCACCGAGGACGACAAGATGCTCGTCCGCGCGGCGAAGAGCTGTCCCTATCGCGTGATCACGATCGGCGATGCCGACGGGCAGATCTTCCCGCCGGTGAAAAAGAAGAAAGACTGAGACGCAAGGAAAGAGGATCGTTCGCATGATGGATCATGGCCGTTTCGTTTATTCGCCGATTGTCGACCGACCGGCAAAACCGCTTCCCGGCAATGCCCGGGTCGGGCTGTGGATCTCGCCCAATATCGAGCATTTCCAGTGGAAGCAGCCAGGCATGGCGATGACCCCGATGACGGCGAGCCTCTCGCCCGACGTACTCAATTATTCCTGGCGAGACTACGGTGCCCGCGTGGGTGTTTGGCGCCTGATGGATGTACTGGCCAAGCATGGTGTCTCGGTCACTGCGGCGCTCAATTCGGATGTGTGCGAACAATATCCGCAAATCGTCGAGGCCGGCAGCAAGGCTGGCTGGGAATGGATGGCGCATGGGCCGAACAATTCCATGCTGTTTACCGGCATGGGTCCGGACGACGAGAAGCCGCTGGTCGGTCACGTGATCGATACGATCGAGAAGAGCACTGGCACGCGCCCGCGCGGCTGGCTTGGGCCGGCCTTGACCGAGACGGACAACACGCTCGATATCCTCGCCGAAGCTGGCATCGACTATGTCTGCGACTGGTCGAATGACGAGCTGCCTTACGAGATCACGACCAAGGCCGGTGACATTCTCGCACTGCCGTACACGCTCGAGATTGGCGATATTCCGATCTTCCTGCAGCATGGCGGCACGGCGGATGATTTCACCCGGATCCTGATCGACCAGTTCGACCAGCTTTACGAGGAAGGCGACAAGAGCCCGCGCATCATGTCGATCGCAGTCCATCCCTTCCTGATCGGCCACCCGTTCCGCGCTCGGGCGCTTGATCGCGCGCTGGGGCATATCACCGGGCATGACGATGTATGGATGGCAACGGGCAGCGAAATCACCGACTGGTTTCGCAGCTGAGCCAGCCTAGGGTTACTTGAACCAGAACCCTGCATCGGTCGGAATTACCTGACCGGTCAGGGGCAGGGCTCCCTGGGTGAGGGCAAAGGCCACCACATCGACAATATCCTCGGGATATTGCGGACCCTGCACGGCCCGGCGTGTTTCGTACTCAGTGTGCCTTTGTGCCGGAACGTAATCGGTCGCTTCGTTCTTCATGATGCCCGGCGCCAGCGCTACCACGCCGATCTTGCGCGGGCCGAGCTCGCGCGCCATCGAGCGGGTCATCGAGATCACGGCGCCCTTGCTGGCGACATATGCGAGCAGGTTGGTCGGCCCCCACAAGGCAGTGTCAGAGGCCATGTTGACCACGCGACCCGAGCCATCCTCGAGCAGCGGAGACAGTGAACGGCTGACCAGCCAGGTACCGCGAATATTGACCTGCATGACCTTGTCCCACAAGTCGATATCGATTTCCTCGAATGGCCTGCCGCCGACATTTGTGGCGATGGCAGCATTGTTCACCAGCCCGTGAATCGTGCCTTCATTGGCGGCGATATCGCCAGCCATGGCCTCGATTGATTGGGGGTCGCCAAGGTCTACCGGGACGAAGCGGCATGAGCCATTGCCCTTCGTGGTGAGTTCGGCGGCGGCCTTAGCGCCCTCATCTTCGAGAATATCGGCAATGATGATTTCGGCACCCGCCTCGACACAGCGTTGGGTGATGGCGAGGCCGACGCCGCGTGCGGCGCCGGTAACAACGATCTTGCGACCGGTCAGGTCGACCATGCAGGGCACTCCCTTCAGGCGAGGCGCGTAATGCCACCCTGCTCGTGGGCCGCGTCCAGTGAAGCGTTGATGGCGGCGAGCTCCTCTTCGAGCACGGACAGCGACCATACGCCGCTTTCGCCCGACGGGCGAGCCACGCCGCGTTCCTGCAGCGCCTCGGCCACTTTGGCGAGGTCATGCTGACCCGTGCCAAAGATATCGCTGAGCGCTTCAGCCAGAGCTAGTTCGCTATCTTCCAGCGCCCTTCCGAGAGACTGGCGGGCCAAATCTTCTTGCCTGTTGTCGTTCACTGCGAACCCTTCAAGATTGTCGGACAAAAATGACATTAAGGTTGCGGCATCAGGTGTCAAGCAGGGAATTGGCCTGCGGATAAGTGGTCGGCGCGTTCCCCGGACGTGTCGCAGAAAATGTTATTTTACAGATCGCTAAGCCCTCACCGTGACATGAATCGCACACTACAATATTGTCCGACGAAATATATTGACAACGGACCGGCTTTGGCAAATCTTGATCAACGGAGCGGCAAAGTCGCCTAGGATCAGATTGCGGGGTCAACCACCCCGGCCAGTTCCGGTCGGGAACGGTTCCTGTTCCATCGCGATATGAATGATCCTGGTGCTCGCCAAGGGAGAGCGTGAACCATATTTGAGGGATCAAGACGTATGCGGTTTTTCCATGGCAAGAACATCAGGACTACATGCCTCCTCGGCATCAGTCTGACGGCCGTCTCCATTGCCACGCCCGTGGCTGCGCAAGAGGTCGAAGCTGAATCAACCGCTGACTCCTCGGATGTGATCGTCGTGTCGGCCAGCCGGCGCGACACAGACCTCCAGGATACGCCGCTCTCCGTCTCGGTCACATCCGGCGAAGCTTTGGAGCGCAATTCCATTCAGTCGCTGCAGGACCTGACCAAGATCGAGCCTTCGCTCGTGGTCAACAACCAGGGTGTGGCCAGCAACCAGTTCGTCATTCGCGGTATCCTCTCGGATATCGGTTCGACCACCGGTCTTTACCTCGACGAAATTCCGCTGACTGGCAGCAGCGCCTATGAGGGTGCCGGCGACGGCCGCCCGGGTGTCCGCCTGCACGACATAAACCGTATCGAGGTGCTCAAGGGACCGCAGGGCACACTGTTCGGCTCCGGCTCCATGGCCGGCACGTTGCGTATCATTACCAACAAACCCGACCTCGACTTGGTCGAAGGTGGAGGCAGCGCTTCCGTTGGTTTCATCGACGAAGGCGATGAAATCCTGGAAGGCGATGTTTATTTTAACCTGCCTCTGGGCGAGCAGTTCGCCATCCGTACCGTGGCCTGGGGTGAAACCGGCGGTGCCTTTATCGATCATGCCATCACCACGCTGGATGGCCTGACCACCACGGTCAATGAAGACGTCAACGAGCGAGATGTCTGGGGTGTACGTGTGTCTGCCCTGTTCGAGCCGGTACCCGAATTCTCGATTCTGCTGAGCGCTACCCACCAGGAAGTCGACGTAGCGGGTAGCGAAAGCTGGAGCCAGGGAGCCGGGCCCTACATTTCCACTTCACCGACTGTTGAAAGCTATGGCGATAATTTCGATCTCGTGAGCGCTACCGTCGAATACGACACCAACGTCGGTACGATCACGGCAATCGGGTCTTATGCCAACCACAAGCTGGTTGATGGCGAAGACAGCACGCCGACCGGACTTGGTCTTTCGGCGGCCTTCAACCTGATGCCGTTCAAAACCCTGTTGCAGAGTTCTCAGGATTACGAAGCCTATACGGCGGAGCTGCGCTTTACCTCGACCCTGGAAGGACCTGTCCAGTTTGTGGTCGGCGGCTATTATCAGGCAGACGATACCGACTTCACTCTCATCGCCGTCCGCGCGAATGACGTGACCGGAACGATCGACTGCAACTCGGTTGCCGATTGTGAAGCCAAGGGACTGCGCCCGTCGGGCTTCTCCGCTCCGGGTGTCCCGGCCGCAGACCTCATCTATGCCGTCAACACGTTGCGCGACATCGAGCAGTGGGCGCTTTACGGCCAGGTCGATGTCGAGCTCACCGAACGTCTGACCGCTACGGCCGGTATCCGCTATTTCGATGCCACCGTCAGCGATCTGCAGACTACTATCCAGGATATTGCCGGCCCGCCCGACTTTGCTGTGCCGGTTCCCGTGCCCAGCTGGGCAGCGAATGGCCTGATCACCACGCCCTATGTGACGATGGACGAAACCGCTTCGGAAAGCAGCCCGAGCTATAATTTCTCGCTGCTTTACGAAGCTACGCCCGATCTCAGCTTCTTTGCGCGTGCAGCGTCCGGCTTCCGTGTTGGCGGCGTAAATAATGCAGCCGCCTTTGCCAACCAGACCAACATCACCATTCCCGATGCCTATGACTCGGACAAGATCTGGAGTTACGAGCTAGGCATGAAGGCCTATCTGGCCGACCGTCGTATCTATATCGACACTTCGATCTATCAGATGGACTGGTCCAACCAGCCGCTCGCAGCAACGGATCCGAGTGGTGCATTCGAATATATCATCAATGCCGGTGATACCCGTATCCAGGGTGCCGAGCTGCAGATCACCTACAATACCGGAATGGGCCTGAGCTTCGGCGGCGGCCTGACTTACACCGATGCCAAGCTAACCGAGGATCTCGACCAGCAGATCATCGATGCCGGCACGATCGGCTTTGATGGCGATCGAATCCCGCGCGTTCCGCGTTGGACTGCGGCGGCGCAGGTCCGCTACGACACGCCCGTCAGCAATAGCGTCGACATGTATGTGCAGGGCGATATCAGCCATCGCAGCAGCAGCACGTACAGCTTCAACGATCAGAACGCGTTCAATCAGACGTTGGATGCTTCGACGCTGCTGGGCGCCCAGCTCGGCTTCATCATCGACAATATCGATGTGAGCCTGTTTGTGCGCAACCTGACCAATGAAGTTGCCGTTTACGGCTTCGATGCCTCGCCTGACGGGATCAGGGTCTATTCGGCCAACCCGCGCACAATAGGCGCCAAGGTTTCGGCCCACTTCTAAGTCCTGAAGGGCCGCTGCGGGACAAACCTGCAGCGGCCCTTTTCATGTTTCGGCACATTCTCAAAGGAAGCCTGTTCCATGCGCTTTTTCCTTTTCGCGTCGCTTGTCATGGCCGCCCTTGCACCTTCTCAGTCGGCGCGGGCGCAAGACGCCGCCGTCGCCGCAAACCTCTCGGCGGCAATCGAATGTTCCGCCCTGGCGGAGATGAGCTTTATCGACATTCCCGGTGCCCCGACTTCGATTACCTCGGCAGAGCTGGTCGCCGCCGGTGACGGACTGGAAGAACATTGCGCTGTTTCCGGCTATGTCGCGCCGCAGGTCGGCTTCCAGCTGAATCTGCCCACGACGACGTGGAACGGCCGCTTCTTCCAGACCGGCTGCGGCGGCCTGTGCGGCATGATCCAGATCGAACGCTGCATGGATGCCCAGCAACAGGGCTTTGCCGTCGCGGCCAACAATATGGGTCATGTCGGCCATTTCTGGCGCGACGCGCTGTGGGGCGGTGTCGAGGAATTGCGCGAGGATTACGGAGGTCGTTCGACCCATGTAACCGCCGTCGCCTCCAAGGCGATCATTGCCGCCTATTACGGCGTCGATCCGGCCTATAGCTATTTCCGTGGCTGCTCGACCGGTGGCCGCGAAGCGCTCTACGAAGCGCAGCATCACCCGGAAGATTTCGATGGCATCATCGCTGGCGATCCGGCCTTTCCCGGCCGCCTGGGTGCTATCGCCAACAATTGGGATGCCAACCACCTGCTCGACGACAATGACCAACCGGTCTTCTCCGATGAAAAGCTGGTCCTGCTCAATCAGGCGGTGCTGGCCGAATGCGATGGTCTCGATACGCTGGTGGACGGCATCATCGAGGATCCGCGCCGCTGCAGCTTCGATCCGCAGACGATTGCCTGCGCTGCCGGGGAAGACAATGCCGACTGCCTGACCGCAGCACAGGTGGCCACGGCAATCGCGCTCTATCGCGGCCCCCACAATAGCGACGGGGTGGCTCTGGCGCCGGGTGCATCGCCCTATGGCAGCGAGCTGGCCTGGGACGGATATAACCGCCGTTCGATCGCGGCAGGCTTCCTCAAATACCTTGCCTTCGATGCACCACGCCCGGACTTCTACTATCGCGATTTCGATTGGGATACCGATCCCGAGCTTATCCGCGCGCAGGCCGCACTCTACGATCCCGTTGTACCGGGCACTGCCCCCGATCTGTCCGAATTCCACGCGGCAGGCGGCAAGCTGATCGCCTATCACGGCTGGGCCGATCCCGGCGTTCCGCCCGAAGGCATGCTCGACTATTACGGTCAGGTTGCGGCAGCGAGCGGAGGCATTCCTGCAACCCAGGATTGGTTCCGCATCTTCATGCTCTCGGGCATGCATCACTGCCGCGGCGGCGATGCGCCGAACACCTTCGAATTCCTGCCCGAGATAATCGCCTGGGTCGAAGCTGGCGAAGCGCCGCAGGGCGTGATTGCTACGCAGCTGGGAGACGATGGCGAAACGGTGCGCCGCACGCGCCCGCTCTACGCCTATCCCACCGTGGCGCGGTATAATGGCGAAGGCGATGTCGATGATGCCGCGAACTGGCATCCGTTCACGCCGGACGTAATGCCCGACGATCGGCTCGACTGGCTCTGGGCTCCCGAAGCCTGACAGGGGACATCACATGACTGACGATGGATTGCCCGGGTTGGAGAGCCTTGCGGCGAAGGTGGAAGGTGTCGTCTGCGCGCCGGGCGATGCCGGATATGACGAATATCGCACATTGTGGAACGACATGATCGACAAGCGGCCGGGAGCGATCTTGCGCTGCCGCACCGCAGACGACGTCGTGGCCGGGCTCGAATATGCGCGTGAGCAGGGTATTGGCGTGACGGCCAAGGGAGGCGGTCACAGCGTGCCGGGGCTGAGCCTGTGCGATGGCGGGCTGGTAATCGATCTGGGAGACATGAAGGCGATCTCGGTCGATCCGGCCTCAGGCACTGCGCGCGTTGAGGGCGGGGCATTGCTGCGCGATCTCGATGCCGCGACACAGGAACATGGCCTCGCCACACCGGCCGGGGCGGTTTCGCATACCGGCGTTGCAGGGTTGGCGCTGGGTGGCGGCTATGGCCATTTGATGCGCAAGTTCGGCCTGACCGTGGACAATATGCTGGGCATGGATGTGGTGCTGGCGGATGGCCGCAAGCTGCGCGTCGATGCGGAGAACGAGCCGGACCTGTTCTGGGCCTTGCGCGGCGGTGGCGGCAATTTCGGCGTGGTCACCGAATTCACCTTCAAGGCGCATCCGGTTGGTCCGCCGCTGATCGGCATCGCCATGCACAGCCTCGATATCGCGGCTCCGGCGCTGGAAACCTGGCGGGACGTGATGGCCGATGCGAGGGAGGAACTGAACTGGAGCTGTTATCTCCGCATTGCGGAAGGGTTCCCCGACATTCCGGAAGAGCTGCAGGGCAGGCCGGTGGTGATGTCCTTGATCGAATGGCACGGCGACCACGGTGAAGGCGGGCCAGTAGTCGATGGCATTCTGGAGCGGATCGGCGGCGAGATGCAGGCCAAGATGGCTCTGCCCTTTGTCGCCCTGCAAAGCTTCGTCGATCACATCCAGCCGCACGGCATCAGGGCCTGGACCAAGTCCGGTTTCCTGTCTGTCATCGATAGTGACGTGATCGCGTCTCTGCTCGATGCCGCTGCGAAAACGCCAAGCTGGCGCTCGGCAATCGAGCTACAGCCGCTTGGCAGCGCAATCGATCGCGTGGCCGAGGATGAGACGGCTTTTCCTCATCGATCGGCACGGTTTGTCTTCAACGTGCTGGGCGTGTGGGACGAGCCCGAACAGGATGCGGACAATATCGCCTGGGTGCGCGAGACCTATTCCGCGCTCGAGCCGGTCATGAGCGCGGGTGCCTATATCAATTACATGAGCGGCGAAGAGGGCGGGGCAGGCGCGGCCTATGGACAGGGCGTACATATGGTTCGCCTGCGCGCAATCAAGCGCCGCTACGATCCCGAAAACCTGTTCCGTTACGGTTACGACCTGACCTGACAATCAAGCCAATCGCGTCGCTCAAAGCGTGTTTTCCGGTCCGCGCAGGCGCGTATCGAGATAACGCGCGAAGGTGAGGATGCCATGCTCCACCGGGTGCAGCCTGCCCGGTAGTTTGCGCCCTGACTTCGCGCCGATCTGGACCGATGCGACGACCGCCCGGTCTTCCGCGTTCACATGCGGCATTTCGCGCATGTAGTAGAATTCCGGGTGCTCCGGATCGGGCTCGTCTCCGGGCCAGTCATAGGCGCCGGCAATGCCCCATTCGATCAGTGTCTTGTCGGTGGAAATGGGCTGGGTCCGCATCCAGGTCACCTGGTCGTGCTGCACGGTGAAGAGGTGGTTGGGAAAGACGCATCCGGCATAGATCGTCATCCGTTCCTCGTCGCTGATATCGGGATTGGGCTTCTGCAATGATCCCGGCATGGACTGGATGAATTCGGGCGGTGCCTGCACGCGGTGAAAGGCATAGCCGGGGCCTTCTTCCGCCATGGAAATGGCCTGCATCGGCGCAAGGTGGCCGATGCTTTGCGCGTGCACCACGGTGAGGTGGTAGGATTCGATGAAATTCTCGGTCGCGACCTTCCAGTTTCCTTCCCACACCTCGGTTGCCTTGTGCATGATCCGCATGTCGCCAAGGCGATAATTGCGAAACAGGGCGGTGAGAGGTTCGAGCCGGTCGGCGAGGGGCGCAGCATCGGGATCGGGATTGATGTAAATGTATCCGTTCCAGATTTCGAGCGCGAGCGGATCGAGACCGCACGCCTTCTTGTCGAAATCCTTCGGCATGTGCGGTGCGCCGAGCAGGCGCCCGTCTTCTTCATAGGTCCACGCGTGATAGGGGCAGACGAAGCGCGGCATATTGCCGCGACCTTCGGCAACGGCGGCCAGGCGATGGGCGCAGATATTGGCCATGGCACCCAGCGAACCGTCCTTGCGACGATTGACGATCACCGGCGTGCGACCGACCATGGTGGTCATGTAGTCGCCGCGATTGGGGAGTTCGTCCGCCCGGCCGACACAGGCCCATTCATGGTCGAAGATCTGCTCCTGCTCGTGGTCGAGCAGTGCCTCGGAGGTGTAGATTGCAGGGTCCGCCGCATGGGCGGCTTCGTCCGGCTGGGCTGCCATCCGGCTGATCGCATCCAATGCATAGGCAAGGCTGGTCTTCGCTTGGGCTGGCTTGTCCATTCATTCCCCCGAATCTGTCCTGATCAGGTGAAATGAAAACACGCACAGACAAAAAGGACAAGCGAAAATGTCAGACAATATGGTTGACAGGCTATCCGTTTGTCTGACAATCGTACCCAATAGCACAAGCCGTGCAATGGTCAGTCGCAAACAAGCCGGGTCGAAACGAAACTATGCCTGCCAGCAAATTCGATGTCGTAATCGTCGGTGCCGGACATGGCGGCGCCCAGGCGGCGGTCGCGCTCAGGCAGCAGAAATTCACCGGCAGCATCGCGATCATCGGCAGCGAAGCGGTCCCTCCCTATGAGCGGCCCCCGCTGTCCAAGGACTATCTGCAGGGCGAAAAGACCTTCGAGCGGATCATGCTGCGGCCCGAGAAGTTCTGGGCCGACAAGGAAATCACGCTGCTGCTTGGACAAGCTGTCACCGCGATCGATGCACAAGCGAAATCCGTGAAGCTCGCTGACGGGACCTGCGTCGAATATGGCGACCTCATCTGGGCAACGGGCGGCTCGCCCCGCAGCCTCACCTGTAGCGGGGCGGATCTCGCTGGCGTGCATGTCGTACGTGAAAAATCCGAGGTGGACCGCATTCGCGACGAGCTCGAAAGTGGCGCAAGCCAGGTCGTCGTGATCGGCGGTGGCTATATCGGGCTCGAGGCAGCTGCAGTCCTGGCGGCGCGCGGCTGCGAAGTCGTGCTGCTCGAGGCGCTCGATCGCGTTCTGGCCCGTGTCGCGGGCGAAGATATCTCGCGCTTCATCGAAGCGAAGCACCGCGCGGAGGGTGTCGACCTGCGCACCGGTTCGACCGTCGAATGTCTCGAGGGCGAGGCGGGCAAGGTTGCCGGAGTTCGGCTCGTCGATGGTGAGGTCCTGCCTTGCGACATGGTGATCGTGGGGATCGGCATCGTGCCTGCCACCGGCCCGGTTGAAGAGGCAGGGGTTGCTACCGGCAATGGCGTCATCGTCGACCAATTCTGCCGCACAAGTCTACCAAATATCTATGCAATCGGCGACTGTGCCGCGCACCCAAATCCCTACGCAGATGGCGCCGTGATCCGGCTCGAAAGCGTGCAGAATGCCAACGATATGGCGCTCACAGCCGCCAAGGCTATTTGCGGGCGGCCCGAACCCTATGTCAGCGTCCCGTGGTTCTGGTCCAACCAGTATGACATCAGGCTGCAGACGGTGGGCTTGTCCGCTGGCCATGACCAAGCAGTTGTCCGCGGCGATCCGGCCAGCGGCAGCTTCTCGGTCGTCTATTTGAGGAATGGCGAAGTCCGTTGCCTGGACTGCGTCAATTCGGTGAAGGATTACGTCCAGGGCAAGAAGCTGGTGGAGGCGCGAGTACGCCTCACGGCAGACGAATTAGCCAACGCCGACAAGCCGCTAAAAGTGATGCCGCTCGAACATGCAGCGTAGCCGACAATCCACTTCATAATTGTCGGACAAAAAGACTTGACAATGAGATTGGGATAGCAAATCCTCGCACATGCAGGAGGATGTCTCGAAAGCGAAAAATAGGTCGCTGGGTCGTTCAGGTTGCGGAGGCATCGTTCAAACGAGCCCGCAAAGTTCAAGACGGCCCATCGTCTGTCACAGTTCCCGTGATAGAGAAGGGTGAATTTGATGAATTTCGGAAAATTGTTTGCAGGCCGCGTTACATTCCGTCGCGCTGCGGTCGCGCTTGGTGTCAGTACGTTTGCCCTCGCATCTGCGACGGCTCAAGCGCAGGATACCACGCCGCCTTCCGACGAAGCGGTTGCCACGCCTTCCGAGACCGATGACGGAGACATCGTCGTCACCGCTACGCGCAGGTCCGCCTCTGTGCAGGACACGCCGGTTGCGGTGGCCGTCACGACTGGTGAAAGCCTCGATCGGTACGCCGTCAGCGATATCCAGAGCCTGACACGCCTCGAGCCCGCCCTCGTCGTCAATAACGAAGGCGTTTCCAAGAACCAGTTCATCATTCGCGGCATCGTTTCCGATATCGGCTCGACCACGGGCTTCTACCTTGATGAAATGCCGCTGCTCGGCGCCGCCGGTTCTGAATCGACCGGCGACGGCACGCCGGGTATCCGCCTGCACGATATCGAGCGCATCGAAGTGCTGAAGGGCCCGCAGGGCACGCTGTTCGGTTCCGGCTCCATGGCCGGCACGCTGCGCATCATCACCAACAAGCCCCAGTTCGACATGGTCGAGGCTGGCGGTTCGGCAACCCTTGCGACGATCGAGGGCGGCGGGAACCTGTACAAGGCCGATGCTTTCCTCAACGTGCCGCTCTCGGACGTGCTGGCGGCGCGTTTCGTCGGCTGGGGAGAATGGGGCGGTGGCTATATCGACCACCAGATCACGACGCTTGACGGTTCTTCGTCCTTCCTTGTCGAAGACGTCAACGACCGCGAAGTCTGGGGCGGACGCTTCTCGCTGATGTTCGAGCCGACCCCGGAATTCACCCTGCTCATCCAGGCGACTGCGCAGGTCGCGGAAGTCGACGACGTCCAATACTGGACTCTGGGTGACGGTCCCTATGTTTCATCGAGCCCGACGGTGTCGCCCCTGCGGGATGAATATCAGGGATATTCCGCAACTGCTGAATACGATGTCGAATTCGGCACGTTCAGCCTGATCGGTTCGTATGGCAAGCAGGATACGGTGGCTGGCTACGACAGTACCCAGACCGGCCTTACCCTGGCTTCGGCCTTCAACCTGCAGCCGTTCAAGACGGTCCTGGAACAGGATGTCAGCTTCCGTGACTACACGGCAGAGCTGCGCTTTGCCTCCAGCCTGCCTGGACCGTTCCAGTTCGTCGCCGGCGCCTATTACCAGGATGACAAGTCCTACGACATCCTGGCAGCTATCCGTGCCAACGACATTACCGGCGTGAATGCCTGTCGTTCGATCGCTGCCTGCGAAGCTGCCGGCCTTCGCGAGCCGGGCTTCGTCGCTCCGGGCGTGCCGCGTCCGGACTTCATCTACCAGACCGAGTTTGAGCGCCAGGTCAAGCAATGGGCAATCTACGGCCAGGCCGATTTCGAGGTTACCGATTCGCTTACCGCAACCGCCGGTATCCGCTACTACAAGGCCAAGATCACCGACTGGGGCCTGCAGGTGCAGGATATTGCCGGCCCGCCCGATTTCGCGGTTCCGGTGCCTGTGCCGAGCTGGGCGGCCAACGGCCTGCTTACAATTCCTTATAATATCCAGGACGATGAATCGACTGAGGACAGCCCCAGCTACAATTTCTCGCTGCTGTGGGAAGCCACGCCCGACGTCAGCTTCTTCGCCCGTGTGGCATCCGGCTTCCGCGTAGGCGGCAATAACAATGCCCAGCAGCTGGCCAACCAGGCCGGCGTGGACATTCCGCTCTCCTTCGGTTCGGACGACCTGTGGAGCTACGAGCTTGGTGCCAAGGTCTATCTGATCGACCGCGATCTCTTCCTCGACACCTCAATCTACCAGATGGACTGGTCGAACCAGCAGGTTGTCGCCAGCGATCCTTCCGGTGCCTTCACCTACACGCTCAACGCCGGCAAGACGCGTATTCGCGGCGCGGAAGTGCTGCTGCGCTATGTCTCGGATATGGGCCTGAGCCTGTCGGGCGGCGTGACCTATACCGATGCGAAGCTGGCCGCGGATCTCGATCCGGAAGTACTCGCGGCCGGAACCTTCGGCTTCGACGGCGATCGCCTGCCCAGGGTGCCGCGCTGGACCTTTGCCGGCGCCGCTTCCTACGAAGGCGAACTGCGCAGCGGGATCGACTTCTACCTGCAAAGCGACTTCAACTATCGCAGCTCGAGCACGAGCAGCTTCAACGATATGAACTCGTTTAACACCGAACTGCCCGAGTTCTTGCTCATCGGTGTGAGTGCAGGCCTGCGCAGCGGCCCGTTCGACTTTGGTGTCTTCATCGAGAACCTGACCGACAAGGCAGCGGTCTATGGTGTCGATCCGATCCTCGACGGCATTCGTATCTACTCGCCCGATCCGCGTACCTTCGGCGTACGCGTCCAGGCCCGCTACTAGGTCCAGGACTCAGCATTAGGCGAGTACCGGGCGCGTGCCGGTGGCGGGGTTAAGCATGGTCCCGCCACCGGCGCGCACTTTGGCTTTGGAAGGAGTTCGCATGCTTGCGAGCGAAGTAAGGCGGCTGGCGCGTGCCAATGAATGGCAGGGCAGCACGCGCGGCTCGGCGCCGGGCATGGTCCAGTGCAATATCGCCATACTGGCGGGCGAACAGGCAGACCAGTTTCGCGAGTGGTGCAGGCTCAATCGCTCGGTTGCCCCGGTCCTCGCGGCAACCGAACCAGGTAATCCGACATTCCCCAGCTTGGGCGAGGATATCGATATTCGCCGCGACCTGCCTGCCTATCGCTTGGTGCGCGACGGTCAGGATGCAGTCGAGTTACCCAATATCGTGGATCTCTGGCAGGATGATTGGCAGGCCTTTGCCTTTGGTTGTTCCTTCTCGCTCGAGGACGCCCTGCGTGCGCACGGTATTCCGCTGGATTACGAGAAGCGCGGCTTTGGCGGCGCGATCTATCGAACGAATATCGAAACGGTCCCCTCGGGCAGCATGGCCGGGGCGTTAGTGGTGTCGATGCGACCGATCCAGCGCGATGCAATCGACAAGGCAATCGCTGTCAGCGAACACCTGCCCGGCCTGCACGGCGCCCCTGTCCATGTTGGCAATCCCGAGAAAATCGGTCTGAGCCTGGCCGAGCCGATGGAGGCTCTGGGGGCCATAAGTATCTCGGCGGATGAAGAGCCCGTGTTCTGGGCTTGCGGCGTGACCACGCATTTTGCCATAGAGAATGCCCGTCCGCCGATCGCGGTGACACATGTGTCCAGCCGTATGCTGGTGACCGATATTCCGATCGATTCGGAGCTCGTTCAGGGGCACTGTCAAAGCAAACCGGACGAGCAGGCAGGCGGTGCTAGCAGCCCTGGCTGAGTGGCAAAATCTAGTGGCCTGAACCGCGGACGAGGGTAGTGGTACCTCTGCCAAGTGGAGACGAGTTAGCGTTAGACTGACAGCACCGCCACACACCCCCAGCACAAGTCTCATTTTCGAAGACACTGCGGCAAAGCCGCGGAACAGGCGGCATTGCGCGCGCCAAGCCGTTACTACCGGGCGTCTCTGCTGCCATTTCCTTCGATATCAGGGGAGCTTTGCGGGCTCAGTCTCTGCGCCGTTCCAAATCAGTTCGGTTTCCCTGTTTAACAGGGAAAATAGCGCGGGAAATCGCGATTTAGGCGTGTTTTGATGGGATTTTCGCTAATCAATTCGGAGAATATCTATAACTTACAACAAGTTAAGAACTTAGAACTCAAGTTTCGGGCTAAATCCATAACAGGGAAAACTTCGCGGCATATCAGGGAAACATTTTCGCAGAACAGGGAAGGCCTGGCGGCAATTCGGAGCGACAGTTTCGCAGCCAACCGAGCGCCTTGCGCTGCTCCTTCCAGCCCAGCGGAATGACCAGCTTCTGCAGCCGTTCGAGATTGAGCGATGGCGGCTGAAGGCCTTTCAGGATGTCGCGCTGGAGATCGGGGGCAAGGAAGGCAAGCCTGAGGATCCTGCGATCATAGGGTGAGCGTGGTGCTGTATCGATAGTTGGTTGTCCGCGCTCGCGCCGCACCAGGCGATGAGCTTTCCTCAGTGCCGCGATCAGCGTTGGATCGGGCCGGGCCTGATGTGAGGCGCCAGCGATGATCAGGCGCTTGCCGCCGCGCAGCGGCAACTGGACTGGAATGGCGATGCGGGTGATCGATGTGTTGGTGAAGATGATCTCTTCGTCATCCGTTAGCTTCGAGACAAGATCCTTGCCGGTGTGCGCCGGAAGATCGATCAGCAGACGTTCCGTGTGCAGGTGAATGGCGTGCAGTTGGTCGAGAGCGTTATTGGTCTTGGGCAGCAGCCGTTCCAAGATTTCGATCACCAGCTTCTCGATTGCAGGCGCCGAGATGCGCTGGATGATGCCATCATCGCTCTGCGACCCTCCTTGCTGGAGCGATGCGGAGACATAGTAGCGATAGAGGCGCCCGCTGCACCCTTGCGAGAAGCTCGGGCTCATCACCTCACCAGCGGCATCGAAGAGCCTGCCGGTGAGTGGGGCCTCGGCTGCCTTGCGTTCGGGTGCTGCCTTGTGGCGCCGTGCATTGCGATCGAGCTGCTCCTGCACCTCATCAAACAGGCCCTGTTCGATGATCGCCTGATGCTCGCCTCGGTGAATGACATCCTTGTGCCTGATGCATCCCAGATAAACTGGGTTCCTCAAGAGATGGAACAGGGCCCCGCGGCTGAAGGGAAGCCCGCCCACGTTCCTACCCTTGCTGCTGACCCATTCCTTGGAACGGATGCCTTGCTTGTCAAGTTCGCGCTGCAGGGCATGGACCGAGCCGAGCTTGAGATAGCGTGCGAAGATTTGACGGACCGTGTTTGCTTCTTCCTCGTTGACCTGGAGCGTGCGGGTGCCTGGAGCAGGCAAATCATAACCCAGCGGCAGATTGCCGCCCATCCACATGCCCTTGGCCTTGGAGGCTGCGATCTTGTCGCGGATACGCTCGCCGGTCACTTCGCGCTCGAACTGGGCGAATGACAGAAGGACACAAAGCGTGAGCCGGCCCATCGACGAGGTCGTGTTAAACGACTGGGTGACTGAGACGAAGCTGACGTCCTTGGCATCAAAGCATTCGACGATCCTTGCAAAATCCGGCAGCGAACGGGTCAGGCGATCGATCTTGTAAACCACCACGACATCAATGAGGCCGGCATCAACATCGTCGAGCAGCCGCTGAAGGGCAGGGCGCTCCATGGTCCCGCCGGAATACCCGCCGTCGTCGTAGAGCGTGGAAATGACCTTCCAGCCTTCATGGGTCTGGCTCTTCACATAGGCTTCGCCAGCCTCGCGCTGGGCATCAAGGCTGTTAAAGCTCTGATCAAGCCCTTCACCCGAGCTCTTGCGGGTATAGATCGCACAGCGGATAGGTTTGCGGCTCATGGCTGATCCCTGAGGCCAAAAAAGCGTGGACCATTCCAGCGTGTGCCTGCAATGGCGGTGGCCGCGGCCGAAAGGCTCGGGAAAAGCTGGTCCTCCCAGCGGAACCCGTCTTCCTCGACCACAACCTCGACCTTCCTGCCCTTCCAATTGCGCGTAAGCCTTGCGCCAAAGCCAAGATGCTTGCCTTCGGCTTCGGGCGCGCCGTTGCGAGCCAGCGCTTTGACAGTCGTTTCATCGAGACCGCCAAAGGCCTCCGCCTGCACACGCCAGGCGAGCAGCCTGCGCATGATGGGTTCTGAGCGCAGTGCCGGGGGAGCGCCGAAGCGCTGCCCCCAGAACACGCGCAGGTCATCGAGGTCCATGGTGGCAATGCGAGCCACCATATCCTCGATGCTCTCGCTCATTGCTCGGGCCTCGTCGCACGATAGCGGCGGACGTTATCGACCTTCTGTGAGATGATCGCGAGGCCGCGCTTCTTGAGCGCGCCAGCCATCGCCCCGCGCACCGAAGGCGCCAGCCAGCCAGTTGCGTCGCCCAACTCGGCAATACTGGCCCCCGAAGGGCGAGCAAGCAGCTCTTCGAGCTGGTCGAGGCGGCTTGGCCGCTTCATTGGCTTGGCAACTCGAGGATTTGCAGTGGGCTTAGCCACGCTGGTCTTCTTGCTCTTCGATTTTGTTGTGCTGGTCATTCTGGTTCTCCGGTTGTGCCACGCCAGTATGGCGCCGCTACCAGAGCAAGCCCGGCTCACCGGGCCCAAACAGCAATGCTCGAGCGTGTGCCCAAGTCCAGTCGAAGCCCACGTATCGGACATGCTGGCTGAAGCTACAAGGCTTCACCAGGCAGCCATGGGTGAGCTTCACTCACCGCACGACAATCCGCTGCCAAGGCTGAAGAAGGCTCTGAAGCTGCTGAAAGACGCCGAGGTTTTAGCCGATGACAGTGCATCTTACGTCGATAGCGAGACAATGAAGGATGCGATCAAGCAGCTCCACCAGCAGCAAGGTCAGATCCAAGCCATGATCATCCAACTGGAAGCTCAAGCTAACAGGTCTAATCCTCTACCATGGGTTTTAGTGGGGGTACTTGCATTAGTGATCCTTGCGGTCAGCTTCTAAAGCTCAATGCGACGAGCCTCTTATTCAAACGGATAAGCTGTCGCTTTCCTAACGGCTCCCTTCGACCGGCTTGCCTTCGTAATTTGTGCTGCCAACTCTGACGACACGGTCTGCCCGTAGAACTTTTCCAGCATCTCGACCGAGGTCCCCATCTGCTTCGCTAGAAGGAAGGGACTGGTGTCGTTCGACAAGCGCATAGTGGCGTAGAAGTGCCGCAGCGAATAGAGAGTCCGAGACCCGCCATTGCGTTCAATGGGGACGCCAGCAAACTTGAGCAGCGAGTTAAAAGCCTTTTTCATTGTCTGAACGGGTTTCCCGTCCTTGTGGCAAAAAATAACCTCATCGTTGGATGGAGAAGCCCCGAGCTCATCAAGGCGCAGGTCATAAATGCGCTTGATGTAGTTCTCGGCACCGTCCTGAAAGACCACTTCTCGGATGCCTGTCTTACCACGCACTTCAGCAACCAGCCGTGTGCCATCGCCCGTCTTTACTGTTCGCAGATCACTCCACCGTAACCCTCGAAGTTCACCAACTCTTAGACCTGTGTTGGCAAGCACCAGCACATACTGCTGGGTCATGAAGCGCTGGCGCCCAGTAGCGAGTGCTTCGCCCTCCTTCACCCAAGCTCGAGCCTTGGTGTAGATTTTCTTCCATTCCTCTTGCGTAAAAGTAGGCCTTCTCTCCAGCGAGGCTTTCGGCGGGTCGGTTTCAGGCACCGACTGGAGGTACCCTCGAGTGACCGCAAATTTGAACACAGGCAGGATACTGGTCCGCTCCCGCCGCAGAGTTCCGTTAGAGGGCCTTGCACGATTGAAGTTCGATTTCCGCCAGACCCAGTAATCGGCAAACTCCTTGGGGCCGATGTTATCGATCTTCATCGACCCGAAAAACCTCACGGCATAAGATTCGATCCGGTGGATGGTCGCATCCCACGATCCACCTTGCCGAGTATGACCCATAGTGGTGACGGTCTTCTTCCATTCCTCGAAGACCTGCTTGAAGGTTCGAGACTGGATCGACCCGCCTGATTTCACATGAAGGTAGAGCTCTTCATAGAGGTCGAGGGCAAAGCGCTCGGCTTCACGCTGGTTTGGGGTCTTGGTGGTGACCCGCTTGTAGCCGGTGGAATTGGGAACCCGGATCCTGGCCTGCCACACAGAATCGTTCGAGCCGGTTCGTTTGTAGAGGATAATTCTTCCATCCCCACGCAAATCGATTCGGTCTTCAGTGCCCTTTGTCATTGCGGCTCCCCTCTATGAAACCAGCCTAATCAGGGTTTACGGGGAAGGACACAGCTTTGTGCACGTTTTGTGCATAGCGAAAATGCACATTTTTATGCATTCTTGCAGAAGATCGTTTTTATAAAACGTTATACATCAATAGCTTAAGTGGCGCACCCGACAGGATTCGAACCTGTGGCCTCTGCCTTCGGAGGGCAGCGCTCTATCCAGCTGAGCTACGGGTGCAGCAGCGCTGCCGCCTAGCAACAGCTAGCCAGCGCGCCAAGCGATAATCTTTGCGGAGTGTCGGGAAAGGCGGCCTATTGCCGCGAGCCGCCTTCACCGAACTGGTTGAGAATGGTGCCATCCGGGCGGGTGACGGTGACGTTGAAACCGCCGTTGCGCCCATCGCGCAGCGGGTAGTGCGTCAGGTCGATCACCTGGCCGGGCGCCAGCGAGCGGCGCGACCAGCCGTAGCGGATGAGGTGGTTGGGGCTCATCCCCTCGAACGCCCAGCGGTTGCCATCGGCATCGCGGGTGTAGAGGAAGGTGTGCGGGTTGGTCCATTCCCAGCGCAGCACCGTCATGTCCGACAGGGCCACTTCCTCGCCCCATGCGAACATGGCCGTGGAATGGTGGGCGGAGCCGGGAACCGACATTGTCGCGGCACCGGCAAGGGCGATAGCGCAGCCGAGCAAGCCGCGGCGAAGGGTTGTGCTTTTCATGCTCTCTCTCCTGCAACAGGATGGCTGAACGCATCCTGAGCGATCTCGCACCATTCTTGCCAGCAATCGCCGGACAGAATCAAGCGGCACGCTTGACTTGATACGAATTGCGACATCAATTGCATGGGCAAAGACAACGAATTCGACCAATGGTCACATGGGAATTCCGGGAGGGACAGCATGAAGTTTCTGGGACGAATCGCGCAGGTTTCGGCCTGCGGCGCCGCGCTGGCGCTGGCCGGGCAGGCAGCCGCGCAGGACGAGGGTTACACGCCGCCGCGCGCGACCGCCTATGAAGAGGTGCTGCAGCTGCCCGACTGGACCGGCATCTGGTACCCGGACTGGAGCCGCCTGTTTGCCGATCGCGCACGGCCACCGCAGCTCACCCCTTCGGCCCAGCGGGATTTCGACGCCTACCAGGAATCGATTCGCGAGAACGGCCCCAACCAGGAAGCGCAGGCCCAATGCCTGCCGCCGGGCATTCCCGGCACGCTGCAACAGCCCTATCCGCTGGAAATCCTGTTCTCGCCCGGCCGCACCACGATCATCACCGAAGCCTATGAGCAGGTGTTCCGCATCTACACCGACGGCCGGCCGCTTCCCGAGGATCCCGATCCCTTCTTCAAGGGCAACATCACCGGCTATTGGCAAGGCGACATGCTGGTCTTCGACGTGGTCGGCCTGCACCCGTCCACCAATATCGCCGCCGGCATCCCGCATACCGAGGCGAGCCGTGTGCACGGCCACATCCAGCGCATGTCGGAAGACGAGCTGACGATCCAGATGACGATCATCAATCCGGAAATCCTGGAGGAACCCTATGTCACGCGGGTCTCCTATCGCCTGGATAACGAGTTCCCCATCCGCGAATATGTCTGCGCGGAAAACAACCGCCTGCATTCCGAAGGCGACGGAGCGAACATCGATCTCGGCTTCGATGTGCTGGACGAGGCCGAATAGGCGCTCGCGCAACGCGCTAACCAATTGGCAAGCAGAACCGGGTTAAGGGCAGGGCATGAACGCCCCGCCCACCCATTTCAGCAACCGCGCTTCCGCCGGTGCCAATTCCACCAGCCTGCGCTGGGCTGCGCTGATCGAGGCCGGCAAGGTGGTTGCCGCCCTGGCCGGCATGCCGCTGGAGCAGCCGGGCCGACAGATCCGCAATTTCCCGGTGCTGCTGCGCGAATGCCCGGCGTGGAAGCGCGAGCTTGCCGAGAACAGCGTGGCCGATCTTGCCGCCGTGATGGAGCCGGGGATTTCCGCCTTGCTGGCGATCAGCGCGCGCGGTGCCGATCCGCGCCCCGCAGCGCGAGCCTTGTGGCAAGAGTATTGCGTCTCGCGCGATGCCATCCTGGGCCTGTTGCCCAAGGGCAGCGAGCACGCGCCGCGCCGCACCGCCTGAGAAAACTCCCGGAACGGACAGGGCATCGCCAGCTTGACGATGTTCCCATTTCGTTCCAATCTCGCCCGATGGATGATTCGGCAATCGGTAATGACCGCACGATGGCGCAAGACGCCGGCATGGAAGGCCTGCGCTCGGCGGCGGTGGCGCGCGGCATCTGCCGCCTGTTCGCCCGCAATGACATCTGGGTCCTGCCGGAAATGCCGCTGCGCAACAATCGCCGGGCAGACCTGATGGGCCTCGATGCCAAGGGGCGCATCGTGATCGTTGAGATCAAGACCGCGCGGGGAGACCTGATGGGCGATGGCAAATGGCCCGACTACCTCGACTTCTGCGATCGCTTCTTCTGGGGCGTCCCGCCGGAACTGGATCGCGCCTGCCTTGAAGGGGAGGACTTCCGGCCGGACCTGTGCGGGGTGATCGTGGCTGATGAATACGATGCCGAAATCATCCGCCCGGCGCCCAGTCACCCGCTCGCTGCCGCCCGCCGCAAGGTGGAGGTGGAGCGGCTCGCCCGCGCGGCATTGCGTCGGCATACCCATCTCAACGATCCGCAGGGCGTGGGCCGTATTCTCAACGCCCTGCCTGCCGGCTGACAGGCGGGCATGCACGGAAGGCCTGTCGCAGCGGGCCATGCTTTGCTAACCGCATCTTCGTGACCCTTGCGATCCTCTTGTCCGCGCTGGCCATGACGGCGATTGTCGCGGTGCGCTACATGCTCACCAGCGGCTTCTTCGCCTGGGCGACAGCGCGCGTGCGCCCCGGCCTCTACAAGGGGCTGGAGCCGCAGATCCGCAAGGAAATCTGGTGGTCGCTCGCCTCGGCCGCGATCTATGGCGTGCCTGCAGGCGTGGTGGCATGGGGCTGGCAGGAACTGGGCTGGACGCGCATCTACACCGACATCGGCGACTATCCCTTGTGGTACCTGCCGCTGTCGCTGTTCCTCTACCTCTTCGCGCATGACACATGGTTCTACTGGACGCATCGCTGGATGCATGTCCCCAGGTGGTTCCGCATCGCCCATGCCGTGCACCATGCCAGCCGTCCGCCCACCGCATGGGCCGCGATGAGCTTTCATCCGATCGAGGCGATCACCGGCGCGATCGTCATCCCGCTGCTTGTTTTCCTGATTCCCATTCATGTGGGGATGCTGGGGCTGGTGCTGTTGATCATGACGGTGATGGGCGTCACCAATCACATGGGGTGGGAGATGTTCCCGCGCTGGATTGTTCATTCCCCGTTGGGAAACTGGCTGATAACGGCCAGCCATCACCAGCGCCATCATGACGAGTATCTATGCAATTTCGGCCTCTATTTTCGCTTCTGGGATCGCCTGTGCGGCACGGACAAGGGGCTCTCGCAGCGCTGGCAGTAGCCGCCGCGGCGCTGGCCATTCCGGCGGCCCCTGCCGCATCGCAATCCGGGGCGACCACGGTGCGCATCACCGTGACCAACCTGCGCAATTCCGAAGGCGTGGTCATGGCGTGCATGACGGATGACGAGGATCGCTTCCCACGCTGCCGCGGCGATGCCAATTCGCACCGCGCCAACGTGCCCGCGGGCGAAAGCGTGGTGCTGCGCTTCGACAATGTCACGCCCGGCACCTATGCCATCGCCCTGCTGCATGACGAGAACGAGAACGGCCGTGCCGACCGCGCGCTGTCCATGATCCCGCGCGAGGGATTCGGATTCTCGCGCGATGCCCCCGTGCGCCTTGGTCCGCCGGATTTCGAGGATGCCGCCTTTGAAGTGGGGGGATCGCCGGTCAGCCAGACGATCAAGATGCGCTACATGCTCTGAACGCGGCGGATCACCGCCCCGCCGCAATGACGCCACTGCATCAATCGGCGCAACTTCACCGAAAATTTACCACGTCGCGCCAAAAGGTGTCCCTGACAAAAAGTTCAAGGGATTCACTGGGTCATGGAAAATCTGCGCGGCGAATATGGAGATCCGGCCTACGGCCATGGCTCCAACGGCGATCTGGCCGAGGACGACGCCACGGATGACGTGCTGCCCCCTCAGATCGGCGCGGACGAACGCCGCATGCAGGTGCGCGCCTACAATTTCTGGGCCAGCCTGCTGGCGGACCGCAACCTGCCGCATGTGAGTGACCTCGATCCCGAGGCATTGCCGGACTTCGGCCCCAACGGCGTGCTGCTCGATTTCTCCAACGGCATCGAAGACCCGGCAATCTCCTTTCTGGGAGAGCGACTGGCTGAGGAATGCGACGCGGATCGCCTTGCCATCCGTTACCTGTCCGATGTCCCTGCCCGCTCGCTGCTGAGCCGCATCACCGACCACTACATGCAGATCCTCGCCAACCAGGCGCCGATCGGCTTCGAGGCGGAATTCGTGAACCAGCGCGGCGCCACCATCCTCTATCGCGGCATCCTGCTGCCCTTCTCCAGCGATGACGAGACGATCGACTACATCTTCGGTGTCATCAACTGGAAGGAAATGGCCGGAGCCCGCGAAGCCGAGGAGCTCCTGCTGGAAATCGACCAGGCGCTGGAAGAAGGCCGCAGCCACCGCAATGCCGCGCCGATGGCGGACTGGGCGGATGGACCGGGCGCAGACAGCCTGGCTGTTGACGCTCCGGTTGCCGACCACCTGCCGCGCCCGTCCTTCGGGCTGGATGACCTGTCCGGCCAGCCGGTCGATGCGGCCGGCGACGTGGCGATGGATGAAGACGAGCAGTTCATGGGCCTTGGCGATTACCTCGCCTCTGCTCGCGAATTGGCACAGCGCGCGCGCAGCAGCGAGGACCGCACCCGCAGCGCGCTGTATGACGCGATCGGCCGCGCGCATGATTTTGCCCTGGCCGCCGCCGAAGCCCCCGCCGAATTTGCCGGGATCGTGGAAGATGCAGGCCTTGCCGTGCAGGACCGCGCTCCCCTGACGCCGGTGGTGAAGCTGGTCTTCGGCGCCGATTACGACAAGACGCGCCTCACCGAATATGCAGCCGCCCTCAGCCATGCCCAGCGCATCGGCCTGGGCCGCGGGATGCTGGCCGATTACCTGCGCCAGGCCGATGGCGGCCTGAAAGGCGTGGTGAAGGAAGAGCGCCGCCTGCGCCGCGCCGAAAGCGGCAAGCCCGCTGTCGAGAGCGCCGCCGGCCCGCGCAAGTCGCTGGTCCGCAAGCTGCGCGCCATGGCCCCGCGCCCGATCGCCGCGATCGATCGCCAGGGCGAGGAGTTCGCCCTTGTCATGGTTCGCCGGACCGATGAAGGCGAGGTGGTGCTGCTGGGCGAGGTTCCGGCAGACACGGCGCTGGTCGAACGCGCTGCCCGCCGCCTGCTCGACTAACCCTCCGAAGGGAGCTGGCAGCAGATCATCTTGGCGGGGCTGAATCCATGCCGCCAGCCGCGTGCGGCAAGAAGTCTTCAGTTCCCGTTAAGGGGCCAACGCGCTAGCAAGGCCCAAGCATGCGTATCCTGTCCCATCTCGCAGCCGCCTTCGTGCTGCTTGCCGCCAGCGCGGTGCCCGCCGCCGCGCAAAGCATCCTGCGCGATGCCGAAACCGAACAATTGCTGCAGGACATGATCGATCCGCTGGCCGAAGCGGCCGGCCTTGGCGAAGGCGCGGTGGACGTGGTGCTGGTGAGCGATCGCTCGATCAACGCCTTCGTCGCCGGCGGGCAGCGTGTCTATGTCCATGCCGGGCTGATCGAGGCGGCGGATACCGCCAACGAAGTGCAGGGCGTGTTGGCGCACGAGCTTGGCCATATCACCGGTGGCCATATCATCCGCCATTCCGAAGGTGCCGGCACCGCCACCCGCATCACCCTGCTGTCGGCCCTCGCCGGCATCGCTGCCGCCTTTGCCGGCGGCGGGGAAGCCGCAATGGGCGTTATGGCGCTGGGCCAGCAGGTCGCCATGGGCAGCTACCTGTCTTTCCGCCGCGACCAGGAAGCCAGCGCCGATGCCGCCAGCGTGGAATATCTTTCCGGCGCCGGGATCTCCGGTCGCGGCAGCCTGGAATTCTTCCGCAAGCTGCAAGCCTATGAATTCCGCCGCGGCTACCGGCAGGATGACGAGGTCGAATACATGCGCACCCATCCGCTGTCGGGCAACCGCATCGCGGTGCTGCGCGCCGATTTCGAGGCGGATGCGGCGTGGGAGGCGCCGCTCGATCCCGAGCTGGAGGAACGCTTCCGCCGGGCCAAGGCCAAGCTGTTCGGCTACCTCTCGACACCCGAGCGGACACTCAACGCCTATCCCGTCTCGCGCGATGACGTGCCGGCCCGCTATGCCCGCGCCTATGCCTGGCACAAGGATGCGCGGATTGACCGGGCGCTGGCAGAAACCGAGGCGCTGATCGCGCTCGAGCCGGACAATCCCTATTTCCTCGAACTGAAAGGGCAGATCCTGCTCGAATCCGGCAGGCCGGAGGAGGCGCTGGTGCCGCTGCGCCGGTCGGTGGAACTGACCAATTCCGATCCGCTGATCGCCCCGATGCTGGGCCACGCCCTGATCGCCACCGAGGATCCGCGTTATCTTGCCGAGGCAGAGGATGTGCTGCGCGCCGCAGTCGGCCGCGATCACCGCAACCCCTTTGCCTGGTACCAGCTGGGCGTTGTCTTCGGCCAGCGCGGCGACATTCCCCGCGCCCAACTCGCCAGCGCCGAACAGCAGATCATGAGCGGCCAGCCCCGCGCCGCCTTGATGAGCGCGCGCGCCGCGGAAGCAGGGCTGGCGCAAGGCACGCCGGACTGGATTCGTGCACAGGATGTCGCAATCGAAGCGCGTGACCTGATTGAACGCATGGAAGAGAGGCAATAAGCAGGGTTCATGCGCTGGTTTGCCACTGTCCTTATCGCCCTGATCGCCGGATTTGCCGGCGCGGCCATCTTTTCGCTTTCCGGGCTGGCCGACAGCCAGACACGCGAATACCTGCTGGCCAACCCCGAAGTGCTGCCCGAGGCGATGGACGAGCTGCAACGGCGCGACATGCTGGCCCGGATCGAGCCCCTACGCAGCGAGCTGGAAGCGCCCTTCCCCGGCGCCGTCCTGGGCAATCCGCAAGGCACCGTCACGCTGGTGGAATTCACCGATTATGCTTGCAGCTTCTGCCGCTCCAGCTTGGCTGACGTGAACCGGCTGATCGCCGAGAATCCCGATTTGCGGGTGGTGATCCGCGAATATCCCATCCTCACCGCCGAAAGCGCCGATGCCGCGCGCATGGCGCTGGCGGCTGCACAGCAGGGCCGGTTCGAGGAATTCCACCTCGCCATGTTCGCCCAGGGGCAGGTGACGCCGGAAACGATCGAGGCGGCGGCCGTGGAGGCCGGGCTTGACCTGCCGCAGGCGCGCAGCGCCATCGCCACCGGCATCTTTGATGCGCAATTGCAGAACAATGTCTTCCTCGCGCGCAACCTGGGCATCTCCGGCACGCCGGCCTGGATCGTGGGAGACCGTGCATTGAACGGGGCGGTCGGTGCTGATGCCATCGGCAGGGCAATCGCCGAAGCGCGCGATTCCTGATAGGGTGCGGGCACCGTCATGGCGCTCTTGAAAATCTTCTCGCCCAGGAAGGCCCAACCTGCCCCCGATGGCGGCGTGTCTGCGCTGCCATTCCGGCCCACGCCCTTCTTTGCCGACAAGAACCGCGCCTTCTGGCGCTTGCAGCTGATCGGCTGGGGCGGGGCCATGGCCCTGCGCACCGCCAGCTCGATCGCCAACAGCCGTCCGCCCGAGGAACTGATCTCGGTGCTGATCGCCACCATCACCGGCTTTTCGATCAGCCTTGTCCTGTCCGTGATCTATGCCCAGCTGATCAACCGCCGGCCGCTGGTGACCTGGGGCGCGACCGCCATCGTGCTCGCCATTGCGGTGGTGATTGCGGCAACGATCAACGCCTGGACCATCAGCCTCAGGCCCAATGCCAGCGAGGCGAACTTCACCAGCTTGGTGCTGGGCGTGTTCTACCTTGACCTGACGCTGCTGGCGGCATGGTCCGCGCTCTATTACGCGATCAACTTCTTCCTCCAGGTGGAAGAACAGAACGACAGGCTGGAGCGGCTGAAGGCGCAGGCCACCAGCGCCCAGCTGGCGATGCTGCGATACCAGTTGAACCCGCATTTCCTGTTCAACACGCTCAATTCGATCAGCACGCTGGTTCTGCTGAAGCAGACCGAACCGGCCAATGCCATGCTAACCCGCCTGTCCAGCTTCCTGCGGCATACGCTGGTGACGCAGCCGGGCGGCAAGGTGACGGTGGCACAGGAAGTGGAAACGCTGCAGCTCTACCTCGAGATCGAGCGCATGCGCTTCGAGGAGCGCTTGCGCACCGAATTCCGGATCGACCCGGCGGCATCGCGTGCCCTGATCCCGTCCATGCTGCTGCAGCCGCTGATGGAAAACGCCATCAAGTACGGCGTCTCCGCGCAGGAAGAAGGCGCACAGATCACCTTGTCGGCACAGGTGGTGGGGGAACGGCTGCGCCTGTCTGTTGCGGATACAGGGCCGGGCCTGCAGGGATCGCGCCGCACCGAGATCATCGAGAACAGCCCGACATCGGACAGCGCCAGTTCGACCGGCGTGGGCCTGGCCAATATCCGCAACCGGCTGGAGCAGGCCTATGGCGATGACCACCTGTTCGCCATCGAAACACCCGCCGGCGGCGGCTTTACCGTGATCATTGAAATTCCCTTCGAAAGGGCCATTTCGGAAGAAGACGAGCAGATGCGATCTGCCCCGGCACTCGCGGCGCCGGAACCTGCCCGCGAACACTTCGTCAATCAGCCGATTGGAAGCACGACATGACCATCCGCACAATTATCGTCGATGACGAGAAGCTCGCCATCCAGGGCCTGCAGCTGCGGCTCGAGGCCTTTCCCGATGTCGAAGTGATCGAAACCTGCGCCAACGGGCGCGAGGCCATCCGCGCGATCAAGACCTTGAAGCCCGACCTCGTCTTCCTCGACATCCAGATGCCGGGTTTTGACGGGTTTTCGGTGGTCAAGGGCGTGATGGAGGTCGAGCCGCCGCTGTTCGTCTTTGTCACCGCCTACCAGGAACACGCCATCCGCGCCTTCGAGGCCAATGCCGTGAACTACCTGATGAAGCCGGTGGACGAGGCCAAGCTGGCCGATACCATCGAGCGCGTGAAGCAGCGCCTGGCGGACAAGCGCTCTGCCGAAGAGGCCGAAAAGCTCAAGGACGTGCTGGCCGAAGTCAGCCCCGAAAGCCTGGAGGGGATCGACACGGGCGAGGATGACACCTCCACCTCGCGCTACGAGAAGCTCATCAACATCAAGGACAAGGGCCAGATCTTCCGCGTGGACGTGGATTCGATCGAGCGGATCGAGGCGGCCGGCGATTACATGGTGATCTACACCGCCGACAATTCGCTGATCCTGCGCGAGACAATGAAGGACCTCGAGCGCCGCGTGGACCCGCGCAGCTTCCAGCGCGTGCACCGTTCCACCATCGTCAACCTCGACCAGGTGCGCCAGGTGCGCCCGCACACCAATGGCGAGTGCTTCCTGGTGCTGGAATCGGGCGCGGAAGTGAAGGTGAGCCGATCCTATCGCGACGTGGTCGCGCGCTTCGTGCATTGATTTGTTTTGCGAAGGCGCATCCGCGCCTTCGTCCTCGCTTTGCGGGCAGGCAAGCTGCCCCCGCTGCGGGTGGGCGGTCGCCCTTGGGTCACTTGTGACCGATCTTCAGCACGTTTCTGATGGCCTGGAAGGGTCGCTGAGCCGCAGGCGAAGCCAGCGCGCGACTGCGCGCCCGCAGCCGCCCCGGAGCGCAGCGGAGGGATTCAGGCGAGGATAGCCAAGTGAGCGGATGCGAACGCCGGCGCTTGAGGCCAAGGAAAAAAGGCTTCAAAGCAGCCGCATGACCCAATTCACTCTCCCCGGTTTCGACCTTTCCGCCTTCGTCCGCGCCACTCTCGACGAGGACCTTGGCGTTGGCCTGCCCGGCGGCGGCAGGGATGTGACGGCGGACAGCGTGATCCCCGCCGATGCGCGTTTTTCGGGCGTGATGGACAGCCGCGATGCCATCGTGGTGGCGGGCCTGCCGGTGGCCGAGGCCTTCTTCCGCGCGCTCGACCCGGAGATGGAGATCGAGGTTCTGGCGCAAGAGGGCCAGTCCGTTCCGGCCGGATCGGACCTGATGCGCCTCACTGGCAATGCCCGCGCCATGCTGACGGCGGAACGCAGCGCCTTGAACACGGTGCAGCACCTGTCCGGCATTGCCACCATGACGCGCCAGTATGTCGATGCGATGCAGGGCTCCGGGGGCAAGACGGATTGCGCGCTGCTTGATACGCGCAAGACCATTCCCGGACTCAGGCACCTGGAGAAGTATGCGACGACCATGGGCGGGGCAAAGAACCACCGCATGGGCCTGTGGGATGCGGCGATGATCAAGGACAATCACGTGCTGGTGGCCGGAAGCGTGGGCGAAGCGGTGCGGCGCGCGGTGGAAGCAGGCGTGACGGACATCATCTGCGAGGTCGACCGGCTTGACCAGATCGAACCGGCGCTTGCAGCAGGGGCGAGCCACCTGCTGCTCGACAACATGGACCCCGATATGCTGCGCGAAGCCGTGGCGCTCGTGGCGGGCCGCGTGCCGACAGAGGCATCAGGCGGCATCAACCTCGACACCATCGCCGCCAAGGCCGCAACGGGCGTGACCTATGTCTCCGTCGGCCGGCTGACGCAAAGCGCTCCTGCGGCTGATATCGGGCTGGACTTCACGCCGCTATGATTGCGCGCGCGGCCGGTCGTCTCCGGCGATGCCTGCGCGGGCGCGGCCAGGGGGGCTTGCGGGCTGTCGGTCTCAGCCCTTTGCTTGCGCTGCTTTGCCACGGCGGGATCGCCCAGGCCCAAGCCTACCAGTGCACCATTCCGGCCGCCCCGCAATCCGTTCCGCAGATAGAGCAGGACGGGCCGACGCGGCAGATGCCGGTCAACGGCTACACGCTGGCGCTGAGCTGGAGCCCCGAATATTGCCGCGGCCGCACCAACAGCGCCCGCGATGCGCGCCAGTGTTCCGGGCGCGAAGGGCGATTCGGCTTCATCGTCCACGGATTGTGGCCGGAAGGGCGCGGCAATTCCTATCCGCAGTGGTGCCCCGCGCGCCGCTCGCCCGATCCCGCAACCATTCGCCAGAACATGTGCATGACGCCCGATGCCCGGCTGCTGGCGCATGAATGGGCCAAGCACGGCAGCTGCATGGTCACGCGGCCGGAAACCTATTTCCGCGTCACCCGCATCCTGTGGAATTCGCTGCGCTGGCCCGATTTCGATCGCCTCTCCCGCCGCGAAGGGCTGACGGCGGGCGATATCCGCACCGCCTTTGCCGAAGCGAACCCGCATTGGGAGCAAGAGCATATCGGCGTGCGGCTGAACCAGCGCGGATGGCTGCGCGAACTGCGGCTTTGCTATGGCCGGGACTTCAGGCCGACTCGCTGCAACCGCAGCCAGTTCGGCGCGCCGGACGATGCCGCAGCCGGCATCTGGCGCGGGCTGTGACAGGCACCGGCGCGCAAGCCACTCCAAACAAGGGCACAACGCGCTTAACTTCATGCTCACCATATCCGGCAGGATGGAATTAACCGCGCACGGCAAGCCTGAGGCAAGAACAAGGGGGCTCGCATGCGCCAATTTCTTGCCGCACTGGCACGTGACACTTCAGCAAATATCCTCGCCATCGGTGGCTTCGGCGCAATGGCAGTGGTCGGTGGCGGCGGCTTGGCCGTGGATACCGTTTCCTGGTACCTGTGGAAGCGCCAGTTGCAGCAGGCAGTGGATTCGGGCGCGCTGGCCGGATCCTATGCCTTGTCCGAGGGGCGCGATGTCACGGCTGCGGCCGGTGACGATATCGACAAGAACGACAACACCAACATCATCGTGCAAGCCGTCAACGCGCCGCCCGCATCGGGCGCCTGGTCAGGCAGCAGCACTGCTGTGGAGGTGATCGCCACCACGCAGCGCTCCCTGCCCTTCAGCAGCGTGTTCCTGGCCACGCCGCCCACCATCACCAGCCGCGCGGTGGCGGCCTTCGTTTCGGAGGGCGAACACTGCATCATCTCGCTGGCAGACAGCGGGATCGGCGTGAATGTCTCGGGTACGGGCGACGTGCTGCTGGGCTGCGGCGTGGGGGCGAACTCGCAAAGCGCCAATGCCATCAAGCTGGAAGGCTCCTCCTGGCTGGCAGCCTCCCTGCTGAGCGCGGTGGGCGGGATCGAATACGGCTCCAACAACCTGCCGGGGACGACAGACCTCAACCCCTATGGCCTGGCGCTGGAGGACCCGCTGGCATCGCGCAACCTCACGCCACCTGCGAGCCCTGCTGCCTGCACGGCCAATGCCTTCGAGGTATCGCCCAACCAGACCGTTACCCTTTCTCCGGGCCGATACTGCAACGGCTTTGCGCTCAAGGGCACCGTCACGCTGAGCCCCGGTGTCTACATCGTCGACCAGGGTGAGTTCTACATCTCCAGCCAGGCGGCCGTTACCGGTGAAGGGGTGACGATCATCCTGACCGGCACCAACGCCAACAATGTCGCCACCGCCAATTTCGCGGGCGGGGCGGATATCAGCATGCGCGCACCAACGGCGGCCGAGGATGCAGTCTGGGAGAACATCCTGATCTACCAGGATCATCGCGGCAGCTCGACGCGCAGCGAGCTGGCCGGCGGCAGCGATTTCGACATGGAGGGGATCGTCTACATGCCGGGCAGCACCATCCGCTTTGCCGGCAATTCCGGCCAGCATTCCGAATGCCTGCTGATGGTCGCCCATCGCGTGCTCCTGACGGGCACTGTCTCGCTCGACAATCAGTGCCCGTCAGGTTTCGACGACCTTGACCTGTCCGGTCGCCGCATGCGGATCGTGGAGTAACCGATCATGACGAAGGGCCTGCCCGACCGCCTGACCAGCCTTGCCGCCGACGAGCGCGGCACCAGCTATATCGAACTGGCGCTGATCATGCCTTTCCTGCTCCTGCTGCTTCTGGGATCGGTGGACATGTCGCGCATGATCTCCACCCGCATGGACCTGGAACAGGCCGCCCAGCGGACCACCGACTTCGCCCTTTCGTCACGGCCCAACGGCTCCGATACCAGCTACCTGGTGGCGGAAGCCGTGGCCGCCTCGGGCCTTTCCGCCCAGCATGTTACCGTCCAGCTCTTCCTTGAATGCAACGGCGAGCGGATGAGCGATTTCAACGCCGGTTGCCCGGGCGGCAATGTCCGTTCGCGCTATGTCACCGTCAGCATCCAGGACGAGGTCGAACCGATGTTCGACTGGTCCAACCTGGGCGGGCTGCTGGGCACCAGCGCCTTTGATTCCACCTTCACCATCACCGGTGACAGCACTGTGAGGTTCCAATGACCATCCGCCGCTTCCTGAAAGACGACACGGGCGTCACCACGCTTGAACTGGCGCTGGCGCTGCCGCTGCTGGCCACGCTCATGGTGGGGATCCTGCAGGCAGGCATGCTGATGCACACCAATGGCGGGCTGCGCCACGCCATCGGCGAAGGGCTGCGCTATGCCAAGGTCAACCCGGGCGCGAGCGAGGAGCAGGTCGAGACCTACACGCGCGAGGCCTTCACCGGCATCGATACCGGCGGCCTGACCGCCATCGACTACACCCGCGGAATGCAGAACGGGGCAGACTTTGGCCGCCTTTCCATCACCTACCAGGCGCAGCCGGTGATCCCTTTCGTGCCCGCACAGCTGGTGACGCTGTCCGAAACCAAGCAGGTCTATTTCCAGAACTGACTACCTCGTTCGCAGCTATCGCCGCCCTGCGAAAAACTTGCGCAACAGCTCCGCCGCTTCCGCCGCGCCCACGCCGGCAATCACTTCGGGGACGTGGAGACACTGCTCCTGCGCAAACACGCGCGCGCCGTGGTCCACCGCCCCGCCCTTGGGGTCCTCCGCGCCATAGGTGAGGCGGGCGATGCGTGCATGGCTGATCGCGCCGGCACACATGGCGCAAGGCTCCAGCGTGACAAAGAGTTCGCAGCCGACAAGCCGTTCCGATCCGAGCGCCCGCGCCGCCATCCGCAAGGCGACGATCTCGGCATGGGCCGTGGGATCATGGTCTGTCCGGGTGAGGTTGTGACCTTCGCCGATCACGATCCCGTCCTTCACCACCACCGCGCCCACGGGCACCTCGCCCGATTCCGCGGCGATGCGGGCATGGGCCAGGGCCTGCAACATGGGATCAGGAAGAGGCCAGCGAGTCATGCTTTATCGCTAGACTCTAAGGGCAAAGGCAGCAATGGGCGGTTTTCGGCGCTTTCCAGAGGCGTCAATTGCTTGACGGGGGTGCGCCCCGCATGTATGCGCGCGCCTTCTTCCAGCATTAGCTGTTACTGATTCACACTCGAGCGAGAGAGTTTTCGCCATGTCGCGCATTTGCGAACTTACCGGCAAGGGCCGCCAGGTTGGCCACAACGTGAGCCACGCCAACAACAAGACCAAGCGTGTCTTCCTGCCCAACCTGCAGAACGTCACGCTGATCTCCGAGAAGCTGGACCGCAGCTTCAAGTTCCGCGTCTCCACGCAGGGCCTGCGTTCGGTCGAACACAACGGCGGCCTCGACAACTGGCTGCTGAAGACCAGCGATTCCAAGCTTTCGGCCAATGCGCTGAAGGTGAAGCGTGAGCTGAAGAAGGCAATCGCTGCCTCCTGATCACGCAGGGCCGCAAGGCCTGCCACGAAATCAGGGCGTCGGGGCTTCGGTCCGGCGCCCTTTTTCTTGCGCATTGCCCGGATGCCAACGCAGCTTGGCCAGCAGGCTGCGCTGGAAGGCTGACATGTTGTCGTCCGATGCAAGCCACACGTCCACCGCGCCGCCCGCGGCAGCTTCGATGGCGATGGCCTCCCAGTTCTCGCGCGGGACAATATCCTCCAGCTGCACCAGCGGGCGGACCTGCCACGGCTCGTCCGCGCTGATCAGGGCCGGATCGGCGATCCCGAGCATCGCCTCGAACACGGGGCGGGCAAAGGCCACCCGGCGCAACACCACCAGCACGCGGCCATCGGGCAATTGTGCCATGTCCGTGGGCCGGTAATCTTCCGGATAGCGCACGCGGAACGCCATGGCCGGCGCGCCTTCCACCGGATCGCCTGCGAACAGGAAGCCTTCCCCCTCGCTTTCGCGCAGGACAATGAAGCGCCCGTCCTCCAGCCGCACCATCGCCTCCATCCCGCTGTTGCTGGACCATCCGCGGGCGAAACTCGGCTCCACATAAGCCTGCGGTTCTCCACTGACCTGGTAGCGGTAGATGGTGTGGCGGTTCTCGTAAGCCACCCAGAACTGCTGGGCGGGCCTGTGATAGGTAACGGCCTCGAGATCCATCAGGTCCACCAGCGGCAGCCCGGTGGGATAGAGCCGGCGCAGCTAGATTTCTGAGCGCGCCACCGGCCCTTCGTCAGGCCGCGGAAAGGACAGCAGCCAGTTCTTGTCCGAGAACAGGCGCACCTGTCCTCCCCACAAGAGCCCCATCGCCGAATAGCCGCCGATGCGCTCTCCCGTGCCGGTGATCTGCCACAGGTTCTGCACGGTGAAGCCCGCATGTTCCCCCGTGGTCACAGGCAGGGGGACGATGGACGGATCAGGCGGTGCCGTCGGGTCGATCGGCGTGCGTATCCAGGTGCCGGGAGCAAGCCCGAGGATCATGAGCCCCAGGATCGCCAGCCGCCAGCCGCGCGCGCGGATCGATGGGAGACGCAAGGACCTGCTCAGGGCATGGGGCCGGTGAACAGCAGCGGGTCAAGCCGCGCGTCGCGCCACTTGATGCTCCAGTGCAGGTGCGGCCCGGTGGCCCTGCCCGACGAGCCGATATGGCCCAGCAACTGGCCCTGCTCCACCACGTCCCCTTCCTTCACCGCGATATCCGACAGGTGCAGGAATGCGGAATTGAGGCCGTGGCCATGATCGATGATCAGAAGATAGCCTTCGAGGCTGAAGGGCCGGTCCGTCGCCAGTGTCACCACCCCGCTGGCGGGCGCGACAAAGGGGTTGCCGCTGCCGCCGGTGGCGATGTCGATGCCCGAATGGTAGCTGCCGGGCTCGCCGCGATAGATCCGCTGCGAACCGAAACGGCCGGAAATACGGCCCGTCAGCGGCCAGATGAAATCCTCTTCCCACCCCGTTGCCGGGGCATCCTGCGTGCGGGCGGCGTTGATCTGCGCAAGTTCGGGCCGGCGGCGTTCCATGAAGGATGCGCTGGCCCCGCCGGCGCTTCGTGCCACGTTGACGTGTTCGATGTTCCAGTTGCGCGGCGCGATCACCACCGGGGTGACGATGGTGGAGCCATCCGCCATCGTGGCGACGAATTCCTCCTGCCCGGCGGCATCGCGGTCAAAGGCAGCGAAGAAGGCGCCGTCTGCTTCCAGCACCAGTTCCTGCGTGCCCAGCCGCGCACTGACCGCGCCGGTGGGCGCAAGGCCGCGGACCCAGCCGCCCTGCGTGCGCTCGCCCATGATCGAAAACTGCGTGCGCGGTGCGGGCGCGTCCACGGCCGGAGCGGAGGATTCAGCCGGCTCGGCGTCCCCTTCGGCACTGGCGGAAGCCGCCGCATAGCCGCCTGCCGCCAGCAGGATCGCGCACAGCGGGATGGCGGCGAGCGCGATCCGCTTCACTCAGCCCTCCGTGACGCGGCGGGTGGAAACCTCGCAGGAGACATAGGCCTCCTGCCGTTCCACGCTCCAGTAGATCAGCTCTTCCAGGGCGATGGGCTCCCCCGTCACGGCGCACAGCACGAAACTGCCGGGCTTGATCACACGGAAGCCGTTAGGGCCGTAAATCAGCGTGGCGGGCTTGTCTGAAGATGACATCAACATGGGGCGCTTCCTATCAACAGGGTCGCTGCAAGGCAATTTGCGCCTAGAGCAATTTCGGCTGGCCGTTTTCAGGCGGCGGCGGCTTGGGTGCGGCCCTCGGCTTGGCCGCCCCCGGTACCACCTGCAAATCGCCATCGGCAAAGCGGATAGCCAATGAAGGCTTTCCCTGTGCTGAAGCGCGGCTGGTGACCGCCTTGCCTTGCGGATCGAGCACCATGGCATAGCCGCGCGAGAGCGGCTTTTCCGGGTGCAGCTGCTCGGCAAGGCGGGCGAGCGCGGCAAGCTGCTGGCGCTTGTCGGCGATGGGGCGCGTGACCAGTGCGGGATGCAGGCGGACCCGTTCCAGCCGCGCCTGCGATTCGCGCCATGTGCGGGTGAGCACGGCGGGCGAGAGGCGCAGCTGCGCCAGCCGCTCGCGGCCGTGGGAGGCCTTGTCCACCAGCCCGCGACGCAGCCGCTCCGACAGGTCGTCGAGCTTCTGGGCTTGCGGTTGCAGCAGCTGGTCGGGCCGTGGCAAGCGCTGGGCGCGCGCTTCCAGCCGTTCGCGCCCCAATTGCACCGGGCGCATCGCGGTGCGGCGCTGGCGCAGGCCCAGGTCATCGAGCGTGTTGGCAAGGTCTGCACGCACCGGCACTGCCATTTCCGCCGCGGCGGTGGGCGTGGGTGCGCGCCGGTCAGCGGCGAAATCGCACAGGGTCGTGTCCGTCTCGTGACCGACCGCGCTGATCGTGGGGATCGGCGATTCGGCCACGGCGCGGACCACCACTTCCTCGTTGAAGGCCCACAGGTCCTCGATCGAGCCACCCCCGCGCGCAACGATCAGCAGGTCGGGCCGCGCGCCTTCAGGCATGGCGCCGAAGCCGCGCACGGCAGCCGCCACCTGTTCGGCAGCACCCTGGCCCTGCACCAGCACCGGCCAGACGAGCACATGGCTGGGGAAGCGATCCGCCAGCCGGTGCAGGATATCGCGAATCACCGCGCCGGTGGGCGATGTCACCACGCCGATGGTGCGCGGAATGAAGGGCAGGCGGCGCTTGCGCTCGGGCGCGAACAGGCCTTCCGCCTCGAAGCGCTTGCGGTTCCTTTCCAGGAGGGCGAGCAGCGCGCCTTCGCCGGCGATCTCCATCCCTTCCATCACGATCTGGTATTTCGAGCGGCCCAGATAGGTGGTGATCTTGCCGGTCGCGACCACTTCGATCCCGTCTTCCGGCACGAAGGAGAGGCGCTGCGTGGTGCCGCGCCACATCACCGCGTCGATCACCGCGTTCTCGTCCTTCAGGCTGCAATAGAGGTGGCCGGAGGCCGCGCGCTTCACCCCGGAAAGCTCGCCGCGCAGCTTCACATAGCCGAAGCGATCCTCCACCGTGCGCTTCAGCGCCTGCGAAATCTCGGTGATGGTCAGCGCAGCGGAATTGTCCCCGGCGCTCTGGTTGGCTACCAGCCCACCTCTTGCAGAATCGGAATCGGAGGGCCTGTTTGTGTCTGGCATGAACATCCTGTTGCTGGGTTCGGGCGGACGCGAACATGCGCTGAGCTGGAAGCTCGCGCAATCCCGTGTGATCGCCAGGGAAGGCGGAAAACTGTTCGCATCCCCCGGAAATCCGGGAATCGCGGACCACGCGGAATGTTTCGACATGGATTTGACGGACCATGACCTGGTCGTCGCCTTCTGCGAGCAGGAGCAGATCGGCCTGGTCGTGATCGGCCCCGAAGCCCCGCTGGTCGATGGCCTGGCCGATTCGCTGCGGGCGGAAGGCTTCGCCGTGTTCGGCCCCAGCAAGGCCGCCGCCCAGCTGGAAGGCAGCAAGGCCTTCACCAAGGAATTGTGCGACCGGGCGAATATTCCCACCGCCGGCTACGTGCGCACCACCAGCCTCGAACAGGCGAAGGCGGCGTTGGCAAGGTTCAGCCCGCCCTATGTCCTCAAGGCCGACGGCCTTGCCGCGGGCAAGGGCGTGGTGATCCCCGAAACGCTGGAAGAGGCAGAGGAAGCGCTGGCCGACATGTTCGGCGGCCAGTTCGGCGAAGCCGGCGCGGAAGTGGTGATCGAGGAGTTCATGCAAGGCGAGGAGGCGAGCTTCTTCGCCCTGACAGACGGCGCCAGCATCGTCGCCTTCGGCACCGCGCAGGATCACAAGCGCGTGGGCGATGGCGATACCGGCCCCAACACCGGCGGCATGGGTGCCTACAGCCCCGCACCGATCATCACGCCCGAACTGCGCGCCGAGGTGATGCAGAAGATCATCACGCCCACCGTGCGGCAACTGGCCGACGAGGGCACGCCCTATTCCGGCGTGCTCTATGCCGGGCTGATGCTGACGGACGAAGGCCCCAAGCTGGTGGAATACAATTGCCGCTTCGGCGATCCGGAATGCCAGGTGCTGATGATGCGGCTGGAGGAAGACCTGGCGGACTACATGCTCGCCTGCGCCACCAGCGCGCTTGCCAGCATGGAGCGACCGCGCTTCTCCTCCGACACGGCGATGACCGTGGTGATGGCGGCCAAGGGATACCCCGGCACGCCGGAAAAGGGCGGCCTGATCGACCTGAAGGATGCCGAGGCCGATGGCGCCAAGGTGTTCCACGCAGGCACCGTGCTGGATGATGACGGCGTGCTGCGCGCCAATGGCGGCCGCGTGCTCAACGTCGTCGCCAGGGGCCATGACATCAAGGCCGCCCAGGACGCTGCCTATGCCGCGGTGAAGAAGATCGATTTCGCAAGCGGCTTCTACCGCAACGATATCGGCTGGCGGGAAATCGCCCGGGGGTGACGCCCCGCTTTCCTACACCGGCATCCCTTCGCCAGATCCGGCGCACATGAAAACCCGCCCGGCCCTTCTCCGCATGCCTGTTTCAGCGCGTGGATCGGGCGGGCGGATTTTTCGCGTCAGGACCGTGTTCCATGTGTTCCATCCGTTGGAATCACGCGACTTTCCGGCGATGCGGTCAATAGCCCTGATCGCGCGATGCGCTGGCCGGATCGTCGAAATCACCCGGCGCATAGGGGTGGGCATAATGGAAGGGCGGGAAGCGTCGCCCCAGGGCCTCGTTGCGCGGGGGCGAGGGGCGGTCGGGCGGAAAATCCTTGCTGGGCGGGCCGCTGTCGAACACCGCGCCATCGAAGCCTTCGACCTGGAAGTAATAGGTGGGCACCCAGTACAGCCGCTTGATCTTCCAGCTTCCGCCTTCCTTCACATAGGCGTTTTCATAGAGGCCTTCCGCCAGCAGGAACTTGCCGCTGCCTGGCGGGGAATTGCCCTGCACCATGGCGCGCGCACGGCATTTCGCGCTTTGCCCGTCCTCGGCCACGGTAACGATCGGCTGCATCTGGATGTGATGGATGATTTCATCCTTCAGCAGGCCCCAGCGCCCGCCGCCCAGCACCTCTTGCAGGAAGCGGTGGATGCGAACCTTGCCGACATAGGTGCCGCGCTGGCCGATCTCGATCTCTGGTGCATCGTCACAGAACAGTTCGACCATCGCATCCCACATGCGATTGTCGATGTAATAGCCATACTGGTATTGCAGCCGCTCCACCGCCGCCTTGTCCTCCAGCGCGGCGAGCCTCTGCTTCACCTGCTGGAGTTCGGCGGCGATGGCGGCTTCGGTCATGGATCAGCCGAGCTTGGCAGCCATCAGCTTGGCGAGGTCTTCCTCGGCGCGGGCACCATAGTGGCTGATGATCTCGGCCGCGGCGATGGCCCCCATCTTGAGGCTGGTTTCAAGCGACCTGCCCTTCACGTAACCCGCAAGGAAGCCGGCGGCGAACAGGTCCCCCGCACCGGTGGTGTCGACCACTTCGTCCACCGGTTCGGCGGCCACGGCAGCGCGCTCGCCGCCGGAAAGGGCGACCGCACCCTTCTCGCTGCGGGTGACGACAAGTGTCGGCACCTTGTCCTGCAAGGCGGCGATGCCGGCCTCGAAGTCCTCCTCGCCGGTGATCGCGCCCAGCTCCACCTCGTTGGCGAAGAGGATGTCGATCAGCCCGTCATCGATAAGGGCGCGGAAATCATCGCCATAGCGGGCGATCACGAAGGCATCGGACAGCGTGAAGGCGACCTTGCGGCCCGCGTTCTTGGCCGTTTCGATGGCGCGGCGCATGGCGGCGCGCGGCTCTTCCGGGTCCCACAAATAGCCTTCGAGGTAGAGGATCGAGGCAGCGCCGATGGCCTCTTCGTCCAGCGCCGTGGCAGGCAGGAACTGCGATGCGCCGAGGAAGGTGTTCATGGTGCGCTGGCCATCGGGCGTGACGAAGATCAGGCACCGCGCGGTGGGCGGTTCGCCCTCGCGCGCGGGGGTGTCGAAATCGATGCCAACGGCGCGGATGTCATGGGCAAAGACGCTGCCCAGCTGGTCTGCCGCGACCTGGCCCACGAAGGCGCATTGCACGCCAAGCGCGGAAAGGCCTGCCAGCGTGTTGGCCGCCGAACCGCCGCTGATTTCACGCGCCGGGCCCATCGCGTCATACAGCTCCTGCGCCTGGTCGGCATCGATCAGGGTCATGCCGCCCTTGGGCATGCCCAGTTCCTCGATCAGTTCGTCGGAGCAGGAGGACACTACATCGACAATGGCATTGCCGATGGCGATAACCTCATAGCGTGGTTCGGACATGGAATTCCCTGTTTGGTGGAGCATTTCTCTCTGCCATTGACTTGGACGCTAGCAAGAGCAATCGCAAGGACGAATGAGCGCCATCCTCTCCAGCTTCACCCTCGCGCTCGGCCAGCTGGCCGATGGCAAGGTGCTGCGCATCCTTGCCCGGAGCCTGGGCGTGACGATCGTGGCCTTCGTGGCGGTGGCAACGGCGGGATGGTATGCCTTCGATGCCCTGCTGGCATGGGCCGGGCTGGGCGAGGCGCTGTTTTCAGGCGCCGGGCAGTTGCGCCAGATCGCTTCCTTCCTGCTCGCCGTCATGGGCTTGTGGCTGGTGTGGCGCATCGTGGCGATGGCGGTCATCCAGTTCTATGCCGAGGATGTGGTGCGCGCGGTCGAGGCCCGGCATTATCCCGCGCAAGCAAGTGCCGCGCGCGATCTCGATGCGGCCGAGCAGGTGCGGGCGGCGTTGGGCGGCGCGGGGCGGGCGCTGCTGGCCAACCTTGTCGCCCTGCCCTTTGCGCTGGCGCTGCTGTTCTGGGCGGTCAACGCCGTGCTGATCGGGCGCGAGATGCAGGACATGGTCTGGTTGCGCCATGCGCCGAAAGGCACGCGGGCGGCGGCGGAGCTGTGCCCCGTTTCGCGCATGGAGCGCTTTGCACTGGGCGGCATGGTGGCGGCCCTGCTGGCGCTGCCCTTCGTCAACCTGTTGGCACCGGTGCTGGGAGCGGCAAGCGCGACACACCTTGTCCACCGCAAGAAAGAGGCGTGAGATGAAGCTGGCCATTCCCGTGATCGCGGCCCTGCTGCTGTCGGCCTGTGCCAGCACGCCCCGGCCGGTCGATCGCCCGTCTGCGCCGCCGACGGCGCCTTCTTCCGGGCAGGCCCGGCCGACACCGCCCAGCGCCCCGCCGCCACCGCCGGTGGACGGCTTCCGCATGCCGGAAATCATGCAGGGGCCGGGCCTTTCGGGCGTGATCCGCGAAGGGGCGAACTCGCTGGTGGCGCAGTTCGGGCAACCCCGGCTGGATGTTGCCGAAGGTGACATGCGCAAGCTGCAATTCGCCTCGCAGGCCTGCGTGATGGATATCTACCTCTACCCCCTGCGGCCGGATGCGGAGCCTGTCGCCACGTGGATCGAAACCCGCCGCGCAAGTGACGGGGCGCAGGTCGACATGCTGGCCTGCATGCAGGCGCTGCGCAGCGCAGGTTGAGCGCGGCACGGCCGGGGTAACCCGAATTTAAGGCTATTGCGGCATATCCTTCCTCCAAACGAGGGAATGAAAAGCACGTCAGGACTGCCCAATTTGCCGATTTCACCCGCCAGGCCGCCATGGATGGCGCGATTTCCGATGCGGAAGTCCTCAAGCTGCGCCAGTCCGGCTGGGCCGACGGCCACATCCTGCGCGAGGAAGCCGAGGCGATCTTCGCCCTGCAGCACGCGCTGGAAGAGCCGACGCAAGTGTGGAGCGATTTCTTCGTCGAAGCATTGCGCAGCTATGTACTCAGCGGCTCCGAACCGCGCGGCTACGCCAGCGAGGAAGAGGCCGAATGGCTGATCCGCATGGTCGAGGCTGACGGCAAGGTCTGCTCGCTGACGGAATTCGAGCTACTCGTTCAAGTGATCGAAAAGGGCACCAACGTGCCCGAAAAGCTCAAGGCCTTCGTGCTCGAGACACTCGAACGCGAAGTGCTGACGGGCACCGGCCCCACCCGCTGCGGCGGCGAATTGTCCGATACGCATGTGAGCGAGGCCGAGGCCCGCATCCTGCGCCGCGTCGTATTCGGCGCGGCCAGCGATCGCCCCGGTGCTGTCAGCATGCGCGAGGCGGAAATGCTCTTCCGCCTGAAGGATGCGACGCTGGAGGATGCCAACCATCCCGATTTCCAGGGCATCTTCGTGCAAGGGGTGGGCAACTACCTGCTCGGCTTTGCCAGCGAGAGCGCACACCTTGATCGTGCACGCATGCTCGAGCTTGAAACCTTCATTGCCGATGCCAAGCCGAACATCGGCCGCTTCATGGGCCAGATGGCGAAATCGGCACCCAACGCCTTCGGCATCGTTTTCGGCAAGAAGCAGCCTTCAGCGCCCTCGCGCGAGGAAAAGGTCGCAGAAGCCGCCGCCTTCACCCCCTATGAGCAGGACTGGCTGGATGCGCAGATGAACGCCAACGGCCAGATCGATTCCTATGACCGGGCGCCGCTGGAATTCCTGGCAGAGGAAACGGGCGAAGCCTGATCGGCTAGCCCAGCTGGGCGAAATCCTGCGCGATCAGCTGCTGCCAGCGCTTCTGGCGGTGGCGATAGAAGAATTTGGCGAAGGCACAGGCAATGGGCGTGAGCACGCCCGCCTCGATCTCGACCCGGTCGGTGTAGCGCGTGCCATCCCCTTCCGGCTCGATCACCATCATGTGGTCCCACTTGCTGATCATGCCTCCGCGCCCATTGTCGCGCAGGCGATAGCCCGGTGGCTGGTCCGGCTGGAACTCTATCCCGATCACCTGTTCGCCCACGGGAAGCACGCCGAAGGCGCGCAGCCCCGCGCGGTATTCGCGCTGCTCCCACTTGTCGGGCCAGCCGCCATCGCGCGAGACAAAGGAGAGGAGCGGCCTGGCAGCGTATAGCAGCACGGCAGGCCGCTGGACCTGCTCCCATACCCTTTCGGGCGGGGGTGCGAAGTGGCTGGAGATCTCGACCAGCCCCACCGCGTCAGACCATGAAGCTTTCGCCGCAGCCGCACGCGCCCTTGGCATTGGGGTTGTCGAACACGAAACCGGCGGTGAAGTCATCCTCCACCCAGTCCATCGTGCTGCCGACGAGATAGAGCACGGAAGCGCCGTCGATATAGAAGGTGCCGCGCGGGGTTTCGATCTTCTCGTCGAACTTGTCTTCCTCGCTGACGTAATCGACCGAATAGGCCAGTCCCGAGCAACCCCGGCGCGGAGTGGAGAGCTTCACGCCGATCGCATCTTCGGGGGCCTTGGCCATCAGGTCCGCCACGCGCTGTTCGGCGGCGGGGGTGAGGATGACGGCGGCCTTGGGGGCCGGGCGTTTGGTGGTGGTATCGCTCATGTCACAACATCCCGAGTTCGAGGCGAGCCTCGTCACTCATCTTGGAAGGATCCCACGGCGGGTCCCAGGTCACGTTCACTTCGGCATCGCGCACGCCGGGGATGGAGCCGACGCGCAGCTCGATTTCACCCGGCATGGTCTCGGCCACAGGGCAATGCGGCGTGGTCAGCGTCATCGTGACGGCCACATCGGCCTCATCCGACACCTCCACGCCATAGATCAGGCCGAGGTCGTAGATATTCACCGGGATTTCCGGGTCATAAATGTCCTTCAGCGCCTCGATCACGGCTTCGTAGAGCTCGCCACCGGGCTCGCCCGCACTCACTCCCTCGGGCTTGGCCTGAAGGAAGCCTTCGAGATAATCGCGCTTGCGCTCCAGCTTTTCCGCTGCCGTTTCCTGCGCATCGGACACCTTGGCGCGCTGCGGCTTTTCCACCGCATCGACTACCTCGGCACTGGGCGGCGGAGCTGCCACGAAATCGCTCTTTTCCTCGGGCTTGTTCATCAGCCGAAAATCCTCTTGGTGCGTTCAATGCCGCGCACAAGCGCGGCGACATCTGCCTCGTCGCTGTAGAGGCCGAAACTGGCGCGGGCGGTGGCCGGCACGCCAAGGTGGTCCATCAGGGGCTGGGCGCAGTGGTGCCCGGCGCGAATGGCCACGTTTTCCTCGTCCAATATGGTACCGAGGTCGTGCGGGTGAATACCGTCGATCAGGAAGCTCACGATCCCTGCGGAATCCTCCGGCCCGAAAAGGGTAACATCGTTCATTGCGCCCAGCACTTCACGCAATTGGGCGACAAGCACGGTTTCGTGGGCATGGATGGCATCGAGCCCGATATCCGCCACGTAATCGCAAGCCGCAGCAAAGGCGACAGCTTCGGTAATCGCCGGCGTGCCTGCTTCGAAACGCTGGGGTGGCGGGGCATAGGTGGTGCGCTCGAAAGTAACCTTGTCGATCATTGCGCCGCCTCCCTGGTATGGCGGCATGTCGGCCAGGATCTCGCCCTTCGCCCACAGCGCGCCGATACCGGTCGGGCCGTAGAGCTTGTGGGCGCTGAAAGCGCAGAAATCGCAACCCAGCGCCGCCACATCGACAGCGAGGCGCGGCACGGCCTGGCAACCGTCCACCAGCATCTTCGCGCCAACACCGTGCGCCAGGGCCACCGCCCGTTCGACATCCAGCACAGAGCCAAGCACGTTGGAAACATGCGCCAGCGCCACCAGCTTGTGCTCTGGCGTGAGCATGGCTTCAGCCGCATCAAGATCGATCCGGCCATCCTCCGTAAGCGGACAGATATCGATGTGCGCACCCTTGCGCCGGGCCAGCATCTGCCATGGCACGATGTTGGAATGATGTTCCAGTTGCGAGATCAGGATGCGATCGCCCGCACCCACGTTCACCTCGCCCCAGGTGGCGGCCACAAGGTTGATCGCCTCGGTCGCGCCGCGGGTGAAGACCAGTTCATCCTCCTTGCCGCCAATGAAAGCAGCGACGCGGCGGCGAGCGGCTTCGTAAGCCAGGGTCATCTCCGCGCTGCGGGCATAGACGCCGCGATGGACGGTGGCGTAATCGACACCCAGTGCGCGCGTCATCGCCTCGATCACGGCGAATGGCTTTTGCGCCGTCGCCCCGGAATCGAGATAATGCCACGGCTCACCCGAAGAGGTGGCAAGGCCGGGAAAATCGCCCTTCAGGGCCAGCAGGGGCGCTTCGGTCACGGACATGGGGCGTTGGTCCATTCATCGCTGCCGCTGCGCGCGCAGCGCTGGCGCAGGCCCACGCTGACGATGCGCAGGCCGCTTGCATCTTCCTGGAGCAAGACCCGCCATTGCTGGGCGGAGATCGAATCGTCCCGCAAACCCTCGGCGGAAAAGACCAGCAGGCGGTCACCGGCATCACCGGGATAATCGCCATATTGCCGCTCGCTCACGCTGGCCTCGATCGGGTCGAGGTAGAAGGCGACCACCTCGTCAGGCCCGGCGAAGCCCTGCGCAGGGGGCTGCAGCGGAATGTAGCTGGCGGCAGGCACCACCGTGCTGTCGAACCCGCTCGCGCAGGCTGCCAGCGGCGCAGCGGCAACCAGGCCGAGGATGAGGCGCACAGGCTTCACCGTTCCGCATCCTCCAGCACATCGAGCGCAGCGGCGAACATGCGCTCGGCCTCGCCCTCGTCCTCCAGCGCGGCGAAGGCATCGGCGATGAAGGCACGGATCAACAGGCGGCGCGCCACATCGGGCGCAAGGCCGCGGCTGGCCATGTAGAAGCGCGCCATCTCGTCCATCTGGCCGATAGCGGCACCGTGGGCGCACTTCACATCGTCCGCATAGATTTCCAGTTCCGGCTTGGCATTGGCCGAAGCGCCCTTTTCCAGCAGCAGGCCCTTGAAATCCTGAGCGGCATCGGTGCGCTGGCCGTCGCGGCCGACATCGATCCGGCCAAGGAAATTGCCCGTCGCCTGCCCCCAGTGGACGGCGCGCACGACCTGGTTGGAGGTGGCATCGGGCGCGCCATGGCAGGTACGGGTCACGAATTCGCGCACGGCATCGCCGCCGCCGATGGTGACCCCACCGAACTCGAAATGCGCGCCTTCAGCCAGCGTGACCTGCACTTCCAGCCGCGCGTAATCGGCGCAGGCATTGACGGCGAACAGCTCTGCCCGGCCTCCAGCGCCCACGCTGATGCGGATGCGGCGCATGAAGGGATCGCTGCCGTCGATCACCATGCATTCGCGCATGGTCTCGCCGGCCGGCACGGCGATCTCTTGCCAGTTGTCGATCGTCTCGGGCGCGAACTGCCCGACCACGTCGAAATCGGCGTAGCGCCATTCCTCGTCCTTGATGGTGGGAAGTGCGCTCATGCCGCGACGGCCTCGTAACCTTCGTTTTCCAGCTGCAGGGCCAGTTCCGGCCCGCCGCTCTTCACGATGCGGCCATCGGCCAGCACATGGACATGGTCCGGCTTCACGTAATCGAGCAGGCGCTGGTAATGGGTGATCAGCAGCACGCCCTTGTCGGGCGAGCGCATGATGGTGTTGATGCCCTGGCCCACGATCTTCAGCGCATCGATATCGAGGCCGCTGTCCGTCTCGTCGAGCACGGCGAGCTTCGGGTCGAGGATGCCCATGTGGACCATCTCCGCGCGCTTCTTCTCGCCGCCCGAAAAGCCGACATTCACGAAGCGCTTGAGCATCTCCATGTCGAGCTTGAGCAGCCCGGCCTTTTCCTTCGCCAGCTTCAGGAACTCGCCACCCGAAAGCGGCTCTTCCCCGCGCGTGCGACGCTGGGAATTCAAGGCCTCGCGCAGGAACTGCACGTTGGACACGCCGGGAATTTCGACCGGATACTGGAAACCCAGGAACATGCCGGAAGCAGCGCGTTCGTGCGGGTCCATCGCCAGCAGGTCCTCGCCCATGAAGGTGACGGAGCCTTCCGTCACTTCATAACCCGGGCGGCCGCCCAGCACATAGGCAAGCGTGGACTTGCCGGCGCCGTTGGGGCCCATGATCGCGTGCACTTCGCCCGCGCCCACTTCGAGGGTGAGGCCCTTGAGGATCTTCTTTGCCCCGGAGTCACTGGTGACTTCGGCATGGAGGTTTTCGATTTTCAGCATTGTCATTCCTGTCCACCCGCCAGCGCGTCACAGCTTGCCTGCTGCACCGCGAGGCGGTTTTCGAATTCCTGGAGGCGGGTCTGCATCTCGGCGAAGCGGTCCAGCTCTTCCAGCGAGACCTGCCCGCTGCCGAGATCGGTGGGCATTTCACCCGAATCGCCCATGTTCTCGGCCACATAGGCTTCACGCTCGGCCTCGATGGCCTCCACTTCGGCCCGGCAATCGGCCAGCGCCAGTGCGGGATCGGCAGCTTCCTCACCGCATGCGGCAAGCGCCAGCGGGATGGCGACGATTGCGAGGTACTTCTTCATCGGACCTGTCCTTCCCTGCGGACGCGCCCTTCGCGCATCTGCTTGCCATGCGCTGCACGCGCCTGCTTCTTGTCGGCAATGCGCATCCGCATGCCGGCGGTAATGCGTTTGAGCACATCATCGATATTCTCGAGGATGTCGGAGGCGGCAATTCGCATCACGCGGATGCCGACGGCCTCGAGGCTCTTGTCCCGCCGCTTCGCCAGCGTTTCGTTCTGACCTTCCTCGTCGATCACGATGGCCATGCCGAGCTTGTGGCAATTGAAGTCGACAATCGCGCTGCCGACCACGGCGTGGCGCTTGAAAGTGTAAGGCTCCATGTCGGCAGCAGAGAACTTCGCCGCCAGCGCCTTGTGCGCTTCGGACGAATGCCGCCGCAACTCGCGCGCCTGCTCATGCAGCACGTCAAGCCGCGCCTCGGAAATTTCCCACCCGCGGCCCTTCTTCTTGAGCGCGGGAGCTTCGGCGTCTTCGGTAGGCGCGCGGAGTTCGAGTTTCTTGCGGTCAGTCATTTGGAACGAATTCCGTTTCTTGACGACCGATAACCGCCGTCGAAGAAAGTTGATTTGAGAGTGCGATAGCCATCGGCGGCCTTAGCTCTCTGAAGGTTCATGTGGTGCATTCCGTCCATAACGTGCGGAGGATCGTCGGAGTATAGTCCGTCGAGGAGCTCTCTCTCCTCATCAAATTGCGGATCAATCTCGTATAAGTATTCGCGAAGCCCATGAAATGCGTCGAGAACTCGGTCCAGTTTCGCGTGAACGGCCTTGAGCCGCTCATTCAAGTACCAGCCGGTTGCGAACCATAGCGCAACTGCGATTCCGATCGCTGTGCCAGTTGTCAGCATCACCCCACACTCCCCTCAAGCGAGATCGCCAGCAGCTTCTGCGCTTCCACGGCAAATTCCATCGGCAGTTCTTTCAGCACTTCCTTGGCGAAGCCGTTGACGATCAGCGCCACGGCCTCTTCTTCACCAAGGCCGCGCTGCATGGCGTAGAACAGCTGGTCGTCGCTGATCTTGCTGGTGGTCGCCTCATGTTCGATCTGCGCGGTCGGGTTCTTCACCTCGATATAGGGCACGGTATGCGCGCCGCAGGTGCTGCCGAGGAGCAGGCTGTCGCACTGGGTGAAATTGCGGACATTGTCTGCATTCGGCCCCACGCGGACGAGGCCGCGATAGGTGTTGTTGCTCTTGCCTGCCGAAATGCCCTTGGAGATGATCGTCGAACGGCTGCCCTTGCCGTTGTGGATCATCTTCGTGCCGGTATCGGCCTGCTGGTAATTGTTGGTGACGGCGACGGAGTAGAACTCGCCCACGCTGTCTTCACCGTTCAGCACGCAGGATGGGTACTTCCACGTCACGGCAGAGCCGGTTTCCACCTGCGTCCAGCTGATCTTGCTGCGAGCGCCCTGGCACAGCCCGCGCTTGGTCACGAAGTTGTAGATGCCGCCCTTGCCTTCGGCATCGCCGGGATACCAGTTCTGCACTGTGGAGTACTTGATCTCCGCATCTTCCATGGCGACGAGTTCCACCACGGCAGCGTGCAGCTGGTTTTCATCGCGCATCGGCGCGGTGCAGCCTTCAAGGTAGCTGACGTAGCTGCCCTTTTCGGCAACGATCAGCGTGCGTTCGAACTGGCCGGTGTTCTCCGCATTGATGCGGAAATAGGTGGAAAGCTCCATCGGGCAGCGCACGCCTTCGGGGATGTAGACGAAGGTGCCATCCGAAAAGACCGCGCAGTTCAATGCGGCAAAGTAGTTGTCATGCTGCGGCACGACCTTGCCGAGCCACTTCTTCACCAGCTCCGGATATTCGCGGATCGCTTCGCTGATGGAGCGGAAGATCACGCCTGCGCTTTCCAGCTCCTTGCGGAAAGTGGTGGCGACCGAGACGCTGTCGAACACGGCATCCACCGCAACCTTGCGCGCGCCCTTCACCCCGGCGAGCACTTCCTGCTCCGCCAGCGGAATGCCCAGCTTGTCGTAGACGGACTTGATCTCGGGATCGAGTTCATCGAGCGATTCCAGCTCGGCCTTCTTTTTCGGCTCGGCGTAGTAATAGGCATCCTGGTAATCGATTTCGGGATAGCCGAGCTTGGCCCAGTCCGGCTCTTCCATGGTCTGCCACAGGCGGAAGGCCTTGAGGCGCCATTCGAGCATCCATTCCGGCTCCTTCTTCTTGGCCGAAATGAAGCGGACCGTATCCTCGTCGAGCCCCTTGGGCGCGAATTCCTGCTCGATGTCGCTCGACCAGCCGAATTCGTATTCGGCCGCCTTGCGGGCAGCTTCGCGAGCGTCCTTGTCCTGGATCTCTTCGATGCCGTCGGGCTTCAAGTTGGTCTGTTCTGTCATGACAATTCTTGTGCCACTTCCTGAATTTGTGTGCGGGCAAGCTGGGTCAGCTTGACCTCGTCCAGCGCGCTTCGCAGGGTGGCGTTCACCAACCCCCAGTGCGGGCGCACGCTGCAATTCTTCTCAAGAGCGCAATCGTGCCGCCCGTCCTCGACGCAGGCGGTGAGCGCGATCGGGCCTTCCACCGCCTCCACGATATCCGCAAGGCTGATCGCCGCAGCGGGCCGCGCCAGCTGGATACCGCCGCCCGCGCCGCGCGTGCTCTTCAACAAACCGCCCTTGGACAGCGTGCTGACAAGCTTCTGCACCGTGGGCAGCGGAAGGCCGGTTTCCTGCGCCAGGTCATTGGCGGAAACGCGCGCCCCCAAAACGCCCATCAGGCCGCAATGGCGCGCGGCGGCGCACATCGTGACGACGGCGTAATCGGCCATGCTGGAAAGGCGCATTGCTGCTCCTCGCGGTTAATCGGAGTGATTCGTTCCGATTTAACCTAGGAGCGCGAATCGCCGCTTTCAACGGCAAACCGCTTGTTGCGAGTCGTTAGCAATTGCAGGAAGAAAAAGGGGCGGCCCCGACATGCGGGAACCGCCCTCAAAGTCGAGAACCCGTCGCGTATACGCGTCGAGCCCTTCGGGTCGCGTCGCGTGGTCTAGCCGATTCGTCCGCTTTTCATTTGTAAGGAAACGACAACATGGGCCCGAAAATTGTCCATCCGGAAGTTTTGTCGACGCCTTTCAAGCCGGTGGAGCAAAGTGCCGCATGGAATCGACTTGCGTCACGCGTCCTGCCATAGGCACGCCATGCTCTATCGCCTGATCCGCCCGGCAATTTTCCGGCTCGATGCAGAAACCGCGCATGGCCTTTCGATCAAGGCTCTCAAGCTGTTGCCCAAGCCGCACAGGCACCCGGATGCAGGACCGCTGGCAGTCAAGGTAGCCGGCCTGACCTTTCCCAATCCGCTGGGCATGGCCGCAGGCTACGACAAGGATGGAGAAGTCCCCGACGCACTGCTGAAGCTGGGCTTCGGCTTTGCCGAGGTGGGTTCGATCACGCCGCTGCCGCAGCCGGGCAACCCCAGGCCGCGGCTGTTCCGGCTGGCCGAGGACGAGGCGGTGATCAACCGCATGGGCTTCAACAACCGCGGGGGCAAGGAAGCCGCGGCAAGGCTGGCACGACGGCGCTGGCGCGGCGGCATCGTGGGCATCAACATCGGCGCCAACAAGGATTCGGCAGACCGGATCGCCGATTATGCGCACATGACTTCACTGATGGCCCCGCTGGCCGATTACCTGGCGGTCAACATCTCCAGCCCGAACACCCCCGGCTTGCGGGCGCTGCAGGATGAAGGCGCGCTGACCGGCCTGCTCGACGGGGTGCTGGAAGCGCGTGAATATGCCTGCGCGCAGTCAGGCGGGCATCGCCCCCCGGTGTTCCTGAAGGTGGCGCCCGACCTTGAACCCGCCGATGTCGAGGCCATTGCCCGCATCGCGCTGGACAAGAAGCTGGGCGCGCTGATCGTCTCCAACACCACGATTTCCCGGCCTGCCCTGAAATCGTACGGGGCGAACGAGGCCGGCGGCCTGTCCGGTGCGCCTCTGAAAGGCCTGGCGCTGGAGCGGCTGCGCGACTTCCGCAAGGCAACAGGCGGGCAATTGCCGCTGGTCGGCGTGGGGGGCATCGCCACGGCAGAGGATGCCTGGGCGCGAATCCGCGCCGGGGCCAGCCTGGTGCAGCTCTATTCCGCCATCGTCTATCGCGGCCCGGGCATAGCAAGGGACATCACGCGCGGCCTCGAACGGCTGATGAAGCGCGACGGTTTCTCCTCCATCGCCGAGGCTGTCGGCAGTGAGTAGGCTTGCCCGGGCACTGCGCCTCATCCCGATCCTGCTTGCCGCACCGCTTGCCCTCGCCGGATGCGCGGCAGCATCACAGGCCCAGCCGGCCGTTGTCGAACAGTCGGCGGCGGTTGCCGGAGGTGTCGCTGCAGGCAATGACCCGCGCATCGGCCCCATCGGTGAAGAGATCATGCGCCGCGGCGGCAGCGCGACCGACGCGGCGATTGCCATGATGCTGGCGCTGGCCGTGGTCGAACCGCAAAGCTCCGGCCTTGGCGGCGGCGGTTTCCTGGTTCGCGGTGCGCCTGATGGCACGGTCGAGACATTCGACGGGCGCGAGGCGGCACCAGCGGCGGCGAACGGGAACTGGTTCCTCGATCCGGCAGGCCAGCCGCGCGACCGGCGCGAGGCGATGCTCAGCGGTCTGAGCACCGGCGTTCCTGCCGCGGTTGCGCTGGCCGCCGAAGCCCATGCCCGCCACGGGCGCCTTGCCTGGGCGGAGCTCTTCACCCCCGCGATTGCCCTGGCGCGAGAGGGCTTTCCCATTACGCCGCGCCTGTCCGGATCGCTTGCCGCATACCCCACGCGCGCCGGGCGCTTCGAGGAAGGCCGGGCGATGTTCTACCGGCCCGACGGAGAGGCCCCTGCCGCAGGCGAGATCATCCGCCTTCCCGAACTGGCAGATACGCTGGAGATGATCGCCCGCGAAGGGCCGCAGGCATTCTACACGGGGGAATTCGCCGAAGGGCTGGCCGAAGCCGTGGCGCAGGATACGCCCTCCGACACGGTGATGACGGCCGCTGACCTCGCCGCCTATACCGCCCCGGCCCGCGATCCGCTGTGCATCCTTTACCGCCTGCACAAGGTGTGCACGATGGGGCCGCCCTCGTCCGGCGGACTTGCCGTGCTGATGACACTGGGCCAGCTCGAACGCTTCGACCTTGCCGCACTGGGGCTGCGCAACCCGGTGACCTGGCACCTGTTCGTGGAATCGCAGCGCCTCGCCTATGCGGACCGTGATTACTTTGTCGGTGACCCGGAATTCATCGATGTGCCAGTCACCGGCATGCTTGATCCGGCCTATCTTGCCCGCCGCAGCGCCTTGATCGATCCGGCAGGCAGCATGGCAACGGCATCGCCCGGCCAGCCTGCAGGCGCCCCGCTTGCGCTGGGCCAGCCGCAGCGCTGGCCCGAAAGCGGGACCACGCATTTCGTGGCGGTGGCAGGTGATGGCACGATGGTGAGCTATACCGCCACGGTCGAGGGGGCTTTCGGATCGGGCCTCGTCTATCGCGGCTTCTACCTCAACAACGAGCTGACCGATTTCTCCTTCGCGCCAACCAGCGATGGTCAACCCGTGGCCAACCGCGTCGAAGGCGGCAAGCGACCGGTCAGCTCCATGTCGCCGACCGTCGTCTATGATCCGCAAGGGAAGCCGTTATTCGCCGTCGGCGCGGCGGGCGGCGGGCTGATCCCGGTGCAGACCGCGCGCGCCATCGTGGCCGTGATCGATTTCGGCCTGCCGCTGGAAGAAGCGCTGGGCCTCCCCTTCGTGATGGCCGTCGGGCAGGGCGCGGTCCTGGTGGAAGAGGGAACGTGGATGGAAGGGCTTGGAGCCGAGCTTGCCGCGCTGGGCCACGATCGCGTCATCCCTTTCGGCCAGTTGCTGCGCACCACCGGGGCCTTGCGCGGAGAGCACGGCTGGCAGGCGCTGTACGATCCGCGCCTCGAGGAGCTTGTCCGCATTCCCGCCGCCGCAGGTAGCGAAGCATCGGTTGAAGCCGGCTTTTCCGAAGGCCTTTCATCGCAGGACATTGATGCCCAATAGGCCGTCCCCGGCCCTTTGCCTCCTTCCACGGCTTGCCCGGACCAAGCGGACATCGTAAGCCCTGAAACCATAACAGCCGGATACGAACCGGCGCGATGCATGGGAGTGCGAAGTCGGTGGAACTGCAGGATATCGAGAACGCGCAAAGCCTGGTCGGGCTCTTCCTCCAGCGGGCGGACGAGCAAGGCGACAAGCCGTTCCTGACCGCCAAGGTCGACGGGCAGTGGAAACCGATCAGCTATGCCGAAGCGGCGCGGCAAGTCTGCGTGCTGGCAGACCGGCTGGTGGCGATGGGCCTCAATCCCGGCGACCGGGTGATGCTGGTTTCCGAAAACCGGCCCGAATGGGTCATTGCAGACCTGGCCATCATGGCGGCAGGCTGCATCACCACACCGGCCTACACCACCAATACCGAAGGCGACCACTGCCATATACTGGATGACAGCGGCGCACGCGCCGTGATCGTCTCCAATTCCAAGCTTGCGCAGACGCTGTTTGCCGCCATGTGGCGCGCAGGCCATGCCGAACACGTGATCGCCATCGACGGCGTGTCCAATGCCCAGTCCGGGCAATTCACCATCCACCAGTGGAAGGAATTGGTGTCGGGCGAGGCGGGGGCCGCCCGGGCAGCTGTGGAAGCGCGCATCGCCGGCTTCACCCGCGACGACATCGCCTGCATCATCTACACCAGCGGCACCAGCGGTAGCCCCCGCGGCGTGATGCTGCACCACGGTGCCATCCTGCACAATTGCCTCGCCGCCGGCGAATTGCTGGCAAACGATTTCGGCTGGGAGGAGGAGCGCTTCCTGTCCTTCCTGCCGATGAGCCATGCGCTGGAGCATACTGCCGGCATCTACCTGCCCGCCGGGATGGGCGCGGATATCTGGTTTGCCGAGGGACTCGACAAGCTGTCCTCCAACCTCGAGGAGGCGCAGCCCACCTTCATGATCGTGGTGCCCCGCATGTTCGAACTGCTGCGCGGAAAGATCATGAAGGCCGTCGAGAAGCAGGGGGGTGCCGCCACCTTCCTGCTCGACAAGGCGATGGCGCTGGGCGAGCGGCAGATCGCAGGCAAGAAATCGCTGCAGGACATTCCCGTCGGCTGGCTGCTGAATGCCACCTTGCGGCCCAAGATCCGCAAGACGTTCGGCGGGCGGGTAAAGGCGCTGGTGTCAGGCGGCGCCCCGCTCAATCCCGAAGTGGGCGGCTTTTTCCAGGCGATGGGCCTCGTGATGCTGCAGGGCTATGGCCAGACGGAAACCGCGCCGGTGGTGGCGTGCAACTATCCTTCCGCAGGCATCCGCCTGAACACCGTCGGCCCGCCGCTGTCCGGGGTTGAAGTGAAGATCGCCGAGGATGGCGAAATCCTGGTCCGCGGCGAATGCGTGATGAAGGGTTATTGGCAGAACCCCGAAGCCACCAAGGCCGCCCTGCAGGAGGACGGCTGGCTGCATACCGGCGATATCGGCCATTTCGACGAAGGCGGACGGATCGTGATCACCGACCGCAAGAAGGACATCATCGTCAACGACAAGGGCGACAACATTGCCCCGCAGAAGCTGGAAGGCATGCTCACCCTGCAACCCGAGATCGCGCAGGCGATGGTCAGCGGGGACAAGCGGCCCTACATGGTCGGCCTGATCGTGCCTGATGCGGAATGGGAAAAGCAGTGGGCACGCGAGAACGGCCATGCCGGCCTCGATACCGCCGCCCTCCATGCGCTGCCGGAGTTCCACAAGGCGATCAAGGCTGCGGTGGACCGCACCAACACGGACCTTTCGGTGCTGGAAAAGGTGCGCAAGTTCATCATCGCGGACGGTCCGTTCACGGTCGAGAATGACCAGATGACACCCACGTTGAAGATCCGTCGGCCCTTTATCCGCGCCATGTACCAGGAACGGCTGGACGCACTGTATTGAAGCTGAGCGGGCCGCTCAGGCCGCTTCGTCTTCGATCCTCTCGGGAAAGAAGGCCGGTTCGCTTGCGGACCAGCCCGGCGCAGTCGCTGCCGCTTCGCTCAGGCTCTGCAGCAACAGCTTGCGCTGTTCCGGGCGGATCTGCGGCAAGGCTGCCGCACCGACGAAGGCTGCCGGAAGGAACGGCCGCGAAGCCGCGCCCAGCATGCGTTCGTAGAGGAAGCGGAAGGCGGAGAAGCTCTCGATCTGCTCCAGCGCGAGGTCTTGTGCGGCAATGCGGATAAGTGACCCGATGAAGCTCGCAAGGCCATCCATGGTGGTAGTGCAAGGCAAGTCGCCGGCAAGGCCGCGCAACTCGCGATAGGCGATATACTGCGCGCGGATGCGGGCTCACTCGCCGGTCTTCTCGCCCCAGGCCTTGAAGGCATCACCCCGGCCCATGAACACATCTAGGCTGCGCGTTATGAAAGCCTGCTCGCCAGCCGTGAAGCTGGCAAACTCGCGCATCTCGGAAATGCTCAGCGATGTCGTCCTGGTGCTGCCCATGAGGCGTCTGTCCTCGTGCAATGAGGGCAGGTTGCGCCAATCATGGTTAAGATATCGTTGCGGGCAAGCCTGGAGAGACCGCCTGCCGGTTAAGCCTAGATCAACCCTGCCAAGGGCGAGCTGGGGTCGGCATACTTGCGCTGCTGCATGCGACCGGCAAGATAGGCATCGCGTCCGGCAAGCACCGCATGCTTCATGGCGCGGGCCATCCGGATCGGGTCCTTTGCTTCGGCAATGGCGGTGTTCATCAGCACGCCGTCGCAACCCAGTTCCATCGCCTGTGCAGCTTCGGACGCAGTGCCGACGCCGGCATCGACCAGCACGGGGACGCTCGCGCCTTCCACGATCAGGCGGATCGTTACCTTGTTCTGGATGCCAAGGCCGGAGCCGATCGGCGCGCCCAGCGGCATGATGGCCACCGCGCCTGCCTCTTCCAGCTGCTTGGCGGCAATCGGGTCATCCACGCAATAGACCATCGGCTTGAAACCTTCGTTCGCCAGCACCTCGGTCGCCTTGAGGGTTTCGCGCATGTCGGGATAGAGCGTACGCGCTTCGCCCAGCACTTCCAGCTTCACCAGGTCCCAGCCGCCGGCCTCGCGCGCGAGGCGCAAGGTGCGGATCGCATCGTCAGCAGTGAAGCAACCGGCAGTATTGGGCAGGTAGGTGATCTTCTTGGGATCGATGTAGTCCATCAGCACGGGCTGGTTCGGGTCGGAGATGTTGACCCGGCGCACCGCCACGGTGACGATTTCCGCGCCCGATGCCTCCACCGCCGCTGCGTTCTGTTCGAAGTCCTTGTACTTGCCCGTTCCCACGATCAGGCGCGAGGTGAAGCGGCGGCCCGCGACCTCCCAGCTGTCATCATTTGCGGAATCGGGTGAAATCGTCGGCATCTCGGTCATGTCGCGCTCGGTATCCGCCCAGCAGCGCAGTGGCAAGGCCGCCAATCGGGCATGGCCTCAGCCTCCACCCACGAAATGGACGATTTCCAGCACGTCGCCTTCGTTGAGCGGGACATTCTCCAGCGTGGAACGCGGCGCAATCTCGCCATTGTGCTCAACGGCGACCTTTTCCGGCTTGAGTCCCAGTTCGCGCACGAGACCCGCAATGGTGCTGGCGGTGCTGCGACGCGGCTCGCCGTTGACGGTGATGGAAATGCTCTCGCTCATGACAGGCGAGGAGATAGCGTTTACGCGGGCTTGCGCAAGTTGAGGATGTGGCCGATCGCGACAAGAATTACGCCGATGATGGTCAGCACGGCCTCCTCTGCCCCGTGGCCCACGGCAACCGCGCCGCCCATGAAGGACAGGCCGGTCATCGCCACCACGAAGGGTGCGCTGCGACGGTGGCGAATGGCCCCGAGGCCGATGGCTACGCCAGCAACGATCATGGCAAGCAGCAGGCCGACCTTGTGAATTGCCGGATCGAGCAGGAAGGTCGCCCCCACGCCCAGGCCGGCAACCAGCACCAGTCCGAGGACACAATGCACCAGGCACAGGCATGACAACAGCACGCCGACGCGGTCCATCTGGCCGCGAATCCTTGCAAGGATCGAACCCATGCGCTCCATGTATGTAATGCTGTAACATTGCGCAACCGGTTTTCGCGGAGCGCGCTGGGCCAAAAGCGGTCTTGCGATTCATCGATGACAGGCGCAAATCGGCGCGCATGGCTTCCCTGACCGATGAAAACACCGCAACTTCCGCTCCGCCCGCCCTTGGCCGGCCCCTGGCATTGGCGCGCTGGCTGTTGGTTGTTGCCGGACTCGTCACCCTGATCGTTGCGGTGGGCGGCATCACCCGCCTGACCGAAAGCGGCTTGTCGATTACCGAGTGGAAGCCGGTGACCGGCACCCTGCCACCTCTTTCCGAAGAGCAATGGCAGGCGGAGTTCGCAGCCTACCAGCAGATCGGCGAATTCCAGCAAGTGGCCGGCCCGCAAGGCATGACGCTTGCCGATTACAAGTTCATCTATTTCTGGGAGTGGTTCCACCGCCTGATCGGCCGGATCATCGGCATCGCCTTTGCCCTTCCCCTGGCCTGGTTCTGGATCAAGGGCGCGATCCCGACCGGCTACAAGCCGCGACTGCTGGCCCTGCTGGCGCTGGGCGGGCTGCAAGGTGCGTTCGGGTGGTTCATGGTCCGCTCCGGCCTCAACACCGAGATGACCGATGTCTCGCACTTCTGGCTGTCGATCCACCTGCTCACTGCCTTGTTCACGCTGGGGGGGCTGGTCTGGACTGCGCGGGACCTCTTGGTGCTGCACCACGATCCGGCCGCGCGCCCTGCGCGCCTGACAGGCCTTGCGGCCCTGACGCTGTTCATCCTCTTCATCCAGTTGCTGCTGGGCGCCTGGGTGGCCGGGCTCAATGCAGGCCTGGCTTCGAACACCTGGCCGCTGATGCAGGACCGCTTCTTTCCCGAGATCGGCTGGTCGCGCGGCTTCTGGTGGACCCTGGGGCATGATCCTTTCCTGCTCCACTGGCTGCATCGATGGTGGGCCTGGGTCGCGGTGGCCGCGCTGGTCGTGATAGCGCGCCGGATCCGCGCGGCGGGAGATCGCCCCGCGTCGGTGTATATCCATTCGGCATTCGGCATCCAGATCATCCTGGGTATCGCCACCGTGATGACCGGGGTCGATCTGTGGCTGGCGGTGGCCCACCAGGTCGTAGGCGCGCTGCTCGTGGCAGCTTGCGCCTGGGGGGCGCATCGGCTTGGCCAGGCCAGGTCATGACGGCAGGAGCCGCGCTGGTCTGGTGCCCGTTTCCTGACGTGGCCGAGGCGCGCAGCGTCAGCACCAGCCTGCTGGACGAAGGGCTGGTGGCCTGCGCCAACATCATTCCCGGGATGATCTCGCTCTACCGCTGGAATGGCGAGAATGGCGAGGGGCAAGAGGTTGGCGTCCTGTTCAAGACGCACCAGTCGCGCGTGGCCGAAATGACTGCGCGGCTTGCCCAATTGCATTCCTATCAAACCCCTGCGATCATGCAGTGGGACGCATGCGCCTTCCCCGCAGCCACGGCAGACTGGCTGGAAGGCCTTGAAACAGGGGGCTTGGCCGGTGAGCAGGACTGACAGACGCGAGAGCCTGAAGTTGGCGCTGGGCGCCGCGCTTCTGCCGTTGCTGTCATCCCGAGTGCTGCATGCGCGCGTTACGCCGGCAGCCGGCGAATCGATCGACCCGCCTGATTGCGCCATGATCTATCGGCGCAGGCTTGAACGCGGGTTGCCCGGCGGCACGTCCCGGTTTGTCGTGACTCGCGATTTCGAAATACACTTCGCACCCGCTCCTGAAGGCGGGTACGTATTGTCCGGCAGGCAGGTGGCGGTCAGCGTCGGTGCGCCGGACAATCTGGCGCGCTATGCCGAGCTTGAAGGTCAGCGCTTGGAGCGGGGCATTTTCCCGCTACAGCTGGATGCAGCCGGGCGGATCACCAACTGGCCCGCGCGCACGGCGGACGAGCAGGTTGCGCTGGCGCTGGAGGAGGTCCGCAGCCAGTTCGTCAACAGCGGGCAGGAAGTGGGCATTCTGATCGAGGCGCTGCACAACGCCACCAGCCGGATGCTGGCCATCCTGCCGCACGACCTGTTCGCACCGGGCGAGGAAACGCGGGTGGACAGCCGCGCCATTGCCTTGCCCTGGGGCGACGAGGGCGAAGTGACGACCCGTTTCGAGGCGAGCCGCGATCCGCAGACCCGGCTTATGCGACAGGCGCAACGGATCGTGACCACCAGCCTGGGTGGCGAGGAGCGCCGCAATCGCGAAGCCTGGGAGCTGTTTGCAGCCTGAAGCGCATTCGATGTGCCAAGATGTGGCACCTATCTCTGCATTGCGGTATTATTTTACCTCTCCGCAAACCCGCATGAATGCTTGACTTGCACACGCTTCCGACGCAAATGGCGCGCCTTCGCAAGCGTGTCGGCGTGATTCCGCATGCGCAAGCGTCGAATTATCGCATTACTAGGGAATACAGCCATGAAGGCGCTCAGCAAGCAGACCCGGTCGATCAAGCCGGCCGAGGTCGAAAAGAAGTGGCACATCATCGATGCCGAAGGCCTCATCGTCGGCCGTCTCGCCACGATCGTTGCCAACCTCCTGCGCGGCAAGCACAAGCCGAGCTTCACCCCGCATGTCGATTGCGGTGATCACGTGATCATCCTCAATGCCGACAAGGTGAAGTTCACCGGCAACAAGCTTGGCCAGAAGACCTATTACAAGCACACCGGCCACCCGGGCGGCATCAAGGGCATCACTGCCGGCAAGGTCCTGGACAGCCGCTTCCCGGAACGCGTCCTGGAAAAGGCCGTGGAACGCATGATCCCCACCGGCCCGCTGGGCCGCGCGCAGATGAAGAACCTGCACCTCTACAACGGCACCGAGCACCCGCATGAAGGCCAGAAGCCCGAAGTGCTCGACGTTGCCTCGATGAACCGCAAGAACAAGGCTGCTTCGTGATGGCTGATGAAAACAACACCGTGTCCGACCTGTCGGACCTGAAGGATATCGCTGGCGACGCACCCGCCGCTGGTGAAGCCGCACCCGCAACGCCCGCCGCACCCCTGCGCGAGCAGGAACTGGACGCACAGGGCCGCGCCTATGCCACCGGTCGCCGCAAGGATGCCGTGGCTCGCGTATGGCTCAAGCCCGGTACCGGCAAGGTCACCGTGAACGGCAGGGACCAGGAAGTGTATTTCGCACGTCCCACGCTGCGCCTCGTCATCAACCAGCCCTTCGCCATCTCCGATCGCGAAGGCCAGTATGACGTTGTCGCCACCGTGAAGGGCGGCGGCCTTTCCGGCCAGGCAGGCGCCGTGAAGCACGGCATCAGCCAGGCTCTCGCCAAGTACGAACCGGCGCTGCGTTCGACCGTGAAGGCAGCAGGCTTCCTCACCCGCGACAGCCGCGTGGTGGAACGCAAGAAGTATGGCCGTGCCAAGGCACGCCGCAGCTTCCAGTTCTCGAAGCGCTAAGCTTTCCAGGCACATATCGCCGGAAACAAGGGGGCGGTCCTGTGGGGCCGCCCTTTTCTTTTGGCCTTGCGGGGCTATGCTGCCTGCCATGTTCCTGCTTCGCCTCTTGCTCGCGGTGGCAACGCTGGCCCTGCCGCTTGCTGCCCGTGCCCAGGCATCGCAGGAGGTGGAGCGCCAATTGCGCGAAGTGACGCGGCCGGCCGACATGCGCATGGTTGCACCGCACGCACCGGCCGAACGGATGAAGTACAGCAGTCGATACTGGCAGGAGATCCACTTCTACCCTGCCGAAAGACCGGACCCTGCCCCGCTGGTCGTCCTGTTCGGCTTTCATCGCCGCAGCGCTGGATATTCGGCTGACGATTGGCTGCGCTACCGCCTCAACCAGAACGGCATCTCTCTTGCCATTGTATCCTATCATTCCGGCAGGCCGCGGCCCGGGTTCGAAATGGAGAACAAGGCCCGGGCAATCGCATACCTGCGCGACCGTGGCGCCGAGCTCGGCATAAACCCGGGCAGGATCGTGCTGGCAGGCGGCCACGACGCTGCCCTGCTGGGAACCAACGAGGCCTTCCTCGCAGCAAGCGACGTTCCGATCGAAGCCATCAGGGGCGTGGTTTGCGTGAACTGCACCGTGCTCGACATAGACCGCGAGATGGCCAGAAGCGATTACGTGCGCGGCCAGTTGCGGCGCGCCTATGGGCGCGAACCGGAGGAATACCGGCCCTTCTCGCCGGTCCGGCACCTTGCGGCGCCGAATGCCGCGCGGTTCTTCCTCTATGCGCTTGAAGACAACGAAGAGGCCGTTGCCTCTTCACAAGACTTCATGCGGCAACTGGTGGGTGCCGGCATCCCGGCAAGCCTCGCCACGTTCACGGATTCGCGCGAAGGCGCCCTGGAGACATTCCTGTTCGTGGAGCCGGGCGGAGCAGGCAGCGAAGTGCTGCAGTTCATCGACCAGGCCCTGGTGCAATAGCCAGCCTTCAGCTTGCGAGCAGCCCTTCCATGGCCCCCAGGAGCCTGCCGACCGTCACGGGCTTGGCGAGGTAGCCGCGCGCGCCTGCCTGAAGCGCCTTTTCCTCCTCGCCCCTGCCCGCAAAGGCGGTGATGGCAATGATCGGGATCGCGCGCGTAGCCTCCTCGCCCTGCAATTTGCGGATCAGGCGCAGGCCGGAAATATTCGGCAGCTGGATGTCCATCGTGATCAGGTCGGGCCGGAAGCGCGCAACCTCGTCCAGCACCAGCGCGCCATCGGCTACCAGGCGCACCTCGTACCCGCGCGATTCCAGTACCTCATGATAGAACATGCGGTTGAGCAGGTCGTCTTCGACAACAAGGATGCGCGCCGACATTCCGGCAGAACGGACAAACGGCCATTTGGTGCCGCAAGATCTTGCGGTTGGGCGCAAATATCGAACGCCCCGGCCCCGATCAGGGCGGCAGGAGGGCTATTCCTGCGCGTCGCCTGCCTTGGGAAGGATCTGCCTGGCCACCAGCCATGACGCCGGAACGCCGAGCAGCAGGCCGGCACCGACAGCCGCCAGGATCGGCAAGGGCGCGACCATGTCGAGCGAAAGCACGGCGGCAATGCCGGCACCCATCAGGGTGGTCGCGATCGGGAAGTAGAGAGCAAGGGCAAGCCGGGACATCGGACGGTCTCCATCTTGGACAATGTCCGTTGCCTTGCGCGCGCGCAGGGCGCGCCTCGATGATTTCGATCAAATCGCCGAGAAAACCGGATGCTGGCTAGTCCACCGGCGGATCGGTGCGCGGCACATGGCCGACAGGTGCGACAGGTTCGCCTTCCTCGCGCGGGGGGCTGGCATCTTCGGGCACGGCATCGATCATCATGTCATCGCTCGCCACGCCTTCCAGGTTGCGCACCTGCACGCGCAGGGTCTCTCCATCCCAGGTGAGCTGGTTGAAGCCGGGCGGGGTGGAACGGATCCTGTGGGACAGCGTGCCCGCGCCGATCATGCGCACCGGGCCTGCAGGCGTATCCTCCATGATATCGAAGGCATCGTGGACATGGCCGGAGAGCACGGCGAGCACATTGCGCTTCGCCAGTTCCTCCAGCGCATTGCCACCGCCGCGGGTCAGCGCGGTGCCATGGGTCCCGGCCTCGCGCAGCGGGTGGTGCGCAGTGACCAGCACTTTCGTGCCGGCAGGCAAGGCATCGATCTGGGCCAGGCAATCCTCCAGCGCCGCCCTCGACACCCAACCCTTCGACCAGTTGAGCCGCGGCTGGGCAGGAACATTGGTGTTGAGCGGCACCAGCGCCAGCCCGTCCACTTCCAGCCGTTGTTCCACCAGTTCGCGAAACGCTTCGAACCGGGCCAGCGGATTCAGGTAACGCACGGGCAGGTGATAGCCGGGCAGGTCATGATTGCCGGGTTCGATCGTGACGGGAACGGGAAGCGAGCGGATCCACCGCTCTGCCGCCGCGAATTCATGGCGGCGTGCGCGCATGGTGAGGTCACCCGTGATCGCCACGGCATCGGGCCTTACCCGCAACACCTCGTCACGCACCCAGTCGAGCGCGCGATTGTCCTCTATCCCGAAGTGGATGTCGCTGAGGTGGAAGAGTGTTGTGGTCTGGTTGGCCATGCGCCCTGTCAGCTAGCAGATCAGATGCGCCGCGTCAGGATCAGCCAGGCAGTCAGCGCATTGAGCGCGGTATACACGGCATAGGCCCAGCCGAAACCCTCCACCCCATTGGCCACCAGCAGCATGGCCAGAAGCAACACGCCGAATTCGACCGCCAGCGTGAACCTTGGTTCGAACAGCCTGCTGCTCGCGCGCATGGTGCGCACCATTGCATGGCCGCTGTCCAGCACTGCGCGATGCAAGGCGAAATTGGCGATTCCCAGGATGAAGATCAGCGCGATTCCCATTGTTTGCCTTTTGCCGCGTGTCATCTGCCGGCGCAAATGCAGTTCGTGGAGCCAGCTTGGCGCTTCATCGGCGCCGGGAATCCCCGGTCGAAGCGTGGAGGCTGCAAATCGAAGTCAGCACGCGAATCCCGGTCTGCCCGCCTATCTCTTGTCCTGCGCCGCGGTCGTTTTCAGTCCCACCGGCTGCGGCGCGACCCCCCTCCCGGATGGGAGCAATTGGAGGAAGGAGAAGGGCAATGTTGAAGACGATTTCGATGACACTGGCCGGTGCGGCCTTGCTGGCAACTCCCGCGCTCGCCGCGCAGGAACGCGAACAGCGCACCACCGGCGTGAGCTACCAGGACCTTGACCTGACCAGCGAAGACGGTCGCAAGGAACTGGACAGCCGGATCGAAGGTGCCGCCAAGGAAGTGTGCGGCATGGGTGAACGCAGCACCGGTTCCAACATGGCAAGCCGCGAATCGCGCAAGTGCTATCGCGATGCGAAGCGCCAGCTCGAAGAGCACTTTGCCGATGTGATCGAGGATTTGCGTCGCGGTGGCTGACACCGCCACGGCCGGTCCTCTCTGAAGGGCGCCCATGACCGGGCGCCCTTTTTCTTGGTTCAGCTTTCGGGATCGCGGGTTTCGGCCGCACCCGTTTCAACGGCGCGATTGCGCCACCGTGCGAAGAGGGTGAAGATCACCGGCCAGGCCATGGTGTTGGCCACGTCATGCAGGTTTTCGAACGGCTTCTGGTGCTGGCCCAGCCGGAACACATGCAGGATGTCGAACACCTCGCCCAGCAGGCACAAGGCCAGCACCACCAGCGCCGGAATCCAGCTTCCTGGCTTCTTGCGCAGCAGGAAGGCAAGCAGGAAGTACAGCGCGATGCCTATATGGATATGCAGGGCGTCACGGCTGAGCCCTGAATACTGCATCATGTAGACCTTGTTGGCTTCGAACCAGCTCACCGCCCGGCCATCGCCTTCACCTTGCGCAGGTACGTGCGGCCGATGCGCAGGTCCTCGCCATTGTCCAGCTCCACGCACCACACGCCCAGGCCTTCGTGGCGCAGGCCGCGGATCACGTCCTTGCGCAGGATGGTGGAACGGTGGATGCGGATGAAGGTATCCGGGTCAAGCTTGGCTTCCAGCCCGGCGATGGTCTGCAGCAGGAGGTAGCTTGTTCCTCCAACATGCAGGCGCACGTAATCGCGCTCGGCATCGATCCGGCTGACCTCGGATGCCTCGATCCGCAGCAGTTCGGAACGGTGCGGCACCCAGAATTCGCTGAGCCAGCTATCGCTTGAGGATGCGGCCGTTTCGCGGCGGGAAAGCGCGCGGGCGATGGCCCGTTCCAGCCTTTCGGTGGCCACCGGCTTCAGCACATAGTCCACGGCATCGATGTCGAACGCCTCGACCGCGAAATTCTCGTGCGCGGTGACGAAGATCACGACAGGTGGGTTGTCCAGCCCGCCCAGTTCACGGGCCACGGCAAGCCCATCCATGCCCGGCATGGTCATGTCCAGCAGGACAAGGTCGGGCTTCAGCTTCTCCGCAAGGCGCAGCGCCGACTTGCCGTCATTGGCGGTGCCGGCGATGGAAAGCCGGTCCAGCTCCGCGCACAGCACCTGCATCCGCTCGATCGCCAGCGGCTCGTCATCGACGATCAGCGTCCGCAGCACCTCCTCGCTTGCGCCTCCGCTCATTCGGCGGCCTCCCGGCGGCGTTCGCCTCGGCTGATCGGCAAGCGCAGGTGCGAGGCATAGCCGCCAGGCACCGGGCCGGAGACAAGCGACGCCTCGTCTCCAAAGCGCGCTTCGAGCCGCTCGCGCACATTGGCAAGGCCGATGCCATATCCCGGGCGCGTCTCGTCGCTGTCCGCCTGGCCGTTGTCGGAAACGGTCACCACCAGCCGCCCGTATTCCTCGCGCGCGGACAAGGTGATGGTCACCGGTGCCGCCGAGGGGGCGATGGCGTGCTTGACGGAATTCTCCACCAGCGGCTGCAGGATCATGCCCGGGACAAGGCAATTCTCAAGCTCGGGCGGAATCCTGTACTCGGTCTTCAGCCGCATCGGGAAGCGTACCGCCTCGATATCGAGATAGAGCTTCTGCAGCTGGATTTCCTCTGCCAGCGGCACGTCCGACGTGGGATCGTCGGCCAGGCTCCGGCGGTAGAAGGTGCTGATCGTCTGGATCATCCGCTCGGCCGCCTCGGTCTTGCCCGTCAGCACGAGCGCGGAGAGCGAATTGAGCGTGTTGAACAGGAAGTGCGGGTTCACCTGGTAGCGCAGGCTGCGCAATTCGGCGGCCTTGGCCGCGCTGCGGAATTGCTGTTCGCGGCGTTCTGCGGCCCGGGCCTTCTCCCCGGTCAGCAATGCGAGGTAGAGTGCACACCAGGCCAGCAGCATGAAGTAGCGGCCATAGGCCACTTCCGTAAGCTGCTGCCAGGACGAGCCTTGCAGGCGCTCGGCCGGCACCGTGGCAAAACCCCCTTCGCCTTCGACACCGGTAATCTCGGGGATGTTCTTGACCGGAATATCCACCAGCAAGTCGCCGCTTTCGCTGCGGCGGACCTGGAAACCGCGCTGTTCAACCGTGCGGGTGAAGACGCGTTCCTCCATCGAGGCGAAGACCATCTGGTTGCTTTGCGCGATCAGTACGGCGACGGGCAGCGACAGCAGCAGCGCAGCGCCGATCTTCACCCACAGGGCGCGGGCATCGAAAAGGCGCAGCACGCACCAGAAACCTATGGTGATGACAATGCCGACGGCCGAAGCCAGCGCCCGGCGCCAGAAGGCCTCCTGCGCAAAGCCGAGGTCCACCAGCTCGCCCCGCAAGGTGGTGAGCAGGAAATAGCACAGCCACAGGCCGACAATGGATGCCAGCACCGTGCTGAACGGCACGCGTGCGGGGCGTTCCTTGCCGGGAGCGTTGCTTTCAGGCTTGTCCTGAGATGTCATCAGGCGGGTTTAACGCCGAATCGTCACCAATCGCCAGCCCAAAGGGCAGCTTCCGTCGATACGGCAAGGTCGCTGGTCGATGATTCGCCAGGTTTGACGAGGCCTATCGCGGAAAAATGCCGGCCTCGGCAAAGATCGGCAGCATATCCTTATCGATGGCGTACCAGGGCGTTGCTTTCGCCCCGGCCTTGCCCAGCTCCTCGAGGCTGCTGACGGCGATCCACGAAAAAATGATTTCCTCGTCTTCCCACAAATACGCCAGCAGCTTGCCCTCCGGCGGGTTTTCCCACCCGGCCGGGATATGGTCCCAGACCATATTTGCGCTCCAGCGCGCGGGATCGCATTCGGGGTGATAGTAGTCGGCCTCTCCGAGTGCTCCGATCACGCTGACCCAGTCAACCCGCTGCTTGTTTGCGGCGAGCGAGGCAAAGGCGAGTTCGGCAGCGGGCACTTCGGGCGCAAACACGCCCGCCTCCGCCATCGCCTTGTGCAGTTTGCGTACCTGCGCCTGTCTGGCCTGCGAGAGCGGCGGGATTTCGCCCCGATAATGAGCCCGGGCGGGGGCCGGGACAGGGCCGAAACTCAGCGCGACCGCCAGAAAGGCGTCGGCAACATAGGCAAAGCCGAGCCATGCGATCAGAAACATCGCCACGAGAAAGGCATGCCCGTCGCCATCCAAGGCCATGCCCAGCCCGCGCGTCACCACCACAAAGCTGATGGCGAGCGCTAGCAGGCGGAAGGCCCAGCGTCCCGCCGGGCGGCGGAGCCAGGCGATCATGCGTCCAGCAGCCCTTCCCTGCGGATCTTCTCGCGCCAGTGCAGCGGGGCGAGGGTGTGGACGTTGTTGCCCTCGGCATCCACTGCCACGGTGACAGGCATGTCCTTCACCGTGAATTCGTAGATCGCCTCCATGCCCAGGTCCTCGAAGGCGACGACCTTCGATTCCTTGATCGCCCGCGCGACGAGGTAGGCCGCGCCGCCGGTGGCCATCAGGTAAGCCACCTTGAAGCGGCTGATCACCTCCACCGCATCCGCCCCGCGTTCGGCCTTGCCGATCATGGCGAGCAGGCCCTGGTCGAGCATCATCTCGGTGAACTTGTCCATGCGGGTGGCCGTTGTCGGGCCAGCCGGGCCGACCACCTCCCCCATCACCGGATCGACCGGCCCGACGTAATAGATCGCGCGGCCCTTGAAGCTGACCGGCAGTTCCTCGCCCCTGGCCAGCATGTCCTGGATGCGCTTGTGCGCGGCATCGCGCCCGGTCAGCATCCTGCCGTTGAGCAGCAGCCGGTCCCCGTGCTTCCAGCTGGCGACTTCCTCTGCCGTGAGATTGTCCAGATCGACCTTCTTTGCCTCGGCATCGGGTGTCCAGTTCACGTCCGGCCACTCGTCCAGGTCGGGTGCCGGGATGTAGCTGGGGCCGGAACCGTCGAGCGTGAAATGCGCATGGCGCGTGGCGGCGCAGTTGGGAATCATCGCCACCGGCTTGCCCGCGGCGTGGCACGGTGCATCGAGGATCTTCACGTCGAGCACGGTGGACAGGCCGCCCAGCCCCTGGGCGCCCACGCCCTGTGCGTTGACCGCGTCATAGATATCGATCCGCAGCTGTTCGAGGTCGCTCTGCGCCCCGCGCGCCTTCAGCTGGCCCATGTCGATCGGGTCCATCAGGCTCTGCTTGGCGAGCTTCATGCAATGTTCCGCCGTGCCGCCGATGCCGATGCCCAGCATGCCCGGCGGGCACCAGCCCGCGCCCATCGAGGGGATCTGTTCCAATACCCAGTCCACGATATTGTCGGACGGGTTCATCATCTTGAACTTCGACTTGTTCTCGCTGCCGCCGCCCTTGGCCGCGACATCGATGGATACGGTGTTGCCCGGCACCATCTCCACGCTCAGAACGCAGGGAGTATTGTCGCGCGTGTTGCGGCGGGTGAAGGCCGGATCAGCCAGGATCGAGGCGCGCAGCTTGTTGTCCGGGTGGTTGTAGGCGCGGCGCACGCCCTCATCGACGACCTCCTGCAGGCTGCTCTTCGAATCGAGGCGGCAATCCTGACCCCACTTGACGAAGACATTGACGATGCCGGTGTCCTGGCAGATCGGCCGGTGGCCTTCGGCGCACATGCGGCTGTTGGTCAGGATCTGCGCGATGGCATCCTTGGCCGCGGCACCCTGCTCCGCCTCATACGCCTCGCCCAGCGCCTTGATGTAATCCATCGGGTGGTAATAGGAGATGTACTGCAGCGCATCGGCCACGCTTTCGATCAGGTCATCCTCGCGAATGATGGTCATGTCGTTCATCGAAGAAGCTCTCCTGCTGATACAATTTTTGACACGCCGGGTGCATCGGCAATGTTAGGAACGCGATGCATGGCGCAAACCCCTTGGCGTGATGCCCTCATACGCCTAAGGCACGCTGCGACAAGAGTGACGAGAGTATAGTTGTTGTGACCCTTATCGATACCCCCGGCATGGACAGCACCGCCACCGCCCGCAAGGCGATGATCGACAGCCAGCTGCGCACCAGCGGCGTGACCGCGCCATTCGTGGTCAAGCGCATGGGCGAAGTGGCGCGGGAGGACTTCGTTCCGGAAAGCGCCAGGGGCGTTGCCTACATGGATCGCGCGATTCCCCTGGGCAATGGCAAGGCCCTGGCTGCGCCGCTGGTCCATGGCAAGCTGCTGCAGGAAGCGAGGCCTTCTGCCGATGACCACGTGATCGTGGTCGATGGTGGCAGCGGCTACCTGGCGGAACTCGTGCGCCCGCTGGCCGGATCGCTGAAAGTCCTTTCGCCCGAGGAAGCGCTGGCAGCATCGCGTGGCGGCAGGAAGGCAGACCTGATCATGATAGACGGCGCGATCGAGCAAATGCCCGATTCGCTTGCCAAGCGGCTGGCCGATGACGGACGCATCGTGACCGGTCTTGTCCATGACGGTATCACCAGCATTGCCACCGGTCGCAAGGTCGGCAAGGGCGTGGCCTTCCTGCCGCTCGCCGAAATCGGCATCCCGCGCCTCTCCGCTTTCGACAAGCCGAAGGGCTGGAGCTTCTGACCATGCGCCTGCCCGGCCTGAAAGCGGCGCTGCTTGTCAGCGCGTGCCTGCTGGCCAGCCCGGCCCAGGCGGACACGCTGAAGGAAGCGTTGCTGCAAGCCTACCAGACCAATCCGCAACTGGAGGCTGCGCGCGCCCAGCTGCGCGCAACGGACGAGAGTGTTCCGATCCAGCGTTCGAGCGGCCTGCCCTCGCTCAGCAGCTCGGCCAACCTCACCGAATTCCTCAAGCAGAGTTCGGCCAGCTTCATCGCGCCGCAGCGCTCGCTCTCGGCCAATCTCGACCTTGGCGTGCCGATCTATTCCGGCGGCAGCGTGCGCAACGGCATCCGCGCCGCCGAAACGCGGGTCGAAGCCGGCCGGGCAGACCTGCGTGGCAGCGAAAGCGCGCTGTTCTCGCAAGTGGTCGCCGCCTACATGGACGTTATCCGGAACGAGGCGATCGTCGGCCTTTCGGGCAACAATGTCGATGTGCTCGCGGTCAATCTCGAGGCGACCAGCGACCGGTTCGAGATCGGCGAGCTCACCCGCACCGACGTGGCACAATCGGCCAGCCGTCTGGCCTTGGCACGCGGCGACCTGCGCACGGCGCAGGCCAACCTCACCGCCGCGCGCGAAAACTACATTGCGCTTGTCGGCTCCGCACCCACCGACCTTGAGGCTCCCCCGCCCCTGCCCGGGCTGCCCGCCAGCCCGGACGAGGCCGTCGACATCGCGCTGGAACACAATCCGGATCTGATCGCCGCACGCGAACGCGCCGTGGCGGCAGGGTTCGACATCGAGGTGGCCGGAGCAGGCCGCTTGCCGCGCCTCGAAGCCTTTGCCAGCGGCGGCTACCAGAATTTCCTCGGCACGCTGGGTGCGATCCCGGGAACCGGAGCGGCCAGCCAGGTCAATACCAGCGCACAGGCCGGGCTGCGCCTGACCTTGCCGATCTTCCAGGGCGGACGCGTTTCCGCGCAACGGCGCCAGGCGCAGGCCAATTCCTCTGCCGCGCTGGAACAGGCCATCGCCACCGAGCGCAGCGTGATTGCCCAGGTTCGCGCCGCCTATTCCAGCTGGCGTGCCGCCAACGCCATCATTGCCTCCACCCAGGCCGCCGTGGACGCGGCGGAGCTGAGCCTTGAGGGCGTGCGGGCGGAAAACTCCATCGGCAACCGCCAGATCCTCGACGTGCTGAATGCCGAGCAGGAGCTGCTGGCCGCGCGCGTGCAGCTCGTCACCGCACGCCGCAACGAATATGTCGCCGGTTTCAGCCTGCTGGCCGCCATGGGCCGTGCCGAGGCCCGCGACCTGGGGCTGGATGATGAGGGCGTGCTGTATGATCCGGTGGTCAATTATGACCGCGCGCGCTCCATCCTGCTCGATTGGCAGAGCGATCCCGATCCCGTCGCCTCCTCCACCAGGACCGTTGACATCCCGGCGCAGGATGGCGAGGTTCATGGCGATCAGTAAGGCAGGGGCTTCAAGGAATCATGCGCAGGGACGGCGAACCCTCGGTTGAGGAAATCCTCGAATCGGTGAAGAAGGTTATCGCGCGCGATAACCGCGAGGCCGCACGCAACGAACAGCGCCGTCGGGAAACCGAAGGCCTGATTGCCCAGCCCGCCGCCCATGACGATGATGACGTGCTCGACCTTGGTGCCATTGCTTCCGAGATTGGTGATGGGGACGAGGGCGAGGCACTGACCAACGCGCAGGCTGCCGATGCCATGCGCCAGTCGCTTGCCGCGCTGGCCATGCTGGCGGAACCTTCCGCCCCGCCGCAGATCGTTCGCTCGGGGGAAACTTCGCTGGAAGGGCTGGTACGCGAGATGCTCCGTCCGATGATGGCCCAATGGCTCGACGCGCACCTGCCCGAAATCGTCGAGCGCATGGTGAAGGCGGAGATCGCTCGCATCGCCGGCAAGAAGCGCTGAGCAGGCCACCTTCTCCCCGCATGCTGGCCAAGGCCGGCACCAAGCTCGCCGAAAGCGGTGGCGAATCGGTCGAGCGCCACATTTTCCTTTGCGCCCTGCCGACCAAGGCGAAGTGCTGCCATCCCAAGGTTGGCGGCCCGGCGTGGGATTATCTCAAGACGCGTCTGAAGGAGCTCGACCTTGTCGGGCCGGGCAAGGTCCAGCGGACCAAGGCTGATTGCCTCCAGGTCTGTGCGGCAGGGCCCATCGCCGTGGTCTGGCCGGACCAGGTCTGGTACCATTCCTGCACGCCGGAGGTGCTGGAACTGATCATCCAGCAACACCTGATCGGCGGCAAGCCGGTGGAGGAGTTCCTCCTGCGCGGGGTTGGCGAAGAGGACTAGGGGTCCAGCTCGTCGAGCGAATTCTCGACCGATTCGTCATGTCCCGTGCCGCTGGACAGGAACACCAGTCCCATCAGCGCGCTCATCAGCAACATGGAAAAGCCGATGCCAAGGCCGGTTGCGATGAAGAAATGCACCGAGACAAGGCCGACCTGCTTGTAGAGCAGTGCCATCGCGATCGCCACCACAGCCACGGTCGCGCCGAACATGAAGCGCATCAGCCGCTTGTATCGCGCCCATGCGAAGGCAGCGTTGCGCGGATCGTCGAGCGGGGACTTGTAGGCCATGCGCGCCTCATGCCCGTCCGGTCAGGATGACGCAATGGGGATCAAAGTCGGGGGGATTTGCCCAGACTCGTCCGCTCGTGGCATAACCGGCTGCGGGAAGAGGAGAACGGCAATGTCGATTGCTCGCATAATCGAGGGGCGCAACCAGGACATCATCACATGCTCGCGCACGGAAAGCGTTCGCGACGTGGCGGCCAAGCTGGCCGAAAAGCGCATCGGCGCCTTGCCGGTGATGGATGGTGACAGCGTGGTGGGGATCTTTTCGGAAAGGGACCTGCTCTATTGCGTCGCGCGCGAGGGAGAGACCGCGCTGCACCGTGCAGTGGGCGATGTGATGACCGCGCCGGCGATCACCATCGATCCGGGGCGGGATGCATTGAAAGCCCTCGCCCTGATGACGCGTCGGCGCATCCGTCACTTGCCGGTTGTGCAGGATGGCAGGTTGCTGGGCTTTGTCTCGATCGGCGATATCGTGAAGTTCCGCATCGACCAGATCGAGGAAGAGGCAGAGCATCTTCGCGAATATATCACCATGTCTTGAGCCGGACGCTATCCGTCACTAAATTGGCGCCATGTCGAAGGAACTGACATTGTCGCCGGCCGCCGCCGCAAGGGTGGGCCTGATCGCCAGCAAGCAGGGCAAGCCTGCAATCCTGCGCCTGTCCGTGGAAGGCGGAGGCTGTTCGGGCTTCCAGTACAAGTTCGACCTCGATGATGCTCCCGAGGCGGACGACATGGTGAGCGAGACAGACGGCGTCAAGCTGGTGGTCGATCCCGTCAGCCTGGACCTGGTGGCGGGAAGCACGGTGGATTTCGTGGAATCGCTGGGCGGGGCCGCTTTCCGCGTGGAGAACCCGCAGGCAGCCGCCGGTTGCGGTTGCGGTTCCAGTTTCGGCATCTAAGGTCATCCACCGGAAGGTGGATCGATCGTGCGCATAGCTTCATTCAACATCAACGGCATCAAGGCGCGCCTGCCGCGCCTGCTCGAATGGCTGGAGGAAACCCGGCCCACCGTCGCCTGCCTGCAGGAAATCAAGACGATGGACGATGGTTTCCCGGCCGAGGAGTTCGAGAAGATCGGCTATCACGCCATCTGGCACGGGCAGAAGAGCTTCAACGGCGTGGCCATCCTTGCTGACGGCATGGAGCCGAGGGAAATGCATCGCGGTCTCGGCATAGATGGTCCGAACGATGGTGAGGGCGAGCAGGCCCGCTACCTCGAAGCCGAGGTGAAGGGCGTGCGAATCTGCAACCTCTACCTGCCCAACGGCAATCCCCATCCCGGGCCCAAGTTCGATTACAAGCTGGCGTGGATGAAGCGGTTGCAGGCGCGCTGCCGGGAGCATCTGGCAGCAGAGATACCGAGCGTGGTGCTGGGCGATTTCAACGTCATTCCGGAAGACAATGACGTGTGGGCCGTGAAGGCCATGCAGGACGATGCGCTGATGCAGCCGGAATCCCGCGATGCCTATGCGCGCATGCTGGCAGACGGATGGACCGACGCGCTGCGCACGCTCAACCCGCGCGGCGGGGTGTGGACCTATTGGGATTACCAGGCTGGCGCATGGCAGCGCGATCACGGCTTCCGCATCGATCACATGCTGCTGTCACCCGATTGTGCGGACAGGCTGGTGGCGGCTGGCGTCGACAAGGATCATCGCGGTCGCGAAAAGGCTAGCGACCATGCGCCGGTCTGGGTGGAACTGCGCGATTAGGACCGGGGGCGGACCTGCCAGTGCAGGCCCGCCGCGCGATCACTCACTTGTAGAAGATGTGGCTGTCGATCTGCGCGACAGTGGCCATCCGGCCGGCCCAGCGCGGGCGCACGTGGGTGGCGTGGAAATAAAGCGCTTCGCCGGCTTCGCTGTCCCACAGTTCCTGGTGGGCGATGCGCGCGATCGCACGGGCGCGCGCCCAGGCGGCTGACGATGTGTTGGGCTGCGGAATGCGGCCTCCGCGCACGAAGGAGAACTGCGCGCGCTGCGTGACGACCGAGCAGTAATCATCCGGGAAGAGCGAGGATTCAGCGCGGTTGATGACCACGCGGGCCACGGCCAGCTGGCCGGTCAGCGGTTCGCCGCGGGATTCGAAATAGACGGCCTGTGCCAGGCAGCGCATTTCGCCGGAAAGCTCATTGCCGAAGGGCATGGAGGAAACCAGTTCACGCAGCGAGGCGGCATCGGAAGCAGCGGGAAGATCGAGCTCTTCGTTGGCTGCGGGAATTTCCTGGACGACGGGAGATGCCACGAAGCGCACCGGCTCCAGGGCGGCTTCTTCGACCGTCGGCAAAACTGTTTCGACCGTTTCGAGCCCTTCCGGCTCCGCCTGGTCCTGGGCGACAGCACCGGTCATGGCGGTGCCGAGAAGCATTCCAAACATCAGGGCGACCGAGGCGAATGCCCCGGCACGGTGGAACTTGCGGTTCATGTATCCTGTAACTCAGGGCGGTGAGAAAGCTGGCGCAGGTCGCCGGTCGCAGGCTGCCTTCATGCAACCCGGATTATTCGCGATCCGTTCAAACGTACCTGCCGTTTTCTCCCCGTCTGCGCGCGATCCGGTGCGGCGTGATTACCGCAGCGCGAATGGCCTACGCTGTTTGAAGTCGCGCGTCAGATAGCGACGACGGGTTAACTGTCAACCAACAGGGCGCTCAATTCCGATGAAACGTTCACCATCAGCGATATCCAGCTCGACGATCCAGACATCGCTGTCCTGCCGCTTGCGCCTATCGCAATATTCGGCAAATTCGTGTCGGTTTTCAGCATCTTGGGACTTAGTGAGAGTCCATTTCCTGGTGCCGTCAAGCTGCGGCATCCGCTCGTAGAGACGCGCGTTTGTGCCGTTTTCGCAACATATTACCAGGATTGTCCCGGCATCGCGTTCACCCTTTGAAATAACCGTCGCAAAGCCGCCTGCGACATCCACCGCGCGGATCAGGCCGCCAACTTCAAGATGTGCGGGAAGCCTGTCATCCATGGGATTCAGCCTTCAACGACATATCCCGGCAGGCCCGACAGCGCGATGTGCGAGCGCATGAACGTGCCTGTTCCGCGGCCGATTTCCTCGCCATGCTCGTCCAAGAGGCTGGCTTCGGCCACGAACACACGGCGCTTGCCGCTTACCCAGCGACCGTGCGCGACAACCGATCCGCTGCGAATGGGTGCGGTGAAATGCAGGTTGAACCCGGTCGTCAGCAGGAAGCGGTCGCTCACCAGGGAATTGGCCGCATAGAAGGCGGCATCGTCCAGCATCTTGAAATAGACCGTGCCGTGCGCAGCGCCGGCGGCGTGATGCAGGCTTTCATCCACCTCGAAACGAATGGCAGAGCGGCCCTCGGCCACTATTTCGAGGCGGGAACGGAACAGGGCATTGATCGGGGCCGAGGCATAGAGCGATTCCAGCGCACGGAAATGCGCCTGCGCCCCGCTGGTGCCGGAATCAGGCGACGTTGCGGTCCGAGACATTCGTCAGGAGGCCGTAGATGGCCTCTTCATCGGGTGCATCGGCAAGCGCATCGCGCATCGATTCGTCCCGCACCAGGCGCGAAATGGCGGCCAGCGCGTGAAGATGGGCCGCCCCGCTGTTTTCCGGAGAGAGCAAACCGAAGACCAGATCGACAGGAAGCCCGTCCGCCGCATCGAAATTGGCCGGATGGCGCAATTTCATCAAAGCCGCGACCGGGCGCTGGAGATCGGGAATACGCGCATGCGGGATGGCAACCCCGCGGCCGAAGCCGGTGCTTCCGAGGTTCTCGCGCTCTTCCAGATATTCGAGAACGGTGCCGGCATCGAGATCCCACGCATGCGCGAAGATCGAGCTGAGGTGCTCGAGGATGGCGCGCTTGTCAGCGGCATCGACGATTGCAACCGAATCGGGCTGAATGACGTACAGGGATTCCATCTGATGGCGGCTCTAACGTTACTCGCGTCACTGCGCCGCCTCGCGGCAACACATTGAAATCTACAACAATTCCGCAGTGCATTTTACGCGGAGACGGCAGCAGGTAGGCCCTCTGGGCAGTGGCGTCAGGACGGTTCGACCCAGCCGATCGAGCCATCGTCGCGGCGATAGACCATATTATGTCGCCCAGTTCCAGCATTTTTGAAGAACAGTGCATTGGTGTGTCGCAGGTCGAGCAGCATCACGGCATCGGAAACGCTGACTTCCGGGACGTCGATCCGCGTTTCGGCAATGACGGGGGGCGCCTCTTCCGGCAGCTCTTCCACTTCCGGCTCTTCGGTCGCGAAGATGGTGTAGGCAGCCTCTTCCTGCGCCAGGGCATGGGCGGACTGTTCATGGCGGTCCTTGAGCCGGCGCTTGTAGCGGCGAAGCTGCTTCTCGATCTTGTCGGCTGCCTGGTCCAGCGCTTGGTGCGCATCATGGGCCTGGCCATGGCTCTTCAGGATCAGCCCGTGATTGACATGCAGCACGATGTCACAGGCAAAGGCCTGCGTCGGCGCCTTGCCGAAGGTTACGGTCGAGGAAAGTGCCCGGCTGAAATACTTGTCCACGATCGAGCCGAGACGATCCGAGGCATGCTCCTGCAGAGCAGCGCCGGTGTCCACCTGATGGCCGGAAACGCGAATATCCATGTGGGGGGTTCCTTTCCTGTAATCTTCGAACCCAATATAGGCTCTTTTTGTAATTTAGGTATGCCAGAGCGGCGTTTCCATCGATTCCAGGAAATTTTTGTGCCTCTCAAGCTCTTGCGCCGAGGCGGCATGGGGACGCGGTTCACGATAGGCCCCCTGGCGCGGCACGAAGCTGCGGATTTCGGCAACATCCTGCTCCGACTCGGCTGCCAGTTCGAGACCGATCTGGCGCCCGCCGGTCAGTTCGACGTAGACCTGGGCCAGCAGTTCCGCATCGAGCAGCGCGCCGTGCTTCACGCGGTGGCTGCGATCAATTCCGTAGCGGGTGCACAGGGCATCAAGCGAATGTTTTGCGCCGGGATGGCGGCGGCGAGCGATGGCAAGCGTATCCACCATCCGGTCCATGCCGATTTCAGCATGGCCGCAAGCTTTCAGTTCCCAGTTCAGGAAGCCGAAATCGAATTGCGCGTTATGCGCCACCAGCGGGGAATCACCGATGAATTCGAGCAATTCGCCCACGGTGTCGCGGAACAATGGCTTGTCGGACAGGAAAGCGGCGGACAGGCCATGCACCTGCTCGGCTTCCATCGGCATGTCCCGCTCAGGGTTGTAATAGGCATGGTAGCTGCGCCCGGTCGCGACGCGGTTGACCATCTCGATACAACCCATTTCTACCAGCCGGTCACCCGAATGGGGATCGAGCCCCGTGGTTTCGGTATCGAAGACAATCTCTCTCATGGTGCGGCGAGTATCAGCCCGAGCCGCCCCTAGCGCAACCGGGCGGTCAGCTTGTCCACCAGCTCTTGCACAGCCTTGCGCGTCTCATCGAGCGGCACGCCGGTATCGATCACGAAATCGGCGCGCCGCCGCTTTTCGGCATCGGGCACCTGCAAGGCGAGGATGTCGGCGAATTTCTCCTCCGTCATGTCAGGCCGGGCAAGAACGCGCAGGCGCTGGACATCAGCCGGAGCGGAAACGACCACCACCTTGTCCACGCCCGCGTCGAGACCCTTTTCAAACAGCAGCGGGATATCGAACAGCACGATGGGAGTGGCGGCGTTGTCGGCAAGGAAACGCTCGCGGACGGCTTGCACGGCCGGGTGCACGATGGCTTCCAGCCGGGCCAGCGCATCGGCATCGGCAAAGACGATGGTGCCAAGTGCGGCGCGTTTCACCCCTTCGGGACCGGTCGATCCCGGGAAGGCCTGCTCGATCGCCGGAAGAAGCAGGCCATCCGGCCCCTGCATCCAGCGCACTTCGGCATCGGCATCGAACACCGGCACGCCGCAATCGGCGAACATCGCTGCCACGGTGCTCTTGCCCATGCCGATGGATCCGGTGAGCCCGAGGATGAGCGACCCCTCGCTCATCGGGAGAGGATCTTTCGCAAGCCGGCATCGCCATCCACGCGGGGCGGGGCGGTGCCGAAGAACTTCCCGAAAGCAATGGCAGCCTGGCCGATCAGCATGTTGAGGCCATCCACCGCCTCGAAACCCCGGGCCCGCGCTTGCGCAAGGAAGGGCGTGTCGAGCGGGTGGGTGACGATGTCGTAGATCACGCTGCCCGGCGGCACGTGGCTGAAATCGAAGGCGAGGGGAGGCTGGCCCGCCATGCCCAGCGGGCTGGCATTGACCACGAGGTCGAAACAGCCCTCGCGATCATCGAAGGCAAAGTCGGTTTCGTCAGCGAAATGGGCGATGTCGACAGCGTGATGCTCGCCTCCAGGGTCCAGCTCGTCGAGAAGCGCACGCGCCTTGTCCGGGTTGCGTCCGGCAAGCACCAGGGTGAGGCCCTGGCCGGCCAGCGCAACGATGATCGCCCGCGCCGCGCCACCGGTGCCGAGGATGCGCGCCATGCGGAAATAGTGCTGCTTCGCCAGTTCATCGCGCAGCGGTTCAAGGAAACCGTCGGCATCGGTGTTGTACCCGGTGAGCGTTCCGTCAGGCCCGCGCACGATGGTGTTTACCGCGCCGATCCGTTCGGCCAGCGGATCGAGCCTGTCGAGCAAGGGCATCACCGCCTGCTTGTGCGGCATGGTGACGTTGCAGCCGCGCCAGTCGGCATCCTTGCGTCGTTCGGCAATATAGTCTGCCAGGCCATCAGCGGTGACATGGCAGGCACGATATTCGGCTTCGAGGCCGAGCTGGCGGATCCAGTATCCGTGGATCGCGGGCGACTTCGATTGCGCGATGGGATCGCCGATCACTTCGGCATAGGCGGTCACGACAAGAGCTCCCCCTGTTCGCGCAGTGCGCCCAGCACCGCGAGCAACGGCATGCCCAGCACGGTGAAATGATTGCCCTCGATGTTGGCGAACAATTGCACGCCCAGCGCCTCGATCCTGAACACACCCACGCAATAGCCGACTTCGGGCCATTCTTCATCGAGATAGGCGGCGATGAATTCCTCGGAAAGATCGCGCACGGTCAGGCGTGCCTCGGCGGCATGGCTCCACACCACCTTGCCGTTGCGGGCAAGGGCAGCAGCGGAATGCAGGTGCATCACCTTGCCGGAAAAGAACCGCAGGTGCTCTGCCGCATTGGCCTTGTCGCGGGGCTTGTCGAAGCGCCGGCCATCGACGACGACAAGCGAATCGCTGCCGAGCACCAGCCTGCCCCCGCCATCGACGGCAAGCGCCTTGGCCCTGGCAAGCTCCAGCGCCACGGTCGCGGGCGGGGCATCGCCCAGCGCCTGTTCGATGGCGCGCTCGTCCACGTCGGCGCTGACAGCTTCGAAGGCCACGCCCGCATCGGTGAGCATGGCCTTGCGCGAGGCGGATTTGGAGGCAAGCACGATCATCGGCGCACCCCCTCAGATCGGCTTGGGGCCGACGCGCGGCGGGCGGTCGCGGGCAGCGCGTTCCTGGTAGAGCTTGATGACGGCCGCGGCCGTTTCCTCGATCGAGCGGCGGGTTACGTCGATCACCGGCCAGCCATTGTCGGCAAACATGCGGCGCGCGAAGGCCACTTCCTTTTCCACCCGCTCTTCGTCGACATAGGATGTCTCGGCCTTCTCGTTGAGCGAGAGCAGGCGGTTGCGGCGGATCTGGATCAGGCGCTTGGGCGCGGTTGTCAGGCCCACAACCATCGGGTGGCGCAGCTGGAACAACGATGGCGGCGGCGGGCTTTCCACCACCAGCGGGATATTGGCGACCTTGTAGCCGCGATTGGCGAGATAGATGCTGGTCGGCGTCTTCGAGGTGCGGCTGACCCCGGCCAGAACGATATCCGCCTCTTCCCAGGCTTCCCAGCCGATCCCGTCATCATGGGCGATGGTGAACTGGATGGCATCGACACGGTCGAAATAGGCCTCGTCCATCACGTGCCGGGCACCGGGGCGCGAATGGGCTTCCTGACCCAACCGTTCTTCCAGCGCATGCATCACCCCGTCCAGCGCCGCGACATGCGGCAGGCCCAGCGTACGGCAGCGTTCTTCCAGCCTTGCACGTGTTTCGGGGTTGGCGAGCGTATAGAGCACAAGGCCGGGGTTGGCCTTGAATTCCTGCATGATCCTGTCGAGATGCTGTTTCGAGCGCACCATCGGCCAGAAATGGCGCGTGACGTCGGGATCGTCGAACTGCGCCAGCGCAGCCTTGGCGATCATCTCGAGCGTTTCGCCGGTCGAGTCCGAAAGCAGATGAAGGTGCAGAAGGGCCATGTGGAAAAGTTGGTCCATAAACCACGGGACGGCGCTGCGGACAAGCACGGGATGCATTTGCACCCCCGCTACCGGCCGATTCCGCGGCAGGGTTCTGGACAGGCCGGCAGCGCTATCCACCGGCTGGGGATTATGGGGACAGATTCCGTTTGACCGCGCTTTGCTGCAGAGTCGCCGGTGCAGCTTTGCCCTGTTCACGGCGGGAGAAATCGGGCAAGGGCGCGCTATCCCCGAAATCCACAGGACCAACAGAGTCCTACAACCCTTATAAATATATATATTATATTGTTTGGACCCCTCGATGCCCGGACTTCTTCTCGATACCCTGAACGGAAAAATAGCTGACAGGCGGCCGGTCTGGCTCATGCGCCAGGCAGGGCGCTACCTGCCTGAATATCGCGCCTTGCGGGCGGAGAAGGGCGGCTTCCTCGAGCTGGTCTATGACAGCGAAGCCGCGGCCGAGATCACGCTACAGCCGATCCGCCGTTTCGGCTTCGACGGGGCGATCCTGTTTTCCGACATCCTGATCGTGCCGCATGCGCTGGGGCAGGATTTGCAGTTCCTTGCCGGCGAAGGCCCGCATCTGTCGCCGAAGATGGTGGATACCGCACTCGATGCGCTGACACCTGCGCCGCATCATTTCGATCCGATCTACGAGACCGTGCGCCTGTGCCGTGCGCAATTGCCCGAAGGGGTGACGATGCTGGGCTTTGCCGGCTCTCCCTGGACGGTGGCGACCTATATGGTGGCGGGGCAGGGCAGCAAGGACCACCACGTAACCCGCGCCATGGCCTATCGCGATCCGCAAGCCTTCGGTGCGATCATCGATGCCATCGTCGAGTCCACCATCGAATATCTGTGCAGGCAGATCGAAGCGGGTGCCGAAGCCGTGCAACTGTTCGACAGCTGGTCGGGCAGCCTTTCACCGCGCCAGTTTGAACGCTGGGTGGTGGCGCCCACGGTGCGGATCGTTGATGCGGTGCGGGCAAAGCACCCCGATACGCCGATCATCGGCTTTCCCAAGGGTGCGGGGGCCAAGCTGCCTGCCTATGCCCGCGAAACGGGTGTCGATGCCGTGGGCGTTGACGAGACGCAGGATCCGCGCTGGGTCCACCGCGAGCTGCCTGACGGTCTGCCGGTGCAGGGCAACCTTGATCCGCTGCTGCTGATTTCCGGCGGCAACGAGCTGGAAGAGGCGGCACGCGATGTGCTGGCAGCATTCGAGGGGCGTCCGCATGTCTTCAACCTGGGCCACGGGATCGATAAGACGACGCCAATCGCGCATGTTGAACGCCTGCTGGAAATTGTCCGCGGTTAATGGGGTGACTCTGCGCGCGGCAGTTCCTACATCTCTTGCATGCAGGACGTGCTTTCCATGACCTATCTCTGGCTCAAGGCCGGCCATATCATTTTCGTGATCTTCTGGATGGCGGGGCTGTTCATGCTGCCGCGCTATTTCGTCTATCACCAGGAAGCACCCGAAGGATCGGCGGAGGAGGCCGTGTGGCTCGATCGCGAGCGCAAGCTGCTCAAGATCATCCTGCTGCCCTCGATCATCGTTGTCTGGGTTCTGGGGCTGGCGCTGGCCCATACGCTGGGCCTGTGGACCGCCGGCTGGTTCCACGCGAAGATGACGCTGGTGCTGCTGCTCAGCGGCTATCATGGCTATCTCGCAGCCTATCACAAGAAGCTGGCACGCGGGGAACGCCGCCTTTCGGGCAAGCAGCTGCGGCTGTTCAACGAAGTGCCGGGCATCGCCGCCGCGCTGATCGTGATCCTGGTGATCGTCCGCCCGTTCTGACCGGTCGCAAGGCAACACTCGTTTCGTCGAAAGCGAATTGACGCTTTCCGGCGAAAGGCATATCTGCATCCCGTCCCGGCTGTTGGTCGCCAAACAGGGCGACCGGGTCTGCTTTCTCCAAGCCCATATTGGCCCGCCGGCTTCCCCAATTCCACGAATGGAACAAACCCATGCATTTGAAAGAACTGAAACAGAGGACGCCGGCAGAACTCGTTGCCATGGCGGAAGAATACGAGATCGAAGGTGCGTCCACGATGCGCCGGCAGGACCTCATGTTCGCCATCCTCAAGGAAGTGGCCGAAGATGGCGAGGAGATCCTCGGGATCGGCACGATCGAGGTGCTGTCCGACGGCTTCGGCTTCCTGCGTTCCCCCGAAGCGAACTATCTTGCCGGGCCTGATGACATCTATGTGTCGCCCAACCAGGTCCGCAAATGGGGCCTGCGCACCGGAGATACGGTGGAAGGCGAAATCCGCGCGCCCAAGGATGGTGAACGCTATTTCGCGCTGACCAAGCTGCTGAAGGTGAACTTCGATGATCCCGATGCCGTGCGCCACCGCACCAATTTCGACAACCTCACCCCGCTTTACCCGGACGAGCGCCTGAACCTCGACACCAAGGATCCCACGGTCAAGGACAAGTCGGCCCGCGTGATCGACCTGATCAGTCCGCAGGGCAAGGGCCAGCGTTCGCTGATCGTCGCCCCGCCGCGTACCGGCAAGACGGTGCTGCTGCAGAACATCGCCAAGGCGATCACGGACAACCATCCGGAAGTATTCCTGCTGGTTCTGCTGGTTGACGAGCGCCCGGAAGAAGTGACCGACATGCAGCGCAGCGTGAAGGGCGAGGTGATTTCCTCCACCTTCGATGAACCTGCGCAGCGCCACGTCCAGGTTGCCGAAATGGTGATCGAAAAGGCCAAGCGCCTGGTTGAGCACAAGCATGATGTTGTCATCCTGCTGGACTCGATCACCCGCCTTGGCCGCGCCTACAACACCGTGGTGCCGAGTTCCGGCAAGGTGCTGACGGGCGGTGTCGATGCCAACGCGCTGCAACGCCCCAAGCGCTTCTTCGGTGCGGCACGCAATATCGAGGAGGGCGGTTCGCTCTCCATCATCGCCACGGCGCTGATCGACACCGGCAGCCGCATGGACGAGGTGATCTTCGAAGAGTTCAAGGGCACCGGTAACAGCGAAATCGTCCTTGACCGCAAGGTTGCCGACAAGCGCATCTTCCCGGCGCTGGATGTCGGCAAGTCCGGCACCCGCAAGGAAGAACTGCTGGTGGACAAGGAACAGCTTTCCAAGATGTGGGTGCTGCGCCGGATCCTGATGCAGATGGGTACGGTGGATTCGATGGAATTCCTCCTCGACAAGATGAAGGATTCCAAGACCAACGAGGACTTCTTCGCGACGATGAACCAGTAAAAGGGTTCATGTGGCCATCGTGTCCGAACCTGCAGCCGATGCCATGGTGGTTGTCGCCAACATGGTATCGCGGGTGGATGCGATGGTCGCCCGTTCCGTTCTCGAGAACGCCGGGGTCATAGTCCATATCAGCGGCGAGTATCACACGGCGGCTGAACCGATCTCGGTGGCGCTCGGCGGATATCGGCTTTTCGTTCCTTACTGGCATTTGGCCGAGGCGAGCCTCGCGCTGCGTGAAGCGGGAATGCCGGAGCATGATGTTGCCTACGAGGGTGGGAAGTTGGCTGTCCTGCGCTTCTGGCTGGCGGTTATGGGCGCACATTTCTTCCTTGCTGTTCCTGCATTTATCGCAGGCTTCCACCCGCTCTTGTCCCTCGGGATGATATTGCTCCAACCGCTCGGAATTCCGGTCGACCCGCGAGGAAGAGCCGAGTTCTTCCTTGTCGAGGAAGGGTCCTGACCAGGCATTTTTGGCTCTCCACTGGAAATTGCCACCGTCTTGCTCATATATGACACTGGGATGCGCGCGATGTCGTCAAAGCGGCTCGCGAGCGCAAGTGAAAGGCATGAGCCATGAAAGTGAATATCGAGATCGAATGTTCGCCCGAGGAGGCGCGCCGCTTCATGGGCTTGCCTGATGTCGAGAAGGCCAACAGCGTCTATGTCGATGCCATCGCCAATGCGATGAAGGGCGTCCAGAGCACCGACCAGCTGCAGGAATATGCCCAGCAACTGGCGCCGATGGGCCAGATGGGGCTCAAGATCTTCCAGTCCTTTGTCGAAGGCGCGTCCCGCCAGGCAGGCAGCAGCTCGTCCTCGTCATCCTCGTCCTCGTCTTCCGGTCGCAGCCGAAAGAAGGACGACTGAACCCCTTTTTCGCGCAATGGATACGATTTTCGCGCTCTCCAGCGGAGCACCGCCTGCCGGTATCGCGGTGATCCGCGTCACCGGGCCGCAGGCCGGCGCTGCCCTGGAAGCTCTTGCCGGATCGCTTCCTGCGCCGCGGCGGGCCACGCGGGCATGGTTGAAGGATGCAGGCGGCAATCACCTTGATGACGGCCTGGTGCTGTGGTTTCCGGCGCCGGGATCGGTGACGGGCGAGGACCTGGCGGAGTTCCACCTGCATGGGGGGCGGGCGGTGATCGCTGCCGTCGAGCAGGCGCTGGGAAAGCTGGCGGGATTGCGCAAGGCGCAGGCGGGGGAGTTCACCCGCCGCGCCTTTGCCAATGGCCGGATCGACCTGGCCGAGGCAGAGGGCCTGGCAGACCTGCTCTCCGCCGAGACCGAAATCCAGCGCCGGGCTGCCATCGCCAACGCCGGTGGGGCCTTGTCGCGCAGGGTCGAGGCCTGGCGGGAGGAGTTGCTGCGTCTTTCCGCCGGTCTCGAAGCCGTTCTCGATTTCGAGGACGAGGATGACGTGGCTGACCTTCCGGCTGACTTCCACCGATCGCTGGACGCGCTTGCGCAGCAGTTGCGCATCGCGCTTGATGCACCAAGTGCCGAACCCTTGCGGGAGGGCTTCCGCGTTGCACTCGCGGGTCCGCCAAACGCAGGTAAATCAACACTTTTCAATGCTTTGCTGGAGAAAGAGGCGGCGATCACCGCGGAAATCGCCGGCACCACGCGTGATGTGCTGGTGCGGCCTGTCGCGATTGGCGGTGTGCCGTTCTCGCTGGTCGACATGGCAGGCCTGCGCGAGCAGGGCAGCGATGCAATCGAGACGGTCGGCATCGATCGTGCGCGTGGCGAGATCGACCGGGCAGACCTGGTGCTGTGGCTCGGGACAGAGGGTGAAGGCCCGGCAGGCGCATGGGAGATCGAGGCCCAGTGTGATCGTGCAGGGCATGCAGCCAAGGCCGATCCCGATTTCCGCATTTCTGCCGTGACTGGTGAGGGCATGGACGATCTGAAGCGGTCATTGGTGAAGCATGCTTCGGGCAAGATGCCCCGGCCAGGTGACCTTGCGCTCAACCGGCGGCAGCGGGATCTTGTCGCTGCGGCTTGCGTTGCTCTCGGCGGTGCGGAAGCTGTGGCAGACCCCCTGATCCTGGCCGAACACCTGCGGCAGGCGCGCTTGTCCTTCGATGCCTTGCTGGGTCGTACCTCGACCGAGGACGTGCTCGATGCCCTCTTCGGGCGCTTCTGCATCGGCAAGTAGGTGTTCCACGTGAAACATTGCCCGCCAGTGGCTGCAGGCGCCTTGCCGAAATCAGAGCTTTGATCTGGCTGCGCAAGGTTTATATCGGCCCCCTCCATGAGCGCGTTTGATATCCTTGTTGTCGGCGGTGGCCACGCCGGTTGCGAAGCAGCCGCTGTTGCCGCGCGCATGGGTGTGCGCACCGGCCTGATAAGCTTCGACAAGGCCGCGATTGGGGCGATGAGCTGCAATCCCGCCATTGGCGGCCTCGGCAAGGGACATCTTGTCCGTGAAGTGGATGCCTTTGACGGGTTGATCGGCCGCGCAGCCGATGCAGCCGCAATCCATTACCGCATGCTCAACCGATCCAAGGGCAGTGCCGTGCAGGGGCCGCGCGTGCAGGCGGACCGCAAGCTGTTCCGCGCCGCGATCCAGCAGATGATCGCCGCCCAGGACAATCTGGAGGTCTTTGAGGGGGAGGCCGCGAGCCTGCTGTTTTCCGGAGACCGCGTGACTGGAATCGCCATGGGCGATGGCACGCGGTTGCAGGCGCGGGCGGTCATCCTGTGCACGGGGACCTTCCTCGGCGGCACGTTGTTCCGCGGCGAGGAGCGGATGACCGGCGGGCGCATCGGCGAATCCTCCGCGCAGGTGCTGGCGCAGCAAATGCGCGAGGCGCAGCTTCCCATGGCTCGCCTGAAGACCGGGACGCCTCCGCGCCTTGATGGCCGCACGATCGATTGGGCGAGGCTGCAGGAACAGCCTTCCGACGATGATCCGTGGACCATGTCTCCGCTCTCGCCGGGCCGGGTGAACCCGCAGGTCTTCTGCGCGATCACCCGCACCAATCCGGCCAGCCACCAGGTCATTGCCGACAATCTTCACCGTTCGCCCCTTTTTACCGGTGCCATCGGCGCTGCCGGACCACGCTATTGCCCCTCGATCGAGGACAAGATCCATCGCTTTGCCGACAGGGATGGCCACCAGGTTTTCCTCGAACCTGAAGGGCTGGACACGCACCTTGTCTATCCCAACGGCATAAGCACCTCCTTGCCTGCCGACGTACAGCTTGCCATGCTGCGCACGATGGAGGGGCTCGAGCATGTAGAGATGGAAGTGCCTGGCTATGCTGTCGAGTATGACCATATCGATCCGCGCGCGCTGGGACAGGATCTGCAGTTGAAGGCGATGCCGGGCCTTTATTGCGCAGGCCAGATCAACGGAACCACGGGTTATGAGGAAGCTGCCGCTCAGGGGCTGATTGCAGGAATGCAGGCTGCCAGCGCGCTCCTGGGCAAGCCGCCGGTGCGGCTTGACCGTGCCAACAGCTACATGGCCGTGATGGTTGATGACCTGACGCTGCACGGCGTGAGCGAGCCTTACCGCATGTTGACCGCGCGGGCGGAGTACCGCTTGCGCCTGCGGGCCAACAATGCCGCCACCCGGCTCACATCGCTTGCTGTCGAGGCAGGATGTCTCGGTAAGGAGCGCAATGAATGGTTCGAGCGCCGCAAAGCCGGATGTTCCACGTGGAACACCGCGCTTGATCGCAAGGTCAGTGCGGGAGAACTGATGTCTGCGGGGATTTCCGCGAAAAGCGATGCCGGTCGCCTGACCTTGCGTGAATGGCTGCGTTTCTCGGACATTGCGATCGAGCAGCTGGCAGACTTCCTCCCGCGCGAATGTGACCCGCGATCAGCCCTCGCAGCAGAACTGGCCGAAGATGCTGCCTATGCGCCCTATCTCGAACGGCAGGATGCCGAACTGCGGGATTTGCGCGCCAGCGAGAATGTGATCCTTGGCCCCGGCTTTCCCTATGGCGATGTCCCGGGCCTGTCGAACGAGATGGTGGAGCGCCTCAGCCACGCCGAGCCGGCCACCCTGGCGGCTGCCGGCAGGGTGCGCGGCATTACCCCGGCGGCGCTTGCCGCCGTGCTGGTTCACGCGCGCCGTCGCACAGCATCGGAGCAGGCCGCATGATCGAGAATGAAGAACAGGCCCGCAGCTTTGTTGCCGGACTGTGCGATGAACAGGCAGTCGCTCGCTTCGAGGCGTTCATCGCCCTCCTTGCTGCAGAGAACGAGAAGCAGAACCTCATTTCTGCAAACAGTCTCAATTCTGTCTGGCAGCGCCATATCGCTGACAGCGTCCAGCTGTTGCAGCATGTTCCACGTGAAACATCGCCCTGGATGGACCTGGGGAGCGGAGCCGGGATGCCCGGCTTGGTCATCGCCATTGCGAGGCCTGACCTTGAGATCCATCTTGTTGAATCGCGGAAGAAACGCGTCGTCTGGCTCGAAGCGGTAGCCAGCCATTTCGGACTCCGGAAATGCCGCGTGCACGGTGCCCGTCTCGAGAATGTCGAGAGCGCACCAATGCGGGTCATTTGCGCGCGCGCCTTTGCTCCGCTTGGAAAACTCCTCAGCTTATCCGCCCGTTTTTCCACACAGGAGACCGTTTGGTTGTTGCCCAAGGGGCGCTCGGCAGGTCAAGAATTGGCTGAGCAGCCCGAATCGGTGCGCCAGATGTTCCACGTGGAACAATCCGCCACCGATCCGCAGGCGGGAATCATGATCGGGCACGGGAGGCCGCCAATCCAATGATCTGTATCGCCATAGCCAACCAGAAGGGCGGGGTGGGCAAGACCACCACCGCCATCAATATCGCAACGGCAATGGCAGCAACCGGATGGAAGACCCTGCTGATCGACCTTGATCCGCAGGGCAATGCCTCGACCGGAATCGGCGTGGACGCTGCCCATCGCGACATGTCGAGCTATGACGTTCTGGTAGATGAAGCGCCGCTTGAGGATTGCATCGTCCGAACCAAGATCCCCGGCCTCGACATCATTCCTGCCACGGTGGACCTGAGCGGTGCCGAAGTGGAGCTGGTGGGCGTCGACAATCGCAGCAATCGCCTGCGTGATGCCCTGGCCCGCCACCGGGATCATGACATCTGCTTTATCGATTGCCCGCCATCGCTCGGGCTGTTGACGCTCAATGCGCTGTGCGCGGCCGATACGCTGCTGGTGCCGCTGCAGTGCGAATTCTTCGCGCTGGAAGGCCTCAGCCAGCTGCTGCAGACCGTGGAGCAGGTGCAACAGCGCTTCAATCCCGACCTTGGCATCGTCGGTGTTGCGCTGACCATGTTCGATCGCCGCAACCGCCTTACCGACCAGGTGGCGGATGACGTGCGTGAATGCCTGGGAGATCTTGTTTTCGAGGCGGTCATCCCGCGCAATGTCCGCTTGTCCGAAGCGCCGAGCCATGGCCTGCCGGCGCTGGTCTATGACCATGCCTGCCCGGGCAGCCGTGCCTATATGGCGCTGGCCCGCGAATTGATCGGACGCTTGCCGCAAGAAAGGGTTGCCGCATGAGCACGCAGGACAAGCAAGCCGCAGCAAAGCCCGTCGCGCCGCGCCGCAAGCTGGGGAAGGGCCTTGGTGCCCTGTTGGGTGAAAGCCGCCGGGAAGAGCCCCTGGCAACCTCTGCGCCAGGCGAAGCGGGTTCCGCATCCGCGCCTGCCGGTCTCGGCAGGACGGGTGACGGACTTGCCAACCTCCCGGTTGCAGCAATCCAGCCACATCCCGGACAGCCGCGCCGTCATTTCGACGAGGCGGCGCTGGAAGAGCTTGCCGCATCGATCGCCGCACGCGGTGTTATCCAGCCGGTCATCGTCACCCCCCTGGGTGGTGGCAAGTATCGGCTGGTAGCGGGCGAGCGTCGATGGAGGGCTGCCCAGAAAGCACAACTTCATGAAATCCCTGCATTAATTCGCGACCTGGGCGAGCGCGACGTGATGGCGCTTGCGCTGATCGAGAATATCCAGCGCGAAGACCTGAGCCCGGTGGAAGAGGCCCGTGCCTACCAGCGGTTGTCCGAACTGGAGGACATGACGCAGGCCGAGATTGCCCGCGTGGTCGAGAAGTCGCGCAGCCATGTGGCCAACCTTTTGCGCCTGCTCAGCTTGCCGGAAGAGGTGCTCGGTCATCTGGAAAGCGGCGCGCTGGACATGGGCCATGCCCGCGCCCTGGTCGGCAGGGACAATGCCGCCGAACTGGCGCGGCAGGCGATTGCCAGGAACCTCTCGGTGCGCGAGGTGGAAAAGCTCGTGCGTGCCGCAGAGGGTGGTGGCCGCCGTCGCACGGCGCGCGAACCGCGCGATCCGGCACAGGATGCCGATATCGAGGCGGTCCAGAACCACCTGGAGGAATTCCTCGGCCTGCCGGTGAAGATCACCACCGATGCAGATCCGCGTTCGGGCTCCGTCACGATAAGGTACCGCACGCTGGACCAGCTCGACCTGATCTGTTCGCGTCTTACCGGCGGCGGTATCTGACACGCCAGCGACGCCTTGCCTGCAATGCAGAAGGCCCCGGCCCGGATTGCGCGGCGCAACTTTCGGCGAGGCCTTTCCCCAATCAAGTCAAGCGGTTAACGCAGGGGTTGCACCTTGCCCGGCTGGCGAGCGGGGGCAGCGCGGCGGATAACCCGGCGCGGTGTGGGTTCGTGCACTTCCTCCACCACCACATCGTGTTCGATCACGCGGGAGATCATCCGGCGGTGCGGCTGGTGTGCCACCTGAGGCTGCGCCACCGGTACCATCGCCACGGGTGCATATGTCACCTGTCCCGGCGTGCCATAGCCACGCTCGTAATTCAGCAGGTAGGCTTCGCAATAGTCAAAGCCGTAATCCTGCTCGACATAGCGTCCCTCGTCGTCGTCACCATCAAGCGCAGTGCCGATCACCAGGCCGGCGAGGCCGCCAAGACCTGCGCCGATCAGCGTTCCGGCAAGGCGTTCGCCATCGGCCACGCGGTTGCCGATCACGCCGCCGGCCACGGCACCCAGCAGGCTGCCGATCAGGCCACCATCAGCACCTTCGTCTTCCTCGTAATAGACAAGGTTGTCCTGGCGGTGCAGCGCGCGGCACTGCGCCAGCCATTCCTCGCGCTGGGCGGCAGTGTAGGCAAAGCGCGGCGCTGCCGCCTGTTGGTGGTGCGGACGGATCGAGCGATGCGCACGATGGGTGCGGACAGGATATTCACCCGCGTAATCCGCATCCTCGACGTATTCGTAGTCGTAGTCATAGTCCGGCTCGTAAGCCTCGATATCGGCGATCACCGGGTCCGAATAATACTCCTGCACCACGGCGCTTCCGGCATCGGTATAGCTGGCGCCGGCCTGTGCCTCGCCTTCCCAACCCGTCGCGACATCCACCACATCGCCGACACCGGCATAGCGATCATCGACCGGGAGCTGCTGCGCCAGCGCCGGCGTGGCGATCAGCGCCAGTGCCGAAGTGGCGGTGAGAATTGCGAAATGCTTCGACATGAAAGGTGCCCCTCATCCGTGATTCGGGCGCGCAAGGCACCCGGATTTACCCTGCCTTTACTATAGTTTGCCCGGCGATTCCCAAGCCTGCCGCCATCGCTGTCCCGAAACGGGGCGATGTGGGGCGCTTTATGGGTGCGGGAAATGCGCTCAGATGCGGGAAGACAGCATGGAGGCGAGTGCCTCGATCCCGGCGGCATCTGCGGCATCGAAACGGGCGGGCAGGGGGCTGTCGAGGTCGACCACGGCAATAACCGCGCCTTCGCGGATCACGGGCACAACGAGTTCGGACAGCGTTGCCCCGTCGCAGGCGATATGGCCGGGAAAGGCATGGACATCGGGCACCAGCTGGGTCGCCGCCTCCTGCGCAGCAGTTCCGCACACACCCTTGCCCATGGCGATACGGATGCAGGCGGGGCGCCCGGCAAAGGGGCCAAGCACCAGTTCGCCGTCCACCACGCGGTAGAAACCCGTCCAGTTCACATCGGGCAGGAAATCCCACAGCAGTGCGGCGACATTGGCCATGTTGGCCACGCCATCCTCCTCGCCTGCCGTCAGCGCATCGGCAGCGGCGAGCAACTCGCGATAGAGCTCCGGCTTGGGCAAGCCTGCGGTGGCGGCAAAGTCGAACATACCGCCTCATCTAGTGTGCAAAGCGATTGCCGCAAGCAGCGCCAGCGCCTATCTCGACTCCCCATGCGTATTCTGAAGAAGATCCTGATCGCCCTGCTGGTTGTCCTGGTGGTTGCCGGCATCGCCCTGTGGTGGCTCACCCGCCCGCAAGAGGCGCAGTACAGCCTTGACGAGACTTCCGGGACCGATCCCGTGCTGGCGGAACCTGATCCGCAACTCATTCCCACCGTCGGCATCGCCGAACCCATCGGCTGGGAAGAGGGCCAGTTGCCCGTGGCTGCCGAAGGGCTGGAGGTGAATGCCTTTGCCACCGATCTCGATCATCCCCGCGTGATCTACACCATGCCGGGCGGCGATGTGCTGGTGACGCTGACCAATGCCCCCGACCGCCCCGTTGCCGGTGGCTGGCTGACCAACCTCGTGGCGGATTGGCTGTTCAGCTCGGCCGGTGCGGGCATGGAATCGCCCAACCAGCTCGTGCTGCTGCGCGATGCCGATGGCGATGGCGTGGCAGAGGAGCGCCACACGCTGCTCGACGGGCTGGATTCGCCTTCCGGCATCGCCTGGCGTGATGGCAACCTCTACATCGCCAACCATGACGAGGTGCTGCGCTTCGATTATGCGGAAGGTGCCACCAGCGTTGCGGGCGAAGGCGAAAAGCTGATGGACCTGCCGCCGGCCGGCAACCACTGGATGCGCAATATCGCGCTCAGCCCGGATGGCGAGAAGCTCTATGTCGCCGTGGGTTCGGCATCGAACATCGGTGAAGCGGGCATGGAGATCGAGATCGGCCGCGCCGCGATCCACGAGCTCAACCTCGACAGCGGCGTATCGCGCATCTGGGGCGCCGGCCTGCGCAATCCGAACGGTCTTGCCTGGAACCCGTGGAGCGGCGAGCTGTGGACCACGGTGAACGAGCGCGACATGCTGGGCAGCGACCTGGTTCCCGATTACTTCACCAACGTGCCGCTGGGCGTGCACTACGGCTGGCCCTGGGTTTACTACAAGGACGTGTTCGATGACCGGGTGGAACACCCGATGGAACAGTTCCTGACCGAATATACCCGCATGCCCGAATACGCGATGGGCGCGCATTCTGCGGCCCTCGGCGTGGTCTTCTCGCAAGAAGGGACGCGCATGGGTGACAAATTCGCGCAAGGTGCCTTTATCGCCCGGCACGGTTCGTGGAACCGCTACCCGCCTGCCGGCTATGACGTGGTCTTTGTCGCCTTCGATGAACGCGGCAATCCCCACGGCAAGCCTGTTCCCGTGTTGCAGAGCTTCCTGACACAGGATGGCAAGACCCATGGCCGCCCGACCTGGGTGGCCTGGGATGCCACCGGTGCGCTGCTGGTGAGCGACGATACCGGCAACCGGATCTGGCGCGTGGTCAATCCCGCCGCCACACCGATTGCCGCGCCCGTGCGCAACACCGGTGCCCGCCTGCCGCCGCGCCGCGAACTGATCGGCGATCCGGCGCGCGCCTTCGAGGAGCCGCCGGAAGACCTGATGGTTCCCGGCAGCTTCTGACCGGACTCAGCCGAGCGGCTTGCCGGCCCGGCCCGCCAGTTCGGTAATGAAGTGCCACGCGGTGCGGCCTGATCGCGCACCCCGGCGCTTGGACCATTCCAGCGCTTCGTGCTCGTCCAGATCGAGGCCGTATTCCTCTGCATAACCGCGCAGTATGGCCAGGTAATCGTCCTGCGTGCAGGCATGGAAACCGAGCGACAGGCCGAAACGGTCCGCCAGGGCAAGGTTGTCATCCACCGCATCGCGCGGGTTGATCGGATCGTCCTGCTCCGCGCTGTGGCGGGCAATGATCGCGCGGCGGTTGGAGGTGACGGCCAGCCGCACATTCGCGGGGCGCGCTTCGACCCCGCCATCGAGCCAGCTGCGCAGGTGGCGCGGGCCCACGCTGTCCCCATCGGCAAAGCCCAGGTCATCGATGAAGACGCAGAAATTGCGCTCGATGTCGCCGAGTCCGCCGAACAGGCGGGAAAGGGTGGGCAGGGCATCGGTGGCCACCTGTACCAGCGCGATATTGCCGCCCAGGTCCTGTGCGTGGCGCACGGCAGAACGAACCACGGCAGACTTGCCCATGCCGCGCGAACCCCACAGCAGCATGTCATGCGCGGGAAGCCCGGCCGCCAGCCGCCCGATATTGGCCATAACGCTCGCCTTCTGCTTGTCGATCCCGCGCAACAGGTCGATCCCGGGCGCTTCGATCGCTGCCACTTGGCGGGCCGTGCTGTCCCAGACATAGGCGGGGGCGCCAAGCCAGTCTGCCTTGTCACCCGCACCAGCCGGGGCGAGGCTTTCCAGCGCGTCGGCAATGCGGCGCAAAAGGTCGTTCGTCTTGCTCACGGCGCGAGCCTCGCCAGATTGCAGGCCTTGCGTCAAGGTGGTGCGGATCATGCCAACAGGCTTGGCAGCAGCGCCCGCCCGCTCTAGCTGGACGCAATGACCAGCTCCTCACCCCCGATCCTGCCCGGCAACAAGGGTGGCATTGCCTGCGCCGTGGCGCTGCTGCGGGAAGGGAGGCTGGTCGCCTTGCCGACCGAGACGGTTTACGGCCTTGCCGCCCGTGCGGACAGCGAACAGGCGGTGGCGGATATCTATCGCGCCAAGGGGCGGCCCAGCTTCAACCCGCTGATCGTGCATGTCTCGGGCGTGGACATGGCACGGCGCCTGGCACTGGTGGACGAGCGGGCGGAACATCTGATGGCGCGCTTCTGGCCGGGTCCGCTCACGCTGGTGCTGCCCTTGCGGCCCGATGCGGGGATTGTCCCTGCGGTAACCGCGGGCTTGCCCACCATCGCCTTGCGCATGCCTGCCCACCCGCTGGCACGGGCCGTCCTTTCGCAACTGGATGGTCCGCTGGCCGCACCCTCTGCCAATCGCAGCATGGAAGTAAGCCCGACAGCGCCGGATCATGTCGCGCAGTCAATGGGCGACGGGGTGGCTGCGATCCTCGATGGCGGCGCCTGCGAGTGCGGCCTGGAATCGACCATAATCGCCTTGCGCGAGGGCGGCGGCTGGAGCCTGCTGCGCGAGGGCCCGCTAACGCGCGAGGAATTGTCCAGCGTGATCGGCAGCGAGCCGGTCGATGCGGAGAAGGGGATCGAGGCACCCGGACAGATGGTGCGCCACTATTCCCCGGGAAAGCCGGTGCGGCTGGACGCGAGAGCGGCGGCAGGGGATGAATTCCTGATCGGCTTTGGCGACATCGCCGGCGATTGCAGCCTTTCGCCTTCTGGCGACATGGCAGAGGCTGCGGCGCGGCTCTATGCCTGCCTGCACGAGGGGGCGGCATCACCAAAGGGTCGGATCGCCGTGGCACCCGTTCCGCGCAAGGGCATCGGCGCGGCGATCAATGACAGGTTGAAACGCGCCGCTGCCTGAGCGCCTGTCGCGCCTCAGCTTTCGACAAGGGCCTCGTCCGTTTCCGCCAGGCTTTCTTCATCGCGTTCGCCATCGCGAACCCCGGGTTCCGCCCCCTCGCAGTTCACGTCCACGAAGCCGGTCTGGTTGATGGTGCAGCTGGCAGAGCCGTAGACATTCACCTCCGCGCCGCCGGTGACGTTGATATCCGCCTTGTCATCGACTGTCAGGTTCACGCCGCCCGCTCCGGTTATGCTGATGGCGGCTGTGCGGCTGCGCAGTTCCTCGGCATCGACACCGCCTGCGCTGGTGATGGCGATGCGCGTGTTGGTTGCCGTGCCGGCCGCTTCCACGCTGCCTGCACCGGAGATGCCGAAGGTCGCGTCCTCCACCTCGATCGATCCGATGCTCAATTCGCCCGCGCCGCTGATTTCGCTCTCGAAACTCTCGCCACTGATGCGATCGATGGCGACATCGCCTGCGCCGCTGACCGAAAGCCAGGACAAGGCAGGCATGGTGATGTGGAAGGTGACATTGCCGGAATTGTCCCACGCACCGCGGAAGTCGTTGGAAATCCGCTCGATGATCAGGCGGTTGTGCGAAACGCTGGCTTCCATCTGGTCCAGCACCCAGCGCGGCCCTTCACCGCGAACGGCAAATTCCTCGCCCTGCGTGATCACCAGGTCGAACGGGCCCGATGCAGAGACCTGGTCGAAGTTGGAGACGCCGTAGGAAACCTCGATCACCTCATCCATGTTGTCGGCATGTTCGATGCTGGCTTCATGGCGGCGGTCCTCGCCCTCGTCGTCCAGCGCGATGGCGATGCCACCGGCTGCCATCCCGCCCATGGCAAGGGCAAAGAAGATTTCCCGCTTGCGAAGTTTCGGAGTTTCTCCAGCCAAAGTCCCTGTCCCCTGTCCCCTGTCCCCTGTCGTCAGCCTGCCCTGATGTCATGCTGCCCCATCGTCACGCAACCTTGTCTTCGCGCGGCTCGCACACCAGGCAGCCCGATCCCATCGAATGGACGCGGCAGCGCGCCGAACCGCGCACCGTGACATTGCCGGAACCCAGGATCTTCGCGTCCACTTCGCCATCGCAGGCCAGCACCGAATTTCCCGAACCGGCGATGTCGATACTTGCCTGTTCGACCAGCAGCCCGCCCATGTCGGCGCTGCCGCTGCCGGCAACGGAAAGCTCCAGTTCGCCCACCTTGCCGCCAGCCGAAAAATGGCCACTGCCGGCAATTGTCACGTCAAGCGTCGCGATATCGATGTCGAGCACGGACAGGTCTCCGGATCCCGCGATCAGCACCTCGGCTTCATCCGCAAGGGTGGAGGTGGCGAGTTCGCCTGACCCGGTGATGGTGATCCTGGCCGGGGCGGGCATGGTCACGGTGATCGTGGCGGCCTCGCCCTCGCCGTCACACAGGTCGTCACGCAGGATATACAGCGTGCCATCTTCCACCAGGAAGCGCGCGCCATCCTTCGCCTCGTCACTGCCCTGCAGCGAGATGGCGAAATCGTCACCCTCTGCAATCACCACGTGATCGGGGCCGACCAGCACCACCTCGCCGGGAGCTTCGTCGCCCATGTCGAGCGCATCCAGCTTCACCCCTGTCTTGCCGTTGAAGGGGAAGTTGTCGCTGTCGCAGTTGAATTTGAACTTGCCGTTGCGGCGTCCGGCCATCGCGCCGCCGATGGCAGCGGCCATGACGAAAGGGCCAACGGCCTTGAACATCTTGTCGAAGCGCATGCCGCGCCTTGTCTGTCGCATCACCGACTCCTGTATCTGTGTGTTAACATACTAATACAGGAAAAGGGCATGGCCGACAAATACGCCGGTCGATGGCGCTGGTGCTTTCACCGAAGCGTGATGGTCAAAGCAAAAAGGGCCGCCCCGGCATGCGGAGCGGCCCTTTTGTGGTCCGTCGAGGTGCCTTTCGGTGCCCGTCAGGCGTCTTCGGTGTTCTCGTAATACTGGGGAGCATGCTCCTTCAGCACATCAAGAATCTTGGTCAGCGCCGTCGGCTCGTCAGTCTTTTCCATTGCTGCCAGCTCGCGGGCCAGGCGGCTCGATGCCGCCTCGAAGATCTGGCGTTCGGAATAGGACTGTTCGGGCTGGTCTTCCGGGCGGAACAGGTCGCGCGTCACTTCGGCAATCGACACCAGGTCGCCCGAATTGATCTTTGCTTCATATTCCTGCGCGCGGCGGCTCCACATGGTGCGCTTCACCTTGGGCTTGCCCTTGAGCGTTTCCATCGCTTCCTTCAGCGTCTTGTCGCTGGAAAGCTTGCGCATGCCGATGGATTCAACCTTGTTGACAGGAACGCGGAGAGTCATCCGTTCCTTCTCGAAACGCAGGACATAGAGTTCCAGCTGCATGCCGGCGATCTCTTCGTTCTGCAGTTCCATCACACGGCCGACACCGTGCTTGGGGTAAACAACGTAATCGCCTACTTCGAAGGCGGGGGCATTGGCTGCCATGTATTATCCTTTCCTTGTCGGCCAGGTGCCTTCCGCAGCGACAGGGGACCTTCGGACCGCACGACCCATCGGCGGCCAGAGACCTTTCAAATTGTCGTCGCTGAGAGGGGAAACCTGCCTTCCTGTCCACCCGGCCCGCGTCTGCACGCCGGGAAGTTGGCGGATTATATAACAGATTCGTAACAAAATTACCAGACCTGCCCAAATGCGCGGCATTGCCGGCGCATAAGGCGCGGTCTGGCATCTTTCCAGGTTCGACAATGCTGCCGAATCAAAGGCTTAGTCGCCTTCGCCGGGCTCCGGCGAGAAGTACTTCTCGAACTTGCCTTCCTGGCCCTTGAAATCGTCCGCATCGGCGGGCGGTTCCTTGGCTTCGGTGATGTTGGGCCATTCGGCGGAGTACTTGGTGTTCAGCTCGAGCCACTTTTCCGTGCCGCTTTCGGTATCGGGCAGGATGGCTTCGGCCGGGCATTCGGGCTCGCACACGCCGCAATCGATGCATTCGCTGGGATTGATGACGAGCATGTTCTCGCCCTCATAGAAGCAATCCACCGGGCACACCTCTACACAGTCGGTGTACTTGCACTTGATGCAGGCGTCGGTGACGACATAGGTCATGTGAGCTGTCTTCCTTCAGATCCAGGCCGCGTTTTCGCGGTTGTTTGTCCTGCTATGGCGATTGCTGCGCCAGCGTCAAGCACGCGGTAACAGGCTTGCGCTTCCGCTGCCGGACCGCGCCGCTCGGGTAAAGCAAGGATTTCTATCACCCGCACATGGGTCCGCATCGGCAGGGTCAGCACATCGCCCTCGGCAATGGCCACGCTCGGCTTGGTCACGCGCCGGCCGTTGAGGCGGATGTGGCCGGCCCGCGCCCATTGCTGGGCGAAACTGCGGCTGGTGGCGAGGCGGAGGGACCAGAGAAGGCGATCGATCCGCATGCGGCTGCGTCAGTTGTTGCCCAGAAGGTCCGCCAGGCCGGCGAAGGCGGCGTTGCTGGTTGCGGGCCGGTGTTCGGGCTTGCGCCTGTCCCCTGGCTTGCCCGGCTTCCCGCGCGGCATTTGCCCGCGATTTGTCGGTGCGCCTTGCCGCGGCCCCTGGTCCTTGCGCGGCGGGCGCCAACTCCACAGGCGCGGCGGGGGCGGGCCGAACACGCCTTCGGCCAGCGCCACTTCCTCATGGCTGCGGAAGCCGGCATCGCGCATCAGCCGCTGGAAGTTCTCCATCTCCAGCCCCATCGAGGTGGCGAGCGAGGTATCGACCGGGAAATTGCGGCCATTGGTGCGTGCCCGCCGTTCGTGCGCGGCGCGGAACAGCTTTTCGGCCAAGTCGATGCGCACCGCCTGCTTGCCTGCGCGGCGATAGCCTGCGGGCAGGTGCCTGGTCCCTTCGATCACCGCCTCCATCTTCTCGTTCACATCGCGGCGGTCCACGCCCAATTCGCGCAGCAACATGCGCGGTGCGGGCTTGAGCAGCGCCGGCACATAGACATCGAGCGAGCCGATGGTGACGCCGAGCTTGCGCAGGAAGGGGCGCTTTTCCTTCGGGATATGGGCAAGGCCGGCGGATTCGCGCTGCACCGTGCCGCCGCGATCCACCAGCGTCAGCAGCAGGGCGCGCACTTCGCTGCCCGCTTCCGGGTCCTGCGCGGCCTCTTCCAGCTGGCGCAGCACCTCGAGCGGGGCGAGCTGGCCTTCCAGCCAGTGTTCCAGCGCCTCCTGCAGCTTGCCGCGATGGGCCGGATCAAGCGCGCCCAGCTCCTTTTCCAGCACGATGCGGAAACGGGTGGGCGAATGGCTGGTGCGTTCCAGCGTGGCCACCGGCCTTTCGCCGTTCATGATCCGCCCGCCGGCAATGCGCAATTCGCCCAGTTCCTGTTCCACCAGCGCCTTCGCCTTCTGCGCCAGCAGCTGCGGCATGTGCTTTTCCGCAGCGGCGAGCAGCATCTTGCGCTCCTCGCTGTCCGCCTCGGCATCGACGACGAAACGGAATCCCTCGAGATGGCCGATCACATGGTCCTCGACCATGACCTTGCCATCCTCACCCAGTGCGACACGCAACAATGCGGCATCCTTTCCCATGCTTTTCATCAGTACAGCAGTGCGCCGATTTACAAAACGTTCTGTCAGCCGCTGGTGCAGGGCATCGGAAAGGCGCGCTTCGATGGACCGGGCCCTTGCGGCCATTTCATCGCGCGCCAGCACCCAGTCCGGCCGCTGGCAGATATAGGCCCAGCTGCGGATCGCGGCGAGGCGGCCCTGCAGGATATCGATATCGCCGCGCACCTCGCCCAGTTCGGCAATCCGGGCGGCGACATAGTCGGCACCCAGGTGGCCGCCCTTCAGGTCCTGCCACAGGCGCCGCACGAAGCGGGCGTGCATGTCGGGCCCCTGCTGGCGGAAATCGGGCAATTGGCACGCTTCCCACAAGCGGCGCACTTTCCCGGCATTGCCTGCTTCCCGCCGGATGGCCTCATCTTCTGCCAGGCGCCTGAGCACTGCCAAGTCGATCGCTTCGGGCGCTGCGGCAAGCTGGGGCAAGTCCGGCTTGCGCTCCAGGTCTGCCAGCAGCACGTCGATGGAGGAGAAGCGGGGCGAGGGCTCACGCCAGAACAGCCGGGTCAGCGGCGCAAAGCGGTGCTCCTCTATGGCGTAGACCTCTTCCTCGGTAAATTCGAGCTGGTCACTGCGTCCGCCGGACAGCGTGCCGAAGGTGCCATCCTGCTGGTGGCGCCCGGCACGCCCGGCGATCTGCGCCATTTCGGAAGGGGCCAGCCGCCGCTGGCGGATCCCGTCGAACTTCGACAGCGAGGCGAAGGCGACGTGCCGCACGTCGAGGTTCAGCCCCATGCCGATGGCATCGGTGGCGACGATGTAGTCGACCTCGCCGCACTGGAAGAGTTCCACCTGCCGGTTGCGCGTTTCCGGGCTCAAGGCGCCCATCACCACCGCGGCACCGCCGCGGAACCGCCGCAGCAATTCGGCCACGCGATAGACCTCCTCCACGCTGAAGGCGACGATGGCGCTGCGCGGAGGCAAGCGGGATAGCTTGGCCGATCCGGCATGGCTGAGCGTGGAAAAGCGCGGCCGGTCCTCGATCTGAGCCCCGGGCAACAGCGATCGCACCATCGGCTCCAGCGTGGCGGAACCCAGCAGCATGGTCTCTTCCCGGCCGCGCGCATTGAGCAGCCTGTCGGTAAATATGTGCCCGCGTTCCCGATCAGCGGAAATCTGCGCCTCATCGAGCGCGACGAACGCCCGGTTTCCGCCATCCCTGGGCATGGCTTCGGCCGTGCACAGCAGGTATCGCGCGGTGGGCGGTTCGATCCGCTCCTCTCCCGTGATCAGGGCGACCTGCGCTTCACCCTTGATGGCGCAGACCTTGTCATAGACCTCGCGCGCCAGCAGCCGCAGCGGGAAGCCGATCGCGCCGCTGGAATGGGCGCACATCCGCTCGATGGCGAGATGCGTCTTGCCGGTGTTTGTCGGACCCAGGATGGCACGGATCCGACTGTCTGATGCGCGGGAGCTCACAATACCTGACAATCTGGAGATCGCGCAGCCCCGGCGCAACCACGCCCTTCGGGCAAATGCCGCCGCTCGATTCTCCGCCTGTGGATAAGTGCGGACTCGGTTCGGCGCTCCTAGGACTCGACCCGTCGCTGTGAAGGCGGAATTTACTTTATGCGCGCAGAGCAACAGGCAAGAAATCGACCCCGAACCGGGCCGCCATCCCGCACCGCCTTGAAAGCGGGAATTAACCGGCGGCACCAAGGAGGCCGCGCTTGTTCAAGGACCGTGAAAACCACGACCAGCCCAATCCGCCGGAAGGGGACTTTCCCCCGGCGGAATTGTCGCTGAATCAGGTGATTGCGGACACGCAAGCGGTGCAGAAGCATCGCCAGCCGCGCTTTGCCGGTTTTTCCGATCGCTACCACGAATGGCGCGAAAGGGCCTCGATCAGGCTATCCGAGCTGGACCTCGCGCCTGACCTTGCCATCGATATCGGCTCGCGCCGCTGGTTCCGCGGGGCGCTGACGCTGGTCGGCCTCACCGCCATATCGGTTGCGGCATGGCCTGGCTTCTCCTCTGTCGAGGCCGCGCCGGCAATGGCGATTGACGAGGGTGTGCGCGACGAATTCCGCAGCCAGATGATCATGCCGCTGGCGCTGGGCGCTGACAGCGGCCGCCGCATGGGCGCTACCGCTGCCGTGATCCCCTTGGCCAATGCACCCGAGCGGCCCCGCCTCGACATGGTGGCAACGCTGACCCAGGGCGACAGCTTCGATCGCATGCTGCGCCGCGCGGGCGTGAGCGATGCCGAAGCGCGCGAGATTGCCGGCATGGTCGGCCTCGCCATCCCGCTGGAGGATATCAAGCCCGGCACGCAGGTGGACATCACGCTCGGCCGCCGCCTAGCCGCGGGCGAGCCGCGGCCGGTCGATGCCATGAGCTTCCGGGCCCGTTTCGACCTGCAGCTTGCGGTCGAACGGCGTGACGGCAAGCTCTATCTCGATCCGCGTCCGATCATGGTCGATGCCACTCCGCTGCGCATTCGCGGCACGGTGGGGGACAGCCTCTACCGCTCGGCGCGTGCGGCCGGTGCTCCGGCGCGCTCGGTACAGCAGTTCCTGCGCGTCATCGGCAACGAGATGAGCCTCGACAGCGAAATCGCCGCGACTGACGAGTTTGACCTGATCGTGGATTACAAGCGCGCCGCGACGGGCGAGATCGAGGCGGGTGAATTGCTCTATGCCGCGATCTATCGCGATGGCGAACCGCGCCGCCGGATGATGCGCTGGGGAACCGATGGCCGCTATTACGAGGCATCGGGCGTGGGCGAGCAGCGCGAAGGGCTGATGCGTCCCGTTCCGGGCGCCATCACTTCGCGCTACGGCATGCGCCGCCACCCGATCCTTGGCTATCGCCGGATGCATTCCGGGCTCGATTTCCGTGCCGCGCATGGCACCCCCATCTATGCTGCCAGCGATGGCCGGGTAACGATGGCGGGCCGCAACGGCGCCTACGGCAATTACGTGAAGTTGCAGCATGGCGGGAATCTTGCCACCGGCTATGCCCATATGAGCCGCATTGCCGTGCGCAACGGCCAGCAGGTCAGCCGCGGGCAGGTGATCGGCTATGTCGGCTCGACCGGCCTCTCCACCGGACCGCACCTGCATTACGAGATGTATCGTGGCGGGCAGAAGATCGATCCGTCGAGCGTGCGCTTCGTTACCCGGGCCCAGCTGGAAGGGCGCGAGCTGGAAGAATTCCGCGCGCAACTGGGCGTGCTGCAACGGGTCGAGCCGGGCGCGGCACTCGCCACGCTGGGCCCCGACCCCGATGCCGTGGAAGAGCCCGTGCGCGAGATCGACCGGCTCGAGAACCGCCAGAAGGTGGGCTGAGCGCAGAGCAGCGATCGCCAGCGCTCGATTGCCCTTGGCCCGCTTTTGCGGCAGGAGGCCTTCATCATGACCGGAACCTATCCCGCCACCCGCCTTCGCCGAAGCCGCGCCACCGCGTGGAGCCGCGCAATGCACCGCGAAACCGTGCTGACGCCGGCAGACCTGATCTGGCCGCTGTTCGTGACCGAAGGGCAGGGCGTGGAAGATCCGGTCGGCTCGCTGCCCGGCGTGTCGCGCTGGTCGGTGGACGGCATTGCCGCGCGGGCGAAAGAGGCGGTGGGCCTCGGCATTCCCTGCATTGCGCTGTTTCCCAACACGCCGGCGGACAAGAGATCGGATGACGGTGCAGAAGCGCTCAACCCCGACAACCTGATGTGCCGGGCTATCAAGGCGATCAAGGATGCTTGTGGCAACGACATCGGCGTGCTGACGGATGTGGCGCTCGATCCCTATACCAGCCACGGGCAGGACGGGCTGATCGATGATGCCGGCTATGTCGTGAATGACGATACCGTTGCCGTGCTGGTGGACCAGGCGATCAACCAGGCGCAGGCAGGCGCCGATATCATTGCCCCGTCGGACATGATGGATGGCCGCATCAAGGCGATCCGCATGGCGCTGGAAATGGGCGGGCACCACAATGTGCAGATCATGTCCTATGCCGCGAAATACGCCTCGGCCTTCTACGGCCCGTTCCGCGATGCGGTGGGTTCGGGCGGATTGCTGAAGGGCGACAAGAAGACCTACCAGATGGATCCGGCCAATGGCGACGAGGCGCTGCGCGAAGTGGAACTCGACATTGCCGAAGGCGCGGACAGCGTGATGGTGAAGCCGGGCCTGCCTTATCTCGATATCGTGCGCCGCGTGCACGAAGCCTTCGCCGTTCCCGTCTTCGCCTACCAGGTAAGCGGCGAATACGCGATGATCGAGGCCGCCGCCGCGGCTGGCGCGGGGGACCGCGAGGCGCTGGTGATGGAAACGCTGCTGGGCTTCAGGCGCGCGGGCGCAGCGGGCGTGCTGACCTATCATGCGCCGCTTGCCGCACGCCTGCTCAATGGCTGAATTCCGCCTCGAAACCGATCGGCTCGTGCTGCGCGATTGGCGCGGGGACGCGGATTGGGACGCTTTCTTCAGGCACACCAACACGCCCGGCGTCATGCGCTGGCTTGGCGGCACGTTCGATGCTGCGCTGATGGAAAAGCAGCGCGAGCGGGTGGAAAAATGTGCCGCAGGCAACGGCTTCTGCTTCTGGCTGGCGGAGCGCAAGCCCGATGGTGGCCACCTGGCAGGCGAGGTGCTCGGTTTCTGCGGGCTGAAGCGCAGCAACCAGCCGGGCGGCCCGCAAGGTGAATTCGAGATCGGCTGGCGCTTTCGCGAGGACAGCTGGGGGCATGGCTATGCGAAGGAGGCAGCCCTTGCCGCCCGCGACCACGCTTTCCGCGCGCTGGGCGCACCGCATGTCATCGCGCTTACCGTGACGGAGAATACGGCGAGCTGGGGCCTTGCCTTGCGCATCGGCATGAAGCGCGATGAAGCGCTCGACTTCAGCAGTGCCGAGTTCGGTTCGGACACCATCATTGCCTATTCGATGACACGCGAGGATTGGGAGGACTGCCATGCTGATGCGTGATCGCTATCCGGGGGCAACCATTCTGCCGTTCGATGGCAAGGAGCCGCAGATCCACGAAAGCGCCTTTGTCGCGCCGGGCGCCTGCATCATCGGCGATGTCACGATTCATGCCGAGGCGAGCGTCTGGTACAATTGCGTGCTGCGCGGCGACATCCACCGGATAGAGGTGGGCGCGCGCAGCAATGTGCAGGACGGCAGCGTTTTCCACGTCGAAGGCCCGCGGCCCGATACACACGGTTGCCCCACGATCATCGGCGAGGATTGCGTGATCGGTCACATGGCCCTTGTCCATGGCGCGACAGTGGAAGATCGCGGCTTCGTGGGCATGGGTGCAATTGCGATGGATGATTGCCGCATCGGCGAAGGAGCGATGCTGGCAGCAGGTGCCTTGCTCAGTCCGGGCAAAAGTATTCCGGCTGGCGAAATCTGGGTTGGCCGCCCGGCGAAGTTCCTGCGCAAGCAGGACCCCGCGCAGATCGAGAAGGTGCGCTTCCAGACCGAGCGTTATTGCGCATTGGCGCAAAAGCATCTGGCGCAAATTCGCGGGCTCTGACCATGGCCCGGCCAAAGGCAGAATTTCCGACTGCCGAGGCGATCCGCGCGCTTGCGGATCGTGAAGGGCGGCTGGCCGTGCGCGTCACGCCCGGCGCCAAGGTCGAGGGCATGGAGATCGCCAGCGGCAAGCTTACCGTGAAGACCCGCGCCAAGCCGCAGGACGGGCAGGCCAACGATGCCGTGGTCGCCTTGCTGGCGAAGGCGCTCGGCACAGCGCCATCGCGCCTCATCTTGTTGCGCGGCGCAACTTCTCGCGAAAAACTGGTTCAGCTGGATTGAGCGAAGGCATCAGCCAGGCATTCCGGCCATGCCCCTTGCCATCATGTCGAAGCGTTCCAGCATCAGCCTGGCCACGTCGTGATCGGCCATGCCGCAATCGTCCACGGCGCGGGTCATGCAATCGACCCATTGGCGGGCGGTTTCAGGCGTGATGCCAAGGCCGCGATGCGCGCTCATCATGCATTTGTCAGGGTTTTCCGCAAACCAGTCCCGCGGTCCGCCAGCCCATCCGGTGAGGAAGCCGGCGAGTGAGTGGCGCATCGGCCCGAGGTCGTCGGCGTGCATGGCGCGCAATTCGGCAAATTCGGCCTCGCTGGCCATCAGGTCATAGAAGCGCTCGACAATGCGGGTGATGGCCTCGCGGCCTCCCAGCAAGTCATAGGGTGTCTGCGCAGCGGCGGCGGCTTCGGTCACGTCTACTCGATCCTTCGCGGCAAGGATTATTCCATCCCGGGTCCTAGCGGTCCTGAGGCCAGGCACCTTGATGTCGCGCAAATGGAAAGGGCGGCACCGATTTGCCGGCACCGCCCTTTCGCGAATGGTCCTCGCAGGAAGAAGGGATCAGTCCTCCTTCTTGTCCTCCGCCGCGGGGGCCTCCGGCGATTTCTTGGCCGCAGGCTTCTTCTTCGCGCGCTTCGGCTTGGCCTTGGGTGGTGCCGGGGTAAGCTCGAAGGCAAGCTTCTCGTCCTTCAGGCTCACATGCACCTCGCCGCCTTGCGCCAGCTTGCCGAACAAGAGCTCTTCAGCCAGCGGCTGCTTGACCTTGTCCTGCAGCAGGCGAGCCATCGGGCGGGCGCCCATCAGCTTGTCATAGCCGCGCTTGGCCAGCCATTCGCGGGCATCGCTGTCGAACTGGATATGCACGTTCTGGTCCGCCAGCTGCAGTTCAAGCTGGAGGATGAACTTGTCGACCACGCGGCTGACGGTTTCCGTGCCGAGGTAATCGAACGGCACGATGGCATCGAGGCGGTTGCGGAATTCGGGGGTGAACATCTTCTTCACCGCTTCCGCCTGTGCCTCTGTCTTCGTGCCCGCGCCGAAACCGATGCCCTGCTTTGCCATGTCGGACGCGCCGGCATTGGTCGTCATGATCAGCACGACATTGCGGAAATCCACCGTCTTGCCGTGATGGTCAGTCAGGCGGCCGTTATCCATCACCTGCAGCAGGATGTTGAACAGGTCCGGATGGGCCTTCTCGATTTCGTCGAGCAGCAGCACGCAATGCGGGTGCTGGTCGATGGCATCGGTCAGCAGGCCGCCCTGGTCATAACCGACATAGCCCGGAGGCGCGCCGATCAGGCGGGAGACACTGTGGCGCTCCATGTATTCGGACATGTCGAAGCGCTTCAGCTCGATGCCCATGATCGAGGCGAGCTGCCGGGCGACTTCGGTCTTGCCGACGCCGGTGGGGCCGGAGAAAAGGAACGAACCGATCGGCTTGTCCGCATCGCGCAGGCCCGCGCGGGACAGCTTCATCGCGGTGGAGAGCTTCTCGATCGCCTTGTCCTGCCCGAAGACGACGCGCTTGAGGTCCTTCTCAAGGTTTGCCAGCGCGGCCTTGTCATCCTTGCTCACCGATTTCGGCGGGATGCGGGCCATGGTGGCGACCACCTTCTCGATATCCTTGCCGGTGATCGTCTTCTTGCGGCGGCTGGGTGGCACCAGCATCTGCATCGCGCCGACCTCGTCGATCACGTCGATCGCCTTGTCGGGCAGCTTGCGGTCATTGATGTAGCGCGCGCTCATTTCCACCGCGGTCTTGATCGCATCGGGCGTGTAGCGAACCTTGTGGTGCTCCTCGAAGGCGGAGCGCAGGCCCTTGAGGATCTTGATCGTGTCCTCGACCGTGGGTTCGTTCACGTCGATCTTCTGGAACCGGCGCAGCAGGGCGCGGTCCTTCTCGAAGTGGTTGCGGAATTCCTTGTAGGTGGTCGAACCGATGCAGCGGATCGATCCGCCCGAGAGCGCGGGCTTCAAGAGGTTGGAGGCGTCCATCGCCCCGCCGCTGGTCGCCCCGGCGCCGATCACCGTGTGGATCTCATCGATGAACAGGATCGCTTCGGGCATCTTTTCCAGTTCGGAAACGACCTGCTTCAGGCGCTCCTCAAAGTCGCCGCGATAGCGCGTGCCGGCGAGCAGCGCGCCCATGTCGAGCGAGTAGATCACCGCATCCGCCAGCACTTCGGGCACGTCGCCCTCGATGATCTTGCGCGCCAGGCCTTCGGCAATCGCGGTCTTGCCCACGCCGGGCTCGCCCACATAGAGCGGGTTGTTCTTGGAGCGGCGGCACAGGATCTGGATCGTGCGGTCCACTTCCGCGCCGCGGCCGATCAGCGGATCGACCTTGCCGTCCCTGGCCTTCTGGTTCAGGTCCACGCAGAACTGGTCGAGCGCGGAATCCTTCTTGTTCTTCTCGGCCTTTTCCTCGGCTTGTGCGCCGGCCTCGTCCGCGCCGGTGGGAGAGCGGCTCTCGATCTGCTTGCCGCCCTTGCCGATGCCGTGGGAAATGAAGCTGACCGCATCGAGGCGGCTCATGTCCTGCTGCTGCAGGAAATAGACGGCGTAGCTGTCCCGCTCGGAAAACAGCGCGACCAGCACGTTTGCGCCGGTCACCGTGTCCTTGCCGGAAGACTGCACATGCAGGATGGCGCGCTGGATCACCCGCTGGAAGCCCGCGGTGGGCTGCGGGTCGGCATCGTCCTCGGTCTTGAGGGACTGGTATTCCTGGTCGAGATACTGGCGCACCACATTGCCCAGCTCGTCCATGTCCACCCCGCAGGCGGTCATCACCTCGGCGGCGTCCTCATCGTCGATGAGTGCCAGCAGCAGGTGTTCCAGCGTGGCATATTCGTGGGAACGGTCGGTCGCGTGCTGGAGCGCATTGTGGAGCGACTTTTCGAGGTTTTGCGCGAAACTTGGCATGGGGTCCTATCCGTTAGGGGGGAGCTTACGTTCTGAAATGTTGCGAATGTACGAACGCCGCTCTCACCCTGCGCGGCACTGCACTGTTGATGGATGGCGACCGGGTTGGCCCCGGTTCGGTGGCTGACATGTCATATATGGTGCGCCAAAGCGCGATTGCGAGGTCTGTCGGGATCCTTGCGGGCCCCATCACCCGTCATCTCTCGGCTTGAAGAAGGCATCCGCCAGCTTGCGGTGGTCTGCCGCCTTGGCGTGCTGTGCCTTCACCCGGACGATTTCCGCTTCCAGCAACTGGATGCGCGCCAACAGCTCGTCCTGCGAATAGCTGTCCAGCAATTCGCCAGCCAGTTGGTCTGCGGCGTCGCCGCGCCTGCGGGGAAGGTCATCGTCTTCCATTGCATCGCAACATTGCCAGCAGCGTGCTTGCTGTCAATGGGTCGCCCTCCTATGAGCAGTGGAACTTGGGGTCATTTGCGGGGGCAAGTGGTGGGACGCGACATTCCCGATAGGATGAAGGCCGTGGCGATTTCGCGCGCAGGGGGGCCGGAAGTGCTGCAAGTGGAGCAGCGCGATGTGCCTGTTCCGGCTGCGGGCGAGGTATTGGTGAGGGTCAGCCACGCCGGCGTGAACCGGCCGGATTGCCTGCAGCGGGCCGGGCTTTATCCCCCGCCGCCCGGCGCCAGCGACCTGCCCGGGCTGGAAGTTTCGGGAACAATTGTTGCCCTTGGCGATGGTGTCGAGCCGGAACTGCTGGGCCAGGAGGTCTGCGCCCTCGCCAATGGCGGCGGCTATGCCGAATATTGCGCCGTGCCTGCCGGCCAATGCCTGCCCGTGCCCGCAGGTCTGTCGATGGCAGAGGCCGCGGCCATGCCCGAAACGCTGTTCACCGTGTGGCACAATGTCTTCCAGCGCGGCTGTATCCGCGATGGCGAGGTGCTGCTGGTGCACGGCGGCACCAGCGGCATCGGCTCGATGGCGATCAAGCTGGCCGGGCTGTTCGACATCACCGTGATCACCACCTGCGGCAGCGATGCCAAGTGCGAGCAGGCGCGCAGCATCGGCGCGCAGCTGGCGATCAATTACCGCGAGGCCGATTTCGTCGAGGCCGTGAAGGATTTCACCGGCGGTAAGGGCGCCGACGTGGTGCTCGACATGGTGGCGGGCAGCTATACCCAGCGCAATCTCGATTGCCTTGCGGTGGACGGCCGGCTGGTCACCATCGCCACGCTGGGCGGGGTCACCGCGGAAATCAGCGTGGTCAAGCTGATGGTGAAACGCCAGACGCTGACCGGATCGACCCTGCGCCCGCGCTCGGATGCCTTCAAGGCGCTGCTGGCAGGCGAGATTGCCGCCAATGCCTGGCCCTTCGTCAGCGAAGGCAGGCTGCGCCCGCAGATGGACAGCACATATCCGCTGGAACAGGCGGCAAGGGCGCATGAACACATGGAATCCGGCGAGCACTTCGGGAAGATCGTGCTTGCTGTCGGAGAGGAATAGGACATGACCGTTTGGACCCGCGAGGCGCTTTATGCTCGCGCCGATGCCTATCTCGATGCGCTGGTGGCGAAAGATCCTTCGCGCCTTGCTTTCGCGCCGGATGCGATCTTCACGGAAAACAATGTCCAGCTGAAGGTGGGCGACGGTGTATGGAACACCATTTCCGCGCGCCGCGCGAACTATGACCTCAAATGCGCCGATGTCTCCACCGGGCAGGTCAGCTGGTTCGGCGTGATCGAGGAATACGGCCATCCCGCGATAATGGGCATGCGCATGGCCTGCAGCGGCGATGCCATCACCGAAGTCGAAACGATCATCTGCCGCGAGATGGAATTCGGCCCCTTTCCAAGCATCGAAGGCTACACCGCGCCGCGTGCGTTGATGCTGGCGGATGTGCCGGAAGGCGAACGCTCCTCGCGCGAGGAGATGATCGCCATCGCCAACGGCTATTTCGAAACGCTGGAACTGAATGACGGCACGCTGCATGCCGATTTCACCGATGATTGCGACCGGATCGAAAACGGCCTGCAGACCACCAACACCCATATCGAAGGCTATCCCATCGCCGCCATGGGCACGGCGGACCAGTTCCGCCTTGGCCAGTATATCTACGACGACCGCCTGCGAGACCGCCGCTATCCGCTGGTGGACGAGGAGAAGGGCATCGTCTGCGCAGCCGGCTTCATCGACCATGCCGGCAAGGTGATGGACGTGACCTGGACCGATGGCAGCAAGCACAAGTCCATCTTCCACTTCCCGCACAGCTTCGTGTTGCTCGAACTGTTCAAGATCGTGGGCGGCAAGATCGCCGGGGTGGAGGCGGTTTTCGTCACCGTGCCCTACAACATGGTATCGCCCTGGCTCGGTGCGCAGCCCTATGTGATCGACGGCTGAGAGGCCTTCGCCAGACCTGCCTGTGCCCGCCACCAAACAGTCACAATGTCGCGGTTCTGCCTCCGAACCGTGATTCGCCTGTCACATTCATCCGCCATAGCCCCGGAGCCAGAGAAGCAGCTTTGGGGACGATTGGCCCATGTTCGGCGAATATATCGAAGGCAATTTCGGTAATTCCATTCCCGCGCCCCGCTTGCCCTTTGCGGAACCGCACGAACCTTCCGTTCCTGAACGGGTGCGCGGCGAGCGGCGCAAGTTCCGCACGATCTGGATCAGCGATGTCCACCTGGGCACCAAGGGCTGCAATGCCGAGCTGCTGATCGACTTCCTCGACAATGTCGACAGCGAGACGATGTACCTGGTGGGGGACATCATCGACGGCTGGCGGCTGAAGAAGAAGCTCTACTGGCCGGCCACGCACAACGATATCGTCTGGCGCATACTGAAGCGCGCCAAGCGCGGCACCCGCATCGTCTATATTCCCGGAAACCATGACGAGATGTTCCGCCAGTTCAGCGGGCTCCATTTCGGCGGGGTGGAAATCAGGCGCGCGGCCGTTCACGAAACGGCGGACGGCCGCAGGCTGATGGTGCTGCATGGCGACGAATTCGACACGATCATGCTCGCCCACCGCTGGCTCGCCTTCGTCGGCGATGCCGCCTACCACGCGATGATGGCGCTGAACCAGTGGGTCAACGCCTTCCGCCAGAAGCTGGGCCTGCCCTACTGGTCCCTGTCGAAGATGGCCAAGCACAAGGTAAAGAACGCGGTCGAGTTCATCTCCCGCTACGAGGAAGTGGTGGCGCGCGCCGCTGCCCAGCGCGGGGTCGATGGCGTGGTCTGCGGCCACATCCACACGGCCGAACACCGGCTGTTCCCGCATCAGGGAAAGGACATCGAATACTGGAACGATGGCGATTGGGTGGAAGGCTGCAACGCCCTGGTCGAACATGAGGACGGGCGCATGGAAATCCTCCACTGGCCCGAGGAAATCGCGCGCCGCGAACAGGATGCCGCCGCCGATGCGACATTCGAGGACGCAGCCCGCGTTCCCGAGGCGGCCTGACATGCGCATCGCCCTCGTCACCGATGCATGGGTGCCGCAGGTCAACGGCGTGGTGCGCACGCTGGCCAGCGTGACCGACAGGCTGCGCGCTGCCGGCCATGCGGTGGAAATCATCGCACCGGACCAGTATCGCTCGATCCCCTGTCCGACCTATCCGGAAATCCGCCTGGCGCTGGCCGGCCCGCGTGCAGTGGGCCAGCGGATCGAGCGCTTTTCGCCCGATGCCATCCACATCGCCACCGAAGGCCCGCTGGGCTGGGCGGCGCGGCGCTGGTGCCTGCGCCACGGCCGGGCCTTCACCACCGCCTATCACACGCAGTTTCCCGATTATGTCGAGCGGCGCAGCGGCATCGCTGCACGCCACATCTGGCCGGTGATCCGCCATTTCCATCGCCCTGCCGCAACGATCATGGTGGCAACAGAGACGATCCGCGCACAACTGGCCGCGCAAGGGCTGACCCGGTTCAGCCATTGGTCGCGCGGGGTCGATATCGCCACCTTCCATCCCGACCATGCCCCGCCGGACCTGTTCCTTTCCCTGCCGCGCCCGATCCAGCTCTATGTCGGGCGCGTGGCGGTGGAGAAGAATATCGAGGCCTTCCTGGCGAACAGCCATCCGGGATCGAAGGTGGTGGTGGGCGATGGCCCGGCGCTCGATGGCCTGAGGGCGAAATATCCCTCAGCCCACTTCCTCGGCAGGATGACGGGCAATGCGCTTGCCTCCTGCTATGCCGGGGCGGATGTGTTCGTCTTTCCCAGCAGAACCGACACGTTCGGCCTGGTGATGATCGAGGCGCTGGCCTGCGGCACGCCCGTGGCCGCCTATCCCGTGCCGGGGCCGCTGGATGTCCTGTCCGACAAGGCCGGCGCAATGGCCGGGAGAATCGAGGATGCCATTGCTGCCGCGTTGGTCCTGGACCGTGCGGACTGCCGCCGGCACGGTCGTTCCTACAGCTGGGCGGCAAGCACCGAGCAGTTCCTGTCAGCCCTTCATCCGGTGGAGTGCGGGGCACAGATTACCGGGCTTTCGCCTTCCATCGCCTGATCGCCGGGGCGCCTTGCGCAGGCGCTGGCGACTCAAATGCTTGCCGTTTGTCCACGGAGCGACTAGATCACGAGGTGCAATGGCCGTCCCGCGAGGGGCGGCCTGTTTATTTTGAACGGAGAAGTACCGTGGCCCAGCCCACTCCCCTCATGCCGCATGCAACGGCTTCCTGGCTGATCGACAACACCGGTCTCAGCTTTGAACAGATTGCCGAATTCTGCGGCCTGCACATCCTCGAAGTCCAGGCAATGGCGGATGACCTTGCCGGCTCGAAGTACACTGGCCGCGATCCGGTCCATTCGGGCGAGTTGACGCATGAGGAGATCGAGAAGGGCCAGGCCGATCCCGAGTACCGCCTGCAGATGCAGAAGGCCCCGGTCGATGTCAGCCGCACCAAGGGCCCGCGCTACACGCCGGTCTCCAAGCGCCAGGACAAGCCCGACGGCATCGCCTGGATCCTGCGCAGCCACCCGGAAATCTCCGATGCGCAGATCGGCAAGCTGATCGGCACCACGCGCAACACGATCAACGCCATCCGCGACCGTTCGCACTGGAACATCTCCAACATCCAGCCCAAGGACCCGGTGACGCTGGGCCTGTGTTCGCAGCGCGAGCTGGACGCGGCGGTTGCCAAGGCCGCCAAGAAGGCCGCCGCCATGGCGCCTGCTGACGAAGGCGAAGAAGCAGCAGCGCCGGCAGTCGAGAAGAAGGATGACCGCGCCGCCCTGATCGAGGAGCTGAAGGCGGAGCGTGAAGCCGCCGCCAAGGCTGCCGCACAGGCCGCGCAGGAAGCCGAAGCCGAAGCATGGCTCGAAGCCAAGCGTGCCGCCGAAGCCGGTGAGGGCGAAGACAGCCAGGGCTGATTGCCCCCCCATCATCGCCACAAGCAGAAAGGGCGGCCTTGCGAGGCCGCCCTTTTCTTTTGGAGCTAGTGGGGTCCTTGCGGACTAGTTCGATGCCAGCGACAGCTTCGGTTCGCTGCCATCGTCTTCCTTGGCCTGCACTCTCGCAGCGGGCGCACCGCGCGATTCGCCGGAAAGGCCATTGGGCGAGAAACGGCCATCGACAGCCGCACCCTGTTCGATCGTCAGCGTTTCGTAGGAAACATCGCCTTCGATCTTGGCGCTCTTGAGGATCACCAGCTCGCGTGCGGCGATGGTGCCCTTGATCTTGCCGGACAGGCGCGCGCTCTCGGCCTTGATATTGCCTTCGATATGGCTGGCCTCTCCCTGCACCAGCGAGGTGCAGCTGAGATCGCCGATCACCGTGCCGTCCACATGCAGGTCAGCCGATGCCTCGACATCGCCGCGGATGGTGACGTCGGATCCCAGGACCGAGAAGGTGGCGTTGTTATTCGCCATGATCGTGGGCTTCGCTATCGGACGCGGTGAACTCCGCCCGGGCTTCTTCGAGAACATGGGGCGCAGTCTCCAGGAAGGGTCGCGGATTGACCGCGGTCCCGTTGATATGGACTTCGAAGTGAAGATGCGGGCCGGTGGATCGGCCGGTGCTGCCGATGCGGCCGATCTGGTCGCCGGCGGCCACCTGCTGGCCGACCTTGGCATCCCAGCGCGACATGTGGGCATAGCGGGTCATCATGCCGTTGCCGTGGGTGATTTCCACCACCCGGCCATAGCCGGCCTTGGTGCCCACGAAGCTGACGCGGCCATCTGCCGCCGCCAGGATCGGCGCGCCGCGCGGGCCGCGGAAATCCAGCCCGCGATGCATCGCCGCACGGCCGGTAAAGGGATCGCGGCGATACCCGAAGCCGGAGGAGATGTGACGGATATCGGCGGGCATCACCTGCGGGATCTCGCTCAGGCCGCGTTCCAGCGCACTCATGCGCGAAAGGCTCAGCGCCATCCGCTCGAAGCGCGGATCAAGCGAACCGTCGGCATCCGAGGAGAGCATCTCCAGCGGACCACCCAATGCGTTCTCGTCAGCCACCATGACCATGCGCGGATCGAGGCCGAGAGAGCGGATCGCCTCCTCGGTGCGCTGGGCACGGCGATCGGCATAGCGGGTCAGCCGTTCGACGAAGGCCAGCTGGCGCGCTTCGAGCTGGGCAAGGCCCAGCGCTTCGGGAATCGCATTCTCGATGAGGCCGATCAGTTCTTCGGATTCGGCAGCGGAATCGCTGACCGTATCCGTCTCTTCCTCGCCCTCGGCCAGAAGGTCCTCGGGCAGGGCGGACAGGATGCCATCCAGGAAGTCCTGCCGCTTGGCGAGGTCTGCCGTGGTTGCTTCGAGGTCATCGCGATAGGCGTTGAGGCGGGTCTCGGCATCAGCGACCTGCGCTTCGCGGTCCAGCAACTGCTCGCGCTCGGAACTCGCCTGCCACTGGCTGACGGCCATCACGCCCATGGAGCCGCCCCAGCCCAGCAGCGCGAACAGCGCCAGCCCGGCAGCGGTCATCTGCATCCTGCTGGTAATGGTAATGAAGCGAACCTGCCCCTGGGAGCGCATGAAGAACTCACGCTCCGGGAACCAGGCCCGCAGGCGGTCCCAAAATCCGCCAGCGGTTTGCGTGTCCAAAACGACCCCTTACGGTTCAATAAATCCCAACTCGGCAATGATGCCTAACGGGCGTTCCCGGCAGGTCCATCGGACTCTTCTCCCTTTGGGGCGAGTCGAACCATCGCTGCGACGAGTCGTTGCCATATCTGCGGCAGCGCACAAAATTCCGGGAACAAAATCGAATTTGGGGGAATCGAGTCGCGAGACGCAAAGGCCCTGACAAGGCAGGAAACGAATGGTAGGTGCGCCGCCGATGGCACATGCAATACAGACACAGGAAGACGCCGGGGAACTGGTGAACACGCTTGCCCGGGCGGGACGCAAGGCCCAGCGCGTGCTGGCGCGAATGAGCGATGCGGACAAGGCCGCGGCGCTTGTGGCAGCTGCCGCGAGCCTGCGCGCCAACGCTGCCAAGGTACTGGCGGAAAACGCGAAAGACGTGGCTGCCGGCCAGGCCAACGGCCTGACGGGCGCGATGCTCGACAGGCTGCGGCTGGACGCGGCCCGCCTTGAAGGTGTCGCCGCCGCGATCGAGAATGTGGCAAGCCTGCCTGATCCGGTGGGCCAGGTGATCGATCGCAGCAAGGCGCCTGCCGGGATGGAGCTGGTGCGCCGCCGCATCCCCATCGGCCTGATCGGCATCATCTACGAAAGCCGCCCCAACGTCACAGCCGATGCCGCGGCGCTCTGCCTGCGGTCAGGCAATGCCGCGTTGCTGCGCGGCGGCAGCGAGGCGGTGCATTCCAACCGGGCGATCCATGCCGCGATGGTCGAAGGGCTGGCCAGCAAGGGCGTTCCTGCCGAAGCCATCCAGCTGATGCCCACGCAGGACCGCGAGGCGGTGGGCGCGATGCTGCGCGCCGCCGGCCTGATCGACATGATCGTGCCGCGCGGCGGCAAGAGCCTGGTGGAGCGCGTGCAGAACGATGCCCGCGTTCCCGTGCTCGCCCATCTCGACGGCATTTGCCATACCTACATCCATTCTGCCGCCGACCCGCAGATGGCGCGCGACGTGGTGGTGAATGCCAAGATGCGCCGCACCGGCATCTGCGGGGCGCTGGAAACGCTGCTGATCGATGCGAAGTTCCCCGCTGCCGAAAGCGTCATCGGCGCCTTGATCGATGCCGGTTGCGAGCTGCGCGGAGACAAGCGCGCGCAAGCGATCGATCCGCGGATCAAGCCGGCCACCTCGCAGGATTGGGATACCGAATACCTCGATGCGGTGGCTTCGGTCGCGATTGTCGATGATGTCGACGATGCGATGGATCACATCGCCGCCCATTCCTCGGGCCATACCGATGCGATCATCACCGCTGACCAGGAAGTGGCAGACATTTTCCTGGCCGAAGTGGACAGCGCCATCGTGATGCACAATGCTTCCAGCCAGTTCGCCGATGGCGGCGAGTTCGGCCTTGGTGCGGAGATCGGCATTGCCACGGGCCGCCTGCATGCTCGCGGGCCGGTCGCGCTGGAAGGGCTGACGACATACAAGTGGCAGGTTCTGGGAACGGGGCAGGCCCGCCCCTGACCCTCGCCAGCAGGGGAGAGGGAAATGCGTTACAACCGCTTGGGCAATTCAGGCCTTGTCGTGTCGGAGCTGTGCCTCGGCGCGATGACTTTCGGTACGGCGCCCAGCGCCTTCTTCCAGCACGACCTCGACCAGGCGGGTTCCACCGCACTGGTGAAACAGGCGCTGGATGCGGGCGTGAACTTCATCGACACCGCCAACCTCTATTCCGCCGGGCAAAGCGAGCAGTATGTCGGCCAGGCGCTGAAGGATATCGGCGTGGCGCGCGACCAGGTGGTGATCGCCACCAAGGGCATGGGGCCGATGGGCGAGGGGCCCAATGATGCGGGTTATGGCCGCTATCACCTGCTCAACCAGATCGATGCGAGCCTCGATCGCCTCGGCCTCGACCATGTCGATCTCTACCAGATCCACGGCTGGGACCCGGTTGCCCCGATGGAAGAGGGCTTGCGGGCGATGGAGGACATCGTGCGGTCCGGCCGCGCGCGCTACATCGGCGTGTCCAACTGGGCGGCATGGCAGATCGCCAAGGCGCTGGGCATTGCCGACAAGCGCGGGTGGGACAAGTTCATCTCCAACCAGGCGTTCTATGCCGTTTCCGGGCGGGAGCTGGAGCGCGAGGTGGTGCCCATGATGCTGTCCGAAGGGCTCGGCCTGATGGTGTGGAGCCCGCTGATCGGCGGGCTGCTCTCGGGCAAGTACGATTTTGGCGAGGATGGCGAGGTTTCCGGCGATGGCCGCCGCGCCAAGCTGGATTTCCCGCGCGCCGACAAGCCGATGGCCGCCGCCGCGGTTGCCGCCATGCGCCCGATGGCAGAGGCGCGCGGCGTGTCGGTTGCCGCCATCGCGCTTGCCTGGTTGCTGCACCAGCCGGTTGTCTCCAGCGTGATCGTGGGCGCCAAGCGCGCCAACCAGCTGGCGGAAAACCTTGCCGCCAGCGATATCGAACTGACGGCCGGGGAACTGGCCATCCTGGACGAGGTGGGCCGGCTGGAAGACGAATATCCCGCATGGGCGCTCAAGTCGCAGGAAGTGCGGCACGGTTTCCGCGTCAGCCCGCGCAGGCCGGCGAAGTAAGCCGGTCGTGAAAGGCCCCGTCACCGGCTTGCTGGGCGGCAGCTTCAACCCGGCGCATGGCGGCCACCGCCGCATCTCCCTGTTCGCCATCGACGCACTCGGGCTGGACGAGTTGTGGTGGCTCGTCTCGCCCGGCAATCCGTTGAAGCCGGCCAAGGGCATGGCCCCGCTTGCCGCGCGATACCGTTCGGCCCTGGCGCAAGGCCGCCGATCGCGCATCCGCGCCACTGCCATCGAGCGCGAACTTGGCACGCGCTTCACCGTGGACACACTGCGGTCGCTCAAGCGCCGCTATCCCAAGAGGCGTTTCATCTGGCTGATGGGTTCCGACAACCTAGCCCAGTTCCATCGCTGGAAGGACTGGCGCGGCATCGCCCGCGAAATGCCGATTGCGGTAATTGCGCGGCCCGGTTATGATCATGCTGCCCTCGCGAGCCCCGCGATGGCCTGGCTGCGAAATTACCGGTTGTCCGCAGCCGGATTGCGAAACCGGGGCGAATGGAGCGCACCTGCGCTGATTGAATTGCGTTTCGATCCCGATCCGCGTTCGGCAACATCGATCCGAAAGGCGGACCCGCACTGGGCAGACCGGCATGCCGGGCCTGCCCCAAGGGATGAAGTGACGCATTCCCTCATTCATGACACGGCAAGGGGAACGCACGCATGAGGCGTGTCGGCCCCATGTTGCTGCTTGTCCATTCGCACTTATCAGGAGTATGACACGTCGCGATGAGACAGGCGCAAGCCATCCCGGCTACAACGGGCACCGCAACAATCATTTCCATGACCACCAACACTGACACCATAATCGCCAAGCCCGGATCGCTTCACGCCTTCATCCTGCAACAGCTGGATGACGACCAGGCGCAGGACGTGATCTCCATCCCGCTCGAAGGCAAAAGCTCGATCGCCGATCACATGATCGTCGCATCCGGCCGCTCGACCAGGCAAGTCGCCGCCATGGCGACGAAGCTGGGCGAAAGGCTGAAGCAGGAAGGCTTCGGCCCGGCGCGCATCGAGGGACTGCCGGCTGCCGACTGGGTGCTGATCGATGCCGGGGACGTGGTGGTGCACCTGTTCCGCCCCGAAGTCCGCAGCTTCTACAATCTGGAGCGCATGTGGGGCTTCGGCGAGGAAGAAAAGAATTAGTTTGTTTTAGGCCCTCAAGCGCCGGGCGCGGGGCATCCGCCCCGCTTGGCTTTCGGCCTACCGGCCGGCGCATGGTCATGCGCTGGCGTTGCCTCCGGCACCGCGATCATTCCAGGCCTCGATGGAAACGCCAGGTTTCAGGCGCGAGTTGTGAGAACTGGCACAATTAGCGGCGCGGAATGCGACGCCAAAGGGCGACCGCCCGCCCGCAGGGGCCCCGCAGTGAAGCGAAGCGCAACGGAGGGATCAGCCCCGAGGACGCACGCGCGGATGCGCGGGCGGAACAAAATACCCGTTCCCGTGAACCCTTTGGCGGGTTAAGACCCGCCAATGCTCCTCCACATCATCGCACGCGGAAAGATTGCCCGTTCGCCGGAAGCGGAGCTTGTCGCGCGTTACGAGAAGCGCATCACATGGCCCGTCAAACTCACCGAACTGCCCGAAACCGGCGGCCGCATTCCTGATCCGCAAACGCCTTTCCGGACCGTGCTGCTGGACGAGAAGGGCAAGGACATGTCCTCCGAAAAGCTCGCCAAGACCCTCGAGAAATGGCGCGATGGCGGGATGCGCGAGTGCCGCTTCGTGCTGGGTGCGGCTGACGGCCATTCGCAGGCAGAGCGGGACGAAGCGGACCTGCTGCTGGCGTTCGGCAAGGCCACCTGGCCGCATTTGCTCGCCCGGGCGATGCTGATGGAGCAGCTTTTCCGCGCCACATCGATACTTGCAGGCCATCCCTATCATCGGTCAGGATAGCGCGTGATGTCACGCATTGTCCTCCTCGTGCTTGCCTCGGCGCTGTTCGGCTATGCCGCGAGTGCGCAGCGTGCACCGGTGTTCGAGACTTCCGCGGAGACCCGCGCCGCGCTGGAACAGGCGCTGGCCGAAAGCGAGGCGGCCGCAGCACGCAGCGAGCGCCTGGAACGCGAGGCGCAAGAAGCCGCGAGCGAGGCCGAGCGCACCGCGCGCGAGGTGGCAGCGCTTGCCGCCCGTATCCAGCAGGCCGAAGCCGGGATCGCCGCTGCCGAAGCGCGCATCGCCCTGATTGGCGAGGAGCGCGCGAAGCTGAGCCGTCAACTGGGGCAGGAACGCAAGCCCATCGTCAGCCTCACGGCAGCCCTGCAGCAATTCTCCCGCCGCCCCCTGGCGCTTTCGCTGCTGCGCCCGGGCGATGTGCAGGACCTTGTCTACCTGCGCGCAGTCATGGCCAATACCGTGCCGCAGGTGGAACAGCGGACGGCCAGCCTCAGGGCGCGGATCGATCGGTCCCGCAGGCTCGAGGCCGAGGCGCAGCAAGCCGCGCAGGTGCTGCGCGGCGAGGAGCAGTCACTCGCTGCACGCAGCAGCGAGCTTGCCGATATCGAGGCGCGGCAAAGGCTCGCCGCACGCGAGGCCGGCCTCGATGCCAGCCGCGAGGCGGAACGGGCGCTGGCGCTGGGCGAGCAGGCACGTGATCTCGATGCGCTGGTGGACGAGCTTGACCGCGCCGCTGCCTTGCGCGGGCAACTGGCCGCGCTTCCCGGGCCGGTGATGCGCCCGGGCAGCGGGCAAGCCGTGGCCAGTGCGCGCGAACCCTTGCCTGCCCCCGTCGCCACCGGACCGCGCAGCGCGCCATCGCCCTATGTCCTGCCGGTTACCGGGCGGACGATCGCCGGTTTCGGGGCGCCGCAGGGAAGCGGCCTGAGCCAGGGGGTCACGCTGGCCCCGCGAGCCAATGCGCAGGTGGTTTCGCCGGCGAACGGGCGCGTTGCCTTTGCCGGGCCCTATCGTGGCTATGGCCGGATCGTGATCATCGAGCACGAAGGCGGGTGGACCAGCCTTGTCACCGGCTTGGCGCGCAGCGATGTCGAGGTGGGCGAACAACTGGTTGGCGGGGCGCCGATTGGCGTGGCGGGACCGGGCAGGCCCACGATCAGCCTTGAACTGCGCCGCCTCGGCACGCCGGTGAACCCGCTCGACTTCACGCAATAGGTCGCAACCGTCCCGCTTCGGCACTTGGCAGGGCGCAAATCATCCTCATCTGGTGTTCAGCCACGCCGTGCGATACATTGACGGCTTGGGACTCAACAGGATGACTTGTGCCATGAAATTCGCTCCCGCCATTCGCGCTGCCGCCCTTTGCACGGCTGTTGCCCTGCTGCCGGCCACCACGGCCGCGTTCGCGCAGGTGGAAGGCCGCGCCTCTCCGGAGTTTGCGCGCCTCTTCGCCACATACCAGCGGATCAAGGCAAGCTATGTCGAACCGGTGGATGACGAGCAGCTGATCCGCGGCGCGATTGACGGGATGCTGGCGTCGCTCGACCCGCACAGCTCCTATATCGATGGCGCGGCGATGGAACGCCTCACCACCATGATCGACGGCAATTACCAGGGCCTGGGCATTTCCATCCAGATGGATGACGGGCTGGTAAAGGTCGTCTCGCCGTTCCGCGGCAGCCCGGCAGACCAGGCCGGGATCAAGGCCGGGGACTATATCTCTCACGTCAACGGCAAGCTGATCTACGGCCTCGAAATCAACGAGGCGGTGGAACAGATGCGCGGCCCGGCCGGCACCGATGTGCAGGTCACCATCCTGCGCGCCGGCCGCGAGGAGCCGATGGAGCTGACCGTGACGCGCGGCGTGATCGAGCTGGAGCCGGTGACCTGGGAGCTGATGGAGGGCGATATCGGCCACATCAGCGTCAATGAATTCAGCCGGGATGTCGGCTCGGACGTGAACAATGCCGTGGCGGACCTGTGCCTTCAGGCGAAGGGCGGGCTCAAGGGCCTGGTGCTCGACCTGCGCCGCAATCCTGGCGGGTCGCTGGATGAAGCGGTGGCCCTGTCGGACCTGTTCCTCAGCGAAGGGCAGATCGTCTCGCAGCGCGGCCGTGCGCGGCGCGATACCATCTATTACGAAGCCGAAACCGTCTATCGCGGGGATGTGGCCGATGGCCTGCCGATCATCGTGCTGATCGACGAAGGTTCGGCCTCGGCCAGCGAGATCGTGGCCGGTGCGCTGCAGGACCATAACCGCGCGCTGATCATGGGTGAACGCAGCTTCGGCAAGGGCAGCGTGCAGACGCTGCTGCCGCTCACGCGGGACACCGCATTGAAGCTCACCACGGCGCGCTACTACACGCCGTCCGGCCGCAGCGTGCAGGAAGGCGGGATCGAGCCCGATATCCGCGTGCCGCAGTTGTCCGACCCCGATGCCGAACGCCGCCAGCGCTATGCCATGCGCGAGAGCGACCTGCGCGGCCACCTGGTCAACGAGATCGCCTACGAGGACGAGGCGCTGGAACGCGACCAGATCGATGATCCGCGCTTCCGCCTGACAGCGGCGGAGCTGGAAGAGATGGGCGTGGATGATTTCCAGCTGCAATATGCCCTTGATGCCTTGCGCCGCACCAATGGCGTGAACATTGCCGCGCGCATCTCCATGCCCTCGCGCAACTGACGGCGCCTGGCACGATGGATGAATCCGACCGTCTCGCGCAGCGGCTGGCGCTGATCGTCCCGTTCCTGCTGCTGGCCGGGGCCTATGTCTCGCAATATGTCTTCGGGCTCTACCCGTGCGAGATGTGCTGGTGGCAGCGCTGGCCGCATTTCGCGGCGCTGGCGCTGGCGGTGCTCTCCCTCGTCGCGCCGCCCAGGCGCCTTTGGGTGGCGATCGCTGCGGGCGGCATCCTCACATCCGGCCTGATCGGCTTCTTCCATGCCGGCGTGGAATATGATTTCTGGGATGGCATCACGGGTTGCGCGCTTCCCGCGGCCGGGGACGGTGACATGATGGACGCGATCTTCAATGCGCCGATCATCCGTTGCGACCAGGCACCGTGGACGCTGATGGGCATTTCCCTTGCCGGGTTCAACGCCATCATTTCCATTGCCAGCGCCGTTACCATATGGGTGTTGCTGGCGTGGAAGGACAAGACAGGGAAAGGCACGGCATGACCACTTCATCCACCAGGCCCGATCGGTCGGAAATGATCCGCGTGGACCAGGCGGGCGAATTCGGCGCCACCCGCATCTATGCCGGGCAACTGGCGGTGATGGGCGATCGCGGCCCGCATTCGGCGGAAATCCGGGCGATGGCCGAGCAGGAAGCAGGCCACCGGGCGGAATTCGATGCGCTGATGGCAAAGCGGGGCGTGCGCCCCACCGCATTGCAGCCGTTCTGGGATGTCGCGGGCTTTGCCCTCGGGGCAGGTACGGCGCTGATCGGCCCGGAAGCGGCGATGGCGTGCACTGCGGCCATCGAAACCGAGATCGACGAGCATTATTCGCGCCAGCTGGAGGAGCTCGAAAAATCGGGCGATGACCCGGAACTCAGCGACATGATCGCCCGTTTCCGTGATGACGAGCGCGAACATCGCGATGCCGCTCTTGCTGCCGGGGCGGAAAAGGCCCCGGCCTATCCGCTGCTGTCAGCCGCCATCCGACTGGGCTGCCGCGCGGCGATCCGCATCTCGGAGAAGATTTGATCGCGGTCAGTGCGAAGCCGTCGCGCTTCAGACAAGGTTCACCCCTGCTGGCGCCTAATCGAAGCCACAATCGCCACAGGGCAACAAGGATTGAAACGATGAAAACCCCCGTTCTGCTCGCCGCTGCCACAGGCCTGGTCGCCATCGCCGGTGTTCCCGCCGCCGCGCAGGATGTCCAGGTGAATGAACGGGTCATGATGGTGCAGATCCCGCAAGGCGGTGAATGCCCGGAAAGCCCCGATGGCGATACCATCGTGGTGTGCGAGGAGATCGAGGATCCCTATCGCATCCCCAGCCAGCTGCGGCAGAGCCGCTCGCCGGAAAACAACAGCTGGACCGAGCGTTCGCGCGATTTCAACGAAGTCGGCAGGTTCGGCCCCGGCTCCTGCACCAATATCGGCGGGGGTTCGGAACTCGGCTGTTCGATCGAGGAGATCGAGGAAGCCGTGGCCGAACGCGAAGTCGCCCCCGAACGCCGCTTCAGCCTGCAGATCGAGGAAGCCCGCCGCGAAAGGCTGGAAGAAATCGATGGTGAGGCCGCCGCAACGCAGGCCCGCGTGGAGGAGCTGGAGCGCGCCTATCTTGAACGGCTCGAGGCAGAACGCGACGCCCCGCTGCCCGGCGAGGACGAGCCGCTGCCGGAAATCGAAGCGGACGATCCCGAAACGCTTGCCGATTGACGGCAGGCCGCTGGCACAGGCGCTAGGCCATAGTTAACGATCCATCGGCTATGGGGTGCGGCATGGCTGGCTCCAAACGCATCCTCACGATCTTCGGCACGCGTCCCGAAGCGATCAAGCTCTTCCCGCTCGTCCATGCGCTCGACGCTGACGAGCGGTTCGATTCGCGCGTCTGCGTATCAGGCCAGCATCGCGGCATGCTGGACCAGGTGCTGGAAATCTCCGGCGTGCGCCCGCACCACGATCTCGACCTGATGCAACCGGACCAGACGCTGGATGCGCTCACCGCGCGCCTGCTTACAGGGCTGGGCGGGGTGATGGATGCCGAACAACCCGATTGGGTGGTGGTGCAGGGCGATACCGCCACCGCCATGGCGGGCGCGCTCGCGGCATACTATCGCAAGATCCCGGTCTGCCATGTCGAGGCAGGCCTGCGTTCGGGCAATATCTACCACCCCTGGCCCGAAGAGGTGAACCGCAAGATCATCGGCGATATCGCCGCGCTGCATTGCGCGCCGACCGAGACCTCGCGCGATGCGCTACTTAAGGAGAACACCGATCCCGGCACGGTGCATGTCACCGGCAATACGGTGATCGATGCGCTGCAATGGGTCACCGCGCGGATCGAGCAGGAGCCGCAGCTTGCCTCAGGGTTGGCGGGCCTGGAAAAGCGCTTTGCCGGCAAGCGCATCATCGGCGTGACCACCCACCGGCGCGAGAATTTCGGCGAAGGGATGCAGGCGATTGCCGATGCCATTCGCCGCGCGGGCTGACAAGGCCTGCGGAAATCAGCCCTTGTCGAGCGCGATATCGGGCGCGTCTTCCTGCTTCATGCCGACCACGTGGTAGCCGGCATCGACATGGTGCACCTCGCCCGTCACGCCGCTGGACAGGTCTGACAGGAAGTAGAGACCCGAACCGCCGACATCCTCGATCGTCACGGTGCGGCGCAGCGGCGAGTTCAGCTCGTTCCACTTCAGGATATAGCGGAAATCGCCGATGCCGCTGGCGGCCAGCGTCTTGATCGGGCCAGCCGAAATGGCGTTCACGCGGATATTGTCCGGCCCCAGGTCATTGGCGAGATATTGCACGCTGGTTTCCAGTGCCGCCTTGGCCACGCCCATCACGTTGTAATGCGGGATGACCTTTTCCGCGCCGTAATAGGTAAGCGTGATGATCGATCCGCCATCCGTCATCAGCGGCGCGGCGCGCTTGGCGGCGGCAACCAGCGAATAGGCGGAGATGTTCATCGTCATCAGGAAGTTGTCGAGGCTGGTGTCGACATATTTGCCGCGCAGCTCGTTCTTGTCGGAAAAGCCTATGGCGTGGACAAGGAAATCGAGCTTGCCCCAGCGCTTTTCGATTTCGGCAAAGGCGCGGTCCATCGCCTCCATGTCCGACACGTCGCACTCGATCAGGAAATCGCTGCCGACACGTTCCGCCAGCGGGCCGACGCGCTTGGCCAGCGCCTCGCCCGGGTAGGAGAAGGCCATTTCCGCGCCATGTTCATGCAGCTTCTGTGCGATGCCCCAGGCCAGCGACTTGTCGTTGGCAAGGCCCATGATCAGGCCCTTCTTGCCCTCCATCAGCCCCTTGCGTCCTGCGGTCATGACGATTCCTCCAGCGATTGCGTATTCTTGTTCTGGTCAGCCGCATCGCCCTCTCCCTCGGCAGGCGGTTCGGCCAGCGCGGCATTCAGTTCCGCACCTGCAACTATCCCTAAGCCCACCAGCCAGAAAAAGAAAAGCGTGATCATGATTCCGGCGAGCGATCCATGGGTCATGTCAGCCGCGGCGATGGTGCGCAGCACGCGCGGCAGCACGGTACTGACCACCGCCCACCAGGCGGTGACAAGCATGGCGCCGGGCCATTTGGGATAGCGGCTGCGGCGGTATTCCGCCGGCGTGAGGGTGAAGAACAACAGGTAGATCGACACGAACACGCCAAGGCCGGGAATGATCCGCGACCAGGCGAGTTCCGCCAGCGCATCGCTGAACTGCGGGAAATAGGCCGATATCACCTGCTGCGCGGTTCCGATGGCCACCTGCGCGAAGAAGGACAGCATCAGCAGCAGCATGGCGATGAGGATCATGCCGGTGGAGAACAGCCGGTATTGCCAGAAGGCCCGCGTGGCCTGCGTGCCATAGGCGCGGCGCAGGATATCGCGGATGGTTTCCACCAGACTGCCCACGGTCCACAGGCCGATGGCGCCGCCGACCCACAGGAACCATCCCGTGCGCGCGTCCACCACATTGCGGGCGACAGGCTCGATCACGTTGGTGACAACCGGCGGCAACGCGGCCAGCACCGCGCCCACCACCGCCGCGCGTTCGGATTCCTCCCCGATCAGGGAAAAGGCCGCTGCCCCGGTGATGAAGAAGGGGAAGATCGCGAACATCGACATGTAGGCGAGGTTGCCCGCATGGATCAGCCCGTCATTGTAGCAGCCGATCACAACGCGCTTGAACACCTGCCAGGCGCGTTCCCCATCGAAACGCTCGCGCAAGCCGGCCAGCCCCTTCCGGCGCCGTGCCTCGGGCGAGATATCGGGCCTTGGCGGGCCGGGCTCGGGAGCCGCTGGCGGATCAGGAAAACCCATCTTGCGAGGATTCTAACACCGCTGCCGCGCCTGTCGAGCTGCGCGCCTTGCCAAACGGCCCGTCAGAGGCCGAATTCGCTGCGCACGTCGCTCTCGTCCTTCCAGCCTTCAAGGCGGGAGGAGAGGTCGGACAGGTCTTCGGGAAGCTGGATCTCGATGGCCACCAGCTGGTCACCCCGGCCGCCGCCCTTCCTGGAAAAGCCCTTGCCCTTCAGGCGCAGCACCTTGCCCGAGCCCGAGCCTGCGGCAACCGTCAGCATCACCGGGCCATCCACCGTGGGCACCTTCACCTTCGCGCCGTTCACCGCCTCGTCCAGCGTGATCGGCAGTTCAAGTCGCACGTCATTGCCATCGCGCCTGAAGAAGGGATGCTTGTCGATGTGGATCGTCACCAGCGCGTCGCCGGGGCCGGCCGGGCCGGGTTCGCCCTTGCCCTTGAGGCGCATCTGCGTGCCGTCCTCGACACCGGCGGGAAGTTTCAGGTCAATCGTCTTGCCATCGCCCAGCGTGATCCGTTGCGGGCTGAGCGTCGCCGCATCCACGAACGGCACCTTCAGGCGGTAGCTGGTGTTGGCGCCCTTCTGCGGCGGGGGCGGGGGCCTTCGCCCGAAACCCTGTGCGCCGCCCATGCCGGCTGCGCCACGCGGGCCGCCGCCGCGGCCGAACAGGCCCTCGAACAGGTCGCCCAGGTCCATTTCCTCCGCTCCGAAGCCCTCGAAGTCGCGCGCGGAATATTGCCGTCCGCCACCACCACCGCGAAAGCCGCCGCCGCCACCCATGCCGAACGGCATGCGCGGATTGCCGTCGGCATCGATCTCGCCGCGGTCGAATTGCCCGCGTTTTTCCTTGTCGGACAGCAGGTCATAGGCCTTGGTCACGTCAGAGAACTTCTCTGCCGCCTCGGGATTGTCCTTGTTGCGGTCCGGATGCAGCTGTTTGGCGAGCTTGCGATAGGCGGATTTGATCTCCGCCTCGCTCGCGCTCTTGGCAACACCCAGCGTGCTGTAAGGGTCACTCATGGTGTGTTAGGTAGGTAAGGCAATGGCCGCTGGCAAGCATTGGCGTGGGGCTTTCGGCTATCTTTCCTACTCTCGAGGGCGGCACTAGGGCACAAGGCATGACCTCGAAGGCCGATAATCCGCGCAATTTGCCCTGCATCATGGCGGGCATCGTTGCACTGGCGGATTATTCGCTTCAGGACTGTGTTCTATGTGTTCCAAAGGTTAACGGGCAGACGGGGATTATCGCGCGATGAAAGATGCTGAAAACGCCATTCCGGACAGCGATCCCTTCCTTTTGTTCGAGGCCTGGTTTGCCGAGGCGCAGGCAGCCGAGCCGAATGATCCCAACGCCATGGCGCTGGCCACCGCCACTAGGGACGGCGCGCCGTCCGTGCGCATGGTGCTGCTGAAGGGCCATGATGAACGCGGTTTCGTGTTCTACACCAATGCGACAAGCCGCAAGGGCGGGGAAATCCTCAGCAACCCGCAAGCCGCATTGCTGTTCCACTGGAAGAGCCTGCGCCGCCAGATCCGCATCGAAGGCCCGCTGGCCGAGGTAACGCCGGAAGAGGCGGATGCCTATTTCCACTCGCGCCCGAGGAAGAGCCAGATCGGCTCTGCCGCCAGCGACCAGTCCCGCCCGCTCGACAGCCGCGAGACCTATCTTGCCCGTGTCGGCCTGCTCGCCGGGCAGTATGAAGGCCACACCATCCCGCGCCCGCCGCACTGGACGGGTTTCCGCCTCGATCCGGCGCGGATGGAATTCTGGACCGACCGGCCCAACCGCCTGCACGAACGCCGCCAGTTCAACCGCACTTCGGATGGCTGGACCAGCAGCCTGCTCTATCCATGACTCCGCAGGAAGCCGAGCGCGCGCGGCTCACCCGCAGCGCCGCCATCGCCTCGATCAGCGTGGCGCTGCTCCTGGCGGGGATGAAGATCTGGGCCGTGTGGCAGACCGATTCCACCGCCATGCTGGGCAGCTTGGCGGATACCTCGCTCGACCTCATCGCCAGCATCGCCACGCTGGTGGGCGTTTGGGTGGCCGCCCGGCCGGCTGACGCAAACCACCGCTTCGGCCACGGCAAGGCAGAGGCGCTGGCCGCCATGTTCCAGGTGGTGCTGATCGCCCTTTCCGCATTCGGGCTGGCGATACGCGCCATCCAGCAATGGATCGAAGGCGGGCGGGTGGCTTCGGCGGACGAGGGCATTGTCGTTTCGGTCATCGCCATTGCCGCGACCTTTGCCTTGCTGGCGTGGCAGCGGCACGTGATCGCGCGCTCCAACAGCATCGCGATTGCCACCGATCACCTGCACTACAAATCGGACCTGTATCTCAACGCAGCCGTGATCGCGGCGCTGGTGATGGACCGCTACCTGCATGTTGCCGGGTCCGATCCGTTCTTCGGACTCGCCATTGCCCTCTGGCTCGGCTGGGGTGCCTGGCGCGCAGCGGGCGAGGCGATCGATCACCTGATGGACAAGGAATGGCCGGAGGAAAAGCGGCAGGAATTCCTCGACGTGCTGGCGAAGCATCCGGAACTGCGCGGCGTGCATGATCTGCGCACCCGCAACAGCGGCGCGCGCGATTTCGTGCAGTTCCACGCGGCGGTCGATGGCAACATGACGGTGGCCGAAGCGCACCGCGTGATGGACGAGCTGGAAGAGAAGATCGAAGCCGAATTTCCAGGTGTCGAGGTGCTGATCCATCCCGATCCGGAAGGGCTGGTGAACGAAGAGGGCGTGGCGGCCGAGGAGCTGCTGCCGGGCGCGAAGGACTGATCCGGCGCGCTCAGCGCACCGGGTACAGCGCCACGATCGCGGCGAGGCGGTCCATCAGCGCGTCCATGTCCTCATTCTCGGTCTTGCCCAGGCGCAGCACGGTCAGGCGCTGTTCGGGAGAGATCAGCAGGTACTGCCCCTGGAAGCCGGCGGCGGCGAACAGGGTTTCCGGCCCCTGGTCGGCAAACAACACGTCACGATCCGTTCCAGAGGGTCGGTTGAGCCAGACATGCGCGCCGTAATCGGGCGCCCGCGGGCTTTCGCTGCGCATGAAGTTCACCCAGCCGCGCGGCACGATCTGCACGCCGCGATGCGATCCGCCATTGCGCAGGAATTCCCCGAACCTCGCCCAGTCGCGCGCCGTGGCCCACACCGCGCTGCCGGCGATCATGGTGCCGGCCGCATCGAATTCGGTGCGCATGCTCGCCAACCCCAGCGGGCCGGTGAGCCGCGATTCCATGTAGTCCGCCACTGCCTCCTGCCGGTCGGTCGGCCCGCCATCGGGGGCCAGCACCCGCGCCATGATGTCGCCCAGGATCACCGATGTCGCGGTGGAGTACTGGAAGTGCCGCCCGGCCTCATGCTCCAGCGGTTGCGCCTCGGCCCAGGCAGCCATGTCATCGCGCCCGTCGAGGAACATCATGCGCACCTCGAAACTGTCCTGCACCGGCTGGCCCTGTTCGACGTGGCGCAGGCCGGAGCGCATCTGCAACAGCTGGCGCAGGGTGATCTCACCGCGCGGCTCGCCGGCGCGCTGCCAGTGATCGATGGGCGGCGATTCGTCGAGCGCCAGCCGGCCGTCTGCCACCATCATGCCGATCAGCGTGGCGGTGACCGTCTTGGACATCGACCAGCCGATGAAGCGCGTTTCCGCATCGAACCCATCGGCATAGCGTTCAGCCACGATCTCCCCGCCGTGCATCACGATGATGGCGCGGGTCTCGCCGATGCCGTCATCGCTGAAGGCCGCATCCACCGCGCGGGCCAGCGCTTCTCGCGGCACACCCGGTTCCACCGCCACTGCTTCGAGCGCGCCTTCGGGCAGTGGAGGCAGGGGCGGCGGGCCGTCCTGGCCGCATCCCGCAAGCGCGCCAAGAGCCAAGAGGCTTGGCGCAAGCATGGTGGCAAGGCTAGGGAGTGGCAGGCGTTTCATTCCGGGCGCTCTAATCCAGCAGGCAGGCAAGAATGGCAACCGCAAAACGAGGGCAAGGCGCAGGCAAGTCATGGAAGGGCACGGCTTTTCTGGTGCTGCTGGTGGCCGCTGCGGGCGGCATCTGGCTGTATGGCGACAGCGTTTCGGCGCAGGCCAGGGCAGGCACGTCCTTCGGGGCGAAGAATGCCTGTTCCTGCCGCTATATCGGCGGACGGGACCTCGCCAGTTGCAAGGGCGATTCCGTTCCCGGCATGGAGATGGTGTTCCTGTCCGAAGACGAGGACGAGCAGGCCGTTACCGCCTATGTCCCGCTTGTGGCGAGCGATACGGCGCGCTTCCATGAAGGCTTTGGCTGCATGCTTGACCGCTGGGAGCAGTAGGCTGCCGTCAGGCAGGGACGGTATCCTCGATCCAGCCGCCACCCACCACGCGCTCGCCGCAATAGATCACCGCTGCCTGGCCGGGCGCCACCCCGAATTCGGGGTGGGCAAAGCGGATGGTGCATTCCGCGCCATTCCCCAGCTGCCCCTCCACCGTGACCGGGACAGGCTTTGAAAGCGAGCGGACCTTGGCGGTGAGGCCGCTTTCGGGCATCGGCCCGATGCGGTTGGTCTCCACGATCCGCGCCGCGCCGATCGCCAGCATCCGCTTGGGGCCGACGCGAACCTCCGCGCTCTGCGCATCCAGTTCCACGACGTAGACCGGCTCTGCCAGCCCGCCGATTTCCAGCCCGCGGCGCTGGCCCACGGTGTAATGGATGATGCCGGGATGATCGCCCAGCACCTCGCCGGTTTCGGCATGGACGATCTTGCCGGCCCGCCCGGCCTCGGGGCGCATCTTCTTCACGATCTTGGCATAATCGCCATCGGGAACGAAGCAGATGTCCTGGCTGTCGGGCTTGGCGGCAACGACAAGGCCGAATTCCTCGGCAATGCGGCGCACCTCCTGCTTCGGCATCCCGCCCAGCGGAAAGCGCAGGAAATCGAGCTGCTCGCTGGTGGTGGCAAACAGGAAATAGGACTGGTCACGGGCAGGATCTAGCGCGCGGTGGAGTTCTACGCCGGCACCAGAGCCGATGCGGCGCACGTAGTGGCCGGTGGCAAGGCAATCCGCACCCAGCTCCCTGGCCATGCGCAGAAGGTCCGTGAACTTGGGGCCCATGTTGCAGCGGATGCAGGGGATCGGGGTGCGTCCGGCGAGATATTCATCGGCGAAGGTTTCGACCACGTCCTCGCGAAAGGCGCTCTCATGGTCGAACACGTAATGGGCAATGCCCAGCCTGTCTGCCACCTGGCGCGCGTCGCGGATGTCGTCGCCCGCGCAGCAGGCCCCCTTGCGCCCCGTGGCAGCGCCATAGTCATACAGCTGCAAGGTGATGCCGATCACTTCGGCCCCGCTTTGCGCGGCCAGCGCGGCGACCACGGAACTGTCCACGCCGCCTGACATCGCCACCACGATCCGGCATTCGGACGCGGGGCGCGGCAGGTCGAACAGCTCGGCGGCGTTAACCGCGTTCAGGGCGGGGGCGGTGGAATCCATGGGCCGCCCATACACGCGTGCAGCGCCGAGGCCAATCTCCCCCGCCAAGCCGATAACATGTGGTTAAGCGCGGTTTTACCGGTTCTTGACGGTTGCTGGTCTAAAGGGCGTGACATGTACGAAGGAAAACCGCCTTTTGCCCCCGCCGGGCAGCGTCCCGACAGGGATAGCGGGCCAGTCACGCCCTTGCGTGAACTGACCTGGAGCGACCTTCGTGCGCGGCTGGAAGCTGCCCGTGACCTGCGCGCCGGCATGGAGCGCGAGCACGATCACCCGCCAACCAGTTTCGATGCCGGTTTCGCAAGCTGCCTGGCGGCGCGCGGGAATGGCAAAGAGGACGTTAACCCTAGTGATTTAGCCAATGGCAAAGGGAGCGGTCGCAATGAGGGGATCGCACACGATGTTGTCCCGTCAGTCTCCCGAGGAAATACATGATCGAGAACCAGAACATACGCCCCGCACAGGTCATCGGCCCCCTTGGTGAACCCCTGACGCTGGAAGACCTGCCTTCGCCCAACACGAAGCGCTGGGTCGTGCGCCGCAAGGCCGAGGTGGTCGCGGCCGTCAACGGTGGTCTGCTGACGATCGACGAAGTGCTTGAACGCTATGGCCTGACGCTGGAGGAATTCGCCAGCTGGCAGCGCGCTGTGGACCGTTCCGGCATGCAGGGCCTGCGTGTCACCCGCATTCAGCACTATCGCGATCTCTACGAGCGCCAGCTCAAGTATTGATCCGCCGGCAAGGCGTTGATCTTGCAAGGCCGGGGTCCGCAAGGGCTCCGGCCTTGTGCATTGGGGCGCAATAGGTATCAGCCCCGATCGCAGCCAGCGCTCTTGCTGGCGAGGGAAGGGGTAGAGCAATGGAATTGATGGCAGATTACGGGTGGCTTGGCTGGATCGTCATTGGCGGCCTTGCCGGCATGGTGGCCAAGTGGATCATGCCCGGCGAACAGGGCGGCGGCATCCTCAAGACGATCCTTCTCGGCATTGCGGGGGCACTGCTGGCCGGCCTGATCGGCAACCTGGTCGGTTGGTATTCCATGGGCGAAGGCGCAGGCTTCATCGCTGCCGTGGTCGGCGCGCTGGTGATCCTGTTCGTCTATGGCAAGATCCAGAGCAGCAAGTCCTGAACGCCACAGGCTGACAAAAAGATACAATTTGCCAAGAAGGGCTGGAAACCGCGCGTTTCCGGCCCTTTCGCCTGTTTGCAAGGCAACGCCGGTCGGCTGGCATGGCACCGTGGCCGAAGGTCTCGTTGCGGCGGAAACGACAAGCGTATATGGGCCGATCAAATGCGGCACGTTCCCGATCGTGGAGCCGCGGCACAGCCGCCGGCCATCGGGCAGGCCGGCAACTTGGGCAGATTGCACGGATGAATTACGAAACCAGAGTGAACCTTGCAGAAGCAGGCGATGATGGCCATGCGACTGGCATGGCATCCGGGAGCGAAGGCGTGTCGAAGAAGAAGCCGGTCCTCGTCGCCATCGCCGTCGCGCTGGCCGGGCTGGCTGTCGTCGCGCTGCTGGTAAGCGGTGCACAGGACGACGCAGGGCTTGGCGTTGCCGACGAAGGGACTGCCCCGACTGTCACCGTCATCAGCCCCGGCCAGGGTACTTACCAGGGCATCATCAATGCCAACGGCACGCTGGCGGCCCGCCGCGAAATGCCCGTGGGCGTTGTGGGCGAGGGCGGCCGCGTGGTTTCCGTGCCGGTCGAAGCGGGTGACTGGGTCGGCGCCGGCCAGGTGCTGGCCGTGATCGATCGCTCGGTGCAGACACAGCAAACCGCAAGTGCCGCCGCGCAGATCGAAGTGGCGCGCGCCGATGCCGAGCTTGCGCAGGCCAATCTCGACCGCGCCCTGCAGCTGGTCGAACGCGGTTTCGTCAGCCAGGCCGATATCGATCGCCTCACCGCCACGCGCGATGCGGCTGTTGCCCGCGTCCGGGTGGCAGAGGCGCAGCTGGCGGAGCGGCAGGCGCGCAATGCCCAGCTCAACATCGTTGCCTCTGCCGCAGGGCTTGTGCTGGAACGCAATGTCGAACCGGGACAGGTCGTCGGCGCTGGATCCGGCGTGCTCTTCTCCATTGCCCGCGGCGGCGAGCTGGAGCTGTTGGCCCAGATCGGGGAGACCGAGCTGGCCTCCATCCCCGTCGGCGCCACCGGCTCCGTTGTGCCTGCGGGAACGGACCGGACCTTCACTTGCCAGGTGTGGCAGAAAAGCCCGGTCATCAGTGAGCAGACCCGGCAGGGCACGGCGCGCTGCGCGCTGGCTTATGACCCGGCGCTGCGCCCGGGCGGCTTTGCTTCCATCGAACTGAACAGCGGCACCGTGGTCGCCCCGCGACTGCCGGAAAGCGCGATCATGTCCGACAGCGCCGGCAGCTATGTCCTGATCGTCAACGCGGATAACCAGGTCGAGCGCCGCGATGTGGAACTGGGCATGATCAGCGATGAAGGCATCGTGATCGAATCCGGCCTCGATGGCAGCGAACGGATCGTTGCGCGAGCCGGCGGCTTCCTGACGGTTGGTGAAACGGTCCAGCCCGTGGTCGAGGGTGCCAACTGAGGCCGCGCGCATGAATTTCCGCAATCTCTCCGCCTGGTCGATCCGCAACCCCATCGTTCCGATCCTGGCCTTCGTCGGCCTGATGCTGGCGGGCATCCTCGCTTTCCGGCAGATGGATATCCAGGACCAGCCGGATATCGAGTTCCCGGTGGTGCAGGTGAGCATTTCGCAACCCGGTGCCGCGCCGACCGAGGTCGAGAACCAGATCACCCAGAGGGTGGAAGCTGCGGTGCAGACGCTCGATGGGATCGAGAACATCAACTCGACCGCGTCGGAAGGCAGCTCCTTCACCCGCATCGAGTTTGCCCTCGGCACCGACATCGCCGAGGCGGTGAACGAGGTGAAGAGCGAGATCGACAATATCCGCGGCGAGTTGCCTGACGGGATTCTCGAGCCGCGCATCTTCAAGCAGCAGACCAGTTCCCAGCCCATCGTCTCGTTCGGCGTGATCGCCGACGACATGACGATCGAGGAGTTGAGCTGGTATATCGACGATTCGCTGACCAAGGCGCTGTTGACCGTTCCCGGCCTGGCCGAAGTGAACCGCAGCGGCGGGGTGGACCGCGAGATCCTCGTCATCCTCGATCCCGGCAAGATGCAGGCCCTGGGGGTTACCGCCAGCCAGGTGAACACCGCGCTCAGGCAGCTCAATGTCAATGCGGCCGGCGGACAGGCGGAAATCGCCGGTTCGCGCCAGTCGGTGCGCGTGCTGGGCAATGCGGGAAGCGCCTATGAGCTGTCGCAAACGCAGATCTCGCTGGGCAGCGGGCGCAGCATAAAACTGGCCGATATCGCCAGCGTTTCCGACAGCTATGGCGAGATCAGCACCGTGGCCAAGGTGGATGGCAAGCAGGTCGTGACCTTCTCCATCACCCGTGCCCGCGGCGAATCCGACGTGCGCGTCTACGATGATGCGGTCGAGGTCTTGCGCCAGATCGAGGAAGAAAACCCCGATATCAGCTTCACCCGCCTTTATACCGAGGTCGATTACACCCGCGCCCAGTACGAAAGCTCGATGGCGCTGCTGATCGAAGGTGCGCTGCTGGCCGTGGTGGTGGTGTTCCTGTTCCTGCGCGACTGGCGCGCGACGATCATCGCTGCGCTGGCCATCCCGCTGTCGGCCATCCCGACCTTCTGGTTCATGGACATGATGGGCTTCACGCTCAACACCATGTCGCTGCTCGCACTCGGACTGGTGGCCGGCGTCCTTGTCGACGATGCCATCGTCGAGATCGAGAATATCGTGCGCCACATGCGCATGGGCAAGAGCGCCTACCAGGCCAGTATCGATGCCGCGGACGAAATCGGCCTCGCCGTGGTGGCGACCACCTCCTGCATCGTGGCGGTGTTTCTGCCGGTGGCGCTGATGCCCGGGATTTCCGGCGAATTCTTCAAGAACTTCGGCGGCACGGTGGTTGTCTCGGTGGTGATGTCGCTGGCCGTCGCGCGCATGATAACGCCGATGATCGCGGCCTATTTCCTCAAGGCCAAGGGTCACGCCGCGCATGGCGAGGGCCGGATGATGGATTCCTACATGAGGATCCTTCACTGGTCGCTCAACCAGGACAATTACCGCCGCCGGCTGGAGGAAATCGGACGCGCGCCCTTCGCCTGGTATTACGGCCTGTTCGGCACGCCGCTGTTCATCCTGCTGGGCCTTTTCGCCTTCGCCGGCGTGGTGGCCACTTTCTGGGCGCTGTTCTATTTCCCGACCAGCCAATTGGTCGATGTGCGCTTCTGGAAGGGGTTCCTCACTTTCCTGCCCGACGGGCTGGCGCATTTCATCGGTTTCCTGGTCACCCTGTCCATGATGGCGTTTGCCGTTGTCCTGGCGGGCATTGCCGCATGGCTCGCTGCACTGGTGCTCAAGGTGCCGCTGACGCTGTTGACCCGTCTCGGCGGGCAGGGATTCAGCACATGGTTCCTCAACCGCATGGCCCGCCTGCGGATCCGTTTCCTCGATCACCGCGTGTGGATGGTGCTGCTGGGTTTCGGCTCGCTCGCGCTTTCCGTGATGATCGCCATGAACGTGCCGCAGCAGTTCTTCCCCAACAGCGATTCGGATTCCTCCCGCATCTCGATCTCCATGGTGCCCGGCACCACGCTGGAGCAGACCGAGGCGGTGGTGGACCGTGTTGCCGAGATCATGCGGCAGGAACAGGAAGTGGAAACGGCGCTGGCGGTGGCCAACGAAGGCTCCGGCAGCATCAGCCTGGTCCTGCGCGACGATCGCAACCGGACCAGCCTCGAATTCGAGCGCGCGATGACGCCGGTTCTGCAGGCGATTCCCGATGCCCGCATCAATTTCCAGAGCCAGCAGCCTGGCGGGGGCGGCACCGGGCGTGAGATTTCCATCCTGCTGGCAGGCTCGGATCCGGCGAAGCTCAATGAAGCGGCAGCGATCCTCGTCGAGCAGATGTCGACGGTCGAAGGGGCTGTTGCCCCGCGTATCGATTATGACCTGCAGCGCCCCGAATTGCTGATCTCCCCGCGCGAGGACCTGGCTGCCAGCCTTGGCGTGAACACGCAGGCGCTGTCGCAGGCGATCCGCATCGCGACGCTGGGGGATATTGACCAGAACGCCGCGAAATTCTCCCTCTCCGACAGGCAGATTCCCATCCGCGTGCGCCTGGCCGAAGACGCCCGCCGCAACGTCGCCACGATCCAGAACCTGCCTGTTCCCACCGGGGCCGGAGGATCCGTGCCACTGAGCCGCGTGGCGGACATCTCCTTCGGCATGGGGCCTGCTTCGATCGAACGCTACAACCAGAGCCGACGCGTCTTTGTCGGTGTTGACGTTGCCGACGGTTACGCCCGCGGTGATGTCTACAACGCGATCCAGAACCTGCCGATCATGCAGGACCTGCCGAACGGCGTGACCGAAAGCCCCGTCGGTTCGGACGAATGGCAGCAAGACCTGCTGGACAACTTCCTGACCGCGGTGATCACCGGCCTGCTGCTGGTCTTCTCCGTGCTTGTGCTCCTTTATCGCCGGCTGGTTTCTCCGCTGGTGAACATGGGTTCGCTGTTCCTTGCGCCATTGGGCGGTTTGCTGTTGCTGTGGATGGTGAACCAGCCGCTGTCGTTGCCGGTATTCATCGGCATGCTGATGCTGCTCGGCATCGTCGCCAAGAACTCGATCCTGCTGATCGACTTCGCGCTGGAGGAGATGGACGCGGGCAAGGACAAGTTCGAGGCCATCATGGAAGCCGGGCACAAGCGCGCCCAGCCCATCGTGATGACCACGGTGGCGATGACGGCGGGCATGGTGCCCACGGCCCTTTCCCTGTCCGGCGATTCCGCCTGGCGTGCACCGATGGGCACGGTGGTGATCGGCGGCCTGCTGCTTTCGACCCTGCTGACCCTGCTGATCGTACCTGCCGGTTTCAGCCTGGCAGATGGTCTGGAAAAGCGCCTTGGCCCGTGGCTGCGCGATACCTTCCTCACCTACAAGCCCAGCGATGGCGGCACCTCGCGGCCGGAGGTCGCCCCCGCCGAGTGACGGGGCGCATGGCGTGACAGGCAGCGATCGCGATATCACCCCCGCCGGCGGGCCTTTCGCAAGGCCTCCGCTGGAGCCTGATCGCGCCCGCCGCATGCGCATCACCGCCACGCTGATGCTGGTGGCGATGGCCGGCGTGTTTGCTCTCGCCCACAGCCAGGAGGATGTGCATCCGGCCTGGGGCTACGTGATGGCCTTTGCCGAAGCGGCACTGGTCGGCGGGCTGGCAGACTGGTTTGCCGTTACTGCGCTGTTCCGCCACCCGCTGGGCATCCCCATCCCGCACACCGCGATCATCCCGCAGAACAAGGATCGCATTGCCGACACGATGGCAGCCTTCCTCAAGCGCAACTTCCTCACCCCGCATGTGGTGGCGCGGCGGATGCGCGATGTGAACGTGGCCCGTTCCGCGGGGGAATTCCTGGTCCAGCCGCGCGAGGGGGACATGGGCCGGGTGCGTGCGGGCGCGGTCGAGTTGCTGGTCGAACTGCTCGAATCGCTCGATCCGGACAGGCTGGGCAAGCAGGTGAAGGCCGGGCTGGCGCGGCAGGCAGAGAAGCTGGAAGTCTCGCCGCTGCTGGGCAAGATGCTCGAATCCGCCATGGCCGACAATCGCCACCGCCCCTTGATCGATGGCATGGTGCGCTGGGCGGGCCTGACACTCGAGGACAATGAGGACATGGTGCGCGAGATGATTCGCCAGCGCGCCAATGCGCTGCTGCGCTGGACGGGGCTGGACGAACGGCTCTCCAACTCCGTGCTCGATGGCTTGTACAAGCTGCTCGCCGAGATCCTCGTCAATCCCGAGCATCCCTTGCGCAACAAGGCCGAGGAAGGTCTCGCCAAATTCGCGCAGGACTTGCAGCATGACCCTGCCTTGCGCGCCAAGGTGGAGCGCGCCAAGGCGGACTTGCTGGCCAATCCGGCATTGGGCGAATGGTGGATGGGCGTGTGGGAACGCTTGCGCCACGCGATGATCGACATGGCCCGCAACCCCGATGCGGCGATGCAGGGACAGCTGGGATCAGCCCTCAAGGAGCTTGGCGAAACCCTGCGCAGCGATCCGGCTTTGCAGATGCAGGTGAACCGTCTTGCCCGCCGCACGGCAGTGGGCGTGGCGCAGCGCTATGGCGAGCAGATCGTCACGCTGGTTTCCGAAACGGTCAAGCGCTGGGACGCGCAGACCATCACCGATCGCGTGGAGAATGCTGTCGGCCGCGACCTGCAGTTCATCCGCATCAACGGCACGCTGGTCGGCGGACTCGTGGGCGTGACGCTGCACGCGATCCTGCAGGTGATCTAGCCTTTCCGCCCCGTTCTATCGCCCGAAGGGACGGCTGAGCGCGGGGAAGAAATCGGCCATCCAGTAGCTCGCCATCGGCTGGCCTTCGGCATCGAGCGCGGGCGTGAAGTCGCCATTTTCCATGATGGCGGCGCAGACGGCATTGTTCTGCCGCTCTTCCAGCGAAGCCCAGTGGACATGGCAGCTGGTGGGCTTGCCCGTGGCATCGACCATCACGCGGAACGGATTGCGCCCGCCGCTGAAGTTGGCGAAATCGCGGAAGCCCACGGTGCCGGTCGGGATCCATTCATGGGCAGGCCCAACCGGCGCGGCGCGGCGTGACATCGTCTGGTGCGCTTCCCAGTCGAGACCCCAGCTGCGCAGCAGGTCATCGGTGCAGGCCTGCAATGCTTCGATCGCGCCGCCCAGCGATCCGGTTTCCAGGCGGATGGGGCGAAGCAGCCCCTCGTTCAGTTCGATCGCGCGAATGCCGGCGGCAAATTCCCGCTCCGCCGCGCGGTCATAAGGCGGCTGCACGAAAGGGGCGCCATCGCCTGCAGCGGGTGGCCCTCCGGCACGCGGCCCCCCGGCCATGGTGGCAAAGGGGTTCGGCCCGATGAAGATATTGCCGAGGTTGTAGTAGTCCTGACCGTCCGGCGTTTCCGACCGGATGAACATGGCAGAACGCTGGTCATTCGCCGGCAGGTAGGAATATCCGATCTGCTCCGCGGTGCGGAACATGCGGATGGCATCACTCACCAGCATCAGCCGAACCATGTTGTCTGCGCGGTTGCGCTCCATCGCCAGGGCCACAGTGCCTTCCCCGTCGGAGAATACGCGGGCAAGCCGGCAGGAATCATCGGCCGCCTCTAGCGCCCAGCTCCCCTGCCGCTCGAACACGCGGGGCCCTTCCTGCGCATGCAACGGAGCCGCAGTAGCGGCAAACACAGCCGCAGTCGCGGCAATGGCGATGAAATGCTTGTTCATGTCTCTCCCTCCGAACAGGAGGGAGAGGCTATTCACCCAATTGCCAAGGTCAAGCGCGCAAACGGTTTCAAATTGTAACGGCTTTGCGCCGGGGCCTGCTGTCAGGCAGCCTGCTTGACCTCTGCCACGATTTTCTTGGCGGCATCGCCGAGGTCTTCTGCCGGGACGATCGGCAGGCCGGAGTTGGCGAGGATATCCTTGCCCTGCTGGACATTGGTGCCTTCGAGGCGCACCACCAGCGGTACGGACAGGTCCACCTCCTTGGCGGCGGCCACGATGCCCTCGGCAATCGTGTCGCAGCGCATGATGCCACCGAAGATGTTGACTAGGATGCCCTTCACCGCCGGGTCGGACAGGATGATCTTGAAGGCCGCCGTCACCTTCTCGGTGGTGGCGCCGCCGCCCACGTCAAGGAAGTTGGCCGGGAACGAGCCGTTCAGCTTGATGATATCCATCGTCGCCATGGCAAGGCCGGCGCCATTGACCATGCAGCCGATGTCGCCATCCAGCTTGATATAGGCAAGGTCATGCTTGGAAGCTTCGACTTCCATCGGGTCTTCCTCGCTCTCGTCGCGCATCGATTCCACGTCGGGGTGGCGATAGAGCGCGTTCGAATCGAAGCTCATCTTGGTGTCGAGCACGAGGAGGTTGCCGTCCACGGTCTCCACCAGCGGGTTGATCTCCAGCATGTCGCAATCGAGCGTGGTGAAGGCGGTGTAGAGCTGCTTCGCCAGCTTCTGCGCCTGCTTGTTGAGGTCACCCGTCAGCTTCAGCGCGAAGGCCATCGCGCGGCCATGGTGCGGCATGAAGCCGGTGGCCGGATCGATGGTGATGGTGGTGATCTTCTCGGGCGTGGAATGCGCCACTTCCTCGATGTCCATGCCGCCTTCGGTGGAAACGATCATGGCGATGCGGCCCGATGCACGGTCCACCAGCATGGAGAGGTAATATTCCTTTGCGATATCAACGCCATCGGTCACATAGAGGCGGTTGACCTGCTTGCCCGCCTCACCCGTCTGCACGGTGACCAGCGTGTTGCCGAGCATCTCCTTCGCGTTGGCTTCGACCTCCTCGATGCTCTTGGCCAGGCGCACGCCGCCCTTCGCATCAGGCCCCAGTTCCTTGAACTTGCCCTTGCCGCGTCCGCCGGCATGGATCTGCGCCTTCACGACATAGAGCGGGCCGGGCAGTTCCTTCGCCCCGGCAACAGCTTCCCCGACCGTCAGCGCAGCATGGCCGGCAGGCACGCCGATACCGAATTTCGCAAGAAGTTCCTTGGCCTGGTATTCGTGAATGTTCATCTCTGGAGAAACCTTCAGGAGGAGTGGAATAGGAGAATGTGCGCTTAAGCATCATCGCGGCTTGCTTGCAATGCAGCATTCTCGATACCACTTGATCGAGCCATGATTGATCGATTTCGCCTCAGGGATATCTGCGTGGAAGCAGGCCGGATTGCCAAGCGGCAATGGCCGGGCGATGGCCATCGCGTGGAGAGCTGGGACAAGGGCGGCAACAGCCCCGTCTGCGCCGCCGATATCGAGGTGGACGGTTTCCTCAAGCAGGAGCTGGGCAGGCTGCTGCCTTCCGCCGGTTGGCTTTCGGAAGAAACGGCGGACGAACCGTCGCGGCTCAAGCGGGACCTGATATGGGTGGTCGACCCGATCGACGGCACGCGCGATTTCCTGCGCGGACGCACGGGCTGGGCAGTTTCGGTCGCTCTGGTGAGCGCGGGCCGCCCGCTGATCGGCCTGCTGGTGGCTCCCGCGCGTGGAGAGGTATGGACAGCGACTGCCGGAACCGGCGCGCGCCTCAACGGCGTGGACATATCTGCCAGCAAGCGCCTGCAGTTTGCCGGCGCGCGCGTTCCCGCCGATGCGCTGGCAAGGGAGGACAAGGATCTTTCGCTGGTCGAGAAACCCAATTCGATCGCGCTCAGGATCGCGATGGTCGCGGATGACCGGGCAGACCTGCTCGCCACCTTGCGCTGGGGTTTCGAATGGGATGTCGCCGCCGCCACGCTGATCGCACGCGAGGCGGGGGCACGGGTAACGGATGCCTTCGGCAAGCCACTTGCCTACAACAAGCCGGATCCGCGCGCCTTCGGCCTGTTGGTCAGCGCCCCGGCGATCCACGGCCATGCGGTTGACCGGCTGGCTGCCAGGGCCTCCGCCTTGTCGGGCACCTAGCGAGGAAGGGCCGACCCGGACGGGCCGGCCCGCTCCATCAATAGGCTGCGTTCACGTCTGCCTGGGTGATCGGGGTGATGCGGATTTCCACGCGGCGGTTCTGCGCCCGGCCTGCTTCGGTGGTGTTGTCCGCCACCGGGTAGCTCTCGCCATAGCCGATTGTCTCGATACGGGCGCGGGCGACACCGCGCGAAACGAGGAAGTTGGCAACCGATTCGGCGCGGCGGCGCGACAGGTCGAGGTTGTACTGCTCGCTGCCGGTGGAATCGGTATGGCCCATCACGTCGATCAGCGAGTTGGGATACTGGATCATGCTGGCGGCCACATCGTCCAGCACTTCACGCATGCGCGGGCTGATGGCGGTGGAATCAACCGCGAAGGTCACGTCCGGCAGGTTGACGAGGATGCCGTCACCTTCGGGGGTCTGGCTCACGTCCACGCCGGTGCCGGCCGTGGCTTCCTCCAGCTCGCGGATCTGTTCGTCCATGCGATAGCCGACATAGCCACCTGCGGCCGCGCCGATGCCGGCGCCCACGATGCGCGCGGTCTTGCCGCCGATGAGGCCGCCCAGCAGGTACCCCAGGCCAGCGCCGCCGACACCGCCGATGGCCGTGCGCGACACATGCCGTTCGCCGGTGTTCGGATCGGTAACGCAGGCGCTCAGGGAAAGGAGCGAAACGGATGCGATGGCGGATACGAGAATGCGAGATTTCTTCATGGTCTTGGTCCTATCTGCCAGCAGGGCTAGGCCTCGGAAAATGAACAGGCGATGGCTGGTATAACGCGCCCCGCCACCCTGCGTTCCGGATTGCCCGTTGCATAAGTCTTAGACTCATGCGCCGAATCTGCTAGCGCTGAATCTCCCATGTCGCCTTTTCCTTGGCATTATCTCGCCGCCCTGGCGGGCCTGATCGTCCTCAACGGCGTGTTCGCCATGTCCGAACTCGCCATCGTTTCCGCACGCCAGTCACAATTGCGCATGGCGGCGGAAAAGGGCAGCTCCAGCGCCCGCATCGCGCTGCGACTGGCGGCAGAGCCGGGCAAGTTCCTTTCCACGGTGCAGATCGGCATCACGCTGATCGGGATCATCGCCGGCGCCGTGTCCGGCGCCACGCTGGGTGCGCCCGTGGGAGAGCGGCTCGCGGCCATGGGGATGGATCCGGAGGTGGCGGAAACATCCGGCTTCGTGCTGGTGATCGCGCTCACCACCTATTTCAGCCTGGTGATCGGCGAGCTGGTGCCCAAGCAGCTCGCCTTGCGCGCGGCTTACCCCATCGCGCTGGTCATGGCCCGGCCGATGGACATACTAGCCCGCGTCACCGCGCCCTTCGTGTGGCTGCTGGACAGTTCATCGAGCCTGATCATGCGCCTGATCGGCGTGCGCCATCGCGGCGAACAGGGGCTGACGGCGCAGGAACTGCACATGATCTTTGCCGACGCCACCCAGTCCGGCCTGATCGAGGAACAGGAACGCGCCATCCTGTCCGGCATCATGAAACTGGCTGAAAAGCCGGTGCGCGAACTGATGACCCCGCGCACCGAGCTGGACTGGATCGATGCCGAGGCGGGCGAAGCGGCGATGTTCGCCACCGTTGCCCGCACGCGCCATTCGCTGCTGCCCGTGGCTGAAGGTTCATCCGACAAGGTGCTGGGTGTCATCAAGGTGCGTGAATTGCTGGCCCGGCAGGTGGCGGGCGAGGAGATCGTGCTGGAAGAATTGATGCGCAAGGCCGAGGTCCTGCCTGACCAGCTCGATGCGATGGATGCGCTGCGCGTCTTGCAGCAATCGGGCACTGGCATGGCGATGGTGCATGACGAATATGGCCACCTCGACGGTATCGTCACGACGGCAGACCTGCTGACGGCAATCGCCGGGAGCTTTGCCAGCCACCAGGACGAGGATGACGAGCCGCTGGTGGTCGAGCGCGCCGATGGTTCGCTGCTTGTGGCCGGCGCCATGCCGGCAGATGCGCTGGCCGACCAGCTGGGTATCGACCTTCCCGAGCAGCGCGAATTCGCAACGGCCGCGGGCTATGTCCTGTTCATGCTCAAGAAGCTGCCGACCGAAGGCGAGCATTTCGCCGAGCAGGGCTGGCGCTTCGAGGTGATCGACATGGACGGTCGCCGGATCGACAAGCTGCTGGTGAGCAGGGAAGCGTAGAAAATGGGCGCGGCGCGTGGCCACGCGCTGGCCTCGCGTTCCGCGTCGCAATCAGCGCAAGCCAGACAGGATGTGCCGGGAAACGGTCGCTATAGCGACCGCAAGCCCGAACGGGCGCCCGGACCGGCCCCGCAGCGGAGCGGAGGCAATAGCCGGGAGGCCGAACCCGCGGATGCGGGTTCATGAGACAAGAAATCAGCCCGGAATAACCGCTCGCGCAGCCTGGCCGTCACCTTCAGGGGCGGCGATGATGGTGCGGGTCGTCGAGCCCTTGTCCACCGTGTAGGTGTTCGGATCGCCAACAGTAGAGCGGATCGAGACTTCCGGATCGCCGGCACGGTCAAGCGCGCTGGTTTCCACGGCGCTGCGTTCCTGCGGGGGGAACAGCACTTCCAGTGCCTGCTGGGCGGCGGTGCCTTCTGCCGGGCGCGGGGCGCCGGGGGCAGGCGGAACGATCTCGAAATCGGGCGGGATCACCAGCGGTGCCTGGCGCTGCACGGCGAACTCATCAGGCCGGTCACGGCTGGAAATCAGGCTGCTGCTGCAGCCGGCCAGCATGGCGGCGGTGCCGATGGCGATAAGGATCCGGGTGGAATGGCGCATCAAAATCTCTCTTTCGCGGGCTAATCCGCTCAGGTGTCGTCCTGCTATGTGGCGGGTTTCTCGCGTATGAACAAGGCGCGGGCAAGCAGAATCACCACTCCCACGCTGATTGCCGCATCAGCCAGGTTGAAAATCATGAAGGGGCGGAAGGTGCCGATGTGGAAGTCGGCAAAGTCGATCACATAGCCATAGGTGCCGCGATCGTAGATATTGCCCAGCGCACCGCCCAGGATCATGGAAAGGGCGGTGATGTCCCACTTGTTCTTCTCGCGCATCATCCACACCAGAACGCCGATCGCGATCAGCGTTGTCACGCCCACCAGCATCCAGCGCATTTCCATGCTGGTGGCTTGGAACATGCCCAGCGAGATGCCGTAATTGTTGACGCGGGTGAGGTCGAAGAAGGGCAGCAGCGGGTAATGGTCACCCACCCGGTCGAGGCCCAGCGTGTTGACCACGAAATGCTTCAGCCAGCGGTCTGCGACATAGATCAGCGCCGCGAGCGACAGGCCGAATAGCCTTGGCCGGGTGAAGATCGCGCTCACGCCGCGCCATCCAGCCGTGAGACGACGTCGTCGCAGCGGTTGCACAGGTCGCCATCCTCGGAAACCTCGGGCAGCAGGCGCCAGCAGCGGCCGCACTTGGCATCGCCGGACTTGGCCACGCCCACGCTGTCGCCGTCATTGCGCGTGACGGTGCCGGAAATGAACAGCTCGGCCAGTTCCTCGTCGGTGAAACCATCGGGAACCGCCTTGGCGGGCACGGTGACGACCGCTTCCAGGCTGGAGCGGATGGTCTTTTCCCGGCGAAGCGGCTCGATCGCCTCGGTCACGCTTTCGCGCAAGGTCCGCAGGGCTTCCCAGCGCTTCAGGTCCGCCGTGGCATGCGGCACTTCGGGCCATTCCAGCAAGTGCACGCTTTCACCATCGGGATAGCGCGAGCCCCATACTTCCTCAGCCGTGAACACCAGCACCGGCGCGGCATAGCGGATCAGCGCGTGGAACATGGCGTCCAGCACGGTGCGATAGGCGCGGCGCTCGAGGTCTTGCGGATGGTCGCAATAGAGGCGGTCCTTGCGGATATCGAAGAAGAAGGCCGACAGGTCCTCGTTGCAGAAATCGATCAGCGCGCGGGTGTAGTGGTTGAAGTCGAAATCCTCGACAGCGCGCTTCATCCGCGCATCGAGATCGCCCAGCAGCGCGAGCATGTAGCGCTCCAGCTCGGGCATGTCGGCCACGTCCACCGCCTCGGCAGGGTCGTAATCGGCCAGCGCGCCAAGCATGTAGCGGAAGGTATTGCGCAGCTTGCGATACTGGTCCGCCACGCCCTTGAGGATTTCCGGGCCGATCCGATGGTCCTCGGTGAAGTCGACAGAGAGCGCCCACAGGCGGATGATGTCCGCGCCGTATTCCTCCATCACCTTCAGCGGATCGATGGTGTTGCCGATGGACTTGGACATCTTGCGTCCGTCCGCCGCCATGGTGAAGCCGTGGGTCAGCACCGCCTTGTAGGGCGCGCGGCCGCGGGTGGCGCAGCTTTCCAGCAAGGAGGACTGGAACCAGCCGCGATGCTGGTCAGACCCTTCAAGGTAGAGGTCGGCCGGGCTGGAGAGTTCGGGCCATGTGTCGCTTTCGAGCACGAAGGCGTGGGACGAGCCGGAATCGAACCAGACATCGAGAATGTCGACCACGCGCTCGTAATCGGCGAGGTCGTAATCCGGGCCGAGCAGGTCCTGCGCGGCCTCGTCGGACCATGCGTCCACGCCCTGCTCGCGCACTGCGGCGATGATCCGCTCGTTCACCTGGCGGTCGCACAGATATTCGCCTGTTTCGCGGTGGACGAACAGCGTGATCGGCACGCCCCATGCGCGCTGGCGGGAAAGCACCCAGTCCGGGCGGCCCTCGACCATCGAGCCGATGCGGTTGCGGCCCTTTTCCGGCACGAAGCGCGTTTCGGAAATCGCCTTCATCGCGGTTTCGCGCAAGGTGGCGGTGTTCTTGGCATCGGTCGCAAGGGCGAGCGCGCCGCCGATGGCATCAGGCACGGCCACGTTGTATTCGAAGGGCGCGACGGGCTTGTCCATCGGCACGAACCACTGCGGCGTGCAGCGGAAGATCACCTTGGCTTTCGAGCGCCAGCTGTGTGGGTAGGAGTGCTGGTAATCGGTCGATGCGCTGAGCAGCGCGCCGGCTTCCTTGAGGTCCGAACAGATCGGCCCGTCAGGCGCGTTGAAATTGGGGTTGATCACGCTGCGGCGGCGCGGCTTGCCATCGGCGTCCACATCGTCCGCGCCCAGCCACAGCCAGTCATCCTTGTAGACCCCGCCTGCATCGACGACGAACCTGGGATTGATGCCATGCGCCTTGCACAGGTCGAAATCGTCCTCGCCATGGTCCGGCGCCATATGGACGAGGCCGGTGCCGCTGTCGGTGGTGAGGAAATCGCCCGGCAGGAAGGGACGCGGCTCGGCATAGAAGCCGCCGAGATGGTGCATCGGGTGGCGGGCGACGGTGCCGGCGAGGTCGGAGCCTTTCCAACTTCCGCGGACCGGATGGTCAGCATCTACAGGCGGCTCAAATTGACTTGCGTAACGAAAGACGAAAGCCTCGAGGAGCTCGTTGGCTATTAGGTAGCGCTTCCCCTCGATCTCGACCGTTCGATACTCAACATCCGGCCCGTAAGCCAAAGCCTGGTTCACCGGGATCGTCCACGGCGTCGTCGTCCAGATCACCGCATAAGCGCCGACCAGTTCTTCAATCGGCGATTCCGTGATCTCGAACGCCACGTCGATCTGGGTCGAGGTGATGTCCTCATATTCGACTTCGGCCTCGGCCAGCGCGGTCTTTTCGACCGGGCTCCACATCACCGGCTTGGCCCCGCGATAGAGCTGGCCGCTTTCGGCAAACTTCAGCAGTTCGGCAACGATATCGGCTTCGGCTTCGGGAGCCATGGTGAGGTAGGGGCGCGACCAGTCACCGGTAATGCCGAGGCGCTGGAACTGCTCCTTCTGCACGTCCACCCACTTGGCGGCATAGGCGCGGCATTCGGCGCGGAATTCCTTGGCCGGAACCTCGTCCTTGTTCTTCTTCTTCTTGCGGTACTGCTCTTCCACCTTCCATTCGATGGGCAGGCCGTGGCAGTCCCAGCCGGGAATGTAGGGCGCATCCTTGCCGAGCAGGCTCTGCGTGCGCACCACCGCATCCTTCAGCACCTTGTTCAGCGCGTGGCCGATATGGATATCGCCATTGGCATAGGGCGGGCCGTCGTGGAGGATGAAGGTCTTGCGGCCCGCGCGTGCCTCGCGCAGCTTGCCGTAGACATTGTCCTGCTGCCAGCGCGCAAGGATGCCCGGCTCCTTCTGGGGAAGGCCGGCCTTCATGGGAAAATCGGTCTTCGGCAGGAAGACGGTGTCCCGGTAATCGCGCTTGGAATCTGTATCGCTCATATGGAGGCGCCGCTTAGTAGGTCGCGCGCGCTCTCGCAATCCTTCTCCATCTGCGCGACCAGCGCCTCCAGCCCGTCGAACTTCGCTTCGGGCCGCAGGAAGTGGTGCAGGCGGACTTCGATCTCCTGGCCGTAGAGGTCTCCGGCAAAGTCGAAGAAGTAGGGTTCGAGCAGTTCCTTGGGCGGATCGAACATCGGGCGCACGCCGATATTGGCAGCGCCCTGCACTTCCTGCCCCGTGGCGAGCATGCGCGCGGTCACGGCATAGACGCCGAAGCGCGGACGCAGGTACTGGCCCAGGTCAATGTTCGCGGTGGGATAGCCGATCGTCCGGCCGCGCTTGTCACCATGGATCACCTCCGCCCGGATGGCGAAGGGGCGGGTGAGAAGTTCGGCAGCCATCTCGCAATCGCCAGCCTTGAGCGCATCGCGGATGCGGCTGGAGGAGACGACTTGCCCGCCGTGCAGCACCGGGCTGACTTGCCGCGCTTCGAGGCCGCAGGTGGCACCCACTTCGCGCAGCACCTGCACATTGCCGCCGCGCGCCTTGCCGAAGGTGAAGTCCTCCCCCGTCACCACGCCGACAGCGCCGACCTGGCGGGCGAGCAGGTGGGCCACGAAATCGCCCGCCTCCATCGTCGCCAGCGCATCGTCGAAATGGAACACCAGCATCGCATCTGCCCCGGCAGCGGCAAACAGCTCCTCGCGCTGGTCCAGCGTGGTCAGGCGGAAGGGTGGCACAGGCGGGGCAAAATGGCGCACCGGATGCGGATCGAAAGTGGCGACGATGGCCGGACGGCCTTCTGCGCGCGCCCAGTTCACCGCTTCGGCCACGACTTGCTGGTGGCCGAGGTGGAAGCCATCGAAATTGCCCAGCGCCACGATGGCACCGCGCAAGGCTTCGGGAACGGGGTCTCTGTGATCAAGGCGCATAGGTCAGCGCGCTTCCTGCATGGGAGAGAGCCCGGCTGCAAGGACGCGCAGCGCGTTTTCGCCCATTGCGGCACGGATTTCGTCTTCGGTGAAGCCTTCATCCAACAGGGCCTGCGTGATCTGGGCAAGGCCGGTCGTGTCGAAGGGCGTGGTAACGGTGCCGTCGAAATCGCTGCCCAGCGCGACGGTTTCGATGCCGACAAGGTCGCGCACGTGGCGCATCGCGCGGGCAATGGCGCGCGGGGATGTTTCGCATACGGCGCCATCCCAATAGCCGATGCCGACCACGCCGCCGGTGGCCGCGACGCCGCGTATCTCGTCATCGGTGAGGTTGCGGTTCACATCGCATGTCGCCTGTACCCCGCCGTGGCTGGAGACGACCGGTCGACGCGCCATGGCCAGCACTTCGGCCACGCAGACATGGCTGCAATGGGCGATGTCCACGATCATTCCCATCTCCTCCATGCGCCGCACCACGTCGCGGCCCATGGTGGTGAGCCCGCCCTTGTGCACCCCGTGCATCGAGCCTGCCACTTCATTGTCGAAGAAATGCGCCAGCCCCGCCATGCGCACGCCTGCGTCATAGAGCCGCTGGAGATTGGCGATATCGCCTTCGAGATTGTGCAATCCCTCGACAGACAGCAAGGCGCCAATCGGCTTTCCTGCTGCCGGAGTGGCCCATTCGCTTTCGCCGACAGGCGTGCAGGTGCCGCACCCCACGGCTTCTGCAAGCCGTTCCACATCTTCCCCGTCGCGGACAAGCCACAGCCGGTTGGCGCTGTTCTGCGCTGCCCGGTCCAGCTTCTCGCCATGCCAGAGCGTGCGCTCGGTCAGCGAGAACCACGTCCGCACCGGCTGCAACTGCCCGAAGGCGAGCAGGGTGATGCGGTCGCTTTGATCATCATTGCTGTCGTAATTCTGGTTTTCCGGCGTTTTCGTGACGCTGGAGAAGACCTGCAAGGCCACATTGCCATCGCCAAGACGCGGCACATCCACATGGCCGCGTGTCGCACGATCGAGCATGTCGCGCTTCCACAGCAGTGTATCGGCATGCAGGTCCACGATGGCCAGGCTGTCATGCAGTGCCTGCGCTTCGGGGCTGACGGGGATGGCCAGCCGGTCATCCACCACGTTCATGTCCCGCTCCACCCAGCCCGGAGCGATGGCGAAGAAGGCGATGGCGGCAACGGCCACCAGCCCCAGCAGGCCAAGGCCGGCCTTGCGGATCATGCGTCCTGCAAGCCTGCGCGGCGCCGGACGTGGTGGAAGGTCACGAAGTCAAAGGCCGGCCGGCCTTCTTGCGCCGGGTGGCTTTCGCGGGCCACCTCCTCCCAATCGTCAGGCAAGTCCGGCACGTGGGTGTCGCCATGGATTTCCTCGCGGATCTCGGTCAGCTCCACCCGGCTCGCCAGCGGCAGGAACAGGGCATAGATCTCCGCCCCGCCGACAATCGCGATGCTGCCGCTGTCATTGCCCTCGCTTGCCATCGCCAGCGCCTCGCCCACGCTGCGGGCGATCTCTGCCTGTGGGCCGGACCAGCCTTCATCGCGCGTCATCACGATATGCCGCCTGCCGGGCAGCGGCGCGCCGAAGCTCTCGTAAGTGCGGCGGCCCATGATCATCGGGTGACCCATCGTCAGCGCCTTGAAATGCTTCAGGTCTACCGGAAGGTGCCACGGCATGGTGCCATCCTTGCCGATGGTGCCATTGGCGGCGCGGGCATAGATCAGGAAGATTTCCGGGCCGTCCATCGCTCAGCCCACGCGGGTGACATGGCCCATCTTGCGGCCCGGGCGGGCCTCGGCCTTGCCGTAGAGGTGCAGGTGTGCCCTTGGGTCCGACAGGTGGCCGACGACATCCAGCGCCACTTCGCCGATTAGGTTGTCCATCACGATGCGTCCGGCAACGGCAGAAGTATCGCCCAGCGGCAGGCCGCAAATGGCGCGCACGTGGTTCTCGAACTGGCTGGTGACGGCGCCCTCGATGCTCCAGTGGCCGGAATTGTGAACCCGCGGGGCCATTTCGTTGAACACCGGCCCTTCGCTGGTGGCGAAGAACTCGCAGGTCATCACGCCGACATAGCTCAGCTCCTCGGCCACTTTCCGCGCCAGCGCGCGCGCTTCGGCCAGCTGCTCGCCGACGATGGCGGGTGCGGGCAGCACGCTGTGGGCAAGGATGCCGTTCTCATGGGTGTTGTGGGTGGAATCCCAGAAGCGCACTTCGCCGTCGCGCCCGCGCACGAGGATGACGGAGAACTCGCATTCGAAAGTGACGAAACCCTCATAGACGAGCGCGGTCTTGCCGATCTCGGCCGCGTCCATGTCGGCAGCGGAATTGATGCGCCACTGGCCCTTGCCGTCATAGCCATCGCGGCGGGTCTTGACGATGGCAGGCGTGCCGTGCCGGGCAATCGCGGCTTCAAGGTCCGCCATGCTGGCAACATCCGCAAAAGGTGCGGGGCGACCGCCAAGGCGGGTGACGAAAGTCTTTTCGCTCAGGCGGTCCTGCGCCACTTCCAGCGCGCGCGGGCCGGGGGCGAGCTTTGCCTGGTCCAGCAGCTGCAGCGGCGCGACCGGGACATTCTCGAATTCGTAGGTGATGACGTCGCAATCGGCAGCAAAGGCGGACAGTGCCGGGCCGTCATGCCAGTCTGCACGGGTGTGTGCGGCGGAAACGTCTGCCGCCACCGAGTGATCGTCGGGCGCGAAAACGTGGCAGCGATAGCCCAGCTGGGCGGCGCCAATGGCGATCATGCGGCCAAGCTGGCCACCGCCGAGGATGCCGATTGTCGCGCCTGCAGGCAGGGCTGCCATGTGCTGCTTGCCTCCCTTGCCGGCTGCTTACCGGTCGTCCGGCTTTTCTGCCACGCGCGCGGTCTGCGCCTCGCGGAAGGCGATCAGCCGTTCGGCAAGCTCGGCATCTTCCAGTGCCAGGATCGATGCTGCCATGATGCCGGCATTGGTCGCGCCCGCATCGCCGATGGCCAGCGTGCCTACGGGAACGCCGGCGGGCATCTGCACGATCGACAGCAGGCTGTCCTGCCCGGAAAGCGCGCGGCTCTTCACCGGCACGCCCAGCACCGGCAGGTGGGTCAGCGCGGCCACCATGCCGGGTAGGTGGGCTGCCCCGCCGGCGCCGGCGATGATCACCTTGAAGCCTTCGTCGGCCGCGCCCTTGCCGAATGCGTGTAGCCTGTCCGGCGTGCGGTGGGCGGAGACGATGCGGCAGTCATGCTCCACACCCAGCTCGTCCAGCACTTCGGCGGCGAGTTTCATGGTCGGCCAGTCGGACTGGCTACCCATCACGATGGCGACTGGTGCGGACATGATGTCTTAGCGGTCCTTCAGGTAGTGCCGTTTACCCGGCTGTATATTGTCATCAAAGTCATAGACGATCGGCTGGCCGGTGGGAATCTCGAGACCGGTGATATCCTCGTCCGAAATGCCGGACAGGTGCTTTACCAGCGCGCGCAGGGAATTGCCGTGGGCGGAAATGATCACCGTTTCGCCGCTGGCGAGGGCCGGCAGGATCTCCGCTTCCCAGTAGGGCAGCACACGCTCGATTGTCAGCTTCAGGCTTTCGGTGTTGGGAATGTCGATCCCTTCGTAACGGGCATCGCCGGCAAGGTCATACTCGCTGCCGGCCTCCAGCGGCGGCGGCGGTGTGTCGAAGCTGCGGCGCCAGATCTTCACCTGCTCCTCGCCGTGCTTTTCCGCCGTTTCGGCCTTGTTGAGGCCGGTCAGCCCGCCATAGTGACGCTCGTTGAGGCGCCAGTCCTTGGTTTCTGGGATCCACAGTCGGCCGCAATATTCCAGCGCCAGGTGCAGGGTCTTGATCGCGCGCTTCTGGACAGAGCAATAGGCGACCGTGGGCAGCAGGCCCTTTTCCGCCAGCAATTTGCCCGCGGCCTTGGCTTCGGCCACGCCCTTTTCGGTAAGGTCGACATCCCACCAGCCGGTGAAACGGTTTTCCAGGTTCCACTGGCTCTGGCCATGGCGCACGAGGATGAGGGTCGGCATGTTCTGCTCCAGTTGGCGGTTCCGGCCCGAAGAGCCGGACCGCGAGGCGGCAAGATAGATGGCGCCCCGTTAGCTTTTCGAATCGCCCTTGGGAAGGCCTGCCTCGCCCTTCCCGGGCTTTGCCTCTTGCTGGGCCTTTGCCTGCGATTTCCGGCGGCGCAGGTTCTCGCGCAGCTTGGCGGCTAGCCGCTCCTCGCGCGAAAGCTTGTGATCAGGGGTGCTCATAGCACGTTTCATGGCGATTTTGCGCTCGCACCTCAAGCATGGCTTGACTTTCGCCGCCTTGCCGACAATAGCGCGCGCCTGTTCCGCGATTGACGCATGTCTCACGGCTCGAAATGGCATGCTGCTGTAGCTCAGTGGTAGAGCGCACCCTTGGTAAGGGTGAGGTCGAGAGTTCAATTCTCTCTAGCAGCACCATTTCCACTTCCATGGCCTCAAGCGCCGGCGTTCGCATCCGCTCCCTTGGCTATCCTCGCTATCGGTCGGCTTCGCCTCCCTTCGCTGCGGGCGGCCCTTGGCCTTGCGGTCCTGCGGCCCGTTATCAGTGCCAGCCGATTGGCATGGAATGGTCGCGGCGCGGAACGCGACGCCAGCGCATGACCATGCGCCGCCCGTTAGGGCGGAAGCCAAGCGAGCCGGATGGCTCGCGCCCGGCGCTTGAGGGGCCAAACCGAACTTGCCTCGCCAAGGTGTATGGTGCAAATAAGGCACCCATGGACCCACGCCTTGCAAATGAGGGGCTTACCCCGCTCGACCCTTCCTATGTCACCGTCTTACGGATCGAGACGCTGTTGATCGCCTTACCGTTCGTGGCCGGGGCGCTGGCGGGCGAAATCGGCGGGCTGCTGTTCACGGGGGCGTTCCTGGTCCCGGTGGTGCTGGTGTTCAGCCTGCTGGTGCTGATGGTGCCGCTCAAGCGGTTCAACGCCCGTGGCTATGACATCAGCGATGATCGCCTGCGCGTGGTCCGCGGGCTGATGTTCCGCAAGGATACCGTGGTTCCCTTCAGCCGGGTGCAACATATCGACGTGGAGCAAGGCCCGCTGGAACGGGCCTTCGGCATCGGCCGGCTGGTGCTGCATACAGCTGGCACGCACAATGCCTCCGTGGTCCTGCCCGGCCTCAGGCACGAGACTGCCGTTGTCATGCGCGAGGCGATCCGCGGGCATGTGAAGCGCGAGACGCTGTGAGCACGGCAGAAGAGGAAATCGCCGAAGGCTGGCAGAGGGTCCACCCCTATGCCGTGGTCGTTACCGGTATCGGCAACCTGAAGCAGGCGATCTTCCCGATGGTGATCGCCCTGTTCGGCTCGCAGGGCGTGGGCGGGCTGGGCACAGGCCTGCTGCTGCTGATCCTGCTGCTGATCCTGCTGTTCAACGTCGGCGGATCGTGGCTGTCATGGCGCAAGCTGCGTTACCTTGTGAGCGAGAGCGACGTGCGGCTGGAGCAGGGCATCATCAGCCGCCAGGCGCGCTCTGTCCCATACGATCGGATCCAGGACGTGAGCATCGAGCAAGGCCTGCTGCCCCGTCTGTTCGGGCTGGTCGAAGTACGCTTCGAGACCGGCGTCGGCGGCAAGGACGAGCTGGAGCTTGCCTATGTCACGATGGAGGAGGGCGAGCGCCTGCGCGAAGTTGTGCGGGACCAGAAGGAAGCGCCCGCACTCCCTGTCTCATCTCCCGACGCGCGTCCGGTGGAGGAGCCCGCCGCGCCTGAGCGGGGCACATTGCTGTTCGCCATGCCGCCGGCCCGGCTGGTCAATTTCGGCCTGTTCGAGTTCTCGCTGGTCATCGTTGCCATCCTGGGCGCGACATTGCAGCAGGTCGAATTCCTGCTGCCCTTCGACCTGTGGGACCTTGAAGGGTGGGAACAGCGCCTGTCCGGGCCGGGCCAGTGGCTGGCGGGCCTTGGCTGGGCATCGCAAGCCATCGGGCTGTTCGTGGCGCTGGCCACGCTGGCCTTGCTGGGCATCGTGACGGGCGTGGTCCGCACGGTGCTGCGCGATTGGGATTTCCGACTCGAGAAGACGCCCAAGGGTTTCCGCCGCCGCCGCGGGTTGCTGACCAAGACCGACGTGGTGATGCCCGCCCACAGGGTGCAGGCGGTGACCGTCGGCACCGGCATCGTCCGCCGCGTATGGGGCTGGCATTCGCTTTCCTTCATCAGCCTGGCGCAGGATTCCCGCTCGGCCAATCACGACGTCGCCCCCTTCGCGCAGATGGCGGAGCTGGAACCGATCGTCGCCGAAGCCGGCTTCCACCTGCCCGCCGCCGATACCGACTGGCACAGGCCCAGCCCGAAATACCGCATCGATGCTGCCATGTTCAGCGCGATTCCCATCACCATTGCCGGGATTGCCTGCCTGTTCTTCGAGCAGACGGAGTGGATCGCGCCGGTGCTGTTTGCGATCGCCCTGTTCGAGGCGGTGCGCCAGCACTTCCTGTGGCATTATGAGCGCCACGCCGTCGATGCCACGCAGATCCTGACAAGGCGCGGCTGGCTGGCGCCGCGCACCACCGTTGCTAGCCCGATGAAGCTGCATTCGGTGGAGATCGCGCAAGGGCCGATCGCAAGGCGGCGCGGCTATTGCCACCTTGTCTTCGGGCTTGCTGGCGGAACGCTTGCCTTCAACGGCCTGAAGCTGGAGGAAGCCGAAGCGATGCGATGCGGGGTGCTGGAGAGTATTGCCGCGGTGGATTTCGCCAACCTGCCACGCTGACGGGCAGACCGTTACCGTGGCAGCGGTGCGCGCAGGTCCTCCCATTCGGGGTTCTTGCCGAACTTGTGCACGACATAGGGGCACTGCGGCGCGATCTTGAAGCCCTGTTCGCGGGCATCGGCCACGATCGCTTCCACCAGGAGGGCGGCAATGCCCTTGCCGCGCGCCTCGGGCGGGGTGAAGGTGTGGTCCACCACCCGGATCTCGCCATTCTCGCCGGGCGCCTTCCACGTCAGCACCGCCGGGCGGTGCGCGCCTTCCACTTCCATCGAATAGGCTCCGCCGCCGTCATGTTCCTCGCGGATGATGGCAGGCTCTTCATTTGTTGCAGGCTGTTCGGACACGGACTTTTCTCCTTCTTGCCAGAAACGGGCGGCGGGGCCATTGCGTTCCACATGCAGTTCCTGTCCGACAACAGCGCCCGCGTCCACCCCAAGGTGTGGGAAGCGATGCAGGCCGCCGATGCACCCGATACGCCCTATGATGGCGATGCACTGAGCACCCGGCTCGACGATGCCTTTGGCGCGGTCTTCGGGCGCGAGGTCGCGGTGCTGTGGGCAGCCACGGGCACGGCTGCCAATTGCCTGGCGCTGGCAACCATGGTGGAGCCGCACGGCGGGGTGGTTTGCCATCCCGATTCGCATATCGAAGTCGATGAATGCGGCGCACCCGGCTTCTACCTGCACGGTGCCAAGCTGCTGCTGGCGGGTGGCGAACATGCCCGTCTGACGGTGGACAGCGTGACCGACGTGCTCGATGCGATTCGCGATGATGTGCACCGCGTGCAGGCGCATGCCCTGTCACTCACACAGGCGACCGAAGATGGCTGCGTCTATCGCCCGGATGACCTGGCGGCCCTGACTGCGCTCGCGCGCAAGCGCGGGCTGAAAACGCACATGGACGGTGCCCGCTTTGCCAATGCGGCCGCGTTCCTGGGCCTTTCGGCGGCGGAAACCTGCGGGGACATGGATGCCTTGAGCTTCGGTTTCATCAAGAACGGCGGGATGAGCGCGGAAGCGGTTGTCTTCCTCGATCCTTCGCTGGCGGATGTGGCCCGCTGGCGGCGCAAGCGCGCGGGCCATTTGCAGAGCAAGGGCCGCTTCATGGCGGCGCAATTGCTGGCCATGCTGGATGGCGACCTGTGGCTGGAAAATGCGCGTGCCGCCAATGCCGCGGCGGCGCATATCGCCGATGGTGCGGGCGACCGCCTGCTGCATCCGGTGGAAGCCAACGAGTTGTTCTGCCGCTGCTCGCCTGCCGAGCGCGATGCCCTTCGCGCCCGGGGCTTCGTCTTTTATGACTGGGGCCCTGATGCCGCCCGTTTCGTGACCGCGTGGGATGCCCGGGAAGACGATGCCGCCGCGCTGGGCAAGGCGATTGCAAGCCTATGAGCGATGGCGCATCCGGCATGTTGCGCGCCCGCGTGGTGGTGCCCTTCATGCTTACCGGCATAATCTGGGGATCGACCTGGTGGGTGATCACCGGCCAGATCAACGGCGTGCCGGCGGCTTGGGCGGTGTTCTACCGCTTTGCGCTGGCGACGCCCGGCATGTTCCTGCTCGCATGGCTGATGAAAAAGCAGCTGCGCCTCGATGGCCCCGGCCATGTGCTGGCAGCGGCGGTGGGCGTGGCGCAGTTCTGCGGCAATTTCCTGTTCGTCTACCATGCCGAACTGCATCTCACCTCCGGCATCGTGGCGGTGATGTTCGCGCTGCTGATGGTGCCCAACGCCTTCTTCGCGCGCATCTTCATCGGGGAACGGATCGAACCGGGCTTCCTGCTGGGCAGTGCGGTGGCGATCGTGGGCGTGGTGCTGTTGCTGGTCCATGAGGCCGAAACCACCACCATGGGCGGCAGCGTGCCGCTGGGCATCGTGCTGACGGTGGGCGGGATCTTGTCCGCATCCATCGCCAATGTGGTGCAGGCGAACGATGTGGGCCGGCGGATCGCCATGGTCAGCCTGCTGGCCTGGGCGATGCTTTATGGCCTGGCGGCAGACCTTGTCTTCGCGCTGGTCACGGTGGGCGCGCCGGTGCTGCCAACCGGCTGGGATTTATGGGCAGGCACGGCCTATCTCGCGATCATCGGCTCGATCGTCACCTTCCCGCTGCATTACAACCTCGTGAGGGAGATCGGCGCCGGTCGCACCGCCTACAACTCCATCGTCACCGTGGTGGTGGCGATGCTGCTGTCGACCTTCTTCGAGGACTACCGCTGGACGCTGCTGGCCGCTGGCGGGATGGCGCTCTCGCTTGTCGGCATGCTGCTGGCGCTCAGGTCCCGCAAGATCAAGTCGGTAAAGGTGGGGCAGGCCACCCAGCTGCGGCACGAGGTGGACTAGAGGAGGCTGGCGAGGCCCTCGCGAAAGGTCGGGAATCGCGGTCGCCAGCCGAGCACGCGCTTGGCCTTGCCGTTCGCCACGCGGCGGTTCTCGGCATAGAAGCCCTTCGCCATCTCGGACAGGCCGGCCTCGTCGAGCGATAGCAGCGGCGGCGGCTCCACCCCCAAAAGCGCGCAGGCATGTTCGATCACGGCGTTCTGGCTGGTCGGCAGATCGTCGCCGAGGTTGTAGGCGCCCGGCGGCGCGTCGCGCTCCATCGCCAGTGCGACCCCGCTGGCAATATCCTCCACGTGGACGCGGCTGAAGACCTGCCCCGGCAGATCGATCCTGTGAGCCTTGCCGCTGGCCACGCGATCGAGCGCGCTGCGGCCAGGACCATAGATTCCGGGCAGGCGGAACACGCGTGCGCCCATCTCCAGCCAGCGCGCATCGGCTTTGGCGCGCGATGTGCGCCTGCCGGTTCCGGTGGGTGCGCTTTCGTCCACCCAGGCCCCGCCTGTGTCCCCGTAGACCCCCGTGGAGGACAGGTAGAACAGCTGCTTTCCGCAAATTGCCGCTTCATGGGCATCGAGCACCGGTTCGGTGCCGTCACGCGCCGGCGGGACGGAGGACAGCACGTGGGTGGATCGCCTGATGGCCTCCAGCACCGCTGCCTCATCGGCGAAATCGAGGGAGCCGTCGCGACCCGTGGCCTCCACCCTCCACCCGGCAGCCTCCATCCGTGCAGCCACGCGCTTTGCCGTATATCCCAGCCCGAAAATCAGCAGATGTGCCATGTGCCTGATCCTAACGCTTGGAAGCCTTGGCGAAAGCACCTAAATCACTTGCCATGGATATTGCCCGCACATCTTCGAACCCGGACGGCAACCCCGAAATGGCTGATGCCGCCGCCACCCCGCAGGAACCCGTCACCATCCGTCGGGAGGACTACAGGCCCTTTGCGTGGCTGGTGCCGGAGATCGCGCTCGATTTCGATCTCGGGCTCGAAAGCACCCGCATCGCCTCGAAGCTGACGGTGCAGCGCAATGCCAGGGCGGACCACGCGGATAGCATCCGCCTCAATGGCGATGGCCTTGTCCCGCTGGAAGTGAAGGTCGATGGCGAGGTCATCAACAGCTGGTCCATGGATGGCGATGACCTGATGGTGCCGCTGGTCGGCGACAGCCACCTGATCGAAGTGACCACCCGGATCGACCCGTCCGCCAATACGCAGCTGATGGGCCTCTATGCCTCGAGCGGCATGCTGTGCACCCAGTGCGAGGCGGAAGGCTTCCGCCGCATCACCTTCTTCCCGGACCGGCCCGATGTCCTGTCCACCTACCGCGTGCGGATGACGGGCGACAAGGCGAAGTTCCCCGTCCTGCTGTCCAACGGCAATTGCGAGGCCAGCGGCGAGAACGCGGACGGCACGCATTGGGCCGAATGGCACGATCCCTGGCCCAAGCCCGCCTATCTCTTCGCGCTGGTGGCGGGTGACCTTGTTGCCAATACCGACAGCTTCACGACGGTGAGCGGTCGCGAGGTCACGCTCAACATCTATGTCCGCGAAGGCGATCTGGAGCGCACCGGCCATGCCATGGAAGCGCTCAAGAAGAGCATGAAATGGGACGAGGAGGTGTTCGGCCGCGAGTACGACCTCGACCTGTTCAACATCGTCGCCGTGTCCGATTTCAACATGGGCGCGATGGAGAACAAGGGCCTCAACATCTTCAATACCAAATATGTGCTGGCAGACCCGGACACCGCGACCGATAGCGATTTCGATGCGGTGGAAGGCGTGATCGCGCATGAATACTTCCACAATTGGTCGGGCAACCGCATCACCTGCCGAGACTGGTTCCAGCTCTCGCTGAAGGAAGGCTTCACCGTGCTGCGCGACCAGCTGTTCAGCCAGGACATGGGGTCCGAACCGGTCAAGCGGATAGAGGATGTGCGGGTGCTGCGTTCCGTGCAGTTCCCCGAGGATTCCGGGCCGCTGGCGCACCCCATCCGCCCGGACAGCTATCGCGAGATTTCCAACTTCTACACCGCCACTGTCTACAACAAGGGCGCCGAAGTCATCCGCATGATGCGCGTGATGGCGGGCGAGGAAGCCTTCCGCAAAGGCTGCGACCTCTATTTCGACCGGCATGACGGTGAAGCGGCCACTTGCGAGGATTTCGTCAAGGCGATCGAGGACGGTGCGAGGCTGGACCTCGGCCAGTTCCGCCTGTGGTATTCGCAAGCCGGCACGCCGCGGATCGACGTGAAGATGGAGCATGACGCAGACACGGTGACGCTGCACCTGTCGCAAACCGTGCCGGCAACGCCCGACCAGCCGGCCAAGAAGCCCATGCCCGTGCCGTTGAAGATCGCCCTGTTCGATCGGGCTTCAGGCGCGCACAAGGGGGAGCGGCTGCTGGTGCTGGACAAGGCGCAGGACAGCTTCACCTTCCCCGGCTTCGCGCAAAGGCCCGTGCTTTCCATGAACCGTGGTTTCACCGCGCCCGTGGCGATCAACCGTTCGGTGGAAACGGAAGACCTTGTCTTTCTTGCCGCACATGATGACGATCCCTTCGCCCGCTACGAGGCGATGCAGGAACTGGTCGTGACCCACCTGAAGGACGTGGTGGACGGCAAGCTGGACGAAGCCGCGCGCGATGCCGGGCGCAGGTCCATCGCCGATGCGCTGGCAGCGGTGCTGGCGGATGATGCGCTGGACGATTTGATGCGCGGCGAGCTGCTGATCCTGCCCAGCCAGACCTACCTGGCCGAACAGATGCTGGTGGCAGATCCCGGCAGGATCCACGAGGAGCGCCAGGCGCTGCGCGGCTGGCTGGCGAAGGAGCTGGAGGCCGAGTTCGTCACGCTGCACGGCCGCGCAAGTGCCGTGCCCTACAGCCTCGATGCCGCGGCACGCGGTGCGCGTAAGGTGAAGACGCAGGCGCTGGTCTATCTCGCGGAAGGCAACCCCGCGCTCGCCGCGAAGATGGCAGCCGGGCAATATGATGCGGCGGACAACATGACCGACAGGCAAGGCGCGCTGATGGTGCTGGCAGGGTTGGAAGCGCCGGAACGCACGCACAAGCTGCTCGACTTCTACAACCGCTACAAGGGCAATGCGCTGGTGCTGGACAAGTGGTTCGCCATCCAGGCAAGCTCGCTCCACCCCGATGCGCTGGGCCATGTGAAGGCACTGGCCGACCATCCGGAATTCACGCTGAAGAATCCCAACCGCGTACGCTCGCTCTACATGGCCTTTGCGGCCAGCCCGCACGCCTTCCATGCCGCGGACGGCGAGGGCTACCGCATGATCGCGGACCTGATCCTGGCGCTGGACCCGCTCAACCCGCAGACCGCGGCGCGATTCGTTTCGCCGCTGGGCCGCTGGCGCCGGATCGAGCCGGGCCGTGCGGAGTTGATGCGCGCGGAGCTCGAGCGGATTTCGGCAGCCCCCAGGCTCTCGCGCGACACCTCCGAACAGGTGGCCCGCAGCCTTGGTTGAGGATGACGCCTCCACCGTCGAGGTGATTCGCTCCGGCGTGCTCGGCGGGTTTCCGCATGGCTTCCTTGGCCGCAGGGGCGGGGTCAGCCTCGGCGATGTGGCAGGGCTGCAGGTCGGCCTCAATGCAGGCGATGACGACGCTGCCCTGGTCGAGAACCGCCGGCGGGCGCTGGCGGCAAGCTGCCCTGGTGCGCAGCTGGTCACGGTAAGGCAGATCCATTCGCCCGAAGCAGTGATCGCCACTGCGCCCTGGCCCGAGGATTCGCGGCCCGAAGCCGATGCCATTGCCACCGACAGGCCCGGACTGGCGCTGGCGATCGTGACAGCCGATTGTGCGCCGGTGCTGTTCGCGGATCCGCAGGCAGGCGTGATCGGCGCCGCGCACGCAGGCTGGCGGGGCGCCTTTGGCGGCGTGCTGGAGAATACCGTTGCGGCCATGGAGCAACTTGGCGCAGGGCGCGCCACCATCAGCGCAGCCATCGGGCCCTGCATCGCCCGGGACAGTTACGAGGTGGATGAGGGCTTCCGGGACCGTTTCCTTCGGCAAGACACGGAAAACCAACGGTTTTTTAGTGCCGGTGCGCCCGGACATTGGCAGTTCGACCTGGAAGCCTATGTCGCGGCACGGCTCAGGCGAGCAGGCATCGCCCATGTCGATTGCCTCGGGCTCGACACCTATTCCGATGCGCAGAGCTTTTTCTCCCATCGCCGCTCGGTGCATCTCGGGCAGCCGACATATGGCCGCCAGTTCTCGCTGATCGCCATGGCCGACGGGCCTGCCGGCCGGGGGTAAATCCGCCGCTTGCCGACTATTGGCCAAAAGGCGGGTTGGCAGGCGCGATTTGCTCGTCTATCAGCCGCGCCAAGCCGCCGCCTCCGGGGCATTGTTTCGGCGTGCGGCAGGTCGTGATTCTTTTCGGATAATCCCGTGGGCGCCATGTTCGCGGTAAGTCCGGCAGGCAAGGCAAGGTAATGGCAACCACCACTGATACCGCCAACACGGAAGTAGTGGCCGAAGACGGCGTCCGTCGTCGCGACTTCATCGAAATTGCTGCTGTTTCTGCGGCTGGCGTAGGCGGGATCTTCACCCTGATCCCGCTCGTCAGCCAGATGGCACCCTCGAAGGACGTTCTGGCCGAAAGCACGACGGAGCTGGATATTTCCACTCTCGAGCCCGGCCAGTCGATCAAGGCTGTCTTCCGCAAGCAGCCCGTTTTCGTGCGCAACCTGACGCAGGCCGAAATCGAAGCGGCCAACGCGGTTGACGTTGGCGACCTGCGCGATGCGCAGACGCTGGCCGAGCGGACGCAGGAAGGCCATGAGAACATCCTGGTGGTGATGGGTGTCTGTACCCACCTGGGCTGTGTTCCGCTGGGCGCTGCCGAGGGTGAGAACAAGGGCGAGTATGGCGGCTATTTCTGCCCGTGCCACGGCTCGCACTATGATACCGCTGCCCGCATTCGCAAGGGCCCGGCTCCCACCAACCTGGAAGTTCCGGAATACACCTTCACCTCCGATACCACGATCGTGATCGGCTGAGGCGAGAGGCAAGAGAGATGAGTTTTCCCTGGGCCAAGCAGTACGAACCGAAGACCGGTTTCACCAAGTGGATGGACGAGAAGCTGCCGCTTCCACGTTTCGTCTATAACGCAGTGGGCGCCGGCTATCCGGTGCCGCGCAACCTTTCCTACATGTGGAACTTCGGCGTGCTCGCCGGCTTCTGCCTGGTGTTGCAGATCGTCACCGGTGTCGTGCTGGCGATGCACTATGCCGCGAACGCGGGCGTTGCCTTCGACTCCGTCGAACACATCATGCGTGACGTGAACTGGGGCTGGGCGATCCGTTATGCCCACGCCAACGGCGCTTCCGCCTTCTTCGTGGTGCTCTATCTCCACATCTTCCGCGGTTTCTTCTACTCCTCGTACAAGGCGCCGCGCGAAATGATCTGGCTGATCGGCGTGGTCATCTTCCTGCTGACCATGGCGACCGCGTTCATGGGCTATGTGCTTCCCTGGGGCCAGATGAGCTTCTGGGGTGCCAAGGTGATCACCGGCCTGTTCGGTGCGATCCCGCTGGTGGGTGAGCCGCTGCAGGTGTGGCTGCTGGGCGGCTATGCGCCTGACAATGCCGCGCTGAACCGCTTCTTCAGCCTGCACTTCCTGCTGCCATTCGTGATTGCCGGCGTGGTGATCCTGCACATCTGGGCGCTGCACATCCCGGGTTCGTCGAACCCCACGGGCGTTGAAGTGAAGAGCGAGAGCGACACAGTGCCGTTCCATCCGTACTACACGGCAAAGGACGGTTTCGGACTGGGCGTGTTCCTGCTGGTCTACTGCGCATTCGTGTTCTTCATGCCGAACGCGCTGGGCCACCCGGACAACTATATCCCGGCCAACCCGCTCTCCACGCCCGCACACATCGTGCCGGAATGGTATTTCTATCCGTTCTACGCGATCCTGCGCGCCTTCACCTTCGACTTCATCCTGCCGGCCAAGCTGTGGGGTGTGCTGGCGATGTTCGCTGCCATCCTGGTGTGGTTCTTCCTGCCGTGGCTAGACAAGTCGCCGGTACGTTCGGGCCACTACCGCCCGCTGTTCCGCAAGTTCTTCTGGTTCGGGCTCGTCCCGTGCATGGCCGTGCTCTTCTATTGCGGCGGTGCGCCGGCTGAAGAGCCCTATGTCATGATCAGCCAGATCGCGACGGCCTATTACTTCCTGCATTTCCTTGTCTTCCTGCCGATCATCTCTTCGATCGAAAAGCCGGAGCCGCTGCCCTTCTCGATTACCGAGGCGGTGCTGGGCTCCGATGACAAGGCCGTGCTGGGCAAAGACGCAGAGACTGCGGCTTAAGGCGCGGGTTAAGGGGAAAGATACAATGATCCGCCTTGTTGGAATTCTCGTCGGCCTCGTCTTCACCTTCGTGGTGGTGCTGGCCTTTGTCGTGGGTGCTTACAACCACATCACCGAGCCTGCTGCAGAAACTGCGGAACATGCCTTCCATCTCGATCCGCACGGACCGGCTGAAGGTTTCGCGCACAACGGCCTGATGCCCGAATGGGACCTGGCCCAGTTGCAGCGCGGCTACCAAGTCTACAAGGAAGTGTGCAGCGCCTGCCACAGCCTCGAGCAGGTCGCCTTCCGCAACCTCGCGGAACTGGGCTATTCCGAGGAAGAGGTGAAGGCCGAAGCGGCTTCGTGGGTGGTTCCGGCAATCAACCCGGACACGGGTGAGAACACCACGCGCCCGGGCACGCCGACCGATTACTTCCCGTCGCCCTATGCCAATGACGTGGCTGCTGCTGCGGCCAACAACAATGCGATCCCGCCGGATCTCTCGCTGATGACCAAGGCGCGCCATCACGGCCCCGAGTATGTCTACAGCCTGCTGACCGGCTACCAGGAGCCTTCCGCGGAACTGGCAGAGCGCTTCCCCGATTCCGTTCCGGGACCGGGCCTCTATCACAACCCGTACTTCGCCAACCTCAACCTGGCGATGGCTCCGCCGATCACGGCTGACGGCCAGGTGACCTATGCCGATGGCACCGCGGCCACGGTTGACCAGATGGCACAGGACGTGGCTGCCTTCCTCACCTGGACGGCAGAACCCAGCCTGGTGGACCGCGTGAAGATGGGCTGGATGGTGATGGGCTTCTTGCTCTTCGTGACCATCCTTGCGTGGCTGGCCAAGAAATCGGTCTGGTCCACGCTGAAGACCCGCAAGGACTGATGCGGCCAGGGCCTGGAGCGAGGTCGGGGCGGTCCGCGTGACCCGCGACGAACTCAAGGCCCTGATCCGCACGGTTCCGGATTTTCCGGCACCCGGCATCCATTTTCGCGACATTACCACGCTCATCGCTGATGGGCGTGGTCTTGCCGCGTCTATCGACCACATGGCGAAACTCGCCCCTCCAGCAATTGCTGCTGTTGCCGGTATCGAGGCACGCGGCTTCATTTTTGGCGCCGCATTGGCGATACGTCTTGGCGTCGGTTTCATTCCGGTGCGCAAGGCGGGGAAACTGCCTGTCCAACCCATCGGCGTGGATTACGCGCTCGAATATGCCGAGGCACGCATCGAGATCGATCCCATGCTGGTTGGCGAAGGGGAAAAGATTTTGCTTGTGGATGACCTCATCGCAACGGGCGGCACAGCGATGGCTGCGGCGCAATTGCTGCAACAGGCGGGCGCAGTTTGTGAAACGGCGCTGTTTCTTGTGGACTTGCCCCAACTTGGCGGTGCAGAGCGCTTGCGCGAAGCGGGCATTTCCTCGCATTCGCTGATGGAATTTGCAGGCCACTGACTGCCCGCTAGCCCTGCGCGCGTCCATGGCCATATGGCCGGGGCGGGAAAATAAAGCGCTTTCGGGCATTCAGTCTACCAAGCGTACTTGGATAGTTTGCCGATTAGCATCTAACCGGCATCGTCTGGACAGTGGCGATCCTCTTCGCAAGTTTTCTCGTGGTGACCGGCCCCGCCGCGGTGGGGGTGGTGCTTTGGCAGACGAGCGTACAGAACGGTCAGTGACGGAGCGTATCAAAAGGGCGAGGATGCTTGACGAAAGCCCCTGATAGGTGGCAAGCGACTTTGCGCGCCGACGGGCGGGTATAGCTTAGTGGTAAAGCCCTAGCCTTCCAAGCTAGTTATGCGGGTTCGATTCCCGCTACCCGCTCCAGCCGCCCTTCCGCCAACATCGCAAAATAGTCCGCAACGATCAGGTTGATTTCGGCGTCGTTCCAATTGTCGGCCAAGCGATTGCCCTCCCGACATGCATTTTAGCGGAAGCCAATAGAATGCCCAGGGCGAACGGACATTCGGACTTGCTGCCCACTCATTGTGAACTTCTGGAACTGGGCCGGTTCCGGACAGTCCGCTCTTGGTGCTCAGGGTTTGGAAAGCTGTCAGTCGGCATACGACCCAAATCGGACATTCAGTAAATGCGCTCAAACCCAACAGCAAAGTGTTTGGGTTGGTATGCCTGTTCACACACTGCTAGGCGAACCACTGTTCCAGATAGGTGGCGATAGACATGCCATCTTCGGGCAATACAGATAGGCCGATATAGAGATCTGGGCGCACGAGAACGAAACGCCCCTCTTCGCCTATCTCGTAGCGTTCGCGAATCTCGCCGGTTTCGTCCGGGACCATGTGATCATAGTCGAAACCGGCATCCTTGTCGTCCGCAATCAGGCAAACCGAGATTTGACCGGGGTATCGTTCTTCCAGTTTACTGCGAACCGATTTGGCCAACTCCAGCTGGGCCTGTTTCTCTTCGCCGGGAACGATGAGCAGTGTGAAGCCGGGATGCCTCAGGACGTCGTAGACACGCTTCTGCGGTTCGCGCACCAACATTGCATCGGGCGCTCTTGCGCCGGCTTTCGGTCCAGCGACTTTTGCAATGCCGTCGGGCAACACGACATTGTCGCTGTAGTTGTGCGACAGGCCGGACACGAGGTGGATCGTATGCTCCTCCCAACCCGGCTCCTGTGTTTGTTTCCAGCGCTCTTTGGGTTCGTCGCCGAAGCCCATTACGATATGGTGGGTCGCCATTGCGCCTTCGCTAATCTGCTCGCCGATCGGCTTTCGTTCCTTCTCGTAGCTGTCAAGAATAGCAGCGTCGGCCCGGCCCTGGCACACGGCTGCCAGTTTCCAGCCCAGATTGAAAGCATCCTGCATGCAACCGTTCATACCCTGCCCTCCCGATGGAGAATGGATATGGCTGGCGTCGCCGCAAATCACTAATCGCCCGTTACGATAACGCTCGGCAATATTGTTGAGGATTTCCCAAGCGGTGACCCATTCGGGCTCACCGACTTTGAATCCAATACCGATCTTGTCGGCAACCTCCTGGAAGGCCGCGCGCTGGTCGCTCGCATAGACATACTCTCCTGAAGGCTCGCTCATGTAGATGCGCCAGTTCTTACCGGGCAATTTGGTACAGTTCATGAACAGGTCTTTGTTGAAGAAGTAGTTCATCCAGCGATCATCAAAAGTCACGTTTTCGAGCTGCACGTCCATCATTGACATCACTGCAACCTGTTCACCTTCAAAGGCGATACCGGCCGCATCACGCACAAAACTGCGCTTGCCGTCACAGCCCACAACCCATGGGTAGCGATGCGCCTCCACCCGGCCGTCGGGTAACTTGATCTGCGCCGCGACGCTGTCACTGCTGGCATCAAGCCCGACGAGTTCTGTTCGGTATTCAGGCTTTATCCCGTATTGCGCCAGAAGGTGTTCGCGTAGCACCTGTTCAAAATCATTCTGGTTGATCTTGTAATAGAAGGCGAAGCGCGTCGGCAGTACGCGATAATCGGTGCGCGGCTGCTCTTCGGCCGTTAAATGTGGAAAGTTGTAGATATTACCGGGGCATTCGAGGCAGACCTCTTCGAGCCGATAAGCGATCCCCATATGCTCGAACATCTCCATAGAGCGAGCATGAACGGTCATCGCGCGCGTTGTATGCGAGGGACCCTGGCGCTTTTCGATCAATCGCACAGTAACCTGACGGCGTAGCAATTCATGCGCCAGTATCAGACCAGACGGTCCGGCCCCCACGATTAGGACTTGAGGTTCTGCGAACTGCATAATGAGGCTGCTCCTAATATTGTTGCCGTCTTTTTTAACGATCTAACTTGTTGTGATCGGCACCGACAAAGCAAACTAGCTAAGGAGACAGGGATTACTAGTCACTCCGGATGAGCAAGGCTAACAGCCCGTTTCTCTGTTTCGACACCTCGTCCGAGATCATCCGCTGGCGGCGAACACGAATGTCCGCTTTCCACCCAATCTGCGACGTGAGATAAGGTCTGTACCTGGGCCGGTAAGGGACTGTCGGCTTTTGGTGTTTGCGCCATATAATTAAGCCAATCAGCAATCGAGCCAATTTCAGGCCTGTCGGCAATCTCGCCCATTGGGCACCCCGCTTTTGCACTGCACCGCTGGCGAGACCGCGCCAGTGTCGCAGCAAGTTATCACCAACGATTGAGCCTATGCCGTAAGGGCCGTTTCAATCCTCCGGTGCAACTCGGCCAATCCACTCCCGGTGTCTCGGCCAAGACCGAGGCCGGCGAGTTCAAAGCTCTGGGCTGCGACGCCGATTCCGTGCTGCTGCATTGCGGTCACCAACTGCCTTGCACTCTCGGTAAGGCGCTCCTCGCTGCGCGGATTGAAAGGAGTATAAGGCAGATAGATCTTCTGAAACAAGGAGCGCCCGACAACCGCCATTTCAGTCAGAAACGGTAAGCCGTGTTCAGCGAGCGCCTGCTTTGCGTGCCCGCCCATCGCAAGTGCGAAACGATCTTCGATGGGGGCGACCATAGTCAGGCTTGCCACATGGCTGGCATCGATACCGGGGAACGACACGCCTGCGACGCCTGGCTGGCCTGATACCAGCGCGGCCTGCTCCTGCCAGACGGGTGACCCAGCCTGTTCTTCAACGCTGACCGCGCGAACATCTGCAATGGCCGCAAGCGCTCCATCAATCGTTGCTCTTGCCAGTGCGATCAGATTGGGAAGCCCATAGAGCGCCGAGGTCAATCGCCATTCGGAAGCGGCAATCTCGGGATGGCGGGCCTCATCGAACTCGCGGTGGGTCAGGCTGACGGTGCCAGGTAGCAAGTTTGCAATCTTGAATTCACGCAACGCTTCGATGACTTCGGACAGGGCCTGAGTATTGGCTATCTCGTATGCCAAAGTCTGGGTGACAGGCACCTGTCCCATCAGCCAGACGCCAATCTGGGTTGGCACGAGCAGGCCAGACTGCATGGCCAGCCCGTCTGAATAAGGTCCCAGCGCATATTTGTAGAGCTGCCAAGTCTTACTGCCCGGCATGGCGCCCATGCCTGTGCGAACCAGCTCACCATAGGGCGTTGCGAACTCAGCCCCGCATTGCACCAGCGCGTGTTCGCCGTATGGCGTGTAGCCGATGCCCTTGGCAAAGGTGCTGCCGGCGATCGATGCTGCGCCATCGCGCTCGCTGTCTACCTGCAACGCATGGCCATGCTCTGCCAGATAGGCGGACAAAGCGGCATAGCTGACACCCGGTTCGACCCGTGCGTAGCCATTGTCGACATCGACTTCGAGGACGCGGTCTAGCCGTGACAGGTCGAGGATAACCGTCTCGCTCTCACCGCAAAGCTGCGCGCCAGTGTTGGAGGCGTTGTACACGGTGAGCAGCCCCGCGCCATGTGTGTGCGCGGCAGCTACTGCATGTTGCACGGCTTCGGCTTCACTAGGACGCACGGCCACGACGTAATCCACCTCAACTCCCGGATGGGTAGCGAAGCGCTCTGCCAGCGCATCGAAGGCGGTGTCGCCCGGACGGAGAAGCTCCAGGTCCATCCCTGTCTGGTTCAGGCTTTCGATCAGGCTCATGCTCATTGCCCTTCTTCCAGCAGGTAGTCCGCGATCCGGTCTACTTCCTCGTCGGTGATTTCGGTTGGCCGGAATGGGGGCATCATCTGAAAGCCTTGCCGCACGGCATAATGGATCAGCGGGCGGTTGATCGCCTGCATGTCACGTAACACGGAATTTTCGGGCCCGAAATCGCCTTCCATTCGCATGGTGCCGGGATGGCCCGGACCCGGATCATGACAACCCGCGCACCACTGCTGGTAGAGGTCTTCTCCGCTGCGCTCCTGCGGTTTGGCCTGCTGCGCATTAATCGCTGCGAATGGAACAAGTGCTGCTGTTGTCAGCAGGCCGAGGGCGAAAATTCTTATCCGCATGGCAGGCCTCCTTCGCAGAACTGGCTGGGCCAGATGCCGCTTTTGCCCGGCGCAAGGATGCCGCTCGGGTCGATCGCCGCCTTGAGCCGTGCATTGAAGCGGCCGAGCGCGCCATCGTTGAACGAATAGGACTGCGAGACCTTGTCCATGAAATCGAGATGGGTGCGATAGACGCCAAAGCTGTCTTCGGTTGCATCGTCGATCAGGCGATCGAGCAGTTCGAGCAGGCGCTGCTTCTCTTCCGGCCGGTCGCGCCGAAAAGCGGGCATATAGATATGGTGCATGTCCCGCCAACCGACGATGAACTCGCCGAAGTAGTCGAAGCCTGCCTCTTCCGACATCTGCCGCACACGGTTGTATTGCCGAAGGGCCAGCTCGCCATCGACGGGTACGACGGGGCCAAAGCCGACGTGGGCTGCATTGGGTATCCAGGCGACGGTGCCGAATTCGGTCATGTTGGGTTCGCCGCGCATCAACTTGGCGCGGTATTGCCAGCTTGCGGTGTGACCCTTCTCGGCCTCTGTGAAGAAGCGCGCACCGCGAATAGTGGAGAAGCTGTCGCGCAGCACCTCCCAAGTGGCGTCCATCATCTCATCTGTGCCGTAGAGTGCCCCGTAGAAGCTCCAGTTGCCGACATCGAGATCGTCCATGATGGCGCGTCGGGCGCTGTCCGGCAGTGCGCCCTCCCCAGTGTAGTACTGGTCCTTGCGCTTCTCGACGGCGGTCTCCCACAGCAGTTCGGTTGACGTTGCCGCATTGGGGATGAGCTGCGCCAGCTTCAGCGGACGTACGACCTCGGTCAGCGGCTGGATCGCGTCCTCATCCGCAAAGGTGACCATATAGGGGCGATAGCCGGGCGGCTCGGGCATCAGCTGCACGCCCAGACGCGTCACCACGCCGAGGTTGGACTGGGTGAACAACCCGTCGACCCAGGGGCCATTGCCATAGCGATACACGCTCATGGCAGCCTGTCCCGCCTGCCCGCCCATGCCGGTGTCGACAACCGTCCCATCCGACAGCACCACCTGCATCCCGCATTGCTGCTGCAGGAAGTGTTCGCCCATCGGCGTATAGCCGACGCCGCGATCCAGCAGGTTGCCCACCACACCGCCCCAGCCGGGCGCTGCGCAGTCGATCCATAAACGCGATCCAGTGCGGCGCAGGTGGCGGTAAAGCTCGGTGTAGGAGACGCCCGGCTCGACGATAGCGTAGCAATGCTTCTCGTTGACCTCGATGATGCGGTTCATTCGCTTCAGGTCGAGAACCAGGGTGCCGGGCATACGTGGCGCAGCCCCTCCATAGCCAAGGTTGCGCCCGGTCGAGATGGTCCAAACCGGAATGCCATGCTCACGCGCGACAGCCAGCACGCGCTGGATCTGGTCGACCGAAGTCGGTGCCACGGCACCCGAGGGCGCGTGCTCTTCAGGCGGCTTCATGGCGAAGTGGTCATTGTAACCAGCAAGCTGGTCGGAATCGGAGAACACGTTTCGCGGCCCGACGATTGCACGCAATGCATCCAGCGCGGAATCGAAGGTGCTGCGGCTGACCTGCGGTGGCAGCGGTGCCCCGTCCGGCCCGGCTGCAAGTGCGCCGTTGGCGGCTACCAAGGTCAGCCCGGCTCCGGCTGCCGAATTGCGGATGAAATTTCGTCTGGTGATCATGGCGATCAATCTCCCTTGGTGCGTCATCATGCCAGCGTGGCCCGCTATTTCGCGCGGCTGGGAGTGCACTCTCGCTAGACTGTGAGTGCAATTTGCGATCGGCGGGCAATGCGCTATTGTCAGCGCCAATGACCGGAAGGTGGGATAACCACCTTCCGGGGAGAGGGTTTGACGACATGGCGCTTGGACAATTGGCTGACAGAAGCTGGGCCACCGACAGCTGGAGCGTTGGCGCAAAGATGTCGCGCTGGAATGACACCGTCGCCACGCACATGACTGAGCTACACGTTGATGCCGCGCAGCCGGAAAGTTTCAAGGCTAGTTGGACGCAGACGGCTCTGGGTCCCATCGACCTCAACGTTCTGGGCACCACGCCGCAGATCGTACGGCGCACGCCGGAAATGACGCGCAGCACTGCTGAAGGCTCTTACGAGATCGTCTACATGCAGCGCGGTTCGATGATCGTGCGGGAGTGCGGCGACGAACAGCTGATCCGCCAAGGCGATTTTGGTATTCTGCGCAACGCTGTGCCCTATGAATTTGAATGTCCGCGAGAGAATGTCGCGCTGTCGATCCACGTATCGCAAAGCTGGATGGACAAGTGGCTCCGTGATCCGGAGAGCCTGCGCCAGATGCCGTGGCAGGCACGCTCGCAGTGGGGCACGCCGCTGGCATCGCTGCTGCGCCTGATCGCTGCAAACGGAGTCGCCGACTGTGCCGTACCGCGCGATGTAATTGCAGACCAGATCGGCAGCCTATTCGCGCTGATCGGCCAGAACGCGAGTGCGAGGTGTGTAGTGCGAACGAGCACGTTCAATCGTGTCAAAGCGCTGCTCGACAGGCTGTTTGCTGACCCCGATCTGTCGCCAGACCAGCTGGCCAGAGAGGCCGGCATCTCGAAACGGCATCTGCATGGGCTATTTGCAAGCCAAGGGACAACCTTCGGTGCCCAGCTGATCGAACGCCGCCTGCAATATGCCGCAGATCGACTCTCCGCTGGCTCTCTCGATCCGAGTTCGGTCGGCGACATCGCATTCGAAGCAGGCTTTTGCGACCCAAGTCACTTCGCACGTCGTTTCCGGCAACGGTTTGGTTGCACACCCAGCGCATGGCGCAACGGTCGCAGGCCGATAGGGCCGAAGGGAACGTCCGCTTTTTAGCGCTGAGAAATCGGAAGCTTAGGTCTTTGAACAGGGCGCAAAGCGGACGGTATCGATCACTGTCGGACTGATTCGGAAATTGCCGACCTGCAAACGTGATTCCCAGTTTCGGAACCTGATCCGTTTTCATTTTGTTCCTGATGGTAATGCTGCTGGATTGAGGTCCGAAGGGTTCAGATAGGCAAGCAATATCAATTTTTGTTGGTCATATTCGATTTCCGCTACCGCTCCAACTTCCTGACCAGATTCGTTCGCTTCCGTCCAAAAAATCACACACACCCGCAGTTTGTGCGCAATCATCGTATGGCGGGGCCAACGGCGGTGTAGCGATGTGGGCGGCCCATCGCGGGGCACAAGTGGAAAAGACGCAGCGGATCAAGGCTCATGCAGACGTGACGGTCAAAAAACGCAAAGGCCCGCTAAATTGCGCGTTAAGGAGCGAGATCTCTCAGCACATCCTTTAGCGGAGCGAGCCACGGCTCGAATGGCTTCCACGCATGTTGCCCTGATCGGTTGATCGGGCGGCGCACTTGTTCGCTGCTCGCAGTGCGTACGGCGCGTTCGGTCTTGTGGAAGTCTAGGCAGGCCTCTTCGAATGGAACGCCGAGAAAATCGAGCATTCGGCGTGTCTGCCCTTCTACATCGTCAAGCACGTCCTCATGCTGGACACGCAGCACCTTGCCCGGCAGCACTGTGTCCCAATGGCCCATCAGCGCAACATAGTCAGCATAATATTGCCCGACTTCGTGCAAGCCGTAAGTGAATTCCTGCCCTTCGGCGAACAGCTGCTTGAAGCCGGAGAAGCAGCAATCCATTGGCGCGCGGCGGGCATCGATGATCTTCGCATTGGGCAAGATCAGGTGGATCAGACCGATGTGCCGGAAATTGTTGGGCATCTTGTCTATGAAGAACGGTGCGCGTTGGCGGTGGATGCGGGTGTTTTCGATGTAATCCCGCCCGAATTGCTTTAGCTGCTCGGCGTCCAACTCATGAAGCACTTTTGGGTAGCGAGATTGACCCGCCTTGCGACCGCGCAACTTATGCGCCAGCGCCAGGATATTGGGCAGCTCTAGCGTCCCGTCGATCTGCGAATGGCTGGCGAGGATCTGTTCTAGCAGGGTCGAACCAGCGCGCGGCAAGCCAAGGATGAAGATTGGGTCAGGCGCTTCATGGCCTGAGCCGGTGTATTTGGCGAAGAGGTCGGGGGTGCAATGCTCTGCCTGCGCCCGCAATTCGCGGCTCATGCTGTCTGCATCGTAGCGCGCCTGTCGCCGTTTCAGTTCGTTGCCCGTCTTATAATGGAGGAAGCTCTCTTCGTATTCACTTCGATCCTCATGCGCCTTGGCTAAGGCGAATGAGAGGTAGACCTTGTCCATGAAGGCGAGGTCAGGCCGCTCCCGCTGGCTATACATGGCAGCGATATCGTTATTCTCGAACGACCACGTCTTGAGGTTGGCCAGTGCATACCATGCGTCGCCATGGTCTGGCTTCGCGGCGATGGCTGCGCGGTAGGATGCAATGGCATCATTCTGCTTGCCGGTAGTCTTCAGCGCGTGCCCCTTGCTGGTCAACGTGGCCGGATCATTCGGTAACTTGGCCAACACTTCGTCAAACAATTCGAAAGCGCGATCATAGGCGCCGGTCTGCATGCTCTCGATGGCGAGGTGAGAGGCGAACAATGGGTTCTGCGGATCGCTTTTGTAAAGGCGCTCGGCCTGCTTATGAGCTTCGGAGAACTTCTGCCGCTGGCGCAGGACCTGAATATAGTCGAGCCGCAGCTGGATATTGTCAGGATCGAACTCCACTGCGCTTTCCAGCAGGAATTCGGCGTCGTCCAGAATGCCCATCTGCTTGCCGATGGCGGCGAGCAAGCGCATGCCTTCGGTATCGCGCGGATTGGCGCGCAAATATTGGCGGCAGATCTCCTCTGCGCGCAGCGGCCGGCCTTCGTGCAAGTGGTGCGTCACGGCGACCAGTGCCTTGGGCATGGTGGCGATGCGCTTATGCTGCTGTTGCGCTGTGCCCGCTTCTGCAGCGCGACCTTGGGAGGCCAGCAATTCGGCGAGCATGCGCCAGCTCGCTTCCAATGCGGGATTGAAGCGAGTGGCCCGCTCAAAAGCGTGGATCGCCGCAGCAGGATCGCCTTGCACGCGAGCAAGGTGGCCGGCCTCCTGCCAGGCACGGCCATATTCAGGCATCACCTCGTGAAGGCGCTGCAGCAATGCTCCTGCCTTGTCATACTGCTTGAGATAGCGGCACGCGGCGGCGGCCATGTAGAGCGCCTCGCCGTCCGTTGGATCGCCGTTCAGCAGCGTTTCTGCCTGCGCCAGCCCAGCAGCGAAATCGCCTGCCTGAAGCGCCTGCTGCGCGGCTTTCAGCTGTTCATCGCGATCGGCCATCTTGCGCCCTGATACAAAGCAAAGCGGCGGAGGCAAACCCCGTGAAGGATCTGCCGCCGCCGCCTGAATGGTTCGCCTGTGCTGCGGATCAGTAGCTGTAGGAAGCCTTGAAGCCGACAGTCAGCGGACGGTTGATGGTAACGCGGGCGCGGTCGTTCACGAAGTTACCCGAAATCTGCGCGCGCTCGTCGAACAGGTTTTCACCATAGACCTCGAAGCGCCACTGGTCTGCCGCCACGCCGACTGACAGGCCGACGGTGGTGTAGCTGTCCAGCTTGAGCTTGTTGATCTCGATGATGTCCGTGAAGGACGATGCCGAATGGCTCACCTGCGGCATGACCCATGCTTCGAGCGAGCTATTGAGGTCCCACTCGTAGCGAACGCGCATATTGCCCTGGAAGGACGGCGCGAAGGCGAGGTCACTGCCAACGATCACGTCATTGGTCGGTGTGAGCACCTGCTTGATCTCGGTATCGAGGATCGAGAAGGCACCGGCAATGGTCAGGCCTGGCACAGAATAAGGCGCGACAGTGAAGTCTGCCTCAATGCCCTTGATCTCTGCATTCGCCGCATTGTCCGAGAAGAACAGATTGGTGATGCTGGGATCGAAGATCGTCGTCTGCAAATTGCTGACATCGACATAGAAGGCGCTGCCGTTGAAGCGTAGCTGACCGTCGATCAGGTCAAGCTTCCAGCCGATTTCATAGTTCTCCACCTCGTCTGTTTCCAGTTCGAACGGCACGGTATAGCCATTCGGGCCGGGCGCGCCGCCGGGACGGTTAAGCAAGCCGGGGCGGAAGCCTTCGGAATAGGTGGCATAGAACATCGTGTCTTCGGTCGGTGTGACCGTGACAGTGCCTTTCAGGATCGTGCCCTTGGCCTTGGCCACATCAGGCGCGGACAGGGCGTTGAAAACCTGCTGCGCCTGACCGGCTGAGAGGCCTGCATCGATGATGTCCTGAATGCTGTCGCCCTGAGTGAACGTTTGGCGAAGCGCGGCATTACACGAACCGATAAAGGTGTACTGGCCGTCGCCGTCGTACAGGTCGTTGATGTCGGTACCGAATGCGTTGGCATCCTGCGCTGCACCGGAGTTACAGAAGGAGCCGTTGGCGCTGCCTTCGAAATCCACTTCGATGTCGTAGTAGCGCGCACCGAGGGTGGCTGTCAGCAGATCCGGAACAAGATCGAAGCTGGCTTCACCGAAGATGCCGAACTGCTTGTCGATACGACGGATGTCGTTGCGGAAGATCGTGTCTGCCGGGAAAGGGCCCGGATCAGTGAAGAACCCGTCCTGCGGGAAGTTGGGCGCGAAGGGGCCGAACGGATCAGCCAGCGTGTTGCCTGGATAGGCAAAGTCGTTGCGTTCCTTCAGCTCGAGGTCGGAGTAAAAGCCGCCTGCAGTCACGCGCCAGCGGTTTTCTTCCGGCGTGTTGAAACGCAGTTCCTGCGTCAGCACCTCGGTTTCGGTATGCGAGGTGACATAGAGGTTGGGGGCCTGGCAGGTGCCGCTAGGGCCGCCCGCACCCGGATAGCTCACCGAGCCGTCGCAGATGTAATAAGGCAGGTACTGGCCAACGAAGAGATAGTCGGAATAGTCGACGCGCTGGTCAGCTTCACGCTCCGTGTAAGCACCGGTGTAGACGACATCGAGCATGGCCAGGCGGCCTTCGACGGTCCAGCTGGTGTTGGAGAAGTCGTCCTCGAGGCGGTCGTCCTCGTACCGTTGGATCGACGGGTCATCGAGGCCAAGCGTTGGGTCCGTGAAGAACACGCCATCGGATTCCACACTTTGGCGGGCGTGGGCAATGGTGACCGTCCAGTCCTCATTGACTTCCCACAGCGCGGTGGCGCGGAAACCGGCATATTGCGTGTCGTTGAAATCATCTTCGACAAAGCCGGCATTGTCCGCAGCGATGAAGTTCACATTGGCATCCAGCTGCGCCAGCGTGGCGGGATCGGACTGGAAACCGGCGCGGTTGGCATTCACCGCCACGCCATTGGAGCGGATAGTGCCTTCCGGACGGAAGCGAGCACTTTCGCGCACTGTACGGCTGCCTGCGACATTGTCGATATAGCCGCCCTGATCATCAAGATAGCCGACAACGCGCATAGCAATATTGTCAGTTACCGGGAGATTGAGCATCACTTCGCCATTGTAGCTTGCCTCACCGTTCTTGGTGAAGGAAGCGCCGAAGCTGGCTTCGGCATCGAAGCCTGCAAGGCTCGGCTTGTTGGTGATCAGGCGGACCACACCGGCCTGCGAGCTTGCGCCGAACAGCGTACCCTGCGGGCCGGACAGCACTTCGATACGCTCAAGGTCAGCGGCGTAGACATCGAGGTTACGGCCGGGCTGAGCCAGCGGCTGTTCGTCGAGATACATCGCCACATTGGGAGCGAGGCCAGCCACACCGGCAGTGGTGAGGTTGGGCGTGGTGGACGCGAGGCCGCGAATGTAGATCGTGCTCTGGCCCGGTCCGCTGCCGCCAGCCGTGACGTTAGGCAGCTGCTTCAGGTAATCATCGAAAGTGCTGATGTTCAGCTCTTCGAGCTGTTCGGTGCCGAGTGCCTGAACCGAGACAGGAACATCCTGCAGGTCTTCGGAGCGCTTGGTGGCGGTCACCAGGATGGTGTCAACGCCGCCGGTGCGTTCGTTGGCTGCAGCTTCTTCCTGCGCGAAGGCCGGGGTTGCGACCGTGGCAATGGCAAGTGCGCCAACAGACACACTGCTCTTTAACTTCAACATTTGTTCTTCCTCTGTTGTCTTGCGCCCGACGTGTGGGGCAAAAATCTCCGCTGTTTACTGAGGGGGAAGGAAGTAAATCCAGCAGAGAAATATGAGAATTTTTGTAGGTGCGCGCGGCTAGCAAAGCGAAGCGACAATGGCCACAGCAGGAAGCGAAATCCTCAGGATCAACAAATGACCGTTGCACAATAACAACAGCACCTTGGGCGGCTGCAGATTCTTTGCATTGGGCTGCCCATTTCAAATAAGCGCAAAATCAATTGCCAAGCAAAACAAAATACTTCTCAAGAACACATGTCTCTATTCAATATTTCGCAATTCAGTAAATGAAGCGCACTTGCTCGACCGCAAGACGCCTTGCAGTAGAGCCAAGTGCTGGCTGCTCGCTATTTGCCCGCCACTTTACCGGGACTTGGCGGCGGCCTCAGCGAGGATGTCCTCGCAATGGGTTTCCACCCCGTGGCGCTTGCGCATGACGTCGAAAACGATCGCTTTCACGATGGAAATGGCCATCAGTGCCGTAACTACCGAGAACGGCAGCGCGCCGATGATCATGACCGTGCGGATCGCATCGATCCCACCAAGGATCAGCATGCTGCCCACGACAAGGGCAATCGCTGCGCCCCAGAAGATGATGTGGCGGCGGCCTGCGCCTTCGTCTTCACCTGCGCCGTTGATCGTGTTGACGATAAGGATAGCGCTGTCTGCTGACGTGATGAGATAGGTCGTCAACAGTAGCACAATGAGGCCGGAAAGAATGGTGGCAAACGCCGGATCAGCAAGGGCCGAGATCGTCGCAAAGATCTGGTCGGAAATGCCTGCCGCCAGGATCGCACCGCCCGCCGTGCCGGCCAGTTCCAGCTCGATTGCGGTGCCGCCTGCCAGCGCCATCCAGATGAAACACATCAGCGAGGGGACAAGGATCACGCCGAGCACATATTCGCGCACCGTCCGCCCGCGCGAAATTCGGGCGATGAACATGCCCACGAAGGGCGCAAAGGCGATCCACCACGCCCAGTAGAAGACAGACCAGTCGAGCTGCCATTGTGCCAGTGCATCGCCCGTGGGCGTGCCATCAGCTTGCCATGCGGCCAGCGTCGCGGTGGGCAGGCTGATGATATAGTCCACGGTGCCGCTCCACAGCAGTTCCAGCGCATACAGCCCTGCACCAAACAGCAGGAACACCGCCAGCAGCAGGAAGGAGAGTGCCATGTTGAGGTTGGACAGCCACTTGATGCCGCGGCCAACGCCCGAAAGTGCGGAAATCGTGGATGCGCCCACCAGCAGCGCAAGCGCCAGCACGATCGCCCAGTCTGACGCCGTGCCCGCATCGTTGACCAGCCATTCGCCAAAGCCCAGCCGGTAAAGTCCGGCCACGAACTGTTCGACGCCCAGCCCCATGGTCACGGACACGCCAAGGATGGTGGCGACAACGGCGACGATGTCGACAAAATGGCCCAAATGGCCGGACATCTTGAGCCCGAAGATTGGCGCGAGGGCAGAGCGGATCGTCAGCGGCAAATTGCGGCGATAAGCGACGTAGCCAACCGCAAGGCCAACCAGGGCATAGGTCGCCCAGGCGGAAAGGCCCCAGTGCAGGAAGGTATACTCATAGGCAGACGGCACCGCACTGGCAGAGGCGGGCTCGGCCAGTGCACGAATGATATCCGGATTGTTCTGGAAATGCGCCAGCGGCTCGCCAGTGGAGTAGGTTAGCATGCCGATGCCGATGCCGGCTCCGAACAGCATGGAGAACCATGAGAAACGCGAAAATTCGGGCGCTTCGCCTGGTGCGCCCATCCTCAGGGAGCCTGATTGCGGCACCAGTGCCAGCAGCAGGCAGACCGCGATCAGGAAAGCGACGAGGTAGATATACCAGCTGGCAAACTGGCGGATGATCGTCTCGTTCGCCAATGCCAGTGTCTCGCTGGCATGTACGGGAAAGACCACGGCCCAGACAATCAGCACGCTGACGATGATCTTGGCGGTAATCGTCACCCAGGTGTTGAAGCCGTTGTAAAAGCCGGAATCAGCTGTCGAGATGGGCAAGTCGCGTAGCGGTGGCTCGAGCGTACTCATGCTCGGCCTGGCCATATCGCCGCTATCACTCATGGAAATTCCTTTTCGATCAGCGCCCGCGCTGCCGAAAATGGGCAACCAGCTGGTTATCTCTGCCCGGGGATGGGCGCGGACTTCAATTTGGTTCTCGCGTCCTTTGCCAGACTGCAGCACAGGTCTGCAACCCCTGCGCTTTGTCGCCGCATCAGGGCTTGAAGCGTGCGCCGCGAATATGGGTGAAGCAATCGCGCGCCGGATCGACCTCATACAAGGCGATGGTTTCCACCGTGCGGCTGTCACCCTTCATGGTTCGCCAGATCTCGAAATCGGGCCAGTCCTTGAAGGTTTCGAACGTGGTTCGGCAATGCATGGCGATACGATTTGGCGTCACCACAACGTCCAGCGGGGTGACGACTTCGGTGATGTGGTCCTTTACCTGCCGATAGAAGGCGAGGATGTTCTCGCGGCCGTCAATCCGCTTTGAACCGCCAAGTTCGAAGATCACGTCTTCCGCGTAGAAATGGCCGAAACCGTCAAGGTCATTGCCGTTGAACGCGGCGACGTAGCCAAGGAAATCCTCTTCGGTCACGCGGCTCTCCCATCCACATGCATATTGTCGATCAGGCGGGTTTTGCCCATCCGCGCGGCAACCAGCAAGCGCGCAGGCGCTGTCGGCGTTGCAGAGAGTTCGCGCAGGCTGGCGGCATCAGCCAGCGTCACATAGTCTACGGGAGCGAAACCGGCGGCGCCGAGTTCGCTTTCCAGCCAGCCGAGTGTTGCCGCTACATCCGCGCCTCCCTCGATCCGGGAAATGGCCTCGCGCATGGCCTGGTTCAAGCGTGCAGCAGATGCGCGTTGCCCGGGCGAGAGGTAGGCATTGCGACTGCTCATCGCGAGCCCGTCCTCCTCGCGCACGGTGGGCACGCCGATGATCTTTTCCACACAAGGTAAAGTCAGGTCGAGGTCTGCCGCCATGCGCCGAATTACCGCCAGTTGCTGCCAGTCCTTCTCGCCAAACAGCGCGACATCAGGCCGGACCTGGTTGAACAGCTTGCAGACAACCGTTGCTACCCCGTCGAAATGGCCAGGCCGCGATGCACCGCACAGACCTTCGCTGACACCGGAGACTGAGATGCTGGTGGCAAAGCCATCGGGATACATCGCCGCTACATCCGGGGCCCACAGCAAGGCCACCCCTTCGGCTTCCAGCTTCGCCTGGTCCTGCGCCAACTGGCGGGGATAGGCATCGAGGTCCTCGTTCGGGCCGAACTGCGTGGGATTGACGAAGATCGAGGCAACGACATGGGCGGCGTGGCGCTTCGCCTCGCGCATCAGCGTCAGGTGTCCTTCGTGCAGCGCGCCCATTGTCGGCACCAGGGCAATCGTGCCGCTGGCACGAAGGTCATCCACAGCTTCGCGCAGCAATTTCAGCCTACTGACGGTTTGCACGCGGCCTCCCCTCCGATACATTGCGTGGCAGAAACCTAGCCGCACCGGCCTGCCAGAGAAAGCCTGCCTTTATCGTGACCGCCACTTCACCCCATCGCATCGTGTTCGCCAATGAAAAAGGCGGCACGGGCAAGTCCACAACCGCCGTGCATGTCGCCGTGGCGCTGGCCTATCAGGGCGCGAAGGTGGCGGCGATCGATCTCGATACGCGGCAGGCGACGATGTTCCGCTATTGCGAGAACCGCGAGGAAACCCGCCAGCGTCGCGGTGTGGACCTGCCGGGGCCGGTTTGCGAAGTGTTCCGCGGCGAGAGCGTGGCAGAGCTGGAAGAACAGGCAGCCCGCCTTGGCGAAGGCATGGATTACCTCATGTTCGATACGCCTGGGCGTGACGATCCCTTTGCCCGCCACGTGGCGACCGAAGCGGATACGCTGGTCACGCCGATGAATGACAGCTTCGTCGATTTCGACCTGATCGGGCAGGTGGATGCGGAAAGTTTCAAGGTCCGCCGCCTGTCCTTCTATGCCGAGCTGATCTGGGAAGCCCGCCTCAAGCGCAGCCGGGCCACGATCGAACAGCAGCGCCGCGAGATGGACTGGGTCGTGGTGCGCAACCGCACGGGCTATACCGATGCCCGCAACCAGCGCCGCATCGACCAGGCGCTGACCGAGCTTTCCAAGCGCGTCGGCTTTCGCGTGTCGCAGGGCCTTTCCGAACGCGTGATCTACCGCGAGCTGTTTCCCTCCGGCCTTACCTTGCTGGACAAGGGGCACCTTGGCGAACTGGGCACCAGCCACCTCGTCGCCCGGCAGGAATTGCGCAGCCTTGTTGCCAGCCTTAACCTGCCGGTTCCGCAACCATCGGCGCCACGGCATCCGGCCATGGCCGAAGGCGAGGTCGCCTGACGCCGTGTTCTACCGCGTCCTGATATTTGCCGTCCTGGCATGCGTCCTGTTCAAGATGCTTGTCGGGCGCTGGCCGTGGCAGAAGAAGGATTCCGCCCGGCAGCAGGCCTTGCTGCGCGCCCGGCGCCTGCTTGGCGTTGCTGCCGATGCCAACCGGAATGACATAATTGCCGCGCATAGGAGGCTTGTCGCCATGGTCCATCCGGACAAGGGCGGCACCAATGAACAGGTTCACGAGGCCAATGCCGCGCGCGACCTGCTGCTTTCCGAATTACCCGGTCCGGAGAACTAGCGCCGGACGCGAAACCTGCCACAGGAGGCGTAATGACTCATACCTTCCACCCTACCGTGCTGCGCGAATATGACATTCGCGGGATCATTGGCGAAACGCTGGGTGCGGATGATGCCCGTGCCATCGGCCGCGGTTTCGGCACGCTGATCCGCCGTGCAGGCGGCAGGAAGGTGGCCGTGGGGTATGACGGCCGTGTTTCCTCTCCCATGCTGGAGCATGCATTGGTGGAGGGGCTCAACGCCAGCGGCATCGATGTGCGCCGCATCGGCATGGGGCCCACGCCGATGCTCTATTACGCGGAAGCCTCAGCCGAAGAGGTGGATGGCGGCATTCAGATAACCGGCAGCCACAATCCCGCCAATTACAATGGCTTCAAGATGGTATTCCAGGGGCGTCCGTTCTTCGGCGCGGATATCCTGACGCTGGGCGAGATGGCGTCTGCGGGCGATTGGGATGACGGCGTCGGGACTGTCGAGGACGTAGACATCCTCGATGCGTATATCGACCGCCTCCTGGCCGGGCTCGACGGGCTCGATGCCGATGTCCTGTCCCGTCTCAAGGTGGGGTGGGATGCGGGCAATGGTGCTGCCGGTCCTGCCCTGGAAAAGCTGGATGCGCGCCTGCCCGGCGAACATCACCTGCTCTTTACCGAAGTCGATGGCGAATTTCCCAATCATCATCCTGATCCTACTGTCGAGGAGAACCTTGAGGATCTGCGAAGCCTTGTCTCCGCAAAGTCCCTCGATTTCGGAGTGGCTTTCGATGGCGATGGTGACCGGATCGGCGCGATCGACGGCGAGGGCCGCGTTATCTGGGGTGACCAGCTGCTGATGATCTATGCCGAGGACCTGCTGTCGCGGCAGCCCGGGGCCACGATTATCGCCGATGTGAAGGCCAGCCGCGCGCTGTTCGATCATGTGGCGGCCTGTGGCGGCCAGCCGCTGATGTGGAAGACCGGCCATTCGCTGATTAAGTCCAAAATGAAGGAAACTTCCTCGCCGCTTGCCGGCGAAATGAGCGGCCACGTCTTCTTTGCTGACGAATATTACGGTTTCGACGATGCGCTCTATGCGGGAATCAGGCTGATTGCGGCCGCAGCCAGGCTGGGCAAGTCCATCACCGAGCTGCGCAGCGCCATGCCGCAGATGCTCAACACGCCGGAAATGCGCTTCCAGGTGGACGAAAGCCGCAAGTTCGCGGCGATCGAGGAAGTGCAGCAACGCCTGGCGAACAGTCCCGACGAGGTGAACGCGACGGATGGCGTGCGCGTGACCAATGACGATGGCTGGTGGTTGCTGCGTGCATCCAACACGCAGGACGTGCTCGTGGCCCGCGCCGAAAGCGACAGCGAGGAAGGCTTGCAGCGCCTGCTGGACCAGATCGATGACCAGCTGGCCCAGTCCGGCCTCGAGCGCGGGGAAAGCGTGGGGCACTGAGGCCTGCCATGTGCGATCGCCTGCCAGCCTATCTGGCGCGGCTGGGCCTCGATGCCGCGCCCGATCCTTCACCCGAAGGGCTGGCCCTGCTCCAGTCCGCGCACCGGCAGGCGATAACCTTCGAAAACCTCGACGTGCTGCTGGGGCGCCCGATCCGCATCGGCAGCGATGCGGTTTTCGCCAAGCTCGTCGAACAGCGGCGCGGGGGTTACTGCTTTGAACAGAACCGCCTGTTTGCGGACATGCTGGCGGCCATCGGCATAACCAGCCGCCCGCTGCTGGCCCGCCCGCGCCTTGCCATGCCCGAAGGCTTCATCCCGCCGCGCACCCACGTGCTGCTGCTGTGCGAGATCGAAGGCGCGCCGTGGCTTGGCGATGCGGGTTTCGGTGGCAGTCATGTGCCGCCGCTGCCGCTGGTCGACGGCGCACAGACGGGGACAGCGGATGGCGCGCGACACCGCCTGCGCCATGTCGGCAGGCCCGATGGCGAATGGGTGCTTGAACGTTCAGGCCCGGTTTCCAGCACGGACGGGAGGCACCGCGACAGCGCGGATTGGCAGGCGCAATACAGCTTCGATCTTGCACCGGTCATGCAAGCCGATCTCGACATGGCCAACCACTGGACGGCAACGCAGGAGCAATCGCGCTTCCGCCTTGGACCGATCATCAGCCGCGTCTTGCCGGCTGGGTTCGCCGCGCTTACCGGCACGCAGCTGTCGCTTGCCCGCGATGGCGCGGTGCACAAGCAGGCAATCGCCACGCCGGCCGATTGGCGCGATGTTCTGGACGAGCATTTCGGGCTGCGCCTCTCGCTCGCGGAAGTGGAGCAACTGGCGCTCTTTGCGCCCTAGGTCCGGTAATTGATGGGCCGGACCGAAGGACCGCGCTGGAAATGCGCGGGCAAACTGCCATCTTGCAGCAATGGCCACTCTCCCGCCCGAAATTGCTGACTGGTTCGCGGCGCGCGGTTGGCGTGCAAGGCAGCACCAGCTGGCAATGCTCGAAGCCTCTCGCGCGGGGCAGCACGGCATGCTGGTGGCCGATACGGGCGCGGGCAAGACGCTGGCGGGTTTCCTGCCCACGCTGGCAGCCTTCTGTCCCTCCGTGCTCGACGGCGCTGATCCGCCCGAGGGCCTGCACACGCTCTATGTCTCGCCGTTGAAGGCCTTGGCGCATGACGTGCAGCGCAACCTGCTAACCCCGGTAGAGGAGATGGGCCTGCCCATCCGCATCGAGACGCGCAGCGGGGACACCCCGTCGGACCGCAAGAAGCGCCAGCGCACCCGCCCGCCGCATGTGCTGCTGACCACGCCCGAAAGCCTTTCGCTGCTGCTGAGCTTCCCCGACAGTTTCGAACTGTTCAAGGGATTGAAGCGCGTGGTGGTGGACGAGATCCACGCCTTTGCCACGCAGAAGCGCGGGGATTTGCTCGCCCTCTCGCTGGCGCGGCTGCAGGCCATTGCGCCGGACATGCAGCGGGTCGGCCTGTCCGCCACGGTCGCCTCGCCTGAAGCTTTTCGCGAATGGCTCGCCCCTTGGGGTGATGTCGATTCTGTTGCGCTGGTCGAGGGCGAGAAGGGGGCGGAGCCCGAAGTCGAGATCCTGCTCCCGCAAGACGAGTATGTGCCCTGGGGTGGCCATGCCGCGACCTGGGCAATCCCCCAGCTTTACGAGGAAGTGCGCAGGAACCGCACCACGCTCATCTTCACCAACACGCGCTTCCTTGCCGAATACATCTTCCAGCAACTGTGGAACGCCAATGAGGAGAACCTGCCCATCGGCATCCATCACGGCTCGCTGTCGAAGGAATCGCGCCGCAAGGTGGAAGCGGCGATGGCCCGGGGGGATCTGCGCGCACTGGTGTGTACCGCCAGCCTCGACCTCGGGGTGGACTGGGGGGATATCGATCTGGTCGTGCAGATGGGCGCGCCCAAGGGCTCCTCGCGCCTGTTGCAAAGGATCGGGCGCGCCGGCCACCGGCTCGATACGCCCAGCCGCGCGCTGCTGGTGCCGGGTAACCGCTTCGAGTTCCTCGAAGCCATGGCGGCGAAGGAGGCGGTCGACGAAGGCAGGCGCGATGGCGAGGAATTCCGCCCCGGCACGCTCGACGTGCTCGCCCAGCATGTGATGGCTTGTGCCTGCGCTGCACCCTTTGGAGAGAAGGAGCTGCTGGCCGAAGTGCGCTCAAGCCTCGCCTATAGTTGGGTGGACGAGGAGCTGTGGAGCCGCGTGCTCAATTTCGTGGCCACGGGCGGATATGCCCTCAAGGCCTATGACAAGTTCCGCCGGATCACCCGCGATGCCGCTGGCACCTGGCGGCTGACCCATCCGGACCAGGCGCACAAGCACCGGATGAATGCAGGGATCATCGTCGATAGCGAGATGCTCAACGTGCGGTTCCGCAACGGGCGTTCTCTGGGCAAGGTGGAGGAGCGGTTCGCAGCCTCGCTGGCGCCGGGGGACACGTTCCAGTTTTCCGGCATGACGCTGGAGGTGGAGCAGCTGAAGGACATGGACCTTGTCGTGCGGGCGAGCACCAAGGCGGCGATGATCCCTTCCTACGGCGGGCTGCGACTGCCGCTTACCACGCATCTGGCAGACCGGGTGCGCGCCCTGTTGGTGGACCGCGCAGGCTGGGGACGATTCCCTGACGACGTGCGAGAATGGCTGGAGGTGCAGGACTGGCGCAGCCGGTTGCCGGGGCCGGACAACCTGCTGGTCGAGAGTTTCCCGCATGGTGGGCGGGAATACACAGTCTACTATACCTTCGCCGGATGGAACGCGAACCAGTCGCTTGGCATGCTGATCACCAAGCGGATGGAGGACTTTGGGCTTATGCCCGGCGGCTTCGTGGCGAATGATTATTCGCTTGCCGTCTGGGGGCTGAAGCCGGTGCGCGATCCGTTGCCGCTGCTATCGCCCGATATCCTTGCAGACGAATTCGTGGACTGGGTGCAGAGCAGCTACCTGCTGCGCCGCGCATTCCGCGAAGTGGCGGTGATCGGCGGGCTGGTGGAGCGCCAGCATCCCGGAAAGCGCAAGACCGGGAGGCAGGTCACCTTCTCCACGGACCTGATCTACGACGTGCTCAAGAGATACGAGCCGGATCATGTGCTGATGCAGGCTGCATGGGCTGATGCGCGCACCAAGCTCACCGATATCGCGCGGCTGGCAGAGGTGCTGGAAACCGCCGCGCAGCGCGTGGTGCATGTCGAGCTGGAGAAAGTCAGCCCGCTGGCGGTGCCGGTGATGGTGATGATCGGCCGCGAGGCCGTGCCGCAAGGCGCGGCGGACGAGGAACTGCTGCTGGAGGCGGAAAGCCTTGCCGGGGCGGCGATGGCGGTGGAGCCGCTATAGAACCGAACCAGTCATGATGTTCGGCTTGCTGGCCACATCATCTGGATTCCCCCGTATCTCCTGGCGCGGGGTCGCTTCCGGCCGGGGCAAGAAGGGCGCGCCCCCGGCCGGCTTGGCAGCGTTCAGTCCTTGCCGAAGGTGCGGAACTGCTCGTTCCCGTCAAAGGCGAACTTGTCGAGACCGGCATCGCCGATGAGGGCGATCACCTGCACGGCATCGTCATAGCTTGCCTGCGGATCGGGGCGGAAGCGGATCACCGGTTCCGGGTTCATCGCGGCAGCGGAGGCGAGGCGGGATTGCAATTCGCTGCGGGTGACTGCTTCACCGTCCCACAGCACGGTGCCTTGCGGCTGGATCACGACCGAAATCTGCGGGGCAGGCGGGATGACCGTGTCTGTTGGTGTCGGCTGGGGCAGGTCCACGTCCAGCTGGTGCTGGGCTAGCGGCACGGACATGATGATCATGATCAGCAGGACCAGCAGCACGTCGATCAGCGGGGTGGTGTTCATCTCGCTCATCGGATTGGCGGCCGCAGCCTGGTAGGCGTTGACCCGATAGGCGGGGTAGGGACGGCGGAAAGCGGCAACCATGGCATCCTCCTCTCACATCCTCTCACGGCGAATTGTCGCAAGAGGTAACAGAATAACATCACATTTGAGGCGAGTCGTCAAATGGAGCGTGTTGGATATCGGGTTGGGACCGGGGCTTTGCGCTGCGGTTCGGGCAAAGAAAAAGGGGCGGGAAAGCCCACCCCTTGATCTGTTTTACCGCTTTGGCCGGGGTTCCTCAGGAATCGCCCTTGCCGAATGCGCGATACTTTTCGTTGCCGACGAAGCCGAACTTGGTGACGCCGGACGCCTTGATGATGTTCAGCACGCGGGCCGAAAGATCATAGCTGGCGTTGGCGTCCGGTTCGAACTGCAGTTCGGGCTCGACTTCGAAGGTGAGCGTTTCCTGCAGGTTGCGAACCAGCTCGTTGGAATTGATCGGCTGCGCGTTCCAGAGGATCTCTCCATTGGGCGTGAGCACGATCTTGTTCACGATCGGGTCAACCTGGTCCGGCGGCGGCGGTTGGTCGCTCGGTGCCGGAAGGTCGATGTTGATCGCGTGCGTCGCAACGGGGATGGTGATGATGAACATGATGAGGAGAACGAGCATGACGTCGATCAACGGCGTCGTGTTCATTTCCATCATCGGCTCGCCATCATCTGAACCGCCTGACATTGCCATGAGTTGTTACTCCTCGTTTTCTCTAACCGGGCCGCTGAACAGCGTCAGCCGTTCGGGTCGACCGGGTTGGAAATGAAGCCCACGGTGGGATAGCCGGCTGCCTGTACGTTGAAGATCGTACCGGCAACACAGCGCCACGGAGCTTCCACGTCGCCGCGAATGTGAACCTGCGGGATCAGCTCGGGGTTCTGCATGATCATGTCCACACCACCTTCGCGCTGAACGATGGCATCGAGACGCTCGAAGGCCTGTTCGTAAAGCTCGCTGGAATCCACCAGCGTGGTGTTGTTGATGAACACACGGCATTCGCCGCTGCGGGTTGCCCCGTCATATGCTGTGTTGATCGTGCTGGGCGTACGGCCTGCCGCGTCGGTCGTGGTGACCGTGATCAGCAGGTTTTCGACCTTGTCGTCCGATTCACGGGAAACCAGGATCGGAACTTCCAGCTCTTCAACCGTCTGGATCGCAACCGGAACGGCAATCAGGAAGATGATCAGCAGAACCAGCATCACGTCCACCAGCGGTGTGGTGTTGATGTCCGACATCGGCGTATCGCCGCCGTCTCCACCAGTCGCTATGGCCATTTTTCTCGTCCTATCTCAAGTGTGGCTGCAATGGGCGGGCACCCGGTTGGGCAACCCGCCCGTGATTATTGCAGTCAGCCTCAGGCCTTCTTCGGAGCCGGCTTGGCGGCGGCCGAAGCAGGCTTCGCAGCCTGGATGGTCGGCTTCACGGTGCCGTTGGAAGCGATGTTGGCCAGCAGTTCCGTGGAGAAGCCCGTCAGCATGCTGGCGATCTTCTTGTTGCGGCTCTGCAGATAGTTGTAGGCGAACACGGCGGGCACGGCGACCAGCAGACCGATGGCGGTCATGATCAGTGCTTCACCCACCGGGCCGGCGACCTTGTCGATCGAAGCCGAGCCGGCGATGCCGATGTTGATCAGTGCGCGGTAGATGCCGATCACGGTGCCGAGCAGGCCGACGAACGGAGCGGTTGCACCGGTGGTTGCCAGGAAGGGCAGGCCGCTTGCCAGCTTGGCGTTGATGGATGATTCCGAACGGGCCAGCGAACCGTGCAGCCAGTCATGGGCTTCAAGGCTGTCAGCCATGTTCTTGTGCTCGGCATCGGCGGCCAGGGCATCGTCAACCAGCTGGCGCCATGCGCTGTCCTTGTCGAACTTGCTGGCACCTTCGCTGATCGAAGCGGCGCGCCAGAAGGGTGCGCGGCCAGCGGCGAACTGCTTGATCACGCGGTTCTGTTCGATCCACTTGGTGATCAGGATGTAGAAGGAACCGGCCGACTGGATGACCAGCACGGCAAGAATGGTCCAGGCAACGGGGCCGCCCTGTTCCATGGCTTCCATGAAGCCAAACTGGTTCTGGGGAGCTTCGGTCCCTGCTGCGGCAAGAATGTCGATAAGCATGCGGAAAGTCCTCTCTTAGAGATCTGGTAAGTCTTGGAATTAGTTCAGGCGGTACACGATCGTGAGCGAGTCGCGACCGGTCGTCGGGTTGCCTGCGTTATCAAGCGCCGGGTTGTAACGCGCATAGCGTTCCATGGCGTCGCAAGCACCCTCGTCCAGTACCGATTCACCGCTCGATGCGGTCACCGTGCAGGACGAAACACGACCGTTGGTGTCGACCACAACGCTCACACCGACCGATCCCTGGATTTCACGACGGATGGCGCGCTGCGGATAGCCTTCGTTGACGATACGGCTCTGCCAGCGGCGGAAGTTGTCGCGCTCGGCCGGACGCGCCAGCGAGGGCGGCGGCGGAGCAGGCGGTGCCGGCGGTGCGGGCGGCGGAACGACCAGCGCAGGCGGTGCCGGCGGCGGAATGTTCGGCTGCACGCGGATCGGCGGCGGTGCCGGCGCGATGCTGATCGGGGGAGGCGGTGCCACCGGAGGCGGCGGGGCCACTTCCTGCTCGGGCGGGGGCGGCGGCTCCTCCGTAGGTTCGGGTTCAGGCTCCTCGATATCCACCGTGGTAACGCGTTGGACGACCTCTTTAACCGCCGAGATGGCGAGGCCGCTGATCAGCGCATAACCGACCGCAACGTGGATGAGGGCAACGATGACAAGCGATATTACTCGACTGCCGTTCATTTGTTGGTCAGCGTAAGCCATCCAGTCCCATCACTCCATTTCCATTCACCGGAACAGGTCCGGCCATCGCAGCATTATGCAGACTGGGAAGTCTGCCTGCCACAGCGAAGTTTTGTCCACCCTGAAATTGCAAGAGCGGAGTGAGAGGTGCGCCAGAAACCGCCACCCCTCTTCCCAGACAGTGCGTGTTGTTTGGTTTTGGCACGTCCGTTCGAGGGGCGGTCTTAACGGCACACATCGGCATGGGCAATGCGCTTTATCGGTTCAGCCGCGATTCACCCGTTAAACGGAGGTTAAACTGTCTATAGAAGGTCGGAATATGACAGTTTTACGCCCGACTCAGTGGAGCTCGTGATGAAAAATTTCGTGCGAATCCTTTCTTTCGCGAATCTCTTTTGTCCCGGTCTGGCGGCCGCCGGATTGATTCTGACCGTTCCCGCAGCGGCCCAGCAAGCGCCTTTTCCGGCCAATCCGACCTATGTCGACCTGGTCGAGTTGGGCATGGCTTCCGATGTCGTGCTGAAAGCCGAGATCGATGAACAGATCACCGTGCCGGCAGAGCGGGCACCCGATGTGCCGCCGGCCAGGGTGCGGCTCTACCTCGAGGCGGTGACGCAGTCGCTGCTGTCCGGAGCCGGCCCGATCGGCGAATCGCTCGCTTTCCTGGCCGACCATGATCGCGATGCCGACGGTGACCCGCCTGACCTTGAGGAACAGGTCTACCTTCTTTTCGCGCGCCGCGTGGAAGGGCGCCCGGGCATGATCCAGCTGATCGCCCCGAATGCCATGCAGCCGGCCGACCCCGTGCTCGAGGAGCGGGTGCGGTATGTGCTCACCCAGCTGGTGCAGGACGAGCGTCCGCCGCTGGTAACCGGTGTGCGCGAGGTGATGTCGGTTGCCGGCAACCTGGCAGGTGAATCGGAAACGCAGATCTTCCTTGAAACCCGCGACGGGGCGCCGGTGTCGCTGTCTGTCCTTCGCCGGCCGGGCATGGCCCCGCGCTGGGGCGTCTCCTGGACGGATATCGTCGACCAGTCCGCGCGCCAGCCCGAACCCGAAACACTGCAATGGTACGCACTCGCCTGCTTCTTGCCGCAGGAGCTGCCGGAGCAAGCCTTCATCCAGCGCGATCGCGACTCGCGCGCCCGCGCCCGCGAAGACTATGCCATCGTCCTTCGCGAACTGGGGCCCTGCAACCGCAGCATCTGACGGCCCCGCCGCAGCTTCGGCGTGAAGGGGCGGCGCAAGCTGCCCCTAGCCAAGCGCGCCAAGCCGCATTAACGCCCCGCGCGAAACCCAATCACCTTATGACTTTTTCCCGGGGGAATTGATGACCGCACCGCTTCGTATCGCTCTGGCTGGGCTCGGCACCGTTGGCGCAGGCGTGATCCGCCTGCTGGAGGCCAACGGCGATTTGATCGCAGCCCGCGCCGGTCGCCCGATCCAGGTGGTGGCCGTCTGCGCCCGCGACCGCGGCAAGGATCGCGGTATCGACCTCGCGCCCTATGCCTGGGAAGACGACATGACCGCGCTGGCCGCGCGCGGGGATGTCGATGCGGTCGTGGAACTGGTCGGCGGTTCGGATGGCCCCGCGCTGGCGCTGGCCCGCAACGCCCTTGCGGGGGGCAAGCAGTTCGTCACAGCCAACAAGGCGATGATCGCCCATCACGGCATGGAACTGGCGACGCTCGCCGAGGAAAAGGGCGTGGCCTTGAAATACGAAGCAGCCGTTGCCGGCGGGATCCCGGTGATCAAGGGGCTGGCCGAAGGCGCCGCCGCCAACCGCATCGAGCGTGTGTACGGCATCCTCAACGGCACCTGCAATTACATCCTCAGCCAGATGGAATCGACCGGTGCCGACTTTGGCGACGTGCTGAAGGACGCGCAGGAACTGGGCTATGCCGAGGCGGATCCCACATTCGATATCGAAGGGGTGGATGCCGCGCACAAGCTGGCCATCCTGTCCGCGATCGCCTTTGGCACGGCGGTGGATTTTGCCGGCGTGGACACCTCGGGCATCACCCGTATCAGCGCCGCCGATATCGCCCAGGCCGATGCGCTGGGCCATGTCATCCGCCTGGTCGGCATTGCCGACGTGCAGGAAGAAGGCGGCGAGCCCCGCCTGTTCCAGCGCGTGCAGCCGGTGCTGGTGGACAAGGAGCATCCGCTTGCTGCCGTGGATGGCCCCACCAATGCCGTGGTGGCGGAAGGCAACTTCGTCGGCCGCCTGCTGTTCGAAGGTGCCGGCGCGGGCGATGGCCCCACGGCGAGTGCCGTGGTGGCAGACCTTGTCGATATCGCGCGCGGCAATGTCACGCCGCCGTTCTCGCTGCCGGTCTCCGCCCTTGCGGCAACCGCCCCGGCTGATCCGGGCCAGCGTGTCAACCGCGCCTACATCCGCTTCTCTGTGGCAGACCGCCCCGGCGTGCTGGCAGAAATCACGGCGGCCATGCGCGATGCCGGCGTTTCCATCGAAAGCATCATCCAGCACGGCCACCCGGCTGACAATGGTGACGAGCCGGTGCTGGTGGTGATGGTGACGCATGACGGACCGGAAAGCGCGATTGCGTCGGCACTGGCCATGCTGGAAGGCTCCCCCGCGCTGACCGAAGCGCCCCTGGTGATGCGCCTGATCGGCTGATCCACTGGCGTGGAAGGCGCCGCCGACCGCCTCGGCGTGAGTTGAAGCAGAAGCTAGGGCCCGTAGATCTCGTCCTCGATCCCCATCTGGGTTTCGAGGCCGATGTCGGGTCTTGCCTGTGGTTCCACGGGTGCGGCATCGGCGCCCACGCGGTTCTCTCGCGCTGCCACCGCATCGGCATCGGTCGGCCCGCCCCAGCGCGCCGCATCCGACCCCTCGGGCGTTTCCGGCAGTTCCTCGAAATCGACCATTATGGCAGGCGGGGGAGCCCAGCCTCCCATGTTGCAATTTTCGCGGCCGCGCGTGTTGAGGCAGCTGTCATTGAGATCGACCCGCGGCAGCCCGCTTCCGGTGGTGCGGTGTTCCCCGCCGGGCCTGCGATCGGGCGAGCGCTCGAACATGTATTGCGCCGGATCGACGGATTCTCGGCACACCAGGATAATGTCCGGGTCTTCGGGCTGGTCGCAGGGGTCCACCTCTTCCTGCGCCGCTGGCTCCAGCTTCCACATCTCGTCAGCGTTGTAGAGCGCTTCTTCGGCGGTGATGGGGCGTTCGGCAGCCGTCTCGCCAGCCCCTTCCTGGGCCAGCGCAAGGCAGGGGATCGCCGCAAGCCAGGCTGCCGCAAGCAACGGCCTTGAATGTCTTGCCTGCATGCCACTTGTCCCCGCCCGCAACGCCGGGGCAACATTGGCCCTGCGCGTGAATTGCCCCTGAACGAGGGCAAAGGCGGCATCGGGGCGCGAAAATCGGCTCCTTTCCCCAAGCCGCGCCTTGCCGCAGGTTGCAATCGCATGACGCTTGGCTAGAGCCGCAATAACGATTCCCTCTGCGCGCCACTGGAAAGGGCCAGTTACATGAAGATCATGTCCGGCAACGCCAACCTCCCCCTGGCTCGCGCGATTGCCGCCTATCTCGAAGTGCCGCTGACCGATGCCAGCGTGCGCCGCTTCGCGGACGAGGAAATCTTCGTCGAGATTCACGAGAACGTGCGCGGCGAAGACGTGTTCCTGCTGCAATCGACCAGCTTCCCGGCGAATGACAACCTCATGGAGCTGCTGATCTGCATCGATGCGCTGAAGCGTGCATCCGCCAGCCGCATCACCGCCGTTGTCCCCTATTTCGGCTATGGCCGGCAGGACCGCAAGCCCGGCCCGCGCACGCCGATCTCGGCCAAGCTGGTCGCGAACCTGATCACCGAGGCCGGTGCTGACCGCGTGCTCTCGGTCGACCTGCACGCCGGCCAGATCCAGGGTTTCTTCGATATCCCGACGGACAACCTCTATGCAGCCCCGGTGATGGCTGCCGATATCCAGGCCCGTTACGGCGAGAACGACTTGATGGTGGTTTCGCCTGACGTGGGTGGCGTGGTCCGCGCCCGCGCGCTGGCCAAGCGGCTCGACAACGCCCCGCTGGCCATCGTCGACAAGCGCCGCGAGCGCCCCGGCGAGAGCGAGGTGATGAACATCATCGGCGACGTGAAGGGCCGCAACTGCATACTGATCGACGATATCATCGATTCCGGCGGCACGCTGTGCAACGCGGCCGAAGCCCTGCTGGCGCAGGGCGCGAAGAGCGTGGCGGCCTATATCACCCACGGCGTCCTGTCCGGCGGCGCGGTGGCGCGGATCAACGGTTCCTGCATGAAGGAACTGGTGATCACCGACACGATCATGCCCACCGATGCCGCCAAGGACAGCGACAAGATCCGCGTCCTCACCGTAGCCCCGCTGGTGGGCGAGGCGGTGCGCCGCATCGCGGACGAAAGCTCGGTCTCGAGCCTGTTCGATTGATGCGTAGCCTCGCGCTTGCCCTAGCCGCCGTCGCGCTGGCCGGGTGCCAGCAGCAGGACGTAGCGCAGCAGGCGAAGGACAATTCTGCAGGTCCTGCCGTCTACCAGCCCGATTTCGGCTCGAACGACATCTTTCGCGAGGCGACTGCTGCTGCGCCGGGTCACGAACTGATCGTGGCCGACCTGCGCCTGCCGCCGGATGCCGTGGGAGAACCGCACTTCCATCCTTGGGAAGAATACCTTTATGTCATCGGCGGCAGCGCCGTTCTCGACATACACAACATGGAATCTCGCGATCTGGCTGCTGGTGAGAGCTTCATCATTCCGCGCAATACGTATCATACTCCGCGCGCCGGTCCCGAAGGAATCCGCGCCATCATCGTGCGAGTGCATGACGAAGGCGATCCGGTATCTGTTCCTGCCGCAGAGATTGTCCGCGAATGAACCTCTCCGCCGAAATCGCCCTTGCCCACCGCCTTGCCGATGCCGCGCGGGCCGAGATCCTGCCGCATTTCCGCGAACAGCCCGATACCGAGGCGAAGGACGATGCCACTCCTGTCAGCGTGGCAGACCGTGCAGCGGAAGAGGCGATGCGCCGCATCCTCAAGGCCGAAGTGCCGCAGGATGGCGTGTTCGGCGAGGAGTTCGGCATCGAGGTCGGCAAGTCGAGCCGCCAGTGGGTGCTCGATCCCATCGATGGCACCACCGCCTTCCTTGCCGGCCGCCCGATCTTCGCCACGCTCATCGCGCTGCTGGTCGATGGCTTCCCGGTGATGGGCATGATCGACCAGCCGGTAAATTGCGAACGCTGGCTCGGCGTCATGGGCGAGGGTACCACCTTCAATGGCAAGCCTGTCACCACCCGCCGTTGCCGCGAACTCTCGGCAGCGACAATCGCCACCACCGGCCCGCAATATTTCAGCCAGGACGAAGGCGATGTCTTCATGGCGCTTGCCAGCCAGACCGATCACAAGCGCATGGTGATGGGCGGCGACTGCTACAACTATGCCTGCCTTGCCTCGGGCCATATCGACATCGTGTGCGAGGCCGGCCTCAAGCTCTATGACTTTGCCGCGCTGGTGCCGGTGGTCGAAGGCGCGGGTGGCATGATGAGCGACTGGAACGGCGAGCCGCTGCATGCAGGCTCCGACGGGCGCGTGCTGGCGCTGGGCGATCCCGCGCGGCTGGAGGACGTGCTGGAGGCAATGGGCACCGGCGCGCACAGGCACGACCACTGAGCCGCCCGAGGCCGGAATATCCCACATTGTCACTGGTTTCGCCTGTCCCGCGCGATAGGATGGCGCCCAGACAGACTTCGGGGGTCGCCTTGGCATTTCGCACATTGTCCGCTCCGCTTGCGCTTGCGCTTGCCGCTGCATTGCTGCTGGCTCCTGCGCCTGCCGCCGCGCAGGAATTTCCGGCCATTGAGCTCGGCGAAGCGCAATCCGCGCGGCTGGCGGAGCTGGTTGCCGCTGCCGATGCGATCGACAAGTTCACCGATCCGCTCGCCTACCAACAAGCCTATCGCGACGTGGTGGCCTATGCCGCGACCATCTATCCCGAACCGCATCCCGAACTGGAAATCCTCAAAGCCGAGATCGCCTTTGCCGATTTCATGCTCGGCAATTTCGAGGAGCTGCCGGGCAATATGCGCCACGCCATCGCGGTCTATGAACGGGCCGGTCCTGCCTATCGCCAGCAACTGATCGAAAGCGTCAACAATCTGGCGGTGATCACCGATGCCCTGGGCGACAGTGCCGGAGCCATCGGCTACCAGCGGCAGGCGGTGGAGCTCTGGCGCGAGGATGCGCCGCCCGAAGGGTCTGCGGTGCTGGCAACCGGGCTCGGCAACCTCGCCTGGTCGGAATACGGCCTCGGCAATTTCGAGCAGGCGCTGGCCATCTCCGATGAAGCCCTGGCGATGGCCGAGCGGCTGCTGCCAACCCATCCGGATGACGAACAGCTGATCGATGCTTTCGCCACCAATGCCAACAACCGCGTCATCATCCTGTTCAACCTCGGCCGCCAGCGCGATGCGGAGGACTTCATGCGCCGTGCCGTGGCGCGTACCGGGGAATTGCTCGGTGCTGATCACCAGCGCGTTGCCACCATGATGCTGACCGGGGCGACCATGCTGATCAACAGCGGCAAGTATGCCGAAGCCGAGCAGATGGCGCGTGCGGCACTGCTGGTGCGCGAGAACACCTTCGGCGCGGAATCGGGCAATGCGGCGGAAGCCCGGCTCAACCTGATCAGCGCGCTGATGGCGCAGGGCCGCCATGCCGAAGCCCTGACGCTTGCCGAATATACCGTGCGCGTGCTGACCGAGACACGTGGCGGCGGCGCGGTGATGACGCTGGATGGTCGCGCCAAGCTGGCCAATATCTATCTCGCGCTCGGCCGCACCGGGGAGGGGCTGCAAACCGCGGAAGCGGTGCTGCAGAATTACCGTGACAACCGCGAGCCGGGCCATCCCGACATTGCCTATCACGCATGGACGCTGGCGATGGACTATGCCCGCACGGGCCGCTGGGAGGATACCTTCCCGCTGCTGGACGAGCTGGAGGCAGGCTGGACCGGGACACGTAACGAATTCGGCAGGGAATATGCCATGCTGCTCGCCTTGCGCGCGGCGGCGGAAGGCAGGATGGGCAATCCCGGCAATGCCCGTGCCTATCTTGATCGCGCACGCCCTGCGCTGGTTTTCCACTGGCGGCAACAGGTGGAGGGCGAAGGCGCGCAAGGGGGCATCGATCGCGCGCTCGACTGGGGCCTTGGCTGGGCAGCCATGGCAGCGGACCTTTCCGGCGATGCCGAAACCAGCTTCGAACTGGCCCAATATGTCGGCATCGGCGCATCGGAACGCGCATTGCTGCTTGCCCGCCAGCGCGATGCCACCAGCGATGCGGCACTGGCCGCAGCCTTGCGCGAGAGGCAGGACCTGCTGGAACAACGCGAAGCCTTGCTGGCCAGCTTCGGCCAGGCGGCCAGTGCGGGCGACACCGCTTCTGTCATGGAGACCGTGGCGGCCATCGAGGCGCTCGATACCGCCATCGCCAGCTATGACATCAGCGAAGCCCCGCTGCTCGAGCCCGAGAACCTCGACAGCCTGCAAGCGGGAATGGACAAGGCGCAGGCGCTGCTGTTCATCGTCGAGACCGACCTTGCGGCGCGGCTCTATGTCGTGACGGCAGACGGGCTGGTGGCCGACACCGCGCTCGGTTCGCCCCGCCGGATTGCCGGGCTGGTGGAGCGCCTGCGGGCCAGCATCGATGCCGGGATTGCCAGCGGCGCGGATTACGATCTGGCGACGGCGCAGGAATTGCAGGCGATGATCTTCACGCCTCGGATCGCGGCAGCGCTCCAGGGGCGCGAAGAGGTGAGCGTGATCGCGCGCGTGCAATTGTCCAAGCTGCCCTTTTCCGTCCTTGTCGATGATGCAGGCGACTATCTCATTGCCCGCCACGCCTTTTCCTATCCCATCGACCCTGCCGGCTTCGCCGCCGGTCTTGCCGCGGGCGGCGATGCTGGCGCGCTCGGCTTTTCCAGTTTCCTGGGGGTGGGCGCACCTGCCTTGCCGGGGCCGGAGCCGGTGCAGCTTGCCTTCCGCGGGCCCGAGAACTCGCTGCGCGTGCTGGGCCTTGGCCAGCTCGGCATGGCGGAAGACGAACTGCGGCAAGTCAGTGCCGCGCTCGGGGTCGAGCAGTCACGCATCCTCGTGGGCGCGGAGGCCACGGAGCAATCGGTGCGGGCGGTGGACGAAAGTGCGGCCGGGGTGCTGGCGGACCTGAGGGCGGACATGCTGATGTTCGCCACCCACGGGTTGATGGCAGGCGAACTGTCCGGCCTGGACGAGGCGGCGCTGGTCCTCTCTCCTCCCCGGGAAGGGGAGTTGGCGGCCAGCTTCAATGACGGCCTGCTCACCACCTCCGAAATCTCCGAGCTGGACATCAATGCGCGCTGGTTGGTGCTGTCCGCCTGCAATTCGGCAAGCGGTGACGGGGAAGGGGTGGAAGCCTTCGGCGGGCTGGCGCAGGCCTTCCTCTATGCCGGGGCGGACAGCCTTCTCGCCAGCCACTGGCGCGTGCGGGACGATGCCGCTGCGCGGCTCACGTTGGCAACGGCGCAGGGAACGGCTGCGGGATTGTCCCCCGCGCAAGCGCTGCGCCAAGCCAAGCTGGCGCTGATGCAGGATGAAGCCGTGCCGCTGGGCAGCCATCCGGCCATCTGGGCCCCGTTCGTGTTCGTCGGCAGCTGAGGCTTTCCTACTGCTGCCGGGGCAGGGCAGGGTTTCACCCGCTCTTTCCCAGTGTGGTTGCGGCAGTTTCCTGGCCATCGTCACGATGGAAGGTTATTTGCACCATGACCGTGTTCCATGTGTTCCATCGGTTAACGCGCGGCGGGGAACCCCGGGGCACACTGTCCTTGCATTTGGCGGCAGAATCGCTAAACGCGCGCCCTTCACTGACACGTGATTCATCCGCCGGCCTGGCGACAAGGGCTGCCAGGGCTGGTTTGGACGTGTCTCTACAAAGGAGATGAAAATGCCCAAGCTGAAGACCAAGAGCGGTGTGAAGAAGCGCTTCAAGATCACCGCAAGCGGCAAGGTTAAGCACGGCGTTGCCGGCAAGCGCCACCGGCTGATCAGCCACAACGCCAAGTACATCCGTCAGAACCGCGGCACCTCCGTCCTTGCAGAAGCAGACGTGAAGGCCGTGAAGAAGTGGGCTCCCTACGGCCTTTCCTGAGCCGTCGGATCTCTCTCGCAGACTAGGAGCTTAATCCATGCCCCGTATCAAGCGCGGTGTTACCACCCGTCAGAAGCACAAGCGGATTCTCGACCAGGCCAAGGGCTATCGCGGTCGCCGCAAGAACACCATTCGCGTTGCGCGCCAGGCCGTCGAAAAGGCCGGCCAGTACGCCTACCGTGACCGCAAGGTCAAAAAGCGCAATTTCCGCGCCCTGTGGATCCAGCGCATCAACGCTGCGGTTCGCGCAGAAGGCCTGACCTATTCGCAGTTCATGCACGGCGCCAAGCTCGCCGGTATCGAGCTCGATCGCAAGGTGATGGCAGACCTGGCCATGAACCAGGCAGAGGCCTTTGCCCTGATCATCAAGCAGGCCAAGGAAGCACTGCCCGCATAAGGGCAACGCGGCATATCCTGCCCGCCTTCAAGGCATGGAAAAGGGCGCGGACGGTTTGGGATCGTCCGCGCCCTTCCTTTTCCCGTCAGCCTCCGGTGAAGGGTCGTACACACCTTGCAGCTGGCGGGGGACCTCGTGATTACTGAGTGTCTTCCACCGACACCCAGCCGCGGGTGCCGAAGTTGTCTTCCGCTTCGATCCACAGGCCTTCGCGATTGCCCGTGGGCGACAGTTCGGTGCCGGCGCGCAGGCCGCGCACCTCAGCGGCATCGGCCGAAGGGCCTGCGCGCATGGTGGTGTCGACCGCGGCAACGGCTGCCGGTTCGCTACTCGCTGCGGAAGCGCCGGCCTGCGGCGCTGCCTCGAGCGCTGCGCGCTGGGCGATCAGCTGGTTGAAGGCAATGATATAGGCCTCGGTAAGCTGGCGACCTTCGCGGCTGTCGGAATAGCCTGCGCCACCGGCGACATCGCGTGCCCAGGAACCGCTGTTGCCACGGAAGCTGAGCGTGGAGCGCGAAACCGCGCCGCTGCCGGTAGCCAGCGGCTGGCCATTGGCGGGGCTTACCACGGTCAGGCCGGCGGCCACGGTGGTGCGGCGTCCGCCAAGTCCGCCAAGCAGGCCCGCTGCCGCGCCGCCGAAGGGCACGCGGGACAGCACGCTGGTGGCTGCGCCGGTACGCACCAGCGCTTCGGTTGCAGCGGTGGTCGCCAGGTTCATGCCCTGGTCCACTTCTTCCTCGGTTCCGGCAATCGCGGTCATCAGGAAGCGCGCGGGCTGCCAAGGTCCCACTGCTGCCAGCCTGCGCCTGCACCATCGACCAGTGCAATGGTGCCGAGGCTTTCCTCGCAGCGGACCAGCTCGACATCGTCATCGGCCAGCGCCACTGCCGGAGTAAGTGCGATCGCGGCTGCGCCCAGCATCGCCGCTTTTACGAATTGTGTGTTCATGGTGTCCCCCTAACGAGATGCAACCTCTCCCGGCTGCGGGGGATATTTGTCGCGCTTGTGGAAGCAATGGCAAGCGATGGGGCCACTACTAACGGGTCTTGTCATGAACTCACGGCATTTGTCATGGCTAAAGAGTAACTTCTTGGACATGGAACTGTCGGACTGTTACAAAACAGTGTAATCCCATTACCGGCTGAACTGCCGCTAACGGTGTTCTGGACTTGGGGGCGGGTCGCAACATGGCTGATGATTTTGCCCTCGACGTGGGCTTCTACCGGTTGTCGGAAGAGCTTCAGCCGTACTTCACGGCGCTCTATTCATTCACCATCGAGTGCCCCGAGGATGCCATGGTGGAAGACCGCCTTCATCCCGAATGGGCAGCCATGCGCTTCACGCAGAGCGGGTCTGTCCCGTTTGCGGCGATCACGCCCGAGGACATTGCGCCTACTTGCCCGTTCGTGGCCAGCGGCCCCACCAGCAAGGCGATCAAGTTCGGTCTCAAGCGATCGCGGATCTGGGGGCTGGGCCTGCAACCGGCGGGCTGGGCGAAATTCGTCAACGCGCCTGCCAATTCGATAGCGGATACCATCGTCAACGCCGGAGAAATGGAGTGCTTTTCCCTGTTCTCGCCCATCCTGGAGGAGGTGCGCGGCGCAACCGATGATCTGGACGAGACGGCCGGCCGCATAAACGGCTACCTGATGGAACAGAATCATCGCGAGGTGCCGAACGAGGAGACGATAATCGCTTGCCAGGAGGCAATGCACGATACGGAAGTCTCGGATGTCGCCATCCTGGCAGATCGGCTGCAAATGGGGCGACGGACGCTTGAAAGGTTGTGTGGCCGCTATTTCGGCTTCCCGCCCAAGATGCTGATCCGCCGCCAGCGCTTCCTGCGCAGCCTGGCCCGTTTCATGCTGCAGCCGCGCGACAACTGGTCGAAAGCGCTGGACGTGCAATATTATGACCATGCCCACTTCGTGCGGGACTTCCGCAGCTTCATGGGCATGACCCCGACCGAATATGCCGAGGCACCGCATCCGGTGCTGGACAGGATCATCGCCCAGCGCCTGGCAGACCAGGGAGCAGCTCCTCAAACGGACATGCCCACGGTGCTGCGCTACTCTGCGACGAGCGATTCCGCCGGTTAGGGCTTGGTTGCGCAGCGCTTGCCCGCTAACAGGCCCGCCAAACCCTTTCTGACACACCGGAAGCCATGTCCGAACTCGATACCATGAAAAGCGATGCGCTTGCCCGCATCGAAGCCGCGCAGGACCTTGAAGCGCTGGAAGCGCTGCGCGTTGAATTCCTCGGCAAGCAGGGGAGCGTTTCGGCCCTGCTGAAGACGCTGGGCAAGATGAGCCCGGAAGAGCGGCAGGAAAAGGCGCCCGCCATCCAGTCCTTGCGCGCGGCCGTGGCTGACACGCTGGCTGACACGAAGGCCGCGCTGGAAGCTGCCGCGCTGGAATCGCGCCTTGCCACGGAAACGCTCGACCTCACCTTGCCCGCGCCGGAAACGCCGCGCGGCACCGTGCACCCTGTCAGCCAGGTGATGGACGAGCTGGCGGAAATCTTTGCCGATCTCGGCTTTGCCGTCGCCACCGGGCCCGAGGTAGAGGATGACTGGTACAACTTCACTGCGCTCAACATGCCGGAAAGCCATCCGGCGCGCGCAATGCACGATACCTTCTATTTCCCCGACACCGCGCCCAAGGGCGGGCGCATGCTGCTGCGCACGCACACCAGCCCCGTGCAGGTGCGCACCATGCTGGCCAAGGGTGCCCCGGTTCGCATCATCGCGCCGGGCCGTGTCTATCGCAGCGACAGCGATGCCACCCACACGCCGATGTTCCACCAGGTCGAAGGCCTCGTGATCGACAAGGACATCCATCTCGGCCACCTCAAGTGGACGCTGGAAACCTTCCTCAAGGCCTTCTTCGAAACGGACGATATCGTACTGCGCCTGCGCCCGTCCTACTTCCCCTTCACCGAACCTTCCGTGGAAGTGGACGTGGGCTTTGCCATCGATGACAAGGGCAAGCGCGTGCTTGGCGGCAGCGGCGATGCGCCGGGCCATGGCTGGATGGAACTTCTCGGCTCCGGCATGGTCAACCGCCGGGTGATCGAGATGTCCGGCCTTGATCCCGACCAGTGGCAGGGCTTCGCTTTCGGCGTGGGTGTTGATCGCCTTGCCATGCTCAAATACGGGATGGACGATCTGCGCGCCTTCTTCGATGGCGATGTGCGCTGGCTGCAGCACTATGGCTTCTCGGCCTATGACCAGCCGACCCTTTCCGCTGGCGTGGGAGCAGGCGCATGAAGTTCTCCCTCGAATGGCTGACCTATTTCCTTGAAACCGATGCTTCGGTCGAGGAGATTTCCGCCAAGCTCAACGCCATCGGGCTTGAGGTGGAGGGGATCGACGATCCGGCAGAGAAGCTGGAAGGCTTCCGCGTGGCCCATGTGCTGACCGCGCGGCCGCATCCCGATGCCGACAAGCTGCAGGTCCTCACCGTCGACACGGGCGAGGGCGATCCCCTGCAGGTGGTCTGCGGCGCGCCCAACGCGCGTGCCGGGATGAAGGGTGTGCTGGGGCAGGCCGGAGCCATCGTGCCCGCCAATGGCATGAAGCTCAGGAAGTCGGAGATTCGCGGTGTCGAATCGAACGGAATGATGTGTTCCGTGCGCGAGCTTGAACTGGGCGATGATCACGAAGGGATCATCGAACTTCCCGATGATGCACCTGTGGGCACGGACTTTGCCACCTACCACGGCGCATCGCCTGTGTTCGACGTGGCAATCACCCCCAATCGACCCGATTGCATGGGTGTCTATGGCATCGCGCGCGATCTTGCCGCAGCAGGGCTTGGCACGCTGAAGCCGCTGCGCGAGCATGCCATTGCCACCGGCTTTGCCTGTCCGGTGGAGATCCGCACGGATGACCCGGAAGGCTGCCCGGCCTTCCAGGGCCGGGTCATTCGCGGCGTCAAGAACGGTGCTGCGCCCGAATGGATGCAGAAGCGCCTGATCTCGGCAGGACAGCGCCCGATTTCCGCTCTGGTGGACATCACCAACTACATGATGCTCGCCTTCGGGCGCCCGGCGCATGTCTATGACCTTGCCAGGCTGACAGGCCCCGTGGTTGCCCGCCGCGCAAAGGACGGCGAGCAGGTGCTGGCGCTGAACGAGAAGACCTACACGCTCGATTCCAGCATGACGGTGATCGCCGACGATGCCGGTGTGCACGATATTGCCGGGATCATGGGCGGCGAGCATTCCAGCGTGCAGGCCGATACGACCGACGTGCTGCTGGAAATCGCCTATTTCAACCCGGACTCCATCGGCGTGACCGGGCGCAAGCTCGGCCTTGCCACCGATGCCCGCACGCGTTTCGAGCGCGGGGTGGACCCGGCATGGCTCGATGGCGGCCTGGATGCGCTGACAGACCTGATCCTGCGTTTCTGCGGGGGCGAAGCCTCCGAAGCAGTGCGCGCCGGAAAGGCACCGAGCGAGCCCAAGGTGGTGCAGTACGACCCCGAACTGACCCGGAAGCTGGGCGGCGTGGTCGTTGACGAGGCCGAACAGCGCCGGATCCTTGCCGCGCTTGATTTCGGTGTCTCGCAAGACTGGCAGGTGACCGTTCCGCTGCGTCGCCACGATATCGAAGGCGCCGCTGACATCGTGGAGGAAGTGGTCCGCATCCACGGCCTCGACCATGTGGAGAGCGTGGCGCTTTCCGGAAACGTGGGCGTGGCATCGCCCACTGCGACACCCGAGCAGGTGCTGGAACGCAAGCTGCGCCGGGCAGCCGCCGGTCGCGGGCTGAACGAGGCCGTGACCTGGTCCTTCCTTCCCGTTCCGGAAGCGGAACACTTCGCCGATGGCCAGCCGCTGTGGGTGCTCGACAACCCGATCAGCGAGGACATGAAGGCCATGCGCCCTTCGCTGCTGCCGGGCCTGATTTCCGCTGCCAAGCGCAATATCGATCGCGGGGCATCCGGCCTGCGCCTGTTCGAGATCGGTCGCCGCTACCTGCGCGGCCCCGATGGTGGCAGCAGCGAGCATCCGACGCTGGGCGTGGTGCTGGCTGGCGAGAAGGTCGAGCGTGGCTGGGCGTTCGGCAAGGCGGTCATGTTCGATGCCTTCGACGCCAAGGCGGAAGCCATGGCGCTTTTGGCAGAGGCCGGTGCGCCGGTCGACAAGTTGCAGGTGATGGGCGAGGCGGGGCAGCAGTTCCACCCCGGCCAGTCCGCGACATTGCGCCTTGGCCCGAAGAACGTGCTTGCCCGCTTCGGCGCGCTGCATCCGGCAACGCTGGAAGCCTTCGACGTGGATGGCCCGGTGGTGGCGGTCGAGATCTTCCTCGATGCGATCCCGGGCAAGAAGGGCAAGACTGCCTTCGCCCGCCCGCATTACGCGCCGCCGGCGCTGCAAAGCGTGATGCGCGATTTCGCCTTCCTCGTGCCGCAGGATGTGGCCGCTGGCGATCTGCTGCGTGCGGTGAGGGGCGCGGACAAGAACAACATCGTCGATGCCCGCATCTTCGACCTGTTCGCAGGCCAGGGAGTACCCGAAGGCAAGAAATCCATCGCCATCGAGGTAACGCTGCAACCGGCTGAAAAGACCTACAAGGACGAGGAGATCAAGGCGATTTCCGATGCCATTGTTGCCGCCGCTGCAAAGCAAGGTGCGGAGCTGCGCGGCTGACCGGCTGCCCGATAGAACGATGTCCAACCGCCGTACCTTCGCGATTATCTCGCACCCCGATGCCGGTAAGACCACGCTTACCGAAAAGCTGCTGCTGCAAGGCGGCGCGATCCACCTTGCGGGCGAGGTGAAGGCGCGCGGGCAAGCGCGTCGTGCGCGGTCCGACTGGATGAAGATCGAGCAGCAGCGCGGCATCTCCGTCACCAGCTCGGTGATGACCTTCGAGAAGGACGGCATCACTTTCAATCTGCTCGACACGCCGGGCCACGAGGACTTCTCGGAAGACACCTACCGCACGCTGACGGCGGTGGACTCCGCGATCATGGTGCTCGACGCCGCGGCCGGAATCGAGCCGCAGACGCTCAAGCTGTTCGAAGTGTGCCGCCTGCGCTCTGTCCCGATCATTACCTTCATCAACAAGATCGACCGCGAAGGCCGCGACCCGTTCGAGCTGCTTGACGAGATCGCCGACAAGCTGGCGCTGGATGTCTCGCCGATGAGCTGGCCTGTCGGCATGGGCGGCCTGTTCGAAGGCGTCTATGATTTCGAGACGGGCGAGCTGCATCTGCCCGAAGGCGATTCCAAGGAATTCCTCGGCAAGACGATCAAGACCGATGGCCCCGAAGACCCGAAGCTGGCCGAATACCTCTCGCCGGATGGCGTTGCCCGCGTGGCGGAGGAAGGCCAGCTCGGCCGCGAAGGCTATGCGCCCTTCGACTTCGAAGCCTATCGCAATGGCGACCTCACCCCGGTCTATTTCGGATCGGCATTGAAGAACTTCGGTGTCGAACAGATCGTCGATGCCATTGCCCGCTATGCGCCGACGCCGCGCCCGCAGCCCACCGAGGATGGCGAGGTGAGCCCTGACAATGACGAGGTGACCGGCTTCATCTTCAAGGTGCAGGCCAACATGGACCCGAACCACCGCGACCGCATCGCCTTCATGCGGCAGGTATCGGGCACCTTCAAACGCGGCATGAAGCTGACGCCATCGGGTCTGGGCAAGCCGATCGCCATCCATTCGCCGATCCTGTTCTTCGCGCAGGACCGCGAGATTGCCGATACCGCAGAGGCCGGCGACATCATCGGCATTCCCAACCACGGCACATTGCGCGTTGGGGACACCCTCAGCGAGAAGAACCAGGTCCGCTTCACCGGACTGCCCAATTTCGCGCCGGAAATCCTGCGCCGCATCGCGCTGGAGGATCCGACCAAGACCAAGCAATTGCGCAAGGCGCTGGATGACCTGTCCGAAGAAGGCGTGATCCAGGTGTTCTATCCGGAAATCGGCGCGCAGTGGATCATCGGCGTGGTTGGCCAGCTGCAGCTCGAAGTGCTGATTTCGCGGCTCGAGGCGGAATACAAGGTGGGCGCGCGGCTGGAGCCGTCTCCCTTCGCCACGGCGCGCTGGATCAAGGGAAGCGACGCCGCCATCCGCAGCTTCGAGGAATTCAACCGCGCCAACCTTGCGAAGGACCGCGACGGAGACCTCGTGTTCATGGCCAAGAGCCCGTGGGACGTGAACTACCAGGCGGAAAAGAACCCCGACCTCACATTCTCGGCCACGAAAGAGCGGTGACAACCGGTACCTCGCGCCATAGGTAACGCCCATGGCCGAATTCTTCGAGCAGCTGGATGGCAAGCACGAGGCGATGATCGCCGCGCAGCCGGTGTTCTTCGTGGCGACCGCTGCCGAAGGCTCGCGAATCAACCTCAGCCCCAAGGGCTACGATGCCTTCCGCGTCCTGTCGCCCACGCGGGTTGCCTATCTCGACCTTGGCGGTTCGGGCAACGAGACCAACGCCCACCTGCTGGCGGACGGGCGCATCACGCTGATGTTCTGCAACTTCCGCCAGCCCGCGCAAATCCTGCGCATCTATGGGCGCGGGCAGCCTGTGCTGCCGTGGGAAAGCGGGTGGGACGAACTGGCCGCGCATTTCACCCTGCTGCCCGGCACGCGGCAGATCTTCGATATTGCAGTGGACAGCGTGCAGACCAGCTGCGGTTATGGCGTGCCGCTGATGAGCCTGGAGCAGGAACGGCTGACGCTGGTGAAGCATCACGCGCAGGCCGATCCCCGGGAATGGGCCGGCAAGTACAAGCGGCGCAGGCAGAGCATAGACGGCCTGCCGGCGCGCGCCACGGACCGCTATATAGAAGGTGTGATGCCGGGCGAGAGGCCCGAAGCAGGGAACTGAGACACGCAAATGCGCCTCACCTTTGCCAGCTACAACATCCACAAGGGCGTTGGCCTTGACGGCAAGCGCGATGCAGACAGGATCATCCGCGTGATCCACGAGGTCGATGCCGATGTCATCGCCTTGCAGGAGACGGATCGCCGTTTCGGCGCGCGCGCTTCGGTGCTGCCGCGCGGGATGATCGACGAGGCCGAGTACCAGATCGTGCCGCTGCGGATGCGTCCGCGGTCGATGGGCTGGCACGGCAACAGCGTGCTCGTGCGCAAGCATATCGAGATTGTCGATGCCGCCCCGATCCACCTGCCATCGCTAGAACCGCGCGGGGCCGTGCATGCCCGCTTCAGCAAGCAGGGCCGTGAGTTCGACGTGGTGGCGATGCACCTCGACCTGTCCGGCCTCCTGCGGCGCAAGCAGATCGAAACCGTTTGCGCGGTGATGCGGCACGGCAATGGCCCCGCCGTGATCATGGGCGACCTCAACGAATGGTCCCCGCACGGCGGCGCGCTGCGCGCCTTCGGTGAAGGCTGGCGCGTGCTCAAGCACGGCCTGTCCTTTCCCGGCAGCCGCCCGCTCGCGGGGCTCGACCGTATCGTGCACACCCCGCACTGGCATTGCCACAAGGCCGAAGTGCACCACAGCGCGCTGGCCGTCAGCGCATCGGACCACCTGCCGGTAAGGGCAGAGCTGGAGTTGCGTGCCTAATTATTGAGCAGCTGCACAAGATTCAGGCTCGCAATTGCAGCATCGGGAGCCGGATTGGTCCTTAACAACAGGCAAACCCCTCTATTTCGGTTTTGGCACGGCCTTTGCATTGCCTTTCCGTGGCCGGGATCGTCACCGGTAAGCAATAGGGGTCAGTGATGAAATTCATCATCGCCATTATCAAACCATTCAAGCTCGACGAAGTGCGTGAAGCACTCGGCGCGCTCGGCGTGGCGGGCATGACCGTGTCCGAAGTCAAGGGCTTCGGCCGGCAAAAGGGACAGACCGAGATTTATCGCGGTGCCGAATATTCGGTGAACATGCTCCCGAAGGTGAAGCTCGAAATCGCGGTCAGCGACGAGCTCATGCCCAAGGTCGTCGAAACCATCCAGCAAACCGCCAGCACGGAAAGTATCGGCGACGGCAAGATCTTCGTTCTCGACCTCATGTCGACGACGCGGATCCGCACCGGCGAGACCGACGAAACCGCGCTGTAAGCAGGGGACATCACTGAGATGAAGAACATTATCAAATACGGCGTGCCCGCCCTTGCGGCTACCGCCATCGCCTCGCCGGCGTTTGCCCAGGAGGCCGCGGCTGACGCGGTCGGTGGCGGCACGGCCTACATCCTCAACACGCTGCTCTTCCTGATGGGCGGCTTCCTGGTCATGTGGATGGCCGCCGGCTTCGCCATGCTCGAAGCTGGCCTTGTCCGCGCCAAGAACACTTCCACCCAGTGCCTCAAGAACATCGGCCTCTATTCGATTGCCGGCCTGATGTTCTGGGTCATCGGCTACAACATCGCCTATCCCGGCTTCGACGGCCCCGGCCTGTTCGGCATGGCCGGCACGATCTACCCGATGCAGGGCGTTGGCGAAGCCGACCTCGAAACCGGCTATTCGGTTGCTTCGGACTGGTTCTTCCAGATGGTCTTCTGCGCCACCACCGCCTCGATCGTTTCGGGCACGCTGGCTGAACGCATCAAGATCGTTCCGTTCTTCATCTTCGTCACCGTGCTGACCGGCATCATCTACCCGGTCGTGGTGAGCTGGGAATGGGGCGGCGGCTACCTCGACGCAGCCTGGGGCTTCTCCGACTTTGCCGGCTCCACCCTGGTGCACTCCACCGGTGGCTGGGCAGCGCTGGTCGGTGCCCTGATCCTGGGTCCGCGCCTTGGCCGCTACGGCGCCGACGGTTCGATCAACGTCTTCCCGGGCACGAACATTCCGCTCGCTACCCTGGGTACCTTCATCCTGTGGCTCGGCTGGTTCGGCTTCAACGGCGCATCGCAGCTGGCGATGGGTACGGTTGGCGACGTGTCGGACGTGTCGAAGATCTTCGTGAACACCAACATGGCAGCTGCTGCCGGTGTGGTTGTCGCAATCATCGCCACCCAGCTGCGCTACGGCAAGGCTGACGTGACCATGGCCCTCAACGGCGCCCTGGCTGGCCTGGTTGCCATCACCGCCGAGCCGCTGGCTCCCACGGTTGGCCACTCGATCATCATCGGTGCCGTCGGCGGCCTGCTGCCGGTCATCTTCGTCCCGATCCTCGACAAGCTGAAGATCGACGACGTGGTTGGCGCCATCCCGGTCCACCTGGTCGCCGGTATCTGGGGCACGCTGATCGTGCCGTGGACGGGTGATGCAACCTTCGTCGGCCAGCTGGTTGGCGTGCTCCTGACCATGGTCTGGGTATCGGTTGCCTCGGGTATCGTCTGGTTCATCCTCAAGGCCACCATCGGACTGCGTCCGTCGGCCGAGGTGGAGACCGCTGGCCTCGACATCCACGAAATCGGTGTCGAAGCCTACCCGGGCCTCGCCAACCAGAACTGACCAACACCAGTTTGGCGGGGGTGGGCCTTCTCCTCCTCTCCCCCCACCCCCGCCTCACTTCGTTCCTCCTGCGAACGTACAAACTATGGGCCGGAGCCAGCCGCTCCGGCCCTTTTTTGTTGCCTCCGGCGAATGGCCGTTCATTATAGGGCCTGCACCTATCGGGCCCGCCGGCCCGTTCGTGATCCGAAGGGGAGATGCGATGAAGATGGTTATTGCGGTGATCAAGCCGCACAAGCTCGAGGAAGTGCGTGAGGCCCTGTCGGGCATTGGCGTGGCTGGCCTGACTGCCAGCGAGGCTAAGGGCTTCGGCCGCCAGAAGGGGCAGACGGAAATCTATCGCGGTGCGGAATATGCCGTGAACATGCTCCCCAAGGTGCGCCTGGAAGTCGCCACCAGCGACGAAATGGCCCCGCGCGTGGTGGAAACGATCCGCAGCGCGGCCAGCACCGATACGATCGGAGACGGCAAGATCTTCGTTCTGGACTTGCCCGAGGCAGTACGGATTCGGACAGGGGAAACGGGGGAACTCGCACTCTAGGTCGGCAAAGCGCCTGAAGTTGCGCAAGTTTGCCTGGAAGAAGCTGCGGGGAGCCTCGTTTGCCGCCATATGGCGCAATGCGGCGTGACCTGTTACAAAATTACAACAACAGCACGCGAAGCTGCTCCGAAATATTCAAAATACGCGGTAAAATGCGGATTTTCAGGAACCTGAAACGCTTTGAGTGCTTTCAAGCCTGTGTGAAACGCGACCCGTTGTTTCGCTTCCATAATGTATCGGACGCAACTTGCGGTTGCCAGAGATTACAGCTGCAATTATGGCGGCCGATGCAGGTTCAAAGGGGAATTTAAACATGCGAAAGATTGCGCTGGGCCTTGGTGTTGCGGCAACCGCGATTGCGGCGCCCGCGATGGCCCGGGACGGAGAGGGATACTTCGGCGTCGATGCCGGTGTCGTCTTCCCGGACGAATATGAATCATCCGTCGCCGGTGCTCCGACGACCGTTCTGACCGAAAACGAAACCGGTTGGGAAATCGCCGGTGTCCTGGGTTATGACTTCGGTATGATCCGCACCGAGCTGGAAGGCTCCTACAAGGAATTCAACCCGGAACAGATCACCTCGCCGGTGATCGGCATTCCCGGTGATTCCGTTGCCGATTTCAACAACGTTCTTCGCACGGGCAGCTTTGCAGCCAGTGGTGAAAACCGCCTGACCTCGGTCATGGCCAACGCGTTGCTCGATTTCGGCGGTGACGATGGCATCGGCTTCTCGGTCGGCGGTGGTTTCGGCCACGTGTGGTGGAGCGGTGAAGCTGCAATCGCTTCGACCGGCCCCGGCTACATCGATTCGAACGACCACAACTGGGCTTGGCAGGGCATTGCCGCTCTGCGCATCCCGGCAAGCGAGAACTTCGATATTGGTCTCAAGTACAAGTACATGAACACCAATACGTTCACCGCGACGGATACCGAAGGTCGTGCAACGTCCTTCGACCTGAACACGCATTCTGCGCTGATCAGCCTGATCCTGAACTTCGGTGGTGAAGAGCCGGCTCCGCCGCCCCCGCCGCCCCCGCCGCCCCCGCCGCCTCCGCCGCCTCCGCCGCCTCCGCCGCCTCCGCCGCCTCCGCCGGCACCGGTTGCGCGCCCGTGCAACGAAGGCCCGTACATCGTGTTCTTCGACTGGGATCAGTCGGACATCACGCCTGAGGCAGCAACGGTTCTCGATTCGGCCATCACCGCCTATGGCGATTGCGGCACCGCTGCGATCATGCTGGCCGGTCACGCTGACCGTTCGGGTTCGGCAACCTACAACGTCGGCCTGTCCGAGCGTCGTAACGCCGAAGTCCAGGGTTACCTGACGGATCGTGGCATTCCTGCTGCACGCATCTCCAGCGAAGCATTCGGCGAAAGCATGCCGCGTGTTGAAACCGCTGACGGTGTCCGCGAACTGCAGAACCGCCGCGTGGAAATCACCTACGGTCCGGGCTCGGGCAACTAAGCCAAACCCGCCGCAAGGTGAAAGAAAGGGGCCGGGGGGAAACCTCCGGCCCTTTTTCCATGTGCGTCCCGCGCGCAATCCGAAGGCGAAGCCGCACTCCCCCTGCGCAAAGGCTGCGTCAAAGCAACTGGGGATCGCCCCGTTCGCGCAGTTCGTGATCAAGGGTGCCGCATAGCCTGCGATGCCGGCAACGGCCCGCACACTCCTGGCGAGCGAGTCCAACAGCCATCAAGGTGGCTCGCACGCAACCCTTGCGGCAGTAGCCAGCCGACTGGGAGCTCGTTTGCCTCCAACCGCCTGAAGCTGCACTCCAAGGCCGGGGCATCGCCCATGGCCATTGGTTATCCAACTCGAAAAATCAGCGGGACTTTCCGTCTTCCCCGGCACCCCTGTCCGGGCTGGTACGCGCCCGGATCATGTCCGATGTCTCGCGGCTGCCGTCATGCGTCCAACCGGGTTCCCGCCAGATATAGGATGCCTTGTGTCGCCACGGGGCGGACCAGACATCGCGGCCGATCGCGATCCATTCATGGAACACGGCCTTCAACAGGTTGAAACTGCCAAGCTGGTTCACGATCCCGTAGCGGATCGGCACATCATCGGACTCCGGTTCGAAGGTGCCGAACATCCTGTCCCAGATGATGAAGGTGCCCGCGTAGTTGCGATCAAGGTAGCGACCGTTGACCGCAGGATGAACCCGGTGATGCGAAGGCGTGTTCATCACCGCTTCGAACCAGCGTGGCATGCGCCCGACTGCTTCGGTGTGGATCCAGAACTGGTAGATCAGGTTGAACGCCGCGCATGTAAGCACCATGCCGGGCTCGAACCCTGCCAGTGCCAGCGGCAGGCGGAAGATGAAAGACAGCGCTATGAACCCGGTCCAGGTCTGCCGCAACGCGGTGGAAAGATTGTAGTGCTGGCTGGAATGATGGTTGACGTGCGATGCCCAGAACCAGCGCACGCGATGGGCGCTGCGGTGGAACCAGTAATAGGCGAGGTCATCTGCCACAAAGCACAGCGGCCATACCCACCATGCCCAGCCGAAGCCCAAAGGCGAAACGTCATGGGCTGCAACGAGCATCGGCACTGTTACTACCGCGGCCAATGCGCCGGCGATTATGCTACCAACCCCAAGGGCCAGCGAAACGGCTGTGTCGCGGGCTTCATAGGCCCGCAAATTACTCCTGCGCCGCGCCCACAGGATCTCCAGCGCAATGAGTGCTACAAAAGCCGGAATTGCATAGGGAAGGGGATCGAACGCCGTCACACTTGCAGGCCTGCACTTCTGAGCCTCTCCAGCCAAACGTCCTGGTCGGCCCCGAGATCAAAGAACCCTGCCACCCTGCCGTCGCGAACATGCAAGGCAGTACCGTCAAGGGCGACATGCGATGCCGGTCCCAGCAAGCGGGCCAGATGGTGCGCTCCGTGCGGTGCTACGAGTGCGATCCGACCGCGCTGGTCAGCTGCCAGAACGCACCCCGACTCCTTCGAATCCAGGGTGGCGGAGGCGGTGAAGCCACAGGGCAATCCCTCAAGCAAGAGACCGAGATCCTCCTCACCCGGCAGTTCTTGCCGCGGTGCATATCCAAGGCGTGAAGCCATGAGCACAAGCCCGGCAACAGCCAGGAGGATGGCGGCAAGGACGACCGGAGACCCTGCCACGGCCTGTCAGGAAGCGGCGCGAGCTGCGTAGATGTCCATTGCCGGGCGCACGGGCGAGACATCATAGCCTGCCTGTGCTGCGGCGGCCGAAATCTCCTCCGGCTCGGCACCAAGGCTAGTCTGCACCAATGACCACAGCAAGGTGGACCGGGTACCGGAACGACAATAACCGAGCACCGGACCATCGCTTGCATCAAGGGCTTCGGCCAGCTGTGCAACCTGCGCCTCGCTGAAGCCGGCATGGGTGATCGGGATGGAAACGTAATCCAGCCCGGCAGCCTTGGCAGCCGCAGCAATCGCATCGCCCGGTGTCTGGTCTTCGCTCTCGCCCTCCGGGCGGTTGTTCACGATCAGGGTGAAGCCCCGCTCAGCGGCCTCGGCCACGTCCTCGGTCGTGATCTGCGGGCTCGCCCAGAAGGAATCGGACAACTGCCGGAAATCGCTCATCTGCTCTACTCCTGTTGCCGACGGGCGGGTCTGCACATCCGGTCGGCGCGATGTATCCCTCACCGCATGTAACTGCACCGTCATGTGGCAATGACGCAAGCCCGATGCAACCGCAGGTGCATCCAGACGACACCTTGAAGGCCGTCATCCGCCGGCAATCTTAAAGTGTTCGCGTGTCGGCTCCAACTAAGGTATAAGGCTCGATCAGAAGTGGTGGGCAGGTCTTTCGCTTCCACTGGTCGGGTGTTTCGTCCGTGCTGGCCAGTGAATGAAGAGGACGGGATTGAAGGTTTACTGAGTACATGGGTTACGACAAAGGTCGTCGCGGCCGGGGGCGCGACAAGCGGGACAGTTTCGGGGAAGACGGATACGATCCGTTCCAGGATGGCGGACCTCCGCCGATGGGCGGCAGCGACTGGCGCGGCGGCGGTGATGATTGGCGCGGCGGCGGCGGTGGAGACCGCTTCGGTGGCGGCGGTGGAGACCGTTTCGGCGGTGGCAATCGCGGCGGCGGCTTTGGCGGCAATCGCGGCGGCGGTGGTGGCCCGCGTGGCGGCGGCATGCCGGCACAGGTGGTTGGCACCGGTCAGGGCAAGGTCAAGTTCTTCAACGCCCAGAAGGGCTTCGGCTTCATCCAGCGCGATGAAGGCGGCGAGGACGTGTTTGTCCACATCAGCCAGGTGGAGCGTGCTGGCCTTCAGGGTCTTGCCGAAGGGCAGGAGTTGCAGTTCAATCTCGTGGATCGCGGTGGCAAGGTTTCCGCTGCCGATTTGCAGGTCGTGGGCGATGTGATCGCTGTACCGGAACGCGCGCCCCAACGTGAGCTGACTGGCGAGAAGGCTGTAGGAACCGTAAAGTTCTTCAATAATATCAAGGGCTTCGGCTTCATAACGCGCGACGATGGAAAGGAAGATGCCTTCGTCCATATCAGCGCGGTCGAAAGGTCTGGCCTGCAGGGCATCAACGAAGGTGACCGCTTCGAATTCGATCTCGAAGTGGACCGACGAGGCAAGTACTCGGCTGTCAACCTGGTGCCGGCGCAGGGTTAAGCCCTGACGGTATTTCGCAGGATCGGCGGCCGGGTTTGACCGGCCGCCGCCCCCATCATAGATGGATTGCATGACGCGGCGGCCCAATGGCCGCCATTTGTCGTTTCAGATATCGATTCGAAGGAATTCATCCATGACTATCACCCCGCTGATGCCGGTCTATCCCCGGTGCGGAGTACGTCCCGTGAAGGGCGAACATTGCCATCTGATTTCGGAAGACGGCACGCGCTATCTCGATTTTGCATCCGGCATTGCCGTGAACCTTCTGGGTCATTCGCACCCCGGCCTGATCGGCGCCATCCAGCGCCAGGCCGAAACGCTGATGCATGTCTCCAACCTGTATGGAAGCCCGCAGGGTGAGGAACTCGCGCAGCGCCTGGTCGATGCCACTTTCGCCGATACGGTGTTCTTCACCAACTCGGGTGCGGAGGCGGTCGAGGCCGCTATCAAGACAGCGCGCGCCTATCACCAGAGCGAAGGCGGCGATGCGAATCGATTCGAACTGATCACCTTCAACAATGCCTTCCATGGCCGCACGATGGCCACCATCAGCGCATCGAGCCAGGTCAAGATGCACCAGGGCTTCAGCCCACTGCTGCCTGGTTTCAAGTATGTGGAATTCAACGACCTGGAGGCGGCAAAGGCTGCCATCGGTCCGAACACGGCCAGCTTCCTTGTCGAGCCGGTCCAGGGTGAAGGTGGTATTCGTGTGGGCACACAGGAATTCATCAAGGGCCTGCGCCAGCTGGCGGATGAAAACGACTTGATGCTGGTGTTCGACGAAGTGCAGACCGGCGTTGCTCGCACCGGCACCATGTATGCCTATGAACAGTACGGCATCGAGCCGGATATCCTCGCCACTGCCAAGGGCATCGGGGGTGGTTTCCCCCTGGGGGCGTGCCTTGCAACGGAAAAGGCGGCGCGCGGCATGACATTCGGCACGCACGGTTCCACCTATGGCGGCAACCCCTTGGCGATGGCTGCCGGCAATGCGGTGATGGATGCCGTGGCGAATGAGGAATTCCTTGCCGAAGTGCGCGCCAAGGGAGAGCGCCTGCGTTCTCGCCTGGAACAGTTCATCGGCAATTACCCGGATCTGTTCGAGGAGGTGCGCGGGCTTGGTTTGATGCTGGGCCTGAAGATGAAGGGCGAACCGCGCCCGTTCATGGTACACCTGCGTGACAACCACCAGTTGCTGACCGTGGCTGCCGGGGATGGAACCCTGCGCTTGCTGCCGCCGCTGGTGATCGGCGACGCGGAAATGGACGAATTCTTCGACAAGCTTTCTGCCGGAGCGGCAGATTTCGATCCTGACGGGGGAAGCTGATGACCTATCGCCATTTCCTCGACCTCGGCGATGCCGGTGGCAACGCACTGGCAGCCATGATTCACGACGCGATCGAGCGCAAGGAAGCTCGCAGGGACTGGCCCAAGGGGCAGACAGATGCGGACGCGCCGCTTGCCGGCCGCGTGCTGGCGATGGTGTTCGAGAAGAATTCGACGCGAACGCGGGTCAGTTTCGACATTGCCATCCGCCAATTGGGAGGCACGCCGCTGATCCTTGATTCCGGCACTTCGCAGCTTGGGCGCGGCGAAACCGTGGCTGATACAGCGCGCGTACTTGGTCGCATGGCTGATGCGATCATGGTGCGCACGGATGATCACGCCAAGGTCGAGGAAATGGCAAGATACGCCGGTGTCCCGGTCATAAACGGGCTGACTGACCGCTCTCATCCCTGCCAGATCGTGGCCGATCTGCTGACGATTGTGGAGCACGGCAAGTCGCTGCCCGGCCTGAAGCTTGCCTGGTTGGGCGATTGCAACAACGTGATGAACTCACTCGTTGAGGCCGCAGGGCTGCTCAAGTTCGATATGGCGATCGGGACACCGCAAGGCTATGTGCCGGATCCGCTCTATATCGATGCGGCACGCGCTGCGGGCTCCGCCATTACCGTGACCCATGATGCTGCGCAAGCAGCGCAAGATGCGGATGTCGTCGTAACCGACACCTGGATATCGATGGGCCAGGAACATGCCGAACAGAAGCTGGCAGAGCTTGCGCCGTTCCAGGTGGATGCCCGCCTCATGGCCAAGGCAAAGCCTGATGCCAAATTCCTGCATTGCCTGCCGGCCCATGTCGGTGAAGAGGTGACCGAGGACGTGTTCGAGGGGCCGCAGTCGGTGGTATTCGACGAGGCGGAGAACCGCATTCACGCGCAGAAATCGGTGTTGTTGTGGTGTTTCGGGATGCTTGCTGCGGCAACGCCTTAACTTCTCGCCGCCCAGGCCCCATATCCAGCCTATGGCAGAACCCGAATCCACGCAGCCGCACACCGGCTTCGACAAGCTCCTGACATTCACCATCCCCGCCCGCGATTGTCGCGGTCGGGTTGTGCGGCTTGGTCCGGTGCTCGATGAGATCCTGGCAGCGCATGACTATCCGCCCGCGATCAAGCACGTCCTTTCGGAGGCGCTCGTTCTGACAACGCTCATGGGCGGGCTGCTGAAAGAGCAGGATGACCAGCTCACCATGCAGGCCCAGGCACAAGGGGCCGTGATCAGCCTCCTGGTCTGCGATTATCGCAATGGAGAATTGCGCGGCTATCTCGACCATGACCCGGCCGAGTTCGACAAGCTGGGTTCAGATCCCGTGCTGAAGGACCTTTTCGGTACCGGGTACCTTGCTATCACCTTTGACATCGCGAAAACCGGCCAGCGATACCAGGGCGTGGTTCCGCTTGAAGGTGAATCCCTTACCGACGCGGTCGAAAGCTATTTCGCCCAGAGCGAGCAGGTTCCCACCTTCATCCATACTGCGGGAAAGTCCGGAGCATCCGGGAGTATTGCCGGTGGCATGCTGGTGCAGCACCTTCCCGAAGGCGAGGAGGGACGCGAGCGTCTTCACGCCCAGCTAGACCATCCTCAATGGGAGCACGTGTCGATCCTGGCGGAAAGCCTGACCGACGATGAAATTATCGAACAGGGATTGTCATTGGAACAACTCGTCTGGCGCCTTTACCATGAAGAGGAAGAAATCAGGGTGGTGCCGGGCCCGCAACTGGTGCGCGGATGTCGCTGTACGGTGGCGCACTTCGAGGACGTGATCTCGCGCTTTCCGAAAGAAGACAGGCGCGAAATGGCGGATGAAAACGGGATCATAATGGTGGATTGCGCATTCTGCTCCAAGCAGTTTCCGATTCAGGACTGATGTGGGGCGAACTCGGTTCGTCGCAGCTATAAGTCAATTGGCCGTTCATCTGGGGCGTGGTAGACTACTCGTATAATTTCATCAGGAGGCGGGCTTGGACAAGGAAAGGAAGTTGCGACTGGCATCGCTGGTGGTGGCCATTCTTGTCGTGGCCATGCCGGCTTCTGCCCAGGCCCCTGAACTGGCGATGCTTGACAGGCTGACACCGGGCAATTGGGACCTGCGCCTGCGCGGTGATGGGGGCGCCATGTCCATCTGTGTGCGGACCGGTCGGGAATTGATCCAATTGCGACACAGCCAGCCCGGATGCTCACGCTATGTCGTCCAGGATGAAGCGGATGAGGTGACGGTCCAGTATACTTGCCGTGGCAATGGCTATGGTCGGACCACGATTCGCCGGGAAGGCAATGGCTTGGTTCAGATCCGCAGCCAGGGTATTCACGACGGCAAGCCGTTCTCGCTTGAAGGTGAAGCGCGCCGCACAGGCGGCTGCTGAAGCAATTTTTCAGCAGGCCACTTGCCCATCCGGCATCAGCTGCCTAGCCATCTCTCATGGCAAGTGAACCGCGCAAGGCAGTGATCCTCTTGTCCGGCGGGCTCGATTCGATGGTCGCCGGAGCCATTGCGCGCGAGCAGGGCTTTGCCATCAATGCCCTTACCATTGACTATAACCAGCGCCATCGACGTGAGCTGGAATCGGCCAGTGTGATTGCTCGCAAGCTGGATGCAGAGCGCCATGTTGTGTTGCCGCTCGACCTGAGCCAGTTCGGTGGTTCAGCACTCACCGATGACATTGACGTGCCCAAGGACGGTGTGACCGAAGGTATTCCTGTCACCTATGTTCCGGCTCGCAATCTGGTGTTCCTCTCACTTACCCTAGCTTGGGCGGAGGCGATCGGCTCGCACGATATCTTCATCGGCGTGAATGCGCTCGATTATTCGGGTTATCCTGATTGTCGCCCCGACTTCATTGCCAGCTTCCAGGAAACGGCGCGGCTGGCTACGCGAGACGGTGTAGAAGGCAAGCCTTTCACGATCCATGCGCCACTGCAATTTTGGGGAAAGGCCCGGATTGCCCAGGAGGCTGACAGGCTTGGGCTTGATCCCGCGATGAGCTGGTCGTGCTATGACCCGACGCCGGAGGGAATGGCGTGCGGCTTGTGCGACAGTTGCCGCTTGCGCCAGAAAGGCTTTGCCGAAGCAGGGTTGCGCGACAAGACACAATACAAGGCTGATCCGGGAGCTGGGTGATGGAAATCGGGGGGGAGGAAAAGGCCGAGGAACAAAAGGTGCCGGCTTACAGCTGGTATGCCCTTGGGGTGCTGTTCCTGGTCTATCTGGTCAATTTCGTAGACCGTCAGATACTCTCCATTCTGGCCAACGATATTAAGGCTGACCTCGGCGTCGACGATGCTCAGCTGGGTTTTCTTTACGGCACTGCCTTTGCCATCTTCTACGCACTTTTCGGAATACCGCTTGGCCGCTTGGCAGATGGTTGGTTCAGGCTTCGCTTGCTGAGCATCGGCTTGGCCCTCTGGTCATGCATGACCGTGTTATCCGGTTTTTCGCGCAACATGACCACGCTGACCGTGGCGCGTATCGGTGTCGGAGTGGGGGAGGCCAGCGCCAATCCCAGTGCCTACTCACTGATTGCCGACTGGTTTCCCAAGCGGGTCAGGGCGACTGCCCTCTCCATCTACTCGGCAGGATTGTTCGTTGGCAGCGGATTGTCGCTCCTGATTGGCGGGACGATTGTCGAGGCCTGGAACGGTGCCTATCCTGCGGGAGGGCCGCTGGGCCTTGTCGGCTGGCAAGCGGCGTTCGTCATCGTCGGGCTTCCCGGCCTTGTTCTGGCGCTTTGGGTGCTGTCCTTGCGGGAACCTGTGCGTGGTGTGACCGAAGGGCGCCCGACGGGCAACAATCCCAATGCCTGGCGCGATTTCGTGTCCGAAGTCCTGCAGATCGTTCCACCACTCACGATGCTTGGTGCTGCGCGCAGGGGGCCAAAGGCGCTCGCAATCAATCTTGCCGGTGCGCTCATCCTTGCTGCTCTTGCAATGCTTGGAACGCATTTGTTCGGCAACAGCCAGCAGTTCTGGTTCGTTGCGATCGGCTACTACGCTGTCTTCAGCTGGGCGTGTGCCCTCAAGGCGAATGATGCAGAGACCTTCGCGATGACCTGGAAGGCCCCGGCCTTTGTCGCAATTGTTCTTCTTTATGCGGCCGATTGCTACATTGGCTATTCGATCACCTACTGGGCAGCACCCTATGCCGAGCGGACATTCGGCTTCTCAAAGACAGATCTCGGCTGGCTTGTTGGAGCGCCAAATGCTCTGGGAGGATTCCTCGGGGTCATCATGGGTGGCTGGCTGGCTGACCGCCTTGCCGCACGGTTTGAGGCCGGACGCGTCATGGTTGCCGCCATCGCCCTGCTCGCTTCGGTTCCGCTGCTGTTGGTGGGGTACAACACCAGCTCGAGCACGCTGTTCCTGGTCTGCAACTTCCTTGGACAGTTGGTGACATCTTCGGCGCTCGGTGCTTGTGCTGCGGCCAGCATATCAATCGTTCGCCCGCGCATGCGGGGTACGGCCACGGCGGTATTCCTGTTGGGGGCAACGTTGATCGGCCTCGCTTTCGGCCCGTTTGCCGCCGGGCTGATTTCGGAAACGACCGGGAGTCTGGGCCTTGGCGTGCAGTATTCGCTCGTCGCCGTCATACCCGGCCTGATCGCTCTGTGGGTTGCCATACGGCACTATGGAACAGCGCTTGCCAGCCTTGATAAGGCGTGAGGCCGAGATCAATTGGCTGGCAATATGCCGGCTGATGTCAGGGCCGCAATCAACCCGCTGATTGCAGCGCGCGCTTCTGTGTCAATCGTGCTGCCGCCTTCGGCATCGACCACGGGAGCGGCCGATTGCCAACCATCGCGATAATGCAGCCGTTGGCCCGCAGCTTCGTCGAAAATTGCCATGCCACCGCGCGGGCTGACGAACAACCAGTTGCCGGACTGCATGCAGGCCAAGTCGCCATCGTGGTTGCTCCAATCGCCAGTTGCACCGGGCGCAGCCAGCCAGCACTCTCCATCCGCCGGATTTGCAGGGGGCGCGGCCTGCATTCCCGATACTGCAGTATGCCGCAGCATGTCTGTCAGGGCATGCGCTTCGTTGACTGAGACCTCCTTCTGCGCCTGGCCCGCAGCCGTGGCTGTGCTGCGGGCCGCGCAGCCCTTCCGGCTCTGCCGCCGAATAGAGGTGTGCCTGCGCGCCGTTGGGCCATGTGAGGCGCTTGAGCGATGGCTCGAACCGCGGGCGGGCGCAAGGCGATGCGCAGGCAAGGATGCCGCTTTCCCCTTCCACCATCACCGATCGCGCTTCCCCGATGGAGGAACCGACCAGCGCGATGCGGGCCGTGCGGTCGCTGCGGGCAATCTGGTTCACCCATTCCGCTCCTGCCCGCGTCTTGCCGAAGCCGCGTCCGGCACAGGCCAGCCAGATACGCCAGTTCCCCGGGGGAGGCAGTTGTTCTGGGCGCGCCCAGTAGGACCAGTGCCGTGCCAGCTTGCGCTTCTGGGGCAGGTCGAGCGAGGCGATCAGGGCTTCGCGGTCGGCATCGCTGGCGCAAAGCAGCCAGTCCAGCCGATCAGTCGAAGCCATGCGTCTTGTCCTTATGTACCAGCTTCAGGGGCGGCACCTGCGCTTCCCGCGCGCGCATCGCATCGATCTTGGCATTGAGTTCGGCGAGAACCTGCTCCTCGTCCTCCTCGCAGCGGATGGCGCGTTCATGCGCTACCGTCTGGCTGTGCAGGGTGAGCAGGCGCAGCGCATTGGCGATGTCGAACTTCCTTTCATCCTTGCCCGCATCCACGCCCATGCGCAGGCGGTGCAGGGTCTCCATCTCCAGGTGCTCGTATCCTTCCAAGAGGGCCTCCTGCCATTTGGCGCGGAAGGCCGGCTCGCTGCGGCGGACCTTGTATGCGCGGCTGGGGCTGACCCCGGCAGAGCGGGCGGCAGCAGTGACATTGGATGTCTCGGCCAGCGTGTCGAGGAACAGGCCGCGCCAGTGGCGGTCCAGTCCCGGCTTTTCGCCGTCCTTCTGTTCTGTCCTGATCTTGGTTCTCGATGCCATGACCTGCGCTCTGATCCCTTTGTCGTGCGGGCACGAAAAAGGGCGGCACCCTGCCCGGGGACCGCCCTTGTCGATTCGCTTTATCGCGATGTTCCGCTTCTCTAACCAAACAGCGTCACAATGTCAATATAAAAGTGCCAAATAGGTTATTTAATCGAGCTTGCATGGGCATGGGCTGTGCCGTAACGCCCGGAAATCCGGCCTTGGTGGAGTATCTGGCGAAATGAAATGGCTGCGCGCGCTGTATGACTGGACGCTGGACAAGGCATCACATCCCCATGCGGAGCGCTGGCTGGCCTTCTTCGCCTTCATCGAATCGAGCTTCTTCCCGATCCCGCCACATCCGCTGCTGGGGTTGATGTGCCTTGCAGAGCCGAAGAAAGCGCTGCGGTTTGCCTTCATCTGCACTGCGTTCAGCGTGCTGGGCGGCATGTTCGGCTATGCCATCGGCTACTTCCTCTACGAAGCGATCGGCGTGTGGCTGATCGACGTGCTGGGTCTTGCCGAGGCATTCCCTGTCGCTGCCTGCTACCTGCGCGAGAATGACTGGGAGGCGATCCTGATCGCGGGCACCACGCCGGTTCCATTCAAGCTGCTGACGATCACGGCTGGCTTTATTTCCATGAATTTCCTGACCTTCGTTCTCGCCAGCATCGGCGGGCGCGGGTTGATCTTCATGGTGGTGGGCGTGCTGTTCCAGGTGTTCGGCGCGCCGATAAAGGGCTTTATCGACAAGTACCTGGGCTGGCTGACCGGCCTGTTCGTCGTGCTGGTTGTTGGCGGTTTCCTGGTGCTGGCGCAGATGGATCGCGAGCAAAGCGGCTCGGATGACCCGTGCGCCAATGTGACCAGCATCGAACAGCTTTAATACGATAATTCTCGAAATATTGCTTGCGCCTTCCGGTCGATCTTTCGATAATTCTCGAAATGAGGACGAATCAGGCACTCTCTGCATTGTCCGCCCTTGCGCAGGAGCATCGCCTCGCCGCTTTCCGCCTGCTCGTGCAGGCCGGGCCGGGCGGCTTGCCCGCTGGCCAGATTGCAGAGGCGTTGGGCGTGCCCAATTCCTCGCTCTCCTTCCATCTCGCCCAGCTGGCAGAGGCAGGTCTTGTAGAACAGAGGCGCGAAGGCCGCAGTCTGATCTATTCGGCAAACTTCAGCGCCATGCAGGGCCTGGTCAATTTCCTGACTGATAACTGTTGCGGAGGCGAGAGTTGCGATCCGGCTTCCGTCCCGCTGGAGGATGCCCGCTCGTGAGCAAGAATGTCCTTTTCCTGTGCACCGGCAATTCAGCCCGTTCGATCCTTGCAGAGGCGTTGCTCAACAAGCTGGGGGAGGGGCGCTTTGTTGCTTATTCCGCTGGAAGCCATCCCCGAGGGGAGCCGAACCCGTTGGCTCTCAAACTGCTTGAGACCAAAGGACACGAAAAAAGCGGCCTGCGCTCCAAGAGCTGGACGGAATTTGCAGCCCTGGATGCCCCCTTTCTGCACTGTGTGCTGACAGTATGCGACAATGCGAAGGGGGAAACATGCCCGATCTGGCCGGGCCATCCGGTTCAAGCCCATTGGGGAATACCCGACCCGGCAGGCACGACCGACGATGGGCGGTTGGAGGATTTCGAGATCGCGTATCAGCGCCTCGCCCGCCGGATCGAGGCGATGCTCAAACTCGATGAAGAGAAACTCGACCCCAAAGAGTGGCGCGATGCGTTGACGGCAATCGGCCGCGACATGGAAGGTGCGACCGATGGCACTGTTTGAGCGCTGGCTTTCCCTCTGGGTAGGCATTGCCATTGCCGCAGGTGTGACTCTCGGCCTTCTGGCACCGAACATGTTTTCCGTGCTGGCAGACCTGCAGGTAGCCTCGGTCAACCTTGTGGTTGCGGTGCTGATCTGGGCGATGATCTATCCGATGATGGTTGGGGTGGATTTCTCCAGCCTTCGCCAGATCGGGACAAGGCCACGCGGCCTTGTCATCACCGTGCTGGTGAACTGGCTGGTCAAGCCCTTCACCATGGCGGGCCTTGCCGTGCTCTTCTTCGACACGATCTACAGGGGTCTGATCGCACCCGAAGAAGCCAGCCAGTATATCGCAGGCCTGATCCTCCTTGGTGCCGCACCATGCACGGCAATGGTGTTTGTATGGTCACAACTCACAAAAGGAGATCCGGCCTACACCCTCGTCCAGGTGTCTGTGAACGACATCATCATGATCTTCGCATTCGCACCCATCGTGGCGCTGCTGCTGGGGGTCACGAATATCAGCGTTCCATGGCAAACGCTTTTGCTGTCTGTTGTGCTGTATGTCCTGATCCCGCTTGTCGCAGGCTGGGTTACCCGCCGCTCCATTGTCGGGCGCCATGCCGGGAATGCCGCAGCGGTGGAAGCCTATACCGCGCGGCTCAAGCCCTTCTCCATTGTCGGCCTTCTCGCCACGGTCGTGCTGCTGTTTGCTTTCCAGGCCGAGACAATCGTCTCGCAACCGGTCCTGATTGTCCTGATCGCCATCCCGATCATCATCCAGTCATATGGCATCTTTGCCGTTGCCTATGCCGCAGCCTGGGCGTGGAAGGTGCCGCATAATATTGCCGCACCTTGCGCCTTGATCGGAACTTCAAATTTCTTCGAACTGGCTGTTGCGATCGCTATCGGCCTGTTCGGGCTGACCAGTGGCGCGGCGCTCGCCACAGTGGTTGGCGTACTGGTAGAAGTGCCGCTCATGCTGTCGTTGGTAGCCCTGGCCAACAGGACGAGAGCACGCTTCCCCGAATAGCGGGGATGTTCAGCCCAACGTCCCCCCCCCCCCCCTTTAGATGATCCCCACGGCCTTTCCGGCGCGCTCGAACATGCCGAGGATCGTCTGCACCTGTTCCGAGGAATGCTCGGCGCACAGCGAACAGCGCAGTAGCGTCATGTTCGCAGGCGTTGCCGGCGGACGGGCGAGGTTCACGTAGAGCCCTTCCTTCAGCAGCGCTTCCCACATTGCGGCGCCGCGCTCCAGGTCCGGCATGATGACGGCAAGGATCGCGCTTTCGGGTTGCCGGGTGCCGAGCTGGAAGCCGAGTTCGGTCAGCCCCTTGTGCAGCGTCTTGGAATTCTCCCACAGATGCGCGCGCTTGTTGGACCCATGCATCAGCTTGCGGATCGAGGTTGCCGCGGTGGCCACCACGCTTGGCGGCAGGCTGGCGGTAAAGACGTAGGGGCGGCAGACCAGCCGCATGATCTCGAACTTGGGATGGTTGGAGACGCAAAAACCGCCAACCGTCCCGACGCTCTTGGAAAAGGTGCCGATGATGAAGTCGACATCATCGATCACGCCCTGCGCTTCGGCGACACCGCGTCCATGCTCACCGATGAAGCCCATCGAATGCGCCTCGTCCACAAGCACCATCGCGCCGTACTTCTTGGCGACGGCGACCATCTCCTTGAGCGGGGCGATATCGCCCAGCATCGAGTAGACACCTTCCAACACCACAAGCTTGCCGGAGCCTTCGGGAATGCGCCGCAGGCGCTTTTCCATCGCCTCGATGTCATTGTGCTTGAACGGCACAACTTCGGCATTGCCCATCGCGCAGCCATCCCAGATGCTGGCATGGCTATCGATGTCGAGGACGATGTAGTCGCCCTTGCCGGCGATCGTCGAGATGATCCCCAGGTTGGCCTGGTAGCCGGTCGAGAACACCATGGCATGATCCATGGCGTAGAATTCCTTGAGCGCTTCCTCGCACTCCTTGTGGCCCTGGTAGGTGCCATTGAGCACGCGGCTGCCGGTGGTGCCGGCGCCGAAGTTGTCCAGTGCCTGCTTGCCGGCCTCGATCACGTCCGGATCGAAGGTCATGCCCATGTAGTTGTAGGTTCCGAGCAGGATGGTATCGCGCCCGTTGCAGATCGCACGCGTCGGCGAGAGCACCTTTTCCATCACCAGCGAAAAGGGATCCTCCACGCCGCTGGCCAAAAGGCCCTCGCGCACGGCGATCACGTCGTCGAACTTGGAGAACAGGTCCTTGTCCTGCTCGGCTTCTGCCGGTGCGGCACCGGCCCGGGTTGCGGTTTCGCTCATCTTTCCGGTCACTCGCCCTGCAGCTTGGTGACAGCATCCACAAGCTGGCCATAATTCTCGATCTCGGCCTGCTGGTTCATGGAGATGATGATGTCGAACTCGTCCTCGATGGCGGCCACGAAATCCATCACCGTCAGGCTGTCGAACTCCAGGTCCCCGGCAAAGGTGGTGGCATCTGTGATCGCCACGCCCTTCTTGTTGAAGGGTTCGATCAGTGACTTGATGGAGCTGTCGATTTCGGCGCGATCCATGTGCGATTTTCCATTTCTGTTGCGGGCAGCGAATTGCTGCCAAGACATTGCGGCGGAAAAGCGGCTCTTTCGCCCGCTTGTCAAGCATTGCTGCAAACCGCTATCCGGCAATGCACACATGGGCAAGCCTTGGGGGGCAGCATGTCGGAGCCATCAACAGCCAGCAAGTCCGCCGTACAGGACACGGCGCAGTTGCCGAATTACACGCCGCAGGCCGTGCAGATGCTGCGCACGGTGCAGGTCAATTCGCTGATGCTTTCGCAGATGGCGGACCAGAAGGCGTCGATACTGATGGGCGCCACCTTCCTGGTATTCTCCATCTCCGTCAGTCGCTCGCTGGCTGGTGACCTGCCCTATGCGCTGGCGATCCTTGCGGTATTCGCCTTCCTCAGTTCGCTGTGCGCGGTGCTGGCCGTGCTCCCGTCAGTCGGCAAGGCCCCGGAAGGTGTGCGGCCAAACCTGATGTTCTTCGGGCATTTCAGCGAACTGGACGAGGATGAGTGGATGCAGAGCGTGCTCGACCAGCTGCATCATGATGACCATGTCTTCCGGGTCATGCTGCATGATATCTATCAGAACGGGCAGGTGCTGCAGCGCCGGAAATACCGTTACCTGTCCTATGCTTATCGCATCTTCATTGTCGGCCTGTTCGTGACACTGGCCGCCTTCGTGGTGGAATTCACGATCATCTACTGATCGCAAGTGGTCAAAGCGCTTCAGGCCGCCTTTTCGATCAGCCCCTTCACCGCAGCCATGAACGGGCCGATGGATACCGGCTTGGACAGATATCCGGCAGCGCCCGTTTCGCGAATCCGTTCCTCGTCTCCCTTGCCGGCGTAGGCGGTGACGGCCAGCACGGGCACTTCGCGCAGTAGCGCATCGCCCTTCATGCTGGCGATCAGGTCCAGCCCGGAAACGTCCTGCAGCTGGATATCCATCACCACCAGGTTGGGAGCGAAGCCTCGGGCGCGCTCAAGCGCCAGGTTGCCATCCGCGCAAGGTTCCACCGCAAAACCGCCGGCCTGCAGCACGTCGCAAAAAAGTTTCCGGTTCAGGTCGTTGTCCTCGACAACGAGGATTCGTTTGGTCATTGCGTTACCCGAATGCCTCCGTTCCCCCTTCGGAAGTCTGGCCCCGACACTTAGCCTTGAATCGGATTTGTGACAAACACTAACGCTTCGGACGATACGGCACAGCAGGCTGCGGCCATTGCCTTGCGCGCCCTTGGCTGGATCCTGGGCGAGGAACGCCGTGCGCAAAGGTTCCTGGACCTGACTGGCCTGACCCCGGACGGGTTGCGCGCGGCCATCGGCGAGCCGGGAACGCACCGCGCGGTGATCGATTTCCTATGTGCGCACGAGCCTGACCTGATGCAGGCCGCCGATGCGCTGGATATGGCACCCGAAGAACTCGTCAGGACAAGGGAGTTGCTGAAGCGATGAGCCGCCCGCTGGTCGTTACCGATTGCGATGAAGTGCTGCTGCACATGGTCCGCCATTTTCGCGACTGGCTGGACGAGGAGCATGGCGTGCTGTTCGAACTGGAAGGCAATCCCTTCTTACAGTCGATGAAGCGTCGCGATTCGGACAAGGCGATGACCGAGGATGAGGTCTGGGAACTGCTGGGTGGGTTCTTCGATACCGAAATGGGGCGGCAGACGGCCATTCCCGGCTCGATCGAGGCGATTGCCGAATTGCAGCGTGAGGCGGACGTTGTGGTGCTGACCAACCTTGTCGACAAGCGTAATGAGGCACGCGCGCGGCAATTGCGTGAATTCGGCATCGAGGCACCCGTCTTTACCAACCAGGGCCCCAAGGGCGGGGCGCTTGCGCGCATCATTGCCCAATATGAGCCGAGCCGGGCTGTTTTCATCGACGACATCGCCCAGCATCACCAGTCCGCCGGGGAGGTTGTACCGCATGTCCGTCGCCTGCATTTCTGTGGCGAGCCGGCAATTGCCCCGCATGTGCCTTGCGCCCATGAGGCAGGCCATGCACATGCCCGGATAGACCAGTGGGACGTGGCCTTGCCATGGCTGCTGGAAACCCTGCACGGAGAAAAGAAATGAGCATCGAAGCCCGCCTTGCCGAACTGGGCATCACCCTCCCCGAGGCAGCAGCACCGGTGGCAAGCTATGTCCCGGTGGTGGTAGCCAACGGCATGGCGCATGTTTCCGGCCAGTTGCCTTTTGTCGAAGGCGCGCTGGTCACCGGGCGGTTGGGCGAAGATGTCTCGCTGGAAGATGGCACGGCCGCGGCCCGTGCCTGCGGCATGATGATCCTTGCCCAGTTGAAGGCCGCAGGTTTGCTGGAGAAGGTGGAGCGTGTCGTGAAGCTGGGTGCTTTCGTCAATTCAACTGGTGATTTCACGGATCAGCCGAAGGTAGCCAATGGCGCTTCGGAACTGATGTTCGAAGTCTTCGGCGAGGCCGGTCGCCATGCGCGCAGTGCCGTGGGGGTGCCGGTGTTGCCGCTGGCCGCCGCCGTGGAAGTGGATGCCATCATTGCCCTTCGCGCTGATTGACAAGCTGAAAGCACCCGCCCCTGAGGCTGGTGTTGCCGCATGGCTGGTTGCGCAGCCCTATGCCCATCGCGGCCTGCATGGCGAGGGGGTGGCGGAAAATTCGCCTGCCGCCTTTGCCGCCGCGATCGAGCGCGGGCTTGGCATCGAATGCGATGTCCGCCGCACGGGGGACGGGCGCGCGGTGGTGTTCCACGATGCCACGCTGGAGCGACTGGCGGCCCGCGAAGGCCGGCTGGATCGCATGACCGTCGGTGAGGTTACACAGGTACCTCGCAAGATAGGCTGCGAAACCATCCCCACCTTGCGCGATGTATTGGAGCAAGTGGCCGGCAAGGTGCCTTTGCTCCTGGAGATCAAGAGCGACCGGGGGCAATCCATCTCGCTTCTCTGCAAGGCCGTGCGCCGTGACCTTGAAGGCTATCTGGGGCCGGTGGCGGTAATGTCGTTCGATCCGCGCGTCGGTGCCTGGTTCGCTGCCAGGGCGCCCGACATCGCGCGCGGACTGGTGGTGACGGAGGAGAACAGCCGCACCCTTTCCGGCCGGGTGAAGCGACATTTGTCGCTGTGGGGCGCAAGGGCGCAGTTCCTTGCCTATGATATTCGCGACCTGCCCAGCAGCTTTGCTGCCAGCCAGCGCAAGCGGGGGCTGCCGGTGCTGACCTGGACGGTGAACAGCCCAGCCCTGCGCCAGCGGGCAGCCGAACATGCCGATGCCCCGATTGCCGAAGGGGCCGGACTTTAGGTCAGGGCTCTCGCAATCGGCCCGCGCGATTGTTAGTTTGCAGGCGATGGCCGAAGCCGAACTCACAGCCCGCCTTGCTCCGTCTGTCGCATCGCTTGATGCGGCGCAGTGGGATGCGCTTTCGGGTGGAGGCAATCCCTTCATGCGCCACGCCTTTCTCTCTGCGATGGAGGATTCGGGCAGTGTGGGCGAGGGGACCGGCTGGCAAAGCCTGCCATTGGTGATCGAGGATGGCGAAGGCAAGCTGCTGGCCGCCATGCCCAGCTATGCCAAGAATCACAGCCAGGGCGAATATGTTTTCGACCATGCCTGGGCCGATGCCTGGCAGAGGGCAGGCGTCAGCTATTATCCCAAGCTGCAGATCGCCGCGCCGTTCACGCCAGCCACCGGTCCGCGCCTGCTGTTGAGCGATGACAAGTACGCCCTGCCGCTGCTGAAGGCTGCCGAGAGCCTGTGCATCAAGAGCGGCCTTTCATCCGCCCATGCCACTTTCGTCGAACCTGGCCAGCAGGCCCTTTTCGAGGAGGCCGGCTGGCTGCGGCGGGAGGATATCCAGTTCCACTGGACCAATCGCGATTATGACGATTTCGACTATTTCCTGGCTGCGCTGGCATCGCGCAAGCGCAAGGCGATCCGCAAGGAACGCGCCGGCGCGCAGGATGGGGTGGATATCAGGCAGCTCTCCGGTGCGGATATACGGCCCGAACATTGGGATGCCTTCTGGCTGTTCTACCAGGACACCGGCGCACGCAAATGGGGCACACCTTACCTGACCCGCGCGGCGTTCGACCTGCTGGGCGAGCGGATGGGGGAAGATATCCTGCTGGTGCTGGCCTTCGAAGACGGCATGCCCATCGCCGGAGCGCTCAACTTCATCGGGGAAGAGGCGCTATATGGCAGGTACTGGGGCTGCATGGTCGACAAGCCCTTCCTGCATTTCGAACTGTGTTACTACCAGGCGATCGATGCGGCCATCGAACGCGGGTTGAAGCGGGTTGAAGCCGGGGCTCAGGGCGGCCACAAGCTGGCCCGCGGCTATGAGCCTGTCGCCACCACCTCGATGCATTTCATCACCGATCCCGGCTTCCGGGAGGCCGTGGCCGATTTCCTCGATCGCGAGAGGCGCGGCGTGGAAATGGACCGTATGCACATCAGCCGCCATTCACCCTTCAGGAAGGGGTGATGGGCGAGGCATGGTGCGCGTCGTTTCAGGCGGCGCGGCTCTTGCCGGCAGCCAGCCATTCGCGGGCGCGGCGCTGGGCTTCGGCAATCTCGCGGGCAGTCATCTCGTCGGAAATGTCGGCGCGGCACCATGCCGCTTCCTCATGACCGCGCGATGCGGCCAGGTTGAACCACTTGTGCGCCTCGACGAGGTCGCACGTCGCGCCGTGGCTGCCTGTGGAATAGATGACCCCCAGGTCGAAATAGGCGTTCTCGTCGCCGTCGGCAGCAGCCGCCAGGCATTCCGCCACGGCAAGGTCCATCTTGGCCTGATCGGCCGGCTGGATCTTCGCAAACGTTTCGATCTTGGCAAGTTCCATGATCGTCTTCCCCTTGTTTGCCCGCCATCCCCTGTCAGTGCGGGCTTCGATGGGCCAAGGTTTTGACGAACATGGTCAAGGATTGGTTAACGACGTTTGCATTTGTCATTCAGCGTCATGTTGCCACTAGCGCGACCATTCTGGGCATTCACCATAATTGCGGCTTGTATGACCATGGCGCGCCCACTATAGGCCCGCCCAATCCGGCCTGAAGCTGGCCGCCTAGAAGACCCGCAAAGGGCAGGCGCCGCGCATTGCAGGGCAGGCCGGGCTGGATCAGGATGCGGAGTGTTTTTCTAATGGCGTCAGCCCCCCGTGACGACATTGACGTGCTAGCCAAGGCCAAGCGAGCCCTGCCGGCGGATTATGCCCCCGGTGAGGACGAAGAGTACATGTCCGAGGCGCAACTCAATTATTTCAGAGTCCTCCTGCTTGAATGGAAGAAGTCGATCCTCGCGGCTTCGGAAGGCACCTTGCAGAACCTGCAGAGCGGGCCCATTCGCGAACCCGACCTCAATGATCGCGCTTCTTCGGAAACCGATTGGGGCATCGAACTGCGCACGCGGGACCGCCAGCGCAAGCTGATAGCCAAGATCGATTCCGCACTGCGACGCATCGACGAAGGCGAGTACGGCTGGTGCGAAGTGACCGGCGACCCCATCGGCATCAACCGGCTGATTGCCCGCCCCATCGCCACCATGACCGTGGAAGCCCAGCAGGCGCATGAGCGCCGCGAAAAGGTTTCGCGCGACGACTGATCCACATTGGGACAGTTTGGAATCCCGATCTGCAGATTAACGCATGGTTAGGGCTGCCCGAGGCAGTCACCACGCATGATTTCCGCGCGCCTTGCCGAGCAGGGCGCCAGCAGAGGATTGTGAGCGTCGATGAGCAATGTCGATACCCGCCAAGTCAATCGCGACAGCCTGTTCCTGCTCGCACAACTGCGCGTGAACGGGAATGACAACGAATATCGCGTGAAGGTGCGCAACCTCTCCGCCGGGGGCATGATGGCCGAAGGTGCGGTCGATGTTGCGCGAGGCGAACTGGTTTCCGTGGAGTTGCGGAACATAGGCTGGGTGGAAGGTTCTGTCGCATGGCGACAGGACAACCGCTTCGGAATCGCCTTCATCGACGAGATCGATCCCAAGCGCGCCCGGGCGCCCGTGGGCCAGGCAGCCAAGCCTCCGCTTGATAATCCGCATCGCTTTTCCGCACCCGTTTCCGGACCTGCGAAAGACAAGTTGCGCAAGATCTGATTCCATTCCGGTTGAAGGCGGGCGCTGCCCCGCTTAAGCCGGGCACATGATTGCACGCGCCTCCCTTACCCTGCTTCTTGCCGCCTCACTCGGCCTGGCTGGTTGCGACAGTGGCAATGAAGGCACGCTTGCCGTCGGCTTCATCGATAGCGAGGCCAATCTGTTCGCCTCGGGCAACCGCCTTTCCTCGGGTGGGCAGCACGTGCGCTCTGCGCTGCGGTCAGGCCTCGTCACACTCAATCGCGATGGCGAAGTCGTGCCGGCCCTGGCCGACCGCTGGAACGTGACCGCCGAAGGGCGGATTTTCGTTTTCCGCCTGCGAGAAGGCAGTTGGCCGGATGGCAGCGAGTTGACCGCGGAGAGCGTTCGCCGGGCCTTGCAGCAGGCCATTCGGGAGCTTCGCGGCACCTCGCTGGGCATCGACTTGTCCCCGATCGACGATGTTCGTGCGATGGCCGGTCGGGTGATCGAGATCCGGCTTGCCAGTCCGATGCCGGACTTGCTGCTGCTGTTGGCGCAACCCGAACTGGCGCTTTCCTCAGGCGAGGGCGAAACCGGTCCGATGGCCCTGGTACGCGACGACGAAGGTGCGGCGCTTCTTGCCATGAAGCCACCGTCAGATCGCGGTTTGCCCGAAGAGGAAGGCTGGCAGCGCTATTTCCGCGAGATCGACTTGCGCGCACTTGATCCGGCGACAGCGGTCGAAATGTTCGACAATGGCGAACTGGACGTGGTGCTGGGCGGCAGGCTTGCCTCGCTACCCCTTGCCGATACCGGCCCACTTTCTCGCGGAACGGTGCGGGTAGACCCGGCTATCGGCCTGCTGGGCCTGCAGGTGCGCAATGCCCGCGGTATCCTTGCCAATCCCGAGACGCGCGAAGCCATCTCGATGACGATTGACCGTTCGGCGCTGTCGGCCACATTCAATATCGGCGGCTGGGTTCCGACCACCCGGATGGTTGCGCCCGGCCTTGCCGAGGATGCCGGGCTGGTCGGCGAACGCTGGACAGGGCTCGACATCGCGGCGCGGCGGGCAATTGCGGCAGGTCGAGTTGCGGCCTGGCGGGCTGCGAATGACGCCGAAAATCCGGCGGACGGCCTGACCATTTCGATGGCCATCAGCGAGCAGCCGGGCCATGCCCTGTTGTTCAACGAGCTCTCCCGCCAGCTGGCCACCATAGGCGTGGCACTTGTCCGCGCCGAAGACTCCGCCTCGGCTGACCTTGTGCTGGTGGACAGGGTTGCGCGCTATGCATCGCCGGTCTGGTTCCTCAACCAGTTCAATTGCCTGCTTGACCGCGGCTTGTGCAGCGAGGAGGCAGATGTGATCGCGGCCCAGATACTTGACGAGACGGACCCGGCCGCGCGCGCCCGGCTGATGGCAGAGGCTGAAACGGCCCTGACGGCCGAAAATGTCTATATTCCCTTCGGTTCTCCGCTGCGCTGGTCGCTCGTGCGCGGAAACGTGGATGGCTTTGCGGGCAACCGTTGGGGCTTTCATCCCTTGCCAGAACTGGCTGCCATACCCAGATAAGACACCATGGAGACGAAATTCATGGCAGAACCTCAGCGTCCGCAGCCTTTCAGGCCCGAATTGCCGATCGGCAAGGATGTGGCTTCGATCCGCCAGCGCGTTGAAGCGATGGAGGCAATCCTCGAGAGGTCCTTTGTGATCCCCGGCATCCGAACGCCCGTGGGCCTCGATGCGGTCGTCGGCCTCATTCCCGTGGTTGGCGATATCGTCACTGCCGCAATGGGCGCCTATATCGTGTGGGAAGCCAACAACCTTGGCCTGCCTAAGTGGAAGATCTGGCGCATGGCCGGGAATGTCGTGTTCGACAGTGCGATTGGCGCCGTCCCGGTGGCCGGTGACCTGTTCGACTTCCTGTTCCGCTCCAACACGCGGAACCTGAAGATCATCAAGCGCCACCTTGACAAGCACCACCCCGAAAGCAGGGTGATCGAGGGTTGAGCGACTACTCCTCCAGCTCGATATCCCAATAAAGCCAGTCCCGCCAGGTTTCATGCAAGTAGTTGGGCGGGAAACATTTTCCGTGCTGCTGCAATTGCCAGCTGGTGGGCCGGATCGGCTTGACCTGCAGTCGCATGTGCGCCTGCTCGGGTGTGCGACCGCCCTTCTTCATGTTGCAGGGGGCACAAGCCGTGGCGATGTTTTCCCAGGTTGTCTTCCCGCCCAGTCGCCGCGGGATCACGTGGTCGAAGGTGAGGTGCTGCCCATTGCCGCAATACTGGCAGGAAAAACGATCTCGCAGGAACAGGTTGAAGCGGGTGAAAGCCGGGAATTCGCTTGGTTTCACATATTGGCGCAGCGCGATGACGCTCGGGATCTGCATGTCCAGCGAGGGAGAATGCACTTCCCGGTCATAGCTGGCGACAATATCCACCCGCTCCAGGAACACGGCCTTGATCGCGGTCTGCCACGGCCAGAGGCTGAGCGGGTAGTAGGAAAGCGGTGTGTAATCCGCATTCAGGACCAGCGCGGGGCAGCTATCCAGCTTCCTCGCCGGGTCATCCTGCGCGCTTCGGAAATGCGCGGCGCGTTCGATCAGTTCGGCCTTGAACACGGATCGGTATCCTCCCTGATGCGTACAGATGGAGCATTTGCGCGAAAAAGCGTCAAGACTGTTACAAATGGCGAATCCACAGCATTCTTGCCGAGTCGCGGGACAGGGGGAGGAAAATCGAAGGCATGCACGTGACCAGGTTTGCCCCCAGTCCGAACGGCTCGCTGCATCTTGGACACGCTTATTCGGCGATTGTCGCACATGATCTTGCCCATCGCGGGGCCGGCCTTGGCAAAGGGCAATTCCTCTTGCGGATAGAGGATATCGACGGCGGTCGTTCGCGTGCGGACCTGGCCGACGAGTTTCGCGCCGACCTGGCCTGGCTGGGCTTGCGGTGGGACGAAGTGCCTGCTCAATCCGTCCGCGTGGATGATTACGAGGTTGCCGCCGCCACGCTGGCTGCCATGGGCCTGCTTTATCCCTGCAAGTGCACGAGGGCCGACATTGCCGCCAATGCCACGAAGTCCGGGCCCGATGGTCCCGTTTATCCCGGGACCTGCAAGGCAAGTCCGCCGGACCATGGCGAGGCAGTGGCTTGGCGGCTGGATGTTGCGGCCGCTCTGGCGCGCACGGGCCCGCTGGAATGGATGGATGATCTGGCAGGCGAGCAGCGGGCGAGGCCTGAACTGCTTGGCGACGTGGTGCTGGTACGCAAGGACCCCGATACGCCGGCGTCCTATCACCTGGCTGTGACACTGGACGATGCGGCAGACGGGGTAACGCTGGTCACGCGCGGAGCTGACCTGTTCGCCGCCACGCATGTCCACCGCCTGCTGCAGGAACTGCTCGGCCTGCCGGTGCCGCGCTGGTACCATCACGCGCTGTTGCTTGACGAAGATGGCCGCAAGCTGGCGAAGCGGCGCAATTCCCCGTCCCTGGCGGACATGCGTCGTGAGGGCAAGGATGGCCTGGCAATCGCCCAGCAGCTGCGCATGGGCCAAATGCCGTCTGGTATTACCTTGTCCGCCAGCCTAAATAGCGCTCCATGAATTGGTTTCTGACAGTCCTCATCGTCATCCTGATGATCTTCGTCGTCGTCTCGCTCGTGCGCGGGATCGTCGCTTTCCTGCAAACGACCAAGGTTGACCTCGAAAACCAGGAAAACGCGGAACATATTTCACGGATGCACGCGCAGCAGAACAAGATGATGTTCAACCGCGTGAAGTTCCAGGCGCTGGCCATTGTCGTGGTCGTGATCCTGCTTGCCGTGAACAGCTGATACCTGCGCCCCGCCCGCGCCGCGAAAAGTCCTGATCAGCCGTTCAGGTTGCCATCATTCAGGATCCACAAGCCTGCGATCAGCACCGCAGCTCCGGTGGCTATGGACCATGTCAGCAGTTTGAAACGCGGCGTGTCCGGGCCATCCACGGTATGTGTGCGCATTCTTTCGAGCGATTTGCTGGCCCGACGTTCGGCATTGAGGGCGAGGATGATGGCAAGGGCGATGAACATGCTGGCAATCGCTTTCGCCAGCCATGGTGGTTCCAGTTCGCCGAACAGCACGCGGAAGGCGAGGCCGATACCGATGGCTGCAAATGCCGTGCGGATCCAACCCGCGAATGTGCGCTCCACAGCCATGATGGTGCGGTCTTCCGCCATGTCGGTGCGATCCTGCGCCAGCGCTTTGCCGGCCTTGTCGTCACTGCATTGCTCGCCGTTGGTATAGGCGTGATCCTCATCGTCCATGCCTGGTTCAACGGTATGATCGCTGCCTAGGTTCCCGCTTCCTGCTTCAGCTTGTAGAGCATCTCCAGAGCCTCGCGCGGGGACAGCGCGTCCACGTCGAGTGCTTCGAGCTTCTCGCGGAGCACATCGCGCTCCTCTTCATGCTGTGTGGTGGTGGCGGCGAAAAGCGGCAGTTCACCTAGACCCGCAGCAAGTCCGCCCGTTTCCGCGCGGCCTTTTTCCAGTTTGTCCAGCACCGCCTTGGCCCGCGTCACGACCTCCTTGGGCACGCCGGCGAGCCGTGCCACCGCAAGTCCATAGGAACGGTCCGCCGCGCCTTCTGCCAATTCGTGCAGCAGCACGAGGTCACCCTTCCATTCCTTTGCTCGCACGTGATGGAGCGACAGTGCAGGGCAAGTCTCCGCCAGCCGCGCCATCTCGTGATAATGCGTGGCGAAGAGGCAGCGGCTGCGGTTGTTCTCGTGGATCGCTTCGGCCACCGCCCATGCCAGCGCCAGCCCGTCATAGGTCGAGGTTCCGCGCCCCACTTCGTCGAGGATCACGAAGCTGCGCTCGCCGGCTTGCGAGAGGATGGCTGCGGTTTCGACCATTTCGACCATGAAGGTCGAGCGCCCGCGCGCCAGGTTGTCTGACGCGCCCACGCGGCTGAACAGCCGGTCCACCAGTCCGATGCGTGCGGCTTCGGCGGGCACGTAGCCGCCGGCCTGGGCGAGCAGGACGATCAGTGCATTCTGGCGCAGGAAGGTGGACTTGCCGCCCATGTTCGGTCCGCCGACCAGCCACAGCCTGTCGGCATCCGACAGGGTACAGTCGTTGGCGACAAAGCGCTCGCCCTGTTTCGCCAACGCGGCCTCGACCACCGGGTGCCTGCCACCCGTGATGGCAAGGCTGTTGTCATTGGCGATATGCGGCCGGCACCAGCCGCCTTCTGCCGCACGTTCCGCCTGCCCTGCGCTCACATCAAGACGGGCAAGGGCAGCTGCCGTTGCGGCAATCCCCTCACGATCACGCGCCACCGCCGCGGCCAGTTCCTCGAAATGCGCTTCTTCGGCGGCCAGTGCCCTGCCACCGGCTTCTGCGATGCGGTTGGCTTCTTCGTGCAGGGTGAGCGAATTGAAGCGGACGGCATTCGCCATGGTCTGGCGATGGATGAAGCCGCTGTCCGGCTCCATCAGCCGGTCGGCATGCTTGCTCGGCACTTCGATGAAATAGCCGAGCACGCCATTGTGCCTGATCTTCAGCGCGCTGATGCCCGTTTCTGACTTGTAGCGGCTCTCCATCGCGGCAATCGCGCGGCGGGCATTGCCGGAAACCTCGCGCAATTCATCCAGCCCCTCGTCATAGCCTTGCGCGATGTACCCGCCCTGGCTGCGTTCTGTGGGCGGGGAGGGGACGAGCGCGCGGCTGAGCAGGTCCGTCAGCGCGCCATGGCCGGTGATTGCGGGCAGCAACGCGTCGAGCAAGGCAGGGCGATCCTTGCGGGCGGAGAGGATGCCATGCAGCCGCCGCGCCTCGATCAGGCCGTCGCGCACTTGCCCCAGGTCACGCGGGCTGCCGCGTCCTGCCACGATGCGGCCCAGTGCGCGGCCGATATCGGGAATGGCGCGAAGCAACTCGCGCATGTCGGCCCGCAGCAGGGGATCGCGGTATATCTCTCCCACCAATGCCAACCTGTCTTCGATGGCCGTGCTGTCCGTCAGCGGGGCGGAAAGGTCCTCTGCCAGCAGCCGCGCACCGGCACCGGTCACGCAGCGGTCCACCTCGGCCAGAAGCGAACCGGCGCGCCCGCCATTCTGGGCCTGCACGATTTCAAGGCTGGCGCGAGTGGCCTCGTCCATCGCCATGGTGGAGGCTGTGGAGCGGGCTACGGGCGGCAGCAGGAAGGGCAGGGCCCCGCGCCCCGCATGTTCGAGATAGGCGACGAGTCCGCCTGCCGCTGCCAGCATCGCGCGGCTGAAGCTGCCGAACCCGTCCAGCGTGGCTACACCGTGGAGCTTCTTCAGCGAAGCTTCCCCGCTTTCGCTGCCGAAGTCCGCGCGCGGGCGCGCAATGGCATCGAAAGGCGCTGCATCCCAACCTTCTGGCGCGACGACCTCGCTGGCGCCGATGCGGGCAAGCACAGAGCCCAGGGCTTCTTCCGGGCATTCCTCCAGTTCCATCCGTCCGGTGGAGATGTCGCAAGCGGCCACGCCGCAAGTCCCGCGCACATCGACGATCGCGGCCAGCATATTGGCGCGGCGCGGTTCCAGCAGGGCTTCTTCCGTCAGTGTGCCGGCGGTGACGAAGCGCACGATGTCGCGCTTCACCAGAGCCTTGGATGTCGGCGTGCCCTCGCGCTTGGCGCGTTCCTTCGCCTCGTCCGGCGTTTCCACCTGTTCGGCAATGGCAACGCGGCACCCGGCGCGGATCAGGCGGGCGAGATATCCCTCGGCCGAATGCACCGGCACGCCGCACATCGGCACCGGTTCCCCGCCATGTTCGCCGCGACTTGTAAGCGCGATGTCGAGAACGCTGGCGGCTTGTCTTGCATCGTCGAAGAACAGCTCGAAAAAGTCGCCCATGCGATAGAACAGCAGGCAATCCCCGGCCTCCTTCTTGAGGTCGAAATATTGTGCCATCATCGGGGTTGCGGAACCGGCCATCGGTATCGGTGGGTAACGGTGAATTCGGTGATTCGGGAAGAGAGCTATCGACGCTTTCCCCTATCGCGCACGGCAATTGCTGATTATGGCCATAGATAACCCAGGGAGGATCACTTGGCCGACGACACAAACGATTTCACCTCGCGCGAGGCGCTTTTCTATCATGAGACAATCAGGCCCGGGAAGATCGAGGTTATCGCCAGCAAGCCGATGGCGACGCAGCGTGACCTGAGCCTCGCCTATTCCCCCGGTGTCGCTGCACCGGTGAAGGCCATTGCCGAGAACCCCGCGCTCGCGGCGCGCTACACGGCAAAGTCTAATCTTGTGGCGGTGATTTCGAACGGCACGGCGATCCTGGGTCTGGGCAATCTCGGCGCGCTCGCGTCCAAGCCGGTGATGGAAGGCAAGGCGGTGCTGTTCAAGCGGTTCGCCGATGTGGATTCGATCGACCTCGAACTGGCTACGGAAGACCCGGAAGCCTTCATCAATGCGGTTGCCCTGATGGAGCCGAGCTTCGGCGGCATCAACCTTGAGGACATCAAGGCACCCGAGTGCTTCATCATCGAGCAGGCGCTGCGCGAAAAGCTAAATATTCCCGTCATGCATGATGACCAGCACGGCACCGCGATCATCTCTGCGGCTGGCTTGGTCAATGCCTGCCACATCACCGGTCGCAAGCTGGAGGATGTGAAGGTCGTGGTGAACGGCGCAGGGGCTGCCGCCATCGCCTGCACCGCGCTGATCAAGGCCATGGGCGTGAAGCATGACAACGTACTGATGTGTGATCGCTCGGGCGTGATCTACAACGGGCGTGACCGCGTGGACCAGTGGAAGAGCGCCCATGCCGTCGATACCGATCGCCGCACGCTGGAAGAGGCGCTGGAAGGCGCTGATATCTTCCTCGGCCTTTCGGTGGCAGGGGCGCTGAAGCCCGAATGGGTGGCCAGGATGGCCGATCAGCCGATCATCTTCGCCATGGCCAACCCGGACCCGGAAATCACGCCGGATGACGCCAAGGCCGTGCGCCCCGATGCCATCGTGGCAACCGGCCGCAGCGATTATCCCAACCAGGTCAACAACGTGCTGGGTTTCCCCTTCATCTTCCGCGGGGCGCTGGACGTGCGCGCCACTGCCATCAACGAGGAGATGAAGATCGCAGCCGCCGAAGCCATTGCCGAACTGGCCCGCATGCCGGTGCCGGAAGAGGTGGCGGCCGCCTATGGCAAGAACCACACCTTCGGGCAGGACTACATTATCCCGGTACCGTTCGACCCGCGCCTGATGGAAACCGTTTCCGCCGCCGTTGCCAAGGCGGCGATGGACACCGGCGTGGCGCAGGATCCGATCGAGGACTTCGATGCCTACCGCCATGCGTTGAAGAGCCGCATGAACCCCACGACATCGGTGCTCACCACCGTCTACGCCGAAGCCAAGAACAACCCCAAGCGGATGATCTTTGCCGAAGCGGAAGAGGAAGTGGTGCTGCGCGCCGCGATCCAGTATCGCGACTTCGGCTATGGCACTCCCGTGCTTGTCGGCCGCACGCAAGCCGTGCTGGACAAGTTGCGTGAACTCAACGTGGATGCTCCCGAGAGCTTCGAGATCCAGAATTCGGCTGACAGCGATCTGGTGCCGCAGATGGTCGAGCATCTCTATGCAAGGATGCAGCGCAAGGGCCTGACGGAGCGTGACGTGCGCCGCATGGTCAACCAGGAACGCAACACCTTCGCCGGCTTGCTGCTGGCGTTGGGCCACGGAGATGCCATGATCTCCGGCCTGACCCGCACCTTTGCCCAGACCATGCGCGAAGTGAGCCGCGTGGTCGAACCCAAGAAGGGGCAGGTACCCTTCGGCGTGCACATGATGATCGGCAAGACGCAGACGACCTTCCTCGCCGACACCACCATCAACGAGCGGCCGAGCGCCGAACAGCTGGCACACATCGCCAAGGAAACCGCTGCCGTGGCACGCCGCCTGGGCCACGAACCGCGCGTTGCCTTCCTGTCCTATTCCACATTCGGCAATCCCCCGGGCAAGTGGCTGGAGAACATCCGCGATGCCGTGGCCATCCTCGATGCCGAGGATCCGGGTTTCGAATACGAAGGCGAAATGGCACCCGACGCCGCGCTCAACCCCACGGTGATGAAGCTTTATCCCTTCAGCCGCCTGTCGGGACCGGCGAACGTGCTGGTCATGCCGGGCCTGCAATCGGCCAACCTATCGGCCAAGCTGCTGCGCGAACTGGGCGGCAATGCCACGATCGGCCCGATGCTGATCGGGATGGAGAAGCCGGTGCAGATCGCACCGATGACCTCCATTGCGCCCGATGTGCTGACTTTGGCGGTGCTTGCCACGGCAGGCGTGGTTGGTTGAACGCACAGGTCGCGTTGCAGCGGCCGGTGCAATGCAAGAGGGTGCATTTCCCCTTTTGCCGCCAGCGTTCAGGGCGAGTGGCTAGGTAAGCGCCGCCCAGACACCGGCAGCGCTTGTCAGCGTCAGAACCACGCCGACGAAGATCAGCATCAACCTTACGGAGAGGTGCTTTGCCGCGAAGGCACCGATAGGCGCTGCCGCCACGCCACCGATCAGGAAACCGAGTGTCGCCCCGGCAAGGTCGCCAAAACCCAGTTGCAGTACGAATGCCGCGGAGATCGTGAGCGTCAGGAAGAATTCCACCGCGTTGACCGTGCCCACCACCTTTCGTGGTTCCGCGCCCTGCACCAGCAGGTTCGATGTCACCACAGGCCCCCAGCCGCCGCCGCCTGCCGCATCCAGGAAACCCCCGATCAAGCCAAGCGTGCGGACCCTCTTGGGTCGCCTTGCTACCGGAGGATAGGTCAGGCCGCGATACAACAGGTACAATCCGATGGCCGACAGATAGGTCAGCACCAGCGGGCGGATGATGCTGGCATCGATGCTGGTCAGGACATAAGCCCCCAGCACTCCTCCTACGATCCCGGGCAGCAGGAGGCGCCAGAATAGTGACTTGTCGATGTTTCCGTTGAGCAGGTGGCTGATGCCGCTGGTCGCCGTGGTGAAGCATTCCACCACGTGCACGCGTTGCGATGCCAGCGCTGGCGGGACGCCCAGAACCCCTACCATCAGCGCGTTGGCGATCACCCCGAAGGCCATGCCCAGCGCGCCGTCAACCAGTTGTGCGGCGAATCCGACGGCGATGTAGGGAAGCAGGGACGCAAGATCGAAATCGCCAAGCATGGGCGGCGCATCCGGAATGGTTGAACAAGCGCCCTATGCGCGTGAACCCGCAACCCGGGAAGCAAGATTTTCTTTATCCGGCGCGCCCGATTTCCCGCTTGCTACCAAGGCACTTCGGTGCCGTCGTAAGCAAGGAAGCGGTGTTCCGGCTGGCGTTTCGCTTCCAACACTGTGACCATGCCCGCAACGCTGGTATCCACGTCGATCAGTGCGTTGGGTCCACCCATGTCCGTCTTTACCCAGCCCGGATGCAGCGAGATCACCGAGATACTGCGCTCCCTGGTGTAATTCTCGAACAGTGAGCGCGACAGCATGTTCTGGCTCACCTTCGACAGGCGGTAAAGGTTCGCACCGCCGGAGCTATCCGCGATCGAACCCATCTTGGAGCTCATCATGCCAATCACCGCGCCTTCCTTCAGGGCGGGCAGCAGAGTGATCACGGCCTGCACCGGACACACGGCGTTGGTCATCAGGATATCGGCCACATTGTCGCGTGTAAGGTCGTCCAGCGCCTGTTCGGAACCGCCGTAAACACCGGGGTTCATCACCAGCAGGTCGAGCGTGCCCGCCGGGAGTGCCTTGGCAAGCTCCGCTACGCTCGCCTCGTCCGTCACGTCCAGCTGGTGGATATGCACGGCGCCGGAGTGCTCGGCGGCAAGCTCGGTCAGCGCGACACCATGTGATCGCTGGGTGGCGTAAACCTCATAACCGCTTGTCACGAGGTGCTTCACCAGCCCGAGGCCAAGCCCGCGTGAGGCACCGATGACGCATGCTGTCTTGTCTGCCAATGTCGAACTCCTGTTCGTCGTGATTGCTGCGCGATCAACGATTTGGGCGGCGCAGATGTTCCGCTAGGGCCGAAGCGTGGCCTATTTCCTGCGAAATCGGAAATACCACACTTCGTGATGGAAGACGGTGCGGGCCTTGTGTTCGTAGCGCGTCTCGGGCCAGCCGGAGGGGCGGATTTGCCAGTCCTTCGGGCTTTCGACGACCCATTCAAACTGGTCGGAGAAGCGGCGCATTATCATCAGCGCGTGGCGCAGGTAGACCGGGTGATCGGTACCGAAACGGAATTCTCCACCGGGTTTCAGCTTGTCGGCAAACATCTGCACGGGACCATCGTTCATCATCCGGCGCTTGGCGTGCTTGTTCTTGGGCCAGGGATCGGGATGCAGCAGGTAGAGCATGGTCAGCGCGCCATCGGGAATGCGCTTCAGCACCTGCAGCGCGTCGCCATGCTGGATGCGGACATTGCCGAGGTTGCTTTCCTTCACATGGGCGAGGGCTGCCGCAACGCCGTTCAGGAAAGGCTCCGCGCCGATGAAGCCGTGGTCCGGCAGCAGGTCCGCACGATAGGCAAGGTGCTCTCCTGCACCAAAGCCGATCTCGAAATGCAAGGGGCAATCATGTCCGAACAATCGCTCGGCCGTCACCGGGCCTTCTTCGGGTACGGCGATGCTCGGCAGGAAATTGTCGACCAGGTCCTGCTGGTAGGCGCGCAGCGGCTTGCCCTGGCTGCGGCCATAGAGCCGGTTGAGCGTTGTCGGATCGCCTTCCTTGTGTGCAGTCATGGAGAGCCGATTGGCGAGTGTGCGGGCGTTTGTCCAGCCTCTCCCACTTGAGGTTCGCTTCCCACCCGCGCTAGGGCACTCGCCATGATTGATGACATGACGACTTTCTTCGCCGAGCAGGTTCCCTGGGTGCAGTCCCTGATCGGGCTGGGCCTGTTGCTGCTGGCTGCTGCAGCCGTGAACTGGTTGCTCAAGAAGGTGATCCTGCGGCTGGCGGCACCGTTCCTCGATACGCGGACCAAGACGGCGGACAAGGCCGCCGCGCGGCTTGCCACGGTCATTCCGCTCTTGATGATATCGCGCGGGATCGAAGTCGTTCCCAACCTGCCGGACGAGGTGATGACGCTGGTTACCAACCTCGCTCGCGCCTTGATCGTGCTGTCGATCGCCATGGCGATGAGCAAGGCGCTGGATTACGTCAACGAGCTCTATTCGCGCCGACCGGAGGCGAAGAGCCGCCCGATCAAGGGTTATATCCAGGTGCTCAAGATCGCGGTCTATTGCACTGCGGTTATCCTGATGATCTCCGTCCTCATCGAGGAATCGCCGCTGCTGCTGCTTTCCGGCCTTGGCGCGATGGCGGCGGTGCTGATGCTGGTGTTCAAGGACACCATCCTTTCGCTGGTCGCCTCGGTGCAACTTTCCAGCAACGACATGCTGCGCGTGGGCGACTGGATCGAGATGTCGAGCATGAATGCCGATGGCGACGTGGTCGATATCGCGCTGCACACGGTGAAGGTGCAGAATTTCGACAAGACCATCACCACCATTCCCACGCACAAGCTGATTTCCGACAGCTACCGCAACTGGCGCGGGATGAGCGATGCCGGCGGAAGGCGGATCAAGCGCGCCCTGCCGCTGGACCAGAACTCCGTTCGTTTCCTGAGCGCGGACGAAGTGAAGGGCATGCACCGCTTCCGCCTGCTCACCGATTACCTTGCCGCCAAGGACAAGGAGCTGGCAGAATGGAACGAGCGCGAGCTGGCTGGCGATACCAACCCGGTCAATGCACGGCGGATCACCAATATCGGAACCTTCCGCGCTTATGTGATCGCCTATCTCAAGGCCCACCCCAGGTTGACGGACAAGGGCTTCACCCTGCTGGTGCGGCAGCTGCCACCCACGCCGCAAGGGCTGCCGCTGGAAATCTACTGCTTCACCAACACCACCAACTGGGGCGAATACGAAAGCATCCAGGCAGATATCTTCGACCACCTGATTGCGATCCTGCCGGAATTCGGCCTGCGCCTGTTCCAGGAACCGAGCGGGCTGGACCTTCAGGGCCTCAAGGGCGTGTAGGAAAGCGAAAACGGCCCGCTACCATCGCCGGTAGCGGGCCGTCTCGCTGTGCTCCCCCCGTCCTTCGGGTACTTGCCCCTCCGAAGACGGTCCTCAAAAGATCAGGCTGCTGCCGTCTCTTCTTCCGCATCAGGATCGCGCAGCACATAGCCGCGGCCCCACACGGTTTCGATGTAGTTGTCCCCGCCGCATGCGCTGGAGAGCTTCTTGCGCAGCTTGCAGATGAACACGTCGATGATCTTGAGTTCGGGCTCGTCCATGCCGCCATAAAGGTGGTTCAGGAACATTTCCTTGGTAAGGGTCGTGCCCTTGCGCAAGCTGAGCAGCTCCAGCATCGCATATTCCTTGCCGGTCAGGTGCACACGGGCGCCATCGACTTCAACGGTCTTGGCATCCAGGTTCACCGCCAGCTTGCCGGTGCGGATGACCGACTGGCTGTGGCCCTTGGAACGACGCACCACGGCGTGGATGCGGGCAACCAGCTCATCGCGATGGAAGGGCTTGGTCACGTAGTCATCGGCGCCGAAGCCGAACGAGCGGATCTTGCTGTCCATTTCCGAAATGCCGGAAAGGATCAGCACCGGCGTCTGCACCTTGGCGACGCGCAGCTTCTTGAGCACGTCATAGCCGTGCATGTCCGGCAGGTTCAGGTCCAGCAGGATGATGTCATAGTCATACAGCTTGCCCAGATCGAGGCCTTCCTCGCCCAGGTCAGTGGAGTAGACGTTAAAGCCTTCGGTGGTGAGCATCAGCTCGATCGCCTTGGCGGTTGTCGGCTCGTCTTCGATCAGCAGCACACGCATTTGGGTGTCCCATTGTTCCCCTGCGGTAATCCCTCCTTAGGAGAGGTTGCCGCGAATTAACCACGCAACTTCTCACCAAAAAAGGTTAATAACAGGTTTAAGGCTCCGTGGATTCTGGTGTGAGTCTTTTGGGTGACAGTTTTTGTTTCATACTCCGGCATCTGCCGGAGCGTCCTCCGGGGCGCATCCCTCCGCTCCGCTTCGGGGCCCCTGCGGGCGGCCAGTCGGCCTTTGACTGCCGTGACCAGGAACCTTGGCGCGAGCTGCTTGGCTTGGAATGTTCGCGGCGCGGAACGCGTCGCCAGCGCGCGACCGCGCGCCGCCCGGTAGGGCGAAAGCCAAGCAGCGCGGATGCGCTGCGCCCGGCGCCTGAGGGGCCAAAATAAACAAGATGCGGAACGCGTCGCCAGCGCATGACCATGCGCCGCCCGGTAGGGCGGAGTCGAAGACGGCCATAGGCCAAGCCAAGCAGCGCGGATGCGCTGCGCCCGGCGCCTGAGGGGCCAAAACAAACCGACGTCACCCCGGACTTGATCCGGGTTCCAGCTTCCTTCTGGCGCTGCAGTGAACGGGAATATGGAACACTTGGAACACGGTCCTAGGGCGGAAAACGCCGTTCTGTGACTGTGGGCGGCGAAAGTGTCACCCTCGGGTGCGAATGTGTGACCTTTGCCGCCGATAGCGTCACCTTGGCTGGGGTGAAGTGTAACCGTGTCGGGCGAATTCGGAGGATGCGGCATGGGTAGCGCCTGTCGAGGAGTTGGGTGCACCGCGTAATGCACGTCGATTTGAGTAGGAAAGGCCGGGCTAACAGCAGCCAGTCAGCTAACGACCCGATGGCGGACATTGGAGAGTTGTATCAGGCGATCTTCCGACAGGGATCATACTGCCACCCCTGCACAGTAGTAAGCGGATGAAAACCCAGCCGCTGAAGGATTGAGCGACTGGTTTCAGCCGCCTCGCTAAACAAGAACTGATAACCCCGCTCCGCGGCTTGGAGGGATCGGCTTCGGACTAGAGTCTGATAAATTCCTTTGCCGCGTTGATTGGGGGTTACGCCCGCAGCGAAGAGGCCAGCAAAGGCGCGCGATGGCGGCATCTCTAATCGACCCCCGCCCACGACCTCGCGGCCAAGATAAGCAACATGAACCGAGCAGGTTCCGGCCGTGATGCGCGACATTAGGTCGGACGGATCATCAGAGAATTGCTGGCCGAATGCTGTCGCCGTAACCGAAATGAATGCCTCTAGCTCCGCAAGTGTCGATGCAACGCTGATGGTCACGTCAGGATTAAAGGCCATTGTGTGAATATCCTCTCCTACCTCGCGAACCAAAAGGGTCTCAGTTGGTTCAGGCTGAAATCCGCGCCGGCTCAATCGGGTGGCAAGATCATGGGGTTGATCGTGCCCGTGGACTTTCCACTCCAGCGTACGGCTGTTTGCACGGAGAAAAGCGACCTCATCATCGATTTCTTTGTCCGCATCTTGCTCCGAGAGTTCGGAGTAAATGAGGCAGTTGTAGGGTCCGGCGAGCCTTGTTCTTTTACCTTGGCGCTCCAATACCAAGCCGGGCTCCAGCGGCGGCTGGGACCTCATTTGGAGATCATAAAGCTTAAGAGTGTCCACAGCGGTTGATTATGCCCGACATTGGCAACGTCCTCAACGTCCGCTTTCCACCTAGTGCCAGTCGCTACCGAATGCTGCGACATCGCCGAAAAGCTGACGTTCGGCCAAGGATCACATCACCCAACCCCCTGCAACTTCTTCTGCCGCCGCCGCTGCACGCTGGAGCCAATCCCGATAGCCTCGCGATATTTCGCCACCGTCCGCCGGGCCAGGTCGAAGCCCTCGGCTTTCAAAAGCTCCACCAGCTTGTCGTCTGACAGGATCTTCTTCGGGTCTTCTGCATCGCACAGCGCCTTGATGCGGGCCTTTACGCTTTCCGCGCTCGCGCCTTCGCCATCGGTTCCGCCGCCCACGCCGCTGGTGAAGAAGTATTTCAGCTCGAAGGTGCCGCGGTCGCAATTGAGATACTTGTTGCTGGTGACGCGGCTGACAGTGCTTTCGTGCATCTCGATGGCTTCAGCCACCTTGGCGAGGGTGAGCGGCTTCAGTTCGGAAACGCCCTTCCTGAAGAAGCCGTCCTGCTGCTTCACGATTTCGCTGGCGACCTTGAGGATCGTCTTCTGCCGCTGGTCCAGCGCCTTCACCAGCCAGTTGGCATCGGCCAGCTTCTCGCTCAGCCAGCCTTTCGATTGCTTGTCGGTGCAGCCGCCGCGCAGTTCGACGTAATAGTCGCGGTTCACCACAAGGCGCGGCAGCGTCGCTTCGTTGAGGCGGATGTCCCATCCGCCATCGCCGGCTGCGGTAATCAGGACATCAGGCACCACCGGCGCGCGTTCCCCTCGCGAGAACTTGAGGCCGGGCTTGGGGTTGTAGCTGCGAAGCTCGCCCAGCATGTCCGCAAAGTCCTCGTCATCGACATCGCAGATGCGCTTCAGTTGCGCGAAGCTGCCCTTGGCGAGGAGGTCCAGGTTGGCGATCAGCACTTCCATGCAGGGATCGTAGCGGTCCGCTTCGATCGCTTGCAGCGCGAGGCATTCGGAAAGGCTGCGCGCACCCACGCCGGTGGGATCGAGTGTCTGCACCAGTTCCAGCGCGCGCTCTGCTTCGGCGAGCGGTATGCCGAGGTCCGCCGCAAGATCGCGCAGGGAAACCGGAAGATAGCCTGCATCGTCCAGCAGGCCGATGATGTGGCGGGCGATGAAGGCGGTGCGCTCGTCCGGCGCGGCGGGGCCGACCTGCGCTTCGAGGTGGGCGGCAAGGTCAGGCTCGGCATCGCCCTGCTCGTTGATATCCGGCCCGTCCTCGCCGCCGCCGATGGATTGGCTGGCCGACCATTCGCCGGTTTCGCGATCGATATCGAGCGCGCCCGGATCAAGGTCGAGCGGGGCATCAGCCTCGCCGCCGCCTGCCAGCATCAGCTCGTCGGCGGTGGGGGCATCGGGCGGGGAGTCGCCTTCGAAATTGCCATCCGGTGCGTCATCGCCATTTTCGCGGCTGACCTCGCCTGCTTCGAGCAGCGGGTTGTTGTCCAGCGCATCGCCGATGAAGGCCTCGATCTCCAGGTTGGACAGCGCCAGCAGCTTGATCGCCTGCTGCAACTGCGGCGTCATCACCAGCGACTGCGACTGGCGTAAGTCGAGGCGTGGGCCGAGCGCCATCAGTGCGTTGTCCGCTGCCAGCGATGCTGGCAGGTCGCGGGCCAGTGGCGGGTCCGGCCACCGACATCAGCCGCTCGCGACGTGATCGCAAGTGGCCGGAAAATCATAATGTGAAGGATTCGCCCAGGTACAGGCGGCGCACGTTCTCGTCGGCCACCAGTTCTTCCGGGCTGCCTGCGAAGAGCACCTGCCCGCCATAGATGATGCAGGCGCGGTCCACGATGTCGAGCGTTTCGCGCACGTTGTGATCGGTGATCAGCACGCCGATGCCGCGCTGCTTCAGGTCCTTCACCAGGTCGCGGATGTCGCTGATCGACAGCGGGTCGATACCGGCAAAGGGTTCGTCCAGCAGCATGATCGAGGGCTTGGCGGCCAGCGCGCGGGCGATCTCGCAGCGGCGGCGTTCACCGCCTGACAGCGCCATGGCGGCACTGTCACGCAGGCGGGTGATGTGGAATTCCTCCAGCAGCCGTTCCAGCTCGGCTTCGCGGGTGGCCTTGTCCGGCTCGACCATTTCCAGCACGCACATGATGTTCTGTTCCACGGTCATGCCGCGAAAGATGCTGGTTTCCTGCGGCAGGTAGCCAAGGCCAAGGATCGCACGGCGATACATCGGCAGCTTGGTGACATCCACGCCGTCCATCAGGATGCGGCCGCTATCCGGGCGCACCAGGCCCATGATCGAATAGAAGCACGTTGTCTTGCCGGCGCCATTGGGGCCGAGCAGGCCCAGCACCTCGCCCTTCGCCACGGTCAGCGAAATGTCGGTCAGCACCGCGCGCTTGTCATAACTCTTGGCGATGGAAACCACTTCCAGCCCGCCCGCCTCGCCCAGCGTCGGGGCGGCGGCATCGTGGGCCTGTTCCATCTTTTCGGCCAGCGCCTGGGTGTCCAGCGCATTGTCTTCAAGGCTTCTCATGACCGGTCCTCTAGCATGGCTGGCGATGCTTTGAAGTGAAATTGGCAAGATTCATGCATGGCCTCCATGAAAACCCGCATTGGCAGGCCATTTTGAAAATATGGTTACCGCCCTTGCAGGGGCATGCCAATTTGTAATAATGTGTATCACGGGACTGGAGAGGAGATGGCGCGATGGCAAAGGCGCTGCATCACTCCGCCGAACAAGCGCAACAGCGCACGGCGGATAAACTGGATTGGCGCAAGCGCGTCAGCGATCACGTGGCTTATGGCTTGCTGGTCTATACCGGCCTGCAGATTTTCGTGACCATGACGGTGCTGAAGGAAAACAGCTCGTCGATCCTGCCCTATTTCGCACTGGTCGTGCTGGTCTTCGCGATCATTCCGGCTTGCCGCCTGTTCGAAGCGCGCTGGAGCGAGCTTTCGGACGAGGCTGCCGCTGACCCGGCGCTGGCCGGGACATATCGCCGGGATCGCGCGATCATCTGGTGTTTCGCGTTGCTCGCGCCGCTGGCGCTGGCTGCCATCGTGAAGGGGCTGGCCGCGCTGCTTGCCTGACATCGCACGCCGGATACGCAGGGGGACAAGGGGAGGCGCGGTAAAAGCCGTTGCCTCCCCTTGCATATCTGCTGCACACTGGCCCGCATGAAGAGAGGCAATGTCCCGATGCGGGGAATGCTGGCGATGCTGCTGGTTCCCGTGCTGCTGCTGGCGAGCGCTGCGCATGCCGCGATCCTGCCTGTCGAGACGCCCGAACCGCCTGCGGCAGAGGCCACTGCGGCCCCTGCCATCGCGGCCGAACGCGAAACCGGGCAGGATGACCTGATCGCCGAGCGGATTGCCGGGATATTTGCCGAGGTGCCCAGCCTGGCGGGCATCACCGCCACGGTGGAGGAGGGCGTGGTCACCTTGTCGGGCACCGTGCAGGATGCCCAGGCGGGCGCGCGCGCCGAGGCGATCGCCAGCCGGATTACCGGCGTGGTGACGGTTGAGAACAATGTCGAGCGCGATATCTCCGTCGATGCGGGGGACGAACTGGGCGCGTTGGGCGAGAAGCTGGCCAATTTCTCGCGCCTCCTGCCCTTGCTCGGTGCAGCCGCGCTGGTCGCCTTCCTGATCGCCGGCATCGGTTATGCGCTCGCCGCGCTTTCCGGCCTGTGGCGCAAGGTCACGCCCAATGTCTTCCTTGCCGAACTGATCGCCAGCGCGATCCGCTTCATCTTCGTGATCGGCGGGCTGGTGGTGGCGCTTGACATGCTGGGTGCGGGCACGCTGCTCGGCGCGGTGCTGGGCGGTGCGGGTGTGATCGGCATCGCGCTGGGCTTTGCCATGCGCGACACGGTGGAGAACTACGTCGCGTCCCTGATGCTGAGCCTGCGCCAGCCGTTCCGCGCCAACGACTGGGTGGTGATCGACAACCACGAAGGACGCGTGATCCGCCTTACCAGTCGCGCCACGATCCTGATGACGTTGGACGGCAATCACCTGCGCATTCCCAATTCGGCCGTCTTCAAGGCGGTGATCCTGAACTACACCCGCAACCCGGAACGCCGCTTCGAATTCGATATCGGGATCGATGCGGATGATGACCCCACCGCCGCGCGCCACCTTGGCGTGGACGTGCTGCGCAGCCTGCCCTTCGTGCTCGACACGCCGGAGCCGCAAGGCCGGGTGGAAGCGGTGGGCGATTCCAACATCGTCATCAAGTTCCTCGGCTGGATCAACCAGGAGGAGACCGACTGGTACAAGGCCAAGAGCCGCGCGATCCCTGCCGTGAAGAGCGCACTGGAACAGGCAGGCTTTGCCATACCCGAACCGATCTACCGCCTGCGCAGGGACCCGCGCAGCGCGCCCTTGCCAACGTCAGGCACGGGACCTGTGCCTGCGCCGGCCCATTCCGCGGCCCCGAGAGACGACAGCACGCCCGATGTCCGCCCCGCAGACGAAATCGCCCGCAAGGTGGAAGAGGAGCGCGCGACAAGCGGAGCAGGCGAGAAGGACCTGCTCGATCCCGGCAGGCCGGTGGAATAAGGGCGATGCGGGAGGATTGTCTCCCCTTCCTCAAGTGCTGCCAATTCATACGATGGGGTTGAACCATGGCTAGAAAGACAAGTCTGCTCGCATTGACGGCGGTGTCGCCAATCCTGTGCCTGTCGGCATCGCCGATCCTTGCCAACGAGCAGGACGCGTCTTCCACCAATGCCGCTCCGGAACATTCGCCAGCCTGGGTCAGCCCTTCGACCACTGCCGTGTTCGAGGAGGCACTGGCCGATTTCGACTGGAGTGATCGGAGCGATTTCGAAGCTGCCCTGCGCGGCCTGGTTGCACGCTACCCCGATCCGGTGATCTACGGGGAGGCGGGGAACGTCGTCTGGACCTTCCGCGACGATGAGGCAATCCGCAACCAACCCGCTCCGCCGAATGTCCATCCCCTGCTGTGGCGGCAGCAGCAGTTGAATGCCATTCACGGCCTGTTCCGCGTCACCGACCGGGTTTACCAGATCCGCGGGTTCGACCTTGCCAACATGACGATCATCGAAGGCGAGACGGGTCTTGTCATCATCGATCCCCTGACCACGATCGAGGTGTCGCGTGCCGGGCTCGATCTCTATTATTCGCATCGCGGGCACAAACCCGTGGTCGCTGTCATCTATACCCACAGTCATATGGATCACTTCGGCGGTGTCCGCGGCGTGATCTCGCCCGAAGATGTCGCCAGCGGCAAGGTGCAGGTGATTGCGCCGGGAGATTTCCTCGAGGAAGCGGTCAGCGAGAACGTGAGTGCCGGCAATGCCATGTTGCGCCGGACGATCTACTACTCGGGCATCATGGTCCCGCCCGGGCCGGAAGGGCCAACCGGTGCGGGGCTCGGCCCTGGTGTGTCCAACGGGCAGCAGAGCTTCATTGCGCCCACGGAAGAGATCGGCGAGGACCTGGCGAGCCGGACGATTGACGGGGTCGAGATCGTCTTCATGGGGGCCAACGGAACCGAGGCGCCTTCGGAATTCGCTATGTATCTGCCGCAGTTCCGGCTGCTCAACGTGTCCGAAGTTGCAGTGCGCACGCTGCACAACGTGTTGACCCCGCGCGGGGCCAAGGCACGCGATGCCGCCTTGTGGTGGCAGGCGATTGACCGGATGATCACCGAGTTTGGCGAGGGAACCGATGTTCTTGTCGGGCAACATCACTGGCCGACCTGGGGCAATGCGGCCGCGATCACCCATCTCGAGAACCAGCGCGACCTTTACAAGGCCGTGCATGACCGCAGCCTCAACCTGGCGAACCGGGGCTTCACCATGCACGAGATCGGCGAACGCATGGAATTGCCGCCGGGGCTGGAGGATGTCTGGTCTGTGCAGGATTTCTACGGGACCTTCGGTTCCGGCGGCAAGGCAACCTACCAGTTCTATCTCGGCTGGTATGACGGCAATCCGGCAAACCTTGACCAATTGCCGGCTGACCAGAGCGCAGCGCATTACGCCGAGTACATGGGTGGTGCAGATGCCATTCTGGCGCGTGCGCAGGCTGACTTCGATGCCGGCCGTTTCCGCTGGGTTGCCGAAGTGCTCAACCGGCTGGTCTTTGCCGAGCCGGAGAATATGGCGGCGCGTGAACTGCAGGCGCGGACGCTGGAACAGTTGGGCTACCAGCAGGTGTCCGCCACCTGGCGCAACGTCTATCTCACTGCGGCACGCGAACTGCGCGAAGGCGTGGTGCCGATCCCGCCGGGAGCAAGGCTGGACGATTTTCTCGTCAACATGTCACCCGAAATGCTGCTCGACTACGCTGGCATTGCCCTTTCGCCTGCCAAGGCAGGCAGCGCCTCGATCCTGCTCAACCTCGACTTCGGCAGCGGAGGCGGCATTTATCAGGTCGCAGTCCGTGGCGGCCTGCTGAATTATCGCGCCGGTGCAGCGCAGGACCCGGATGCGATTGTCCGGCTGGACAAGCGGGCATTCGACCAATTGCTCAACGGCAGGATCGCCCTCGCTGATGCGGCAGCGCAGGACATGGTGGCGATTTCAGGCAATGCGGCAAAGGCGGGGGAATTCTTCGGGCTGTTCGATACCTTTGCGCCCGATTTCAACATCGTCACGCCTTGATCGCGGCACAAGGCAACCGGGCCGCAGGTGATCGTGCGGCCCGGTCAGCGCAAGGCCTAGCCCTTGCTGGCCTTGTACCGCTCGATCGCTTCCAGGGTCACCTTGCGCGCTTCGGCGGCATCGCCCCATGCGCCGATGCGCACCCACTTTTCGGCTTCGAGGTCCTTGTAGTGGGTGAAGAAGTGCTCGATCTGCTGGAAGATGATGCTCGGCAGGTCCTTTGTTTCCCCGACGTCGGAGTAATAGGGGAAGGTGGAATCCACCGGCACGCAGATCAGCTTCTCATCGCCGCCATGCTCGTCTTCCAGGTTGAGCACGCCGATCGGGCGCGCGCGGACGACGCAGCCGGCCATGAAGGGCGAGCGGGCGATGACCAGCGCATCGAGCGGATCCCCGTCCGGGCTCAGCGTGTGCGGAACGAAGCCGTAATTGGCCGGGTAGCGCATCGGCGTGTGCAGGATGCGGTCCACGAACAAGGCGCCCGACTTCTTGTCGAACTCATACTTCACCGGTTCGCCCCCGGTGGGGACTTCGATGATGACGTTCAGGTTTTCCGGCGGGTTGTCGCCGACCGTGATATGTTCAATACGCATGGATGCTCGTGTGTCCTCTTTGCGAGATTCTGCGGCATCCCCTCCCAAATTCCGGCGCGGGATTAGAGCAAGTTGCCCGGCAATGCCACAGGCGAATTGCGCAAGGGGGCGATCTGGGTCATCCTCACGGCCGTGAAGATGGGGTGTGAGAAGAGTCGGCAAACGGCTCCGCCCGCCGACGGAGAGGAGAGAGGGAATGCATGTAGGTATCGGCACGGGTTTCGCGCACCAGCGCGGTGACAGCTATGATGCCGCGCGGCTGGTGCGCGAGGAAGTGGACCAGCTGGTACTGGCAGAGGAACTGGGCTTCGATTCGGTCTGGATCACCGAGCACCACTTCTCCGACTATTCGGTTTCCAACGATCCCTTGCAGCTGCTCACCTACCTCGCCGGACGCACCAAGCGGGTGAAGCTGGGCACCCAGTGCATCATCGTGCCGTGGCACAACCCGGTGCGCCTGGCAGAGCATATCATCAACCTCGACATCCTGTCCGGCGGGCGGGCGCTGCTGGGCTTCGGCGGCGGGCTGGCACCGCAGGAATTTGCCGGCCTCGGCATTGACCAGAACAAGAGCCGCGACCTTTACAACGATATCCTCGACGTGCTGATCCCGGCGCTGGAAACCGGCGTGATCGAGGGCGAGGGCGCTTTCGGGAAAATCCCGCGCACAAAGCTGTTCCCCGGCCCGATCAAGAGCTTCGAAGGCCGCAAGTTCTGCGGCTCACTTTCGGGCAATTCGATGGTTGCGGCCGCCCGCCACGGCTTCGGCAACATGGTGCTGATGCTGCCCCAGCGCGGCAAGGAGGCCCCGCCGGACCAGTACAAGGAAGTGTGGCAGGACGTGCACAAGGACGGCTCCACTCCGCCGCCGCCGATGCTCTCGGGCAATTTCTACATCCACGAGGATGCCGGTTACGCAGAGGAGCAGGGCCAGAAATACCTCGCCCACACCATGCGCGCGGCGGTGAAGAACTATTCCCTCGCCAAGCCCGGCACCTTCGCCAATGTGAAGGGCTACGAGCATTACGAGAACATGATGTTGCACTCGCCTGAAGAGATCGATGCCTATGTCGAGAACTTCAGCAAGTCGGCTGTCACCGGCACCCCGCAGATGATCCTCGACCGGATGTGGGAGCTGAAGGAAATCTACCAGCCGCAGGGCTTCTTCCCGCATGTCTATTTCGGGGGCATGCCGGCAGAAGATGCGGTCCGCTCGATGCGGCTCTTTGCCGAGAAGGTGCTGCCCGAAGTGAAGAGCTGGGAAGCCGAAACCAGCATTGATGATCGCTTCCTGGAAGCAGCGGAGTAGTTGCGGCTTTTGCGGGGGCGGCTTAAGGGCTGCTCCCCATGAGCAAGACACAGACACCGCGCCCGATCCGGGGAACGCAGGACATTTTCGGTCCCGAGGCCGAAGCCTTCGCCTTTGTGGTCGAAACCTTCGAGCGCGTGCGCAAGCTCTATCGCTTCCGCCGCGTGGAAATGCCCGTGTTCGAAAAGACCGAGGTGTTCAGCCGCGCCATTGGCGAGACGACCGACGTTGTCTCCAAGGAAATGTACTCTTTCGAGGATCGCGGCGGCGAATCGCTGACGCTGCGCCCCGAATTCACCGCAGGTATCGCCCGCGCCTATCTCACCGAAGGCTGGCAGCAATATGCGCCGCTGAAAGTGGCGACGCATGGGCCCCTGTTCCGCTACGAGCGCCCGCAGAAGGGCCGCTATCGCCAGTTCCACCAGATCGATGCGGAAATCATAGGCGCTGCCGAACCGCAGGCGGACGTGGAGCTGCTGTGCATGGCGGACCAGCTCTTGAAGGAACTGGGCATCGAAGGCGTCACGCTGCACCTCAACACGCTGGGCGATGGCGACAGCCGCGAGGCATGGCGCGCGGCACTGATCGAATATTTCGGCGCGGTGCAGGGCGAGTTGTCCGAGGATTCGCAGGAAAGGCTGCACAAGAACCCGCTGCGCATCCTGGACAGCAAGGACCCGCGCGACCGCAAGTTCGTCGGCGATGCCCCGCGCATCGACCAGTTCCTGTCAGACGACGCGCGAGCCTTCTTCGATGCAGTGACCAGCGGGCTTGATGCGGCGGGCGTGAGGTGGGAACGCGCCGAAACCCTGGTGCGCGGGCTCGACTACTACCGCCACACCGCTTTCGAGTTCATCCCTGACGAAGGCTCCGCCGCAGCTGGCGCACTCGGCAGCCAGAGCACCGTGCTGGGCGGCGGCCGTTATGACGGGTTGATGGAATCGCTCGGCGGCGCGCCCACGCCCGCTGTCGGCTGGGCTGCCGGTATCGAACGGCTTGCGATGCTGGTTGGCGAGAAGGGTGAGGCTGGCGCGGATGTTGCTGTTGTCGTCGAGGATGATGAACTGATTGGCGATGCAATTGTCGCCATTGGCAAGCTGCGCGCAGCGGGAATGTCTGCCGAACTGGTCGCAAGTGGTTCGCCGCGCAAGCGCTTCGACAAGGCTGTGAAGTCCGGCGCGGTATCGATCGTTGCCCTTGCAACGCGAGATGGCGAAGCAGACCGGCGGATCAAGGCCGACGATGTGCACGCTGCGAAGATCGAAGCGGCCCTCTCCTGACCCATGCAGATACCCGCCGAACGCCTGCACCAGATCACCAACCGCTTCGCTGAACTCGAGGCGAGGATGGCGTCCGGCCAGCTGGAGGGCGAGGAGTTCGTCAAGGCCAGCCGCGACTATGCCGAGCTGGAGCCGGTGGCGAAGGCGGCAGCCGAAGTTTCCGCCATGCGCAGCGAGGTCGAAGGGCTCACCGAGTTGCTCTCCGATCCGGAAATGAAGGCCATGGCCGAGGAGGAACTGGCGAGCCTGAAGAAGGCGTTGCCCGAAGCCGAACGCGCGCTCGCCATCGCCATGCTGCCCAAGGACGAGGCGGACCAGCGCCCCGCCATGCTGGAAATCCGCGCCGGAACGGGCGGCGACGAGGCGGCGCTCTTCGCGGGCGACCTCTACCGCATGTACGAGCGTTTCGCGGCCGAGAACGGCTGGCGCGTGGAGCCTGTTTCGATGAACGCCAGCGATGCCGGCGGTTTCAAGGAAATTGTCGCCAACATCACCGGCCAGGGCGTGTTCGCCAAGCTCAAGTGGGAAAGCGGCGTGCACCGCGTGCAGCGCGTTCCCGTCACCGAAAGCGGCGGCCGCATCCATACCTCTGCGGCAACAGTGGCGGTACTGCCGGAGCCCACCGAGGTCGATGTCCAGATCAATGATAATGATTTGAAAATAGATATTTACCGCGCCTCCGGTGCAGGCGGCCAGCACGTCAACACGACGGATTCCGCAGTGCGCATCACCCACTTGCCGACAGGCCTCGTGGTGATCCAGCAGGACGAGCGCAGCCAGCACAAGAACCGTGCCAAGGCGATGCAGGTGCTGCGCGCGCGCCTTTATGAAAAGATGCGCGAGGAAGCGCAGGGCGAGGAAGCCGCCGCGCGCAAGGCAATGGTCGGCAGTGGCGACCGCAGTGAACGCATCCGCACCTACAATTTCCCGCAAGGCCGCGTGACCGATCACCGCATCGGCCTCACCCTGCACAAGCTTGACGAGGTTCTCGCCGGCACCGCGCTGGGCGAGATCGTCGATGCGCTCACCGCAGAAGACGAAGCCAAGCGCCTTGCCGCGATGGAAGGGTGAGATGACCATCGCCGATGCCTTGCGCGATGCGAGCGCGGCGCTGGCAGGCACTTCTGGCACCGCACGGCTCGATGCCGAACTGTTGATGGCGCACGCGCTGGGTGTGTCGCGGTCCGACCTGTTGCTGCGTCATATGCAGGGCGAGGTGCCGGATGGATTTGCCGACTTCATCGAACGCCGCAGGCACTGCGAGCCGGTGGCCTACATCACCGGCTCGCAGGAATTCTATGGCCGCAGCTTTGTCGTGACCTGCGAAACGCTGATCCCGCGCGGTGACAGCGAAAGCGTGGTGGAAGCCGCGCTCGATGCTGCGCCCGCTCCCGCCCGCGTTCTGGATTGTGGTGTCGGGACGGGCGCGCTGCTGCTCACCGTGCTGGCGGAGCGTCCGCAGGCCGAGGGGATCGGCATCGACCGTTCGCTGGGCGCAATGGCGGTCGCGTCGCAGAATGCTGCGCGGCTGGGCGTGCAGGATCGCGTGCGAATCCTCCATGCCGACTGGCACGAGGAGGGTTGGGCAGACGATCTCGGCACGTTCGACCTGATCCTGGCGAACCCGCCCTATGTGGAGGCCGATGCCGAACTCGATCCCGACGTCAGGGACTGGGAACCTGCAGGTGCGCTCTTTGCCGGGAAGGACGGGCTGGACGACTATCGCAAGCTGGTGCCGCAATTGGCGAATCTGCTCGGCGAAGGCGCCCTCGCTGTGCTCGAAATTGGCGCGACACAGCGCGAAAGCGTCAGCGAAATCGCGAGAAGTGCCGGATTTTCAGTGGAATGCCGCGATGATCTTGCCGGCAGGCCGCGCGCTCTCGTGCTGCGCCCCGAGTGACATTAGGACTTGGCAAACCATTTTCGAGTAGCTACCTCTGACTCGAAGGCCATTGCTGCGAAGGGATTTTCCCCCAGCCACGGCCTGAACTCCCAAATTTGCTTTTTGAGCGGCGGGAACGTCATTCGTCTACGCAAATCGGAGAACGTGCACGCGCCATGTGGCGCTGCATCGGGGGTCATGTGACCGGAAAGAATGAGAACCGGTCCCAATGAGGAAACGGATTTCCCTTGAATAGCCAACGCAATAACAATCGTCGGCGCGGCCGTGGTGGCAATCGCGGCGGAGGCGGCAACCAGAACCAGTCCAACCGGATCGATTCCCGGGCGCGCGGAAATGCGCCGCAGCTGCTGGAAAAGTACAAGAAGCTGGCCCATGAGGCTTCGCTGAATGACGACCGGGTGCAGACCGAATATTACCTGCAGTTCGCCGATCACTATTTCCGCGTCATTGCCGATGCCAAGGCGCAGAAGGACGAGCAGCGCGCCAAGCGCGATGCCGAGCGCGAGCAGAACGACGACGACAGCGATGACGATGATCGTGACGATCGCCGCGAGGAAGATCGTGGCCGCAAGCCGCGCCGTTCGCGCAAGGATGACAGTTCCGACGATGCGTGTGCCAGCGAAGGCGAGCGCGGTGCCGAAGGCGAGGACGGTGAAAACCCTTTCGCCGCCAAGCCGCGCAAGAAGCGTTCCCGCAAGACGGAAAGCAAGGACGATGGCGAGGCGGGTCTGGATCCCGAAATGCTGCCTCCGTCGATTGCCCGATCCAGTGATGGCGATGATGACGGTGAGGAGCCCGCTGCCAAGCCGCGTCGCCTGCGCGCCCGCAAACCGCGCGGCGACGATGGTGAAGAGGAATTGCAGGCGGTAAGCTGATCGCCGCATCGGGGGCTTGCCAGCTCGAACGCGGCAGTCCACCAGTGCGCCTGTGATGACGCGACTGTCCGGCCTCCTCCAGACCAGGCCACGCCTTTACTGGCTACTCACGCTGTTGCTCGGCGTGCTTTCGGCTGCCGGCTTCGCGCCGCTGGGCCTGTGGCCGCTCGCGCTTTTCGCAATGGGTGTTTTTGCGGCCCTTGTTCCCTTGTGCAACGGCTGGAAACAGGCGGCCTGGCTCGGCTGGCTGTTCGGCATGGGGCACTTCACATTCGGCAACAACTGGATTGCCACGGCCTTTACCTACCAGTCCAACATGCCCGCCGTGCTCGGCTGGGCAGCGGTGCCGCTGCTGTCCGTCTACCTCGCGGTCTATCCGGCGCTGGCGGCGGGGGCTGCGCGGGCATTGGCGGGTGAGCGGCGGGGCATGGCGGCGGTGCTGGCGTTCGCCGGCTTCTGGATCATATCCGAATGGCTGCGCAGCTGGGTCTTCACCGGCTATTCCTGGAACCCCTTCTCCATGGTCCTGCTGGGGCCGATGGATCGCCCGGGTCTTGCCGCCATGGTTCCATGGATGGGTACCTATGCCCTGTCCGGCATTGCCGTGCTGCTTGCCGCAGGGCTGGTGCGCCTGCTGGTGGAACGGCGCTGGACACTTGCTGCCCTTGCCGCCGTTCTCGTGGCGGCCGGGATGTACTGGCCCGCGGGCAAGGGCGAGGATGGCACGCTGGCCGTCACGCTGGTGCAGCCTGACATCCGCCAGGCACAGCTCAATGATTCGCGCTTTTACGAAGCCAATTTCTCCCGGCTGGCAGAGCTTTCCCTCCCGCAGGGTGAAGCCGGCGAGCCCCGGCTTGTGCTGTGGCCTGAGTCCGGCATGGCCGATTACCTCGAGGAGGGTTACCCGCAGCGCTATTATGACCGCACCACCGCGCTGGGCAGCCCTGAATTCGCCCGCGCGCGCATTGCCCGCACGTTGGGCGAAGGGGCGCTGCTGCTGACCGGCGGGCAAAGGCTCGCCTTCGAGGATGGCCGCCTTGCAGGTGCATACAATTCCGTGCTGGCGGTGGATGACGACGCCCGGATTGCCGGGATCTATTCCAAGGCGCACCTTGTCCCTTACGGTGAGTACCTGCCGATGCGCGCGATCCTCGAGCCGCTCGGCCTGAGCCGCCTTGTCCCCGGAGCGATCGATTTCCTGCCCGGCCCCGGCCCGCAGACGCTGGATCTTGGCGCGCATGGCAAGGCAGGGATCCAGGTCTGCTACGAGATCATCTTTTCCGGCCAGGTGGTCGATCGCGGCCATCGCCCGGACTACATCTATACCGGATCGAATGACGGTTGGTTCGGGATGTTCGGGCCGCGGCAGCATTTCGCCCAGGCCCGCATGCGCGCGATCGAGGAAGGTTTGCCGGTGCTGCGCTCAACCACCACCGGCATATCTGGAATCATCGATTCACGCGGCGTGGTTCGCGCGTCCATTCCCGCCCACCGGGCGGATCGCATCGACGCAATCGTGCCCGCTGCCGGCGCTGTCACGCCCTTCGCGCGCCTGGGCAACATGCTCGCGCTTGGATGGGCCCTCGCATTTCTACTGATCGCTTTCGTTGCATTGCGGCAAACGGACAGTTAGACCGCGAGGCGACATCATCTTTCCCTGTTACGCGAAGGACCGACAAGAGCTATGCGCCAATCCTACCTGTTCACGTCAGAAAGTGTCTCCGAAGGCCATCCCGACAAGGTTTCGGACCAGATTTCGGATTCGATCGTCGACCTGTTCCTGTCGAAGGATCCGGAGGCGCGTGTTGCTTGTGAAACGCTGACGACCACGCAGTTGGTGGTGCTGGCTGGCGAGATCCGTTGCAAGGGCGTGTACGAGAATGGCGAATGGGCTCCGGGCGCGCTGGACGAGATCGAAAAGACCGTTCGCGGCGTCGTCAAGGACATCGGATACGAGCAGGACGGCTTCCACTGGGAAACGCTGAAGTTCGAAAACCACCTCCACGGGCAGAGCGCCCATATCGCGCAAGGCGTGGATGCTGGCGCGGAAGGTTCGAACAAGGATGAAGGCGCAGGCGACCAGGGCATCATGTTCGGCTATGCCTGTGACGAGACGCCGGACCTGATGCCGGCAACGCTCGATTACAGCCACAAGATCCTCCAGAAGCTGGCTGATGACCGCAAGTCCGGCGCCGCGCCTTTCCTGGAGCCGGACAGCAAGAGCCAGGTCACCCTGCGTTTCGAAAACGGCAAGCCGGTGGCTTGCACTGCGGTCGTCATTTCCACCCAGCATGCCCCCGGTTACGACAAGGGCGAGAAGGAAGCCGAGCTGAAGGCTTACCTGAAGGATGCGATTGCATCGGTGATCCCGGCCGAGCTGCTGTCGGACGAGACGGTCTACCACCTCAACCCCACCGGCAGCTTCGAGATCGGCGGGCCTGATGGTGATGCCGGCCTCACCGGCCGCAAGATCATCGTGGACACCTATGGCGGCGCGTCCCCGCATGGCGGCGGTGCGTTCTCCGGCAAGGATCCGACCAAGGTTGACCGTTCGGCCGCCTACATCACGCGCTACCTTGCCAAGAACATCGTGGCGGCCGGCCTTGCCACAAAGTGCACGATCCAGCTGGCCTATGCCATCGGCGTGTCCGAGCCGCTGTCGCTCTATGTCGATACGCACGGCACGGGCAAGGTGACTGACGACAGGATCGAGGATGCGATCAAGTCCATCGGCAAGCTGGGCGGCATGACCCCCCGCGGCATCCGCATGCACCTGGGCCTCAACAAGCCGATCTATCGCACCAGCGCGGCCTATGGCCACTTCGGACGCAAGCCGGAAGGCGACACCTTCCCGTGGGAACGCACTGACCTGGTCGACGATCTCAAGGCCGCGCTTGCTTAAGCCTGACGCGTGAAACCGGAAACGCAAAAGGGGCGCAGCGCTGCGCCCCTTTTGCGTCGTGGCGCGTTCTCCTGTCCGGGAGTCCTAGCCCTCGGCCGCTGGTGAGGTTGGCACTGTTGTGCGGGCAAGGTCCGCCCCGTAGCGACGGGCGGCCAGCAGGTAATGCACGCCTGCCCAGACATAGAGCGCACCAGTGATCGCCATGGCCAGGACCAATCCGTCAATCTCGCCCCGGCTGGCGGCAAACCCGTCGCTCAGATAGCCGACCAGGATCGGTCCCAGCGCGCTGGCGATGCCGTAGACCACGTTGAGGACGGCGGAACAGGTGGCGCGCATGCGCGGATGCATCAGGTTCTGCAGGGCGGCATAGGTGATGCCGAGATAGCCGAAGTTGAGGAATGTGGCGATGCTGACCAGGCCGAGCAATGCGCCCAGATCCTCCCGCGTGATGGCCAGCGCATAGATCGGCCCGCCCAGCAACAGGCAGACGGCAGGAACCAGCGCATAGGCAGCCGGGTTCTTCGCGCCCAGCTTGTCTCCCAGCATGCCCGAGATGACCACGGAAAGCGCCGCTGGCGCACTGGCAATCAGGCCGGAATACAGCCCTGCTTCCGCCAGCCCGACCTCGAACTTGCGCATCATCAGCGAGGTGAAGAAGTAGTTGACCCCGAAGCCGAGCATTGCGGCAAATGCAGACCCGATCACCAGGTTGCGTGCGCTGGGCAGTGCAAACAGCCGCCGGAGCACTTCCATGACCGAGGGGACATCGTCGCTGTCCGCCACCGCGTCATGCGCGCCGCGCTTCGGTTCTGCCACCAGGAACCACGCCACTGCTGCCAGCACGAAGCCCGGAAGGGCCGCGATCAGGAAGGTGAAGCGCCAGTCATATTCCTGGGCGATGTAGCCGCCGCCCACGAAGCCGACGAAGGCACCGACGGGCGGCGCGAGCATCAGCACCGAGATCGCCGTGCCGCGCTTGTTTGCAGGAAAGTAGTCGGCGATCACCGATTGCAGGCTTGGCAGGCCGATTGCCTCGCCAAGGCCCACGCCCATCCGCGCCACCAGCAGGTTGATCCAGCCCGTTGCCCAGCCGCACAGTGCGGTCGCGCCGGACCACAGCAAGGTGCCGACCGATATCAGCGACAGCCGTCGCACCCGCTCGGCGAAGCGGGCGACAACCAGGCCCACCCCGATGTTCAGCACGGTGAAGGCCATCGCCATCAGCGAGACCTGCCCGTCTGTCAGCCCGAACTCGGTCTTGATCGGCTCCACCAGCACATTGACCACGATCCGGTCAATAAAGCCCACCGTACTGATCGCAGCCAGCACCACCAGCGCCAGCACCGGCGAATTGCGCCGCATGGTCATATGCGAAGTCTCTCCCTCTCCGGGCGGGTGTTACCGCCTCCAACGCCATGGCTCCCACCAAAGGCGCGCTTTGGCAAGCCCGTTGGGTTCAGGAGAGGAATTTCTCACGCCCGCGGCGGGGCGAAGTTCGTCGTCGCTGTCGCGCTCAGCCTCTGCCTGCTCGACGCGCCACCTTCCCCATGAATCGGCAGTGAGCAGTCCGGCAAAAGCACCTAAAGGATATAGCAGTATGCCTAAGCCAAGCCCGCTTTGTCCTTCCAATGCAAACATGAGCAGGCCTGGCGCTACTATTCCGGTGGCAAGGCCAGACCAAGCATAGAGAAAGACGCTCTCGCATTTCAGGTGGCGATAAAGCGCTGTCAGTGGCAGGCCTATCAGCACAAAGGCCGGAACCACGCCCACGCCTGCAACCAGCAAGGGCATAGCCGCAAATGCGATACCCTCCGGCCTGCCGTCCCCAAACAGGATCGCAAGGCCGATGGGGACGGTGAGCAACATGAACGGTCCGCCCGTGACGAGGATGCCCAGCAGCATCGCCCGGATCGCTTTTTGGGTCGCTTCTGGCATGATCAACGCTCCTTGTATGGACTGGGTTGTGTGGACTGGGCGAGGCTGGTCAGGTTCCAGCCTCGCGGTGCAAGTTGCATGTCATCCGTTCAGCACGTGGGCTTCGCGGATCCAGCGGCCTACCTTGCGGCCGAACTTGGCGATGGCGTGCATGTTGAAGAAGTGCCATCCGCCCAGCACCAGCACGGCCAAACCCACCTTGGTGGCAACAAAGCGGATCGCCTCCGGCGCGCTTGTCGGTTCCTTGCCGAGTTGCAGCGCCAGCAGGATGAAGCCCAGGTTCACGAGGTAGAAGCAGACGACCAGCAGGTGGTTGGTGCTCCTCGCCAGCTTCTCGTCATGGCCGAAGCAGTCGATCAGGAAAATCTCGCCATTGGTGCTCAGCGTGCGGGCAACCCACACCGTCAGGCCGATGCTGAAGACGAGATAGAGAGCATAGCTTACTTCGATCATCATTTCCTCCTGTTATTTCGGTAAAAACAGAAATTCCTGTTTGTGACTGGGTCGGTATGCTGCTGGATTGTCCTTTCAGTGGCGGGAGGGGAGGGGTGTCAGTCCTTCTTGCCGGCGCCCGGAAGCAGGCGCGCAACGCGGCTGCCCAGCTTCATCAGCGTGACAAGGGTGGACTTGGGCAGGCGGCGCACGTCGTCATACCAAGTGGCCAGCCTGTCGATGAATGTATGCATGTGGGAAATGCGTTCGCGAATATGGGCAGGCACGTCCTTGCGCCCTTCCAGCTTGGCGGCAAGTTCGCCCAGCGTGGCTATGGTGGGGTCGATCTCGCGCTTCTTGCGCTCTGCCGTGATGCGCATCAGCATGTCCCACAGATCGGTTTCGGCCACAAAGTGATCGCGCCTGTCACCCACCACGTGCTGCCGGCGGATGATGCCGTAACCCTGCAGTTCCTTGAGTGCGGTGGAGACGTTGGAACGGGCGAGGCCCAGCGTTTCGCAGATCTCTTCCGCATGCAGCGGGCGGTCGGACAGATAGAGCAGGGCGTGCACCTGGCTGACCGAGCGGTTCACCCCCCAATGCGAACCCATCTCCCCCCAGTGGAGGATGAAGGCTTCGGCTTCGGGAATATCGGTGACTCGCATTGCGCTTTTCCAATTTCTGTAATTTCAGAAATAAGAGTATTGGGTGCAAAGTCAAGTTCCTTGGCGTTGCAGCGTCACCCGGGCGCTATTGCGAAGGAGGCGGGGGAACCGGGAAGCTGCGCACGGTGGGCTGGCCGCAGCGCTCATAGGAATAGGTCGGTGCCTCGGTAAATGCGAGGGCGGGCCCGTCTGACTGCCGCATGGCCATCACCAGATAGCCCAGGGTGAAGCACTCGTCATCGGGCATGGTTTGCCCCGTGCACAACCAGCCGGCGGAAGTGAGGAATATCCGGTCGGTAATGTCCTCGCTCTCTGCAAGGTCACAACCGTCCACGGCTTGCAGCAACTGATCGAAAGACGAATCGATAAAGTCCGGTCCAACCACTTGATAGGTTCCGCCGGGCACAAGGGCGCCCAGTGCCTCGGTATCGCCGGCCTCAATTGCCTGGGCGATTTGATCAGCAAGCCCGGCCTCCTGCGCATGAAGGCCTGGCGCTAGGCCAAGCGATGCCGCACCAAAGACAAGCGCAACGGCGCGAGAGGAAAAACCGGTTCGCATCGTGTCAGCTTACGTAAGCGGCCGAGGTTTTCTCGGCCACTTCCTCAGCCGTCACACCGGGGGCAAGCTCCACAAGCTTGAAGGGGCTGTCATGATCTTCGCGCGCGAACACGCACAGGTCCGTGATGATCATGTCGACCACGTTCTGGCCCGTCAGCGGCAGCGTGCATTCGGGGATGAACTTGGGATCGCCGTGCTTCGAGACATGCTCCATCACCACGATGATCTTCTTCACGCCCGCGACAAGGTCCATCGCGCCGCCCATGCCCTTCACCATCTTGCCCGGGATCATCCAGTTGGCGATATCGCCCTTCTCGGACACTTCCATCGCGCCCAGCACCGTCAGGTCGATATGCCCGCCGCGGATCATGGCGAAGCTGGCCGCGCTGTCGAAATAGGCCGAATGCGGCAGCTCGCTGATGGTCTGCTTGCCGGCGTTGATCAGGTCCGCATCCACCTCGTCGGGATAGGGGAAAGGGCCGATGCCGAGCATGCCGTTCTCGCTCTGCAAGGTCACCTGCATCCCTTCGGGGATGTGGTTTGCCACCAGCGTCGGGATCCCGATCCCCAGATTGACATAGAAGCCATCCTGCAATTCGCGCGCCGCGCGCGCAGCCATTTCATCTCGGGTCCAGGGCATGCGTATCCGGTTCCTTCAATCAAGCGGGGGAGGGGCAATGAACCAGCCATCGCCAACGTGCACTTCAAGCGGCCCGGCCATGATCGGATCCAGCACGAAGTCATACAATTCATCAAAGTCGCCGCGATGGTCACCAAGGATTGCCAGCAGGCAATGGCTTTCGCCCAGCGCATAGCGCCTTTCCTGCTTGCTCTCGCCGGCAAAGCGGGTGACGATCAGCGGATCGATCCCGTAAGGGTCGAGCGCGCTGTCCCTGAGCCGCTGGCGGATGCGGCCGGCGGCATTGGGCGCATGGCCACTGATCCAGTAGATCGTCACGCCTTTCCGGCGCAGGTCCGCAAGATAGCCGGCCAGCTCCGGGCTCGTGCGGTTGCTGCTCACCAGCGGCAGCAAGCCGTTGGCGGGGTCGAGGTCGATCAGCACGGCAGGTGGAAGATTGCCGCATTTCTGCAACTCGGGATCAAGGCTCGGCGGATCAAGCAGCAGCATGCTCTCGCGCGCACCGCCTGCCGGTACTTCCCCGAGCTTCGACAAGGCAAACTGGTAGAAGCCGAGATAGGCCCACCCATCGCTGCTCGCGCTTGCCGAACGCGCGGCGGGCGTTGCCGGTGAAGGTAGCGTGCTGACCACGGAATAACCCGCTGCATCGGCTGCGTTGGCCAAAGGGTCCGCCGATGCGGAACCCGTTGCCTCGGCTTGCGGTTCAGGCTCCGGCTCCGGCAATGCAGCCAGCGCGCTTGCGGGCAGGGTTACGACCGATGCGGCCGCCTCGCCCGCGACAGGCGTTGCTTCTGCCGGCACGGGGCGACGTGCCGGCGGCGGCGTTTGCTGCTCGCTGGCAACATAGTCAAAAGCCGAAGGCAGCTGCGTTTGCAGCCTTGCAGCCGGCGGTTCCTCCGCAGTGAGTACGGGCCCGATAAACGCGGTGGAAACCGAAGCGGGGATCGGCGCTGCCGGTGCCGTTACCTCCGGCGGCAGGAAGTCCGGTCCCACGCTGGTCAGCGCCGGGTCTGCCAGCACCGGCAAGGCCTCGGTGCCGATCACCGCTGTCTCGGCGGCGGAAGGCCCTGGGGGGGATGTCGTTGCCAAGGGTGTTTGCGGAGGTGTCTGAACAGGAGTTGCCGAGGCAGCCAGTTCCGGCTCTGCGATGGCAGGTGCAGCCAATGCCGGGCTGGCCGGTGCGGCAGGAACGGGGCTTGCAACCGGTTCATCGGCTCTTGCCAGTGCTTCTGCTTGGGCGAGAGCCGCCTGCTCGCGAGCCATCGCCTCGCGCTCGGAAGGGCTGATGTAGGGTCCGTCGATCGCTGCAAGGATGTTGAGCTTTTCCATACCGCTGCACCCTTGCAAGGCGGTGCCTGCAAGGGCCGCGGCAAATGCCAACCGTGCCTGCGCGCTACGGATCATCGGATCATGCAGCCTCGCGTTCCCGGGTGGTGGTGAATTCGATCTTCTTGTCGTAGGGCGCGCCCACGATCATGCGCTGGACATAGACGCCGGGCAGATGGATGCAGTCCGGATCGAGCGCGCCTGCAGGCACCACTTCTTCCACTTCGACAATGCAGGCCTTGCCGCAGGTTGCGGCAGGCAGGTTGAAGTTGCGCGCCGTCTTGCGGAACATCAGATTGCCCGTTTCATCCGCCTTCCATGCCTTGACGATGGAAAGGTCGGCAAAGATGCCGCGCTCAAGGATGTAGGTCTCGCCGTCGAATTCCTTGTGTTCCTTGCCTTCGGCCACCTGCGTGCCCACGCCGGTCCTGGTGTAGAAGCCGGGAATGCCGGCCCCGCCTGCGCGCATGCGCTCTGCCAGCGTGCCTTGCGGGCAGAATTCCACTTCCAGTTCGCCTGCCAGGTACTGCCGCTCGAACTCCTTGTTCTCGCCGACATATGAGCTGATCATCTTCTTCACCTGCCGTGTGCGCAACAGCATGCCGATGCCTTCATTGTCGATCCCGGCGTTGTTGCTGGCAAAGGTCAGGTCCTTCACCCCGCTGTCGCGGATGGCGGTGAGCAGGCGTTCGGGAATGCCGCACAGGCCGAAACCACCGCTGGCAATCAGCATGCCGTCATGCAGCAGGCCCTCGAGTGCAGAGGCCGCGTCGGGAAAGAGTTTGCGCATCGGTTGGCTTCCTTCTGACGGATTTCCAGACCACCGGATAAGCCCTGCCGATGCCCCTGTCACCCCGCTTTCATCCATTATTGCATTGCAATATGAGACTCGCGAATGGCGAAACCGGGACTCGACCGGACAATTTATTCTCTACTGAAACCAGAATAAGTCTTTTGATTACAGAGACTCGAACATGAGTTGCATAAAATCGAACATCGATTGCGCTTTTCGCACTTGCGAAATGGCGCGGCCTCAAGCACATAGGTCGGGCCTTTCAGGCATCCTCTCCCAAAACTTCCCAGGCCCGGTTTCGACCGGGCCTTTTCTTTTTCTGCGGCGCTCTGGCTGCGGAGTGTCAGCTGTCAAGCAATCGTGCCAAAGCGGCTTCGCCATCTTTGGCGCCATGGTGCAGCAAGGCACGGATATGCAGCAGGTCGCTCTCCGCCATGCCGAAATCCCGGGCGGAATCCAGCCATTCGTCGCTGCCGATCCCTTGTTCGCGATAGCGGCTGGCAAGCAGGGCAACGAAGTCGAAAAAGTCCTCCCCGCGCTCCTTCCCGGCCTGTTCCACGGCCAGGGCAAAGATCATCCCGCAGGCATAATTGGCACGATGATCCAGCCTGTCCCCCGCTTGCTGGACGCCGCCGTCAGCCAGCGATCGTGCGCAATCCTGGCGGGCGTTGGGGATCGCCTCGAACATCTCGGATTCCGCTGGCAGCGGTTGCCTGAGCATCAACCTGAGGGCCATCAGGTCGGCCCCGCCTTCCGAAATCCACGCGTTGCGCCGATCGTCATGCGAAACCGTCTGCCCCAGCCAGAAATGGGCAGCCTCATGCGCCACGAACCACTCGATCCTCTCCAGCGCCTCGGTTCGGGGTTCCAGCAGCCCTTCGCCTTCCAGCCGCATGGCCACCATGTTGCCGGTAACGCTGCCGCCCATGCTCATCAGTTCCGGTGTCGGCCCGGCCCAGCTGGCAAGGATCGTGGGGCGCGCCTGCGTGTGTTCGCCAAGACGGCTGGTGTAATATGCGAAGGTTCGCTCGTTGAAGCCGGGCATCGCTTCGCTCAGCCATGCAGGCAGTCCGGGATCGAAGATCGTTGCCACCAGCGCGCTTTCCACCAGTGCCGCCTCGCCGAACAGGACATAGGCCTCGTTCGCGGTGGTCACGCTGTTCCAACGCTGGCCGTTGTAGAGCAGCTGTGCATCGCCTTCGTCGGTCAGCACTATCTGGGAGGGATAGTCGCGGGGGCGCGAGAGGGCTTCGAGGTCCGCCCGTTCGTGGATGGGGAAGGTGAAGAAGTGCCCCGTGTAAAGCCCGACCGTGCCGTTGGAGAAGACCATGGCCGGATCGTAATCGGCCATCAGGTCCTTGGCGAAAGGCGTGAACTGCATTTCCACCTGCGTGGGAACGGCCTCGCCATCGGCCACCAGCACCTCGAATTCGCCGATCCGTTCCAGCCGCACCCCCGGGGTTGCGATGCGCCAGCTTTCCTGCCGCCACGGCTGCTGCGTGATGCGTTGCAGGGAAGATCGCTGGAAGGCCCAGTGTGCCGCGCTCTCGGGGAAGGTAAAACGTGCAGACCAGACGCCATCGTGCCGCGTGACTTCGACTTTCACCGGCTCTGCCGCATCCTTCGCGACCGCAGGCTGCAGGCCCAACGCAAACCCGGCAATCAACCCCAGAACAATAAGCAGCTTTCTCATCGCTGGCATCCATAGGGCAAAGGCGATGGCGGGCAAATGGCAGCTACTACGCTGAATGGAAAAGCCCTTTGCAATCCGCCTGCCTGCTACCTAGCTTTGTCGAAACAGTTTCTTCGCAAGACGGACAGACAAATGGCAGATGCACAAGCAGGCGCGCTGGAAGCGGGCACCATCAGGTTGCAGGTGGCGGCGGCCCGGCAGGAAGAATCCGGTCGCGGCGTGGCCCGCATGCCGCGTTCGGCTTTCCAGGCGCTGGGCATTACCGAAGGCGACCCGGTGGAGATCGAAGGCAAGCGCCTGTCCTCTGCCATCGCCATGCCGGCCTATGAGGAAGACGAGGCGTTGGAGGTGATCCGGCTGGATGGCCTGCAGCGCGCCAATGCCGAAACCGCCAGTGGCGAACATGTGGTGATGCGCCGCGCCATGCCCAAGGCGGCAGCCCGCGTGGTCTTTGCTCCTGCGCGCAAGGAAATGCGCCTGCAGGGGCCGACCGAAGCGCTCAAGCGCGTCTTTGCCGGGCACCCGCTGTCTGCCGGTGACCTGGTGGCCACGCACGGCCAGCAACCGGTGCAGAACATGCCGCCCGAGGTGCGCCGCATGTTCAACGCGCCGGCCTATGCGCTGACCCAGATCCGCCTGCAGGTGGTTTCCACCATGCCCAAGGGTATCGTTTTCATCGACGAGAACACCGAGGTTGAACTGCGCGCCGAGTTCGAGGAACCGCGCGATGGCCGCGGCATGGTCAACTATGACGACGTTGGCGGCATGGAGGAGACCATCAAGGCCCTGCGCGAGATGGTGGAGCTGCCGCTGCGCTATCCCGAATTGTTTACCCGGCTTGGCGTCGATCCGCCCAAGGGCGTGCTGCTGCACGGCCCGCCCGGCACCGGCAAGACCCGGCTGGCACAGGCAGTCGCCAATGAAAGCGATGCCGAGTTCTACACCATCAACGGCCCGGAAATCATGGGCAGCGCCTATGGCGAGAGCGAGAAGCGCCTGCGCGAGGTGTTCGAGGAAGCCGAGCGCACTGCGCCTGCCATCGTCTTCATCGACGAGATCGATTCGATTGCTCCCAAGCGCGAGCGTGTTTCGGGCGAGGCGGAAAAACGGCTGGTCGCCCAGCTGCTGACGCTGATGGACGGGCTTACCAAGTCCAACATCGTGGTCATTGCGGCCACCAACCGGCCAGACGCCATTGACGAGGCGCTGCGCCGTCCGGGCCGGTTCGACCGCGAGATCGTGGTGGGCGTGCCTGACGAGAGCGGCCGCCGCGAAATCCTCGCCATCCATACCCGCGGCATGCCGCTGGGTGAAGGGGTCGACCTGGGCGAACTGTCGCGCAGTACGCACGGCTTCGTGGGTGCCGACCTTGCCGCCCTCACGCGTGAAGCCGCGATCGAGGCGGTGCGCCGGATGATGCCGCGCATCGACCTGGAAGCACGCGAGATCCCCGCCGACGTTCTTGAAGACCTGTGCGTGGAGAAGGAGGATTTCCGCGAAGCCCTCAAGCGCGTCCAGCCTTCCGCCATGCGCGAGGTCATGGTGCAGACGCCCAAGGTCGGCTGGTCCGATATCGGCGGCGTGGACGAGGCGACGGACCGCTTGCGCGAAGGGGTGGAGCTGCCGCTGAAGAACCCCACGGCCTTCGAGCGCCTCGGCATTCGCCCGGCCAAGGGCTTCCTGCTCTACGGTCCGCCAGGAACCGGCAAGACCTTGCTCGCCAAGGCCGTGGCCAAGGAGGCCGAAGCCAATTTCATCTCGATGAAGTCGAGCGACCTCCTGTCCAAGTGGTATGGCGAGAGCGAGCAGCAGATTTCCCGCATGTTCGCCCGCGCCCGGGCCGTGGCGCCTTGCGTGATGTTCATTGACGAGATCGATTCATTGGTGCCCGCGCGCGGCTCCAGCGGCAACGAGCCGCAGGTGACAGCCCGCGTGGTCAACACCATCCTCGCCGAGATGGACGGGATGGAGGAGATGAACTCCATCGTCGTGATCGGCGCCACCAACCGCCCCGCGCTGGTCGATCCCGCATTGCTGCGGCCGGGCCGTTTCGACGAGCTGATCTATGTCGGCGCACCGGACGAAGGCGGGCGCGAACATATCCTCAAGATCCACACAAAGAACATGCCGCTGGCAGACGATGTGGACCTGGCGCAACTGGCCAAGGTGACTCCGCGCTACACTGGTGCTGACCTGGAGGACGTGGTCCGCCGCGCAGGCCTCGTGGCGATCCGCCGCACGGACAATCCCGAGAACGTGACTGCGGCAGACTTCAAGGAAGCGCTGGCAGACAGCCGCCCGACCGTTACCGAGCGGATGGAAGCCGAATATGCCGCCATGAAGGGTGAGTTGAAGAGGAAGGCGCTGGAAGTGAAGCCGATCGGCTTCATCCATGAAGGCATGCTGGAATCGACGCGCGACCAGAAGCACGACTGAGCCTGGCGCTCAGCTGGAGGAACCTTCGCCCAGCTGAGCCAGGGCCTCTGCCGAGGGTGCGCCGAGCATCCTGCCGTCCTCGCCGGTCGGGACGATGCGGCTGCGCACCAGTGCTTCGGGCATCTCGGCGGCGAGCCACTGGATCAGTGCTTCGCGCACATCGCAGCGCAGGTCGTAGAGCGTGGGCGAATCCCTTGCCGTCATCAGGAAGCGCAGTTCGAAGGCGTCACGGGTGAGGTCAGTCACCTGCATGTGCTTCACGCGGCCATCCCACCGCTCGTTGCTTTCGATAAGCTGCAGTGCCTTTTTACGGATCGGGTCCAGCTTGGTCGCCGGATCGACATAGAGATAGACGGTGCCCATCAGCTGGGCGGTGGTCTTGGTCCAGTTCTGGAAGATCTCCTCGAGGAATTTCGATGTCGGGACAACCAGTCGCCGCTCGTCCCACACCTTCACCACGACATAGGTGGTGCGGATTTCCTCGACCCAGCCCCATTCGCCTCCGATGATCACCGCATCGCCCACGATCACAGGCTCTGTCAGCGCCATCTCGAAGCCGCCGATCAGTGCTTTGAGCGCAGGCTGCGCGGCGGCACCCACTGCAAGGGCCGCGAGGCCGGCAGAGGCCATCAGCGTCACCCCGATATCGCGCACGCCGGGAATGGCGAGCAGCATCAGCCCCACGGTAACAAAGACGATCACGAAGGTGGCGATGCGGTTGAAGATGGTGAGGCGGGTACGCTTGCGGCGGGCAGCGCGGTTGTCTGCCATGTCGATATCATTCTTCAGGATCGCCGCCTCGACCAGCGCGTGCATGATGGCGAGCGCCATCCAGCCCACCAGCAGCGGCATCACCAGCCCGCCCATGCGGTCCCACAAGGTCTCGAAGACGGGGAAGATGTCGGACACGAGCACCAGCGCGAGTGCAACCAGCGCCCACCGCGTGGGGCGGGCAAGCTTGCGTACCACGATATTGTCGGCCTCGCTCTCGCTGGATTTCGCGATCCGCCGCAGTACGCGGAAGATCAGCGAATGCACGCCCAGGGAAGCGATGATCGCGAGAAGGGCGGCGGTACCGCCAATGGTCGCGACAGCCATCCATTGGGGCAGGCCGTCCAGGAAGGCCTGGGCTCCTGCAGGCAGGAAGGTGAGTTCCGGCATGGGGGCAAGGTAGGCGCCTCGCCGTCATGCTGCAAGTGCGAACGGGGCGGGGTTGTTACAGCCTAGTGTGCCGCGTCCCAGCTGGTGCCCGTGCCGATCTCGACGCCCAGCGGCACGCTCAGCTCCACGGCTGGCGCTGCCGCCTGGGCCATCACCTTCTCGATGACGGGTGAGGCCGCCTCCACGTCACTTTCGGGAAGTTCGAAAACCAGTTCGTCATGCACCTGCAGGAGCATGCGCACATCCGGCAGGCCGGCCTCTTCCAGCGCGGGCAGCATCCGGGCCATGGCGCGCTTGATGATGTCGGCGCTGGTGCCCTGGATCGGGGCGTTGATGGCGGCGCGCTCCGATCCCTGTCGCTCCGCCTGGTTCTTGGAATTGATGCGCGGGAACCACGTCTTGCGGCCGAACAGCGTTTCCGAATAGCCGCGCTCGCGCACGCTTTCGAGCGTTTCGTGGATGTAGTTCTGGATGCCCGGGAAGCGCTGGAAATAGGTGTCGATGATCTCCTGTGCTTCGTCGGCCTCCACGCCCAGTCGGCCGGCAAGGCCCCAGCGCGAAATGCCGTAGAGTATGGCGAAGTTCACCGTCTTGGCGCGGGCGCGGGTGTCGCGATCAACCGTGCCGAACATCTCCTGCGCGGTGCGGGCATGGATGTCCTCGCCAGCCTCGAAGGCTTCGCGCAATTGCGGCACGTCCGCCATGTGCGCGGCAAGGCGCAGTTCGATCTGGCTGTAGTCCGCCGCGAGCAGGACATTGCCCGCTTCAGGTACAAAGGCCTTGCGGATTTCGCGTCCTATCTCGGTGCGGATGGGGATGTTCTGCAGGTTGGGATCGGTCGAGGACAAGCGCCCCGTCTGCGCGCCGACCAGCGAATAGCTGGTGTGCACGCGGCCGGTATCGGGGTTGATCGCTTCCTGCAGCGCGTCCGTGTAGGTGCTCTTCAGCTTGGTCAGCTGGCGATATTCCAGCACCTTGCCTGCAATCGGAGCGCCTTCGGCTGCGAGCTTTTCCAGCACTGACTGGTCGGTGGAATATTGCCCGCTCTTGCCTTTCCTGCCGCCCTTGTATCCCAGCTTGTCGAACAGCACCTCGCCCAGCTGCTTCGGGCTGCCTATGGTGAACTCGCCGCCTGCGATCTCGTGGATCTCCGCTTCGATCGCGGCGGTGCGGTTGGCGAATTCCTCCGACAGGCGGGACAGGGCAGCGCGGTCAACCTTGATGCCCTCGCGTTCCATTCGGGCGACGACAGGCACCAGCGGGCGATCGACGCGCTCGTAAACTCTTGTGCCCCCTTCGAGCGCGAGGCGCGGCTTCAGGTGCTTCCAGAGCCGCCACGTCACTTCGGCATCTTCCGCAGCATATTTCGTTGCAACGTCCAGCGGCACTTCGCCGAAGGGGATCTGCTTCTTGCCGGTGCCGCACACCTCCTTGAAGCTCATGCAGGTGTGGCCAAGATGGCGCTCGGCCAGCTCGTCCATGCCGTGGCCGCCGCCGATGCCATCGGTGCCGCGACCGGCATCAAGCGCGAAGCTCAACACCATCGTATCGTCGATGGGGGCTACCGTAATGCCGTGGCGTGCCAGCACGTTGAGGTCATACTTGATGTTCTGGCCGATCTTGAGGACGGCATCATCCTCCAGCAGCGGCTTCAGTGCCGCGATCGCGGCATCGCGATCAACCTGTTCGGGCTTTTCGGCGAACATGTCCGTCCCGCCGTGGCCCAGCGGGATGTAGCAGGCATCATTGGGGCCAAGGCCAAGGCTGACACCGACCAGATCGGCAGAAATGGCATCGAGCGAATTGGTCTCTGTATCCACCGCCACGATCCGGGCGGCGCTGGCGCGGGCGATCCAGTGCTCCAGCCGTTCCATGGTCTGGACACACTCGTATGCTTCGCGGTCGATATCCGGCCATTCAGGCATGTCCTGCCGGTTGCCTTCAGGAGCATGTGCCTCGCTCGCGGTTTCCTGCTTCGCCGGGTTGAGGTCCGTCGCGCGCGTCGGGCTGCCGGTGCCTGCATCAAGGCGGCGCAGCAGGCTGGAGAAGCCGTGCTTTTTGAGGAAGGCTGCGAGCGGTTCCTTCGGCACGCCATCCAGCTTGAACTCCTCCAGCGGCTGGGGAAGAGCGGCATCCTGCTTCAGTTCCACCAGCACCCGGCTCATTTCCGCATCGGCGCGATGTTCGAGCAGGCGTTCCTTGAGCTTGCTCTTCTTCATGTCCGGCGCGGCATCCAGCGCGGCGGTCAGGCTGCCGTGTTCCTGGATCAGCTTGGTCGCGGTCTTGGGGCCGATGCCGAAGATGCCGGGGATATTGTCCACCGAATCGCCCATCAGCGCCAGCACGTCGCCGACCAGCTCCGGCGGCACGCCGAACTTTTCCTCCACTTCGGGAATCGAGATGCGCTGGTTCTTCATCGTGTCAAGCATGTCGATCTCGCCCACGCCGTCTCCGCCCTTGCTGACAAGCTGCATCAGGTCCTTGTCGGAAGAAACGATGGTGACATCCCAGCCCTGGGCCGCCGCCGCGCGGGCATAGGAGGCGATGAGGTCGTCCGCTTCCAGCCCCTCTTCCTCGATGCAGGGCAGGCTGAAGGCTCGCGTTGCGTCCCTGATCAGCGGGAACTGGGGCACCAGGTCTTCCGGCGCGGGTGGGCGATGCGCCTTGTATTCCGCATAGATCTCGTTGCGGAAACTCTTGCTTGCCGCATCCAGGATCACGGCCAGGTGCGTGGGCCCTTCTGCCTTGTCGAGGTCTTCGGCCAGCTTCCACAGCATCGTGGTGTAGCCATAGACCGCACCCACGGGCGTGCCCTCCGGGTTGGTCAGCGGCGGGAGCCGGTGGTAGGCGCGGAAGATATAGGACGATCCGTCCACCAGGTAGAGGTGCTGCTTGTCGCTCATGCGATCACTGCTAGCAGCCAATCTTGCGCAGGTCTTGGGGCTTGCTTGACCTAGGCACAGAATTGGCCGAATTGGACCGACCGGCAAAGCCCTTGCCGCATTGTCGCCATATTTCTCTTGCGCTGTCACAATTGTGGCAGTAATTAGGCAGCAGGTCGGCCGTTGCGGTCGGCTCTGGATCGAGAGTTACCATCCGGTCCAATCCTATTGCTGTGTAAGGAATTGAATTCATGCGCAAGATCATTCTCGCTGCTGCTGCAGCCGGTGCCGCTCTGACCCTGTCCGCTTGCAGCGAAACCGCTGAAGAAGCAACCGACGTTGTGGACGCTGCTGCTGCCGACATGGAAGCAAATGCTGAAGCTGCTGGCGATGCCATGGAAGGCGCTGCTGAAGAAGCTACCGACGCTGCTGGTGAAGCCGTCGACGCTGCTGGTGAAGCTGTTGACGCCGCTGAAGGCGCTGTCGAAGCTGTGAGCGAATAAGTCCTTCGCGACTTTTCGAAAAAGAAGGGGCGTGGCCTGCTGGCCGCGCCCTTTTCTTTTGCCCGTCCCGAATTAGCGCGCCGCCTCGTGCATTGGCACGAACCGGGCTGCGGCTCCTCAGCTGCCGGTCCCGCCGTATTCGGCGCTGGCATACATGCGGCGTGGCTCGGAATAGCCATCATAGATGGCTCGGGCGATTGCCGCGATGCGTGCTTCGCGGTTGCGGCGCGTGCCTTGCCCGGTCACATAGATGGCAACGGCGATGGAGCGGCCATCAGGGCCCGTGATGATGCCGATATCGCTCGAAGTGTTGTTGAGCGAGCCGGTCTTGTGCGCGACGGTCACATTCTCCGGCATCAGTGCAGGGATGCGGCGCGTACCCGTCCGGCAGCGTTCCATGGCATCGATGATGACTTCACGGCTCGTCGGTGTCAGCCAGCGGCCCTGGTACAATCCCGTCAGCAATTCCACCATCGCCTCGGGCGTGGAACTGTCGCGCAGATCGATATGCACCGCAGGATCGAATTCGCCATCATCGCGCACGAGCGTGGCGATATCGCGGGTGAGGTTGAAATCCTCGATCCCCGCGCGGCGGGCCCAGTCATTCACGGCATCCACGCCGCCAACCGCGGCAATCAGCGCATCGGTGGCGGGGTTGGAACTGCGGGTGATCATCAGGTCGATCAACTCGTACGCAGCCATGTAGTCGCCGCGGCGAACCGGCGCGACGGCGGTCGAGAAGCGCTGCGAGCGGACCGGCAGCAGCAGGGGATATTCGCTGGTCAGGCTGGCGCGGCCCTGGTCGACCATCTCGAGATAGGTCGCGGCGATGGCGATCTTGCTGGTGCTCGCCATCGGGAAACGCTGGTCGCCCAGAATGGAGATCTGCTGGCCGGTGGAAAGATCGATTGCCGCCACACCGATCCGCCCCTGGCTGCCTTCGGCCAATGTGGCGATATGGCGCTCAAGCTCGCTGCCATAGACCGGTGAATAATCGCGCGGAGTACGGACCTCGGTCCCGAAATAGGCATCGAAGGCACTTTCGATCGCCTGGTCGTTTGCCTGTGCAGGAGCCAGCGGCGCGAGAGCCAGTGCGGCCGCGGCGACAAACTTGCTGAGCAATGTGATTCTCATGGGACCCGTCATGCCCTTATTATGGTTGTGGATAACTTAACAGGGCCGCGCTGCCTGGCAATTTGCCATACGACGAGACGAGTCCTCGCGTCGGCAAGTTGCATAAATCTGCGTAGATCCGGGGTCGGCTGCAGGCAAAAACGGCCTGCAGCCCGGGAATCACGCCGATTTCAGGACCTGCTCCAGCCTGTCCAGCGGCTCTGCCGCGATGGCCTTGTCCAACTCGGCTTCCAGGCAGGCTTGCAGCTGCTTGTGGTAGTGCCGGCGCATCTCGCCAAGGCTCTTGGGGTCGGCAACGATGATGAGCTTGTCGAACATCCCCTTGATCGCCGCCTGGTTGAGCCATTCGGCGGCCGCAGCAGCGTGTGCCAGTTCCTCGAAATCGGTCTCGGTCTTGCGCATGCCGGGCTCGTCCTGGTGGCGAACCCCGGCGCTGTAATTGGTCGCTTCCAGCGAAGGCTCCTCAACCAGCACCAGCTTGGGCTCGAAGATCTGGCCCTCGTTGTGAAGGAGGCGGAAATTCTGGCCGTCAACCAGCGCGACATGTGCCTTGTGCGGTACTTTCATGGCATCTTCTCCCGTTTGCCTGTCGTTTCATTATATCAACGAGCAAGACGGGAGAAAGTGCCCGATCCTGCCGCTATTCGGAAGCGCTTTCCGGCTTCCGCAGTCGCCAGGCGAACTGGTCCGTCTTGCCGCGGATTGCCTCGTCGAAGACATTGGCATCGCGCGGATCGTCCGGGCGCGAATAGAGGTCGCTCTCCTCCTCCAGCACGAACCCGGCATCGGTCAGCGCCTGCAATGCCAGTTCGCGATCCATCCGGTGCAGGGCGTCCGCTGCTTCCAGACCGCCGCCATCGGCAGCGAGATGATCCACCACCACCAAGGTGCCACCCGGCTTGAGCGAGGCATAGAGATTGGCGATCGCGGCTTGCGCCGTGCCTTCGGGCATCTGCGGAATGAACAGGTCATGCAGGTTCATCACCGTGATGATGGTGTCGAGCGGCTCCGGCCAGCCCGGTTCCGTGATCGGTGCGCGAAGCGGGAAGACCCGAACCGGTTCGCCCTGGTCATTGGTGTAGGGCGCGATCGCGGCATCCTGCTCGTCCGCATACTCGCCGCGGAAGGCGATGAATTCCTCGGGCTGGAAAGCATAGACCCGGCCGTCAGCCCCGACAGCCGTGGCCAGCAGCCGGGTGATGTAGCCGCCGCCCATGATGTAATCGCCGACCGCTTCGCCCCTGTCGATCTGGGCGAAGGCCAGCAGCTCGCCGGGCTTGCGCGCCTCATCATACTGCTGGTCATCGATGCGGGCGACGTCGTTGATCGCCTGCATGTACTGCCGTGCTTCATACTGCGGCGCCTCCACCGCCGCTTCTTCCGATGAACCGCAGGATGCCAGAATGGTGGTGGCAAGGGCGATGCCCAGGAACTTGCGCATGATGAATTCTCCCCCAACTCCTCTAGGTGGCGGAAAGACTAGCCCAATGGCCGCGTGTCACAAGCGTTTCCTGACATCCTGCACGAAGCGGGAACGGCGGATCATCCGGTAGATCAGCCCGGATAGCAGCCTTCCCGGCCAGCGCATCGGGCGGCGCACCTGCAGGAACAGCACCACGCGCGGTTCTTTCGTGGTGTTCCAGACCTTTTGGACAAAGGTCTCGTCGAAGACCAGCCATTCTCCTTCGCGCCAATGGTAGGTCCGGCCAGCGATCTCGATTGCGCATTGCCCTTCGCCCCTGGGCAGGACCAGCGGCAAATGGCAATTGAGCCAGCCCTTGGTCAGCCCGCGGTGGCTGGGCACGTGGATACCCGGTTCCATGATCGACAGAAATGCGGTGACAAGCCCGTCCATGCCCTCGATCGCGGCGCTGATGCGCGGGACCTGCGCATGGTTCTTCTCTGCCCGGTAGCCATAGCCGGTGAGGAACAGGCTCTTCCATTTCCCGTCACTGGCAATGCGGCGGTGATCGGGAGAGATCTTGCCGAAGGCCGGGACGCTCTGGCGCTGTCGCAGGAGGTCCTCCGCTTCGCGCCGGAAGTCCTGCCATTGCGGCACCAGCGGGGCGAGCTGGGGCAGGATATCGGCAGGCAGAACCGGATCATTGCCGACAAGTGACTGGCCTTCGAGGAACCCATTGACCGGGCGGCGAAGCTTGCGCCCGATGCGAACGGACAGCGATTGCCTGGGGCGTTCGTATCGCTCCTCGCCGGCGGGTTGCGGGCGGGCCGGTGTTTCGACTTCCTCCTGCATGAACAGGAGGATACCGATTTGAACGCAAATCTCAAATCCGCGAGGATCGGATGGGCCTGCAATCAAAAAGGGCCGGGAGGATCGCTCCTCCCGGCCCCTTTTTCTCTCGGTCGTGGACGAAAGGCTTAGAAGCCCATGCCGCCCATGCCACCCATGCCGCCCATGTCGGGCATTGCGGGGCCGGACTTGTCTTCCGGCACTTCGCTGATGGCAGCTTCGGTGGTGATCAGCAGGCCGGCAACGGAAGCGGCGTCCTGTAGTGCGGTACGCACGACCTTGGTCGGGTCGATCACGCCGGCAGCCACGAGGTTTTCGTAGGTGTCGGTCGCAGCGTTGAAGCCCTGCGTTTCGTCACCTTCGCGCAGCAGGTTGCCCGAAACCACCGCGCCATCATGCCCGGCGTTCTGGGCTATCTGGCGGATCGGGGCGAGGATGGCCTGGCGGACGATGTCGATACCGCGCGTCTGGTCGTTGTTGGCGCCTTCCACGCCTTCCAGCGCCTTGGTGGCATAGAGCAGGGCCGTGCCGCCGCCCGGGACGATGCCTTCTTCCACGGCAGCGCGGGTAGCGTGGAGCGCGTCATCAACGCGGTCCTTGCGTTCCTTCACTTCGACTTCGGAAGCGCCGCCGACCTTGATCACGGCCACACCGCCAGCGAGCTTCGCCAGGCGTTCCTGCAGCTTTTCACGGTCGTAATCGGAAGTGGTGGTTTCGATCTGGTTGCGGATCTGCTCCACGCGGGCCTTGATGTCCTCGGCCTTGCCGGCACCGTCCACGATGGTGGTGTTGTCCTTGTCGATGGTGACCGACTTGGCTTCACCCAGCATGCCCAGCGTGACGTCGTCCAGCTTGATGCCCAGTTCGTCGGAGATCATTTCGCCGGCGGTCAGGATGGAGATATCCTGCAGCATGGCTTTGCGGCGATCGCCGAAGCCCGGTGCCTTCACGGCAGCGATCTTCAGGCCGCCACGCAGCTTGTTGACCACCAGCGTGGCCAGCGCTTCGCCTTCGATGTCCTCGGCGATGATCAGCAGCGGGCGACCGCTTTGGACCACGGCTTCAAGGATCGGCAGCATCGGCTGCAGGTTGGACAGCTTCTTTTCGTGGATCAGGATGTAGGGATTGTCGAGTTCGACAGTCATCTTCTCCGGATTGGTCACGAAGTAGGGCGACAGGTAGCCGCGGTCGAACTGCATGCCTTCGACGACATCAAGCTCGAATTCGAGGCCCTTGGCCTCTTCCACGGTGATCACGCCTTCCTTGCCGACCTTTTCCATGGCTTCGGCGATCTTCTCGCCGACTTCACGGTCGCCGTTGGCGGAGATGATGCCGACCTGGGCGATTTCGGCCGAGCCGGACACTTCCTTCGAGCGTGCCTTCAGGTTCTCGATCACTTTGGCAACGGCGAGATCGATGCCGCGCTTGAGGTCCATCGGGTTCATGCCGGCGGCAACTGCGGTCATGCCTTCGCGCACGATGGCCTGGGCCAGCACGGTGGCAGTGGTGGTGCCGTCACCGGCAGCGTCATTTGCCTTGGAAGCCACTTCGCGCAGCATCTGTGCGCCCATGTTCTCGAACTTGTCCTTCAGTTCGATTTCCTTGGCGACGGAAACGCCGTCCTTGGTGATGCGGGGAGCGCCGAAGCTTTTGTCGATCACCACGTTGCGGCCCTTGGGGCCCAGGGTAACCTTCACGGCGTTGGCGAGCGTGTCCACGCCCTTGAGGATGCGTTCACGCGCATCGCGGCCGAACTTTACGTCCTTGGCAGCCATTGTTCTTTTCCTCTTTGCGAAATTTCGTGTGTGAAAAGCGTTTCAAAAGCGTGGGGCGATCAGCCCATCACACCCATGATGTCGCTTTCCTTCATGATGATCAGTTCTTCACCGTTGATCTTCACCTCGGTGCCGGACCACTTGCCGAACAGCACGCGGTCGCCAACCTTGACGTCCATGGGGATACGATCGCCATCGTCGTCACGGGCGCCGTCGCCCACGGCAACGATTTCGCCCTCGCTGGGCTTTTCCTTGGCGCTGTCGGGAATGATGATGCCACCGGCGGTCTTTTCCTCGGCTTCGAGGCGACGGACCAGAACACGGTCATGCAGCGGACGGAATGCCATAGTAACGACCTCTTCCTAAAGCTTGAGTGGTTGTCTGACTTGGCACTCTCCTCTCAAGAGTGCCAACGGCGGCGCAGATGGGGGCGGGCCGCACATGAGTCAACAGGTGACGGCGAAAATTTTTACGCGCCCAATGCTGCCCTTGCGGTAAGGCCAAGCGCCTCGCGCCGGTGCCAGCGGGTCAGCAGCAGGAGGGCGGCGCAGGTGAGGCCCGCGGCAAGGCCGATCCATACGCCGATATCGGCAAGCGGAGTGCCAAGTCCCAGGCCGGCAGCAAGGCCGAAGCCCGGCACCCAGTAGGAAAAGATCGCGATCCACATCGGCACGCGGGTATCCTTCAAGCCGCGCAGGACCCCGACGCACACGACCTGCAGGCCATCGAAGAGCTGGAAGGCCGCGCAGATCACCACGTAGTTGAGCGCAAAGCCGAGTACCGCTGCACTCGCCGGATTGCCGGTGTCCAGATAAAGTCCGAACAGCAAGTCCGGCGCCATGACCATGACGCTGGCGGAGAAGGCCATGAAGCATGTGCCGATCGCAATGGCTGACCAGCCGGCCTGGCGAATCCCTTCGGGCTCGCGCGCACCGAAGAAGTAGCCCACGCGGATCGTGGCCGCCTGGCTGACGCCGGCCGGGATCATGAAGGCAAGCGCCGCGAGCTGGATCGCAAGCGTGTGAGCTGCCAGCTGTTCGGGCCCGAACAGGCCCATCAGGAACGCGGCGGCGGCAAAGACTCCCCCTTCGGCCATAACGGTAAAGGCGATGGGGATGCCGATGCGCAGCAGCTCCGACAGCCGTTGCCAGTCCGGCCGCCAGAAGAAGCCGAATATGTGGTAGCGGTGCAGCCGCGGATCGATGCGGATCGCCAATATATAGGCGAACAGCACCGTCGTGGTGGAGATGACCGTGGCGATCGCCGCACCTTCCAGGCCCAGCGCGGGGGCTCCGAAATTACCGAATATCAGAGCGTAGTTCGCCAGTGCGTTCACCACCACTGCCAATGCGGTGATCATGGTGGCGTACAACGGCCTGCCCAGCGTGGACACGAAGTTGCGCAGGGCCATGGCCATCGCCATAGGCAGGATCGACCACATGAGGATCGCAAGATACCGATCGGCCAGCGCGGCTATGGCCGGGTCCTGCCCGGTCGCGAGCATGATCGCTTCGGCTTGCGAGCACAGGAATATGCCCAGCGCGGAAACGCCAACCGCCAGCCACAGCGACATGCGCACGGTTCGGCGGATCGGGCGCAAGGCGGGTGCGCGGGCCCCGAGTTCCGCCGCGGCAATGGGCGAGAGCGCGCTCATCAGCCCGCTCAGTGCCGAGAGCATGATGGCGAAGACGGCGATGGCAAGAGAGGATGCCGCCAGTTCCCTGGCCCCTAACCGGGCGATGAACATCACGTCCACCGCATAAGTCAGCATCTGCAGCAGATTGGCAGCCGCCAGCGGCCCCGACAGGCGCAGGGTCTCGATGCATTCGGCCTTCCAGCCGAGCGGGCGGGGATGCGCAACCGGTCTCATCACGTGCTCGAAAAAGCCGGCCCGGATAGGCGCGGCGTGGATCGCCGGGAAGGCCGGAATGGTTGCGAATGAAATTTCCTTTGCTGCCTGCGGCCATCAGGCCACAGCTTTTCGCGCCCGGCAGGACATGTGGCAAAGGCTCTTCCCCTTTGCGTCCGGCGGGGTTAGGAGCGCCGCCGAGCATTTCCGAGTGGAGCGAGTAATCATGCGTACCAACCGTCACCTTGTCGCCGTTTCCGCCCTTGCCCTGGCGCTTGCCGCTTGCGGTGGCCCGGAAGAGGAAGCCGATGATGTAGCCGCCGCAGAAGCAGAGGAAGCTATGGAAGTGGATACTACGGAAGCAGAAGGCGAAGACGCTGCATCCGAAGATGCCGAAGGTGAAGATGCGGCCGCCGAAGAGGGGGCTGAAGAGCCTGAAGCGGAAGCCACGCCCACACCCACGCCTACTGCCACGGTTGCTGCCGCGCCCGCCGGACCGCCGGCATCCTTCACCCAATGCCAGGTCTGCCATGCCGTGCAGCCCGGCCAGAACGGTATCGGCCCCTCGCTGGCCGGCGTGTTCGGCCGCCGTGCTGCTGCCGTTTCCGGTTTTTCCTACACCGATGGCATGCGCAACTCGGGCCTGACCTGGAACGAGGCCAACCTCGATCGCTACCTCGCCAATCCGTCGGGCGTCGTTCCCGGCACCACGATGGCAGTCGGTCCGCTGGATGCCGCGCAGCGCAAGGCGATCATCGACTACCTCAAGACGCTGTAAGGCGCGGGCTGCGCTCGGCCGGATTCCCGGCCCAGCCGATCCAACGCCAACAAGAAAGGGCGGCACCTCCAGTCGGAGATGCCGCCCTTCTTTTTCGTCTGCCGAAATCGGCAGGCCAAGATTACTTCAGTTCGACGGTGCCGCCGGCTGCTTCGATCTTGCCCTTGATTTCTTCGGCTTCTGCCTTGTTCACGCCTTCCTTCAGCGCCTTCGGGGCGCCTTCGACGAGAGCCTTGGCTTCGGTGAGGCCCAGGCCGGTGATGGCGCGGACTTCCTTGATCACCTGGATCTTCTTGCCGCCGTCGCCGGTCAGGATGACGTCGAATTCGTCCTTTTCTTCAGCTGCGCCACCGGCATCGCCGCCACCGGCAGCCGGGCCGGCAACAGCAACAGCTGCTGCAGCGGAAACGCCCCATGCTTCTTCCAGGGCCTTGGCCAGTTCAGCGGCTTCCATGACGGTCAGCGCCGACAGATCTTCAACAAGCTTGGCAATATCAGCCATGATGTAACACTCCAAAATTTAGGCGGGGCAGATTGCGCCCCATGATGTTTCGTCTCGAATGCGAGAAACGTCTGTTACGCAGCGTCCTTGGCGCCATAGGCACCGAAGACACGGGCAAGCTTGGCAGCCGGGGCGTTGACGAGCTGGGCAACCTTGGTTGCCGGCGCGTTGACGAGACCCACGATCTTGCCACGCAGTTCGTCGAGGCTGGGCATGGAGGCGAGGGCCTTCACACCTGCTTCGTCGAGAACCTGCGAACCCATCGAACCACCGACGATTTCCAGCTTGGCGTTCGTCTTGGCGAACTCGACAGCAGCCTTTGCAGCTGCGACCGGGTCTTCCGACCAGGCCAGACCGGTCGGGCCGGAGAGAAACTCTTCGATCCCGGCGTAATCGGTGTCCTTCAGGGCGAGCTTGGCGAGACGGTTCTTCGCAACCTTGTAGGACGCACCTGCTTCGCGCATCTTGTTCCGCAGGTCAGTGGACTGCTCCACCGACAGGCCGAGATTGCGGGTGACAACCACCACGCCAACCTCGTTGAACACTGCGTTCAGCTGGGCGACCGCATCGGCTTTCTGCGAACGATCCATGCCGTACTCCTTCACTATGGCCGCTCGCGTATTGGTGCGAACGACCGGCTCAAGTTGCCATGCCGCTCATGCGACAGGGACGAGTCCGTTGATGGGGAAGGAGTGCACGCCAAACGTGCGAAACGATGGCAGATGGCCACCGCGAGTAATCTCTTTTCCCCGTCTAGGCTGGAAATTAAGACCGGCAAATTCCGGTCACCAACTGTCTCGGACGGATGACCACTCAAGAGCGGTCGGGGCGCGCAGATAGCTGAATCGTTCCAAAGGTCAACCCAAAAGCGCGCTTGTCGTCGTTGCGAGGAGTGAAGCGACGAAGCAATCCAGAGCCATTTCGTTCGGACGCTCTGGATTGCTTCGCTCCGTTCGCAATGACGATCCTTTGTCAGTCCGTCTGGTAGCTCAGCAAGTCCCCCGGCTGGCACTCCAGTTCGCGGCAGATCGCGGCGAGGGTGGAGAAGCGGATCGCCTTGGCCTTGCCGGTCTTGAGGATCGAGAGGTTGGCGAGGGTCAGACCCACGCGGTCTGCCAGTTCGGTCAGGGTCATGCGGCGGTCGTGCAGCAGGTCGTCGAGTTTGACCATGATCGTTGCTCCTTCATCATCAGCAGGCATCACACGGTCCCTTCGAGATCGTCGCGCATTGCGGCGCCGTGGCGGAAGACTCCGGCCAGGATGAACAGGACAACCACCATGAGATAATACGGGAACGTCAGGGCCAGTTCGATCGAGTTATCCCATATCGCATCTTCATCAGAGCTTTCGATCCAGATGAAGTTCCAGGCTGTTGCGAGCGTGATGGCCGCTTGTGACGCGAAAAGAAACCAGGCCATGGCTTGAAGATTGTCGGCGTTGTCGGTCGAGAAGATGTCACTGCCGGTTGCACTATCAATGATAGCGCCCAGCCGTTTGAAAAAGAAATACATCGGGAAGCAGATCAAGAAAGCGATCAGGAGCGGCCCTGCCTCCTGCCAATCGTCAAATATTAGGTCGCCGCCATAGCCGAGATTGTTGGCGAAAAGAATGAGGATATGCATCGCGACTGCGAGGATCGGGACAACCCATCCAATCGCAATAAGGAACATGGCGACAATGTTGAAGAGCTTGGCGACACGGACAAGGCCAAGCGAGCTTTTGGCGGTCATGGTGATCCCCTTGGTTGTGGTTTAGGCAAGTTCGGTCGGAGCGATGGCGCTGTGCGCCTGAGCGGCTGGCACAGTCACGATCGTGCCGATCGATCCGAGGGTGAGAAACAGCGCGGCGGCGACGGCGAACGCATGGTTGGCAAAACGGGTCATATCGATCTCCTTTAAATGACATATTGTTTATCGATAATCCGCAGCTACAGCCGATTCGATTTATTGTCAATCAATAATATTGAAAAACGATATGACGTTTATTGTTTTCCGTGCAGCCATCCGGCTGCACGTCCTCGCTATGCGTGCAGCGAGCTGCACCCGCTGCGGGCGGGCGGCCGCCCTTGCGGTTGCTGGCGCAACCGTGCCTTCCCACACGCAGAGACCGGTGTGCTGGTTCGACGCCGCAGGCGTCGCAAGCGTGACCGCGCGCCCGCAGCGATGCGGCCGTCAGGCCGCGTGAGCGAGGATATCGCACGCCGGATGGCGTGCGGACCAGAAATACTCCCCCTTTACAAATCCAACATCCCCCCTAAATGCACCCTCACACGCCAGCTTCGAGCCGGACCGATTCATGCGCGGGGATCGCGCCAAGAATGGAAGCGGCGCTCGCCATATTCGCGACGCTTATGTTGAAGCTGCACACCATGCGGCCCGGGGGTTTGCGTTTGGAGTGCGGCTCTTTTGCGTCCCGGTATGCACCCGTTCTCGCGTGACGAACGATGATCCAAAGCGCGGGGGTTCCTGCCCGCGCGCAGCAGTTCGGGTCTTTCTTCCGAAGCGACGAAGCGCACGCAATCGAGTTGGGACAACCGCTCGACTAGGATTCGGTCCGCCACCAGGTCCAGTTCCAGCTGCTTGTCACCAGTGGCGTTGAGGTCCCCGGCAACAGTAAGGCCCTTGCCTGCCTGCAACAGCGAGTGGATTTCAGTTGCCGCCTGGCAAAGTGCATTGAGGACGTCGGCGTTCATGGCCCCCTCCTCGGCAATGCCGCGCCGTGTGTCAATTGGCACTGGACAAACGCCGACACCCCCCCCCCCATTGACCCACAGTCCCCCTCTCCCTATATGCCCACCTCGTCGAACAGCTTCGAGCAATGCGGGCCAATCGCGGGGGCGCGCAATCGGATGGAAGCTTCGACATTCCGTGAGACCGATATGAAGGCTGCGTCGCGGCGCCGGTGAGGCGTTGTGTGGACGTGGCCGTTTTGGCGTCTCACGGGTCCCACCGCTTGCGAAAATTTCATTTGTCCGGCCCTTGAGCATGAGGGGCCGGCCCCAAGGCAAGAGGCTTATTCCTCCTATGGCGACCAAGGCGAAGGCACCGGCAACCACCGGCACCAAGAAGAAGCGCATCCGCAAGATTTTCGGCGACATCCACGAAGTGGTGCAGATGCCGAACCTGATCGAGGTGCAGCGCGAAAGCTACGAGCAGTTCCTGCGCTCCGACCCCTCGATCGGCTATGTATCCGGCCTCGAAAAGACGCTGCGTTCGGTGTTCCCGATTCGCGACTTCGCCGGCACCGCCGAACTGGACTTCGTCCATTACGAGCTGGAAGACCCGAAGTATGACACCACCGAGTGTCGCCAGCGCGGCATCACCTATGCCGCCCCGATGAAGGTGACCCTGCGCCTGATCGTGTTCGAGGTGGACCAGGAAACCGAAACCCGCTCCGTCCTCGATATCAAGGAGCAGGACGTCTACATGGGCGACATGCCGCTCATGACCGATAACGGCACCTTCCTGATCAATGGTACCGAGCGTGTTATCGTCTCCCAGATGCACCGTTCGCCGGGTGTGCTGTTCGACCATGACCGGGGCAAGACCCACTCCTCCGGCAAGTTCCTGTTTGCCGCCCGCGTGATCCCCTATCGCGGCAGCTGGCTGGACTTCGAATTCGACGCCAAGGACATCGTGAACGTGCGTATCGACCGCAAGCGCAAGCTGCCGGTCACCGCGCTGCTTTACGCCCTCGGCCTCGATGGCGAGGAGATCCTCGACTATTTCTACAACAAGGTCACCTGGAAGCGCGGCAAGGACGGCTGGGAAATCCCCTTCAACGCCGAACAGTGGCGCGGCCAGAAGCCGGCCTTCGCACTGGTCGATGCCAAGACCGGCGAGGAAGTGTTTCCCGCTGGCCAGAAGGTGTCTCCGCGCGCGGCCAACAAGGCTGCCAAGGACGGCCTTGAAACCCTGCTGATCCCGACCGAGGAAATCTTCGGCCGTTATGCCAGCGCCGACCTGATCGATGAAAAGACGGGCCGCATCTACATCGAGGCCGGCGACGAAGTGTCGCCCGAAAACCTCGAGAAGCTGGATGCTGCCGGTATCGACCAGCTGGTGCTGCTGGATATCGACCATGTCACCACCGGCCCGTGGATCCGCAACACGATGCAGGTCGACAAGGCCGAAAACCGTGATGAGGGCCTGGAAGCGATCTACAAGGTCATGCGTCCGGGTGAACCGCCGACCAAGGAAACCGCCGAAGCGCTGTTCGAAGGCCTGTTCTTCGATGGCGAACGCTATGACCTGTCTGCCGTGGGCCGCGTGAAGCTGAACATGCGCCTCGGCCTCGATGCCGAGGACACCGTCACCACGCTGCGCAAGGAAGACATCCTTGCCGTGGTCAAGGAACTGGTCGACCTGAAGGACGGCAAGGGCGAGGTCGATGACATCGACAACCTCGGCAACCGTCGCGTCCGCTCGGTGGGCGAGCTGCTGGAAAACCAGTACCGCGTCGGCCTGCTGCGCATGGAACGCGCGGTCAAGGAACGCATGTCGTCCGTCGACGTGTCCACCGTGATGCCGAACGACCTGATCAACGCGAAGCCCGCCGTGGCTGCCGTGCGCGAGTTCTTCGGCTCCAGCCAGCTCTCGCAGTTCATGGACCAGACCAACCCGCTGTCGGAAGTCACCCACAAGCGCCGCGTTTCGGCACTTGGCCCGGGCGGCCTGACGCGTGAACGCGCCGGCTTCGAAGTGCGCGACGTGCATCCGACGCACTATGGCCGCATCTGTCCGATCGAAACGCCGGAAGGCCCGAACATCGGCCTGATCAACTCGCTGTCCACCTTCGCCCGCGTGAACAAGTACGGCTTCATCGAAACGCCGTATCGCAAGGTGATCGAAGGCAAGGTGACCGGCGAGGTGCAGTATCTTTCCGCGATGGAAGAGCAGAAGCACACCGTGGCGCAGGCTTCCGCCGAGACCGACAAGGACGGCAAGTTCGTCGAGGACCTGATTTCCGCCCGCCAGGCCGGCGAGTTCGTGATGAGCCCGTCCGACCAGGTCACGCTGATGGACGTCAGCCCCAAGCAGCTCGTCTCGGTTGCCGCATCGCTCATTCCGTTCCTGGAAAACGATGACGCCAACCGCGCGCTGATGGGCTCGAACATGCAGCGCCAGGCTGTGCCGCTGGTCAAGGCCGAGGCTCCGTGGGTGGGCACCGGCATGGAAGAAACCGTGGCACGCGATTCCGGTGCCGCGATCGCTGCGACCCGCGCCGGTGTTGTCGACCAGGTCGATGCGACGCGTATCGTGATCCGTGCCAGCGGCGAAGTCGATGCCGGCAACCCGGGCGTCGATATCTACACGCTGCAGAAGTTCCAGCGCTCCAACCAGAACACCTGCGTCAACCAGCGTCCGCTGGTGAAGGTGGGCGACGTGGTCGAGCAGGGTGACATCATTGCCGATGGCCCCTCCACCGACCTGGGCGAACTGGCACTGGGCAAGAACAGCCTCGTCGCCTTCATGCCCTGGAACGGCTACAACTACGAGGACTCGATCCTCATCTCCGAACGCATCGTGAAGGACGACGTCTTCACCTCGATCCACATCGAGGAGTTCGAAGTCATGGCCCGCGACACCAAGCTGGGACCGGAAGACATCACCCGCGACATCCCCAACGTCGGCGAGGAAGCCCTGCGCAACCTCGACGAGGCGGGCATCGTCTACATCGGTGCCGAAGTGCACCCGGGCGATATCCTGTGCGGCAAGATCACGCCGAAGGGTGAAAGCCCGATGACGCCGGAAGAAAAGCTGCTGCGCGCCATCTTCGGCGAAAAGGCCAGCGACGTGCGCGACACTTCGCTCCGCCTGCCGCCGGGCGTGGCCGGTACCGTTGTCGAGGTGCGCGTGTTCAACCGCCACGGCATCGAGATCGACGACCGTACCCGCGCCATCCAGAACGAGGAAATCGAACGCCTCAAGAAGGATAGCGAGGACGAGCGCAACATCCTCAACCGCGCCACCTACAACCGCCTGAAGGACATGCTCGTCGGCCAGACCGCTTCGGCTGCTCCCAAGGGTGTGAAGAAGGGCACGAAGATCGACGAGGCCATGCTCGAAGGCATCGAGCGCCACGAATGGTTCAAGTTCGCCGTCGCCGATGACAACATGCAGAGCCAGCTGGAAGCCGTGAAGGCCCAGTATGACGAGGCAGTGAAGGCCATCAAGGACAAGTTCGAGGACCGCAAGGAAAAGCTCGAACGCGGTGACGAGCTGGCCCCGGGCGTGCTCAAGATGGTCAAGGTCTTCGTCGCGGTGAAGCGCAAGCTGCAGCCGGGTGACAAGATGGCCGGCCGCCACGGCAACAAGGGTGTGATTTCGCGCATCCTGCCGGTGGAGGACATGCCCTTCCTGGAAGACGGCACCCCCGTTGATATCGTGCTGAACCCGCTGGGCGTGCCCTCGCGCATGAACGTCGGGCAGATCTTCGAGACGCACCTTGGTTTTGCCGCACGCGGGCTTGGCATGCAGATCGCCGAACAGCTCGACGAATGGCGTGCCAACAACCCCGATCCGAAGGCCGGCCCGCCGCCCGCGGCGCTGATCGAGAAGCTGAAGGATGTCTATGGCGAGAACTATCACGCCGACATCGACAGCCGCACTTCGGATGAGGTCTACGAACTGGCTGAAAACCTGCGCCGCGGCGTTCCCATGGGCACTCCGGTGTTCGACGGCGCGAAGGAGCAGGACGTAACCGACATGCTGCTGAAGGCCGGCTTCGATTCGTCGGGCCAGTCGACGCTGTATGACGGCCGTACCGGCGAGGCGTTCGACCGCAAGGTGACCGTGGGCATCATCTACATGCTCAAGCTGCACCACTTGGTCGACGACAAGATCCACGCCCGTTCGATCGGCCCCTACTCGCTCGTCACCCAGCAGCCGCTGGGCGGCAAGGCGCAGTTCGGTGGCCAGCGCTTCGGTGAAATGGAGGTCTGGGCACTGCAGGCCTACGGCGCAGCCTACACGCTGCAGGAAATGCTGACGGTGAAGTCCGACGACGTGGTCGGCCGCACCAAGGTCTACGAAGCCATCGTCAAGGGTGACGACACATTCGAGGCCGGCATTCCCGAGAGCTTCAACGTGCTCGTCAAGGAAATGCGCTCGCTGGGCCTCAACGTCGAACTCTCCTCGCTCGGTGACGACGAGGAAGACGAAGACGGCGCAACCCAGATCGCTGCTGAATGACAGGGGTCCGGCGGCCCTTCCGCAGGGCCGCCATCCCCGCCAACCCCTGTTAATCCCCCCAAGGGAATTTGAGACATGAACGAACTGACCAAATTCACCAACCAGCTCTCCAAGCCGGAGACCTTTGACCAGATCCAGATCGGCATCGCTTCGCCGGAGCGTATCCGCTCGTGGTCCTTCGGCGAGATCAAGAAGCCCGAGACGATCAACTACCGCACCTTCAAGCCGGAGCGTGACGGCCTGTTCTGCGCCCGCATCTTCGGCCCGGTGAAGGACTACGAGTGCCTGTGCGGCAAGTACAAGCGCATGAAGTACAAGGGCGTCGTCTGCGAAAAGTGCGGCGTTGAAGTGACCGTAACCAAGGTGCGTCGCGAGCGCATGGGCCATATCGAACTGGCCGCGCCCGTCGCCCACATCTGGTTCCTGAAGTCGCTGCCTTCGCGCATCGGCCTGCTGCTCGACATGCAGTTGAAGCAGCTCGAGCGCGTGCTGTATTTCGAAAGCTACGTGGTGATCGAGCCCGGCCTGACCCCGCTCGAGAAGTACCAGCTGCTGACCGAAGACGAACTGCTCGAATACCAGGACGAATATGGCGAGGACGCCTTCTCCGCCGGTATCGGTGCCGAAGCGGTCAAGACCATGCTGATGGACCTCGACCTGGAGCAGGAACGCGATGACCTCATGGAGGAACTCGCCACGACCAAGTCGAAGCTGAAGCCCGCCAAGATCATCAAGCGCCTGAAGGTCGTCGAGAGCTTCATCGAATCCGGCAACCGTCCGGAATGGATGATCCTCGAAGTCGTGCCGGTCATTCCGCCGGAACTGCGCCCGCTGGTTCCGCTCGATGGCGGCCGCTTCGCGACGTCCGATCTGAACGATCTCTATCGCCGCGTGATCAACCGCAACAACCGCTTGAAGCGCCTGATGGAACTGCGCGCGCCGGACATCATCGTCCGCAATGAAAAGCGCATGCTGCAGGAATCGGTCGACGCACTGTTCGACAACGGCCGTCGTGGCCGCGTGATCACCGGTGCCAACAAGCGTCCGCTGAAGTCGCTTTCCGACATGCTGAAGGGCAAGCAGGGCCGCTTCCGCCAGAACCTGCTCGGCAAGCGAGTCGACTATTCGGGCCGTTCGGTGATCGTGACCGGCCCCGAACTCAAGCTGCACCAGTGCGGCCTGCCCAAGAAGATGGCGCTCGAACTGTTCAAGCCGTTCATCTACGCCCGCCTCGATGCAAAGGGTCTGTCGATGACCCTTAAGCAGGCGAAGAAGTGGGTCGAGAAGGAACGCAAGGAAGTCTGGGACATCCTTGACGAGGTGATCCGCGAACACCCGGTGATGCTGAACCGCGCACCGACGCTGCACCGCCTCGGCATCCAGGCTTTCGAGCCCGTGCTGATCGAAGGCAAGGCGATCCAGCTGCACCCGCTGGTCTGCTCGGCCTTTAACGCCGACTTCGACGGCGACCAGATGGCCGTGCACGTGCCGCTTTCGCTGGAAGCCCAGCTGGAAGCACGCGTGCTGATGATGTCCACCAACAACATCCTCAGCCCCGCCAACGGCAAGCCGATCATCGTTCCCTCGCAGGACATGGTACTGGGTCTCTACTACCTGTCGATGGACCGCGAAGGCGAGCCGGGCGAAGGCAAGATCCTGGCTGACATCGACGAGGTGCACCAGGCGCTGCATGTCGGCGCGGTGACACTGCACTCCAAGATCACCACTCGCGTCCCACAGACGGACGAGGCTGGCAAGGAGTACATGAAGCGCGTGGAAACCACGCCGGGCCGCATGCTGATCGGCGAATGCCTGCCGAAGAGCCACACCGTTCCCTTCGAAGTGGTCAACAAGCTGCTGACCAAGAAGGAAATCGGTGACGTGATCGACCAAGTCTATCGCCACACCGGCCAGAAGGACACCGTGCTGTTTGCCGACGCCATCATGGCGCTGGGCTTCCGCCACGCGTGCAAGGCCGGCATCTCCTTCGGCAAGGATGACATGATCATCCCCGAAGAGAAGGAAGGCCTGATCGAGGAAACCAAGGCGCTGGTTGCCGATTACGAGCAGCAGTACCAGGATGGCTTCATCACCCAGCAGGAAAAGTACAACAAGGTGATCGACGCCTGGAGCCGCTGCGGTGACCAGGTGGCGGCTGCCATGATGGAAAAGATCGAGGCATCGCCCAAGGACGAGGACGGTCGCCAGAAGCCGATCAACTCGATCTACATGATGAGCCACTCCGGTGCGCGTGGTTCGCCGGCGCAGATGAAGCAGCTGGCCGGCATGCGCGGCCTGATGGCCAAGCCTTCGGGCGAGATCATCGAAACGCCGATCATCTCGAACTTCAAGGAAGGCCTGACCGTTCTTGAATACTTCAACTCCACCCACGGCGCCCGCAAGGGCCTCGCGGATACGGCACTGAAGACGGCCAACTCGGGTTACCTGACCCGCCGCCTGGTCGACGTGTCGCAGGACTGCGTGATCGTGGAGGAAGACTGCAAGACCGAGAATGCACTGGAAATGCGCGCCATTATCCAGGGCGGTTCGGTCATCGCATCGCTGGGCGAGCGTATCCTGGGCCGTACCGTTGCCGAGGACATCATCAACGCCGCCACCGGCGAAGTGATCGTCAAGGCCGGCACGCTGGTCGACGAAGCGATGGTGAAGGAAAGCGAGGACGCCGAAACCCAGGTGGCCAAGATCCGTTCGCCGCTGGTCTGCGAAGCCGAACAGGGCGTTTGCGCCACCTGCTACGGCCGTGACCTGGCTCGCGGTACGCCGGTGAACATCGGTGAAGCTGTCGGCGTGATCGCTGCGCAGTCGATCGGTGAACCGGGCACCCAGCTGACCATGCGTACCTTCCACATCGGCGGTGCCGCGCAGCTCAACGAAACCAGTCACCTGGAATCGATCTCCGACGGCAAGATCGTCTACCGCGACATGCCGACCATTACCGACAAGAAGGGCCGCCGCCTGTCGCTGGCCCGCAATGGCGAAATGGTGGTGGTCGATGCCGAGGGCCGCGAGCGTGCGATCCACCGCGTGCCTTACGGTACCGTGCTGATGTTCGCCGATGGCGACAAGGTGAAGGAAGGCGATCGCCTGGCAGAGTGGGATCCCTTCACCCTGCCGATCATCACCGAACAGTCGGGCGTGGTGAAGTACCAGGACCTGGCCGAAGGCAAGACGCTGGAAGAGCGTGTGGACGAGGATACCGGTATCGCGCAGCGCGTGGTCACCGAATATCGCGCCACCGGTCGTTCCAAGAAGGAAGACCTGCGTCCGCGCCTCACGCTGTTCAACGATGCCGGCGACGAGAGCGAGGCAGCTCGCTACATGCTTGCCCCGGGCACAACGCTGTCGGTCGAGGATGGCCAGACGGTCGAGGCCGGTGACATCCTGGCGCGTGCATCGCGCGAAGCCGCCAAGACGCGCGACATCACCGGCGGTCTGCCGCGTGTTGCCGAGCTGTTCGAGGCTCGCAAGCCGAAGGACAATGCCGTGATCGCCAAGATCAGCGGCAAGGTCGAATTCGTCCGCGACTACAAGGCCAAGCGCAAGATCGCGATCATCCCGGAAGAGGGCGAACCGGTCGAATACCTGATCCCCAAGACCAAGGTGATCGACGTCCAGGAAGGCGACTTCGTCAAGAAGGGCGACACGCTGATCTCGGGCTCGCCCGATCCGCATGACATCCTGGAAGTGCTCGGCGTGGAAGCGCTGGCCGAATACCTCGTGAACGAGATCCAGGAAGTCTATCGACTGCAGGGCGTGAAGATCAACGACAAGCACATCGAGGTGATCGTTCGCCAGATGCTGCAGAAGGTCGAGATCACCGATGGCGGCGATACCACGCTGCTGCCGGGCGAACAGGTCGATCGCGAGGAAATGGACGAGGCCAATGCCAAGCTGGCCAAGGGCAAGGAGCCCGCAACCGGCACGCCGATCCTCCTCGGCATCACCAAGGCAAGCCTGCAGACCCGCAGCTTCATCTCTGCCGCGTCCTTCCAGGAAACCACCCGCGTGCTCACGCAGGCGGCCGTGGAAGGCAAGAAGGACACGCTGATCGGCCTGAAGGAAAACGTGATCGTGGGCCGCCTCATCCCCGCCGGTACCGGCGCGGGCATGAACCGCATCCGCGTCACCGCTTCCAGCCGCGATGCAGCCCTGCGCGCGCAGTACAAGAAGCTGGCCGAGCAGCAGGAAGCCCTCGCCGAGGAAGAGGCACCGGCTGACGCCGTGCCGTCCGAGGACGCGATGGCCGCGGCCATGGGCGGCGCTGCCGCTCCGGCCGAAGCCCCCGAGGCTCCCGAAGCACCGGCAGAGGATGCTGGCGAGGAGTAAGCGCTCCTTCCACCAGCTTGTCTGCTGACATGAAAGGCCCCGCCGGAGCGATCCGGCGGGGCTTTTTCGTGTCTCCACTTGCCGCGCCCTGCTGCGTGCTACATATCGAAACCCATGAGTAATCCTGCACTTGAGGCGATGCTTTCCGCCCATGCCGCGAGCGGCGATCCGCGCCTGCTCGTTCCGGCGCTCGATGTCTGCTCCGGCAAGGAAGACGTGGCCAGGGTGCTCGATCTGGCGGAGGAGACTTCACAGAACGACCTCTCCGATCCCGAGCTTGTCCGGCTGGCCGCCGCCGCACTCGATGCAGGCTATCACGACCTTGCGCTGCGCCTGTCCAAAGGCCTGCCCGAGGCGATGGAAAGCGAAGTCGGCGCGCTGCTCGCCACTGGTGTGCTGGACGAAGCCGAAGCGCGCTATCGTGAAGTCGTCCACGCCAACCCCGCGCTGGAACAGCCCAAGCTGCTCGAAGCCATCCTCGCGGCGCGTTCGCAAGCTGGCGAGGAAAGCAATGTCGTCCAGCTTGCGACGCGAGGCACTCCGCAGCCAGGCGACGCAACGAAAGAACAGGAGATGGAGCGCGCGCGCCTCTCTTTCGTCGAGGCGGGCCGTGTCACCTTCAGGGATGTCGGCGGTCATGATGCGGTCAAGAAGCAGATCGACCGCCGCATCATCGCGCCCTTCCGCAAGCCTGCCTTGTTCGCCCGCTTCCGCCGCAAGGCGGGCGGCGGCGAGTTGCTCTACGGCCCGCCCGGATGCGGCAAGACGCTGCTGGCCCGGGCCACGGCTGGCGAATGCCAGGCGCGCTTCATCAACGTGCCGGTGACGGACGTGCTCGACAAATATGTGGGAGAGCCCGAACGCAAGCTGGCCGCCATCTTCGAGGATGCCCGCCGGGAAACCCCCGCCGTGCTGTTCTTTGACGAGATCGAGGCACTGGCGGGCAAGCGCAGCCATGCCTCCTCCAGCCACGAGATGGCGGTGGTCTCCACCTTCCTTGCCGAACTCGACGGCTTTGCCCAGAACAACGAGGGCGTGCTGATCCTTGCCGCCACGAACATGCCATGGTCGGTCGATCCTGCCTTCCGCCGTTCGGGCCGGTTCGACCGGCTGTTGTTCGTGCCTCCACCGGACCGCGAGGCGCGGGCAGAGATCCTGCGCCTGCAACTGGATGGCAGGCCCGGTGCCGATGCGCTGGACCTGGGCGCGATTGCTGCAAGAACGCCGGGCTTTTCCGGTGCGGACATCCAGAACCTCGTCGATACCGCAACGGACTTCGCCATCGAGGAATCGATCGATGCGGGGGACGAGGTGCCGATCACCATGGCGCATTTCACGGAAAGCCTGGAGGAGGTGAAGGCGACCACGGCGGAATGGCTCACCACCGCGCGCAACTTCGCCAAATACGGCAACAGCGGCGGCCAGTATGACGAGGTTGCCAAGTTCATCGCGAAATACGGGAAGTAGGTCGGGATGCGCGATGATGGCCGTTACCGGATAGACGATGAGCCTGCGCGCATGCCCTTCCACGGCATGGAGCTGCTGATCTTCCTGTCCTTGCCCGCAACGGTGTTCCTGTCCCTGTCACAATCGCTGTTATTCCTTGCCATTCCCGGCTTGATCGGCCTGTTCATCGGCGGGCGGCATCGCTTGTTCGATCCGCTGATGTGCGGCTTGTCCTTCGTGATCTTCCTGCTCGCCGCCATCGCCGTCGGCCTGCTGCTCGACATGGGGCTGGATGGCCTCCTTGCCGAATACACGCGGGACCTGATGATTGCGGTGATGTTCCTGCCGCAGGTCCATTCCGTGATCCAGCAACAGCGCACGGTGCAATTGCGCGCATCGGTGGCACTGTGAGCGAGGCCGTGTGGGCAGCATATGACCGGGCCGAAAGCCTTGCCCGCCGCGGCCATCATGGTGCCGCGATCGAGGCATGGCGCGATGTGCTGACCGAAGACCCGATGATCGCCAACGCGCATGCCGGGCTTGCCAGCAGCCTGTTCGAGGAACGGCGCCTGGTCGGGGCCCGGGCGGAGGCGAGCCGTGCGCTGGAACTGGACGCGCAGAACACGCAGGCGCTGGTGGTGCTTTCACTGTGCGACTTCTTCGAGAACCGCCGCAAGCAAGCGATTGCCCGGCTGGACGAGGTGCTCGCCATCGATCCGCTCAATATCGAGGCCCTGCAGATCAAGTCGCAATACTTGCGCGATGCCGGCAATTGGCAAGGCGCGGAAGAGACCATCACCGAAGCGCTGCGGCTCTGGCCGGGCAATCGCGCGTCCCAGCTCGAACTGGCACGTGTTGCCCACTCGCGCGGGCGGCTGGACGAGGCCGAGGCGAAGGCGCGCGAGCTCGTGGCGCAAGACCCGCACCATGTCGGCGCGCTGGTGCTGCTAGGCGAAATCCGCCGGGATCGCGGCGATGTGGACGAAGCGTGGCACCTTGCCATGTCGGCCCTGTCCATCGATGCCAACAATGTCGAGGCGCTGGACCTGCTCGGCGGGGTGAAACTGTCACGCAACCTTGTCGGTGGTATCTACTGGCACATCGCCCGCTTCCTGCGGCGGCTGGGCAATCGCTGGATCATGTGGTTCGCCTGGGGCCTGTGGCTGGGATACATGATGGTGCTCTCGACAATGGCCCACTTCGAGGCATCGGAGCTGGTGCAGTGGCTGTTCATCGCCGCCTATCTCGCCTTCGGTCTTGGCATCTACGCCAACCGTCTGCTGGTGGAACGGATCGTGCGCAAGGAACTGACGAAGTTCCGCATGCGCAGCGATTATTGATCGCGCCAATGCTCGCGCTGGGCAGCGTTCCGCGCTAGAGGCTGCGGCCATGACCACGATCAACCGCTTTGCCCCATCGCCCACGGGCCGCCTGCATGTCGGCAATATCCGCACGGCGCTGCATAACTGGCTGCTCGCCCGCAAGGCCGGCGGCAGGTTCCTGCTGCGGATCGACGATACCGATGCCGAGCGAAGCAGGGAGGAATATGTCGAGGCGATCCGCGAGGACCTGGCCTGGCTGGGCATGGTGCCGGACGGGGAGGAGCGGCAGTCCGCCCGCCTCGCGATCTATGAGGAGGCCTTCGACAAGCTGAAGGCAGCCGGCCGCGTCTATCCCTGCTACGAAACCGCGCAGGAGCTGGACCTCAAGCGCAAGATCCAGCTGGGGCGCGGCTTGCCGCCGATCTATGACCGTGCCGCGCTTGCCCTGTCCGATGGGCATCGTGCTGCGAAGGAGGCGGAAGGCTTCGCCCCGCACTGGCGCTTCAAGCTCGACCATGACGAGCCGATCCGCTGGGAGGACGCCATCCGCGGGAGCCAGAAGTTCGATGCCGCACAGCTTTCCGATCCGGTGATCCGCCGAGCAGATGGCAGCTGGCTCTACATGCTGCCGAGCGCCGTGGACGATATCGCCATGGGCGTGACTGATGTGCTGCGCGGGGAGGACCATGTCTCCAACACCGCCGTGCAGATCCAGATGTTTACCGCGCTGGGGGCTGCGCCCCCGTCTTTCGCGCATGAGGCGCTGCTTGTTGGCCGCGAAGGCAAGCTGTCGAAGCGCCTTGGTGCGCTTGGGTGCGATGCGTTTCGCGCACAGGGTGTCGAGCCGGAAGCGCTTGTGGCGCTCCTGGCAAGGCTCGGAACCTCGCAGCCGGTGGAACCGGTTGCGGATCGCGATGTGCTGGTCGGCGGCTTCGACCTGTCGACCTTCGGGCGGGCACCGGCGCGCTTCGATGACGAGGAACTGCACCGCCTCAACACCGCGATCGTGCACTCCCTTGCCTATGCCGACGTGGCTGCGCGCCTTCCCGATGGCATGGACGAGGCCGCATGGCTGGCGATCCGCCCGAACATCGAGAAGGTCAGCGACGTGGCGGACTGGTGGTCCATCGTCACCGGGCCGGTTGCGGCAAGGGGCCTTGAGGCGGAGGACAAGGCCTATTGCGCCATGGCGGCCGAAGTCATGGCCGAAACGGGCGATGACTGGAAGGCGCTGACGACTGCCTTGAAGGAGCGGACCGGCCGCAAGGGCAAGGCGCTGTTCCTGCCGCTGCGGCTGGCGCTGACCGGCATGGATCACGGGCCGGACATGGCCAGCCTGCTGCCACTGATCGGCACCGAACAGGCCTTGAAGAGGCTCAAGGGCGCCGCAGCCTGACCAAAGGTTCCCTGATTGCGACAGAATGATGCAACAGCGCCCTTGCGCCGCGATCTGCCTCGTCTATATGGCCTTATGATATACCATTACATAGTTTCATGAGGCTGCATTCACCGATGTCCATCCGCAATCGTGCCGTTCTGCTGTTGTCCGCCGCAAGCCTTGCCATGCTGGGTGCAGCGCCTGCCATTGCGCAGGATGCGCCAGGCGAGGATGACCTGCCGCATAGCCATGATCCGCACGAGGATGTGATCGTCATTACCGCTGGCGGTCTCGAGCGGCTCGATTTCCTGGCTGGCACATCGGTCGTGGCGGGCGAGGTGCTGGACCGCAACCAGGATGGGCAGCTCGGTGAAGTGCTCGCCGGTTTGCCCGGTGTTTCCGCCAGCGGCTTTGCGCCCGGAGCCTCGCGCCCGATCCTGCGCGGCTTCGATGGCGAGCGCGTGCGCGTGCTGGTGGACGGACTGGGTTCGCTCGATGCCTCCAACACCAGTGCCGACCATGCCGTGTCGATCGACCCGATGACCGCCGAGGCCATCGAAGTGCTGCGCGGCCCGGCCGTGCTGCTCTACGGCTCCTCCGCCATCGGCGGCGCGGTGAACGTGCGCGACAAGCGCATCCCCCGTTCGCGCCCTGCCGGCGGCTTCCATGCAGAAGGCCTGGTGGGCATGGATACCGCCAGCGACATGTTCAACGCCGCCGGCGCGGCAGACCTGGCGCTGGGCAACAGCCTGGTCTGGCACGTCGATGGTTCCTATCGCCGGACCGATGACCTGGAGATTGCCGGCTTTGCCTTGTCGGATGACCTGCGGGCTGACCTCCTGGCCGATGCCGCGGAGGAATTCGAGGAAGGCCATGACGAGGAAGGCGAGGAGCTGCTCGAAGCAGCCAATGTGCGCGGGATCCTGCCGGACAGTTCAAGCGAGACCTGGTCGCTGGGCACCGGCCTGACACTGTTTGCCGGCCGGTCCAGCTTCGGCTTTTCCGTCGGCTATTACGACACGCTCTACGGCGTGCCGCTGGCCCCCGGTGCCGGCCATGCCCATGGCGAGGAAGAGGACCACGACGACCACGACGACCACGATGATCATGACGATCACGATGATCATGGCGACGAGGACCACGAGGAGGAAGGCCACGAGCACGGCGAGGAATCCGTTTCCATCGACCTCGAGCAGTTCCGCGCGGATTTCCGCGGCGACATCTACCTGGGCGAGGGACTGTTCGGCAACATCGCTACGCGCTGGGGCTATTCGGACTATACCCATGTCGAACTCGAAGGCGACGAGGTGGGCACCACCTTCGCCGTGGAAGGCGTGGAAGGCCGCATCGAACTGATCCAGAACCCGCAGGACCTGGGCAGCGTGACGCTGCGCGGTTCCACCGGCGCGCAATTCTTCCACCGCGATTTCGAGGCGATCGGCGCCGAAGCCTTCGTACCGCCCAACACGACACGCCAATTCGCGCTGTTCACCCTGCAGGAATTGCGCAGCGGGCCTTTCGAGGCGGAAGCCGGGGCACGCTGGGAAAGCACCTCGCAAAAAGCATCCGGCCTGGGGCTGAAGCGCGACTTCGACACCTTCTCCGGTGCGCTCGGCCTTTCCTACACCACGGACACTGGCGTGCGTACCGGCATCAATGTCTCGCACACCGAGCGCGCGCCGGCATCGGAGGAACTTTTCGCCGACGGTCCGCATATCGCCACCAGCCAGTATGAACTGGGTGATCCGGGCTTGCGGGTGGAGAGCGCATGGGGGCTGGAAGGCTATGCCAATGCCTCCATCGGCGGGGCGGAAATGCGCCTGGCCGTCTACAAGAACTGGTTCGACAACTTCATCTACCTTGCCGACACCGGCCTGGAGGAGGACGAGCTTCCGCTGTTCGCCTTCCAGCAGCAGGGCGCGAACTGGTTCGGCGTGGAGGCAGAGGCCAGCGTGCCGCTCTACAATGGCGACAATGGCGGCCTTATCGCCGACATCAGCGGTTCCTATATCCGCGCCACGCTGGACGATGGCTCCCCCGTGCCGCGCATCCCGCCATTGAGCCTGACGGGCGCCCTGGAATGGCAATCACGCATGGTCGATATCCGCGGCGAGGTGGAATGGCACGACGCGCAGGATCGCATTGCCGCCTATGAAACACGCACCGACGGTTTCACCCATGTGAACCTGTCCGCCAATTTCCATCCCTTCGCGGACCAGCGGATCGTGGTGCTGTTGCAGGCCAAGAACATCTTCGATGCCGAAGGCCGCCGCCATACCAGCTACACTAAGGATTTCGTGCCGCTGGCAGGCCGCAACTTCAGCCTGACCATCCGCAGCAGGATCTAGACCTCGTCGTAGTGGAACGGCGCGATCACCGCCTTGGGGTGGGCCTCGTACTCGAAGCTTTGCGGCAGGTCGGGTTCCAGCCCCTTGGTGGATCGCAACAGCGGCACGCCGCCGCGATGCCAGCCTTCGTCATATTCGCAATAGAAGTTGATGATGCCGTGCAGTGAGGCGATGCGCCACTTGCCGCCTTCGCGGACATAGGCATTCTCGTAGGTCGCCTCGCCCCAGCGGCCTTCCTTGCCGATCCAGCCGATCATGATCAGCGTGCGCCAGCGGGCCTTGGCGCGGCTGCCGTCATCATCGAAGTGGATCACCGGCTGCAACTGCATGTGGTTGAAGATGGCGCCGTCTTCATATCTGGGCAGCTCGTGCAGGTACTGCCGCACCCGGTCCTGGCCCACGTAGACACCGCGCCCGGCGATCTCCAGCGTGCCATCCCTGGCGAAGAGGTCCGCCGCCTTGTCCCACATCCCCTTGTCGACATAGTAGCCATAGGCCGCTTGCAGGTTGGCGATGTCCACCCAGTCTGCCGCCTTGCGCGCCTGTGCTTCCAGCCGGTCAATCCGCTCGGCCAGTTCCTTTGTCGTGGTCATGCTGTTTCCCCTCGCCTTGTCGCGGCTGCCTATAGTCGCGGCAGTGTCACTCCGCGCTGGCCCATGTATTTGCCTGCGCGGTCAGCATAGGTCACTTCGGGCCGCTCATTGCCCTGCAGGAACAGGAACTGGCAGGCGCCCTCATTGGCGTAGATCTTGGCGGGTAGCGGGGTGGTGTTGGAAAACTCCAGCGTCACGTGGCCTTCCCAGCCCGGCTCCAGCGGGGTGACGTTCACGATGATCCCGCAGCGGGCATAGGTGCTCTTGCCCAGGCAGATCACCAGCACGTCTTCCGGGATGCGGAAATATTCCACCGTGCGGGCCAGCGCGAAGCTGTTGGGCGGGATGATGCAAACGTCGGTCTCCCGGTCCACCAGGCTGCCGCCATCGAAATCCTTGGGATCGACCACGGCAGAGTTCACATTGGTGAAGATCTTGAATTCGGGTGCGACCCGCGCGTCATAGCCGAAGGAAGACAGGCCGTAGGAAATGCAGCCATCGCGCCGCTGCGCCTCCACGAAAGGCTCGATCATGCCTTTCGTCTGCGCAGCCTCGCGAATCCACTTATCGGAAAGAATTGCCATGCCAGAGGGATTCCCGATGGGCGCGGGAAGGGCAAGGGCTCTGGCGATTTATCCCCTCCCGCTTGCGGGACGGGAGAACAGGCTAACCCCCTGCCAGCTTGTCATGGATCAGCGCGTCTGCCGTCTTGCTGTCCGGCACGCGCAGCAAGGCTTCGGCAAGGCACATCAGCACGATGCCTTCGTGGCAAGGCCCTAGGAATTGAGGAAGTCGTCCAGCCCGTCGCTCGATTGCCTGCGCGCCCCTTCGATCAGTTGCGCGGCAAGGTCGCGGGAACGCGGGTGCAGCCGGGTGACATCGGCTGCCTCCTGCAGCCGCTCGGCCACGCAGGCCCCCTCCTCCATGCGATAGGCGGATCGAAGGGCTTTGCGGTCAACGCGGTCAAACTGCATGCGGGCCTATGTGCCTGCGCAACCATGCGCATTCAACCTCAGTCGCTCAAGCTGTCGTGCCGGATGCCTGGGTCAGCCTTCCTTCCACCATTCATAACGGAAGACGTCGCCATCTGCGCGTACCTTGCCAGCGGAGGTGAGGCGGAAGTGGGCGGGGAAGCACAGCAGGTCTTCCTCCGCGGCCTTGCGCATCACGCGCTGTCGGGTGAGGCTGGCAGCGGCCGGATCGGCATCGAAGGCAAAGGGCAAGTCGAAGCGGATCATTTGCAACGGGTGGTGGATCACGTCGCCCCAGAAGATCGCTTCTTCGGCGCCGCACTGGCCGTGGACCGTTACGTTGCCGGGCGAATGGCCGAAGGCGGGTTCCAGCCAGATGCCATTGCCGATCTCGCGATGGGCGACATGGTTCTCGTCCACCAGTATGCCTTGCCCGGCATCCATGACCGGCAGGATCGAATCGAGGAAGGCTTCCTGGTGGACCTCCTCGCCTTCCGGGTTGGTGACGAAGTAATCATAGTCCTTCCGCCCGAACAGGTACTTGGCATTGGGGAAGGTGGGCACCCACTTGCCGTTCTCCAGCCGCGTGTTCCAGCCGACATGGTCGAAGTGCAGGTGCGTGCACATGACAAGGTCGATATCCTCGGGTGCGAAGCCGACTGCGCGCAGGTTCTCGAGGTAGCGCGTATCCATCTGGTGGACTTCGGGGATGGAGCGGTTCTTGTGGTTGCCGCAGCAGCTATCCACCAGGATGGTCTGCCCGTCGACCTCGATCACCCAGCTGTGCACACCGAAGGTCATCATGGAAGTTTCGGGATCGTCGGTGATCTCGTCATCGGGCGCGGTGTACCACTGCTTCAGCCGCACAAGGTCAGCCGGCTCGACACCGGGCAGGTTGGCCAGCATCGGCGTGGGTGAATCCATTTCATGGATCTTGTGGACGCGCATGCGCCCCAGCGTGATCGGCTTCATCGTCTTGTCTGTCCTCTCCCTTTTGCAGTGCAGCCTAGTGCGCTGGGGCCTGCTGCGCTAGGCCTGCTGCCCCATGAAAGTGGTGCTGTCCCGCAAGGGTTTCGATTCCAGTTCCGGCGGCGGGCCGTCTCCGATCGTGGATGGCGCGCCGGTGAGCCTGCCGATCCCGGCGGGCAAGGGCATGCCCGGGGTGAGCTATGCCTCGCTCGGCCTGTCCGGCCACGTGCGCACGGCAAGTGGCGGCAAGCTGACGGGGCGCAGCAAGGCCCATGCTGATCCCGCTTTCATGGACGATGGCACCTGCCGGTTCGGCCAGTGCGGCGCAGCACAGACCCACCTCGAGAACCAGGGTGTGGGCGCAGGCGACCTGTTCCTGTTCTTCGGCTTCTTCCGCGAAGGGAAGGAGCGAGCGCACCACCGCATCTTCGGCTGGCTGTGGGTGGAGGAAGTGATCCGTCACGGCGATCCGGCGATGGTGCAACTGGCGGAACTTGGCCACCCGCACGCGCTGGCCGCCCACGCCGGGAACGATGCGATCTGGGTCGGGCGCGGGGCGACGGCGCATTCCAGCCATCCCGAATTGCGGTTGAGCGTTGAGGGAGGACCGCCCAGCTTGTGGCGCGTACCTGCCTGGCTCGAGCGTTCAGGACTGTCCTATCACGACAAGGCCGAATGCTGGCGCGGCAATGGCATGTTGCAAAGCGTGGCACGTGGCCAGGAATTCGTGGCAGATGCGGGCGAGGATGACGAAGCGCATGAATGGGTGCACCGCATGCTGGCGCTGATGCCCTAGGCAGGCGGTGAGTTCAGCGCGTTGATTGCCGCATGGGTGCGTGCCTCCACCTCTGCGCGCGGCAGGCCGGGCGGGATCGGTTCGCCGAAATGCACGCGGATCGTTTCCGGCCGCTTCCACAGCTTCGCATAGCTCCTGCCGCTATCCACCGCGACGGGAATCACCGGCAGGCCCAGCAGCTTGTACAGCGCGGCAAAGCCCGCTTGCAGCTTGGCCCGTTCGCCATGCTTCACCCGCGTGCCTTCGGGGAAGATGATGATCGGGCGGTCCTGGTTGATATAGGGCCGAGCCTCCTTGAGCATGTTGCGCAGCGCCTTTGCTCCTTCTTTGCGATGCACGGGGATCGCGCCATAGGTGCGCGCGGCCCTTCCCCAGCCGGGAATGTCGAACAGTTCCTTCTTCGCAAAGCCCGCGGGATAGGTGAAGCGGTTGGGGATATCGATCGCCTCGAAGGCGGCCTCGTGCTTGATGGCGTAGAAGGCGGCCCCTTCGGGCTGGTCGCCGGTTATCTCCACCTTCATGCCGACAAGGCGGGTGACGCACCAGAAATGGAAGGCGGACCATGCGTCGCAGATCCCGCGCAAGCGCGAAGGGAACAGGCTGAGCGAGGCCACTGCGGCAAGAACCAGGAATACCGAACCGCCGTAGAAGAAGATGTAGAAGATGAGGCTGCGGATCACATGCATGATGCCTCGCTCCCTCCTATCCCAGCGCGATCAGCCAGGCGGCGATCAGCTTGTGATATTCGGTGAATAGCGTGGCCAGGCTGGGTTCGGTATGCACCGCATCGTGCAGCACCTCGACATCGCCGGGCAAGCGGTCCGAAAGTTCCACGGCAGTGCGCCGCATGTGCCAGTCCGATGTCACCAGGCGCAGCGAAGCAACCTCGTTTTGCGTCACCCATTCTGCCGTCTCGCGCGCATTTCCGCGCGTGTCGAGCGCTGAAAAGCCCAGCGTGATGCAGCAATCCATCAGCTCTTGTTCGACCCCGAATTCGGCGGCGAACTCCGCCGGGCGGACATCGCTGTCCACGCCAGTGACCAGCATCTTGCCGGCGGCGCCCGCGCGCAGCAATTCCACGCCGCGGCCGATCCTGCCGCCGGCACCGGTAGGGACCACGATGGCATCGGTCTGCTCTGCGCCGGCAGGCTGTGGCAGTGCCATGGCAAACCACAGGAAGCCGAGCGCCCAGAACACCAGCAGGGCGGAAATGACGCGGCGGATCACAATATGCGCCTCAGCGCGGCGAGAACGGTCAGCCGCGCGGTCACCAGCGCCAGCACCACGCCGGCCAGCGGCACGGCGCCGATGATCGCCCAGTCAAGCGGGCCGAGCCCGCCGCCGGCGACAAGGCCTGATCCCAGCCCGGCGAACTGATTGCCCAGCAGCATGAGGGCGGCAAGGCCCAGCAGCAACCCGGCTATCCCGCCGGCCAGCGCATCCCAGGCAATTGCCCGCTGGAAGATGCTGGCGATCTGCCCGTCGGTGCCGCCCAGGTGATGGACAAGCTCGAGCGTGTCACGGTTGGAATCCAGCGCGCTGCGCGCAGAGAGCCATACCGCGCCGATGCTGGTCGCCGCCAGCAGTGCCACCAGGGCGATGGCGACATATTGCAGCGTGGCAATCGTATCGAACACCGGACCAAGCCAGCTGGCCTGCGCATCGACCCTTGCCGCAGGTGCGGCTTGTGCCAGCGCATCACGCAAGGCGACCAGCCGTTCCCCCGTTACCGCGCCGCGCAGCCGCAGGTCGATCAGGGCGGGGGTGGGGATGGCTTCCTCACCCAGGAGGGTATCGCCCAGCCAGGGCTCCAGCAGCACGGCAAGCTCGCTGTCGGGCACGCGGCGAAGCTGAGCCACTTCCTCGCGATTGTTGAGCAGGGCGATCGCGATTTCCGCCTGGCGGTTGCGTTCGGCGGTGTCGGCTTCCACCACCTGAACGGTCACGCCGCCCTCGATCTCGGCCTGTGCGTTGCGCGCCAGGTTGGACAAGGCGAGGCCCGCGGCAACGGCAATCACCGTTAGCGCGATCATGATGGCGATCACCCAGGAGATCGGCCCGGACAGGCGGCCTTGCGGCAGGATGCGCGAATTCTCGCCACCCAGCCGCCGCGATTTCAGGAAGAAGGACGGCCTGGTCATGCCGGGTTCGCCTCCCGTTTGGGGGGATAGCGCAGCGCACCGGTGGGATCGGACAGGCGCCCCTTGTCGAGCCGCAGGATCAGCGAATCCGGGACCTTGCGCAAAAGGTGCACGTCATGGGTTGCCACCACCACCGTGGTGCCGAGGCGGTTCAAGGATTCAAACAGCCGCAGCAATTTCAGCGCCATTTCCGGGTCGACGTTGCCGGTCGGTTCGTCAGCCACCAGCACTTCGGGACGGGCGATCACGGCGCGGGCGATGGCGCAGCGCTGCTGTTCCCCGCCCGACATTGTTTCGGGCCGGGCATGGGCGCGCTCGTCCAGTCCCACCCAGCGCAGCATGTCCTCCACCGGTTTCCGCAGCGCTTCCTCGCCCATGCCGGAAATGCGCAAGGGCAGGGCGACATTGTCGAAGGCGGACAGGTGCGGAACGAGGCGGAAATCCTGGAACACGGTGCCGATGCGGCGGCGGAACTGCGGCAGTCGGCCGCGGGGCAGGGTGATCACGTCCTGCCTGAACATGCGGATGCCCCCGCGTGATGGGCGCTGTGCCAGGTAAAGCAGGCGCAACAGGCTGGTCTTGCCGGCACCGCTGGCGCCGGTGAGGAAGTAGAAGCGCCCCGGGAACAGCGAGAAGCTGACATCGCTAAGCACTTCCCTGTTCGTGCCATAGCGCAGGCCGACATTGTCGAACTGCACGATGCCGCCTTCCGCTCCGCTCATGCCGCGGGCCGCCTTGCGCCCGAAGTGACGTCATGACACCCGTTTGCGGGCTGGAGGCGATGCTGCTTCATCATCGCGGCAGGCTATAGCTGGTGTTCGATGTGGAAAAAAGCCATGGACCGCCGCAACAAACTTGCTCCACAGCTTGTTGCATTTCTCCAGCACCACTATGCTTCCCGTCCAGCATGATCATCCATTGTCCCGCCTGCTCGACGCGCTATGTCGTGCCCGATGCCGCCGTTGGCGTGGATGGGCGAACCGTGCGCTGCGCTAAGTGCAAGCACAGTTGGTTCCAGGAAGGGCCTGAGCTGGACGTTCCGGCGCCGGTCGCCGAGCCGGATGAGGGCGTGCCTGCCCCGCCGCCCGAAAGCGTGGTGCCGCCACCGCCACCACCTCTTCCTCCGCCGCCAGTGGCCGCGCCGCCGATAGAGGAGCCGCCGCTCGCGGATCATTCGCCCTTCGATGCCGAACCGCCGTTCCGCCCGCGTAGCAACTGGACGAAGATCTGGACCTGGACGGCTGGCATCTTCTTCGTCGTGGCTGCCGCCATCCTCTTTGCCGTCAGGTATTGGGGCCTGCCTGACTGGGTGCCCGGCACCCGTCTCGATTTTGACGTGGGGGAACCGGACCTGCAGCTCGATTTCCCGATCGACCAGCAGGAAAAGCGCGAGATGCCGGGAGGGCAGGAATATTTCGCGGTCAACGGCACCATCACCAATGTCGGCAGCCAGGCGCGCGATGTCCCGCCGATCCTGGTGGTCCTGCGCGATGCCCGCGAACGCAAGGTGTTCGAGCTGGAGATCATCCCCGAACAGTCCACCCTGGCACCGGGCGAGAGCCTGGATGTGACGCGGGCAGTGCTGGATGTGCCGCGCTCGGCACGGATCGCCGAAATCGGCTGGAAGGCGCAGTAGCCGCGCAGCCCCTCTCGCCGCCGGGAGAAACCATGCAAATGAGTCGATAAGTCCGCTTGCAGGGGCAGGGGGCCTTTGCTAAGGGCGCGCTCCTACCTGCCGGGCGGCTGCAAATTCCGCCCCTTGCGATGTGCGGTCGTGGCGGAACTGGTAGACGCGCAACGTTGAGGTCGTTGTGGCCGAAAGGCCGTGGAAGTTCGAGTCTTCTCGACCGCACCAAAAAGTCCTTAAGTTCTTGTAAAAGAACGGTTTTTTCAAAAAAGTTGAGCATTCCCGAGGCCGGTCGAGATCACTCGGAAAGGTTCTGCGTTGGGTGTTGATTCACGCCATTGCGCAAGCTTGTCGATTCGTGATCAGTTTCGATCATGGAATGACAAGAATGGGGCCTGAATTGTCATAAAGTTCGAATCTTCTCGGAAGCACCATCCAGTCCTTGGAATTCAAAGAACGAGGCTTTTGCTCCGGCTGAGCGCCTATAATCGCGGAGTTCTGCGGGCTTTGCAGCGATGGTGTTTGTAAGCTGCAGTCAGAGACTGACGTGCTCGCTTCCCAAAATCACAAAGAAACGCCGAGCGTCTCAGGCGCGAATATTCTGACTGCAGTTGGATTTTGCGTTTAGCTGAACCCGAGCATTTCGCGTTGCTCGGGCCAGGCAGGGGGCAGGTCAATGTGGGCGAGGCGATTCGCAGTAAGGTCCTCTGGTTGCTGGCCTGCGACTATTGCGGTGACGATATCTGGCGCGAGGCAGGAGATGCGCACCAGCTTTCCTAGCCGGGTTCGGCATCTGCCTTGCTCGCTGGCGATCTTGTTTAGCGACTTCTCAGGGCTCTCCACCACCAGGTCACGCGCCTTGAAGGCGTCAGCAACTAGCTTGATCAGCTTTTGGTTTCGTTTTGGTGGCACGGCATCGTCCTGATCCTTGCCTGGAATGATCAGTCGCAACTGCTGGCCACGTCGAATGCGAACTGCTGGGACCATGATTTCGAGCAGTTCAGTGTTTTGAGGGGCGCCGCATATCTCAAGCTGGTCCGCCACGGCCTGACCATCGAGCATGATCTCAATGCAGCCTTCGTGCAGATCGATGCGTTTAACCACTTGGCCGAGTAACTCTGCACGCTCGTGGAGGCTGCCGCTTCTAATGCGAGCGGCAGTGACATCGGCCCATCAGCATGTATCTGCGCATGGTCGCAAAACCCAGCGTTGCCGATGCCGTCATGACAAAAGTGAACAGGTAATGGCGATGGCGTATCGGTAACCTCATGAAATAGGCAATGGATCAAATATCAACGGGAAGATGGCTTCTGATCAGACCCATTGGCCAGGACTCCCAAGACGGACAAAGCCAATGTCCTTGCGCCTGGAGCGATGGCCAGATCGGGGTCGGGTGCAAAAAAGGGGGAGTGGTTCGCGGGGAGCGCTTCATCCCGCGCGCGATACTCCGCAATGACGTCGGGCGAATAGCCGCCGATCTGAAAGAACAGGCCTGGTACGCCATCCGCCACATATTCGGAAAAGTCCTCGCTGGGCGGGAGGCCCGGCAAATGCGCTGGAACGAAGGACAGCGCGTCTCCCAAAGCTGGCGCCAGATAGGCATTGGTTGCCCGCGCGAGCGCGCTGTCGTTGATTAGCACCTCTGCTCCATTGAGGTGGATAATCTCGGGCTCGGGTGCGCCGGCCATTGCAGCACTCCCGCGCGCGGTGCGGATCACGCCATCATTGAGAAGTTCGCGAACGTGAGTTCTGAAGGAACGTAGCGTCAACTTCAAAGTTGCATGATCCGGGATGATATTGGCCACAGTTCCTGATTGGAAACTGCCAACGGAAATAATGCCAAATTCGCCTTCGGGCTTTTCCCGCGCGACGACGCTTTGCAGGTTGGTTACGAAGTGGGATGCCATCACGATCGGATCGATGGTGGCGCTTGGCATTGAGCCGTGTCCACCCCGGCCGTGGAAGACGATTTCATATGCGTCTGATGCCGATGCTGCGGCACCTTCCTTGATGGTTACTTGCCCGGCTGGCGCATTGCTTACATGGGCGCCGAAAGCGTAATCGGGCCGAGGGAAGCGTGTGAAGAGCCCATCGTCCAGCATGGCCCTCGCACCACGAAGCACCTCTTCCGCAGGCTGGGCGATGAAGACCAGCGTCCCACTCCAATGATCGCGCAAGTCCATGAGCGTCTCGGCTGCGCCGATCCACCATGTCATGTGCAGATCATGACCGCAGGCATGCATGACATAGCTTTCCTCTCCATCTGCAATCTGCCGCGCGGTGCTAGCATAGGGAAGGCCGGTCTTTTCCTCCATGGGCAAGGCATCCATGTCAGTTCTTACGAGAACGGTTGGCCCATCTCCGTTGCGATAGACAGCTACGATGCCAGTCCGGCCGACACCTTCGGTCACCTCGAAGCCCAAGGCCCTCATCCTTTCGGAAAGCAGGCTGGCTGTGCGCTCTTCCTGAAAGGCTATTTCCGGGTTGGCGTGCAAATTCATGTAAAGTGCGGCCAGAGATTCCTGCCGCTGCTCGAGTTCCGCGTCGACTGCCTGCGCCAGAACCACGCTGGCGGCGTCTTGCGCCGTCGCCGGTTGTGCCAGTGCAAAAGCCGCACCTAGTCCGATCGCCCCAAATGTGCGTAAACCCAATTGCATGGTATCCTTCCTCTCCATGAGCGTTTATCGCTGACCGGCATACAAGGCGCGGCCTTGTTGAGCCCGGCAAGTCAGCGTCTCGCTACTGTCTCCCTATCCGTCACCTTCGCCTAGTGCGGGAATGTTCATATTTTCCAGCGTCGCCTCATCGAAGGGCGCGTAGAGATCAAACACCTCCAGTTCGGGATCAAAATGGTCCCAACTCACCGCGTCCTTGCCGTAGATCACATTTTGCGGCGTAACGACAGACGGGTTGTCGAGAGAGCCTGCGATCTCTTTGACTTACTCACCCGCCATCGCGGGGTTCCGGCGAGCACTAGGCCGTATGCACATGACATTGCCTCAATCTCGTGGAATTCTTCAAGCCTCTTGCTCCGCTCGGCCTTGGGTTCTCCAAGTTTTCTCCGTGTATAGTTCCAAACAGCGTAGCAGTTTGCTCAGAAGAAGGCCCTCGTCCTAAACTTCGAGTTGGCCCAGGTCTAGCTGCGATAGGATCGAAGGAAGCTTCTTTCGAAGTGCAAAGAACCCAGCTTTAGTATGCGGCCAAACGAGAGCATCATATGGGCGGGTCACCTCTAAGAGCGGAATGGTCAGCTCACGACAAGCTCTTGTTAAACGCTTGCGCGTTGGCCCTATTGGAATGCGCGCGGTTACCAAAGCAGCGAGATTGTGCTGGTTGACCCAATCCGTGATTACCTCATTCCAATTGCTGTCGCTGCTCTTCTGACAATCTGCCCCCCACCTTGCGCTTGCAAGTTGGGCTGCTTCCGAAACGCATTGCCGCGAAAATGCTTCTACCTTGCTGCTGCTCGCAAGAACCGAACGAGGCGAAGGATCCAGTAGAGCAAGAATGGCAGACGGAGCTGTCGTCAATGGCAGGCGGTCGGGACTGCAATCCTCTTCCGTCAATATGAGGCCGACTTTACCAGGAAGAAGGTTTCCCCGCCCTTTGTCCAAGCTAAGCTCGGAAGGAGCTGGCAGAGGGGGCTCCTGAAGTGGCGACGTTTTGATCGCCAAGCCAGTGACGTCGAACCGACCGTTCGTAAATCTTTCGATGTTTGAGGCTTGCGCTGCATAGGTTTTACCCTTGGTGTGAAGGCCGCCAACCCAGCGCCATGAACATGTGTTTGAAGCTGCGTCTCCATCCAGCAAATGCCTATAAAATAGATCGGCTCCAAGCTCCCACGGAAGCTCAAGTGTAAAGATCCAGATGCTGGCAAACCACATGCGAGCATGATTATGGAGATAGCCGGTTTGCGTAAGTTCGCGAACCCAGTAGTCGAAAGCGGCAATGCCGGTTGTGCCCTCAACTGCGGTTTCGTAGCGCTGGAGCAAAGATGTGTCTTGTTCTAGTTGTTTTACGTAGTCGGTTAGATTGGTTCGATAGCGAGCCCACACTTCGGGACGATGTTCCAACCAACCTTTGAAATAGCCGCGCCAGAACACCTCTGAAATGAATTTTTCTGCGGATGCAAAGGAATGCTTTGAAAGCGTCTGCGCAAGCACTTCCTCTTCCAGAAGCATGCGGTTTCTGATCCAAGGTGATAGCTGTGAGACACCTTCATGAAGGCCCTCTCCAAGGTCAAAATTCCGCTCAGCCGCGTAAGTTTTTCCAGCTTTCGGGATGAACGTAAAAAGTTGGTCCAGAGCCGCCTGCCGAGATGGTTTCCAGTCCATCATCCGTCCCCTGACTTTTGTCGGTTTCGACGGCAACGTTCACAGCAGTAGCGAACGTTTTCCCAATCACGCTCCCATTTTTTGCGCCACGTGAATGGTCGCTTGCAAGCCAAACAGGTCTTGGAGGGAAGGTGTTGCTTTTTCATTTCGACAACATGGCTTTAGATACTCACTGCCAATACCGCAAACTCGCTCTTGGCCCATCGCCATTCAATAGTCAGGCCGGCTCAGAACCGTTTCCAAATCGGCCCAGTTAGAGGTCGATGCATACTGCTTGTATTGAGCTCGCTGGAGATCCATTTCCTTGATAGCCGAATAATATTCCCTGCCTCAGGCTTAGGGAATTCACCCCGAAACTCGCGCAAATCCGCGGTACGGAGAAGGGTTCGAACAGGTTATTTAGACCTCGCTGCGCGTTCATCCCTGCAAATTTCTAAAAAACAGGGAATTCGCGCTAGAGATTGTAACGCTCCAGACTGCGTCGCGCACCAATCGCCCCTGGCAGGGTTTCATGACAGATCGCGGATCCGGCAGGATCACGTCCGTGAAGGGCGCGGCATTGCGCGCTGTTCCGCCCGTTTCGCCATGCGTTCGGAAAGGCTGCGCAAGGCGGATTGATTAGTATCATAATGATTATGGACAGAAACTGTCGGCCCTCGTAGGAATGCCGCGAAGCACTTGCAGCAGGGACATGTCATGACTTCCATCCGCGGCCCGATTCTTGCCAGCCTGCTCGCTCCCGCGCTCTTGTCCGCCGCTGCAGCGCAGGCGCAGGATGGAGAGATCGACCTGACGGTGCTGCCCGCTGTGCCGGATGACTATACGCCCGCGCAAACCCCCTGGGGCGAACCCGATTTCCGTGGTGGCTGGCCGATCGACCATCTCAACGGCACGCCGTTCGAGCGTCCGGTGGAACAGGGCGAACGGGTATTCCTGACCGAGGCGGAAAATGCCGCCAAGTCCGAACGGCTGGCCGACATGCGCGGCCGCTACGAGGAAGAGGACGCCAGCGACACCATCGGCATGGGTCATTGGGCGGAAATGGGCGATGCCAACCGGCGCACCTCCTTCCTGGTGCTACCTGCGAACGGGCGCCTGCCGGCCAAGACGGAACAAGGCCAGCGCAATGCCGATGCCATGCGGTCAAGCTGGCGCAACGGGCAGAGTTTCAGGAGCTGGACCGATTTCGACAGCTGGGATCGCTGCATCACGCGCGGCCTGCCGACAAGCATGTTTCCGGGCATGTACAACAACGGCATCCGCATCTTCCAGTCACCCGGCCTGGTGGCCATGCAGCTGGAGATGATCCACGAGGTCCGCCTGATCCCGACGGATGGCCGGCCGCCGGTCCCGGCACAGATCGGCCACTGGATGGGCGAAAGCCGCGGCCATTGGGAGGATGCCAACACGCTGGTGATCGAGACCACCAATTTCCGCCCCGGCCCTTCTGCCACCAGTGTGGTGACCAGCGGATCGCCGCGCAACAATGACAGCCCGGTCAGCCGGGAAGCGCACCTTGTCGAACGGCTGACCATGACCGGCCCGGATTCGATCGTCTACGAAATGACCTTCACCGATCCGGTCAACTATACCGCGCCCTGGGGTGCACGCACCGTCTGGCAGCGCGATGATGAATACGAGCAGTTCGAATATGCCTGCCACGAAGGCAATGTGCAGATCCGCAACTACATCACCGCCGACCGCGCAGCGCGCGAGGCCGGCGGCGAATAGCCTTGCCTTGCGGCCTTAGCGGTCCTGCCAGGCCTGCGCTGCGGCATCCATGGCGCGAACCGGGTTTTCCGGGCCGGGATTGCGGCCGGGGATGAAGTCGTTCAGCACGTTGCGATAGGTCAGCAGCCATTGGCCGTCGATCCGCTCCAGCTGGTCTTCGTAAGTGCCGAAGGTGCCCATCTTCAAACTGTCGCCGGGTCCGTCATTGGCCATTTCCACCCACAGGCTGGTGGCCCATGCCTTGTCCCCTTCCACGCGAATGGTGGATTGCAGGATCACGTGGCGCAGCTTTGCCGGGCTGCCATCCTCGGTGGTGTAGAACTCGCCGATACGGGCGGCGAAACTGGTCACCGCCTCGCGGATGGCTTCGCGTCCGGTGAAGCTGCCGTTGGCAAATTCGATCGTGCCGTCAGGTGCAAAGGTGGCGACGTAGGCATCCCAGTCATGGAAATCGATGGCGAAGAGGTATCGCGCCATCAGGTCCTCGATCTCCGCCCGGTCGTCGGCATAGCCGGGGTGGTAGGTCGGCTGTTCCGCCATCGCGGGGGATGCGGCGCTCGCCGCCAGCGCCAGCCCTGCCGCGCCCAGCGCCAGTTTGGCATTCTTCCAGATGGTCATGGTGATCCTCTCCCTCGTTGATGTCGCGCGGCCCTTCAACCGCCCCAATCCTCGTTTGCGCGGGCGATCAGGTACTGGTGGATCGCCTCGCTTTCCTCTTCGCTCAGGACATCGGCAAAGCTTACCATGCCATTGGCTGCGCGGCTTCCGCCCAGCACGATTTCGGAAAAGGCGGCATGCGTGTCGGGCGCCATGTGGCGCAGGTCCTTCACCCCGCCGCGCGCCGCATTGCCGTGGCAGATGGCGCAGTTCGCGCCGTAAAGCTGTTCGCCCAGCGCCACCTGTTCAGCGCTGCCGGTGAGCGGCGGAGGCGGCGCGAGTTCGGGAACGACAAAGCTTTCCTCCGGCAGCGGCGGCAGTTCGGCTGTCCCGCCAAGGCGGAACACCAGCAGCCGCGGCTTGCCCAGGTGCAGTTCGGAATAGGCGGCACGCTCGACATGGGCCAGGCCTCCGCCCCAACCGGCATTGACGGCGATATATTGTACACCGTCCACCATGTAGGTGATGGGCGCGGCGATGGGCACGTTCTGTACCGGCATCTCCCACACCTTCTCCCCGGTGGTGGCATTGTAGGCGGCAAAGGTGGTGCCGATGGTGCCCTGGAACACCAGGTTGCCGCCCGTCGCCAGAACGCCGCCCGAACCCTTCTGCGGATAGGGAACGCGCCAGCGCTCGCTCTGCGTTGCCGGATCCCATGCGGCAAGCCAGCTCCTGGTATTGGCGTCGGCATATTCGGCGATCTGCCGGCGGATATCGTCATGCCCCGAAAAGGCCGTGCCAAGCCCGCGCCCGGGCTCGTAGTTTTCCGCAGCGGCATAGGCCATGTAGGTTTCGGTGATCGGGATATAGGCAAGGCCGGTATCGGGCGAAAAGGCCATCGGGTTCCAGTTGTGCACGCCGCCTGCCCCGGGGCTGACCATCACCGGCACGGTGCCGTAACGCGCCTCGGGGTTCTCGATCGGTCGGCCGGTGGCCATGTCGATGCCGCTGGCCCAGCTGATGGGGGCCAGCGTTTCGGCGCTGAGCAGTTCGCCCGTTTCCCGGTCGAGCACGTAGTAGAAGCCGTTCTTGGGGGCCTGCATCAAGACATGGCGGATCTCGCCATCAAGCTCGATATCGGCCAGCACCATGTTCTGCGTGGCGGTGTAGTCCCACTCTTCGCCCGGCACGGTCTGGTAATGCCAGCGGTATTCGCCCGTTTCGATGTCGAGCGCGACGATGCTGGTAAGGAACAGGTTGTCGCCGCCTTCCGGGCTGCGCCACTTGCGCACCCAGGGCGAACCGTTGCCGGTGCCGATATAGACGAGGCCGAGTTCGGGATCGACACTGATGCCATCCCACACGGTGCCGCCCCCGCCGGCCTTCCACCATTCGCCCGACCATGTCTGCGCGGCCATTTCCATCGCCGCATTCTCGAATCCGTCCGCGGGATTGCCCGGCACGGTATGCCAGCGCCAGATCATCTCGCCGGTCCCTGCGTCATAGGCCGAGACATATCCGCGCACGCCCAGTTCCGCGCCGCCATTGCCGATGAACACCTTGTCGCCCGATACGCGCGGCGCGCCAGTGATGGTGTAATTGGCGGAATTGTCGACGGTGAGGGTGGACCACACCTCCTCGCCCGTTGCCGCATCCAGCGCGATCAGTCGCCCGTCCAGCGTGCCGATGATCACCTTGCCATCGTGATAGGCCGCGCCGCGCGTCACGATGTCGCAGCAGGCCAGCCGCCCGAAACGCAACGGCACTTCGGGGTCATAACGCCACAGCTGTTCGCCCGTTACTGCATCATAGGCGGTGGTGATGTTCCATGGTTCGGTGTTGAACAGCACCCCGTCCACCACCAGCGGCGTGGCTTCCTGCCCGCGATCGGTGTTGAGATCGGCATACCAGGCAAGGCCGAGTTCGCCGACATTGTCCGCATTGATCTGGTCCAGCGGGCTGTAATGCGCCTCTTCCCAGCCATTGCCGGTATTCGCCCAGTCAACGTTGCCGGGCGCAGGGGTGCACGCTGTTGCCAGCAGGACAAGGCCCGCCGCAGCGGCGGAGCGCAGGACTGCGATCATGGTGGTCAGGCCTCGCCGATGGCGCTGGCATCCGCCCACCAGCCGTGCACCTGCCCGACGCAGCGATAGGGCATCTTGACCCATGCGCGCGGACCGGCATCGACATCTGCCAGGTCGAACAGGAACAGGTTGGAGCGGCCGTTTTCGGCCTGCGAGGAGCCGAGGCCGATCAGGTAGCCATCGCCCTCGGGTGCATCCGGTGTCCTTGGCACGAAGCACATCTCGGACAGGGAATAGCCGTCAACCCGGGCGATCTTGCTGGTGCCCGTCTGGTGGTCGACGATGCCCCAGCCGCCATTAGGCCCGGTTACCTGCAGGAACCCCCAGCGATAGGGCAGGGTGTGGAAACGGTCATCCTGGCGGGCCAGAACGCCCTGCAATTCAGGGAAGATGGTTTCCGCCTGATAGCTATCGGGATCGGTGCCCATGTCCACCGTGAAGCGGCGCAGGTAGCCGGTGCCTTTCACCGGATCGAAAGGCTCGTGCAGGCTCGGGAAGAAGGGGAACTGGTTGCCTTCGCCGCCATCCATGTCCACCGTGATCTTCGTTCCATCGTTCCAGCCGCCCATCACGTGGGTGCAGAACAGGTTGGGGCCGGTCAGCCACTTGATATCGCTGCCATCGCCGCCGCGGCGCAGCACGCCCATGTAGCACGGCGTCTTGCTGTCATAGGAGAAGTGCACACCGCCTGCCGCAATGCGCTGCGGGTCTGCCACCATGTTGACGAGGTAGAGCACCACGTAATCCTGCGTGACGCAGAAATCGTGCATCATCCCGGCATAGGGTGCCTCCACGGTCACGGACCAGGTGATATTGCCGTCCTTGTCTGCCGAAAAGACATTCACGTCCTTCGACAGGAAGCCGCCTGCCTCGTATCCGAAGCTGACGAACTCGCCCGTCAGCGGATCGATCTTCGGGTGCGCGGTGTGGGTCTGGCTCTCCAGCTTCCCGCCGAAGGTGTATTCGGGATCGGTGGTTTCCAGCGTCAGCGGGTCCATCGCCACCGGCGGGCTGTCTTCCTTGAAGACCAGCAGCTTGCCGTGGTGGGTGAACAGCTGGGTATTGGCCGTGCCGCGGTTCATGCCTTCCACGCTGGGGTGGTCGGTCGTGGGGTTGCGATACATGCCGAACAGCGACTGGCGCGCCTCTGCCTGCGCGACATAGCGGGCGTTGCGGGGATAGCGCGTCTTGTAGTCGACATGCCCGTCCTTGATCCGGAACATCGAGACATGGCCTTCGCCGTCGAAGGGAATGTCATTCTCGAACTCGGGGGGCTTGGGATACTGCGGATCAGGGCCGACACGATAGAAGGCACCGTCAAGGTCCTTCGGCCAGTCACCCTCCACCTCGCAATCGCGCAGGTCCATTTCGGTGCGCACCGTGCCGCTGCCGCCGAAAGCGCGCGGGTTTTCGGGAAAGTCCACTTGCGGTGCGCCTGCGGCCGGGTTGGCGGTTCCCGGTTGCGCCAGCGCGCTTCCGGCAGCGCCAAGGCCCACCAGTGCCGCGCCCGTTCCCAGCGTGGTTGCCCCCATGAATCCGCGACGGTCGAGCCGCGGGCCGGCGTTGTCCTTGCTCATATCAATCCCTCTCCCCTTGGAAGCGCTGCTTCCACCTTGTTTCCATGCTTGCGCGCCGCTGGAGCGATTGCAAGGCCATTCTAACGCTCGATACAATTGCCGACGGCAAGGAAGTTTGCTTTCCACAGGCTGGTCCCCATCCGGCCCCTGTCGCGCAGTTGAAAAGCCCTCCTTCGCGGCCTAACTCGAAAAGCGATTTTCCCAAAAAGCTGACAGAGCGATTCCATGACCACCCACAAGACCCGCATGCTCATCATCGGTTCCGGCCCCGCCGGCTATTCCGCTGCCATCTATGGCGCGCGTGCGGGGATGGAGCCGATCGTGGTGCAAGGACTTCAGCCCGGCGGCCAGCTGACCATCACCACCGATGTCGAGAACTATCCCGGTTTTGCCGACGTGATCCAGGGCCCGTGGCTGATGGAGCAGATGCAGAAGCAGGCGGAACATGTCGGCACCCGCATGATGTGGGACACGATCGTGGAGGTCGATCTCGAAGGTGGCTCCCCCTTCAAGGCCATTGGCGATTCGGGCGATGAATATATCGGTGATGTGCTGGTGATCGCCACCGGCGCGCAGGCCAAGTGGCTGGGCGTTCCGGGCGAACAGGAACTGGGCGGCAAGGGCGTGTCTGCCTGTGCCACCTGTGACGGCTTCTTCTATCGCGGCAAGAAGGTGGCAGTGATCGGTGGCGGCAACACCGCTGTCGAGGAAGCACTCTACCTCACCAACCATTCCGACGATGTCACGCTGATCCACCGCAGGGACGAGCTGCGTTCGGAAAAGATCCTGCAGGATCGCCTCTTCGCCAACGAGAAGATCACGCCGCTGTGGAACAAGACGGTGGAGCGCTTCGTGGCTGGCGAGAACGGCACGCTGCACCATCTCGAGCTGGTCGATACGGTGACGGGCGAGAAGAGCACGCTGGAAGTGGACGGGGCCTTCGTCGCCATCGGCCACGCGCCTTCGACCGAGCTGTTCAAGGGCAAGCTGGAAACCGATGCCGGCGGCTATCTCGTGGTCGAACCCGGCACGCCCAAAACGGCTATCCCCGGCGTGTTCGCGGCGGGCGACGTGATGGACCACACCTATCGCCAGGCGGTGACAGCGGCCGGCACCGGCTGCATGGCCGCGCTCGACGCCGAGCGCTTCCTTGCCGAACTTGAGGATTCCAAGCGGCAGGCTGTCGCGGCCGAATAGGCCGCCTCTTTGTTCCAAAGCAAAGACCGTCCTCATCCCCATCCTAGTGTGGCGTGCAGAATCACGCACCATTTGAGGGGAGAGACTGATGGGACGCGCTTTTTCCGGGCTGGCGATGCGCAAGGCCTTGTTTGCAACCTGCGCCTTGGCCCTGTGCCTGCCGGCGACCACGCACGCGCAGGAAGCGGCCGAACAGCCTGCCGCACCGCGCGCCAACAGCATCGATTACACCAGCTGGGACGGATACCTGTCGGGCGTCGATTCCTCGCAATATTCGGGGCTGGACCAGATCGACAAGGACAATGTCCACCTGCTGGAAAAGGCATGGGAAGTCGATGTCGGCACGCTCGGCACCGGTCACTATGGCTTCCGTTACAACCCCACCATCGTTGTATGTCGTGGCCCCTAACAATCCCGATGCGCTGATCGCGCTGGACGGAGCAACGGGCGAGGAGATCTGGCGCACCCAGTTCGAAGGCCGCATCGGCAATCGCGGGGTCAGCTTCTGGGAAAGTGAGGATGGAACAGAACGCCGCCTGTTCGTGCTGAATGACGGGATGCTGCGGGCGATCGACGCCGATACGGGCACCATCATCGAAGGTTTCGGCCCGGAAGGCGGGATCGATTTGCGGGACCAGCTTTCGCGCGAAGACCGCGCGAGCGTGCGTCCCTTGCAGCATGACAACCCCGGCCGCGTGTTCGAGGACCAGATCATCATCGCCTTGCCCGCGGACAATTATGCCTATGACAGTTCGCCCGCGGACATCCAGTCTTACGATGTGCGTACGGGCGAGTTGAACTGGGTGTTCCACACCGTGCCGCAGGAAGGCGAATTCGGTTACGATACCTGGCCGGACGTGCCTGACCGCGATCGTTTCGGGGGCGCGCACAACTGGTCCAGCTTCACCGTCGATCCGGAACTGGGGATGCTCTATATTCCCACAGGTGCGCCGCGCTTCGATTGGTATGGCGGCAATCGCGAAGGCGACAACCTGTTCGCCAATTCGATCATCGCGCTCAACGCCCGCACGGGTGAGCGCGTGTGGCATTTCCAGGCGGTGCATCACGACCTGTGGGATTATGACCTGCCCACCTCGCCCAAGCTGCTCACCATCGAGCGCAACGGGGAAGAGGTGCCGATCGTGATCCAGGCTACTAAGATGGGTTGGCTGCTGGTGTTCGACCGGCGCGATGGCACGCCGATCTGGCCCATCGAGGAAGTGGCGGTGCCGCAGCCGACCACGCCGGGCGAAAAGGCATCGCCCACGCAGCCGATCCCGCAATGGCCGCCGTATTATGCCCGCCAGCGCTTTACTGAAGAGGACATCAATCCCTACCTGACGGACGAGGACAAGGAGAACGTGCGCGAGATCCTGCGCACCGCGCGCAACGAAGGGCTGTTCACGCCGGTCAGCACGCAAGGCACCATCCTGATGCCCAGCGAGAACGGCGGTTCCAACTTCGGCATGGTCTCGGTCGATCCGGTCAACAAGAGGCTGTTCATCGTCGTGCGCAACTACCCCTCGCTGCTGCGCCACATTCCCAATGACACGCCCGAAGCGCGCGCGGGCATGCCCAATTCCGAAATTCCGGACGTAATGCCCTATTCCGCGCCGTTCGATTTCATGATCCAGTCCAACGGCATGGTGCCGATCAGTCCGCCATGGTCCACCATCACCTCCTATGACATGCAATCGGGCAACATGCTCTACCAGGTGCCCAACGGTGACCTGTGGCCGCTGGCGCAGCAGGGCATCACCGGAACAGGGGCGCAGGCCACGCGCGGCGGGCCGACAGCGACGGCGGGCGACTTGCTGTTCGTGCGCACCGCCAGCGACCGCAAGTTCCGCGCCCGCGATGCCTCGACCGGCCAGATCCTGTGGGAGTATGACTTGCCGGCAGCAGGCGAGGGCACGCCAGCCATCTATGAAGCCGATGGCCGGCAGTTCGTGGTGATCCCGGTGGGCTGGGACGGGCAGTTCCAGCAGGGCCTGGGCATCCCGCCCGCGCCGGAAACCATGCGCTATGTCGCCTTTGCCTTGCCCGAAGAGGCGCTGGCTGCCGAGGACTAGAAAGCCGAGAAATCGGGGGCGCGTTTTTCCAGGAAGGCGGTGAAGGCTTCGCGTGCCTCGCCGCTTTTCAGGCGCGCTGCGAAGACCTCGATCTCGGCCTCCATGACCTGCGCAATGGCCTCGCTATCGCGCATCAGCGCCTTGGTCTGCTGCACTGCGCCGGGGGGCAGAGCGGCAATGCGCTGCGCGGCCTGCATCACGGTATCCTCCAGCGCCTCGCGCGGAACCACGGCGTTGGCGAGGCCCGCCTCTCGCGCTTCCCCGGCTGGCATCACGGCACCCATCGCCAGCATGGCAAAGGAGCGGGGCTGACCGATGAGGCGCGGCAGCAGCAGGCTGGAGGCAGCTTCGGGGACCAGGCCAAGCGAGACGAAGGGCGTGCTCAACTGCGCGTCTTCTGCCAGCACGACATGGTCGCAATGCAGCAGCATGGTGGTGCCGATGCCCACCGCGCGGCCCTGGACACCTGCCAGAAGCGGCTTGGAGAAGGTGCCGAGCAGCCGCAGGAAACGGAACACCTGCGCCTCGTCCTTGCGGTCTGCCAGCGTCAGGAAGTCGGCAATGTCATTGCCCGCGCAAAAGGCATCGCCCGCCCCGCGGATCACCACTGCGCGGATGGCGGCGTCGGTTTCTGCCCGTTCCATTGCATCCGACAGCGCGCCATAGAGCGCATCGGTCAGCGCGTTCTTCTTGTCCGGGCGATCGATCAGCAGCGACATAACGCCGCCTGTTTCGTTGATGGCTATCTGCCCACTCATGCCTTTGTCCTTTCAACCGGTAGCCGAGGCTAGTCACCCGCTATTCCATAGTCGATCAAAACCGGATGTCTCGCTGCAAGCGGTTTCAAAGGTAAGTTTAATAAGCATTGTCTCGCCTTTCCTGCGGCGATAGGCGGAAAGGGGTTGCGGCCGGCGGGCTGCGCGCATGGCAAGCTACTGACCGGAGAACATTCCAGAATGCACCACGAACGCGTCTTGATCGCAGGGGCGGGCATTGCCGGCCTGACCCTCGCCCTCACGCTGCACGAGATCGGCGTGCCATGCGTGCTGTTTGAAAGCGTGCGCGATCTCAAGCCGCTGGGTGTGGGCATCAATATCCAGCCCAACGCCGTGCGCGAACTGGAAGACCTCGGCATTGGCGAGGCGGAGATGGACGAGGTCGGCATCCCGGCACGCGAATGGGCGCTGGTCGGCCTCAATGGAAAGGACATCTATTCCGAAAAGCGCGGCAAGCTGGCCGGATACAACTGGCACCAGTATGCGGTCCATCGCGGCAAGTTCCACCTGATGCTCTATCGCAAGGTGATCGAACGGCTCGGCCCCGACGCTGTAAGGCTGGGCCACAAGGTCACCGGCTATCGCAAGCATGCCGATGGCTCTGTCACTGCGCAGGTCCACAAGGCTGACGGTTCGAGCGTGGAGTTTGCCGGAGCCCTGCTTTTCGGTGCCGAAGGCATCCATTCGGAAGTGCGCGCGCAGATGCACCCCGACCAGCCCGATATCCACTGGGGCGGCACGATCATGTGGCGCGGCACCTCGCGCGGGGTGCCGATCCGTTCCGGTTCGTCCTTTGTCGGGCTCGGCACCAGCCGCCACCGGGTGGTGATCTATCCGATTTCACACCCCGATGCGGACGGCACGGCGGATATCAACTGGATCGCCGAAAAGACCTATGACGATACCCATGACTGGACGAAGTCCGGCTGGTTCCGCGAAGTCCACCTGGCCGACTTCGCGCATGACTTCGCCGATTTCGTCTATGACTGGCTGGACCTTCCCGCGCTGCTGCAGGCATCCGAGGTGGTCTATGAAAACCCGATGATCGACCGTGACCCGCTGCCCAGCTGGGTGGACGGGCCGGTAGGGCTGCTGGGCGATGCCGCCCACCCGATGTATCCCACGGGATCCAATGGCGCCTCGCAGGCGATCATCGATGCGCGCGTGATCGGCAGGCTGATGCTCGAACATGGCGTCAGCCAGGAGATGCTGCGCGCCTATGATGCGGAAATGTGCGGCCCGGTTGGCGGGCTTACCCTGCGCAATCGCGGTGCCGGACCCTTCGGCCTGCTCAACATGGTCGAGGATCGCTGTGGCGGCGAGTTCGAGAATATCGACGACGTCATCCCCGCCAAGGAACGCGCCGAGTTCATGCTGGCTTACCAGAAGGCTGCCGGTTTCGCGCGCGATGCGCTCAATTCCGCGCCGCGCACCATTCCCCAAGGCGCCAGGGTCGAGACCGTCACTGCATGAGCCTGCAACTGGAGCACGCCTGCGATTTCACGGTGGAGCTTTCGCCGCCGCACGAGCTGGGTGGCTGCGCCACCGGCGTGCGGCGGATCATTCCGATCATCGGCGGTTCGGTAACCGGGCCGCTGATCAGCGGGCGCATCCTCGATGTCGGGGCGGATTGGCAGACCGTCACTGCCAATGGCGTGGCCGAACTGGATGCGCGCTATGGCATCGAGACACATGACGGTGCGATGATCGAGGTCATCAGTCGCGGTATTCGCCATGCGTCGCCCGAAGTCGCGGTGCGGATCGCTGCGGGCGAGGAAGTGCCGGCTTCGGAGTACTACATGCGCACCGCCATCAGGCTCGACAGCGGTCATCCCGATTATGCCTGGGTCAGCAGGTCGCTGTTCCTTGCCCGGGGCGGGAAGGTCGGCTCGACGGTGCGTTTGTCCGTCTATCGCGTCGACTGAAACAGCCTAGTCGTGCTCGCGGCCGAAGTCGGGCCGCGGGTCGTCCTGTCCCAGTGCGACGATGGAACGCCGGATGGCGCGTGTGCGGCTGAAAGTATCGTGCATCATCTCGCCATCGCCCGCCTTGATCGCCTCGCGCATCAGGGCAAGGTCCGTCAGGAAGGCATCGAGCATTTCCAGCACCGCGTCCTTGTTGTTCAGGAACACGTCGCGCCACATGGTCGGATCGCTGGCGGCGATGCGGGTGAAATCGCGGAAACCGCCGGCGGAATACTTGATCACCTCGCTGCGGGTCACTTCCTCCAGGTCCGATGCCGTGCCCACGATGGTATAGGCGATCAGGTGGGGGATGTGGCTCGTAACGGCCAGCACGCGATCATGGTGGTCGGCATCCATGGTTTCGACCATCGCGCCGAGCCCTTCCCAGAAATCGACCAGCGCATGGACCTTGTCCTCCGGCGCGCCCTGGGGAGGGGTGATGATGCACCAGCGCTGGTGGAACAGGCTGGCAAAGCCGGCATCGGGTCCGGAGTGTTCGGTGCCGGCAACGGGATGCGCCGGGATGATCGTATGATCGGGCAGGGCCTTGGTCAGCGCGTCGGTGATGCTGCGCTTGGAACTGCCGACATCGCTGATCACGCAATCGGGCGAGAGGCCTGGCGCGATTGCCGCAGCGACAGATGCCATCGCGCCCACGGGTACGCACAGGATCACCAGGTCGGCGCCCTTGACTGCTTCGGCAGGATCATCGTGGATATCATCGGCAAGCTGCAGTTCGCGCGCGCGTTCGCGCACCTTGGCGTCGGCATCGAAACCGCTGGTCACGCAATCGGGCAGTTCCTTGCGCACCGCCAGGCCGATCGACCCGCCAATCAGGCCAAGGCCGATAATGGCAACCTTCTTGAAGTTCATTGCCCGCTCTCTGCCATGCCACGCAGCACTGACGCAATATCATCCATTTGCCCGGCCGTGCCGATGGTGATGCGCAAGGCTTGCGGCAAGCCCTGGCCCGGCAGGTGGCGCACGGCATAGCCGGCATCGCCGATGGCATGAAGCGCGGCCTCGGCAGTCAGCTTGCCCTCGAACAATACCAGCACGAAATTCGCCTCGCTCGGCACGGCGCGCAGGCCGTGATTTCCCAGCGCCTCTATTGCGGCAACGAAACGGGTGCGCTCCGCCAGGTTGTGGTCGCGGCTGTGCACCACGAAATCCTGGTCCTCAAGCGCGGCAAGGGCTGCTGCCTGTGCCCCCAGTGTGACGTTGAACGGCCCGCGAATGCGGTTCAACGCATCCACGATTCCCGGCGCTCCGGTGCCCCAGCCCACGCGCTCGCCGGCAAGCCCGTAGATCTTGGAGAAGGTGTGCGTAACCAGCACGTTATCGTGGCGAGCGGCCAGTTCAAGCGCGCCGTCGTCATCCTCGGGCCGCACATATTCGGCATAGGCGCGATCCACCACCAGCAGCACCTTGCCCGGCAGGCCGGCATGCAACCGTGCCAGCTCGGAGCGCGGGATGAAGGTGCCGGTGGGGTTGTTGGGGTTGGCGATGAAGACCACGCGGGTCCTGTCCGTCACACCAGCCAGCAGAGCGTCCACATCGGCGGTGAAATCCCGGTCCGCCACTTCGACGGGCGTTGCCCCGCAGCGGCGCGCGGCAATGTCATAGACCGAGAAGGAAAAGCGGCTGAAGGCCACTTCGTCGCCCGGCCCGGCAAAGGCCTGGGCGGCAAGGTTGAGCAGTTCGTCCGATCCCGTTCCGCACACGATGCGTGCCGGATCGATACCGTGCAGCTTGCCGATGGCCCCGCGCAGCGCAGTGGAATCCGGATCGGGATAATCGCGCGGCGAACGCGGCTGCACCAGTGCCTCCAGCGCAGCAGGGCTGGTGCCCAGCGGGTTCTCGTTGGCAGACAGCTTCACCAGCGGCTTGCCGTCAGCGGATTTGGATTTGCCCGGCACATAGGCATGGATCGCGGCGATCCACGGCTTCATCTGCGGAGAGGCGTTCTCGGGCATATCCATCACGTCCTGATTCAATGCGGAAGGCCCTTAGCGGCTCGCGCGCGCAATTGACAGCCCGCGAATGAGGCCCCAAGTCCCGCAGCGCATGGCTACTGCATTGGCATCACACCTGAACGCGATCACGCTGGGCGCACCGCTTGCGCTCGACAGCGGCAAGTCGCTCGCCGACGTTACACTCGCTTACGAGACCTATGGCGAGCTCAATGCGGACAAGAGCAATGCCATCCTGATCTTCCACGCGCTGACGGGAGACCAGTTCGTGGCCAAGACCCACCCGCTGACCGGCAAGCCCGGCTGGTGGGAACGCATGGTCGGTCCCGGCAAGCCGATCGACACGGATCGTTTCCACGTGATCTGCGCCAATGTCATCGGCAGCTGCATCGGATCGACCGGCCCTGCATCCATCGGGCCTGACGGCAAGCCCTATGGCATGCGCTTTCCGGTCATCACCATTCGCGACATGGTGCGCGCGCAGGTGGCCCTGCTCGATACGCTGGGCATCGGCACGCTCCACGCCGTTGTCGGCGGATCGATGGGCGGGATGCAGGCCTTGAGCTTTGCCGCCAATTTCCCGGGGCGGACGGATCGCGTGCTGGCCATCGCCACCACCGCGCGTCATTCCGCGCAGAACATCGCCTTCCACGAAGTCGGCCGGCAGGCGATCATGGCGGACCCGGAATGGAAAGGTGGCGATTACTATGACGGCGACGGCAACGGCCCGGAAAAGGGCCTTTCCGTCGCCCGCATGGCTGCGCATATCACCTATCTTTCCGAAGCCGGGCTGACCGACAAGTTCGGCCGCCGCCTGCAGGACCGGGAAGAAAAGAGCTTCGGCTTCGATGCCGATTTCCAGGTGGAAAGCTACCTGCGCTACCAGGGCCTTGCCTTCACCACCCGCTTCGATGCCAACAGCTACCTCTTCATCACCCGGGCGATGGATTATTTCGACCTGGCAGAGGAGCATGGCGGCTTGCTGGCCGATGCCTTCCGCGATGCTGGTGACACGCGCTTTTGCGTGGTCAGCTTCGATACGGACTGGCTCTATCCCACGGCGGAGAGCCGCAACTTCGTCCATGCGCTGAATGCCGTGGCCGCGCCGGTCAGCTTCGTGGAGCTTTCCGCGCCTTTCGGGCATGACAGCTTCCTGCTCGAATGTCCGGCGCTGGACCGCGTGATCAAGGGGTTTGTCGGCTGATGGCGCTGCGTCCGGACCTTGCCAAGATTGCCGAGCTGGTGCCCGAAGGCACCCGCGTGCTGGACGTCGGTTGCGGCGAGGGCGAGTTGATGGAGGTTCTGCGTCGCGAACGCCACGTCGATGTGCGCGGGCTGGAGATCGACCCCGAACTGGTCGAGCGATGCGTCAGCCGCGGGCTTTCGGTGGTGCAGGGCGATGCCGATCGCGACCTCGCCGACTATCCCGATGCCTCATACGACGTGGCGATCCTGAGCCAGACCCTGCAGACTGCCGAACGGCCCGATTACATGCTCGACCAGCTGCTGCGCATCGGCCAGACCGCCTTCGTCAGCTTCCCCAATTTCGCCTACTGGCGCATGCGCTTTGCCTTGCTGTTCAAGGGCCGCATGCCGGTGACGCGGCACCTGCCCGTCAGCTGGTACGAAACGCAGAACATCCACCATGTGACGGTGGACGATTTCCGCCAGCTGATCGCGGACAAGGGCGTGACAGTGGAAGGCAGCTGGTTCTTCGCCGGTGGCCGCGAGATTGGTGGCGGGAATGCGAACTGGCGCGCGGAACATGCGGTGTTCCAGCTGAGCAGGTAGGGGAGAATGATATGCCTAACGCCGTGAAGTATTCAGCCTATGCTTTGGTATCAATTGCAGCGTTGGTTTACCTTTACGGTGCGTTCACTGACTCCCGACTTGAGGCCTGCCAAGACCTTGCAAGAGAATATAACACCACCTCTGAAAGTGCTCGATTCTGGCCGGCACGAGATTCACGCTGGTCTTGGTCGGAAGGTTGCGAAGTCTATATCCTGATGAACGATGGCTTATGGACTTCGGAGTTCATCATGCGCAGCGTGTATATGGATTGACCGGCAGCCCCTAACCCACCCTGATCACACTATCGTCCCGCGCTAGGCACCACAGGCTGAGGCCAGCCGCGGTCGCGCGGTCCACCGCCATGGAAGTTGGCAAGGAAATGGTCACAAGCCGCGTGGCACCCGCACGCACGGCCTTTTCGACAATCTCGTAAGAACAGCGCGCGCTGGAGAGGATGAAGCCTTCGCCCGCGTCCTGCCCCGCGTTGGCGAGGGCGCCCACCAGCTTGTCCATCGCGTTGTGGCGGCCCACGTCTTCGCGGGCGTGGAGGATGGTGCCGTCGGGCGCGCAAAAGGCAGCGGCATGGGCTGCGCCGGTCTGTTTGGTCAGCGGTTGGTGATCGCGCAGCTTGGATAGCGCTGCAAAGATCGCCGCAGGTTCCAGCGCATCATGCGCTGCGACCGTGGGCAGCGGCTGGGAGACGGCTTCGAGGTTCTCGATCCCGCATAGCCCGCAGCTCGATTCAGCAACGCGGGTACGCACGCGTTCGGTCAGCTTCTCGATGCCGAGGCCGGAAAGCTGCGCGCGGCAGATCCAGCCCTTTTCCACCTCTACCACGTCAAGGTCCGACAGGTCGGCAGCCGATGCTGCAAGCCCTTCTGTAAGCGCGAAGCCCAGCGCGAAATCGGCAAGGTCAGTAGGGCTGGCCATCATCACGGCATAGGCAAGGCCGTTGAATTCCAGTGCCACGGGCACTTCGGGCACCCATTGGCGATCAAGGGCTGCCTGCGATCCGTCGCGGCGGTGTTCGATGGGCGTGGTCACGGCAGCGGGACCTCAAAAGTCCCGCACGTCATCGCGGATTGGCCCGAGGGCCTGCTGCCATCCAATGCGCGAAGCATTTCTCCCCGGATGGCGGCGTTTGCCCCGCGATGACGTGCGGGAAGCGAGGCAGCCTCTCCTCAAGCTGCCTCAGCGTCTGCCTTCAGCTTCTCGATCGCCGCTTTCGCGATGGGCGAAAGGCGCGAGAGGTCATCGGCATAGATTTCCGCCTTCATCCGCGGGTCCCAGAACTTCCAGATATGTTCCGCGGTGGAGGCAACCGCCTCGTCACGGCCGGTTGCCGCGAAATTGGCGGCAATCTGGTTGGCCATGCGACAGAGCTTCTCGATGTCCATTATTCGGCAGGCTCCATGCTTTCGATCCGGCGGGCCATGGCAGTGAGGTCTGCATACTCCTCCTGCCATTCGCTCGGGCCGTTGGACGGCGTCACCTGCACGGCGGTCACCTTGTATTCGGGGCAGTTGGTGGCCCAGTCCGAATTGTCGGTGGTGACCACGTTGGCCTGCGTGTCCGGGTGGTGGAAGGTGGTGTAGACCACGCCGGGTGCCACGCGGGCCGTCACCTTGACGCGCAGGGTGGTTTCGCCCGCACGGCTGGCAAGCCGCGCCCAGTCGCCATCGGCGAGGCCGCGGTTTTCCGCATCGGTCGGATGGATCTCCAGCACGTCCTCGTCATGCCAGACCTGGTTGTTGGTGCGCCGGGTCTGCGCGCCGACGTTGTACTGGCTGAGGATGCGACCGGTGGTCAGCAGCAGCGGGAAGCGCGGACCGGTCTTTTCGTCGGTCGGCACATATTCGGTGATCACGAACTTGCCCTTGCCGCGAACGAAGCCGTCCACGTGCATGATCGGGCTGCCCATCGGCGCCTTCTCGTTCACCGGCCACTGCAGCTGCTCGTTGGCATCCACGCGGTCCCAGTTCAGCCCGGCAAAGCCCGGCGTCAGGCGCGCGATCTCGTCCAGGATCTCGCTGGCGTGCTTGTAGTTCCAGTTGCAGCCGATGGCGTTGGCGAGCAGCTGGGTCACTTCCCAGTCCTCATAGCCGTTGGCCGGTTCCATCACCTTGCGCACCGGCTGCACGCGGCGCTCGGCATTGGTGAAGGTGCCGTACTTCTCCAGGAAGGTGGAGCCCGGCAGGAAGACATGCGCGTAGTTCGCCGTCTCGTTCAGGAACAGGTCGTGCACGATCACGCAGTCCATCGCGGCCAGGCCGGCGGCCACGTGATGCGTATCCGGATCGGACTGCAGGATGTCCTCGCCCTGGATGTAGATCGCCTTGAAGCTGCCATCCACGGCGGCATCGAGCATGTTGGGGATGCGCAGGCCCGGTTCCGGATCCAGCGTCACGCCCCAGTCATCCTCGAACTGCTTGCGCACGTCGGCGTTGGAGATGTGGCGATAGCCGGGCAACTCGTGCGGGAAGCTGCCCATGTCGCAGGCGCCCTGCACGTTGTTCTGGCCGCGCAGCGGGTTCACGCCCACGCCTTCGCGGCCGATGTTGCCGGTGGCCATGGCGAGGTTGGCGATGGCCATAACGGTGGACGAGCCCTGGCTGTGCTCGGTCACGCCGAGGCCGTAATAGATGGCGCCGTTGCCGCCGGTGGCGAACAGGCGGGCTGCCTCGCGCACGGTCTCGGCCGGGACCTTGGTCACGGCTTCGAGGAATTCCGGGCTGTGCTTCTCGTCCGAAACGAAGCGCGCCCATTCCTGGTACTCGTCCCAGTCGCAGCGCTCGCGGACAAAGTCCTCGTCAGCCAGGCCTTCGGTCACGATCACGTGGCTGATGCTGGTCAGCACGGCGACGTTGGTACCCGGCTGCAGCGGCAGGTGATGGGCAGCATTGATGTGCGGGCTCTTCACCAGGTCGATCCGGCGCGGGTCCACCACGATCATCTTGGCGCCCTGGCGCAGGCGCTTCTTGATGCGGCTGCCGAACACCGGGTGGGCATCGGTGGGGTTGGCGCCGATCACCAGGAAGACATCGGTCTTTTCCGCGGAATCGAAGTTCTGCGTGCCGGCGCTGGTGCCGAAGGTGGTCGACAGGCCGAAACCGGTCGGGCTGTGGCACACGCGGGCACAGGTATCGGTGTTGTTGGAACCGAAGCCGGCGCGGATCAGCTTCTGCACCAGGAAGGTTTCCTCATTGGTGCAGCGGCTTGAGGTGATCCCGCCCAGCGCGCGCGGCCCGTGTTCGGCCTTGATCTTGAGGATGCGCTCGGCGGCAAAGCCGATTGCCTCTTCCCAGCTCACTTCGCGCCAGGGCTGGTCGATGCTGTCGCGCACCATCGGCTTGGTGATGCGGTCCTTGTGGTTGGCATAGCCCCAGGCGAAGCGGCCCTTCACGCAGGAATGGCCGTGGTTGGCCTTGCCGTCCTTCCAGGGAACCATGCGCACCAGCTGCTCGCCGCGCATTTCGGCGCGGAAGGCGCAGCCCACGCCGCAATAGGCGCAAGTGGTGATGACGGAGCGTTCGGGCTTGCCGATCTGCTTGACGCTCTTCTCCTGCAGCGTGGCGGTGGGGCAGGCCTGCACGCAGGCGCCGCAGCTCACGCATTCGGAGGACAGGAAATCGTCCACGCCCTGGCCGGCGGAGATCATGCTGGCAAAGCCACGGCCGTCCACGGTCAGCGCGAAGGTGCCCTGCACTTCGGAGCAGGCCCGCACGCAGCGCGAGCAGACGATGCACTTGGACGGGTCGAAATCGAAATAGGGGTTGGAGGTGTCGGTCGCCTCGCCCAGGTGGTTGGCCCCTTCATAGCCGTAACGCACATCGCGCAGGCCGACGTTGGCCGCCTGATCCTGCAACTCGCAATCATTGTTGGCCGAGCAGGTGAGGCAGTCCAGCGGGTGGTCGGAGATATACAGCTCCATCACGCCCTTGCGCAGCTTTTCCAGGCGCGGGGTCTGCGTCTTCACGTTCATGCCGGCGGCAACCGGGGTGGTGCAGCTGGCCGGCGTGCCGCGCGCACCTTCGATTTCCACCAGGCACAGGCGGCAGGAGCCGAAGGCCTTCACATTGTCCGTGGCGCACAGCTTGGGGATGTCACCGCCGACTTCGGCAGCGGCGCGCATCACGCTGGTGCCCGCAGGCACGGTTACTTCGCGGCCATCAATGGTGAGAGTGACCATCTCATCCGACTTGACTTCGGGCGTGCCGAAATCCTTCTGGCGTTCGTATCCCATTACTTCTGCTCCATCGCGGCGAGGTCCGCCGGGGTGTTGATATTTGCCGGTGTGGATGCGCTCTTCACGGCCCGTGCGTTCACGGACCGGGCGAAGGCAAGCATCGAGTGGCGTCCTTCACTCTGGAGGATCGCCGCTACCGCACTTGCGGTTTCCACTCCCCAATGACCTATAACCGGCTGCGTTTCAAGATATGCGGGGGCGGGTGAAAGATCTGACAACAAATCATCGGGCAATGCGACAGAATCTACTCCGCAACTCAAGATTGTTGCGTGTTTCGTATCCTGCGCATGGCGCAGCCCTGCGGCAATACCTGCCAGCGGCCCCATGCCAGGGCGCGGCCAGTCCGGAATGCAGCGCGCCGGACCGGATTCGCGGCCGGCGATCACCACATCATCGCACCACTTCGAAAGCGCCTCCACTGCACGGCTGAGCAAGCTGCGCCCGTCCAGTTCGGCCAGCGCCTTGTCGCTGCCGAAACGTGTGCTCATGCCACCTGCAAGGACGACGCCGAGGACCATCTATTCGGCCGCGTCCAGCGCCTTTTCGACGGCTTCGGGATTGCTCACGAAGTCGCCCGGCCAGTGCTTCAGCGCGCTCATCACCGGATAGGGCGTGAAGCCGCCCAGCGCACAGAGCGAACCGAACTTCATGGTTTCGCACAGGTCCGTCAGCAGGCCGATTTCTTCCTCGACACTGCGGCCGGCATTCTTCTTGGTGTTGTGCATCTGCGGGGCAAGCTCGAGGTCATCGCGCTTGCGGCCACCGGCACGGATGCGATCGATGATTTCCTGCCCGCGGACCGAACCGATGCGGCAGGGCGTGCACTTGCCGCAGCTTTCCGCTGCGCAGAATTCCATCGCGAAGCGCGCCATTTCGCCCATGTCCGCCGTATCGTCGAACACGGTGATGCCGGCATGGCCGATCAGCGCATCGACACCGGCATATTCTTCATAGCCGAAGGCGATGTCGAACTGGTCGGGGTGGAGGTAGGCGCCCAGCGGGCCACCGACCTGCACGGCCTTGACCGGGCGACCCGATGCGGTGCCGCCGCCGATTTCGTTGACCAGCTGGTGCAAGGTCATGCCGAACGGGGCCTCGAACAGGCCGCCATGCTTGATGTTGCCGGCCAGCTGGATGGGCATGGTGCCCTTGGACCGGCCGATGCCACGTTCTGCATATTGCGCAGCGCCGCCTTCCATCAGGATATGCGGAACGGCCGCGAGGCTGAGCACGTTGTTGACCACGGTCGGGCGGCCGAGGAAGCCCTCCAGCGCGGGCAGCGGCGGCTTGGCGCGCACTTCGCCGCGCTTGCCTTCGAGCGAGTTCAGCAGCGAGGTTTCCTCACCGCAGACATAGGCGCCAGCGCCCACCCGCACTTCGCACTTGAACGGCGCGATGATGTCCGCGCACAGGGCAAGGGCAGCGTTGAGCTTGCGGATCGCATCGGGATATTCGCTGCGCAGGTAGATATAGCCCTGGTCAGCGCCGACAGCTTCACCGGCAATCGCCATGCCCTCGATCAGGGCAAAGGGATCGCCTTCCATCGCCATGCGATCGGCAAAGGTGCCGCTGTCGCCTTCGTCGGCATTGCAGACGATGTACTTCTTCGGGCCGGGGGCCCCTGCCACGGTCTTCCACTTGATGCCGGTGGGAAAGCCGGCGCCGCCGCGACCGCGTAGGCCGGAATCGAGCACTTCCTGCACGATGGCTTCCGGGCCGATTGCACGCGCACGCTTGAGGCCCGACCAGCCGCCGTGGGCTTCGTAGTCTTCAAGGCTCAGGGGGCGCGTCTTGCCGGCACGGGCAAAGGTCAGGCGCGTCTGGGCGGCGATGAAGGGGTGCTCCTCGATCACGCCTATGCCCAAGTCCGACGAACCGTCGAGGATGGCATCGACATCGTCGAGCGTGGCCGGGCCGAAACCCTTGCCATCGATTTCCACCAGCGGTTCGAGCCAGTGCATGCCCCAGCTGGACGTTCGGTGCACTTCGCAACCCTTCTTCTCGAAGGCTGCGGCGAGCTTGTCTGCGCCACCGGCACGGGCCAGCGCGTCGTCGGAAATCTTCACGATAGTCATGCGTTTTCCACCAGCTTGGTCACGGCTTCCTTGTCCAGCCGGATGTGAAGGTCATCGCCCGTGCGCGCGGCGGGGCCGGCGCTGCACAGTCCGAGGCAATAGACGGTCTGGATCTTCACCCGCTCGCCTGCTGCTGCCTTGGCATCGCCGATGATGCTTTCCACGCCGCGGGCCTTGCAGGCTTCCGCGCGGCAGATCTGCACCACGGGGCGCGGATCGGCTTCGGGCGTGTAGTCGTGGTAGAAGCTGACAACGCCATGCACGTCGGCGCGGGTCAGGTTCAGGCCCTTGGCGATGATCGCTTCGGCTTCCGCGTCCACGCAGCCGAATTCCTCCTGCACGTCATGCAGGATGGGAAGGAGCGGGCCTTCCTTGGCGATGTGTTCGGCAACGATCTCGCCGATTCTGTCGTTCTTTGTGCTCATGTTCTCTCTCAGGCTTTGAGCCTTGCGGCGTGCCATTCGATGTGATCGGCCATGAAGGTCGAGATGAAGAAATAGGAATGGTCATAGCCATCGTGCAGGCGGATGGTCGCGTCCATACCGGCTTTCGTGACAGCTTCTTCGAGCAGGTGGGGCTTCAATTGCTCCTCAAGGAAATTGTCGGCCCGGCCCTGGTCCACCAGGAGCCCGGGCAGGCGGGCGCCGTCCTCGATCAGGGCGCAGGCATCGTATTCGCGCCATGCTGCCTTGTCTGCGCCGACATATCCGGTCAAAGCCTTTTCACCCCAGGGACAATTGAGCGGGCTGACGATAGGCGCAAAGGCGCTGGTCGACCTGAAGCGGCCGGGGTTGCGCAAGCTGATGGTCAGCGCGCCATGGCCACCCATGGAATGGCCGGTGATGCCCCGCCGGCCCATGTCAGCGGGAAAGTGTTCTGCCACCAGCGCGGGCAGTTCTTCCTCGACATAACGGCGCATGTGGAAATGCTCGGCCCAGGGCGCCTGCGTGGCATTGACGTAGAAACCGGCCCCCTTGCCGAAGTCATAGCCTTCTTCATCGGGCACATCGTCCCCGCGCGGGGACGTGTCCGGGCAGACGAAGATGATGCCGTTTTCGGCGCAGGCGCGGCGGTATTCGCCCTTTTCCATGACATTGGCATGGGTGCAGGTGAGGCCTGACAGGTAGAACAAGACAGGCAGCTTCATGCCTGCCTCATGTTCGGGCACGAAAACGGCAAAGGTCATCGAAGTGCCGGTCGCCGTACTCTGGTGGGAGTAGACGCCCTGCGTGCCCCTGAAGGAGCGCACTTCGCTGACCGTTTCGAGAGTCATGCCGTTCGCCTTAGGAGACCACGTGCAGCGCGCACAGCTTGTGACCCGTGGGATCGCGCAAGTAGGCAAGGTACAGCTTCTTCTCGCCGAAATCGCGCAGGCCCGGCGGGTCCTCGATCGCGGTGCCGCCTGCGGCCACACCTGCCTCGTGCCAGGCATGGCACTGTTCCGGCGTATCCATCGCAAAGCCGATGGTGCTGCCGTTGGCGATGGTGGCAGGCTCGCCGTTGCGCGGCCTGGTTACGATATAGATGCCGTCCTTGTGCGTGTAGGTCACGCGGCCGCGTTCCTCGTCAAGGATGCCCTCGCTGCCGCCGACGGCAGTGAAGATGGCATCATAGAATTTCTTGGAGGCGGCAAGGTCGTCGCTGCCGACCATGTGATGGCTGTACATCGCTGATTATTCCCCGACGTTGATGGTGAAGGCGCACAGCTTGCTGCCCACCGGATCGCGCCGATAAGCGCCATAAAACTTGTTCTCGCCCATATCGCGGTTGCCGGGAATGCCCAGCGCCCCGAAGGTTGCATCGAAAAAGGATGCGGACGCTTCGGGATCATTGGTTCCCACCACGATATGGGTGAACATCGACAAGGCTGCTTACCTTTCGCCCACGTTGGGAGCGAAGGCGCAGATCTTGTTGCCATCGGGATCGCGCAGGTAGGCACCGTACATGTTGCCGGGCGAGCTGGCGCGGAAACCGGGGGCACCTTCATCGGTGCCGCCATTGGCGAGACCGGCGGCGTGCCATGCGTCAACCGCATCGTAGCTCGAAGCCTTCAGGCCCAGCGTTGCGCCGTTGGAAACGCATGCAGCTTCGCCATTGGCGGGCTTGCACACGGCAACCGCGCCATCGGCATTCGCATAGACGGTGCCATGCGGCAGTTCATGGCCGGGGCCGACGCCGATTTCCTTCATCGTGGCATTGTAGAACGCGCGCGACTTTTCGATGTCGTTGGTGCCAAGGAAAACGTGGTTAATCATGGGTCTGTTGCTCCTCTCAAAACAACGCCACACCCAGTGGAATCCGGGCGCGCGTGACTCGCTTCATCACATAGCCGAAAATTTCGGTAATGTGAAAGAATGAATTGGTCATGTGCGGCAACTGCGGCACGGCTGGCCGCAGTTGCCGCAAGAATCAGTAGACGACGACCGAACGGATCGACTTGCCCTCGTGCATCAGGTCGAATGCGGTATTGATCTCTTCAAGGCCCATGACATGGGTGATCATCGGGTCGATCTCGATCTTGCCCTGCATGTACATGTCGACGATCTTCGGCACATCGGTACGGCCCTTGGCGCCGCCGAATGCCGTGCCGCGCCAGTTGCGGCCGGTCACCAGCTGGAACGGGCGGGTGGCGATTTCCTTGCCGGCTTCGGCCACGCCGATGATGATGCTGGTGCCCCAGCCGCGGTGGCAGGCTTCAAGGGCCGTGCGCATCACTTCGGTATTGCCGGTGGCATCGAAGGTGTAGTCCGCGCCGCCATCGGTCATGGCGACGATCTTGGCGACAATGTCCTCGCGGCTCATGCCCCTGGAGTTGAGGAACTCGGTCATGCCGAACTTGCGGCCCCATTCCTCGCGGTCCGGGTTGATGTCCACGCCGATGATCTTGTTGGCACCGGCCAGGCGCGCGCCCTGGATCACGTTCAAACCGATACCGCCGAGGCCGAACACCACGACATTGTCGCCCATCTGCACCTTGGCGGTGTTGGTGACGGCGCCCACGCCCGTGGTCACGCCGCAGCCGATGTAGCAACTGGTCTGGAAAGGGGCGTCCTCGCGGATCTTGGCGACCGCGATCTCCGGCAGCACGGTGAAGTTCGAGAAGGTCGAACAGCCCATGTAGTGGAAGATCGTCTGCCCCTTGTAGGAAAAGCGGCTGGTGCCGTCGGGCATCAGGCCCTGGCCCTGCGTGGCGCGGATCGCGGTGCACAAATTGGTCTTGCCGGAGAGGCACGACTTACACTGGCGACACTCCGGCGTGTAGAGCGGGATCACGTGGTCATCGGGTTTCACCGAGGTCACGCCCGGGCCGACCTCGCGCACGATGCCCGCGCCCTCATGGCCCAGGATCGAGGGGAAGATGCCTTCGCTGTCGAAACCGTCCAGCGTGTAGGCATCGGTGTGGCAGATGCCGGTCGCCATGATCTCCACCAGCACTTCACCTTCCTTCGGGCCTTCAAGATCGACTTCCACGATCTCCAGCGGCTTCTTGGCTTCGAATGCTACGGCGGCACGGGTCTTCATCGGGATCGCTCCTTGCGAGATAATGGGACAATCCCGGTATCGCGGACCGGAATTGCGAGGGGGCTGGGCCCCGGAAGATGGTAGCCGGACCAGGGACGATGCCCGGTCCGGCCGTTAACCGGCTATCAGGCAGAGGCCTTGGCGCGCTCTGCTGCCTCCAGTTCCATGTCCTCGTCCGCATCGCGGATCGGCATGAAGAACAACAAGGCCGCGGCAAGGACCGAGCCGATGCCCATCAGCAAGGACACGGTGAGCAGGTTGTCCACCCCGCCGTTGATGTTGTCGAACAGCCAGCCCGCCACCACCGGCGAACCGGCGGCACCGAAGCGGCCCACGCCCAGCACGAAGCCCGTGCCGCTGCCGCGCGCATAGGCGGGGAAGCTGAGGGCGAAGGCGGCGTAGTAGCCGACGATGGCCGCGTTCGAGAAGAACATGGTGAACAGTGCGGCAATGCGCCATTCCCACAGGCTCTCGTGGCCAAGGCCGAAGTAACCGATGGCGGCCACGCCCAACAGGGCGGCGATGATCGTCGGCCCCTTGATGCCGAACTTCTTCAGGAAGAAGCCGAAGATCGCCCCGCCGATGGCCCCGCCGATATTGGCATAGGTCAGGCTGCTGGCACCTTCTGCCGGGGTGAATCCGGCCAGCGCCACGATCGTCGGCGCGTTCTTGAGGATGTAGTAGAAGGTGAAGGTGTGGAACATGTAGCCGAAGGCCAGCATCAGCGTGATCGGGCGCAGGCGCGGGTTGGCCAGGATGTCCGTCGCCTTGGGCTTGGGGCCATTGTCCGACACTTCCGGCAGTGCTTCGATAGGCGTCTTGCCGTAAGCCTTCAGCGACTTGTTGAGCTTCTCCAGCGCTCCCGCCGGACGGCGAGCCGCGTAGAATGCCGGGGTTTCCGGAACCAGGAAGAGCACCAGCGGGATCATCGCAGCCGTGACCACGGCACCGAAGATGAACACGTCATGCCAGGTGCCGACCACCAGCAACCATTCCTGCGCCGCGAAACCGCCGATCACGCCGCCAACCGGATAGCCGATGACGTAGAAGGCCATCGAGACAGAGCGGCCGGTGGAACTGGTGGTTTCGGCAACAACGGCGTTGGTTGCGGCCAGCATGCCGCCGATGCCAAGGCCGGTGATGAAGCGCCACAGCACGATGTCGGTCAGCCAGGCGGTTCCCGGCACCCCGGGCAGCAGCTGCCAGTAGGTGGCGGTGCCGGCAAGGTACATGCCGATCGCCATTACGGTGAGGCAGGCCAGCATGGTGATCTTGCGGCCATACTTGTCCGCCATGCCGCCAAGGATCACCGAACCGAAGCCCATGCCCACCAGTTCGGCTGAAAGGACCACGCCCAGCGCGGTGCGGTCGATGCCCCATTCCTCCATCATGCCGGGTCCGGCAAATGCACTCGACAGCACGTCGAACCCGTCCAGCGCGTTCAGGAACACCATCAGTACCACGACGGCGATCTGCCGCGTGCCCATCGGCGTATCCTTCATAACGGAAATTGGGTTTGCGCCCCCGGCAGCTCCGGCCATAGTCAGATCCTCTCCAAAACTCTCTCGTGCCTTCAATCGTGGATTCGCGAGAGCATTTCCACCAATTTTTCCACTTCTTCGGGCGTAAAGCGGCTTTTCAGCCAGGTTTCGTGGCTCTCGATGCAGCGCTTTGCGTCATCGAGGGCCGTTTCGCCGCTGGAAGTGAGGTACAGGGCCTGCTTGCGTCCGTCGCTGGCGGACCTCTCCCGCCGCAGGTAGCCGCGCTCCTGCAGGCGGTTCACGATCGTCATGGTTGTGGCCCTGTCCATCTGCAGGCGGCCACCCACGTCGATCTGCGCGATGCCGGGACGGTCGCTCACCAGCCACAGCACGGAAACCTGCTTCTGCGTCAGCTCCAGTTCGGCAAAGGCCTCGTTGAAGTGGCGATAGACAGCGCCATGCGCCAGCCGGATGTGGAAGCCCAGGATCGAATCCAGCGCGCCAATTCCGCTGTCTGCGGCGTCCTTGTCCCTGATCAATGCAGGATTTGCCAAAGCGGTGTCCCTAACCCCCGATTGCCGCCAGTGCGCGGCTTGCCTATTTGTTAGTAAAGCATACAATCTTGCGCAAGGAGAGGAACTGAATCACCATGACGCATTTTCCCGACACGCCAACGTTCACCGGTTTCAACACGCCCAGCCGCGTGGAAGCGGACATCACCGACCTGGTCCATGAAGGCGAGATCCCCAAGGAGATCAACGGCGCGTTCTTTCGCGTGCAGCCCGATCCGCAGTTCCCCCCCATGCTGGGCGATTCGATTGCGTTTGATGGCGATGGCATGATCACCCGCTTCCACATTCATGACGGGCAGGTCGATTTCCGCCAGCGCTGGGCCAAGACCGACCGCTGGTTGATGGAGAACGAGGCAGGCCGTGCGTTGTGGGGCCACTATCGCAATCCGCTGACGGACGATCCCGTGACCAAGGGCACCTATCGCGCAACCGGCAACACCAATGCCTGGGTATTCGCGGGCAAGCTGTGGGCGATGAAGGAAGACAGCCCCTCGCTGGTGATGGATCCTGTCACCATGGAGCGCGAGAAGGTCGAGACCTGGGGCGGCAAGATGAAGAGCGAGACCTTCACGGCCCACCCCAAGATCGATCCCGAAACGGGCAACATGGTGTCGCTGTGCTACGCTGCCAGCGGCATTTGCAGCGACGATTGCGCGCTGGTGGAGATCAGCCCGGACAACGAGCTGGTGCGCGAGGTGTGGTTCAAGACCCCTTACTATTGCATGATGCACGATTTCGCGATCACGCCCGATTACCTGGTGCTGCATGTCGTGCCGTCGATCGGTTCCTGGGAACGCCTCGAACAGGGCAAGCCGCATTTCGGCTTCGACACCACCATGCCTGTCTACCTCGGCATCATCCCGCGCCGGGATGACCTGAAGCAGGAGGATATCCGCTGGTTCAAGCGCGACAACTGCTTTGCCAGCCACGTGGTCAACGCATGGCAGGATGGCAGCAAGGTGCATTTCGTGGTTCCCGAAGCGAAGAACAACATGTTCCCCTTCTTCCCCGATGTGCACGGCGCGCCCTTCAATGGTGCCGAGGCGATGAGCAAGCTGACGCGCTGGACCGTGGACCTGGCAAGCAACACCGACGATTTCGAGGAGATCGTGCCGCTGACCGAAACGGCCAGCGAATTCCCGCGCATCGACGATCGTTTCACCGGCATGAAGAACCGCTACACCTGGGGCCTCGAGATGGACCATTCGCGTCCCTGCGAGCTGAAGGGCGGCAGCGCCGGCGGTTTCCTGATGAACTGCCTGTTCCTGAAGAACCTCGAGGACGGCAGCGAGCAGCACTGGTGGTGCGGACCGGTTTCCTCCTTGCAGGAACCCTGCTTCGTGCCGCGCAGCAAGGATGCCCCCGAAGGCGACGGCTGGATCGTGATGCTGTGCAACCGGCTGGAGAACAAGAACACCGACCTGCTGATCTTCGATGCCCTCGACATTGAAAAGGGGCCGGTGGCGACCGTTCACATTCCCATCCGCCTGCGCTTCGGCCTGCACGGCAATTTCGCCCGGGCGGAAGACATCGGCCTTGATGCCAGGGTCGCAGAAGCTGCCGAATAAGGCGAAGCCGCACCCCACTTGATTTCATCCCTCTCCTCGGCAAGTCTGTGCATCGAGGAGAGGGACAATCATGAAAATTCGCCTGGCGTTTGCCGCAGCCACACTGGCGCTTGCGGGGTGTGACGCACAATCCGACATCGCGCTGACAGAGCCGGATCGGTTCACGCAGGCGGAGATCGACGGCAGCCTTGCGCCGTCCGCGGCAACCATTGCCATGCGCTGGCAACTGCTCAATCCCGCGGTCAATTCCTTCACCTTCCGCAACACGCATGACGTGTTCGCCTGGCGCGGCGTTTCCGCGCCGGAGGAGACATGGGAGCTGCCCATGGCGACGGAGGGCTTCGCCATGCCGCTTGCCGATACGGCGGAAGGCGAGGCGGATTATGCCGCATGGGCGGACCGCACCTTCACCAATGCCATGCTGGTCCTGCGGGACGGGCAGGTGGTGTTCGAGGATTATCGCAACCGGATGACCCCGGCGACACCGCACATCGCCTTTTCCATGACCAAGACGATCACCGCCATGCTGGTGGGACAGGCACTGGAGCGTGGGGAAATCGACAGCCTCGATGATCCGGCCGGCAAATATGTGCCCGAACTGGCAGGCGGAGCCTATGGCGATGCGACGATCCGCCAGATCCTGCAGATGCGATCCGGCGCGGATATCCAGGAGCGTTACGATTTCGGCGAGAACCCCAGCCTTGCCGGACGGATCCATGAAACGGCGATCGTCAACAACCAGGCGCGCTTTGCCGATTTCGCCGTCGATATCCCTGCCCGAGAGGCGCCGGGCGGGTCCTTCAACTATGCCACGCTCGACACCGCCGTGCTCGGCTGGGTGCTGGAGGCTGCAACGGGCGAGAAGTTCGAGGACCTGATGGAAGCCCGCATCTGGCAACCGATGGGCGCCGAATTCGATGGCCACTTCCTTGCCGATGGTCCGGTGGGAGAGGGGCGCGCACTCAACGGCATGGGCTTCAATGCCGCGCTACGCGATTTCGGCCGGCTGGGCCAGCTGCTGCTGGACGGCGGCATGGCGGGCGAAACCCGTGTGCTGCCGCAAGGCTGGGTGGAGCAGATGAGCGACATGCTGCCGACCGGGGCGCCCGCAGGCGCAGGTTATCCGGGCTACGGTTTGCAGACATGGCAGGTGGATCAGGAGCCGGGTGCCTACTCCGCTGTCGGGCTGGGCGGGCAGTTCATCTATGTCCACCCGACCAGCCGCACGGTGATCGTGAAACTCAGCTACTTCCCGCCGGTCGAGCCGGAATGGCTGGATGGCGAGGTGATCGGCTATTTCGGCAAGGTCGCCAATACGCCCTGATCGCTTGCGCGATTCACCGTCTTGTGTGGTTGGCGAGACAATCAAGAGAAAGAGGATAGCCGATGATCAAACCGGAACTGGAATTCGTCTACGAGGCAGGCGGCGAGCTGGATGAACCGCGCCAGATCGGCGAGACCTATGACGGCACGCGGCGGATCATTCCGATCTTTTCCGGCGGCTATGTGAAAGGGCCGAAGATCAACGGGCAGCTGATGGGCAATTCGGCAGACTGGCAATTGACCCGGCATGACGGGGTGACCGTGGCCGATGCACTCTATGCCATCGAAACGGACGACGGCGAACTGATCCAGATCCGCAACCGCGGGTTGCGCCACGGGCCGGTGGAAGTGATGCAGCGGCTGGTGATGGGCGAGGACGTCGATCCGTCGGAATACTATTTCCGCACCGTTCCCGAATTCATTGCGCCCGATGGCAAGTATGACTGGCTGAACAAGTCGATCTTCGTGTGTGCGGGCGCGCGCTATGCTAGTTCGATCAGGATGTGGGTCTGGCGGGTGACCTGACAACGCCGGCCCTGGTTCAGCCGGTTGCGCGATGCCGTATTGGTGCGGCGCAGCCGGATAAGTCCCTAACCACGCGGCGGCTTTTTCCTGAACGGCTTGCCCTTCTTGCCCGGTTTCATGGCTGGCGCGCCCTCGGCACCCGGCTTTGCCCGGTAAGGTTTCGGACCACCCTTGCGGTGCGGCTTGGGCGCAACGCGCTGGCTTGGCGGTGCGTTGCCGGGGCCGCGCTTGCGGTTCTGCCGGGCCATTTCGCGCGGGCCGGTAGCGGAGCGGTCAATGGCGATGCTCTCCTCGCCAGCTTCGCGCTCGCTTTCGCCAGTGCGACGGGCGGCGTCTGCGAACTTGTCGGCAATATCGCGGGGGATCTGCACGAAGGTTTCGGCAGGCCCGATGCGGATCGCGCCGATCTCGTTCTTTGACACATGGCCGCGTCGGCACAGCGTGGGCAGGATCCACTTGGGGTCCGCGCCCTGGCTGCGGCCGATATCCATGCGGAACCACACGGTGTCCTCGAAACCGGGGCGATGGCGCTGTGCCTGCGCCGCCTTGCGCGCCTCGGGGGTGTTGGCGGTCAGCTCTTCGGGTTGGGGCAGCTTGGCACGGTGGGCATGGACAAGCGCTGCGGCGACGGATTCAGCGCCCAGCTGTTCGAGCAGGCGCGCGCCCAGCTCGCGGTCCTCCTCGTCGATTTCCATGGGCTGCAACAGTTTTTCGAGCAGTCGCTCGCGGTCCTGCTTGCGGATCATCTCGGCGGTCGGCGGGTCCATCCAATCCGCCTCGATCCGTGCATGGCGCAGCATGGATTCCACCCGCTTGCGGCGCGGGTAGGGCACGATCAGCACGGCGGTGCCCTTCTTGCCGGCACGGCCCGTCCGGCCTGAGCGGTGCTGCAACGCCTCTGCATCGCGGGGAATCTCGACATGCACCACCAGCGATACGCCGGGCAGGTCGATGCCTCGGGCGGCAACGTCTGTCGCCACGCACACGCGGGCGCGCTTGTCGCGCAGCGCCTGCATGGCGTGGTTGCGTTCGGACTGGGTATGCTCGCCGGAAAGGGCGACCACGGCAAATCCGCGCTCCTGCAGGATGGCGTGCAGATGGCGCACCTTCTCGCGCGTGGCGCAGAACAGGATCGCGGTTTCCGCCTCGTGGTAGCGCAGCAGGTTGACCACCGCGTTCTCGACTTCGGGCGGGGCCACGGTCATCGCCTGGTAGGCGATATCGCCATGGCCGCGATCATTGCCGATGGTGGAAATGCGCAGCGCCTCGTGTTGGTAGCGCCCGGCGAGCGCCACGATCTGGCGCGGCAGCGTGGCGGAAAACAGCAGCGTGCGGCGGCCCTGCGGGGTCGCGTCGAGGATTTCCTCCAGCTCCTCGCGAAAGCCCATGTCGAGCATTTCGTCCGCCTCGTCGAGAACCGCAACGCGCAGGCCCGTGAGGTTGAGCGCGCCGCGTTCGAGGTGGTCGCGCAAGCGGCCCGGCGTGCCGACCACGATCTGCGCCCCGCCGCGCAGGTTGCGCCGTTCCTTGGATGCATCCATGCCGCCCACGCAAGTGGCGATCTGCGCGCCTGCTTCGCGGTACAGCCAGCCGAGCTCGCGGCTGACCTGCAAGGCCAGTTCGCGCGTGGGGGCGATCACGAGGGCCAGCGGGCCGGTGTAGGCAGGCACGCGGCCATCATCGCCCAGCAGGTTTTCGGCGAGCGCGAGGCCGAAGGCGACCGTCTTGCCCGAACCGGTCTGCGCCGAAACGAGCAAGTCGCGGCCGTGTGCTTCATCCACCAGCACGGCGGACTGGACATCGGTAAGGCCGTCATAGCCACGGGCGGAAAGGGCGCTGGCAAGCAGCGGCGGGAGGTGCGAAAAAGGCATCAATCAGGGCTTTCGGGCGCAGCGGCAGGCGGGTGTCAGCCCCGGCCCAGCGTGATGCGCATAGGAGTACTTTGGCCGAATCCCCCGATCGGGAAAACGGACCTTTGCGCGCGCCCCTACACGCAAACGCAGCGAAAAGCTTGTCCTGTTATTGCCTGACGTGTCAGGCGATGCGGATATCGAGCAGCGTCGGGCGCTTTTCGGCAAAGCTCCAGCTCAAGGCTTCGTCCAACTGGTCGACCGAATTGACGGTCCGAGCGGCGATGCCCTGTGCTTCTGCCAGCATGGCGAAATCGAGGCCGGTCAGGTCACAGCCCGGCACATGGTTCATGCCGAATTCGCCGGAAAAGCCGGTGAGGGCGGCATAGGCCGAATTGTTCATGATGCAGAAGCTGGTGTTGGTCTGTTCCTGGAAAGCAGTGAACAGGCCCTGGATCGTGTACATCGCCGCGCCATCGCCCAGCACGGCAATCACCTTGTCATCCTGTCCCATCGCCACGCCCAGCGCGCCGGGCAGCGAATAGCCAAGCCCGCCGCTGGCGCAGGAGTAGAAGCCGCCTTCACGCGTGATCGGCAAGGTGACATGTTCCGGCCCGCGCGCAGTGGGGGCTTCTTCCACCACCACCGCCTCCTTCGGGCGCAGCGCGGCAATGCGCTTGAGCACATAGGCCGCCGTCATCTCCGGCGCGGGATCGATCAGCTGGTGCGTCTTTCCCGCAAAAGCGCGGGCCGGCAGGCGCTCGGCCAGGCTCTCGAACCCGCTGCGGATATCGCCCAGCACCCCGCCGCCGCCGGGCAGGTTGGACAAGTGCCGCGGATCGTCCGACAGCGCCATCAGTTCCGCGCCCTCGGGCCAGTGCGGGCCGCTGCCTTCGACGTGATAGGTGAACACCGGAGCGCCCGCGACGAGGATCGCGTCATGGACGTTGAGCGCATCGCGGATCTGGTCGCGCCAGGCGTTGAGGAAGCCGGCGAACTGCGGATGGTCTTCCGGGAAAGTCTCGCGCGCGGCATAGGGCGCTGCCCAGACAGACAGGCCCGCCTTTTCGGCGAGCGCAATTGCGGCATCCCATGCCCCGCCATTGGCGGCAGAGGTGCCGATCACCAGCGCGGGGTTCTCCGTACCCTCGATCATGGCTGCAATCCGCTCGATCCCGGCAGGGTCGGGCATGGTGCGCAGGGACAGGGTCGGCAGCGCGGGCATGTCGCATTCCCGCTCCCAGTCATCGACGGGGATGGACACGAAGACCGGCCCCATCGGCGGGGTCAGCGCCACGGCGAAGGCGCGGGCCAGCGCCAGCGGCACGTCCTCGGCGCGCGCCGGTTCGATGGCAAACTTGACGTAGGGGCGCGGGAACTCGGTCGGGCGTTCGGCCCCCAGGAAGGGGTCATGCGGCAGGATCGAGCGTGCCTGCTGGCCGGCGGTCACCACGATGGGTGCATTGTTCTTCCAGGCGGTGAACAGGTTGCCGAGGGAATGGCCGGTGCCTGCCGAGGAGTGCAGGTTCACCAGCGCCGGCTTGCCCGAGGAGCGCGCATAGCCATCGGCCATGCCCATCACCACCGCTTCGTTGAGGCCCATGACATAGGGAAAAGGCATGCCCTTCAGCATCGGCAGTTCGGTACTGCCGGGATTGCCGAACAGGCGGTCCACGCCGAAATGCTGGAAAACGGCGAAGCTGGCTTCTCTAACGTTGGTCATGTGTCTCTCAGATATTCTCGCCACCCGCACGGGCGCGTTCAAGGATGCTCGCCTCGTCCTTGCGGAACCGCCACAGCACGACCAGCAGCAGTACCACGATGAAGGGGCAGACGATGTTCACCGAAATGATCGCATTGCCCAGGTCGCCCCCGTTCTGGTCGGAGATGATGCCCACGAAATAGGGGCCAAGGCCAAGGCCCAGCAGCGTCTGGATGATCATGTAGGTGGAGAAGGTGATCCCGCGCATGCGTGGCAGCACCAGCCCCAGCATCAGCGCATAGGCGGGCGGGAGCCACAGCGTCAGGATCAGGCTGTAGATCACGAAGCGCAGGTAGAAGTCGCCCGTGGTATCCGCGCTGAAGGTCCAGATGCCGAACAAGGGTGATATCGCCAGGCTTCCCAGCACCAGCCAGACCATGCCGCGCTGGCCCATCCTGCTGGACAGGAAGTCCGACAGGGGGCCTGCAATGATCGGACCGATCATTCCCAGCGCAGCGGCCAGCAGGCCGAACTGCACACCGGCCTGTGCCGGGGTCAGCCCGAAGTCGCGGATCAGCAGCGAGGGGGTGAAGCCCATTACTCCGTAATTGATCGCCGTCTGCAGGCCGCCCACCACCATGAGCAGGATCAGGCTGGGGCTGAGGATGACGTTGTAGGCCGGGCGATCCGTCAGCTTGAAGCTCTGGAACAGGTTCAGCACCACGAAGGCACCGAAGGCTGCCACGCCCCATTGCAGCACATGCGGATCAAGCTTCAGGCCGTAGATATCGAGCGCCGGGCGCGGGGAATAGCCCTGCGTCAGCCGAACCAGGGCATAGGCACTGACGAGAATCACCAGGAGGCCGAGGATATTGGTGATCCACTGGCGGGAGCCGGCATTGCGGCGCCACAGGTAATACCAGTTGGTGCCGGGAACGACCGAGCCGAGCACGTCCGCGCTGGCCTTGAACGGAGCAGGGTCGGGCGGGGTTTCGATGCCGTCCATTCCGCCGCGAACAGGCTCTTTCAAGCGGTAGATCAGATAAGCGAGCGGGAAGCCGGGAAGGGAGGCGACGATGAAGGCGAATTGCCACCCGGCAAAGCCCAGCGGTGCGCCGCCATCGGCATAGCGCGTATCCCACCATTCGGCGACGATACCGCCGATCGTCATCGACAGGCCGAGGCCCAGCGCCAGGCCGATGCCAAGCCCTGCCATGCCCACGCCGCGGCGGTTCTTGGGGAAGGTGTCGAAGATGATCGAGTTGGCGGCAGGCTGCGTCGCGCCTTCGCCGATGCCGACGCCAAGGCGCGAGATGGCGAGCAGCGCAAAGCCGCCGGCAAAGGCGGCAAGGCCGGCAAAGAAGCTCCACGTGGCAAGGCAGATCGCCAGCAGCTTTGTGCGCACCCAGCCGTCCACAAGCCGGCCCAGCGGGAGCGAGAAGAGGGCATAGAAGAGCGCGAACACCGTGCCGTAGAGCAAGCCGAGCTCGGCATCGCCGATGCCCAGGTCGTCACGGATATTGGTGGCGAGGATCGACAGGATCTGCCGGTCCAGCAAGCTCATCGCCTGCGCACAGGAAACCAGCGTCAGCGCATACCAGCCATAGCTGCTGATCTTCTTGGCGTCCGCCATGTCATTGGCACTCGTGGCCATAGTCCCGATCCTCTCCCTCGCGAACTGTCCCGTCTCTTGCGGGAAGGCTCGCCGCGTTTCAATCTCTTGGCAGCGCCTCGATCACATAATGGTTGTCTGACAGAGCCGCGGTGCGAGTCAAAACCAAATCGCCCGCTGCCAGCAGGTCGCGGAATTGCTGCTCTGTCCGTTCCGCGCCGTTCCACAGCATCATCGTCATGTCGCCATACATGGCAAAGGCGTGATCGACCCGCGCTTCAACCCTCTCCGGAAGGATGCGCTCGATCAACAGGACCTTCGCGACGAAGCGCCTTGCCGCCGCACCCACGCGCTCCACGATCCGGCGGGCGTGTTCGTCATCCCAGTCATGCAGGATGTATTTGAGGACATAGCAATCCGCCGCTTCCGTGATCTCTTCAAAGAAGCTGCCGGAAACGAATTCGGCCCGGCCTTCCACGCCCTGTTCGGCAAACAGCGTCGCAGCGCCGGCTGCCGCATGGTCCAGGTCGAGCACGAAACCTGTCGCCCCGGGCGCGGCGTTGAGAAATTCGGCCAGCACGCGGCCGTGCCCGCCGCCGATATCGCCGATGCGGCTGAAACCGGACACGTCGTAGGCGGTGACGGCTTCGCCGGCAAAGCGCCGCGAGCTGTCCACCATTGCCTGGTTGAACACAGCCGCTGCTGCGGCATCGTGGTTTAGGTCGGCAAAGCCCTGCGTGCCATAGGCGATGCCTTCGGGCGGGCGGCCATGCTTCACGCATTCGGCAAGGCTGGCAAATGCGGGCGAAAGCTGGGTGCCGACATGCAGCGCCATGCCTTTCAGGCTTTCGGCATGGTCGGAACGCAGGCGCTGGCCCATCTCGGTCAGCGCATAGGTGCCATCGCCCCTGTCGCTGACAATATCGATCGACGAGAGTGCGCGCAGGAACCGGCCCAGCGCGCCCGCATCGGCGCCGACCTTGGCGGCCAGCGTTTCCGCGTCCAGCGCATCATCCGCCAGGGCATCGGCCAGGCCGAGCTGGGCCGCGGCGCTGATCGCATGCGGCTGCCAATAGGCCGCGATCCTTGCGCGCAAGGCGGCCTGCGCTTCGCTCACAGCTTGAACAGGCCTTCCGCGTTGGTCTGGAAGAACTTCTTCAGCGTTTCCGCCGGCAGGTCCATGTCGTCCAGCAGTTCCACTTCGGCCGGCACATACTGATAGGGATAGTCCATCGCATACATCACGCGATCCTCGCCCATTACCTCCATCATCAGCTTGATGGAGGCAGGCGAAGGCAGGCCGCTGGTGGTGCCCCACACATTGTTGCGCAGGTAGTAATGCAGCGGGTGCTTGAGGGGCTTCAGCCGCTCGTAGCGCTGCGAGCGGACACCGGCGTTGAACATGTAGTTCAACCGGTCGATCCAGAAGGGCAGGCCTTCGGCACCGTGGCCGAGCACCAGTTGCAGGTCGGGATAGCGGTCGAACACGCCCGTCGTCAGCAGGCGCAGCGCGTGATAGCTGGTTTCCACCGCGAAGCCGAAGACAGCGCCTTCAAGGCCGGCTTCCACCATGCCGCCGATCATGCCGTCGGGCGGGCCCTGCGGGTGGATGTAGAGCGGGATGCCCTCTTCCGCGCAGGTGCGCAGGATGGGGTCGAACTGTTCCTCGTCCAGGTAGTGGCCATGGGTGTGGCTGTTCACCTGCACGCCGTGGAAGCCCAGCTCCTCCTTGCCGCGCTTCAGTTCGGCGGCAGACCATTCCGGGTCCTGCGGGCAGATCGCGGTCATGCCGTAAAAGCGATCGGGATACTTCTCGCAGGCTGCGGCCAGGTGATCGTTGGCGCGCGCAGCAATGCCCTTGGCCTCCTCGACATCGTGGATCGACTGCACGCCCGGGCTGGTCAGCGCCAGCACGGCCTTGTCGATCCCGGCAGCGTCCATCGCGCCGATGCGCAGTTCGCCCAGGTCCAGCAGCCGTTCGCGGATGAAGGTGGTGCGTTCGGACGGCGAGGTGCCGTAAAAACCCCACAGCGAGACGGTACCCTTGTCGGCCTTGCCTTCCTTCACCAGCCGCAGGATCGCATCCAGCTGCTCGGCCGTGGCAAAGGCTTCTTCTGTGGCGATGCGCAGGTATCCGCGGTCACCGCCGGTCTTCAGTTCGTGAGACATCTTCGCTTATCCTTCGTGAACGGCTTTCAGCACCATGCAGGCCTTGACGCCTTCGGGGCCATCCTCGCTGCCGTGGCCGGACCACTTCACGCCGCCAAAGGGAGCATCCGCGCCGCCGATCATGTGCGTGTTCACGCCAACCATGCCGGCTTCCAGCTGGTCTGCCAGGCGACGCTGGCGATAGACATCGTTGGTCCAGCTGTAGGCGGCGAGGCCATAGGGCAGGCGGTTTGCCTCGGCGATCATGTCCTCTTCCGTGCGGTAGGGATTGATGATGGCGACCGGGCCGAACGGTTCCTCGTTCATGATGTCGGCATCCAGCGGCACTTCGGAGATCACGCTGGGTTCGAAGAAAAAGCCCTGGTTGCCGATGCGCTTGCCGCCGGTGCCCAGCTTGGCACCCTTGTCCACCGCATTGGAGATGAAGCGGTCGATCGCTTCGGGGCGGCGCGGGTTGGCCATCGGGCCCATGGTGGTGCCATCGACAAGCCCGTCACCCACGACCTGAGCCCTGGCGCCTTCGATGAAACCGTCGCGGAACTTCTCGAACACGTCTTCCTGCACGATGAAGCGCGTGGGCGACACGCAGACCTGCCCGGCGTTGCGGTACTTGCCGCCGACGGCATTCTGCAGCGCCTTCTCCACGTCGGCATCGTTGAACACCAGCACCGGGCCGTGGCCGCCCAGTTCCATCGTGGTGCGGATCATGTTCTCGGCCGCAAGCTTGGCAAGGTGCTTGCCGACCACGGTGGAGCCGGTGAAGGACAGCTTGCGGATGATCGGGCTGGCGAGCAGGTGGGTGCTCACTTCATCGGGAACGCCGAACACGGCCTGCGCCACTTCCTTGGGAAGGCCTGCATCGAGCAGGCACTGCAACACGGCCAGCGCCGATGCGGGTGTTTCTTCCGCGCTTTTCAGGATCACCGAACAGCCCGCGGCGATCGGTGCGCCTAGCTTGCGGCCCGGATTGCCCAGCGGGAAGTTCCACGGGGCGAATGCGGCAACGGGGCCGACCGGTTCCCACCGCACGGTGGAACGCATGCCTTCCGGGCGCACCAGTTCGCGGCCGTAGAGGCGGCTGCATTCGCCGGCATAGAAGTTGAACAGGCCGACATTCATCATCAGCTCGATCTTCGCTTCGTGGAAGGGCTTGCCCTCTTCCATCGTGGCGATGCGGGCCATGTCGTCCGCGCGTTCCATCATCAGGCGGGCAGCGCCCTGCAGAACCTGCGCGCGTTCCTGCGGGGTGGACTTGCGCCAGATCCGGAAGCCACGCTCTGCCACCTGCAGCGCACGGTCGAGATCCGCGGCTTCGGCCAGCGGCAGCTCGGCCAGCGTTTCGCCCGTTACCGGGTTCACGACATCGAAGGTGCGGCGGCCACCGCCAGACACCTTCTCGCCATCGATGATCATGTGCAGCGAAGGATAATCGGTCATCATTGTCTCCCAAGTCCCGCGATCTGGGCGGGTCGTGCGGCTGGTCTATGGCTTGGGACGAGACGGTGTAAAGGGCAATTGCAGCCGGCGCACCACACGGCACGGGCAGCAAGCAGCGCACTCCCGATTCTCTCCCAAAATCGTATGCAGTGCTTACAATTGTGGGAGCTGCGCGGATTAGTCAACGGCGCATCGCAGCGCGTGCCGGGAGATGGTCAGAGGCCTGCGGCCTGCAACCGGCGGACCTCCTCGCCATAAGGCTTGATCGCGCGATACATGAAGAAGGTGGCAATCGGCATGAATACGGCGGCGACGATCAGCAGCGCCTGCCACAGCTTGGCCGGATCGCCCACGATCACATCGCTCACCGTGCCGATCACGAAGCTGCCCATCGCGCCGAAGAAGGTATACATGAACAGGTAGAGCGCAGTGACCTGCCCGCGCATCTCGTTGGGGGCGATCCGCTGGATCGCACCGTTCTGGGCAGGCGCACCGGCAAGGCCGAAGAAGCTGGTCATCGCCATGCAGGCAATCGCCAGTTCGCCGCTGGGCATCAGCGGCGTGGCAATGGCGAACACGGTGGTGCAGGTGAAGATGATCGCCGTGGCGCGGATATTGCCGTCGGCATTGCGCTTGTTCATCCAGGTCACAAAGAAGCCGCCGACCAGCAGCCCTGCAAGGCTGGCACCCAGCAGCAGCGGGGCCATGAAGTCGCCGATCTCCGCCTCGTTCCAGCCATAGGTGCGCGCAAGAAAGGGAACGCGCCAGGCCGGCAGGCCCTGGCTTTCGATCGCAGACATCGCCAGCGCGCCGAACAGCGGCCAGTACACCGCCTTGCGCACATTGATGGCTTTCAACGCATCGAGGCCGGTGAAGGCGAGCAGCTTGCGTCCCAGCGGAGCATCGGCAGGCACCAGCGGCGCGGCGTCCGGCGGATTGCGGCGCGCCGGTTCGCGAATGGTCAGGAACATGATCGATGCCAGCAGGCAAGGCACGCCGATGCCGATCAGGATCCATTGCCAGTTGAAGATCGACAGGCCGATCACCTCGGTGTGTTCGGGCAGGCTGTCGGTCAGCGCCAGCAGGCGGCCACCACCCCACACGCCCAATGCGCTGGCGCCGATGTAGGACAGCTGCATCAGCGCAAAGACGACGGGATAGCGCGCCGGGCGGAAGAAATCCGCCATCAGCGAATAGCTGCCCGGCCCGTTGGCCGCGCCGCCTGCGCCCACGAACAACCGGCTGCCCACCAGCTGGGCAAAGTTCTGTGCGATCCCGCCCAGCGCGGTAATCCCGCCCAGCACCGCGATGCTGGCCGACAGCACATACTTGCGCGGATAGATATCGACGAGGCGTGACAGCGGGATGCCCACGAACACGAAGGCGACCACGCGGGCCGGTCCCAGCACGAAGCCCAGCGCGCTGTCGGACAGGTTGAAGCTGGTCTTGATCCGTTCTGCCAGCATGGCGAACACGGTGGTGTCGAAGAAGTTGAGGAAAGTGGCGAAGATCACCACGAACAGCGCCCATGATCCGGCCCGTTCGGATGGCCATGGCAGGCTGCTCGCAGATGCGTCGGCAGGCGTGTTTTCAGCAACAGGCGCAATATCCGCATTGACGGCAACGGCCATTGGGCAAGTCCTCTTCCACGTGTTTCCGGTTCGGGCGGCCAGGGCCCTTCCTTGCCCGCTTGCTCTTGCCCGGATCGGGGCCGTAGGGAATGATGCAGGTCAAACAGTTGTCGCCATTTGTCGCACATGCGGCCAGGCGCAAGAGAGGGAGAAGGCATGAAATACCCCAGCACCTATGCGCAGGACCGCGCCGAGATCGAGGACCTGATGTCTCGCTACCTGATGGCCATGGATTACAACGATTTCGATACATACGCCGATACCTTCACCGAGGACGGCACGCTGGACTATGCCACCGGCACGGTGACCGGACGGGAGAACATCCGCGCCGAGGCCAAGGCGTTCAAGGAGCGGGTGGGCAAAATGTTCACCGATATCGACGGCCAACCCGCCCTGCTGCGCCACGTGCTGTGCCATTCGACCATCCGCGTCGAAGGCGACCTGGCATGGCATACCGGCTTCTGGTTCGAGTTCGACAATGGCGGCGAACGCAACGAGGCAGGCCGCAAGACCATCAAGATGGGCACCTACGGCATTTACGAGGACCAGCTGAAGCGCGTGGATGGCGAATGGAAGTTCTTCTACCGCAACATCCGCAACGAATTCCTCGAAGGGCGCGAAAGCGGCAGCGTCAACCCGGTGCTGGCGATGGATGCGCTGGCGCAAGAGGCGATCGGGTGAAGGCCCGCGTTCATGTCCGGCTGGCCAGGGTAAAGGGTATGAGACAGCTGCTGCCGATTCTCGCCGCGCTGATGCTTCCGGCCCAGGCCGGCGCGCAATCTGCCGAGCCGGTGAACCTGAGCCTCGAACAACGCATGCTGCTGCGCTGTTCGGCGGCCTTCGCCATGGTCGCCTTCGGCCAGGGCAATGGCAACCAGGAGGCCTTGCAATACCCGCCGATGGCCGAGCGGGGGAAGGAATTCTTCGTGCTGGCCAGCGCCCGGGTGATGGATGAAGCGCAGCTGGATATCGCCGCGATCGAAGCCGAGCTCTCCCGCGAGGCGCAGGATATCTGGGACAATGGCGATTTACCGCGCGTTATGCCCGCCTGCCTGCAACTTCTGGAGCAATCAGGATTGTAGTGAAACCGCGCTTGCGGCAAGAGCGTCATTCCATGTGGACCCTCTATCATTTTGCCCTGTGTCCGTTCTCGCGCAAGACCCGCCTTGCCTTGAGCGAGAAGGATGTGAGCTTCGATCCCGTCACCGTGCAGCCATGGGATGCGCCTGACGAGTTCTACCAGCTCAACCCGGCCGGCCGCACCCCCGTGCTGCACGATGCCGCGCGCCGCATCACGCTGGTCGATAGCCAGGCGATCTGCGAGTACATGGAAGAAACCGTGGATCGCAGCCCCTTGGTGCTGGGCAGTGCCGCGCAGCGTGCCGAGATCCGGCGGCTGGTCGCCTTGTTCGACCAGATCTTCTTTGCCGATGTCACCCACCCGCTGCTGCACGAGAAGATGAAGAAGCGGCTGATCCTGCGCACCGCGCCGGATTCCACCTTGCTGCGCAGTGCCATGCGGCTGGCGCACGAACATCTCGACTACATAGACTGGCTGGTGGGTAACCGCCGCTGGCTGGCCGGCAACCAGCTGAGCCTGGCGGACTTTGCCGCCGCCGCCCAGATTTCGGTGGTTGATTACCTCGGCGGGGTGGACTGGAACGGGCACGAGGAGGCGCAGGCATGGTATCGCGTGATGAAGAGCCGCCCCAGCTTCGGCCCGCTGCTGGCCGACAAGATGGAAGGCCTGCCCCCGCCGCGCCACTATGCCGATGTGAACAGTTGACGCGCCATGTCGTCCCGCCGCATCCTGGCCATCGAGGCAGTTGGCGGAGGATAAGTTACGCTTGCGGCAAGCAATGGCGTTCACGCTGCGTTACGTTTGGCCTATGCAAGAGGTGATGGATTGTAACGCCGGGCAGGCCATGCCGGGCACGGGCCGCTAGCGGGGTTGAGAAGGGTCCAGATGGCAAGCAGGCGGGGCTCGCGCTCCAGATCTTCGCGCAGCAGCAAGCGCAAACCGGAAAAGCGCGGCTGGAAGGCTGCCTTCTGGCTGTGGTTCAAGCGCCTGGCGCTGGCAGGCGTTGCGGTGGGCATCCTCGGTGCGATCGCGCTGGGTACGGCGGTGTTCTTCGCCGCGCGCGACATGCCATCCTATTCTGCCCTCATGTCCAGCCAGACCGGACAATCGATCATCGTGCGCGCACGCGATGGCAGCGAGATCGTCTCGCTCGGGCCATCCTATGGCGAATGGCTGCATGATGACGAGATTCCCGAGGTCATGAAGCAGGCGATGGTCTCGGTCGAGGATCATCGCTTCTATTCGCATCCCGGGGTGGACCCGCTTGGCCTGGCGCGCGCCGTCTACAATGCCTTCAGCGAGGACCGGCAGGTTTCGGCCACCTCGACCATCACCCAGCAGCTCGCCCGCAACATCTTCCTCAATTCCAACCGCTCGCTCGATCGCAAGATCAACGAGGCGATCCTGGCGATGGCGCTCGAATGGAAGTTCTCGAAGGAACAGATCCTCGAGCTGTACCTCAACAAGGTCTATTTCGGTGGTGGTGCATACGGCATCGATTCCGCCAGCCGCCGGTTCTTCAGCCATTCGGCGCGCGAGCTGACGCTGGAGGAGGCAGCCATCATCGCCGGGCTGGTCAAGGCGCCCAGCCGCTATTCCCCCACCGCCGATATCGATGCTGCCGTGGGCCGCGCGAATGTGGTGGTCGGCCAGATGGTGCGTTACGGCGATCTGGACCCGGCGCTGGCGCGGCAGGTGGATGTCTCCACCGTGAAGCTGCGCGAGGAATCAGGGCAGAACTCGGTCCGCTATTTCACCGACTACGTCTTGCCGCAGCTGGACCTGCTGCTGCCCAACGACACTTTCGAGCCGATCGAGGTGTGGACCACGCTGGATACCGGCATGCAGGCGGCGGCGACCACCGCGATCCAGTCCAACGTGCCCGACGGCACGCAGGGTGCGCTGGTCAGCCTTGACCGCGACGGGGCAATCCTGGCGATGGTCGGCGGCACCGATTACGTGACCAGCAATTACAACCGCGCCGTCACCGCGCTGCGCCAGCCCGGATCGTCGTGGAAACTGTTTGTCTATCTCACTGCGCTGGAAGCGGGATATGTCCCCAGCTCTCCGGTCAAGGACGTGCCGGTCACCATCGACGGGTGGAGCCCGCGCAATTCCAACGGCCGCTACAGCGGCGATATCGATGTGCGCACCGCCTTTGCCTATTCGGTCAACACGGTGGCCGCACAACTCGGCAACGAGGTCGGCTTCTCGAACGTCGCCAACATGGCACGCCGCTTCGGCATCACCACCGAGATATCCAGCTATCCCTCGATGGTATTGGGCACCAACGAGGTCCGGCTGATCGACATGACGCGCGCCTTCGCCGCGGTTTCCGCAAGGGGCCAGTCGATCGAACCCTATGGCATCATCCGCGTGACCAATGCCGACGGCGAGGAGCTGTACAAGCGCAAGGAGCCGCGCAGCTATACGCTGGTGCCGGATTACGTCGCTGCCGGGATCACTGACCTGTTGCAGACGGCAGTCAACACTGGAACGGGCCGTGCGGCGCAGATCGGCAGGCCGGTTGCCGGCAAGACGGGTACCACCAGCGACAACAAGGATGGCTATTTCGTCGGCTTTTCATCCGGCATCACCACCGGCGTGTGGATGGGCCGCGATGACAATGCCCGCGTTTCCGGTCTGCAAGGCGGCACCGCCCCTGCGCGCGCCTTTGCCGCCTTCATGCGCTATGCCGTCAGGGACCGGCCGGAAGAGGAATTCGATACCGACCTGCAATTGCCCGAATGGCAACTGGAACCGGATGACGAGTTCTACTTCGGCGATCCGGGCGACTATTACTATATCGACGAACAGGGCAATCTGATCTCGCCCGGCGGCGATGCCCTGGGACGCAGCCAGGCCGACGTCGATGGCGAGATTTCCGGGGGCGGGCGCCAGGGTTCGTCCGTGCAGGGCAACAGCGTGGACACGATGGGCCTGCCCGAACCACCTCCGGCCGCGAGCGATGATTTCCTCGAACAGGCTACCGGCGGTGCCTTGCCGGGCGATGGCGGGCGCGGCAATGTCACCGTGCGGCGCGGGGCGGATCCGCCGCAGGGCGTGCCGTAAAGCCGGCATTTCCTCTCCGCGCTCTATCCGGAGCAGGAAAAAGGCCCGGGCAAGAGAAAAGGCCGCCTCCCGATGAAGGGAAGCGGCCTTTTCCATTCCTGTCGAAATCCGACAGGACCTCGACTGCTAGCCTTGGTCGCGCAGGCGCACTGCCACGATGCGTGTCGGCTGGTTGCGCGGGTTGACCCGCAGCAGGATGGCATCGCGGCCTTCTTCGCGCGCGGCGCGGATCTGCGCCACCAGGTCTTCCTGGGTCAGCACCTGCTGGTAGTTGGCGGTCTCGATCACCATGCCGCGGCCCAGGCCCTTGCGGCCGGCATCGGAATTGCCGTCAACCGCGATGATGACGAGGCCTTCGTAATCCGGATTGCCCAGCTGGCGGGCGATCAGCGGGGTGATCTCGCGCACGCGCAAGCCCAGCACATCCTCGATCAGCGGCGCTTCCTTTTCCGGCTCCACCGGTTCCGGCTCTTCCTGGTCGGGGTTGAATTGCTGGGCTTCCAGCTCTTCACGGCTTGGGCGGCGACCCACGGTCAGCATCACCGTGTCGCGTTCCCCGTTGCGGATGAACTCCACCGGCACGCGGGTGCCGGGCGCAATGTTGGAGACAATGTAGGACAGGCTCTCGTCGCGGGTAATGGGCTGCCCGTTGACGGAAACCACCACGTCTCCGGCGCGCAGGCCGGCGGCTTCGGCCGGCTCGCCCGGCTGCACGGCCTGGATCACTTCGCCGCTGTTTTCCGCGATGCCAAGCGCATCGGCAAAGTCCTCGTCAACCGGAACGATCTGCACGCCCAGGTAGCCGCGCTCGATATCATCGCCGTTGATCAGCGCCTCGACAATCGGCGCGGCGACATTGGCGGGGATGGCAAAGCCGATGCCGACATTGCCACCGGAAGGCGAAATGATGTTGTTGTTGATGCCGATCACATTGCCGCGCATGTCGAACAGCGGTCCGCCGGAGTTGCCGGAATTGATGCTGGCATCGGTCTGGATGTAGCGGTCGAACGCGCCGCGACGGCCGGTGGTGCGGTTGGTGGCCGAGATGATCCCGGCGGTTACCGTGCCGTCAAGGCCATAGGGGTTGCCGATGGCGATCACCCAGTCCCCCACGCGGGCTTCGGTTGCGCCGCCCATGTGGACGAAGGGGAAGGGCTCGGCGCGGCTGATCTTGAGCACGGCAAGGTCACTGTCCGGATCGGTGCCGACCAGTTCCGCTTCGTACTCCTCGCCGTTGGACAGGCGCACGGTCACTTCTTCCAGCGTAAGCCGACCGTCGGGCCGGACGACGTGGTTGTTGGTGACGATGTAGCCATCGGCGGAAACGAGGAAGCCTGAGCCCAGCGACTGGCCCTCCCGCGTGACCGAGCGGCCGCGCCCTTCGATGGTGATCGACTGGCGGGTGGCGATGTTGACGACCGCAGGCATCAGTGCCTGCGTCAACTCGGCAAAGCTTGCAGGAGCGCCCGCAACGGGCACTGCATCTGCGATTTGCAGCTGTTCGTTTTGCGCCACTTGCGCGCCTGCCGGGTAACCGGTGATCAGGCTGATGGCTGCCCCGCCGGCAAGCAGGGCCGAGGTGATGCCGTAAGAATATCGCACTGGCTTCACGTCCTTGTTCATCCTCTTGTTTCATTTTCCAACGCCCTTTTCAGGAGCTGGAATCAGCTAACGTCCCGTGGCGCGTTTTGTGCCAGACCTGCCTGAACAGGTTTTGAACGACAATTGGAGTCGGTTGGCTCAGCGCCCCTGGAACTGGCGCAGGTATTCGTTTTCCGGGCTCATGATGATCGAGCTTTCGCCATCGCCGGTCTCGAATGCCGCACGATAGGACTGCATGGCGCGATAGAAATCGTAGAACTCCGGATCCTTGTTGTAGGCATCGGCATAGATGCGCGCTGCTTCGGCATCGGCTTCCGCACGGATGATGCGGGCATCGCGGCGGCCACCTGCGCGGATCGTCTCTGCTTCTTCCAGCCTGTCCGATTCCATGCGGTTGAAGGCCGCCTGTAACGGCGTGCCATCGGGCAGGTCGGCGCGTTTGATGCGCACGTCCAGCACCTGCGCGCCATACTGCCGGGCCGACTGGTCAAGCTGGGCGGTGATATTGGCCATTGCCGTTGTGCGGGCATCGGACAAGAGGTCGGCAAAGGTGCGGCGGCCCAATTCCTGGCGCAGCACCGATCGCAGGATCGGCTCCAGCTGGGTGCGCAAGCGACCCTCGTCACCGGTCGATTGCACCATCAGCACCGGATCGATGATGCGGAAGCGGGCATAGGCGTCCACCTCGAGGCGCTGCTGGTCCACGGCCAGCACCTGTTCGCGCTCCATGTCGAGGTCCAGCACGCGGCGGTCGACCATCTGGATGCGTTCGTAGATCGGAATGCGATACCAGATCCCGGCCTCGGTCTGGCCATAGGGATCATCAGGGTTGAACTGGTTGATCGTGTAGACCGGCTCACCGGCGCGGATCTTAACGCCCTGGTGCGTTTCCGGCACCACCACGATGGTCATCAGGCCGATCACCGCCACGGCAAGGACGGCAATGATGGTGAACTTGTGATTCTCCCACATCTTACTGGCCCTCCGCCTGCTGGACGGTCAACGTGGCTTCCTGCGAGCGGCGGCGCAGCTCGGGCAGGGCAAGGTACGGCGTGACGCCGTCAGCCTCGACGATGGTCTTGTCGGTTCTGGAAAGCACGGCTTCCATGGTCTCGTAATACATGCGCTGGCGCGTCACACGCGGGGCCAGGCGGTATTCCTCGTATATGTTGTTGAAGGCGGCAGCCTCGCCCTGTGCCTGGGCCAACTGCTGCTGTTCGTAGCGGCGCGCGTCATTGATGTTGCGCTCGGCATCCTGGCGCGCGGCCAGCACGTCGTTGAAGGCCTCGATCACCGCGGAAGGCGCGTCGGTCTTCTCGATCTCGATACCCTGCACGGCGATGCCGGATTCCAGTGCGTCGAGCACGGCCTGCATGTTGGTGCGCACGTTCAATTCGATATTGGCGCGGCCCTCGCCGGTCAGCACCGTATCGAGGTCCTGTTCGGCAACGGCGGCGCGCATGGCGGCTTCGGCCACCTCGTTCAGCGTGTCCTCCGGATCGGCCAGCTGGAAGCGGAACAGGGTCAGGTCCTTGATGTTCCAGCGGATGAGATAGGACAGGTCGACCAGGTTCTGGTCAGCGGTCAGGATCAGCTTTTCCTCGCTGGCGCCCTCGGGAATCCGCTCCAGGCGGATCTCGCTGACATTCTCCACGTCCACCACGTGCAGCGGCCAGGGCAGGGTGAAGTTGGTGCCCGGATCGAGGTCATGCGAATACTTGCCACCCAGCCAGGTGACGATCGCCTTCTCGCGCGGCTGGATGAAATGCACGCTGGAAAAGAACAGCCAGACCACGGCAATCGCTCCAAGGGCCAGCGGGAACCAGTTGCGGCCGCCGGGGCCCGTGGGGATGCGGAAGTTGGGTCCGCCACCACCGCCGCCTGCGCGACGCGGGCCTTCCGGACCACGGTTCTTGAAGATATCCTCGATCGAGGCGGAACGGCGCGGGCGTTCGCCCTGGGTACCCGGGCCAGAGCCGCCGCCGGGAAGCCAGGGATTGCGTGGCCCGTCGCTCTTGCCGCCGTTGCCACCGCCGGCCGGCGCATCCTCCGAAGGGCCATCGCCCCCGTCATCGCCGCCGCCATTTCCACCTTTGCCCGGTGGGTTGCCCCAGGGGTTGCGCTTTCCGGCCATCGCCAGTGCAATCCTTTCGAAAATGCTGCCTGATCTCTCCATTCCAATCTGTATAGGAAGGAAATCGGCAAAAAACAGGGGAGGGTGGTGCAATTTTCGCTGCATGGCGCGCGAACAGGCGCTAGCAGGGGCTCCATGAGCAGTACCGAAGCAATCCAGCAAGCCATTCCCGCAGAACTTTCCGGCATGGTCCGGTCAGTGAAATTCGCTGACGGCGTCGCCACCATCATCGCCGATGCCGGCGGCCTCGGTCGCAGCGCCGCAGCCCAGTTGCAGCGCGAGCTCGAACAGGCGGTGGGCGCGGTGGAAGGCGTTTCCGAAGTGCGCGTGGCGCTGATGGCGGACAAGGTCCAGCGCCGGATAATTGCCGTGGGTTCGGGCAAGGGCGGCGTCGGCAAGAGCACGCTGACGGCCAATCTGGCCGTGGCGCTGGCGAAACTGGGCCGGAAGGTGGGCGTGGTCGATGCCGATATCTACGGCCCCAGCCAGGTGATGTTGCTTGACCCCGCGCGTGGCCGGCCCAAGGCGGAAGGCAACACGCTGATCCCGGTGGAAAGCGAATTCGGCGTCAAGCTGCTGTCGATGGCGCAGCTGGTCGAAGGCGGCAAGGCCATCGCATGGCGCGGGCCGATGGTCGGCCAGGCCCTTGGGCAGATGATGGAAGCGGACTGGGGCGATGCCGAACTGCTGCTGGTGGACCTGCCGCCGGGCACCGGCGATGTGCAGCTGACCATGCTGCAGAAGTTCAAGCCTGCCGGTGCCATCATCGTCACCACCCCGCAGGACCTTGCCCTGATCGACGCGACCCGCGCAATCGACCTCTTTCGGCAAGCAGACATCCCGATTGTCGGCCTTGTCGAGAACATGGCGGGATATGCCTGCCCTCATTGCGGCGAAGTGTCCGATCCCTTCGGCGCCGGCGGAGCGGAATCGGCGGCGCAGGCGATGGGGCAGGAATTCCTCGGCCGGGTGCCGCTGCACATGGCGATCCGCGTGGCCAGCGATACCGGCCAGCCACCAGCCGCCAATGAAGGCGAGCATGGCGAGGTCTATACCGAGATCGCCGCGCGCCTTGCCGTGTGGCTGGACGCTGGCCGCGCTTGACGGCATTGTCGCTGCCATGGTGATGCAGGGTACTTCCCGGTGAAGCTGACGCGGCGCAACATGCTGGCCGGTGCCGCCGTGGGCGGCGGGTTGCTGGTTGCCTGGTCATTCCTGCCTCGCAATTACGACAACCCACTTCAGCCGCACGAAGGGGAGGCGGCCTTCAACGCCTGGCTCAAGATCGCCGAGGACGGCGTGATCACCGTCGCCGTGCCGCAACTGGAGATGGGCCAGGGCATCACCACGCTGCTGCCGCAGGTCGTGGCGATGGAACTGGGGGCCGACTGGCGCCAGATCGCGGTCGAGCCGGCCCCTGTCAGCGGTGCCTATGCCAATTTCCCGCTGGCCGCACGCTGGTCTGCCCTGTGGCAGCCGGCGATCCCGTCGCTGGCGAACGAGGCCGACGAGCTGCTGCTGCAACGATGGGCGCAATCCAGCCGCTTTACCGCGACCGCCGAGGGGCTGAGCATGGCGGCCTATGAACAGCCCTGCCGCGAGGCTGCCGCTGCTGCGCGCGCCATGCTTGAAATGGCTGCGGCAGAACGCTGGGGGGTCTCGTGGGAGGAGTGCACCACCGCGGGCGGTTTCGTGATCCAGGGGGAAAACCGCCTGACTTTCGGCGAGCTTGCGGCAGAAGCGGCAGAATTTTCCCCGCCTGACCCGCCGCCGCTCAAATCCGAGCCGCCACGCGATCCGGCAACGCCGGCAAGCGAGGATGGCGCGGATCCGGAGATCGCCTTCCCCCGGCTTGACATGCCTTCGAAAGTGGATGGCTCCTGGCAGTTCGCCGGTGACGTCAGGTTGCCCGACATGGTCTATGCCGCCATTCGCCATGGGCCCCGTGACCGATCGGAACTGACCGGCTATGATGTCGGGAACGCCACCGGGATCCGCGGGCTCGTCGGTATCGTGCGGGGCAAGCGCTGGCTTGCTGCTGCCGCCACGAACTGGTGGGCGGCAGAGCAGGCTCTCACCGCGATGAACCCGCGGTTTGCGGCGGAAAACATCGTCCGTTCCGAACGTATCGAGGCCGCGCTGGACGATGGCGTGCGGCGCGGGACGGCCCACCGCATCATCGAGCGGGGTGAAGGCGATACGGGCTACAGCCCCGATTTTGCCTTGCGGTACGACATTGCCCCTGCAGTGCACGGCACCATCGAGACCGCCACTGTCACCGCGCGGCTGGCGGATGGACGCCTCGAGCTATGGATGGCCAGCCAGGCACCCGAAGCAGCACGTGTTGCTGCGGCGAAGGCGATCGGCCTCTCGCTTGCCGACGTGGTGCTCTATCCGATGCCCGCAGGCGGCAGTTTCGATCGCAGGCTGGAACATGACCAGGCGATCGAAGCCGCCTTGATCGCGCGCGAGATCGGCCGTCCGGTGCAGCTGGTCTGGTCGCGGGGCGAGGAGCAGCTCTGCCTGCACCCGCGTACGCCTGCGGCTGGATTGATCGGCGCGCAGCTGACGGGTGACGGGCGGATCGCGGCCTTGCGGGTGCGGCTCGCCTCTCCCCCCGCGGCACTGGAATTCGGCCGCCGCCTGTTTGACAATTCCACCAGCTGGGCGGCGATCGAGGCCACTGCAGGCGAAGCGGATCCCATGAGTGTCGAAGGCTTCGACATGCGCTATGCCGTTCCCAACCTTGCCGTCAGCCATGTCCCGGTTGAACTGCCCTTGCCGGTGGGACGGATGCGCGCCAACAACGATGGCTATACATGCTTCATGCTGGAAAGCTTCATCGACGAGGCCGCCGCGCGCGGCGAGCATGAGCCGATGAGTTACCGCATTGCCATGCTGGGCGGGGATGCCCGCCTGGTTGATTGCCTGCAGAGAGCCGCCCGGCTTGCCGAATGGGATGGCGGGTCGCGCGGCAGCGGCCAGGGCATTGCCTGCCACCGCATGCGCCGCGCCGGTTCCACGGGCCGCATCGCCGTGGTTGCCACGGCGGCTGCGGGTGAAGGCGGCGTGCGCGTCAGCCGCATCCATGCCGCGGTCAATATCGGCCGGGTGGTCAATCGCGATATCGCCCTGCAACAGATCGAAGGCGGCTTGCTGTTCGGCCTGGGCAATGCGCTGGGATGCGCCACCGGCTATGACGAGGGGCGCCCCACGGCATTGCGTCTGGCGGACTTGCAGATGCCGACGCTTGAGGATGCCCCGCGCATCACCATCGACCTTGTCGAAAGCGCGGAGGAAAGTTTCGACCCCGGCGAGATCGGCGTTCCTGCCATCGCGCCGGCGGTTGCCAACGCGCTCTATTCCGCAACCGGCCTGCGCCTGCGGCGCCTGCCCCTGCTATCGGGCGGGCTCTAAGGCGGTAGTGCATTGACCGGCAATCGGGCTATGGGCGGGGCATGACCTGGCAGAAACAGCAGCTTCCGGCAGACCATCCCCCCGTCAAGTCAGGCGGAGTGGGGGTGCTGCTCGTCAATCTGGGCACGCCTGATGCGCCGACACCCAAGGCGGTGAAGAAGTATCTTGCCGAATTCCTGTCCGACCCGCGCGTGATCGAAATTCCGCAGATTGCATGGCAGCCGATCCTGCGTGGCGTGATCCTCAACGTGCGCCCGAAGAAGAGCGCCCACGCCTATGCCCAGGTGTGGACGGAGAAGGGTTCGCCGCTTGCTTCGATCACATCGCAGCAGGCGGAGAAGCTGCAAGTACGGCTGGGGGACGCGGTGAAGGTCGACTGGGCCATGCGCTATGGCAATCCGTCCATCCCGGACAAGCTGCAGGCGATGATGGATGCCGGGTGCGAGCGGATCGTGCTTGCCCCGCTCTATCCGCAATATTCGGGTGCCACCACGGCGACCGTGGTGGACAAGGCGGGGGAGGCGCTGGGCAAGATGCGCTGGCAGCCCAGCTTGCGGGTGATGCCGCCTTATCACGACGATCCGGCCTATATCGATGCGCTTGCAACGGACATCGGCGCGCAGCTTGATGCGCTGGCCTTCGTGCCCGAAGTGCTGCTGCTGTCCTTCCACGGCATGCCCCGGCGCACGCTGGACCTTGGCGATCCCTACCACTGCCACTGCATGAAGACGGCACGCCTGCTGCAAGCCGCGCTGGCCCGGCCGGACATTCGCATGGTCACTACCTTCCAGAGCCGTTTCGGCCCTGCCAAGTGGCTCGAACCGGCCACCGATGCCGTGCTTGAGGAAGAAGCCGCCAAGGGCACCAAGCGCCTTGCAATTGCGGCGCCCGGCTTTTCGGCTGATTGCCTGGAAACGCTGGAGGAACTGGCCATTCGCGGCCGCGAACAGTTCACCGAGGCAGGCGGCGAGGAATTTGCCGCGCTGGGCTGCCTCAATGCCGGTGATGCGGGCATGGCCATGCTCGAAACCCTGGTGCGTCGCGAACTCGCAGGCTGGATTTAACGGCCAACACCCGCCAAATGTCCCAATTGTGACGGAGTACCTGTTCCTTTTCGCGGTGGTCTTTGCGATCAACCTGCTGCCCGCCTTCGGGCCGCCGACATGGTCCGTGATCGTGATGTTCGGCTTGTCGACCGATCTGCCCGTGCCCGGCATCGTGCTGGTTGGCGCGCTGGCGGCGGCATCGGGGCGCTACCTGCTGGCACATGGCTTTCGCCTGCTGTCCTATCGCGTGTCCGAAGAAACCAAGACCAACCTCGCCGCGGTGCGCAACGCCTTCATGCGCAAGAAGCATCACGGCCTTGCCGCCCTTGGCCTGTTTGCGCTCTCGCCCGTGCCATCGGCGCAACTGTTTGCCGCCATCGGCCTCACCAATATCCGCATCCTGCCCTTCACGCTGGCCTTTTTCGCCGGGCGGCTGGTTTCCTATTCGATCTATGCAGGCTCGGCCCACCTCGTGGCAGAGGAACTGACGCTGACCGACACCTTCCGCGAAGCACTGACCAGCCCCTGGGGCATTGCTATGCAGTTCGTCATGCTGGCGCTGCTGGTGGCGCTGGCCAAGGTGCCGTGGGCGCGCATTCTCGGCCCGGAAGAGGAACGGGAAGGCAAGGATTGAACGCTGCTGCATTCCCTCGCAGCCGTGCGCCATCAGAAATCGATGGCGAGGCCGTCCTTCACCCAGTCACCATAGCGTGTGGGTGAAAGCTCCTCCTTCTCCTTGCCCTTTGACGGGGCGGGCGGCGGATCGTTGCTCCAGTGGGCAGGCTTGGTGAAGCCTTCGGGGCGTTTGGTTGCACGTTTCATGGTTCGAGCAACATGGGCGCACTGGCGCTTCTTGGCAATGGAGCCTAAGGGCGGTGGCAATGGCAAAACGTCCCGATTTCCTCTTCGATACGCCTGCGGGCCTGCCTGCGCGCAAGGCCGCGCTCAAGCTGCTGGATGCCGTGTTCCGCCGCGGCGAGACGCTGGACATGGCCGAAGGCAGCGCGCTGAAAGGGCTGGACAAGCCGGCGGATCGCGCCTTGGCCAAGGCGCTGGCAGGCGAAGTGCTGCGCTGGCTGGTCGATCTCGATGCGCTGATCGACAGCGCGATGAAGAAGCCGCTGCCCGGTGATGCCAAGCCGCGCATGGTCTTGCGCCTGATGCTGGCAGGATGGCTGCGGCTGGACACGCCGCCGCATGCGGTGATCGCTACCGGGCTGGGCCTGCTGGCGGGCGGTCCGCGTCGGCTGGCGCACGGTGTCTTTTCCACGCTGACCAAGCGCAAGGCGAGATTGCCTGCCGTGCCGACCCCGCCTGATGCGGTGATGATGCGCTGGGGAGAGCGGGCCGCGGATATTGCCCCCGGCCTGGCGCTGCCGCCGCCGCTTGACCTGACACTGCGCGATCCGGCGCAGACTGCGGAGCTGGCAGGGAAGCTGGGTGGAACCAGCCTGATGCCCGGCCACGTGCGGCTGCCGCGCGGCCAGGCTGTGGAGCAGCTGGAAGGCTTTGTCGAAGGTGCCTTCTGGGTGCAGGATCTTGCCGCGTCGCTGCCTGCACGCCTGCTGGGCGCGGGCGAAGGCCGCCGCGTGCTGGACCTGTGTGCCGCGCCGGGTGGCAAGACGCTGCAACTGGCGGCGGCCGGTTGGAATGTCACCGCGCTGGATATCAGCCAGAAGCGGCTCGAACGCCTGCACGAGAACCTCGAGCGCACCAGACTTGATGCAAGGGTCGTGGTGGCAGACGCGCTGGAATGGCGGCCCGATGTGCCCTTCGATGCGATCCTGCTGGATGCGCCTTGCACCGCCACCGGAACCTGCCGCCGCCATCCCGACGTGCTGCACCGGATCAGTCAGCGCCACGTCCTCGAAATGGCCGAACTGCAATCCGCGCTGCTCGAACGGGCATTGGGCTGGTTGGCCGATGGCGGGCGGATCGTGTTCGCCACCTGCTCGCTGGAAGCAGAGGAAGGCGAACAGCAGGCCGGGCATATCGCGCTGTCGCCGGATCCGGTGCGCGCCGACGAACTGCCAGCAGGCATCGCGCCGACCCCGGAAGGCTGGGTTCGCACCCATCCTGGCATGCTGGCGGAAGACGGCGGGCTTGACGGGTTCTTCATCGCTCGATGGGCCCGGAATTAGGCTTCTTGCGGATCACACAGGTTAGGGCCGCGTTAACCATGCCCGCAAATGCTATGGAGAGCATATCGCCATAGAAACGCCGTCCATGGCAGTACCTGCGCGCTCCGAATCCCCCCTGGCCACCCGCTCGCCCCGTGCGGTTGCGGCCAATGATGGCTATGGCAGCCTGATGGGCATGGGTGCCCCGCGCAAGAAGAAGAAGCCCGTGCTCGTGCTCGATGCGGACGAGCTTGCCAAGGCCCACCTGGAAATGGCCGCCGGCGGCGCGCAGATCATGGAAGAAGCCGCCGATCACATGGGCGAGGAGCGGGTGCGCCGGCCTGCCAGCCTGCTCGGCCTTGCCCCGATGGGCGCAGAGGACATCGGCACGGAAGATGCTTCCGCTTATCCCGCGATCCCCGATGCTTCGACATGGGAAGACGAGGATGTCGCGCTTCCGCCGATCCCGGAAGATTACACCGACGAAGGCGAACTGGACGAGGAAGAGGACACGCCGGACCAGTCCTTCAATCTCGAACATCTCCTGCGCCCCGCCGCAAAGCCTGCCGCAGAAGAGGAAGTGCGCGAGAGCGTGATCCCTTCGATCGAAGAGCAATTGAAGCGCATGCGCGCCTTGCCGAAAGCCCGGCCCGAAGCGGCAGAAGACGACGCGAGCGAGGCTGCGGCAACGCGCCGCCCGGGCCCCATGGAGCGCCTCGACGAAATGGGCTTTGGCGCCGATGGCTTCGGCCTTGCCCGCGCTGCACCGGAACCCGCAGAGCCTGTCGCCGATGAGCCTGTCGCCGCTGAGCCCGTGGCCGATGAAACGGCATGGCCGGATGTTGAAGAAGCCGAAGAAGAGGTGTTCGAGCTGGGTCCGGACCTTGCCGAGGAGCCGGTAGAGGATCCTGTTGCAGGAGAACTCGAAGCTGCCGCCGAGCCGGTGGAAGACGAAGCACCGCTCGAACTGGAAATGCTCGCCGAGGAGCCCGAAGCCCTGCCTGAAACGGTCGAGCAGCAAGCCGATTTCGACGATTTCGACGATTTCGACGACGCACCGGACTTCTCCTGGATGGAGCCGGAACAGCGCCGCGAACTGCATATCGCGCAGGGCGAACACAGCAGCCTTCGCGCCCGGCTGGTGCATGCCGAGGAGCAGCTCCAGGAAGAGGCACCCCGCCTTTCCCTGCTACAGCGCATCGCTCACTGGTTTGCCCGCTTGCGAGGCTGAAGTCTTGCGCGCGCTTGCGGTGTTGGCTCAGCCCTTCACCTTGTCTGCAAAGCTCTTGCGCAGCTTCATCAGCTTGGGCGGGATCACGGCCAGGCAATAGGGGTTTCGCTGGCCTTCGCCCTGCCAGTATTCCTGGTGGTAATCCTCTGCCGGATACCACGTGGCGGGACCTTCGATGGTCGTCACCGCCTGTGCACCGTCATGGGCATCGTTCCACCGGGCAATGGCCGCTTCGGCTGCAACGCGCTGGTCATCGTCCAGCGGGAAGATCGCGCTGCGATATTGCGTGCCGATGTCATTGCCCTGGCGGTTCAGCTGGGTCGGGTCATGCGTCCCCATGAACATGTCGTAGACGTCGGCCAGCGAGATCACATCGGCATCAAACGTGATGCGCACGCCTTCGGCATGGCCGGTGCTGCCTGAGCAGACCTGCTTGTAGGTCGGGTGCTCCACCGTGCCGCCGATATAGCCGCTTTCCACGGCCAGGACGCCGATCACGTCATTGAATACCGCTTCGGTGCACCAGAAGCATCCGCCTGCGACAATGGCCTCTTCACTCGCCATGACTGGTCTCCTTTTCCGCTGGCGAAGATGGGGAAGAAAGTGCGCCTTGTCATCCCTACCCATAAGGCTAGGCTGGCATGTAACACTGATATCGGGAGAGATTCCTCATGCGTTCGATCGCCCTTCTGGCTGCTGCTGCGGCCATGACCGTTGCTGCACCGGCCGCCGCCCAGTCCACAGGTGAAAGGATCCTGCGCGGCGTCATCGGCTCGCTGCTGGGAGAAGAGCAGCAGCCCGAGGAGGAAGCACAGGTCGAACAGCCTGTCCTTGTCGACATGACGCCGATGGAAGCGGCTCTGGCGCATGAGCGGCGCGATGAAGACCGCGCGCGGGACCAGTATCGCCATCCGGCGCAGACGCTGAGCTTCTTCCGCATCGAACCGGGCATGACCGTGGTCGATTACATGCCGGCCGGTGGCTGGTATTCCCGCATCCTGATTCCCTATCTCGGCCGCAACGGCACCTATATCGGGCTAAACCCGAGGCTCGACGATCGCTTTGCTACCGGCGAATACTGGGACCTTTACCGCAATGCCTCCAGCCGTATTCCCACCGATGCGCGCAGCTGGGTGGGGATCGAAGGCGCGCGTGTCTACGGCCTCAACACCAATGACGAGATGGACAATTGGGAAGGCGTGGCTGACCGGGTGACGATCTTCCGCGAGATCCACAACATGCGCCGGTTCGGCTGGTTCCATGAATCGATGGTCGCCATCCGCCACCTGCTCAAGGACGACGGCTTGCTGGGCGTTGTGCAGCACCGTGCCCGCGCCAATGCGCCGGTATCCTATGTGCTGGGTGACAACGGCTACCAGAAGCAGGATGACGTGGTGGCCCTGTTCGCCCTCTACGGCTTCGAGCTGGTCGCTTCGAGCGAGATCAATGCCAACCCGCGTGACCCGGCCAATTGGGAAACCGGTGTCTGGTCGCTTCCGCCCTCGTACAACGGCGCGGAAGAAGGGACTTCCGAATACCGCCGCCGCACACAGATCGGTGAAAGTGACCGGATGACGCTGCTGTTCCGCAAGGTGCAATAACCACACGCGCAATTTACACGCGGGCGGCGGCAGAATAAGGGCCAAGGCCATGACCAAGCTCACTGTCGCCGCCTTGCAACTCGCCCTCGGATCAGAGGACGAATCCGAGAATATCGCAGCCGTTTCCGCGCTGGTGGAGGAAGCTGCCGGCAAGGGCGCGCAGGTCATCCTGCCGCCGGAACTGTTTTCAGGCCCCTATTTCTGCCGCGAGGAGAAGGACGAGTTCTTCGCGCTCGCCCGCCCGACTGCGGAGCATCCTTCGGTCATCGCCATGCAGGCGCTGGCGGCGAAGCTGGGCGTGGCGATCCCGACCAGCTTCTTCGAGCGCGACGGGCACCACTATTACAACACCTTGGCAATGATCGATGCCAGGGGCGAGATCCAGGGCACCTATCGCAAGAGCCATATCCCCGACGGGCCGGGCTATGAGGAGAAGTTCTATTTCCGTCCCGGGAATGACGGGTTCAAGGTGTGGGACATTCCCACAGACACCGGCACCGCGCGCATCGGCATCGGCATCTGCTGGGACCAGTGGTATCCCGAAACGGCGCGCTGCCTGGCCCTGAAAGGCGCGCAGGTGCTGCTCTATCCCACCGCCATCGGCTCCGAACCCAAGGATGCCGACATGGATACCAGCCGCATGTGGCGCCGCGCCATGATCGGCCATGCCGTGTCCAACTGCATGCCGGTGGTCGCCGCCAACCGCATCGGACATGAAGGTTCGCAGGAAACGGGCACCACCTTCTACGGTCACAGCTTCATCTGCGACGAATGGGGTGACTACATCGAACAGTTCGGGCGCGCGGAAACCGGCGTGCTGGTCGCCACGCTGGACCTCGAAGCTGCGCGCAAGCACCGTGCCAGCTGGGGCTTCTTCCGTGATCGCCGCCCGCAGCTTTACGGGCGCATTGCCGAAGACATTTGACCACCCACCTCTATCTCATCGCGCTCGGTTCCAACCAGCGCCACCCCCGGTTCGGCCGTCCGCGTGACGTGCTGGAGGCGGCGATGGAGCTGATGTCGCCCGCCGTCGGCGCGGTGCTCGCCCGATCGCCGATCATCACCAGCGCGCCCGTCGGCCCGTCGCAGCGGCAATATGCCAATGCCGCCGCGATCGTCTCCAGCGCGTGGGAGCCGGACGAGATGCTCGAGGCGCTGCAGGTGCTGGAGCATGTCATGGGCCGGAAGCGCACGGGCCAGCGCTGGCGCTCGCGCACGCTCGACCTCGACATCGTGCTGTGGTCCGGCGGCATGGTGGCGCGGGAGGGCCTGCAGATTCCCCATCCGCTGTTTCGCGAACGCGACTTCGTGCTTGGCCCTGCCGCGCAGATCGCACCCGATTGGCGCGACCCTGTCACCGGGCTGACGATCAAACAGCTACATGCGCGCTTGACCCGCCCCCGCCCCGTCCTTAGGGGACGCCTCCGGTGAGTGGGCCCTTAGCTCAGTTGGTAGAGCAACTGACTTTTAATCAGTAGGTCGCTGGTTCGAGCCCAGCAGGGCTCACCACCTTATTTCAGATACTTATGGGGATTAACCTAGGCGATAAGCGTCTGTGCTTCATTGCAAAGGTTTCACTTAGGTTTCACCGTTGGTGCGATCTAGCTGCCCTGCTAGCCAACCAGCCACCGTCTGGTCTGCTCCCTGATTCGACACCCCCACCCCCCCTGTTAAATCCTGACCAGCGGCACCCCACCGGGGCGGTACCCCCCAATCCGTCAGATGGGACCCACGGGTTGTGTGTACATACTAAACTGCGCGTTAGGTGTTCACTCTTGGAGCAAGCCTTCCGGTGGCTCGTTGCAAGCTGTTAATCGCAGCGATGATCACCCCAATAGCGCTCCCAACGCAACGCCCACCCACCAGCAACCATGGCGCAGGACAGGTCGCCGCCTATCGGTGAAACACACCAAGCAGCCGTGCGGCTTCCGACACCGTTACCAAGAGACGTGCAGGTCATTGTCGGACCTTCAACGAGAACATGTCCCTGCGCGCTACGACCAGTGGGTCTACCAACCAGTCTCACAAGAGAATCTCTGGCTTCCTCAGCGCTTGCATCAGGGCAGGGCTGGTTACTGCGGCAGGTCCCGTCCATCTCGCGCGTAGCAATACCGGACAGCCTGATCCTAGGTCCCTCTTCGCACCAGATAGGGCCATCACCGTCCCAAAAATGAGTGGGATTGCAGGTGAACACCTGACCAGTTGGAACTACCGCTGTGGCGGCGAGGATGAGTAGGGATATCATCGGGCAATAAAGGAACCACGGTGAAGCCTACCGCCCGACCAGCCACCGTCTGGTTCGCTCCTACTGATCAACGTACCTGAGCTCGGCAGACAGCGCGGTGCAAGGCTCCTGAGGGGTCGTAATCCCTACCCCAGTCGATAATGTTCTTCCAGCTGTCGACACCCTCAACTTCCTGTACCCGCCCGCTGCGCAGAAAGGTCAGGCTCTGGACGAGCCTGATAGCCGGTTCGGCACAATCAACTTCATAGAGCGCCCTGACTTCCCGAACATCACGGTGCTGATCATTGTAACGATCACGTGCCCAGACTTGCCGGTAATCACCTTCCGTGCGGACCGAACGGGCATCATAGGAAGACACCACTCCAGCTTCGCTATCGCGAGCAAGCTCCACCCACTGTTCATCATCGTCAGCCGCCTGTGCAGCAACAGAAGCAAGCAAAGCGCACACTGGTAGGAGGGTTTTAAGTTTCACGAGCCCGCTATCCCCTTCGGCTTCCGACCCCGCCATCGTGGGGTTCCTGCGGGCACCAGCCCGTATGCGTATGATAGTGCCTCAAGCTCGTGCAGCTCTGCAAGCCTCTTGCTCCGCTCGGCCTTGGCTTCGAGCGTCTCTTGCCCGTGCTGGTAGTTCCAGTGGCTCTTCCCGCGCTTAATAGCTTCGGGCTTCTTGGCACCGTGGTATCTGCACACGGTCATACCGTAGGCGGCTGGGTTGCGGCACTGGTCACCCCTTGCCTTGCACTGAGCCTTGCACCGGGGTGCATTACCGGAGATGATGTTGGGCAGCGGCATGCGCCATTATAGCATGACCCACGGTGGTGCTGGAGTTTATCTGCCGTTATCCACCGGGGAGCGAAGTAGGTTGATACTGGCTGCAGACGATCTGGTGGTTGCTTAGACAGGGGATAGCGCTGCGGATTGCAGCCCTCTCTCGTTCTGCCAGAACTACGGACGGTTGGGGAACCGGCCATTGATTGCTGCGGATTGCAGCCCTCTCTCGTTCTGCTAGAACGCCAATCCTGCGCGAACACAATCCTACCTTGCTGCGGATTGCAGCCCTCTCTCGTTCTGCTAGAACAGGATAGCATCGGTGACGTGTTCGTTGTCCGCTGCGGATTGCAGCCCTCTCTCGTTCTGCTAGAACGGCCGGACATATCAGGCGGCGCACTATCGCGCTGCGGATTGCAGCCCTCTCTCGTTCTGCTAGAACGCAGACCCCAACCTGATCTTCGGCAGCACGGCTGCGGATTGCAGCCCTCTCTCGTTCTGCTAGAACCATCCACCGCCACACCTTGGCCGTGCTTATGCTGCGGATTGCAGCCCTCTCTCGTTCTGCTAGAACTATCCAGAACGCCGAGCAGGCGACCGATTAGCTGCGGATTGCAGCCCTCTCTCGTTCTGCTAGAACCCTTCAGCACCTTATGCCAGTTACACAACCGCTGCGGATTGCAGCCCTCTCTCGTTCTGCTAGAACCAATGGTGATTAGAGCGATGATGCCGAGCGGCTGCGGATTGCAGCCCTCTCTCGTTCTGCTAGAACAACTGGTTGACGAGTATCACCACGGCACCGAGCTGCGGATTGCAGCCCTCTCTCGTTCTGCTAGAACCAAAGCTGCGAGCAAGTGGCTCGTTGTTGAGCTGCGGATTGCAGCCCTCTCTCGTTCTGCTAGAACTGCGTGAGACTGCGCTGAGGATGGCGAAGTGCTGCGGATTGCAGCCCTCTCTCGTTCTGCTAGAACGCCGGACATATTAGGCGGCGGACAATCGCGCTGCGGATTGCAGCCCTCTCTCGTTCTGCTAGAACCAGCTTGTGCAAGGAATGTCACCACGCCCAGCTGCGGATTGCAGCCCTCTCTCGTTCTGCTAGAACCCTGCCACTGATGAGATAGGCCGCGAATAGGCTGCGGATTGCAGCCCTCTCTCGTTCTGCTAGAACTCGCCCATGCGGCGGTATCGACAGGCGCGTGCTGCGGATTGCAGCCCTCTCTCGTTCTGCTAGAACTGACGGTCTGGTCGAGATCAAGTGCCCCAACAGCTGCGGATTGCAGCCCTCTCTCGTTCTGCTAGAACGTTCGTCAACCTGACCACAGGCTCGGTCTAGCTGCGGATTGCAGCCCTCTCTCGTTCTGCTAGAACGATGCGATCTCGTGGGTTTGAGTATACGAAGCTGCGGATTGCAGCCCTCTCTCGTTCTGCTAGAACCCTGTTCTATGACGCCACGCTTCCCGACGGGCTGCGGATTGCAGCCCTCTCTCGTTCTGCTAGAACCGCTTCCTGTCCTTCGTCCGTGCGATGATAGCTGCGGATTGCAGCCCTCTCTCGTTCTGCTAGAACTAATTCCCATTGAACCCCGCCGTCATGCCAGCTGCGGATTGCAGCCCTCTCTCGTTCTGCTAGAACAGCCCTCGTGTTACCGATTGAAAATGCTCGGCTTTTTCCTTCGCGAGGTCAAAAAAGCTGCAGTTGGGCAGGCGCCGGGGTGGGATTGTCACGTTTTTTTCCGACATAGACCTTGATTCGGCCGAACTGCTTGTCGGTGATGATCAGGAATTGGACCTCTCCTTTTTGAGGTACTTTGGCCCCCATGCGAGCAGCATGTAGTTCGGCATTGTCGAACGATGCGCAGTGGCGAATATAGACCGAAAACTGCATCATCGTGAAGCCGTCTTTGAGAAGATCCTTGCGAAAACGAGTATAGGCGCGGCGTGCGGCTTTAGTATCCGCAGGCAGATCAAACATGGCGATGATCCACATACTGCGCCACCCCCAGGGCTGGATGGGATAGGCTGGTGGTGTCTCAGCCCGCGCCATCGTCAAGCAAGTCAAGTTGGAGAGGCAGGCTTCCGGGCAGAATCAGCGCATCGCGGTCATTCTGCATCAGTGCCTTTGCGAGGCTTGCTGCCGATTGTTCGATGCCGAGCAACACCGGCCAGCGCTTGCTCCCCACGAGCACTGTTTCGTTTAAAATGGAAAGCAGCGCTGCGCGGGTTGGGCGGTCGTCAAGACGCTGCGGTCCATCGCCCCTCTTTTTGATGTCGTGCACTTTCCAGTCGACGATCGGGCGCCACGGCTCCAGCAGATCATCGGCAAGGCAGAAGGGGTTGGACCGGTTGCGGTGCCATACGCCGAGCGAGGGAAGGAGGCCAGATGCCACCAGCGCCCTAGCACAGGCCGCTCGTACGATGGCATAGCCATAATTGAGCAACGCATTGGCATCACCGGCGGCGCGATCGCGGCGGAAGTCCCGACCGAACAGCTTTGGCCAATAACGCTGCGCGCCCTGTGCCTCCAGGTTGTCCGGGTCGCCAGATCGCACCCTACCCGCCAGCGCGGCTAGTCCCGCATCCTGCCCGGTCGTCTTGGTGAGTAGCCGCCCCTGCTGGCGCAGCTTGGCGACGATGATCGTCTGCCACAAGCGCTTGCGCAGCGGTGCGCTTGCCTCAACCTGCGCCCAGTGCCGCTCGGTCAGCGCATGATGCCCGTCCATCGGCAGCATCATTCCGGTCGGTAGGTGATCGTGGCCGGAAATGATGACGGTGGCGCCGGAGGCAAGACATTCGATGAAGACCGCCTGCGTATAGCTGGCGCGTGCGTCGTCGATTACAAGTACGCCCAGATCCTCGATGGGGACAGTTGCCTTGGGTAACTCCGGTCGTTCAATCACCAGTTGGCAGTGCGCAACCGAGAGGCGAGTTCCCGGAGTTGCGATCTCGATCGTCTTCCGCAGCATCAGTCACGCGCCGGGCGGATGCGGCCGATGGGATCGACGGCTACTTTTTGGCCACCGGACTTCAGGATGGATGCAGCAGTTGGGCGGAACACGCTGCTGCCGACTGCATCCTCGGCTCGCCAGAGAACTATGGGACCGGCGGACCAGACGCTCTGAACGATCCAAAGCCCTTTCAGCTTACCGTCGGAGAAAGACACTGTGTCTCCCTGCGCGAGCGACATCACAAGCGGCGCGTCGTTCAGCGACTTGCGGACCACTGGCTGATGGCGCCGCAACCGGTCGGCCGCCTCGAACAGACTGACGATCTCGGTCTCAACCCGTCCGTCACCATTTCGGAACACGGCCATGTGATGGTTGTTGCCAAGATCAGCATAGCCGTTCTTCAAGGGCGCCATCAGTTTTTGCTGCTGCTTGACGTGGATACGCACCTTGCGAATCGGCGCCCCGCCATCGGACACTGTGGGATAGCCGTTCAGGAACGCCTTCTTCGGATCACCGCCATTGGCTTCCACCCAAGCGCGCACTCGCTCACGGATTGTCGGATCGGGCCAGGCAGCATCGTCACCGAGCAGCGATTTGGTGAGCATCTCTACCGGCTTGCGAGTCACGAACCAGCGATACGCGATGCCGCCGCTACCTTGGGCTGGTCCGGCATCGCCATACGTGGTGTCTTTGTGCAGCGGCCCGGACACCTTGCGGCGCACGCGGTGCGAAACGACGATGTCTGCCGCCTTGCGCTCAGCTTGTGCCCGCGCATCGCGGAACGGCGGATCGAGTGGCGGTTCCGCCTGCGGCGTCGCCGCGTCACGTGCCTGAAACCAGCGTGACAGGCGCTGGGTATAACCGGGGTGCGCCAGCGCCACGACCAGCGCGTCCATGGCGTGGTGGCGGTGATCCGCGCGGGTCTTTTCGCCTGTGTCGGACAGGATGTTGTTCAGGCCCCAGTTGTGCCGCAGCCGCGACGTGACCCGGCCGGCCAGAGTGGCGACGCGGACCTCGCTGGTTTGGCCCAAATCGGGGAACAGCATCTTGAGGAAACCCACTGCCTGGCGAGCGGCGTAGCCGGTGTCGGTCAATTGGCGGGCGGCGAAGTCGGCCGGGATTTCGGTCGCCGCGAAGCGCTTCGCTTTTATTTCCACCCGCCCGCGTGGTCCCGAAAAGGACCGAACGCGTGTGAGAGCACTTTCCCAACCTTCCGCGTCATGTTCGAAGGCCTCGAACGGCGTGCGGTTGGATTTCCGCAGGTTGAAATCGCGGTGGCACAGCGTCTTGTTGGCGAAGCTGTTGTCCAACGATCGCCAGCGCGGCCAGATATGCTCCACCTGGAATTCGCCGCGATGGAATAGGGCGCCAAAATCGATCATCAACCCGGTGTATGGACACTGGCGATTACATTCCTCCCACAAGAGGTATTTCTCGATGTCATCGCGGGAAGGTGCTGTGATGCCCCCCTTCCGCAGTTCGCCCGCGGCCTTCTTGCGCTCCTTCTCGCGGGCGCGGTTGCGCGTGAGTTCCTCCGCTCGATCGCGAGCGGATTTGCCCACCTCGCGTGCCACTTCCACCCTTATGCGATCTGGCTGTCCGTAGACTGCAATCAGGTTGTTGACGACCTTGCGTAATTCGTTCTGCACACGCAGAACCGTGGGATTTCGGACTGATTTCTGGCGGTCAACCTCTTCCCGGCTGTTTCCAGGTGTAGGCAAGCGATCGACCCAGCTGCCGGTTGGTTTCTCCCGGTCCGGGAAAGAGCTGGCGCGCCAGTTTTCCTCTTCGGGCCCAGAGAGCAAAGTACCGAACATCGCGCCTTGCTTCAGCCGGGGCAGGAATTGCCAGAGAGCGTCCTCGGAAAATGGCTCCCATCCGGGCGCGAACGTCAGGCTAACCAGTTTGTCGACTTCTTCGTCGGTCAAGCCAAAGTCTGCCTGAAGGCGCGTGCCCTCCTCGGACCGTGCGAGCCGCCGCTCCGCCTCGCGTCGGATAACGATGCGGCTGCCGATTTGCCCGTAGTCCGCGGCGTAAAGGCGGGCGTGAATTTCCCGGCGCATCCGATCGCGCAGAACTCCGTCAGCGTCCCAACGCTGGCCCATGATCATCGATAAGCGATTTTCCAGTCGGTTGCCGACTAGCCCTTTTTCGCCTCCGCGCTCAAGATTGAAGGTTGGCTTTTCAGGTAGATCATTCTTACGCCAATACAGCTTCAAGTGCCGACGGATGCCGCCCCAAGTCGCGGTATCCTGGGTACGCAGCAGGGCCAGCAGTGCCTTACGCTCATTATCGTCCAGCGGACGACCGTTGCCTTCCTCGATCCGCAGGTTGTTAAGTTTTTCCAGCATGCGCTTTTCCTGCGACACCCAGGAAGCCGAGGCAGCAAGCTCCGCACCGGGCATGAGCCGACAGACCCCAAGTGTCGCCTTGCGCCAGAATACCGGTTTTTGATCGAAGATTGCCTGCTGAAGTGCCGCAACGAAATCGGCTTCACGCAGTTGTGCGTGATGGGGGGCTTGCGCTGTGATGATAGCACGGAACTCGGCAGCGACATCTTCTCGCGCGAAATGGTACCCGCGGCGTCGCTCTTCTCGCTCCGGAATTGCTGCAAGGAAAGCACCAAGCGTTTGGCCAGAGGATTTAAGAGTGCTGCGGTCTTTTTCGCGTTGGGAGGCCGCCTTCTGTTCGTCCGCGCTTGGTGTGTCCTCGCTGTCGCCGGTATCTACGGTCGTCCCCTCAAAATCACGGCCACGAAAGTGGCGGCGCTGTGCAAGGTGATAGAGTGCTCGGCCAAGTTCGAGGGCGCCAAGAGGTTCACTTACGGCTTTCGCTCTCAGTAGCCATGGATCCATACCCATGGCGTTTGCCCACGCCGAACTTGATGTCTTGCTAAATTCTGGAAGAAAACCCGCCTGATTGAGCAATTGGTTGAGATCGCGCCGTCTTGTGCGCCGACGCCGCAATTGGCGACGCATCATGCGACGTTTTCTGCGTTCCTGGTTAAAGGGGATGCCGTCAGGGTCGCGCGCTTCTGGAAAAATGCGCACACCTAAGTGAGCAACCTCGCCAGTGCCGGCGGCGCTGTCCATCTTTACAACAGCCGAGCCGATTGACGTGGTACCAATGTCGAAACCAAAGACGAGTTCTGATGCCATACTTGACCTCCCAGCGCATAATGCTAGCATAAATTTCTAGCAGAACGAGAGGGGGCTGCTTTTCGCAAGCAAAAGTCTCTTCGTGTGGGCTCGGCATCCCAAAGACAACGCCGGTTTTATTGCGGCGCCTTCCATTAACGGAGGCGCCGCATAGCTCTTTTTCCGCCTAAATTCCAGCTTCTACCCCCCCCCGCCTTTTGCTTCATACAAACCGCAATCGCCACTAACCGCCCTACCTGCATATCGCCCTGCCTGCCCTTGGCGGCTTCCACTTGGACTATCATAGCTCTGACCTGACCCTGTTGGCGGTGTAGTTCAGCCAAAGCAGTATCCATCTGAGTTGCATCTACGTAGGACGCAGCGTCCGAGGCGAGTATCTCCCCTTCGTTCAATAGCCTTTCTGCTTCGCGCAGTTGCGGCAAGGGGGCAGCCTTTGGCTTAGCAAGTCAGGACATGGCTTCCTTATGGAGCCGAGTGGCCTCAGCTAGCATTGCTCCAACATGGTGATCTAAGGGACCTGTTGTTTGCATGTTTTGGCGGTCACGAATTGCATCGAACTCGTTCTTGAGGAGAGCGTCCGTTGCAACCGCTAGGGTCAGCGGCACCATCGATGGCTGGTTCAAGCTCAGTCTGCGCTGCTGATAGAAGCAACGAGGGCAGCGGATGAACTGCTCAAGGGCGGAGCGTGAAAGGCCTTTTTTCATCTGTTTCTCTGATCCGCTAGAGGGATGCTGTCTTTTGACAGGCGTGGTCCATTGACACAAATGGGTGAAGGTTTGATTGTCGACTAGCCGCATCGATCAAGCGAATTACGCCAACGGAACCGAAAGCCGCGCAAAAGAGAATGCGTCGTCTAGACCAAAGGAGCCAGAATGACACATAAAGAATTCAGGTCTCGCAGGAACAAACTTGGCTTCACTCAGGAATTAATGGCAAAAAAGCTAGGAGTTTCGATAAGGGCTATTAAATACTATGAAAGCGGGCAAAGACCTATTTCAAAAACATTAGAAATATTATTTAATTATATAGAATCAGAAAATACTTAATATAATTTCATTATAAATACCGCAGGCCATTGTCGCCGATAGATATATTTCTCGAAAATTTTTCGGATCAAACAATTCAAGAGAGATGGCTGATGCCTTTTGTCAACACGACCTAGGGCACCAGCTGGAGCAGTCCGGACGTATACTGGCTCGGATTTGCGCGGTTACCCCATCGAAGCGGGGGGGCTTTTGATGGTTTTGTCGGTGACCTCCCCCCTCATCCTCGCAGGTTTGGGGGATAAAAAGTAAAAAAATGTACTAGGGGGGTACCTACAAAACCACCAAAAGGTACCAAACACACCTACTACTCGAAGATGCGTGGGTTAATGTCATACTCGATGGTCCGCCTGCCCCCGGTGTCCACGGACCTCTCCCTGAGCCAGCCTAGCTCAAGCAGCTGATCCACCGCCTGCGAGACCATATGTTTGTCAGAAAGGCTCCGCCAACCCTTGGTGTAGACTGCCCGTGCTGTGAAGCCAGAGGGAAGGCTTCCCTTTTTCAGGCGGGCTGCCAGTGCTTCAGTACCTGCGCCATCGATCCCGTGGACTGCACCGTATATCCGCTGTGCATGGGACTTAAGATAATGGGCATAATTGAAAGCACCGACAAAACACTGCTCACATACGTCTCCTTCATGACCCTCAAGCAGATGGAACAGGAGTGCTAAGCCGGGCAGAAGACTACGGTACTTAGCGAAATGGCTTTGTTCCGACGCCCCTAAATGGTCATTTCGAAGCAGTTGCTCGTTGCGAACGTACCATTTGTTGAAGGTGGACTGTGCATCCGGAGCGAAGCGGAACAACCGAGAGCCGTGCTTATTGGCCTTTCTTCCATCACCTACCGTTCGCAGACCCAACATCGCGCTATTCATCGCCGCAAGAGCAGTACGATCAGGTGCGCGATCTACCAGCACGAAGTCTTCAGTCAGATCTGGCCAAACCAGTAGCTGGAAGCGTTGCAACAGACCGTCATTCTGCGAGCTACCGCTCTGTGCCATGCTCACATATTGCTTGATCTTGTCAGGCTGGAAGCCGCCAAAAACGGACATTGCATAGTGGGTAAGGCGAATGCTGCCCCGACCAATACGGTCGAAGGTGTAATTGCCAGTCCCACCCCATCCCGAAAGGTAAAACCCGCGAGCAGCCTCCTGCCCAGCTGCATCCAGACTGTGCAGCAAGCCGGATAACTCGTCACCATGTATAAGTACCCCACGTGGATTGCCCGCCAAGATTTCTCCTAGCGCTTGATAGGTAGTATCGTTCACCACGAGCCGGGGCTTAGTCGGTTCGGTAGGTTCTGTGGGGATACTGCTCAGCTTACCCGCTTTGTATGCCGACGAGTCCTTATCATATTGCTTTTTAGCCGCTTGATAGGTCGCAAGAGCGATACCGTAGGCAACATTGTCTTCCTCTTCGATATGTCGCAGAGGCTTCATGGTCTCGTGCTGCACAGGGGTTTTCATCGAGCCGGGTGGCCCCACGATCCCACCCCAGAATGCAGGGTACACCTCCCACGTATCGTCGTGTTGTTTCGGTAATATCCCAACCCTGTTGCCGACAATGGCGCCAGCACCGACAAGTAGGGAAGCTGCTACGTAGTCCGCCGGGCAGGAGAGCCTCTCGGAGATATCGCTCACAGCGTTCTGCACAGTGGATGGCAAACAGTCTACATTGAGTTCTTTGACCTTACGCAGCGAGCCCGGCAACGACTGGGGCACGTCCCAACTATCATCGCCAACCTGAGGCTTTTCGTCAGCACCGAGTACTGCACCCGCAGACGTAGAGGCGGCATAACTCTTTGTCGGATTTACCCACCCCTGCCGCTGTGCCTCAGCGAAGATAAAGCGGTAATCGATGCTTGTCGGGTTAAACCCTTCCCAAGTTTTAGCAGGGTCGCGCGGATTTTCGGTGTCTTGTGACTTTTCTGATGTGAGGGACCACTCGAGCCACAAACCTCTGCCAACATCACCAAGCCGCTTCAGTGCCATCCCGACGTTGATCCAAAGGTGATAGTCGTCGGCGCGCATCGACAGCAGGGCACTACGAAGGTGCTGGATCGTGTCAGGGGGAAGCGTGAGTATGTCGTCTTTAGTTGCTGTTTTAGCGCCCCCGCTAGCGGTTGGCCGTGCGGCAGTCGGCTCAAACAAGTCCCGCCAAACCGTCAGCAGTGGTTTCGGTATTTCCGGCAGTTTCTGCCACCTACCTTTACCTCCCCACGCGTAGGGCTTCCCGGTATCAGGGTGGGTAGAAGGCGGAAGAACATCCTGCACGGTTTTGCCATTGGCACTGGTACACCTGAACTCCAGCACCATATCGCCGGTTGCAGGGTCAGTGATCTGTTTCAGCGGGATCGGGGCAATACCTGAAGGCAAGCGATAAACGAGCTTGGCACTACCCTCTCTTCCCGACACGATCTGCACCGCGTCATCGGCATCCAGCAGCATATCAAGGTCAATGCCCCTATCTGCTAGCCACGTTACGGCTCGCGCCATGTCATCTATGTCCAGCGCCATCGTCGGTGGAGTGCTGAAAGCGTGGGCCAGCCCGATGTTACCCACCAGACCAGAAGCATCCGCCGGGTCGGTGATGACGTTCTCCCGCTTGTTCCAGCCGGGCGTGTTGGGACCTTTCTGCCCCTTAGGGATTGGCACCAGCGCAAACCCGTGGGCGATATAGTCGGAAGCGGTGTTCATTGCGGCACCTCCCAGATGTCGGAAGGGATGAGGCTTGCTTCAGCTTCTCCTGTAAAGATTGCATCGTGCAGCCATCGCGGCAATGACGCGCCAATCTCGTAGGCTTTTACCAAGTCGCCACGATGCGCTTGCAGCGCCGCTGAAGTGGTTATCGCCAACCCAGATTGATCAGGCATCGCCGCGAAGCAAATAGCCAACGCCTTACCAACTGATGCACGACACTCCTCTTCGCCAATATCCAACAAGTTCCAGTAGCAGCTCGGACAGTGGCAGAGGTAGACATACAGGTTACCCTGTTCGACAATGAATGCTGGTGGCCTTTTGGCAAGGTCTATCATGCGAGCGCATCGGCAGCATGCAGCGTGGCCATACGTTCTATGTTGAGGATGGTAGGTCATTCCGCAGCCTCCCGAGAAAGCTCATCAAGCCAGCGCCTGATGGTGCCGACTTCCCATACGGCTACGTTCTTTGAGAGCTTGATTGGGGCTGGAAACCTACCTGCCTTTACCATTCGCCACAGCGTGGCTTTCGAGAAGGGAAGAAGTCCCGCGGCATATAGTACGTTGGCTCTGACCAGTGCTGCGTCAGGTAGGGATTCGAAGTTGATTGGCATCGCTTGCGACATAAAGACCTCCGTGTGATTCGTTGCGATCACACGGGTCTGGCGGCGCCGAATCTCAAAAGCCGGCTAATGAGATTTATTTTTTTTCAGTCTGGAAAGACGTGAGCGGAAGGAACTTCGCGAGTATTTTTTGGAGCGGTTAATATGTTCGGGAGTTGGGTCGATAATCCAAACGGAATCATGCGCAATTTCGCCAATTATCGGGTTATGTAGACCCTCGGAGTCGATCTCTATTTGCCTCCAGAGCGCCTTTTCACTCAGCGTCGGGTTAACGGCTAGCAAGTCGAGGATGTATTGGTCGATCGGTTTTGGGTCACGAGGTGTCCCTGCGACCCCTTTCTGTTGTTGGCTGTGGTGATTTTCAAAATCCTTGAACAACTTTTTGAGGCCGGACGCTACTTCCTCAACCCGACCGGCTGCTTGATGGTCAATAAGAACCTTAACCTGGTCAGCGAGTGGATTCTGCCCGGGAACCCACATTGCCAGCGATGTTAGATAGCCTTGCCTAAACTCGTTATACGCGACGGACCGCTTATCCGCACGGATACCTAAGCGATGTGCTTCTAATCGCTGGAAGGCGTAGACAATGTCGTAAACTTGAAACTTTAGCGGCCTTTCAGGGTCGTCCCTATTGGCCACAGCACGAAGTAGGCTAACTGCCTCTGATTTGACGAACGAAGGCCGATACAGGTCCAGAAGTTGGATCGCTTGCTCCATCATTGCGCCGCCCCTCTCTTCACTGTGCCAACAATTGCATCTAGCTGATCACCTACCGCCTGAAGGGCTTCGGCGTGTTCCGTAAAGTACCGACCCTTGTTGTAGACAGCCAGCAGCTGGCCGCCGATGTTCGCATGCCCCATTATGACCGAAGCAATGTGCGGAGGTGCGCCGCAGTTAGCAGCTAGCGTAGCAACCGTGCTCCGACAGGCTTTGGCAGACCAATCAGTTACTCCTGATCGCTCCGCATTCGATTTCAACCACCTATCCCAGTTTGCAAGTCTGCCTCCCCGATCACCAAGGAAGACACGACCTTCCGGTGCTATGTCGCGTCCATCGCCTTGCAGTTGCCTTCGTGCGATTTCCGCCTGATGGACCTCCGACAACAAGGCCTGTGCTTGCTTCGAGAGTGGGACAACGAGATCAACCTTAGGCTTCTTACCTCGCTTTTCGGCGCGCCGAGTGTCCTTCAAGCTCCCACCCGGGATGGTCCATATTCCTTTGAGCAGGTCGACCTGACCCCAAGTCGCATTCACCGCGCTACTGAGGCGCACTCCGGTGTAGAGCAGGAACTTAACGCAGTTGCCATAAGGGCCGGTCAGGGTTGGCCAGAGCGCTGCAAGCTCATCATCTGTGAAGTGCCTTTGCTTTGGCGCGCCTTCCGGTGGTTTCTCGAGATCGAAGGTGTCGGTAACTAGCCCCCGCTTGCGGGCCCACTTTAGTATGGGTTTTAGGTATGCTGTAGCTCTCGCCGCAGAAGAAACACTCTGATGCGCATCGATCGTCAGTTGCAGCTGGGCCGAAGTTACCTCCTCTGCTGGTCGCCGCATATGAGGGGCGAAGACAGATTTTACTCGCCGGGACTGTTCGCCACCGGTCCTAAGCGCTCTGCCGGAAGGACTGCTAAAATACGCATCGACAACAGACTCCAGCGTACCGATACCAATCTTTGCTGACGTGGCCTGAAGGCGTCTGTTGCGCCGTTCCTGCGTTGGGTCTGCGCCCTCTTTAATCGACTTGCGCAGGTCGAGTGCTTTGGTCCGTGCATCAGCCAGCCCTAGTTCGCTACCGACTTCGAAGCGCCTCATGACACCGTTTGCGCGCATGTTGAGAGACCATGTTTTGGTGCCTGCCGGGGTGATCCGCATTCGCAAGCCCGGTACCGCACCGTCGACCAACTCTAGGGTCTTGGTGGGATCCGGCTTCAGCTTAGCTAGCTTTGCTGCGCTAAGAGGGGGAACACGCTTGGCCATGAAGGTTTCACCGAGGTTTCATTCTTCGTGAGACTTGATAACAACGTTTGAGACCCGCTGTTAGCGATTTTTACGCTTAAGCTATTCGCACATGGGGACAAATGGGGGTCAAGTTTATCGCATGAGGCAGGATGAAAGCCCCTGCAAATAGCAGAGCAACTGACTTTTAATCAGTAGGTCGCTGGTTCGAGCCCAGCAGGGCTCACCACCTTTCCCACCCCTGCGGCATCTCCCCCTGCACCCGGTCATTCGGTGCAAATGCCTTTGCATTGGGGCAAGGTTTCGCCCTAGTGCTATGCCAATTGCGCAATTGCGGGGAGGGCAAGGCAATGTGGGATGGAACCGTGCTGCGGCGCGTGCTGGGAACGGGCGTGGCGATTGCGGCGCTGGCCCTGGCAGGCTGTGCCGAAGAGGATGCGGCGACAGCTTCGGGGGACGAAACGCCCAGCCTGCTGAACACGGGCGAGCGGCAGGTCTTCTTCGGCGATCTCCACCTGCACACCAGCTATTCGCTCGATGCGGCGGCAGCCAAGACCAACACCACGCCCGATGATGCCTACATGTACGCCAAGGGCGAGCAGATCGATTACCTGGGCCGGATGATCCGGCGCACTGCGCCGCTCGATTTCCTCGCCGTCACCGATCATGCCGAATATCTGGGCAATGTCCGTTCGGCGATGGCAGGCGATATCGCCCCGCCGATCGACGAGGATGAATGGAAGCGCCTGATCGCGCATGAGGGCGGCGACACCATGATGGAGCTGTTCGGCATTGCCGTTGGCGGACTGCGCGGCAATGACACGCCCGGTCTCACCAATCCCAACCGCACCTACCAGGCATGGCAGGACATCATCGCCTCTGCCGAGCGACACAATGATCCGGGCAAGTTCACTGCCTTCGTGGCCTTCGAATATTCGCCGACATACGGCAATGCGGCTTCTGCCGGACACATGCATCGCAACGTGATCTTCCGCGGGCCAACCTATCCCGCCATGCCTTTCGGTGCGACGGACAGCCTGCACCACGAAGCGCTTTGGGCCTATGCCGAGGACAATCGCGCCAACGGCATCGACAGCGTGATGATCCCGCACAACACCAACCTTTCGGGCGGGCAGGCCTACAGCTTCCTCGATACCTATGGCCAGCCGATGAGCGCGGACTATGCCGCGCGCCGCAGGGCGAACGAGCCGCTGGTGGAAATCAGCCAGATCAAGGGCACCAGCGAGACCCGGCCCGAGCTTTCGCCGGATGACGAGTTTGCCGATTTCGAGTTGCTGCCGTCTGACGGCGACCTTGCCGGCGGCTATGTCCGGTCGGGCCTGGCGCGCGGGATGGAACTGGCAGAGGCGCTGGGCGTGAACCCGTTCGAGCAGGGTTTTGTCGGGGCATCGGACTATCATTCCGGGGCATCCTCCACCGAAGAGGACAATTACCCCGGTGCCCTGGGCCTGTCCGACAACCACGCCAATGCCGCGTGGATCATCAACGACCTCTCACCGGTGCTGGGCAGCCCGCTCGCCAATCTGTCCGCTGCCGGCCTCACTGGTGTGTGGGCGGAGGAAAACACGCGCGAATCCCTCTTCGCTGCTTTCCAGCGGCGCGAGACCTTCGCCACTTCCGGCCCGCGCATGCGGGTGCGGCTGTTCGCCGGCTGGGGCGATCCCTCCGGCTTCGCCAATGCGCCGGACTGGGCAACGCAGGCCTATCGCTGGGGCGTGCCCATGGGCGGCAACCTTGCGCAGCCTGCTGCCGGCGCGACCGGTCCCAGCTTCCTTGTGCAAGCTGCCAAGGATCCCAATTCCGGCCACCTCGACCGGATCCAGATCATCAAGGTCTGGCGCGACGGCGGCCGGAGCTATGAGCGGATCTACGATGTCGCCTGGAGCGGTGACCGCACGCCGGGTGCGGATGGGCGGCTCCCTGCCGTGGGCAATACGGTGGATGCGTCGACCGCGACCTACGAGAACACGATCGGCGCGCCGGAATTGTTCGCCAGCTGGACCGATCCCGATTTCGATGCCTCGCAGCGTGCCTTCTACTATGCCCGCGTGATCGAGATTCCCACGCCGCGCTGGGCCACCTACCTGTCAGTCGCCAGCGGCATCCCGCTGACGGACAATACCGTGCCGTGGCTGCAGGAACGGGCCTGGACATCGCCGGTCTATTACACCCCGGCGGGAGCTCAATCGTAATGCAAGCCCGCTTCCTTCTCGCCTCCGTCGCCGCGCTTTCGCTTGCGGCCTGCAGCCAGGGGGAGGAAGCGCCCACCGCCTTGGCGCAGAATATCGCGGTCACTGGCGTCACCCCCGCAGACCCGCTGCCGGAATCGGACCGCGTGCTCCTGTGGGGCGATACGCATGTCCATTCGCGCAATTCGGTGGATGCCTTTGCCACCGGCCTCGCCAGCGCGGATATCGACAGCGCCTATCGCTTCGCCCGCGGGATCCCGGTGGTCTTTCCCAAGACCGGGCAGCGGGTGCAGATCGACCGTCCGCTCGATTTCCTCGTCATGTCCGACCATGCCGAAAACCTCGGCATTTCGCCGCGTATAGAGGCAGGCGATCCGCGCGTGGTGGACACGGTGCTGGGCAGCCGGTTTGCCCGCATCCTGGCAGAGCAGGGCGGCGCGGCCTTCAGCACGGCAATGATGGGGTTCGACCAGGCGGAAGCGGACCGCGCAGCCTATTTCAGCGAGTTCCTTACCGACGAGAACCGCCAGGTCAGCTGGGATGCGCAGGTCGCCGCTGCCGAACGGCACAATTTTCCCGGCACCTTCACCGCGATCATCGGCTGGGAATGGTCCTCCACTCCCAATACCCGCAACCTCCACCGCATCGTGATGACCGACGTGGATGGCGATGTGGCGCGCCAGTTCCTGCCCTTCAGCTATTACCAGTCCGACCGGCCGGAGGACCTGTGGTCCTTCTTCGAACAGACAAGGGCGCGCACGGGGGCCGATTTCGTGGCCATGCCGCACAATTCCAACCTGTCCGACGGGCTGATGTTCGGACTTGAGGATTCGGACGGCAATCCCTTTACCGCTGCCTATGCCGAGCGCCGCAGCATGTGGGAGCCGGTGGTGGAGGTGAGCCAGTACAAGGGCACGTCCGAAACCCACCCGGTGTTTTCTACGACTGACGAATTCGCAAATTTCGAACTGCGCAACATGCTCTTGTCCGGCCAGCCGACCGAGGCATCGCAAGGCTCCTACGTGCGCGGCGCATACCTGCGCGGACTGGCCGAAGCCGCGCGGATCGGGCGCAATCCGTTCCAGTTCGGCATGATCGCGGCGAGCGATTCCCACACCGGCTTCGCCTCGGTGGAGGAGGACAGTTTCCTCGGCAAAATGGCGGAGGATTTCCGCCCGGCAGAGCGTGTCGGTCCTGATGCGCTGGCGGGCATCTTCCCCAATGTGCAGATGAGCGCAGGCGGTCTTGCCGGTGTATGGGCGGACCGCAATGACCGGCAGTCGATCTTCGCCGCCTTCCGCCGCAAGGAGGTATACGGCACCACCGGCCCGCGCATGCGGGTGCGCGTGTTCGCAGGCTATGGCTTCGAAGCCGCTGACGCGGCGCGGGCAGACTTCGCGGATCGCGGCTACCGCATGGGCGTGCCGATGGGCGGCACGCTTGCCCGTTCGGATGGCCGTGCACCGCGCCTGATGATCCAGGCGGCGATGGACCCCGAAGGCGCCAACCTTGACCGGGTGCAGGTGGTGAAGGGCTGGCTCGCGGCAGACGGCACCTTGCATGAAAAGGTGTTCAACGTGGCATGGAGCGGCAATCGCAGGATGCGCGCCGATGGCAGCCTGCCTGCGGTGGGCAACACGGTGGACCTCGCCACCGCGCGCTATACCAAAACCATCGGCAAGGCTGAACTGGCGACCGTCTGGACCGATACCGATTTCGATCCTGCCGAGCGTGCCTTCTACTATGTGCGCGTGTTGCAGATCCCCACTCCGCGCCAGCACGTGTTCGATGCGCTGGCGATGGGGATCGACCTTGCCACGATCGACATCCCGCCCACGATCCAGGAACGCGCCTGGTCCTCGCCCGTGTGGTACATGCCGTGAAGCTGATTGCATGGCTCAGGGAGCCGCTGGTCCATTTCCTTGGCCTCGGGGCCCTGCTCTTCGTGCTGGCCAGCTGGATCTGGCCTGCGCCCGAGGCCGGCCGGGTGATCACCATCGGCGAGGCGCAACTGATCGACCACCTCCAGCGCCGCGCGCAGCTTTATGACGAAGAGGGATTCCGCGAACTGCTGGCGGGCATGAGCGCCGAAGAGCGCGCCCAGCTGGTGCGCGATGCTGCGGTGACCGAAGCGCTCTATCGTGAAGGGCAGGCACTGGGCCTTGCGGAGGCGGACCCGATGGTGAAGCAGCGCGTGGTGCAGCAGATGCGCCTGCTGCTGGCCGAGGAAGAGGCATCCGATATCGAACTGACCGAAGGCGACGTGCGCGCCTATTTCGAGGCGAACCGGGCGCGCTATGCCGAAGGCGCGCGGGTCAGCTTCAGCCATGCCTTCTTTTCTACCGACCGGCGAGGCCCGGGGGCAGAGGCTGATGCGCGGGCAGCCCTTGCCGAGATGCGTGCCAATGCCTCCTTCGGTGAAGCGGGCCGCTACGGCGATCGCTTCCTCTACCAGTTGAACTATGCCGATGCCGCTGCGCGCGAGATCGCCGGGCAATTCGGCGAGGACTTTGCGCAGGCGCTGTTCGAGCTGGAGCCGGGCGAGGAATGGCAAGGCCCGCTCCGCAGCCGGTATGGCTGGCATGTGGTCGGCCTGACGGAAAGGAATGCTCCCCGCGTGCCGGAGTTTGAAGAGATCGCCGGACGCGTGGCGCAGGATGCCCTTGCCGATGCCCGCGCGCAGAGCGCCTTGGCGGCGATCGATCGCTTGCTGGAGAACTACGAAGTGCGCGACGAGGCGGGAACAGCCGATTGATGCGCCTCCTGCTCGCCTGTCTTGCGATCTTGTGTGCACTGCTGGCGATCCCGGCGCAGGCGGATGACAACCGCCCGCTGATCATCACGCTGACCGAACAGGACGCAGGCATTTTCGAGGTGAAATGGAAAATCCCGGCCAATGTCGAGGCCGGGTTCATCCCCGAGCTTCATGCGCCGCAAGGTTGCGCAGCGGGCGAGCAGACGCGGCAATGGTCGGACGCGTTGGGCCATTGGCGGCAGCAGGAATGGGCTTGCGATCGCGGAATTTCCGGAAGGGAGATTGCCATAGACTACACGGTGGCGAATCCCGGCCTTGCCACGATCGCCCGCGTCCGCGCTGGCGGCAATCCGGTGGAAACGCTGCTGCTGCAACCGGGTGAGGATATTCTCCATATTCCCGCACCCGAGGAAGCGGGCCGTGCGAGCACCTTTGGCGAGTTCGTGAAGCTGGGGTTCGAGCACATCTGGGAAGGCATCGACCACCTGCTGTTCGTGACCGGGCTGATCATCATCGCGGGTACATGGCGGCGCATCCTGGTGACCGTGACCGGTTTCACCGGAGCCCATTCGATCACGCTGGCTCTGGCCGCGCTGGACCTCGTGCAGCTCAACATCCGGGCGGTGGAAGCGGTGATCGCCTTGTCGATCGTGTTTCTCGCCGTGGAAATCGCGCGCGGCAATCGCGACAGCCTGACATTCCGCAGGCCCGTGGCCGTGGCGGCCAGTTTCGGGCTGCTCCACGGTTTCGGCTTTGCCAGCGTGCTGCGCGAGATCGGCTTGCCCGATGAAGGGCTTCTGACGGCGCTGTTCGCCTTCAACATCGGGATCGAGGTCGGGCAGGTGATCTTTGCCGGCGTGCTGTTTGCGGCATGGCAGGTTGCGCGTCGCGTGCAGCCGGTGGCGGCGAAGGCCGCGTCCCTGCAGAAGCTGGCCGCCTACGGCCTCGGGATCACCGCAAGCTACTGGCTGGTGGAGCGCCTCACCTCCGCCTGATCGGCCCTGCGATCAGTCGTTCCAGCCGTAATGATCTGCCAGCTGCTGCGGGGTCCAGCCGAAGCTGGCGGCGTTGGGATCAGCCAGCATCTCGGCGTTCCAGCTATCATGCGCGGCCTTCAGCTCGGCGAACTTGTCCGGAATCCGGTCCTTCAGGTTGCCGCGTTCAAGCGGGTCCGCCACGATGTCGAACAGATATTCGTTGTCGTTGATCTTCAGGTATTTGTACCGGCCGTGGCGAGCCGCCTTCTGGTCCTTGTTCCAGAAACGCCAGAACAGCGTGCGGTCCGGCGTTTCCTCCCCGCGCAGCACCGGTGCAAGGTCCATTCCGTCAGTCGGATAGTCCGGGTGCGGTGCGCCCCCGGCGGCGGCGAGGAAGGTGGGCAGGAAATCCATCGACAGGGCGGGCGTGTCACTGGTGGAGCCCGGCTCTGCGAGGCCCGGCCACTTGACGATGAACGGCACGCGGATGCCGCCTTCGAGCAGCTCGGTCTTGATGCCGGTGAAGGGCCAGTTGTGGCTGAAGCGCTCCCCGCCGTTGTCCGACGTGAAGACCACCACCGTGTCCTGTTCCATGCCCAGCGAGGCAAGGTGGTCAAGGACGCGCCCGATGTTCATGTCGAGGCTGGTGACCATCCCGGCATAGGTTTCCATGTCGCCGCCGTCATAATGCAGGATGCCCGAACCTTCGCCCGGCTGCTGCGCGGCGATGCGGGCGCTTTCGGCACGGCCCTTCTCGTCATTGGCCTGCCACGGCCAGTGCGCGGCGGTGAAATGCAGCGAGAGCAGCCACGGCTTTCCCGGTTCCGCGGCGCGCCCGTCGAGGAACTCGATCGAACGGTCAGCCAGCAGGTCGGTGTAATAGCCCATCTCCTCCACCTGCACTTCGCCATCCCACAGGTCGGGATTGCCGAAGACTTCATGGGTGAAATAGTCCACGCCGCCACCGCGATTGCCCCAGAATTCGTCATAGCCGCTCTTCAGCGGGCCGAAATCGGGCAGGCCGCCCAGGTGCCACTTGCCCACCAGGCCGGTGTGATAGCCCAGCTGCTTGAGCAGCGAAGGCAGGGTGGGATGGGCAGGGTCCAGCCCGATGCCCGGGCGGCCCAGCGGTTCTTCCAGGCCAACCGGGATGCGATACTGGTATCGGCCGGTGATCAGGCCCGTGCGCGTGGCCGAGCAGACTGCCGAATTGGCATAGCCATGCATGAACTGCATGCCTTGCGCGGCCAGCGCGTCCAGCACGGGCGTTTCATATTCCTGCCGCCCGTAACAGGACAGGTCGGCATATCCCAGGTCATCGGCCATGATGAAAAGGAAGTTGGGTTTCTCCGGAGGGGCGCCACCGCCATTGCCGGCAGCGTCCTGCCTTGCGCAGCCCGGCAGCGTTACGGCCAGCGCCGCCGTGCCCATTGCGCCCATCGCCTGTCGCCGCGTGAAGCTGAAAGGCTTCTTCCCCATGTTCCCGTTTCCTCCGTCCAATGGTTACCAATTATAACGGTTTGCATCGGGCTGGCCATGCCTATCTGGCGGTGGGCGGCGACAGGATGAAAGAAAGCGATAATCAGGCGGAAATCCCTGAAACAACGCGAAACTAACAACCTATGTCATAGCTGAAACATTGCTTGTAAGCGGTCGCGGGCGGCGATCCCCTCTAAGCACAGGACCGTAATTCCTGCGACTTGGGGGAAATTGTGACAATGAACCGCCTGCAATGGCACCGCCGCATCATCCTGGCGCTGGCCGCCGGTGTGGCCGCACAGATCGCCACGCCTGCAGCTGCCCAGCAGCGCAGCGCCGAAGAAGCCGAAGCCGCATGGGCGGCGCTCTCTCCGCAAGAGGCCAAGCGCGCCGGCGATCCCGAATATGACTATGCGCTGTTAGGATTGCCACTTCAAGGGCATTCAGGGCAGGAAACGCCGCTGGAAGGAGAGGCAGCGACAATGACAGGCGCAGCACCAAGGGGCAGGTCCCGGGGGCAATACAACCCGCGCCGCCGGCCACGCTGGTGGTTGCTGGCTCTGGTTATCCTTGGCCACCTGGCCGTGGGCGCGCTGTTGATGCGCCTGCTTGCGCCCGATTTCACCGCGCAGGTGGTGGAGCGCGCCCAATCGCAGATCACGGTGATCGTCACCACGCGCGAAGAGCCGGAGAACGAGCCGGAGCCGGTGCTCAACGAAAACCCGGATGAAGGCGCAGCAGCAGAAGCCGGCCGCGATGCGCAGGCGCGCGAGCAGGCAGCACCCGAAAACCTCTCGCCCAGCCCCACACCCATCCCGCGCGCCGCTTCCACCGGAACGCAGAATGCTGCCGGCGCGACTGACACGGGCGATGGCACGGGCGCAGCGGGCGAAGGTTTCGGCACCGGCAGTGGCCGGTCAGGGCAAGGGCGGGGCGGCGTGCCTGTCAGCGGGCCTTCGGTCAAATCGGGCAGTATCGATTCCGCCCGCGACTTTCCCATTCCCGAAGGCGGGCGGCAGGTGCGCGATGGCACGTCCGTCACCGTGGTCTTCACCGTGGGGGTCGATGGCCGGGCATCCGATTGCAGCGTGCGCAACCCGGGCCCGGACCCTGCCACCAATGCCCTGGTCTGCCCGCTGGTGATCGAGCGTATCCGCTTCAATCCGGCAATCGATGCACTCGGCAATCCGGTGCCTGCGCGCTATGGCTGGCGGCAGGACTTCTTCCGGCGTTAACCATATTGCGGTTAAGAGGCTGGCGCATGAAGCCTAGAGAGGAACAATGAGCAGCATCCATCCGGTGATCCTGTGCGGGGGAAGCGGCACGCGCCTGTGGCCCAGCAGCCGCAAGGACAAGCCCAAGCCCTTCCTGCCGCTGGTGGGGGAACGCACGCTGTTCGAAGCGACGCTGGATCGCTGCGCTGACAGCGCAAGATTTGCGCCGGTTACCGTGGTCACCGGCGCAGCGCACTTGCCGCTGGTGGAAAGCCAGTTGGGTGATGCACGCCAAGCCGGGATCATCGTGGAACCGGCAGCGAAGAACACCGCCGCCGCCATCGCCCTGGCAGCCGCGCGCCTGCCCGAAGACGCGGTGATGCTGGTGTGTCCCAGCGATCACCACATTGCCGATGGCCGCGCCTTCTGCGAGGCTGCTTCCGCTGCTGCGAAACTGGCTCGAAATGGCTGGCTGGTGAGCTTCGGCATCGCCCCGCAATCGCCCGAAACAGGCTTTGGCTACATCAGGCGCGGCGATCCGCTGGAAGGCGGTTTCAAGGTGGATCGCTTTGTCGAGAAGCCGAACCTCGAGACTGCGAAGGGCTTTCTTGCAGACGGCGGATACAGCTGGAACGGCGGGATCTTCGCCTTCCGTGCCGTTAGTTTCATGGACGAATTGCGTCGCCACAGGCCGGATATTGCGGCCGGTGTGGAGGCAGCCGTCGCGGCAGGACGCAGCGAAGGGTGCCGTTTCCATCCCGATGCGGACAGCTTTTCCGCGATCAAGGGTGACTCCATCGATTATGCTGTGATGGAGAACACCGATCGGGCCGCCATGGTGCCGGTGGACATGGGCTGGTCCGACATCGGCAATTTCCAGGCCTTGCGCGATGCCCGCACCGGCGATGCCGATGGCAACCGCGTTTCCGGCAATGTCGAACTGGTCGATTGCCGCAATATCCTTGCGCAGAGCGACGGCCCGCGCATCTCCGTGATCGGCCTGTCGGACGTGGCCGTGATCGTCGATGGTGATGAAATACTGGTCACCACGATGGAAGGCGCGCAGAAGGTCGGCAAGCTCAAAGGCGCTGCCAACCAGTAGGAACCCGTCCCATGCCCACGATGATTGCCCAGACGATCCAGCTAGCGCTTGCGCCGGTCTTCGTGCTGGTGGCGATCGGTTCGATCATGAACATCCTTTCCGCCCGCCTTGGCCGCGTGGTGGATCGCGCTCGCGTGCTGCAGGCCCGTTATGGCGAGACGCAAGGGGATGAGCACGATGCCGTGGTGCGCGAGATCCGCATGGCCGATGCGCGGCTGGCGCTGCTCAACCGGGCGATCCTGCTGCTGGTGATGTCCGGCGTCTGCATCGGCACGACCGTGGCGCTGCTGTTCCTCGAGGAATTCGCCCATCTCGGGCTCAACCCCGTTGCTGCCGGCGTGTTCATCCTGGCCATCACCCTGCTGATGGCGGCGCTGCTGCTGTTCCTGAAGGAAACGCGCGAGGCCGCAGCAGCCCTGCGTATCCCGCGCAGCTACCTGGAGATCGAGCGCAAGCTCTAGGGCTCGACACCGGGTTCGGCTGGCCGCACGAAAAAGGGGCCGGCGGATCGCTCCACCGGCCCCTTTTCGATTATCCTGGATCGAGGCGGCTTATGCGCCTTCGATTTCCGACAGGTCCACCTTGAGGCCCGGGCCCATGGAGGAGGTCAGCGAGACCTTGCGCACATACTTGCCCTTGGCGCCCGACGGCTTGGCCTTCACCACGGCTTCGGTCAGCGCCTTGAAGTTGGCCTTCAGGTCTTCGTCCTTGAACGACAGCTTGCCGATGCCGGAGTGGATGATGCCCTGCTTCTCGACGCGGAATTCGACCTGGCCACCCTTGGCGTCCTTGACGGCCTGTTCCACGTTGGGAGTGACGGTGCCCAGCTTGGGGTTCGGCATCAGGCCCTTGGGGCCCAGCACCTTGCCCAGGCGGCCGACCACGCCCATCATGTCCGGCGTGGCGATCACGCGGTCATAATCGAGGTTGCCTGCCTGCATGTCTTCCATCAGATCTTCCGCACCGACCTTGTCGGCGCCGGCGGCCAGCGCCTTGTCGGCATTCTCGCCACGGGCGAACACGGCGACCTTGGCGGTCTTGCCGGTGCCGGAGGGCAGCGAGATCATGCCGCGGACCATCTGGTCTGCGTGACGCGGGTCAACGCCCAGGTTCATCGCCACTTCAACGGTCTCGTCGAACTTGGCCTTGTGCTCGCGCAGCACGGCGAGAGCTTCGTCCACCGTGTACAGCTTCTCGGAATCGAGAGCGGCGACGGTCTTCTGCTTCTTGGTCAGCTTTGCCATGTGCTTAGCCCTCCACCACTTCGATGCCCATCGAACGGGCGGAACCGGCAATGATCTTCATCGCCTGGTCGATGTCGTTCGCATTGAGGTCCTTCATCTTGGCCTCGGCGATTTCCTTGATCTGGCTCTGCTTGATCTGGCCGGCAACCGACTTGCCGGGTTCCTTGGAACCGGACTTCAGCTTGGTGGCCTTCTTGATCATGTAGCTGGCGGGCGGAGTCTTCGTTTCAAAGGTGAAGCTGCGATCCGCATAGACCGTGATCTTGGTCGGGATCGGCGCACCCTTTTCGAGATCCTGCGTGGCGGCGTTGAATGCCTTGCAGAACTCCATGATGTTCACGCCGCGCTGGCCCAGCGCAGGGCCGATCGGCGGGGACGGGGTTGCAGTGCCGGCAGGCACCTGCAGATTGATATAGCCGTCAATCTTCTTGGCCATATGACCATTCCTTTCTCACTGTTCCCCGGAACGCGTCCGGGGGCATGGTAAGCGGTGTTGGCGGCCCTTGCTGCAAGAGCCTCCCGCATGGATTCCCTCTCGGGAAGGCGCGCGTCTAGTCGAAAGCCGGGCGAATCGCAAGGCTTTTGCCTCGCTTCCGGCAGGCCGGGCCTTCCGGGAACTTGCGTGGCAATTTGTTAACCATCTCCCTTTAGAGCTTCGCCCACAGACATGGAGCGAAGGAATGTCCGAAATTTCAGATGCAAGGGATGAGGAAAAGGGGCTGCCTGGCCGCCTGTTTCCCCTGCTTGCCACGCTGATGGCGGGCGGCATCCTCGGTGCCCTGGGCGCGCAGCCCTTCACCATGCTGGCAGATGGGGCGAAGGCTAGCGTCATGCTGGTGCGCGAACAGTTCCAGGAGCGCCCCCATATCCTGGGACCGCTGGTTTACGAGGACTCAGGCCTTGTCAGCAGCGACAAGGACGCGATGGAGCCCGGCCATACGCTGGTCCAGGGCATCTTTGCCGATGGCAAGCAGGTCCGCCTGCTGGATGCCGAAGGGCAGGAACTGCACCGCTGGACGGCGGATTTCTTCGCCATCTGGCCTGATGCGGACGAAGTCTTCCCCGCAACACAGGTTCCCAAGTCGCCGCTGCACTATTTCATACAGGGCATGGAGCCGCTGGAAGACGGTTCGATCATCCTCAATTTCGGGCAGCTGGGCGCAGCGCGGCTGGATGCCTGTTCCAACCTCGTCTGGCGCAGTGACCGGCCCACGCACCATTCGGTAACGCCGACGATGGACGGCAATTACTGGATTCCCGGGGTGATCGCGCCCGAGGACACGCCGGAGAAATACCTGCCCACCGGCATGAGTGCGGCGGACATCATCGCCCTGAGCGGCGATTCCATGTCGAAGAGCTACAACAATTCCGCCCTGCTGGTGGACCCGCAAGGCAACGTGCTGAAGGAATTCTCGGTCGTCGCGGCGGTGTACGAGGCAGAGCTGGACCATGCGCTCTACGCCTCGCTCACCGATGTCCCGGCAGACCCTGTCCACCTCAACGACATCGAGGAAGTGACCCCGGCGCTTGCCGCGCGCATCGACGGGGTGGAAGCCGGCGACATCCTGGTTTCCCTGCGCGAAATGCACATGCTGGCGATCCTCGACAAGGATGACGGGCACCTGAAATGGCACCAGCAGGGGCCGTGGGTGCGCCAGCACGATCCGGACATCACGCCCGATGGCCTGATCGAGATCTTCGACAATCGCGCGCAGATGGTCGGCCGCCACGTCACTGGCAGCCGTATCCTGCGTTTCGACCCGGCGACGGGGGAGACCACCACCGTCAACCCGGTGGGCGAAGCCGACAGGTTTAATTCTTTCATAGTGGGTACCCACCAAGCTCTTCCCAACGGGAACAGGCTGATCGCGGAATCAATCGCGGGGCGGGTGTTCGAAGTCACCCCGGATGGCGCAATCGCGTGGGATTACCGCCAGGCCTATGACGATGAAGCCGCAGCCCTGTTCGCCGATGCGCGGCGCATTCCCGCTGATTACTTTGCAAAGGAGGCTCTCACATGCCCAAGCTGACCATTCCTTCCGCCGCCCGCGTGGCTGCCATTCTGCTGCTCGCGGCAACGGCTGTGCCGGCCCAGGCCTACATGGGCGCAGGCGCCGGCCTTTCGGCAATCGGTTCGATCCTCAGTTTCATCGGCGTCGTGCTGCTGATGGTGCTGGGCTTCGTGTGGTATCCGGCCAAGCGCATGCTGAAGAAGATGCGCGCCAAGAACGGGCCGGAACAGGCCAATCCGGGCGAGTAAGCCGGGATCATGGCCATGATCGGCATCTATTGCCTCAGCTGTGTGCTGCTGGCGGCGGTATTCGTGGGGCTGAAAGTCTGGCCTGCCACGCGCGCCACGCTATCCGGCATGCAGGAAAGCTTCGCTGTAGTCAGCAATGCCGACATGGATGACGATGCCAAGGAAGCCGCGCTGCGCGCAGGTTACATCAAGGCCTTGGGCAATGCGGTATCGCTGGCCGCGGGGCTGGCCCTGTGCGTCGGCGTTGCCGTCGTGCCCGCCTAGCTGGCCCAGCTGGCAGGCGTGCTGACATTCGACGCGTTCATCGCCTTCTCGCTGCGGCTGGACGTGATCCTTGCCACCGTGGCGGTGTTCGCCGCCATCGGCATTGCCATGCGTTCGCGCAAGGCAGTTGCTGCCTGACATGGCGCTGGAGGATTACAGCTTCGCAGACCGCGCGGTACACAAGCTCGCTGTCGGTGCGCGCGTGCCGCAGGACATGCTGTGCGACATGGAAGCGCAGATGCACGGGTCTGCGATTGCGGCCCAGGCCATGGGCGCGCCGATCTTCGTCACCTCGCTGCCGCGCGCGGGCACCACGCTGCTGCTGGAAGTGCTTGCCCGCCACCGTTCGCTGGTGACGCACAGCTACCGCGACATGCCCTTCGTCCTCTCGCCCGTCATGTGGCGCAAGCTGTCCGGCCGGTTCCAGGTGAAGCAGGCCGCCAAGGAACGCGCGCACAAGGATGGGCTACTGGTCAGTGTCGACAGTCCGGAGGCCTTCGAGGAAGTGCTCTGGTTGCGCCATTTCCCCGAGCATTACAGCGAGCGCGGCATCACCCCATGGGGCGATCTGCCGGAAGGTTTCACCAGGGCGCTGCGCCATCACATGCAGGCGCTGATCCATTCGCGCGGAGGCGAGGCGGGGGAAGCGCCGCGCTACCTTTCCAAGAACAACGCCAATATCGCGCGTATCGCGGGGCTCGCGAAGGCCTTTCCCGATGCGCGCTTCCTGGTGCCTTTGCGCGATCCGCTGGCACAGGCAAAGTCGCTGCTGCGCCAACATCAGTTGGCACTGGAAACCCATGCACAAAGCGCCTTTGCTCGCCGCTATGTGCGCGATATCGGCCATTTCGAATTCGGCGCGGATCACAAGCCCATCCTGTTCGAGGGAATGGAACAGGTGATCGAAAGCCATGATCCGCTCACCCTCGATTACTGGCTGGCCTACTGGATCGCCGCGTATCGCCACCTTGCAGGTGAAGAAGCATGCGAGCTCATCGGGATGGAAGCTTTTACCGGCAGCTTTGATCCGCACGCGCTGTGGACGATGCTGGGCCTTCCGGCAGACGATGCCGCCAGCAGCGATGCCCGGGCTCTGGTCCGCCCCATTCCGAAGGTGGCCGATGCGGCCGAAAACTCGGCGCTCCTCGACGAGGCACTTTCGCTGTTTGCGCAGCTTCGCGCCCAGGAGCGCCGCGCTGCCTTAACAGACAAACGGCACCCGGTTCGCACCGGATGCCCTTTTGTTGCGTAGCGCGTGAGCGCCCGGACTTACTTGATCAGTTCGACCTGCTCGAAGTCCAGTTCCACCGGGGTGGCGCGGCCGAAGATCGAGACGGAGACCTTGACCTTGGCCTTGTCGAAATCGAGTTCTTCCACCAGGCCGTTGAAGCTGGCGAAGGGGCCTTCCAGCACCTTGACGGAATGGCCGATCTCGTAATCGACGTGGATTTCCTTCTTCGGTGCGGACTTGGCTTCTTCCACGCCACCGAAATAGCGCGCCGCTTCCTTTTCGGAGATCGGCTGCGGCTTGTTGTTGGTGCCCAGGAAGCCGGTGACCTTGGGGGTGTTCTTGACCAGGTGATAGATATCGTCGGTCATGTTCAGCTTGGCCAGCACGTAGCCGGGCATGAACTTGCGTTCGACCTGCACCTTCTTGCCGCGCTTCACTTCGGTCACGGTTTCGGTGGGGACTTCCACCGCTTCCACGCCTTCGGACAGGCCCAGGCGCTCCGCCTCTGCCAGGATCGAATCGCGGACCTTGTTCTCGAAGCCGGAATAAGCATGGATGATGTACCAGCGGGCCATCTGAAATCTCTCTCTGTGTCTTGAATTGCGTGAGCAAGCGGTCAGGCCAGCTCGAGCAGCCAGCTGACGACTGCGCTGAATGTCGAATCCACCGCGAGGAAGAACAGCGAGAGGATCAGCATCATGATGAAAACGAAGATCGCCGTGCGGATCGTCTCTTCACGGGTGGGCCATACGACCTTGGACGTTTCCGACCGCACCTGGCGGATGAATTCGCCGGGACTCGTCTTGCCTTCTTTCGCCATCGCTCTTGCCTTCAGCTTGCCAGCGTAAAACCTGTTTCGTCTTTCGCCATAGGACCATCGCCGCCCCGATCATGTGATCGGGAGGGGCTGTGATTCTCCGATTTCGGAAGACACCGGCGTATTTAGGATGCATGCGAGCCCTTGGCAAGACTGGGAAATCGGCGGGCGAAAACCGGGCTGGTTGCAATTGCAACATTGGGACTGGCCAGCCGTGCGGCTCGGCTATAGCCTTCGCTGCTTGACGGGATCCTATCTGAGGGGGTTGCCACTTGGCAAAGGCACAACAATCGGTCGGGCTGATCGACCACGTTACCAATGTTTCCGACTTCATCTGGGGAGGCACGTGGAACGGCGAAACGCTGTCGTGGCTCTCCATAAACGGCCAGCCGCTTCCCCCGATGACGATCATCCTCCTGGGCATCGGCCTTTATGTGATGATCGGCCTGAAGTTCTACCCGCTGCGCAAGCTGGGCAGCGCGTTCGCCGGGCTGTTCACGGGTCGCAAGGGATCGGGATCGGGCGAAATCAGCCCCTTTGCCGCGCTTTCCACCGCGCTTTCCGGCCAGGTCGGTACCGGCAACCTTGCGGGCGTGGCCACGGCCATCGCGCTGGGCGGTCCGGGCGCGATCTTCTGGATGTGGATCACCGCGCTGATCGGCATGGCGCTGGCCTTTGCCGAAGGCTCGCTGGCGATCCGCTATCGCGAAAAGACCAGTGACGGCGTCTATCGCGGCGGCCCGATGAGCTACATCATGATCGGCCTTGGCCCGAAGTGGACCTGGCTGGCGATCCTGTTCTGCATCGGCACGCTCTTCTCCGCGCTGGTGACGGGCAATTCGATCCAGGCAAACGCCGTGGCAGACGGCATGAACGAGTTGTTCGGCATCGAGGAATGGCTGGGCGGCCTGATCACCGCCGTGCTGGTGTTCATCGTCATCATCGGAGGCATCAAGTCGATCGGCAATGTGGCGGAAAAGATCGTGCCGATCATGGCGGCGGCCTATATCGTCATGGCCATCGTCGCGCTGATCCTGAACTTCGGCGATCTGCCGGAAACCTTCGGCCTGATCTTCCACGGTGCCTTCAATCCTCAGGCTGCCACCGGCGGCTTTGTCGGCGCGGCGATCATGCTGGCGATCCGTGCCGGCGTGGCGCGCGGCCTGTTCTCGAACGAGGCCGGGCAGGGTTCCACCCCCATCGCGCACGCCGTCGCCCAGACGGACGATCCCGAACAGCAGGGCCGCATGGCGATGATGGGCACCTTCATCGATACCATCGTGATCTGCACCATGACCGCGCTGGTCATGCTGACGGTGGAGGGCAATTTCACCGCTGGCGGCGAGGCTGTGCGCCATGCGTGGAATTCCGACCTTGAAGGCTTCGCGATGACCAGCGGTGCCTTTGCGGCGGCTTTCCCGTTCGAGATCGCCTCTGTGCCCTTGGGAACGCTGGTCGCCTCGCTGGCGCTGATCCTGTTCGTCTTCACCACGCTGCTCACCTGGTCCTATTATGGCGAGCGGGCGATCACCTTCATCTACGACCGTGTGCCGGGCTCGACCCGCGGCGGGGAAAAGGTGCTGCACATGATCTGGCGCGTGCTGTGGTGCGTGGTGATCTTCATCGGCAGTTCGCAGGACCTGACGCTGGTCTGGCGCCTGGGCGATATCTCCAATGCCGCTATGGCCCTGCCCAACCTGCTCGCGCTCGCGCTGCTGTCCGGCGTGGTGTTCAAACTTGCCAAGGGCGACCGCAAGGCCGGGCCGGACCACCATGCCGATACGCCGGAAGAGCCCGAAGAGTATTAAGAATGGCGAGGAGGGAGCGTGTCGCGGCGCGCTCCCTTCACTTGTCCCCGCGCCTTGAAGGCTTGCGTCTGGGCACCGCTGCCGGGCTTTGACGCCTCGACATAAAGCGAGATGGCCGGATCGTGATCGAAGCGGTCGGCATGGCTGTCATGCTGGCCCAGAAGGGCTGCGGGATCCTTTTAGCCATAGAAGGTCACGCCAGCGAAGCCGGCTGATGACAGGGCCTTCTCCAGCCGCTGCTGCGAATAGATGAAGCGGTGGCCGTGTTCATAGAAGATCGCGTTTATCGCCTCGCCCTCGGGGTCCTTCTCCGCCACGCGGGCGGCAAAGTAATCCAGGCCGGGCGTGGCGATGTGTATGCGACCGCCGGGCTTCATCACCCGCCAGCATTCCGCCAGCAGGCGAGCGCCTTGCACCTCGTCCACATGCTCCAGCACTTCTTCGGAAAAGATCACGTCGAAGGCTTCGTCGGGAAAGGCGAGCGGCCTGGTGAGGTCGCACCAGCTATCGGCGCGCGGATCGATATCGACGTTCAGCATGCCCTCGATCAGGTTCGATCCCGAACCCAGGTTGAGGCCCCGTGGCCCGGCCTTGCGGCAATAGGTGCGCGCATAGCCGCGCGAAACCAGCGGCCCTGCCAGCTTCCACACGCCGAACTTCTTGCGTCCGATGCCAGCGGCTGCGGCGTGCAGGACGCCGTAACGAACGGAAAAGTGGCGGAACTTCTGCAACATGCTCATGGGGCAGGCTCACCAGCCCGGAGACAATTGGCAATGCTGGCGGATTTGCCCGGCCTTCAGGACTTGTCAGCAACGGCCGGGAAAATGGCAGGGGTGACAGGATTCGAACCCGTGGCCCTCGGTTTTGGAGACCGATGCTCTACCAACTGAGCTACACCCCTGCAGCGGACCGGCCCTCTATATCGCCTTGGCATCAATGGCAAGCGACGAGAATGCATTGACGTGCTAGAAGGGCGGCGATGCACGCGCCCTTGCCCCAGATCGTGCCGGTCGAGACCCTGCTGCTGGCCTATCGCAGCGGGGTGTTCCCCATGGCCGATTCGCGGGAGGACGAGGAGATCTTCTGGGTCGAACCGCGTGAACGGGGCATCTTTCCGCTCGATGGCTTCCGCTTGTCGCGCTCGCTCGCCAAGATCGTCCGGCAGGATCGCTATACCGTTACCTGCAATCGCGATTTTGCCGGAGTTATCGCCGCTTGTGCCGAGCCGCGCGAGGACCACCCGGACACCTGGATCAACGCACGGATCGAGGCGAGCTACAAGGCGCTGCACATGGCGGCCCATGCCCATTCGATCGAATGCTGGCAGGGCGATGCACTGGTGGGCGGGCTCTATGGTGTCAGCTTTGACAGGGTGTTCTGCGGGGAAAGCATGTTCAGCCGCGCGGACAATGCCAGCAAGGTGGCGCTTACCTGGCTTGTGGCGCTGATGCGACGGGCGGGATACCGGCTGCTCGATTGCCAGTTCATCACCGAACACCTCGAATCGCTGGGGGCGATCACGGTGACCCGCGATGAATACGGGGCGTTGCTCACCCGCGCCTGTTCCGATGGTTTTGCGGCAGACCTGCCTGCCGCGCATGCTCAGTTGCTGGAGGAGGCGGGCTCCTCTTCACCCGGGAAGCTCATCGCGCAATCCTTCATCCACACATCGTAGATCGGGTGTTCCACCACGTTCACGGCAGGCGCTTCCTTGTAGAGCCAGCCCGAGAATATCCGGTTCCATTCAAGTTCCGAATCGACATCCTCGCGCTCCTGCACCAGCACCTGCACGAAAGCGCCGGTCAGTGGCGGTGTCTCCCACGGCGGCGCGCGCTCGCAGCTGGAAAGGCGGATGATGACATCGTCGATCCGCTGCTGTTCCCCCGGGCGCAGTTCGATATCGCGGCTGATATTGTTGCGCTTGTTGATCAGCCCCAGCGTGGCCACCCGCTGTTCCAGCGGCGTGCCGATGCTGCCATCCACGTCAAGCGTGGGGAGCGCTTCCCCAGCCAGTTCCTCGGGGATTTCCGTCTGCTCTGCTTCCGGTTCAGGCGCATCGCCACCGCAAGCTGCCAAGGCAAGCAGCACGAGGGGTGCAGCGGCGAACCGCAAGTGCCTCACGCGTCGGGCGTCCAGGCTTCGTAATCGCCTGTGGCGCGGGCGCGCTTGCCGCCACGTTCCAGGGCGCCGGCCGGGCGATAAGCCTGCGCAGTGCCAGTGGCGTTGGGCGTGAAATCGGCTTCCCAGATGCGCGGCGGGGGCAAGTGGCTTTCGGGCAGTTCGTCATAGGAACCGTGCAGCCAGCCGTGCCATTCGGCCGGAACCCGGCTGGCATCATTGGCGCCATCGTAGATGACCCAGCGCCGCTCGCGACCGCCGTCCTTCACCTTCTTGGAGCGATAGTACTTGTTGCCTTGCGCGTCGGTGCCGACATGCTCGCCATTGCGCGCAGACCACAGGAGCGTGCCGATCGTGGCGCCGTCCCACCAGGTGAAGATCTTCATCAGGAAATTCATGAGGGCGCGGTTAGTATATTTTGGGGCCTTGGAAAAGCCTCTAGATCACCACTCGACCAGATCGCCGGCCTTGATCCCCAGTTCGGCCGTGCGTCCGCCATTCAGTTCCAGAACCGCGCCCGCCGGGCCGATCGAGCGCACCGATTCCTCCGAATAGGGGACGGTGTTCTCGGCAATATTGAGGATACGGCCGTCCGGGCCGATGAAGATGATGTCCAGCGAGATCACCGTGTTGCGCATCCAGAAACTGGCGATGCGCGCGCGCGGGAAAGGGAAGATCATTCCTTCGTCCGGTCCCATCGATGTGCGGAACATCAGGCCCTGGCGCTGTTCCTCCTGCGTTGCGGCCACTTCCACGGTGAAGGCGTGTTCGGCCCCCTCCTGCGTGGTGATGGTCAGCGCCGTGAGTTCCAGCCCGGACTGCGGATGGACCGCGGCCCCCGCCTGCGCCGGGGCTGCGGTGTTCTCGGTCGCTGCCTGGGTGGAGCAGGCCGCCAGCATTGCCGCCACGGCGATGCTGGCCATGCGCAGCGCCTTACCAATCTGCATCGGGGATTTCCTCATCCAGTTCATGCGCCCATTCCTCGGCCGCGGTTTCGCTTTGTGCATCAACCATTTTGCGCGCGCTGTCGAGATCGTGGCCAGCCCGCAGCATGGCCGCGACCTGCTTTTCCCTTCTTGCAGGATCGGGTGCCTCCCTGCCGAATGGCCCGAAGCGCCGCTTCTTGGCCAGCGCCAGCGCGGCATGGCGCAGTTCGGCCTCTGCCGGGGCCACATCTTCACGCATGAGCGGGGAGATGCCGTCCTGCCCGAGCACCTGCTCCACCCGCCGCTTGCCGTATCCGCGTCGCATCAGGCTGGCGCTTTTCGAGCGGGCGAATCCTTCATCATCGATATAGCCGAGTTCCGCATAGCGGCTGACAAGGCCCTGGATATCGGGTCGTGCTTGCTCGTTTTCATCCCATCCGCGCTCGCGCAGCTTGCGGGCAAGATAACGCTCCAGCTTGGCCGAAGAGGTGGCGTATCGGGCGACATAGGACAGCGCCAGATCGCGCAAACGCGCTGGATCGAGAGGCTTTTTTGCCCTCCTTTGCTGCTTACACTCTTGTCTATTACCCGCCATTGGCCTTATTCGTGCCACACTTCCTATCAAATGGGAAAGATTGACACGGGGGCGGCCTTGCGCCGATACCCCCTTTCTGGATTTGGGGATGCGCCACAGAAGCGCGCAGAATGAGGGTTGCCCTTACTTCTATGACCGAACTGACACCCACGCCCAACGATTGCGAGCTGCCTCGCATTCGTGCCGATTTTGCCACCTTCAATGACGCGATCGATTACGCGGCAAGGAGCAAGAAGGGCCTGAACTTCCATGACATGCGCGGCGACCTGCAGCGTGTCTATCCCTATTCCGAGATGCGCGAGGATGCCATGCAGATGGCATATCGGCTGGTCGATGCCGGCATCGGTAAGGCTGACCGGGTGGCGCTGATCGCGGAAACCGGCCCCGATTTCGCGGCGCTGTTCTGTGCCTGCACCTATGTCGGCGCATGGCCGGTACCACTGCCTTTGCCCACCACCTTCGGTGGCAAGGAAAGCTATATCGACCAGCTGGCGGTGCAGTTGCAGAGCTCTGACCCGAAGATGCTGATCTACCCGCCGGAAATCGCCGACATGGCTGGCGCGGCGGCAGAGCGGCAGGGCTGCGAAGGCATTCCCTGGGATGTGCTGGCCCAGCGCCCGGCACCGGTGGCAGATCTGCCCAAGGCCGATCCTGAGGATATCTGCTACCTGCAGTATTCCAGCGGCTCCACCCGCTTCCCGCAGGGCGTCGCGGTCACGCACAAGGCGCTGCTGCACAATCTTTACGGCCATGCCGCCAGCATGGATATCGGCACCAATGACCGCGTGGCCAGCTGGCTGCCGTGGTATCACGACATGGGCCTTGTCGGCTGTTTCCTGTCGCTCATCGCCAACCAGGTTTCGGTCGATTACCTCAAGACCGAACATTTCGCCCGCCGCCCGCTAGCCTGGCTGGACCTGATCAGCCGCAACAAGGGTACCACGCTCAGCTATTCGCCGACGTTCGGCTATGACATTTGCGCGCGCCGTGTTTCCAGCCAGACGAACGTGGCCGAACGCTTCGACCTGTCGCGCTGGCGCCTTGCGGGCAATGGCGCGGACATGATCCGTCCGGACGTGATGCAGAACTTCGTCAACGCCTTTGCCGATGCCGGCTTCAAGGCCAGTGCCTTCACGCCGTCCTACGGCCTTGCCGAAGCGACCCTGGCGGTCACGGTGATGCCGCCGGGAGAGGGCATCCGTGTTGAACTCGTGGAAGAAGAGCGCCTGTCCGGCACAAGCCGCGACCTGTCGCGCCCGGCCCGCTATCGCGCCATCGTGAACTGCGGCAAGCCGCTGCCCGACATGGACGTGGAAATCCGCGGCGAGAACGGCGAAGTGAAGGCCGACCACCAGATCGGCAAGGTCTGGTGCCGTGGCCCCAGCGTGATGCATTCCTACTTCCGAAACCAGGAAGCGACGGACGAATGCCTCGTCGATGGTTGGCTCGATACCGGTGACATGGGCTATCTTGCCGATGGCTACCTGTTCATCGTCGGCCGGGCGAAGGACATGATCATCATTAACGGCAAGAACCACTGGCCGCAGGATATCGAATGGGCCGTGGAACAGCTTCCCGGCTTCAACCACGGCGATATCGCGGCCTTCGCGATCGAGACCGAGAGTGGCGAGGAAGCCCCTGCCGTGCTGGTGCATTGCCGCGTGACCGACCCGGACGAGCGCCTGAAACTGCGTGACGAGATTGCCGACAAGGTGCGTGCCGTCACCGGCATGAACTGCGTTGTCGAACTCGTGCCGCCGCGCACGTTGCCGCGCACGTCCTCGGGCAAGCTCAGCCGCGCCAAGGCCAAGAAGCTCTACCTGTCGGGCGAGATCGAGCCGATCCAGCTGGCAGCCTGAACGCCGCGGGCCGTCAGCTCAGCAGCAGGCTGCCGATCAGGACCAGCAGTGCCAGCAGCCCCGCGCCCCATGCCAGGGTGCGCACCTTCGGCACGCCTGCCCAATAGAGCGGCAGGTAGATGATCCGGGCGCAGAGCCAGGCCCAGGCAGCGGCGGCGGTTGCTGGGCTCGACGTGCCGGTGATCTCCACCGCCAGCAAGGCGATGATGGCAACAGGGTAGGTTTCGAGGAAATTGTCCCGCGCGCGTTCCAGCCGTGCAGCCACGGCGTTGAGCGGTGGCAGGTCCTCGTCGCGCGCGCCCATGTTCCAGTCCACGCCGTACTGCTTCGTCTTGAAGCGGATCGCCAGCATGACATGGGCCAGCAACAGCAGGGTGGACAGGACAAGGACGGTCAGTTCGGCAGACATGGTTCGGGCCTCGGTTCGCTTACTGGACTTGGGTGCTCCATTGCACGGTCACGTCATCGGAACCCGCGCGGCCGGGATCGGTTTGCACGGTAATGCCCCGCTCGGCAAAGGCCAGGCGCACCGCTTCCACCGCATCGGCACGGCCGCTGATGCGAACGGGCAGGCCGAGCCGCTTGATCGCCCATTCGGCAAGGCCAAGCGCTTCCTGCCCTGCGGGGGAAATTTCCTCTCCGTCGAAGGATATTTGCGGCAATGGCTTGAGCGGCGGTTCAAGGCGGATCTCCCAGTCCTCCGGCTCGCTGGCCTCGATGCGGCGTTCCAGCTCGGCATAAGCGGCCAGGGTGGCCCCTTCCAGCGGGCTTGCCGAAACCGTTGCCCGTCGCCGTTCGCGGTCCACCGTCACCTCATCGGGGCTGACACCTGCTACCAGTGCGAGGCGTTCGGCCAGTTCCTCTGCCGCCTCGCGATCGGCCTCCTGGCTGGCCAGCGCGGCGGACAGCTGTGCCTGCTCGGCGGCCTGTGCGCTGGTGCCGACGCGGTACTGATTGATCTTCACTTCGACCGGCGTGCCCAGCGTGCGGCTCATCGCACGTGCCGTGATCCGTTCGGCATCGCTTTCCAGCTGCGGTGTCAGCACTGTTGCCGAAACCTGGATCGGGCTTGTCTTGAAATCGGTGTCGATCTGCGAAAGCCGCGCCCGGCTGTCGAATGCGTCCAGCACGGCGGAGTTGATCTGCCGGGTGGCATTGGCTTCCCACGCGATCTGCCTGAGCGAAATGCCCAGCGGGATCGCCAGTGCCACGAATGCAGCCACGATCACGAAGGTCTGGAACGCTGTCTGCCGTTCGGAAAGGTTGGTGCGGAAGCCGTAAAGGCGTGCCATCAGCGTTGCGGTCAGCGCGATGGTCATCAGGTTGGTGACATAGAGCAGCAGCGCGCCGGAAAAGACCGTCCAGTTGAAGGTGGCAAGGCCGAAGCCGATCACCGCCAGCGGCGGCATCAACGCGGTGGCGATGGCCACCCCCACGATTGTCCCCTCGCGCCCGCGGATCATCGCATAGGCACCGGCAATGGCCGAAAAGAAGGCAACGCCAAGGTCGAACAGGTTGGGCTGCGTGCGGGCGGCGATCTCGCTGGTGACCGTCTGCAATGGAGACAGGAACACCAGTAGAGCGCAGAAGATCACCGCCAGCAGGGTGCCGATGGCCAGCGACCGGGCAGACTGCTTGATCCACTGGAAGTCGCCGATGGCCAGCGCAAAGCCCAGGCCCATGATCGGGTCCATCAGCGGGGATAGCAGCATGGCGCCGATCACCACTGCGGGGGAGGACAGCAACAGGCCCAGCGTGGCGATCCCGGCGGACATGCACAGCATCAGCAGGTAGCGCGAGCTGATCTCGCATTCGACCCGCCGCTTCTCGATCACGGCGGCCTGGTTCACGGTTGCCGTAACCGCCATCCGCCACCATCGCCGCCATGTCACCAGCACGTTGCCGAAGCTGTAGTGGCGCGATGCAGGTCCTTCACTTGCCATTGGAATTCGCCTCCCCGGGAAAAGCAGGATATATTGGTATCAACTGAAAAAGGGAACGCTTGAAATACGTGTCTTGTGTTCCTAATACAGTAACCGAGCATCATTGATGGATTTGAGGGAATGGCGACCAGCAACGAAACGACGACCAGGGTTGAAGCCGATCTGGAGCTGACCCCGCCCGATCCGGTGCCGGCTGTTTCGGTCGACAAGGCGGCGGGTCTTGTTCCCGTGTCGGAAGAAAAGAAGTCCGCGCTCGACGTGAAGGTGGACAGCTTTGTTGAGGAGCTGGTGGGCCTGGATGCCAAGTCTCCCGATTTCGGCAAGAAGGTGGACCAGATCACCAACATGGGCCGCAAGGAAATCATGGCGGCGGCCGGCATGTCCAACCGCTTCCTCGATCGCCCGGTTCGCGCGATGGACCAGGAAAGCGGCGTGGGGGCCAACCTGGCCGAGCTGCGCCGCACGGTGGAAGACCTCGATCCCGGTCGCCGCGGCAAGATGACCGGGCGCAAGCTGTTCGGCATCATCCCCTTCGGCAACAAGCTGAAGAATTATTTCGACAGCTACACCTCCGCCCAGGGCCATATCCAGGCGATCCTTGCCCGCCTTTCCAGCGGCAAGGACGAACTGCTGATGGACAATGCCGCGATCGACGTGGAGCGGCAGAAGCTGTGGGAAGCGATGGGCAATCTGGAACAGATGATCCACATCTCCGGCACGCTGGACCAGAAGCTGGAGGACAAGGCGGCGGAACTGGATGCGACCGATCCGGAAAAGGCCAAGGCGATCCGCGAAACCGCGCTGTTCTATGTCCGCCAGCGCAAGCAGGACCTGCTCACGCAGATGGCGGTATCGGTGCAGGGCTACCTTGCGCTGGACCTCGTCAAGAAGAACAATGTCGAGCTGGTGAAGGGTGTCGATCGTGCCAGCAGCACCACGGTCGGCGCGCTGCGCACGGCGGTGACCGTGGCGCAGGCGATGACCAACCAGAAGCTGGTGTTGGGCCAGATCACCGCGCTCAACGAAACCACCGCCGGGATCATCGATTCCACGGGACAGATGTTGCGCGACAACACCGCCCAGATCCACGAGCAGGCGGCATCCAGCACCATCCCGATGGAAACGCTGCAACGCGCCTTCCAGAACATCTATGACACGATGGACGAGGTCGACAGCTTCAAGCTGCGGGCGCTGGAGTCCATGAAGCAGACGGTCAACACCCTGTCTGACGAGGTGGAGAAGTCCAAGGGCTACATCGCGCGGGCCGAAGGCCAGGCGCAGGCCGCCAGGGAAATCTCCAGCGAAACATCGTTGCTGAGCCTCGATAGCTGATGGCCAATGACCTCACCACGCAAAGCGAGCGGCTGATCCAGGAAGGGCGGTCGCTGCTGCGCGACAACCAGAATGGCGGCCGTCACCGCATGGAAGGCGTGGCCGAGGGTTCGCGCAAGCTGAGGCGCAAGCACCTGGCGAAGAAGCTGCACAATATCGCGCTTGCCGTGGTCGGCATCCTTGTCGCCGCATCGGCGGCGGGTGTGATCATCGATGGCATCGGCTTCGTCGGCGTGATGGTCACCTTCTTCGCGCTGATGGCTGCCATCGGCTTTTTCGGGACCCGCAAGATCAAGGTGCCGGATCGCGCCACGCTGAGCCGCACGCAGGATGCGCGCCAGCTTGTCGCCCGCACCGAGCTGTGGCTGGAAAGCCAGCGCCCGGCCTTGCCGCCGCCCGCAGTGCGGCTGGTGGAGGACATCGGCGTACAGCTCGACGGGCTGGGCGCGCAGCTGGAACATGTCGATACGGCGCATCCCGCGGCCGCCGAAACGCGCAAGCTGGTGGGCGAAGTGCTGCCCGAGATGATCGACAGCTATCGCAAGATCCCGCAGCACCTGCGGCGCGAGGAACGCGCCGGTTCCACGCCGGACAAGCAGCTGGTCGAAAGCCTCGGCAAGATCAGCAGGGAGATCGACCATGTCACGCGCCAGCTGGCCGAGGGATCGCTTGACGACCTCGCCATCCGCACGCGCTATCTGGATTACAGGTATGGCGATGCCGAAGGGCTCCCGCCGCCCGACAAGAGCTGAGAGGAAAGCAATATACAGGTCGCCATTCCGCATGAACTGGGCCGCGAGGAAGTCCGCCGCCGGTTGAAGAGCAACAGCCATTCCATCGCCGATGCCGTGCCCGGCGGCATGGCCGAGGTGACCACCGACTGGCCGAGCGAGGACCGCATGACCATGGCAATCAAGGCCATGGGGCAGGACCTCAACGGCCATATCGACATTGCCGATGACGAAGTGGTTTTCGTAGTGGAATTGCCCGCCGCGCTGGGCTTCATCAAGCCGATGGTCGAAGGCGCGATCCGCCAGCAGGGCCAGAAGCTGGTCGCACCCCCGCGCGAGGACAAGACGGCCGGCGAAGGCTGATGTCCCGGTTGGCGGCTAGATCCCGCCCGGCGTGAAATCGAGGCCCAGTTCGCCAAGGCCTTCGCACAGCGTGTCGACACAGCTGTCCAGCGCATCGCGGTTGGTGGACCGGATCACGAAATTGGCGCCCGTCTTGCCTTCGCGGAAGAAGGGATAGCTGCCGATCTGGCATTCGGGATGGGCCTGTTCCACTTCGCGCAGCAGGTCTGCCACTTCGCTTTCCTTGATCCATCCGCCGACGGTTTCCGCCAGCAGTGGCGCGCCGCCTTCCAGCGTGCCGGTCAACCCGTCCAGCATCTGCGCGGTGATCGACGGGACACCCGCCATCAGGAAGATGTTGCCGTGCCTGATACCCGGCGCTCCGGACATGCGGTTGGGGATGAGGTCTGACCCTTCCGGCACGCGGGCCATGCGCAGGCGCGCTTCGTTCAGGCCGCCTTGCTTGTCCTTGTAGTATTCCGCCAGCATCGCCCGCGCCTCGGGGTGGATGACCACCTCGACACCCAGTGCCCGGGCCACCGAATCCACGGTGATATCGTCATGCGTGGGGCCGATGCCGCCGGTTGTGAACAGGTAATCATGCTGGACGCGCAATGCGTTCACTGCCGCGGCAATGGCATCCATGTCGTCAGCCACGACGCGCACTTCGGAAAGGCGGATGCCCTGCACCTGGAGCCAGCTGGCGATCTGGGCTATGTTCTTGTCATGGGTGCGGCCGGAGAGGATCTCGTCCCCGATTACCACCAGTGCGGCAGTCCAGATACGGTTTTGGCTTGTCATCATGATAATGGGCTTAAGCCAAATCCGCTTTTTGCTCTACCGGACTTTGTGCAGTGTCTTCAAAGCTGAGGTTGCCGTCTGCCACGGGGTTCCTCCTGAAGTCACGGCAATCGGCGAGGTAATCGTGATTCAGGCGCCACGGCAGGCTGTCTGTGCTCTTGGGCACCTGGTGGATTTCGCGCATCAGGTAGCCGGAGGAGAAGGGGAACAGCGGCCCTTCCACCAAACCATCGGCGGGCGGGCGCGGCACGGCAACGGGCCTGCCCACGGTCTTCAGGTGGTTGAGTACCCGGCAGGTATAGGCGCTAGTGTTGTCCGCGCGCAGGGTGAAGCTGTTGTTGAGATAGCCGAACACGAAAGTGAGGTTGGGCACGTTCGAGATCATGCAGCCGCGATAGAAGAATTCCTGCCCCCAGGTGACGGGCTTGCCTTCCAGCGTCACGTCGATCTTGCCGCCAAGGCTTAGCTGCAGGCCGGTGGCGGTGACGATGATGTCGGCCTCCAGCAAGCTGCCATCATCCAGGCGGATGCCCTTGGCCTCCACCTTGTCGACATGCGCGGTGCGGATGCTCGCCTTGCCTTGCTTGATTGCTTTGAAGAAGTCGCTGTCCGGTACAAGGCACAGCCGCTGTTCCCACGGATTGTAGGGCGGGGTAAAATCTTTGGCTTTGTAGTGCTCGCCTAACTCCTTGCGGGTCATGCTGGTGAGCTTGTTGGCTGCGGCTTCCGGGTTCTTGCGCGCGGCCTTGTACATAGCTGCAAAGATCAGCGTGTTGACCTTGCGCGATAGCCAGTAAGCGGGTTTGCGCGGCAGCACGCGGCGCAGGAAATTGGAAACCTTGTCACGTGATGGCTTGCTCGCCATCCATGTTGGCGTGCGCTGGAGCATGGTGACGTGGCCTGCCGCATCGGCCATGGCAGGTACGATGGTGACTGCCGTCGCGCCGGACCCGATCACGACAACATGCTTGCCGGAATAGTCGAGGTCCTCGGGCCAGAACTGCGGGTGGGCCACCTGTCCCTCGAAATCCTCCAGCCCCGCAATTTTCGCGTCATAGGGCTGTTCGTAATCGTAATAGCCGGTGGCCATATAGAGCCAGCGCGCACGCAGGGTTTCCCAACCCTTCGGCGTGTCGATGGTGACGTGCCACAGGCCTTCATCGCCGTGCCAGTCGGCTGCCGATACTGCGGTGTTGTAGCGGATGCGGCTATCGAGACCGCGTTTCGCCACCACATTGCCCAGATAGTCAAGGATGTCGCCACCGGGGGCGATGGCATCATCGCTATCCCACGGCTCGAAGGAAAAACCCAGCGTTTGCATGTCGCTGTCGGAGCGCACGCCGGGGTAGCGGAACAGGTCCCAAGTACCGCCAAGGCGGTTGCGCTTTTCAAGCACAAAGAATGTGCGGTCAGGGCACTGGTCCTGCAGATGTGCCGCCATCGAGATGCCGGCAATACCGGCCCCCACTATCACTACATCTGTGTCGGGGCTGGTCATATTCCTCTCAGCTTGTCAGTTGCCTGGTGCTGCCTCGGTAAACATGGAACGCGACGGAGCGTCGGCATAATGGTCTGCCTTGGAAGCCTCACTCTGGAGCGCTTTGGCCGCTTGTACCGTATTGGCCAGCAGGCAGGCAATCGTCATCGGGCCCACACCGCCGGGGACCGGGGTGATGGCCTTGGCGTGCTGGCATTCGTCAAAGGCGACATCGCCCACCAGCTTCTCCTTGCCATCCTCGCCCATGATGCGGGTGATGCCGACATCAATGATCACGGCGCCAGGCTTCACCCAGTCACCCTTGACCAGTTCCGGCGCGCCGGCAGCGGCGACGATGATATCGGCCTTGCGGGCGATTTCCGGCAGGTTCTTGGTGTAGATATGGGTCACCGAAACGGTGCATTCTGCATCGAGCAGCAGGTTCGCGACTGGCTTGCCGACGATGTTGGACTTGCCGATCACCACCGCATCCTTGCCCACGAAATCGTCAACCACGCTCTGCAACAGGATCATCACGCCAAGCGGCGTGCAAGGGACGATGCCGCCGGTGCCGGTGCTGAGGCGACCGACATTGACGGGATGGAAACCGTCCACGTCCTTTTCCGGGGCGATCGACCGCAGCACCAGGCGCGTGTCGATATGTTCGGGCAGGGGAACCTGGCACAGGATGCCGTGAACCTGCGGGTCGTTGTTGAGCTGGTCGATCAGGGTCAGCAGGTCTTCCTGGCTGGTATCGGCCGGAAGGCGATGCTCGGTGCTGGTGATGCCGACCTTCTCGCAGGCCTTGATCTTGCGGCGGACATAGACCTGGCTTGCGCCATCATCGCCGACCAGGATCACGGTCAGTCCGGGGCGGTGCATCCCGGCGGCGACCATCTCGTCCACCTGCGCCTTGGTCTTTTCGTCCAGCTGAGCCGCGATTGAGCGGCCATCGATCTTCTCGGCCATGTCGTTTCCCTGATGCGGCGGCGAAAGCCGGAAAGCTGCCGCCGCGCGTTTGCCGTTATTGCCTCAAGCGAGTGCGGCGGCCCCCAAGGGGCCGCCGTCAAGCTCAGCTATGCTTGGCGTGGTACTTGTTGATCCATTCGGCGGACGCCGTCAGCGCGCCGAAGGGATAGAAGTGCAGGCGGACCCGGCCGTGGCGTTCGGTCAGCTTCTTTTCGAGGCTGTCCACCAGCTTGTCCGGACCGGCGCTGCCGATGAGGTTGGTCAGGCTCACGCCGTACTTCTTCATCACGCTCGCCGATGCGCCGACGCCGCAACGCTTGGCAAAGCCGAGCAGGCGCTTGATGCCGGCCGGGCCGGGTACGCCAAGGCGCACGGGCACATCGATGTTGCGGTCACGCATTTCGGCCAGCCATTCCACGATGGCATCGTCATCGAAAGCGAACTGGGTCACCACCAGCGGGGTCATGCCGTGGGCGCGCACAGCGTCGATCTTCTTCTGCATCCACACCCACAGGTCATCCTTGGAGACATTGGGGTGGCCTTCCGGATGGCCGCCGACGCCGACGATTTCGATACCGTGCTTTTCGAGGAGGCCGGTCTCGACGATCTGCAGCGAGTCGGAATAGGGGCCTTCGGGCTCCGGCGGGTCACCGGCGATGATGAAGACGCGCTTCACACCGGCCTTGTTGGTGATTTCGCCAAGGTACCAGTCCAGCTGCTCTTCGCTTTCGATGCGGCGGGCGGACAGGTGGACGATCGGCTCGAAGCCCAGTTCGCGAACCAGCACGGCGGCTTCCACGCGCTGTTCCATCTCCTCGCCGGGAAGGAAAGTCACCGCAATCTGGGTGTCGGGGCGGATCAGCGATGCCGCTTCCTTAAGCCCCTCGATTTCCTTCGCCGTCATTTCCAGCGAATAGCCGTCCACCATGTTGTCCGGATTCTTTTCCCAATTGGGGTGGATCGCGGCGTAGCTCATCGAATCTTCTCCTCTCGGCTCTCTCGCTCGGCGGGCGCTTTAGCGCCCCTTGACGGGTTCACAAAGCCCCTAGCGCAAGTGCTATTATTCGTATAGATGAAATTTTCATAAGAGCGAACAACCCGTGAGAGAATGACTGTTCCATGCTGCTTTTCCTGCCCGGCCTGATTTGCGATGCGAGCATGTATGCTCCGCAGACAGCCGCCTTTGCGGGCAGCCATGCAGTCGATTCCTACGGGATGGCCGATTCGCTTGAGGAAATGGCGCGAATCGCGCTCGCCGATGCTGACAGGCTGGGCGCTGACAAGCTGGAGGTCTTCGGCCATTCGATGGGCGGCCGCGTGGCGCTGGAAGTCTACCGCCAGGCTCCCGAACGGGTCAGCCGGCTAGCGCTGGTCTCTACCGGCGTCCATCCGGTGGGCGAGGATGAGCCTGCCAAGCGCGAGGCGCTGAAGGCCATCGGCCATGAACAGGGTTTCAAGGCCCTGGTGGACAGCTGGCTGCCACCGATGGTGGCGGAAGAGAACCGCAAGGATCCCGCGATCTACCCGCCGATGTGGGACATGTGCTTCAGCATGGGCCAGGAGGTGTTCGATGCGCAGATCAACGCGCTGGTCACCCGCCCGGACGTGGAAGGCCTGCTGGGCGAGATCACCTGCCCGACGCTGGTAATGACCGGCGAACTGGATACCTGGGCGCCGCCTGCCCAGCATGAGGAGATCGCGTCGCGCATCGCAAATTCGCAACTCGTTATCGTTCCCGGGGCTGGACACATGATCCAGTTGGAAGCACCGGATGCGGTCAACGAAGCAATAAGCCGCTGGCTGGACATGCCGGCATCCTGATAGTGAGTATCTCCAAGAGAGGAGCATTTCATGAGTGACAATCTGCAGCAGAAGCTGGACGCACAGGCCGACGTTGTCGACTTCCTGCGCAACCAGCAGGTCGGCCCCAACGTCTATCCGGGCGTGCCGGCCGAATATTCCAACTGGCGCAAGGAACAGCGCGGCTGGGCCAAGTCCTGCGTGCTGTTCAACCAGTCCTACCACATGGTGGAACTGTATGTGCGCGGTCCGGAAGCCATGGCGCTGCTCGAATACACCGCCATCAACAGCTTCAAGAACTTCGCCGTCAACAAGGCCAAGCAGTACGTTCCGGTCACGCCGGATGGTTACGTCATCGGTGACGTGATCCTGTTCTACCTCGACGAGGAAGAATTCTCGTTGGTCGGCCGTGCACCCGCCATTGAATGGGTCGAATTCCACGCCCAGTATCCGAAGCCCGATGGTTCCAAGTGGAACGTGACCGTCGAGCGTGACGAACGTACTGCCATGCGCACCGACGGTGTTCGCAAGAACTACCGTTTCCAGCTGCAGGGCCCGAACGCCATGAAGACGCTGGAAAAGGCCATGGGCCAGACCCCGCCGGACCTGAAGTTCTTCAACATGGCTCACGTGGACATCAACGGCAAGGACGTGATCGCCCTGCGCCACGGCATGGCTGGCCAGCCGGGTTACGAACTGTTCGGCCCCTGGGAAGACTACCAGGCCGTCCATTCCGCACTGGTTGCTGCCGGTGAAGAATTCGGCCTCGAACTGGTCGGTGGCCGCGCCTACTCCTCGAACACGCTGGAATCCGGCTGGCTGCCTTCGCCGCTGCCCGCTTTCTACACCGGCGATTCGCAGATGATGAAGGATTTCCGCACCTGGGCTTCCGGCAAGTCCTATGCCGGCATGTGCTCGGTTGGCGGTTCCTACGTTCCCGACAGCGTCGAAGGCTACTACCTCACGCCGTGGGATATCGGCTACGGCCACATCGTGAAGTTCGACCATGACTTCGTCGGTCGCGAAGCCCTCGAGAAGATGGCTGGCCAAAAGCACAAGCAGAAGGTCACGCTGGCTCTCGACAACGAAGACATGATGCGCGTCATGTCCTCGCTGTTCGCCGAAGGTGACCGTGCGAAGTACTTCGAGTTCCCGAGCGCCGTCTACGCGATGCACCCGTTTGACGAAGTGCGTAACGCTGCTGGCGAATTCATCGGCGTGTCGACCTGGGTCGGCTACTCCTCGAACGAAGGCAAGATGCTCACCCTCGCCATGATCGATCCCGACGAGGTCGAAATGGGCAAGGAAGTCAAGCTGGTGTGGGGCGAGCCGAACGGCGGCACCACCAAGCCGACCGTCGAGCCGCACGTGCAGACCGAGATTAAGGCCGTCATCTCGCCGGTTCCTTACTCGAACGTCGCCCGCACGGCCTATGCCGACAGCTGGCGCCAGTCGGGCGTTGGCGCCAACGCCTGATCGGCAATACCGATACAGCAATGAAGGGGCGGTCACGCGAGTGGCCGCCCCTTTTGCGTGGGGCGAATGGCTTGCAAAGCCGCGCGTTCGCGCTGACAATCGCGCCCATGTTCAAACGGATCGCGCTTCCCTTCCTCACCCTGCTGCTGGCGCTTGTCGCCGCGCCTGCCGCCCATGCCCAAACGATCGAGGGCACATGGGATTTCCGCGTCGCTGGCGTGACCATCTTCCGCTTCGAGATCGAGGAAGGCACTGACGGCGAGTGGCTGGGTCAATGGCATCGCCCGGAGAGCTTCAACACCGATGGCAACAATTTTGCCAACCTCGATGGCGGCGTGAAGTCCGACCCGAGCATGACGGGAATCGAATTCCTCGGCCAGGTGGAACTCAGCTTCGATGATCCGCGCCCCGGGGCGGTGCCTGATATCTTCCGCTTCGACCTGACTAGCGCGGACACCGCGACGATGCTGTATGTCGGCACCGACCTCGCGCCCTACATGCTGGTGCGCGCGCGCGATGGGGACCCGATCGGCGACTGGGATGGGACCCGCATCTATCGCCGCCGCCTGCCGCAGCCCGATGTGGAGGAACCCGACCAGGGTATCGACACGATCGCCCCAATCACATCGGGCGTCTCGACCGGATCGGGCGGGATCACCTTCATCCAGGTCAACCCGGTCGCCCCGTCCGATGAGCCGACGGCAGGGGATGTCGCTGAAGCGCCGCTGCCGGAAGATCAGGCGGGCGAAAGCGAGGCCGCGGAAGAGGTGGGAGACGAACAGGCCGGGGAGAGCCCGTCACTGATCGGGGACGATTTCCTCGACGGGCTCTAGGGGAAATTGCCGGAGGGTCAGCTGTCTTCGAGCAGCCCGGCGGTGCGCTCCAGCAGGTCTGCCACGCGGGCGTGCAGGTCATCGTCGAAGCGGACCTTGGGCACCGCGACCGAGAGCGATCCGACCGGCTGGCCGCCTATCGTCACCAACCGGCCGATCCCAACGATCCCGCGCGAGAATTCCTCGTCGGTCATGGCGAAACCGGTCTTGCGCGCTTCGTCCAGCTGGGCGCGCAGGGTGGCTTCATCCGTCACCGTGAGTTCGGTGAAGCTGACACGATCGACCTCCGCGAAATAGAGGTCCAGTTCGGCCGGTTCGAGTGCGGCGAGCAGCACCTTGCCTGCCGCGAGTGCGTGCATCGGCAAGCGGCGGCCCTGCGGCACGGAATAGCGCAGCGCCTGCTCGCTGGACACGGTCACGATGGCCTCGATCTCCCAGCCATTGCGAACGAAGAAGCTGGTGGTTTCGTCCAGTTGCACGCGCAGGGTGCGCACCAGTGGCGCGGCCCTGTCTGCCAGGGTGAAGCTTTCGGTCGAGGCCTGCAGGCGGGCAAGGCCCGGGCCGGCGGAGTAGCGGCGCCCGTCGCGCACCAGGTATTCGCGTTCCACCAGCGTGGCGAGCAGGTAGGACAGGCTGGACACCGGGATGCCGAGCGCGGTGGCGATCTCCTGCGCCACCAGCGGCCGGTTGTGGGCCACGACATATTCGATGATGTCGAGCGTGCGCGTGGCCGACTTGACCTGCGAATTCTGCGCCCCGGTTCCCGTTTCCGCCATCAGCCGATCCGTTCTTCCGCAATGTCGGCCCCGGCGCGCAGGTTGGCCAGTTTCTTCCACGCCACCTGCGGGTCGATCTTGCCATAGCCGGCAAAGGTGCCGAAGCCGCAATCGGAACTGGCGATCACGCGTTCCTTGCCCACGAAGTCGGCAAAGCGCTCGATCCGCTGGGCGATCAGCTCAGGCGTCTCGATGTAGTTGGAGCAGCTGTCGATGAAACCTGGGGCAAGGATCTTGCCGGTCAGGTCCGCATCGCGCCAGACCTTCCATTCGTGCTCGTGGCGCGGGTTGGCGTGTTCGAACAGGATCGTGGCAGGGCGTGCCGAAAGCACCACGTCGAGGATCTTCTCCAACCGGATGTCATGATCGTGCGGGCCTTCGTAATTGCCCCAGCACACATGCATGCGCATCTGGCTTGCCGGTATGTCCGCCGTCGCCTCGTTCAGCGCATCGACATTGGCGCGGATCGTGGCGAGGAACTCTTCCTCGCTCATGTCCTTGTAACCGGTGTGGCGGCTCATGGCGAGGTCCGGACAGTCGAACTGCACGTCGAACCCGGCAGCCGCTATGGCTTCATATTCCGGCCGCATGGCGGTGACGAGGTCTGCCAGATAGGCTTCGTGGCTGGGATAATACTGGTTCGGCTGGAACGCGGTGATCAGCCCCGGCGAAGCGGTGTTGAGGAACGCCCTGGCCCCGTCTCCGTGCCGTTCAAGCGCGGTCTTGAAGCGGCGGATATCGTCATGCAGCGGTTGCAGGTTGACCAGTTCGACCTTGTCGATGGCAGAGGCGCGGGTGAATTCCTGGCTGCCCATGATCGCGGCCAGCTTCTTGGCCAGCTCCGGAACTGCGGCAAGGTCCAGCGCGGGCTTGCGCGGCGTGTGCCCGCCAAAGCCTGAGAGGCGCTCGATCATGTAGGTCGAATAGCCGACCTTGCCGAGTTCGCCATCGCTGACGATGGATACACTGGCGGCAACCTGCTGTTGCACGGCATCGTCCACGGCGGCTTGCACCACGCGGTCGAATTCCGCGGCATCATACTCTTCCCCCTTGTCGCGGGCGAGCAGCAGGGGCACAAGTTCGGGGCCGCGAGGCAGGCTGCCGACATGGGTGGTTTCGATCACTTCAGGAAAGCTCCTTTTGAGAAACCCGTTCATTTCATATATGCGAAATAAACGCAAGTATGAAAACCGTGCGGTTCATGCGGAATCCGGCATTATTTGCAGCCTGTTATCGGCAGGGCAGCAGGCAGCGGCTCAAGGGACAAGGGCGCAGCCGACGCTGGCGATCTTTCCGTTCTCCAGGTGGTAATGGATATACTGCCGCATTTCCTGCACATCGCCTTTCGCGATGGGGAAGAACTGCTCCATGCCGTTTGCATCCAGGTCCTCGCGCGTCAGGTCCCGGAAGGCCTCGATCCGGATGATCCCTTCCACCGCAGCCAGTTCTTCCGACCCGGCGAACTTCTCGATCGTGATCGTCTCGGTCACGTAGGAATGCAGGAAGCCGTAGAAGTCCTTCAACTGCTGGCGCGTGGTGATCTCGATCCCGAAAAAGGCCATCCGCGGCGTGTCGGTATAGAAATCGAACACCGTGTCATAATCACGGCTGTTGAAGGCATCGGCATAGCGTTGGTAATCTTCGCGCGTCATTGGCGGCTCCCCCTGCTTGCGCAGCATCGTAACGATCGTTAGCAAGGCCACAAGAGGGAGAGTTGCGACGATGACCGAGGCAGCGTTCGATTATATCGTGGTGGGTGGCGGCAGCGCGGGCTGCGTGATGGCCGCCCGCCTGAGCGAGGATGGCAAGGACAATGTCCTGCTGCTGGAAGCGGGCGGTCAGGATGACCACCCCCTGATCCGCATGCCGCTGGGCTTCCTCCGGGCGATGACCAAGCCCGAATTCAACTGGCCTTACTGGACAGAGGAAGAGCCACACCTGAACGGGCGCCGCATGCCGCTTCCGCGTGGCAAGGTCATGGGCGGGTCGGGATCGATCAACGGCATGTTCGCCATGCGCGGCCATCCCGCCGATTACGACCTGTGGGCGCAGATGGGCGCGCGCGGCTGGTCCTATGCCGATTGCCTGCCCTATTTCCGCAAGATGGAGGACAGCTGGCGGGGCGAGAGCGAATATCACGGCAGCGGCGGCCCCTTGCGCGTGCGCCCGATCGACAGCCCGCACCTGCTGCATGAAGAGATGATGGCGACGGCAAGGAATGCCGGCTTCTCGACCACCGACGATCTCAACGGGGCGCAGCCCGAAGGCTTCGCCCGCGGCGAGCAGACGGTGGATGATCGCGGTCGCCGCGCCAGTTCGGCCAGCGCCTATATCAAGCCCGCCCTGGGGCGACAGAACCTCGATGTGCGCACGGGGGTCCTGGTGCGCCGCGTGGTGTTTGAAGGGAAGCGCGCCGTGGGCGTGGAAGTGGAAGGGAAGGACGGCACCACCAGCATTGTCCGCGCCCGCCGCGAAGTTGTGCTGTCCGGCGGTGCCTACAATTCCCCGCACCTCCTGATGCTGTCCGGCATCGGCCCTGCCGAACACCTGAAGGAACATGGCATTGCCGTGCTGCATGACAGCCCCGGCGTAGGCCGCAACCTGCAGGAACATCCCACGGCCAGCTTGGAATTCGAGGCAACGCGAAAAGTCACCTTCCTGCGCCAGCTGCGCTGGGATCGCCTGGCGTTCAATGCCATCCGATGGGCGCTGACGGGCACGGGCACGCTGGCCGGCCAGCTCAACAGCTGCAACGTGGTGGTGCGCACGGCAGACCATCTCGAGCGGCCCGATATGCAGATCATGGTCAATCCGATCCGCTTCGATGCCCAGACATGGTTCCCCGGGATCAAGAAGGAGCAGGAGCACGTGTTCTGGGCCGGCATCGTCCAGCTGCATCCCGAAAGCCGCGGCTGGGTGAAGCTGAAAAGCGCCGATCCCCGTGACATCGCATCGGTCACGCTCAACATCATGAGCGAGGAGGCGGACCTGGCGCAGATGCGCCGCGCGATCCGCACCGCTCGCAAGATCTACCGGACCGATCCGATGGGGCAGCTTGTCGGCGCGGAGCGCGCTCCCAGTGCAGGTGCCGAAACCGATGACGAGCTGAACGACCTGATCCGCAACACCTGCTACGTCGGCATGCACCCCACCAGCACCTGCGCGATGGGCATGGGCGCGCGCAGCGTGGTGGACGAGGAATGCCGGGTGATCGGCGTGGAAGGCCTGCGCGTGGTGGATGCCAGCGTGATGCCGACCGTGCCCGGGGGCAATACCGCGCTGCCGGTCACCATGGTGGCGGAAAAGGCGGCGGACATCATGCGCGGTCGCAAGCTGCCGCCTGCCGAACTGCCGGCGGAGAAGGCAGCGTGAGCCGCACGCCAGCCGAGGAAGCCAACCTGCAGCTGGTGCTGGACATGTTCCGCGACGTGCTGAACCCGATGGATTCGGGCGCTGTCGACCGGTACATTTCGGCAAGCTACATCCAGCACAACCAGGCAGCGCAGCCGGGGCGGGAGGGGCTGAAGGCATTCCTCGACATGATCCGCGAGCAGACGCCGGATGCCGTGCATGACGTGAAGCGGGCCTTTGTCGACGGCGATCACGTGACGGTGCATTACCACGTGCGCCGCTGGCCCGATGACCTTGGCTGGGCAGTGATCGACATCTTCCGCATCGAGGACGGCATGATTGCCGAACACTGGGACGTGATGCAGGACGTGGTCGAAGGCGGGCCCAATCCGATCGGGCCTTTCTGAAAATCCGACACGCGAGGGGAGCGGGCGTGACAAAGCGTTTTGAAAACAAGATCGTGCTGGTGCTGGGCGGCAATTCGGGCATGGGCCTCGCTGCGGCACAGGCCTTTGCGGCAGAAGGCGCCAAGGTCCACCTGACCGGCCGCAACCGGCAGACCATCGATGACGCCGTGGCCAGCGTGCCCGGCTCGGTCGGCTACCAGTCCGACATTGCCGACATCGCCTCTACCGAGGACGTGGTGGCAAAGGTCGAGGCGGCAGATGGCCGGATCGACGTGCTCTACATCAATGCCGGCGTTGGCGGCTTCGCGCCGCTTGAAGGCATCACCGAGGAGGACTGGGATTTCGTCCACTCCATCAACCTGAAGGGCTGTGTATTCGCGCTGCAGAAGGCGGTGCGGATCATGGGCGAGAGTGGTTCCATCGTCGTCACCGGCTCTATCGGCGCGCATGGGCCGATCGATGGCAACGGCACCTATGCCTCCGCCAAGGCGGGACTTGCGATGGCGATGAAGGTGTTTGCGCGCGAACTGCTGCCGCGCAAGATCCGCCTCAACATGGTCAGCCCCGGCCCCATCGATACGCCGCTGCTCCATCGCAATCCCGGCATGGGCCCGGAAGAGGTGGAAAAGCTGAAGGAGATGATGATCAACAACATCCCCATGCACCGCATGGGCGAGAGCGACGAAGTGGCGCGCACGGTGCTGTTTCTTGCCAGCGACGAAGCCAGCTTCATCACCGGCGAGGATATCCTGGTCGATGGCGGCCTGATCAACCTGAGTTGAGACGAGACATGACGCAAGTTTACGATACCACGCCGTTCACCGACTTCTCCACCATCGACAATCCGCGCCTTGAGATGGTGATGGAAGTGCGGCTCGATTTTCCCGAAACCTACACCATGGCCCCGCTGCCCGGTGGCGGTATGCGCACTGCGGTGATGGTGCAGGGTGGGACCTTCGAAGGCCCACTGCTGAAGGGCAAGGCCGTGGCCGGATCAGGCGGCGATTATGCCTATTGGCGCGGTGACGGGGTTGCATGCCTCGATGCGCGCTACCTGCTGCAGGAAGATGACGGCACCACCATGATGTTGCAGAACCGCGGCTTCCTATGGGGGCGCCAGCCCGACACGATGGACCGCATTCGGGAGTGGGCCTTCAACGGTGGCCCTCCCGTGCCGCACGAGGAATATTACCTGCGCAGCCAGACCACTTTCGAATGCGTGGCCGGCAAGCATGACTGGCTGACCAAGCACGTGTTCATCGGCGTGGGTGAACGGCGGACCGAAGGCAACCGCCTGCGTTATTTCGCGCTGACCTAGTCCTGCCCGGGCCTGGGCCTGGGCCTGGGCCTGGGCCTGCGGACCCGGCCTCGTCCGTTTGCCGTAAGTTGATCGCGGTTTGTCGGTCCCTCCTTCCTGCTCAGCTTTGCGGGCATAGCCTCGCGCAGGTCAGACGGAAGGGGATCGAATGGCCGGCAAACTGGACCTCAAGCGCGAACTGAAAAGCTATTTCACGGCATCGAAGAAGGATTGGGAGGAGGCCTGCTTCCCTGCGTTCGGATACCTTATGGTGGATGGCCAGGGCGCGCCGGGCGGGGCGGAATATGTCGCCGCTCTCGAAGTACTCTACCCCGCAGCATACGGCACAAAGTTCTTCAGCAAGATCGAACTGGAGCGCGATTATGCGGTGCCGCCGCTGGAAGGGCTGTTGTGGGCTGACGACTTCAACGCCTATACCCAGCCGGACCGACGCGAGGAGTGGCGCTGGACCATGATGCTGATGCTGCCTGACTGGATCACGCAGGACCATGTTTCACAGGCGCTGGATCGGCAGGCAAAAAAGAAACCCGCTCTCGATTTTTCCAAGGTGCGGATGGATGTGCTGGAGGAAGGGCGCTGCCTGCAGCATTTGCACCTCGGCCCCTTCGCGGATGAAGGTCCCAAGCTGGCCGCACTGCACGACGAGGTGCTGCCCGCGCGCGGGCTGACCTTCAACGGCCATCACCACGAGGTGTACCTGTCCGATCCGCGCCGCAGCGTGCCGGAGAAGTTGCGCACCGTGCTCAGGCAGCCGGTGAGACCGGCAAAGCTGGCCTGACCTTATTCCATATCGTCAAAGCTGAAGTCGAGGCGCGGTTCCCACGTCGGATACTGGTTCATCGGCAGGCCGCTTTCGGCAATCACGACGCGGTGCGCGAACTTCCAGCTCCCGTCGACCTTCACCAGCTTGTCATACTCGCGGCCCTGTTCGATGAGCACCGGCGGCTCGCCGATCTCGGGGTTGCCGATGCCGGTCCAGATGAATTGCGCGGTGGCCGTGTCACCGTTGACCTCGATCACCGGGTTGGACAAGATCATGTGGAACGGGCCGCCCTGGTTGGATGCGCTGGTCTCGTCCTCGCCGATGCCGGCATAGATCGCCTCGATCTCCTCGCGCCCGGTGGCAACGATGCCGTTCACGTCGAAGATTGCATCCTCGGTGAAATATTCGTCGAAGGCGCTGGCATCGCCGCCGCCCAGGTGGACATAATACTCGGTGACCATGTCCTCGATGGCGATGCGGTCGATCGTCTCCTGCATCTCGCTGTCGATCTCGACCTCCACGTTGTTGCACGCGGTCAGGGACAGCACGCTGGCGGCTGCGATGATTTTGGCGGTGGTCTTCATGATGGTTCTCTCCCTCTCCCTCGGGACGGATCATGGCATGCACTGCGGGCTTGGCAAGAGGCTCTGTCCGATCAGTTCCCCGATGCAACAGGAGGAGCACTTGACGGGCTCGTTCGCGCAGGCACAATCGGCGCAAAAAGGGGAGATCGGGAGCAATGAAGCAGCAGCATATCACGGTGACGCCTTGGGCAGGCGCGATGGGAGCCCTGGTCGAAGGGGCGGACCTGTCGCAGGACCTTCCCGATGACGTGATCGCCGAAATCAGGCAGGCGCTGCTCGATCACCTCGTGATCTTCTTTCGCAGGCAGGAGATGACGCCCGAACAGCACCTCGCCTTTGCCCGGCGCTTCGGCACCTTGAACCTGCATGACCAGGTGAAGGGGATGGAGGATCATCCCGAGATCATCGAAGTGCGCAAGGAACCGCAGGACGAGCGCAACTTCGGCGGCGCCTGGCATGGCGATGTCACCTATATGGAGGAACCGCCGCTCGGCTCCATCCTCTATGCCAAGGAAGTGCCACCAGTGGGCGGGGATACGCTGTGGGCCAACCAGTACCTCGCTTACGAGGAACTGTCCGATGGCATGCGCGCCATGCTGGATGGCCTCACCGTGATCCATACGCCGGCCAAGATCTACGGCCTGCAATCGCAGGACTGGAGCAAGGATTCCTCGGTCAAGACATCCCCCAACGAAACGGCGGAGTATGAAACCGAGCATCCGCTCATTCGCACCCATCCCGAAACCGGGCGCAAATGCCTTGCCGTCAGCGGCCTGTTCACGCCGCGCCTGAAGGACATGACGGAAGAGGAGAGCGCCCCCCTGCTGGACTTCCTGATGGCCCAGGCCACGCGCGAGCCCTTTACCTGTCGCTGGCGGTGGGAGGCGGGCGATGTGGCCTTCTGGGACAACCGCTGCACCCTGCATTACGCCCTCAATGACTACCACGGTCACCGCCGGGTGATGCACCGGGTAACCATAAACGGCGACAAGCCTTACTAGAAATACCTGTAAAACAGTAATTTACCGCACTTCTTGTGCAGCATCGCAGGTTATCCACCTGGGGGATTTACCCTATGCGCGGCTTCGCTTACCTTCCGCCTTCTGCACCCGGGGGGAACCGGGGCGGATCGGGATAGATAATATCCGTTCGGGAGGGAGTTTGTATGACTGCATATCTTGCGCTTGCAGTGTCGGTTGGCGTGCTGGCCGTACTGGATACCTGGCTGTTCGGCGTTCCGCTGGCCACCATGCTGCCGGGCCTTGTCTGGATTTCATTCGTGGCCTGGGGCTGCCACTTCCATTCGGGAGCTGGCGTGAAAGGCATGACCACGGCCATCGTGGGCATGAGCTTTGGTGCCGTGGTCGGCATGGCGGCGATCATGGGCCTCATGGGCCCGCTGGCTTCGCTGGGTGACTGGGCCGGACCGGTGGCCGTTGGCCTCGGTGCATTCGTGATCTGTCTTGCCAGTGCCGTGAACCTGCTCAGCACCATTCCTGCCAGCGTCTATGGCTTTGCCTCGGTGGCTGGTGCCACCTTCCTGATGGCGGGTGAAGAGATGGACCCGGTCGGTGCCTTGCTGCCCACGATCATCTCGGTGATCATCGGTGCGGTCTTCGGCATCGTGTCGGAAAAGCTCGCCGGGGTGCTGACCACCAAGGAAGGCTGACCTTCCACCACCTTCGGGCCGGCACCTTCAGGGTGCAAGGAAAAGAGGCCGGGAAGCGCAGTGCTTCCCGGCCTCTCTTGCTGCGCAGTACGCGAGCATGGCGCTGCCCTATTCGGAAGCGAAGCTGTGCGGTGACTGGTAAGGCATCACGATGCCCAGCGCCTCGATCTCGTGGATCGCGCCACCCCAGACCTTGTAGACATGGATGGCCGGCATATCGAAGGGATTGAACCGGCTCATGTCGCGATATTCGAACCAGGGCACGCCGATCAGGTCGGTGCGATCCTCTGCCATGTCGTGGTGGAAATGGCTCATGCCCCAGACCAGGCCGGTCACCGGGTCGGCAATCTCCACCCGGCGGTTCTCGATCCTGTCGATGTATTCCCACATGTTGGTATCCATCTGGGCCGCGCAGCCCAGCCCGCCGAGATAGGCGAACTCGTTGTCATCGAACGCCATGCCGGGGCGGGTGAAGGAATTGCGCGCGGTCTGGAAACCGTTTTCATGGCGCACGCAATCATCGGCCATCGGGGATTGCCGCGAGTTGTTGTTGTCGAGCGCGTCGTAATAGGATTCGCCAATCCAGAGCATGCGCTCGCGGGAATCGACATAGGCTGCCGGGACCGGCTTGAGGATCTGCGCCCTCGGAGCCTGCAGGTTGGCCAGCTGGCCTTCGGAAAGGTTGCGCGCCACGAGATGCTCGGCCTCGCTGATCGCGCCGCTTTCGTCCAGCTTCAGGCGGATGCCGACCAGCACCGGTGCATCGCCTTCCACCATCATCTTCAACAGGCCGACCTGCTGGCTGACGGGATCGGCAACATGGATGGCGTAATCGTCATTGCCATCGCCGGTGATGGTGTCGAATGCACCATCGCCCGCGGCGACCGGCGCCAGGTTCTCCATCACCACTGCGCCATCGGCCCAGCGCAACCCGGGGGCATTGTCGGCCACCAGGGCACCGGCATAGGCATCGGCAAGATCGATCAGGCACTGCCTGTCGCAGGAACCTGCGTGATTGTCTGCCGATGCCGGCGTGGCCAGCGCCATGGCCGCGCTGCCGGCCAGCATCAGTCCCGTCAATTGCTTCATCGCCAGTCTCTCCTCCAACGATTGGGACGTGCAGAGGCGCGTCCCGGTTATGCGATCCCGTTTCTCTTCCGCTCCCCTGCCGTCAGTCCTGGATGCCCGGCGCGGTCGAGAAATCGGGTTTGCCGCGCCAGGTCAGCAAGCGCCAGTAATAGCGCCGCCAGGGCCAGATCAGGATGATGTTGAACAGCACGGTAAGCGCGCCGAACGTGTATTCGATCGTGCCTTCATCCAGCACGAAGTTCCAGTAGATGATCACGAAATTGATCGGCACCACGGCGATCGCCGCGAAAGGCATCATGCGGTTTGCCAGGATCAGGATGCCCAGCACGATTTCCGCCACCTTCACCCAGGTCATCAGCCCGCTGTCGATCATGGCGAGCGAGAAATCGATGGCCGCCTGTTCCTGTCCCAGCGGTTGCCATGCCGGATCGATGAAGGGCATGGCCCCTGAATAGAGCCACCAGCCGCCGAAGATCAGCCGGCTGAGGTGGTAGATCCACTTGATCGTGGGGCCGGGCAACTCGTCAGGCATCTGCTCGGCTGCCTGGGATGTATCGCCGCTCACCTGACAGGCACTCCCGATTCCGGTTCCTCGCCGCGTTCACGCCAGGCTGCGGCGCGCTCCTCTGCAAAGCGCGGCGATGTCGCCGTGATATATCCGCGGATCTGCACATTACCCTCGTGGCAGGCGTATTCGAACATCTCGTAATCCTCGTCGCGCTCCCACGGGAAATCGACCTTGTAGCTGCCCTCCATGACCAGCGGGTCCTCGATCCATGCCTCGTAATGGACCTGGTCGGGGTTCATGATGGTCAGGCGTTCGGTCATCTTCAACTGGTCGGAATTGGGGGCGGGACCCGCTGACCGGCCGGGCCGGAAATTGGTGGTTTCGATCACCAGCGTATCGCCCTTCCAGTGGCCGACCGAATATCCCAGGTCGAACTGCACTTCGGGCGGCGGCGGATCGCGCCCGTCAAGGTAGACGAGGCGCGTTTCGTGGATCATCTCCACGGTGATCGCCACCAGCCCGGGGCTTTGCGCCACGCGGATGCCCATGTTGTAGACTGCCGGCAGCATCGATCCGGGCATGCCGCGCGTCAGGCAGCGATCGAAAATGCCGAAATCGTCCATGTCCTCGAACACATAGGTGTTCCAGCTGGTCTTCTCGTTCGCGGCATATTCGCGGCCGAGGTCGGTCAGTGGCGGGTACTGGCCATTGGCCGGTTCCACGATCAGCGATGTCTGGCGCAGCGGCAATTGCCGCTCGTTCCAGTGGCCCATCGCCATCATGTTGGCCTGCTCCTCCTCCTCGTAGCGCTCCATGTCGGCCTCGGCGCGCTCGAAGGCGCGGGCATATTCCGCGTCCGTCATGAAGGCGCGGGTGCCGAACTGGCCGGGCCGCACGCGCGGCGTGGCGGACAGGTAATCGAGCGGCCACATGCCGCGCAGGTCAGGATCGCCCCATTCGGTGCGCGGCACCTCCCAACCTTCGGGCGGCGCGGCAAAGCGTGCCTGCATCTGTTCGCTATAGTCTTCGCCTTCCTGCGCCGATGCCGGCGCCAGGGCGGTGCCCGCACAAAGGGCTAGGCCCATTGCGGCTGTCAGCAATCCTCTTTTCATCAGCCCTCTCCCTCTGATCCAAAGAGTATGCCGCAGCCCCGCCGCGTGGCAAGGGCTGCGACGAATGACCATGTGCTTATTTCACCTTGCTGGCATCCAGCTTGGCGCGGCTGACCCACGTGCCATGCACCTGGCTGCGCAGGGCAAGGCCGGTCTTGACCTTGGCGACGGGGCCTTTTTCCACCGCGTCCGCCTCAATCACCCACAGCTCGCTCGAATAATCGGCCGGATTGCCGCCGGGCGGGCCGTTGGGAACATCGATCACGGTTAGCAGCCAGCCGCCGTGATCGGGATCGGAACTGGCGACATGCGCCGGCTCGCTGATGGCCGCGCCGGGCGGGGTTTCCATCATCGTGATCCGGCCATTGCCCGGCTCGATCCGGAGCAGGCAGTTGAAATTGGCCCCGACCGGCCCGCCGAGCATGGGCGGACCCTTGGCCTGCGGGTTCATCGAAAGATACCAGGCGCGGTTGTAGGAGCGGCCCTGGTCGACATCGGCAACCCGGCACAGGTCCCCCGTCGGGCCGATGTCGCGGCTCTCCAGCGTCGGCTGGTCCTTGCTCATGTCCAGCGTCCAGCGGGTGAGCGCGCCCTTGATGTCCCGCTGGTCGCGATGGATGCCGCCGGCCTCGCGCATGAAGCCGAAGGCGTTGGTGTCCGTGAGGCACAGGTCGATATGGACAAGGTCGCCATCGTCGAAGCCGTTCACTTCGTGGAAGCAGGAGACTCCGATGGGGCCTTCGATCCACTTCATTTCCGACACGTCGCCATAGCGCGGCATGATGCCGATGTAGCTGGGCAGGTCCTGGTGATGCGCCCAGTGCGCTCCGCCTTCCTTCAGGCGCTCGAGGCTGGCGAGCGTGGGGAAGATCGGGAAGATCGCGTATTTCTCGGTAATCACGAAATCGTGGATCGTGGAGAGATAGGGCTGCTCGAACCAATGCTCGCGGGTCAGCTTGCCGTCCTTGTCGGCGATGCAATAGGCGACATGGGGATCGCACAGGCCGCCCGCCTCATAGCCGAAGAAGAACATCTCGCCGGTTTCCGCATCGATGCGGGGGTGGGCGGTGAAGGTCTGGCTCTTCAGCTTGCCTTCGTAATCCCAGCGGCCGACCGTTTCCAGCGTGTGCGGGTTGACCTCGTAACCGCGCCCGTCTTCCTTGGTCATGAACAGGCGGCCGCCGTGCCACACCGGCGTGGTATTGGCGACGGTACGGTCCTTGCCTTCGACGCTGGGATCATCGGTGAAGGGATTGCGATATCGGCCGAACAGCGCCCGGCGGGCCTCCTTTTCAAGCAGGTAGCGTTCGGTTTCGACATATCTGATGTCGAAATCCACGGACTTGCCGTTGGGGCCGTCGGTGATGTCGAAGCGGGCGATCATGCCATCGTGGTTGAGGGCAATGTCATCATCGAACATCGGCGCATGGGCATTGTCCGGCACTGCGCGGAAGAAGGCGCCGTTCACCTCTGCCGGGATCTCGCCCTCGATTTCCAGGTTGCGGACGGACATCTCCACGCGGCGGGGCGTATTGGTGCCTATGAAGTGAATTGTCTGCGGAAAGGCGCTCATGCCTTCTTGTCCTCCCATGTGATTCCTCGACATAACGCTAACAGGTGTTACGGTTGGCGCAACCAGCCATTGCGGCATAACGGGGGTGGAAGTGCAGGACAGCGCAGCAAAACGGAAAGACGGGCGGCCCGGTCCGGCCATGACCTTCAAGGGAGGGTTGCTGCATGACCTCCTGAAACTGCAGAACCGGCTGATGGCACCTTTCAGCACCCATCTTGCCCATCGCTATCGCATCTCGCTCAATGAATTCCGCCTGCTGATGAGCATCGGCGCGCTGGGGCGCACCGCCAGCCACGAGGTGGCCGAACTGACCGGCGTGAACGTGATGAGCGTCAGCCGCGCGGTTGCCACCTTGCAGCGCGATGGCCGCGTGCATGTCGAGCGCGACAGTGCCAACCGCCGCCGCAAGTGGCTGACACTGACCGAGGAGGGCGAGCGGCTGTACAAGGCCATGCGCCCGCAGAGCGAGAAGGTGGCCGATTACCTCTTCTCCGGCATGGACGATGCCGAACTCGAGGCGCTGGGAGACGTGATCACCCGCATGATCGCCAAGCTGGAGGCGACAGACGAGGATGGCCGCTCGGTCTTCCTTGAAGCGACCAAGCCCGACGAGGAATAGGGGGCGGGCTGCAGGCCATCATGGACCCGGGGCAGCAGGACGCGTAGAGGACGAGCCCATGAGCCACACACCTTACGGAATGGGCGAGGATGATCGCCGCGCGGTCGAGGACGATGTTGCCCGGCTGATCCACGAATACACTTGGGCGAACGATGCGCAGGACTGGCACAAATGCGCCTCGCTCTACACCGAGGATGCCGTGTTCCGGCGGCCCAGCGGCGGCGATGCGATCATGGGACGGCAGGCGATCCTAGACAGCTTCCTTGCCCGTCCAGCGCGTGCCCAGCGCCACGCCATCGCCAACATCCTGGTCGATGTCGAAGGCCCCGCCACGGCGCGAGCCAAGAGCGTGATCGTGCTCTACATGGGCGATGTGCCGGAGGACGGCGGCCTGCCGGTGCAGGATCCGAAGAGTCCGCTGATCGGCACCTTCACGGACCTGTGCGTGCTGACCCCGCAGGGCTGGCGCTTCAAGGAGCGCGTCGGCGCGCTGGACTTCCGGCCCTAGGCGACGGCGGCCTCGGCGGCCTGTTCCTTCGCCTCCTCGCGCGGACGGACCAGCAAGGCCCGGCCAACCAGCAACGCCATCAGCACGCATGCCGTGGCCGGGATGGCCGCGACGCCCAGGAAGACCTGCGGCGGGACGTTTGCAGCGAGCATGGCGGCACCCAGCGGTGGACCGGCAAAAGCGCCGATGCGCGCAACCAGCACGCCCATGCCGACAGCAGAGGACAAGAGCCGCGCCGGGAACAGGTGTGCGGCGAGGCCGGGCAACACCATGCCGCCAGCATTCGCGCCGCCCACTCCGACCATCAGCAGCATGGTCCAGCGGGTCTGGTCAGGCGCGGTCAGCCAGATGGTGATGAAGCTCAGCGCCATGGAGCCGAACAGCAACATCAGCGCGGGGCCCTTCTTCCAGTTGTCGACAAGGAAGCTGGCCCCGATGCCGATGGCAAGGCCGGCAAGGTTGGCAACGCCCGTCACTTGTGCAGCAACATCCAGCGTCAGCCCGGCTTGCGGCAGCACCGTGGGCAGCCATGAATTGAGCAGGTAGAGATTGAGCGCGTTCAGGCCCAGGATCACCGCAAAGACGCCGAACGGCAGCAACCAGGGGGTCTTGAACAGCGTCAGCTGCGGCAGCTTCGGGCTGTCGTCAGCCTTCGCCTCCACCGGCTTGCTGCCCTTGGGCGGTCCGCCTTCGAGGACGAACAACAGGATCGCGGCCAGCACAACGGCAAAACCTCCGCAGACGTAGAACAGCCCCTGCCATTGCCATGCCTCGATGATCGCCGGAGCCGTCACGCCTGCCATGAAGAGTCCCAGCGGTATGCCCGAGGAGACGACAGCCATCACCGTGGCGCGCAGCTTTGCCGGCGCGATCTCGCTCGACAAGGCGCTGACATTGGGAAGGCACGCACCCAGCGCGAAACCTGTCAGGAAGCGCCAGGCCAGGAAGCCGGTGGTGGTGGTTGCCGTCGAAGTGGCGAGGGTGAACAGGCCGGTTGCAAGGCAACCCGCAACGATCAGCGCGCGCCTGCCGAAACGGTCCCCCAGCGGAGCGAGCGTGGCGCCGCCCACGCCGATACCCACGAGGATGCCGGTCAGCACCCAGCCGAAGCTGGCCGCTTCAAGTCCGAGCGCCGCTTCCAATCGCGGCACGGCGATGCCCATGGCGGCGATATCGAAGCCCTCCATGATGAAGACGCCAGCCAGCAAGGCAAGCGCGACAAGGTTGCGCGGACTGATCATTTTCTCTCCCACCAGCACCGGTCAGGCCGGGCTTGTCGATGCATCGTTCTTGTTTTTTTCGTACCGGTCAAAGGAAAAAGGGGCGCTCGATCTAGCGCGCGTCCCAGGGGGATGGCATCCGATAGGGTACCGTCAGGAAATCGGCTTCCACCTGGGTGATCGCGCCATCGACGATCTTGAAGGCTTCGGCGAGGTAATAGGAGTGCGGTCGGCGGACCGGGCTGTTGGCCAGCGTTCCATCCGTCAGTTCATACTCGCCGAGCGCGCCGGAATGGTCGATGAAACCATAGGCGAGGACGATGCCCTGCTCCACGTCCACCAGCGGGAAGCGGCGGGCGCGCAGGTCATCGTCATAACGATACCAGCCGAGCGCGAACTGCTCCTCGCAACCCAGCTTTGCGATGGGCAGGGGAAAGTCCTTGTTGTTGGTTGTCTGCACGCCGTTTTCCACCCGGTTGCAATCGGCTGAGAAGACGGTGTTGATCGTGCCGTCGTTGCGCTCGATGGTCTCGAAATAGCCATTGGCGATGCGCACCAGCTCCTCGCGGCTCGTGCGTGCTGCTTGCGGTACGGGCGCGAGCATGGCCGGTTTGTCCACGAAGAATTGCGGGCCGAAGGGAAAGCCCTCGTCCTTGTTGCGCGCCACCACTGTTTCCGCGCCTGAGGCGAGCCCGTTTCCGTCAACCTCCAGCCGGATGCAGCACGGGTTCAGGGCATCGGTCTCCTCGATGGCGGTGAAGACGGCCACTTGCCCGGCGTGGGGATCGGCCATGTAGAGGCGGTAGTTGTGCAGCGCAGTGACCGTGTTCCAGCAGCCATCGCCCGGCTCCAGCAGCACGTTGTTTTCGGTGTTGAAAACCTCTGCTGCCAGCGGTGCGGCGCCTATCGTGCGTGCGCCAAGCGCAGCCAGATAGGCATCCATCACGCCGTAGAGTTCATCACGGGATGCCAAGATCTACTCCCCCAATCGCTTGACTTGCCGACTTTCTACCTCAAAAGTAACGTTCGTTAAAGTCGCGCGGGAATCATTTTCCGCATAGCGGCTTAGGGGGAGAATGAATGGATCCGAGCGGCAAGCTGGCCGTCATCACCGGCGGCAATTCCGGTCTGGGCGAGGCAACGGCCATCGCGCTGATGGCGCGCGGCTGCCGGGTGGTGAGCCTGGACCTGGGTGGCGAAGCCCCCGAGGGCGCAAACTTCATCGCCTGCGATGTCTCCGATGCTGCGCAAGTGAAGGGCGCGGTGGAGCAGGTGGCGAGCCGCTTCGGCGACATCCACATCCTCGTGAACTCTGCCGGCATCGGCGGGATCGGCCCCATTGCCGATGCCGATGGCCCGGGCGATGTCGGCGCGATCCGCAAGGTGATCGACGTGAACCTGATGGGCGCGATCAATGTCACCGCCGAAGTGGCCCATCGCATGACGGCGAACGAGGTTTGCGGGCTGGATGCCGAACGCGGCGTGATCATCAATGCCTGTTCCATTGCCAGCTTCGAAGGCCAGGAAGGGATGACGGCCTATACCGCCGCCAAGGCCGGGCTTGCCGGGCTGACGCTGGTCTGGACGCGCGACATGGCAAAGCACAACGTGCGCTGCGCCGGCGTGGCCCCAGGTTTCATGGCAACGCCGATGGTCGCCTTCCTGCCCGAGGATTTCGTGGCCGAACTGCTCAAGGACTGCGAATTTCCCAAGCGCGCCGGGCGACCGGAAGAATTCGCCAGCACGGTTTTGTTCATCGTCGAAAATCCGCTTATCAATGGCGAGGCGATCCGGCTGGACGCCGGGACGCGCCCGCCTGCCCGCACGCAATGGTCGGCCTCGTGAGGGCCGGCAAGCTGACAAGGTAACCACTTATGGCCGAACTTCGCCTTCCCCCCGATTTCACCCTGCAGAAGCTGACCCAGGCGCAGCGCGCCTTCGAAAGCGTGCTGGGCGCGAACAAGGTCTTCTTCGAGGAACTGGACCGCACGTCCTATCTCGACAAGTTCGCCGTGGATGACGAGGCGCACCATCCTTCCGGCGCAGTCGCTTGCGAAAGCGTGGAGGAAGTGCAGGCCGTGGTGCGCATCGCCAACCAGTACCGCCTGCCGCTGTTCCCGATCGCGCGCGGCAAGAACCTGGGCTACGGCGGCACCGCTCCGGTGCTGGAAGGCTCCGTGGTGCTCGACCTGTCGCGGATGAAGAAGATCGAGTTCGACGAGGAGCTGGGCACGGTGATCCTGGAGCCGGGCGTCGGCTTCTATGACCTGTATGACTACGTCCAGCGCAACAACCTGCCCTACTGGCTTTCCACCCCCGGCAACAGCTGGGGTTCGGTCATGGGCAATGCGCTCGATCGCGGCGTGGGCTACACGCCCTATGGCGAGCACACCAAGAACATCTGCGGCCTGGAAGTTGTCCTGCCCGATGGCGATTTGGTGCGCACCGGCATGGGCGCATTCTCCAACGCGCCGACATGGAGCGCCTATCCCTTCGGCTTCGGTCCCGGCTGGGACCAGATGTTCGTCCAGTCCAATTTCGGCATCGTGACGAAGATGGGCATGTGGATGATGCCCGAACCCGAAAGCCTGATAGGCATGGATGTCGAATTCGACAAGCCGGAGGACCTCAAGGTGATGGTCGATACCATCGCCCCCTTGCGGCGCGAGCGCGTGCTGACGCAAAGCCCGTCGATCGGCAACTGGATGCGCGCAGCTGCCGTGCTCACCCGCCGGACTGACTGGACCGACGAGCCGGGCGCTTTGTCCGACAGCGTGATCGATGCGATCCGCAAGCAGTTCAACATCGGCTGGTGGGGCGTTTCCTTGCGCCTCTATGGCCGCGAGGAAGTGAACAAGGCCGCCTACAAGATCCTCGAGGAAGCGATGGGCAATGCCGGGCCGATGGCGATCAAGCCGACCAGCTGGGTTCGCGGCCAACCGCTGGAATATACCGGCTGGACAGGCACGCCGCTGACCTTCCCGATGCAGAACGTCAATTGGTATGGCGGGCGCGGCGGCCACATCGGTTTCAGCCCCATCATCGAGCAGGATGGCGACAAGGCGCTGGCGCAATTCCAGCGCACCTACGCCCGCTACCAGGAATGGGGGATGGACTACCAGGGCAGCTTCGCCTTCGGCGAACGGCACCTGACCAATGTCAACGCCATGGTGTTCAACAAGGATGATCCGGCGATGATGGCGAAGATCGATCCGTTCTTCCGAACGTTGGTGGCCGATGCCAAGGAACAGGGTTACGGCGAATATCGCACGCACCTTGACTACATGGATCTTGTTGCGGGCACTTATGACTTCAATAACAAGGCTTTGCTGCGCCTCAACGAGAAGGTGAAGAACGCCCTTGATCCCAATGGCATCATCGCCCCGGGCAAGAGCGGCATATGGCCACGAAACTTTGCCGGGGAGCGCGGACAATGAGGAAATTTGCTGCATCTCATGCTGCACTTCTTGCTGCAGCATTTTCGCTCGCTTCTTGCGCCGGTGGAGACGGCGCTGGCGGGGACGAAGCCGCCGCTGGCGGCCCGCCGCCGATGCCCCAGCCGATCACCATGGCGCAGCGTCCCGATGCCACGGGCGGCGAGGCGAAATATGTCGAATACTGCATCATGTGCCACGGCCCCAACGGCATGGGCACGGGGCTTCTCGGCCGCCGGATGGAAGTCTCGCTGCTGGAAGCCCGGGACAATCTCACCGCTGAATACGTCATCACCGCTGCCCGCATGGGGATCGGCAACATGCCCGCCATCCCGCGTGGCGAGGTGTCGGACGAGGACCTGCAGGCGATTGCAGACTACCTTGCGGCAGGTCCGCACATCGAGGCACCGGCAGGAGGCCCGCAATGAAACTCTCGCGCCGCGGAATGATGCTGGGCGCGCTGGCCGTGCCCACGGTTGCCGGCCTTGCCAGCTGGCAATGGAAGACGGGTGGCAAGTCGCTGCTGCTGCATGATGACAGCCTCAATGCCGGGCGCCGCTTTGGCGATGCGGGCAGGGCCGCAGGTGCCACCACGCGCGCCATTGCCGGCGATCCGGTGCGCTTCGGGCGCGAGGTGCTTGCAAGCAAGCCCGCGCTGGTCGCCGGGGTCAGCCGCCATGCCGAAGCGCTGCTGATCGGCGAAGTCGCGATGGAGGAAGGCTATGTCCTCGCCACCGAACTGCGCGGCTGCAATGGTGCTTGCGAAGGGTTCACCCTGTCGCCCGGCTGGAACGCCTTGAACCGCATGGCCGCCGGGGCGGGGGAGAAATGGGTGGAACTGCTCGCTGCATGGGCGGCCAACCCGCAAGCGAGCGAACTGCCGCAAGTCCCCCGTTTCGCGGTTGCCGGCGATCCGGGCACGGTGCTGGGCTGGGTGCTGGTGCCGCGCGCCTAGGCGCGGCAGGCACGCCTGTTATTCCAGTCCGCAGCTGAAGCTGCTGGCCACGGCGGGATCGCCGCTGCCGTCATGGATGGCGACCATCGGCCATGCGCAGAGCGGCCGCTCCATCGGCTCGCGCGGGGGCGGGGGAGGTCCGCCGAAACCGCCGGAAGCCTGCACCGGGCGAGTGGCGAGGATCCGGTCAGGTGCCACGCCCGTTGTCGCCCAGGCATCGACCACGCCCAGCGTGTCGAACTCGCTCGGCCCGACACCGCCGGAACAGTGATCCATGCCCGGTGCCATGAACAGCCGCGTCTGCTGCTGCGCCTGTTCGCGCGGCAGGGCGTTGTAGAGCCCGTGATAGAACTGCAGCGTGTTGGTGGCCGGGATCAGACCGTCCGCCCAGCCGTGGGACAGCAACAGCTTGCCGCCGCGGGCGAAGAACGCGGAAAGCCCGTCTGCCGGAACGTTCAGGATATCCGCGCCATAGGCCCGGCCCGCGTCGGTGTAGGTGCGGTAATCCATCGTCTTCCAGTCCCAGCCGGACTGGCCGTGGAACACCAGGTCCCGGAAATAGCTCATCGCCACGGGGAAGGGTTCGGCACCCATCACCAGCGCCGCCATCTGCATTTCCGAGCCATAGGGCCAGCCGGGCAGCAACAGCGTGCCGTCATTGGCGCGCGTGCCGCCGAACAGGTTGTAGACCGCCTGCAACTGCCCGTCGCTCAGGCAGCCGCCTTGCTGGCCGGGCGTGCATTGCAGCCGGGCAAAATCGGGGCGGCATTGCAGCGGCCGGCCAACGATGCCGTCCTCCACGCCGTCCAGCCCGTCACAGCTGCGCAGGATTTCGCTGCGCACCAGGCCCAGTTCGGCCGGGGTGATCTGCACGCCGAAACGCTGGGGCTGGAAGCCTTGCCACATGCTCTGCGTCATCAGGTCGGTCATCGGGTTGGCAGGCGCCATGGAGGATATAGCGTCGAAATCTTGCGGGTAACGATGCGCCGCCATCAGCCCCTGCCTGCCGCCGGTGGAGCAGGAATTCCAGATCGAGAGCGAGGGTGCGCGGCCATAGAATGCCTCGACCACGGCCTTCGCCGCCACGGTGGTGACGTGCACCGCGCGGTGCCCGAAATCGACCAGCTTTTCCGGATGGCCGATGGCCCATTCGGCGGTCAGCCCGTTGCCGACATGGCCGGTGTCGGTGGCGGCGGTGGCATAGTTGCGCGCCACGTTGCGGCCCATTTCGGTATAGGAAATGGAGCCGGCCCAGATGCCGTTGCCCACGCCAACATACTTTCCGTTCCAGCCGGACAGCGGCAGCCAGACCTCGCTCCTGATGTCGGAATCATCGCTCGGGGTCAGCGTCATGCGCACGCGGCAGAACTGCGGCACGTCGGCAAAGGGCGATGCGGCGATGCCCGGTGGCGGGCCGAAGGCGCTGGGCGGTGCCTCGAACGCGCCGGCGGCGACGATCTCGGCAGAGGTGATGGTGCCGCCGGCAAGGTCCATGTCCGCAAGGTCCGCACAAGCGGCGTGGGCGGGGGCGGAAAGCGCCAGCGCGGCAAGCGATCCGGTTGCGGCCAGCAAGGTCTTGAAAGTCATGATGTCTCCCTCTCTCGGATCAGCCTAACGCAGGTGCTGCATCCATGCCAGACGGATTGCGGTCACTTCCGGATGATCAGCGAGGCAGGGCGCTTGCGCGGCACCCAGTGGCCGCGACCGGGGAAGTTCTTCAGCACCTCGCCATCCCACAGGCGCACGATGCGGCGCTGGAAACGCCACTTGCCGTCCGCTCCCTTCACGGCGTGATCGTCATACCAGCCGCAGAAGCGCAGCTCGTAGGGCGGTTCGTCGTGGCATTCGGTGACGAAGGCAAAGCTCTTCATCTTTACGCTGGCATCATCCTGCGGGAGGTATTTCACCTGCGTCACGTGATGCTGGCGCCCGGGAAAGCCGGGGGCATTGGCATAATGCTTCATCAGCCCGCGGATGCCATCGTGGCCTTCCCAGATATCCGGGTCCTCGAACACTTCCTCGCTCATCAGGCAGTCTTCGGTGAAGCACGCCACCAGCGCCTCGGCATCACCGGTATCCAGCGCCCAGCTGTAGTCAGCGATCAGGTCCTGCAGGCCCAGGCGGTCCTCGATGGATAGTTTGGTCACGGATTCTCTCTTCCTCATGTGTTGCCACAACCGTAACACTCGTTAATATCGCCTGCCAAGAAGGAGAGGACTTTCGATGGGCAAGATTATCGTTTCCGGGGCCTCCGGCCAGTTCGGCCATGCCGCCGCTTCGCAGCTTCTGGACATGGGGTGCGAGGTGATCGCCCTGTCGCGTTCGACTGACAAGCTGGCAGACCTCGCCGCGCGCGGGGCAGAGGTGCGCGCCGCCGATTTCGATTCGCCTGACGGGCTGGAAGAAGCGATGGCCGGCGGCGAGAAGCTGCTGCTGATCTCCACCACCATGGTCGGGCAGCGTCCGCGCCAGCACGGCAATGCCATCAATGCGGCGAAGGCCGCCGGGGTGAAGCATATCGTCTACACCTCGCTGCTGGGAGCGCGCAAACCGGGCAATCCCTCGGTCGAGGGGTTCGATCACATCGCGACCGAGGAGATGCTCGAGCAATGCGGGGTGGCCTACACCTTCCTGCGCAACAGCCTCTATGCCGAAGCGGTTGCCACGGCGATGGCGATCCCGGCGCTGATGGCCGGATCCAAGATGGAAAATGCCGCTGATGGCCGCGTGCCGATCGTCAGCCGCGATGACTGCGTGGCGATTGCCGTTGGCGTGCTGACGCAGCAGGGGCACGAGAACAAGGCCTATGATGTGACGGGGCCTGACCTGTGGACGCTGCCCGATGCGATGGCGCTGGTGTCGGAAATGTCCGGCAAGCCGATCGCGGTCCAGATCGTGGACGAAGAGGGCATGTACCAATATTTCGATTCCATCGGCGCGGTGCGCAAGTCCGAGGACCTGACACCCAATACGCCGATTCCGTGGGCCAGCGAGGGGATGGTCACCTTCGGCCAATCCATCCGCGAAGGCTTCATGGATATCGAATCCGATGACGTGGAACGCATCACCGGCAAGAAGCCGCGCAGCCTGCGCAGTGTAATGGAACAGTACCAGGACCAGTGGCCCAAATGATCAAGCGCATTGCCATCACGGCAGTCGCGGCGCTCGCGCTTGCGGCTTGCGGCGACAGTTTCGATCCCGCCAGCATCGATACCGGCACCTATGGTGCGGGCGAGAACTGGGACAATCCCGGCGGTGACTGGGCGGAAAGCCATTTCTCGCGGCTGGAGGATATCAACCCGTCCAACGTCGCCGAACTGGGGCTCGCCTGGGAATATGACCTGGGCAGCGCCCGCGTGCAGGAAGCAACGCCTGTCGTGATCGACGGGGTGATGTATACCTCCGGCGTGCTGGGCCGTGTCTATGCGCTCAATGCCGTCACGGGCGAGGAGCTGTGGACCTTCACGCCCGAGATGGACATGCAGATCGCCCGCGCGATCTGCTGTGACTGGGCCAACCGCGGTGTTGCGGTCAGCCAGGGGCCCGATGGCGTCGAAAAGGTGATCGTGGGCGCGGCTGACGGGGTGCTTTATGCACTCAACGCGCAAACCGGTGCGGTGGAATGGTCGGTCGATACCATCATCGACAAGACCCGTGGCTATACCTCCACCGGCGCGCCCGAACTTGCCGGCGACCTGGTGGTGATCGGCAATGCCGGCAGCGAATATGACGCGCGCGGCTATGTCACCGCCTATCACGTCGATGATGGCAAGCAGGCTTGGCGCTTCTTCACCGTACCGCATGATCCGGCTGAAGGGCCGCAGGAACATGCCGAGCTTCATGCCGCGCTGGACACCTGGAGCGAGGAGACACGCTGGGACATCGGCGGCGGTGGCACCGCGTGGGATGCCATCACCTATGACCCGCAATTCGACCAGGTCATCATCGGCAGCGGCAATGGCGGGCCTTACCCGCAGGCCATCCGCTCGCCCGGCGGCGGGGACAACCTCTACCTCAACTCGCTGATCGCGGTGGACCGGGAAAGCGGCGAGATGAACTGGTACCTGCAGGAAACGCCGCAGGACAATTGGGACCTCACTGCCACCCAGCCGATGCTGCTGGCGGATCTCGAGGTGAACGGCGAAACCCGCCCCGTCATCATGCATACGCCCAAGAACGGCTTCTTCTTCGTGGTGGACCGCGAAACGGGCGAGGCGCTGGCCGCCAATCCCATCGTGCGCACCAACTGGGCCGATGGCTGGGACTACGAGGCCGGTCGTCCGAACATCCGCATGGACTGGGCCGATTACAGCAAGGGCCCGCAGATCGTGTTCCCCGGATCGCCGGGCGCGCGCAACTGGTATCCGGCTGCCTATGACCCGGACCGCAACACCTATTTCGCGCATGTGCTGGACATGGGGAACCTGCTGTTCCTGCCTGGCCCTGTCGATAATGTGGAGCGGCAGGAAGGCTTCCTCAACGCCGGTGCCGCGATCATCTTCACGCCCGACCTCGAGGCTGCTGCGGCTACCCTGCCGCCGCCCGTGCGCGCCGCGGTGGAGGCCCATCCGCATTGGCAATGGGTCAAGGAACAGCCCTATACCAGCCAGTTCCGCGCCATCGACCCGCTGACGGGCGAGACGAAGTGGGCGGTGGAATCGCTTGGCTGGCAGGACCGGCAAGGCGCGCTTGCCACCAAGAGCGGGCTCGTCTTCCACGGCAATGCGGCAGGCAGGCTGTTTGCCCGCGATGCGGAAACGGGTGAGGAATTGTGGAGCGTGGACACCGGTTCCACCATCATGGCCGCGCCCATGACCTATTCCGTGGACGGCGTGCAATATGTCGCCGTCGCAACCGGTTGGGGCGGTGGTGGCTGGGGCTTCGTGCCAGGCTATGCCGCGGCATATTCCAAGGGCAATCGCAACCGCTTGCTCGTCTTCAGGCTGGGCGGCGGCGAGGTGCCGATCCCCGATGACCTGCCGCCGCTGCAACCGGCGGACGAACCGCCCGCGCAATATCCGGATGCGACGCCGGAGATGATCGCCATGGGCGGCGGGCTGTTCACCGAGAACTGCAGCATCTGCCATTCCAACCAGCCGCGCGCACCCCTGCCGGACCTGCGGCGGATGAATGCCGGCGTGCATGCCGCCTTCAACCAGATCGTGTTGGAAGGCCTGCTCAAGCCCAACGGCATGCCGCAATGGGATGACCGGTTGAGCGAGGATCAGGTCAAGGCCATCCACGCCTTCCTGATCGATGCGCAAACCACCCTGCGTGCCCGCGAACTGGAACTGCAACGGCGCGGCTTGCCGCTCGATACGCAGTCCCTCACCATCCTGTCGAATTTCTGATCCGGTCGTTGAGAGGAGAGACCCGATGACCCCCGAAGGCGTGAACGTCCAGCATCCCGACAAGCTCTATATCGCAGGTGCCTGGGTCCAGCCCCACGGCACCGGCGTGCTCGAGATCGAGAACCCTGCCGACGAGGAGATCGTTGCCCGCGTGGCCCATGCCGACAATGTCGACATGGACCGGGCGGTGGATGCCGCACGCGAGGCGTTCGACAATGGCCCCTGGCCGCGGCTGTCCCCGCTCGAGCGACAGGCCAAGCTGATGGAGATGGTGGACCACCTGGAAACCCGCGTGCCGGAACTCGCCGCAGCGTGGACGGCGCAGATTGGCGGCCTCGCCAGCGCGTCGGGTCCGATGCATGCAGGCGGTGTGGCGGGCCTGCGCGGCATCGCTTCGCTGGGTGAGCGTTTCGCATGGGAAGAACGCCGCCCCGGAATGGCGGTGGATACCGTGTGCGTGGTGCGCGAACCCGTCGGCGTCGTCGCTGCCATCGCACCGTGGAACGGACCTTTCGCCATCATGGCAAACAAGGTGTTCTATTCGCTGATCGCGGGCTGCACCGTGATCATGAAGCCTTCCCCGGAAACCCCGCTGGAAGCCTACATCATTGCCGAAGCCGCTGATGCGGTAGGCATTCCGGCAGGCACGGTGAACCTTGTCCCGTCCGATCGCGAGGCGGCGGACCACCTCGTCCATTCCAGGCGGATCGACAAGGTCACCTTCACCGGTTCCTCCGCGGCGGGGATGCACATCGCCTCTGTGTGCGGTGGCAACATGACCCGCGCCACCTTCGAGCTGGGCGGCAAGTCGGCCGCGATCATCCGCGACGATTTCCCCATCGAGGCGGCCGCAGGGATCCTCGGCAATACCATCACCGTGATGAGCGGGCAGGTCTGCGCCATGCTCAGCCGTGCCATCGTGCCCAAGGCCCGCCATGACGAGCTGGCAGAAGCCATCGCCGGGGTGATGAAGGGCGTGAAGATCGGCCATCCCAATGATCCGCAAACCCAGCTTGGCCCGCTCGCCATGCGCCGCCAGCGCGACCGCGTGGAAATGTATATCGAGGAAGGCAGGAAGACAGCCGATCTCGTCACCGGTGGCCAGCGCCCGGCGCACATGAACAAGGGCTACTACATCGAGCCCACGCTGTTCGCGAATGTCGACAACACCAGCCGCATTGCGCAGGAAGAGATATTCGGTCCGGTGCTCTGCCTGATCCCGGCGGAAGACGAGGACGATGCCATCCGCATCGCCAACGAGAGCAATTTCGGCCTCAACGGCAGCGTCTTCACCAATGATGCGCAGGCCGCCTATGACATCGCCCGCAAGGTGCGCACCGGCGTTGTCGGCCAGAACGGCATGCGCATGGAATGGACCGCGCCCTTCGGCGGCTTCAAGCAGTCCGGCATCGGCCGCGAAGGCGGCGATGAAGGGATCCATGCCTATGTCGAGACCAAGACCATCCTGCTGGATGCTGCCCCGGCCTGATCGGGTCCGGAGATAACGGAAGGGCCCGCCGTCCGCGCTTGTCGCGGGGGCGGGCCACCCTCTTGCCTATTCGATGGCGATGGCAGCCATGATCGCTTCATCCCCGTCCAGCGCCTGTCCATGGGGATAGCCGTTCACTTCCAGCATGTAGGCCACCAGCGCCAGGTATTGCGCATCGGACAGCGAGCCGCCCATGCCCACCGGCATGTTGGTGCGCGTATAGCTGTAGAGGTCCGCCACGCTGCTGCCGCGCCAGTTGGCCATGAAGGCTCCGCCGCGCACAGTGGGTGAGCCCGGGGCGGGCTGGAAATCGCTCCCGTGGCATGCCGCGCAACGCTGGCGATAGAGCGCTTCACCCGCCCGCGCCTGGGCCGCGGAATAGACTCCGTCGCGGGTGCTGCGCGTGGCAGGCGAAGCCGGCCCTTCGGCTTGCGCCGGATCGACGATGGAAATCCGGCTCGCGCTGTTCACCGGCGCGCGATAGGGCCCGGCATGGCCGATCCCGGCCTGGGGCAGGGCGAAGACAAAGAGCGTGTTCTGCGTGCCGTGCGTCAGTTCCGGGGTGAAGGTGTCATTCAGCCATCGCCCGGTCGACACGGCCACATATTGCTGTCCGTCCACGGCGAAGGTGGCGGGATATCCGGTGATGGAGGAGCCGAGGTTGACCTGCCACAGCACCTCGCCCGTCCACTGGTCCATCGCCCGCAGCCAGCCGCCGGCATCGCCTGCGAACAGCAGCCCGCCGCCTGTGGTCATCAGGCTTTGCATGCCGGGCCGGGTCGCGAATTCCCATGCGGTGGTGCCGGTGCGGGCGCTGACGGCATGGATCACGCCGACATTGTCGCCAGCGCCAGGCGCGATGTGCTGGCGGCTGGACATGGCATAGACCCCGGGGTTGGTCGCCGGGTCCAGCGCCGACATTTCCGAACACGTGTTGTTGGCGGTGAGATACATGATCCCGGTCAGCGGGCTGAACGCACCGGAGGGATAATTCGCCCCGCCTGCCGGGGAAGGGCAGACTGTGTGCATCCGGCCATATTCGCTCGGCACGTTCTCCGGGTTCAGCGTGACGCGGCCGGTTGTCCCGTCGATGCCGGAAATCAGGTTCTGGTGGACGGTCGGCCGCGCCCACAGGAATTCGCCCGTCTCGCGGTCCAGCGTGTAGATCACGCCCGGCTTGCCCGGAACGCCGGTGAGCACGCGATAGGTCTTGCCGCGATCGATGTCGGGATTGATCCACGCCACCGCATCGGGATCGGGTGCCTGCTCGGTGTCCACCAGCATGCGGGGGAAGGGATGGTCGAGGTCCCAGTGGTCGACCAAGTGCTGGTAGTGCCAGCGGATCTCGCCCGTCTCCACATCCAGCGCCAGCGTGGAATTGTGGTAGAGGTAGTCATACTTGCTGCCGGCAAGGCTCATCTTGGGCGCAGGCGCGGTGACTGACGTGCCCATGTAGACGAGCTTGAGTTCCGGATCGTAGCTGGCGATCATCCATGCGCCCACCTGCTGGCGGTCTTCCAGCGGCAGGCCGCCCCAGGACGCATCATTGGGATCGTCCCCGCGGGCGATGGTGGAGGTTCGCCACACCTCCTCGCCGGTGGTGGCATCGTGGGCCACGATCACGCAGGCATCCGGCCCGCCTTCCGGCTCGCAGGACCGTCCCGTAATGGCAAGGCCATCGGCAATGATCGGGCCCGAGCTGATCTTCGCGCCCGAGGTATACTCGTCGATCTGCGTTTCCCACACGAGTTCGCCCGTCCGGGCATCCAGCGCATAAAGGTAATTGTCCGCCGCCTGGCCGATGATGTTGTTGCCATAGATGGCGAGATTGCGGTTGGTGTCATAGACCGGCAGGTAGTTGCCGATATCCTCGGGCAGCTGGCGGCGATATTGCCACAGCAGCTGGCCCGATTTCGCATCGATCGCCTCGATCACATCCGCAGGGCCGGGAAAGTACATGACCCCGTCATGCACCAGCGGCGTGCCTTCCTGGTGCCCCGGCGGCAGCGGACGGACCCACACCATGCGCAGCGAGCCCACGTTCTCGCGGTTGATCTGGTCGAGCGGGGAATAGCCCCAGCTGTCCAGCGTGCGCCGCCAGCTCAGCCAGTCCGCCGGGTCTGGGTTCTGGATTTCGGCATCGGTGACGGGAACGAAATCGCCTTGCGCCGACTGTCCATACGCCTGCGCCAGTGCCAGCGCGGCAAGCGCGGCGCCCAGCGCAGCCCTTGCGGCAATTGCCTTGCCCGCCATGATCCTCTCCCCTGTTCCCGTCTTGCTGGTGTTTATTGCTCGATCTGCTTCTCGTTCGGATCGATCGGCGTATCGGTCTTGAGCATCGGGTCCCAATGCTCGGCAATCTTGCCGTCCTCTATCCGGAACATGTCGAACCAGGTCGAATAATAGGTTTGCCCGGCGGCATCCTTTTCGGGCCGCACGAAGGCGATCACCACGATGTCACGCTCGGCCATGATGTTGATCATGGGCATGTCGATCACGTCCTTGATCTCGCGCTCGGGGCGGGTGGCGCGGATATAATCCTGGACCCCGGCCAGGCCCTGGGCGGCCATCGGGTTGTGCTGGATGTAATCCTCGCGAATGAATTCGCCGGCGCGGTCGGCCAGGCCTGCCTGCAGCACGATGCGATACATGTCATAGACCAGCCGCTTGTTCGCGGCGAGCTGCGGGTCCTCGCTGGCGAGCAGCGCCTCGTGATCCGTGGCGATGGCGGGCGCGGTGCCGGACAGGACATTCTCGCCGACGGCGGCAGGTTCTTCGCTCAATTCGTTTTCCTCGTCTGTCAGCGTGGTGTCAGCGCAGCCTGCAACAAGCGCGGCGGCAACCGAAATTGTCAGAAATCGCATGAAATTCCCCTTTCCGGTCCCTTACTGCCATTCCCATGGTGACGCGGCAAGATTCAGTCGCTAAGGGCGTTCCGGACAAAATCAATTTGCCAAGAGAATACCCATGAAGAAGCTGCTGCTGGCCAGCACATGTGCCGCCCTGATCTCCGCTCCCGCCTTCGCCCAGGATGATGCGAGCGACGCAGGCGGGGACAAGGAAACCACCATCGTCGTGCTGGGTGAAGGCCTTGGCGATACGCTGGCATCGCCCGGTGCCTATTCCACTGTCGACATCGATCGCGAGCTGATCACTATCGCCGCCTCGGGCCGGTTGGAGGATGCCCTGGCCAACGTGGCCGGATTCCAGCAGTTCCGCCGTTCGGACAGCCGTTCCTCCAACCCTTCCGCGCAAGGTGCCACCCTGCGCGCGCTGGGCGGCAATGCGTCGAGCCGGGCGCTGGTGCTGCTTGACGGCGTGCCGATGAACGATCCCTTCTTCGGCTATATCCCCTTCAGCGCGATCGCGCCTGATCGCCTGTCCTCCGTGCGCGTGACGCGCGGCGGCGGCTCCGGTCCGTTCGGCTCGGGTGCGCTGGCCGGCACGATCGAGCTGACCAGTGCCGGGGCATCGGAACTGGGCCTGGTCACCGGGCAGGTGCTGGCCAACCAGCGCGAGGATACCGAGATGTCCGCCAGCATCGCGCCGCAAATCGGCAATGGCTTTGCCGTCGTGTCCGGCCGGTGGGAGCGTGGAGCCGGCTTCTTCACCACGCCCGAAAGCCAGCGGGTTCCGGCAACCAGCCGCGCCAGTTACGATGCCTGGTCAGTCGGTGGCCGGTTGGTGCAGCAGCTTGGCCCGCTGGAAGTCCAGCTGCGCGGCCTGGCCTATGAAGACAACCGCACGCTGCGCTTTGATGGCGCCGACAACATGATCCGGGGCGAGGACCTGAGCCTGCGGGTCGTCAGCCGCGGGCCGTGGCAGGTGGATGCGCTGGCCTATGCCCAGTGGCGCAATTTCTCCAGCGTGGTGATTTCCTCCACCCGCTTCGTGCGCGTGCTGGACCAGAAGGACACGCCCGCCCAGGGGCAGGGCGGCAAGATCGAGGTGCGTCCTCCCGTGGGCGAGGACATGCTCCTGCGCCTGGGTGCCGATTATCGCCGCGGCAAGGGCCGCTTGTTCGAGGATGCTTATTCCGCCTTCTCCGGCAACCTTACCGAGGAACGCTTTGCCGGCGGGGTGAATACCAACCTCGGCTTCTATGCGGAGAACGATATCGAGCTGGGCCCGGTAACGCTGACCGGCGGCCTCAGGGCAGACCGCTACACGATCCGCAACGGCTACTACCAGGCCTTCGACGGGTCCGGTGCGGTCGTGCGCGATGACAGCTATCCCGACCGTTCGGACTGGGAAGTGACATGGCGCGCCGGTGCCATGGTGCAGGCCAGTGAGGTGGTGCGGCTGCGTGCCGCTGCCTATACCGGCATCCGCCTGCCCACGCTGAACGAGCTCTATCGTCCCTTCGTGGTCTTCCCCGTGGTCACCAACGCCAACGAGGCGCTGATGCCCGAAAAGCTGGAAGGCTATGAAGTGGGTGTCGATTTCGATGTCGATTCCGGCACGCAGTTCGCCATCACCGTGTTCGACAACACGCTGAAGAACGCCATCGCGAATGTCACTCTGGCTCCGAACCTGCGCCAGCGCCGCAACCTTGATGCGGTGGATGCTTTCGGTGTCGAGTTTTCCTCCGCCATCCAGCGCGGGCCTTGGGGCTTCCAGGGCTCGCTGGCGCTGACCGATGCGGAAGTGGTCGGCACGGGCGCTGCGGCACCCCTTGACGGCAACCGCCCGCCACAGGTGCCGAAATTCTCCGCCAGCGCCACCGCCAGCTATACCGCGGGCAACGGCATGCGCTTTGCCGCGACGCTGCGCCACGGTTCCGCCCAGTTCGAAAGCGACCAGGAGACGGACGTGCTGCCTGCGGCCACCACGGTTGACCTGTTTGCCGAAGTGCCGATTGCCGGAAAGCTCTCGGCCGTGGCCCGGGTGGAGAACCTGTTCGACGAGATCATCGTCACCCGCAACCAGGGTGGATCGATGGACTATGGCGTGCCGCAGACGATCTGGCTGGGCCTGCGTTACGGTTTCTGACCAATTCCCTCTACCCTCTGGCGGGAACAGGCTTTAGGCACTGTCCTGCCAGAGGGAGAGAACCATGACAGCCACTGCCGCCGTGCTGGACGTGCGCAATCCGCGCACCGGCACTGCCGACCATTCCATCACCGTTTCCAGCCGCGAAGAGGTGGCCGAAAAGGCCGCAGCCTTGCGCGAGAACCAGCGCGGCTGGGAAGCCATGGGGGTCGCGGGGCGCTGCGGCGTGATGGCGCGCTGGCTGGGCGTGGTGAAGGAAAGCGCGCTGGCCATCGGCGAGGCGGATGCGGTCGATACCGGCGGCTGCCACACCAGCTACCTGCAAGGCTTCATCACTTGCGGAAACATCGGCGGCTGGCTGGAAGATGCGCCCAAGGCCTTTGCCGCCCTGGAGTGGGAAGGCATGAGCAGCGCCATGCCCACTGTCAGCGTGGAATCGCAGGTGGTGGCCTACCCCGTGACCGGCGTGATCAGCCCGTGGAATGCGCCGCTGATGCTGGCGCTGCTCGATGCGGTGCCTGCGCTGTTCGCCGGTTCCGCCGTGCTCCTGAAGCCGAGCGAAGTCACCCCGCGCGTGATCGAGGCGCTGTTCGAGACAGTGCGCAAGGTGCCCGAACTGGCCGCCGTGTTCGATTACGTGACCGGCCCCGGCGAAGTGGGCCAGGCGGTGATCGCCGAAAGCGATACGATCTGCTTCACCGGCTCGGTTCCCACGGGCCGCAAGGTGGCGGTGGCCTGTGCCGAGCGGCTCATCCCCTGCAACCTCGAACTGGGCGGCAAGGACCCCTGCATCGTCACCGCAAGCGCCGATATAGACCGTGCCACCACCTCGGTGCTGCGCGGGGCGGTCTATGCCACGGGGCAGGTCTGCTACTCGATCGAGCGGGTCTATGTGCACGAAAGCATCCACGACGAATTCGTGGCGCAGCTGGTGGACAAGGCGAAAGCCGTGCGCCTCAACAACGAGAACCCGCGCGCCGGCCACATCGGCCCCTTCACCTTCGCCCCGCAGGCAGAGATCGTCGCCCGCCATATCGCCGATGCACGGGCCAAGGGTGCCAGCGTGCTGACCGGCGGCGAGATCGAGAATATCGATGGCGGACTGTACCTGCGCCCCACCGTGCTCACCGGCGTCAACCACGACATGGAGATCATGCAGGACGAGACCTTCGGCCCCTGCATCCCGGTGATGGCCTATTCCACCACGCAAGAAGCCATCCGGCTGGCGAACGATACCAATTTCGGCCTCACCGCCAGCGTGATCGCAGGTGATGCGCAGGAGGCCAAGGCCATCGGCAAGCAGCTCAATGCAGGCGGCATCTTCCTGCAGGACACCTTCCTCACCTTCGCCAAGTCGCGCACCTTCGGTACAGACAGCTTCGGCTGGTCGGGCTATGGCGCGCCGCGCATGGGGCTTGAGAGCCTGCGCCGGTTCCTGCGCCGCAAGAGCCTGCTGACCCAGACCGGCGATGTCGCCGATATCCAGGACGACCATCACCTGGGGGCGCCCAAGTGATATGTCCTACAACGGCGGATTCCGGCATGCGGAGGGCATGATGATGCCGCGATCCTGCCTGTCCGTCTGCCGCCTGGTCGGCCATTTCGCGGCTAGGGAATTTTCGCTTCATAACCCTGTTCCATGCGTTCCAAGCGTGCAGCAGCTGAGACCAGTCGAGGGGCAATTGTCATGAGAATCACCGCAGCCTTGAGCGGGAAGGGCGGCCCCGCACCGCAGCTTGTCGAGCTGGAGCAGGAAGAGCCGCGCGCGGGCGAGATGCGCATCCGCCTTGTCGCCACCGGCATCTGTCACACCGACCTCCACGAACATCCGGGCCGCCATTCGCCGCAGCCGATCGTGCTGGGCCATGAAGGTGCAGGCGTGGTCGAAAAACTCGGCGAGGGAGTGACCGGTTTCGAGGTGGGTGACCACGTGATCCTGTCCGGCAATAGTTGCGGGCGCTGCCCCAGTTGCCTGGCGGGCCGCCCCACCTATTGCGACCTCGCCATGCCATTGTGCTTCGGCGGCAAGCGGCTGGATGGCTCCACCGCCCTATGCGGGACCAGTGGCGACGCGGTGCATTCGCACTTCTTCGGCCAGTCGAGTTTTGCCAGCCATTCGATCGTGCCGGTGCGCACCGCGGTGAAGATGGCGAAGGACCTGCCGCTGGAAAAGCTCGGCCCGCTGGGCTGCGGCGTGGTGACGGGCGCTGGCGGCGTGATCGAGGCGCTGAAAGTGGGCTTTGGCGATACCATCGCCGTGTTCGGTACCGGCGGCGTGGGCCTGTCAGCGGTTATGGCGGCGAAACTGGTTGGTGCGAAGCGGATCGTGGCGGTGGACCTTGACGAGCAGCGCCTCGAAATGGCCCGCGAATTCGGCGCGACCGACTGCATCAAGGGCGATGAGGACGATATCGCCCCCAAGATCCGCGGCGTGACTGGGCGCGGCGTGGATTTCAGCTTCAACACCACCAATGCCGGATCGGTGCACACGCTGGCGCTGGACGTCCTGGCGATGAACGGCACAGCCGGTTTCGTGGCGGCTCCCCTGCCGGGCAAGGACGGGCCATGGGCGCCACAGATGTTCGCGATGCTGGCCGGTGGCAGGCAGTTGCGCGGCATCCTTGGCGGCGATGCCAACCCGCAGACCTTCCTGCCGCAACTCGCGGAATACTGGCGGCAGGGAAAGCTGCCGTTTGACCGTATGCTGAGCTTCTACCCCTTTGCCGAAATCGAACGCGCCTTTGCCGATGCGCATTCGGGAAAGGCGATCAAACCCGTATTGCTGATGGGAGAAAACGCATGACCCCCGCACTTCGCGAAAAACTGGCTGCGCTGGGCAATGACCTGACACCGGACATTCTGGGCGGCACGCAGCAGCTGATGGCCGGAATCAACAATGGAATGTCGCCGGATACCGCGGTGGTGCGCGACATTTCCTATGGCCCGGATGAGCGCAACCGGCTGGACATCTTCACGCAAGGCAATCCGGAAGGCGCACCCGTATTCATCTATGTGCACGGCGGCGGTTTCGTGATGGGGGACAAGCACAACGAAGGCAGCCCCTTCTATTCCAACATGGGGGACTTTGCCGCACGCCAGGGCTGGGTGGGCGTGACGCTGACCTATCGCCTGGCCCCTGCCAACCGCTTCCCTTCAGGGCCGGATGACATGCAGGCGGCCGTGCAGTGGCTGCGTGACAACATCGCCGGATACGGTGGCGATCCGGACCGGATCGTGATGTCAGGCCAATCCGCCGGTGCGACCCATCTCGCTGGCTACCTGGCCCATCGCCGCGATCATGCGGCCGGCCTTGCCGGGGCCGTGCTGATGAGCGGCATCTATGACACCACCACCTGCGAACCCAATTCCTTTGCCGAAGCCTATTATGGCGAGGACCGTCGCGGATGGGGGCCTGCCAGCTGCATGGCGGGCTTGCTGGCCAGCGAGGTGCCGATCCAGTTCTCGGTTGCCGAATTCGATCCGGACGACTTCCACAGGCAGGCCGCGCAAGTGGTGGCGCAGTGGACTGAAACCAGGGGGCGCTTGCCCGAGATGCACTATCTCAGCGGCCACAACCACCTCACCCCGGCACTGTGTATCGGCAGCGATATTGTCGAAACCGAGCGCATGATCGCCGGCTTCGTGGGGCGGGTCACGGGCTGAGGGGCGGATCGGCACAAGGCCAAGTCCGCCCCGCGGGTTTTCGCTTTCCTACAGGCGGCTAGCTGTTCCAGCCGGCATGCAATGTATGTGTCAGCCGGCAGCCTTGCATGTCACGCACAGCACGCTTTCGGGCCGGGCATCGAGCCTGCCCTGGGGAATGTCCTTGCCGCATTGCATGCATTCGCCATAGCTGCCGTTCTCGACGCGCAGCAGCGCCCGCTGGGTGGCAGTGATACGGCTCTCAATCACGGCGGCCTGGCCTTCCAGGCTCTCGTCATCCTCCATCTGCACGGCGCGTTCGCCGCTATCGGAGTCCATCGGTTCGGCAAGGTCTGCCTCGATATGTTCGAGCCGCGCCTTCAATTCGGCAAGCTGGGATTCCAGCAGCTGTTTCGCCTTGGCAAGATCGGCCATTGTTCTTTCTCCTTAAGCCGGCACCCAGCAGCCGTGGAAACACATCGGCTGGGCAAAGGGCAGTTTGATTGTTGCGAGCGGCGGGCGCGAAACATCGTTCCCGTCGAGGATCAGAAGGTCCATGCGCTTTTCCGCCATCCGGTCCACCGCGACGAGGATGTAGCCATCGCCTTCCGGGCTATCGGCGGTGCGCGGCACGAAGACCGGTTCCTGGCTGGCAGCGCCTTCCAGTTCGTGGACTTTCAGCTCGCCGGTTTCCCAGTCGATCTGGCCGATGCCCATCTGCGGAAAATCGCGCAGCGCGAAATAGCCGACACGGTATTTCTGCATGGCATAGCGATCATCGATCTTGGGCATGTCCCCCAAGGCGCCGTTCAACGGTGCCAGCGAAACAGCCTCGGCATCGGGCTTCGACAGGTCGAAGGTGATGCGGGTGATCTGCGTTACGGTTTCGGGCGGGGTGGGCTGGTTGCCGTGCTTGTCCTTGAAGAAGCTGAAGCAATTGCCGGGGGAACAGGGCGTATCGATGATCACCTTGTCGCCATCGGTATAGGCGTTCATCACGTGGCCCATCACGATGCCGGGAATATCGAACCAGCGCATGTCGGTTGCCGGACCGCCATCGCGCGGCATCACGCCCCACTTGCTCGGCAGGTCCGGGTCATATTCGTAGTAGTCGCCGCCGGCGCGCAGCCGCGCCTCGTCTGCTGTCAGCGGCATGATCGGCAACACGATGTGTTCGCGGGTGATCCCCCAGTCGTGGCTGAGGCCGGGATAGGGGGTGTGGAACCATTGTTCGCGCACCAGCTTCCCGTCCATGTCGAACACGTGCAGGCTGGCATCGGTGGTCGGTTCCCCGCCGGCAAAGACGGCATAGCTCCACCATTCGCCGGTGACCGGGTCGATCTTGGGGTGCGCCGTGAGCGCGGTGGACTTCAGGTCCCCGAAATCGCCCACGCCCAGCGTTTCCAGTGTTTCGGGATCGAGCCGATAGGGGCGCGAATCCTCGCGCAGGGCATAAAGCTCGCCATGATGGGCGAAGGCATAGGTGTTGCCGGTATTGTCGCGGTTGGGCAGGTTGGAGACGCTCTCGTCGTCGGTGTATTTGTTGCGATACTTGCCATACAGGCGGCGGCGCGCGTCCATCTCCGCCTTGAGCCTTTCCGTCTTCACGTAGCGGCTGCGATAGGAAACGTGACCGTCCTCGAAATGGAAGGCAGAGAACATGCCATCCCCGTTGAGGATGATGTCGTTCTCCATCGTCGGATACAGCCGGTCACCTCCGGTGCGGAAATAGGCGCCATTGCGCAGTGCATCGGGAATTTCACCCTCGACCTCGCATTCGAAGACATCGGCCTCGAACCGCATCGGCATGCGCTTCTGCAGGCCGAAACTGTCGAAGGGTTGAAATACTTCCGGCATTGCTCTCTCCCTTTTGATAGGGTCACTTCAACGGATATTAGCGGCGCAAATCAAGCGCGCATTTGACGGGAGACAAGGGAAATGAGCGAAGCTTGCTGGCCGGATGGCGTGCCTGCGGTGATGCCGGCTGACGATCGCGGCGAGATCGAGGAACTCTATGCCCGCTATGCCTGGGGGATCGACCTTGCCGACGAGGAACAGGCCATTGCCACCTTCGCGCGCGATGCGGAGTTCGACCACCTGTGGCAAGGCAAGGTGCGCGGCCACGATGCCATTCGGGAGAACCTGCGCAGCCTTTGGTATGATCGCCAGCACTGGTGGTACGGTCGCCAGCACATCATGAACCATTTCATCATGGACCCGATGGAGGAAGGCGCGCGGGTGCGCTGTTTCTTCCAGATCATCCAGTGGAACGCCGATTACCGGACCAATTTCGTCTTCGGCATCGGCACGCGCGATGACAGGCTTATCAAGGAAGACGGGCGCTGGAAGTTCTTCCGGCTGCATGTGAATGCCTGGACCGATGTCGACCAGGTGCCGTGGAAAGGCGAGCGCACGTTGCCGCAGCGCCCGCCCTACAAGGTGCCGCCTGCCGACACCCGCCCGTTCGACGAGCAGACGAAGGACCCGTTCTGACGGCAAGCTCCGGGCGGGCGATCAGGCCTTGCCCGGTTTCTTGCCTTTCTGGCCGGGGATCCTGGCCAGCCGACGTTTCTTGCCGGACTTCTTCTTTTTCTTCTTCCGGGCGGCCCGTTCGGCGGCCAGCACGGCTTCCGCCAGCCGCCTGACGGAAGCTGCGCGCGGGCGGAAATCGCGGGCCAGCACTCCCTTTGCGAGGTCGCTGGTCGACAGCGCATCCTGGTCTGTCGCTGCCGTTTCCTTGCCCTTGCTGCTGTCAGCCATGAATTGTCACTTTCTCGTATTGCCGGTGGCAGCAAAGCAAATCCGCTGCGCACTGCAAGCATGGCGCGGGATTGTCACAAAAATGTCAAACAGGACGCGGTGCCCGGTGTGCCTCAGCGGCCATCCCCGCCAATGCGCAGGTCGGGCTCGCAGCCCAGCCAATCGGCAAGTGCGGCGAGGTCAGCCGTCACGTGTTCTGATGCGAGCTGCGCGCGGCTTTCATCAAGCCACAGCACCAGCTTGCCGTCCTCTCGCGAGAGGCGGCTGGTCAGCATCGAAGCGCGGGAGCCGGCCCCGATGCGGCGACACAACCGGAAGGCAAGGCCCCAGCCCGCTGCCTCGCGCAGGTCCTGCTCGCTGGCCAGTTGCAGCAATTCGGGCGTGGCTTCGGGCTTGCTGCAGGCACCGCGTAGGGCAGCACCGATCAGCGCTCGGCCACGGTGGTCCAGCCCCAGCCAGCGCTTGTCCATCGCCCAGTCGAAACTGTGCTTGAGGCGCATGTTCGGTTCCAGCCGGACCTGCGCGAGGGCGAGCATGATGGCCGCCAGCCGCAGCCTTTCGGTGCCGCGCCCGTTGGGAGCCACGACACCGCTGGTCCAGCCGGCGATCATCGTGGCATGGCTCAGCGAAGCACCACGAGGTGCGGTGAAATGGGTCACCGCGGCGAGCAGCGGATCCTGTTCGCGTGCGGCCGGTTCCAGCCGTTCGAACAACAGCCCTTCGCGAAGGCCCCAGCTGGAGACGACAAGGCCATCCGGCTTGAGGGTGGAGATGATCACGCGCAGCATGGCTGCCGCATCGGGCAGGCCTGGCGCTCGCGAAGACGAGATGCCGCCGATCGATTCGAGCTGCGACGGCTGCATCCGGGACAGCTTCTTGGCCACCTTCTCCGCCTCGGCATTGGACATCTTGAAAGCGTGCGGATCGGTCAGCGGATACTTCGCGCGATGCATCGCATAGGCGGCAAAGGCACGCCATGTTCCGCCGACGAGGTAAAGCGGGCCGTCATGGTCCTTCGCCCATCCGGCGGCCTTCAGTTCCTTGTTGATGGCCTTGCGGAAGGCGCGCTCGCCTGCCTCGCGAAGGGCCGGCAGGCGCAAGGTTCCCAACGGCGTGCTGGTCCCGTCGTGACAGGTGCCGTCGGCAATCGCCACCAGTTCAAGGCTGCCACCGCCAAGGTCTGCCACCACGCCGCGCGCGCCGGGGAAGGCGCCGATCACGCCCATGGCGGAGATATTGGCTTCCTCCTCGCCCGAAAGCAGGCGCGGTTCGAGGCCCAGCGCCCGCACTTCATCGAGGAATTCGGGTCCGTTCTTCGCATCGCGCACGGCAGCGGTTGCCACGCATTGGACATCGCCGATCTCGAGGTCACGAAGGATTGCAGCGAAGCGCGCCAGCCCGCTCAACGCGAGGGCCATCGACTTGTCCGGCAGCCTGCCCGTTTCAGCCAGGTCGCGCCCAAGCTTGGCAGTGACCTTTTCGTTCAGCCAGACGGAGGGCGTGCGCCGGGAACCGGAATAGACGACCAGGCGGACCGTGTTGGATCCGATATCGATGACGGCGCGGTCTGCCCTGTCGGGCTGTATGGTCCCATTGCGCCGCGGCCCCTTGCGCGTCACCCGCCGATCCTTCTCAGACCCCGCCCTTGCGCAGCGTCAGGCGCGGGACACGGCTGTCCTTCAATGCGCCGCCACGACCGGAGAGCGAGGGATTCGTCATGAAATACTCGTGGCAGTTGAACGGCTCTCCGTCATCCTCCACCCGCTCATATTCCCCGGTTTCCCCATCCAGCAGCCAGCTTTGTTCGGTATCCAGCAGGTTGGCCAGCAGAACCTGTTCCAGCACCTGGTCATGCACGGTGTCATTGGTGATGGGGACCAGCGTTTCCACCCGGCGGTTGAGGTTGCGGCTCATCGCATCGGCACTGGAGATGAAGACCTTTGCCTGGTCGCTGGGCAGCGGCTCGCCATTGGCAAAGGCCCAGATGCGGCTGTGTTCGAGGAAGCGCCCGATGATCGACTTGACCACGATGTTGTCGGACAGGCCGGGAACACCGGGGCGCAGGCAGCAGATGCCGCGCACAACCAGAACGATCTTCACGCCGGCCTGGCTCGCCTCGTAGAGTCGGTCAATGATCCCCTTCTCGGTGACCGAATTGGCCTTGGCCCAGATCGCCGCAGGCTTTCCGGCCTGGGCGTTGGCGATCTCCCGGTCGATGCACTCGTAAAGGGTTTCGCGCAGGTTGAGCGGGGAAATGGCGATCCGTTCGGTCTGCTGCGGCTCGACATAGCCGGTGATGAAATTGAACAGCCGCGCGGCATCCCGCCCGAATGCCGGGTTGGCCGTGAAATAGCTGAGGTCAGTGTAGATCTTGGTGGTGACGGGGTGATAATTGCCGGTGCCGAAATGGCAGTAGGTGCGGTAGCCGCCTTCCTCCTCGCGCACGACCATCGAGATCTTGGCGTGCGTCTTCCAGTCGATGAAGCCGTAGATGACCTGCACGCCCGCACGTTCCAGCTCGGCCGCCCATTTGAGGTTCTGCTCCTCGTCGAAGCGGGCCTTCAGCTCGACCACGGCGGTGACCGATTTGCCGGCCTCGGCTGCTGCACACAGCGCATTGATCACCGGTGATTGCTGCCCCGCGCGATAGAGCGCCTGCTTGATCGACACGACAGCTGGATCGGCCGCTGCCTGGCGCAGGAAATCCACCACCACTTCGAAGCTCTCGTAAGGGTGGTGGATCACGATGTCCTTTTCTCGGATGGAGGCAAAGACATCGCCGTCATGCTCCATCACGCGTTCGGGATAGCGCGGGCTGTAGGGGGTGAACTTCAGCTCCGGTCTGTCTTCGCTGACCACGTCGGCCAGTCCCGAAATGCCGATCATCCCCTCGGTCTTGGTGATGATGGCCTGTTCCAGCCCCAGCTTGTCACGCAGCAATTCCTCGGCCGCGGGATCGAAGCTCTCGTCGATCTCCAGCATGATGACCTGGCCGCGCCGGCGACGCTGGATCGCGCTGCGGAAATAGCGGACGAGGTCCTCGGCTTCTTCCTCCACCTCGATATCGCTGTCGCGCAGCACGCGGAACACACCGTCACCATCGATGCGGAAGCCGGGGAACATGAGTTGGGCAAAGCGGCAGATCAGCCGCTCGATGGCAACAAAGGTCGCCTCCTCGCCCGGTACGCGGATGAAGCGCGGCAAGGCAGAAGGGATCAGCACCATCTCCACAAGGCGGCTGCCGTCCTCTTCCCGCACGAGGTTGAACAGTGCGCCGATCCCGCCGTTGGCCACAAAGGGAAAGGGGTGCGCCGGGTCGATCGCCTGCGGGGTGATCACCGGCATGATGTGGTCGAGGAAGTAGGAGCGCAGCCATTCGTCGATTTCGGGCGTGATCCTGTCCTCGCCCCTGATATCGATGCCCTTCGCGGCGAGCAGCGGGCGCAATTCGGTCAAGGCGGCCTGCTGCTTCTGTTCCAGCTCGCGCACCTTGGCCGTGATGGCGGCCAGTTGCTGGCTTGGCGTCTTGCCATCGATCGACACGCGCCCGACGCCAGAGCGGACCTGTCCGGCGAGCCCGGCCACGCGGATCATCATGAATTCATCGAGGTTGCTGCCGCTGATGGACAGGAAACGCAGCCGTTCCAGCAGCGGATAGGCCGGGTTGCGCGCCTCGGCCAGGACCCGCTCGTTGAAGGAAAGCCAGCTCAACTCGCGGTTGAAGTAACGGCTCTCCGGGCTGGTGCGATCGGGCGCGTCGGTGCTTGTGGCGGTATCCATCGCCTGTGGTCGGTTTCCTGCTGCGTGGCTGTCAATGTGCATGTGAAATGTGGAGATTTCACTGACCCTGCGCAAGGGCAATCGCGGATGTGTCACACGCCGGCGCGCTAAAGGCTCAGATCAGGTCCTTGGCCCGGGCGATGGCGGAAATGCCTCGCCTGCCTTCGTTGCGGTCCAGCTGCACGATCACGTCGATCACGCTGGCAGCATAGGCAATGGTATCGCTGCGGGTCAGGCCGATGCCCGTCTGCATCACCATCAGGCTCAGTTGTTCGAGTGCGCCGCGAAGGGAATTCGCGTGGATGGTGGAGAAGCTGCCGGGGTGGCCGGTGTTGATGGCGCGCAGGAAGGATACGCTTTCCGCACCCCGCAATTCGCCCAGCACGATCCGGTCTGGCCGCAGGCGCAGCGCCGATTGCAGCAACTCGTTGGCGGTGACCTTCGCTTCGCCAAGCTCGCCCTTCACCGCGACAAGTCCCACGCCGTTGGCGCCGGGCAGCTTGAGTTCGGGCGTGTCCTCCACCAGCACCACGCGCTCCTCGCGCGGGATCTCGCCCAGCATGGCATTGAGGAAGGTGGTCTTGCCGGTGCTGGTGCCGCCGGAAACGAGCACGGTCTTGCGGGCCCTGATCGCGGCGCGCAGGAAATCGATCGGTTGCGTGACCGGATCAGGCATCTCCGGTTCGGACGGAGGTGCCAGCGGTCCTGCATCATAGGCATCCAGCGGCAGGTCCAGCCGGCGGTGGCGGCGGATCGCCATGGCCCAGTGCTTGCGCGTGGCAGGCGGGCCGCAAAGCTGGATGCGCCCGCCATCGGGCAAGGTTGCACCCAGCAGCGGATGTTCGCGGTTGATGCCCTGGTGGCTGACACGGGCAACCTGTTCTGCCAGGCGCTGCACCAGCTTGTCGTCCACTTCGGCAACTTCGATGCGCTGCATTCCGGGCTGCGAGGCATCCTCCACCCAGATCTCTCCCGGGCGGTTGACGAGGATCTCGGTGACCGTGTCCTTGTCCAGCCAGCGCCGGAACGGCGCCAGATAGGCATCGAGATAGACCGATCCGCTGGCCAGCGGCAGGGCTTCTGTCTGCGCCGGGCTGGCGGCCTGGTCCGCGTCCTTTGCAGGTGCCTGCTCGTCACCCAGCCTGTGTATCTCTGCAGCCATTGGCGAAACCCTAGAGCCGCGGGGCCTGGCTGAAATCGAGATGGCGGGAGGTGAACACGCGGATCGGCTCGCCCTGGCGCACGCGGATCGTCGGCGGGCGCTGACCGTCCTGCTCCAGCGCGGTCTGCGCGGCAGACTGCCCGCCGCCAAGGATGACCGAGGTGCCGCCGCTGGCAATGGTGGTCAGGCCACCAATCACCGACAGCAGCATGGCCGAGCCGAAGCGCTGGAAGAAGTGACCGTCGACTTCGCCGTCAAGGCCGGTGCGACCATCGAAGGTGGTCGCCGGGCTGGAAATGTTCACCGAAACACCATCGGGCCTGATTAGCGTGGTCCAGATGACATAGGCGCGCGTCTGGCCAGCCTGCAGGCCCGATTGGTACTGCCCGACAAGTCGGCTGGAACGGGGAACAAGGATGCGGCTGCCGTCATAGCTGCGCACGTCCTGGCTCACCACGGCGCGCACGAAGCCGGGTACATCGGTATCGATGGCGGTTTCGAGCACGGCGGGGATCATCGTGCCTTGGGTTACCGTCGACGCCGGATCGAAGGTCTGCTGGGCAAGTGCCGGGCCCCCACCGACACCGCCGATGCGGGCAGCGAAGTCCCCTGCGGAGCCCGATCCGGGGATCGTTCCGCCTTGCGCTGCAGCGGCAACATCGGCTGCGGCTGCCGCATTGGCAGCGGCGGTGGCAGGCGCGATACCGGCATCGAAGACAAGCGCGGGCGAGGAATAGGGGTTGAGGCTGGGCGAATAGCCTTCCTGCTGCGGCGGTTGGGCCAGCACCGGGGCAGGGCCGACGGCAGGTTGCACGGCCCCTGCATTGGCGCTGGGCAGGCCATCGAGCGATGGCGGCGGCGTTGCCACGGCAGACTGTTCCGGCGGGACCGCTGCCGGCGCGGGCGCGGTGGCTTCCTCTGCCGTCTGCCCGGCGTTGAGGCCATAGAGCGTTGCTGCACCTACAAGGGCAACGAAAGCGACGCCTGCGACAAGGCCCAGTGCGTCCGACTTGCCCTTGCGATTGGCAACGGCGGGATAGGACGTGCGGCTGGCAAGGTCGATCACCTCGGTTGTCGCATCCTCGCGCGGGTCATGGTCCGCCCCTGATTTGGCGTTCTTCTCGGGAAGGCGCATGGCAAGTTTCATCGCGTTTCCTCCAGTCCGGGCCTTCAGGCCCCGGCGAGCGACACGCGCTCACCCGATGCGGCGCGCTGCTGCGGGCCATTGTTTACCAGTCGGGCCATGTCGTCACCCGAACGCAGGATGATTTCCCCCGGCACGAGGTCGAGCACGATCACGTCCCCGCGCACGGCAAAGTTGACCGGGCCTTCCACGCCAGCCTCGTCCTTTACCAGGATGGCGGGCATGGCTTCGCCTTCCGGCCACGCCAGGAAGGTCGCTTCGCCATTGTCATAGACCTGTTCGGGCAGAAGCTTGCTTGCGCCTTCGCCGGCCCATGCGAAATTGAGTGCGGCGGGATCGAGCACGGCCAGGTCGTCAGTAGCGGCGGCCATTTCGGTGGCATTGGCGCTCTGGCGCGGATTGGCTTCCGCTTCTTCCTCGGCAGCGGCCAGTGCAGCTGCCGCAGCGGCTTCTTCCTCTGGATAAGTGAAGCTGAGGACATAAAGCGGAGTGCGGTGATTGGGGCTGGCTACCAGGTCGAACAGGTACACGCGGCGATCAGTCACCACGGTCATGTTCGTGGTCGCTCGTTCCGCCAGCGGCTTCACGAACAGCAGGTTGGCACTGCGACTTGGCGTGACCTGCCATTTCTGGGAATCGCCGATGGCGACGTTCTGGATTGCTTCGCCTTCGCCGAAACGGATGGTGGCCTGCACGTTCACCCGGCCTTCCACACGGACCACCTCGGCATCGCTGTATTCGCGTGTGACAAGGCGCGGATCGGCCTGCGCCGCAGCGGGCACGGCGATGGCGCTTGTGGCAATCAGGGCCGCAAACAGGAGCGTGCGGGTCATTTACTTCTTCTCCGTGGAACGAACGGGTGCGGACTTGAAGCGGCTGCCAATGCCGCGGGCACGCGATTGTGTGGATGGACCTTGCTGGCCGGACATTGAAGCGCCTTGGGTGATGACGCGGGTTTCGCGGACCGTTTCGCGCGATGCGCCGCCGGTATCGTTGGCGGCGAGCGGGGCAGCCTGGCTGATGCGGATATCACGCGATGCCGGGGCACTGGCGGCCTGGGCCTGCCGGTCGGCCACCGTGGTGTTGAGCATGACCTGCGAAGGCGAGCGATCCGCGGCCGGGCGGCTGCCGCCGGTATCGGTGCGGTCACTCGATCCGGCAAAGCCGAACACGTTCCAGCCGTTCACCATCGTGGTGGTGATCTTCATGACCATGAACATCAGCGCCAGGTGCACCGCGCCGATCATGAAGAAGGCCATGGCCGGGCGCACGTCGATCCGGCCGGGCGTGGCCATTAGCGCAGAAAGGACGGGCGTTGCCAGTTCCAGCATCAGCGATCCGGCAAGCACGGCGAACAGCGGGGCGAGCGACATCAGCACGGCGGCCTTGAGCCATCCTGCAAACAGCCCGCGGGTCGCCTTGAACAGGGCGGTGACAATGAAGATCGGCCCCAGCGCCATCAGCACGGCAAGCGCGATCTTGCAGGTGGCCAGCACACCCACCGTGCCCAGCAACAGCATGGTGCCGCCGCTCCACAAGAGACCGGGTGGCGAGAAGATCGAGGTGGTTTCGGCCATGCCATCGCCGCCGGAAACCTCCATCAGCGAATACATCACCACGTCGAGCTTGTCGGCGAAGATGGTGGTCGCAGAACCATCGCCGCCCATCAGCCCGCCGGCAATCTCGTCCGGCCCCAGAACCAGCAGGTTCCAGAACACGGACTGGAAGGCGATCCAGCTGGTGGCAAAGGTCAGCACGACGCCCAGCGTGACAAGGCGCGGGACGAGCGAGGAGAGGCCGATCCTCAGGCGCCCCGTGACAAGGCCGAAGCCGAGCAGGGCGACGAAGATGGTGAGCAGGATCTGCAGCGGCAACTGGAATGCGCCTTCGGCCCCGAAGATGCGGCTGAATGCGGCCTGAGACATCTCGCCCGCCGCGCAATCGATGGCACGCAAGGATGCGCCGATGCCGGCACCCACGCCTTCCAGCGCATTGGCGCATTGGACAGAAGTGGCCTGTGCCGGTGTCACTCGGCAGCCTCCCAGTCACTGTCGATCTCGCCATCCACACCGCCCGGCGTGCCGGGCCATCGGCGGTTGGTGAGTGCAGGATACCATTGAGCCGGATCATCACCCACCGCTTCGCGCAGCAGGTCAAGCCGGCGAACGGAGCTTTCCCGCCCGGAAAGGATGGTAAGAACCTCGGGTGCGCCAGAAAGGTCCAGCCGCACGACCACGCTGGCATCGGGCTGGCGAACCAGGAAGCAGCGGCTGTGCGCGGGCAGCGACTTGATCAGGTGGAACTCATGTTCGGTCAGGCCGAAGCCTTCGCAGTAATCCTCTGCCCGGGCGCGGGCATTGGGCATGAAGATCATCGTCGCGGTCTGTTCCACCAGCGCGGTGGAAATGCGGCTGTCCAGCGCATCGCGGGCAGACTGGGTGGCAAATCCGACCAGCGCGTTGCGCTTCCTCAGGGTCTTCAGCCAGTCGCGGATGCGGGCGGCGAACACCTCGTCGTCCAGCGCCTTCCAGCCCTCGTCGATCAGGATCATCGTCGGCTCGCCGTCCAGCCGCTCGTCAATGCGGTGGAACAGGTACATCATCACCGGCGTGCGCAGCTTGGGGTTTTCCAGTAGCGCGGTCATGTCAAAACCCATGACGCGGGTGGACAGGTCCAGCTTGTCGGTGGCGTTGTCGAACAGCCAGCCATGCTCGCCGTCCTCGATCCATGCGGACAGGCGATCGGCAAGGTCGCCCGCCTGCGGGCGGCGGCTGCCGGACACCAGTTCCTTGAAATGGCGCAGGCGGCGCAGAGCCGGATCGTTGGCATAGGCTGCATCCACCGCCTGCGCGATGGTTTGCAGTTCCTCCGGACCTTGGGCGGAAAGCAGCACGCCCAGCCAATCGCGCAGGAAGGCGCGGTTTACGGGCGTGTCAGGCAAGGCGAGAGGGTTGAAACCCGATGGCTCGCCCGAACGCACGCGGTCATAGCTGCCGCCGATCCCGCGAATGAACAGTTCCGCGCCGCGATCCTTGTCGAACAGGATGGTGCGCGGGGAAAACTTCTGCGCTTGGGCTGCAAGGAAGTTCATCACCACCGTCTTGCCCGAACCGGACGGACCGATGATGCTGAAATTGCCCAGGTCGCCGTGGTGGAAATTGAAGAAGAACGGTGTCGAGCTGGTCGTTTGCAGCAGCGTGACGGCTTGTCCCCAGTGATTGCCTTCCGCCTGCCCCAGCGCAAAGCCGTGCAACGACCCGAAGCCAGCCATGTTGGCGGTGGAGATCAGCGCGCGGCGGACAAGGTATTGCTCGTTGCCGGGGAACTGGCCCCAGAAGGCCGGTTCAAGGTTGGTATCCTCGCGCACGGCAATCGCGCCCGTATCAGCCAAAGCGGCGGCAACGCGGGCGGTGGCATCGTCCAGCCCGTCAAGCGTGGCATCGCGGACCAGCACGGACAGGTGGTGGTCCCCGAATGCGACCGAGCCGGCACCCAGCTCGTCGCGCGCGGCCATCATGTCCGCACGTTCGGCCTGCGCTTCCTCGTCAGCCGAACGCAGGCGGCGCAAGGCCAGGTCGATCTTCTCGCGGGCGGTCTGGCGTTCCTCGGGGGCGAAACTCTCCGTCACCACCATCTCGTGCGGCAGGCGCAGCATGGCATCCAGCAAGCCGGGGCTGGTGGCGTCGGGGTAATCCTTGAGGCTCAGGATGCTGGCGAAATCGGCACCGCCGGCACCGCGCAGTTCCATGGCGTCGATCCCGAAGCTGGCGCGGCGATAGGGCAGCATATTGCCGATATCGGTCGCGTCATCCGGGCGGCGTACCGGGCGCATCTCGCCATTGTAGAGCGCGGAAAGCAGCTCCAGCAGCTCGTTGTTCACATGGCCGCTGGGACCGGTGTAGTCAGTGAGCGGCTGCGCGCCATAGTCACCCAGCGATGCAGCCAGCGCCTGCAAGGCTGCGCGAAGGGAGCGCAGGTCCTTGGGATCGACTTCCTCTGCCTCGCTCGCCTTGCCGCCGAACATGCGGGCCAGCTTTTCGCCCCAGCCCGCCTTGCCGCGCGCCGGGCGGCGCACCAGGGTGATGAACTGGTCATTCACGAACAGCGATCCGGAGGATAGCTTCCTGCGCCAACTGGCATCGATATGCGCGGACAGCGGATCATCGAAACTGGCTTCCAGTTCCACCGAGACGCGGCGGCGGATGACGTGGTGATAGAGCACGAAGCGCCCGTCGAGATTGGAACGCAGCATTACCTCGCGCGTGGCGGCGTGGGCGTTGAGCGCATCGGTATCCTCGGTCTCGAATAGCAGGCCGGGAACCTGCAGCGCGCCCATCAGCGATCCGTCACGCAGCAGCACGACATCGGAATCGACCAGCTGCGCATAGGGCAGGCGATCGCCGGCTTGCGCTTCCTTCGCGCTCCACGCTGCGGCTCCAAGCCATTTGGCCATAATCAGTTTCCTTTGCGCGCCTTTACGGGGCGTAGCTGTTGCAGCCCCAGCGCTTGTAGTTCTTCACGCGCGGGCATTTGCTGACCTTGGTGATCCACAGGTCGAAGAAGCGCGGTTCGCGAAGGCAGGCGAAGTATCCGATCGCATGCAACACGAAGGGAATGGGGATGATCCACAGGCTCTTCAGGATAAGGAAGGCCTCGGTCGTCACCAGCGCATTGATGATGAAGTAGTTGTAGGTAACCCCGGCGAACATCTGTGGACGCGTGAGCGCACGGTGCACGGGGTGGCGGGTCAACTGCATCGGATCAGCCCGCGCCGCCTGCGGCAGACTGGATGCCGCCGACGATGGTGGCCGCGCCGAAGATGATGAAGCAGCCGATGATCACGGTGGCGCCGAAGCGCCAGTTCATGCGGCCGGTCAGCATCATGAAGCCCACGGCAGCAACGGCCATCACGGCAACCATGGTGGCGATCTGGCCCAGCAGCGTTGCCTGCATCCAGGCAAAGGCAGCCTCGATCGGGCCGGCGCCGGCGGTGGACTGCGCATGCGCGGCAACCGGCGCAAGAAGCGCGGCGAGGGCTGCAAGGGGAGCGGTCAGGCGGGCTTTGAACGACATTTCTATTCAGTACTCCGGGAATGGTTCGACAGTCGGCCCATGATGGAGCTGACATAATTCTGTGTTTCGCGAATGCGCGGGATGCCATTGGCGCGGATCACGCGGCCTGGCCCGGCGTTGTAGGCCGCAAGCGCGCGTTCGAGGTCGCCGTCGAAACGGTCGAGCTGTTCGCGCAGGTAGCGGGCGCCGCCTTCAAGGTTGGCGGCAGGATCGTCCGCGTTCACGCCAAGCTCGCGTGCGGTGCCGGGCATAAGCTGGGCAAGCCCGCGTGCACCGGCAGGCGACACGGCATTCTCGCGCCAACGGCTTTCCTGCCAAACCACCGCCTCGATCAGCGCGGGCGAGAGGTCGTATTTCGCGGAAAGTTGCTCCACCAGCGGGGCATAGCGTTCAGGAATGCCCCCGGCATGGCGGCGTGTATCGGCCACGGCGGCCTCCGGCACGGCTTGTGCGGTGCCCGGTACTTCTGCCAGCTCGCTTGTGCTTCCGGCCTGAACCACCAGAGCGCCGGCTCCTGACACCCAGCGCGCTTCGCCGCTATCGCCCACTTCCAGCACATCGGCCTGTGCAGGCACGGCAAATGCCGCGGGCACGGCCAGCGCGATGGCAGCGAGGGAACGTGTCAGAATCACTTGGGCATAGCCTCCAATCGCGGCTCTTTGCTTACAACAAATGACACGTGCGTGACAGTGCGGCACAAAAAAAGGCCCGGCGGCGCGGACCGCCGGGCCTTCTTGCGATCCCGTTTCCCGGGTGGCCGGGGAAGGGCTCTATCACGTCGCTACCAAATGGAAGGCCGAAGGGCTTCAGTTCATGGCCACTCGCGATTCTTCCAGGCGCAGCAGCGCGGTGCGCGCCGCGCGGCGGGAATCGACCCAGGTGCCGTCTGCCAGTTCCAGCTGGTAGCGGATCTCGCTTTCGGCAGCCGCGCGGTAATAGCGTGCGGCGGCTTCGGTATCGCCCAGCTCGGCATAGGCACTGCCAAGGTTGATCAGCAGGGCGGGATCGCCCGGGTTCTGTTCGCGCAGGGCCTCCAGGTTTGCGATGGCCTGGCGGGCTTCGCCTGCGGCCAGTGTTTCATAAGCGACCTCGTGGGTTTCGGTCTTTTCCATCTCGCCCACGGCCGCCAGCGATCCAGCCTGTGCAAGGAACAGCGTTCCCATCACCAGATTGGCAATCATGGCATCACTCCTTTTCCCAAAACCGGACTCACCATGCGTCCACCACGGCGGTTTCGCAACAAAACCGTCACAATGTCACAAAACTGCAATAGTCGGGTTCGGAGAGGTGCTTCCGCAGGAAAATCGGGCGGGACTCATCCCTGTCTCCGGGCGGACATCCGATGGCCACGGCGGTTGCTGTGGATAGTGCAAGATGGCTGTCACACAGTCCGCAAACTGTCACACCCGGTCCCTAGCTGGCGAGTCGCGACACGAAATCGCATCCTTTTCGATTCTCGGTTTTTTGAGGGGACCGCTCGCTGTGACCAACCTTACCCGTACTCTTGTTCTTGGCTGCTCCATCCTGGCACTTTCCGCCTGCGGCCCTGAAGAAATCGCCTCGCCCGGTACCGGTGGCAATGTGACCATCAACAATACCACCAACAACCCGGCGCCCACCCCCACGCCAACCCCCACGCCGACCCAGGCGCTGGTCACCCCGGCCAATGGCTGCCCCACCATCAACGACCCGCAGGGCCTGACCGATGAAGGCACGATCACCGGCCCTGAAGGCGAATGGCGCGTTTGCGCAACGCCGCTGCGCTTCAACGCGTCCTCCACGCTGACCCGGGTTCCCGGCCTGCTCTACCGCCTGCCCGGCCAGGTCTCGGTCGGCACCGACGGCGGCCCGGCTGCGGACAACTCGGACGGCCTTTCCGACACCAATGTCGAACTGACCATCGAACCCGGCGTGATCATCTACGCTTCGGGTTCGTCCTTCCTGAACGTGACCCGCGGCAACACCATCAACGCCGTCGGCACTGCCAACCAGCCGATCATCTTCACCAGCCGTGACAACATCCTCGGCCTGAATGGTGACAATTCCTCCGGCCAGTGGGGCGGTGTGGTGCTGTCCGGCCGTTCGCCGGTCACCGACTGCTTCGAAGCGCTGGCAACCCCGGGTACGGTGGATTGCGAACGCCAGGTGGAAGGCGCGGCCCAGCCGAACTTCTTCGGCGGTGCGGAAACCACCGGCGGTTCGGGCGAGATGGCATATGTCCAGATCCGGTACTCGGGTTTCGTGCTATCGGGCGACAGCGAACTGCAATCGCTGACCACCGGCGGCACCGGCCCGGATACGAAGCTGAGCTTCATCCAGTCGGTCAACTCCTCGGATGACGGTGTCGAATTCTTCGGTGGCTTCGTGAACATCAAGAACCTGATCGTCGCCGGCGCCGAAGACGATTCGCTGGATACCGACACCGGCGTGAAGGCAAACATGCAGTATGTGATCGCTGCCCAGCGTCCCGGCATCGGTGACACGATCATCGAAGCGGACTCCAGCAACGGCAAGGAAGACGAAACCCCGCGCCAGAACACCACCATCTCGAACTTCACCTTCATCCAGCGCAAGAACGATGACCAGGTGGTTCGCATTCGTGGCGGTGCCGACTATGGCCTGTACAACGGTGTGATCGTCGATGCCTCCTCCGCCACCACGCCCTGTATCCGCATCGATGACCAGGAAACCGTGCGTGATGCGAATGCCGGCCTCGACGACGTCGGCGCACCGCGCTTCAACTCGGTCGCCCTGGAGTGTGCAACGAACTTCCGCAACGGCAGCGACGGCGTGACCGCCGCCGACGCCGAGGCGATCTTCGATGCCGGCGCAGGCAACAACAAGGCCTTTGCCAACACGTTGGTCGCCGGTTACCTGAACGGTGCCAGCGAAGACGGTTTCGCCACCATCTTCGACGTGACGGCCCTTTCCAGCTTCTTCGATGCGGTCACCTTCATCGGCGCAGTCTCTGCCGCCAATGACTGGACCCAGGGCTGGACCTGCGATTCCGCGGCCATCACCTTCGGCAACAACACCGGCGCCTGCACGGCGATCCCGGTCTTCAACTAAGCCGATCGAAAGGGGAGGCGCACCTCGGCCAGCCCGGCCGGTGTTCGCCTCCCCTCTCCCATTTCTCATCGGGCGTTCCTTGCCCGACCACATTTTCCGGATCGTCTCATGAGGGAATCTGACATCATGAAAACTGGCAAGCAGCTGGCGGGGCTGCTTCTGCTCACCACCGCGCTCACCTTTCCTGGCGCGGCTTTCGCACAGGATGCAGGCGCTGATGCAGAAGCTGCTGCAGAAATCCTCGACGAGAATGACACCATGGCCGCTCCCGAGGAGGAGCTGGATGCCCCCGATATCTCCATTCCCGGCGGGGACCGGATCATCGTTACCGGCCGGCGTAACCGCGATCCGGTGCGCTCGTCAACCCAGGTTGTCAGCGTGCTGTCCACAGAGCAGATCGCGCGCACGGGCGAAGGCGACATCGCCGGCGCGCTGGGCCGCGTCACCGGCCTGTCCGTCCAGGGACAGGGTTTCGTCTATGTCCGCGGCCTCGGCGATCGTTATTCGCTGGCGCTGCTGAACGGGCTGCCGCTTCCTTCACCGCAACCGCTGAGCCGCGTGGTGCCGCTGGACATCTTCCCGACCAATGTCGTGGCCAGCTCGCTGGTGCAGAAGACCTATTCCGCCAACTTCCCCGGCGAATTCGGCGGCGGCGTGATCAACCTGACGACCCGCGCCATTCCGGACGAGAGCTTCCTGACCGTGGGCGGCAGCATTTCGGGCAATACCGAGACGACCTTCCACGAAGGCCTGTCCTACTACGGTTCCGATTTCGACTGGTTCGGCTTCGACGATGGCACGCGTGACCCGGCCAAGACGGCACCCGCGCTGCAGGCCTTCCTCGACAGCGGCCTGCGCATGGATGACCTCGCTGTGGACCAGCAGGCGATCGCCCGCGACCTTGGCAATCCCAACCTCTTGCTGGTGCAGAAGCTGGGTGATGTCCCGGCCAACTGGTCTGCCAGCCTGACCGGCGGCACAGCTACCGATGTCGGGGACGACGGCCGCCTGGGCGTGGTTGCGACCATGTCGATCAGCAACAAGTGGCGCACGCGCGACATCACCTCGCAATCCGTGCTCGCCGACTTCTCGCTCGATAGCGATTTCCGCGATGTGGTGACGGACAACCGCATCCTTGCCAATGCCATGCTCGGCTTCGGGCTGGAGCTGGGGGACCATGTCTTCCGCTTCACCAACCTGTTCATCCGCGACACGGTGAAGCAGACCACGCTTTCCCAAGGCGAGGATTTCCAGGATGATGACAGCATCCAGCAGCAGAAGACCGCCTGGTACGAACGCCAGCTGATCGACAGCCAGCTGGTTGCCGAGCTGGAGTTCGGCGACCTCGGCGTGGACCTGCGCGGCGGCTTTGCCCAGACGCAGCGCGAGGCCCCGTTCGAATACACCTTCACCTATGTGCGCGACAATGCACAGGGCCCCTTGTCGGACTTCTTCATCAACGTGCTGGACCGCCAGACCGGCGATGCCAGCGTCGTGTTCTCCGACCTGAAGGAAGAGTTGTGGTACGGCGGGATCGATTTCAGCTATCCGGTGCTGGACTGGGCCACGCTGACGGTAGGCTATGCCTACAGCGATACCGATCGCTACTCCGAACGGCGTGAATTCCTGTTCAATGCCTCCACCGATTTCCCCGATGCGGTGGGCCTTCTGCGGCCTGACCTGCTGCTGGGCGATGCGGTGATCGATGCCTTCAACATCGGCCTGATCGAATCCACCGAGAGCGACCCGGCGTTCCAGGCCGAACTGCTGATCCACGGCGCCTACGGCAAGATCAGCGCGGAGCCTGTGCTTGGCGTCACCGTCGATGTCGGCGTTCGCTATGAAGATGCCGAACAGTCGGTGACCCCGGTGGAAGTCTTTGCGACCCCGCTCAATTCCACCAGCGCCACCGCGCTCAGCAACAGCTACTGGTTGCCGGGTGCGACCGTAACGGTCGAACCGGCCGACGGGCTGCAGGTCCGCGCCAGCGCCAGCCGCACCATCGCCCGCCCGCAGTTCCGCGAGCTGATCTTCCAGACCTATTACGATCCGGAAACCAACCGCCAGTTCAATGGCAACCCGTTGTTGACGGACAGCGAACTGACCAACCTGGAACTGCGCGGGGAATACTATCTCGGCGGTAGCGACCGGGTATCTATGGCCGGCTTCTACAAGGACATCAAGAACCCGATCGAAGCCTTCTCGACCTTCTCGGACAACAGCCAGTTGACCAGCTTCGCCAATGCCCCGAGCGCCACCTTGTGGGGTGTCGAGGCTGACCTGCAGTATACCTTCGAACTGTATGACATGGGCGGCTTACTCGAAAGCAAGGAGCTGCTGGTCTTCGCCAACTATACCTACACCCAGTCGGAAATCTCGGTGCAGGCGGGTGACATCACCCAGCTGTTTCCGGGTGGTCCGACGGCAGCGACCAACCTGTTCATCGACGGCCGTCCGCTGACCGGGCAGAGCGATCACCTGGTGAACTTCCAGCTGAGCCTGGAAGATATCGACCAGCTGCAGCAGTTCACCGTGCTGGTGAACTATGCCAGCGAGCGCGTGACCAGCCGCGGCACGGCCGGCCTGCCCGATATCGTCGAGAATCCCGGCCTTACGGTGGATCTCGTCTATCGCCAGGGGCTGGAGCTGTTCGGCAGCGAGGTGGAGCTTTCGCTCGAAGCGCGCAACATCTTCGGCCGTCCGAACCGCGAATACCAGACCGACGGCACAAACCGCGTGGAGATCAACAGCTACGATGTCGGCACCGAACTGGCCGCATCGCTGTCCTTCACCTTCTGATTGGCAACCGGCCGGTCCGGCATTTCCGGACCGGCCAGCGACCCTGCAACTGGAGGGGCTCGCCTGAGCGATCAGGCGGGCCCCCTTTTTCATGCATATGATGCGGAAAAATGCCCTCAGGGAAGGTCGAGCACGTAGCCCTTGCCATGCACCGTGCGCAGCAGATTGCCTGCGCCCACTTCGCGCAGGCCGAAGCGCAGGCGCTTGATCCACACATCGACGGTGCGCAGGTACTCCGGATCACCATCCTTGCCCAGCGCATCGACCAGCTCCTGCCGGGTGAGGATGCGGTTGGCATTTTCCGTCATGAAACGTAGCACGCGGAACTCGTTGGGGCGCAACGCAATCAGCGCGCCTTTCCAGCGCGCCTGCTCGCCCGCGATGTTGATCTGCAGATCGCCTGCATCGATCAGTTGCATGCCCGGCGGCCGCGTGCCTGCGGCGTGCAACGCCAGCACCCGGTCCAGCAAGGACTGCCTGTCCAGCGGGCCAATGGCGTAATCATCCGCGCCCGCTTTCAGGGCGCGGCGGCGGTCTTCCGCATCGTCTGCCTCAAGCACGATGGTGACATGGGCATCGCTGAGGCGCTTGTCTGCCCGCAGCCGGCGACACATCTCGAGGCCGGACAGGTCATCCATCACCCAGTCGACAAAGGCCCACACCGGGCCTTCGACCAGCTTCTGCGGCCCTGCCGGTGTGAGCAGGCCGAAGGTGAACTCCGTCTCGCCATTGCAGAACGGGTCAAATCGCGATGCCACTTCGTCCGTGGTGACGATGCTGACGCGGTTCATGTGCACAATCCCTGCCTGTTCCGGGCGGGACTGCCACCGTGATGTGACTCGTTTATGACGGTTGGCATTGCCTTTCTCGGCACATGCAGGTCGCTTGGCGAAGGCGCGCGGCAAGGGCAGGGTCACACCATGATTATGGCATGACTTGTGGTCGCCGAGGCGCTGACGGGTGTGGTCGCGTTGAAGCAAAGGGCCAGTGCTGCGCTGGCCGCACTGGCTAGGAATTTCTTCTTTGTGGGTGTTCTCCCGCACTCTATTAATCTCCCTGTGCCGGGTCATCCGGACAGGGAGATGGCAAGACTGGACGCGAGAGACTTTGCGGGTAACGCCATAGGCATGGCAGGCGGGGCCTACGTCCCGCAATAGGTCACGTAGGCCGGGGAACCTGCCGGGGCGGGGAGGGTGTAGTCATACAGCCCGGCACGTTCCTCGAAGGGATTGCGCACGATGTCCAGCAGCTTCTCGAAGGGCGCCATGTCGCCTTCCTCGGCAGCTTTGAGCGCTTCCTCCACCTTTTGGTTACGCGAGACATAGAGCGGGTTTGCCGCATTCATCGCGGCCTCGCGCTTGCTGGCCGGCATCTCGTCGGTGGCGATGCGTTCCAGCCAATGGTCCAGCCACGCGGCGATCCGCGCCGGATCGCCGAACATGGCGGCGATCTCCTGCCTGCCGCCATCCGGCACCCGGGCGAGGTTGCGGAAGAACAGGGTGAAATCGACCTGCTGGCCTTCCATCGCCATCAACAGCTGCGCGGCAAGGTCAAGGTCGCCCTCCTGCTCGCCGGCCAGGCCCAGCTTGCGCCGCATTCCGGCCAGCCAAGCGGCATGATACCTGCTCGGAAATGCGCCCAGCAGGGCATTGGCGGCATCGATGCCGTCCTTGTCCTCTTCCACGATGACCGGGGCCAGCGCCGAACCCAGCCGTGCCATGTTCCAGCGGCAGATGTTGGGCTGGTTGGCATAGGCATAGCGGCCGCCTTCATCGATGGAGCTGTAGACGGTTTCGGCCGAATAGCGATCCATGAAGGCGCAGGGGCCAAAATCGATCGTCTCGCCGGAAATGGTGACGTTGTCGGTATTCATCACGCCGTGGATGAAGCCGACATGCATCCACGATGCCACCAGCGCGATCTGCGCGTCCATCACCGATTCGAGCAGGGCGAGATAGGGATTGGGGGCCTCTGCCGCCGCCGGGTAATGCCGGGCAATGGCATAATCGGCCAGCTTGCGGACCTGCTCTGCCCCGTGGTGGGCCACCGCATATTCGAAGGATCCCACGCGCAGGTGGCTCGCCCCCACGCGCAGCAAGACCGCGCCGGGATGAAAGCCCTGGCGGAATACACGCTCACCTGTGGTGACGACCGAGAGCGCCCGCGTCGTGCGGATGCCGAGCGCGGCCATCGCCTCGGAAACCAGGTATTCGCGCAAGGCCGGGCCCAGCACCAGCTTGCCATCGCCATTGCGTGAAAAGGGCGTGCGGCCCGATCCCTTCAGCTGCAGGTCGAAGCGCTGGCCATCGGGGGCAATGACTTCACCGAGCAGCAGGGCCCGTCCATCGCCGAGCTGCGGCGAAAAATGTCCGAACTGGTGGCCGGAATAAGCCAGCGCAATCGGCTCGGCCCCGGGCGGAAGGGCCGCGCCGGAGAGTAGCCTGGCGCGCTCATCATCGCTTGCCTCGCCCAGCGGCAGACCAAGTCGATCGGCCAGCGCCCGGTTGAAAGCGAGAAGCTGCGGATCCTCTGGCGGGTCCAGCTGCCACGGGGCGTACAGGCCCTCCAATTCGCGGGCATAGCTGTTGTCGAAATTCCAGCTCAAGGTCAGTCCTGGTCTGCCTCGCCCACTTTCTTCAGCGACAGCGCATTGATGCAGAAGCGCAAGCCGCTGGGTGGCGGGCCATCGGGAAACACATGGCCGAGATGGGAATCGCAGACATTGCAGGTGACTTCGATGCGTTCCATCCCGTGGCTTCCATCGCGGTGATAGGCCATCACGTTAGGCGCCGCGGGTTCGCCGAAACTGGGCCAGCCGGTGCCGCTTTCGAACTTGGTGGCCGAATCGAACAATTGGGTCTCGCAACAGCTGCAGGCGTAGAGGCCCGGCTCGAACAGGCTGCACATTTCGCTGCTGAAGGGGCGTTCGGTGCCCTTGAGGCGAGTTACGATGAACTGCGCCTCGTCCATTTCTGCGCGCCATTCGTTTTCCGGTTTTTCCACCCGGCGTGGCGGAGCGGGGTTGCCATTGGTGGCAAAGCGCAGCACGTCTGACCAGTCCATGATCCATGTCCTTTCGCGACCCAACCGCGCGCAGGATACATGGCCTTAGCCCGATAGGCTACCGTGACCTGACGATGTCACATCGGCCAGCTTTCAGCCCGCGTCTGAAATGGAAGGAAATGGCGGAGACGGAGTCCGCCCAACTAGGCTCCAATAGGCTCTTTCAAGTGCTATGTAGACACTGTCAAACTACTGTAATTATTGGTTTCGAGCTCTTGTAAAGTACAATGCGCCCCACTACAATCTTGTACCGAAAGGAGGGTATAAAGGTGGGTAGAGTATCTGCCTCCGCACTGACTGCACGACAGGCAACAACATCGACAACGGTGGGTTACACGGCTGATGCGTAACCCAAGGACCGACCACCATGCGCGACCGTGACCCCAACATCATCTACTCTAGCCTCGGGCGTGGGTTGAGCATCGACGGTGTGACCGTGGACGTGAAGATTTACCGGCTGGAAGACGACCCGCAGTGGGCGCTGGAAGTGGTCAATGAAGAGGGCACCTCAACCGTCTGGGGCGACCTGTTTGATACCGACGACGAGGCCTACGCAGCGTTCCAGCTAACGGTAGAAGAAGAAGGCATGCGGATATTCCTCGACGACGACAACGTGATACCGTTCCCCGGTGGTAGGCGGTGAGCAAGCAGGACATGAAATACGCTGGTGCCAAATTCGCGCTTTTAGCTTTTGCTGCGGTGCTGACCTTAGCCTTGCCGGGCTGCGCAATGATGGCATCACGGCCAGTAGGAAATGCAGCGGTACCTGAACCTGCTAGATCTGTAGAGGTCGAACGCTATCTGGGCAGGTGGTACGAAATTTACCGCTATGAGGCACCGTTCCAAAAGGACTGCGAGGCGGTCACAGCTGATTACACGCTCAGAGACGACGGCAGGATAGACGTCATAAACAGCTGCCGCAAAGGTGGCGTGGATGGCCCGCTGACGACTGCGAACGGTACGGCAAGAGTGGTAGACACTGTTACCAATGCCAAGCTGCGGGTTACCTTCTTCTGGCCGTTCTCAGGCGATTATTGGATTTTAGATCACGATACGGACTACCAATGGTCAATCGTGGGCGAGCCGTCTGGCACATACCTGTGGGTTTTGTCCCGCGAAGCCGTACTAGATGAAGAGAGCCGCACCGAGCTTAGACATCGCGTTGAAGGCCTTGGTTACGATTGGTCTTTGATCCGTGAGACTAGCCAACTGCAATAGCTGCATAAGGCTAGCCTCCTAAATCTACCGCACAAGAGCACGAGTGAGGAATGCTGACAGTGGCCGCCACGACCATTGGGATAGGGTTTCAAGATTGTGTGTCTTGCTCTAGCAAAAAGTCAAAGGGGGCAACGATTCTCGACTACGACTTGAACTAGCAGTGTGGCGTTTGGAGATGATCATGAGTTGGAAAAGGCCCGGCTTAGCCCTAATGGCGTGCTTCTCATTGCTAGGATGCGATCAGATACAGGCTGTCGACTGCGCTGACGGTGATGCGTTGGTTCTTGTGGAAGAATTGCTAAAAGACGATGTTGCGAGCCAGGTGCGCAAGGTCCTGGGTGAGGCTGGATATTCAGCAGCTACAACTGAAACTATAATGAGCGCTATAGGTAGCATAGAAATCGGCCTCAAGAGCGTCCGCACTATCAGCTTTGACAAGGATTTGGGCATTAGGTCCTGTGCAGCAGAACTTGAAATAAGCTTCCCACAGAATGTTCTCGACGATGCTGATGAAGCACTCGCTTACATTAGTTATTCTGATGTGGATGCATTGGCTGAGGTGGCTGGTTTTCGTTCCAGGGGCCGCGCTTTCACGAACGAGCTAGAATTTGAAATGCAGCCAACCGACAGCGATGAGGGGCTTTACGTAGAGATATTAGATGTTGCACCATCAAATTTGCTGATGGCTTATGTTACAGCTTCTCACCTCGTGTTGCCTGAGGTTCGTTCGCGCGAGGCAATAGAAACAGCTGAAGCCGAGCGACGGGAGCGCGAATTGACCGAGGCTCAAGAGGCAGCTGCTGCTGCGAGGCTTTCTGAGGCAAATGCGCAGAAAACGCTGTCTGAGCAGTCAATAAATGCAGTCTGGCGTGCGTTACCCGAAAAAGTACGGGAAGATCTTCTGCAGGTCCAAAGAGCCTGGATCCGTCGTAAGACAGCAGAGTGCCAGCTTGAAGGGGCTTCTGCGACGATCGAAGTCGTAGGCCAGCAGGCAATCGCGGCGCAATGTGAAGAGCGTTACAATCGCAACCGTGAGCGAGAATTACGGCAATACCTATCTTTTTAGTAGATGAATGTTCATTGCGTTACGGCCGCAGACTTACACTTGCAAGCTCAGCAGCGTGCTCAACACAGGGTTTCAATCAGGTATTCATTTATCGAACCTTCTAGCGGTTTTTCGTAATCCGCTTCAGGGGGAGCGGGCATCTCATCTTGTTGGCCATCGAAGGTGATGATGCTCATTCGCAGCGTGGTGAATTTTTCATTCTCGCAGTCGTATCCCTGCGTCATAGTTATGCTGGCAGGAAAACCTTCCAGACCAGCGGCATCAATTTCTTGAGCATTTGTTTCGGTCAGCGGCGGTGTGCGATATCTGATTTGCACAAATACGAAATTGCCATCACGCTGCACTGAACTGAGATTGATCTCAGCTATGCCGTTGGGGTCAAACGCAGAGGATGGAAGTTTCTCCCAAGCATCTTCAATTGTCTGTGCCACGCCATAACTAAGGTGACCATTCGATGTGACCGAGAGAACGCACGCTGCGCCAACAGCTCTTAGTTTGGTCATTCTTACATGCCCCTTCCAGTTCGCTCCCCGGTGGATAACGGCAGATAAACTCCAGCACCACCTTGGGGCATGCTATAATGCTGCATGCCGCTGTCCAACATCATCTCTGGTAATACACCCCAGTGCAAGGCTCAGTGTAAGGCAAGGGGCGAGCAGTGCCACAACTGCACCTTGCAGAGCGCTTATTGAACGAAACTGAGATACTAGCGGCAGACGCTGCGTCCTACGTAGATGCAACCCAGATGGATACTGCCTTGGCTGAACTACACCGCCAGCGGGGTCAGGCCAGAGCGATGATAGTCCAAGTGGAAGCGGCAAAAGGGCAGAATGGGAATGTGCAAGTCGGAGGGTAATCCATATACATTCCATCTCACCCTTCCCAGCTGCAGGGATCTTGCGGTCTAAGAGCGGGCTTGATGTCCAAATCATTCCATTGATCTAGAAAAAGCGGTGTCGCAGACCCGCCGATCGGAGGCACCAGCCAAGGCCAGTGTCCTTGCACATCCCGCCCTTGCTCTTGTTCATTTTTGCAGAACTGCAGAAACTCAAGAGAAGCACTGAAGTGGTCTGCGATCTTAACGCCGTCAGCCTCAAAACTCCAAAGCACAGCTTCAGTCATTGCTATGAGGACTTTGTCACGCCAGAGGTTGCTCTCACGGCTCGTATCAAGACCAAGTTTCTGTGCAACCTCGAGCGCTAGATTATATCGTTCCACATCAGTGAAGTTCCGCGCGCCAATCTCAGTGGCCATGTACCACCCATTAAACGGTGCGCAGCGATACAGGATGCCCCCACAGTCTAGGGCCATGTCTGAGACTGCGGGAACTGCGTACCATTTCAAGCCAAGTTCGTGTAGGCGCGGATAATCCGGATGGCGAATGTCCACTTCATACCGTTGTTCGGCCGGAATTTCGTAGACTTGGGGCTTGTGTCCCGCAACTTCCACGACAATTGGCAATAAGTCGAAGTCAGATCCCACACCCCGCCAGCCTAATTTTTGTATGGCTCTAGTTAATTCCAACTGTGCAGGATCACCAACAGGCTTTTCCTGACCATTTTGATATCCAGCGTAACGCATTAGTTGAGGGTTCCAGATGCGTACAGCAGGTTGGTCAATCGAGCCTGGATCAAAAACCGTCATAACTGGTTTGAGATTCCCATTATTGTAGGCTAAATCGAGGTGCTTGAAGAGTTCTGTTGCCACATCATCAGGGTGTTTGATATGTCGACAATCACGAACCTTTAAGCCTGACCAGTAAAGACGCCCAATACATTTAGTTGAGTTGCGCCAAGCAACTTTTGCTCCAAAGGACATTTCTTCAATTGTCTGATGGTAACTGCCAGTGCTTTGGATTTCTCCTTCAACTTCACGCCAACGGCTTTCAAAGCCGCCCATGCCATCGTGTTCACTGAAGAATTGCTCGATGAAAGAACGTGATTCGTCGAGCTGGGTCCCTGGATTGTCTAAAGTGTATTGAGTCCAGTTTGGGGAGGTGTGTGGTTTTGCAGCGTCTCGCCAAGATCCAGGGCAGACCAATGCAGGTCCGCCAGAGGTGCCAGAGTGGGTGAAAGCTTCAGTGCGAACCGTGATCCCTTTTTCCTTCAGCAAGCCGGTGATAGTTTCGGCCCACTCGGGCGGCCCACAAACAAAGGCTTCCTCCGAGCCAGATGCCGTCAACGCGCTCTCGATCAGTGACTTGAGATCGGGTCTGTCCGTTTCTGTGGTGCAAATGCCGCGAAACTCGATGAGCCCATCTTTGGCTGCGTCTTCAAGCTCGGTGAGATAAGCTGCAACGTCCCGGCTGCGGTAAATATAGGTTATATCGAGGCGCCTCTGGTCGGAGACCGCGCGAAGAGCGGCTATGGCTGGGGTGACACCAATACCAGCAACTAGAAACATGAGCGGCGGACCGCCGGCTGTGATTGGGTCGCCTTGGGGCTGAGACACCCGCATGAGCGTCGGCTCTGTCTGAGTAGCTAGCCATCTTGAAAATTCACCATACTGTTCGATTTTCACGCCGAGCTCGAGTGTTTGCGCGTTGCAATGCACGACGGTGTAGCTGCGCGTTAACCATGCCCCGTCGACTAAGCCGTCGACCGCCACATGTTGGCCGGGAGATATAGTTGGGAATGTGCTACCGATCGGTTCAAGAAGCAAACGAACAGCTCCTGAACACAGGGAGCTCACTTTTGCTTGGCAGAGTGTAAAATTTTCCCTTCCAAGGAGCGTCGAAATGCGACTGCGGCAGCCGCCACAAACGCCGCCAGCACCGCACGCTTGTTCAATATCCCTAAGTGTGGTTGCTCCGCCGGCGGCGTGCCCACGGATTTTAGCAACACTCGCGCCCGTGCATGCGCAAGCAACGGAATCAGGCAGCAGTTCCGTTTCGTTGGTAAAGAGGAAGGTTTCGTTCGTCTCGAATGCCGACTGACGCCAGGACTCCAGAATACGTCCGGCCAACAGATATTCCATCAGCTTCGGAAGATCAGCCCACCCTTCAGGTCCTTCCACGAGCACTAGTCTGTCGTCAGCGATGCCGATCTTAAGCCGACCATTCTGAGATCGTAGGATCTTGTCAGGGAGCGTCGTGGCTCGCGCAACTACCATGCGGGATTTCAACCCGCGGGTGACCGAAACGACCCGATTATCTTCCAGCTGTATAGTGGTGAGGATTTCATCCTCGTCAGCGCCTGGCGTCAAAACGCTATAGGCAATGCCCCAGCCCGAAAGTGCGTAGGCTGCGCGCAGCGCAGAGGTCAAGCTCGACAAACCGGCGGTACTACATAGTCTTCGTGTTAGGTCGGCTGACAGAAACACCACGGTCGACTTCTCAAGCGCGCGTACCGTGGCCGCGCGCGGCTGATGGTCAAGAACGCCCAACTCGCCAACCAAGGTTCCCGGCCCACTGGAGCCAATTACCTTTTGCACGCCTTGGTCCCATTGAAGTGCCTCGAGGCGACCGGTCAGAACAAGGCAGGCAAAATCTGCCGCATCGCCCTCTTCAAAAAGGACGTCTCCCGCTTTGATCTCTAAGGCCTCGAACTTGCCTTCCTCTTGAAGTAAGGCGGCCATACGCGCGCCCGTTTCGGAAAGATCATTTAAATGGTCTATTACACCATCGCTCTCAATCGCCTTTTGCTCCCCGTATTCTGCGCTAGCGTCCTCGCGGGCATGTAAGAGGGAGCTAGGGATCAGGGCGACCAAAGATCGGGTGGCAGCCAAGACGCGGGCCTGCCGAGACCAAAGCCTTTGGCTGAACATCGCTTTGTCAAGCAGTGCGCCGCGTTCGTGCCGTTCAAGGGTGATCAATCCACCGTGATCCGCTTGAAGCGCTGTGCGTACCGATCCCAAAAGGATGAGGCAGGCTATGTCTTCAACCCCTCCTTCAGGGAGTACGACAGCGTTAGCGTCATATTCGCGGATCTCAACGCCGCAATTTTCTACTGCTTCCGGAAGGATCGAAATAGTCTTTGCAATGAGATCCAGATCTGATGCAGTCAACGACCGATGCATTTGAGTATCGCCTTTATTAGTTTAGTTTGCAGATGTGGACTCCGCTCCTCGTGGATAACGGCAGATAAGCTCCAGCACCACCCGGTGGCATGCTATAATGCTGCATGCCGCTGCCCAACATCATCTCTGGTAATGCACCTCGGTGCAAGGCTCAGTGCAAGGCATGGGGTGACCAGTGCCGCAACCCAGCCGCCTACGGTATGGCCGTGTGCAGATACCACGGTGCCAAGAAGCCTGAAGCTATTAAGCGGGGCAAGGACCACTGGAACTGCCAGCATGGGCAGGAGACGCTCGAAGCCAAGGCCGAGCGGAGCAAGAGGCTTGCAGAACTGCACGAGCTTGAGGCACTATCATTCGCATACGGGCTGGTGCCCAAAGGAACGCCGCGATGGCGGGGTAGGAAACCGAAGGGGAGAGCAGGCGCGTGATACTCAAGACTATCCTTCCACTATGCGCCTTCCTTGCTTCTGTTGCTGCACAGGCAGCTGACGATGTTGAACAGTGGGTGGAGTTTGGTCGCGATAGCGAAGCTGGAGTGGTGTCTTCTTACGATGCCGGTTCGGTCCGCACTGAGGGAGATAACAGGCAAGTCTGGGCACGTGATCGTTACGGCGACGAGAACCGTGATGTTCGGGAAGTCAGGGCGCTCTATGAAGTTGATTGTGCCGAACCGGCTATCAGGCTCGTCCAGAGCCTGACCTATCTGCGCAACGGACGGGTACAGGAAGTTGAGGGCGTCGAGACTTGGAAGAGTATTATTGACTGGGGGAGGGACTACGACCCCTCAGGAGCCTTGCACCGTGCTGTTTGTCGAGCACGGATGCGTTGATCATCATGAGCAGACCAGACGGTGGCTGGTCGGGCGGTAGGCTTCACCGTGGTTCCTTTATTGCCCGATGATATCCCTACTCATCCTCGCCGCCACAGCGGTAGTTCCAACTGGTCAGGTGTTCACCTGCACTCCCATTAGAGTCTGGGACGGTGATGGCCCTATCTGGTGCGAAGAGGGACCTAGGATCAGGCTGTCCGGTATTGCTGCGCGTGAAATGGACGGGACCTGCCGCAGTAACCAGCCCTGCCCTGATGCAAGCGCTGAGGAAGCTAGAGATGCACTTGTGAGACTGGTTGGTAGACCCACTGGTCGTAGCGGGCAGGGACATGTTCTCGTTGAGGGTCCGACAATGACCTGCACGTCTCTTGGTAACGGTGTCGGAAGCCGCACGGCTGCTTGGTGTGTCTCACCGATAGGTGGCGACCTGTCCTGCGCCATGGTTGCTGGTGGGTGGGCGTTGCGTTGGGAGCGCTATTGGGGTGATCATCGCTGCGATTGATAGCTTGGAACTAGTCACCGAACGACTCGCTCCAAGGGTGAACACCGAACGCGCAGATTAGTATGTATACACAACCCGTGGGTCCCATCTGACGGATCGGGGGGTGCCGTCCCAGTGGGGTGCCGCTGGTCAGGATTTCACAGGGGGTGGGGGTGTCAAATCAGGGAGCCGACCAGACGGTGGCTGGTTAGATAGCACCGTTTTAAAGGTGGGTAAGATGGTGGGTAGCATGACATATGCACCCATAAGCATCTGTTATTATTAATAAGGTGGCGGAGACGGAGTCCGACCGACATTTCCAATAACCAGCGGAGATAAAGGAAAATTCTGAGTCCTCGAGATTTTCAGACCCACAGTCAGGCCCACACTTTCGCTTGGCTAGGACCAAGTTTGACGACAAATTGAGGAGAGATGCGATGCCATTCAGTTGGCGATTTCGCCTAGCCAATCGACGCGCAAGCGATCGAGACCGACGACTTCGCCTTCCACTGTCACTTCGTTGCCGAAATGGTCGTTTGCCGGCTCGACGTCTTCGAGCACCCAATGATCGCCCGCCTCGGTTACGATGGCGAAGCCGCGTGGCAGTTGCTCGAGCCGTCCGCTGATACGTTTTCGATTCGAATTCATGACGGCCTGTATGCCATCCAACGCTGCAAAACGCTTCTGACATATGCTGGCGTTTCCCGATTTCTCGGGATGCCACCAGCGCGAGCAACTGCGCCCGGACCAGCATTGTAAGCGGCAAGCGCCAGATGGACGTCGCCAAAGCGGTCCAACATTTGCCGCAGATAGCGCGCACCACCATCGATGTTCTGGGCGGGATCATGCCGGTTCCGAACGCCAAGCTCGCGGGCGGTTGCCGGCATTAGTTGCGCAAGTCCGGCAGCGCCAGCCGGGCTGATCGCCATCGGATTGAAACGAGACTCGGCCCACACCAAGGCCTGCATCAGTCCAGGCGGGAGACGATACCGAACCTCAGCCTCCCTGATCAGCGGCTCGTAAAGTGCTTCGCGATAGGATGCAGGGAGCAGTACCCTCGACCGCGCTTCCTCGCTGGTCCAGAGCTCTTGATCACCAGCGGTAGCAGGCTGCTCATAGCGATGTTCCAGAAGGGCGAACTCCCGCGCTTGTGCGCAAGGCACCATGATACTGGCGCTCGCCATCATGCCGATCATCAAAGCCAATTTCATCCTTCATACTCCCGCCGCTTGCAGCGAATCGGAATAGAACATAAATAGAACATGTAGGAAAACAGATTGTCCGTCCCGACAGTGAGAGGGGAGGATAGCGGTCATGGGGGACCCGAGCCTGCGAAGGAGCCCTTATGCCCGTTGCCACGACCAGCCATCCACTCGCCGAGACGGCGAGACGTATCTGTGAAAGCCGCGGCGGCAAATGGTCCGGCACCAAGGGCATGGCTCGTTGCCCCGCACATGACGACCGCACGCCCTCGCTCGGCGTATCCCTCGGGCATGGAGCCATCCTCCTCCATTGCTTCGCCGGATGCGATCAGGAGTCCGTGCTTGCAGCCCTGGCGCGTGAAGGCGTGCAGACGTCCGCCTTGTTCTCGGGAGGCGCAATCGAGCCCACGATGGAGACTGGTGCTGCAGCGAAGCCTTCGGCCGCTGCCTTGCGCATCTGGCGCGATGCACGGCCACTGAGTGCGAGTCCGGCAAAGGCCTATCTAGAGAACCGCGGCATCCTCGCCGCATCTTCAGCGCTTCGCTTTCATCCACAAACGCCGCTTGGTCCGAAGGGACGCACCCGCTTTTTGCCGGCCATGATTGCGGCGGTCAGCCTCGACGAGGGGCCGATCGCCATCCATCGCACGTTTCTTTCGGGCAATGCCAAGGCCGATTTCGAGAAACCCAAGCGCGCGCTCGGCGCGCTCGGTGAAGCTGCTGTTCGCCTCTTCGCTCCGGCCTCCGGCAAGCTCGGCCTCGCCGAGGGTATCGAGAGCGCGATGTCGGCCTATGCTCTTACTGGTATTCCCGTCTGGGCGACCCTGGGCAATGAGCGCTTCGGCCTCGTCAGCGTGCCCGAGAGCGCGACCGAGCTTCATCTCTTCGTAGATCACGATGCTGGCGGTGAGCTGGCCGCGTCGCGTGGCATGGCAGCTTATGCCCGCGATGGGCGGAAGATCCACGTTCGCAAGCCATCCTCAAGCGACACAGACTGGAACGATGAACTTACAGCATGGCTGCGCCGCAAGGCGGCGCCGTAGAGGAGAGAGCGCTTCTCGAATTCCTGATCCGGCAGAGGGCGTGTCCCGATGCCTTCATCAGGAGGACGAATTGCCATGTTTCAATCAGACCTGTTTCCCGCCGGCGAGCAGTTGCCGACAGTGCCCCTGGCCTACGCCATTGGGGCCAGGATTGCCGCGCTTCTCGCCTCGGGTCGTCACCTTACCCGTGCCGACATTTACGACCTGTTCGCCGCGGAAACCGGCGCACTGGACTGGGGAAGCGCCTGGACAATCGACGACTACAACAACGCGGTCGAGATCGGCGCACTGCTCTGGTTGCGAGAGTCTTCGCGCATCGATCTGGCGACGAACGTACACGAAGCCGAAGCGCGGTTTGACTGGCTCGAAGCAGCCTTGCCGCCCCGGCACGTGCGCAGCGAAGCACAGGTTGATCTCCAGCAGTTCTCGACCCCGCCGACGCTGGCCTGGCTTATGGCGAAGGCTGCAGCTGTCTCTTCGCAAGACAACCTACTCGAACCGTCCGCAGGCAATGGTGCCCTTGCTCTTTGGGGCAGCGCCGAGAACGCTTCGCTGGTCCTCAACGAGATCGATCCGGCAAGACGAGACAGCCTCGGCCATATCTTTCCCACGGCCACAATCACTGCGCATGACGGTGAACTGACCGCCGACCTGCTTCGCGGCCCTGTTCCGTCGGTCGTGTTGATGAACCCGCCGTTCGCCCGCAGCCAGGAACGCGGCAAGGATGGCGAGACGGCGCAGCGCCACCTACGCAGCGCGATCCGGGCCGCCGCCAGTGGGGCGAGGATTGTCGCGATCATGCCCGAAGGCTTCGATGCTTCCAAATTCGCAAGGGCACTGGACGAAGCGTCGCTGCTCCTCGATGTTCGCCTGCAGCAGATGTTTCGCCGGACAGGGACGGGGATCGCCGTTCGCCTCGTCGTCATCGATAAAGTGCCTACTGCGCCGGAGCCAGCGATCAGCGGAGATACCTGCGACCTGATGGCGCTCCATGAACTTGTCACCGAGCTTCCGCCACGCGTAGAGACCTCCACCAACATCCATCGCCTGCCAATCGGGAAGCCAGTCTGCCTCGTTGGCAAGACCTCAACACATCGCGCGTCGGTCCGGCCGGTGGCGCCATTCGCTGCGACACGAGCAGTCACGGCGAGCGCGATCGACCTGGCCTATTCGGTCTTGGCCGACCCCGCGCCGGTGCCTGAACAGACAGGCATCTACCTGCCTTACCGGCCCAGTCGCATCGCCTTCGAAGATGCACCGGTCCATCCCACCCCACTCGTGGAATCGGTCGCAATGGGTTCGGTCGCGGCGCCGCAGCCGGACGTTAGCCCGCGCCTACCCGCAGGCTGGCAGGCGGATGGCCTTCTGTCCGAAGCGCAATGCGAGACACTGGTCTACGCTGCCCAGGCATTTGCGCGCGATCTTCCGGGCCAGTTCAAGGTAAGCCAGGAAGGCACCTCGCTGGAACTCTCCGAGGACGGACACTCCTACCGCCAAGGCTTCTTCCTCGGCGACGGAACCGGAGCGGGCAAAGGACGGCAGATCGCCGCGGTCATCATGGATCGCTGGC
>JAUHWC010000005.1:122500-170661 GCA_030424845.1 Alphaproteobacteria bacterium | reverse complement strand
CGATAGCCGCATCATCACAATGCGTATCCAAAAAAATTGGGAGGTGAGTATGGGTGGAGTGGTGAAGCTCAACAAGTGTCTTTTGGCGGCAAGTGTTGCGTCAATGGCCATGTTGTCAACGTCAGTGATGGCGCAGGATAGTGCCTCAGCGAATGAGCCTGTTTCCGACGAAGGTGAAGACTCCGTTATTATTGTGACTGGTACCAGCATTCGCGGTGTTGCCCCCGTTGGGGCGCCCGTGCTTGGCATTAGTCAAGACGAAATCAGTCAGCAGCCGACGGCTACTACGACCGAGCTGTTGCGGCAGGTCCCTGCCGTCCTATCACTTGGTGCGAGTGAGGGCTATCGCGGTGAGGGCAACAATGCAAATGCGAACATTACGGGCGGCAATGGCGTCAATCTGCGTGGCCTGGGAACCGAAGCAACGCTGACGCTGCTCAACGGCCGCCGTTTGCCGGCATCTGGCGTGCAGGGGCAATACTTCGATCCATCCATCTTTGCGACCACTGCGATTGGTCGGATGGAAGTCATGGCTGACGGTGGATCAGCAATCTACGGCTCTGATGCTGTGGGCGGTGTGATCAATATCCTGACGCGACGCAGGTATGATGGATTGGAGGCCTATGTTCGCCAGGGGTTTGCCGACGATGTAAATGAAACCCAGGCTGGAGCAATTGCGGGTACCACGTGGGGCAGCGGCGGCTTGATGGTGGCGTATGAATACATGACGCGTGATGCTTTGGAGGCGAGTGACCGCTCACTGTACACCGATGACCTATCTGCATTTGGTGGTGCTGACCTTCGCCTGAACACCTCTGCTCCTGGTAATATTCTGATCGATGGAGTTTTCTATCCCATCCCTTCGGGTCAAGATGGAACGAACTTGCAGTCATCTGATCTGCTTCCCGCTTCCGGCACAAATCCAGTCAATCTGGAAAGCCGTTACAAGGATACAACTGCTGTTCCGGGGCAAGAGCGCCATTCGGTCCTCGCAAGAGTAGATCAAGATCTTGCTCCTGGCCTCACGGTTTGGACTGAAGGTTTCTATGCTCACCGGCGAATTGATGAACGTGTCGGGGCAATCACTGCTAACTTAACCGTTCCTGATACAAACGCATTCTTTGTTGCTCCTGAAGGGGCTGTGCTTGGAACCTGTTCTCCTCGCGTCGGGGCGCCGGCAGGCAGTCTCTGTCAGAATGTACTCTACAGTTTTAGTCAAAGCTTGGGGCCGCGCGAACGTGACGCGTTCTCGGAGGTTTATCAGATCGCCGCAGGATTTGATCTTGATATCAACGATAACTGGGCTGTCAGCGGATATGGCAGTTTCGGCCAAGACATAGAGTCTCGCGAGAATTATCTGGTCAACAACAATCAGTTGGCGCTTGCGTTGCTTGATTCCGATCCCGCCACCGCTCTGAATCCGTTTGGCGATATGGCGGTTCAGAATCCAAATACCCTTGCGGCCATAAGGGGATCGCAGACAGTTGCGACGCGAGCTCAACTTTCAGATTTTGGACTGAAGCTTGACGGTAGTTTGTTCAGCATTTCGGGTGGCGATGTACGGGTTGCTATCGGCGGTGAGTACCAGATGCATGACTGGCGCTATAATGTCTTGGACAACCGGCGCACGCCAGATGTTTCGACCACCAGTGAAACACTTTCGCTGAGTGAGCGAAATGTGAAGTCGGTGTACGCAGAGGCTTTCATCCCACTTTTTGGTTCGCAGAATGCGGTTCCGGGTATTGAAGAGCTCACGCTTTCTGCTGCTGTAAGATATGACGACTACAGTGATTTTGGCAGCACAACCAATCCAAAGTTCGCTCTCAGCTATGTGCCAGTGGATGGCCTAACTTTGCGGGGAACGTTCGGGACCTCCTTCCGTGCACCAACTTTGTCTAACATTGACCCGGCCAACGTTGTAACCTTTGTGGAGGACTTCGTTGACCCATCTTCGCCCACCGGTACCACGCGAACCATTTTTGTGCGCGGAAGTAATACGACTGATCTTGGACCTGAAGAGGCGACTATTTGGTCTGTAGGTGCAGATATTGAGCCTGTGTCCATTCCCGGGCTGCGTGCGTCATTGACTTATTTCAATGTAGATTATTCCAACCGGATTGAATCGCCTGGTGCTAGCCGACAGGCATTGACGCCGGCTCTTGAACCACTTTTGGGCAACCTTGTAACCCGCAATCCAACTACTGACGAGGTCTTGCTGTTCATGAATGGTCCGGGTTACTTCAGCCCGCCAGAAGATCCTGCAAACATTCAGGCGATCGTAGATGGCCGCGTAGTCAATGTTGGTGCGTTGACGACAGAGGGTCTGGAAGGATCTTTGCAGTATCAGACTGATGTAGGTGAAGGTACGATTTCTGCTGGACTGATTGGTTCTTACGTTATCAGCTTTAAGCGTTCGGTCTTCCCAGGTGAGCCGCTCACAGAGGTGTCGAATACTTTTGGCAATCCTCTGGAGTTTAGGGCGCGTGCTAATCTTGGATATTCAACTGACAGGTTTGATGTGGTTGCGTTCATGAATCATTCTGGCGGTTATACCAACGATACGGTTACCCCGAATGTGGATGTACCATCATACACGACGTTTGATCTTGGCCTGCGGTATCGAGCTGACGTTGGATTGGTGGATGAAATCGAGTTCTCACTTGATGTTCAAAACGCTTTTGATCGGGATCCGCCTATTGTTTTGACGCCTGTGCCGCTCCCGTATGATGGTCAGGTGGCAAGCCTCTATGGCCGTTTTGTTAGGGTTGGTCTCCGTTTGAAGATGTAGCCTGCTCCAAATGTCTGAATTTGCACCGGATCCTTCGAGCTCTCTCCCCGGAAGGATCCGGTGCGAGCCATCAAAGATGTTAGGACTGAGAAATGAATTGCCGCTTGATTTCTAAAGCTTCAGTGTTGGCATTGCTATTTGTCTCAACAATCGCTGTTGCGAAGCAAGATGAAGGGACAGCTTCTCTTCCAATAGGAACTGAAGCTGGGGATCAGTTTCTTTCAGAATTTTACTCTTGGGATGAGAAACTTCCCGCGGAGCCTGGCGTGCTTCTGCGTGCGGAAGATCTGCCTGATAATTTATTGCCTTCGCATGCCGGCATCGGTCAAAGAATTCTCTATTCATCAATTGATGCACGTTGGACAGGGGATGTCCTTCCTGTCAGCGGTGCGCTTTTCGTGCCAAGGGGGAACGCCCCGCCAGGCGGATGGCCTTTGGTCGCTTGGGCTCATGGAACTCTGGGCATGGCGGACAGCTGTTCTCCCAGTTGGGTTGGGATGAAGACGCGCGATCTCCTCTACGTGGATCGCTGGCTAGAGAAGGGCTACGCAGTCGTTGCGACTGATTATCAGGGGTTGGGGGCACTTGGTCCCCATCCTTACTCTTTCTGGGAAGCAGAGGGGCGCTCTATCCTGGATTCGATCCGCGCCGTCCGTGGTGCGAATTTTCCGATTGAAGAAAAGGCATTTATCACCGGCCAATCGCAAGGTTCCGGCGCAGCATTGGGCGCCGCCAGCATAGCTGGCACATATGCGCCTGAACTGGATATTGTTGGTGTCAGTGCGACCGCGCTACTGCCATTTATGCCCCGCAATGAGCATGAACACAGCTTGGCTGGCGTAGGGGACTCGCCGTACTACTATGTCTACCGAATGCTGGGTGGCGGCTTGCCTGAAGGTTCTCCGGCAATGGAGGAACTTTTATCTGAGAAAGGGCATTTGTTGCTGGCTGCAGCCCTATCCGGCTGCAATCCTCGCGCAATCGCCGCTGAGCACGATGTGACCATTGAGAATGCGTTTTCGGTTCCTTGGCGCGATGTTGACCGGCTTCTTGGTCCCGCTGGCGCCATGCCTCCCTTCCATGTGGACTTTCCTGTTTTTCTTGGCACCGGCCTGTCGGATTTTCTGATCCCTGTTGATCGCCAGATGACAACGGTCCACGCGCTCTGCTCGCAAGGCAACACACTCCTCTGGAAGGGCTATTCCGGCGTGGGTCATGGCGATACCTTGCCCGCGTCCTTTGAGGACGCGCTGCAATTTGCCCGCGCCGCATTCTCTGGATCTCCGCTATCCTCGACATGCGACAGTTTGGACGAAGGATTGCCGACCTCAGAGTAGAGCGCGGAGGGAAACCTGTAGGGAACTGTTACATGGTTGGAGTATCTCGGCGCAACATTCTGCTTTCCGGGCTGTACGCATCGACGGCACATCTAGCCGCTGCTCTGCCAGCGAGCGCGGGTACATCCATTCCTCGCGCCGAAGGTGTTACCCACGGTCCGATGCTCGGAAATGTTACGGCGCATTCCGTGCGTGTGTGGGCTCGCACGGCTTTCCCCACCACGCTGCGCGTCATTATTGCCAAGGATATTGAACTTGTCGAAGACCGACATGAGTTCGAGCTAATCACGCGCCTGACCGACGACTTTACCGGCTGGGTCGAAATTGCGAACCTTTCTCCCGGCAGTAGATACTATTATGCATTGGCCGGGTCTGGACAGGAAAATGGCCTGTCAGGTTTTGTCCGCAGTTTCAGGACTCTCTCCGCTGCTGAGCTCTTTATCGATGAAGAACTCAACCCCGACGGCCTCTTCAACTTCGCGTTCGAGGCAGGTTCCTGCAACGATCAGTCATGGCGAACCACACGCCAGAACATGCCGCCAACCTATGCAACAATGCGCAGGAGGCTGGCAGGCAAGATCGATTTCCAGATTCTGAACGGTGATTTCATCTACGAGGACGGGCGCGACGTAACCGCGTCAGACTGGGCAGATAAATTCGGGGTAGTCGAGGTTCCTGCGAATGTCCGATATGCGCAAGGTCTGACCGGCGTGTGGGAAAACTATCGCCTGTATCTGGATGGCGATCAGGAAATGGCTGAATTCCTCGCGGAAGTTCCATTCTTTGCCACTTTGGACGATCATGAAATTCTCAACGATGTCACTGGATCAGGGCAATCCGGCTTGCGGACAGACGCGCGTAACAAGCCCTTCCAGCAAGACATTGCGTCCCGTTTTGACTTCGATGCTGAAGTTGAGCGCGCTGTATTTCGAGATCCTGCTCTTGCGGCTTGGGATGACTATGTTGGATGGTGCAATCCTTCGGACGGACCGCGGCAGGACATCCATTTCGGTGAGACGCGCGTGGAGCAGGGTAGCGACATCCTGCGTGATCCAACGGCTGATTTCACCCTCCTGGAGCCTGACCAGACAAGCAATCTTCACGTCCTCTGGGGGTTTGGTAACACAGGCGTGTATGACATTGCCGAGATCATCGGTCCTCACGAAATAAGACTGGCTGAGCGGTTTTCCATTTCCGAGAACGTTCACTATTCGATCGGAAACCAGCGATTTGCGAGCTTCAAGGTTTCGAATGCGGAGTTCTTCCTGATCGACGTGCGATCAAACAGGACATCGCAGGAAGTCCCGGAAGGCAGTGAGCGGCGACACAGCGCTTTGCTTGGCGCCACTCAGATGGAATGGCTGCAAGCCGGGATGCGGGAGAGTACAGCCAGCTTCATTTTCATTGTTTCTCCGGTCAATGTGGTTCTGCCGCATGATAACGGTGTTTGGTACGGGCAAGGGGTTTTCGGCGATTCCAAGAATGACGGCTGGACGTCCCAACTGGAGGAACGAGCACAAATACTCGATCTTGCTGAGGCTCTCGAAAAACCGGTGATCTTCCTCAGTGCCGACCTACATCGCAGTTTCATGGCAAGGATTGCGCCGGGCGTTTATGATGTCGGGACAGGTCCGCATTCGAGCAGGGTCCACAGGTTGGGCGATGCCGGAGGATCGCCGCCGAGCGGCTGGTATGAATCGGGTGACAGGCTCGTAAACATTATCTGGTCAAGCAATCAGTATCGCAACGACAGCGACCGAGATGATCGCCGTCCCGGCAATGATTGGCCAATTTACACCGTGATCCGGGTGAACAACGCCTATAATGTTCCTGCAAGAGACGGTAGCGACCGTTGGATTGCATTTCCGGAACCGCAGCTGATCTTCGAATTCTATGACGGGTTCACTGGCGACCTCGTCTTCGCAAATGCCATTTCGACATCTGAAGCCAAACAAGAGGCACGCGCAGTGCCAATGGAAACGGTGAAGCTTCTCGGCGGCATCGACTGACGGAAACGCACAACACGTTGAGCAGATGGATGTCCGCTGCTCGAAGGAAGTCCATATGATCCGATCAACGACAAGAATGGTATCCCTCGTGCTGTTTTGCGCGCTTCTTGGCGCTTGCAGCGGTTATTCGGATATTGAGACGGTTTCAGCCGTCGGGCGATCCGCAGCCGTTAGCCAGTCGGCAGCAGAAAGCCGACCTCCTGATTTTGCCGATTTGGCATATGCTCCTGCGATGCCAGAGGACAGCAAGGGGCATTTGATGGATGTCTATCTGCCGGATTCCGCCGACGGACCTTTGCCGGTCGTAATCTGGTCAGCCGGTTCCGCCTGGCAAAGGGATGACGGGAAGAACCGTGCGGAATGGCTCGTTGCGAATCTCGTTCCGCAAGGATACGCCGTCGTAGCAGTGTCGGTACGTTCCAGCAGTCAGGCCCGCTTCCCGGCCCAACTTCACGATATAAAGGCGGCAATCAGGTACGTCAGGGCCAATGCAGACCGGTTTGGCATCGATCCGGATCGGATTGCGATGATGGGAACGAGCTCGGGCGCTTGGCTCTCCGCAATGGCCGGGGTTACAGGTGGCATCGCGGAGTTCGAAGGTGAAATTGGCACTTTGGGCCAATCAAGTGAGATACAGGCGGTCGTGGCATTCTGGCCTCCGACCCATTTTTCGACCATGGATGCCTGGATGATCGAGCCCTGCGAGCAGATCGAGCGCGGCGGTAAACTGGGTTTTTGCCACGACGAACCAGATTCTCCCGAATCCTCTTTGCTAGGTTGCCCGGTTCAGGAATGCGAAGCACTTGTCCGGAGGGCCAGCCCCCAGACATATGTCAATTCCTCAAGCCCGCCGATGATGATTGTGCATGGGCAATCGGATCAGTTCGTCCCGCACAATCAAGGCGAGGCACTCTATCAAGCCTATTCACAGGCCTGCGCTACGGCCACCTTTGTCAGCATTCCCAGGGTGATCCACGGCCAGTTCCCTGCTGTTCTTCTGGACAGTGAACTGACGCAAGGTGCTTCCATCCGGTCCACAAGTTCGAACGGCTGCGTTATCGCGACACCAACCCCGATCGGTTTTTCGGAGGATGTGGTGACCGAATTTCTTCAGCTGAACTTGCAGCAATAAGAAGCGGCAGTTCCTTCATCCAAAGTGAGCCAACCGGTCTCCGGCTAGACTAGCGAAAATAAGGTACAACCGCCGCCAGAAACGGGCATCGGCTCATTGCGATACGATATGAGCATGGATCAAGTGGCCTTTGGACTTGGACGCGCATTTTAACCTGTCCTAGCACGTATGAAAGCGCCTGACAGACGAGGAAAATGAAGATGATGGCACCCGAGGAGATGGCAACGAAGCTTGGACAAGGTTTGCTATCGTTTCCTGTAACGCATTTTGATCAGAACTCTCAGTTCGATGAGGCTCCATACCGCGACCATTGTGCGTGGCTCTTGAAACATGATGTTTCAGGGCTTTTTGCAGCGGGTGGGACGGGCGAATTCTTCTCTCTCACCCCAGAAGAAGTGCCGCAGATCGTATCTGCAGCTGTTGCCGAAACGGCTGGCCGGACACCGGTTATTGCGGGTTGTGGCTACGGTACTGCAATTGCCGTTCAGCTTGCAAAGACGGCAGAGGCCGCAGGTGCTGACGGGCTGTTGCTGCTTCCACCTTATCTCACCAATTCCACGCAGGATGGCCTCTCGGCACATGTCGAGGCCGTGTGCCGCTCGACTTCGCTCGGCGTCATCGTTTACAATCGTGACAACGCCATTCTCCATGAAGATGCGCTTGCACGCCTGTGTGACCGCAATCCAAACCTTGTTGGTTTCAAGGATGGCGTCGGCGATATTGAACTGATGATGCGGATTTTCTGCAAACTCGGTGATCGTCTGACCTATGTTGGTGGGTTGCCCACGGCTGAGACTTTTGCCCCGGCATATCTGGAAATGGGTGTCACAACCTATTCGTCGGCGATTTTCAATTTCATGCCGGAATGGGCCTTGCATTTTTACCGCGCAGTGCGTGCTCGCGACGTGGCGACCGTCCATCGCGGGCTAACCGATTTCGTGCTTCCTTACATCGCAATTCGCAATCGTTCTCGAGGATATGCAGTGTCGATCGTCAAGGCGGGGCTAGAGCTTGTTGGTCGTCCGGCTGGTCCGCTTCGCACACCCTTGACGAACCTTTCCGATGAGGAAATGGCCATGCTTTGTTCCCTCATCGAAAAAGCCAATGCATCGCTGGTGCGCCAGGATAGTGCCGCTGCATGACCATGCGCACCTCGAAAATCGTTTCCATGCGTGTTGTGCCCGTCGCAGGGCACGACAGCATGTTGCTCAACCTGAGTGGCGCACATGCTCCGTTCTTTACGCGCAATGTCGTTATCCTTGAGGATGAGTACGGAAACAAGGGATTGGGCGAGGTCCCCGGAGGGGAAGACATTCGCAAGACGCTCGAGGATTGCAGGTCAATTGTCGAGGGGGCCTTCGTTGGGCAAACGAGCAGCGTTCTTTCCAGGATAAGCAATGCCTACGCCCATCGTGACGCTGGCGGCAGGGGGCAACAGACATTCGATCTGCGGATAACGATCCACGCGATCACTGCGGTTGAATCGGCAATGCTCGACCTTCTCGGCCAGAATTTGGGAGTACCAGTTGCAGACCTGCTCGGCGAGGGTAGGAAGCGCGACAGCGTGAAGATGCTGGGCTACCTTTTCTACATTGCAAACCCCGCTTGCACTGACCTTGCCTACCGCAATGAAAGCGATAGCTCGGATGCATGGTTCCGACTTCGCAACAAGGAGGCCATGACGCCTGACGCCATTGTGGAACTCGCCAAGGCAACACGTGACCGTTATGGCTTCGATGATTTCAAGCTCAAGGGTGGGGTGCTTAATGGTGAGCAGGAAGTAGAGGCAGTCCGGGCGCTCAAACAGGCATTTCCCGATGCCAGGATTACACTTGATCCCAATGGCGCCTGGTCGCTTGATGAGGCTGTATCACTTTGTTACGGCCTTGGCGACGTACTCGCCTATGCTGAAGATCCGTGCGGTGCTGAAGCTGGCCTGTCCGGTCGCGAAATCCTTGCGGAATTCCGCCGACGGACGGGACTGCCCACTGCAACCAACATGGTAGCAACGGACTGGCGGCAGTTCGCTCACTCACTGAAGCTGGATGCGGTCGATATTCCGCTTGCTGATCCGCATTTCTGGACCATGCAGGGGGCAGTCCGTGTTGCCCAGATATGCGAGTTGTTCGGTCTGACCTGGGGTTCGCATTCCAATAATCATTTCGACATCTCGCTTGCCATGTTCACGCACTGTGCGGCTGCGGCTCCGGGCAACATTACGGCAATCGATACGCACTGGATCTGGCAGGATGGAGAATCGCTAACGCACAATCCGCTGCAGATCGAAAATGGCCACGTGCAATTGCCTGAGCGGCCTGGATTGGGAATCGATTTGGACGAAGTGGCGCTAGACCGCGCTCACCAGCTTTACATTGAGCACGCGCTTGGCGGTAGAGACGATGCTGCAGGCATGCAGTACCTCGTGAAGGGCTGGGCTTTCGATCCGAAGCGGCCCTGTTTGGTGCGATAATTCCACTGCAGTATTTCAAGGATATTTGAGAGGGTATGAAAGTGTCGCATCAGTCTGGGCGTTCGAATTTCGCCAATCTTCGCGCGAAGAATTTTGGTATCGCGATGCGTTTGGTAGTTGGCTTGACCGTCGCTGCGCTGTCGTCACTCGCGATGCCTAATCTCGCCTACGGGCGCGATCTGCCTGTCGTTCGGCCAGCAATGGACTGTCGAGATCTTGCCGGGTTAGACATCTACCCGGAAGGCGGCAGCCCTGCGCGGATCAATTCAGCCACTCTAGAACGTAGCGCGGATGGGATCCCGCGGTGTCGCGTTGAAGGGTATGTGGCACCGCAAGTTCGCTTTGAACTCAGGCTGCCAACGGAAAACTGGTACCAGCGCTTCATGTATAGTGGATGCGGTGGTTTCTGCGGCCGGGTTGATTTCAGAGTGCGGGCCGCAGAAGGGTGTTCCGCAGTCGAGAATGGCGAATTCGCGATGGTTGCGAGCGATCTCGGCCACAGTACTCCGGAGGGCAATGCTGACACAATCTGGGCAGCGGGCAACCGTCAGGGTAAGATTGATTACGGCTATCGTGGTGTCCACGTTGTAACGCTTGCTTCCAAGGCGATCATTGAAATTTTCTATGGTCAGGCACCAGCTTATTCATATTTTAATGGCTGTTCCGATGGTGGGCGCGAAGGCATGATGGAGGTCCAGCGCTATCCCGAAGACTTCGACGGGGTGATTGCTGGCGCACCTGTGATGAACAATACTGCCAACAACACAATTTTTCACGCTTGGTCTGCACGACATCTTTTTCGGGCCGATGGATCGCCGGTTTTTTCAGAAAAGGATTTGAGGGTGCTGCACGCTGGCGCACTCGCCGCTTGTGACCTAGCAGGTGATGGTATCCGAGACGGACTGGTTTCCGATCCCTTTTCATGCGCGTTCGATCCCGAAGTGCTCCTCTGCGAAGCTGGAGATTCCGGAAAATGCCTTGCAGGCGAACAGGTGGCTGCGGCGCGAGCGCTTTATTCTGGCCCCATTGATTCCTCAGGACGCAGGCTCTTCTTCGGCAGACCGATCGGTTCCGAACTGGCTTGGGGTGGACCAAATCCAGTTGCCTATGCGGCGGCGTTCGTCCGGCACATGTCGGAAGATGAGCCGCGAGAGTTTGATCTTGATACATTCGGTTTTGAGCCCGAGGATCTGCGCAGGTACAATTCTCTCGCGTCGATCTTCAACGCTACCGATACGGATATCAGCGCTTTTCGTGATGCTGGCGGCAAGTTGATCATGTGGCACGGCCTTGCGGATCCGGGCGTTCCTGCTGAAGGTACCTTGCACTACTATAACGCGGTACGTGAACGGCTTGGAACGTCCACTGACGACTTCCTGACGATGTACCTGCTACCGGGAGTTGGCCATTGCGGCGGCGGACATGGACCTGACCGTATCAATCTGGTGAACGCGATTATGGCCTGGGTAGAAGACGGGGAAGCGCCCGGTGCTATCGAGACTGTGCGGCGTGAGTACGGGCGCGTGGTTCAGTCCAGGCCGGTTTATCCGTATCCATCTGTCGCCACCTACGTAGGGCATGGCGATCCGCTCGATGGGACTTCATTCCGCTCCAGCACAGGCAATTGACCTGCTAGCATCCTAGCTTTCGAGACTGGCCTTTGGCGTGGCTGCAAAGCGGTAAGCACCAACGACCAGTCTCAGCGAGGCAAACAGCGGCTTGTAGTGACCTTCTTTTATGACGTGTCTGTGTGCAGCATGTCCTCTAGAATATCCCGTCCAAGCAATTCCCAAGTCAATCGTTCGCTTCTCGCGCGGGGAGCTAGCCCTCCGAGTCTGGCGGTTCAACGCGCCTGCAGTTGGCTTACAAGTCGCACGGATCCCCCTAATAGGGGTGCCTCCGTTGCTGGCGCCCAACGCGCCTGTTGATGAGAAACTCGATAATCTGCAATTCGCCGGATCGGCTTCAAGGCACTCTCGGTGATGACATTCAAATCAAACCGAACTTAGCGCTTTCCCAGCGGGCTTCCTGCGGCAATCGTGGTGAACCACTATGGACGGAAATCGCTCGAAATGGGCGGTCACGCCTCTCGTGAGCAAGCCGCCGTCAGGCCCATTTTCTGCGCGGTAGATTCCAAGGATTGGTGTCCCGCAAAGCTGGGGGCAGCAAGGCCTCCGGAAAGTCCTGCAGACAAACCGGACGGAGGAATCGCTCGATCGCAAGCGTACCTACGGACGTTGTCCGCGCGTCTGAACTGGCAGGCCAAGGCCCACCGTGAACCATGGCCGGAGAAACCTCCACCCCGGTACCAAACCCGTTTGCGAGTACGCGTCCGGCACGGCGTTGGGCAACTGGCAGTAGTTCGGAAACAGCAGCATGATCGCCGGCGTCAAAGTGCATGGCCACGGTGAGCTGACCTTCGAGCGTCTCGAGAACAGCCCGCATTTCCTCGATGTCAGCACAGGAGACGACCAGAGCGGCAGGGCCGAACATCTCCGCATGTAGAGTAGGATCGCTCATGAACCGGGCTGCGCCAACCCGCATGAGGCGAGCGGTGGCACGATTGGAAGCGCTACAGCCCTCGGCGAGCACTTCCACACCATTCCTTGCGGCAACTCCCTCCACGGCAGTCGCATAGGCAGCACCTATCCCGGCAGTCAGCATCACGCCGGGATCTCGGGCTTGCACCGCCTTGGTCGCCGCCGAACAAAACCTGTCGCAATCACTATTATTCACGACGAGCACGAGACCGGGATTGGTACAGAACTGTCCTGATCCAAGTGTCAGGGATGCGACAAATCCTTCCGCGATTTCCTCTGCGCCGGACGATAGGCGGGAAGGCAGCAAAAGTACCGGATTGATGGAACTCATTTCCGCATAAACCGGGATCGGTTCCCGTCGGGCGGAGGCAGCTGTGACAAGCGCCTTGCCAGCAGCGGCAGAGCCAGTGAAGCCAACAGCCTTGATCCTGGGGTCAGAAACAAGCGCCATGCCGATTTCGGGGCCAGCAGACTGGAGCATCGAAAAGATTCCAGCTTCAATTTTTGCTGCAGCAATCCCTTGCCCTACGGCTCGTGCCATGATCTCGCTCGTACCGGGATGGGCGGGATGGCCCTTGACAATCACTGGGCAACCAGCAGCGAGGGCGCTCGCTGTGTCGCCGCCGCCCACGCTGAAGGCCAACGGAAAGTTTGAGGCGCCAAACACAGTTACGGGTCCGAGCGCAAGCATCTGCAGGCGCAGATCAGGCTTTGGCGCAGGAAGTCTCTCCGGCCGCGCCGCATCGAGCCGCACGCGAAGAAATTCACCCTCCCTGAGGCTCTCGGCGAACATTCCAAACTGGCCGACAGTGCGTGCCCTTTCACCCTCAAGTCTGGGCCTGGGCAGACCAGTCTCCGCCATAGCCGTCTCGATGAGTTCCTCACCTGTCGCGGCGATCGAGTCTGCGATCGCGTCTAGCAAGGAGGCACGGCGAGCTGGGTCTGTTGCTGCAAAGGCAGTGGAACAGAGGCTGGCGCTCGCGATTGCGGTCTCTACCTGTTCGTTTGACGCCTCTCTAAAAGCCGGTTCAAGCTTCTTCCCTGTCGCGGCATTCCGGGCTGTGAAAAGCTCTCCACCGCCCTCAACATCCTCACCTGCAATCCACATCTTGCCAAAAGCAGGCATAGTTCGTCCTTCTGTCTGCGTGATATCTGGACGATCTTGTAGCTAACTCTAGGTCCTGCATACCAATAGCAACGAGATATCGATCATTCCCCGCTTGCTATCCAACTGCAACTTGGCGGGCCTTTTCGAAGTGATGGCCCACTTCGTCGAGGTGGCTGAGGAGCACAGACAATGCTGGGTTTTCGTGATCCTTTCGCCAGACCGCCTGCAATTCGACAATCGGTTCGGAATCCGCCAACTCGCTAAAGCAGACCCCTTCGGGTTTCAGGCGACGCGAAGATTCGGGAACCAATGCAAAGCCATGCCCTGCGCTAACAAGCATAAGAATCGAGTGGATCTGGGCGACATGTTGAACGCGCTTCGGTTCGGCAAATGCACCTGTGAACAGACCGGTCAGGAGATCGTGAAAATACCGCGCTTTGTCGGGCGCATACATAATCAACGGCAGCCCGTCGAAGTCCGCAAGGAGCCTTGGGCGTGAGGTTTCTGGGATCGCTTGCGGTGAGCATACAATGAAACGCTCCTTCAGGACCTTTCGCGATTCAAGTTCTGGACGCTGCGATGACAGACGCATCAGACCAATATCGATCCGGCCGGTCGCCAACGCATCCAATTGCTCACCTGTCACCATTTCTTTCAAGATAGTGCCGACAGAAGGCATGCGCTCCTGCATGAAGCCAACAAGGCGCGGCATGTAGCTATACCCGGATGCCGCGGTAAACCCGAGCGATACGATACCTTCTTCGCCGTCGGCAGCTGACCTTGCGACATTGATAGCTCCTTCAGCCATCTCGATGATCTTGTTGGCTTCACTCAAGAATGCGGAACCAGCTATGGTGAGCTTCACAGATCTACTCGATCGATGGAAAAGTGTTACGCCCAGAATGCGTTCCAGCACTTGGATGTGCCTACTCAAAGGAGGTTGGGTGATATTTAGGCTGGCCGCTGCACGCCCGAAGTGCAATTCGCGTGCTACTGCCAGAAAGCACCTTAATTGGATCAATTCGAACATCGCGCTATTTCCTCAAGGCCATATTTTGGCTAAATTACGTGCTAGGGAAGGCCAAACTTCTGCCAAGATATTCAATCACGCGCGGCTCGGGCATAATGAACGTAAATATTTTGCGCGAGGCTTGAATGTGTAAGATGATGGGCCTCAAGCTCGCCAAGCACTCTTGGGGTCGTTTCCTTTCAGTCCGCTTCCGCTCAAGCTGTGCGTTTATGCTAGAGCGAGATTATCGCGTTGTCTAGCATACTGAAATAGTATCAATTCGCACCGACCTAGATGTGTGCTGCGCGCATAGCAGAGGCGCTCGCTGCCTCGCTTTGTCCGGAAGTTCGATTTTCCGGTATTTTCAAGCTTCAGTTCGGTCTTTGTCTTGACACCGATAGTTTGACCATTGCTGAGTTCAAGCCAGTGTGCGGCGAGTGCGACGCCAATGATATCTGGAGATCAGCAATCAAATGGGTGCTGGCGCAAATCGGAGCTGGACGGCTCGTGGATGAGTCATTTTTATCTTCTGACTGAGTTTGGAAGCACTCTCAATCCTATGATGCTGGAGTGGCATCAATCAATTGACCATCGGAATTGGACTATCGATGCTCGAAACCAGAACAGGACCACGCAAGATCAACAGGTCTGCGACCACACGGAGAGTGGGAAATTGACTACAAGTCACGGTACCTATTGCAGACTCTCTTTGCCGGGAGCGCTTGGCGCTCTAGGCGCCCTTTAGGATGAAGTTTGTCGACCGATAGGAATCGCGTCGATGGGAGGTAGGCATGGAAGCCGGTGCAAAAACAGGCCGGGTGCGCTGGTCAATTCTCGCGGTGCTCTTCGGAATAACTGCCATCAATTATGCAGATCGCGCGACGCTCTCGCTCGCTGCTCCTGCACTAACGCAGGATCTCGATATTGATCCTTTGCAGCTCGGTATCGTCTTCTCCGCTTTTGGCTGGGCATATGTGGCGGCACAGGTGCCTGGAGGATGGCTGCTCGACCGGTTTGGTGCACCAAAAGTCTATTTTTGGGCTATTGTGCTCTGGTCCCTGTTTACAGGTATGCAGGGCGCCGTGGTCTGGATGAGCGGTGCCATCGCGGTCACTGCGCTTTTTGCGTTTCGCTTTCTTGTCGGTCTTGCGGAGGCCCCTAGCTTCCCCGGAAACTCGCGAGTGGTGGCGAGCTGGTTCCCTGCAAAGGAAAGGGGGACTGCTGCGGCGATCTTTAATTCCGCTCAGTATTTTGCGACCGTGCTGTTTGCTCCGGTGATGGGAGCCATCGTGTATTATGCAGGTTGGCCGTGGGTGTTTGTTTTCATGGCGGTCGCTGGTCTGGTTGGGGCTGCAATATGGCGATCCATGGTGCACGAGCCCAAGAAGCATCCAAAGTTGCAGCAGGCGGAACTGGAATACATTGCGCAAGGGGGCGGTCTTGTGGAGTCCACTCCTGAGAAACCGGAGAAAGCACCTGCGGGCGATCTCAAGCGAAAGCTCAAGATTCTTCTCGGCACACCGACACTCCTTGGGCTCTATCTCGCTCAATTTTCGATAAATACACTCACATATTTTTTTATAACATGGTTTCCCGTCTATCTCGTCGAGGAGCGGGGTCTCTCCATCGTGTCAGCAGGCCTGTTTGCGACAGTACCGGCCATTTGCGGATTCGGCGGGGGTGTTCTGGGAGGCGTTCTTTCCGACTGGCTGCTTCGAAAGGGATACAGCCTGACGGTCGCCCGCAAGGTGCCGGTTGTCGCTGGTATGACGCTGGCCCTGTCGATCCTTGGCTGCAACTATGTTGACGACAACACAATGATCCTAGTGTTCATGAGCCTTGCCTTTTTCGGTAAAGGTATCGGTGCCCTTGGTTGGGCGGTGATGTCTGACGTTGCGCCGCGAGATTGCGCAGGCTTGAGCGGCGGTATCTTCAATATGTTCGGCAATATGTCTTCAATCCTGACGCCGATCGTCATCGGTTTTATCCTCAAGGAAACAGGCTCGTTCGACCTTGTTCTGGGCCTCGTTGCTGCTGCCGCGTTGGCGGCCGCGCTGTGTTACCTGCTCCTGGTCGGAGAAATTCGCCGGCTTGGTTCGACCGAATAGACGGCTTTAGATGCTGGCAACCCACCGACAAGGCGGGGCACAAAAAAGGCGCCATCAATTCCCTGATGGCGCCCTTTTTTGTCGATCTCAGGTCCGCAAAATGTGCTTCCTAATCAACGCCAGTCTCACCCAGACGGGCAAGTGCAACACGCGTACAATCTGACAACACTTCGAAATAGCGGCGATACTTGTCGCGCCCGTAGATGAATGGATTGTTACCGCCTGTTGCGTCGTAAGAGAGCAGATATTGCTTTTCGTTTGAGTCCATATGAGGCGGATGGTTGGTCAGTAGCACATCGACGCCCGCTGCTGCTGTCAACTCGTTCCACCTGTTCAGCGAAGCGATCTGCTGGCGATGGGTTTCGCTATCCCGGCCACCACCGGTTCCGCCCATGAGGCCAGCCATGTGTTGTTGTCCGTCCTCATATACCGGAAAAATCAGAGACAGGGTTCCCGGCGTGTGGCCTGGCGTGATCGCCAGCCGCACAGTTGTTCCGCCGAGCGAAATGGTATCTCCATCTTCAGCGATAATATCGCGAGTTGGCGGAACCAGACTGCCGAAAGGGCCGGGACGCCCGAATGCATCTTCCATCATCTGCCAGTCGGCAGCCGACGAGACGACCCGTGCTCCATAGGTCTCCTGAAGGTATTTCGCCCCACCGTAGTGGTCGCCGTGGCCATGAGTCACAATGACGAATCGGATTCTTGCAGGGTCGAGGCCGAGAGTTCGCAGATTTGGGACGATGATCTCCCGGGCTTCATCTTCATTGTTCAGGGCATCGATCAGAATGATCCCGTCATCAGTGTCCAGAGCAAAGCTCGAAACCGAATTCTGACCGACGGAGTAAAGATTGTCGAACAGGCGGGTCGCGGGAACCAGACCATCGTGCTGAACGCCCCAGACCATGTCACGGTCAAGTGGACTAATCAGACACCTCCATCTGAACTCTGACCACAGGTCTGTTCCGGCGATGGAACTGGCACTGGTGAGGTGGCGCGTAACAGCTTCCCTGTTCTCGTTGGGGAAACTTGCTTGGCTGGGGTAATCGCGAACTTCCTGTCCAATTGCCGTCATCGGTAACAGGGTCAAACAAATGCCTGCAGTAGCCGCTCTAGCCGACAAGCGTGATTTGCGAGAAATTCGCACAGCAGTGTTCTCCTTTCAATTCTGAAAGACGGCTAAAGCATGAGCCGATTTCGAAGATTCTAGACCTTGCTAGGCGCATAACCAATTCTGATCGAAGATCGAACGATGCCGATGTCCGATAAATTCTCTTGATGGGCTGGCGTAGTTTGTTTTTTGAGGTCAATTGCGCAATTCGGTTGCGAAACCACGTCCTGGCCTTTGTGAGATGGTGGGCAATCACTTGGGACTATCTGCTGCATCTCCTTTTTTAGGCTTGGTCATTCATTTAGAGGGCATGGAAGCTCTCGATTCTCGCGGAGAGACGAAATTGGGTTTGAGCAACTGTGGTTCTACAAGCGTGGCGTGCAGGATTCTGGGGCGAACGCCTTCTCAAGCTATGAGACTTTGAAATTTGGGCTCAATTTTTTCATACTCGTTTCATACAACGAGTGATCGAACCATCTAAATCATTGAAAAGATGGTGGGCGCGGCAAGGATTGAACTTGCGACCCCACCCGTGTGAAGGCTGGCTCGGTGCCTTTAGGTGGGCACGCTACTTAAAGTGAACACACTACGCTTTGCAGAACTCCCCCCAGTCCTTCATGAGCGGCTTGCGCTTGTCGAGATAATCGGTGCGACGGTAGGCCGCTTCGACCTTATTGGCGATCGTGTGAGCAAGTGCCGCCTCTGCTACTTCGCCAGGGTAGTCCGTCTTCTCTGCAACCCAGTCGCGAAATGCTGAACGGAAGCCGTGAACCGTGCAATCTTCATCGCGGTCTCGGAGGATCTTCAGCAGCGTCATGTCCGAAAGGGGCCGCTTCGGGCTTTGACCGGGGAAAACGAGGTCGCTTCTCGGAGACCGAAATGCTCTGGCTCGCTGCACTACATCGACTGCCGCTGCTGACAGCGGGACCGCATGAATATTGCCAGCTTTCATTCTAGCGGCCGGAATGGTCCAAAGCTTCTTCTTGAGATCAAGCTCGCTCCAGCATGCCCCACGCACTTCTCCTGAGCGCGCAGCTGTCAGGATCAGGAATTCGAGCGCAAGTCGACCGACTGATGATCGCTGTTTCAGCGACGACATAAATGCCGGAACGTCCGGATAGGGCATTGCGGCGAAATGCCCGTTCTTTTTCGGCTGCCGCGGGAGCCCTCGCAGAACGGATCGCATCGGTGCTTCGAATTCCCGGTATCCCTTGGCGCACGCCCAATCGAGCACGGAACCGATACGCTGTTTGACCCTTCGTGCTGTCTCTGGCTTGGTCAACCATATCGGAGAGAGCACGTCCCGAATTGCAGGGACTCCGATGTCCGAAACCAGCCGATCACCGATAGAAGAAAAGGCAAACGTTTCCAGCGTCCGAATCCACTGAGTCTGGTGCTTGCCGTTCTTCCAGGCGACCTTGTGTTCTTCGTGCACAATGTATGCGGCTTCACGAAATGAAGGGGTCTCGGTGCTCTCCCTTTCCCTTTGGGCGAGGACATCCACCCCAGCGCGCGTTTCCTTCCGAATCAGGCGAGCGGCATCGCGAGCCTGCGTCAAACTGACATCGGCAAGCGTTCCCAGCCCGATATCTCGGCGCTTTCCGCCAGACTGGACCCGTACGATCCAGCTGCCTTTTCCCGCGCCAGCAAACTTGAGCATGAGCCCTTCGCCATCGGAATAGCGCCCGGGCTTCTTCAAATTCTTGATTCCAAGAGCTGTCAGCTTGCCCATACCTCATCCCTTTCAGACCCACACCCAGGCCCACACATGGTGCGAGAACCTCTGGAACATATAGAGAACTATATGGACAGTGAAAAGTCAATAAACCCCGCATTTCTGCGGGTTTGGAGATTATATGGGACTTTCTGGGAAAAGCGAGGTGGCGGAGACGGAGGGATTCGAACCCTCGATACCCCGATAGAGGTATGGTTCCTTAGCAGGGAACTGGTTTCAGCCACTCACCCACGTCTCCGCATTCGCCCCGATGTGCCAAAGCGGCGAACGAGGGCGCGCTATAACGAGCGTGTGGTGCGCCTGCAAGTACTGCGCGAATTTGCAGGAAAATAGGCTCTTTGCCCGGATTTCCGATTCGGTTCGCCGCAACACGTAATCACCCTGCCGCGCGTTCATTGCCGCTTCACGCGCAAAGGATTCTCTTGGCCGCATCGCGGTCCGCCCAGCGGGGCCAGGACCTTGGAGCACAGCCTGTCTGGAAGGGGGCAGTGCTGATGAACAGATTCGCCAAAATGTGCCGCAAAGGGGCATTGGGTCTTGCCGTGGCGGCCTTTGCCGTGCTGGGTACCGCGCCTACGGTTTCGCAATCCATCGAGACGGTCGATCCCGATGTGGCGATCGATGCCGACCTGTCGCAGCCGCAGACCACCGTTGCCGCCAACGCCACGCCCGGCTTCGAGCCGGGGTTGTCAGCGACCGTTACCAGACGGATCGCTACCAGCAGGCCAGCAACCGTTATTCCGATGCCACGCTGGACCTGCCGCCTGAAACCTATCCCGACCCCGTGCGGGTAGACTATGCTGCGGCACAGCCGCTCGATGCCGCCAACGCCGTGCAGACCGAGCCTGCCACGACCTACGGCAAGGATGACCTGATCGGCGCTGCCGAAGGCGTGTTCGGCCGGGGTGCGGAAGGCCTTGCCCGGTTGATTGAGGATATCCTCGAGGAGCAGGGCGAGCCCAATGCCGATATAGTGGGCCGCGAGGGCGGCGGTGCCTTCGTGTTCGGTGTGCGTTACGGTTCGGGCACGCTGTTCCACAAGATCGAGGGCAACATGCCCGTCTACTGGACCGGTCCCTCGATCGGCCTCGATGCCGGCGCCAATGCCGGGAACACCTTCGTGCTGGTCTACAACCTGCACGATACCGAGGAACTCTACGAACATTATCCGGCAGGCGAAGGCCAGGCTTACCTCGTCGGCGGTTTCAACGCCTCCTACCTGCGCAAGGGCAACACGGTGCTGATCCCGATCCGCGTGGGTGCGGGCCTGCGCCTTGGCGTGAACGCGGGTTACATGCGCTTTTCGCGCAAGCAGCGCTGGCTGCCGTTCTGACGGCTTGGCAAAATCGCATAAATTTTGCAGCTGAGGCCCTCTTCGCTCTTGCGATAGGGGGCCTTCTTGCGCAAGGGCACTGCCACTATGCTCGACAGACTCGACCAACAACCGCCCGACGCGCTGCTTGCGCTCATCAAGCTTTTTGACGCTGACCCGCGCGAGGACAAGATTGACCTCGGCGTTGGCGTCTACCGCACCGCCGATGGCGGCACACCGGTGTTCGCCTGCATCAAGGCGGCCGAGCAGAAGCTGGTGGCCGAGCAGGACACCAAGGCCTACCTCGGTCCGGAAGGCGACATGGGCTTTGTCCATGCGCTCATGCCGCATATCTTCGGTGGCGAAGACCCCTCGCTGGGCGGCCGGATCGACGGGATGCAGACCCCCGGCGGCACCGGCGCGGTGCGTATCGCGGTGGCGATGGCCAGGAAGGCGGGCATCAAGCGCATCCTGATGGGCACGCCCAGCTGGCCCAACCACGCGCAGATCCTTGATGATACCGGCGTCGAGCTGCTCGGCTTCAACCACGCCAAGGCCGATGGCACGGCTGACCTTGCCGCGCTGAAGGAAGCGCTTGCCAGTGCCGGCGAAGGCGATGCCCTGCTGCTGCACGGCTGCTGCCACAACCCGACAGGTGTCGACTACACGCCCGCGCAGTGGGACGAGATCGCCGCCCTGCTTGGTGCATCGGACGTGCTGCCGATCATCGACCTTGCATACCAGGGCCTGGGCCTCGGCATGGACGAGGATGCCTATGGCACGCGCCGCGTCATCGCATCGGTCCCCGAAGCGCTGATCGCCTATAGCTGCGACAAGAACTTCGGCCTATACCGGGACCGCGTGGGTGCCTGCTACGTGCTTACCGCCAGTGCGGCGGATACGGCCAAGGCCATGTCCAACGGCTGCGCGCTGGCCCGCGCCAACTGGTCTATGCCGCCGGACCATGGCGCATCTGCCGTGCGCCTTGCGCTGACCGATCCGGCGATGACGAAGCAGTGGACGGACGAGCTCGATTCGATGCGCGCCCGCATTCGCCAGGTGCGCGAAAAGCTCGCCGCATCGAGCAACGCCGGCGCGGTGAACCTTGCCCCGCTCGGCCAGCAGCAGGGCATGTTCGCCATGCTCCCGCTGACCAAGGAGCAGATCCTTGCCCTGCGCGAGGAGCACGGCATCTACATGGCAGGTTCGGGCCGCATCAACGTGGCCGGCCTCACCATGGGCAATATCGACAAGTTCGTGAACGCACTGGCAGCGGTTTCGGCCTGACACGCGCTCACCCGAACGATCGAACAGGGGCCGGCAGAGCAATCTGCGGGCCCCTTTTCCTATTCGCCATGCTCAAGGGCCAGGGCCAGTACCTGGTCCAGCGCCCGGGCATGGCCTGCGACCGGCGATGATGCGGGATAGACATCAAGCGCCACCTGCGGTTCGAGCCCTGCTTCCTCGTAAACCGTGCCATCAGGGGCTGCGAACACCTCGTTCGACAATTCCAGCAGCCAGCCGTTGGGCAGCCGCTTGGCGAGCGGGGTGGAAAAGGCGCCGCGCATTGTCTGACCCACCTGCGTGACGCGCGGGTTCTGCCGCAGCGCCAGCGTGGCCAGTTCGCCGCCGCTTACCGTCACATCGCTGGTCAGCAGGTAGACCGGGCCGGTAAAGCGCGGCCCTTCGGCAGGGCTGATGCGGTGCGGGAAGGGCGCAAGACCGGAACCGCGCGCCTGCGTGCTGAAGCCGGTATAGGGCTCGCCAGTGAAGCGGCCCGGTACCATCTTGGCGATCCTGTCCCACCCGCCGCGATTGTTGGACAGGTCCAGCACCACCGCATCGGCCGTTGCAAAGGCAGCAAAAGCCTCGTCCATGATGCGGTTGAACTCGGCCATCTCGGCCTGTGCCCATGCATCGCTGCCGAAATCCTCGCGATCGGTGAAACCGCCCATCTGGAAGATCTGCAAATAGCCCACGCGATCATCCAGCATTCCCCACACGATCCGGTCCCGCCCCGTGTGATGGCCTGTCTCACCCAGCCGCGCCATGGTCTGTCCGATCAGGCCGACCAACCAGGCTGTCTCCCCGCCTTCGGCGCTGCGCACCATGGGCAGCGTCTGACCCTGGCCGTCCTGCACCCGGCGGCGCGTGCCATCCACCTCGCCGATCAGCTTGGTGTGGCTGTCGGACAGGCCATCGAGGTAGGAAGCCAGCGCATCCCACAAGGCGGCATCGTCCATCCCCGGCCGCAGCTGCGCCAATACCCGCTCGGCGCGAACGTCGTGGTCAGGCGGACGACGATCGAAAAAGGCATAGTGGCGGTCGAAGGCATCGAGGAAAGCCTGCGCCACCGCTTCCGGTCCTGCATCGGGCTGTTCGCCGCATTCGTCAGGCATCGCCTCCAGCCGGTCGAAAACCACGTTGGTATCGCCGCGCAGCAACTGGAAGATCGCGCTTTCGCCGCCCGGCAACATGCGGAAGAAGTGATAGCTGACCGAATCCATTTCACTCTGCGCGCCGCCTTCCCGCAAGGGCAGGTAGCAACGCTCGCCAATCTCGAACTGCGAAACGCCGCCCTCGTCGATCCGCAGCAGCCGGCCGCAGCCACGACTGCGCCACACCCCGCGCACGGCAGGGTCTGTTGTTCCCGAAGGCGTGACAATTTCCTGCAGGCTGCCCGCGTCCAGCCACGGTTGCGGCAAGGGGGCAGAGGCCGATCCGGCAGCGCATCCGGCCAGCAGCGCGGCGAGCACCGGCAGCGAAAATCTGGTCAGGAAGGTCATGTTCGCGGGTTTGCGGAGCCTGCACCCGATGCGCAACCCCACGGTCCGCGATTGGCCGATGCAGTCCGACGAACGCCTGGGCGCGTTAACCTTTGGAACACATGGAACACTGTCCTGAAGGGGAAAATCCTTTTCGGGACAGTTTGCCATTGGACATCGGGCATCCGGAGGGCTTGAACGAACCATCCGGGGGTCTTGCGATGTCGAAGGGCGTGTAGGGAAGTGCTTACCCCCTGAGGCTCGCCATCCGTTGCAGGTAGCGCGCCACGGTATCGATCTCGAGGTTCACTTCCGCGCCCTGCGCCAGTTCGCCCAGAGTGGTGACTTCTGCCGTGTGCGGGATGATGTTGAGGCCGAAGTGGACAGAGCCATCGGGGCGGTCAGACACCGAATTCACCGTCAGCGAGACGCCGTCGATGGTGATCGATCCCTTGGCGGCGATGAAGGGGGCGAGGTCTGCCGGCGCGGCGATGGTGGCGCGCATGGAATCGCCTTCGGGGTGCCAGTCATGCACGCGGCCCACGGCATCGACATGGCCGGTCACGATATGGCCGCCCAGCTCGTCACCCAGCCGCAGCGAGGGTTCGAGGTTCAGGTTGCGCCCTTCGGTCCACATCGCCTTGGCCGCGCGCGAGACGGTCTCGGCAGAGACGTCCACCGCAAACCAGCAGGCGCCCTTTTCACCGCCGCGCTTCACCACGGTAAGGCACACGCCCGAGCAGGCGATGCTGGCGCCGATGGCGATATCGGCGGGGTCCCACGGGCAGGTGATCTGCACGCGCAGATCGCCGCGCCGTTCCACGCTCTGGATCGTTCCGATGGCGGTGACGATGCCGGTGAACATCCGCTCTCCCCTGAATTAATGCGGCCGATAGATGGACAGCGTATCGCCGCCAATGCGCCGCCGGTCAACGCGCGAAAAGCCCGGGGGCGGTGCGCCCTCTGCCGCCAGGCCGAGATTGCCGTAGGCGGGAATGCCGCTGCCGAGCCTGAGCGGGGCGCAGTATATGTGCAGTTCGTCCACCAGCCCGGCATTGAGGAAGGCCTCTGCCGTGGCGCCGCCGCCTTCGACATAGCAATATTGCATCGGGCAAAGGCCGGCGATGTCCTGCGGGCCGGCAAGCCTGCCCCAGCCATGGGGCGCTTGCCCGCGCGTCAACACGAAGCGCTTGGGCGAGCGGCCTTCCAGCCCCGGCAGGCGCACGTCGAGCCGGGGGTTGTCATTGCGCAGCGTTGCGCCGCCCACCACGATCGCTTCGGCCAGCGCCCGCTGGCGGTGGACATGGGCGCGGGCCACCTCGCCGGTGATGGTGACAGGCTCGCCGGAGGTCGGCCCGATGAAGCCATCCGCGCTCACCGCCAGCTTGAGCGTGACGTGGGGCCGCTGCTTCTCTTCGCGGGTGAGGAAGCCGGCAAGGCTGGCGCGGCTGGCGTGATGCTCAAGCACGTCCACCGTGATCCCGGCGTCGCGCAGGCGGGCAATGCCCTTGCCGTTGGTGCGCGGGTCCGGATCGGTGCAGCCCACGACCACGCGGGCAAGACCGGCCCTGGCGGTAATGTCGGCACAGGACGGGCCGCGTTCGGAGCGGTGCGCGCAGGGTTCCAGCGTGACATACATGGTGGCTCCGCGCGCTGCGCCACCGGCTTGTGCCAGCGCGGCGGCTTCCGCATGCGGCCGGCCCCCGGCAGCGGTCCAGCCGCGGCCAAGGACAATGCGGTCCCTCACGATGATCGCGGCGACGGCGGGGTTGGGTGCACTGGCCGGGCGCGCCCGGATCGCCAGCGCCGCCGCCGCATCCAGCCAGGACCTATCGTCAGCCCGCGCTGCCATCGAGGGCCTGCGCGCAATATTCCTCGACCGACATGGCCATCGCGGCATCGTCGAAACCGGCGGCATCGCGGGCGGCCTGTTCCTCTTGCGCGACGCGGGCGCGCTCGGCTTCGGCCTCTGCCTCGATCTCGTCGACGTCGATGAAGGTGGCGCGGCCCAGGGCGCGATACATGTCGCGGCGGATTTCGGCGCGCTCGTCCAGCCGGGCCTGCAGCGCGTCCTTCAGTTCCTGGTTGCGGCAATTGCTGGCGATGATCTGTTGTTCGCTCCGGTCTTCCGACCAGGTGGAGATATAGATCACTTCCGGCGGGCGCGGTTCGATGCGCTGGCTTTCCGGGATGAACAGGATGAACAGCGCGAAGGTGGCGGCCAGCGAAACGCCGATCACCGGCCAGCGATGCTGCTGGGGTGTCTGCCAGACTTCGAGGAAGTCCTTTACGGCCCGTTTGGGCGATATCCGGCGCAGGAATTGCTTCATGGCTTGGGCAGATAGGGCCTGCTCGCGTGTTTCGCCAGTGGCAGCTTGGCGTGCGGTCTAACCGAATGCGGCGTAAAGCGTGCGGCCCTGCTGTTTCAGCCAGCGGTCGGCCAGGGTTATGTCGCCTTCGTAGAGCTCGCCCAGCAGCGCGTGGAAGGCGGGTGAATGGTCGAAATGGGTCAGGTGGGCGACTTCATGCGCCACGACCGACCGGCGCACGTGGTCCGGGGCCATGATCAGCCGCCAGTTGATACGGATGCAGCGCCCGCTGTCGCGCTCGCCGGTGCAGCTGCCCCATCGGCGTCGCGCGCGCGACAGGCGCAATTGCGGCAGTGGCTGCCCGCCGCGGTCGCAATAGAAGGCAAGGTCCTGTGCCATGTGATCCAGCGCTTCGCCTTCGAGCCAGCGCCGGATGCGGTTCTCCAGCGTATCCTGCGGGCCGCCAAGGTGCAGCATCGCGTCTGCCAGTTTCGGCTTGCGAGGCAGTCTCTCATGCCATTCGACGCGGATCCGGTTGCCGCGATAGGGAAGGTGCGCGCCCGGTTCGATTGCCAGTGCGCGGGGTATGCCGGCGAGCTGTTTCTCGATCCAGTCACGGCGCCTTTCGGCAAACAGCAAGGCATCGCGCGTGCGGCCCCAGCGCGGCATGGTGATGCGCAGTTCGCTGCCATCGGGGGCAAGGCGCATGGTCAGGCGGGTGGCGCGGGCATGGCGGCGGATGGCGACGGGCAGCTTGCGGTCATCCGACAGCGTGACCGCGGGATCCTGGTGGTCTGGCTGAAGCCAGTCGATCATATGCCCCAATCCGTGATGTGGTGCTCCAGCGGGCCTGCATCCACTTCGCTGATGACGCGACCGGAAACGCAGACTCCCGCGGCGATCATGGCATCGCGGTTGCCGGTAAGCAAATGGTGCCAATCGGGCAGCGGCTTGCCATCGGCGCGCAACTTGTAGGCGCAGGTCCTGGGCAGCCACGGCACCTTCTTGACCAGCGCCGGGGTGAGGCGCAGGCAATCGGGCACGAAGGCCTTGCGGTGGCGATAATCCTTGCAGCGCGCGGTTTCGGTATCGAGCAGCTTGCAGGCGACGTTGGTCTCGGCGATCTCGCCGGTGTCCTCGTCCTCGAGCTTGTGCAGGCAGCAACGCCCGCAGCCGTCGCACAGGGCTTCCCACTCATCGCGCATCAGCGCATCGAGCGGCAGTTCCCAGAAGCGTTCCCTCATCGCACGAAGGTGGCCAGTTGCTCGGCCACGCCCGCGGCGCTCTCGTCCACCGGCAGCAAGGCGATGGGTTCGCCCTGTCGGCCCATCAGGTATCCGGCGTTGGAATGCTGCATGAGGTAGCCCACGTTGGCGTCATCCTCGCCGCGGGAATAGAAGACCGAGAAGTTCTCCGCCGCTTGCGCGATCGCTTCGCTGGAACCGGTCAGGCCGATCAGGTTGTCCCCGAAATTGGCGGTGTATTCGGCCACCTTTTCCGGCGTGTCGCGCTCGGGGTCGATGGTAATGAAGATGGGCTGCACGTCGCCTGCCAGTGCGGGGTTCTCTCCTGCCCATTCGCGGTATCCCAGCATCATCCGGTTGAGGTCGAAGGGGCAGACATCGGGACACCAGGTGTAGCCGAAATAGACCATGCGGTATTTGCCGTCGAAATCGGACCAGCGCACCGTTTCGCCATCGCCGTTCACCAGTTCGAAGGGGCCGCCGATGGTGGAACCTTCCAGCGCGCCCACGGGCGGCGGGGGCGGCGTTCCTTCGCCACAGGCGGCAAGCAGGGGGAGCGTCGCCACGGCAAGGGCGGGGGCGATAATACGGGCAATGGGGCGCATGGACATGACAATCCGGTTCATGCTCTGCTAACGGGCAGGCTACAAGAGTAATGTATGGGGCGGCATGTGCGCTGCCCGAACAGATTTTTCAAGGAGGGCAGGGGCACCATGGCTCCTCTTCGCACCACATTCGCAATGCTTGGCCTTGCCGCCTCGCTCGCCCTGTCGGCTCCGGCCGCGGCCCAGCTCTACTCCGAAGGCTACCAGTTCCTGAAGGCAGTGGAGGACAAGGACGGCACCAAGGTGACCGAACTGCTCGATACGCCCGGCTCCACCGTGGTCAACGCGCGCGACATCACCACCGGCCGCAGCGCGATGCATATCGTGGTCGAACGCCGCGACGGGGTGTGGATAGACTACCTCTACCAGCAGGGCGCCAATGTGAACATTTCCGACAACTCCGGAATGACGCCGCTGATGCTGGCGGCGCAGCTGAACTATGTCGAAGGCGTGGAGAAGCTGATCGCCCACGGCGCGCGCGTGGACGTGACCAACAATTCGGGTGAAACCCCGCTGATGTATGCCGTGCACGCCCGCAATACCGAACTGATGCGCGTGCTGCTGCAGGCCGGCGCCGATCCGGATCGCTATGACAATTCCGGGCGCTCGGCGCGCGACTATGCCCGCCTGCGCGGTGAAACCGACATCACCAATGACATCATCGCCCGCTATGAGCGGCCCGAGGGCGAGCGGGCGAGCAGCGGCACGAGCTACGGACCGAGCTTCTGATGACGGCGGCACAGGACCGGTCGCTGGACGGCCTGCGCCTGAAGCTGGCGCCGGAAATTGCCCTGTCCGCCGTGTTCGATGGCTGGGGTGACGAGGCGCTGGAGGCAGCTGCCGCAGCCGAGGGAGTCGATCCTGCACTGGCGCGTCTCGCCTTCCCGGGCGGCGCGATGGACATGATCGCCGCGTGGGTCGAGAGCGTTGATGCGAGGATGGCGGAGCATTTTTCCGACGGTTCGCTGGAAAGCATGAAGATTCGCGAGCGCATCCGGGCGCTGGTGTGGTTCCGGCTCGAATCGATCACCGGCATGGAAGAGGCCTTCAGCCGGGCGCTGGCCATCCAGGCCATGCCGCAAAATGCGGCCCGGGCCTTGCAGATGGGCTGGTCCAGCGCGGACCGCATGTGGCGCCTCGCCGGCGATACGGCCACCGATTACAACCACTACACCAAGCGCGCGATTCTGGCCTCGATCTATGCCGCGACGCTGGCCGTGTTCGTCAATGACGAGAGCGAGGGCAAGGCCGAGACCGCCGCCTTCCTCGACCGGCGCATCGACGGCGTGATGAAGTTCGAAAAGGCCAAGGCCCAGCTGCTGGGCGGTGACCGCGAACACTTCGACCTTGCCCGCTTCCTCGGCCGCTTGCGCTACGGGTACAAGTAGTTTGTCTCATGCACCTGCATCCGCAGGTGCGTCCGCCCGGCAGTTCCCTTCGCGGTCCGGGCGGGCGCTCGCCCTTGCGGGCCGGAGGCCCGTTTTCAGCGCGCCTAGATTGGCCGGGAATGGTTGCTGAGCCGAAGGCGAAACCAGCGCGTGACCATGCGCCGGCCGTTAGGCCGAAAGCCAAGGAGCGCGGATGCGCTCCGCCCGGCGCCTGAGGCGCTAAAAATAATGAGAACCAGTTGCAATTAGCGCTGTGCTCTGGCACCGCCCGCCTGAGAGCAGCAGACCTATGACACTGGACACATTGCAACCGCAGGCCGAGGCCGAAATCATCTCCGTCGACTGGGACCAGCTGGCCCCGGAAGAAGCCAAGCGCCTGCGTGCACTTGGCATTGACGAGGGCGCGCATGTCGCCATTGCCAATCGCGGCATCTTCTTCGGTCGCGACCCGCTGGCCATCACCATCGGACGCATGACAGTGGCGCTGCGCCGTTCCCATGCCCGCGCAATGACGGTTCGCGTTCTATGAGCAATATTCGCAAGGCCGCGCTGGTCGGCAACCCCAATGCGGGCAAGAGCGCGCTGTTCAACGCGCTTACCGGTGCGCGCCAGAAGATCGCCAATTATCCCGGCGTCACGGTGGAGCGCAAGAGCGGCCGCCTGACCCTTCCTTCCGGCGAGAACGTGGAACTGGTGGACCTTCCCGGATCCTACTCGCTCGACCCGTCCAGCCCGGACGAGGAGGTAACGCGCAAGGTCGTGATGGGCGAGTTCGCCGGCGAGGCGCAGCCCGATGTGCTGGTCATCGTGGTCGATGCGGCAAACCTGGAACAGCACCTGGTCTTCGCGCAGGAACTGATCGGCCTTGGCCTTCCGGTCGTGGTGGCGCTCAACATGGTCGACCTTGCCGAGCGTGACGGGCTGGTGATCGATCCTGCCGCGCTGTCGCAGGGGCTGGGTGTCCCGGTCGTGCCGACGATTGCGGTGCGCAAGCGCGGCCTTGGCGACCTGGCCGAAGCCATCCAGAATTACAGCCATCAGGACCTGTCACTGCGGCACGAGGTGGAGCGCCTGAGCTTGCCCGAGCGACGCCTTGCCGCCCGCGCCATGGCCAAGGGCGCCATCCTGTCGCAGACGTCCGCCCACCAGTTGCACGCCAAGCTCGACAAGGTGCTGCTGCATCCCTGGCTTGGCCCGGCGATCCTGTTCGGCCTGCTGTTCGTGATCTTCCAGGCGGTGTTCGCCTGGGCAGACCCCTTCATCGGCATGATCGAGGGGCTGACGGAACTGATGGCGCAAGGCGTGGACGCGGTGCTGCCTGCCGGTTTGCTGCGCGATTTCCTTGTCGAGGGCGTGATAGCGGGTGTCGGCTCGGTGATTGTCTTCCTGCCGCAGATCGTCATCCTGTTCGCCTTCATCCTGGCAATGGAGCAATCCGGCTACATGGCCCGCGCCGCCTTCATCATGGACCGGCTGATGGCCTATGTCGGCCTGTCCGGGCGCAGCTTCATTCCGCTCTTGTCCAGCTTTGCCTGTGCCATTCCCGGCATCATGGCGACCAGGGCGATTGCCGATCCCAAGGACCGGCTCACCACCATCCTGATCGCTCCGCTGATGACCTGTTCTGCCCGCCTGCCGGTCTATGCCGTCATCATTGCCGCCGTGATCCCAGCGCAGAAGGTGGGCCCGGGCATCGGCCTTCAGGGGCTGGTGCTGTTTGCGCTCTATGTCGCCGGGATCGTTTCTGCCATGATCGCGGCGCTGGTGCTGCGGCGCTCGGTTGCCAAGGGCAAGGCATCGGGCTTCATCATGGAAATGCCGCGTTACCAGCTGCCGCCCGTGCGCGACCTGCTGATCGGCCTGTGGCAGCGTGCCTGGGTGTTCCTGCGCCGTGCAGGTACCATCATCTTCATGGCCACCGTGATCCTGTGGGTGCTCCTGTCCTTCCCCAAGGCGGGCGAGGGTGAAAGCCAGCTCGATGCCTCGATCGCCGGACAAGTCGCCAGCGCGATGCACCCGGCTTTCGAGCCGATCGGCTTCAACCGCGAAATGACGCTGGCGATCGTGCCGGCCATGGCTGCGCGCGAAGTGGCGGTGGCCAGCCTTGCCACCACCTATGCGGTGGATGCCGAGGACGAGGCCGAGACCGAGCAGGCCCTGCGAGACCAGATCGCCGCCCGCTGGAGCCTGCCGACGGCGCTCGCCTTCCTCGCCTGGTTCATCTTCGCGCCGCAGTGCCTTTCCACCATCGCGGTGGCGCGGCGTGAAACAAACGGGTGGAAATGGCCCGCCTTCATGTTGGCCTACCTGTTCGCAGCAGCCTATATCTTCGCGGGAATCACTTATTGGGGCGCGGTGGCGCTAGGATTTTAGCGAGGGGAAATTTCGGATGGCCGGTTCACTCAACAAGGTAATGCTGATCGGCAATCTGGGTGCAGACCCCGAAATCCGCAGCTTCCAGAACGGCGGCAAGGTGGCCAACCTGCGCATTGCCACCACGGAAAACTGGAAGGACCGTGACGGCAACCGCCAGGAACGCACCGAATGGCACACGGTGGCGATCTTCTCCGAAGGCCTTGTCCGCGTTTGCGAGAACTACCTGAAGAAGGGCAGCAAGGTCTATGTCGAAGGCCAGTTGCAGACCCGCAAGTGGCAGGACCAGAACGGCCAGGACCGCTACTCCACCGAAGTCGTGCTGCGCGGCTTCAACGGTACGCTGGTGATGCTCGATGGCCGCAGCGGCGGCGGTGGCGGCGGCCAGGGTGGCGGCAATTGGGACCAGGGTGGCGGCTCGGGTGGCGGCTCTGGCGGCGGTTCGGGCGGTGGCGGTGGCTCCAGCTGGAACCAGGGCGGCGGCTCCGGTGGCTCGGGCGGCGGCTCCAACTTCGGAGACGATCTGGACGACGACATCCCGTTCTGATCACGGGCAAAACTGCGAAGTTCGAAAAGGGCGGCGGGAAGCGATTTCCGCCGCCCTTTTTCGTGCCCGGCGCCCGAAATGTAAAAAGTGTTGGACATTTCAAGGCAAATGTCTAAATGTTTTTACATCATTCGAGGAGATTCGTGATGGAAGCAACAACTTACAAAGCGAGAAAGCGCCGTGGCGCGATGGTCATGGCTGCCGGGGTTATCGGCCTGCTGGCGGGCACCGTGGTTGTTGTGCGGGCAGCGGCTTTCGGTCTGCCCCATTGGCTGGCTTTCGCGGCAATGGTGCTCCTGCTCGCGGCGACATTCCGGGCGATGATGCCCTGGTGGCGCGGGCTGGATCACATGCAGCAGGATTCGCAATATCAATGCTGGTACTGGGGCGGCAATTTCGGCGGTTCCATTGCACTTGTCGCCGTGATGATATTTGCCGTGCAACGGACCGAACTGGTGATGGGCGCTGTCGGCATCTATGGCGCGCAATTGATCGGCTTTGTCCTGCACGGGATTTACTGGCGTATTCGCCATGGCGGGGGTGGTTTGTGAGGATCTGGCTATGAGGAACTGCCTGCGCGATCTGCGCAAGGAGCGCGGCATCACGCAAGCCGTCCTTGCCGATGCTATCGAAGTCTCGCGCCAGACGATCAACGCGGTGGAGGCAGACAAGTACGATCCCAGCCTGCCGATGGCTTATCGCCTTGCCGCCTTCTTTGACGTTGCGGTGGAGGACTTGTTCTACAACCCCTTCCGCGAAAGCTGACGGATCAGCCCTTTTTCAGCTTCGCCAGCGCTTCCTGCAGCGGGCCTTGCGGGCCCTTTTCGGACAGGTCGTGCTCTTCGCGCACGCGGTCCGCATCCGGGCCCGTGAGGTATGGGTCGATGGCGAGTGCCAGGCTCTGCGCCACCGCTTCGCCAAGGTCGAAGCTGGTCCCGCAATAGGGGATCTCGTCGAGGTCCTCTTCCTCCAGCTCGATTTCCTCCTCGGCAATCTCGCGCTCGGGCACGAAGTGGAGCGAGAGTTCCTCCTCCATCTTCACGGGCAGGTCATCGCCGGAAACGGCACAGCTTTGCACGATATCGGCTGACAGCGTGCCGCTTGCCTCGATGCGCTCGCCCTTGGCGGTGAGCGAGACACTGGCGGTGAGGCTGTCCACCGCGACAATGGCGAATCGCTGCGCCAGTGCGGCGCATTCCCCTGGCGTTGCGGTGAGTTGCACCGGCTCTGCGGTAATCCCGCGGATATCGACCATGCGCGAGAATTCGGGGGCAGGCGCAGCTCCGCTCATCTGGCGATCCTTCCGGCCAGCACGTCCTCGTCGCTGCGGCTGGCGAGGTCCTGGTGCAGGGCATGCAGGCGCGCGGCAAGGCTGGCCGGGTCGCCGCCATCCTCGCGCCAGTGGACATTGCGTTCCAGCACCTGCGCCAGTTCCTCCATGTCACCACCGCCGAAAGCCGTGCGCAGTGCGCCGATGCGGCCGCCCAGCGCGCTCATCAGCTTGCCCATGTGCTTGCCCACCACCATGTCACCCACGCCGCTTTCGCGCAGCTGGCCGTCCATGTCCTCCACGAAAAGCTCCGTGATGAGCGCCGTCTTGCCTTTGAGCGCGCGGCTCTTTTCCATGCGCAGGATCGCGGTGGCGAGCACGTTCACCACCATGTCGAAGCGTCCGTCAACCGAATCGGCAACGCCGCTCTTGGCGTAATATTCGGGCAGGCGGCTGATCTCGATCACGCGGAACCACAAGGGGCGCAATTCGTCGCGCGGGTCGGCCTGGGTGCCGAAAAGTCTGGAAAGGAAGGACAATGCGGCGGTCTTTCTGCTGGGCAATCGTTAAGCGGGCATTCAAAGGCCTGTGGGCAAGCGCGTTCCAGCCGGGATTGCATGGGCGCGCGCCAGCCCGTAAGGCTTGCCCGACGATATAGTATGCCTGCCATGCCAGACAATCCGTCCCGGCAGGCAGGGCGATTGTGAAAACTCGAAGGAATTACGCGAAAATGCATGCCAGCTTGCGGATCATCGCTGCGATTGGTGCCCTTGGCCTGGTGGCCGGCTGTTCCTCGATCGAGAATTCTCGCGGCTACCTGGTTGACGAGATCCTGGTGGCATCGGTGCAGCCGGGGATCGACAATCGCCAGTCGGTGGAAGGGACGCTGGGCCGGCCCACGCTGACCAGCCAGTTCGGCGAGCCGATCTGGTACTACATCTCCAGCCGCACCTCGCAGGCGCCTTTCACCACGCCCAAGATCGCCCGCCATTCCGTGCTGGCCATCAAGTTCGACGAGAACGGCAACGTGCTGACCGCGGAACGCACCGGCATGGAGCAGGTGGTGCGGCTTGATCCCGACAGCGACGAAACGCCCACCCTTGGTATCGAGCGCGGCCTGCTGGAAGACCTGTTCGGCAATATCGGCACGGTCGGCACCGGCATGGGCGGCGGTGGCGCTCCGCGCTGAACCATCCGGCGGCAACTCGCCGCATTGCTTGCAGCCACGCGCTTGTCGCCCCATATGGCAGGCATGAGAAATTCTTCGGATAATCACGGCCTGACCCAGTGGCACGGCACCACCATTATCGGCGTGAAACGCGGCGATACCACGGTGATTGCCGGCGATGGGCAGGTGTCGATGGGCAACACGGTGATGAAGCCCAACGCCCGCAAGGTTCGCCGTATCGGCGATGAAGGCAAGGTGATCGGCGGTTTCGCCGGTGCCACCGCCGATGCCTTCACCCTGTTCGAGCGCCTGGAGCGCAAGCTGGAACAGCACCGGGGCCAGCTGATGCGCGCCGCTGTCGAGCTGGCCAAGGACTGGCGCACCGACAAGTACCTGCGCAACCTGGAAGCGCTGATGATCGTTGCCGACAAGGATTGCATGCTGGTGCTCACCGGCAATGGCGACGTACTGGAACCCGAAGGCGGCATTGCGGCGATCGGCTCCGGCGGCAATTACGCGCTGGCTGCGGCCCGCGCACTGTCCGATTACGAGGAAGACCCGGAAAAGATCGCGCGCCGCGCAATGGCCGTGGCCGCCGATGTCTGCGTCTTCACCAATGACCGCGTGACGGTCGAGACCATCTAAGAGCTTTATGGACAACCTGACCCCCAAGGCGATTGTCGCCGCGCTTGATGAACACATCATCGGCCAGAAGGATGCCAAGCGCGCCGTGGCCGTGGCCCTGCGCAACCGCTGGCGCCGCCAGCGCCTGAATGCGGACCTGCGCGACGAGGTGACGCCCAAGAACATCCTCATGATCGGCCCCACCGGCTGCGGCAAGACGGAGATCAGCCGCCGCCTGGCAAAGCTGGCCCAGGCACCCTTCGTAAAGGTGGAAGCCACCAAGTTCACCGAAGTCGGCTATGTCGGGCGGGACGTGGAACAGATCGCCCGGGACCTCGCGGAAGAAGCGATCCGGCTGGAAAAGGACCGCCGCCGCGAAGCCGTGCGCGAAGCGGCCAGCGAGGCCGCGATGGAGCGACTGCTCGATGCCCTCGTCGGCGCCAGCGCCTCGGCCGCCACGCGCGAGAGCTTCCGCCAGCGCATCGTCGACAATTCGATGAACGATACCGAGGTGGAGATCGAGGTGACCGAGGCATCTCCCATGCAGATGGACATTCCCGGCATGGGTGGCGGTGCGACCATGATCAACCTCAGCGAAATGATGGGCAAGGCCTTCGGCAGCCCGAAGAAGAAGCAGAAGCTGAAGGTCCCCGATGCGTGGGACAAGCTGGTGGACGAGGAAGCCGAAAAGCGCATGGACCAGGATGACGTTGCCCGCGTCGCCCTGCAGAATGCGGAAACCAACGGCATCGTCTTCCTGGACGAGGTGGACAAGATTGCCGTGTCGGACGTGCGCGGCGGCTCTGTCAGCCGCGAAGGCGTGCAGCGAGACCTGCTGCCGCTGATCGAAGGCACCACGGTGGCCACCAAATACGGCCCGATGAAGACCGATCACGTGCTCTTCATCGCCAGCGGCGCGTTCCATGTCTCCAAGCCTTCCGACATGCTGCCCGAATTGCAGGGCCGCCTGCCGATCCGCGTGGAACTGCGCAGCCTGACCGAAGAGGATTTCTTGCGCATCCTGTCCGAGACCAAGGCCAACCTTGTCGAGCAGTACAAGGCCCTGATCGGCACCGAGGACGTGACGGTGGAGATGGATGCCGAAGCCATTGCCGAAGTGGCGAAGATAGCCGCTCAGGTGAACGAAAGCGTCGAGAACATCGGTGCCCGCCGCTTGCAGACGGTAATGGAAAAGCTGTTCGAGGAACTGAGCTTCGATGCCGAGGACCGCAAGGGCGAACACGTCACCATCGATGCTGCCTATGTGCGCGACAGGCTGGCGGGCCTTGCCGGCGATGCCGACCTGTCGAAATATATCCTCTGACCGGGAGTGCGCGACGCATGGATGATCCGCGAGACAATGACCGACCGCCGAACGGCACCCTTCCCTACCGGTTGCTCACCGGCAAGGACGACAAGGCTTTCTGCGTGAAGGTCTCGACTGCTCTGGAAGAAGGCTGGGTGCTCTACGGCCCGCCGCGCACGTCCTATGACTGGTGGCGCGGCGAGACGAAGTGCGCGCAGGCGGTTGTCTGGCCCACTTACCTGCCGAAGCAGGACTGACCCTCAGCTACACCAGCCGCACCAGAACCATGCCGGCGGGCGGAAAGCGGTGATCACGCGGCCTGCGGCGATCACCAGCATCCAGCTTGTCAGGCTGATCCCGGCGAAGACGCGCGCAGCGCGCGGGGCTGCCTGCAACGGGGGAAGGTCCCGCAGCTTGCGCGCCGTGGTGAGGTAGAACAGGGCCATGTTCACACCCGCCAGCGCGATCACCGCCATCTTCACCTGGAAGGCCGGGTTGTAGAGATACTGGTCGGGCGAGGAGGCGACGAAGATCGTCCCGCTCGCCACGTTCAGCACGAAACCCGCCACGCCGAAGGGGATCAGCTTGTGCAAGGCGGGCAGGGATATGCCGTGCATGAAGCCCAGGATCCGCAGGTCCACCACGCCTACCGTGCCGATAAGCAGGCAGAGGCCGATGAAGTGCACGATCTCCGCAATCGGCCACCCCCATGCGGAATAGGCGATGTCGAAGATGCCCGTGTCGATCGCCCAGTTCACGATGGCGACGGGATCGAGATAGGGGTCTGTCGGGTAATCCATCAGTCGCCCCCTGCCTCGAACATCACGTCCGTCGTCAGCAGCATGGTGTTGGTGTAGAGCAGCAGCTTGCCGCTCGCCACGCCGATGGCCCACAGCAACAAGGCAAGTGCAGCCTGAACCTTCACCAGGCTCACCGGCTCGATTCCCTTGTCGAAGCTGACCCGGGCCATGTTGCCGCACAGCCATGCCGCGCCGATCAGGCAGGCGAATTTCAAGGCGAATACCCAGTTGGTCAGCGCCTTTGCCGGGTAGCCCGCCAACAAGCCGATGCCGGATACGATCGCCAGTACCGCGCCCAGCTTCATCCAGGGGAAGATCGCGTGCCAGCGCTGCAACCGCGTCTGCTTGGCAACGCCCAGCACGCGCAGGCTGACGGCAACGCCGCCGCCGACCAGCAAGGCCATGCCCCATGCGTGGAAGATCAGCAGGATGAAATAGGCGTAGAAATCCTCACGCACCCAGCGGCTGGGTGCCGTCTGTTCGATCCAGGCCAGTATCTCCATCATCCCGCACGGTGTTTACCATGGCCCGGGCGCTTGGCGATACAGGCTTAGTGATGCCATCCATCACGGGTGCGGTGCCAGGCCGATCTCGACACCGGTCTTGTCCGTCAGGGCAAACTTGTCGACCAGGTCCGCGCTGGCGGTGTTGAGGCCGATCACCTGCACGCTGCGGCCGTTGCGGCGCATGCGCTCCACCACCTTGTCGAGCGCGGCGGTGGCCGAGATATCCCAGAAATGCGCACCGGACACGTCGATGATCACGTGGTCCGATGCATCGGCGTGCTGGCTCTCGGGGCCCAGCTGTCGTTCGAACAGGTCCACGCTGGCAAAGAAGATCTGGCCGGTCACGGTGTAGCGCGCCTGGTCCGCCTCGCGCGTGCGGACAACGCTGAACATCGTGCGCACCTTGCCGGTGAAGAAGATGCCGGACAGCAGCACGCCCGCCAGCACCCCCATCGCCAGGTTGTGGGTGGCCACCACCACCACCACGGTCGTCACCATGACCACGCTGGAAGGCCAGGGATGGTGCTTGAGGTTGGGGATCGAATTCCAGCTGAACGTGCCGATCGACACCATGATCATCACCGCCACCAGCGCGGCCATCGGTATCCTGCCGACGATGGGGCCGAGCACGGCCAGCAGGATCAGCAGGGTCAGGCCCGCGGCAAAGGTGGACAGGCGTCCGCGCCCGCCGGAGGTGACGTTGATTACCGACTGGCCGATCATCGCGCAGCCGCCCATGCCGCCGAACAGCGCGGCAACGATGTTGGCGGCGCCTTGCCCGGCGCATTCGCGCTTCTTGTTGCTGTCGGTGTGGGTCATGTCGTCCACGATCTGCGCGGTCAGCAGGCTTTCCAGCAGGCCCACGGCTGCCATCGTGGCGGAATAGGGCGCGATGATCTGCAGCGTCTCCCACGTCAGCGGGACATCGGGCAGCACGAAATAGGGCAGGCCTTCGGGCAGTTCGCCCATGTCGCCCACCGTGTTCACGTCCAGGTCCATGCCGATGGTGATCGCGCCGATCACGATGATCGCCACCAGCGGGCTGGGCACGGCGGTGGTCAGCCGCGGCAGCAGGTAGATGATCGCCAGCGCGCCGGCGAGCAGCGGATAGGTAATCCAAGGCACGCCGATCAGTTGCGGCAACTGCGCCATGAAGATCAGGATGGCGAGCGCGTTGACAAAGCCGGTGATTACCGATCGGGAGACGAACTGCATCAACAGGTCGAGCCGTAGCACGGCGGCCACGGCCTGGAAAATGCCCATCAGGATCGTTGCGGCGAAGAGGTATTCCACCCCGTGGTCGCGCACCAGGGGCACCACCACCACGGCCACCGCAGCGGTGGCCGCGCTGATCATGCCGGGCCTGCCGCCGGTCAGCGCAATCACCATCGCGATGGTGATGGAGGCATAGAGCCCCACGCGCGGGTCCACCCCGGCGATGATGGAAAAGCCGATGGCTTCGGGGATGAGGGCGAGGGCGACCACGATGCCGGCCAGCACGTCCTTGCGCGGATTGGCCAGCCAGTCACGCTTCAGCGTGGCGGTATCGAGCATAAGAAATGATCCATTGGATGAGCGCCGCGATTGTGCAATGCAGCGAAGAAAGTCTGCGGCCCCTAAGCATGGACCGGTAGGCAAGGGCAAGGGGCAGGGAGGTGATTTTCCTGCAACCCCTGTTGCGCAGCAGGGCAAAGCCGCCGGTCGATCACAGTTGGCAGGTTGTCGAGCGGCACGGGGCTTGTGGCAGCCGATCTGCTTGGTTTACCTTGAAACCATTGCCGAATTTCCAGGGGACCGACCGATGATGAGATCCCGGCTGCTTGCCGCATGCGCCGCTTTTGGCGCTCTCGCCCTATCCCAGCCCGTTCTCGCAGACAATCACGCCGAAGCCGCCGCAGGCAGCACGCTCGTTGCCCCGCCGATCGAATTCACCGAATGGCGGCTCGACAACGGCTTGCGGGTGATCGCGGTGCAGGATGACAGTACCGCCACCGTCACCACGTCCATGTGGTATGAAATCGGGGCCAAGCTGGACCCGGAAGGCCGCAGCGGCTTTGCCCACCTGTTCGAGCATATCCTCAGCCGCAAGACGGTGAACATGCCCTACAACATGATCTACGCCCTGACGGCGGACGTGGGCGGCACGCGCAACGCCTCCAACGGCACGGACCGCACCAATTACTGGGAGCAGGTTCCCGCGGAATACCTGGAAACCATGCTGTGGACCCACCGCGAGAGGATGGCCTTCCCCGTGGTCGATGACGAGGTGTTCGAGACGGAACGCGGCGTGGTGAAGGAAGAACTGCGCACGCGCGTGCTGGCTCCGCCCTATGGCCGCTTCACGCGCTATGTGATCCCGGAAAATGCCTATGACATCATGCCGCACCGCCGCCCCGGCATCGGCTCGATCGAGGACCTCGATGCCGCATCGCTGGACGATGCCCGCGCCTTCCACCAGGCCTATTACGGGCCGGACACAGCCACGCTGATCGTCGCCGGCAATTTCGAGATCGACACACTGCGCGAGCTGGTGGACCGGTATTTCGCCGATATCCCGCCACGCGCAAACCCGGTGGACGTGACGATTACGGAGCGGGACGCACCGCGCACCCAGCCGCGCTCGGTCAGTTCCTATGGCCCCACGGTGCCGCTGCCCGCGATCGGCACGATCTGGCAGGCGCCGGCTGTCACCCACCCCGATGCGCCGGCACTCGAAGTGCTCGATGCAATCCTCGGGCGGGGAGAGAACAGCCGTTTCTATCAGGCACTGGTGCGCACAGGCCTTGCCGTCGAAGCGCAGACATATACCGGCAGCGGCGAGGAGGCCGGGGTGTTCGGCTTCTTCGGTCTCGTCAGCCCGGCCGGTGACATGGCTGCCGTGAAGGCTGCGCTCGACGCCGAGGCCGAGAAGGTCCGCACCCAGCTGGTCAGCGAGGCCGAACTGGCGGAAGCCAAGAACGAGATCATCGGTTCGGCCCTGCGTGGCCGCGAAACGGCCCGGGGCCGTGCCTTCGAACTGGGCGAAATGCTTGTCCAGAGCGGCGATCCCTACATGGCGGACAAGCGCCTGCAGGCGATTGCCGCAGTCACTGCCGAGGATGTGCAACGCGCAGCTGCCCGCTGGCTGGATCCGCAGGCACGGGTGGACCTGACATACGAACGCGGCGAGCCCGATCCCGCCAACTATGCCAATCCCGTGCCGATGCCGGAATTCCGCAACCTGCCGCCCGCCGTGGGCGAGCCGCGAGAAGTCCTGCCCGAGGGCGAGCGCCAGGCTCCTCCCGGCCCGGGCGAACGGCCCGAGGTGAGCGTGCCGGAGATGGAGCGCACCACACTGGACAACGGCATGCAGGTGCTGGTGGCGCAGACCAGCGAAGTGCCGCTGGCGACGATGGCGGTACTGTTCCCCGGCGGCAGCGCCAGCGACCCGCGCGAAAAGGCAGGCCTTGCCAATCTTGCGGCGCAACTTGCGGACAAGGGCACGGCGAACATGGATGCGCAGCAGATTGCCGCGCGGCTGGAAAGCCTTGGTGCCAGCATGGGTGCATCCGCGCGCACCGATGGCACCACCTTCTCGCTCACCACGCCTGCCGCCAACATGCAGGCTGCAGGCGAGCTGTTGGCGGACATGATCCGCAACGCCAGCTATCCGGAAGAGGAGTTCGCCCGCGAACAGGCGCGCACCATAGACGGGTTGCGCGCTTCGCTGAGCGATCCCGGCAACCTTGCCTCGATGGCGACACGCCCGTTGCTTTATGGCGATGCGCCGTATGGCGGGGTTTCGTCCGGAACCGCTGAATCGGTCGCCTTACTCACGCGCGAGGACCTTGCTGCGCATCGCGAGCAATACTGGCACCCCGGCGCGGCGCAGGTGGTGATCACCGGCAGCCTGTCAGCCCGGCAAGGCTTTGCGCTGACCGAGGCGCTGTTCGGCGATTGGCAGGTCGATGCGCCGTTGCCGCAGCCGGTGCAGAACCCAGCGGGAGCGCCGGTAAGCCAGCGCACAGTGGTGATCGACATGCCCGAGGCGGGACAGGCCGCGGTCTATCTTGTCGGACGCGGCCCTTCGCGGGATAAGTCGGTGTACTATCCGCTCAGCCTTGCCAACGCCGTTTTGGGCGGAGGCTCCAGCGGGCGCTTTTTCGAGGAAATCCGCACCAGGCGCAGCCTGTCCTACGGGGCCTATTCCTCGATGGCATCGCTGGTGGAGGATCCCATGCTGATGGCCAGCGCGCAGACCGCGAACGAGACGGTCGACGAAGTGGTCCGAGTGTTCCTCGACGAGCTGGCGCGGATCGGGACGGAGCCCCTCGACGCCGAACTGATCGAACGCCGCCGGCTTTACCTGACGGGGGCCTTCTCGCGTACGAGGGAAACCTCATCCGGCTTCTCCGGCATCGTGACGGACCTGATCGCGCTGGGCGTCGATCCGGAAGAATCCACCCGCTATGTCGAAAAGCTCGGCATGGTCGATGCAGAGGCGGCTTCGGCTGCGGCGCGCGAGTATTTCGATCCCGCCAGGATGTCGCTCGTGGTGGTCGGCAATGCCGCGGCCTTCATTGATGACCTGCGGGCGATCCGGCCGGATGTCGAAGTCATCCCCTTTGCCGAACTGGACCTGCTGAGCGCCAGCCTGCGCTAGGAATTGGCGGAAAGGGCCGGGGCGTTACTGCGTCCCGGCATACCAGAACTGGGCGTGGCAGGCGGCACACTCTCCGTCCATCTGCGCCACAAGGTCCAGCGTGGTGGTGCCGTCCTTGGCCAGCGCTGCCTGTTCCATGTTGCGGGCCAGCGCGGCAAAGCTGGCGGACATGTCGCGGAAGCCTTGCGGGTCGGCGCTGATGAAGCCCTGCACATCGGCCATCGGCACTTCGTATTCACCGGTCGCCATGTTGCCGGGCGCTGCTGCGCGGATATCGCTGGCCGTGGCCATGCGCTCGCCGCTGACAGCCAGTTTCGCGGCATTTTCGGCAAGGCTTGCCCATTGCTCGTCAGTGATGAGCGAGGGATCCTGCTCGCCTGCATCGGTGAAGATGTTGTTGGTGACGTCCCAGATGCCCACGATGGCCGGGTTCACCTCGGCCTGCATGGCGTGGCGCACATAGAGCGGGCCCTGCGGCGAGGTGGCGTCGGCCTCCGGCCCGGTTGCGCCGGACTGGGTGGCGCAGGCTGCCAGCGAAAGGGCGATGATCGAAAGGGCGGGGGCAATCGCAAGGCGCATGGGGCAGGTCCTTCCTACTGGGCGGCTTCTTCCAGGTCCGCCTCTTCACTCAATTGCCGCGTCCACATCTCGGCGTAAAGCCCTTCCTGGCGCAGCAACCCGTTATGCGAACCCTGCTCGCAAATCCGCCCGTCCTGAATGACGTAAATCAAATCGCTATCGGCAATCGTCGACAGGCGATGGGCGATGGAAATGGTGGTGCGGCCTTCCGATACGCGGCGCAGGGTGGAAAGGATGTCCTGCTCGGTCCGGGTGTCGAGCGCGCTGGTCGCTTCGTCCAGCAGCAGGATCGGCGGGTTCTTCAGCAGCGTCCTTGCAATGGCGACGCGCTGCTTCTCGCCGCCCGAGAGTTTCAGCCCGCGCTCGCCCACTTCGGTTTCGAGCTTTTGCGGCAGGCTGTCGATGAAGGGCCAGATCGCCGCGTCGCGCGCAGCCTGGATGATCGCCTCCTCGTCCGCATCCTCGCGGCCATAGGCGATGTTGTAGCCGATGGTGTCGTTGAACAGCACGCTGTCCTGCGGAACGATGCCGATATGGGCGCGCAGCGATCCTTGGGTGACCTGCGCGATATCCTGGCCGTCGATCAGGATGCGGCCCTGCCACGGATCGTAGAAGCGGAACAGCAGCCGCCCGATGGTGGACTTGCCCGCGCCCGATGGCCCGACCAGCGCCACCTTGCCATCCGCCGGAACCTCGAAACTGAGGCCGTGGAGGATCTTGCGGTCCTGCTCATAGCCGAAGTGGACATCATCGAAGACGAGGGTGGGGCGATTGATGACCAGCGCCGGTGCGCCGGGGACATCCTCCACCTCGACATTGGTGTCCATCAGGCGGAACATCTCGGCCATGTCGACCAGCCCCTGGCGGATCGTGCGATAGACCCATCCGAGCATGTCGAGCGGGCGGAACAGTTGTTGCAGGTAGGTGTTCACCAGCACCAGGTCCCCCACCGACAAGCGGCCCTGGCTCCAGCCCCACACGGTCCACGCCATCGCGCCTCCCATCATCAGCTGGAGGATGAAGGCCTGCACGATGTTGAGCATGGCCAGCGAGTTGTCCGTGCGGATCGCGGCTTCGGCATAATCGTGCGCGGCGCTGGCAAAACGCTGCTTCTCGCGCTTCTCCGACCCGAAATATTTCACCGTCTCGTAGTTGAGGAGCGAATCCACCGCCCGGGCCATCGCCTGCCCGTCCAGCCGGTTCATCTGCGCGCGCAGTTTCGTGCGCCATTCGGTGATCATCTGGGTGATGCGGATGAAGGCGACGATGGTCACAGCGGTCGCCGCCACGATCTCCCAGCCGAACAGCGTGTAGAAGATCACCGCCACCACGATCAGTTCGACGGCGGTGGGCAGGATATTGAACAGCAGGAAATAGATCATGTTGCTGATCGATTTCGTGCCGCGCTCGATCACCCGGGTCAGCTCTCCCGTCCGCCGCGAGAGGTGGAAACGCAGCGAAAGCTGGTGCAGCCGCTGGAACACGTCTTCGGACAGCTCGCGCACCGCGTCCTGCCCCACGCGGTTGAACACCATGTTGCGGGTCTGGTCGAAGAAGGTGGTGGCAAAGCGGCCCGCGGCATAGGCGATCACCAGGCCCAGCGCGACCCACAGGGCTTCGTTGCCGGCTTCCCCGGCCATGGTGTCGACCGCGCGGGCATAGGCGAAGGGTACCGAAAGGACGATCACCTTGGCGATCACCACGAACAGCGCGGCAATCGCGATGCGCCGGCGCAGGTCCGGCCTGTCCTTCGGCCAGAGATAGGGAAGGAAGCGGCGGACGGTTGCCCATCCGGCCTGCTCGATCAGCTCATCGTCCCTGTGCGGTTCAGCCCCCATGAACCATCAAGTGGGGGATGGCGGGCAAGGCTGCAACAGCAAAGGCCCTTCAAGGCCCCAATATGCCGAATGCATCCTGCGGCGGGAGGCGGGCATTGTCGGGCAGGTCGAACAGCACCCGGCGGCTGGGAAAGTCGATCGCCACGCGCTCGAACAGGCGCAGCTCGTTCATGCCCAGGATCATGGCCGGCTCGTCGTCCAGGCCCATTGCCGCGAAAGTGGGACTTTCGGAAAAGCTGATCGGGAAATTGGTCAACTCGGCCCGGCCCATCTCCAGCTTGCGCGCAACGCGCACCAGCCCGGTTGCCTGCACGCCGTTGATGTCGGTCATTTCCGAATTCATTGCTTGCCGCGCCCGGCGCATCCTGTCATCGAGCTGCGCATTGCCGATGGAGCCTTGCGCGCCGGTATCCACGATCACCGCGGTGCGCACACCATCCACCCGGGCGCGGGCGATGATCAGCTGCCCGTCGATCCGCTGGGCGCGCACGACGATTTCATATCCCCGGTTGCTGCGCTGCTCATCCTCGTGCGCGATCTCGATCACGCGGTTCTCGAAGTCGAGCAGCACGCGCCGGTCCTGCAGGGTATCGAGCCCCAGGATACCGTCCGCCCCGCCGATGTTGCTGCCTTCGACCAATGCGGCGGTGGCGCTGTAGTTGCTGCGGGTGCCGAAAGTGATTTCATCGAGCACGGCGGTTTGCACCTCGCGCCGGCTGGCCATGCCGATCAGCGTGGCGGTGTCGCGGTTCGTCAGCTGCAACTCGTCAGCCAGTGCGTGGCTCAGCACGGTTGCCTGGGCACCGGTGTCGATCAGGAAGCGGTAGGGCCCCTGTCCGTTGATGGTGACCGGCACCGTCATCCGGCGATAGCGTTCCTCCTGCATCTGCAGGATTTCGGTGGCGGCTTCTTCCGCAGCCGCGGTGATTTCCGTTTCTGCCACCGTGGTGCCGCTGGTGGCAGCAGCGGCCAGCAGGGCGCTTGCGGCAATGCCGATCCAGCCCATTCCAGTCTCTCCCGTTCTGAGAGCCTAATATATAGCACGCGCGCGTGTGCGAGGGCAAAACGGGATTTGGGCCGTGATCAGCGCGGGGCCGGGATCAGCCGCGCCCAGCCGAAACGGGACAGCAGGCCACTGGCGATCTGGTGCATCTCTTCATAGGCAGGGTGGCGGATCTGGCGCAGGGCGATCGCCCACAGCACCACGCCCAGGCCCGCAGCAGGCAGGACTTGCAGGAAGCTCGCCTCGCGCGGGCCGGCCCACAGCAGGTAGGATACTGCCACCGGCAGTACCGCCAGCCCGGTCGCAAGCGCCGATTGCAGCCAGTGCTCCACCAGCTTGTGTCCGGAAAAGCCGACCGTTGCATGCAGCGCTGGCAGGTGGATCGCCAGCCATGCAAGGCCATAGGCAAAGCGCGAGGCTGCCGCCGCTTCCAGCGAGATGGTGGCGCCAATGGCGAGGCAGGCGATCGAGACCGAGGTATCGAGCGCGCAGCGCCAGACCAGCGGGCGCATCCGGCCAAGCAGGATGGACAGCTCCACGTTGAGCGGCAAGGCGACGAACAGCATTTGCGAGATGGCAATCCATTCCAGCGGGCGTGCCGCGCCGGTCCAGCGATCGCCATAGAGCAGCGAGATGACCGGGAAGGAGCAGGCCGCGAGGCCGGCCATCGCCGGCCAGGTGATCGCGGTATAGCAAGCCACAACCCGCTCGTAATGCGGGCCCAGCACTTCGCCCCGGTCGCGCAGCCGGGCAAAGGCAGGATAGAACACGGTGGCCAGAGCGCCCGAAACCAGCAGCTGCAACTGCGCGGCAAGGCCGAAGGCGCGCGCGAACAGGCCCACGGCCACGGTATCGAGCAGGCGGCCGATCAGAAGGTCAGGCATGCGCGCGCCGGTCTGCGCCAGGGCGGAAAGGAACGTCGATCCACCGCCGAAGCGCAGGATCGGACCCGCGCCGATGAAGCGCGGCGGGATCGGCAGCATGAAACCTGCCCGCCATTGTGCCAGCGCCGCACGCGCCACTTGCTGGGCAAAGGCACCCCAGGCCAGCGCCAGCGCGCCATAGCTCGCCCATGCCAGGGCAATGGCGACCAGGGCATTGGCCAGGACCACCCCGATCTCGATCACGGTATTGGACCGGAAATCCACGTTCCGCTGGATCAGTGCTGCCGGGACAATCGCCAGCGGCACCAGGAAATAGCTTGCCGAGATCACCAGCAGCAGCGGCAAGAGCTCGGGCATGGCGTAGAAATGCGAGACCGGCCAGGCCAGCGCCACGCAGGCAACGGCGATGCACCAGGAAATGCTGAGCGAGACCGAGAATGCGGTGCGGACCTTGTCGTCATCCAGTTCCTTCTCGCCGGCCACGAAGCGGGTGATGCCGAATTCCTGCAGCACGGCCAGCAGGCTGACGAAGGAAAAGGCGATGGTGAACAGGCCCAGCTCGTCGGGATCGATGAAGAAGCGGGCCAGGATCACGCTTGCGGCGAACTGGATGGAGAAGGCCCCCATCTGCGATGACATCGTCAGCGCGGTGGACAGGCGCAGGGCGCGCGAGGCCTCGCCCCATTTCAGCAGCCGCAGCACCGTGCGCCAAAAGCTCCTGCGGGTACCCCCATCGGCAACGTGGCGGATCACGATCTCGAAGCCTTCGTCGCGCATGGCAACGGGGGAGTGAAGGATTCCCCCGGTCACCTTCTGGCGCACGCGGCGCGCCACGCCTTCCTCGCCGAATAAGGCATCCAGCTGGTCAATGGGCGGAAGCGTGGTGGCCGTCTCGGTCGGATCGGGCTTGCCTTCGTTGCGCCTGCGCCAGGCTTCATAAGCGATGGCGGCACCGATCTGCTGCTCGGTGGTGTATTTCTTCGAAACCTGTCCGGCGTAATGGCGATAGCGGATTAGGCGTTCGGAGATGTTGGCGATCCTGGTGATCGAGGCGAGCCGCAACCACAGGTCAAGATCCTCGCAATGGCGGAGGGCGGCATGATAGCCGCCGGCCTGGCGGACCACCTGAGCCCGGTACATCACCGCCGGGTGCACCAGCAGCGGGCCGCCGTGGCGGATATTGTGCTGGAAGTCGTCATTGGTAACGGCGTGGTCCGGGCCATGCAGGCGCCAGGGCTTGCCCTCTTCGCCGATGTCGGTGCTCCAGCTGCCGACAACCCCATGGTCCGGGTTCTCGGCGAGAAAGCGCAACTGCTTCTCGAACCGTTCGGGCATGGCGATGTCGTCGGCATCCATGCGCGCGATGATCGGCGCGCGCGCTTCGGCCAGCAGCTGGTTGAGGCTGACGATCAGGCCGCGGTTCTCGCGGATGATCGGGCGGATGCGATTGTCGCGTGCGGCATAGGCGCGCAGCATGTCGGGCGTGGCATCGCTGGAACCGTCGTCGAGGATGAGGAACTCGAAATCCCGGTGCGTCTGCGCAAGGATGCTATCGATCGCCTCTGCCAGGAAGCACTCGCCATTATAGACGCTCATCGCCACGCTAATGGCCGGGGGCTTCCCGCCGCTTTGCCCGCTGTGTTCCATATAC
>JAUHWC010000005.1:0-115000 GCA_030424845.1 Alphaproteobacteria bacterium | reverse complement strand
CCGGCCGAACCTCTTTTGCCTCGGCGGACGCGGTTATTGACTATGTCATTTCGCATAATCTGAAAGTGACGTGGCTTCTCGAAACCCACGCACATGCCGACCATCTTTCTGCCGCGCCCTATCTGCAGGAAAAGCTCGGTGGTAAGCTCGCCATCGGCCAGCAGATAACCCATGTGCAGGAAGTCTTCGGCAAACTGTTCAATGCCGGGACCGACTTCGAGCGTGACGGTTCCCAGTTCGACCACCTGTTCGAGGACGGTCACACCTTCAACATCGGCAACATCAAGGCGATTTCGCTGCATATGCCGGGCCATACGCCTGCCGACATGGTCTATATCATCGGTGATGCCGCCTTCCTGGGCGATACGATGTTCATGCCCGATTACGGCACGGCCAGGGCTGACTTCCCCGGCGGCGATGCCCGCCAGCTCTTCAAGTCCATCCGCCGCCTGCTGGAACTGCCGCGCGAGACGCGCCTGTTCATGTGCCATGACTACAAGGCGCCGGGCCGAGATGTCTACGCCTGGGAATCCACCGTGGGCGAACAGCGCGACAACAATGTGCACGTCCATGACGGGGTGAGCGAGGATGACTTCGTGGCCATGCGCACCAAGCGCGACGCCACGCTCGACCTGCCCGAACTCATCATGCCTTCGGTGCAGGTGAACATTCGCGGCGGTCACATGCCCGCGCCTGAATCCAATGGCGTGAGCTACATCAAGATTCCGGTGAACGCGGTATGACGATCCCCGGTTTCCCTGATGCCGATCCCGTCGGCGGCCTGATCGGCGGGGTGCTGATCGGTATTTCGGCAGCAGTCATGCTGCTGGGTGCCGGCCGCATTGCCGGTGTCAGCGGCCTGCTGGCCCGCGCAACCGGCATTGCCGACAGCGGTCCGCCCTGGATCATGGCGTTGAATTTCATAGTTGGGCTGGTGCTGGGCGGTCTGGCCTATGCACTGGTCTTCGGTCCGGCCACGGTGAGCTACTCCCCCTCCCTCCCTCTGCTCGCCGCGGCCGGACTGCTGGTTGGATTCGGCACCCGCATGGGCTCTGGCTGCACCAGTGGCCACGGCGTGTGCGGCATGTCGCGCCTGTCGCGTCGTTCGATCACCGCCACCATGGTGTTCATGGCCAGCGGCATCGTGACCGTCGCGATCGCCAATGCGCTGGGATGGGGGTGGTGATGAAACAGATCCTGACCCTGATTTCCGGCGTGATCTTCGGCATCGGCCTGACCGTTTCCGGCATGACCGATCCTGCGCGCGTGCGCGGTTTCCTGGACCTGTTCGGAGCCTGGGACCCGACGCTGGCCTTCGTCATGGGCGGCGCACTGCTGGTGATGGCCGTGGCATGGGTGATCCAGCCGCGCATGGTCAAGCCGCTTGTCGACACGACCTTCCACCTTCCCGGCACGCGCCACATCGATGGCAAGCTGGTGGGCGGCGCGGTGCTGTTCGGCGCAGGTTGGGGCCTGGGCGGATTGTGCCCTGGCCCTGCCATCGCCTCGCTCGGCACGGCACCCGACATCGCGGCGATCGGCACCTTCGTTCTCGCCATGGTCGGCGGGATGCTGCTGCACAGGCTGGCTACCAGCAAATCCTGACAAGAGGCGATGCCCGTTCGCCCGTCCAAACCCTGAGGATCGCAAACAATGGCACAATACAAGCACACGGTCGCAATCGTCGGAGCAGGGGCCGCGGGTATCGCCACGGCGTCCAGCATGCTCAAGCGCCGCCCCGACCTCGATATCGTGCTGATCGACGGCGCTACCGAGCATTACTACCAGCCGGGCTGGACCATGGTTGGCGGCGGCGTGTTCGACGTGGCGGTGACGGGCCGCCCGATGTCCAGCGTGATCCCCAAGGGCACCACCTGGATCAACCAGCATGTCGCCAGTTTCGATCCGGACAACAACAGCCTCACCACCGCCAGCGGCGACACCGTGTCCTACGACATGCTTGTCGTCGCCCCCGGCATCAAGCTGGACTGGGACCAGATCGAGGGGCTGCGCGATACGCTGGGCAAGAACGGCGTCACCTCCAACTATGGCGCGGATACCTCGCCCTATACCTGGCAGCTGGTGCAGCAGATGAAGAAGGGCCGCGCGCTCTTCACCCAGCCGCCCATGCCGATCAAATGCGCCGGTGCTCCGCAAAAGAGCATGTACCTGTCCTGCGACCATTGGCTGCGCGGCGGCGTGCTCGGCGATATCGAAGTGCAGTTCCGCAACGCCGGAGCCGTGCTGTTCGGGGTGGCCGATTATGTTCCCGCGCTGATGAGCTATGTCGAGAAATACGGCATCGACCTGGAGCTGGAGAGCAATCTGGTAGCCGTCGATGGCCCCGGCAAGGTCGCCACCTTCAAGGGCAAGGACGGCGAGGAGCAGGTGGAGTTCGATATGATGCATGTCGTCCCGCCGCAGGTTGCACCGGATTTCATTCGCAACAGCCCGCTGGCCGCGACAAGCGGTTTTGTCGATGTCGACCAGTTCAGCCTGCGCCACAACAGATACCCCAATGTCTTCGGACTGGGTGACGGGTGCAGCGCGCCCAATGCCAAGACTGCAGCCGCTGCCCGCAAGCAGGCCCCGGTGGTAGCGGTCAACGCGCTGCGCGTGCTCGACGGACTGGAACCGACCGTGGCTTACGACGGATACGGCTCCTGCCCGCTGACAGTGGAACGCGGCAAGATCGTGCTCGCCGAATTCGGTTATGGCGGAAAGCTGATGCCCAGCTTCCCCACCTGGTTGGTGGACGGCACCAAGCCCGCGCGCCTCAGCTGGATGCTGAAGGCTGACGCGCTGCCGTGGATCTACTGGAACGGGATGCTCAAGGGCCGTGAATGGCTGGCCGGTCCCGGCAACATGATCGCCCAATAACGCTCACACAGTAACGCTCAGACAGCAACACGAATTGGAAGGAACCCTCCGGGTCGCAACAGGATGTTTCGCCGCTATTTTCCGATCCTCGAATGGGGCGCGCAATATAACCGCGAAATCCTGACGGCAGACATGCTGGCGGCGGTCATCGTCACCATCATGCTCATCCCGCAGAGCCTGGCTTACGCCTTGCTCGCGGGATTGCCGCCGGTGGTGGGGCTTTATGCTTCGATCCTTCCCCTGGTCGCCTATGCAGTCTTCGGCACCAGCCGGACGCTGGCCGTTGGCCCGGTGGCCGTCATCTCGCTGATGACGGCCAGCGCGGCCGGCGCGGTGGCAGCGCAAGGCACGGCGGAATATCTTGAAGCCGCGATCACGCTGGCCGCGCTTTCGGGGGTGATGCTGGCGGTGCTCGGTTTCCTGCGCCTGGGCTTTCTGGCAAACCTGCTGTCGCACCCGGTGATCGCCGGTTTCATCACCGCTTCGGGCGTGCTGATCGCGACCAGCCAATTGCGCCACCTGCTGGGCATTTCGGGTGGCGGCGACAACTGGCCCGACATGCTCGGCGCGCTCGTTGCCAACCTGCCGGATACCAATTTCCACACGCTTGCCATCGGTGCCGGGGCGACCGCATTCCTGTTCTGGGTGCGCAAGGGCTTTGCCCCGCTGCTCGAAAAGCTGGGCATGACGAAGAAGGGCGCGGGCATGGCCGCCAAGGCGGGGCCGGTGATCGCGGTTGCCGTCACCATCCTCGCCGTGCTGGTGTTCGACCTTGGCGGCAGGGACGTGGCGCTGGTGGGCGCTGTGCCGCAAGGCCTGCCGCCATTTGCGCTGCCGAGCACGAATCCTGACCTGATCGCCCAATTGTGGGTGCCCGCGCTGCTGATCTCCATCATCGGCTTTGTCGAAAGTGTCTCCGTGGCCCAGACGCTCGCTGCCAAGCGCCGCCAGCGCATCGCGCCTGACCAGGAACTGGTGGGCCTTGGCGCTTCCAACATCGCCTCGGCGTTTTCGGGCGGATATCCGGTGACGGGCGGCTTTGCCCGTTCGGTGGTGAACTTCGATGCCGGCGCGCAGACGCCTGCTGCCGGGGCCTATACCGCCGGCGGCATTGCGCTGGCCTCGCTGTTCCTGACCCCGCTGCTGTTCCACTTGCCGATTGCCACTCTGGCAGCGACCATCATCGTTGCAGTGCTGAGCCTTGTGGACCTGAAGACACCGGGCCGCTTGTGGAACTATTCCAAGGCGGACTTTTCCGCTCACATGGCCACCATCATCGCCACGCTGCTGGCGGGCGTGGAAATGGGCGTGATCGCGGGCGTGCTGCTTGGCCTGCTGCTCTATCTCTGGAAGGCCTCGCGCCCGCATGCCGCCATCGTCGGCCGCGTGCCGGAAACCGAGCATTTCCGAAATGTCGAGCGGCACAAGGTGCTCACCCTGCCGCACCTTCTTTCGATCCGCATCGATGAAAGCCTCACCTATCTCAACGCCCGCTGGCTGGAGGAATATGTGCTGGAGCGCGTGGCCGAAAGGCCCGAACTGCGCCACGTGATCCTGATGTGCAGCGCGGTGAACGCGATTGACGCAACCGGGCTCGAAAGCCTGGAGGCGATCAACCACCGCTTGTCCGACGGGGGCATCGGCCTGCACCTTTCCGAGGTGAAGGGGCCGGTGATGGACAGGCTCAATGGCACCCATTTCCTCGAAGAGCTGAATGGCCGCGTGTTCCTGTCACAGGATCGCGCATGGTCGGAACTGGCCAGGGACAATGGCGAGCCGCCCGAACCTACTGACCATGAAATGGCAAGAGGACTGATCTGATGACCGCCATCCCCGACAAGGACGCGAAATGCCGCGCCATCGAAAAGATGATCGCAGCCGGCAAGGGCGTGACCGAAAGCTGCCGTGAATACGGCATCTCCGAAAAGACGCTTTACCGCTGGCGCAAGGCGACCGCCAAGTAGCCATTTCATAGAGCCTGTCCGGCTCCCTGACCGAACGCGAGGATCAGCGAATGTTTGAGTCTCTTGATGCCATATTGCTGGCGCGCATCCAGTTTGCCTTCACGGTAAGCTTCCACTTCATCTTCCCGGCGTTCTCGATCGGGCTGGCCAGCTATCTCGCGGTGCTAGAAGGGCTGTGGTTGAAGACCGGGAAGGCGGTTTACCTCGACCTGTTCAGGTACTGGCTGAAGATCTTCGCCATTGCCTTTGCCATGGGCGTGGTCAGCGGGATCGTGATGTCCTACCAGTTCGGCACCAACTGGTCGGTCTTTTCCGACGTTGCAGGCCCGGTGATCGGCCCGTTGATGGCATACGAGGTGCTGACTGCCTTCTTCCTCGAGGCGGGCTTCCTTGGCGTGATGCTGTTCGGCATGGAGAAGGTGGGCAGGAAGTTGCACTTCTTCGCCACGCTGATGGTGGCGGCGGGCACATTCGTCTCGGCGTTCTGGATCCTCTCGGTGAACAGCTGGATGCAGACCCCGACCGGCTTCGAGTTGGGCGCGAACGGCCAGTTCCTGCCCGGGCCGAGCTGGATCGAAATCATCTTCAACCCCAGCTTCCCTTACCGGCTGGTCCACACCGTGACGGCAGCTTACCTGACGACGGCCTTCGTGGTCGGCGCCGTGGGAGCATGGCACTTGCTGAAGGACAAGGCCAATGCTCATGCCCGCAAGATGTTTTCCATGGCGATGTGGATGGCGGCCATCGTGGCCCCGATCCAGATCTTCGTCGGCGACATGCACGGCCTCAACACCATGGAGCACCAGCCGGCCAAGGTGATGGCGATGGAAGGGCATTACGAAAGCCATCCCGATGGTGCGCCGTTCTATCTCTTCGGCATCCCCAATGACGAGGAGCAGCGGCTGGATTATGCGGTGGGCATTCCCAAGCTCTCCAGCCTGATCCTGAAGCATGACCTCGATGCCCCGATCGAGGGGCTGGACACGGTGGCCGATGACGAGCAGCCGCCCGTCTTCATGGTGTTCTGGGCCTTCCGCATCATGGTCGCCATCGGTGTTGCCATGATGGGCCTTGGCATGTGGAGCCTGTTCGCCCGAATGAAGGGCAGGCTCTATGACTGGAGCCTGCTGCACCGTGCCGCGCTGGTCATGGGGCCATCGGGCTTCGTGGCGGTGATTGCCGGCTGGATCACTACCGAGGTCGGGCGGCAGCCTTACGTGATCTATGGCCTGCTGCGCACTGCCGATGCCGCGAGCCCGCTGGATGCGCCTGCCGTGGCGGCATCGCTGCTGGCCTTCGTGGTGGTCTATTTCGCGGTCTTCTCTGTCGGCACCTGGTATCTGTTGCGGCTGATGGCCGCTGTACCCAAGCCGCATGGGGCAGGCGGGAAGCAGGGCGAGAACACGCCCATCCGCACCGCCGGCATCACCCCGGGGCCGACCCAGAACCCGGGCGAAGGGGATACCCTGCCGCAGAGCGTCCTGGTGAAGAAGGAGGAGGTCCAATGAGCATCGACCTGACCGTGATATGGGCGCTGATCATCGCCTTCGGTATCTTCGCCTATGTGGTGATGGACGGGTTCGACCTTGGCATCGGTATCCTTTTCCCGCGCTTCCAGCCGGGCGAGGGGCGCAACCGGGCGATGAATTCCATCGCACCCTTCTGGGACGGTAACGAGACATGGCTGGTGCTGGGTGGCGGCGGATTGTTCGCGGCCTTCCCGCTGGCCTATGCCATCATCCTGCCTGCCACCTACCCGCTGGTCATCGCCATGCTGCTGGGCCTCGTCTTCCGCGGCGTGGCTTTCGAATATCGCTGGCGTGACGAGAAGCACCGCCCCTTCTGGGACATGGCCTTCATGGGCGGATCGCTGGTTGCCGCGATGAGCCAGGGCATGATCCTTGGCGCGCTGCTGCAAGGCATTACCGTGGTCGACCGCGCCTATGCCGGCAGCTGGTTCGACTGGCTGACACCCTACACCCTGCTGACCGGCCTTGGCACGGTGGCAGGCTATGCCCTGCTGGGCGCGACATGGCTGGTCTGGCGGCTGGACGGGGACGTGCAGCAGAAGGCACGCGGCCTGGCCCGCAAGGCGGCGTTGGCAACGGCTGCGCTGATGAGCGCGGTCAGCCTCTACAACCTCGAACTGCGCCCCGAATATGCCGCGCGCTGGTTCACCGCGCCCGAAGTCTACTGGCTGGCCCCGGTGCCGATGGCCACGGCGATTGTTGCGCTGCTGCTGTGGCGCTCGCTGGCCAGGGGCGAAAGCGCGCCCTTCTGGTATGCGCTGGGCCTGTTCCTGCTCGGCATGGTGGGCCTCGGCGTGACGATCTGGCCCAATGTCGTGCCGCCTTCGATCACCATCTGGGATGCCGCCGCGCCGATGCGCAGCCAGGTGTTCATGCTGATCGGCGTGGCGCTCACCCTGCCGCTGATCGTCGGCTACACTGCATGGGCTTACTGGGTGTTCCGCGGCAAAGTGGGCGGAGAGGGTTATCACTGATGCGCTCAAGCAGCGAAGCGGTAGCGCGGCAATAGCTCATTGATGCATTCAAGCAGCGAAGCGGTAGCGCGGACAACGACCATGGAACCGGAAGAATCCCCACTTTGGAAACGCTTGGCATGGATGGCGGGCATCTGGTTTGCCAGCGTTGCCGTGCTGGGCGTGGTGGCCCTTATCCTGAGGAGCTGGATCGGCGCTGGATGAAGTATCCGTGTCCTTCCCGCAACAGCCTGGGCCTGACACCAAACTGACACGAAGCTGCAAGGGGCGCGTCATATAGGCCGCCTAGCGAGCGCTCCATCACTTCGATGGAGGAAACCCGAACATGAAATCCCACATTCTTCTCGGCACGAGCAGCCTTGCTGCAATCGCTCTGGCTGCCACTCCCGTATTCGCCGGCGATGTCGCCGGCACCGTGGTTGACGAAACCGCCACGGTGAACCTGCAGTCCGCCACCATCACCATTCCCGAACTCGGCCGCCAGGTCGTGACAGGCCGGGATGGCACCTATCGCATCGCGGACCTGCCTGCCGGCACCTACACCATCACTGCCCGCTATGTCGGTGCGCCCGATGTCACGCAGACCGTGGACGTGCCCGAAGCCGGCACCGTCACGCTGAACTTCTCCATGGGCGGTGACGATGCCTCGCGCATCCTGGTGATCGGCCAGGGCGCCAACATTTCCAGCGCGCTGTCGCGCAAATATGGTTCGGACACCGTATCCGACGTGCTGACGCGCGATGCCATCGGCCAGTTCCCGGACCAGAACGTGGCGGAAAGCCTGCGTCGGCTGCCCGGCATCAACGTGCTGAATGACCATGGCGAAGGCCGCTTCGTTTCCGTGCGCGGCCTTGATCCGAACCTCAACGCCAGCTCCATCAACGGCGTGCGCGTTCCCGCGCCTGAGAGCGACATTCGCGCAGTGGCGCTGGACGTCGTTTCCAGCGACATCATCGAAAGCATCGAGGTGAAGAAGTCGCTGACACCGGACATGGATGCCGACACCATCGGCGCCAGCATCGAGATCAACACCGTTTCCGCATTCGACCGCCGCGGCAACTACCTGACCGCGCGCGCCGAAGGTAGCTACAACAACTATTCCGGCGAGCTGGGCCCCAAGGGCAGCGTGGACTTCGCCTATCGCCTTGCCGACAATGTCGGCGTGTCAGGCGGCATCAGCTATTACCAGCGCGAGTACGAAGTCGATACCATCGAGGCTGACGACTGGGACGATGACAACGGCTTCATCTTCCCGGAAGAAGTGCAGTATCGCGATTACGACGTGGAGCGTGAGCGCTTGTCCGCCACGCTGGGCTTGGATGTGCGCGCTTCTGACAGCACAGAGCTCTATGTCCGCGGCCTGTTCAGCCAGTTTGATGACCAGGAATACCGCCGCCGCACCACGCTGGTGCTGAAGAACGGCGACATCTCTGGCAGCGGCTTCACCGGCAGCTTCTCCGATGGTGACGAGCTTGTGGTCGAGCGGGACATCAAGGATCGCTTTGAACGCCAGCGCACCTGGTCGCTCGCGCTGGGTGGCGAAACCTTCACTGGCCCGTGGACCATCGAATACATGGCCAGCTACGCCAAGTCGTCCGAAGTTGAAGATGGCAATGTCGACCCGACCCAGTTCGAACGCGAATTCTCGGGCGAAGGCCTTGTACTCGACATGGATTTCTCTGATCCGCGCGCCCCGCTCTATGCGGCAAGCGGCGTCGCTGATTTCCTTGACCCGGCGACATACGAATTGAAGGATGTAGAATTTGTCGATACCTCGGATGCGCAAGACGAGGAATATGCCGTCCGCTTCGACGTGGGCCGTGAATTCCCGATGGAGAGCGGTTTGTTCAGCGTGCAGACCGGCTTCAAGGGCCGCTGGCGCGAGAAGAGCTATAATCTCGACGTCGAATTCTACGAATATGCCGGCCCTGGCAGCTACACCCTCGCTGATGTGCTGGGCGAGCAGACTTTCCGCCGCGCCAATATCGGCCCCGTGGCCAGTTATACCGGCCACACCGAGTTCTTTCTGAACAATTTCGCCGATTTCGAGCTCCAGGGCGTGGACACCATGTTCGACAGCGCGGTTGAGGACTATGTGATCGAGGAAGATATCCTCGCCGCATATCTGCTCGGCCGCTGGGAAAGCGACAATCTGCGCGTGATCGGCGGGGTCCGCTTCGAGCACACGCAGACGGACATCTTCGGCAACAACGTGCTGCTGGTGGAAGAAGACGGCACCCTGCCGGACGGTTCCACCGCGACCGACGACACGGTGATCGTGACCGACAGCTTCACGCCGAAGAACTACGGCTACTGGCTGCCCAGCCTGAACATCCGTTACGAGCCGCAGGACGATATCGTGATGCGCCTCGCAGGTTATCGCTCCGTGGTGCGGCCGCCGTTCTCCAAGGTCGCCCCGCGCTTTGCAACCGAGATCAACGATGTTGACGAGATCGAAGGTGAATTCGGCAACCCGGCGCTGAAGCCTTATGATGCGTGGAACTTCGATGCTTCGGCTGAATATTATTTCTCCGGCAATGGCGCGATCACGGCGGCGTTCTTCTACAAGGACATCAGCAACTTCGTAGTCGACGTGGAATACAATGCCGAGGACCTCAACGGGAACGACGTGATCGACCCGTCCGAGCGGCTGGTGTTCAATGGCATCGCTTTTGACGAGGCGGTGATCCCCTTGAACGGTGACAGCGCGGAAGTGTGGGGCATCGAACTTGGCTTCGCCCAGCAGTGGACCATGCTGCCCGGTGCGCTTTCGGGCCTGCTGACGCAGTTCAACTACACCTACACCGATGCCACCGGCACGGTGCCCGATGCAGCTTCGGATACTCTGGGTGCCGTCACCGCCACGCGCACGATCTCGCTGCCGGCAACCTCCAAGCACACCTTCAACGCCGTGCTGGGTTACGAATGGGGCCCGCTTTCGCTGCGCCTTGCAGGCACCTACCGCGACATGTTCCTTGATGAACTGGGCGGTTCGGCAGAGGCAGATCGCCTGATCGACGATCACTTCCAGCTGGACTTCAGCGCCAAGTATCGTGTGACCGACAACGTCCAGGTCTTCTACGAGTGGATCAACATCACCGAGGAGGATTTCTTCGCCTACAACACCTATGGCGGCCGCCAGAACGTGTATGAAAGCGAGTTCTCCAGCTGGACTATGAAGGGCGGCGTGAGGGTGACCTTCTGATGCGCGCCCTGAAGCTTGCAACATGTGTGGTGGCGGCGGCCGGCCTTGCGGCTTGCGTCACCACGCCGCAGGGCCTGCCCCCGGTGGCGGTGACGGCGAAAGCCGAAACCGCGCCGGTCGGCACCACTAATGAGGACGCGGCAGACGATCCTGCGATCTGGCACAATGCGGCTGACCCGTCGCAAAGCCTGATCGTGGCGACCGACAAGAAGGCCGGGCTCTATGTCTATGGCCTCGACGGGGCGATCCGCAGCTTCATCGATGCCGGCGCGGTCAACAATGTCGATCTTGTCACGCTGGCTGATGGCACCGTGCTGGTTGCAGCCAGTGACCGGATTGACCTTGAAAACTCGCACATCTCCACCTTCACGCTGGATACGGTCAGCGGCGAACTCACCCCGCTGGGCCGCATCGCCAGCGGTCCGGGTGAGGGATACGGCTTCTGCATGAGCCAGCACGGCGGGCTTTCCGCGCTGGCGGTGATCAAGGATGGCCGGTTGCGCGAATACGAAATCGCCGAAGGGGTGCCGGACGAAACACCGCAAGCCGCGTTTGTCCGGGAAATGTCTGTTCCCAGCCAGCCCGAAGGCTGTGTCTATGATGACCGCGACGGCACGCTCTATGTGGGCGAGGAAGTGGCCGGTATCTGGCGCTTCCGCGATGGCGCAACCACCGGCGAACTCGTTGCCCCGATCGACAATGCGTGGCTGGTGGCGGACGTCGAGGGCCTCGCGATCCAGACCGTGGGCGCCGTTGGCGGATATCTGATCGCCTCCTCGCAGGGTGACAATGCCTACGCCGTTTTCAGCCTGCCCGATGTCACCCCTTTGGGCCGTTTCCGTATCGCTGAGGGCGCTCTCGGCTCCACTGAAGAGACCGACGGAATCGAACTGCACATGGGCGATTTCGGGCCGGATTATCCGCAAGGCCTGTTCATCGCGCAGGACGGCCAGAACGGTGCTGAAGCGCAGAACTTCAAACTCGTCAGCTGGGCTGATGTCAAAGCCGCGCTGGGGCTGGATTGAGCCGTTACCGTGCTTGCCTTGGCCCTATTGGGCGAGGCATAAGCGCTGGAAAGGATTTGTAAATGCCACATGATCGTCGCCAGTTCCTGCGCCGCACGGGCAGCGCCTTCGCCGCGCTTGCCGCTGCCGGTTGCGCAGGCCGCACCACGGCACCCGCCGCTGCTGCTCCCATTGCCGAAAGCTACGGCGCGCTGGTGCCTGACCCGGACGGCATCCTCGACCTGCCGCGCGGCTTTTCCTACCGCGTGATCTCCGCGCTGGGAGATGCGATGGACGATGGCGGCACCGTGCCGGACAAGGCCGATGGCATGGGTTGTTTCGACCTTGGCAATGGCGAATTGGCGCTGGTTCGCAACCATGAGCTTCGCCCCGGAGACAGTGACGGCGACGCGAGCGGCGCTGCGTTCGACACCGTGGCACGGAGCCTTCGCCCGCTTCCGGGCGGCACCACCACCGTGGTGCTGGATGCTGCAACGCTGGACGTGAAGCGCCAGTACCGTTCGCTGGCCGGGACGATCCGCAATTGCGCTGGCGGCGTTACCCCGTGGGGCAGCTGGCTGACCTGCGAGGAAGATGTCTCCAAGGCGGACGGCCGCATCAACAAGGACCACGGCTGGGTGTTCGAAGTGCCTGCCAATACCGAACGGCAGGTGGAGCCGGTGGCGCTCACCGCCATGGGCCGCTTCATGCATGAGGCGGCCTGCGTCGATCCGGCGACCGGGATTGTCTACCTCACCGAAGACCGCAACGATTCGCTGCTCTACCGCTTTATTCCCATCTATCCGGGTGAACTTGCTCGCGGCGGCACGCTGCAGGCGCTGGTTCTGGATGGGGTGGCCGATACCCGCAACTGGGACGCCGTTAGCGTCGCCGTGAGTCAGCCAATCGCAGGCCGCTGGATCACGCTCGACAATGTCGAAGCTCCCGAAGACGATCTGCGCCAGCGCGGCGCAGCGGCTGGCGCAGCCATTTTTGCGCGCGGCGAAGGCATCTGGATGGGCGAGGGCGAGCTGTTCTTTACCTGCACCAGCGGCGGCGCGGCAAAGGAAGGGCAGATCTTCCGCTTGCGCCCCGGCCTGCACGGGCCGGACGCGCTGGAGCTGTTCTATGAAAGCACCGACCGGGATACCTACAGCTTCGGCGACAATTTGACCATCGCGCCAGACGGCCACCTGATCGTGTGCGAGGACCAGTATACCGACACGGTGAACAACCACCTGCGCGCCATTACTCCGCAGGGCGAGGCTTATGCCTTCGCGCGGCTGCGCTTGCAGACAGAACCTGCCGGGGCGTGTTTCTCGCCCGATGGCCGCACGCTGTTCGTCAATGCCTATGCACCCACGCGTACGCTGGCCATTACCGGGCCGTGGAAATGGCTCTGACACTTTGATCCGCGCGCCAGTTCTCGCACGGCGATTTTGCAGGCTTCACGCATATCTTCGCGATGGATCACGACAATCTCGATGCAATCAGCGCGATGATACCGTATGATGCAACGGCGCAAGTGTGTTTGCTGCTCGACCTTGTGTCGGGCCGCGAGGGCTAGGCCGTGGCTGACCCCTATTACGGCGGAGACGAGGGCTTCGCAGTCACCTGGGCCGATGTTCACGCGGCGGCAAAAGTTTTGGTAGAAGAACTGCAACAAGGACCTCCTGCGAAAGCAGGAGCTCACGCTTCAGCTCCAGATCATCTTCACCGCGGACACCGCCAGCATGGCGGCAAGGGCATAGCGCACCAGCGTATCGTTCATCTTGCCTGCGGCGAGTGATCCCACCACGATGCCGGGGATTGAGCCGACTAGCAGGCTGGCGAGCAGCCACATGTCGGCATTACCCAGCCAGCTGTGGCCCAGCGCTGCGACAAGCGTCAGCGGCACAGCGTGGATGATATCCGTCCCGACGATAGTCTTGGCGTTCAGCCGTAGCGGATAGATCATCGCCAACATCACCGCGACCAGCGCGCCTGCGCCTACAGAGGTCAGCGTGACCAGCACGCCCACGGCCGCGCCGCCCCCCATGGTTGCCAGCAATTGTCGTCGCTCGATGGCGGGCGTCAGCTTCCGGTGCAACTTCTTGAGCGGCGCGGTGATGCGCTGTTTTGCCAGAATCAGGATGGCCGTCAGCAGTAGCGCTGCCCCCAGCAGTGTCATCAAGAGATCGGAATGAAGCTGCCCGTCATGGAAGAAGGACAGCCACAGCACCGTGATCACCGCTGCCGGGATACTGCCCAGTGCCAGCCGCTTGACGATCTGCCAGTCGGCCAAACCCAGCCGATGATGGATCGCGCCGCCAACGGTCTTGGTAATCGCGGCGAACCACAGGTCCGTGCCGATGGCGACAGCCGGGTTGATGCCGAACAGGAGGATCAGCAGCGGTGCCATCAGCGACCCCCCGCCAACGCCGGTCAACCCGACCAGGAAGCCGACGAAGATGCCGGCCAGGGAATAGGTGAAATCCACCCGCGGCGCCGGCTCAGCTGGTAACCGCCATCGCGCGCACTTCCGCCAGCGCGGCCTCCGCCCATTCCGGGCGACAGATGAGCAGGTCCGGCAGCCAGGTGTCTTCCATGTTGTAGCGCATCGGGCTGCCATCGATGCGGCTGCAATGCAGGCCGTGTGCGGCAGCCACGGCCACGGGTGCGCAGCTGTCCCACTCATACTGGCCGCCGGAATGCAGATAGATTTCCGCCTCGCCGCGAACCACCGCCATGGCCTTGGCGCCGGCGCTGCCCATGGCCACCAGTTCGCCGCCCAGCTTTTCCGCCACGGCTACCGCTTCTGCCGCAGGCCGCGTGCGGCTGACAACGAGGCGGGGCTTGTCGGCCGGCTCCGGAAGCGGCTGCGGCTGGTCAGTGCGCAGCACCACGCCGCCATCGAGACCGGGCAGGGCAACCGCGCCGACCGTGGCAACGCCATCGATGGCCAGGCCGACATGCACCGCCCAGTCGCTGCGTTCCTCGCCATATTCGCGCGTGCCGTCGACCGGATCGACGATCCACACGCGGCTCTTGTCGAGGCGCTCCCTCGTGTCCTTGCTCTCTTCGGAAAGAAGGCCGTCATCCGGGCGCTGCTGGCGAAGCGCGTGGACCAGGAACTGGTTGGCCGTCTGGTCGCCCGCCTTGCCCAGCGCCTTGCCCTTGGGGTCATTGGCGAACATGCCGCTGGCGCGCACTTCCAGCAGAATGCGGCCTGCCACTTCAGCAAGGTGTGCGGCGAGTTCTGCGTCAGTCATGCTCATGGCCGCGGGGCCTCCCTGCTCCGGCGTCGCCCAGCAACCTGTCGATGATGATGTCAGCTGCTTCCTCGGGCGTGATCGCCGTGGTGTCGACGCGGATTTCCGGGCTTTCCGGCTCCTCGTAAGGGCTGTCGATCCCGGTGAAGTTCTTCAACTCGCCCGAACGTGCCTTCTTGTAGAGGCCCTTCACGTCGCGCGCTTCGGCCACTTCCAGCGGGGTGTCGACGTGCACTTCGATGAATTCGCCTTCGGGCAGCATGTCACGCACCATCTGCCGCTCTGCGCGGAAGGGGCTGATGAAGGCGGTGATCACGATCAGGCCGGCATCGGCCATCAGCTTGGCCACCTCGCCCACGCGGCGGATATTCTCGATCCGGTCGCTTTCGGTGAAGCCCAGGTCCTTGTTGAGGCCGTGGCGCACGTTGTCACCATCGAGCAGGAAGGTGTGCCGGTTCATCCGGTGCAGCTTCTTTTCCACGATGTTGGCGATGGTCGACTTGCCCGAACCGGAAAGGCCGGTGAACCACAGCACGGCAGGCTTCTGGTTCTTCAGCGCGGCATGCTGTTCGCGGGTGATGTCGACAGACTGCCAGTGCACGTTCTGCGCCCGGCGCAGGCTGAAGTTGATCGTGCCTGCACCCACGGTGGAATTGGTCAGCTTGTCGATCAGGATGAACCCGCCCAGCGCGCGGCTGCTGTCATAGGATTCGAAGGTTATCGGCTTGTCGGTGGTGACTTCGGCAACGCCGATGCCATTCAGGGACAGCGTCTTGGCCGCGAGGTGATCGAGGCTGTTGACGTCGATCTCGTACTTGGGGTGCTGGATGGTGGCGGAAACCGTCTGCGTTGCCAGCTTCAGCCAGTAGGCGCGGCCGGGGATCAGGTCCTCCTCGCTCATCCAGATGATGTTGGCTTCGAACTGGTCGGCGCTCTCGGGCGGATCGTCAGAAGCGGCGATCACGCTGCCCCGGCTCACGTCCACCTCGTCGGCAAGGCAGATGGTCACGGCTTCGCCAGCCACCGCTTCGTCGAGGTCGCCGTTCATCGTCACAATGCGGCTGACCGTGCTGGTCTTGCCCGAAGGCACGATGCGCACGGCATCGCCCGGCTTCACGGTGCCCGAGGTGATGAGGCCGGAAAAGCCGCGGAAATCGAGGTTGGGGCGGTTCACCCATTGCACCGGCATGCGGAAGCTGCGTTCCTGCGCCGCGGTGTTGGCCACTTCCACGCTCTCGAGGTGGTCGATCAGGCTGGGGCCCTTGTACCACGCGGTATTGTCGCTCGGCGCGGTGGTGATGTTGTCGCCCTTGAAGCCCGAAATCGGGATCGGGGTGAACTCGCTGATGCCGATTTCCTTCGCGAAATCGCGATAGTCGGCGACGATGCGATCGAAGGTGGACTGGTCGTAGTCGACAAGGTCCATCTTGTTCACCGCCAGCACGATGTGGCGGATGCCGACGAGGTGGGCGAGGAAGGAGTGGCGGCGTGTCTGCGTCAGCACGCCCTTGCGCGCATCGACCAGGATCACGGCAAGGTCGGCCGTGGAGGCGCCCGTCACCATGTTGCGGGTATATTGCTCGTGCCCCGGCGTGTCGGCCACGATGAACTTGCGCTTTTCGGTGGCGAAGAAGCGATAGGCAACGTCGATCGTGATGCCCTGTTCGCGCTCTGCGGAAAGGCCATCGACCAGCAGGGCGAAGTCGATCTCCTGTCCCTGCGTGCCCACGCGCTTGCTGTCTGCCTCCAGCGCGGCCAGCTGGTCCTCGAAGATCATCTTGGAATCATACAGCAGGCGGCCGATAAGCGTGCTCTTGCCGTCATCCACGCTGCCGCAGGTGATGAAGCGCAGCAGCGTCTTGTTCTGGTGGGTTTCCAGATAGGCCTCGATATCCTCGGCAATCAGCGCGTCGGTTTCGTAGACCGGATGGTTGGTGGTGGAAGCGTCAGCCATCAGAAATAGCCCTCCTGCTTCTTCTTCTCCATCGAACCGTCTCCTGCATCCTTGTCGATCACGCGGCCCTGCCGTTCGCTGGTGGTGGTCAGCAGCATTTCCTGCACCACTTCGGACAAGGTGGAGGCCTCGCTTTCGACAGCGCCGGTCAGCGGGAAGCAACCCAGTGTGCGGAAGCGGACGGACTTCATGGTGATGTCCGGCTTCTTGCCCATCACCTTTTCCAGCCTGTCGATATCGTCAGCCATGAACAGCCCGCCCTCGTGTTCATAGGTGGGACGCTCCGCCGCGAAATAGAGCGGCACGATCTCGATATTCTCGGCCATGATGTACTGCCAGATGTCCAGCTCGGTCCAGTTGGACAGCGGGAAGACGCGGATGCTTTCCCCCTTGGCCTTGCGCGTGTTGTAGACGTTCCACAACTCGGGGCGCTGGTTCTTCGGATCCCAGGCATGGGTGGCGGTACGGAAGGAGAAGATGCGCTCCTTCGCGCGGCTCTTCTCCTCGTCACGGCGCGCGCCGCCGAAAGCGGCATCGAAGCCATAAAGGTCAAGCGCCTGCTTCAGCCCCTCGGTCTTCCACATGTCGGTATGCAGCGGGCCGTGGTCGAACGGGTTGATGCCGCGTTCGGCCGCTTCCGGGTTCTGGTGGACGATCAGTTCCATCCCGGCATCCTTCGCGCTCTTTTCGCGCAGGGCATACATGTCCTTGAACTTCCAGGTGGTGTCGACATGCATTAGCGGGAAGGGCGGGGGCGAGGGGTAGAAGGCCTTCTTGGCAAGGTGCAGCATCACGGCGCTGTCCTTGCCGATGGAATAGAGCATCACCGGCTTCTGCGCCTCTGCGGCGACCTCGCGCATGATGTGGATGCTCTCGGCTTCAAGCCGCTGGAGATGAGTCAGCTTCTTCATATTGCCCCGTGCCATGCCTGTTGCAATGCAGCATAGCAAGACTGCGTAGTTGTGAGAATTTCTTTCAGGGCTGCAAAATCAACCCGTGATCGGGCTCCAGCGCTCGCCTTCCGGCAGCGGTGCGAAGATGGCATCCAGCATGTCTTCGGCAACATCCCGGGGCCTTGCCGGCTTCCAGCGCGGCTTGTTGTCCTTGTCCACCAGAACCGCGCGCACGCCTTCGGCAAAGTCCGGACGCGCGATCATGCGCGCTGCAAGACCATATTCGATGGCCATTTCCGCGGCGAAATCATCGGGTGCGTTGGCCATTTGGCGCAGCGCCACCTTGGCGGTGGTGGGGCACTTGGCGGTCACGGCCTTCCATTCCTTTTCCGCCCAGCTGCTGTCATCGGCCCGCAAGGCCTCGATGATGCCTTCCAGCGTATCGGGCGCGAACAGCTTGTCGATGGCGGCGGCATTGCCCTCAAGCCGGGGCCTGGCGGGAGTAGTGGCAAGATCGCGCAGTATCTCGTCCGCTGCGGCCGGCTCCCCGGCGATCAGTTCCTTCGCCTCGTCCAGGTCATTGCTGTCGAGATAGTGGGTGGCGATGCCGGCCCACAGGCACTCGGACCCGTCGAGCCTTGCTGCCGTCAGCGCCAGGAACTTGCCCAACTGCCCCGGCAGGCGCGGCAGGTAATAGCCCGCGCCCACATCGGGAAACAGGCCGATCGCGCCTTCGGGCATGGAAAACAGCGTGTTCTCGGTCGCCACGCGGTATGTGGCAGGCATGGAAATGCCCACGCCGCCGCCCATGGTCACCCCGTCCATGAAGGTGATCACCGGCTTGGGATAGGTGAACAGCAGGTGGTTCAGGCGATATTCCGCCATGAAGAAGGCGCGGCCTGCCTTCCCGCCATCGTCCAGCACCGAACGGCGCACGGCCACCACGTCCCCGCCGGCACAGAAGCCGCGCGTCCCGCTGTGGTCGATGATGACGGCTTCAATGGACGGATCGTTCCGCCATTGCAGCAGGGCATCGGTCATGCCCTGGCACATGGCATGGGAAAGGGAGTTGAGGGCGCGCGGGCGGTTCAACGAAATACGCCCGGCAGAACCTTCGCGAACTGTCAGTATCTCGCCCAATTACTGCCCCGCGCCGACAATCGCCTCGGCCTCGATCTCCACCTTGAAGCCGGGGCCGGCAAGGGCGGAAATGCCGATCAGTGTTCCGGTGGGCCGCGCATGGCCGCAGAACTTGGTGAAAGCGGCGGTCACCGCCTCTGCATCGGCAATGTCGGTCACGAACATGCGCACGCGAACGAGGTCACCCGACTGGCCACCCAGTTGCTGGATATAGTCGATGATCTGTTCGAAGCAGCGTTCGGCCTGCCGCCCGGCATCCTGCGAGATGCTGCCGTCGGCTTCGACACCGATATTGCCGGACACGATGATTCGGTCACCCACGCGGATGGCACGGGTGAACTTTGCAGCTTCCTCGAAGGGGGAAAGCGGCGGGATGCGCTGGCGGCCGTCATTCGGCCCGATGGTGTCAGCCACAGGAAATCCTCTCGATCACCATGTCTGCATCATAAGAAACGGTCAGCCTGTCCAGACGGTAATCCATGGTCACTGCGGTATTCGGCGGCACCCAGCGCAAGACACGCGCGCCGGTGCGTTCCAGCAAGCGCGCGCCAAGTTCCTGCGTGGCTTGCTGCCCGACAAGGTCCTGCACCCCGGAGGCATCGCATTCGCCTTCAGGTTCGCGGACGCGGTACTCATCCTCTGTGTCGGTGGCAGGCGTGGTGGTTGCGCAAGCCGCCAGCGGCAAGGCCAGCGCGACTGCGGGAGCGAGCAGGAAAGTCTTTTTTGTCATGACGAATAAATTAGCGTGCTATCTTTCTTCGTTCCAAACGGCTAGAGGGCTTCGCATGATGTGCGAAGCTGCGCCAGCGCTCAAGCCGACTATGCGCTGCCTCGTGCCGTGAGACAATCGAAGAGTAGGGGCGGCGGTGCCTGACACGCCGGCCCTTCGGGAAATGCGGAGAATGACATGGCGTTGAAAGTTGAACCCATCCTGCCTCATTTCGGAGCCGAGTGTTCCGGGCTGGACCTGACCAAGCCGCTTTCCGCCGAAGAGCTGAAAGAGGTGACGGACGCGATGGACAAGTGGGGCGTCACCGTGTGGCGCAACACCGGACTGACGGACGAGCAGCATGTCGAGTTCAGCCGCAACTTCGGTTACCTGGAGCGCGTGCCCAAGCGCCCGGACGGGCAGAAGATGCGCTTGCCCTATCGCGAGCTGTTCGATGCTTCCAACCTCAACCTGGAAGGCGAGATCACCACCGACCCGGCAGCGGTCGAATACCGCAAGGGTGACCGGCTGTGGCATACCGACAGCGCCTTCCTCGAAAAGCGCACCTCCTATTCGCTGCTGCTGGCCCATATCACCCCGCCCCCGGGCGTAGGCGGCGAGACGTGGTTTGCCGACACGCGCACCGCCTATGACGACCTGTCGCAGGAAATGAAGGACAGGATCGAGGGCCTGGTGAGCATCAATTCGCTTTGGTGGAGCCGCAAGAAGGCGGGCGCCGATGTCAGCGAGGAGGAAATCCTCGAACGTCCGCTGGCGCGCCATCCCATCGTGCATACCCACAAGGGGTCGGGCCGCAAGGCGATCTTCATCGCCGCGCACACGATGGACATCGAAGGCATGGAAGGCCCCGAAGGCCGGCAGCTGATCGAGGACCTGATCGCCCACATCACGCAGGACAAGTATACCTTCAAGGTGGCCTGGAACCCAGGCGACATGGTGATCTGGGACAATCTGTGCACCATGCATCGCGGCGCGGAATATGATTACACCGCCTACAAGCGCGACATGCGCCGCACGACGGTGCGCGAAGGCACCGAACCCCACACGATGGATACGGGCGATGATCCCTATACCGCGCTGTTCGCACGCAGCCCGAAAGCGGTGGATATCAACTCGGCACGGGACGCCGGGCGGTAAGGCGCAAGGCACGGCGATCGGCCAAGAAGAAAGGCCCGGCCCTCCGAGGTGGAGGGCCGGGCCTTTTCCTTGGGACTGACCGTCAGATCAGAAGATGCGGCAAGCGGTCTCGGCCGGAGCAGCCAGCAGCTTTTCCAGCTCGTCATCCAGCTTCAGCAGGGTCAGCGAGCAGCCGGCCATTTCGATGGCGGTGCAATATTCGCCGACATAGTTGCGCGCGATCGTCAGGCCGCGATCGGCGCACAGCTGGGCAGCCTTGTTGTAGAGCACGTAAAGCTCTGCCGGCGGGGTGCCGCCAAGGCCGTTGATCATCAGCGCCACGCGGTCACCCGAATTGTAGGGCAGGTCGTTGGCGACGGCTTCGAACAGCAGCTCGGTGATCTCGTCAGCCGGCTTGATCTTGGTGCGCTCGCGGCCGGGTTCGCCGTGGATGCCCACGCCCACTTCCATTTCATCGTCGCCGATGTCGAAGATGGGATCGCCCTTTGCCGGCGGGATGCAGCTGGTCAGCGCCAGGCCCATCGTGCGGACGTTGGAGTTGACCTTGTCAGCCACTGCATAGAGGGCATCCAGGTCGGCACCGGCTTCAGCAGCAGCGCCGCAAGCCTTCATCACGAAGAAGTTGCCGGCCACGCCGCGACGGCCCACGGTGTAGAGGCTGTCCTGCACGGCGACGTCATCATTGATGATGAACTGCTTCAGCTTGATGCCTTCGGCTTCGGCCATTTCGCAGGCCATGTCCCATGCCATGCGGTCACCCTGGTAGTTGTTGACCAGCACCAGCACGCCGGCATCGGTGGCAACCGACTTGATCGTTTCATAGCAGGCATCGACCGGGGGAGCGGCGAAGACCGGGCCCTGGCAGGCGGCGGTCAGCATGCCCGGGCCAACGGCCATGACGTGCGCCGGTTCGTGGCCGGAGCCCGAACCCTGGACGATGGCAACCTTGCTGGCATCCACGTTCTTGCGCTTGATCAGCTGGAATTCCGGCATGGCTTCCAGCAGGTCAGGATTGGCGGCGATCACACCGGCCATGAATTCCGGAACGAAGTTTTCCGGATCGTTTACGAACTTCTTCATTAGAGCTCTCTCCCTCGAATCTCTGTTAACGCTTGAGTTCCGCTGCCTGCGGGACAAAGTCAACACCATAGTGCGCGCACCAGTCCTTGAGGATGGTGGCGACACCAACGATGCCCGGATCGGGCGTGTTGGCGCTGCGTTCACCCACCTGGCTGGCGCGGCCGCGATGGGCCACGGCCGAGCGGGTCTCGTCGATCGCCTTGTCGGCTTCGGCAGCCACGGCGGCCAGCACGGCGCCGAGGTCCGAACCGTCCATTTCCTGCATCTTCTCGTGGATCGGCCACAGCGCATCGAGCAGCGTCTTGTCGCCGCGCTTTGCGCCGCCGCGGGCCACGATGCCTTCGATGGCGGAGCCGAGCATTTCGGTCAGCTGTTCATAGGTGACTTCTTCCAGCCCCTTGGATGCCATGCCGGCCCGCATGAAGCCGGTGCCCCAGATGGGGCCGGACGAACCACCGACATGCTTGGAACAGATCATCGAGATCTTCAGCAGCATTGCGCCCACGGCGCTCTTGTCGATCTCGGGAAGTTCCTTCTTGATGACCTTGAAGCCGGTGGCGAGCGAGGTGCCGAAGTCACCGTCGCCGGCCAGGCCGTCAAGGTCGGAGAAGTACTTCTCGTTCGCGATCACCGTGTCACAAGTGACATCGATGGCCTTGGCAATCTGGTCGCTAGAAAGTGTAGACATGTTTTCCTCCCCTTTGGCGCGTCAGGCTGCGGCCGCAGCGTTGAGCGCGTTCAGGTCTTCCAGTGTGATCAATACGGGATCATCGCCCAGTTCCGGCACAACCTTCACGGCTTCGGAGAAGTCCTCCTCCGCGGTGTAGGTGCTGGTGGTGATGATCGTGGGAATGCCCGCGCCGTGCGATGCGCGCAGCCCGTTGCGGCTGTCTTCCACAACCATGCAATCGGATGCGGGCAGGCCCAGCGTTTCCAGCGCAAGGTTGTAGATTTCCGGGTCCGGCTTCTTCTTCGACACCACGTCGCCCGCATGGACGAATTCGAAGGCGGCTTTGCGTTCCGGCCCGAACAGGTCCATCACCGCGTCGATGAACTTGGGGTTGGATGTGGTGCACACGCCCAGCCGCACGCCCGCTGCCATCGCTTCGTCGATGATGCGCAGGATACCGGGGCGAACCGGCAGGTCCTTGACGATGTCGGAGACGAGGGCGGTCTTGGTCTTGTGCAGCGCCAGGATCAGCTCTGCCTTGCCGCCGTGTTCCGCCACCTGCGCTTCCGGCCAGCCGAACTCGTCGAAATAGGCGGTCATGCGTTCCTTGCCGCCGGCAACCAGCAGCATCTTGGCATAGAATTCCACGCTCCATTCCGCGTCGATGCCGAATTGCTTGAAGGCCAGGTTGAAGCCCACGCGGTGGGCATCGCGTTCGGTATCCACCAGGACGCCGTCACAATCGAAAATCAGTGCCTTGATCATTGTGTTCTGTGCTCCCTCGCGCTTACTTCTGGCTCGCGAGGAAGGCGGAACCCTGGCCCTTGCCGCCGAACTTCTCGATGAAGCCGGAGAACAGGTTCTTGCAGGCCTGGTACTGGGCATCGATCACGCGCAGCGGCTCGTAATCGTCCGGGTTGGCGCGGCGATATTCCTCGAAGCTTTCGATGAAGACATGCTTGAGGTTGGTGGAGATGTTCACCTTGGCCGAACCCCGGGCGATGGCCTTGGCGAAAGTCTCGTCCGAAAGGCCGGTGCCGCCGTGCAGCGCCATCGGGGTGCCGGTGGCAGCGTTGATCGCGGCGATCCGGTCAAAATCGACCTTCGGCTCGCCCTTGTAGAAGCCGTGTGCGGTGCCCACGGCGCATGCGAAGGCGGACAGGTCCAGCGCATCGCAGAAGATCTTGGCATCTTCAGGATCGGTCAGCACGCTGTCTTCCTCGGCCACGACCATGTCGTCTTCCACGCCCATGATCTGGCCCAGTTCGGCTTCCATGCCGACGTTGTACTTCTCGGCGATCTCGCGCACGCGCTTGGACATTTCCAGGTTCTCTTCGAACGGGAATTCCGACGCGTCGATCATGATCGAGGTCCAGCCGGTCTGGGCGCACTTCTCGATCATCTCGATGTTCTTGCAGTGGTCGAGGTGCAGCACCACGGGCACGGGCGAATTGTCTGCCACGGTGCGGACCCAGGAAACGATTTCCTCGTGGCTGTAGTAATCGATGGTCTTGGAACTCGTCTGGCAGATGACCGGGGCGTCCAGCGCCTCTGCGGCCTTCACCATTGCCTTGGTGGAGTTGTAATCGACGAGATTGAATGCAGCGACGGCATAGCCATTGTCCATGGCATGACGCAGCAGCGGTTTCATGTTGACCAGCGGCATGAATAAAGCTCCTTTTTGATCCGGGCGCCCGCGATGCTCCCCAGCCGGGCGGTCCTTCGACTCGGCTCCTTAGCCAGACTCGGCAGCGCCCGCCACCCGTCATTGCGAGAGATTTGCAATTGGTGCGCGAATTTTGGCCCGAAGGGATGATTATTGCGCGGATTCGGCGCTGCGGCGGGTCAGTCTATGGCGATGGTGATGGGCCCGGGCGCATTGGCCATGGGGTGATCGGGAGCGATGGCCTTGAGCTGTTCGCGCACCTCGCCGGCCCGCGTGCGGTAGTCGATCATGTCGTAAAGGACCATCGCGATGCCCAGCACATCCGGATCGTCGGCATGGGCGTCCACCAGCTCGCCGGCCATGCGTGCCACTTCGGCATCGCGATCCATGTCCTTCAGGATATTGCCGCGCAGGTAATAGGCAGGGAGCCAGTTGGGAGCGAGTTCGATCACCCGGTCCGCATCGGCCAGCGCCTCGCGCAGCTTGTAGTCCGCCCACAGCGTCTCGCCGCGTTCCATCAGGGCGGGTACGAAATCGGGCTCCAGTTCCAGCGCACGGTTGATCTCGCGCATTTTCTGGTCGAACTCGTCGATCTCGCGGCTGCGCGCGAGGTTCAGCAGGCCCATCGGGGTTTCCTCGCCTTCCAGCGATTGGGCATTGAGCGCATCGGCCCTCTCGTATTCGCCGATCTGTCGCAGCATCTCGCCCCCGGCAGCCTGCATGGCCGGGTTGTCGGGGAAGGCAGACAGCATCACATCCACCGCCGCGATCGCATCCTCCTTGCGCCCCAGCACCTGCAACAGCGTGAACTGCATGGTGTAGGGCATCCCCCACGTCGGGCTGAGCGCGATGGCCCGTTCCGCATCGGCGAGTGCCGCGCTGAAATGCATGTTCCCGTAATGGGCGGCACCGCGATAGAAATGGGCCCAGGCGTTGTCAGGGACCAGTTCGAGCGAGCGATTGAACAGGTAGGTTGCCCGGTCATAGTCGCGGTCGCGCTGCAGCACCACGTAACCGCGTCCGCGCAAAGCCACGTAATTGCCGGGCGCAATGGCATCGGCCCTGTCGAAAGCCTGCTCGGCTTCTTCTAGGCGGTTCATCATGAGCAGGGTGGTGCCGCGGTTGGCCCAAGCCCACACATCGTTGCGGTCGATCGCGATGGCGGCATCCAGTTCTGCCAGCGCTTCATCGTATTTGCCTTCGTCCGCCAGGTTGTTTGCGCGATTTACCAGCGATCCCACCACAGGCAGGGAATCCGGCTGGGGTGCATTCTCCGCCTCGATCGGCAGCGGTTCGTAATCGGGCCGGGCGGGCGCGGGCCTGTCGCTCACGATCATGATCGGCGGTTCCGGACGCACCTGAGACGCTTCGGGCGGGAGCTGCATGTCCCTCAACTCGGGCGAATCCTGCGCCGCTGCCGGCAGCGCGGCCAGCACCAGCACGGTCGCGATGCCGACAAGCAATGGCAAATGACGCATGTTCCCTCCCGATCCAGGACCGACACGATAGGCTGATTGCAAATGGGATCAATGGTTTGCATCGCAGCCCGGTCAAACCGGCTGTCCCCGGGCGCTTGACGCTCGCCTGCAGAGGCTGCTGCGCTTCTTTTACGGGTGCGAGGGGACAAGGCCGTTGGCGTGTCAAAATTCCATGCACTCGTCGATGGCGCCGATCTGTTATTGCATGGCCATGAAACTGCAAAGCATCTGGAACCTTGCGCGCGATGTGTTCAGGGGCCCTCTCGGCAACCTGTTGATTTTTGCCCTGGCGACAGGGACCGTCTACCTGGCACAGGCCGCTGACCGCCCCATCACCGCGGTGCTCATCTACGTCACGGGTGTCGTGTTGATCGGTGCGCGATCCGGCCTTCTTGCAGGGTTGCTTGGCGCGCTGGGCGCCTCCTTCATCTACAATTTCTTCCTGAGCGAGCCTGCCTTCCGCCTCGGATTGACCTCCGCTGACGAGGTTGTCCCGCTTATCGCCTTCAATATCAGTGCCATCGTTTCCGGCACCGCGGCAGGCCGTTTGCGGGACAGCGAGAAGCTGGCCAACATCGCGGAGGCCAAGAGCGCCTTGCTGTTGCGCATCAGCGATGGTTTGCAGCAGGCCTTGCGCGTCGCCGATGTCGAACGGATCGCACAGAATTTCCTCCCTGTTCAGGGTCTCAGCCAGCTGGAAATCTACATCTCCCGCGATGGCGAGCTGTGGGCTCCGGGCGATGAGGGCGATCTGCCTGTCGATGGGGTGATGGCCCTCATGCCGGCCGATGCGCCGAGCGGCTCGGAAACCATGAGCTTCCAGGTCCTTCCGCTGATGGGAGTGGATCGCGAAGTCGGTGTCGTGAAATTCGTGTTTCGCGAGCGCAGCTGGATGAGCGGCGAACTGCCCGAACTGAAGGCCATCGCCAACCTGCTCGGCCTGGCGGTGGACCGCTGCCTCCTGCTTGAGGAACTGGCGGAGGGGCGTGCTGCGCAACGATCAGAAGAATTGAAGAGCGCGATCCTGTCCTCCGTCTCCCATGACCTTCGCACGCCTTTGACCGCGATAGAAGCTGCTGCGAGTAGCCTGCGTTCCTATGGCGAGAACCTCTCCAACGCACAGCGGATGAAGATGCTGCTGACCATCGAGCAGCAATGCGAACAGCTGAACCGTTACACGGCCAACCTGCTCGACATGGGCAGGATCCAGTCCGGCATCAGCACCAGCGGCTTCGAAAAGGTCGATCTGATCGAGATCGTCGGTGTCGTGATTGGCCGGATCCGCCGGAAATATCCCGAACAGGCGATCAACAAGGACTACAACATCAAGATGGCAGTCGTCTTCGCCAATGCGGTGATGCTGGAGCAAGCCGTCTACAACATCATGGAGAATGCCGTGGTGCATGGCGGAGTGAACGAGCCGCTACAGGTGCGGCTCTATCATGACGGCGCTTGGGCCGTACTCGAGGTCACGGATTACGGCCCCGGCATAAGGCCGTCCGACCAGCCGCATATCTTCGATCGGTTCTACAAGGCATCGGATCGCAGCGATCGCGGCGGCAGCGGCCTTGGCCTGTATATCGCGAAAGGTTTCGTCAAGGCGTTCGACGGCACCATCGAGCTGTTCAGCCCGGTGCTGGCCGGAAAAGGAACGGCCGTGTTCATCCGCCTGCCCCTTTCCGAACAGAGCCTGACGCAGGAAACCGCACAATGAGAGTGCTGCTGGTTGATGACGAGGAGGTGATCCTCGATTCGCTGGCCCCGGTCATTTCCAGTCAGGGCCACGAGGTGGTTACCGCAACCGACGGCAGGACTGCCTTGGCCACGCTTTCCGCCGGAAGCTTTAGCCTGGTCCTGCTCGACCTTGGCTTGCCGGACATTGACGGCATCGAACTTATCGCGAAATGCAAGGAACTCTCGGATGCGGCGGTGATCATCCTCTCCGCCCGCCACCTGGAAGCGGACAAGGTCCGCGCGCTCGATGAGGGTGCGGATGACTAGGTCAACAAACCCTTCGGCATCGAAGAACTGCTCGCCCGCATCCGCGCGGCGGAACGCCGTGGCAGGACACAGGAAGAAGGACAGGTTTCCGTCTTCAGGTCGAAAGAGTTGCAGGTGGATTTTCGCACCAGGGAAGTGCTGTTGCTGGGCGAAAGCGTCAGGCTCTCGCCAAAGGAATTCGCACTGCTCGAAGCACTGTGCCGGCGCGCCGGTCAGGTCGTGACCCAGCGGCGCCTCCTGGTTGCCGGCTGGAACGATCCCCATGCCGACAACCAGTACCTGCGCAGCTACATGGCGCTCCTGCGGCAGAAGCTGGAGTATGACCCGTCGGAACCGGAACTGATCCTGACCGAACCCGGCGTCGGCTATCGCCTCAGCGTGACTGCACCGGATGGGTCGTAAAAAAGCCATTGTAACATGCGGCGGGAATCCCCCGCTATCAAAGCTCCAATGCCGGTCGTGGGGAAACGCTCGGCCAATCTGGAGTGAATGCAATGAACAAGTATTTGGGTCTGGCAGCAGGCTGCATCATCGCGGTTTCCGTATCGGCCTGCTCCAAGAAGGCGCCGGAAACCCTTCCACCACCTGCGGTCCAGACCGCTCCTTCCGCAGCGACGCAACAGCCGGCCGCGCCGGCCCGCATCGTGCCCGGCAGCCAGGCGGATTTCGTCAACCAGATGAGCGGACGGGACACGATCTTCTTTGATACCGACCGGTACAATATCGACAGCGAGGATGCTGCGGCCCTGCGCGCCCAGGCCGAATGGCTGGCGCGATATCCCGAGAAGCGCGCCCGGGTGGAAGGCCATGCCGACGAACGCGGCACGCGCGAATACAACCTCGCCCTGGGCGAGCGCCGCGCCAATGCTGCCAAGAACTATCTGGTGAGCCTCGGCATCAGCGAAACACGCATCACGGTGTTGAGCTATGGCGAGGAACGCCCTGCGGCCACGGCGTCGAATGAAGCCGCATGGGCACAGAACCGCCGTGCGGTGACCATCACCATCGACTGATTGCGGACCGGCGGCACGCGGCAGGCGTGGCGCCGGGACCTTCCTGCTTGCCCCTGCTTGCCACATGGCAGGCAAGGGCAAGTGTTGACCAATCCCGCGCAATCGTGGCAAGCGCCGGTCGGATGGCTGGTGATGGTCTGGACCGCGGGACGGGAACAGGCGATTTGCCACGGTTTCACAACACCTTGCGGGTGTAGCTCAATGGTAGAGCAGCAGCTTCCCAAGCTGACGACGAGGGTTCGATTCCCTTCACCCGCTCCAGCGCCGCCTTCCCAAAACATCCCGGAAACGCTATAAAAACGTTGGAAATCCGAGGGTTTCTGGCGTGTGATTGTCCTGCATTTGCTCGGCTAGTCTCGCCAAATCCCGCTGAATTGGGGGCCACTTTGGGGGCCTAATGGGTTTCCGCCAATTCGAGTGGCCCCCAGCCTGGGGGCCACATACCGGGTAAGGCTCTGAAATCATGGCGCTAACAGACGTTTCAATTCGTAAAGCAAAGGCCGGTCCGAAACCCTACAAAATGGGCGACTCGTCAGGCCTCTTCCTCCTGGTGCAGCCAAGCGGCGGAAAACTGTGGCGAATGAAGTACCGCGTCGATGGCCGCGAAAAGAAACTGGGTCTCGGAACTTACCCGGAAGTTGGGTTGGCTGAGGCTCGGAGAAGGCGCGATGCGGCGCGAGAGCAGATGGCAAAGGGCAAGGACCCGTCGCGCGAAAAACAGCGTGAGAAGGCGCGTGCGAGGCTGGATGCCGAGAATACCTTTGCTGCCTTGGCTGCCGAGTTCTGCGAGAAGCGCCGGAATGATGGTTCACGGGCATGGGCACCTGCCACGGCGAAGCGCTGCGAATATCTGCTCTCGGTACTTAACAGCTCGATTGGCAATCTGCCGATTGCAGACATCGAGCCTGCCGACATCCTGACCGCCGTTCGCCGCATTGAGAGCAAGGGCAGGCTGGAGAGCGCTAAACGGACTCTGCAACTGGCAGGTTCGGTCTTTCGCTATGCGGTCGCCACAGCGCGCCTCAAATCCGATCCCACACGCGATTTGAGGGGTGCACTGATGAACCCTACCGTGACGCATTACGGCGCGGTCCTTGATCCTGACGGGGCTGGGGCGTTGCTTCGAGCAATCGATGGCTACGAAGGCCAACCGATCACCAAGCTGGCAATGCAACTCGCTCCACATGTGTTTGTCAGGCCGGGCGAGCTTCGCCATGCAGAATGGAGCGAATTCGACTTTGATGGAGCGTTATGGACGATCCCGGCAAGCAAAACGAAGATGCGCAAGGATCACCTCGTTCCGCTCTCGCGCCAGGCCATTGCGATCCTTGCCGAGGCGCAGCAACTGACCGGTCCCACTGGCTTTGTATTCCCGTCAGTCCGCACTCGCAGGCGTCCGATGAGTGACAACACAATCAACGCTGGCCTGCGCCGCCTCGGCTATACCACCGATGAAATGACCGCCCACGGCTTCCGCGCGATGGCCTCCACCTTGCTGAACGAAAGCGGCAAGTGGAATCCCGACGCCATAGAACGCGCCCTGGCCCACGGCGACAGCGACAAGGTCCGCGCCGCCTATCATCGCGGTGCCCATTGGAAGGAGCGCGTGAAGATGGCGCAATGGTGGAGCGATTACCTCGATAGGCTGCGAGCGGGGGCTCAGGTGGTGCCGATCAAAACGGCGAAGCGCTGACCGATTGCGCCAAAATCCGTAACTCTTCTACGACCCACGCAAGTGGCACGAAATACCGCGCAATTACGGAGGGTTATCGGAAACTGAGTTGCTTGCGGATCGGTGCAAACCCGCTCAACTCGCAGACGGGTGACTTTCGCCCAAACCACAATATCGCAATGATATTAGGTAGATAGGTCCCGAAATCGCGGGGTAGGGTGTGCTTTGGTTTCCAGTTGCGGCGGAGAGCCCAGAAAGGCGAGACAAGATGTCAACGGGGCTGGATTCTGCATGCGGGCGGATCTTGAGCCTCGCTGGCGCTTGAGGCAAATTTCGTCCCAGAAACGACCGCTTCTCGCGAATGTCGCGTTCAGCAAGACTGTTTCAGGACAAACCCCTTGGCGGTACGGGTTGCGCGAGGGCAGCAAGGTTCGGTCAGATCACTTTTCTGGCATCCTTAAAGGCTCGCGATCCTGCCGCCGTCAGCCATAAGCTCTTCGCCTGTAATGAAAGCGGCCGAGTCACTCGCAAGAAAGCAAACGACTTCCGCGATGTCCTCAGGCCTGCCGACCTGCGACGGATCGAGTTTCTCGGCCCCCGATTTGATAGTCGGACTGTTCCACAGCATCGGCGTGTCTATCGCTCCCGGGAGAACGGCATTCACCCGGATTCCCTTTGCCTTGCCTTCGATCGCCGCCGTCCTTGTCACGCTGCAGATCCCGGCTTTTGCCGCCGCGTAGCCAGCCACTTCGGCGGTCGTCTGCCGGGCGTGGATCGATGCGATATTCACGATGGAGCCGCCGGAACGCATATGCCGCAGGCCAGCGCCGGTCAGCAGGGCGGGGCCGACGAGGTTGATCGCCAGCATCCTGTTCCAGTCGTCAGCGCTCATTTCCGCCACAGGACGGTAGATCATGGCACCAGCGATATTGACGATCACGTCAATCCTGCCGAACTTTTCGAGCACCTTATCGACGAGGCCTGCAATGGCGGCCTCATCGCTGATGTCGCAGGATAGGCTGGCGGCTACCTCGGCGCCAAGCCCAATGAGGCGCGCGCACTCTGTTTCTTCTGCTTCTGCCAGATCGACCAGGACGAGAGATGCGCCACCCCGGGCAAACGCGCTCGCCGTGGCCTTGCCAATCCCGCCGATCGCCCCGGTTATCAGGACGACGCTGCCTGCAAAATCATGTTTCACCATTCACTCAGCCCTCCATCCCGGCCGCGCCATACCGGATTGCGCCAGCTGTGCGGGCTTTCCGCAAGGTGGCGCACCTTCTCCTCGTCAATGGCAATACCGAGGCCGGGCGCCTTCAGGGTCTCGACCAGACCGTTGTCGACACGGAACACGTCAGGCTCCACCAGATAGCTCAGCAGGTCATGGCCGTCCTGGTTGTAGTGGATGCCCAGCGACATCTCCTGAATCACGAAGTTGGGTGTTGCGGCGGCCAGTTGGAAGCAGGCGGCGAGCGCAATCGGCCCCAAGGGGCAATGAGGGGCGATAGCGACGTCGTAGGCCTCTGCCATATTGGCGATGCGGCGGCACTCGGACAGGCCGCCAGCGTGCGAGAGGTCGGGTTGGGCAACGTCGATCGCACAACTTTCGAAGAATGGGCGGAAGTCCCAGCGGCTGTAGAGCCGCTCGCCCAGAGCAATCGGCAGGTTGGTCCGCCGCGCCAGTTCGGCGATTTCAGCGGGTTGTTCGCTCAGCAGCGGCTCCTCGATGAACAGCGGGGCCAGCGGCTCGAGCGCCTGGGCCAGCTGCTTTGCCATCGGCTTGTGGACCCTGCCGTGGAAGTCCACCGCCACGTCCATGCCCGCTTCGCGCACCAGAGAAACGCGCTCGACAACGCCGTCAAGCGCTGTGCGACTGTCTAGCCGGGCGAGTGCGCCGGTGGCGTTCATCTTCACCGTGTCGAAGCCTTGCGCCTTGCGCACCTCGGCCTCCTCTTTCACCGAGGCCGGGTCGTCACCGCCAATCCAGCTATAGACCCGGATCGCATCCCGTACTTCGCCGCCCAGCAGCTGCGCGACGGGCACGCCCAGGGTCTTGCCCTTGATGTCCCACAGCGCTTGGTCGAGCCCCGAAAGCGCCGACATCAGCACCGGACCGCCGCGGTAGAACCCGAGGCGATAGGCGGTCTGCCAGGTGTCCTCAATGCGATCCGCATTCGCGCCGACAAAGCGATCGCGCAGTGAAGCAAACGCTCCAATAACCGCCTCGCCATGCCCTTCAAGGCTGGCTTCGCCCCAGCCGATCAGGCCTTCGGAAGTCTCGACACGGACAAAGAGCCAGCGCGGCGGGACAAGAAATGTCTCGATGGATTGTATTGCATTCACGGTGTTGGTTCCTGGATAAATTCAAAGACTGTCTGGCTGCGGAATGTTTCGCCCGGGCGAAGGACATTGGCGGTGAAGAGCTCGTGGTTTAGGGCGTCCGGAAACCCCTGCGTCTCAAGCGCAAGGCCGCTGAAGGGGCCATAGCTGGTGCCCTGCTTGCCACCGGGAATGTCCAGTCCTGCGCCGGTGTAGAGGTGGATGCAGGGGCGATCCGTCGATATGGACAGCGCGCGCCCCGAAGTATGGGAAACAAGGCTCGCCGCGTGCCGCAATTGGCCCGGCGGCTCATCGATGACGAAGTTGTGGTCATATTCTTGGGCGAACCCCTTCGGCTCCCCGAAATCCATCGGCGTGCCGTTTACGGGCGCGATCTCGCCGGTTGGGATCAGCGCTTCATCGACCGGTGTGTAGCGCGAGGCTGGGAGGTGCAGGGTGTGACTGGCGAGGCTACCGGCGCCGTGGCCATCCAGATTGAAATAGGCGTGGCAGGTGGGGCTGAACGGTGTGGGCCGACTGGCTACCGCTTCGAATGTCAGGACAAGGCGGGCAGGCGGTTCGAGGCGGTAGGTGAGGCTTGCCTGCACTTCGCCGGAATAGCCCTCGTCGCCATCCTCGCTGGTGATGGTGAAACGCACGGCGGGCAAGTCGTCGTCGAGCACCTCGGCAGACCAGAGGCGATAGCTGAAACCGCGAACACCGCCATGCAGATGGTGCGGCGCACTGTTGGCGGCCACGTGATATTCACGGTCATCAAGCGGGAAGCGTGCAGCGCGCACACGGCCCGCAACGCGCCCAACCGCAGCACCGAGATAGGCGGTTTGTTGCGCCAATGCGGATACGTCGTCGCAACCCAGCACGACATCGTCGAGCCTTCCGTGGCGGTCCGGCACGCGCCAGCCGATCAGGCTGGCACCGAAGTCGGTCAGCATGGCAGCCACGCCATTGTCGAGCGACAGGCTGTATGACATCGCCCGCGATCCGTCCGACAGCGTGCCGAACGGCGCAGCCACTACCGAGCCTTGCATCATCCCGCAGCCCGTCGTGCGCGCTCGATCAGCATGGCCGCTTCGTTCAGCAGGTCCTGACTGGCCGTTACCGCGCGGGCCGCATCCCCTGCGAGAATGGCATTGGCGATGACCCGGTGAGCGTCGATGTCCGCTGCGGCCACGCCTTTCTCAAGGTCGGTCAGCTGGATTGAATAGCGCAAGGCAGTTTCCACCAGGTCGCAGCACTGGATCATGAAGCGATTGCCGCTGGCCAGCAGGATGGCGACGTGGAATTCGATGTCGGCAGCCAGGGTTGCCTCGCGGTCGTCAGCGCTGACGCTCTCCATCCGTTCGATGGCGGCTTCGATACGAACAAGCGCCTCGGGATCATTGCGACGGATCGCCTGCAATGCGGCTTGCGGCTCGATAGCACTGCGAAAGGCGGTAAATTCGCTCAGCAGGTCGAGCGAGAAACCCCTTCCGAGAAGCCAGCGCAGCACATCGGGATCGAGGAAGTTCCAGTCCGCTTCGGGAGCAACGCTAGTGCCCCGACGCGGGCGTGAAGCGATCAGCCCCTTGGCCGTGAGCATCTTGATCGCTTCGCGGGTGACGCTGCGGCTGGCATCGAACTGCTCGGAAATATCCGCTTCGATAGGGAAGGGGCGGTCACCATATTCGCCCGCGACGATGGCCCGGCCGATCTGGTCGGCGATGCGGCGCGTCAGGTTGCCGGTCTTTTCCGTGTTTTCGGTGCTGGATGTCATCGGATCTGTCCTCGCAATTGGTCGAGCGGGAAGCGCGCTGTCGGAATGCCCCGGCCAGCCTGCGCCAGGACGAGCACCTTGCCCGCATCGGGCTGCTGGCGAAGTGCGGCTTCGTCCAGATTCTCGCGCGCCGATGTGACAAAGAGCAGGTCGAGGTCAGGTCCGCCGAAGGCCATGCACGTAGGTTGGGAAACGGGCAACGGCATATGGTGGCGGATCGACCCGTCGGGCCAGTAGGCGGTCAGCTGCGATGCGCCCCACTCGGCGTTCCAGAGACAGCCTTCCGCGTCGATAATCGCGCCATCGGGATGTCCCGCGCCCTGCACCGAAGCAAACGGCGCGGCAGGCCCTACGGTGTCATCGTCATTCAAGGGCAACTCCCGTATTTCTCCGGTCGGCGTGTCGGCAAAATAGAGAGAGTTTCCGTGGGGAGGAAAGCAGATCGCGTTGCTGATGCCTATGCCTTCGCGATGGTGCGTGACCGTTCCATCTGGCGAAAGCCTGTAGAGCGTTCCCCTCGCATCACCGGCAAGGGCGGCATCTTCGACCATGCTACCGGCCCAGAAATTGCCTCGGTTATCGACCCGACCATCGTTCATGCGAATGCCGCGATAGTGCGGCTCGGCCTGGTGCAGCCAGTCATGTTCCCCGGTTTGCGGGTTGAACAGTGCAAAGCCGCTGGCAAAGGCGCAGACAAGCCATTCCTGATCGCTCGTGAGGCCGAGAGAGCCAAGCCTTTCGGGCAGGTCGAGGCAGGTCGTCGTGCGATCATGCCAGTTCCATCGATAGAGGCGCTGTTCGGCTATGTCGGTCCACCACAGGCACTGCAGGCGATCGTCCCAGACAGGTCCTTCGCCAAGCGTGCAGGCGACATCGATGGTGAATGCTATGCTTGGATTGAGCCGAGGTGACATCAGGTTCTGTCCCCGCACGGCAGGGCGAAAGATGCAATCGTGAACTGTGCCATCAGACTGATTCTCGCCTTCCTCTCTCTGTGGCTTGCAATTATATGATAATTGGAAGATAGGCAATCGACTTCATGAGCCGGAGAGGCGGAATCTATGGTGGAACAACAACGAATGGATGTCCGGGATCGTTTTTCGCGTTGCCTGCCGCTGGTCGCAATCCTGCGTGGTTTGGAGCCTGAGCGGGCGGTTGCAATCGCGCAGGTGCTGATCGACGCCGGGATCGAACTGATCGAGGTTCCGATGAATTCGCCCGAGCCGCTGCGCAGCATTGCGGCCATCATCGAGGCATTCGACGCGCGCGCCATGATCGGCGCCGGAACCGTCATGACGGTCAAGACCGTCGATGATCTTGCGCAACTGGGCGCCAGCCTGGTCGTAGCCCCCAATTGCGATGACCGCATAATCGCGCGTGCGGATGCCCTTGGCATGCTGGCCTTGCCCGGTGTCATGACCCCGACAGAGATGTTCGCCGCCATCGAGAGCGGAGCTGCGGGCCTCAAGATCTTCCCGGCAGAACTCTTTACTCCGGCTGCGGTGAAGGCCGTGCGCGCGGTGTTGCCGCCGGAGCTTCCGGTGTTTGTCGTTGGCGGAGTCAATGCAGGCAACATGGCGGACTATTTGAAGGCAGGTGCGACGGGCTTCGGCCTGGGCAGCGCGCTCTTCAAGCCCGGCAAACCGGTGGAAGACGTCGCTGCAGATGCGCGCGAAATTGTCGCCGCGTTCCGGGCTGCGCAGGCGCAGCTGCAGGGATAGTGTTAGCGCGATACGTCGCTGCTACCTGCCATCATCGTGTCGATATCCGCGAGGTCGGCGCGCAGGAAATCCCCTTTGATGGAGTGCGCCCATCGCGAGCAGGCAAGGGCAAATTCCACGATTTCGCTACCGGGCAGGTGCTGGCTTAGTCCATGAACGATCCCGGCGGCGAAAGCATCTCCGGTTCCGACCCGGTCGACGATCTGGTGAAGGTCCACTGTCCTTGACCGGGAGACGCCATCACGGGCTGCCAATAGTGCTGTCAACTGATGGTGATCGCTTGAAATGATCGTCCGGCGGGTCGCGGCGATGTGGCGAATATCCGGCGCAGCATCGAACATCGCCTCGGTCGCTTCAGCAAAGGCAGTGTCGCCATCGGGATGGTCGAATGTCCGACCCAGCATAAGTCCGATGGCACGGCGTCCGGCAAATACCACGTCCGACAGTTCAGCCAGCTCGCGCAATCGTATGGCAGCCTCGGCTTCGCGGCCTTGCCACAGGGCAGGGCGGAAATTGCTGTCGAAGGCAACTTTCACTCCGGCGTCACGTGCCCAATTAATGGCATCAGAGAGTGCCTTGTCCGGCCCTGTGCCCAGCGCCGGGGTGATGCCGCTTACGAACAGCACATCAGCTCCCTGGAGAAGCTTTGGCCAATCGAAGCGACCCGTTTCGCAGAGCGCAAACGCGGACCCCTGCCGATCGTAGGTAACGCGGGATGTGCGGGCCATTGCGCCCGGGGACAGGAAATACAGGCCCATCCTTCCGTATCCTGTAGCGAGGGCCGAAACGTCCATGCCATGCCGGCGCAACTCGGCCGTTGCCGCCTTCCCCAATGCATTGTCGGGCAAGACCGAAGCCATAGCGCAGTCGTGCCCGAAACCTGCAAGGGCAATACCGACATTGGCTTCAGCCCCGCAAAACGTGGATTCCAACCGGTTGTCTTGCAACAACAATTGTTCCGGCGCGCTTGCAAGGCGCAACAAAATCTCACCAAAACAAACGATTCGCGCCATTGCAAAAACCCTACTGGACAACCATGCGACTCAATTATATGATAATATGTGTTCGATCAAGCTACGGCGGGGATTCGCCGGTATGCTGCGTCGAGCTCGGGATGTTCGCAGTTTCCACGTCAAACTGATTTTTCGGACCATGCCACGGAGAACGGCAACATCTTGAACGAGCGCGATTGCAATCGATTGAAATTTTGGATTGCAATCGATTGTAGGTTTTGTATTCAAGTCTCGAGTCGGACGCGGCAGGTAAGAGTCGGCGTCGATCATGGGAGAGGAATTCATGAGTAAGTCTATCTATCGCAGCTGTGCGTCTGCGCTCGCCCTGAGCGTCGCACTGCCTTTCGCCATGCCGGCCTTGGCCCAGGACACCTCGGACGCCGGGGAATCCGAAGGGGAATACAGTGGCCTGAACACGATCGTGGTCACGGCCTCGGCTGGCAACCAGTCGCAGCTCGAGAGCTCGATCTCGGTCACCACGCTCGACGATTCGATCATCGACAACTTCCAGCCTGCCTCGGAAGCAGAGCTCCTGCGCCTGCTGCCGGGCATCCAGACCCCGGGCACCGCAGGCCCAGGCGGTAACGCCAACATTGCCGTGCGCGGTCTGCCGGTTGCGACCGGTGGTGCCCCGTTCGTGCAGTTGCAGGAAGACGGCCTGCCGCTGGTGCTGTTCGGCGATATCCAGTTCGGCAACAACGACTACTTCACCCGTTTCGACGCCACTGTTGCTTCCGTGGAAGCGGTTCGCGGCGGCTCTGCCACGACCTTTGCCAGTCAGGCTCCGGGTGCGGTCATCAACTACATCAGCCACACCGGTGCTCGCGAAGGCGGCCATGTGCAGCTTAACCGCGGCATCGATTACAACGACACGCGTCTCGACTTCCGCTATGGTGGACCGCTTGCTGACGATCTCTATTTCCACGTCGGCGGCTTCTTCCAGCGCGGCGACGATGCGCTGGGCGTTGGCTACACCATCAACGACAGCCTTCAGGTCCGCGGCAACCTGACCAAGGAATTCGCTGACGGCGCTTCCTTCCTGCGCCTGTTCTTCAAGGTCGCCGATACGCAGGGCATCAACTACACCGGTGCTCCGGCGCTGGCCGATTTCGATGGCACCAACATCAGCAACCTGCGTCCCTTCCCGGGATTCGACGGTCGCAGCCAGACCAACTACTCGATCTTCAACCAGGAACAGCTGATCCTGAACCGTGAAGGCGTGTTCGAGCGCGTTGGCATCAACGGTATCTCGACCGACCAGCAATATGTCGGTGCACACCTCCACTTCGAGTTTGCCGACAACTTCTCCGTCGACAACCGTGCGCGTTACTCTGACGTCAGCGGCAGCTTCTCCTCGCCGTTCATGAACGTGGGCACGGCTGCCAGCGTGATCGGTTCCACGGTAAACGGCTCGACCGTCGCGGAAATCCGTTATGCCGATGGCCCCAATGCCGGCCAAACCTTCACCGGCCAGTATCTCGACAACAACGTCAACGTGACCACCAACATGCGCGACCTTGGCGCATTCGTGAACGACCTGGTCCTGGCGGGCGAATTCGATGTCGGCGCAGGTTCTCAGATCACGGCGCGTGCCGGCTTCTTCTATATGGACCAGACCATTGCGATGGACTGGCACGTGAACAAGTCAACGCGTGAACTCTCAGGTGACAATCCGGCTCAGCTCGATCTCTTCGACGCTGCCGGCAACCAGCTCACCTACCAGGGCATCTCCGGCTACAACAACAACTGGGGTGATTGCTGTGCCCGTGACTATGATCTCGGCTACACCAACACCGCGCCATATGCGCAGCTGGTTTTCGACCACGACCTGTTCAACATCGATGCCTCGATCCGCTTTGAGCGGGTGAGCGCCAGCGGCTATGCCATTGCCGGTGGCAACACCTTCCTCGTCAGCCCGGATCCGAGCAATCCCGGCCTGCAGATCGAAGCAATCACTGCCAACGGCAACCGTGAACTGCTCGATTACAGCCGCAGCTACACCAGCTGGTCGGTGGGTGGCCTGTTCAAGGCATCTGACGACATCTCGCTTTTCGCCCGTGCATCGCGCGGTGGTCGCTTCAATGCCGACCGCCAGACGCTTGGCGGCAAGATCGCCGATGACGGTTCGCTGTGCACCGGTTCAGAAGCTCTTGCTGGCACCAACGGTTGTTCGGCAGATGGCGTGACCCCTTCGGTCGACTTCGTCAGCCAGTACGAACTGGGTGCCAAGGCTCGCGGCGATCTGGGTGGTGGTGCCTGGACGGCGGAACTGACCTTGCTAATGGGTGACTTCAGCCAGAGCACGTTCGAGCTGTCGGCAACCCGTTGTCCCGGCGGTGCCGGTGGCTGCGTGATCGACAGCGAATATGAGTCGAAGGGCTTTGAATTCTTCGGCACCTATCGCAACGGTGGCCTGCTGTTGGTGGCCAATGCCACCTACTCGGATGCGCAACAGCGCGGCGCGGGTGCGGCAAACTTCATCAAGGCACCCCGTCTGCCGGACCTGAGCTATTCGCTGTCCGCCAGCTATGACTTTGCCGACCTCGTCACGCTTGGCCTGTCCGCAACCGGCCAGACCAGCGTGGTGGACGAAGCAGGGCGTGAATTCGATGGTGGCACGACCGTGAACGGTTCCATCCGCTTCACTCCGATCGACAACCTCGAGTTCGGGCTCAACGTCTACAACCTCTTCAACGAATACGACCTGCGCGGCAACGGTGCCAACCTGGTCGATGGTGGCGCAAATCCCGCCATCATCAGCGGTACGCCTGTGCCCGGTCGTTATGTCAGCGGTTCGGTTCGCCTGAGCTTCTGATCCCGCAAGGATGTCTACCATCCCGGACGCACGGCTCCTCCCAGCGTCCGGGAAATCCACGGGGACCGGTGGCTCCAAGCTACCGGTCCCTTTTTCTTGGTCCTAAGGTGATGTGATGACGAAAGCCTCCAACGCTCCGCTCGACGATAACGCCATCCGTTCGATCCTTGTGGTTGGCGGCGGCTCGGCAGGATGGATGACGGCGGCGGCGCTGTGCAATGCCTTGCCAAAGGGCTGCCAGATCACGCTGGTCGAATCCGAAGCCATTGGGACGGTGGGCGTAGGCGAGGCGACGATCCCGCCGATCCGCACCTTCAACACCATGTTGGGCATCGACGAGCGGGAGTTCGTGCGGGAGACGCAGGGGACTTTCAAGCTTGGGATCGAATTCGTCGGCTGGGGGCGGCAAGACAGCCGCTACTTCCATCCCTTCGGTCCGCATGGAAAACCCTTCGACATCCGCGACGTTCACCAGCTGTGGTTGCAGGCCCGCAGCGAGGGTGATGCGGGGGAATTCGATACCCTGTCGATGGCCTGGAACCTCGCGCGCGAGGGCCGTTTCACTATTCCCGGCAGCGATCCGCGCAATGTCATGTCGACTTTTGACTACGCCTTCCATTTCGACGCGGGCCGCTATGCCCGGTATCTGCGCGGCTATTCGGAGCAGCGCGGCGTCACACGGGTGGAAGGCAAGATCGGTGACGTCGCACTCGATGGCGAGACTGGCTTCGTCACCCATGTGACCATGGAGGACGGCCGCGAACTGTCCGCAGACCTGTTTATCGACTGCTCCGGCTTTCGCGGGCTGTTGATCGAAGGCGCATTGAAAGCGGGTTACGAAGACTGGACGCACTGGCTCCCATGTGATCGGGCTGTGGCCATGCCGTGCACGCATGGCGGCGAGTTCACGCCCTACACCCGTTCGACGGCGCGCGAGGCGGGCTGGCAATGGCGCATTCCGCTCCAGCATCGAATCGGCAATGGCTATGTCTATTGCAGCAAGTTCATCGATGACGATGGCGCTTTGGAGACATTGCGGGCCAATCTCGATGGCGAGCCGTTGGCGGACCCGAACCTGTTGCGTTTCACTACCGGCATGCGGCGCAAGTTCTGGGACCGAAACGTTATCGCCATCGGGCTTTCCAGTGGATTCATGGAACCGCTGGAATCGACTAGCCTGCACCTGATCCAGGCGGGCATTTCCAAACTTCTCGCGCTGTTTCCGGATCGCGATTTCGATCCGATGGTGCGCGACGAGTACAATTACATTGCCCGCACCGAATTCGAGCGAATCCGTGACTTTCTGGTGCTGCACTACAAGTTGACAGAGCGCGATGACAGCGAGCTTTGGCGTTACTGTCGGGACATGGAGATTCCCGACACGCTCGCGTTCAAAATCGAGCATTTCCGCCGCTATGGCCGTCATATCGCCCGGGACATGGATCTTTTTGGCCCTCCCAGCTGGCACGCCGTGCATATCGGCCAGGGTAATGTGCCCGAACGCTTCGATCCTGTTGCAGGATATCGAGACCAGCCCGCTGGTGAATGGCTGGGCAAGCTGCGAGCGGCGATGACGGCCGAGGCAGCCAAACAGCCGACCCACCAGCAGTTCATCGACAGGCACTGCAAGGCTCCTCCGGTGTGAACGTCGGCAAGGTTGCCATGGACACGGAGCGATTGCTCGAGCGGGCGCGGATTGCCTACGCTGCGCAGGATCTCGAGGCAGGCTGGCGAGCAATCACCGACGCGACCCGCAAGGCACCCGATCACCCGCTGGCGGCTTTCATGCGGGCACAGATTGCCTACGAAAGCTGGCGACCGGCGGTAGAATTGTTCGAGCGGGCTGTGCAGCTCAACCCCGGCAACCGCGAGGTGCTGCGAAATTTCCTGCTCGCGCTGGTTTCCGAAGGGCAGGGCGCCCGTGCCGAGAAGCTGCTGACGGCCTTGCTTGAACGCGATCCTGCATGGCTGGAGGGGCAGTCAACACTTGCCACATTGCGGGCAACGCGCGGCGATGACGATCCTGAACGCGCCTATGCTTCCGCCTGTGTGGCGCAACCCGGCAACCTGTCACTACATATCGCGTGGTTTCACCGTTTGGCGACAGCGCATGAATGGGAGCGTGCGGAACGCGTTCAGCAATTGATGGAAGCGCGTTTTCCGGATGCGTCAGGTGTACACCTGACCCGGGCATACCTTTCCTGCGAAAGCGGCCAGGCGGCAGGCGATGATGCGGTTTTCGCCGGACTGGAGAAGATCGACGATCCGGGCTTCGACCTGCTCCGCGTCAGGCACTACCTGCGCAACGGTGAACCCGGCCTGGCCGCGGCAATTGCCGAACGGCGGCTCTCGACACCGGCGGCGCCCCAGTTCTGGCCATATTGCAGCCTGGCCTGGAGGTTGACCGAGGATACCCGGCAAGGCTGGCTGGAAGGAGAGCCGCTATTCGCGAGCCATGTCGACCTGCCGCTAGGCGAAAACGCACTTGGCAAGCTGGCTGCGTTCCTGCGGGATCTGCACAATATGGATGCGCCTTATCCCGAGCAGTCCGTTCGCGGCGGAACCCAGACCGACAGGAACCTTTTGCTGCATCACGATCCGGTTATCGGCGCGCTGCGTGGAAAGATCGAAAAGGCTGTGAAAGGCTGGCGCGACAGGCTGCCGCCTGACGATGCCGGGCATCCGCTCCTCGGTCGCAAGCCGGGCAATATCCGTTTCACCGGCAGCTGGTCGGTGCGGCTGGCGAGTGGAGGACACCACAGTGCCCACACACATCCACGCGGCTGGGCCAGCTCGGCTTTGTATGTGGCGCTGCCCCGGCAGATGGGAGAGGACCATGCTGGGGATCTGGCAATCGGCCTGCCTCCGCCGGAACTTGGCCTTGGGCTGGAGCCATTGCACTACATCACGCCAAAGCCTGCACGGCTGGCGCTGTTTCCCTCCACCAGCTGGCACGGGACGATACCCTTTGAAGGAGAAGAGCGTTTGACCATTGCTTTCGACGTCGCACCTGGTGACCCCGGGATAGGAGGTGCCGCATGACGCAGCAGCTTATCGGCGCCATCGAAGCGGGTGGTACGAAGTTCGTCCTGGCGCTGGCGCGTGCGGATGGCACCATCGTCGAACGCGCAAGGATCGATACCCGCAGCGCTGCCGAGACATTTCCCGATGTGCGGCAGTTCTTCATGTCCGCGCAGGATCGGCATGGCCCGATTGCCGGATTCGGCATCGCCAGCTTCGGCCCGATCGATATCGATCCGTCCTCGCCCGCCTACGGAACCTTCACCACCACCCCCAAGCCGGGCTGGAGCGGCGCGCGCTTCCATGATGCGCTTGAGCCATTCGATGCCCCGATCATGGTCGAGACCGACGTAAACGGCGCTGCGCTTGGCGAGTGGCTCTCAGGAGCAGGGCAAGGATGCGATACGCTGGCCTATACCACGGTGGGCACGGGCGTCGGCACCGGCATCCTCCACCGCGGACAGGCGCGGGGCGGCATTTCGCACCTTGAGGCGGGGCATATCCATGTTCCCCATGACACGGTGCGCGATCCCTTTGCCGGGCGCTGCCCGTTTCATGGTGATTGCCTGGAAGGGCTGGTCTGCGGTCCGGCGATCATTGATCGTTGGGGCACATCGCTTGATCAGGTCAGCAACAAGAACAGCGATGCCGTGCCGCTGATTGCTTCCTATCTGACCGATTTCGCCAAGACGCTGGTGCTCCTTCACATGCCGGATCGTCTGATCTTCGGTGGCGGGGTGATGAAGGCGCCGGGCCTGATCGAGGAGGTCCGGCGGCAAGTGGAAGTGCGGCTAGGCGGATATCTCCAACATCCGCGCCTCATACCGGGTCTGAGCGACTACATCGTCGTGCCGGGCCTGGGTGACGATGCCGGGATCACCGGCGCCATCGAACTCGGGCGGCGCGCCACTTCAGCGCAGCCGGGCGATTGAAACGCATTGCGGACAGTCTGTGGCGAGGGTCAGCGCCGCGCTGGCAGGACGATGCTGGAAGCTGGCGCATTGCGTGCCGTCATAGCTGATCGCTTCAATCGTTTCGCTGTCGATCCAGAGGCTCAACCCGTCATCGCTGCGCTGCATTTCTGATCGGGCATCGAGGAACGGGAGGGCCGTGTCCTCGCGCAGCAATTGCCATCGCTGGTTGTCCGCCAACGCCGTGAATCGGCTGTCTCCGCTGTCGTCCAGATGCAACTGGCCATGGAAGTCGCCAGCCAGATCGATCCGGCACGCGACCGGCACCGTCGTCTCGTCGCCCGTCATCGCAACGGGATCAGCGAACAGGTTGCAGATCGAAGGTTCGACCGTCTGGGCAAGGCGCAATTCGTTGCCGCTTTCGCGCAGTTCCATCCGGCGCGGCAGGCTCATCACGCCACGCCAGCCCTTCCTGGGAAGACGCGCCTGGTAGGCGTGGTTGCCCATCCACCCAATCCATGCGGGCCGCGATTGATCGTCTCTTGGGCCGTTCCAGCCGATGGCAGCATAGAAATCCCGCCCATGGTCGAGGACTTGCCAGTCGCCGTCGGGAATGAAGTTGCGACCGTCGAAATCGCCCACACGGTAGAGCGCACCAGAACCCAGTGCATCGTGCAGCGCGTCCACCTTGAACAGCCAGCGGGAGCGGTTCGTCCCGATGACCGGAAGTTCGATAAGGGTCGGGCATTCCCACACGCGACCGGTTGCACTCATGCCGGAGATCGTTGAGGCCAGTTCCCAATTCTGGAGGTCGGGCGAGCGATACACCTCAGCCGCCTGCTCGGTCGACCGGGCGACCACCATGATCCAGCTCCGACTTGCGGCGTGGCGAAAGACGAAGGGGTCGCGAAAATCGGCAAGGCCTAAGTCGAGGACAGGATTGGACTGAAGCTGTTGCCAGTTCTGGCCAAGGTCATTGCTCCACGCGAGAGCCTGCGTCTGTCGCACCGGCTCCGCCCGAGAACACGCCGTGTACAGGGCGATCATTGCATCATGGCCCAGTCCGGCGGTTCCGGTTGGGTCCATCACGGCGCTGCCGGAGAAAACCATCTCCCGGTCATCGCACAATAGCGCCGGTTCAAGCTCTTGCCAGCTGGCAAGGTCCGCGCTCATTGCATGGCCCCAGGACATGTCGCCCCAATCCTCGTCATTGGGGTTGTACTGGTAGAACATGTGCCAGTCCCGCCCGTCGTGAACCAGGCCATTCGGATCGCTCAGCCAGTTCTTCTCGGGCGTGAAATGGTAGCTGGGGCGCAAGGCTTTCTCTCGTGCAATCGCAAGGTTCGATAATGCCACAATCGATTGTGGCAAAACCAGTGCAATTATCGGCCAAGTGTTTTAGTCACGGGGCAAGATGACAGATACCTCTGATAACCGCAGTTCCTCGCCAAAGCGCATTCGCAACATCGCCGAACTGGCTGCCATCGCCGGCGTTTCGGCGGGGACGGTGTCGCGGGCGCTTGCCAACAAGTCGGTGGTGAATGCCAAGACGCGGGACCGGATACAGGCCCTTGCGCGAGAGCATGGCTTCAGGGTCAACCAGATGGCCAGCAAGCTGCGGCGGCAGGAGACCGGTGTGATCGCCGTGGTGATCCCGCTTGGCCATGATCGGCGACAGCATGTTTCGGACCCCTTCTTCATGACCTTGCTCGGCGCGCTGGCGGACGAGCTGACCGAACGGGGTTATGACCTGATGCTGTCGCGCGCCATTCCGCAGGACGATCCTGCATGGCTGGAGCGGATCGTGAGTTCGGGCATGATTGATGGCGTGCTGATGATCGGCCAGTCGGACCAGTTCGACGTCATTGAGGAGGTTGCTGGCGAGTATCGCCCACTGGTGGTTTGGGGCAGTCATCGCGACGGGCAGGTTCATTGCAGCGTCGGTTCGGACAACCGAGCGGGTGGTCAGCTTGCCGCAGAATTCCTTATCGGCAAGGGGCGGAGCAACCTGCTGTTCCTGGGGGACACCACCGGTATCGAAATCGAGGAACGCTATCACGGCGCAGCGGCCCTTGTTGCCGATCACGGATTTGGGGATCTTCGGCAGTTGCCCGTCCACCTTTCCATGGAAGAGATGAGCGATGAACTGACGGCAATCCTCGCGGCTCTCGAGCGGGGTGTCGATGGTATCATTGCAGCTTCAGATACGATCGCGACGGGCGCGATCCGACTGCTGGACCAGCGCGGCATCAAGGTGCCCGACGATGTCGCGGTGATCGGCTTCGATGACTTGCCGCTTGCCAGCCACACGGTACCTCAACTGACAACGATACGTCAGAACATCGCCGGTGGCGCAGCGGAAATGGTCGAACGGTTGATGCAAAGGCTCGCCGGGACGGAGGCAGAGGCGCTTGTCATGTCGCCAGAACTTATCGTCAGGGCCAGCGCCTAGGCGGCAAGGGTTACGCTGTTCCCATCGAACGCCAGCCTGAAGCGCGGGGCTGGAGTCCCCCCGAACTGGCTGCGCAGCAATTCGGGATGGTCGCCCAGCGTGCGGCCGCGCATTCCCCAATAGTCGATAAAGCTCCACACCTCGCCTTCGCCGGTCACCCACCAGCTGTAGGATTGCGTCGGTTCGCTGGCCGGATTGGCGACCACCAGCCCGTTGCCGTTGATCGGCCGCCACTCACCTGTGAAGCTGTCTGCCACCGCGCCATAAAGGCCATTGGGACCGGCTGTGACCTCGGGAGAAAAGGTGTGCCGCTGGGTTGACCAGAACAGGTAGTACAGGCCGCCTCGCATCACGATGTGCGGGCGTTCCAGCTCGTTGTTGACGCCCACCGCCTCGATCAGCGGCTGGCCCAGTTCCCAGCCATGGTCAGTCTCGCTGGCAAATCCGACCAGCCCGTTGAAGGGATCATCGCTCCACCCCGCGCTGCCGGTGAACAGCACGTAGGCCTGTCCGTCAGCGGGGTCACGAAACCAGGCCGGATCGCGAAAGGCCTTGATCGTGCCGGGTGCGCCTTCCGCCTTGTTGGCAGGCTGGAACAGCATGCCGTCTGGACGGAAAAGCTCGATGCATTCCTGCCAGTTTCCCGGACCGGTTGACGCATCCAGCGTGCCCCGGCTGGCAAACATGCGCTGCTGAAAGCCGGGTCCTTGCCCGCGGTAGCCGGCGGTGGTGAAGTACAGCGTGACGCCTTTTCCGTCCGCATCCAGCATGCACGATCCGGCCCATTCGGCATGACCGGGCGAGAAGCCGTCGGGCATGGCATTGCCCAGATCGGTCCACACGCCGTCGTGCCGTTTCAGCAGGCGAATGCGGGCATGGAAGTGGCGTTCCACCGGATCATCGAAGCAAGGGGCCGCGAGGAAGAACCAGAACTGCGCGCCACCGATCTGGGCCGTCGAACCGTCTTCGTTTTGCAGCGGCCAGCAATCCCACAGGTCGATCCCCGGAATGATTGGCGCGACATCCGCTGCCGAAATGACCGGCAATTCCGCAGCCTGCCAGGGCTTCGCAATGTGCCAGCGCGAAATGGCGGGCCGTGCCGCCGGGCCTGCTTCAAGGTCTGTTTGCATGTTCACTGGCAGGCTTTGCTATTCTTGGTTGGTAAAGTGGAGGCTTCCAGCAGGAAGACGGCGACGCTCTCGGCCTTCATGGCGGGGATCGGCAGTCCGGCCTCGGCCAGCCAGCTTCCGGAAAGGGGCACAGGCTTGCTCGGTAATGGCGCGAACATGTTTGCCCGTGGGGGCTGGTGCTCCGGTGTTTCGGCAATCTTCAGCAGCGACACGTTCCACCTGTCCTGCTGTGCCGCAAATGGCAGGGTGAGCGGCTGCGGCCGTCGGTCTTGTGGCGGATCGGTGCGAATACAGAACAACAGTTTTCGCTCGGCATTGCCCTGCGCCTGCCAGACGAGCCCGTCACTGCCGGTGCCCAGCATCACCTGCTGTCCATGCAGCAGGTCGCGCCATTGCTTGTAGAAGGCGATCCACTCGGCGAGTTCGATGCGATCCGTCTCAGGAACCGAAGCAGGATCAAGCTCGACACCAAGGTGTCCCATTGCGGCCATGGCACAGCGGAACGCCATCGACTGGCTGCGCCCGGTGGCATGCGCGGGGCTGGCACCGACGTGCGAGCCCATGATCTCCGGCGGCAGGAAGGCGAGAAAGCCCCGCTGCATGGTAACACGCGAGACCCCGTCGATGGTGTCGCTGGTCCAGAAGCGGTGCACATATTGCGCCATGCCCGCATCGCTGCGTCCGCCGCCGCCCGCGCAGCCTTCGATCTCGACGGCTGGATGCGCAGCGCGCAGGCGTTGCAGCAGGTCGTAAGTACCCAGCGTCTGCGCTGTCCCGCCCGACGGCGTGTGATCGCGGTTGTGGTCCCACTTCAGGTATCCAACCGGCACTTCGCGCAGGATCGCGTCCAGACGCTCGAACAAGTGATCGCGCACCTTGGGCTTGCGCATGTCCAGCACCAACTGGTTGCGTGCGGTCGGCCCGGCAGTGCCGCGCTGTGCCAGCGCCCAATCGGGGTGTGCCCGGTAAAGGTCGCTATCGGGGTTGATCATCTCGGGCTCGACCCACAGGCCGAACTCGAGGCCCAGCTGCTCTATCTCCTGCGCGAGCGGCACGAGGCCGTCCGGATAAATGGCGCGATCAACCTCCCAGTCGCCAAGCCCGGCGGTGTCATCACGCCGTCCCTTGAACCAGCCATCGTCCAGCACGAAGCGCTCGATACCGATGTCGGCGCCGGCCTTCGCCAGTTGCATGATCCGCGCATGGTTGTGGTCGAAATAGCAGGCTTCCCAGCTGTTGAGGTGGACAGGGCGAGGGCGCATTTCGCCGCTCGGCCAGTTCATCAGTCCCCTCACGGCACCGTGCTGCTGCGCCATCGCACCGTTGCGGCCACGGCTGGAAATCGCAACGAGCGCAGCAGGCGTCCGGTATACCTTGCCGGGCGCCAACACGATCTCTCCCCCGGCAAGGCTTGCGCGGGCGGAGATCGTCCAGAAGCCTTCATCGTCGCGCTCAACGGCAAGGCTGCTGTCGCCCGACCAGACGAGCTGCGCCGCGATGGCGAGCCCGGAATGCCAGCCGGCATCCTCGCCCAGGACGTAGACGCCGGGTGGGCCGCCATGCCCGCTGATCCCACGCCGCGTGCGGCGTTCCCAGCGATGCTGAGGCATAACCTCGATACATTCGACCAGTTCGGCATTGTGCCGCCCGCGCCACGAGACGAGCTGGCGCGATTGCGCAGGCAGCGGCAGGGTGACGCTCGCAAGGCTGTCCACCACCAGCGGCTCACTGCCATCGTTGCGCACTTCGGCGACGAAGCGGAAAGCGCCGCCTTCCAATACGGCGATTTCCTGCCGGAAACACGCCCCGCTGGCCGGGTCAGTGGCGGTGAATTCCAGCGAGCCTTCGTCAGCAATCACCTCGAACGGGCCATGCGCGAGAGTGAGCGCCACGCCGTCCGTGCCCCGCAACGCAAGAGCGGAGGGCCCGAAACTCCCGATTCCGCCGGGCAGGACGCCCATCGGCGGCACATCGCAATCAAGCGAGAACGAGGCCGGTCCGCGTGCATCTGCCAACGGCACTATGCCATCAGGATCGACCCGTGCCCCGCAATGGCGCCAGATCAGTGAACCATCTTCGCCCTGCTCGACAACAAGGCTGGCCTCATGGCTGTGAAGAACGTGGAACTTCGACATGGTTCAGGCTGCTGCCTCGCTGGTTTGATCGTCAGCAACCTTGCGCCAGCCTTCGCGTACCCAGAGCACGGCAAAAGCGGCCACGAACATGCAGACGCCGGAAACGCGCAGGACATTGCGCGGATCGTTGCCCAAAACATTCTCATACACGCCGAGCCCGATGTTGATGATCCCGAGGTTGAGCGAGCTCATGATGAATGCGAACAGCAGCATCGGCAGGACGATCATCATGTTGAAGATTCCCATGTAGACACCAACCCGCTCATCCGGGATTGAGTTGGAGAGGATGACGTAGGGGTTGCCCATGATGCTGCCCCAGGCAAGCCCCACTCCGAGGATCACCGCAAACAGTATGGCCTTGTCGGATACTTCCGGCAGCAGCAACATGCTGACGCCGCCAGCAACGAGCGCCAGGGCATGCAGCGGGCCTGCTCCGATACGCTTGGCAATCGGAACCATGGCGAATGCGCCAAGGAAGGCGATACCATTATAGAATGCTGCCATCTCGCCATTGGTCAGCACTGCCTGGCGGAACCCGTCGCTGGTGGGATCAGAAGTGTCGTAGACGCTGCGGCTGATGGAATAGATGACATAACCCCAATAGCCCGACATGGCGAACCACTGGAAAAGCATCATCACCCCCAGCTTGCGCATGGGGGAGGGCATTTCGCGGATTGCCGAGCCTATTTCTTTGAAAGTCGCGCCAAAGCCCTTGGGCTGTTCCTTGATCCATTCGCGCTCTTTGGTGGTGAGCGGTAGTTCAGGAACGCGCCAAACCGACCAGGCGATAGTTATCAGCGAGAGCGCCGCTCCGAACCAGAAGACGGAGCGCACGGTATAGGGAATGTTGTGCTCGTCCACCCAGTCGCGATCCATGCCGAGCAGCACGAGAAACGAGGGTGTCAGGAAGGCCAGCATCTGGGCGAGGCCGGTAAAGGCGCTTTGGGTGAGGAAGCCCGTCTGTCGCTGTTCGGGGTTGAGCCGGTCTGCAACATAGGCGCGATAGGGTTCCATGGTGGTGTTGTTGCCGGCATCGAGGATCCACAACCAGATCATTGCTGACATGATCGAGGCTGACAGCGGCATGAAGAACAGGCCCACCGCGCACATGATTGCACCGATCAGGAAATAGGGGGTGCGGCGCCCGAAGCGTGACAGGGTGCGGTCGCTGAGCGCCCCGACAATTGGCTGGATCACGAGGCCAGTAATAGGTCCGGCCAGTTGCAGCATCGGCAACTCGCTCTCCTGCGCTCCGAGGAACGAGTAGATCGGTGCCATGTTGCCCTGCTGCAGCCCGAAGCTGAACTGCAGGCCCAAGAACCCCAGATTCATGCTCAGAATCTGCCGGATAGGCAGGTGTGGCTTGCGATCGTCTAGCATTGATTCTCTCTCCCGATTGCCTCGGGTAAGCGAAATTACAATCGATTGCAATAAACCTGTGCCGTTGCTACTCCGAAGGCTGTCGGCGCGGCTGCTGGCTTGGGATGAGAGAGCGAGGCAGGGACGGCATGACGAACGCACTACGGATTGGCATCCTAGGAGCCGCGAAGATCGCGCCGAGTGCGATCATCGAGCCATCGCGTGATCTGGAGCGGGCGCGCGTCACCGCCATCGGCGCGCGATCCGGCGACACGGCACGGGCTTTTGCGCTACGTCACGATATTCCCCAGGCCTGCGAGAGATACGAGGCGGTAATCAATTCGCCGGATGTCGACATCGTCTATGTCGCGCTGCCGATCACTCACCATGCACAATGGACCATCGCGGCTGCGCAGGCAGGCAAGCACGTGCTGGTTGAAAAATCCTTCGCCATGAACGCAGACGAAGCGAAGTCGATGTTGAATGCGGGCAGGGAGAACGGCGTCCGGATCGTGGAGGCGCTGCACCATCGCTATCACCCGGCGTTCGCCCGTTTCCTTGAAGTCCTCGGCCGCGGCGAGCTGGGCGAGATCGAGGAAGTCGACGCCGAATTCAGTCTCGAATTGCCGGTCGATCAGGGGTTGATTCAGCGTAATCCCGAACTTGGTGGCGGCGCGATGCGCGATCTGGGATGCTACCCGCTGCACTGGCTGCAAAGCGTCGATCCGACATCGATTGCGCATCTGGAGGTGGAGGTCGCGAAAGCAGCTTCGGGGGTGGACGAGACGGTATCCGGGCAGTTGCGTTTTGCCTCAGGTGTCGTCGGTCGGTTTCGCACATCCATCGCACCGGGGCAGCCGCTTGTTCGCAGCCTGCGGGTTACGGGCTCGCGCGGCGTGCTGGATTTCGCCAACCCGCTCGCGCCGCACGATGGCAGTCGTATCGTGCTCAACGGAAAGCAGATAGCGACGTTCGATCTGGGTTCGGGCACGACCTTCGCGCACCAGCTGAAAGCGGTCTGCGAGGCGATTACGGATGGCACACCGCTACCAACAGAAGGCGAGGCGATCCTTCGCCAGCAGCGTGCCATGGATATGGTTTGCAGCAAGTTCGAGGCGCCCGACAGCGATGAGCAAGCCACATGAAGGGGAAAGGTCCTGGCCTGAGCCGATGGTTCGACGGCTGTTCCATTTACCAGATTTACCCGCGCTCTTTCCACGACAGCAACGGCGACGGTATCGGCGACCTCGAAGGGATCCGCCAGCGTCTTGACTACATTGCCGCGCTGGGCGTGGACGCTGTCTGGATTTCGCCCTTCTACCCCAGTCCGATGAAGGACTTTGGCTATGATGTTGCGAACTACCGCGACGTCGATCCGATCTTCGGTACGCTGGACGATTTCCGCAACTTGCTCGCCGAATGCCATTCTGCGGGGCTGAAAGTGATCATCGACCACGTCTGGTCACATACGTCGGACCAGCACCCATGGTTCGTGCAGAGCAGGGCGGACGGCAGCAACCCAAGGGCCGACTGGTACGTCTGGGCCGATGCAAAACCGGATGGCTCACCGCCGAACAACTGGCTCTCGGTCTTTGGCGGTCCTGCGTGGACCTGGGACTCCGGTCGCCACCAGTATTTCCTGCACAACTTCCTAGCCTCGCAGCCGGACCTAAACTTCCACAACCCGCAGGTGCAGGACGCCGTTCTGGACATTGCTCGCTTCTGGTTCGATCTTGGGGTCGACGGCTTCCGTCTCGACGTCTGCAACTTCTACTTTCACAGTCCGGGTCTGGAGGACAATCCGGTGCGCAAGGACGGCTGGCAGGGGGCCAAGCCGCACGACTGGCAAGCGCATGTCCATTGCCGCAGCCAACCCGAAAATCTTCCTTTCCTCGCCCGGCTGCGCCAGCTTGCGGAGTGTTACGGTGGCCGATTGCTGCTGGGCGAGATTGGCGACGACAAGGGCATGGAGCGCCAGATCGAGTACACCGCCGGGGACGGGCTGTTGCACATGGCCTACAGTTTCGACCTGCTCACGCCCGACGCTTCACCCGAACGCCTGCGCGCCATCCTGCAGACATGGATCGAAGCAGGCGAGGGGACTCCTGTCTGGGCTATCGGAAACCACGACGTGCCGCGCGTTGCTACGCGGTGGACCGGCGGACAGCCCGATCCCGCGCAATTGCGCATGTTTGCAGCTTTTCACGCCTGCCTGCCGGGGCCGATCTGCATCTATCAGGGCGAAGAACTGGGACTTGAGCAGGTCGAACTGACCTTCGAGGAACTGCGCGATCCTGAAGGCATCGCCATGTGGCCAAGGGGCAAGGGCCGCGACGGTTGTCGCACACCGATGGTGTGGGAGGCGGGACGCACGAATGCAGGGTTCAGCGAGGCGGGGAAGACCTGGTTGCCGATTGGCGATGCGCATGTCGATAAGGCCGCTGACCAGCAGACCGGCGACGAAGGATCATTGTTAAACCTCTATCGCAGACTGCTCGCATGGCGCCGCAATTGTCGATGTGTGCGAACGGGCAGTCTTGCGCTGCTGGAGACTGACCGTGACGTCCTCGCCTGGAGCCTCTCGGACGGAGAAGACAGGCTGTTTTGCGTCTTCAACTTTAGCAGGGCGAAGAAGCGGCTGGACGACTGCATGGCCGATTTCTCCGGTTCAAGCTTGCTCTTCGGCGAAGGGGCCGCGCAGGCAGACGAGGCTTTGTATCTGGACGGTTATGGCTGGACCATCCTCGCCACATCGGCGTCCGGCGGGCCTTCAGGGTAAGGGCGCCCCGCGCGCTGCGGTGAACACCTCATACCATTCACCGCGAGACCATTCCACGTCGAGCGCCTGCACCGCTTCGGCAATCCGATCCGCATTTTGTGATCCGATAATGGGTACAATGCCCGCCGGATGCGCCATCAGCCAGCTATAGGCCGCGACGGGCAGGCTCACATTGCGGTCGTGGGCAAAGCGATCGAGAGAGCTGGCAACGGCAAGCTCGCGTTCGTTTTGCGGATTGAGCAACCGCCCGCCGCCAAGCGGCGACCACGCCAGCGGCGTGAGGCCCATGCCCATAGCTTGGTCCAGCTCGCCGTTCTCGAAACAATCAATGCGCAGGGCGCTGATCTCGGGCTGTGTAACGGTGAGGGATGCATCAAGGAAACCGGCCAGCGCCTCGATCTGCGAAGGCGTGTGGTTGGAAACCCCGAGGGCACGGATCTTGCCGCTCGCCAGCCCGTCTTCAAGGACACGCGCAGTTTCCTGCGGATGGGCGAGGATATCGGGCCGATGAATCTGGTAGATGTCGATGTGATCGATGCGCAACCGGCGCAGCGAGGCATCGATCGCATCTTTCAGGTAAGCGGGTGACTGATCGTATGGGGACCCCGGCCTGATCCCGCCCTTGGTCGCCAAAACAATGCGATTCCGCAATCCCGCAGATCCCGCCAGGACCTGCCCGAGCAGTTCCTCTGCCGAGCCGAACCCAGACCTACCATCGAAGCCATAGATGTCAGCAGTGTCGACGAGGTTAATGCGTGAATCCAGCGCCGCGTGCAGGAGCCGGTCGATATCTTCGATGCGCTGCCCGGTATCCGTGGTGCGCCACATGCCCCATGCCAGGGGCGAAATCTCGATCCCGGATTGAGCCAGTGTTCGCCGTAATCCTGCGCCACGCATCAGCATTGTCCCTTCTTGCCATGGCGATGTCCGAAGTTTCGCGGGAGATCGATCACTTTGCAACTGGCCCTGCACTTGCACGCTCTATCAATTTCACCGGAACCCGTTGCTGTTCGCCGGGCGCGATGCTGCCCAATGCCGCATCCACCAGCATGACGCCAGCTGCCCCAAAATCCGGCTGGATAGTCGCCAGCGGCGGTATGCAGTGCAGGCCGCTTTCCAGTCCGTCAAAGCCGATCACGCTGACGTCTTCCGGCACGCGAACCTTTGCGCTTCGCAGCCCATCCAATACGCCCAGCGCCAGAGAATCGCAGCAGCAGAAGAGGGCATCGAACTCGCATTTCGAAGCCAGTAGCCGGGCGACAGAAGCGCGGCCCTGATCGAACCGCGTCTGCCCGTCTGCGAAGACGGGATCGGTAACGGTGTGGCCTGTCGCGCGAAGATAATCGCAAAAGCCCGAATAACGCTCACGAAACTGGCGCTGCGGATCGTCGATATCGCCGACGAAGAGAAGCCGCTTGCGTCCCGCAGCCAACAGTCTTTCCGCCGCCAGTTTTCCAGCTGTGACATTGTCGGAAGCAATGCTGCCGGGATCATCGAGCGTCGAACCCCAGATCGCGACCTTGCCGGCGTTGGCGCCGCCTCGATGGAATTCCCATGCCTCATCGTTGTTTCTCGTGCCGATCAGGATCAGGCCGTCAGCCTGGCGACTGCGCACGAAGTGGTCGGAAAAGTCTGTGGGCTCGGACTGGAAAGAGACCAGCGACTGATAACCCCTTCCGGCAGCCGCGGCGCAAATACTTCCCAGCAGGCTGTAGTGGAAAGGATTGATTGCGTGTGCATCTGTGCCTGGACGTCCGATGACGACGATTGCCAGCGTGCCCGTGCGGTCCCGCCTCAGGGCCGATGCGCGGGTGTCGACGTAGTAGCCAAGCGCCTCGGCAGCAGTCCGGACCTTCGCTTTTGTGGAATCCTTTATTGCAGGATCGTCGTTCAACGCTCTTGAGACAGTCGATTGGTTGACGCCGGCCTTTTCAGCTACGTCGAAGGAAGTCACGCGAATGGGCCGATCAGTTCTTTCCACCCATAGTCTCCCAATATCAGAAATCAGCGGATACCAAACACCGGAGAGTTTCATGAATAGGTCTCAATTGTGCAGATGCTCTTGAGCACCAAACTCGAAACCCGCAATAGCTAACCTTCAGACCCGCACCTGATACCCATCCGGCTTTCTCCGCGAACAGTCCTGAACCAGGTCAGCTGAGGACGGCAACCCGTTCCTTTCCGGCCGTGTTGACGGCTGCGAGTTGTCCGCGATCCGAAAAATTTCCTCTGCCTTGATGTGCCGTGGCGGCACTTTGCTCGTGGGTGATTTGCTCTCACTGGCCATGCCCAACCATTGTTCGCAATGCCAAACGCCAGCCTCTACGAAAGGCGAGATGGTTTCGGCTCGCCTCGTCTTTTTCCACAGAAGCGCGGAGCGCTGGGGGCCAGATTGGGGGCCATTGAATTTGTCAGTTTCAGAAAATTATTTGTATTCAATTGCTTGCTAGTTCTATTGGCTTCCCTTCACCGCTCCAGTTTGTGCGTCGTCCTGCTGCTTCGCTGACTGAGCGACGGGCTTCCATGATCGGCCATTGGCGCTAGACAGGGGCCATGCCCGCCTTCTTCCTAACCCTGATGGCCTGCCTTGTCGTGACCCTTGCCGGGCGCGAGCAGGTGCGCACAGCGCGGCTTTCCGGGGCGCTGGGCAAGGGCGGCATATTGCTGGCGATCATCTGGGCCAGTGCCATTGCCACATCCGCCATCGCGGCGTGGGCGGGAACCCTGCTGGCCCCCATGCTCGCACCGCAAACCAAGCAGATGTTCGTGGCCATCGCGCTGCTGCTGTCCGCGCTGGAGCTGGCCTTCCTGCGTGCAGGCCCTGCGCCGAGGGAACCCACCCGCTCTGCCGGAGCGATCGCGATCGTGATCTTTGCCGCCCAGCTGACCGATGCTGCGCGCTTCCTGGTCGTTGCGCTGACCTTGCAGACAGGCGAGCCGGTGCTGGCTGCCGCCGGCGGTGCGATCGGCAGCGCGCTGGCCTTGACCGCCGCCGTCATGGCGGGGAGTGAATGGGAAGCCCGCGTTCCGCAGAAACTGCTGTCCTATGGTCTTGCCGGCGTGCCGGCCCTGATTGCCATCATCCTGGGCCTGTCTGCACGGGGCATCCTGTAATCAATCGATAAAATCGATCAAACTGACCATTTCCTTTTGTGAAACTCGATCTGTTTCCAGCCGTTGGTTGGGTGAACACGAACACGAATGCAAAGGGGATTTCTCATGGCCACCACTGGCGACAATTCGAAAACCGCACTGATCGAAGGCCTCAATGGCCTGTTGGCCGATCACCTCGCGCTATATTTCAAGACCAAGAATTTCCACTGGCATGTGAAGGGGCCGCGTTTCCGCGACCTGCACCTTGCCTTTGACGAGCAGGCGCTGGAAATCCAGGGCCAGATCGATGCCATCGGCGAGCGCGTGCGCAAGAACGGTGCGAACACGCTGACCTCGATCGGCTCGGTCGTCTCGCACACCAGCATTGCCGACCAGGACAATACCGGCCTTTCTGCCGAAGAAATGATCGCCGAACTGCGCGATGACAATGCCGGGTTGGTCACGCGGCTGAAGGCGTTGAAGGAGCATGCCGACAAGGCCGGCGACAACGCGACCGACGGAATGATCGATGATTGGACCGACCAGGCAGAGGAACGCGTGTGGTTCCTCTCCAGCATGCTGCACTGACCGGATTGATCCCCGCCGCACCCTGATCCCCTTCCCCCTCCACGGGGTGCGGTAAAAAGAAGGCCGCCGGAGACCATCGCGTCCCGGCGGCCTTTGCGTTATGGCTGGCTGCATGACCACCATCAGCTTTGTCGAGAATGCCAGCGCGGCCGCCATTGCGGACTGGCTGGAAACCCGCCTCGCCGCGGCCCTTGCTGCCAGCGATGGCGAAGTGGCGATCACCGTTCCGGGCGGCTCCACCCCGTTCCCGATCTTCGAGGAACTGGCGAGGCGCGAGCTCGACTTTTCGCGCATTGCCGTATGGCCTGGCGATGACCGGCTGGTTCCGGAAGACCATGCGGCCAGCAACACCGGCAAGATCCGCGCCTTGCTCGAGCCTGTCGGAGCGCGCGTCGTGGCGCTTGGCGAAGATGCCCAGCCGCCGCATTTCGCGGTCAGCTGGCTCGGCATGGGAGCGGACGGGCATATCGCCAGCCTGTTTCCCAATACCGATCCCGATCCGGCAGATCCGCAAGCGGTGCGCCGCCTGACGCCCGACCCGCTGCCGCCAGAAGCGCCTTTCGACCGGATCACGCTGACGATCCCGGCACTTCTTGACAGCGATGCGCTGGTCTTCGTGATCCGCGGGGATGACAAGCGTGCAGTGTTCGATGCGGCGGTGGCCGGCGAACATGACTTGCCCATCGCCCGCCTGCTGGGCGCGGCGCAACAGCCTGTCACCTGTTTCACTTGAGCTTGCTGTCGGCCATTCCCAAGCCGCTTCACCGCGCGCTCTATCGCCTTGCCTTCACCGTGCGGTCCGTTCTGGTGCGGACCTTCAATGCGGAATTGACCGGCTGTTCCATCGTCGCGCTGGACGAACAGCGGCGCATCCTGCTGGTGCGCCATTCCTATGGCACGCCGCAATGGACGGTGCCCGGTGGCGGTATGCGCAAGGGCGAGGACCCGGTCCGCACTGCCTTGCGCGAGATTGCCGAGGAGCTGGATTGTTCGCTGCACGAGCCGCGCTTCCTCACCCGGTTGCAGGAGCCCTATTACGGCGGCAGCAACCAGGTGCATGTGGTGGTGGGGCAGGTGAAGGGTGCGCCGAGACCGGACATGCGCGAGATCGTGGAGGTCGGCTTCTTCCATCGCCACGAGTTGCCGCATGATACCGCGCCGATGGTCTCGCGCAGGCTGGCGCTGCTGATCTGGGACGAGGAATAGCGCTGCCTAGAGCTGCCTAGAGCTGCCTAGAGCAGCGACAATTGCGCATCGTCCCTTGGCGGTTCTTCCTGCGGCTTGCCGTCGCGCTCCAGGTTGCTGATCGTCAGGCCCATCAGCCGGATCGGCATGGGCAGGGGCATTTCGTCTTCCAGAATGGCGCGGGCCGTTTCGGCAAAGAGCTGCTTGTCCGTGACCGGCCGGGGCAGGGATCGTGAGCGGGTGGCCAGCTGGAAATCATTGTATTTCAGCTTCAGCGTCACCGTGCGCCCGCGCGCCTTCTTCTCGGCAATCCTGTCCCAAACGATGGTGATGATCCGCTCCAGCGTATCGCGCAAGGCATCCTCGTCCGAGATATCCTCGCCGAAGGTGCGCTCGCCGCCGATGGACTTGCGGATGCGGTTGGCGCGTACCGGGCGCAAGTCGATGCCGCGGGCCGCGCGGTAAAGGTAATCGCCGAAGCTGCCGAAGTGCTGGCGCAGCCATTCGGCATCCTTGGCGGCAAGATCCGCCCCGGTCTCGATGCCGAGGCGGGCCATCTTGTCCGCGCCCTTGGGACCGATGCCGTGGAAGCGGCGCACGGGCAGCGACTGGACGAAGGCCGCGCCTTGTCCCGGGCGGATCACGCACAGCCCGTCAGGCTTGTTCTGGTCGCTCGCCAGCTTGGCCAGGAACTTGTTGTAGGACAAGCCCGCGCTGGCTGTCAGGCCGGTCTCCTCGCGGATCTTCTGCCGGATCAGCTCGGCGATGCGGGTTGCCGAACCGATGCCGCGGATATCCTCGGTCACGTCCAGATAGGCCTCGTCCAGGCTCAGGGGTTCGACATGCGGCGTGTAGTGGCGGAAGATCCCGCGGATCTGGTTCGACACCTCGCGATACACCTCGAAACGGTGGCGTACGAAGATCAGGTCAGGGCATTTGCGCCTGGCCGTGACGGACGGCATGGCGCTGCGCACGCCGAACTTGCGCGCTTCATAGCTGGCGGCAGCCACCACGCCGCGCCCGCCGGCACCGCCCACGGCCACGGGCTTGCCGCGCAATTCGAGATTGTCGCGCTGCTCAACGCTAGCAAAGAAGGCATCCATGTCGACATGGATGATCTTGCGCAGGCCCAGGATGGCCTCCTCGTCATCGCCATTGTCACCTGCAAGCTCTGCCATGCCGGCAATCTAGGGCTTGGCGCACAGCCCGTCATCCCGCGAAATGGGGCACCGCGACCGGATATGTTGCCCGCAATTGGCCTTTTCCCGGCCAGTGGCTTTGTCTAGAGGCGCTGCATGACCAGCACCGCCGACCCGCTTGATTCAATGCCGATGGGCAAGCGCGAACTGATCGTGCTGCTGGCCTTGCTGATGAGCCTGAATGGACTGTCCATCGACGCGATGTTGCCGGCGCTGGACGACATGGCGCGCGAACTGGGCGCGATGGAAGGCAACAGCCGCCAGCTGGTGGTGGCGGTCTATTCGATCACCATGGGTATCGGTTGCCTGATCCCCGGCTCCTATGCCGACAGGTACGGCCGCCGTCCGATCCTGCTGATGTCGCTCGGCTTCTACGCCGCCTTTTCCCTGTTGGTGGCGCTACTCCACAATTTCGAATTCGTGCTGCTTGCGCGCGGTATCGGCGGGCTGATGGCTGCCGGGCTGATGGTGGCGCCGATGGCGATCGTGCGCGACCTTTACGAAGGCGATGCCATGGCCCGGCTGATGAGCGTGATTGCCGCGGTATTCATCACCGTTCCGGTGATCGCGCCCAGCATGGGGCAGGCCGTGCAGCTGGTGGCGGGCTGGCGCTGGATCTTCGTGGCGCTTGCCGCTGTCGGCGCGCTGGCGGCGATATGGGTCTATTACCGCTTGCCGGAAACGCTCGCGCCTGAGAACCGGCAGGAGATCAACATCCCGGTGATCGCCCGCAACATGCATGATGCGTTGGTGAACCGGCAGTCCATCGGATACGTCATCGGCACCATGCTGGTGATGGGCGGCGTGTTCGGTTACGTGAACACCGCACAGCAGCTCTATTCCGAACATTTCGGTGTCAGCGATGCCAGTTTCCCCATCGTCTTCGGCAGCACGGCCGCGATGATGGCGGTGGCCAACCTCACCAATTCGCGCATCGTCATGCGTTTCGGCGCGCGCCGCGTGTCGCATACCGGCGTGCTGATCTTCATTACCGTTTCCGCCGTGCAGGTCTGGGCAAGCCATTACCGCCCGGGGGACCTTTCGTGGTTCCTGCCGCTGACGGCGCTGAACCTCGGCCTGCTGGGTTTCCTCGGTGCCAATTTCGGCTCCATCGCGATGCAGCCCTTCGCACATATCGCGGGTGCTGCCTCCAGTGTGCAGAGCTTCTTCCGCATGTTCGGCGCAGCGATGGTGGGCCTTGTGATCGGGCAGGCTTTCGATGGCACGGCAAAGCCGTTCGCGCTTTCCTTGCTGATCAGTTCTACCCTGGCGCTGCTTTTCGTGCTCTACAGTGAAAAGGGCGTGCTGTTCCGCCGCCTGAATGTGAAGCCTCCCAAGGAGCGTATCGTACCGTGACCACTGCCGCGAATACCCCGTTCGACCTGATCGTGATCGGTGGCGGGGTGAACGGCGCAGGGGTTGCCCGCGATGCCGCGGGGCGCGGTGCCAGGGTGCTGCTGCTGGAAGCGGGCGACCTGGCCAGCGGCACCTCGTCCAAGTCCACCAAGCTGGTGCATGGCGGGCTGCGCTATCTCGAATACATGGAATTCGGCCTTGTCCGCGAGGCGCTGGGCGAGCGGGAGACCTTGTGGGAAATCGCCCCGCACATCATTCGCCCGATGCGCTTCGTGCTGCCGGTGAACAAGGCGATGCGCGCGCACTGGAAGTTGCGCGCCGGGCTGTTCCTCTATGACCATATCGGCGGCAAGGGCACCTTGCCGGACAGCGATGCGGTGAACCTCTCCAGCCACCCGGCGGGCGAGCCGCTGAAGGGCAATTGCACCAGGGGTTTCGAATATTCCGACGGCTGGGTGGACGATGCCCGGCTGGTGGTGCTGAACGCCCTTGATGCCCGGCAGCGCGGGGCGGAAGTGCGCACCCGTTGCCCGGTGACTTCGCTGGAACGCGTGGGCGATCTGTGGAACGTCACGGCGGGCGGGGAACGCTTTTGCGCCCATGCAGTGGTCAATGCCGCCGGACCTGCGGCAGATGACCTGGCGAAGCTGGCCGGCCTCACCCCGAAATACGGTATCCGCCGCGTGCGGGGGTCGCATATCGTGGTGCGCAAGCTGTTCGACCACGATTTTGCCTATATCTTCCAGCAGCCCGACACGCGCATCTGCTTTGCCATTCCCTATGAGGACGAATTCACCCTGATCGGCACCACCGATGCCGAACATGACGGGTCGCTGGATGACGTGCAGGCGGACAAGGAGGAGATCCGCTACCTGTGCGACGCGGTGAACCGCTATTTCACGCACAACATCACGCCTGCCGATGTCGTCTGGTCATACGCCGGGGTGCGTGCCCTGGTCGATTTCGGTGAAGGCCGCCCCGAAGCCGCCACGCGCGGATACCGGCTGGTGCTGAGCGAAAAGGAAGCAGGTGCACCCCTGCTGGGCATTTATGGCGGCAAGATCACCTCCTATCGCCATGTGGCAGAGGAGGTGGTGGACTTGCTGGCCAAGCGCCTGCCGGTGCTCGAGGGCAAGGGCTGGACCGACAGCGAGCCTTTGCCGGGCGGCGATTTCCCGCGCGATGCGCAAGGCCTGCTGGTGGGTGAACTGCTGCGTGAATATCCCTTCCTCATGCGCAGCGATGCCACGCGCATCGCCCGTGCCTATGGCCTCGATGCGATCAACTGGCTGGGCGATGCCGGGAGCTGGGCGGACCTGGGCCGCAATTTCGGCGCTGGCCTCAGCGAAGCGGAGGTAAGGCACTTGCGCGAAGTCGAATGGGCCGAAACGGCCGAAGACGTGCTGTGGCGGCGCACCAAGCTGGGCCTGCACATGGACGCAGACGAACAGGCCGCGCTGGCAGAATTCATGGGCGGCTAGGCCTGCCCGCCGGGGCCTAGTCCCTCGGCCGCGCCGGGCGCACTTCCTCGTCACGCAGCGGCGTTGTCGGCATGGGGGCGGGCGGGGCATCCATGCGCGCCATCACCATCAGGTCTCCGCGGGTCCACCTCGGCATGGGATCGACTGGCTGCGGATCGCGCAGCGCCTCGCGCAGGCCCTGCCACAGGAACCTGACCTTGTCGGCGGTGGAAGTGTGTACCCGGTGGTCCCACGCAGCCTCGCCCCGTTCGCGCACCTCGCGCCCGATCGCGCCATAGATGTTGGCGGCAGACAGAACTGCCCAGCGATGGCGGAACCTGAGCTGCGCGGCACCCAGCCGGGCGGCGGCTTCATGCTGTTCGGCAAGGTCCACCAGCCGGGCGGCCATGGCAGCCAGCTGCGGGCGGAACTGCGGCTTCATGTGCTGGCCCGGCGGAATGTCGGCCTCCACCAGCCATTCCAGCGGCAGGTAGCAGCGCCCTGCGGCATCATCCTCCCATATATCGCGGGCAATGTTGGACAGCTGGAACGCCAGGCCCAGGTCGCAGGCCCGGTCCATCGTCTCGTGATCATTGGCGGGAACACCCATCACCCTTGCCATCATCACCCCGACGGCCCCTGCCACGTGGAAGCAATAGCGCATCAGGTCCCCCTCGGTGCGCGGGCGCCAGTCAGCTGCATCGAGGGCGAAGCCGTCAATCACGTCATCAGCCATTTCACGCGTCAGCTTGCACTCGGCCGCCACCTGTCCCAGCGCGTCGAAGGCGACATCGGCAGTCGGCTGGCCATCCAGCGCGCGATGGGTCAGCACGCGGATGGCTTCCACCCGGTCACGCGGATCGCTGCCGTCCAGCTTCAGTTCGCCGCCATGGTCCTGCCCGTCGGCAATATCATCGCAGCGGCGGCACCAGGCGTAAAGCAGGTGGGCGCGGTCTCGCGTGTCGCGATCGAACAGCATCGACGCGGCGGAAAAGCTCTTCGATCCCTTCTGGATGGATTCGCGGGCCAGCCTCACCAGGTCCTCGCGCGGGCGGCCGCCACCGCTTTGCCGCGGAGTTTCGCGCACGTGGCGCGAAGGGATCAGCGTGCGCGGCCGCTTCACAGGTCCTCGCGCCGCATCTGCAGCACGGTGGTGATGGGCGTGTAATTCGCCATCTTGTCCAACAGCCCCCCGATCGTCCCGGCATCAAGGATGATACCGCGATGGGCCTCGCGTACGAAGCCGGTTTCCGCCATCTGCCTGTTGAAGGCCAGCAGCCCGTCATAATAGCCGAAAGCATTGAGAAGGCCCACGGGTTTCGTGTGATAGCCCAGTTGCGCCCAGCTGACCGCTTCCCACAATTCGTCCATCGTGCCGACCCCGCCGGGCAGGGTTACGAAACCGTCCGAAAGGTCGGTGAAGGCCTGCTTGCGCTGGTGCATGGTATCGACCACGTGCAGCTCGGTGCAGCCATGGTGCGACAGCTCATGGCCTTCCAGCGCGTCCGGGATCACGCCGATCACCTCGCCGCCGGCTGCCAGCGCGGCATCGGCCAGCGCGCCCATCAGCCCCACCTTGCCGCCGCCATAGACCACGCCGATCCCGCGGGTTGCGAGCATGGTGCCCACCTCGCGGGCGAGTTCGATGTAGCGGCTGTCTTCAGGCGAGGCGGAGCCACAATAGACGGCAAGGCGCTTGAACTTGGTGGTCATCGCTGGACACCCTAGCGTGACAAATCCTCGATCATAAGCCCGGCCGTGGCTTTTGCACTGCCGACAACGCCGGGAATGCCTGCTCCGGGATGGGTGCCTGCCCCGGTGAGGTAGAAGTTGCGGATCACATCGTCGCGATTGTGGCCGCGGAACCATGCGCTTTGCGTCAGCACCGGTTCGAGGCTGAAGGCACTGCCGAGGTGCGCATTCAAATCCTGGCTAAAGTCCTTGGGCGTGTAATGGAAGCTGGTCACGATCCGGTCATGGATGTCGGGGATCAGGCGGCGGCCCACTTCATCAAGGATGCGCTTTTCAAGTTGCGGGCCCACCTTGTCCCAATCCACCGAAAGCTTGCCCTGATGCGCCACGGGAACAAGCGCATAGAAAGTGCTCTTGCCTTCGGGCGCCATGCCGGGGTCGGTCACCGTGGGGTGGTGCAGGTAGATCGAGAAATCCTCCGGCAGCACGCCGTGGGTATAGATGTCATCGAGCAGGCCCTTGTAGCGCGGGCCGAACAGGATCATGTGATGCGGGATGCCCGGCCACGTCCCCTCGATGCCGAAATGCACCACGAACAAGGAGGGCGAGAAGGTCTTGCGAGACAGGCTCCTGGCATAGGCCTTGCCGCGGGCCGATCCGCCCAGCAGGTCGCGATAGGAATGCATGATGTCGGCATTGCTGGCCACGGCATCGAAAGTGTCGCTCCAGCCGGACTTGGTGCGAACCGAAGTGGCGCGGTTGCCTTCGGTTTCCACCTGCTCCACCGCGTCACCAAGGCGGATCGTGCCGCCCAGCCGCTCGAAATGGCGGACCATGCCAGCAATCAGGCGGTTGGTGCCGCCGCGCGTCCACCACACGCCGCCATCTTTCTCCAGCTTGTGGATGAGGGCATAGATGCTGCTTGTCTTCATCGGGTTGCCGCCCACCAGCAGCGTGTGGAACGAGAGCGCCTCGCGCAGTTTCTCGCTGCGGACGAACTTCGACACCATCGAATAGACGCTGCGCCACGCCTGGTGCTTGGCCAGCGCCGGTGCGGCCTTGATCATGGACTTGAAGTCTAGGAACGGCACGGTGCCCAGCTTGACGTAGCCTTCCTCGTAAACGCCGGCCGAATAGTCGAGGAACGCCTCGTATCCCTGCACGTCCGCGGGATCGAGCTTGGTGATTTCCTTGCGTAAGGACTCCTCGTCATTCGAATAATCGAAGTTCGTCCCGTCCGGCCAGTTCAGGCGGTAGAACGGCATCACCGGCATCAGTTCGACATCTTCGGCCATGTCGTGGCCGGTCAGTTCCCACAGTTCCTTCAGGCAATCAGGATCAGTGACGACGGTGGGGCCGGCATCGAAGATGAAGCCGTCCTTCTGCCAGAAATAGGCGCGGCCACCCGGCTTGTCGCGGCTTTCGATCACGGTGGTGGCAATTCCTGCGCTTTGCAGCCGGATGGCCAGCGCCATCCCGCCGAAACCGGCACCGATCACACATGCCTTGCGGCCTTCTGCACTGCTCATTTCACGTCACTTTCATGGGGAGGGGTTTCAAGCGCGGGGCGCGAGGAGGTGAGCGCGGCCAGCGCGCGGGTAATCGGAACAGGCGGCTTGCCCACCAGCACGCGGGCCTTGTCTGCCAGCGTGGACTTGCCGGCATAGAAGCGTTCGATCAGGGGTTCGGGCATGCGGTAGAAGCGCTGGAAGACATTGACCCGCTTGTCCGGTCGGGCTGCGCCGAACAGCATGTTGCCCAGCAGGCGATAGAAGCCGGTGGCGGCCCAGTGGCGACGCGCGCGCGCTTCCATCTTGGCGGCCAGCTGGTCGCCGGGCAGGTCTGCATCCTCCGCAATCGCCAGCGCCGTTTCCACCGCGAACGGCAAGGTGTAGCTGGTAAGCGGATGAGTGAAGAGGCCGCGTGCACCCACCATGGCCACGCCTTCGGTGCGCACGGAATCGAGGTATCGCGCAGCGTTGCCGCTGGTGATCACCGGCAGCACGCCAGTCTCGAAGCCCAGGATATCGCCGTCCCAGGCGTGCTGGCGGCAATAGGCATCGATGCGGGAGGACAGCGCGGAACGGTCCAGTTCCGGCGTGTCCTGGTAATAGGTGTCCTCAACGAAGAGCTCGTGCGCGGACAGCGGCAGGACATAGACGAAGCGGTATCCGCCCAGCTGTTCCACCCGTGCATCCATGATGATCGGGCGGGCGATGCCGTGCGGTGTCGCGCAGCGCAGGTGACGGCCCATGAAGACCTGCCAGCCGCCGGCAAGGTGCGGCGTGGAAACGGCCCCGCGCGCATCGATCACAGTGCGCGCAGTCACTTGCTCGCCGCTTGCCAGCGTCACGCCATCGCCGCGGATTTCGGTCACGCGGCTGCGCAGCATGATCGCGCCTTCGGGCAGTTCGCGCTGCAAGGCCGCCGCAAGGTCTTGCGAGGCGATGGAGGAATAGGGCGTGGACAATTGCCGGCGATAGGCAGGAAAGGCCACGTGGTTGCCATCTTCCCATGTCGTCTTGCGAATGGGACGAACCAGCGCCTTGCCGGCATCGGTCAGGTCGCTGTCGAACCAGCTCCATCGATGGTTGCCGCCAGGCGTATCGCCTGCCTCGATCAGGCGCAGCGAGACATCAGGCCGCAACTGGGCCAGTGCCAGCGCGATCAGGCCGCCGGAAAGGCCGCCGCCGACAATCGCAATATCGCAAGTGCGCCCGCTCATGGGCATGGCCTTACCCTATTGAGCGCGCGGCGCAATCATGGGCGCAAGGCTGTAGTGTCGTCAGGCGGTGCCTGCGCGGCACGAAGCTACTGCGGCTGGAGGACCAGGCCGTAATCGGCATAAACGGCTTCGAGCCGCTCGATGAAGACGCGCTCTTCCCGGGCGGTGGGCAGTTCGTTGTCCATGCGTACGCGGATTTCCAGCAAGTGCGGGTTCAGCCGTTGGAACGTGGCCAGAAGGCCCGGATAACGCTGGGCGAACTCACCGAGTTGCTGCAAGTCGTCCTGTGACAGCTGGCTGACGGATCGCTGCGCGGTTTCGCGATTGTCTGCCCTGATCGATTCGCGCGAAACGTCCCCTTCATCCAGCGCCTCGCGCACGGATCGTTCGGCGCGGAAATTGCGCGAGACATTGCCCATCAGCTTCTGCCCCACTTCGGAGGAGAAGACTTCGATCATCATGCCCGCTTCCTCGGTGGATAGCTGCCGCTCAAGCGTGTCGAGATAGACCGGCCGATACTCACGTTGCACACGCTGCGACATCTGCAACAGGTAGGGGAAGAACACTTCGATCATGTCCTTGCGGAAATCGGGGTTCTCCTGCGAGATCTGCGCCAGCAAGGCATCGGTGGCGAACAGTTCGTCCACTGCCACGACGCTCAATTGCCGCACGCCGGGTTCCAGCGGGACGGAGGTCACGATCTCGTCATAGAGACGGGAATAGGCATCCTGCTGGCGGGATTGCCCCGTTTGCGCACCGGCACTTTCCTGTGCGTTGGCGGGCAGGGGCGAGAGGATGGAGGCGGCCAGCGCGGCGGAAAGGATTGTGCAAAGTCTCTTCATCGCTCCTTGCTAATGGAGTTCGGGAAGGAAACAAGCATAACCCGCCAAACCGGTTGCGGCAGGAGAGGGTATTGAAAAGCGAAGGAAATCTCTGGCCCGATGGCAAGGCATGGATTGCTGCGCTGGCAGTCGCGCTGGCAGCGGTTGCGATACTGTTCGCGATGGACCGCCCGCCGATGTGCGAATGCGGCGCGATCAAGCTGTGGCACGGTGTGGTCCAGTCATCCGAAAACAGCCAGCACATCACTGACTGGTATGCCCCCAGCCATTTCACCCACGGCTTGATCATGGCCTTCTTTGCGTGGCTGCTGTGGACCAAGTGGCATTGGTTCGGCGGCAAGCCAGCGCGCTGGGCGCTGCCGATCGCGGTGTTCGTGGAAAGCGCCTGGGAAATTGCCGAGAACACGCCGATGGTCATCAACCGCTATCGCGAAGTGACGATCAGCTGGGGCTACTCCGGCGATTCCATCGTCAATTCCGCTTCCGATATCGGCTGGATGATGCTGGGTTTCCTGCTCGCCCTTAAACTGCCGCCCTGGGCCAGCGTGGCGCTGGGCGTGTTCCTGGAACTTCTGGCGCTGGCGGTGATCCGCGACAACCTGACCCTCAACGTGCTGATGCTGCTCTACCCCATCGATGCTGTCGCCGCATGGCAGGCAGGCGGTTGACGGAACCGGGCTGCCACTGCTTCGTTTCACCAGCATGAAACAGACATTCGCGGCGCTCGCCGCAGCTTCCGCCATCACCCTTTCCATGCCTGCCCTTGGGCAGGAAACTGGCGGTGATCCCTATGCTGATACCGTCTATGCGGGCGATTACCTGTCAGTCGGACTGGGGGTGGGATTGAACCCGTCATACTCAGGATCGGACGACTATGTCCTGACCCCGCTGCCCATCGTGCAGGGTTCCATCGGCGGGGTGGACATCAACCCGCGTGCAGCCGGGCTGGCGCTGGATTTCATTGCTGATGCGAAGGAAGGCCCCGGGCTGGACCTTGGCATCGCCGCGCGGCTGCGCACGGACAGGGTTGACCAGATTGCTGACCCGGTTGTCCGCAGTCTCGGCAAGCTGGACAGGGCGGTGGAAATCGGCCCCACGGCAGGCATCAGCTTCCCGGCCGTTCTCAACCCCTATGACAGCCTGACCATCAGCACGGACCTGCGCTGGGATATTGCCGGCGCGCATTCGGGCATGGTGGTGGATCCATCCATTGCCTATTTCACGCCGCTCAGCCAATCGCTTGCCGCATCGCTGACGGTGAGCGCGGAATATGCTGACAGCAAGTTCCGCGACTACTATTACGCTGTCAGCCAGGCCCAGAACATGGCCACCGCTGGCGAACTGCCGGTGTTCGATCCGGCAGGAGGCGGCTTCAACAAGGCTGGTGCCACCTTGCTGATGGGGCTGGATCTTGACGGGGACCTGACCAACGGCGGCTGGGGCCTCGTCGGCATTGTCGGCTATTCGCGCTTGCTTGGTGCAGCAAGGCAGAGCCCCTTTACCAGCCTGCGCGGTTCGCCAGACCAGTTCCTGGGCGTGCTGGGAGTGGGCTATACCTTCTGAGCGCGCGCGCTGCTTTCCACGGCATCGTCATCCGCCAGCAAGTCAGCGCAACTCACGATATCCTGCAAGGCTTGCAAATGCGCAGCAAATGCGCGCTTGCCCTCATGCGTCAGCTTGGCCCATGTGCGCTGCCTGCCGTCCTGCCTGGCCTTGCTGATCGCGACATAGCCTGCATCCGCCAGCGCCGAGAGATGCTTGGAAAGCACGGAATCGCTCACATCCAAAATATCGCGCAAGCGTGCGAATTCGGCATCGTCCACCTTGCTCAGCAAGGCAGCGATCTGCAGCCGCGCAGGGGGATGGAGGACAGGATCGATTTCAGGCTTGCTCATGCTGCACCATGGCCCAGTTCCTCGCGGTACAGCTTCTGCCACCAATAGCTGCCGATGGTGCAAGCGATGAATGTCGCCAGTGCCGCGCCAACCGCAATCGGCGCCGGGAACGGCTGGCCGCGAGTCGTGAAGGACAAGGCGAACATGGTGATGATGAAGGCCACCATGCCCAGCGTGACAAGGCGCGGCTTGCCGCCCTGCCAGCCGGAAATGAACATGCCATAGCGGCGCTTGTCATCCTTGATCACCAGCAGCGTTGCAATGATCGCGCCGCCTGCCACAGCCAGCAAGGCCGAGAAAGGCAAGGATACCGAAAGGACAATGGCAGCTTCGATCAAGCCGTAGGCTGCATGGCGCCAGAACGGCCACTTGGCATCAGCAGCCAGGCGCGCCTTGGCCCTATTGACTGCCTCCAGCGAAGCCAGTGCATCATCCTTCTTCATGGCATGGTTTCTTTCCAATCTGGAAAGTGATTACCTATCACTTTCCAGATTGGCAAGCAAAAACTTTCCAAAGTGGAAAGTGATTTTTGCTTGCAAGAAAGGAGCAGTAAGCCTGGTTCGACTTGCTGCCCCTTTTCTTGGGATCGCAAGCGAATGATCAGTCCTCGCTTTCACCATCCAGTTTCAGCTCGGGACGCGGTCCAGGCATGGGAGCGTCACGATCACCTGTCATCAGGTAAGTGTCGAACCATTCCATCATCCGCAGGTTGTAGTCATAACGCGCTGCCGCTGCAGCATTGCCGTGACCTTCACCGGGATAGAACACCAGCCGCAAGGGCGTATCAGGCCGGCGGATCTTGATATGGCGATAGAGTTCGGTGCTTTGCGTCGGCGAAACGCGGGTGTCTTCTTCGCCATGCAGGATCAGCAGCGGCGTATCAGCCTTTTCAGCATGGTAGATCGGGCTGACTTCGAGCGCGCCGAGCCAGTCTTCCCACGGCCATTCGCGAGCATGGACATTGTACATCTCCCACGGGATGTCGCCTGTACCCATCTTGGAAATCTGGTTGGAAATGCCCACGAACATCACGCCGGCTGCAAATTCCTGCGAGTGGTAGGTGGAAGACCACGCCGTGGCATATCCGCCGTAGGAGGAGCCTGTCACGCCCACGCGATCAGGATCCGTAATGCCCATTTCCGCCAGCGCGTACTTGGCATCCACCAGGTCCATGAATTCCGGATCAGTGTAATTGCCCTGGTGCTGCTTGGAAAATTCCACGCCGTAACCGGTCGAACCGCGATAGTTGGGCAGGAACACGGCATAACCCTTGCCTGCGGCAACCTGGCCCGGGCTGCCGTAGCCAGTGACCCAGCCGTTGGAATCATGCGATTCCGGCCCGCCATGGACATTCAGGATCGTCGGCGCCCGCTCGAAGGGAATGCCGCCGACGGGTTCGATCAATATGCCTTCGATCTCCTGCCCGTCACGCGCGGTATAGGTGATGGTGCGCTGTGGGCCGAAATCGATCTCGGCCAGCCACGGGTTGTGATCAGTCCAGCGGGTGAAGCTGGTGCCGTCAAACAGGAACAACTCGTTGGGGTGCATCGGGGAATTGGCTTCCACCGCAATGCGGTTGCCGCCTTGTTCGATCGAGGTGAGGATCAAGCCTTCGGGATCGACTTCCCGCAGCATCCGGCCATCGTCGGCATAAAAGCGCAGTACGCTTTGCGCGCCGATGTCCACCAGCACCGCCAAGCGACCATCAGCCATCCATTCGGTGTCGGTTGCGGCTTCTGCCGCGCCTTCGTTCAGCGGGCGGTAGCTTGCCGTTGCCACGTCCACCAGGTGCAGCGTGGTTGCTGCCGGGTCATTGACGTCGACCGCAGCGATCATCGAAAACTGGCGGCTGTCGGGTGCAATCTCGATATCGCCGATCTTGCCCGGCGTATCGACCACGCGGGTTTCGCCCGTCACCATGTCGATGATGTAGGGCTTGCGCGAAACATAGCTGTCATCGACCAGCGTGCTGGGCGCGGCAGTGACGACAAGGAAGCTGCCGTCAGGCGCCAGCCGCATCGAATCCACATGGCCCGGAACGTCGATCTCCTCCGGCTCGGGATCGACTTCATCCGTGCCGGCTGCCGCCACGAACAGCCGGTTGAAGCGCTGCTCCTCTTCATAGACCACGGCATCGAAGCCCAGCGCCAGTTCCTCCTCGCGCTGTTCATCCGGCGCTGCACCAGCCAGCAGGTACACGCTCTCGCCCGAAGGGGCGAAGGCATAGGCCGCCACATTGGCATCCTCGATGCCAGCGAGCTTGCGCGGGGCGCCGCCATTCACCGGCACGCCCCACACACCGCGCTTCTCGCCTTCGTCAGCCCACAGGTAAGTGATCATCGATCCATCCGGAGAAAAGCCGATGCCTGATACGGCCACGTCCTCGGGGAGGTAAGCGCGCGCGGCCATGGGCCCGTCTGCCAGGAACAATTGCTGCGTCCCGGTGCCGTTTTCCTCGCCACTGGTCACGTCAGGGCGGGAATAGCTGGTGTAGGCGATCTGGCTGCCGTCGGTAGACACGGCAATGGTGGCGGTGAATTCGATCTTGGCCACGTCTTCCGGTGTCATCGGGCGAGCCATCAGTGCGGCTGGCGCCAGCATGGCGGTGGCAAGAAGTGAACTGCGCAAAAGCTTCATGAAAAACGGACCCTGGATTGCGGTTTCGATTGCAACCTTAATAGCGTCCTGAATTAGCAAGACAACGCTGGGCTTTGGGGCGTGGCAGGTCGGTTGCGCCGCCCTTGCGGGAAAGCGCATGAAGATCGGGCGCAGCAGCGCCTTCCACCTGCCCTTGGTGCGCTCGCTCGTCGGCCCGATCGCCACGCAGGCGATGGTCACGCCGGTGCCCAGCGCTGCGACCTACCAGGGGTCGGTTTCATCATGGCGGAAGGCAGCATCGGCAAAGCGCAGCATGGGATAATGCAGCAGGTAGAGCGCGAAAGTGGATTGCGCCGTCCAGCGGATCGGTGGCTGCCAGCGTTCCAGCACCCGGCCCAGCTGCACGCCCAGCCCATGTGCGCCAAGTATGTGCAGCGTCACCAGCGGGCCGATGGTGTAGCTGGACAGGAACTCGTCAGAAAAGCCGAGCAAGTGGACCGTCTGTTCTACGCCCAGCAGGCTTTAGGTCGCGCCCTTGAAGAATACCGGCAGCCAGCTCCAGCGGAAGATTGCGTGGGCGGCGATGGAGCCGAAGAAGGCGAGCGCGGCCTTGTCCGCCGGCAAGGGGCCTTGCTGCGCGCGCTTCCACGTCCACACGCCCAGCCACCAGATCGGGAGGAGAAGGAGCACCTTGGGGCCGGCAATCAGGAGTAGCGCGCCGGCGACCAGCCATTTGCGCGCTCCGGAAAGGTAGAACAGCGCTGCGAAGATGGCGTAATGGACAGCCTCGTATCCCAGCGACCACCGCGGGCCGTTCCTGAATACGCGGACATCTACTTCCACATGTGGCTGAAGAACCTGGGCGCGGTGCATCGCGGCTGGTCGGTCGTCACGCTGTTAGCGGCAGGTGCGCTGGCAGTGGTCGGCATGCTGCGGCTGGCAGCGGTATAGCAAGGGGAAAGGCAATGGCTGACACACAGGATATCCCGGCATGGATCGCCTTGTTCATGGGGCTCTATGCCCTGGTTGCGGCCCTGGGCGAATTGCACAGCCCGGGCAGCTGGGCCTCGATGCCCGAGGACTTCGAGAAATCCGAAGGCCTGCGCTTCCTCACCGGCATCGTGATGCTGGCGCTGGGCGCGACGATATACCTCGTCAACCCGCTCGACCGGGATGACTGGCTCTCGGTCGTTGTCACCGTGATCGGCGGCGGCATGGTGGTGGAAGGCGTAGTGATCCTCGGCTGGGGCAGGCCCTTCCTGCATTTCGCTTTTAGCATGCTGGGCGCAGTCAACCGCGTGTGGGCGCTGCTCTCGGCAGGCCTTGGCGTGGTGCTGGTCTGCGTGGCGGCATTGCGCTTCTGAGAGCTGCCATCCCCCCTTTCGGCCTGCGGCAAAACAGACTACGTACGAATCCATCCCCGGGGAGCCAGCTGTGGCTGAGAGGTGTGGGTATGCTCCACACGACCCGTTGAACCTGAACCGACTAATATCGGCGGAGGGAGTGGGCGGCTGGTCACCAGGGGTCCGCTCTTCCGCAAAAAGGAGACGCGAGGCTATGGCCGATATCAATTCCAAGCTCGAAATCGGTGTTACCACCGGACCCATCCGGGGCAGCCGCAAGGTGCATGTCGGCAAGCTCGGCGTTGCCATGCGCGAGATCGAGCTGGAACCTTCCAGCGGCGAACCGCCGGTGCGCGTCTATGACACGTCAGGTCCCTATACCGATCCCGATGCGACGATCGACATCCAGGCCGGTCTGGCGCAGCTGCGCCGCGAGTGGCAGCTCGCCCGCGGCGACGTGGAGGAATATGACGCACGCGAAGTGAAGCCGGAAGACAACGGCCAGCTCGGCCCGGACCGCAGCGGCGGCGTGCCCCCGTTCCCCAACGTGGCCAAGCGCGTGCTGCGGGCAAAGCCGGGCGCGAACCTCTCGCAGATGCACTACGCCCGCCGCGGCATCATCACGCCCGAGATGGAATATGTTGCCGAGCGCGAGAACCTGGGCCGCGCCCGCCTTGCCGAATACAAGCGTGACGGGCAGGACTGTGGCGCCGCAATCCCCGACTACGTCACGCCCGAATTCGTGCGCGATGAAGTGGCGCGCGGGCGGGCGATCATCCCTTCCAACGTCAACCACCCGGAATGCGAGCCGATGGCGATCGGGCGCAACTTCCTCGTCAAGATAAACGCCAATATCGGCAACTCCGCCGTGGCCAGCGACGTGGCGAGCGAGGTGGACAAGATGGTCTGGGCGATCCGCTGGGGCGCGGACACGGTGATGGACCTTTCCACCGGCCGCAACATCCACGACACGCGCGAATGGATCATCCGCAACAGCCCCGTTCCCATCGGCACCGTGCCGATCTACCAGGCGCTGGAAAAGGTCGGCGGCATTGCCGAGGAACTGACCTGGGAAATCTTCCGTGACACGCTGATCGAACAGGCAGAGCAGGGCGTGGACTATTTCACCATCCACGCCGGCGTGCGCCTCGCCTACGTCCCGCTCGCCGCCAAGCGCGTGACGGGCATCGTCAGCCGCGGCGGATCGATCATGGCGAAATGGTGCCTCTCCCACCACAAGGAGAGCTTCCTCTACGAGCATTTCGACGAGATCACCGAGATCTGCAAAGCCTATGACATTGCCTATAGCCTGGGCGATGGTCTGCGCCCAGGCTCCATCGCGGATGCCAATGACGAGGCGCAGTTTGCCGAGCTTTATACCCTCGGCGAGCTGACCAAGCGCGCGTGGAGCCAAGACGTGCAGGTGATGATCGAAGGCCCCGGCCACGTGCCGATGCACAAGATCAAGGAGAACATGGACAAGCAGCTGGAAGCCTGCGGAGAAGCGCCCTTCTACACATTGGGGCCGCTCGTTACCGATATCGCGCCGGGGTATGACCACATCACCAGCGGCATCGGCGCGGCGCAGATCGGCTGGTACGGCACGGCGATGCTTTGCTACGTCACGCCCAAGGAACATCTCGGCCTGCCTGACCGCGACGATGTGAAGGTGGGCGTGGTCACCTACAAGCTGGCCGCCCACGCGGCAGACCTTGCCAAGGGCCACCCGGCCGCCAAGGTGCGCGACGATGCCCTGTCCCGCGCCCGCTTCGAATTCCGCTGGCGCGACCAGTTCAACCTGTCACTCGATCCCGACACGGCGGAACAATATCACGACCAGACCCTGCCCGCAGAAGGCGCAAAAACCGCCCACTTCTGCTCCATGTGCGGCCCGAAGTTCTGCTCGATGCAGATCAGCCAAGAAGTGCGCGAGTTTGCCGCCAAGCAGAACCAGCCGAGCGACGCGTTTATTGCGGCCAATGCTGACGCCGAGGACGCGGAGAAGGGGATGGAGGAGATGTCCAAGGTCTTTAAGGACAAGGGGCAGGAGTTGTATTTGCCTGCTGATGAAGAGGGCTGAGCGAGAGGTTGAGGGCGGCGTCAGCGCCGCCCGACGCGGGCAATCTTCAAGGGTCGCTTGTGATAGAAAGGCTTTGAAGCTGAAATCGGAGGGTTGACGAGGAAGCACTGGCGCAGGACGCAGGCGAATAGGCAGAACCTAGCGCCGAAGCCTGCCCATCAGCAATACGCCGTTCATCCCTTCGATGGCGGAAACCAGCCGCCATGCGATTGCCATGCCTTCATCATCATAGCCGATGGTGCTGAAGGTGATGATCGAGAAGTAGACCGCAGTCTCCAGGTCCGGCAGCGCGCGGAGCGCCACGTAAAGGGCTGCGTAGAGCCAGATCTCGAAACCGTGAAGGGCGAACAGGCCCAGCACGACGCTGAGTGTTGTTCCAAGGCCGCGCAGGGACAGCGCGGACAGGTTGGCTTCGCGCTCCTCCTCACGCTCTTCCGCCAGCAGTCGCGACAGCCACAGCAGGCCGAAACCATGGATGCTGACGCATCAGTGTAGCGATCAGGAGTTGTTGTATCACGCGACGATGCCTCTGCTTGCTGCTCCGATGCAAAGGATAACGGGCACGGCTGCGCTGGCAAAGGGCTAGCTCTGCGGGCTATAGGGCGCGCATGAACCGCTATTTCGCCATGCTTGCCCCATGCCTTGTCCTGTTTGCCTGCAGCGCGGAGCCTGACGGACAGCTTCCCGGAAACATCCAGGATGAACAGCCCTTTGCCGGGATTGCGGAGAACGAGGCGATCTCGCTTGCGGGAACCGAACCGTTCTGGGGCGGACAGATCAGCAGCGGAACCTTCAACTACACTACGCCCGAAAACATCGACGGAAAGGCAGTTGCGGTTACGCGTTTCGCAGGGCGCGGCGGTCTTTCGTTCAGCGGGGAAATGGCGGGCAAGGCGGTTGATATCGCAATCACGCCGGCGGAATGTTCCGACGGGATGAGCGATGCCATCTACCCTTTCACGGTCACCTTGCAGATCGGGGATGAGCAACGCAACGGATGCGGCTGGAGCGACAGGCATCCGGCAACCGGGCGCTGACAGGAGCCAGGCCTAGCGCACGAGTTCGCTGGCGATGAGCGTGAGCGCGCCCATGGCCTCCTTCAGCGTGATGCTTGCGGCAGCCTCTTTCGCCAGCGCGGTGCCTTCCAGCGCGGGCAAGTGGACAAACCGAACCTTTGTGCGGAGCCTTCGCGTCCCGACGCACTCCAAGGCATGGCGATAGGAATAGTTGCACAGGTAGGCACCTCCATCTTGCGAGATTTCCGCTGGTACGCCCGCTTCCTTGAGCCTTAGTGAAAGGGTCGCGAGCGGGGCATCGGTGGCAAGTGGCGGCTCGGGATCAGCCTTGGGCGCGGGCACGAAACCGCAGATATCGGGCTGGTCAGGTGCGCAATGATCCGTGGCACACGCTTCCAGCGTGACCATGGTCGCGCGCGCTGAAAAGCCGGTCAGCACCAGCGCATCGGGAGCCGGGTCGAGCAGTTCGTCCAGAACGGTTGCGGCGGAGCGATAGGCAACGTCGAGCAGGGCAAGCCTGTGCGGCTGTGGCAATCGGAGCGGGTCCTTGCGGAACGCCTCGATGATCGCCTGTGTCGGGTTTTCCGGCACGCCGGGAAAGTGGCCGAAGCCGGTCAGGACCAGTCATGGGCGTTCTCCCGCCATGACCGGGCTAGAAGATGCCGGGGACGTTGCGCTGGATCGTGTTCGGCCGCTCGGGGCGCAGGAAGTCGCGATCGATGGCGCGTTGCGTGGTGGCCGGGCCGCCGGCGATCGGCGTGCAGGCGGCGGCTCCTCCCTCGAGGAAGTCCAGCGCGACTGACAACATGCCTTCGGCAGGATCGCCGAGTTGCGCGGTGATATCGTCCTGCGCCCGGCAGGTGTTGGGCACGGTGTTCGCAAGGCCGGTGAAATACTCCGCATTGCCATCCGCGTTCTCTACCGCGATGGCGACAACGCGCAGCCTGTCGTCACATGCGGCCTGGTCCAGCGCAATCTGTCCCACAGGCTTGCCGAAGGTGTTTTCCCCGATCAGCGCCATGTCCGTGTCGGGCAGGTAGGGCTGCATGCCGTTGATGATCATCTCGCTGGCGGAAGCCGTGCCACCGGTGGCGATGAAGGCAATCCTGGTCGGCTGGATGGATTGCGGGGTGGGATCGAAAAGATAGGCCGAATTGAACTGCGACTTGGAAGCGCGATAGGTGATGCGGTCGAAAATCTGGCCATCCAGGTCGCGGCCCATCAGGTCACCCATCAACTCAGCGATCGAAATCAGCCCGCCACCGTTGTAGCGAAGGTCAATTACCAGCTCGGTCACGCCGGCGGCGCGGAAACTGTCGTAAGCCGCGCGCAAGTCCGGCGCGGCGGTGTCGATGAAGGTGCGCAGGTTGATATAGCCGACTTGCCTGCCACCATCGTTGATGATCTTGAAGCCGTACCGATCCGATACCGGATCAAGCGCGAATTCCGTCTTGGTGAAGCTGTTCGTGCGCTCGATGCCGCTGGCATCGCGGAAGCGGATCACCCGCGTCGTGCCTGCCGTGTCGGGGCCGAGCGCCTGGACGACCGCGAATGGCCCACCGTTCGCCATCAGCGAGTTCACCGTCTGCAACGTTGCCTCGCTGGTGCCGATGGCCACCAGTTCTGCCCCGCGATCCATGTTCTGGCCCAGGGCAGGCGCGCCTTCGAACGCCTCGATCACGAATACCCGGCGTGCTGCCGTGTCGTATCCCAGGCGGATGCCGAAACCCGCGCTCGCTCCTTGCTCGAAGAAGGCGTTCTCCTCCTCGATAGAGGTGATGTAGGTGAAGAAGCGGTCGCGCGATTGCGCCCGCGCCGGGGCAACCAGCGCGTCGATGTAATCCTGCAGGTCGTTGAAGTTTGCCGCGTTGACGGTTTCGTCCAGCAGGGTGGGGAACAGGTACCATTCCTGCAACTGCGCCAGGGTCCAGCTTTGCCGCGAGGACAGCGAGCATTGCGCCGAGGTGGGCGTGGGCGTGGGCGTGGCCGTTGGTGTCGGCGTTGGCCCGGCGCCGGTTGGCGCGCCGCTGCTGCCGCCGCAGGATGCGACCATGGCGGCGCAGGCGAGCGAGAGGGCGATACGCGAGGTTTTCATGGTGTCGAGGATTCCATCGGCCGGGGGGAAAGTTGCAAGTGAGACGGTATCGCCCGTTTCCCAGGCGTGCAAGGCTAATTGCGGGTCCATCAGCTTGAAAAATATCGCTCATTCACAATTGATCGACAGGTGAAGCGGGTGCTGCCCTTGCAAAGGGGGCTTTCGGGAGGCACATCGCGGGGGAATCGCCCTTTGCAGGGCAGCTTTTGAACAGCGAAGATCCCGCGCAAGGGGCCGCTTAGGAGGAACAATGTCTCAATCCGTGCCCGATTGGCTGGGCAAGGCCTTGCACAACCCCGGTCCCGGCCATGCCGGGCTGGCAGTGGCGCAACTGGCGGATGAGACCTTGCTGGGGAAGGGCGGCTTCTCGCTGTCCTCCGCGGCCTTTACCGATGGCGGCGCACTCGACCCGTCCTTCACGGCGGACGAAGAGGACTCCGTGGCTCCGCCGCTGGAGTGGACGGCACCTCCCACCGGGGCAATGGAAGTGGCGCTGATCGTCGAAGATCCGCACGCACCCGGCGACAAGCCCTTCTGCCACTGGCTGGTGTGGGGCATGCCCGGCCAGAAGGGGCAGATCCTTGAAGGCGAAGTTCCGCTACGCGTGGGCAAGAACAGCTTCGGCAATTCCGAATGGCTGCTGCCCGATCCGCCCACCGGGGCCGAGCCGCATGATTACGTATTCCAGCTTTTCGCGCTTGACCTTCCGCTCACGCTGATGCCGGGGGCAAGCCGGGAAGACCTGGTGGAGGCCATGAAAGGCCATGTGACAGCCGTATCGCTGCTGACCGGGACTTATGCCCGCGAAGAGGGTGGCGACTATGATTGGGACGCCGAGGACGAGGACTGAGTGTTCCGGCTTGGCAATTTGTAAGGGAAGGAAAGTATAATGGCTGCAAAGAACAACGCGCTTCAGAAGCCCGTGAATCTTTCGGATGCACTCGAGAACGTGGTTGGCAAGGGCCCGATGACCCGCGCCCAGGTCACTTCCAAGGTGTGGGAATACATCAAGGCCAACGGCCTGCAGGATTCCAAGGACAAGCGCCAGATCAACCCCGACGCCAAGCTCGGCGCCGTGATCGGCAATGCCCAGATCTCCATGTTCAAGATGACCGCCGCAGTGTCCAAGCACCTGAGCTAAGCCATCCACGCCCTTTGCGGGGCGGAACATGAGCAACGAGCGGGCGGGAAGCACAGCATGCTTCCCGCCCGTCTTGTTTGGTGAACTGCGCGGTCAGCGCACGGTCAGCGCACGGTCAGCGGCAGGGGGCCGGTGCTGTCATATTGTACCGGGCAACCGAAGACGTAGCGCCCGCCCGCCTCGGTCTCGCGGCAATATTGCATGGCTGCTTCCGCCTGCCGCTGGATATTGGCCAGCGTCTGCGCGATGGACAAGGGCCCGCTGGAATGGACCGCGATGTTGGTTTCCGGTTCGATGCCGTAATGCGCGATGTTGGCCGCCAGCGCGCCGCCCCACCAGTGGAAGTTCCACGCTTCGTCTCCCAGGTCGCCTTCCATCGTGATGCGCTCTTGCGGGAGGTAGGCGAATATCGCGTTCGGCATGTGGGCATGTTCCACAACCCGGTAAAGCTCGAGGCGGCGCATGGCGTCCTCCAGCACCAGTTCCTCGTCCACCGGCGTGAACACGAGATCGTGCGGGTTGCGGGCCAGTGCGTCAGGGAAATGGACCGCAGGGCGCGCGAGCATTTCCCGGATGATCCCTTCGTTCCCGCGATGCGAGATCACTTCCAGCCCCCGCGAGACGGCTGCGCGCAGCCCCCCCGTGTGGTCGAAGTGGTGGTGGCTCACGATCACGGCCTCCACCTGCTTGCCGGGCACAAGCGCATTGGCGGCATCGATCCTCGCCAGTGTCTGTGCCTCTCCGCCATAGGCTTCGAACATCACCAGCCTGTCCGCAAATTCGATCACTGCGCCGCCGGACGTGCCGACGCGCACGTCCCACACCCCATCGGCCACTTGCGAGACACGCGCTTGCGGCGAGCTGCCGACGGCGGACGTGCGCGGCGCTTCGGGGAAGGTGGGCAATTGTTCCGCGGGCACGTCGAGCCGATAGGAATCCACCTGGAACATCAGCGTGACCTGCTCGCGCCAGTCAAGCCGGTTCATCAGGCCCAGCGGCAGTTGCACGCCATCGAACGGGGCATAGCCGGTGAACCAGGCAGTATGGGTCAGGTCCCCCAGGTTCGGATCGCCCTCGATCCAGCGCGAGAAGGCAGGCAAATGGGTGCGCGGATCGATGCCCAGCCAGGCAGGCGTGGACGAACCTTCGGGCGTGAATTCGACAAGGATGATCCCGTCTTCGATCGATACGCTGCCCAGCCGGGTTTCCTCATCCAGCGCCTCAAGCAACGCCGGAAGCGGATGGTCGAGCAACTGCGTGCCCGATTGCAGGGTCGAATTGCGCGCAAAATCGAGCCCGAACAGCCCTGCGAAGGGAAAATGGAATGCCCGCCGTTCCTGGTTCAGCGCGCGCTCGTTCTGTAGATCGAAGGTGCGCTGGGCATCGGCCACCGATTGCCATTTTGGCGGGGCCATCGCTTCGCCTGTCAGGAAGCCGCCGCCCTTGTGGTAGACGCGCTGGCCAAAGCCCGTCAGCACCACGGTTTCGAGTGCCTCGAGCCGCTCCTTTCCGCCCATGGCTTCGGCAGCCCGCTCCAGCACCGCGCGCGCGGGATCGGGGGCGGGCTCCTGCGCCCATGCCGGTGCCTGCAGAGTGGCGAGGAAAGCCATTGCGCATGGTGCCAGCCAGCGCAGCTTCTCGAGAATACCCATCGATCTCTCCCGTGTTTTGCCAAGCTTAGGCCAGATTCGGGCGCATGCAAAAGTATGCTTGGATGACGAAGAGACCGGGCTGCCACTGCACAAGGAGACAAATTCGCATCTCTGAAAACTTCACCCATATGGAAGAATCGCCTTGTCGCCCCCCGTATCGGCATGGCAAAAGGGAATGTAGAGATCAGAACCTGCGCGGGGCTTGTTCCCCTGCGTGCATGAGAGGACAGTACACCATGGCCACTATTGTCGGCGGCGTTGCCACGTCGCACACTCCCACCATCGCTTTCGCCAAGGACGGCGGCAAGCAGGACGATCCCGTGTGGAAGCCTATCTTCGAAGGCTATGAACCGGTGCAGCAGTGGTTCCGCGAAAAGAAGCCGGACGTGCTGGTCTACATCTACAATGACCACATGACCTCCTTCTTCGACCACTACAGCCACTTCGCACTGGGCGTTGGCGAGGAGTTCAAGGCAGCAGACGAAGGTGGCGGTCCACGTGATATCCCGGCAATCAAGGGCGATCCCAAGTTTGCCGAACACGTTGCCCGCGTGATGGTCGCCAATGAATTCGACCTGTCCTATTTCCAGGGCAAGGGGCTGGATCACGGCGCATTCTCGCCGCTGTCCGTCATGGTGGATTATGATGACAGCGGTTGGGCCTGCAAGTTGCTGCCCGTTGTCTGCGGCGTGCTGACCGTGCCGCTGCCGTCCGCCCGTCGTTTCTACAAGTTCGGCAAGAGCCTGCGGCAGGCGATCCTGTCCTATCCGGAAGACATCAAGGTGGCGATTGCCGGCACCGGCGGCCTGTCGCACCAGGTCCACGGCGAAGGCTGCGGCTTCAACAATCCCGAATGGGATGCCGAGTTCATGGACCGGCTGGAGAAGGACCCGGAAAGCCTGCTCGACATGACCGTGGCAGAGCTCGCCAAGATGGGCGGCTGGGAAGGCGCCGAGGTTGTCATGTGGCTGATGATGCGCGGCGCGCTGGCGGCCGAGGTCGAGTGCACGCACAAGACCTATTTCCTGCCTTCCATGTGCCCCATCGCCACGATGATCCTGGAAGAAAAGTCCGGCGGCGAACCGGTCGAGGACCCGGCAGTGACCCGCGCTCGCGCCGACCGGGACTATGTCGGTGCCGAGGAGATGGAAGGTACCTACCCCTTCACCATCGAACGGTCGGTCAAGGGCTTCCGCCTCAACCACTTCCTCCACTCACTCACCCAGCCGGACATGCGCAAGCTGTTCCGCGAGGACGAGGAAGCCGCCTATGAAAAGGGCGGCCTGACAGAGGAGGAAAAGCGCCTTGTACGCGAGCGTGACTGGATCGGCATGATCCATTACGGCGTGATCTTCTTCATGCTCGAAAAGCTCGGTGCGGTGACCGGTATCGGCAATATCGACATCTATGCCGCGATGAAGGGCATGAGTGTTCCCGAATTCCAGAAGACGCGGAACGCCCAGATCAACTACGGCGTGGCCGGCAAGGAAGACTGACCTTCGCAATCATGCTTGGGGGCACCGCCGCGATGGTGGTGCCCTTAAAGCCCCGGCGCCCCGTTATAGACCCAGAGGGCAGCGCCTCCCGCCAGCACGGCGCACAGCATCGCGCGCCAGGCCGGGACGGGCTGCATCTCGCCAACAATCGCGCCGCCTTCGCGCTTGCCGGTAATCATCGGTGGAACCAGCCGGTCGCGCAGCGCGAGGCTGTAGGTGGCTATTGCCACAAGATGGAGCGCGACGAAGCCCAGGATCAGGTTGAAGGCCCATTCGTGCCAGTCGGTCATCTGGGCGGAGAACCTGATCCCCAGGGTTTCGTTGAGCGGTCCTATCGCCCCGTCGAAGGGATCGCCCGCGAACAGGCCCGAGAAGGCCTGCGCGGCCAGCAGCAGGATGAGCACCACCGCGCTCCACCCGCCTGCCGGATTGTGTCCCGGAGCCTTGTCGCCGCCCTTGCCGATCGTGCGCAGGTAACCGAGCACTGCCAGCGGTCCGCGCACGAAGCTGGCAAAGCGCGCGGTGCTGCTGCCGGAAAAGCCCCACAGTATACGGAAGATCACCAGCGCCAGCAGCAGTGTGCCGGCCCGCATGTGCCAGCGCATCTCGCTGTTTTCGGCCGTCCACCACAACACGGGCAAAAGCAGCACGAAGCCCCAGTGGCAGATGCGCACGGGCAAATCCCACACGCGCACCTGCCCTGAAGGACTGTCACTTCCGCTTTCGGTGCTCACCCCGGATGGCCTCAGGCCTCGTCATCATAGCGGTAGGTGTCGTGGCAGTTTCCGCAGGACATGCCCAGCGGCATGACCTGTGCACCGATCTGCTCGAGATCGCCGCTGGCGGCAGCCTCGACCATCTTCGCGCTTTCATCCATCAGGCGCTGATGTGCCGCGGCGAAGCCTTCCGGATCTTCCCAGATGGTGTCGAGCGCTTCGGTGTCCGCACCTGCGCTCATGCTGGTGCCTTCCGGGAAGAACTCGACGAACTGCACGGCATTGGTGTTAAGCGTGGCCGCGGCTGCCGCGATGGCCTCGACATCGCCATCGCCTTCCAGCTGCTCACGGATGACCGTGAACGCATCGCCCATGCCTTCCAGCAGTTCCTGGCGCTGGGCAACAGCATCGGGCTCTCCCTCTTCGACGGCTGCCGTTTCGACAGCTTCGTCACCAGCGGTTTCTCCGCAAGCTGCCAGCAAGGCGACAGTTGCAAGGCCGGTGAGGGCAAAGGCGACGGGACGCTTCGAAACCATGACGTGATCCTTCCGATTGTTGAGCATTCAAGAAAGGAAACTAGCGGCAGCGAGTTGCCTGTCAAAGCAAAGTTCACCCTCGCCGCCATCGCTGCAGCGCGACGATAGCGATTGTCACTTCTTGCGATAATGCATGATGGCCCAGCTCAGCTACCGTGATGCCGCACCCTCGACTCAGAGCTCCAGCCCCTTGCCCATTCCCTCCACGAAGGCATCGCGGTGACCGACTCCACCAACGGCTCGACGCTGACGCTGGACAACGCCGGCAACATGACCCTCGCAGGCACGTTGACGGCAGCTGGCGCAACGCTGACCGGCGATCTCGACATGACCGGTAACGACATCAACAATGTCGGCACCATCAATGCAGGCACCGGCAACATCGGTACGGTGAATGCCACCACGGTGAACGCCAGCGTCGGCAACATCACCACGGTGAACTCCACCACCATCAACAACACTGGTAACGCCACCATCGGTGTCGACCTGGCGGTTGGCGGCAACATTGCGGCTGACGGCAGCGTTTCGGCTGGCGGTGACATCACCACCACTGATGGCGACATCATCACCGTCAATGGCGATGTGATGGCCGGCACGATCACTCTCGACAGCTCGACGGGCCGTGTGTCCGGCGTGTCTGACGGTTTGGCCGCAAATGACGTGGCAACCTTCGGCCAACTCACCAGCGCGGTGAACACGCTGAACGCCTGTATCGACGTGATCGATAGCCGCCTCACCAACCTTGAAGGCCGCAGCTAGCAGGCCTTCAAGGGTATCGCGATGGGCTTCGCCCTGAACGCTGCACCGCTGAACCTCGACAACGGCGAAGGCGGTGTGTCACTGGGTGCCGGTGCGTTCGAAGGCAAATATGCCGGTGCCATCCGTGCCCAGTTCGTCACCGAAAGCGGCTTTGGCCTTGGCGCCAACATCGGCTTCTCGGAAGACGCAGTTGGCGGCGGCGTGGGTGCCAGCATCAAGTTCTGATCCCACTGATCAGTACTGCAACAACCGGACGGCGGCTCTCCTCGGAGGGCCGCCGTTCTGCTTGTGCGGCCAAGGCTGGCGCGGCGGGTCCTACTTGGACCTTGCGCCATGCGGTGGAGCGGTTAGTCCTGCAACCTTGACGCTCGAGACTACCCGGCGGCAAGCGGCCGCCTGAAAAAGGATCGCCTTTCGTGAATAACTGCCAGACCGCTTTGGCCGCCGCACTGCTGGCCGGAGTTGCCCTTGCCATTCCTGCCCATGCCCAATCTCCGGAAGAGGTTGCCGCAGCCGCGTTGGACGCGGCACCTGTATGGGACGGGCATAATGATACGCCGATCCAGTTGCGCGGCCGCCGGGGAAACGTGCTGGAGGGCTTCGATTTCCACGATACTCAGGCCGAACCGGGCTGGGGCGGGGCAGGCGAAAGCGCGATGCATACGGACTTGCCGCGCCTGGAACAAGGACGTGTCGGGGCGCAGTTCTGGTCCGTCTTTGTCAGCGTGAACACGACCGAGGCAGAGGCTGTGCAAGCCACGATCGAGCAGATCGATGTGACCAAGCGCCTGATCGAAGCCTATCCTGAAGACCTCCGGCTGGCACTGACCGCGAATGACGTGCAGGCCACGATGGATGACGGCAAGATCGCTTCCCTGCTAGGCATGGAAGGCGGACATTCGATCGGTTCCAGCCTTGCCGTGCTGCGCCAGATGTATAACCTGGGCGCGCGCTACATGACTATAACCCATTCCGCCAACACGCCCTGGGCAGACAGTGCCACCGATGATCCGGAGCATGACGGCCTGAGCGAATTCGGCGTGCAGGTGATCCGCGAGATGGCGCGCCTCGGCATGCTCATAGACCTCAGCCATGTGAGCGAGGCGACCATGCTCGATGCCATGGATGCCACCGATGCGCCGGTCATCTTCAGCCACTCCGGCGCGCGGGCAGTGAACGGCCACTCGCGCAATGTGCCCGACAACGTGCTGGCTCGCCTGCCCAGGCAGGGCGGGATCGTGATGGTAGTAGGCTTGCCTGACTATCTGAGCGAGGCACACCGCATCTGGTATGCTGCGCGCCATGCGGAACGGGCGCGGCTGCAGGCCTGGTGGCGGGGCGAGCCCGAAAAGGTTTCCGCAGGCCTTTCAGAGTGGGATGCCGCCAATCCCATGCCGCTGGCCACCATTTCCGACATGGCTGACCATGTCGACCATATCCGCGAAGTCGCCGGAATCGATTACATCGGCCTTGGCGGTGATTACGATGGCATGGCCACCGGCCCTGTCGGCATGGAGGACGTGTCCGGCTATCCCGCGCTGTTCGAGGAACTGGCGCGGCGCGGATACAGCCAGCAGGACCTCGAGAAGATCGCCAGTCGCAACATGATGCGGGTCATGCGCGAGGCGGAAGCCTATGCCGCAGCGCAGGCCCGCATGAAGCCGATCGAAAGCCCGGTAAACTGATCACCAGGCATACTCCCCGGCGTCTGCCTTTCCGGTAATTGCGGGGACAGTCCACACTGCGGACATGGTGATGATCGCCAGCGCGAGGCTGATCGCGAGCACCCAGCGAACAACGTGCGGTGTCGATTCACCGCGTGCTTCGTTGGTCTCGATGTGAATTTCGTTGTCATGCGTTTTCAAGGCGGATCCTTTCCGTAAATTATGCTGCAATCTGCAGAATCTACGGATCGGCGGCCCTGGCGTTCCGAAAAGCCGGTGCGTGCTTTGGGCCGTATCTGCCCCGCGCATCAGTCTCGCAGCAGGTCATTGATGCCGGTCTTGGAGCGTGTCTGTGCGTCCACCGTCTTCACGATCACGGCGCAATAGAGGCTGGGGCCGGGCGTGCCATCGGGCAGCGGCTTGCCCGGCATGGAGCCGGGAACCACAACTGCATAGGGCGGCACATTGCCCATGTGCACTTCGCCGGTGGCACGATCGACGATCTTGGTCGATGCGCCCAGGTATACGCCCATCGAGAGCACCGCACCTTCGCCAACCACGACGCCTTCGGCCACTTCCGAACGCGCGCCGATGAAGGCGCCGTCACCGATCACCACCGGGCCGGCCTGCATCGGTTCCAGCACGCCGCCAATGCCAGCGCCGCCTGAGATGTGGACGTTCTTGCCGATCTGCGCGCAGGATCCCACGGTCGCCCAGGTGTCCACCATCGTGCCTTCATCGACATAGGCACCGATGTTCACGAAACTGGGCATCAGCACCACGTTCTTGCCGATGAAGCTGCCCTTGCGCGCCACCGCGCCCGGTACCACGCGGAAACCGGCCTGGCGGAAGCGGGCTTCATCCCACCCGTCAAACTTGCTGGGCACCTTGTCGAAACCGGGGGCACCGGCTGCACCACCGGGCACGACCACGTTGTCATTCAGGCGGAAGGACAGCAGCACTGCCTTCTTCAGCCACTGGTTCACATGCCAGCCGCCGTTGCCATCGGGCTGGGCCACGCGGGCGCTGCCGTTATCGAGCATCTCCAGCGCGGCTTCCACCACCTCGCGAACGTCCTTGCTGGCGGGAGTAACGCTGTCGCGTGCTTCCCAGGCGGCTTCGATGGCATTTTCCAGATCGGCGCTCATGGCCCTTGTCCCCTGCGGTTTTTCCTCTTGGCCACGCCGCTAGCTTGCATGGCGTCGGCGGGCAAGGGATGAAAATATGCGCCGCTGTTTGCCGGCCGTTGAATTCCGGATTGGACAAATAGCGCGCAAGTGATTACTATACCATTGACTTACCGTCAAAATTCAAGGAGTTCACATGGCTGAGGGCGTGCGTTTTCGCGGTTTTGCAAGCAGTGTGGCATTGATGGTGGCTTGCGGCATGCTGGCATCCTGCGGTGGAAGTGGCGGCCCCGTGGTCACGCCGCCGCCGGCACCCACGCCCACTCCCGCACCAACGCCAACGCCAACGCCCACGCCGACACCGACCCCCACTCCCACGCCGACCCCCACTCCCACGCCGACACCGACTTCCAGTTTCAACCAGGAACCGGTCCCGGCAATCTTCAACACCCAGGAATTTCGCCGCTCGGACGGTCCACGCCAGCACAATGCGCATGTCGTTTGGGACAACGGCGCGACAGGTGACGGGGTGACGATTGCCATCATCGATACGGGAATCGACATCGACAGCCCTGAGTTCGCTGGCCGCCTGTCGCCGGATTCGGTCGACATCCAGGCCAGCCGCAATGAGCTGAACGCAAGTGACGATCACGGCACCAATGTGGCGATGGTGGCCGCTGCCGCGCGGGATGGTCTTGGCGTCCTGGGCATGGCGTGGGAGGCGACCATCATGGCCATCCGTGCCGACGAGCCCGGCTCTTGCGCAACCGACAATCCTTCGGATCCCACCACCGATTGCGCATTTTCCGATACCGATATCGCCCGCGGCGTTGACCATGCGGTGGCCAATGGCGCCAAGGTCATCAATATCTCGCTGGGCGGGGGCGGCGGGGCCAATGCCGCGCTGGAGGCGGCAGTGGCCAATGCCACGGCGGCCGGTGTGCTGGTGGTGATCGCCTCGGGCAATGACGGGTTCGACGAGCTGGAGGACTTCGGCAAGGAACTTATCGCGGTGGGCAACGGCGCCGTGCTGATCGTCGGTTCGGTGGACGAGAACTACCAGATCTCCGACTTCACCAACCGTCCGGGCACGGCGAGCAGCTTCTTCATTTCCGCACGCGGCGAAACGATCTGCTGCACCTATGAGGATGGCGAGCTGTTCGTTGACGATGAAGGCTTCATCTACCTGTTTTCCGGCACCAGCTTCGCTGCGCCGCAGGTGGCCGGCGCCGCCGCCTTGCTGGCGCAGGCCTTCCCCAATCTCACCGGCCAGGAAATTGCCGAGATCCTGCTGCGCACGGCCTTCGATGCGGGGGCTACGGGCGAGGATTCCGTCTATGGCAAGGGTATCCTCGACATAAACGCCGCGTTCCAGCCGTTGGGCGCCACCAGCATCGCCGGATCAAGCACGCAGCTTTTCCTTGGCGGGCTGACCAGCACGGCCTCTCCGGCAATGGGCGATGCGCTGTCGTCCCAGTCGCTGCAATCGGTCATCACCGATGAATATGGCCGCGCCTTCGATGCGGAACTCGGCGGCGGCTTGCGGGCCGCGCAACAGGCCAATCCCCTTCACGGGGCGCTGGCCGGCCAGCGCCGGCACGTGACGGGCGGGAATGAAAAGGCCTCGGTCGCGTTCTCCGTGGCCGATAACGGCCAGGTCGAAAGCCTGCGCCTGCAACGCGGTGAGGCGGAAGAGGCGCGCGTCCTGGCTGCACGGGTGGCGCTCAGGCTGTCACCGGAAACGCAGATGGGCTTCGCCTATGCCCAGGGTGCGGACGGGCTGGTGGCGCAATTGCAGGGGCAGGACAGGCCGGCCTTCATGGTCGCGGGTTCCCCGGCGGGTGACAACGGCCTTTTCGAAGGAAGCGATGCCAGCTTCGCCTTGCGCCACCGGCTGGGAGCATGGGGGCTGACGGTCAGCGCATCCTCTGGCAAGACGTGGGCCGGCGTGGTGGAACGGCGCGCAGCCGAATTGCGCGGCGTTCGCGCGCAGGAGGACCTGACGACCTTCGGCATCGCCTTCGACCGTCGCTTCGGCGACATGGAAGCCGCCATGGGCCTGACCTGGATGGGAGAGGATGCCACCATGCTTGGTGCGCATTTCCAGCCCGGATTGGGCGTGGACGGGGCCGACAGCCTGTTCATGGACATGTCTGCGGGGTGGAGTTTCGCTTCGGACTGGCGGCTTGGTGCCAGCTTGCGGCAGGGATGGACACGCGCGCGTCACAGCGGTTTCGTGGCACAGGGCTCGCGTCTTTCGAGCCGCGCCTTCGCGCTGGACGTGCAGCGCCGCAACCTGTTCACGAGTGGCGACGCGCTTGCTTTCCGCATCAGCCAGCCCTTGCGGGTGGAGGATGGCCAACTGGCCCTGCTGCTGCCTTCCAGCTGGGATTACGACACGCTGAGCGCGCAATATTCCCTCCAGCGCATAAATCTTTCGCCCGATGGCAGGGAAATGGATGCCGAACTCGCATGGATCGGGCCGTTTCTTGGCGGCAATGGTTCGGCCAGCCTGTTCTGGCGACGCGAGCCGGGACACGTTGAAGCTGCCCCGGATGATGCCGGCGTGGCCCTGCGCTGGAACAAGGCCTTCTAGGCTAGCTTGTCAGCCCGCGGGCGAAATCAACGAGGCCGGTCTGGCGCGTGCGTTTCAGACGTTCGGCCTTGAGGATCGAGTGCACCTTTGAAAAGCAGAGCTCCACGTCATCGTTGACGACGACATAGTCATACTCGCTCCAATGGCTCATTTCCGCCCTGGCGCGGTCCATGCGGCCCTGGATCACCTCTTCGCTGTCCGTCCCGCGTGAACGCAGTCGATGCTCCAGCTCCTCTATGCTGGGCGGCAGCAGGAATACGGAAACGACATCGGCCCCGGCACGCTGCGACAATTGCTGCGCGCCTTGCCAATCGACATCGAACAGGTAGTCGCGCCCCTGCTCCAACCCGCTCACCACCTGCGCGCGCGGTGTGCCGTAGAGATTGCCGAAGACTTCCGCCCATTCGAGGAAGGCATCCTCTGCCACGCGTGAACGGAAATCGGCTTCATCGGTGAAATGGTAATCGCGCCCGTCCACCTCGCCCGGGCGAATGGGCCGCGTGGTTACGGATACGGACATCGCCACCGCGCCATCTTCGGCAGCCAGCAGCTTCTTCGCGATCGTTGTCTTGCCTGCGCCGGAGGGCGAGGACAGGATGAACATCAGCCCGCGTCGGGGCAGATCATGCGGCGAAGGTGCGGATTCGGCCATGCCCGCTATTGGCCCAAGCAGGCGACCGGGATCAAGCCTCTGGCGTGTTGTCCCCACCATCGATTGCGGTGCGTGCCTTGCGGCGGGCCTTGCCGCGGGCATAGAGCTTGCGTGCGACCAGCCCCGTGCCGATCAGCGCGGCACCGGGAATGGACTTCGAGGCCAGCTTGGCAATCGCGATGGAGGCGAGCTTCTGGCTGGTCGGCTGGTTGGCGACGATCCTGCGGGCGGTTTCCTCGTCATACTTGCCCTTGAGCAGGCTGCGTTCGACGATGGAGCGCACCATGTAGGATCCGGCACGGATGATGATGTCCGCCATCAGCAGGTCGGAAGCGGGGTTCCTGCGGGGCTGATCCAGTTCCCCCCCGGCGCTGCGTTCATCCTCGTTCCGGCGAGATTTGCCAGCTCTGGAATTGCGCTGCGCCATGTTCGTGCCTTTCGATAGGATTACTTCTTCTTACCGAAATCCACGGTGACGACATTGGATCCGTCTTCGCTGGTGACGCTGGGTTCGCTGCCGGCATCACCGGCATTGTCCCGCGCCTCGTCATCGCCGGCATCAGGGACGGATTCCGCTGCCTGGAACTGCAAGCCGAAATCCACCGCCGGATCGACAAAGGCGGTAATCGCGGAGAAGGGGATCACCAGCTCGGCCGGGCGCTGGTTGAAGGACAGGCCTACCGAAAATCCGGCATCGTCCACCTTGAGGTCCCAGAACTTGTTCTGCAGGACGATCGTCATCTCGTCCGGGAACCGTTCGCGCAGGTCCTTGCGGATATGCACGCCGGGCGCGCCGGTCTTGAAGGTGATGTAGAAGTGGTGCTCACCCGGCAGGGCGCCGCCAGCGGCCTCCACTTCACCCAGCACGCGGCCGACCACGGCGCGCAGGGCCTCCTGAACGATCTCGTCATAGGGGATCAGGCTATCGGGCGTTTCGTCGCTCATATCGCACGCTAGGTGGCTATCGCCGGGCTTTTGGTCAAGCGGTAAGCAGGCTGTACTCCACATGCGAATCCTTGCACCCGCCGCTTTCACGCCTATAGGCATTGCCCATGAGAACAGGCCGCACAGAGCGAAAGACCGCCGAAACGGATATTCTTGTCGAGGTGAACCTCGACGGGACGGGTTCCTATGACATTTCCACCGGCATCGGTTTCCTCGATCACATGGTGGAACAGTTCAGCCGCCATTCGCTGATCGACGTGACGCTGAAGGTGAAGGGTGACCTTCACGTTGACCAGCACCACACCACGGAAGACAGCGCCATCGCGCTGGGCCAGGCATTGTCCGATGCGCTGGGCGACAAGGCGGGTATCGGCCGTTACGGCGAAGCCCATTCGCCGATGGACGAGACGCTGGCCCGCGTGACGCTGGATATATCCGGCAGGCCCTACCTCGTGTGGAAGGCCCGCTTCACTCAGGAAAAGCTGGGCGAATGGGATACCGAACTGATCGAGCACTGGTTCCACTCGGTGGCCCAGTCCGCCGGGCTGACACTGCACTGCCAGGTGCTCTACGGCACCAACAACCATCACATCTGCGAAGCGCTCTACAAGGGTTTCGCCCGCGCCATGCGGCAGGCTGTGGAACTGGATCCGCGCAAGGGCGGCGCTGTGCCGAGCACCAAGGGGCAGTTGGGTGGCTGAGGCCATTGCGCTGATCGACTACGGCGCGGGCAACCTCCACTCGGTTCACAACGCGCTGAAAGCGGCAGGGGCAGAGCATGTCGCTGTCACTGCCGATCCGGGCCTCGTGCTGGGTGCGCGCAGGATCGTGCTTCCCGGAGTGGGCGCATTCGGTGCCTGCCGCGAAGGACTGTGGTCGATCCCCGGCATGGTCGAGGCGCTGGAACAGCGCGTGCTCAAGGACGGCATGCCATTCCTCGGCATTTGCGTAGGCATGCAACTGCTCGCCACGCGCGGGCTGGAACATGGCGAAACGCCCGGCCTTGGCTGGATTCCCGGCGATGTGAAGCTGATCGAGCGGACGGACCCGGCAATCAAGGTGCCGCACATGGGCTGGAACGACGTCATCCATGCGCATCACGGCGATGGCTCGGAACTGCTGGAGGAGGGCGAGGCCTATTTCCTCCATTCCTACCACTTCCAGCCGGATGACGGCCATCACGTCGCGGCGATGACCGACCACGGCGGCGGGCTGGTGGCAGCAGTCGCGCGTGACAATATCCTCGGCGTGCAATTCCACCCGGAAAAGAGCCAGCGCTACGGGCTGGACCTGCTCGCCCGCTTCCTCGAATGGGATCCGAAATGATCGTCTTTCCTGCCATCGACCTCAAGGCTGGCGAGGTGGTGCGCCTTGCCGAAGGCGATATGGACCGCGCCACCGTCTATGGTGACAACCCCGCCGCGCAGGCGCTGATCTTTGCCGAGGCTGGCGCGCAGCACCTGCACGTGGTGGATTTGGACGGCAGCTTTGCTGGTCGCACCGAAAACCGCGAGGCGGTGGAAGCCATTATCGAGGCATTCCCCGGCTATGTGCAGCTGGGCGGCGGCATCCGCGATGCGGCCACGGTCGAAGGCTGGTTCAACCTCGGCGTGGCGCGGGTGGTGATGGGTTCTGCCGCGCTTAAAGACCCGGAGTTCGTCAAGCAGATGGCCCGCGAATGGGAAGGCGGCATCGTCGTCGCCGTGGACGCGCGCGATGGCATGGTGGCGACAGAAGGCTGGGCCGAAGTGTCGGATGTGCCCGTGGTAGACCTTGCCCGAAGGTTCGAGGATGCAGGCGTCGCCAGCCTGCTGTTCACCGATATCGGGCGCGACGGCCTGCTGAAAGGTTGCAACGTGCAGGCGACGGTGGACCTTGCCCGCGCGGTGGACATTCCCGTGATCGCCAGCGGCGGGGTGAAGGGGCTGGATGACATCCACATGCTGGCCCTGCAGGCAGACCAGGGCATTGAAGGCGTGATCACCGGCCGCGCGCTCTACGAGGGCAAGCTGGACCTGGCGACCGCTATCGCGATGGCGAACCGCACATGACCGTCCGTATCCGCGTAATTCCCTGCCTCGACGTGGCTGATGGCCGCGTGGTGAAGGGTGTGAACTTCGTCGACCTGAAGGATGCCGGCGATCCGGTGGAGCAGGCGCAGGCCTATGACGCTGCGGGTGCTGACGAGCTGTGCTTCCTCGACATTTCCGCCAGCCACGAAGGGCGCGGCACTCTGCTTGATATCGTGCGGCGCACGGCGGAAGTGTGCTTCATGCCCGTCACCGTGGGCGGCGGAGTGCGCAGTGTCGAGGATGCGCGGGCGTTGCTGCTGGCGGGTGCGGACAAGGTGGCGGTCAATTCCGCTGCCGTATCGCGGCCCGAAGTGGTTTCCGAAATCGCCGAGAAGATGGGCAGCCAGTGCGTTGTCGCCAGCGTCGATGCGCGCTGGGTGCATGACCATTGGGAAATCTTCACCCACGGCGGCAGGCGCGCGACCGGCATCGATGCCATCGAACACGCGGTGAAGCTGGCTGAAATGGGCGCGGGCGAATTGCTCGTCACCAGCATGGATGGCGACGGCACGCAAAAGGGTTATGACCTGAAACTCACCCGGACCATCGCCGATGCCGTTTCCGTTCCGGTGATCGCCAGCGGCGGCGTGGGCACGCTGGATCACCTGGTGGAAGGCGTAACACAAGGCCATGCCAGTGCGGTGCTGGCCGCCAGCATCTTCCATTTCGGCACCTATTCCATTGCCGATGCACACGCCGCGCTGCGTGCTGCCGGGCTGCCTGCAAGGTCCTGAATCACAAGTAGAATATGGCTTAGGAATTGGCTGCGAAGGGTCCCAAAAAGGGACGTTAATCTCTGCCCGATTGCGAGAATCACGCGAGAAGCGTCTGGCGGGTGCATGCTCGCACGCATCCTCCTCATCCTGTCCTTTGCCCTGGTGCTGTTTGCCGCGCCGGCAAGTGCTGCCGATGGCAGCGCGCAGATCCCCGAAGCTTCCGGCCTCACCCTGTTCGCGCTGGGCCTGGCTGGCGTGATCCTGGGGCGACGATTTTCCATGCGCAAGGGTGACGACACCGGCGCAGAGGACTGAAGCTCGCGTTCGACTGCACGCTTGACTGGTGCGTGCAGCCTGCGCATGTCCTTCGGCCATGGATATTCTCGACCATCTCGAACAGGTGATTGCCGAGCGGGCCACCGCCTCGCCGGATGAAAGCTATGTCGCCAGGCTCAATGCCAAGGGCATGCCCGTGATTGCTCGCAAGCTGGGTGAGGAGGGTGTGGAGGCTGCCGTTGCCGCCCTGTCCGGCGATGATGCGGAACTGGTGGGCGAGGCGGCGGACATCGTCTTCCACCTGCTGGTGGCGTTGCAGGCCCGCGGCCTCTCGATGGCAGACGTGAAGGCCGAACTGGAAAAGCGCGAGGGCGTGTCCGGCCTTGTCGAAAAGGCATCGAGGGGCGAGGCATGACCATCGATCCGCGCAAGCCCTATGATCCCGACAATATCTTCGCCAAGATCCTGCGCGGCGAGATCCCGAACAACACGGTTTACGAGGACGAGCACGTGCTCGCCTTCCATGACATCGCCCCGCAGGCACCGGTGCACGTGCTGGTGATCCCCAAGGGCGCATATGTCAGCTGGGATGATTTCACCGCCAATGCTTCCGACGCTGAAATCGGCGGCTTCATTCGCGCGGTCGGCCATGTTGCGCGCGAAATGGGTCTGGTGGAGCCAGGCTATCGCCTGCTGGCCAACATCGGCCACGATGGCGGGCAGGAAGTGCCGCACCTGCATGTCCACCTGTTCGGCGGCAAGCCGCTTGGCCGGATGATCGCCGGCTGAAGCGCATTGCCGCGTCGAGAATTTGTCCAGAACCCGCTTGCGGGGTGAGTCCACCGCACGCTATTGCGCTTGTCGGGATGGGAACAGCTACGCCGCATATCCAGCCGACACAGGGCATTCTTGATGCCGGGAAGCACTACTTCCCGGTGCGCATCTATTATGAAGATACCGACCTGTCCGGCATGGTCTATCATGCCAATTACCTGCGCTATTGCGAGCGGGCACGTTCCAGCCTCCTGAACATGCTGGGGATCGACCAGCGCGCCGCGATCGAGGCGGGCGAAGGAAATTATGCCGTGGCAGAGGCGAACATGCGCTTTTTTGCACCTGCGCGCCTTGATGATTCACTCACCGTTCAAACTGAATGTGTGGAACTGAAGGCCGCCAGCGTGCGTTTGGCGCAAAAGGTCTTGCGGGGAGAGGATTGCCTGGTGGAAGTGCAGGTGCGCGTGGGCTTCGTTGCCCCAAATGGCCGTCCGCGCCGCCAGCCCGATCTCTGGCGCGCGGCCTTTTCTGAATTCTTTGCGAAAGAGAGCGAATGACATTGCTTGATCTGTCTGCCGCGGCAGGTGCCGCTACCGGCTTGTCCGCCCCCACGCGGCTGAACCCGCTGCAGTTGTTCCTTGATGCCGATATCGTTGTGCAACTGGTGATCATCGGCCTGGTGCTGGCATCGATCTGGGTCTGGATGATCATCGTCTCCTTTTCGCTGCGCATGGGCAAGATCCGCAGCAAGTGCCAGGCTTTCGAGCAGGACTTCTGGACTCACGACGATCCCGAAACCCTGCTCGCGGGCAGCAAGGCAGACAACCCGTCGAGCCGCGTGGCTGCGGCCGGCCTTTCCGAATTTCGCCGGTCGACCAAGCGCGGCGTGAAGGATCGCAACGCCACTTCCGCGCGTATCGCGCAGGCGATGGAAGGACAGGTCGCGGTCGAGGCTGACAGGCTGGCCGAAAGGCTCAACTTTCTGGCCACCACGGGCTCTGTCGCGCCGTTTGTGGGGCTGTTCGGTACCGTTTGGGGCATCATGAACAGCTTCTTCCAGATCGGGATGCAGAACAATTCCTCGCTCGCCGTGGTCGCGCCCGGCATCTCCGAGGCCTTGTTTGCTACCGCCATCGGCCTGTTCGCGGCCATTCCGGCGGTGATTGCCTACAACCGCTTCTCGAACAAAGTGGACGGGTTCGAGGCCCGGATGCAGCGCTTTGCCGACAAGGTACACGCCCAGGTCAGCCGCGAGCTGGAAAACGCCTGATGGCGATGGGCCTTCACGCCTCCTCGCGGCGAGGGCGTTCCAGACGCCGTGCGCCGATGGCGGAAATCAACGTCACCCCTTTCGTGGACGTGATGCTGGTGCTGCTGATCATCTTCATGGTCACCGCTCCACTGATGGCCAGCGCCGTGCCCGTCGAACTGCCGGAAAGCCGCGCCAATCCGATGGAGCAGGATCCCAACCAGATCACCATCTCCATCGACAGGGCTGGTTTCATCTATCTCGACGATGTCGCGGTGGAAGCGGGCGGCCTGCCCGCTGCGCTGGATGCCGTTGCCGCCAGCGGCGGAGCGACCCCGCCTGCGGTGACATTGCGGGCCGATACCGGCCTTGATTACGGCCGCGTGATGGCGGTGATGGGGGAACTGAACCGCGCCGGTTTCAACTCCATCGCGCTGGTCACCAACAGTTCATCTGAAGCGCCATAGCGCCGGGTTCCTGATGGCATCACTTGCGCATCTTGCCCCTGAGGAACGCACCGGCCTGCTGGTCGCAGGGATCGCGCATGCGGCACTGGTGGCGGCGTTGCTGGTACAGGCGGGGATCGAGCGCGACTACACCCCGCCGCAACGCATCAATGTCTCTTTGGCGAGCGATGTCAGCCTGGAATCGACTGCGCCGGACCCCTCTGACGAGCCTGCCGCCGCACTGGCACCGATCCTGTCTGACCAGCGCACGCCGGAGACTGCGGAACCTGTGCAAAGCACGGTGCCCGAGACCGCGCCGCCTGTGCCTGCTCCATCGCCGCGCGCAGTTGCTTCACCTCGCCCCCAGCGCACCGCTGCTCCCACGCCGACGCCCACGCCTCGCGCCACACAGACCCAAGCGCCGCGCCCGCAGCCGACGCAATCCCAGGCTGCCACCGGATCACGCCTCAATGACAGCTTCCTTGAAGGCATGAGCGATTCCACCGGCACGCAGGGCCAGGCGGCAGCCGTCGCCTCGCCGCAGGTCCGCGCTTCGATCGGCCAGGCAATCGCCCGCCAACTCAAACCCCATTGGAACCCACCTTCGGGTGTCGATGTGGAAAGGCTGGTAACCGTCGTGCGTATCCGGCTCAATCGCGATGGCACTTTGGCCGGCAACCCCACGGTTGTCCGCACTGACGGCCAGACAAGCAGCAACCGCACGCAGGTTGGCCGGCATCAGGAGCAGGCCATTCGCGCGGTACGCCTTGCAGCGCCGTTCAATCTGCCCGAAGATTACTATTCCGTATGGCGCAGCTTCGAAACGAACTTCGACAACAGGTTGGCACAATGACGACAAGAATTGCCCTGGCTTCCCTCATCGCAATGCTCGCGAGCAGTCTTGCATCGCCGCTTGCAGCGCAGGGTCTGACGCTGCCTGAAGAGGAGTTGCAGCAGGCGGAAGAGTTTGACGATGACGGCGAAGGGCTGACGGTTACCGTAACAGCCGATAGCTGGCAGGACCTTGGCATTGCGATTGCCAGTTTCGCCACCAACGAAAACGTGCCGACTCCCGCCAATGCCGAAGGCACGCAGGCGCTGGGCCATGAACTTGCCCGCGTTGTGTATGCCGATCTGCGCAACAACGGCCTGTTCCGCCCTGTCGGACCTGACGCGCTGCCGCGTCCCACCTATCCGCAGATCACGGCACCGGCATGGGGCACCTGGCGCGGGCGCAGCGCGGAAATGCTGGTGCATGGCTATGTTCGCGCCAACAATGACGGGCGGCTGACTGTCGGCTGCTACCTCTACGACGTGATCCTCGAGGAAGAACTGGTGCGCGAGGGCTGGGTGGTATCCCCTGCCGAATGGCGCCGCGCCGCGCACAAATGCGCGGACCTCGTCTATTCGCGCCTGTCGGGAGAAAGCCCGTTCTTCGACAGCCGGATCGCCTATATCGCGGAAACCGGACCCAAGGAGAACCGCACCAAGCGCCTCGCCATCATGGACAGCGACGGGGCGAACCACCGCTTCATCACCAACGGCCAGTCCACTGCGCTCACCCCGCGCTACTCGCCGGATTATTCCAAGATTGCCTATCTGTCCTACACGGACGGCAATCCGCGCATCTATGTCTATGACATCGATACCGGCCGCCAGACGCTGGTGACGCAGAGCAGCAACCCCACCTTCGCCCCGCGCTGGAGCCCGGATGGCCGCTACCTGCTCTATTCGATGGCAGTGGCCGGCAACACGGATATCTATCGTGTGCCGGCAGGTGGTGGTGCCTCTGTCCGTTTGACCTTCAGCCCCGCAATCGAAGTGGGCGGGTCTTATTCGCCTGATGGCAGCCAGATCGTGTTCGAGAGCGACCAGTCCGGCACCCAGCAGTGCTACATCATGAACAACGATGGCTCGAACCAGCGCCGCATCAGTTTCTTTGGCGGGCGCTGCGCCACTCCTGAATGGAGCCCGCGTGGAGACCAGATCGCCTTCACCCATATCGTTGGCGATTTCCATATCGGCGTCATGAACACCAACGGGCGAAACATGCGCACGCTTACCAACGGCTGGCAGGACGAGGCCCCCACATGGGCCCCCAACGGCCGCATCATCCAGTTCTTCCGTACCGAGCGGAATACAGGCGAAACAGCGATCTGGCAGGTGGATGTCACCGGCGAGAACGAGCGTCGCCTGAATACCCCGGTAGGAGCGTCAGACCCGGCTTGGGGACCGGTCCTGCCGTAAAAACGTTGTCTCCCCAGCGGGCAGCGATAAACTGTCCTTGTTTTCGAGGAGTCTGAATTATGCGTAATGCCGTCATTCTCGCTGCCACCAGCGCCCTGGCCCTGGCGGCTTGTTCGAAGGAACCGCCCGCGGAACTGCCGCCCGTGCAGGAAACGCAGGCTCCGGTCGTGCGGGCAACCCCCACGCCCACTCCCACGCCCACCGGCCCGGTTGCCGGCTCGCAGGCGCACTTCGCAACCGTGATGGCAGGGCGCGACGTGATCTTCTTCGATACCGACAAGTACAATATCGACAGCCAGGATGCGATCGCCCTGCGCGCGCAGGCCGAATACCTGCTGCAGTACCCGGCCGCGAACGCCACGATCGAAGGACATGCCGACGAACGCGGCACGCGCGAATACAACCTCGCCCTGGGTGAGCGCCGCGCCAATGCGGCCAAGAATTATCTCGTCAGCCTGGGCGTTGGCGAAAGCCGCCTGCGCACGGTAAGCTATGGTGAGGAACGCCCTGCCGCGACCGGCTCGAACGAGCAGGCCTGGGCCCGCAACCGCCGTGCGGTGACAGTGCTGATCGACTGATCAGTTCCTGGTGAAAGGCAGGTTCGTCGAGACCTGCATCATGACGGGCGCGGAGGCTTCGGCTTTCGCGCCCGTTGCCTTGTGATCAGGGGCCGCGAACAGCACGAAGGCCACCATCGCAAAGACGGAAAATGCGGAGGAGATTGCCAGCTGCTTGCTCATCGGACGGGAACGGGCTCTTTGTTGGGCGGGACACGGCGCAGATAGGGTGGCCCGGCGATATTGCAATGCAACATTGGTAAGCAATTGTAACAATTGCGGGCCTTGCCGCCTTTCAACAGCGGCATGCAGCACCTATAGTGATGCCATGCTGAAAGCCGGGTTAATCGCATGGTAGGGTCACGCCGATCGAACAATTGGGGATTCCCGCGCTGGGGCGGCTATGACAGCTCGCGCGAGGCGGTGAACGTGCGCATCTGCGACCGGCACAATTGCAACGAGCCGGGCGATTGCCCCGCCCCCAAGAGCCCGAACAGCCGCGATCGCTGGTATTTCTGCGAAAAGCACGCGGCGGAATATAACAAGGGCTGGGACTATTTCGAAGGCCTCGACAAGGAAGAGGCTGCGGCCCGGGCCAAGTCCGAACGGGCCGAGAGTGCAGGCTATGCCGAAGCGCAGCATTACGGCTGGGCCGGCAGTGGTGACGGTTCGCGCAGCGCGGATGAAATGCGCGCGCTGGAAGTGCTCGAACTGGAAGCGGATGCGACCTTCGAACAGGTCAAGAAGGCATGGCGGGCAAAGGCCAAGGAAGTGCATCCTGATGTCCGCCCGGGGGATGAGGAGGCCGCAAAGGCATTCCAGGCTTTCCAGTTGGCCTATGAAGTATTGCGCCAGGCCGAAGAGCGCCGCGAGTGGAAGGGCTGAACCGCCGACCATAGGTAGCCTTACGGGGCTTTGTTGCAGGTTTTTGCTATCCTCGCTTGTTTAGGCTCGCTTCCCATCAAGAAGGGGAGCAGACCTATGCTTGCCAGGGAAAGATGGTGGAACCTGCTGCACGCAGCGCGAATGATCGCTCGCGAAACGCTGGCGCATGCAATGCTGGCCGGAGGATTGGCGTTCACCATCTTCTGGGCAGGCCATCCCGCGCTCATTTTCGTTTTACTCCCGTTGATGGCGCTCACTTCCCTCAGGCAGGGCTTGCCCGCAGGTATCCTGATCCTTGCCTGCGTGCTGCCCCAGGCGCTCGCCGTGACGCTGGCAGGGCGCGGGCCGTTCATGCTGTTTCCCGATCCGCTGGCCGCCCTGGGCCTCTTTTCCATCGGTAGCCTTGCCATGGTCGTTGTCGTTACCCGGCTGCTGCGCGACATGCGCAGCAAGGCGGAGGCACGTGCGGATCTCCTTGCCAGCATGAGCCACGACATCCGCACGCCCATGAACGGGGTGCTCGGCTTTACCGACCTGCTCAAGCAGGGGGAGCTCTCCGCCGAACAGCGTCGCAATGTCGATCATATTGCCGAAAGCGGGCAGACGATGGTGCGTTTGCTCAACGACATCCTCGATTTCTCGCGGCTCGAAGCGGGGCGCCTCGAACTGGCGCGCGATGAAGTGGACCTGCATGCAGAGCTGGAATATGCGGTGGCGCTTTTCCAGCCGCGTGCCCGTGAGAAGGGCATTTCGCTATCGTGCGAGATAGACCGGCACGTGCCGCGCTGGATCGCGGGCGATGCCTTGCGGCTGCGCCAGGTACTGCTCAACCTTGTCGGCAATGCGGTGAAATTTACCGACAGCGGTTTCGTGCGCCTGCGCGCCCATGCCCAGCGTGCGCTGATGGCGGATGAACTGGTCGTGGAAGTGGCAGACAGCGGCATCGGCATTGCGGCGGCAGACCTTGGCCGGATCTTCCAAAAATACGGCCAGGCACGCCAGGGCACGGCAGCGAGGCGCGGTGGTTCCGGACTTGGCCTTGCCATTGCCCGGCAACTGGTCAGGCTGATGAACGGCCGGATCAGCGTGTCATCAGCACTTGGTCAAGGCACGTGCTTCACGTTGGAACTGCCGGTGCAGGAAATCGCCCGTACCGATGATGGCCGGGGATCGGCAGGCTATGCCTTGCGCAGGGCAGCCGGCTGATCGTCAGGGGGCTGCCGGCAGCCTGCCGATATAGCTTCCCACGAACTTGCGCCCATCGGTATGCGATGCGCCGAACAGGAACACGATCTCTTCCCTGTTGGCCCCCGCCAGCGTTCCCGAGAGGGAACCGGTGAATCCGCCGGTGGCATCGGTGAGATCGGTGTTGAACGTACCGCTGGCACCGACCGTCGTATCCACTTCCAGTTCCGCAATCAGCGTGGGCGTGCCGTTGACATCCTGGAACACCTGGATCGTGCCGGTCAGCGTGGTGCCGGTGGCGCTGACGGTGAAATTGCGGGCCGGTGCCGTGATGGCATCGGGCAGTGTCGTTCCCGGTGTGCCGCCGATCACTTCCGGCGTTCCCGTATAGACAAGGTCGGCAGTGATATCATCGGTGGTGCTGACTTCATCGACGATCACCACCACGCGGCGGCTGCGCAGCTCGCCGGGTTCCGTGCTGACAATGTCGGCATCCTTGCGTTCGTAGCTGGCGCGCAGCACGTTGCCGAAGGGAAGCTCCAGCGTCAGCTTCTCATCGCCCTTTGCATAGGTGCGCAAGGTATCACTGCCGCTGACCAGCGTGGTGTCATCGAATTCGACCGGATCCTCAAGGTCGGTAAAGCCGAACAGCACATTCTCCGGCGAAACCGTGAAGGCGATCCCGCCCGAGGCGTTGGCCAGGCGCGAGGCATCGCTGAACACTTCGATACCGCCAGTCGGGGTGAAGTAGGCATAGATGTACAGGCGGGCGCTGCCGGCAGCGAAATCATTGGCGAAATTGACATCCGGTGCCGTGGTCGCCGTAGGCGTTGGCGTGGGTGTGGCCGTGCCGGTTGGCGTGGGCGTGGGTGTCGGGTTCGCATTGTTGCTCCCGCCGCAGGATGCCAGCAGCATGGCAGTGGCTGCCGCCCCGATGAAAAGGGCAGGTTTGCGGAGCGTCTTGTGAACCTTGGTTTTCAATGTCTCGTCCTGTCTTCGGAATCTGGTCGCTGTCCTAGCCGTGAGGCATGATGGTGGGCAAGCACTTTGCCCGTCGTGTGCACCGGCGGGATTGCCGGTTACGGCATGAACCTGCGCTGTAGGCGGTGACTAACGCCCTACAAGAGCGATGCCACTGTCCAGCACACGCCCACGATCAGGAAAATCCCGGCAATATCCAGAATGATGCCGGCGCCGACCATGCGTGGCAGCTCGATTCTTCCTGTTGCCCAGGCAATGGCGTTGGGCCCGGTGCCGGCGGGCAGCATGAAGCCCCAGCTTGCGGCGAGCGCAGCGGGGAGGGCGAGCAGCAGGGGGTCGCCGCCGAGGGCCGCGGCGAGGCTCGCCACCACCGGGATGATGCCGCTGGCCGTCGCCACGTTGCTGGCGAACTCGGTCACCAGCACCACCATCGCCACCAGTGCCAGCGCCACCACGAGGAGCGGCACATTGGCGAGCGGCAGCAGTGCCTGCCCCAACCAGTCCGCCAGGCCCGTGCGGCCCATCGCGCCGGCCAGCGCCAATCCGCCGCCGAACATCATGATCACGCCCCACGGTGCGCAGTTGGCTTCGTTCCACACCAGCATCCGGCGCCCTGTTCCGTCCGGCAGGATGAACAGGGCAAAGCCTGCGAGGATGGCGATGGTGCCGTCCGTCAATGATCCTTCGGGCAGGTATGGCGCGATCAAGGGTCGCGTCATCCACAGCACGAAGGTGACGGCGATCACCGGGACCAGCCGCTTTTCCGCAACGGTCCAGGGGCCATGGGGATCAATGGCTTCGCGTGCGGCTGCAAGGTCGAAGGGATGGCTGCCCACTTCCTGCACCTTGCCGATGATGAAGGCCGCAAGAGGTATTCCCAGCAACAGGATCGGTACGCCGAACAATGCCCAGAGCGCGAAACTTATCTCCAGGCCGATCGTCTCGCTCAGCAAGGCCACGGCGATCGCGTTGGTCGGCGAGCCGATGATTGTCCCGAGCCCGCCGATGCTGGCGGCAAAGGCAATGCCCATCGGCAAGGCACCGGACAGGCCCAGCTTGTTGTCATCGCCGTCCCGCATCCCGCCGCCGGCCAGCACCGCCAGCGCCATCGGCATCATGATCAGCGTGGTCGAGGTATTGGAGATGATGTTGGAAAGGATTGCCGCGGCAATCATGAAAGCCAGCAGGATGCCGGCAGCCCCACCCCTGTCTCCCAGCAGTTTCAGGATGAACAGCGCCAGCCGCTTGTGCAGGCCGGTTCGCTCGATGGCCAGGGCTATGAACGCGCCGCCCAGCAAGAGGAACAGGATCGGTGAATAGTAGTCGCCAGCAACCTCGCCCGCTGTTCCGCCGCCGGTAAAGGGCAATACCACGAAGGGTAGCAGCGCTGTCGCCGTCAGCGGAATGGCCTCGGTCATCCACCAGGCGGCCATCCACACGACGAGGCCTGCCACATGCCAGGCTTCCTGCGGCATCGTGTCAGGAGCGGGCAGGATCAGGGTTGCGGCAAAGCCGGCAAGACCGATCCAGAAGCCGATGCGGCTCGCTTTCGATACGGTTACTCCCGGCTGCACTTGCTCTCCCTTCGCCTCGACCTTCGATCCTAAGGCCTGGGACGTGATGAGCAAGCAGGCTTGTTTGGCTGCCAGGAAGGCCGGGCGGCACCTGCTATCTGGCTTGGACGAGTGTTCAGCGGAGTGATAGGGCTGCCGCTCTCTCGGCCCGGATGAGGCCGATTCTCTTCCGGATGGAGCAGACATGTCCCTGCGCGACCGCCTCCGCGCGATTCTCGAGACCCGCTCGTTCGAGCACGCGATTACGGCTGTTATCGTCATTAACGCCATCGGGCTGGGCCTGGAGACCTCGCCTGCTGTCATGGCGCGTTTCGGCCCGCTGGTCACCACGCTTGACCGCGTGGCCATCGCCATATTCGTTGTGGAGCTGGCGCTGAAGCTGTTCGTCTACCGCTGGCGTTTCTTTGCCAACGGGTGGAATGTCTTTGACTTCGTGATCGTGAGTGTGGCCCTGGTCCCGGCCAGCCAGCAGTTCTCGGTCCTGCGCGCCTTGCGCATCCTGCGGGCGCTCCGGCTTGTCTCGGTCGTGCCCAGCATGCGCAAGGTCATCGTCGGCCTGTTCAGCGCCATTCCCAGCATCGGAACCGTGATCGTGATGCTGGTCCTGCTGTTCTACATCAGCGCGGTGATGGCCACCAAGTTGTTCGGCGGGGCGTTCCCCGAATGGTTCGGCTCGCTCGGGGCTTCGCTGTACTCGCTATTCCAGATCATGACGCTGGAAAGCTGGTCGATGGGCATCGTGCGGCCGGTGATGGAGGTATACCCCCATGCATGGATGTTCTTCGTGCCGTTCATCCTGCTGACCAGCTTCATAGTGCTGAACCTGTTCATCGGTGTGATCGTCAACGCCATGTCCGAAGCCACCAGCGAGGAGGCGCACGACGAGCGCGAGGAGATCCTGCGTGAATTGCGGCTGATGAAACAGGAACTCGTGGCCTTGCGCAAGGAACGCCGCGAGGTGCCAGACGCGTCCGGCGAGAAGGGCTAGCATCCAGCAAAAAGGGCGCGACCGTTGCGAGCCGCGCCCCCTTGGTGATCTCTTGCCGGAAGGCCGCGCCTACTTGGGGGCCAGCACCATCAGCATCTGGCGGCCTTCGAGACGGGGGAAGGCCTCGACCTTCGCCACTTCTTCCATATCGTCCTGCACGCGCTTGAGCAGGTCCATGCCCAGGTGCTGGTGCGCCATTTCGCGTCCACGGAACCGCAGGGTGACCTTCACCTTGTCGCCATGTTCGATGAACTTGTTCATCGCCTTCATCTTCACGTCATAGTCGTGATCGTCGATGTTGGGGCGCATCTTGATTTCCTTGATGTCCTGCGTCTTCTGGCTCTTGCGAGCGAGATTCGCCTTCTTCTGCGCTTCGTAGCGGTGCTTGCCTACATCAAGGAACTTACAGACGGGCGGGTCTGCATTTGGCGACACCTCGACCAGGTTCAGGCCGATGTCGGCTGCCTGTTCGATGGCTTCTTCGGTGTACATCACGCCGATGTTCTCGCCATTTTCGTCAATGACGCGAACCTTGTCGGACTGGATGAGATGGTCGTAACGGGGGCCGGACTTGACCGGCGGTGCCATCATGCGGCGGGGTGGACGAGGTATGGGTTATGCTCCTGTAACAGCGGATAGTCTGGCGCCTATGTAGTGATGAATCGCGGCGGAAGCTAGTGGGGGAATATTTGGTTTGTTGAGCCCCTCAAGCGCCGGGCGCGCGCCATCCGGCTCGCTTGGCTTCCGGCCTACCGGCCGGCGCATGGTCATGCGCTGGCGTCGCGTTCCGCGCCGCAACCATTCCAGGCCATGCTGTTTGCAAGAGAAAACGCGAGCGAAGCGAGGGCAAGGGCGACCGCCCGCCCGGACCGGCCCCGTAGCGCAGCGAAGGGATCAGCCGGGAGGACGAACCCGCGGATGCGGGTTCACGAAACAAATAATGGAAACCGCGCCAGTTTCCGCTCTGTCGCCACCATGGCATGGATCGCCGTGGCGGGCTGCATCGCACCGAGGATCGCGGGGTCTGTCGCATTCATCCCGCCGGTAAGTGCACCGAACGCAGGCAGTATCATGCGGCCAGCGTTTTCGCCGTTCTCGCTGACCACCGCGCAGGGTCGGCGGATGTGCTTGTCGCGTACCTTCAACGCCAGGCGCGGATGGAAATGGCCGGAGAGCTCGGGCCGCGTCTCACCCTTCTTCGCCTCGTGCCGCAGCACCATTCCGGCAAGTTCAAGCTCCTCCACGAATGTGCCACCGCAAAGCTTTCGACCCTGTTCGTCCTGCCCTTCATCATGATTGCCCGTGACCCAGACGAAATCGAGCGCGCGGGTGAGGGCATTGATCATGCCCGCCGCATGGCCTTCCAGCCGCAGAGCGCCGCCGGCATCGTGGAAATTGTCCCCCAGCGTGTAGACCCGCCGTGCGCCGGTTTCCCTTACTGCCGCGGCCAGCCGTTCCAGCGTGGCGCGGCTGTCATAAGGCGGCAGCATCTGGCCGTGACTGGCAAAGAAGCTCGCCTTTTCGAGGTGCAGGTCGGCCACCAGCAGCGCATTCTCGCGCGGCCAGTAGAGCGCGTTCGAGCGTGTGAGGCGGAATTCCTCACCACAAAAGGGAAATGCGAACGAAACGGGAACCATCGCTTGGTCTTGCCGCAAGCGCATCGGGATGGCAAGGCCCTCCCGAAACGTCCCGCAGGGAAGAGAGATATGACCGACTGGACCCCCCAAACCGCACAGGCCCGCGAATGGTTTGAAAGCCTGCGTGACCGCATCTGCGCCGAATTCGAGAGCATAGAACGCGAGGCGGGATCGGACGCAAGCTTCGAATACATCCCGTGGGACCGCGAGACCGAGGACGGTTCCGACGGCGGCGGCGGTGTGCAGGGCAAGATGAAGGGCAAGGTGTTCGAGAAGGTGGGCGTCAACGTTTCCACCGTTTCCGGCGAGTTCGCGCCGCAATTCGCCAAGACCATCAACGGCGCGGACGAGGAAAACCGCGGCTTTACCGCGACCGGCATTTCGCTGGTCGCGCATATGGCCAACCCGCACGTGCCCGCCGTGCACATGAACACCCGCTTCCTGACCACGCAGGCCGCATGGTTCGGTGGCGGAGCGGACCTCAATCCGCCCATCGAATATGCCGAGGATACGGAAAGCTTCCATGCCCGCCTGCGCGCGGCATGCAGCGCCCACAACCCGACCTATTACGAACGCTTCAAGAAGTGGGCAGATGACTATTTCTTCATCCCCCACCGCAACGTGGCGCGCGGCGTGGGCGGCATTTTCTATGACCACCTCGAATGCGATAACCTCGACCAGTTCGAGCGCAACTTCGCCTTCACCCGCGACGTGGGCGAAGCCTTCCTCGATGCCTTCCCGGCTATCGTCAGGAAGCGCATGGGCATGGAGTTCACCGAGGAAGACAAGAAACGCCAGCTCGAATGGCGCGGCCGCTACGTCGAATTCAACCTCGTCTATGATCGCGGCACGCTGTTCGGTCTCAAGACCGGCGGCAATATCGACGCGATCCTGATGAGCCTGCCGCCCGAGGTGACTTGGGGGTGAGGTAAGGGCGGTCAGTTTCGAGCCCGAAACCCCGCCAACCGCTCCACCGCCTCATCCAGCGTCGACTGCTGCTTGGCGAAACAGAATCGCAAATACCCCCGCATCGGGTCATCGCGGCAGAAGGCGCTGACGGGGATGGTGGCGACGCCGGCTTCGCGGATCAGGCGTTCGGCCACGGCTTCGTCATCAGCGGGCAGGCCTGAGGCGGCGAGGTCTATCGAGAGGAACCATGTTCCCGCGCTGGGCAGCACTTTGTAGCCTGCCTGTTCAAGGCCATTAGCGAGGAACTGGCGGCCTGCGTCGTAGCGCGCGCGGTGGGCGGCGAACCATTCAATTGGCAGCGCCAGTCCTTCGGCCACGGCGCGTTGCAAGGGTGTGGCGGTGGTGAAGGTGAGGAACTGGTGCTGCGCGGCGATGGCGTCAGCCAGCGGCGGCGCGGCGACGGCCCAGCCGATCTTCCAGCCTGTGAGCGAGAAGATCTTGCCCGCCGAGCCGATCTTGATCGACCGCGCCCGCAAGCTGTCCAGATGCAGCGGCGAGACATGCGGTGTGCCGTTGAAGATCATCGCCTCCCACACCTCGTCACACAGCAGGGTGATGTCGTGCCGCTCGCAAAGCGTGGCCAGCCGCTCCAGCTCCTCTCGCGGCACCAAAGTTCCGGTGGGATTGTTGGGCGTGTTGAGCACGATCAGGCGCGTCTTGGGCGTGATCGCCTCTTCCAGCGCGTCGAAGGAGCTGCGCCAGTCAGGCGGCACGAGGTTCACCGTCTTCGCCACACCGCCCGCGCGTTCGACCAGGGGCAGGTAGGCATCGTAGAACGGCTGGAACAGCACGGCCTCGTCGCCGGGTGAAATGAACGCGAAAATGCTTGCGGCCAGCGCCTCGGTGGCACCCGAGGTGACCACCACCTCCTCTGGCGACACATCCAGCCCCTGCTCTCTGGCGTACCAATCGGCAATCGCGCTGCGCAGCTGGGGCAAGCCCCGCATCGGCGGATACTGGTTGGGATGGTCCACCAGCGCGCGCCGGGCCGCATCGAGCAGTTCGGGCGGCTCGGGCAGGTCCGGGAAGCCTTGCCCAAGATTGATCGCGCCAAGTTCATCCGCCAGCGCGGACATGCGGGTGAAGATGGTGGTCTTTTGCGGAGCGGCCTGCTGCATGGCGCGCATATTGGAGCGCGCTGCAACCGGCGGCAAGCGGAGTTAGTCCATGCCCTCCACGCCGCGTTCCATCAGATCGCCGACATTGCGCAGCGCCATGTTGCCCGGACGGTTGTCTTCGCCGGCATAGAGGCTGGCGAGATAGGCGCGGTCGAATTCCGTCATGCGCCCAGGTGCTTCGACAGGATTGTCGAACAGCGAGAGGATGGTGCCATAGGCGGGCTCGTCATCGCGTGGAGGGCGGGTGCGGGCGAGCAGGCGCATGGTCGCGTAATCGGCCACCGCGATCGCGTCGATCGTGCCCAGCGCATCCACATCGATCAGCACCACGGCGCTTTCGATATCGCGGCGTGTGGCGGAATTGAGCCGCGACATGTCGGTGCCGTCATAGACCGGCGGGCGTCCGCTTCGCGCCTGCCCGTAGGCAGTGCGGGTGGAAACGACATTCCAGGCCAGTACCGGGCCATCGACTTGCGAGACGCGCTTGCGCTCCCAGAAGGTCAACCCCTCGACCAGCGGGTGACGCGAGGTTCGCAGGGCATCGAATTCGGCGTGCGGATCGGGAACGAAGGCCACGATGACATTGGCCGCGCAGCCGGCATCCTCGTCCAGCTCAAGCCCGGCGGCTTCGGCGTTGTAGTAGATACGGTCGATCACCAGTTGTGCGCTTGCCCCTTCCAGCCCCCACACACCGGGGCAGACAGGCTGCTGGAAGCGGGCGAGCGGGGCACCAATGATGTTCCCGCGCTCGGTGATGGCCCGGGCCTGCTGGCGCACTTCCATTTCGTCCACCTGCCGCTCGATTTCGCCGGTGACGACGATCGTGTCATCCTGTTGGGCGGCAAGCGGCCGGGCAAGGGCAAGAGCGCCAAGCATCGCGGCAAGGGCAGTTGTACGCGCAAGGGCCAAGTTCGTCTCTCCAGCAAAAGGCATCGGCAAAAGGTTCAATCCGTTCAGCCCCGGGGCCTGGCGATTACAGGAAATCTTCCGCTCTGCCAGTGGGTTCCGGCCCAAGCGTCCACCTCGCTCGACGAATGGCAAATAGCTTGCCCAACGCCATCGCCTGCATGCGGTCACAATGCCGGAGACATCGCATATCGTTGCATTTGCAACCGGTCGCAAGTCATTTCAGGAGCGCTGTCCCTTATCCCTCATCCCCCGCCGCCCTGCGGCAATGGGGGCGAGGGGGCGGGACCGGCAAGAAAGCCGCGCTTCCCGTGCTTTTCCGGTTGCATTTGCCGTGCTCCCGCCCCCATTTTATGCGGATATGCTGCGCCAGTACGAACTTGTTGAAAGGGTCAAGGGATACGACCCTGACGCCGACGAGGCGCTGCTTAACCGTGCCTATGTCTACACCGTGCAGAAGCACGGCAGCCAGAAGCGCGCCAGCGGGGACCCGTACTTCAGCCATCCGGTGGAAGTGGCCGGGCTGATGACGGACCTGAAGCTGGACCAGGAAACCATCATAACCGCGCTGCTCCACGATACGGTGGAGGATACCCTCGCCACGATCGACGACATCCGGGCCAATTTCGGCGAGGAGGTGGCGCAGCTGGTGGATGGTGTCACCAAGCTATCCAAGATCGAGCAGATGCCGGAGAACGAGCGCGCGGCGGAAAACCTACGCAAGTTCCTGCTGGCGATGAGCGAGGACTTGCGCGTGCTGCTGGTCAAGCTGGCGGACCGGCTGCACAACATGCGCACGCTGCACTTCATCAAGAGCCCGGAAAAGCGCCGCCGCATCGCGCGCGAGACGATGGATATCTATGCCCCGCTGGCAGAACGCGTGGGCATGTACGAATACATGCGCGAAATGCAGCTGCTCGCCTTCGAACAGCTGGAACCGGAAGCCTATGCCACCATCACCAGCCGGCTTGAGCAGATCCGTTCCAGCGAAGGCGGGCAGGTGGATGCCATTGCGCTGAAGATCAAGCAGGCGCTGGCTGAGGCGGGGCTGGAAGTGGAAGTCTGGGGCCGCGAGAAGCACCCCTATTCCATCTGGCGCAAGATGGCCGAACGCCATGTCTCCTTCGACCAGGTGACCGACATCATGGCCTTCCGCGTGCTTACCCGCGACGTGGATGACTGCTACCGGGCGCTGGGCGTGCTGCACCAGACATGGAAGATGGTTCCCGGCCGCTTCAAGGATTACATCTCCACACCCAAGACCAATGGCTACAAGTCGCTCCACACCACCTTGATCCATGCCGGATCCATGCGCGTGGAGGTGCAGATCCGCACGCAGGAGATGCACCGCACCAATGAATTCGGCCTTGCCGCGCACTGGGCCTACAAGCAGGCGGACAGGCCTGATGGCGAGGTGGGCTGGTTGCGCGACCTGATCGAGATCGTCGATGCCAGCCATGATGCCGAAGAGCTGCTGGAACACACCAAGCTGGCGGTCTACCAGAACCGCATCTTCGCCTTCACGCCCAAGGGTGCGCTGTTCCAGTTGCCCAAGGGTGCGACGGCGGTGGACTTTGCCTTTGCCGTCCACACCGATCTCGGTGCGCAGACCGTAGGGGCCAAGATCAACGGCCGCCACATGCCGCTGCGCACGCCGCTGGCCAATGGCGATGTGGTGGAAATCATCAAGGGCTCGGAAGCCTCTCCGCAGATGTCGTGGCTGGGCTTTGTCGTCACCGGAAAGGCCCGCGCCGCCATCCGCCGCGCAGTGCGCCTGAAGGAACGGGCCGAAGTTGCCGAAATCGGCACCAAGCTGTTTGACGAGATCGTGGAACGCCTGCCGGCCAAGGTCGGCAAGAAGGCGATCAAGGCCGCGCTCGAAAGGCTGGAGATGGAGGACGAGGAGGACCTGATGTTCGCCATCGGATCCGCCAAGGTCACCGATCGCGAAGTGATGGAGGCGCTGGTGCCGGGGTCCACGCGGGACTTGCCGGCAGAACCGCAGCAGGGCCGCGCCATCAGCATCAAAGGCCTCACGCCGGGCATGGGCTTCTCGCTGGCCGAATGTTGCCACCCGGTGCCGGGGGACCGGATCGTGGGCTTGCGCCGCATGGGGCAGGGCGTGGAAGTGCACGCCATCGATTGCCTGCAACTCGCCAATGGCGAGGATGCGGACTGGGTTGACCTGTCGTGGGGCCGGGATTCCCACGGCGCGGTCGGCCGGCTCAACGTCACGCTCTACAACCGGCCGGGAACCTTGGCCGAAATGGCGGGCATTTTCGCCAAGAATAGCGCCAATGTAATGAACCTCGAACTGGTGCAGCGCGATGACCCGTTCCACACTTACGAGGTGGACCTGGAAGTGCAGGACCTTGCCCACCTGACGCGGATTGTCAGCAGCCTTCGGGCAAGCGATGCCGTGGCCGAAGCAGAACGCATCTAGGCAGCCGCTACAACAACTCCAGCTCGACCTGGGCTACATCGCCCTCCGCAAGGTCCTCCGCGCGGCGCACTGCCAGTTTGACCGGCAGCAGGTATCCGCCGCTCTCCTTGCTCGGAAAGACCGAGGTGTTCCATGAGGTCGCGCCAATGGTGGCGCGCACCTTCACCGAACCGAACCCGCGACCCTTGCCAAACTCCAGCCGCCGCATGGCCTCATGAACGGCAATCGCTTCGCCCGCATCGCCAGTGATGGTCATGAAGTGCCAGGTCCCGCCACTGTTCCCGCCGGTCCAGACCCAGAGCGGGCTGGCATGTGTCACCACATCGCTCACAGAAGGGTGATCTCCGCCGTCACCTCTCCGCCTTCCTCCAGCCCCTCGGCGCGGCGCACGGCGGCCTTCACCGGCAGGAACCAGCCATCATCCTGCGGGAACATGCTGGTGGACCACTCGCTGCCGCCAATCACCGCTTCCACCTTCACAGAGCCAAAGCCGCGCCTCTTGCCGCTGGTAATGCGGCTGTGCAGTTCGTGTGCGGAAACCTCGTTCGCCTGCTCGCCCTCCACCATCAGGTAAGTAGCGAGCATCCCGGCATCATTGCGCCAGCCGAGCAGCGTGCCGGTGACGGTGATCACATCGCCCCGCATCAGCCTTCGCCTTCGGGATCGATCCAGCGGATCGGCACCTGCACGTTGCAGATATCCACCCCGCCGGCTGGCACGGTGTAGAAGGGATCGTTCCGGTTGGAACGGCTCTCTACGTAAGCGGCGAAACTGTCGCTATCGGTCGAGAGATACTCGTACCGCCAGTGCTCGCTCTCTTCCTCGTCACTGGCGAGCCGCACCCATTCGATGCGCGTGTCCTCCTCGCGGCTTTCGTAGACACCCGCCTCGCCCGTGCCGCGCCTGAGGGTGGAGAGATGCTCCATCCCCTCGATCACCCGGCCCACCACCGCGATATTGCGATCGAGCTGGCGCGGGGCATGGCCGATCACGGCGTAGAGCTCGCTGCCGGTGCCGGTGCTCTCGATATCCCGCGCTACGCCGACATGAGCGTAGCAATGGATTGGCCAGGCGGTGGCATCCTCGCGGGTCATCGCCAGCGGCCATCCCAGCCGAAACATCGCCAACTCGGAATAGTGATCCGCCATTGGCGCGCGCCGCATGATCGTTTCGAGTTGCTGTCTCGCCGCTGGCGGCAGGTCTTCTGCGGCGCACCGCCCGCGTCTCCTGTCTGGGCAGGATTCATAGATATCGGTCAGCGAAGGGCTGGACACGCGCGGGAGTTGCGAGACGGCTATTGTGTAATCCGCCACCGGAGAAACCACCCCCTCAGGCAGCGCCTTCTCCTCGCTCACATCGCCCCATTGCGTGACCCAGTTATCGACCACGCGGTAAACGCTCGTCCCGTCCCACCAGTGCGCGCGGGCAAGGGTGCGGATGTTTGCCACCCACGGCTGGCTGAAGGGCGGCGGCATCAGCTGGATCACCACATCACGCGGGCTCTCGCTGCCATCATCCGCCAGCCGCATGATCAGGATATCCTCGGGCGCGATCTCCACCCATTCCTCAGGTGCAGAGGCGACGACGATGCTGGCGGGCGTGACCGGCTCCTCCTCCTGCGCCGCCACGGGCATGGCGAGGGCGAGGGGCAGGGCGGCGATCAGGTTGAGGCGGTTCATGCACGGCAGCATGGCACCGCCGCGCCGGAAGGCAAGCCTTACCCCGCCATCTCCTCCAGGGCGTGCATGTCCTCGTCGGACAGGCCGAAGTGGTGGCCGATTTCGTGCACGGTGACATGGGCGACAAGGTGCTCCAGCGTCTCGCCCTCGCGCTCTGCCCATTCAAGCAGGATCGGCAGG
>JAUHWC010000001.1 GCA_030424845.1 Alphaproteobacteria bacterium | reverse complement strand
GCGGCACCCGCAATGGCAAGCGCGAGCGTGGCGGGCGCGAGATAGTCGCGCATCCGCGGGGCCGAACGGGTCAGGGTCTTGGTGGTCATGAAGGAAAACTCCGGTTGGTTGATCGACAACAGCGAGCTCTTGTGTTCGCTGTATGTTCTTTCCTTCAACCGGAGCGGCGATGTAGGAAATGGGGTGGCGCGCAATTGCGGCGCCCGACCAAGCAAAAAGCGACAATTCGCGTGAGCGAGGCCGGATCGCGCGCCTGCGTGGCTGGCTTTCGCGCAAGAGCGCTGGGATTGTGCGCGCAACCTGACGGAGTTTGCGATTTGGCGACCGGATTCTGCGCGAATCATGGCCGGGAAGCGATTCAGAGCTTCCTCTATGTTCCTTTTATGTTCTTTTCATTTTCCTACACATCTCCTTCGCCCTATTTCTCGATTCGACACGAGGAAGAGTGAGGAAAGGAATGGCCAGTGGCTGAAGAGCCGGAGTACGCGGAAGATCGGATAAGAGCGGGACTGGCGCACTTGCTGGCCGCCGCTGTGGAAGCAAGCGGGCGCGCCAGGTGCGAGATCGCTACCGACGCGAATATCCATAAGGATGCCTTGCGAAGGATCCTGCAGGCTGAGCGATCGGCGACGCTGGGCGAGGCCTTGCGTATCCTTGAGGCAAGCCGCGCGGCTCCGCGTGCACATCTTCTGCTGTTTCTTGTCTGCGGGGATGATCAGGCAATCGATTGGCTGCAATCCGACCTGGCTAAATTTTTTGAGGAATTCAGCACGGAGTTTCCACGAGCCTTACACCGATCATTGGGAGAAAATGTTGGTGATGTGAAACCGCGTTGGGCCAAGGGAACGGCCAACCGGGTGAGCCGGATGCTCTCCGATCACATCAGCGAGCTCCAGCGCAAGGACGAGTTTCTCGGCAACTTCTTTGCTGGCGAACGGGAGTCATCCGATGTCTGAATCCACAACTCATCAGGTCGAGGTGCCCGAGCAACCGACTCGTCTAATCAGGATAAGGGAGGTTCAGTATCGCACAGGGCTCGGGCGTTCGACGATTTACCGTTGGATGGCCGAGGGAAAGTTTCCCAAGTCAGTTCAGCTCGGTGGCCATTCCGTAGCCTGGGTCGAGCAGGACGTTCACGCATGGATCCAAGCAAGATCGCATTGACCAATTCGTCTCTAGTTTTCGTCGAGCACACCCTTCCGCGTCGCAGCTTTGTTTCCCGTTAGCTCGACGAAGCTGGCCAACACGTTTTGGGCTGGGACCAAGCAGCTAGCCGCCACGCATGATTTTGCTGCCGCGGTTGAAAATGAGCAATGAGATTGCTGGCAATACGAAAAGAGTTAGAGCAGTGGCCGTGATCAAGCCACCAATCACGACTGTTGCCAAGGGGCGTTGAACTTCCGCGCCGGTACCCGTTGCAATTGCCATGGGAACGAAGCCGAGAGACGCAACCAATGCCGTCATTAGTACAGGTCGCAACCTTGCGATGGCGCCTTGTACGATCGCATCACCAAGTTCTAATCCTGCAGCTAGTCGCTGCTTGATGGCGGTAATCAGCACAAGGCCATTGAGCGTAGCCACCCCCGAAAGCGCGATGAAGCCCACCGCCGCGGAGATCGAGAACGGCATGCCGCGCAATGCCAGGAAGAACACACCACCGGCCAATGCGAGGGGGATTGCGCTGAACACGGCCAGTGCCGAGGTCCAACTGCCGACTGCCATATAAAGCAATAGCAGAATGACCGCGAAGGCGAGTGGGACCACGATGAAGAGCCGTTGCTGCGCCTGTTGCAGGTTCTGGTACTGCCCGCCCCATTCGATGAATGAAGCCGATGGCAGAACGACCCGTGAGGCCACTTCGGCTCGAGCATCCTCGACGAAGGAACCCAGATCGCGCTCACGCACATTTGCGGAAACAATCACCAACCTGCGGCCCTGTTCGCGCCGAACTTCCGCCAGGCCATCCACCACCTCGAATTCCGCCAGCGCGCGCAGTGGGACACTCCCGCCATTTGGCAACATGATCGGTAGTGTTCCAAGCTGGTCAAAGTCGTTGCGATTTGCATCGGACAGACGGACGACAACATCGAAGCGCCGATCTCCCTCGAATACCAGTCCGGCATTGCGGCCACCCAGCGCGATGGCAACTGTCTGCGCCACTTCCTCGACCGTGAGGCCGTACCGCGCAATTGTGGGGCGGTCGAAGGCAATGTCGAGCGTCGGGAAGCCGGACACCTGCTGGACCTTAACGTCGGCGGCGCCGTCGACATCGGCCAGTATCGATGCCACCTCATTGGCAGATGCTGTCATCGCCGCGAGATCATCGCCATAGAGCTTAACCGCGACATCGCCGCGCACACCTGCGATCAGCTCGTTGAAGCGCAGCTCGATTGGCTGACTGAACTCGTAGAGATTGCCAACCAGGTCACCAAGCGCCGCTTCCATCTCGCTGACCAGTTCATCCCGCGACAATGAGGGGTCCGGCCATTCGCTGCGCGGCTTCAGGATGACATAGGCGTCAGAGATATTAGGTGGCATCGGGTCCGTCGCGACCTCCGCCGTACCTGTTCGCGAAAAGACCAGTTCAACCTGCGGGAATTGTGTCAGACGATTCTCGACCTGCTGCTGCATGGCAAGAGAACGCTCAAGCGGCGTCGAAGGAATACGCAGTGATTGTACCGCGAGATTTCGCTCATCGAGTTGCGGCGTGAACTCGCTTCCAAGCAAACTGAAAACCAGTGCAGCGACAGCAAAGATCCCGACACCCGTGCCAATCACTGCCCTTGGGCGAGCGAGAGCTTTCCGGAGCAGCGGTTCATAGCGCTCTTTCACCAGCCGGATCGGCTTCACTTCCTTCTCGCTGACTTTCTTGCTTAGCAGCAATGCGATCATGGCAGGGACAAAGGTGAGTGAAAGGATGAAAGCCGAAGCCAGTGCGAGCATCACAGTGATGGCCATTGGCGAGAAAGTTTTGCCCTCAACCCCGGTGAAGGTCAGCAGCGGTGCAAAGACAAGCAAAATGATCGCCTGACCATAAACCGTCGGTTTGATCATCTCCTGCGCGGCAAGACGTGTCTCGGTGAGCCGTTCCGACAGTGTAAGCAGACGGCCCTCGAGCTCCTGCCGCGATGCGAGACGTGCGATACTGTTCTCAACAATGATGACCGCGCCATCGACGATTAGCCCGAAGTCGAGCGCGCCCAGGCTCATCAGATTGCCCGACACGCCAAGGCGGTTCATGCCTATCGCTGCCATCAGCATCGACAGCGGGATAACCAGAGCTGCAATGACGGCCGCGCGAATATTGCCGAGGAGCAGAAACAGGATTGCAATGACCAGCAACGCGCCTTCGGTCAAATTGTTGCGAACGGTTCTTATTGTGGCATCGACAAGCGTGGAGCGGTTATAGACGATCTCGACCGTGACCCCGAAAGGCAGTGATCCGCGCACCTCCTCCAGCCGCTCTGCGGCTCCGGCTGCAACTGTGCGGCTGTTTTCCCCCGCACGCATCAACACTGTGCCAATGACCGCTTCTTCGCCATTGAGAGAGCCCGCTCCGGTTCGCAAGTCGCCGCCGACTTCGACCGTTGCAATATCAGCCACGCGAATGGGGATGCCTTCCCGCGTTGCAACAACTGCCTGTTCAATGTCTTGGGTGGTGCCGAGCCGGGCATCTACTCTTGCCAACAAGGCTTCTCCCGCCCGTTCGACGAAGTTGGCCCCTTCTGCCTGGTTCGCCGCTTCGAGCGCGGTGATGAGTTGGTCGAGTGCAATTCCATATCCGGCAAGGCGCTCGGGGTCGGGCTGTACAAGATATTGCTTTTCGTAGCCGCCGATTGAATCGACACCGGCCACCCCGTCAGCAGAACGCATCAATGGTGCAACGATCCAGTCCTGTACGGTGCGCAGATATGCTGCTCGCGAAACGTCGCTGTCCAGCACTTCGCCGCGATCTGTGACAAAGCTGCCGTCGCTTTGCCAACCCATTGGATCACCACTTGGGAAGCGGTCTCCGGCAGAACGCTCGAACTCGATCGTGTACATCAGCACTTCACCCAGGCCTGTCGAAATCGGCCCCATGATAGGTTCCGCACCATCGGGCAGAGAGGTGGCAAGCGACGCCAACCGCTCTTCGACCTGCGTCCGAGCGAAATAGATATCCGTGCCTTCCTCGAAGATCGCGGTGACCTGGCTGAAACCGTTGCGAGAGATCGAGCGTGTCATGTTCAGCCCTTCGATCCCGGACAGCCCTGTTTCGACCGGGAAGGTGACCTGTGTCTCGATCTGCGAAGGAGAGAGCGCTGGAGCCTCGGTGTTGATCTGCACCTGAACATTGGTGATGTCGGGCACAGCATCGATAGGCAGGCGCGCTAGGTTGATCGCACCCAAGATCGCAACGCCGAGCGCAAGGACAACGACAACCCACCGGTAGCGCACAGACCAACTGAGAACTGAGTCGATCAGGCTGCCTTCATTGGCTGGTTCGGCCGAAGACGTGGCTTCGTGATCAGTGGCCATGTTCGGCTTCCTCTTTCCCGAGTTCGGCTTTCAGGAGAAATGCGTTCCTGGTGGCGATTTGTTGCCCCTCCCGCAGGCCGGACATAATCTGTATGCGCCCGCCCGATCGTGCACCGGTCACCACCGGAATAGCCTGAAATCCGCTTTCTATCCGGACAAAGACGACCTCGCTCCCTTCGACCATCTGAACAGATTCCTCGGGCACTGAGATTGCTTCCGCATCGATCTCGCCAGAAGGCCGGATGCGCGCTTGCAGGAATGCTCCAGGCTGAAGACCTGTCACTCGACCGGAGAGTGCTATAATTGCAGTTGCACTGCGGCTTTCCGGATCGAGTGCAGGCGTCACCGAACGCACACGTCCACCGATTTGACGGTCCTCGCCAAGATCGAGCGTGGCCTCGTCTCCGGGTCTGATCCGGGCAGCGTCATTTGCAGGAAGCGCCACCTCTACCTGCATCCTGTCGACGTTGACGATCTGGAACAGCTCCTCACCGGCGGATACGTATGCACCGATAACGATCGAGGCACTTGTCACCTGACCCGAAATCGGACTGGTTACTGCGAGTGAGCGTCCATCGCCGCTCACTCCTGCTGCCGCCGCCGCCGCCTGGGCGCGAGACAATTCGGCTTGGGCAATCTGCAGGTTGGCTTGCGCTGCTTCGAGATCTTGCCGCGCGGTGACATTCGCTTCGAAAAGCCGACGCTCACGGTCATGGAGCGCGGACAGTTCGTTCACACGTGCGCGCGCTGTCGCGACCTGTGATGCAAGACCAGCAGCATCTGCACTTTCGATCCTTGCGATCGCCTCACCCGCACGGACGCGGTCGCCGAGTGTCTTGCTCACGCTGCGCACTACCCCTGAAGCGCGCGCATCGATCCGTGCAATCCCATTGGGATCAGAGGCGACGGTGGCAGGAAATACCAGCTCGCTGGCGGAGCCCAGGCGGACAGTCTCGATGCCAATGGAAGAGGCTTCGATTTGCTGAGCATCGATCCGCACGACGCCTTCAGGGAGACTGCCTTCTTCGTCATGGTTGTCTCCGTGATCGTCGGACTCGTCATGCGAATCTTGGGCATGCATTGCAGGATCGCCGGGCCAGAATGCCCAGGTGGCAGCTGTCGCGACGAATATGGCAGCGACAGCAATGAGGATATTACGTTTCATAGGACTGGACCTCACTCTGCGGTGAGCCAGATGAGACGCGCTGCCAGGAGGCTGCGTGTCTCTTCTGCCTGGATCAGGTTTTCACGAATGGCGTCGCGCGCTTGGGCGGCCGCGAGGACTTCGATTAGCGGGAAGCGACCGTTGCGGTAGCCGATCTCGACCAGACGCAGCGCTTCTTCGGCTTGAGGTAGGCTTGCCCCCGCCAAGGTCTCGACCCTTCTCTCTGCCGCGAGATACAAGGTCCGCGCTCGCTCGAACTCGAGACGATAGTCCGCTTCGGCTATCGCCTCCTCCGCCTGTGCTGCACGTGCCTGAGCCTCGGCAGCAGCGATATTGCCTTGATTGCGGTTGCTGAACGGGAGCGGGATCGTAATCCCGACTATGAATGCCTGTTCATTGCTGTCTTCGAACCGGCGCGCGCCCGCCATCACGGTCGGATCGGGTATCCCTAACGAACGTTCGCGGGAGACTTCTGCTTCTGCGAAATCGGCGCGAGCACCGGCCAACCGCAGGTGCAGGGGTAGTGAAGTGTCCATTGGGGCAAGTGCGGGCGCCAGCTCCGGGAATGTTTCGAAGACCTGTGGTGCTGTTCCGTCAGCCAGCCAGAGCGCAGCCAGCGCCTGCCTGGCGGCAAGGTCTTCCGCTTCTGCGGTTTCCAGTTCCGCTTCTGCTTCTGCCAATGCCGCTTCGGCGCGCATTGCCCGTAGTGGAGGCTCGCGCCCGACTTCGACGAGCGCCCTTGCGATGCGTGCCAATTCGCGATTGCGTTCAACAATTTCGCGCGCGAGACTGGCGCGCTGTCCGGCGGCAACCGCCTGAACATAGCGCTCCCTGACGGTCAGCGCGAGCTGGGCCATTGTGAGCTCGCGACGCGCGCCGGCGACGCGCGCCGATGCCTCGGCGCTTTCAATGCGAGCGCTTCTCTTGCCGCCTAACTCGATCTGCTGCCCGAAACCCAGAGTGTATTCGCTGGATTGCAGACCGGAGAACGCTCCGGTGCCCGCAATGTTTTCGGCCTCGAAGGTAAGCTCCGGGTTGGGACGAAGCCGCGCCTGCGCGATTGCAGCGCGCGCAGCCTCTTCCTCTGCCAATGGTCCATAGACCCGAGGATTCGTGCTCTGGGAACTTGGGGGAAGGTTGGATTCAACTCCGGCGCGATCCAGCGCCTCCTCGAGAGACAAGATCTCCTGGGCAAATACCGAGGAATCTAACAATATGGCAGCCAGAGCCACCGACAGCGCAATGCGCCGCATAACAATTCTCCTGACAGGAATGCAGGTCAGGGATGCGCGACGGCATCCCGAGCGTCATTCGGGTCAGGCGATGGGTGGCTGGATCAAAACCGGCGAGGCACGCGAGCCTAGAGGGCTTTCCGATAGCGGGGCACGAAGCGACACCCTGCGCGAGAAGTCCGCTCCGGCTTCGCTTGCGTGATCAGGGAGGGAAAAACTGCAATTGTGGTGGTGCACCGGCTGGTGCCCGACTGCATCCTCGTCGAAATCGGTGTCGTCGCTGCTAAAATGATCTTGCCCATGCTCAAAAATGTGGTCCGCAGCATGGACGAATGCGCCGGTGTCTTGTGCATGCACATCCGGAACCATCAGCACATTGCTGAAAGCCAAAGCGATCAACGCAAAAAGGAGGCCCAGTTTCCGCGACATTGCGCGCTGCGAAATAGACGGCCCATGCGAAACTTGCAAGGCTGCCGCAGGTCTGCAGAGACCAAGCGCGCGATGATATTTGAAATGCCGCATCGTCATCATGCTCCCGAATGACCCTGAACGACGTGCTCGCGCCGTTCAGCAAGCGCTTGGCGGGTAATCTGCAATGCTGAAGACAGGAACAAAGACGCCATGATAGCTGCGACCACAAGGTCCGGCCAGCCAGAGGCGGTACCCCAAACACCCAAAGCTGCGATCATTACGGCGACATTGCCGATCGCGTCGTTACGTGAGCAGAGCCACACCGACCTGACATTGGCGTCGCCATCTTTGAAGCGAATGAGAAGAAACACACTCACCATGTTTGTCAGGAGGGCAAGGAAGCCGACGGCACCCATGATTTCCGCTTCGGGCGCGCCGACAAAAAAGACATGGTAGATTGTCGAGCCCAGCACCCAAAGGCCCATGAGCAGGAGGCTGATCCCTTTTGCCAGGGCCGCATTTGTACGTGCGCGGACCGAAGCACCTATCACCGCCAAAGAAATGCCGTAGGTCATGGCATCGCCTAGGAAATCGAGCGCGTCTGCCTGGAGGGCCTGCGACTTTGCGAGTTGCCCTGCTGCCATTTCAACGACAAACATTGTCGCATTAAGCGCAATGACGATCCAGAGCCTCCGCTTGTAGCTGTCGGACGCACCGTCGAATTTCGTGTCTTCGCCGCAACAACCTGGCATCAGCGGGTCTCCTGCATCTGACCGGTTAGAACTGTGCGTCCATCATTTGACGTAGCACCCGGAATCTGAGGAATGATGCCGCTACGCATTTGTGCAACGCGTCGGTTCATCCAGTGACGGACAAAGAAGCGATAGAGAAGACCGCGAGGGCCAGTCAGCTGACTGTGGACCGCGAAAAAGTCATCAGGACTGTCGAACACCCCGTAGTCAGCCTTGATCCCTGTTTTTTGAATGTAGGTGTTGTCACCCTTCCATTCGACTTCGGGCATCTGCAAGCAGTTTGTCCCAATACCATAAGCACAGATGGACGAGCGTTGCGGAAAGTGATCTTGAAGCGCGGTGAGCAAAGACTGATCGAGGATAAAGCCTTCAAGCTCGATCCATCGTCCCTGGTATTCGATTTCGACCCAAGAGTGCAGGATTCTGGCGGGGGCGAGCGGGTAAACGAATTCTGGAACGATACCCCTTTGAAGTGCCTTATCGATCGTGAAGCCGTGAAAACGACAGCGTATCCCAAGCCCACGGAGAAGTGCCATGAGCAGGATACCCTTGGTGTTGCACTGGCCATATCCATCAACGAGAATTTTCGATGCTGGCAAGGCATCCGCTGCATTATAGCCGAAGTGAACTTCGTTGCGGACGAAGTCATAGGCGGAGCCAATCTTATCCCAATCCGAGAGGCTCAGCCAGTTACGCTCCTCGATCAGCGCCTTGATGGGCGCTGCGCGAAAATCGACCAGCCGGGTCTCTGCGAGGAATCGGTCCATAATTCTAAAGCCCTGGATTGTCCGTGCGAACTCTTGTAACACCTCTAGTAACTAGAGGTTCAAGAGGTTTTTATGTATTCTATTGGGGAGCTGTCTCGGCGCACCAATGTGAAGGTGCCAACGATCCGTTACTACGAGCAAACTGGGCTCATGAGCGTCCCCGAACGCACTCATGGAAACCAAAGGCGCTATGATAACGCGGGCCTCGAGCGTCTGACCTTCATCAAGCATGCTCGCGAACTCGGTTTCACTATCGAGGCCATCTCATCCCTTATCGAATTGCAGGACAACCCCGATCGTTCTTGTGAGGCCGCCACCGAGATTGCGTCCGCGCAGCTGGGCGATGTTCGTGCCCGCATTAAGAAGCTTCGTTCTCTGGAAAAGGAACTTGCTCGGATTGCAAGAGGGTGTGACGGCGAAGGGAAATCGTCAGACTGCTACGTCCTGGAATCTCTGGCTGACCACCATCATTGCCAGCAGGCGCATTAGGACCATTGCCCTATCGCCCCTTTTGACCGCGCAGGAACAAGTGCTCGCCACCAAAGACAAAGAACATCCCGATTGCGGCATACGCCACGATGCCGGGATCGCTTTGAAGCTTAATCCAGGTGAAAGCGCCAAGAACGACTGCATCTGCTGCCAGTGCTGCAAGCAGGATCTCAGCGCGGGCTCCGATCTCCTTGCGCAGATAGCGCAGCACACCCCAGTGCACGAGCATGTCCATGACCAAGTAAAAGAACACCCCAAGGGCAGCGATTCGTGAGAGGTCGAACAGGACGGCCAGCGTTCCTGCGACCACCACGGTGTAGACCAACAGGTGACTGCGCAGGCTGCCTGACATCCCGAAATGGCTGTGCGGGATCATGTTCATTTCGGTGAGCATGGTGAGCATGCGCGATACGGCGAACACGCTCGCCACGACGCCCGAAGCGGTGGCGGTAATGGCAATGACAATCGTGAACCAGAACCCGACGCGGCCAAGCGCTGGCTCGGCAGCTGCCGCCAGCGAGTAATCACGCGCCGCCACGATTTGATCGATGTCCAGACTGGCTCCCACGGCAGCTGCAACGAGGAGGTAGGTCACTACGCAGATGCCGATGGCGATCATGATCGTGCGCCCGACATTGCGGTGCGGGTCAACTATCTCTCCGCCGCTGTTCGTGATCGTCGTGAACCCCTTGAAGGCAAGGATGGAGAAAGCGACCGAGGCAACAAGCCCTGACCATCCGAACCCGGCTGTCGGTTCGGCGAAAGCACCACCGGAAAACCCGCTCATCCAGAGGGCTGCGACAGCAAAGATCGCGATGCCGCCGATCTTGATCGCGGACATGACAATCGAGACCATGCTCACCGAACGATTGCCCGAAGCATTCACAAAATAGGCAAAGATGATCAGCGCCAGCGCAAGAGCCGACTGCAGGAGGCCATTGTCCTGCAAATCGAACGGTCGCAGCGCGTAGGTGGCAAATGTCCTCGCAACGAGGCTTTCGTTGATCACCATCGAAAGCGCCATGAGCAGGGAAGCCGCAGCGGCTATGGTTCCGGGACCGTATGCCTTCTGCAGGATCATCGCGATGCCGCCCGACGAAGGCCAGGCGTTGGACATCTTGATATAACTGTAGGCCGCCAGCGCGGTGACGAAGGCACCGGCGATGAAGGACAGCGGGAACAATGGTCCGGCGAGTTCGGCGATCTGTCCGGTAAGAGCAAATATCCCCGCGCCGATCATCACCCCGGTGCCCATGGCGACAGCGCCGCCGAGCGATATGCTTCCCTTTTCCGAGCCGCCGTGCGAGTGCTGCCCATCGGTATGATTTTGGTGCCCGTCCATCACAGCCTTGCCGTCCGCAGCCGCAGGGAGTTCAAGACGACCGAGATCGAAGATGCACTCATTGCAAAGGCCGCGAACATCGGACTGATGAGGATGCCGAGGATTGGGTAAAGGACGCCAGCTGCAACCGGCACGCCAGCAGCATTGTAGATCAAGGCGAAGAACAGGTTCTGCCGGATATTGCGCATGGTCGCTTGGGCGAGGCGACGGGCGCGGACAATCCCGTCAAGATTGCCCTTCACCAGAGTGATCCCAGCGCTTTCGATCGCGACATCCGCGCCGGTGCCCATGGCGATGCCGACATCGGCCTGCGCCAGTGCCGGGGCATCGTTCACACCGTCGCCTGCCATGGCCACCCTGGCTCCGCCCTCCTGCAATTCGCGTATGATGCGGGCTTTATCTTCCGGCAGAACATCGGCGCGGATCTCGTCGATGCCGAGCCGCGCGGCGACAGCCTTGGCGGTGCGTTCATTGTCGCCCGTCGCCATGATGATGCGAAGGCCAAGCGCGTGCAGCGCCTTGAGCGCATCGGGCGTGGATTGCTTAACCGGGTCTGCCACGCTGACGAGGCCCGCAATAGCCCCATCGATGGCAACGAACATCACCGTCTCGCCTTCGTCGCGGCGCTGATTGGCCTTTTCGACCAGATCACCGGCAGCAAGGCCCAGATCCTCGATCATGGCCTTGTTGCCGAGCGCGACCATACGGCCATCCACTGTGCCTTTCACGCCCTTGCCGGTGACGGCTTCGAAGTCTTCGGCTTTGGCAAGAGCAATGCCGCGTTCTTCCGCACCGTTAACGATGGCTTCCGCAAGTGGATGTTCGGAGCCGCGTTCAAGTGAGGCGGCGGTGCGCAGAACTTTGCTTTCCTCGAACCCCTGCTCCGGCAGGACGGCCACCAGTTTCGGCTTGCCCTCGGTCAGCGTTCCGGTCTTGTCGACGATCAGCGTGTCGATCTTCTCGAAACGTTCGAGCGCTTCGGCATTCTTGATCAGCACGCCAGCCTGCGCGCCGCGTCCCGTGGCAGTCATGATCGACATGGGAGTGGCTAGGCCAAGCGCACAGGGGCAGGCGATAATGAGGACGGCTACTGCTGCAACCAGGGCATAGGCGAGAGCAGGTTCCGGCCCCCAGATTGCCCAGCTGAGGAAAGCGAGAACGGCGACGCCGATTACCGCCGGGACGAACCAGCCAGCAACCTTGTCGGCATATTTCTGGATTGGCGCGCGCGAACGCTGGGCGGCAGCGACCATCTCGACAATCTGCGCCAGCATGGTGTCCGAGCCCACGCGCTTCGCCTCGATCACGAGGCTACCGGTGCCATTGATCGTGGCGCCGGTCACGGCGTCGCCTGCCACTTTCTCGACCGGAACAGGTTCGCCCGTAATCATGCTTTCATCGACAGACGATCGGCCATCAACGACTTCACCGTCTACTGGCACTTTCTCGCCCGGCCGCACGCGCAGGCGATCACCGACATGCACATGTTCAAGCGGGATTTCCTCCTCGCTGCCATCCTCACGGATGATGCGGGCTGTCTTTGCTGCAAGGTCGAGGAGCGCGCGGATTGCCTTGCCGGTGCCCTCGCGCGCGCGCAATTCCATGACCTGGCCAAGCAGGACCAGCGTCACGATGACTGCCGCAGCCTCAAAATAGACCCCGACATGGCCTTGCGCATCGCGGAAGCCGTCAGGGAAAATGTCGGGTGCGATCACAGCAACAAGGCTGAAGACATAGGCCGCGATCACGCCCATGCCGATCAGCGAGAACATGTTGAGATTGCGCGTGCGGAACGAGTTCCAGCCACGCTCCAGGAAGGGCCAGCCGCACCACAGCACCACCGGCGTGCCAAGGACAAGCTCGATCCAAAGCGTGGCGCGTTCGCCAAAGATGTCACGAATGCCGGAGAGGCCAACCAGCGGCCCCATGGTCAGGATCAGCAATGGGATAGTCAGAACAGCGCCGACCCAGAAGCGGCGCGTGAAATCGACAAGTTCCAGGTTCGGCCCGTCATCGACCATGGTGGCCGATTCTAGTTCAAGCGCCATGCCGCAAATGGGGCATGACCCCTGATGCGTTTGCCGGACTTCCGGGTGCATGGGGCAGATGTAGATCGCCCCCTCATAACCTTCCGGGACGGTATCATAACGTCCGTCACTGGGAACTTCGGCATTGCTGTCGCCATGGCAGCAATGGGCGGCATGATCTTGGTCCGTATGGTTCTTGTCGTGTGCCATTGGTGCTTGTTCCTTTGATCAGGCTGGTCTCAACCGGCGCGCTGGCTGAAGAAATTGTAGAGTGGCACCAGGAGGAACGCTGCATACCAACCATAGAGAAAGCTCCCGACCGCACCTGCGAGGAAGCCGGTCAGGGTCAGCCACTCAAATCCGGGAAGGAGAGGTGCCCATGCCCTGTGCATGTGCATTTGATCGGGGGCTACCAATCCAAACCCGATACAGAGCAGATAGGTAACCAGGAGGAAGGTGCTGAATGTCCAGCCCCAGACCTTGACGCTTGTAACTGATGAAGAATTCGGCATTGCTCTTCTCCTTCCAAATATACTATAGGGGGGTATAGTAATAGATGGCCTGAGTTTCAAGTCTGCCCAGCATCAAGGCCGATTGGCGGATGGCGCCAAAGCTGGCATGGGGAAGGCATGGACAACAAGTTCGAGAAGGAAATCGCTCGTATGCGCCGTATAGAGGGGCAGGCGCGCGGTATTGCCAGGATGATGGAGGAAGATCGGTATTGCATCGAAATTCTCCAGCAATTCGCTTCTGTTGAGGCGGCCTTGCGGGCAACGCGCATGCAGGTCCTCAAGATCCATGCCAGCCATTGCCTGGATGAAGCGATCAATTCCGGGTCGAAGGACGATCAGCGGGAAAAGATCTCCGAACTGATCGCCCTTCTTGAGAAGCAGGCACGCTGACTTTCGGTCCGCTTGCCTGTTTCCGCATCCGGCGGTCACGGCTCAGCCTGGGGTGTGGCCTTCGTGTGCCGAATGATCTTGCTCCGCAGGTTCGCCCTGGGGAGCTTCCGCCTCACTTTCGATCGCGCCGGGTTCCGCGTGCTGCCCATGATTCATGTGGTCATGGCTCATCTGGCTATGGTCCATCTTTCCGTGATCCACGGCTGCATGATCCATCTCGCCATGTTCCATCATCTGGCAGGTCATCATGCCATTCTCGCCGCGCATCATCATGCCCTGCATCCGCTCGCCGTTGTGCATCATTTCGCACATCTGCGGTTGTTCGGCTCCGGCAGGAGTATCCTGGTCCTGCGCTGCAAGCGGTCCTGCAAACATGCTTCCTGCAGCCAGTGTCACAATCAATCGTTTCATAGTCATTTCCCTTCGGTTCTATTCGTAACTGGCAAAAACGCTGCGACCGGCGCTGCCGAAAGCAATCACCTGGTAGGGTTGCGTGCGATCACCCATTTCCATCCCCGGCGAGCCGATCGGCATGCCGGGAACCGCGAGACCTTTGATGCCTTCCGGTCGCTCACGCAGGAGGCGGGCTATATCCGCTGCCGGGACGTGGCCTTCGATCACATATCCATCGACGACCATCGTGTGACACGACCGCAAATCGACCGGCACGCCTTCGCGATCCTTGATCGCGCCCATGTCAGTGCTGTTCTCCACTACGATCTCGGCCTGCATGCCCGCATGGACATGATCGGCCCATTCTTCGCAGCACCCGCAATTCGGGTCGCGAAACATGGTGTAGCTCGCTGCTTGCGCCGCGTTGGAGCACGCCGCCAGGAGCATGAAAAGCCCTGCTGCAATCGGGCGACGGATTGCGGAGTGTATCTTCAAGGTAGTCATTGCGAATGCATCCCTTCCATTTCGTGATTGGTCATGTCGTGGCCCGCATGCTGGTCCAGTGTTGCGGTCGTCGGTTCGGACGCTCCGCTAGCCCTTTCAGCAGGTGGCGCAGAAGCCGCGACTGGAAGCGTGGGTTGACGGATTGAGGTGCCTTGACCGGTCAAACGCGGCTCGTCAGTCGCGACCTGCGGCTGCACTGTGTTTGGCTCGGCTGGTGCCAAAGCGCCCGGCGCAGCGGATGTTGGCACTTCGCCCGTCGATGCGGTCTCGTCTTGCGCCGGTGCATCGCTGCATGCGGCAAGTCCAAGCATCGACAGCGGAAGGACGAGTTTGGTGAAAGGTGTTGATCGCAATTTGAGGTTCATTGTTGCCTACCTGATTCCTAAATGGTTGGGGCCGAACACCATTTCTCCGCCAAGGTAACCTTGCGCGGCGATGGCAATGGCGAGAACCAGAAGGACGGCCCGCAGGGCTGTCCTGCTCTCGCTTCGGAACGCGAGCCAGGTGGCCACGATGGCGAGGGCGGCGATCGCGGTCCCGTTCCAACGGTGGATGGCCAGCGTCTCGGAGCGGTCCGTGAGGCGCCAGCCTGCTGCTATCCAGCCCAGCAGTGCCGCGACAACGGCACCAGCCGCTCCCCCTGCAATGAGGAAGCGGGAGGTCACCTCCAGACCGGTGGATGGTCGCACCAGCAACATGAGTTCGGCAATTGCTGCGGCTAGCAACAGTGCGATCGGGAAATGTGCGGCAACCGGATGCAAGCGGCCAAGCACATCGCTTACCGAAGAGGCGCGATTTTGCGCAATCGCTGCTTCCATGGCTTGCTCCGGTGTCAGGGGTTCAATGGCCGGCGCGTCCTCCGTTGCGGCTCCTTCGGGATGATGATCCTCGCCAGCATCGTCGTGACGGTCACCATCGTGATGATCCGCTACATGATTGACCGGCCGGCCCTGCTCCTGCATTTCCATCTGGACCAGTTCGGCATCGCTCATGTCTTCCTGGTGCCCTTCATGCGCGCTGGCCGCCAGAGGCAGGCCTAGAAGCAGGGCAGTGGCCAGAATGGGCAAAATAAGGCGGTGCGATTTGCTGGTCATGTTTGCCATTCCTTGGCTTGTCGAGATATCCAGGATTACGCACCGCTTGGCGTCACCCCTCAAAAATATTGAGGGGAATGGCAGCGGCATACGTAAGTTGGTGCAGAAGCAGGATTGATTGAGCATGCAGAACGAAGATCAACTGGACCGCGCCCTCGCGTCCCTTGGTAGCGCCAAGGAGCCTGCGCTGTCTGACGATTTTATGGATGGCGTGTGGATGCGCGCAGGCCAGATGGAAGAAGCCGCGGGCCAACGCCGCCGTCTGGCGCTGATGGCCGGTATGGCGGTGATAGGCCTTGGCACCGGTTTCGGAACAGTCCAGGCGCCAGCCTATGCCGAACCTGCAAGCTATCAACTCGTCGACGGAACCGACCTTTCCCCCGCCACGCTGCTCCATGTGACGCCATGAAGATTGGCGGAACGCAGATCCTGCTCGCGATTGTGCTGGCTATCATCGCCGGTTGTATCGGCGCTTTTGCCGCTAGCGAGTGGCGCGATAGCCGCCAGCAACAAGGCCTGCATGCATTTGTGCATGACGAGCTGGAACTTGACGCTGCCCAGCATGACCAGCTCGACCAGCTCGAAGCCGATTTCGCGATTGAGCGGCAGCGATTGGAATTGTCGCTTCGTGCCGCCAATGCTCAGCTGGCAAAGGCCATGGAAGAGGAGCATGAATACGGGCCCAAAGTCGCGGCAGCGATTGATGAGGTTCATACGCGCATGGGCGACCTGCAAAAGGCAACCGTAAGCCATGTCTTTGCCATGCGGGGCCTGCTCGATGCCGAACAACAAGTTCAGTTCGATCGGCAGGTTGCCGCTTCACTCACCGGTGATACCGGCGAATGATCGGCGGTGGCGAAGCACGCAAAGCATGATGAACGGGGCCTGGTTGGGCAGGTCCGCGATGGGAACAGGGCAGCGTTTGATCGGCTTGTCCAGCCGCTCATCCCACAATTGCTCGCTCTTGCAAGGCGAATGGTTGGATCGGCCGAGGAGGCAGAAGACGCAGTGCAGGCTGCGCTCGCATCGGTCTGGGTCGCGCGCACGAAACTTGATCCGCAGCGGCCAGCGGCCGCCTACCTGACAACGGTTACGTTGAACAAATGCAGAGACAGGTTGCGGCGGCGAAAGACTGCCCGTTTCTTCGGATTTGGCACGCTTGAAGATGATCTCCTGCTGGCGGATGACCAACCCGATGCAGAGGCGCTTGCCGCCGATCGCCAAACCCTGTCGAGCGTCCAGAAGGCGATTGCGGGGCTTCCCGTCAGGTTGCGCGAGGCCCTTGTCCTTGTGGCGATCGAAGGCCGTTCCCAGCGGGAAGCGGCCGAGTTGTTGAATGTTACCGAGAAGACAATCGAGACCCGCGTCTATCGGGCGCGGCTGCGCCTGCGCGAAAAATTCGAGACTTTTTGAGGGGTGCTGAAGGACTTGGCGTAAATGCTAGTATGAACAGCAACCCACTCTCCGTAGATCGCCGCAAATTCCTCACTGCCAGCGCTGGAGCAGCCAGCCTGATCGGGCTTGGCCAAGCAATGCCGGCATGGGCAAGCGGCAGCCATGGCGGGGCGCTGGCCCGCAAGGGAAGCGACGTGCTTTCCGGTGAACACCTGACCATGACGGTAGATGATGCCAGCTTTGCCACCGGCAGTCGTCATGGCCCTGCCGTGACCGTGAACGGAACGATCCCCGGCCCGCTGGTGCGGCTGCGCGAAGGCCAGAGCCTTGTCGTAAACCTGCTCAACAACAGCTCGATGGGGACCTCTATCCACTGGCATGGCCTGCTGCTGCCCTTCCTGATGGACGGAGTGCCGGGCGTGACCATGGCGGCGGTCGAACCGGGGGAGAGCTTCCGCTACGAATTCCCCATCCGCCAGGCGGGCACCTATTGGTGGCACGCGCATACTTTGCAGGAGCCGATGGGGCATTACGGCCCGATTATCATCGACCCTGCCGATGGCGATCCGCATCAGGTTGACCGGGACTATGTCGTCATGCTGTCCGATTGGTCGGAGATGGATCCGCATGCGATCATGCGCAAGCTCAAGGTCGGCGAAGCGCCTTTCAGCTACCAGAAGACCACAGCGAGCGATGATTATCCGCTGTCGGGCGCAGAGCGCCGCATGTGGGCACGCATGCGCATGATGCCGACCGATATTTCGGACGTCTCGGCCCCGCTCTATACCTATCTCATCAATGGCCATGGCCCTGAAGACGGGCTCGAATTCGCCTATAATCCGGGGGAACGCATTCGCCTGCGCTTCATCAACGGGGCGGCGATGAGCTTCTTCAATATCCGCATTCCCGGCCTGCCAATGACAGTGATCTCCGCCGATGGGCAGGATGTCCGCCCGGTCGAAGTAGACGAGTTCCAGATCGGCAATGCTGAAACCTATGACGTGATCGTCGAGCCGACCGGCGGCGATGCCTTTGCCATTATTGCAGAGGCGATGGACCGTTCGGGCATGGCTATCGCCATGCTCGCCAGCCAGCCCGGTGCTCGCTCCCGGCTTCCCGAATTGCGCGATCCGCCGCTGCTGACAATGGCGGATATGGGCATGAGCCATGGATCTTCGGGCACAGGAATGGATCATGGCTCTATGGATCATGGTGCTTCGTCCGGGGGCGAAGCTATGGGTGCCATGAACATGCGCGATACCTCGCTGCTACCACCCAGCGTGGCGGTGGGGCCAGGCGTGGATATGGTTTCCATGAACCCAGTCGACCGGATGGGTGATCCCGGCATCGGCCTCGATAATGTCGACCATCGCGTCCTCAATTATCGCCAGCTTGTCGCAGCGAAGATGAACTCTGACATGCGGCAGCCAAGCCGGCTCAAGGAGATCCACCTCACCGGCAATATGGAGCGGTATATGTGGTCTTTCGACGGCAAGAAGTTCTCCGCCGTCACCGATGATCCTATCCGCTTTGCCTTCAACGAGCGTGTGCGCGTGAAGCTGGTGAACGATACGATGATGGCGCACCCCATCCATCTGCACGGGCATTTCTTCGAACTGGTGAATGATGCGCCGCATGGCCATCAGCCGTTGAAACACACGCTGATTGTGCAGCCGGGCGGAAGCGCCCAATTTGATCTGACGGCGAACGAGCCGGGTGACTGGGCGTTCCACTGCCACCTCATGTATCACATGCACAGCGGCATGTTTCAGGTGGTCACAGTCCGCCCGCTGCAGGGGGGAGAAGGCTGATGCGCAAGGCTTTGCTTTTCATCCTTCCGTTAATTGCCATGCCCCAAATCGCTTTGGCTCAGGATCACGATCATTCAGCGCCAGCCGGGGCAGAGGATTCTCCTCCGGTGGAGCAACAGGATCGGCACGCAGGGCATCAGGCGATGGACCATTCGTCCCATGGAGCCATGCCGGATCGGACGGCTTCGGGTTCTGCTATGGACCACTCCACCATGGATCATTCGCAGATGGACCACAGCCAATCTGCCAGCGGCGAGATGGATCATGCCGCCATGGGCCATGGCCCGGCTGCTGAGGAAGCGTCCATCCCGCAAGGACCGCCTCCTCCCGAGGCCTTCACCGGTCCAGCCTATGCGGCTGATGCATTTGTCGGTGCAGATCGGATGGCTGCCTCGCGCGCAGCAGTTGCCCGTGAAGTCAGCGGCATCCCGGTCTTCTGGTTCCAGGCCGATCGTGCGGAATATCGCGCACGCGGCGGAGAGGACGGCTACCTCTGGGATGTGCAGGGCTATTATGGTGGTGACATCGACAAGTTCTGGTTCAAGTCCGAAGGCGAAGGCCGCTTCGGTGAAGAACTGGAGGCGGCCGAACTTCAGGGCCTCTGGAGTCATGCGATTGGCCCGTGGTGGGATCTGCAGGCAGGCGTCCGGCAGGATCTGACCGGACCGGAACGCACACATGCCGTGATCGGTGTGCAAGGCCTTGCGCCCTATCTGTTCGAGGTCGATGCGGCTGCATTTCTCTCGACCAAGGGCGATCTGACCGCTCGTATCGAAGCTGAACTAGACCAGCGCATCACGCAACGGCTGATCTTGCAGCCGCGTGTCGAAATCAATCTTGCTGCACAGGACATTCCCGAACTCGGGATCGGCGCCGGACTCGACAGCGCCGAGCTTGGCCTGCGTCTGCGCTATGAGTTCGTCCGCGAATTTGCGCCCTATGTCGGTGTGGAACAGGAATGGAATGTCGGCGGCAGCGCCGATTATGCGCGATTGGCCGGAGAAGATCCAAGCGTGACGAACTACGTAGTTGGCGTGAGGTTTTGGTTCTGATCGCCCGCATTAAAGGTCGACCGCAGTTAGCCCGCTGGACTTTCACGAATCAGATCAATCACTCTGGGAGGGCAATCGATCTTTTTCATACTGGTTTCATACTCCATGATTTCAATGTCCCTAAGTCATTGAAATCATGGTGGGCGCGGCAAGGATTGAACTTGCGACCCCACCCGTGTGAAGGGTGTGCTCTACCACTGAGCTACGCGCCCGCCGGATTGCTCTCACGGCAGGGGCGCGCCTTTGCCATGCCGCGCGCCGGTTGACAAGCGTTCAATGCGCGAAAAGGCGCATGCCAGCCTGCTGCCACCAGGACAGCGCGTCCGACCGGTTTCCAACCGAGGACGGCGAGCCGTGTGCAAGGCAGGCAAGGCACAGCGCATGTACGCCCGGCCGTGATACCAAGCGGTCCAGATCGGCATCGAGCCTGGCCACAAGGCGGCCTTCCTGCATGGCAAACTGGCTGGAAACGGTCACCAGCGTTTGCGGGGCCTGTTCACTCGTGTCGCCCAGCATGTCGCCGATCATGCCTTCGAACGGGTCCACCGGGCTTTCGAGGAAACGTGGGTGCCAGTCCTGTTCTTCCAGGCCGGCCTCACCGGCAACCCATTCCAGAGCGGCATCGAGATCGCCGAACTGGTCGACCAGGCCCAGCTGGCGAGCGGACCCGCCCGTCCAGACCCGTCCCTGCGCCAACGCGTCGGCCTGCTCCATCGAGATGCCGCGCGCTTGCGCCACCAGCGACAGGAAGTTGTCGTAGATATGCCCGACTTCGGCCTGGAGCAGCGTCTCCACCTCGGGAGAGAAGCCACCCAGGATATCGGGCTGGCCGGACAGCGGCGTGGTGGTCACGCGTTCGGCATTCACGCCGTATTCGTCCAGGATATCCTCGAAACTTGGGACCACGGCCACGACACCGATGGACCCGGTGATCGTTTCCGGTTCGGCAAAGATGCGCTGGCCTGCCGTGGCGATCCAGTAACCGCCGCTGGCGGCGTAGTTGCCCATCGAAACGGCCACGGGGATGCCGTTGTCGCGATAGCGCATGACCGCGCGGCGGATCGATTCCGATCCCGTCACGGTACCGCCGGGAGAATCCACGCGCACAACCAGCCCGGCGAGATCGTCGTCCAGGGCATCGTCCAGCAAGCGCGTGATGCGGGCCGCACCGGCGCTGCCCGGGCCGGCATTCCCGTCACTGATCTCGCCGGAAATGGTGATGACGCCGATTGCCTTGCCGTCACCGGCGCCAAAGGTGCGCAGGCCATCACCGCCATCTGCCGGCAGCGAGGATTGCCATGCCGAAAGCGTCGTGTGGGCGAAGGCACCGGGCAGCTCGTCCCAGCGATCCTCACCGGCAATCTCGGCCACCCGCGCGCCCCATTCGTCACGCGTTCCGATGGTGTCTGCCATGCCGGTGGCAAGCGCAATCTGCGCCAGGTCACCGTCATGCTCCTCCAGCAGCGTGCCAAGCCCTGTCGTCACGGCCTCGATATCCGCATCAGGTCGTGCTTGGACCACATAGGCGCGGTATTCATCCCAGATCTGACCGAGGTAGGTCTCCAGGTTTTCGCGCAGTTCGGGAGACATCTGGGCGCTGGAATAGACATCGCCCGTGCCCTTGAAGGTGCCGACCTGGTAGACATGGGCGTTGATGTTGTAGCGCTCCAGCGCCTCGCCGTAGAACAGGATTGTGCCGCCCGGGCCGCGAATGGCGACACCGCCCATGGGATCGATCCACACTTCGTTCGCCTGCGATGCCAGCATCATCATGTCATCGGTATAGGCGACGGCATAGGCGATGATCGGCTTGTCGGCACGGCGGAAGCGGCCCAGGGCATCGGCCACCTCCTTCATGTTGACGGGTGCCCCGCCGGTGAATGTCGTCAGGTCCAGCGCAATGGCCTTGATCCGCTGGTCGCGTGCAGCCTCGTCAATCGCGCGGACCAGGTCGCGCGCCTCGTACTGGCGGGTGGGCAGGGTGCCGGAAAGCAGCGTGGCCAGCGGATCGATGGCTGCGGCTTCCTCGACGATGGCTCCGTCCAGGTCCATCAGCAGCGCACCCTCCGTGACCCGGGCAGGGCTCGGGCGCGTGCTCAGTGCACCGAACAGCACCATGAAGAACAGCAGCATGAACACCAGCACCAGCGCATCCTTGATGCCCACCAGCAGCCGCCAGATCTTGCCCGCAAAACTCATAAAGCCGTCCCATTCAAACAGTTTTGCCGCAACCTAGGCAGCCTGTGACGCAAGCGCCAGATGAAACCGCTTGAGTGCACAACTTCACTCGACTAAGGGCTTGGCTTTAATGACATCGCAGCAGAACACTTCTTCGCAAGGCCACTTTCCGGCCGGCGGGCGGGCATTCCCGCACCGCGATCTTGTTTCGATCGGCGCACTGCAGACCCACGAAATCCTTTTCCTGCTGGAAGAGGCGGAACAGTGGGTGCACCTGAACCGCCAGCCGTCCAAGCATTCCGATGCGCTGGCGGGCCTGACGATCATCAACGCCTTCTTCGAGAATTCCACCCGCACGCTGCTTTCCTTCGAGATTGCGGGCAAGCGGCTGGGCGCGGACGTGGTGAACATGCACGCGGCACAATCCAGCGTGAAGAAGGGTGAAACGCTGATCGATACGGCGGTCACCCTCAATGCCATGCGCGCCGATGCGATCGTCATTCGCCACGGCTCTTCCGGTGCCGTGGGCCTGATTGCGGGCAAGGTGGATTGCCCGGTGCTCAATGCCGGCGATGGCCAGCACGAACATCCAACGCAGGCCCTCCTCGATACCCTGGCGCTGCGGCACAAGCTGCGCGAACGGGGTGAAGCGAGCAGCGACGGCATGATGACCGGCATGGTCGTCACCATTTGCGGGGACATCCTGCACAGCCGCGTGGCGCGGTCGAACATCCTGTGCCTTCAGGCACTGGGTGCCAGCGTGCGGCTGTGCGCACCGCCCGCGCTGATGCCCGCCGGTGTCGAGGCGATGGGGGTCGAGGTGTTCCATCATTTCGAGGATGCGCTGTCCGGCAGTGACGTGGTGATGATGCTGCGCCTGCAGAACGAGCGCATGGACGGGCAGTACATCCCTTCTCCGCGCGAATACCGCCATCTCTATGGCCTCAACCAGCAGCGCCTCGCGCTGGCGAGGCCGGATGCCATCGTGATGCATCCGGGGCCGATGAACCGCGGCGTGGAGATCGAGAGCGACGTGGCGGATATGCCGGACCGCTCGATCATCACGCAGCAGGTGGAAATGGGCGTCGCGATTCGCATGGCCTGTCTCGACGTGCTGACCCGCAAGGCGCGCAAGATCCCCGGCTGGGGCGAGGGGGAATGGGTATGAAGCAGCAAGCCCCCATCGCCATCACCGGCGGCAGGCTGGTGACCCCCGCTGGCGTGGTCGAGAGTACCTTGCGCTTGGCCGAAGGGCGCATCGCCTCTGTTGGCGCAAGCCTGGAAGATGGTGACGAGGTCGTGGACGCACGTGGCCAGTTGGTCGCCCCCGGCCTCGTGGACCTCGGCGTCTTCGCGATCGACAAGCCTGCCTTCCATTTCGGCGGGATCACCCGTGCAGCGCTGATGCCGGACCAGTCCCCGCCGCTCGATTTTCCTTCCCGCGTCCGCTTTGCGGCGCAAAGCGGGAAGCCCGATTTCTGGGTCCATCCGCTGGCCGGTGCCACGGTTGGCCTTGCAGGCAGCCAGCTCGCCGAGATTGCGCTGATGCGCGATGGCGGGGCAAGGGCGATCGCCACGGGCCGCAGCTGGATTGCCGATAGCGGGGTAATGCTCCGCCTGCTGCAATATGCCGCCATGCTGGACATGGTGGTTGTCTCCCACGCCGAAGATGGCGGGCTCGCCGGCAAGGCCGTGGCAACTGCCGGTGAAATGGCAACGCGGCTGGGCCTGCCCAGCGCCCCGGCCGAAGCCGAGGCACTGGCGGTGGCCCGCGATATCGACCTGGCAGAGCTGGCGGGAGCCCGCCTGCACCTGCGGCAGGTGACGACGGCGCGCGCGCTTGAGCTGGTTCGACAGGCCAAGGCGCGCGGTGTTGCGGTGACGGCTGGTGTCACGCCGGCCCATTTCATGCTCTCCGACCTCGCGCTGGCAGAATTCCGCACCTTCGCCCGCATGTCTCCCCCGCTGCGCCCCGAAGAGGACAGGCAGGCGGTCATAGCGGCCATCGGCGATGGCACGATCGATGTCGTCTCGAGCGGGCACGACCCGCGCGGGCCGGAAGACAAGCGCCTGCCATTTGCCGATGCGGCGCCTGGCATGGCAGGGGCGGAAACGCTGCTGGCAATGGTGCTGACACTGGTGCGTGACGGGGTCATCGACATGGAGCGCGCCTTTGCCCTCGTCGCTGCCAACCCGGCCGCGATCCTTGGTGTGGATGCAGGTGTGATCCGCGAAGGAGCGGAGGCAGATATCGCCGTGGTCGATCCGGAACGACCCTGGGTGGTCGATTCGCGCAAGATGGAAGCCCAGGCGGGCAATACGCCCTTCGATCGCCAGCCCGCGCAAGGGCGGGTCACGGCCCTGTGGAAGGGCGGCGTAGCGATCGCCCTTTGATCGGCAATCAGGCAAAGAAAACCCCTCCCGGTTGAAGGGGAGGGGTAGTCCTTGGTCCGGAAGAGATTGGAGAGTTCCCGGGCTCCGTGGGAAATTGCTTAGCGGCTGGCGAGGCGGATGCCGGTATCCACTGCGCCGGGCAGCGGGTTGGCTGCGGCCCAGCTGATGCAGCCGTCACCATTGGCAGCATCCACGCGGTCGCACATGGCGCTGCTGTCTACGCGGTCGAACCCGGCGGCTGATACGCGGAAGTAGCGCTTCCCGTCGAGCACGGCCTCGGTGATCACGCGTTGGTGATCGGCCAGTTCGGGATAGCGGCTGACATAGATTTCCCATGCCCGCTCTGCGCTCGCCTGAGAGGAGAAGCTGCCAAGCTGGACAAGGTGGCCGTCAACCTCCCCGCTGGGCGCATTGCCGGTGGTACAGCCCGAAAGCAGCGCACCAGCCATGGCGGTGGATACCGCCAGCCCCTTGATGGTGATGTTGTGCTCGATCCGGTCCATGCGAAAGCGGCCCTCCTTAGGCCTTGCTGGTGCCACGCTTCACCTGCGTGGCGAGATTTTCGATTTCGGGCATGTCGGCCAGCATCTGGTCGAGCGCCCGGGTCACGAGCTGCTGCGCGCTTTCACCGCGAACGGTGGCGGCCAGTTTCAGCTTGAGATGGCGTTCCGCGTCGAGGCGCAGCGTGAAAGCGGCGCGACGGCGATCGCGAATGGGGGTCACATTGCTTGTTTCCGAAGCCTTGAAGGCGGCGAGGTTGGAATCGGCAATGCGGTGGACGAGGTCGGTCTGCTGGCGGCGGATGGCAGGCTCGCCTTCCGCGTCGATGTCGTTCCAGCCCAGCTCTTCCTGCGCTGCCGCGACGAGATCCTGGTCATGGGCAGTAACGCTGCCGCTTTTCCCGCGCATGGCAGGCTTTGCCGAACCCTTGCGGGCAAGCAATACGGGGCCGAGGGAAGCGATGGGTTTGGTATCGCTCATGGCCAGCTCCGGCACTTACTGGGCGACCCGGCGGCCGAAACCACCCTGGGCGCGGTTCATGCCATTGGCTGCGGCGCGCTGGCTGCCGGGGGCAGCAAAGACGGTGCGGCGGAAGTTCTTTTCCAGGCGATCGGAAATATAGTGCCACAGCGCGATAACTTCCTGCGCGCTGCGTCCTTCCGGATCGACTTCCATCACCGTGCGGCCGTCGATCATCGAGGCCGCGAAATCGGTGCGGTGGTGGATGGTGATGGGGGCGACCGTTCCATGCTGCGAGAGGGCGACAGCAGCTTCGGAGGTGATCTTGGCCTTGGGGGTTGCGGCGTTGACCACGAAGACGAGCGGCTTGCCTGCACGTTCGCACAGGTCGACTGTCGCGCCCACGGCGCGCAGGTCATGCGAGCTGGGGCGGGTCGGCACGACCATGAGTTCGGCAACCGAGATAACCGACTGGATGGCCATGGTGATAGCGGGAGGGGTGTCGATCACGGCGAGCTTGAAGCCCTGCTGGCGCAGGATTGCAAGGTCATTGGCCAGTCGCGCGACGGTGGTCTGGGCAAAGGCGGGATATTCCGCTTCGCGTTCGTTCCACCAATCGGCCAGCGAGCCTTGCGGATCGATATCGATCAGCACCACAGGTCCGGCACCGGCACGCTGTGCCTGCACGGCGAGATGGCCAGACAATGTTGTCTTGCCCGATCCGCCTTTTTGAGATGCCAATGCCAATACGCGCACGGCCTAATCCCCCTCGTCACATGAGCCGGAGGAGAGGTAGTCCCGGCCCTTCTCTCCATCGATTTCCCAGATCACCCTTTATTTTGAGTTAAAGCCGGCAAGATTTTCGATTGAGGGTGGGGGTATGGCCTCGGCCAAACGGAGAAATGGCAGGCGCGTCGGGAAGCCGGGCTTTCCGGTTTTGGAACAGCATGTCCATTTGTAGAGCAGGCGCATCAATCTTTTGCTAACGCCTTGTTTACTATGAGGGAGGCCGAGAAGGCGCTCGCTTGAAAAAGGGTTATGCCATGTTGCGTAAGGGAAGTCTGTTGCTTGGCTCCGGGATCGCCGGTGCAATTCTGCTGGTTGCAGCACCGGCATTTGCCGACGTGCGAAGCGGTGTCGATGCGTGGAGCCGCGGTGACTATGCCGCGGCCGTGGCCGAATGGCAGGGTCCGGCCGAGGCCGGTGATCCTGATGCCATGTTCAACCTTGGCCAGGCCTATCGTCTGGGGCGCGGTGTCACCCGGGACGAGGCACGTGCCGAGCAGCTCTATTACAGGGCGGCCCAGAACGGTCACATACAGGCAGCCGACACCTATGGCCTGATGCTGTTCCAGGACGGACGGCGCGAGGAAGCCTTGCCCTACGTGCAGGAAGCCGCTCGTCGTGGTGATCCGCGCTCGCAGTACCTGCTGGGTATCGCCCATTTCAATGGCGAGCTTGTCGACCGTGACTGGGTGCGTGCCTACGCGCTGCTGACCCTGGCCAATGCCGCCGGCCTGCCGCAGGCACCGCCGGCAATCTCGCAGATGGATGACATGATCCCGCTGGACGATCGCCAGCGCGCTGCGGGCCTTGCCCAGCAGATGCGGGCGGAAGCCGATGCGGCGAGAGCCACGGAACTGGCCGCGGCCGACCTGGGGACACAAGGGTCCGCCGTTCCGCAAACCCGTCCGCGCGTTCCGCAACCCATTGCCACCACCGCCGTTTCGCCTTCGGTTGCCGCAGCACGCTCCGCCATCCAGGAAGCCAGCGCGGCAACGGGAACCGAAAGCCCGCGGACTGCCGGGGCCAGCTATGCCGAGAACCGCACGGTTGCACCGCGCGTATCGGGGCAGGTGCAGTCGGCACCGGCACCAACGCCGACGCGTGCGCCTGTTGTTGCGGCAGCAGCTCCTGCTCCGGCGCCTGCGGCTGCAAGCCGGGCCAACGGCCCTTGGCGCGTCCAGTTGGGAGCGTTCGGCGTGCGCGCCAACGCCGAGCGGCTGTGGAGCCGCCTGAGCGGCCGCAGTGAAATTGCCGGGCGCGAACGGTTGCTCGTCCCCTCGGGTCGTGTCGTCAAGCTGCAGGCCGGAGGCTTTGCCACGCGCGCGCAGGCACAGGCAGCCTGCAATTCGCTGAAGCGGTCCGGACAGGATTGCCTTGTGACCGACAACTGAGCCACTAAGACCCTGTCTATCGCAAGGGGAAGGGTCAGTGGCATCATCGGACAAGCAACCTGCAACGGCGGCGCCTGGCGCGGCACCCGTGCTGGTGACGGACAGGGTGGCGAGCCTTGATGTCATTCGCGGCATTGCCGTGCTGGCGATCCTGATTGCGAATGTCAGCGGCTTTGCCCATCCCGACCTTGCCTATTACTGGCCACCTGCCTTGCCCGGCGGTGGCAATGACACGGACGGCGTGGTCTGGCTGGCACAGCTGGTGACGGTGGACGGCAAGTTCCGGGGTCTGTTCACCATCCTGTTCGGCGCAAGCATGCTGCTTTTCCTCGACAAGTTCGGCTCTTCTCGCCTGGCCACGGCGATGCAGTTGCGGCGGTTGTTCTGGCTGCTCCTGTTTGGCCTTGCGCATTTCTTCCTGCTGTTTCGCGGGGATATCCTGTTCAGCTATGCGGTGGCGGGCGCCGTATCGCTCATGTTCATCCGCCTGAGCGGGGACCGTCTGCTGGCGCTCGGCATAATCTGGGCGGTGATCGGCGGGCTTCTTTCATCGCTCGACTACCTGACCCCGGCCCTGATCGAAGCCGGCAGCGAGCCTGCCGTTGAAGGGGCGATCAGCTACTACCGCGAGTACTGGGCCGACCAACAGATGGAGGCGCAACTTCAGCACGCGCTGATCGGCAGCGGCAGCTATTGGCATATCCTGAGCTATCACTGGCAAAGCGGACCCAGCCTGCTGACAAGCTATGTGGTCTTCTGCTTCTTCGAGACGATCCCGATGGTCCTCATCGGCATGGGGCTGTTCCGACTGGTAACCTTTGACCGGCCGCAGGAAGGCGCGGCCTGCAATTGGCTGGCCATTGCCGGGATTGCCGTTTCGCTTGGCCTCAACCTCGTCATCGGCCTCTATGTGCTGCAAGCGGGCTTTCCACCCTATCAGACGCAACTGGCCTTTTTCGGCCTGACCGGCATCACCAACCTGCCGTTCCTGCTCGGCTTGCCCGTCGTGCTGGCAGGCTGGGCGTGGCGTGCGCGCGAGGGTTGGCTGGCGCAACGGCTGGCCTTGGCCGGGCGCATGGCTTTCACCAATTACATCGGCACATCGCTGGTGATGGTGCTGGTCTTCCAGGGCTGGGCGGGCGGGTTGTTCGGGCAACTCCACCGAATGGAGATGCTGCTGGTCGTGGCGATGGGCTGGGCCATGATGCTCACCGGATCGCGCCTGTGGCTGGCGCGCTTCCGGCAGGGGCCGCTCGAATGGGTGTGGCGCTGCTTGTCCTATTGGCAGTGGTTTCCCAACCGACTCCCACGCAGTTGATAATCGCTCGCAAGAGGCTTGCTATTGCAAGCAATTCGCATTAACTTGTGCGGGCAATCAGGAGATTCGGCCTGCCATGTACATCTGCATCTGCAATGCCATCCGCGAGGAGGAACTGCGCGAAACTGCCCGCCGGACCGGCGGTGATGCGGAAAGTGTCTATGCTGCTCTGGGCAAGCGCCCCAATTGCGGCCAGTGCCTCGAAGAAGCGGATGACCTGATCTTCGAGGAGCGCAATTGCGCTGCTCCCAAGACCGTCGCTGCCTGATACCCCTTCCTGATACGCATTCTCAAAAGCGCAGATTTCTGCCGTTTTTCCGCCTTCGCCGGTGCGGTTTTGCTTGTCACCCTGCCAGGGTGAGGCACTATGATGCCCAGATTGGATCAAGCAGGAGAGACCGCCATGAAGGGCGACGCGAAAGTCATCGAATTCCTCAACAAGGCCCTGACCAACGAACTGACGGCCATCAACCAGTACTGGCTGCACTACCGCGTGCTGGACGATTGGGGCGTGCACAAGCTGGCCGAATACGAACGGCACGAATCGATCGACGAGATGAAGCATGCCGACCAGCTGGCGGAGCGTGTGCTGTTCCTTGGCGGCCTGCCGAACTTCCAGGCCATCCACAAGCTGAAGGTGGGTGAGACGGTGGAGGAGATCCTCAAGGCCGATCTCGCCATGGAGGAAGAGGCGATCCCGCTGCTGCGCGATGCCATCGAGCATTGCGAAAGCGTGCGCGACTATGTCAGCCGCGACCTGTTCGCCTCCATCCTCGAAAGCGAGGAAGAGCATGTCGATTTCCTGGAAACGCAGTTCGACATGATCGAACGCATGGGCTTGCAGAACTACGTGCAGCTCAATTCGAAGCCCGCCGGGGACGGCGAATAACAGGCGCTCCTAGCGACCTTCGCCGCCGCTGTACTTTCCGCCACCGCCCCTGTTCGAATCGTACGGATTCTTGGGGATCTTCAATGTCAGCCGCACCGGGACTGCGCCGAAGCCCAGTTCCTTGCGGATGCCGTTGAGCAGGTAGCGTTCATAGCTTGTGGGAAGGTCCGCCAGGCGCGTTCCGAAAATCACGAAGCGAGGAGGGCGTGTGCCCACCTGCGTGATGTAGCGCAGCTTGATCCGCCTGCCACCGGGCGCGGGTGGCGGGTTGGCAGCCAACGCATCGTCGAACCAGCGGTTGAGGGCGGCGGTCGGCACGCGCCTGCTCCAGGCATCGCGCAGCTCGAATGCCGCGCCCAGCATGGCGTCCAGCCCCTTGCCGGTCACGGCGGACACTGCCAGCAGGGGAACTCCGCGCAATTGCGCCAGCCCTTCGTTCAGAGCTTCGCGAACGCCGTTGAACAGGCTGCTGGGATCTTCGGCGATATCCCACTTGTTAATCGCCACCATCAGCGCGCGGCCTTCCTCCAGCACGAGGTTGGCGATCTTCAGGTCCTGCACTTCCAGCCCGCGGGTGGCATCCAGCAGCAACACGACCACTTCGGCATAATCCACCGCGCGCTTGGCATCGGCCACGGATAGCTTTTCCAGCTTGTCCTGCACCTTGGCGCGCTTGCGCATCCCGGCAGTGTCGACGAGCTTGATATCGCGCACTTCGCCGCTCTTTGGGTCGGTCCATTGCCAGTCGACAGCGATGGAATCCCGGGTGATGCCCGCTTCCGGCCCGGTCAACAGCCGGTCCTCGCCCAGCAGGCGGTTTATCAGCGTACTCTTGCCGGCATTGGGCCGGCCGACGATGGCGAGCGACAGCGGGGCCGCCGGATCGTGCTCCGGCTCATCCTCGTCATCTTCCTCGTCGATTTCGGGCCACGCCTCCTCGTCCCACTCCTCTCCGTTCTCCAGTGCTTCGGCGCGGGCGGCAGCACGCTCGATACGCGCTTCGTTGCGCGCGGCGCGCGCGCGGGCCTCGTCCTCTGCGATGGCCAGTTCGGCCTCGTAATCCAGTTCGAGCTTCTCGGCCTTGTCAGCCAGCAGCGGCATCAGCGCGGAATAGACTTCGCCCATGCCCTCGCCATGCTCGGCGGAAATGCCGATCGGTTCACCGAAGCCGAGCGAATAGGCCTCGATGATGCCGTTATCGCCGGCACTGCCTTCGGCCTTGTTGGCCAGCACCACCACTGGCACGTCCTGTTCGCGCAGCCAGCGGGCCACTTCCTCGTCCAGCGGAGTGATCCCGACACGGGCATCGAACACGAACAGCGCGGCATCGGCGCCCTTGACCGAAACCTCGGTCTGCGCGCGCATCCGGCCGGGCAAGCTGTCGGGATCCTCGTCCTCCCAGCCGGCCGTATCGACCGCCTCGAATTCCAACCCGAGCAGGCCGGCAAGTCCGAAACGGCGATCGCGCGTGACACCGGGCTGGTCGTCGACCAGTGCCAGCTTCTTGCCGACCAGCCTGTTGAACAGGGTCGACTTGCCGACGTTGGGGCGGCCGATGATGACCACCTGAGGGTATTTGCGCTGCGCCATAAGGGTGCGTCAGGTGGCGAGGGGCCGGCCGTTTGGCAAGCGATTCCTCACCAGCTGCCGGTGTTTTCCATGCTTGCCCAGGGTTCTTGCGGCTCAAGATGGCCGTCCTGCAGCAGCTCTATCGAGATACCGTCGGGCGTGCGGACGAACGCCATGTGGCCATCGCGCGGCGGGCGGTTGATGGTCACGCCTGCGTCCATCAGCTTCTGGCAAGTCTCGTAGATGTTCTCGACCCGGTAGGCCAGATGGCCGAAATTGCGCCCACCATTATAGGTTTCCGGCGCGCTGCCGTCTTCCGGCGGCCAGTTGTAGGTAAGCTCCACCTCGGCCACGTCCTTCTGGCCGGGCGCTGCAAGGAAGACGAGCGTGAAGCGACCTTGCGGCACATCCTTGCGCATCACTTCCTCGATCCCCAGCAGTTTGAAGAAATCCAGCGTCGCATCGAGGTCAGTGACGCGGATCATCGTGTGCAGATATTTCACCATCGAAACGAAAACTCCATTCATCGCTATTCAAGCACGGTTCATCGCTGGGGTGCCATTCGGCAACGATCGACAAAAGCCAGCAGGGAGAACCTGACGTGACCGAGACTAGCGAAGATGCCGCACCTGCCGCCACCCATTTCTGGCGCAATCCTTCCTCCCCCCTCGTTTTCGGTGCTGCCGGCATATTGGCAGCCGGCCTTGTCGTCGGTGGATACCTCTTGGGTGACGGGCTCACCCGGATGAAGATGGCGGAACGTTCCGTCACCGTGCGCGGCCTTGCCGAGCGCGAAGTGATGGCGGATCTAGCCACGTGGACGATATCCTATTCCGCCACGGCGATTGACATGGCCAGCGCACAACGCAGCGTGGACGAGGATACTGCCGCCATCATCGCCTTCTTCGACAGCCTCGGTTTTCCGGAGGATGCGTTGCAACCCACGGGGGCCAACGTTTCCAGCTACACGTCCAACGGCATCACCACCTACACCGTGCGCCAGCGGATGACCTTGCGGACCACCGATATCGAGCGGGCCGAGCGCGCGGTGCGCCAGCAGGCTGACCTGGTGCGGCGCGGTGTCCTGCTCGAAGAGGGGTCCGGCATGTCCTACACTTTCACCCGCCTCAACGATATCAAGCCGGAAATGGTGGCCGAGGCGACACGTGATGCGCGTGCGGCGGCGCAGCAGTTTGCGGAGGATTCAGGCGCCGATGTCGGCGGCATCCGCCAGGCGACGCAGGGCTATTTCGATATCCGTGCCCGCGATGGCGATGGTGGAGGCTGGGGCGTTGCCGATACGCCGTACAAGAAGGTCCGCGTTGTCACGACAGTGGACTTCTACCTCGACTGAGGAGGCCATTCCGGCTCCGGAACGAAAAGGCCCGCCCTGTTGCCAGGGCGGGCCGATCCGTTTTCGCGTGATGCGTGAAGCTTAGAAGCTTGCGCCCAGCGTCAGGACGAATGCATCGTCCACGAAGTCGTATGCACCGACGGGGATGTCGCCTTCTGCGCCGACATAGGCAGCGCCGACGGAGAGCGTGTCACCCAGGGCAACATCAACACCGACCGACCAGTCCCATGCCTTCGAGTTGTTGGTGAAGGTCAGGAAGCCGTCGGTATAGCCAAGGTGGCCGGAGATCGAGATCGGCGAGTCGGGGATGCCGACGCCAACATCGGTGTAGATGTAGAAGTTGTCGGTACCACCCAGCGAATCCTGGTCGGGTGCGTAGGCAACACCCAGGGCAAGTTCTGCCGGGCCGAGGGCCGCGGAGACGGAGCTGTAGAATTCGATGTAGTCGAAGTCACCCGGACCAGCGTTCGGGTACAGGTAAGCGATCACACCGACGTCGAAAGCGACCGTGTCGGAGATGTCAGCAGACCAGCCGCCGTAGATGTCCAGCTCGGTGTGGCCGTAACCGACGGTGGTTTCGTCGATCGAGGAACCCCAGGTGCCGACATAGAAGCCAGCGGGCAGGCCGAGGTCGACACCGCCCTGGATGGCAATGTCACCACCGGACAGGTCGACACCGCGGAAGCGGTATTCGCTGACGATTGCTGCATTTGCGGAGATTTCGATGCCGATGTCATCCTGCGCCGCAGCGGGAGCTGCAACGAAAGCGGAACCGGCAAGAACAGTAGCAGCCATCAGGCTGCGGACGGACGTAAGCATGGGCAATTTCCTCAATTGCTTGGTTGAAACTAATGCCTCGTCCCACCTGCGTTTACGCGCTCCAGCCTCTTTGTTGACGGGCCGATATCCGCGATCACGCAATTTAACTGCACCCGCGTGCTGCATTGCACAAGGATAATTGCGCCACTTTCCCCAATCCGGCCAAAAGTGTTGGTTTTTTGCATCACATTCAGGGTGCGGACAGGATATTTTGCAACAAATGCGCTGCGAAAATGCCCATTTTGTGCATTTGAGCGTTATGCATGCACCCAGTTGATAAAGACCGCGATATCCATGCTCCAGTTCCTGCGCTCCCTGTTTTCCGAAAGCGATGCCGCCAACTTGCCGTCCATTCCGGCCGGGCAACGCGTCTATGCGGTGGGTGACATCCACGGGCGCCTCGACCTTTTCGAAGCGCTGATCGAAGCAATCGAGCAGGACGATGCAGATGCCGGCAGCGCCAGCAGCACTGTCATCCTGCTCGGCGATCTGGTCGATCGCGGGCCCGATCCGGCCGGCGTGGTTCGCCGCGCCAGGGAGTGGCAGGACCAGCGCGAGGTACGCATCCTGTCAGGCAATCACGAAGAGATGTTCCTGCGCAGCTTCAAGGACGAGGAGATGATGCGCCATTTCCTGCGCCACGGTGGCCGCCAGACGATCATGAGCTACGGTGTCGGGCGCAAGGCATTGAGCGAGGCATCGATTACAGAGGCCCAGGCGCTGATGGATGCAGCGGTCCCCGAGAGCGAGCGCGTCTACATTGCGAATTTCGAGGACATGATCGTCATCGGCCAATATGTCTTCGTGCATGCCGGCATTGATCCGCAAGTGCCGTTGGAGGCGCAGCGCAAGTCAGACCTGCGCTGGATTCGCGAACCCTTCCTTTCGCACTCCGAGCCGCTGGAGAAGGTGGTGGTCCACGGGCACACCATCTGCAACGAGCCTGAAGATCGCGGGAACCGCATCGGGATCGATACCGGGGCCTATTCCAGCGGCCGGCTGACCGCCCTGGTCCTGGAAGGTTCGCGCCGGAGGTATATCGAGGCGATCGAGCGCGAGGATGGCACCATCTCCGCAGGACCGCGCGAAATCACCGCCTGAGGTTTCCTGCGGTGGCAGGGCAAGAGTGCCAGGGGGCCTGTAAGCCGGGTTCTGTCCTGCAACCGGTATCTTGCGACCAGCGCTGCAGGGGCAGCCATTCATCTGGGCGGCGGATTGCTCCGACGCTCTAGCAACCAACCCGGGTCTCTCGGGGCGAAACACCCCTGCCTCCTTTGTCCGAAGACTCTGGCGGCGCGAGACCCCTATTTGGTCTTGCTCCGGGTGGGGTTTGCCATGCGGGCGCTGTTGCCAGAGCCCCGGTGCGCTCTTGCCGCACCCTTTCACCCTTGCCTGTGAGGTCTCCCTCCATCGGCGGTATACTTTCTGTGGCACTTTCCCTGGGGTCGCCCCCGGCGGGCGTTACCCGCCACCCTTGTTTCGTGGAGCCCGGACTTTCCTCGCACTCGAAAGCACGCGGCTGCCCGGCCCCCTGGCAGACACGATATAGGCAATGGAGCAGCGATATGGAAGCTGCCCCATTGTCCCTTGCGGATTCAGTCCGCCTTGCCGCCGACGTTGTCGAGCGTTTCGTCGGGCGCAAGGAGATAGCGCCAGATCAATGCCCCGATCACCGCGCCCAAGAGCGGCGCGACCCAGAACAGCCACAACTGTCCGGTGGCGCCGGTTTCCGCATAGAAGGCCACTCCGGTAGAACGCGCCGGGTTGACCGATGTGTTGGTGACGGGGATCGAAATCAGATGGATCAACGTCAAGGCAAGGCCAATGGCGATGGGGGCAAAGCCTGCAGGTGCCTTGGACGAAGTCGAACCCAGTATCACAACAAGGAAGCCGGCGGTGAGCACGACCTCGATCAACAGAGCCGCTTGCATGGAGTAATTGCCCGGTGACAGTTCACCAAAGCCGTTGGACGCAAAGCCACCGGGACTCCAGCCAGGCATACCCGAGGCAATGACGAACAACACGCCCGACGCAGCAAATGCGCCGATGACCTGCGCTGCCCAGTAGGCAGGCAGGTCCTTCCACGCGAACCGGTTCGATATGGCAAGGCCCAGCGAGACGGCAGGGTTGAAATGCCCGCCGGAAATGCCGCCGACGGCATAGGCTATGGTCAACACGGTCAGGCCGAATGCGAGCGCCACCCCTGCAAACCCGATCCCCAGTTCGGGAAATGCCGCTGCGAGGACGGCTGAACCGCAACCGCCGAACACCAGCCAGAATGTACCGAAGAATTCGGCAAACAACTTTCTTGTCATTTGAACTATCCCTTCCCCACGATCGCCTTTTTGCAGGCGTGGCAGCAGGATAGCTCCAAATGCGGCAGAATCCGAATCCGGAGACTAGCGCGCAATTCCCCTGTCCCGATCCAAGAGCAGTTGGAACAGGATCGCGCGGATCTCGCCATCGATCTCGCCGTCGATGCGTTCGGGCCGCCAACGCCGCTGGAACGCCTCCACTGCCTTGCGGCCATCGGTTATGTCATAGCCGAAGCGTTCCAGCGCGAGGTAGAAGGCCCCGTCATTGTCGAACGGATCGCCCAGTTGCAGCTTTTCCGGTCGGGGAAGGCACAGCTTGCAGCGCGCCAGCCTGTCCCACGGGAACAGCTCGCCCGGGTCGATCTTGCGCGCAGGGGCAATGTCGGAATGCGCCACCACATTGGCCCGTGCGATGTCATAGGTCTTCACGATCCGGTCCAGCAGCGGCAGCAGCGCCTCGATCTGGCTTTCCGCAAATTCACGATAGCCCAAGGCATGGCCGGGATGGTCCAGTTCGATGCCGATGCTGGCCGAGTTCACATCCTTCTGCCCGCGCCAGTACGAGCGGCCGGCATGCCAGGCCCGCTTGTCTTCGGGCACCAGGCGGATCACCTCGCCTTCTTCGGTGATGCAGTAATGTGCGCTGACTTCGGCGTGCGGATCGCACATGCGCTCTATCGCACTCTCGACCGGCTTCATTTCGGTATAGTGCAGCACCACCATGCTGATCGGCGCCTTGCGCTCGTTCCAGTTGGGCGAGGCGATCTCGCGATGGACCAGCGGGTCGGAGCCGAAGCTATCAGGCATCAGCGCGCCGCCTCCGTCATCCGATCAGGCCTTCCGGCGCTGACATGGTGACACCGATGATCAGGCGATCTTCGGCATGGGCGACCTGGATCCTGCCGCCTTCGTCCTGCAGCAGCAGGTGGACCATGTGCGCAGGTGCGGTGCGGCCGGAAAGTTCCGCTGTTGCCAGCTTGCCATTGAGCGCGGCGCCGATTGTCTCGTCGAACACCACCTTCTTGCCGGTAGCGGCGATGACGATCTCGGTCTGCCCGCCGCGCGTTTCCGCGCCGACCTTCAATTCGCCGCCGCGCACCAGGGCATCGATGCCGATTGCGGCGAGGTTCAGCAGCACTTTGACGGCAGGTTTCGCCAGCTTGGCTTCGCTCATCGCCCATTCCAGGGAAAGCCTGTCATTGGCATCCACCAGCGCCGTGATCAGTTGCTGCGGCTCCTCGCTGGGGACCATTTCGCCGAAGCCGCCGGCGGCACCGAAGGCAAGGCGGAAGAACTTCAGCTTGTTGGCGCTGGTGCGCGCGCTCTGCTCGAGCAGTTCGAGGCAGCGCTGGCGCATTTCCGGGTCTTTTTCGTCAGCAAGCAGTTCCAGCCCGTTGTTGATCGCACCGACCGGGCTGAGCAGGTCATGGCACAGGCGCGAACAAAGCAGGGCGGCAAGGTCAAGCTGGGAATTGGCGGTCATCACATCCTCTGGATCGTTCCTGCTCGCCTGCAAACAGGCATGGCATGGAACACATGGAACACTGTTCTAGGGCGAAAAATGCTTCGCTGCCAATCGCTGCCCTTGCGTAAGGTGCGATCAGGCATTTGCGAAGCGCTGTCATGGGCGCCGATTAGGCTTGTTCAAGCTGGTAGGGAAGGGGGATGAAGCCGGCCTCGCCGTCTTTCCAGAACGTTATGTCGCCGGCCATGCCGACAATGGCCCAGATGCTGCCATCGAATGCGGCCATGGCCTTGTCCGTGGCCGAAGGTTCGGGCGCGGATGACGGGTGCGAGTGGTAATAGCCCAGCACCTGCGGACCACCACCGCGCGATGCGCGATGCGCGTCGATCAGCACCTGCCGATCGATTTCGAAATGCGTCTCGGGCTGCGGATGGATATTGCGCGCAGGGGCGATTGCGGTGATGCGCGCATCCTTGCCCAACAGGATGCCGCAGCATTCGTGCGGCAAGGCCTCGCGGGTTTCGCGGGCCAGTTGAGCCAGAACAGAGCTTGTCACGCGTATCGACATTGCCCATGCACCTATCATGAGTGAGGCAAAGACCCTTTCTGGCACTGTGGATAAGGCCGGGCGGCTGGACAAGGTCCTGGCTGATGCCACGCAATTGTCGCGCGAGCGTGTGAAAGCGCTGATTTCTGCCGGTGACGTGGAAATCGACGGGAAAACAGCCAGCAGCCCCTCGGCCAAAGTTCAAGTTGGGTCGAGCTTTTTGGTCCACATTACACCCCCGGATAATCCACAGGCTCTTCCACAGGATATCCCCATCACGGTCGTCTATGAGGACGAGCACCTGATCGTGGTGGACAAGCCTGCCGGCATGGTGGTGCATCCTGCTGCCGGCAACCCGGATGGCACGCTGGTGAATGCGCTGCTGCATCATTGCCGGGGGCAGCTTTCCGGCATTGGCGGGGTGGCGCGGCCGGGCATCGTCCACCGGATCGACAAGGATACCTCCGGCCTGCTGGTGGTGGCCAAGAGCGACAAGGCGCATGAAGGGCTGGCAAGGCAGTTTGCCGACCATTCGATAGAGCGGCGCTATCTCGCGGTGTGCAACGGCCATCCGAACCCGCCCTCGGGCACGATCAGCACAAGGATCGGCCGGTCGGACGCGAATCGCAAGAAGATGGCGGTGCTTTCGCCCGAATCCAGCCGCGGGAAACATGCGGTAACGCACTATCACACGCTCGAGCGGCTGGATGGCTGCGCCTTGGTGGAATGCCGGCTTGAAACAGGGCGAACGCACCAGGTCCGGGTTCACCTTGCGTCAATCGGCAATGCGCTATTGGGAGATCCAGCATATGGACGCCCGAATGCAAAAATTTGCCCTGTTCTCAAGAAGTTGGGATTTGAACGGCAAGCCCTCCACGCCGCGAATCTGGGGTTCGCACACCCCGTTGGCGGTAACTTCCTGCGCTTCAGCAGCGAATTGCCTGCAGATATGCGGGAACTAATCGACGAATGTAGTCATTCCAATCGATGAAATGCGTCCTATCTGGTGCTGTGTTCGGCTATAAAGACTGAACCAATATGTGGCTGCAAATGGTCGGGTGCCCATCAGGGGCCTGCAAGATGCGGTCGACGAAAGAAAGGTAAGGGAAGTAGTGAGCAACAATCGACCGAGTGTGCCAGCGCTGAGTGGTGAGCAGAGCCTCAACCGCTATCTGGCCGAAATCAAGAAATTCCCCGTGCTGACGGCGGAGCAGGAATACATGCTGGCGGTGCGTTACCGCGAGCATGAGGATGCTGACGCCGCGGCTCAGCTGGTGACGTCCCACCTGCGCCTGGTTGCCAAGATCGCCATGGGCTATCGCGGCTATGGCCTGCCGGTGAGCGACCTGATTTCCGAGGGCAATGTCGGCCTGATGCAGGGCGTGAAGAAGTTCGAGCCCGATCGTGGCTTCCGCCTCGCCACCTATGCAATGTGGTGGATCAAGGCCTCCATCCAGGAATTCATCCTGCGCAGCTGGTCGCTCGTGAAGATGGGCACCACCGCCGCGCAGAAGAAGCTGTTCTTCAACCTGCGCCGGATGAAGAAGCAGCTGGAAGCCTATGACGATACCGACCTGACCCCGGAAGAGGTGACGAAGATCGCCACTGACCTGGGCGTTCCGGAACAGGAAGTCGTCAACATGAACCGCCGCATGATGATGGGCGGTGACGGCTCGCTGAACGTGCAGATGCGCAATGGCGAGGAAGGCTCCGGCGAATGGCAGGACTGGCTGACCGATGATCGTCCCCTGCAGGACGTGGTCGTGGCCGATGCCGAAGAGGCAGAGCTGCGCCGCGAGATGCTGGTGGAGGCGATGGCCGCGCTCAATGATCGCGAGAAGCACATCCTCACCGAACGACGGCTGAAGGACAATCCGCAAACGCTGGAAGAGCTTTCGCAGGTTTACGACGTGAGCCGCGAACGCATCCGCCAGATCGAGGTACGGGCCTTTGAAAAGCTGCAGAAGGCGATGCACCGCATTGCCGGTGAGAAGCTGATGCCGGTCCCCGCGTGAGGCGGGGCAAACGACCGGTTGACACAGAAGGGGCGGCTGCGGCTGCCCCTTTTTGTTGGCGTCCTGCTCATGCGCTGGCGCTTTCCCTTGCGATCACGGCGCTGTAAACAGGGGATGAAATGGTCTCCCGTATTGCCCTCTGGATCGCGAAAGCGGCGCTGATCTTCGTCAGCCTCAGCATCGTGCTGGTGGTGCTGTTCCGCTTCGTGCCGGTCACCTACACCGCCACCATGTTGCTGGACGAAAACCCTGTGACGCGGGACTGGGAATCGCTTTCCAGCATCGACCGCAACATGGTCTCCGCGGTGATCGCGGCGGAGGATTCCAAGTTCTGCAGCCATGACGGTTTCGATGTCGAGGCGATCGAGGATGCGCTGGAGGAGGCCGCCGAAGGTGGCCGCCAGCGCGGGGCCTCCACCATCAGCCAGCAGACCGCCAAGAACGTCTTCCTGTGGCAAGGTGGCGGCTGGTTCCGCAAGGGGCTGGAGGCCTGGTTCACCTTCCTGATCGAGACGATCTGGGACAAGCGGCGGATCATGGAAGTCTACCTCAATGTCGCCGAAACGGGCATCGGGACATATGGCGTGGAAGCGGGCGCATGGCGCTATTTCGATCATTCCGCCGCCCGCCTGACGCGCGACGAGGCCAGCCGCATGGCCGCCGCCCTGCCTAGCCCCAAGACCCGCGCCGTGGTCAATCCCACAGGCTTCACGCGCCGTTATGGCAACACCATCGAGGCAAGGATCGGCGTGGTAAGGCGTAACGGGCTCGATTCCTGCGTCTACGAATAGGCCATATGGGGTTGGGGCACTCACATTCGCACGGGTCAGGGCACGGGCATCACCACGGTCCGGGCCACAGCCATGCGCCCAAGGATTTCGGGCCTGCCTTTGCCATCGGGGTGGTGCTCAATACCGGCTTCGTGATTGTCGAGGCTGTGTTCGGCATCCTCTCCGGTTCGATGGCTCTGGTGGCCGATGCCGGGCACAACCTGTCGGACGTGTTGGCGCTGCTCATCGCCTGGGGGGCCAGCATCGCGGCCAGGCGGCCACCATCCCGGCGGTTTACCTATGGCCTGAAAAGCTCGACCATCCTTGCAGCCCTTGCCAATGCCATGCTGCTGCTGGTGGCTATCGGGGCGATCCTGTTCGAGACGATACACCGCCTGATCGATCCGGTGGAGCCGGAAGGGTGGACCATGATCTGGGTGGCGGGCGTCGGCATCGTGATCAACACGGCAACGGCCCTCTTGTTCATGGGCGGGCGCAAGCACGACATCAACATCCGCGGTGCCTACCTGCACATGGCGGCAGACGCGCTGGTTTCCGTGGGCGTGGTGCTGGCGGGCATCGCCATCCTGCTGACAGGCGCGGTGCTGATCGATCCGCTGGTCAGCCTGGTGATCGTGGCGGTGATCGCCTGGGGCACCTGGGGCCTGCTCAAGGACAGCGTGAAGATGGGCCTGCTGGCAGTGCCCGACAATGTCAGCGAGAGCGCGGTGCGCGAATATCTGTGCGGCCTCGATGGCGTGGAGGCGGTGCATGACCTGCACATCTGGCCGATGAGCACCACCGAGACGGCACTCACCGCACACCTTGTCATGCCGGCAGGCCATCCCGGCGATGCCTTCCTGCGCGAGATTGCGCATGAGCTGGATCATCACCACGGCATCGGCCATGCAACCGTGCAGGTGGAACAGGCACGCAATGGCGGGTGCGCGGAGTGCGGCTGAGGCTGCTGCGCAACCTGGCAATCGCGGCGGCTGCCCTGGTCGTGCTGGCCATCGGCCTCTGGCGTCTTTCCTCGCTTCCCTGCTTCCAGTTGATCGGCGAACTTCATTGCCGGGTGGAGACCGATCAACGCGTCGTGGCGCTCACCTTTGACGATGGACCTGTCCCGGAAGGCGTGGACATGATCCTGCCGCTGCTCGAACGCGAACAGGTCAAGGGCACCTTCTTCCTCGTGGGTGAGGTGATGGAGGAACACCCGGGCCTTGCCCGCAAGATCCTGGATGCAGGCCATGAACTGGGCAATCACAGCTACACCCACCGCAGGCTCGTGGGTCGCTTGCCAGCCACCTACAGGGAAGAGGTCGAGAGGACCGACGCCTTGCTGCGGGCCGAAGGAGTCGCGCAGCCCACACTGTTCCGCCCGCCCTATGGAAGGCGGCTTGTCGGCTTGCCCTGGGCGGTGGATGCGGCCGGCTATCGCACCATCACATGGGATGTCGAGGAACCCTTTCGCCTGGAGGACCCCCAGGCCTATGCGGACCACATCCTTGAACGGGTCAAGCCCGGCTCGATCATCCTGATGCACCCGATGTATTATCACCGCGAGATCATCAGCAAGGCATTCCCGATCATTGCCGCGGGATTGAAGGAGCGCGGCTATCGCATGGTGACCGTGTCCGAATTGCTGGCGCTGGAAGGGGAGATGCGAGAATGAGCGAGACAATCCGCGAAGGCGGCTGCGGCTGCGGCCATGTGCGCTACCGCATGACGGGCGAACCGATCATGGTCCACAATTGCCACTGCCGCCTGTGCCAGCAGCAGACCGGCTCCACCAGCGTGGTCAATGTCTTCATCGAAAGCGAGCGGCTGGAACTGCTGCAAGGCGACTTCACCGATCACCAGCTGCCCGGCGGCAGCGGCGCGATCCACACCACGCGGCGCTGCTCAAGATGCGGCACCGCGATCTGGAGCCATTACGCACGGCTCGGCACGCTGGCGGCAGGCGTGCGCGGCGGCACGCTGGATGATCCCGACAGCGTGACACCTGACGTGGTGATCTTCACCGAAAGCAAGATGCCTTGGGTCCCGCTGCCCGAAGGCATCCCGCATTTCGAGCAGTATTACGACTTCAACGAAGTGCTGAGAGAAGAGAGCTGCGCGCGGCTGGGCGCGCTGGCGGCGCGGAGGAAAGCGGGCGAGGGTTAGCCAGACCGGACAAGCGGGGAGGCGCAGAACCAAACGGACCAAAGGTCCGCAAGGCCGACCGGCCGCCCGAGCTTTTGCGAGGAAAGCCAAGGCGGCGGATGCCGCCGCCCGGCGCTTGAGGGCCTAGAAAACTAAGCCGCTTCTTCCTTCTTGTCGCCCTTCTTGCCTTCCATCACGCGGACGGGTTCCTTGCGACCCAAGACGACGTCTGCGTCCACCACCACTTCGGAAATGCCGTCCATGCTGGGCAGGTCGAACATCGTGTCGAGCAGCAGGCCTTCCACGATCGAGCGCAGGCCGCGCGCGCCGGTCTTGCGCTTGATGGCCTTCTTGGCGATTTCGGACAGCGCCTCGTCCGTGAAGGTGAGGTCCACGTCTTCCAGCTCGAACAGCTTGGCGTACTGCTTGACCAGCGCGTTCTTCGGCTCCTTCAGGATCGTGACCAGCGCATCCTCGTCAAGGTCGTGCAGCGTCGCGATCACCGGCAGGCGGCCGACGAATTCGGGGATCAGGCCGAATTTCAGCAGGTCTTCCGGCTCGCACTTTTCCAGCATTTCACCGATGCGCGCCTTGCTCGGGTCCGACACATTGGCGCCGAAGCCGATGGAGCGCTTCTGCAAGCGGTCACCGATCACCTTTTCAAGCCCGGCGAAAGCACCGCCGCAGATGAACAGGATGTTGGTGGTATCCACCTGCAGGAATTCCTGCTGCGGATGCTTGCGGCCACCCTGCGGCGGCACGGAAGCCGTTGTGCCTTCCATCAGCTTCAGCAGGGCCTGCTGCACGCCTTCGCCTGACACGTCACGCGTGATGGAGGGGTTTTCCGCCTTGCGGGTGATCTTGTCGATCTCGTCAATGTAGACGATGCCGTGCTGGGCCTTCTCGACATTGTAGTCGGAAGCCTGCAGCAGCTTGAGGATGATGTTCTCCACGTCCTCGCCCACGTAACCGGCTTCGGTCAGCGTGGTGGCATCCGCCATGGTGAAGGGCACGTCGAAGGTGCGCGCCAGCGTCTGGGCCAGCAGCGTCTTGCCTGAACCGGTGGGGCCGACAAGCAGGATGTTGGACTTCGCCAGTTCGACATCGCCCTGCTTGCCGGAGTGTTGCAGGCGCTTGTAGTGGTTGTGCACGGCCACGGCGAGCACGCGCTTGGCGCGGTCCTGGCCGATCACGTAATCATTGAGGGTGTCGCAAATCTCGTGCGGGGTGGCGATCTGGCCATCCTTCTTGCCCGCGATGCCGCCCTTGGCTTCCTCGCGGATGATGTCGTTGCACAGCTCCACGCATTCATCGCATATGAATACCGTAGGGCCTGCAATCAGCTTGCGCACCTCATGCTGGGACTTGCCGCAGAAGCTGCAGTAGAGGGTGCTCTTGCTGTCGGAACCGCTCAATTTGGTCATAATCCTTGCCTGCCACGCCACTCATGCGGGAGATTCCGCGGGCGCATGATTCAGCCTGCCTAATGTATAGCGGGCTGGAACATAATCAATTGCATGGAGCCTAAATCCCACGGCTTGATCCAGCCTGAAGGTTCAAGGTTGCCAAAATGCTACAGAATCTGCCCGGGATATGACCGGCAGGTTGCTGGCCAAATCCGTGCCGTTCGTTCGGCTTTCATGCTGATTTCAGGCGGATTTCGTGATCCCGATGGCACCGGAACAACAATGGCGGGCACTGCGACCAGCACCCGCCACCGTCAAATTTGCAGAAATGCGCGATTATTCCGGAGCGCCGCCGGAACCTTCTTCGGTATCCTCGGCAGAACCCTTGGGGCGGTGGGCGAAGACCTGGTCGACCAGGCCGAACTTCTTGGCTTCGTCCGCTTCCAGGAAGGTGTCGCGGTCCATCGCGCGCTCGATGTCTTCCAGGCTCTGGCCGGTGTATTTCACGTAAAGGTCATTCATGCGCGCCTTGATGCGCAGGATTTCCTTGGCCTGGATCTCGATGTCCGAAGCCATGCCGCGTGCGCCGCCGGAAGGCTGGTGGATCATGATGCGGGCATTGGGCAGGGCCACGCGCATGCCGGGCTCGCCGGCGGCCAGCAGGAAGCTGCCCATCGATGCGGCCTGGCCGATGCAGACGGTGCGCACCTTGGGCTTGATGTACTGCATGGTGTCATGGATCGCCATGCCGGCCGTCACCACGCCGCCGGGGGAGTTGATGTACATGGAAATATCGGACGAGTTCTCGCTTTCCAGGAACAGCAGCTGCGCCACGATCAGCGAAGCCATGTTGTCTTCCACCTGCCCGGTGACGAAGACGATGCGTTCACGCAGCAGGCGGCTGAAGATGTCGAAGCTGCGTTCGCCGCGGCTGGTGGATTCGACCACCACCGGCACCAGGGCGCCGGTCAGGGGATCGGTGGTGAAGCGGTCCTTGGCATCGCCGAAAACGTCGAACATGGAAATTCCTCTTGGATTGGTATTCGCCTGTCTATGTCGCGCGTGGATGCCTGATGTTCAAGAGCAAAGCCCTGCAAGCTTGCGCAACACTGTGGATGGGCGCAGGATCGCGGGCATGAAGATGATCCGTTCCGCCCTGCTGGGCGCTGCCGCTCTCGTTGTCTCTTCGCCCCTGCTGGCGCAGGACGGAATAGACCCTGATGCCGAGATATTCATCCCGCACAGCCCGCCAAGGCTGCTCGCCGGCGATGCCGATCCGATCCGGATCGATCCCTCGATGCTGGATCCGGTCACGGCCGAGAGCATGCCCCTGGACGATCCCGGCATCACGCCCGAATTCATGGCATCGCTCTACCTGCGCCGTATCGCCGAGATCGACGATGCCGGGCCGATGCTCAATGCGGTGATCGTTACCAACCCTGATGCCCCTGACGATGCCCGCGCTGCGGGGGAGTCGGGCTTGCCGCTTGCCGGGCGCACCGTGCTGGTGAAGGACAATATCGAAACGCGCGAATTCCCCACCACGGCGGGCTCGCTGGCGCTGACGGCGAATGACACCGGCCGCGATGCGCCGCTGGTTGCCCGCCTGCGCGCGGCGGGCGGCGTGGTTCTGGGCAAGACCAACCTTTCCGAATGGGCGAACATCCGCTCGTCCGAAAGCTCCAGCGGTTGGAGCGCGGTGGAAGGGCAGGCGCGCAACCCCCATGCCACTGACCGCAGCCCTTGCGGGTCCTCGTCCGGAAGCGGGGCAGCGGTTGCCGCAAACCTTGCATGGGCGGCCATCGGCACCGAAACGGACGGATCGATCACGTGTCCGGCCAGCGTCAACGGCATCGTCGGCTTCAAGCCCACGGTAGGGCTGGTGAGCCAGGAACTGATCGTGCCGATCAGCGCTTCGCAGGACACCGCCGGCCCGATGGCCCGCAATGTCTGGAGCGCGGCCTTGCTGCTTACCGCCATCGCCGAGCCCGAAGGCGGGACGCAGCGCGACTTCACCGAAGGGCTCCACACTTCCTCGCTCGAGGGGCTGCGCATCGGTGTGCTTGGCAAGCAGATTGGCGATAACGGACAGGTCAGGGACGCCTTCAGCCAGGCGCTGACGGACATGGTGTCCGCCGGTGCAGTTCTGGTCGATGTCGAATTCGAGCCGCCTGAGGAAATGTGGAACGACGAATATACCGTCCTGCTCTACGAGCTGCGCGAAGGTCTGGATGCCTACCTGCAAGGCTCGCCCGCCGATATACCGGTTCGTTCGCTGGCCGATGTGATCGCCTTCAACATCGCCAATGCGGAGACCGAGTTGCGCTGGTTCGGGCAGGACGTGTTCGAATTGTCGCTGCGGACAACCGACGAGGCGGAATACCTGCGCGCCCGCGCAAACGCCAGGCGGCTTGCCGGGGAACAAGGCATCGACCGCCTTCTGGCCGAACATGACCTTGACATGCTGGTCGCGCCCACCGAAGGGCCCGCCTGGCCCATCGACCTGGTGCTCGGCGATCATTTCACGCCCGGAATCGGCGCCGGTTCGCTGGCTGCAATCGCCGGATATCCGCACCTGACCGTGCCGATGGGTGATGTAGAAGGCTTGCCCGTCGGTATCTCGTTCATCGCCGGCGCGGGCGCTGATGCGCAGGTGCTGTTGGCAGGCGCAGCCTATGAAAGGGTACGCAGCGCAACCCTGCGCGAACCGGGGCTCTTGCCCTGGTCACCAAGCTCAGACTGACAGTTTATTACATTTGCTATGTTGTTCCTTAAGTTGATCAGGTCTAGCGGGAGTGGACAAAATCAACAGGATGGGGATTTTGGCTTGAGGCGCTTCCTGACAGGATCGGGGCGGTTTGCTTTGGCCGTAGCCATTTCGGGCGCGGTCCTGCCCCTTTGCGCGCATGCGGAGGAGCAGGACAGCGGCAATCCGGTGGAGGACATCGCCGGTACCACACCCCGGCAGGATACGGCGCCGCAAACCGATTTTGCCCTCACCAGCGCCCCGCGCACCTATTACCCGGCCGATTTCGCCTCCATCGCGCCGCGCACGGCGCTAGACGTGGTCGAACAGATTCCCGGCTTCAACATCGAGGGGGGCGGCCCCGGCGGTGGCGGTGGAGGTGGCGGACGCGGCTTTGGCGAGGCTTCGGGTAACCTGCTGATCAACGGCGATCGCATTTCCAGCAAGTCCACCAGCGTCCGCGACGAACTGTCCCGCATCCCCGTTTCCAACGTGATCCGGGTGGAAATCGTCGACGGTGCGACGCTGGAGATCCCGGGTCTTTCAGGACAGGTCGCCAATGTCATCGTCGAATCAGGCGGCATGTCGGGCCAGTTCTCATGGCGCCCGCAGTATTCCACCGGTCCCGCCCCGATCGGTTGGTCGGAAGGCAATATCTCTGTTCGCGGTTCCGCGGCCTGGGTGGATTATTCCATCGGGCTCGATGTCGGCAGCTTCATCCGCGGCTCGCGCGGGCCGGCGATCTTCACCGATTCGCTGGGTGTGGACGAACGCTTCAACATCCAGTCCGCACCTTTCCAGCGACCTACACTGACCGGCAATTTCGCCTTCGATGTTGCCCCCGACTTGGCGATGAACATCAACCTTTCGGGCGGGCTGACAATCTTCCGCAGCAAGGAACAGGAAGAGCGTGTTCCGGGAAATCCGCTGCCATCCTTCCTCGAGCGCTTCCGCTCGCAGAACAACGAGCATTTCTACGAGATCGGCGCGGATATCGAATTCCCGCTTGGCCCCGGGCGGCTGAAGCTGATCGGGCTGGAAAGCTTCGAGCATGGCAACTTCCGCACCCAGTCGCTGCTCGATCTCGATACCTTGCCGACCAGCGGCAGCCGGTTCCAGCGCGTGAGCGACCAGGGCGAGCGGATTGCGCGCGGCGAATACAGCTGGGGAATGCTGGGCGGTGACTGGCAGCTGTCGGCAGAAGCGGCGTTCAACCGGCTGGACAATGTCGGCAGCCTGTTCCTGTTCGATCCGGCGCAGGAAAGCTTTGTCGAAATTCCGTTCCCTGCCGGTGTCGGCGGGGTGCGCGAGGAGCGGTATGAATCGATCCTGAGTTTCGGCACCTCGATCACCGACAACCTGTCGGTCCAGGTCGCTGCCGGCGCAGAGTATTCGCAGATCTCGCAGACGGGCATCAACGCCCTGTCGCGCACATTCCAGCGGCCCAAGGGCAGCATCTCATTTGCCTGGGCGCCCGGCGGAGGTTTCGACATCAGCCTGGAAGTGGCACGCCGCGTCGGCCAGCTCAACTTCAGCGACTTTCTCGCCAGCGTGAACCTGACCGACGAGAACGAGAGTGCCGGCAACAACCAGCTGCGCCCGCAGCAGAGCTGGGAGAGCGAGCTGGAGATTTCCAAGAATTTCGGGCGCTGGGGTTCGGCCACGCTGGCGCTGTTCGATCATCGGATCGAGGATTTCCTCATCATCATCCCGACTGCCGACGGCGGCGAGGCACGCGGCAATATCTCCAGCGCGCATCGTTATGGCTTGCGCTTCAACGGCAGGCTCGAGCTGGCCCCGCTTGGCTGGAACGGCGCGCAACTGGACGTGCGCATGACTGCCGAGGACAGTTCGCTGATCGATCCCGTTACTTTCGTCAATCGCCGCTTCGACGGCAATTCGCCGTTCGAGATCCGCTTCGATTTCCGGCATGACATTCCACAAACCGACATCGCCTGGGGACTGGAATTCCGCGACACGCAGAATGCGCGGCGATACCGGGTGGCCGAGGAAACCCTCGACTACAATGTGTCCACTTTCGGCGCGGTCTATGTGGAGCACAAGGACGTCATGGGGCTGACGGTGCGTTTCCGCGTCGGCAATGTCTTCAACGGCGGGAACGTGCTCCAGCGCGTGATCTACGATGGGCCGCGCGATGTCTCGCCGGTGCTGTTCACCGAGGATCGCCGCCTCAAGATCGGCACGGTCCTGAACCTGACCGTCTCCGGTACCTTCTGATCCGCGAGCTGGTCGCTGCCGCATAAGAAAAGGGCGGCCCTGCAAATCGCGGGGCCGCCCTTCTTCGTGTGTTGGTTGGCAAGGTGCCAGCCGGAAACTTACTTCTTCGCAGCAGCCTTCTTGGCAGCCGGCTTCTTCGCGGCGGCCTTCTTCTTCGCGGCGGGCTTCTTTGCGGCGGCCTTCTTCTTCGCGGCGGGCTTCTTTGCGGTTTCAGCCGGCGCTTCTTCCGCTTCGATGGCAGCTTCAAGCTCCTCGCGCGTCACATCGCGCTCGGTCACTTCGGCCTTGTCGAACAGGAAATCCACGACCTTGTCTTCATACAGCGGTGCGCGCAGCTGGGCCTGTGCCATCGGCTCGTTGCGGACGTATTCGATGAAGCGTTCGCGATCATTGGGGCTGTACTGCTGGGCAGCCTGCTGGATCAGCATGGACATTTCCTGGCTGCTGACTTCCACGCCGTTGGCCTGGCCGATTTCGGACAGCAGCAGGCCCAGGCGCACGCGACGCTCGGCGATGCGCTTGTAGTCTTCCTTGTCGTTCTCGATTTCCTTCTGCGCTGCTTCGGGATCCTCCTCGCGGGCGGCTTCCTGCTGCAGCTGGTTCCAGATCTGCTGGAACTCGGCCTCGACCATGGTCGGCGGCACTTCGAAGTCATGATCGGCAGCCAGCTTGTCGAGCAGCTGGCGCTTCATCTGCGTGCGGGTGAGGCCGGCAGTTTCCTGCTCCAGCTGGCCCTTCATCAGCTCCTTCAGCTTGTCGAGGCCTTCGAGGCCCAGCCCCTTGGCGAACTCGTCATCGATCTTGGTTTCGGTTTCGACCTTCACGGCCTGGACCGTCACGTCGAATTCGGCATCCTTTCCGGCGAGGTGTTCAGCCGGATAATCTTCGGGGAAGGTGACGGTGATGGTCTTGGTGTCACCGGTCTTCACGCCCTTCAGCTGGTCTTCGAAGCCGGGAATGAACTGGCCGGAACCGAGCACCAGCGGGGTGTTTTCGGCCTTGCCGCCTTCGAATTCCACGCCGTCCACGCGGCCCACGAAATCGATGATGACCTGGTCACCGTCGGCAGCCTTCTTGCTCTTGGCCGCATCCTTGTAGCTCTTCTGGCTGGATGCGAGGCGGCCCAGTGCTTCGTCCAGGGCTTCATCGGAAACCGGCACGTTCAGCTTTTCCAGCTTGAGGCCTTCGATCGAGGGAGCCTCGATATCGGGCAGCACTTCGATTTCAACCGACAGTTCCGCGTCCTTGCCCTGCTCATAGCCATCGGCCATGTCGACCTTGGGCTGCAGCGCCGGGCGCAGTTTCTTTTCACTGATCAGGCCTTCAACCGATTCGCGCAGCGTGGCGTTCAGCGCATCGGAATGCAGCGCATCGCCGTGCATCTTGCGGATGAGGTTGGCGGGCACCTTGCCCGGGCGGAAACCAGGCATGCGTACCTGGGGGGCGATCTTCTTCACCTCAGAATCGATACGCGCTTCGATATCGGCTGCCGCAATGGTCAGCGTATAGGCGCGCTTCAGGCCTTCATTGGTGGTTTCGACAATCTGCATTTACCGTGCCTTCTCAACAGCTTTTCGAGCCCAGTACACAGGGGAACTGGTGCGGGCGGAGGGAATCGAACCCCCACATCTTTCGATACTGGTACCTAAAACCAGCGCGTCTACCAGTTCCGCCACGCCCGCGGCCCGACGAATTCCTTCAGGCAAACGCCTGACAAACAGGGAGCCGCCCTTAAAAGGCCAAGGCGAAAAGGGCAAGCCGATCATGGGGGTTTGGCAGGAAAATCGGCATGGGTGTGCCGATGGGAGATTGATTTTGGCTCCGCGGCGTGGCTAAGCGCGCATCCATGAGCGAAGAAACTGCAAACGACATCCCGCCCGATCGCATCGCGATCGATCCGAACAGCGCCTTTTTCGATGCCGAAAAGCTGCAACGCGGCATCGGTATCAGGTTCAAGGATCGCGTGCGCACCGATATCGAGGAATATTGCATTTCCGAAGGCTGGGTGCGCGTGCAGGCCGGCAAGACCGTGGATCGCAAGGGCCGCCCGCTGACGATCAAGCTCAACGGGCCGGTGGAAGCCTGGTACGAGGACCTGGGCGAGAACCCGCCGGTGGCCAAGGCCTGATCCGCGGCGCAATTGATCGCCGGACATGAAAAAGGCGGCAGGTGGTGACCTGCCGCCTTTTTTCGTGCCTGCCGTCAGGCGGGTCTAGGATCACACCACCGGATCGTAGGGATCGTCCTTTTCTTCCGGATGGCTGGTGGTCATGCGCAGGATGATGTAGCCCATGATCGCCGAGATCAGCGAGCCGGTCAGGATGCCGATCTTTGCCTCGTCGATCAGCAAGCGATAGCCCGGGAATGCCAGTTCGCCGATGAACAGCGACATGGTGAAACCGATGCCGCACAGCACGGTCACGCCCCAGACTTCGGCCCAACTGCACCCGGGCGGTTTCTTGGCGATACCCAGCTTGTCCGCTGCAAACACGCAGGAGAAAATGCCCAGCTGCTTGCCCACCACAAGGCCGGCCGCAACAGCCAGGGGAAGCGGATCGAGCAGGGCTTCAAGGCCAAGGTCGGAGATGTCCACGCCGGCATTGGCGAAGCCGAATACCGGCACCACGAGGTAGGCGTTCCAGCCGACGAGGCCATGCTCGAGGTTCTCCAGCATGGAATTGCCGTCCTTCTTGTGCATCGGGATGGTCAATGCAGCCATCACGCCGGCGATGGTCGCATGCACGCCGGAGTTGAGCACGCAGTACCACAGCACCACGGCGGCAAGGATGTAGAGCGAGACCTTGTCCACCCGCATCCGGTTCATGGCGACCATCAAGCCCACCACCACCAGCGAGCCGATCAACCATGCCAGCTTCAGGTTCGCGGTGTAGAATATGGCGATGATCATCACCGCGCCAATGTCATCGACGATGGCCACGGTGAGCAGGAACAGTCGCAGCACGGCCGGAACGCGCGAGCCGAGGAGGCCGACGACGCCCATGGCAAAGGCGATGTCCGTGGCGGCCGGAATGGCCCAGCCGCGCGTCAGTTCCGGGTTGCCGCCGGCGATCAGGACATAAACCAGCGCCGGCGCGCCCATGCCGGCAATCGCGGCCAGCACCGGCAGGGTGCGTTGCTTGGGATCAGCCAGGTTGCCCGATATCAGCTCCCGCTTCACCTCGAGACCGACGACGAAGAAGAAGATCACCATCAGCGCATCGTTGATCCACAGATGCAGCGTGTTGAGCTTGAAGGTCTCACTGGGGAACAATTCCCCGTGGAACAGCTGATGGTAGCTGTCCGAGACGGCTGAGTTCGCCACGAACATGGCGGCTGCCGCGACGGCGATCAGGAGCACGCCTTCGAAAGCGTCGGACACAAACAGCGCCTTGAACTGGCGCTGGACGGCTTTGATGATTGGTTTGCTGGCCATATGCAGGGTCACATTTCGCAAATGCACCAAACATGCAAGCGTTCCGGCCGCAGCATTGCCTTTTTTTCCGATTTCGATAGTCCTGCACATCAATAGTTTCAAAGGGGTACGGTCGGGGGCTTATGGGGGACTGGTCTTTCCTGGCATTGCTGGGGCTCATCGAACGCGAGCTTCTGCTGTTTGCGGGCTTCTTCTTTCTGCTCGGTGCAATCGACGAATTGCTGGTCGACGGAATCTGGGGCTGGATGCGACTGACCCGCAAGGTCCCGCGCCTGACATTGCGCCGCGAGGATGTGCGGTCTCGCAGGCTTTCGGGGAACGCCGCGGTGTTCATTCCGGCCTGGCATGAAGAAAAGGTGATCGAGCACACCATCGCCCATGCGCTGCAAGCCTGGACGCACCAGGACTATGTCATTTACGTCGGTGTCTATCGCAACGACATGGCGACCATGGAGGCTGCCATGCGGGCTGCGGGGGCGGATCGCCGCGTGCGCCTGGTGGTGCACGATTGCAATGGTCCCTCGACCAAGGCGGATTGTCTCAACCGCCTCTATCGCGCGATGGAGGTCGATGAGGACCGCACCGGCGTGTCATTCCGGATGGTCCTGCTGCATGATGCCGAGGACATGGTCGATCCGGCAGAGTTGGGGCTGATGGACAGTGCCCTGGACCGGGCGCAGTTCGTGCAGATTCCGGTCGTGCCCCTGCCGCAGGAGAACTCGCGCTGGGTCGGGAGTCATTACTGCGAGGAGTTTGCCGAAGCGCATGGCAAGAACATGGTCGTGCGCGACTTGTTGGGAACGTGCCTGCCTGCCGCGGGCGTCGGCTGCGCGCTTGACCGCCGCATGCTTCAGGCAATGGAGCGAATGGATGGCGGCAACGGACCGTTCTCAGTCGAATCGCTGACGGAAGATTATGAACTCGGCATGCGCGTGCAGGCTGTCGGTGGCCGATCGCGCTTCCTGCGGGTGCGCGGAGAGGATGGCTCTCTCGTGGCAACGCGGGCCTATTTCCCTGCCCGCCTCGATGAAGCGGTGCGGCAGAAGGCACGCTGGGTCCGCGGTATCGGCTTGCAAGGCTGGGACCGGCTCGGCTGGGAGGCCGGGCTTGCAGAAAACTGGATGCGCCTGCGCGATCGTCGTGGCCCATTCGCCGCACTGGTGCTCGCCTGCGGCTATGCCTTCTTCCTGCTGGCAAGCCTGTTCTTCCTGCTGGGCGAACTGGGGGTGGATCGGCCCTGGCAGGCTGACCCTCTGCTGAGCGTCCTCGTGACCGCCAATCTTGCCAGCTTTGCCTGGCGGGCGATCATGCGCTTTGCCTTTACCGCCAGGGAGCATGGCGCGAAGGAAGGCATCATGGCGGTGCTGCGCATTCCGGTGACGAACGTGATTGCCATCATGGCCGGGCGGCGTGCGCTGATGGCATATCTTCGCACCTTGCGTGGCGGCTCACCGCAGTGGGAGAAAACCCGGCACGACAGCCATCCTGCGGCCACTGCACGAAGCGACAGGTCTCGACCCGGCATGGCGAGGGCCGTCCTGTGAGCAAACGCCGGTCAGGATCAGGCAAGGGCCTGCGCGGCCAACCGATACTCGTGTTAGGCCTGTTGTTCATGGCCTGGGGCGCGTTTCGCGTCGTCACCTGGGCATCGCCCCTGCCTGAAGGATACGGGGATGTCCTTCCCTTGGCGAATGGTGTCGCCAGCGAGGAGTTGGCCCCGTCCGCTGGCCGGCAGCACAATCCTGCTGTGCCTTCCGCACCTGCCGGTCGGCCTGCCGAACCGCGCGCGCCGACAATCCAGCCGGTGCTTCCCCTGCCTGATGGCGGCTGGAACGATCCGGCAAACCTGGGCAAGCTCGAAGCAGGGCAGGGCGAGCCTTCGGCCAGGCCGGTGGCCGCGAACGGTGCTCCCTATCCGCCGATGCGTATGGCGGCGGGGCATACGCTGCTCGCCGCTGCCGGCTTCGCGCATATGGAGATCCCCCCGGAACTGGCTGCGTTCTACCGCCGGGCCCTTGGCGATGCTTCCACGCCAGAACCGGCTGCGCCAGATTCCCTCGTCACTGCAGCCAGACTGCCTGATGCGGCGCCAGCGCCGCTCGCGATGGCTGGTCGCTCCGGAGACGCGCGCAGCCGCTGGTCCGCCGATGGCTAGCTCTTGTGGCGGGATGACACGACCACGCCGTTTACATCCGGCAGGCCTTCCTATGGCCGCAGCCAGATGGGGGCCGTGGTCCGCTATGAGCTTGCTCCCAAGAGCGGGATGCGCCCGCAGGCCTATCTGCGGGGGACCGCTGTCCTTCAGGGAGCCAGCGAGCAAAAAGTGGCCGCCGGGCTTTCTGCACGACCGCTCGCCCGCATGCCGATCCGTATCGCTGCAGAAATGCGCATCAGCGAGAGGGCGCAGGGAAGCGAGGTGCGTCCGGCGGCCTACGCTGTCACCGATTTGGCACCGCAAAAGTTGCCCGGCGGATTGCAGGCCGAGGCCTATCTCCAGGCCGGATACGTCGGGGGTGATTTCGCCACGGGCTTCGTGGACGGGCAGCTGCGCGTCGATCGCAGCCTCGCTTCGGCTGGAGATTTCGACCTCAGGGCCGGGGCTGCCGCCTGGGGCGGTGCACAGGAGGATGGCGAAAGGCTGGACGTGGGCCCAAGTGCCTCTGTCACCTTCCGCCTGGGCGATACGCGCGGACGGGTGGCCGCTGATTACCGCTTCCGCGTGGCCGGTGATGCCGAGCCGGCTAGTGGCCCTGCGCTCACACTATCCGCCGGATTTTAGGTCGGAGGGCACCATTCACCTTCAATCAATCGCGTCTATGCGTTAGGCGCGATTCATGGATGTCTACCTCCCCATTGCGAACCTTGCCATCAATGGCCTGTGGATCGTGGTGCTTGGCGGGCTTACGGGCATCCTTTCCGGCATCTTCGGTGTCGGCGGCGGGTTCCTGACCACGCCCTTGCTGATCTTTTCCGGAATTCCGCCCACGGTAGCCGCGGCATCGGCCGCGACGCAGGTGACGGGGGCCAGCGTTTCGGGTGTGATTGCGCAGTCCAAGAGGGGCGGCGTGGATTACCAGATGGGCGGCGTGGTGGTTGCCGGCGGCCTGATCGGTGCCTTGCTTGGTGCAGGCATCTTCAACCTGCTGACAGCATTCGGCCAGATCGATGTGGTCATCAACCTGCTCTACGTGATCCTGCTTGGCACCATCGGCACGCTGATGGGGCACGAGAGTATCCAGGCCCTCAACCGCAAGCCGCAGGAAAAGCGCCGTGCGGCCAAGCGCCGCCACCACCCGCTGATCGCCGCCCTGCCGATGCGCTGGCGGTTCTATCGGTCCGGCCTCTACATCTCGCCGCTGGGGCCGTTCATCATGGGGATCGTTGTGGGCATCCTGACGATGCTGATGGGCGTGGGTGGCGGATTCATCATGGTGCCGGTGATGCTCTACATCCTGGGCATGAGCGCCAATGTCGTCGTCGGCACATCGCTGTTCAACATCCTGTTCGTGACGATGATGACCACCATGGTCCATGCGCTGACCACGCAGGCTGTCGACATCGTGCTGGCAGGCCTCTTGCTGATCGGCTCCGTCTCGGGCGCGCAGATCGGCACGCGCATCGCACTGTCGGCCAAGCCGGAACTGCTGCGCCTGTGCCTGGCCGTGATCGTGCTGATCGTGGCGGCGGTGATGCTGTTCGGCCTGTTTGTCATCCCCGATGCCTTCTACACGGTAACGCCGTTATGAGGCGCTGGTTCGCCATCTTGCTTCTTGCACTTGTTGCCTTGCCCGGTGCTGCGCTGGGCCAGGCGAGGGATCCCATCCTCGTGTCCGAAGTCAGCCAGCACGAGGTGCTGGTGCAGCAGGGCTTCACCGGCCAGACCTTGCTGCTCTATGGCGCGCTGCTTGATCCCGATGGCAGCAGGGCGGGCGATGACTTCGATATCGTGGTGATCCTGCGCGGTCCGTCCGAGCCGGTCCAGATCCGCGAGAAGCAGCGCTTTGCCGGTATCTGGATCAACGCGGAAGCGATGTCGTTGCGCTCCGTGCCTTCCTTCTTCGGCCTCGCCAGTTCCGCGCCGATTGACGAGATCGTCGATGAAAGCACCGCCGCGATCTACGAATTCGGCCTCGATTACCTGCAGTTGTCACCCACCGGCACGATTGATCCCGAACAGCACGCCCGCTTCACCAGCGGCTTGGTCGACTTGAGGCGGGACAGCGAGCTCTTCCAGCAGAACGAGAATGGAGTCTCGATCAGCGAGGGTGTCCTGTACCAGTCGCGCATCTACTTGCCGTCAAACGTGGTGGTTGGCCGCTATATCGCTGAAACCTTTGCCGTTCGCGATGGCCGCGTGATCGCGGCGGCCAGCTCGGAAGTATTCGTGCGAAAGGAAGGCTTCGATCGCGACGTGGCCGAGCAGGCGGAGGAGAATTCCTTCGCCTATGGCCTGCTTGCGGTGGCGCTTTCGCTGTTCATGGGCTGGGCGGCCGGGCGGCTGTTCGCCCTGGTCTGACGAAAGCCGGATACCAACCGGACCTGTCGGCCCAAGATGCTGTGCGCAATTGGTTTTCTTCCACGATTGACGCGATCTTAACCTCGAGCCGCTAGCTCCACGCATGACGTTTGGTGCAATGATGTGAGCGCAAAGCATGAGTGATATGTCGCGGCCGCCGGTCCAACAGGCCCGCCAACCTTCTCCCACCGGGGCACCTGCAGGTGCTGCGGCTCATGATGTTTCGATCGACAATGCGACCCAGCCCATCGGCGTGGTGCTCGAAATCGCTGGTTCCGGCTCCCAGATCGCGCTCGACATGCAGCGCCTCAACCAGTGCAGCGAAGATCCTGATCCCTCCATCGCCCTTGCCGGTCAGGTGGGCAGCCAGATCAAGATCCGCACCAACGACGGCTGGCTGCTCGCCAGTGTGCGCAACCAGCGCCAGGATCGCCGTTCCGAAGGCAACTCCATTGTCGCCAACATCGACTTCATGGGCGAAGGCGTGGAAGAAAAGCTGACCGGCAAGATCCACGGTTTCCGCCGCGGTGTGACCCGCTATCCGATTCCCGGCGCGCTGATCTTCCCGGCCACCACCGACGACCTGCGCCAGATCTATGCCAGTGACGGACGCAGCGCGATCCAGATCGGCACCGTCTATCCCACCAAGGACATCCGCGCCGGCATCTATATCGATGCCATGCTGGGCAAGCACTTCGCGCTGCTGGGCTCCACCGGTACCGGTAAGTCCACCAGCGCCGCGCTGATCCTGCACCGCATCTGCCAGGCGGCGCCGCAGGGGCATATCGTGATGATCGACCCGCACGGCGAATATTCCGCCGCCTTCCGCAACACCGGGCAGATCTACGACGTTTCCAACCTGCAGATGCCCTACTGGCTGCTAAACTTCGAGGAGCACTGCGAAGTCCTGTTGCGTTCCAGTGGCAACGAGTTGCAGGAAGACAAGGACATCCTGGCAAAGTGCCTGCTGGCTGCGCGTTCGAAGAACCGCATGGCCAAGGAGATGGGCAAGATCACCGTCGACTCGCCGATCCCCTACCTGCTCAGCGACCTGACCAACATGCTGCAGGACGAGATGGGCAAGCTGGACAAGTCCACCACGTCCGCCCCCTACATGCGCATCAAGACCAAGATCGAGGAACTGAAGGCCGATCCGCGCTACCAGTTCATGTTCTCCGGCATGCTGGTGGGCGACACGATGGCGGAGTTCATCTCCAAGGTCTTCCGCATGCCCGGCGAGGGCAAGCCGATCTCCATCATCGATGTGTCCGGTGTCCCCTCGGACATCACCAGCACCGTTGTCGCCGTGCTGTCACGCATGGTGTTCGACTTCGCGATCTGGGGCCGGCACGAAAAGACTCGGCCGATCCTGCTGGTGTGCGAGGAAGCCCACCGCTACGTGCCCAACGAGAAGAACGCCGATGGTTCCTCGGTCGGGCAGATCCTGTCCCGCATCGCCAAGGAAGGCCGTAAATACGGCATCTCGCTGGGCCTCATCACCCAGCGTCCGTCCGACCTCGCCGAAGGCGTGCTGTCGCAATGCGGCACGATCATTTCCATGCGCCTCAACAACGATCGCGACCAGGCCTTCGTCAAATCCGCCATGCCCGAAGGCGCGCGCGGTTTCCTCGATTCCATCCCGGCGCTGCGCAATCGCGAATGCATCATCTGCGGCGAGGGCGTGTCGATCCCGATCCACGTGAACTTCGACAACCTCGAGGAAAGCAAGCGGCCCGCTTCCGAAGACCCGAGCTTCGTGGAACTGTGGAGCGAGGAAGGCGGCGAGGAAGAGCAGGTCGAACGCGTGGTCCAGCGCTGGAGAACGCAAGGCAACTGACGTTGCCTAGCGGGTATTCCTGGCCACCCGGACGCCGGGCGCGGGGCATCCGTCCGGCTTGGCTGGCTCGAACTCCCGCCAACCGGGTAGGAAAGCGCAATTCGGCCACGCGAGGGATTGCGAGGACGAAGGCGCGGATGCGCCTTCGCAACCCGAACTCACAAATCGGGAGTCATCCGCCCGGCGGGCTGGCCGTCGGCATGCGCCTGTTCCATCGCTTCTTCGGCGCTTTCCGCTTCGGCCCGCGCGCGCCAGCCGGGGCTGGCATAGGCCCACCATGCCATCAGCAGGGCCGCAAAGGCGCTGACCGGATAGGACCACCAGATCGCATCGGCGGCCAGCGCATCATAGGTGAGGTAGTAGAAGCCGAGGCGCACCGGGTAGAGGGATATCGCGAGAATCGCCAGCGGCACCCATACCGCACCGCCTGCGCGCATCACCGAAGTGAGCACCATCGTCACCCCGAAGATGACGAAGTTCCAGCTGGAGAGCAGCTGCATGTGCTGGGCAAGCGGCACCGCCGGGCTGCCCGAACCGAGGAACAGCACGAGCGCGGGCCGGTCAAACAGCAGCAGCAGGACGGTGACCGTTCCGGTCATCACGAACTGGACGATCAGGCCGGCCCTGGTGAGCCCTCCCAGGCCATCCCACTTGCCGGCGCCGATATATTGCGCGGCAATCGCGCTGATCGCCCCGCCAATCGCCATCGCCGGCATCTGGATATAGGTGAACAACTGCATCACCGCGCCATAGGCCGCTGCCGTCATCAGTCCTTCCTGGTTGACAAGGCCGACCATGATGATGCCGGCCGCGCTCACCACCAGCATCTGCGCACCCATCGGCACGCCCTTGGCGATGATGTAGGTCAGCTCCTGGCTATCGGGCTTCAGATAGGCAAGTTCCGGTCCGCGCAGGCGCAGTGGCAGGTCTTTCGCGTAGAGATAGAGAACCATCGCGACGAAGCTGGTCACCGCCGCGATCACCATCGACAGGGCAGAGCCGGTGATGCCGAGTTCGGGGAACGGCCCCCAGCCGGTGATCAGGATCGGGTTGAAGATCACGTCCAGCACCACGGTCAGCCCCATGAAGATCAGCGGCGTGCGGGCATCGCCTGATCCGCGCAGGCCCATCTGCAGGATGATCGATGCCATCACCACGGGCATGGAAACGAACAGCATGCGCAGGTAGTCGAAGGCCAGTTGCCAGGCCGGTCCGGGCGTGCCGAGCAGGTCCAGCAAGGGCGCGGTAAAGACAAAGCCGATGGCAGCGATCACCGTCATCACGATGAAGGAGAAACCCACGGCGGTGCCGAAGGTGCGCCGCGCACCGTCAATATTGCGTGCGCCGAAACGCTGGCCGATCTTCACCGTGCCCGCCATGCCCAGGCCGAATGCGGCGGCCGACATCAGGAACATGATGATGTTGGCATTGGCGGTGGCGGCCAGCGCCTCCTCGCCGATCAACCGTCCGACCCAGATCGAATTGATCGTGCCGTTCAAAGATTGCAGCGCGCTCGACAGCAGCGTGGGCACGCTGAACATCAGCAGCGTGGGCATGATCGGGCCTTGCGTCAGGTCGCCCTTCATCCGGCCCTTCGGCGCGGCTGCTGTCTCGTCATTGCTGGCAGGCGTGCTGCTCATGTCCCGCGCGTGTCCCCGTACAGGTGGATATGGAGGCGGTCGCTTAGACGAAGGCCATGCTCGATGCATAGCGCAGAAAGCCATTTCTCCCTTGCGCGGATCGTTTCGCTGTCGGTGCCTTCCGGCATCAGGAAGATACGCGAGGGCGGGATATGGTGCTTGCGCTGGAGGCTGAGCACCTCGTCCACATCCTCTTCGCCGGCGATCACGAACTTCAGGAAGGCACGCGGCTCGCTGGCCCAGAAATCGAGCATCTCGGGGATGAGGGCGAGGTCTGCCGGATTGCCGGAGTGGGAAAGCTTGGGGCTGACATTGTACTGGTCCACCAGCACGTCCAGCCGGGCGATGGGGCGCACGGTGCCGTTGGTTTCGATCTCCACGCTGATGCCCGGCAGGTGCGCCAGCATGTCCGCCAGCTTGGCCGCCTGCAACAAGGGTTCGCCGCCGGTGATCACCAGCCTGTCCTGCCCCAGCGCCTTGATGCGCTGCGCCACGTCATGCACGTCAAGGCTGACCTGGTTGGCCGTGCGGTCATAGGTTTCGCTGCCGCGATGAGGGCGATTGTCGCCTTCGAAATGCCAGGTGTAGGGTGTGTCGCACCAGGTGCAGGCCAGGTTGCAGCGCGACAGGCGCAGGAAAGCAACGGGCCGCCCCGCGCTCGGCCCTTCGCCTTGCACCGAGGCGAAGATTTCCGGCTCGCCGGGAGCTTGTGTCGCAAGGGTCAGGCTCACGAGGTTTCACCGCAAATGCTGGACGGATGGAACGCATGGAACACGGTCCTGCGCAGCAAAACACTCCCCATGCGAACAGGCTCCGCAAAGCAGCGGAAACCAGCCGATCGCAGGGTATTTGACTTTGTCATTCTTGCCCCATGCCACAGTTTTGCGGCTGTAGGAAAAGTCGATTGCACAAGGTTTCCCTAGCCTAGCCGTTCCAGCGCTCCCGACAGCCGCTCGATCTCGGCCTTGTGGTGGGCAAGGTCCTCGCGGGCCTTCTCCACCGCTTCGGGCTTGGCGCGTTCGACGAAGTTGGCATTGCCCAGCCGGCCTTCGAGCGAGCCGGCTTCCTTCTGCGAGGCGGCGAGCGCCTTTTCGAGGCGGGCGCGTTCGGCCTCGATGTCGATCACGCCTTCCAATGGCACGATGAACACGTCAGACCCGGCGGTAACCTGCATGGCCGCGCCTGCCGGCGGTTCGGCGAACTCGACCGGGGTGAGGCGGGCAAGCCGTTCGATAGCGGCCGCGCTGCGCTCGACCACGCTCTTGGCAAGATCGGACGGGGCGGGGCAGTAAGCCGCCAGCTTCTCGCCGGGAGAAATGCCCAGCTCGTTGCGCGCACCGCGTGTGGCGGTGGTCAGCGCGATGACCCAGTCGATGGCATCGGTGGCCTGCTTGCTCACGCTCGCCTTGGGCTCAGGCCATTTCGCGAGGATCAGTTCGTAGTCCCGGTCGCCTTGTGCGTTCCACAGCTCTTCCGTCACGAAGGGCATGAAGGGGTGTAGCATCACCAGGATCTGGTCGAGCGCCCAGCCGGCCACTTCGCGGGTTTCGGCAGCGGCCTCGCCCTCTTCCTCGCCTTGCAGCACGGGCTTGATCAGTTCGACGTACCAGTCGCAGAAGCGGTCCCACGTGAAGTGGTAGATACAGTTCGCCGCCGCATCGAAGCGCAGCTCCGCCATCGCCTTGTCGAGCGCCTCCACGGTCTGCTGCACTTCGCCGATGATCCACTGGTTCACCGCCAGCCTGGCTGCGGGCGCGGTGATGGTGGAGGAACCGCCGATGCCGTTGGCGGCGCAGAAGCGGGTGGCGTTCCACAGCTTGGTGGCGAAGTTGCGATAGCCTTCGACGCGCTTCTCATCCATCTTGATGTCGCGGCCCTGGCTTTCCATCGCCGCCATGAAGAAGCGCAGCGCATCGGCGCCATATTTGTCGATCAGGATCAGCGGATCGACCACATTGCCCTTGGACTTGGACATCTTGGAGCCGTCTGCCGCCCGTACGAGGCCGTGCAGGTAGAGCCGCGGCCACGGCACCTGTCCGGTCATCTTCATGCCCTGCATCATCATGCGCGCATCCCAGAAGAACAGGATGTCGAAGCCGGAAACCAGCAGGTCGTTGGGGTAGTATTTCTTGAAGAGGTCCGTCTCGTCCGGCCAGCCCAGCGTGGCGAAGGGCCACAGGGCGGAAGAGAACCACGTGTCGAGCACGTCGGGGTCGCGGGTCAGGGCCACGCCTGCACCGGCCTGGGCCTGCGCCTCCTCTTCGGTCTCGGCGACATAGTCGGAGCCATCCTCGGCATACCAGGCCGGAATCCGGTGGCCCCACCATAGCTGGCGCGAAACGCACCACGGCTGGATGTTTTCCATCCAGTTGAAGAAGGTCTTTTCCCAGGTCTTGGGGACAATCTCGATATCGCCGTTCTTCACTGCTGCGATGGGCGCGGCGGCCAGCTTTTCGGCATTCACATACCACTGGTCCGTCAGCCATGGCTCGATCACCACCCCGCCGCGATCGCCGAAGGGCGTGGCGATGGTGCGCGGCTCGGCATCAAGCTCGACTTCCTCGCCCTTCTTGTTCTTGGAGACATGCGGGATCAGCAAGCCCTGTTCCTTCAGGCGGGCGACCACCAGTTCGCGCGCGCCATCCTCGCCATCCCGCCTGAAGCGGTGCAGGCCGATGTATTCTGCCGGAACCAGCCCGTCCGCCGTCTGGCAGACATTGGCATCGGCATCGAGCATGTTGAGCATATCAGCGGGAGCAATCCCGGCGCGCTTGCCCACCTCGAAGTCGTTGAAGTCATGCCCCGGCGTGATCTTCACCGCGCCCGAACCCAGTTCGGGATCGGCATGCTCGTCTGCCACGATAGGCACGCGGCGGCCGGTGATGGGCAGGACAACGTGCTTGCCGATCACGGACTTGTAGCGCTCGTCCGTCGGGTGCACGGCCACGGCCATGTCCGCCAGCATCGTTTCAGGTCGCGTGGTGGCGACTTCGATGTAGTCCTGCCCGTTATCCAGCGTCACGCCATCGGCGAGCGGGTACTTGAAGTGCCAGAAGCCGCCCTGAACGTTCTCGGTCTCCACTTCCAGGTCGGAGATCGCCGTGCGCAGCTTCGGGTCCCAGTTCACCAGCCGCTTGTCGCGGTAGATCAGGCCTTCGTTGTAGAGGTCCACGAACACCTTGAGCACGGCGCGGGTGAAGTGCTCGTCCATCGTGAACTGTTCCCTGGACCAGTCCATCGAACAGCCCAGGCGGCGCAGCTGGCGGGTGATCGTGCCGCCTGATTCCTCCTTCCACTCCCACACCTTCTCGACGAACTGTTCGCGGGTGTAGTTGGTGCGCTTGTCCTGCCGCTCCTCCATCTGGCGCTCGACCACCATCTGCGTGGCGATGCCGGCGTGGTCGGTGCCCACAACCCACAGCGCATCCTTGCCGCGCATCCGCTCGTAGCGGATCACGATGTCCTGCAGCGTGTTGTCCAGCGCGTGGCCGATGTGCAGGCTGCCGGTGACGTTCGGCGGCGGGTTGACGATGGTAAAGGGTTCCGCGTTCGGGCGTTCGGGCCGGAACAGGCCGCCCTTTTCCCAGTGTTCGTACCACTTCGCCTCGATAGCGGCGGGATCGAAAGTCTTGGCAAGTTCGCGGGTCATCTAATCGTGTGTCTTTTGCTCTGGGTTGGCCTCGGCCGTCTTCCTCACGCTTCCGCCTCGACAAAATGTCCGGGGGGAAGGGTGGGGGAGAGGGCCGGAGCCGTGGACGTCAACAAGGGAGGCCTTTGCCAGCGCTAATCCCCAAGGGCAATGGCCGGATTGCCTTGCGGGCAGGCAGTTTTGCCCGCATAGCCTGCCAATCATGCGCGAATGGGCTGATTTCAGCATGCAGGAAGAAGGCGGACGCACCACGGTGGTGGTGACCGGTCCCCTGCTGGTATCGACCATCGCCAATCTCGATGCCGGCCTGCGCGACATCGAAGATCCCGTGCAATTCGTGGACATTTCCGGCGCCAGTCCCGTCGATACGGTGGGCGCGTGGGTCATCTACCGCTTTGCCAAGGCCCATTCCGCCGAGGTCCTGGGCGCTAGCGAGCAGGCCGAAGTCCTGCTGGAGGCGGTGGAGGAAAGCGCCAGCGAAGCCGATATCGAACCGGATCGCCTGCCGTTGTACATGCGGGTGCCCGAAAGCGTGGGCGCGACGGTTTTCGAGCTGCTGGGCGGCGTGCGGCGCAACCTGGGCTTCATGGGGGCGCTGATCGTTGCCTTCCTGACCACCATCATCCACCCGTCGCGCCTGCGCGGAAGGGCGCTTGTCCGGCAGATGGAGCTGGTGGGCATCACCAGCCTGCCGATCATCGGCCTGATGAGCTTCCTGGTCGGCATCGTGATCGCACAGCAGGGCGCGATCCAGCTGCGCGAATTCGGCGCGGAAATCTACACCATCAACCTTACCGGCCGGATCGCCTTGCGCGAGCTGGGTATCCTGATGACGGCGATCATGGTTGCCGGCCGGTCCGGTTCTGCCTTTGCCGCGCAGATTGGCACCATGAAGCTGACCGAGGAAATCGATGCCATGCGCACGATCGGCGTGTCCCCGGTGGAAGCGCTGGTCCTGCCGCGCGTGCTGGCATCCATGCTGATGTTGCCGCTGCTGGGTTTCTATGCCGCCTGCATGGCCATCATCGGCGGTGCCACGATCTCGCAATTGCAGCTTGGCATTCCCTTCCTCACCTTCCTTTCGCGGATCCAGGAAGTGGTGCCGACCTATGACCTCTACGTGGGGCTGGTGAAGGCGCCGGTGTTCGGCCTGATCATCGCCCTGTCGGGCTGCTACCAGGGCATGCAGGTCAAGGGTAACGCCGAGGAAGTGGGCCTGCGCACCACCAAGGCCGTGGTGCAGGCGATCTTCATGGTCATCGTGCTCGATGCCTTCTTTGCCGTGTTCTTCACGGAGATCGGGTGGGGATGAGCAGCGACGACCTGCATTACGAGGGTGAATACCCGATCGTCATCGAAGGGCTGACCAATGCCTTCGGTGACTACGTGGTGCACGAAGACCTCGACCTGAAGGTTCGCCGCGGGGAAATCCTCGGCGTGGTCGGCGGCTCGGGCAGCGGCAAGTCCGTGCTGATGCGCTCCATCATCGGGCTGCAATTCCCGCGCGAAGGCTCGATCGAGGTCTTCGGCCGCGATATCGTGGCTGCCGAACCCGACGAGGTGATCGGCGTGCGCGAGCGTTGGGGCGTGCTGTTCCAGGGCGGTGCGCTGTTTTCCACGCTGACCGTGGCGGAAAACGTGCAGGTGCCGCTCAAGCAGTTCCATCCGGAACTCGAAAACGAGCTGCTGGACGAGATTTCCCGCTACAAGGTGGTGATGACCGGCCTGCCGCCCGAAGCGGCAAGCAAGTTTCCCTCCGAGCTTTCCGGCGGGATGAAGAAGCGTGCCGGCCTTGCCCGTGCGCTGGCGCTGGACCCGGAGCTGCTGTTCCTGGACGAGCCGACGGCTGGCCTCGACCCGATCGGTGCCGCCAAGTTCGACGAGTTGCTGCGCGAACTGACCGACACGTTGGGGCTGACGGTGTTCCTGATCACCCATGACCTCGATACGCTCTATGCCATATGCGACCGCGTGGCCGTGCTGGCAGACAAGAAGGTGATCGCCTGCGGGTCGATCCCGGAATTGCTCGAAAGCGACCACCCGTGGATCCAGGAATATTTCAACGGGCCACGCGCCCGGGCGGCCCTGGATACCAAGGAACGCAGCAAGAGCATGGACAAGCAAGCCGATACGGGGGCATAGCGAGAGGCAATGGAAACACGCGCAAACCACGTCTGGGTAGGGCTTGTCACCCTCGCTTTGCTGGGGGCACTGGCATGGTTCTTTGTCTGGCTGGCGGGCCTGAATAATGCCGACCGCAAGGAATATGACATCTTCTTCCAGCAATCGGTGGGCGGGCTGGCCAATGGCTCTTCGGTGTCCTTTGCCGGCGTGCCGGTGGGGCAGGTTTCCGAAATCGAATTGTGGGATGCGGACCCTGAATATGTCCGCGTGCGCATCCGGGTGGAAAACGATGTGCCGATCCTGATCGGCACCACCGCCTCGATCAGCTTCAGCTTCACCGGGGTATCCACGCTCAACCTTGATGGAGCGCGGCAGGGCCAGCCGCCCATCACCTGCGAAACCACCGCGTGCCCGGAAGGCGTGCCGGTGATCCCGCCTGCCGGTGGCCCGATTGACGAGATCCTGTCCAGCGCGCCGCTGCTGCTGGAACGCCTTGCCACGCTGACCGACAGGCTGACCCGCGTGCTCGATGACGAGAACCAGCAATCGATCGCAGGCATCCTGCGCAATACCGACAGGATGAGCGCCGAACTGGCCGCGGCATCTCCCGAAATTCGCACCACGCTGATCGAACTGCAGGAGACGCTGGACCAGTCCACCCAGACGCTGGCGGCGTTCGAGGACACGCTGGAAAGCGCCGATGCCCTGCTGGAGAATGAAGGAAGCTCGCTTGCCGCCGAACTGCGCGGCACGCTGCAATCGGCGCGCACGGCAGCGGATTCGCTGGAAGCGACCTTGCAGGAAGTGCAGCCAATGACGCGGCAACTCAACGAGGATACGCTGCCGGCGGCGCAGGCCACCTTGCGCGACCTTCGCCGGACCAGCGAGACGCTGCGCGACCTCACCGAGACGATCGAGAACGAAGGTGCCGGCTCGTTGCTGGGTGGCAGGCCGCTGCCGGAGTATGAACCGTGAGCACGAAAGGACGCCTATCGATGACTTTCCCCAGAGTGCTCGGGCCTGCGGGCCTTGCTGCTGCCGCCGCGCTGCTGGCAGGCTGCGTATCCATCGGCGGCGGGGGTGAGGCACCCGACCAGTTGCTGACGCTGACGGCAACCTCCACTGCGCCTTCCGGGGCTTCCGCCAGCGGGGACATGGCAAGCGCGCTTGCCGTGAACGAACCCGCCGTGCCCCAGCACCTCGACGTGGTGCGCGTGCCTGTTCGCGTGACCGGCAGCTCGATCGCCTATCTGCAGGATGCCGTCTGGGTGGAAAAGCCTGCCCGCCTGTTCCAGCGCGTGCTTTCCGAAACCATCCGTGCGGGCGGCAATCGCCTGGTGGTTGGCGGGGGAGAGCTGGAATATGCCGCACAGACCCAGCTCGGCGGCGAACTGGTGGCGATGGAATTCGATCCGGCGCGTTCGGCCGTGATCGTGCGTTATGACGCGGTCCTGCGCCTGCCCGATGGCACGGTGCGCACGCAGCGTTTCGAGGCCGAGGAAACCGGTGTCTTTGCCGATCCGATGAGCGTCGCGCCGGCGATCAACCGCGCGGCCAATGACGTTGCGGCCGAGGTCGCGGCGTGGGTGGAATGAAGGCTGGCTAGGCCCGCGCGGCCTGCACGAATTCCAGCGCCAGCCTGAAGGCATCCAGCCGCATTGCGCGGCGCTGTTCCGCCTCGCCGTCCCAGCCCCACAGCTCTGCCTGCCAGTCCTCCTCGACATTGGCGATGGCAAACAGGGCATCGGCATCCGCACCCTCTTCCAGCGCTTCCAGACCCACGATCAGCGAAGCTGCCAGCGCGGTAAGAGTCTGCAAGCCGGCAAGGGTGAAATCGTCCAGGCCGGCAAGGATCGTGCGCAGCCGGTCAACCGTTTCGGACGGCTGGGGATCGTGCATGATGCCGCTGACGCGCGAGAAGGCGATCGCATGGCGCTTCTCGCAAGCGGTGACCAGCGGCTCCCACATTTCCTCCTGCCGCTTGAACAGCGCATCGGTGGGATCGCCGCGATAGCACAGCGTATCGGTTTGCGAGAACTTGATGAGGTTGCCGATGGCGTCTGCGCGGTCGGCGCGGACCACGTCGATGGCGAAATCGGCCATGTCGCGGAAGACGAATCTCCTGGGATCGATGTCCTCGCCCTGGTCCTGCCATTCCCCGGCCAGCATCCGGGCCAGCGCCTTGGTCGGCACAATCTGCTGGCCGCCGCCTTGCGAACGGATGCCGCGCCCGTCCAGCTGCACCTGCCAGCCGCCGTCACCGGCTTCGGCGATGGTCACATCCTTGTAGAAGCGTTTCATGCGGTGGGCGGGTTCCTGTCATTCGTGTTCCAGATCTTCGCCAGCATCTGGGGGATCACGAACAGTTCGAAAAGGCCCATTACCAGCAGCAGGTATGCCGTCCACATCGGCAGCGGGAGCACGCCTTGCAGAACGGCAAGCCCGGCGACCACCATCAGCGCGCCGCCCAGCTGCATCATGCTGATCATGATGAAGCGGCTCTTCGCCTTCGCCTCGATTTCCTCGCGGGTTTCATCGGCCATCGATCAGTTCCTCCAGTTCGGTGGCGGTCTGCGCCACGGCGCGCGCACCTGCCTCCAGCAACTCCTGCGCCTCGTGATAGCCCCAGGCAACGCCGATGGCATCGGTCCCGGCGGCGCGGGCGGCTTCCATGTCATAGGCGGTATCGCCGATCATCACCGATGCAGAAGGCTGTGCAAACACGTCCTCCATAGCGGTGAGCAGCATCGACGGGTGGGGCTTGGAGGGATGCCGGTCCGCCGTCTGCAGCGTGGCAAAGCAATCGAGCAAGCCGTTGGCAGCCAGCGTGGACTTGAGGCCGCGATCGCTCTTTCCGGTCGCCACGCCAAGGAACCAGCCCTTGGAGTGCAGCGTGCGCACCAGCGCGGCCATTCCCGGGTAAAGCGGTTCGCGCAGGCTGCCGTCCTGCCGCATTTCGCGAAACGCGGCCTTGTAGGCGTCGACAACAAGCGCTTGTGCCTGCTCGCCCGCTTCCGGTGCCAGCCGGCGCACGGCTTGCGGCAGGCTGAGGCCGACGATGCGGCGCACCTGGCCGGGGTCCGGCGCAGGCAAATCCGCTGCGGCAAAGGCACGCTCCATCGACAGGCAGACAGCGGCCTGTCCGTCCGAGAGGGTTCCGTCACAGTCGAAAATCGCCAGCCTGATGCTCATCGCTGCCCGATCACTTGCGACCGGGGCTGCCGCGCTTTGCCGCTTGTCGCCTGGCTGCGGTGCTGCTGCCCTTGCCCTTGGTCGGGCCGCGCTTCTTGGGCTTGTCATCGCGCGAACGACCGAGCGTGCGGGTCTTGCGCTCGCCCCGGCGGGCCTTGCGATACTGCTTGGCGTGCTGGCGGGCGACCTTCTTCTTCTCGACCGGCGTCAGTTCCGGCGGGCCGGTGTCCGGTTCTGCCGCGCTGGCGTTCTCGTCAAAGCCCAGGCTTTCCATGCTGGCGGCGAAATGTTCGGGCAGTTCGGCGCTTACATCCAGCTTGCCGCCGCCGGGTTCGTCAATGATCAGGCGGCGGGCGTGCAGGTGCATCTTGCGGCTGATCGTACCGGTCAGGAAGGCTGCCGGCCCACCGTATTTGCCGTCACCCACGATGGGATGGCCGATCGCCGCCATGTGCACGCGCAGCTGGTGGGTGCGTCCCGTCAGCGGTTGCAGTTCCACCCATGCAGCGCGATCACCGGCGCGATCCACCACGCGATACAAGGTCTTTGCCGGCTGGCCGCCTTCCATGTCGACATGCATCTTCTCGCCGCCCGAACCGGGTTGCTTGGCGATGGCCGCGTCGATCGTGCCTTCCTTCACGTCCGGCACGCCGACGACCAGCGCCCAGTAGATCTTCTTGGCGGCACGGCTGGAGAACCGCTTGGAATAGCTCGCCGCGCTGCCGGGAGTGCGTGCCACCAGCAGCACGCCGCTGGTATCCTTGTCCAACCGGTGAACCAGGCGCGGGCGCGGCTCGTCCTCGCCGGCATAGGCATCGAGCAGGCCATCGACATGGCGGGTGGTGTTGGTGCCACCCTGCGTCGCAAGTCCCGGTGGCTTGTTGAGCACCAGCGCAGACCTGGTGCGGGTGATCAGCATGGCTTCGGCCTGCGCTTCCTCTTCCGCTGTCAGTTCGCGGCGCTGGCGGGGCTTGCGCCCCGTGTCCTCGCCCCCGGGAGGGACGCGCAATTGCTGGCCCTGTTCCAGCCTGTCCTCCACCTTCACGCGCTTGCCGTCCACCCGCAGCTGGCCGGTACGCGCCCAGCGCGAGACTGTGCCGAAACCGACCTGCGGCAGGTGCCGTTTGAACCAGCGATCCACGCGGATGCCGTCATCATCGGCAGCGACGGTGAACTGCCTGACTTCGCCGGATTGGGAGGAAGCAGGCTTGCTCACGCGCCGATCCGGGCCACGGTCAGGCCGAAGATCAGGCCGGTCGCGCCAAGGCCGAGCGAGAGTAGGGCGTAGATCCCGGCCAGCCCGACCTGGCCGCGCTGGATCAGCATCGCCATTTCAAGGCTGAAGGCGGAAAAGGTGGTGAAACCGCCCAGCAGGCCCACGCCGACCAGCAGGCGCCAGCCATCGGTATCGCCGCCCATGCGCATCAGGAACCCGGCGAGCAGGCCCATCGCCAGGCTGCCGATGGTGTTCACCGCCAGCGTTGCCCAGGGAAAGAGCATCATCGGCTGGGGGCCGAGCCAGGCCGTCATCAAGCGGCCCATCTGGTAGCGTGCGGCGGAACCGGCCGCGCCGCCGATGGCGACATAGATCGTGGCGAGAAATGGTGAGATATTGCCCATAGCAGGCCCCATTAGCCCGATGGGCTCGCCAGCGAAAGCCATTTGCCGCTTCGCTGCGAAGGAGAAGGGGCCGCAAGTGCCGCCAAGGCATTCGCCCGCTAGCGCTTGCCTTTTCCAACTTTTTCGCTTAGTGGCCCCGCCAGATCGCCGATCCGGAACGGATTCGGCCCGTTATTCATTGGTTTTACACATGGTGCCAACCCGCGCCGATCGCTCGCGGGCTCTGACCATTATCGAGATTAGAAAAGGTGGCTTAGGTTTATGCAGATCATCGTCCGCGATAACAACGTCGAACAGGCTCTCCGTGCGCTGAAGAAGAAGCTGCAGCGTGAGGGGGTGTATCGCGAGATGAAGCTGCGTCGCCACTACGAAAAGCCCAGCGAAAAGCGCGCCCGTGAAAAGGCCGCTGCCGTGCGCCGCGCCCGCAAGCTGGAGCGCAAGCGCATGGAACGCGACGGCATTCGCTGATCGCAACTGCCAAATGGCCGCAGGGCCGCAAGCCGATGCTTGCACCTTTGGCCAAGCTAAGCCAAATGGGGCGTGGATGAGGAAACTCACCGCGCCCTTTTTATTTTCAGGATCATTGTCTTCATGGCCGAAGTAACCCGCGTACCGCTGCAGCCCATCGCCAAGGGCTCCCTGTGGAAGTTCTGGCTTGGCATGGCGCTCGGTGTCCTGCTGGGCTTCGGCCTGGCCTGGTTCACCACCCGTCCGGCCACCGTTTCGGTGGACGAGATCGTGGCCGGCGAAGGCCCGTCGCCGCAGGAAGGCGATGCCGTGTTCGTCGAATATGTCGGCACGCTGGAGGACGGCACCGAGTTCGATCGTTCGCAGCCGCGCGATCCCAGCATCCCGCCGGAAATCGCCCACCTGATCCCTGAAGGCAGCTTCATGGAACTTGATGGTGTGGTGCCCGGTTTCCGCGAGGCGCTGATGCAGATGCAGAAGGGCGGCACCTACAAGGTGTGGATCCCCTCCGACCTTGCCTATGGCCCCAATCCGCAGCCCGGATCGCCGATCCCGCCCAATGCCGACCTGACCTTCGAAGTCACCCTGCACGAGTTCATGAACCAGGAGCAGCTGATGCAGCGCGGCCTGGAAATCAACACCATCATGGAACAGGTGATCGCCGCCCAATCGCAAGAGGCTGCTGCTGCCGAATAGTTGCGCGGGGAAATGCCGGCGGGGCAGAAATTGCCTCGCCGCCGCCATCTGACCGCTTGAAGCGCCGCGCGGGTGCGGCTAACGCTCCGGCCATGTCCGTAACCCGTGAACAAGTGGCGAAAATCGCCTCGCTCGCTCGCATCAACCTGGACGAGGGTGACCTCGACCACATGGTGCCTGAGTTCAACAATATCCTGGCCTGGGTGGAACAGCTGGGAGAGGTGGATACCTCCTCGGTCGAACCCATGACGGCGGTGATCCCGCAAAAGCTGCGCCTGCGCGATGACGTGGTCGATGCCGACCCGCTGACCGGCGGTGGCAAGCGCGATGCCATCCTGGCCAATGCGCCCGTTGCCGAACATGGCTTCTTTGGTGTGCCGAAGGTGATCGAATAGTGACTGACTTTACCCAACTCGGGATCAAGGCGATCCGCGATGGCGTGGCCAATGGCGATTTCACCGCCGTGGAAGTGGCCGAAGCCTTCAACGCTGCCGTGGCGGACGCGGCGGAATTGAACGCTTTCATCGTCACCACGCCCGATTATGCGCTGGAAGCTGCCAAGAAGGTCGATGCAGACCGTGCCGCGGGCAAGCAGCTTGGCTCCATGGCCGGCGTGCCCATCGGCATGAAGGACCTGTTCGCCACCCGGGGAGTGCAGACTTCTGCTGCCAGCCACATCCTCGAAGGCTTCAAGCCCGAGTATGAAAGCACCGTGTCCCAGAAGCTGTGGGATGCTGGCGCGGGCATGCTGGGCAAGCTGAACCTTGACCAGTTCGCCATGGGCTCCTCCAACGAGACGAGCTATTTCGGCAATGTTGCAAACCCGTGGAAGGCACGGGGCAGCAATGCCACGCTGGCGCCGGGTGGTTCTTCCGGCGGTTCGTCGGCTGCGGTTGCCGCGCGTATCGCTCCTGCCGCCACCGGCACGGACACCGGTGGTTCGATCCGCCAGCCTGCCGCCTTCACCGGCATTACCGGGATCAAGCCGACCTATGGCCGTTGCAGCCGCTGGGGCATCGTCGCCTTCGCATCCAGCCTTGACCAGGCCGGCCCGATGGCCCGTTCTGTCGAAGACTGCGCGATCATGCTTGAGGCGATGTCGGGTTTCGACCCGAAGGATTCGACCAGCCTCGACATGGATGTTCCCGCATGGGCGGCCAGTCTCGATGCCAACCTCAAGGGCAAGACAGTCGGTATCCCGAAGGAATACCGGATGGACGGCACTGACGAGGAAATCCTCAAGAGCTGGGACGATGGCATTGCCTGGCTGAAGGATGCGGGCGCGGACGTGGTGGAAGTATCCCTTCCGCATACCAAGTATGCGCTGCCCGCTTATTACATCGTCGCCCCGGCAGAAGCCTCGTCAAACCTCGCGCGTTACGATGGCGTGCGCTACGGCCTGCGCGACCTGCCCGATGGCGCAGGCTTGCAGGACATGTATGCCGCAACCCGCGCTGCCGGTTTCGGAGACGAGGTGAAGCGCCGCATCCTGATCGGCACCTATGTGCTCTCCGCCGGGTTCTATGACGCCTATTACACGCAGGCGATGAAGGTGCGCACGCTGATCCAGAAGGACTTCGAAGCCGCTTTCGAGCAGTGCGACGTGATCCTCGCGCCGACCACCCCCACCGCGGCCTTCGCGCTGGGCGAGAATGTCGACGATCCGCTGGCGATGTATCTCAATGACGTGTTCGCCGTGCCCGCAAGCCTCGCTGGCTTGCCCGCGATGAGCGTTCCCGCTGGCCTCAACAAGGATGGCTTGCCGCTGGGCCTGCAACTGATCGGCCCCGCGTTTGACGAACAGGCCGTACTCAACGCCGGCCTCGCCATCGAGCAACGCGCCGGGTTTACCGCGAAGCCGGAGAAGTGGTGGTGAGTGTCGAAGCGCTGGAAAAGATTGCCTACGCAGCGATGATCGTCGTTGCGATGGTCATTCCAGCCTATCTGGCCAAACGGATCAAACACGGTGAAGCGCGTTTCGATAAAGACGGAAAGCTGATCGACGATGAGTAACTACAGAGTTCAGGGCGCAACGGGTGAGTGGGAGGTCGTAATCGGCCTTGAGGTCCATGCGCAAGTCACATCGAAGGCCAAGCTGTTTTCCGGCGCTTCCACCGAGTTTGGTGCAGAGCCCAACGCGCAGGTCAGCCTGATCGATGCGGCCATGCCCGGCATGCTGCCCGTGCCCAATGTCGAATGCATCCGCCAGGCGGTGCGCACCGGCATGGCGATCGAGGCGCAGATCAACAAGTGGTCGCGCTTCGACCGCAAGAACTACTTCTATGCCGACTTGCCGCAGGGCTACCAGATCAGCCAGCTCTACCACCCGCTGGTGGGCGAGGGGCAGCTGGTGATCGAGGCGGACGAGAAGGCCGGTATCCCGGAAGACAAGGTGATCCGCATCGAGCGCATCCATGTGGAGCAGGACGCGGGCAAGCTGATGCATGACCAGCATCCCACCATGTCCTATGTCGACCTCAACCGCACCGGCGTGGCGCTGATGGAAATCGTCAGCCGCCCGGACATGACCTCGCCCGCAGAGGCTGGCGCCTATATCCGCAAGCTGCGCTCCATCCTGCGCTATGTCGGATCGTGCGACGGCAACATGGAAGAAGGCTCCATGCGTGCAGACGTGAACGTGTCCGTCCGCAAGGTGGGCGATACCGAACTTGGCACGCGGACCGAGACGAAGAACGTCAACTCCGTGCGTTTCGTGATGCAGGCCATCGAGCACGAGGTGCAGCGCCAGATCGACGTGATCGAGGATGGCGGCACGGTTGTGCAGGAAACCCGCCTGTTCGATCCGAACACGGGCACCACGCGGTCCATGCGGTCCAAGGAGGATGCGCATGATTACCGCTATTTCCCCGATCCGGACCTGCTGCCGCTGGAACTGGACGATGCCTTCCTCGAAGAATGCCGTGCCAGCCTGCCGGAACTGCCAGATGCCAAGCGTGCGCGCTACACCGGCGAGCTGGGGCTTTCCGAATACAACGCCCGCGAACTGACGGCGGAGGTGGAAACCTTTGCCCGCTTCGAAACGCTGCTGGCCGAAACCGCCGCTGCGCTGGGCAAGCCGGAAGCCAAGGTAGCAACGCAGGTGGCCAACTGGTCGCTTTCCGTCGCGCCGGGCGTGATCAAGGCGCTGGGCGATGAAGGCGATGCCGGCAACGCCACCGCCACGCGCCAGGCCGCGATCCTCAAGATGCAGGATGCCGGCGAGATTTCCGGTGGCCAGGCCAAGGAAATCTTCGAGATCGTCCTGAAGGAAGGCCGCGAGCCGGAAGAGATCGCCGATACGGAGGGCCTGAAGCAGGTCAGCGATACCGGCGCGATCGAGGAAGCGATCGATACCATCATCGCCAACAATGCCGACAAGGTCGAAGAATACCGCAGCGGCAAGGACAAGCTGTTCGGCTTTTTCGTCGGCCAGACGATGAAGGCGATGCAGGGCAAGGCCAACCCGGCGGTGGTGAACCAGATCCTCAAGGACAAGTTGGGGTAGGGGCAAAGGCGATTCCCGGCGGACTTTTCCACGCCAATCTGGATGCGCGAGATTTTCCTGTTTGACCGCTAAAAAACAGTGATACCTCAGCCGCTTGAGGGGTCTGTTTGGGGGTCAAAATCCCTACAAAACTGTTTCGTACTGCCGCGCTTGCGGCAGCGTCTGCTGCTGCCTTGGCGGTTTCCGTTCCGGCATCCGCCACCGCGCTGGTGCGTGATGGCTTCGCCTTCGTGGAAGTTGCGGATGCCAAGATCGTGGTGTTCCGTCCCGATGTGCATGTCGGCTCCATGAGCGCTGGCGGGCTCGACCAGCCGAACGCCGAATGGACCGAGGCCGCGCGCGCCAATATCCAGGCTGCCCTCGTTGATGCGATGAACCAGCAGAATGCCGAGGTGGAATTCCTTGATGAGCTCGAAGGCGAGAATGCCGAGACGCTCAATGCCTATCGCGCCCTCTTCGAAGCGGTAGTGCAGTCCATTGCCGTTCACAGCCAGAGCGCGGAACGCCTCCCGTCCAAGGGCGAGGAGCGCGAGGCAGGCCCGGGGCGGTCTGCACGTCGCAGCGGTGTGCAGCTTGACTGGACGCTTGGCGAAGGTGCCTCGCAGCTGCGCGATGCGACCGGGGCCGATTACGCGATGATGATCTTCACGCATGATTCCTATGGCGATGATGGCCGCAAGGCGGCGCAGGTTGCCGGCATGCTGGGCTGCATCATCGGTGCCTGCGTGATCATCCAGGCCGGTGTCCACGTCGGCTATGCCGGCCTGGTGGACCTGCGCACGGGCAATATCGTGTGGTTCAACACCGATCCTTCGATCGGCGGTGACCCGCGCGATCCGGAAGGCGCGGTGGAGCGCGTGCAGAAGCTGCTGGAAGACTTCCCCCAGCCGGTTCCGGCCACCGAACTGGCCCTGGCGCAATAAGCGCCTCGCGCTGCGACAAGATGGTTCGCGCCAGATCCTTCCTGCTTGCCGGTGCCGTGATGCTGGCGGTGCCTTGTGCGGGCATGGCTGCCATGCAGCCGGCCTCGCCCGAGGGCGAGCCGCCGGCAGAAGGCGTGGATGTGGAGGAAGTTGCCGGCGAAGAAGCGGTTGCTGTTCCTGCCGAACCGGAAGCAGCATCGCCTGAGGCGGACATTGATCTTGCGGCGGCGACAGAGGAAGAGGGGGAGCCGCTTGCCGCTCAGGAGGCAGGCGAGGCCCCGCAATATGCGCTCTATGAACCGCAGGACGAGCTTGAACGCGGCCTGTGGTTGCGCGTGGGCGAGGCCGAGCGGGACTTGCAGGAGAGCCAGCTGGTCATCCGTGACGAGGCGCTCAATGCCTATATGCGGGGGCTGTTGTGCAAGCTGGCGGGAGAAGCGGAATGCGCCAACATCCGCCTCTACATAATGCACAACCCCAACTTCAACGCCACGATGGCACCCAACGGGGCGATGCAGGTGTGGTCTGGCCTGCTGCTGCGCACGCAGAACGAGGCGCAACTGGCGACCGTGCTGGCGCATGAATATGCCCATTTCAAACGCCGCCATTCGGTGCAGCTTTTCCGCCGCGCCCGTAACCGCTCGAACGCGGCAAGCTGGCTGGCATTCACCGGGATTGGCCTGATCGGCTCCATCATGCTGATCGATTCGATTTTCAGTTACTCTCGCGACATGGAAACCGAGGCCGATCTCGATGCCTTGGCCATGCTCGACGCGGCGGGATATGACACCCGGGAAGCGGCGGCCATCTGGGAACAGCTGCGGGCCGAGATGGATGCCACGGCTGAAGCCCGCGGCGAGGAATCGCGCAAGGACAAGAACGGCGGCCTGTTCGCCACCCATCCGCCAACCGCGGATCGGGTGGAGTATTTGACACAGGCAGCGCAGGACGCGCCCGGCGTACCCGAAGTGACCGGCTATGATTCCTACCAGCAGGCGATGGCCGACTGGCTACCCGTCTTCCTCGACGACCAGCTGAAGATGAACGACTACGGCGGGAATGCCTTCCTGCTGGAGAGCATCGCGGCCGGCGGCGTGTCCTCGGCCTGGCTCGATTATGCCTGGGGCGAAAATTTCCGCCGCCAGGGGGACGAGGACAATTTCGCCAAGGCGGTTGAACACTACGATGCGGCTCTGGCCAAGGGTGGCACCCTGCCACAGATCTGGCGCGGCCGCGGCCTGTCCCTGATGCGCCTCGGGCGCACGGAGGAAGGGCGGGCCGATCTTGCTGAATATCTGGCACGTGCGCCCGATGCGCCGGACCGGGGAATGATTTCGATGATTTCGGGAGGGAACTAATGAGGGTCTTTATCGCAGCAGCCACCTTGGCACTGGCCAGCTTGTCGGCAGCACCTGCCCATGCGGGCTGGCGCCTGATCGATGACAACGAAGCGGTCAGCGTCGCCAAGGGCAAGATCGAGGTCACGCCGGGCGAGGAATGGAACCGATGGACCTATCGCCCGGTCGGTCGCAGCGAAGTCTGGACGCTGGACGGTGTCTCGCTGAACGAGCTTTATTTCGTCTCCCGCCTGCAGGACGGCAAGACCATCTTCACCGACGCCAATCGCAAGGAACGGCCGCTGCCCACGTTCAGCGCCTCCATGCTGCTCACCGATATCCCGGACTTCTACGAGAGCTCCTCGCGCCTTGCGCTCAACACCTCGGTGTTCGAGATCACCGGCATCGAAGCCTCCTCGTTGGCAGGGCATAATGCAGTGCGTTTCACTTTCGAATATGCTGTCGAAGGCTCGCCGCTGCGCCGCAAGGGTTTGGCCGTGGCATCGATCTTCGATGAAGAACTGCACCTGATCAGCTTCACTGCGCCGGAGCTGTTCTATTTCGACCGTGACCTGCCCAAGGTGGAACGGATCATCGCCAGCGCCACGCTCGACTGAGCACCTGCTGCCTGATTGCGTGGCGCGTGGGGGTGGCTGGATACCCCTGCACACCCGCCTCCCTGCCAAGGGTAAACTGCCCCAGATGTGAACACCTTGCCGGGCGGCCATTTGCCGCCTGCCGGCTTTATGGTTAACCTTCCTGCCGGAGAAGATGCCGGAGGGTCCGAAGATGACCGATTGGGGCAAGGGATTGATCGGGGCGGCGGCGGCATCGCTGGTCGCACTCGTTTCACATTCCATCACTGGTGAAGGCTATGTCGCCGGCCTTGAGGCGGACGGGCAGGCTGCACTTGCACAAAGCGCGGCAGGTGATGGCTTCACATTCGCCATGCAGCGCGATCCGCTGTCGCGCGTGGCGCTGGTGGATGGTCCCGATGATGCCGATGCCCGGGGCGCGGCGGAGCAGGCGCTGATGGCCGTGCCCGGCATATCCTCCGTGCGCTGGGCCGATGCGGACGAGATTGCACAGGCCCGGGCCGCGGCGGCAGGTGATGCCGGTGAGGCGGGCGATGCTGCGGGGGATGCCGCAGCCCGGTCACCGCAAGTCGCCGGCTGCCAGGAACGCCTCGATGCAGCGCTGGACGGCAAGTCCATCCGGTTCCGCAGCGGCAGCGCCTACCTCTCGCTAGACAGTCTTGCGATCACCGATTCCGTGGCAGCTGTGCTGGGCGAATGCGGCGATGTCAGCGTTACGGTCGAAGGCCACACCGATGCCCGCGGAAGCGAGGCGATCAATCGCACCATGAGCCAGGAGCGTGCGGACCGCGTGGCGGCCGCCCTGGTCGAACGCGGCGTCGCCCAAGGCCCTGTCAGTGCGGTGGGCCTGGGTGCCAGCCAGCCCGTGATGGAAGGCACCTCTGCCGAAGCCAACGAGGCGAACCGCCGCATCGTGTTCACGCTGGGGGATGCAGATGCCCCGGCCGGGCAAGGCGAGTAACGGGCCATGCCGCTGCTGTTGGAAAGCTGGATCTACCTGCTCATCACCTTCGCGATCGGCCTTGGCATTGGCTGGCTGATCTGGGGCCGCAACCACAGGGGGGAGGGCTAGATGTTCGAACTGATTGCAGCCGGTCCCGTCCGTTTCCTGCTGGCGCTGGCCATCGGCATCGCCACCGCCTGGTGGATCTGGGCGCGCCGCGAACCGGCAAGCGAAGAATACGATTATGAGGAGGGCGAACAGCACCGCACCACGCCCCTGCCTGATGAGGGCGGCGAGGACGTGCTGGAAGTGGGAGAGGAAGCGGAAATCGCCATCGATCCCGATGGCGACCCGGATGACGATCCCTATCCGCTGGCAACGGCGCTGGCCGCCACCGCACACGCTACTGCCGATCCTGAAGAGGATGCGCGGCCCAACATCGCGGCGGCCGTGGGCGAAAGCGATGACCTGACCCGCATCAACGGCATCGGGCCCAAGCTGCACGCCTTGTGCAATGCGCTGGGCATTCGCAGGTTTGACCAGATCGCGAAGTGGAAGGCAGACGATATCGCCGAAGTCGATGCCTATCTCGGCGGCTTCAAGGGCCGGATCGAGCGTGACCAATGGGTGCAGCAGGCCAAGCTGCTGGCGCTCGGCCATATCGCCGAATGGGAATCGAAATACGGCTACAAGAGCTGAGATCCTTCCAGCGACAACTGGTCCTGCCTGACCTGTGCCGCTAAGGCATCGGGTATGACTGCCGTGGTCCTCGTCCATCCCGAAATCCCGCACAATACCGGTGCCGTGGGGCGCACGTGCGTGGCGCTGGACATGGAACTGGTGCTGATCCGGCCCTATGGCTTCAGCCTGTCCGACAAGCAGCTGAAACGCGCCGGCCTTGATTACTGGCAGCATGTGCGGCTGGCGGAATTCGCCAGCTGGGAGGCGTTCCTGTCATTACGTGCGCCGCGCAGCGACCAGCTGTTCCTGTTCGAGGAATTCGGCGAGCGGAGTTTCTACGAAGCGGATTATCCCGATGATGCCTTTCTGGTGTTCGGCTCGGAAACGAAAGGCCTTCCCCCGGAAATCACGGAAGCGCAGCGCGAGCGCCTGTTCCACCTGCCAATGCTTTCGGACAAGGTGCGCTCGCTCAACCTTTCCAACACCGTGACGGCGGCGGCCTACCAGGCGCTGCGTGGTCGCTTCACAAGCTGATATCTCGCCACTGGCCCGGCAGCAGCCCGTCTAGCGACCAGTCGCCGATGCTCCAGCGCACCAGCCGCAAGGTGGGATGCCCCACGGCGGCCGTCATCCGCCGCACCTGGCGGTTGCGCCCTTCGGAGATGGTGAGCCTGAGCCAGCAATCGGGCACGCTCTTGCGGAAACGGACGGGCGGATCGCGTTCCCACAGGTCCGGCGGATCGATCATGACCACCCGGGCAGGGCGGGTCATCCCGTCCTTCAGCAGCACGCCCTTGCGCAGGGCCTCGAGCGCCGCTGCATCGGGGATTCCCTCCACCTGGACGAGATAGGTCTTGGGCAGCTTGAACTTCGGATCGGCAATGCGCGCCTGCAACCTGCCGTCATCGGTCAGCAACAGCAGCCCTTCGCTGTCGCGGTCAAGCCGGCCAGCGGGATAGACGCGCGGCACGTCGATATAGGCGGACAGCGTGGGCCGCTGCGTGGGAGAGCGTGCGTCGGTGAATTGCGACAGCACGCCCATGGGCTTGTTGAAGGCGATTAGGCGGGACATTCAGCGCGCTCTAGCGTGTTCTTGTCCTTGATGGGATGTGCATGCGTTCACGCCAGTGAACGAGGAAAGATTACAATTGCTCCGCTTCCCAATATTCCACGTCCATGCCCAGCGCCTCGATCTGGGCGTCGATCACTTCGCGATCGCCCACCACCACGATGGCAAGGTCATCCGGGCGCAGGTATTGCGCCGCTGCGGCGTTGATCGCGTCGCCATCGATGGCGCGATAAATATCCGGCAGGCGTTCCTGGTAATCGTCGGGACGGTTGAACATCGCGTTGTCGAGCAGCGCGCCAAGCAGCTGGCCGTTGGTTTCGAAGCGATTGGGCAGGCCGCGGATGTTGCCGTCCGTCACGCGTTGCAGCTCCATTTCGGTAACCGGCTGCTCTGCCGGGAAGGCGCGCATGTGATCGAGGATGACCTGGATCGAGTCGCCGGTCCGGTCGGCTTGTACCGCCGTGCCGATGACAAAGGCCTGCGGGCCGACACGGCCAGGCAAAGTTGACTGGATCGAGTAGGTCCAGCCGCGGGTTTCGCGCAGGTCACCCATCAGGCGCGACAGGAAGCCGTTGCCCAAGACCTCGTTCGCCAGTTCCAGCGGTTCGGTGCCGCTGTCCATGCCGGTCAGCGGAAGCAGCTTGCCCAGCAGGAGCACGGAGGAGGGCGAATTGGGCCGGTCGATCACCACAAGGCGGCGCTGGGGTGCAGGTGTCGGCAGGTCGACAACCTTGGCCGGCGCCGCACTCGCAGGCGCCTGCCAGCTGCCGAAAGCCTCTTCCAGCAGCGGCAGCAGCGTACCCATCCCGACATCGCCGACCACTGTGATGCTGGCGAGGTCAGGGCGGAACCAGCGGGCGTGTTCGGCGCGCATGTCTGCCACCGCCAGCGCCGCGATGGCATCGGCATCGCCCGAATTGGAGGCCATCGCATAAGGGTTGTCCTCGCCAAACAGCGTGCGGGCCAAGGCGCGCCCGGCGATGTTGCCCGGACTTGTCAGCTCCTCCGCAATTCCTGCGAGGCGCAAGGCCTTGGTGCGCGCGAAGGCTTCTTCCTCGAAAGCCGGATTGAGCGCGATATCGGCCATCAGGTCCAGCGATTGCGGCAGATTGCTGTTGAGCGACGAGAGGTAGATGCGGCTGGCATCCACCCCCGGTGCCACGGTGACCGATGCGCCCAGCTGCTCTTCCTCCACCATGATCTCGAACTGGTTGCGGCTGGTCGTGCCTTCGGAAAGCATGTCCAGCATGAGCTGGTGCCGACCGGCCTGGTCCACCGGATCGACGACCGAACCGGCATCGATGCTGAGCGCGACGGTGACGGCAGGCACGCTGTCGCGTTCCACCAGCGTCACTTCGATGCCGTTGGACAAAGTGGCGCGCTGGGCATCGGGGAAGTAGAGCGCGGGAACATCGCCGACATCGGGAATGGCGCGTTCCGGGCCGGTGCGATCAGCCGTTATCCCGCCACCCGCATCGGGTTCCGGCGGGGGTACGGTATCCTCATCGCCCCAGCCTCCCATCAGCGCGCCGTCAAGCGTGCGCTCGCCCGGAACCACTGCCAGCGTATAGGCAGGACGCGTCAGCCAGCGTTCCATCGCTTGCTGCACTTCGGCCGGGGTCAGGCTGGCAATGCGTTCCAGGCGTTTGCGATAATGTTCCGCATCGCCGGTGTAGAGCAGCCCCTCGGCCAGCTCCATGCCCTTGCCGCCAAATCCGCCGACGCGCTCAAGCGAGCGGATCTGGCCCGAGATCATCTGCGTGGCGGCGCGCTGCAATTCGTCCTCGGTGGGGCCCTCGGCGATGATGCGGGCGATTTCGGTATCGAAGATCGCGTCCGCCGTGGCCCGGTCAGCACTCGGGACAAGATCGTATTCGATGGAGACAAAGCTCAATTGCTCGTGAACTTCGGCATAGGCGGAAACGCGCGTGGCCACTTCCTCGCCATAGACCATCGCCATGTCGAGGCGCGAGGAGGCAAGGCCGCCGAGCACGTTGAGGCCAAGTTCCAGCGGCATGGCATCGGGGTGGTTGATGCCGGGGCCGGTCCAGTTGCGGCTGAGTTGAACCTGGCTGACCTGGTCCGTCATTTCCTCATAGACAGGTTCGGCAAGCGTGACGGGCTCAGCTTCAGGCTGCATCACTTCGGGGCCGCGGGGGATATCGCCGAACCAGCGCTCCACCTTCTCCCGCGCGGTGTCGACGTCGATATCGCCTGCAAGGGCGAGGACCACGTTGTTCGGCCCGTAATTGTCGCGGAACCAGCTGCGCACATCTTCCAGCGAAGCGGCGGACAGGTCTGCCATCGATCCGATGGTGGCGTGGCGATAGGGGTGGCCCACCGGCAGCAGCACTTCGGTTATGCGGTAACCGGCAAGGCCGCCGGGCTGGTTGTCACCCTGGCGCTTTTCGTTCTGCACCACGCCGCGCTGGCGATCGAGGTCTTCCTGCGTCACCGCGCCCAGCAGGTATCCCATGCGGTCCGCTTCCATCATCAACGCACGGTCCAGCGCGCCGGTTGGCACGGTTTCGACGTAATTGGTGCGGTCGAACCAGGTGGAACCGTTGGTCGGCGTGGAGCCGGCGCTTTCCAGCGGAATGTCGAAATTGTCGACGTTCTCGCTGCCGTTGAACATGATGTGTTCGAACAGGTGGGCAAAGCCGGTGCGGCCGCGCGGCTCATGCTTTGAGCCGACCCGGTAATAGACTGTCACGCCCACGATGGGTGCCTTGCGGTCCGTGTGGACGATGGTCGTGAGGCCGTTGTCGAGCGTGAAGGTCTCGTAGGGGATCTCCACCTGGTCGACGAGTTGTTCCAGCCCTGCCTGCGGCGCGGCTTCGGTGACCGGAGTGGCCAGTTCGGGAGCCGGAGCGGTGGAGCAGGATGCCAGGAAGATCGCAGGCGCGAGCGCGGAAAGCAGGTGAAGCGGTTTCATCCGCAAATACCTATCACGTCAGGCGGGCAAGGCCAGCGTTTTGATGGGCGTTCATCGAGGGGAATCTGCTGTTCGTCAGCATCTCTGTCCGGCGCTTGCTGCCAAGCGGAAGCTGCCTGCGAAAATTTGCACATCCCCGCTTCCATCGCGCAAACCACTCCCCATAATTGGGGTGGAGGATCGATCGGGTCTTGTGTTGCATAATTGCAACACTATCTAGGGACGGAAAGGAACTGAGGGGCCAAGTATGAACCTGGAAAAATTCACTGACCGCGCGAAGGGTTTCCTGCAGAGCGCGCAAACCGTGGCGATCCGCAACTCGCACCAGCGGATATCGCCCGATCACATCCTGAAAGCCTTGCTGGAGGATGAGGAAGGCATGGCGGCTGGCCTGATCCAGCGCGCTGGCGGCAATCCTGCCGTTGCCGTGCAACAGGTGGACCAGGCGCTGGCCAAGGTGCCAGCTGTCTCCGGCTCGGGCGCACAGCAGACGCCGGGGCTGGACAACGATGCCGTGCGCGTCCTCGACCAGGCAGAGCAAGTGGCGGACAAGGCAGGCGACAGTTACGTCACCGTCGAACGCCTGTTGCTGGCGCTGACGCTTTCGACCAGCACAAGTGCGGGCAAGGCGCTGGCTGCGGCGGGTCTTACTGCACAGACGCTCAATTCCGCCATCGAGGAACTGCGCAAGGGCAAGACGGCTGACAGTGCCAATGCCGAAGCCAGCTATGACGCGATGAAGAAATATGCGCGTGACCTGACGCAGGCGGCGAAGGACGGCAAGCTCGACCCCGTGATCGGCCGCGACGAGGAGATCCGCCGCACGGTGCAGATCCTTGCCCGTCGTACCAAGAACAACCCCGTGCTAATCGGTGAACCCGGCACCGGCAAGACCGCGATTGCCGAAGGCCTTGCGCTGCGCATCGCCAATGGTGACGTGCCCGACAGCCTGAAGGACCGCACGCTGATGAGCCTCGATCTGGGCTCCATGATCGCGGGCGCGAAGTATCGCGGCGAGTTCGAGGAACGCCTGAAGGCCGTGCTCGACGAGGTGAAGGGTGCCGAAGGGCAGATCATCCTGTTCATTGACGAGATGCACACGCTGATCGGCGCCGGCGCGTCCGAAGGCAGCATGGATGCCGGCAACTTGCTGAAGCCCGCGCTGGCTCGTGGTGAGCTGCACTGTATCGGCGCGACCACGCTCGATGAATACCAGAAGTATGTCGAGAAGGACGCCGCCCTTCAGCGCCGTTTCCAGCCCGTCTTCGTGGACGAACCGAGCGTTGAGGACACCATCTCCATCCTGCGCGGCATCAAGGAAAAGTACGAGCTGCATCACGGCGTGCGCATCACCGATGCCGCCATCGTGGCCGCGGCGCAGCTTTCCGAACGCTACATCGCGGACCGTTTCCTGCCCGACAAGGCGATCGACCTGATGGACGAGGCGGCTTCGCGCATCCGCATGGAAGTGGAAAGCAAGCCCGAGGAAATCGAAGCGCTCGACCGCCGTATCATCCAGCTCAAGATCGAGGAATCGGCCCTCGCCAAGGAAAGCGACGATGCCTCCAAGGATCGCCTCGCCACGCTGCGCGAGGAACTGGCCAACCTTGAACAGCAGAGCTCCGAACTCACGGCGCGCTGGCAGAACGAGCGCGACAAGATCCATGCCGAAGCGCGGATCAAGGAAGAACTCGACGCTGCCCGCATCGAACTGGAACAGGCCCAGCGCAGCGGTGATCTCGCCAAGGCGGGTGAGCTGCAATATGGCCGCATTCCCACGCTCGAAAAACAGCTCGCCGAAGCCGAAGGGCAGACGGAGAACGCGCTGCTTAAGGAAGAGGTGACAGAGGACGATATCGCCAATGTCGTTTCGCGCTGGACCGGCATCCCGATGGACAAGATGCTGGAAGGCGAGCGTGAGAAGCTGCTGAAGATGGAGGAAGTCCTCGGCCAGCGCGTGATCGGGCAGGAGGATGCGGTCAAGGCCGTGTCCAAGGCCGTGCGCCGCGCGCGTGCCGGCCTGCAGGACCCGAACCGTCCGCTGGGCAGCTCCCTGTTCCTGGGCCCCACCGGCGTTGGCAAGACCGAACTGACCAAGGCGCTTGCCGCATTCCTGTTCGATGACGACCAGGCGATGGTCCGCATCGACATGAGCGAGTTCATGGAGAAGCACTCCGTTGCCCGCTTGATCGGCGCGCCTCCGGGCTATGTCGGTTATGACGAAGGCGGCGTGCTGACCGAAGCCGTCCGCCGCCGCCCCTATCAGGTGGTGCTGTTCGACGAGGTCGAGAAGGCGCATGGCGACGTGTTCAACGTGCTGCTGCAAGTGCTCGACGATGGCCGCCTGACGGACGGGCAGGGCAGGGTGGTCGATTTCTCGAACACGCTGATCATCCTGACATCCAACCTCGGCAGCCAGTACCTGTCGAACCTCGAGGACGGGCAGAAGGCCTCCGATGTGGAGGACCAGGTGATGGATGTGGTGCGCGGACATTTCCGGCCCGAATTCCTCAACCGCCTGGACGAGATCATCATGTTCCATCGCCTCGCACAGGAACATATGGCCCCGATCGTCACGATCCAGGTTGGCCGCGTGCAGAAGCTGCTGAAGGATCGCAAGGTCACGCTTGACCTGACCGAAGGCGCGCTGCTGTGGCTGGGCCGTGTCGGATACGATCCCGTCTACGGCGCAAGGCCGTTGAAGCGCGCGGTGCAGCGTTACCTGCAGGACACGCTGGCCGAGATGATCCTGTCAGGCCAGGTGCCGGACGGATCGACCGTCCATATCGACGAGGGCGACGGTGCCCTGCAGATGACGGTAAGCTGATAGGAGAAGGGCCGGGAGTGTATCGCTCCCGGCCCTTTTCTTGTCTGTTATTCGTATCCCAGCAGCTTGCGCAGGCCGGGCGCCGTGTAGTCGACGATTGCCTTCTGCGCATCCGTCAGTTCCCTGGGAATACTAACTTCTTGTGCGGTCAGATTCTCGCGCGCGGTGCCGCTTTGCTTGCGGTCGGAACCGATGCGCACACGCTCGCGCCAGTCATCGGGAATCCGGGCCAGGCCGCAATCCTCGAACAGTTTGATGAAGAAGGCCTCCGCCTCGTCGCTCTCGAGGTCCTTGAGGGCGGCGAGGATGTCTTCGTAACGGACCATGGTTGCATCGCTGCCGAGCCAGGCAATGGCATTGTAGGAGAACAAGTCGCGCAGGCTCATGGCCTTGCCATGGATGCCGAAGATCATGAGGTTGATCAGGGAATCCACCGTCAGTTCGCCGTTCTTCACCAGCAGCGAATTGTCGCCGAACTCGTCGGACAGAAAGAAGCGCGCCCGGGCTAGGACCCATGTGTAGGGATCGCGCACGAGGATGATCTTGCGCGCCGGGCCTGCCTCGACGGCAGAGGCATCGGAAAACAGCAGGTGTCCCCAGCTAAGCATCTTCGCTTCGGGGCGGAAGGCGTGCTTGTATTGCTGCAGGTTGCCCCACTGGATGAACTGCTCCTTGAAGTGGTCTTCCACCGGAACGAACATCCGCATGATGTTGCGCAGCAGGTGGGAACCCGACTTGGGCACGGAATTCAGGAACAGCGGCTGCGGTAGGCGGACCTGTTCGAACTTTGCGTTTTCCTCGTCGAGCGTATCCGGCTTGAGGCGGATCTGGGTCATCCGATTGTCCTGTTCTGAGTGGGTCGACTTGGCTGAGATAAACGAAGGGCGGCGGGTTTGTCACCCGCCGCCCAGCGTGTTTTAGGTCAGTGTGATCCTTGGGATCAGTACTGGACGTTCAGGTTCACGAACGCACGGCGACCGCGGATGTCATACTGCGAGTTCAGGACGCCCTGACCCAGCATGTTGACACCGGTGCCCGACAGATCGGTCATACGCGGCTGCTTGGTGTTGGTGATGTTCGACATGCCCACCGTGACGCGATAGTTTTCGCCAATGTCACGGGTGACGGCGAAGCTATGATAGAACTTCGCAGAAGCCCGCAGCTGCGCACAAACCGGTGTATCATAGGTGCTGAAGTTGCGGCACAGGCTGCCCTGACGTTCGATGTAGTAGTCAGAGTTGTCGGTGGCGCCGATCACATCCAGGCCATAGAACAGGTTCCACGGGCCGCTGTCGACCTGCACGTTGAAGTCGCCAACCCAGATCGGCTCGCCGGACAGGCCGTTGAGATCCTGGCTCGTACCTTCAAACAGGGCAACCTCGTCTTCCAGCTGCCAGGTCATCTGGCCCTGGATCGTCAGCGTCGTATCGCCGGCGAAATCGTGGACAATGCGGGTGGCCACGTCGATACCGCGGTTGCGCTGGCTGTTGATGTTGAGGAAGCTGTTCCGGATGACGGCGACGTTGTTCGGGTTGCCGTCATTGTAGAACTGGTCACTCGGATCGAGGTCCTTCACACGGTCGAAGCTGTCGCAGATCGGGTCGGCAAGGCCGAATTCCGAATCGTAGCAGCTGTAGACGATCGACGCGGCACCAAGCTGGGCGATTTCACCCTTCACTTCGATGTCGAAGTAATCGACTGCAATGCTGATCTGCGTGTTCGGCAGGAAGGCGAAGCTCGGCGTCAGGACAGCGGAAGCGGTCCATGCGGTCGAGGTTTCGGGTTCGAGAACGCCGATACCGCCACCGGTCACCGTTGCCGGCTGGATGCCGCCGCCGGTGAAGCCGACCGTCGGGATGCCGTCAGCGACGCAGTTGTCATAACGCAGCTGCGTGATGTCACCCGTTTGCAGGTTCGCATCGAGGTTGGAGCAAGGATCGCGGAAACCGCGCAGGCCGGCAACCTGGTCAGCCAGGAACTGCTCGAACAGTGCCGGAGCACGGTAGGAGGTACCATAGGTGCCGCGCAGGCGGAGGAAGTCGGTCACTTCCCAATCCAGGCCCAGCTTGTAGGTCCAGTTGCCGTTGGTCGTGTCGCTGAAGCCGTCCGAAGCACGGGTTGCCTTCACGTTGGTGACGCGAGCAGCGCCGGTAAAGGTCAGCATTTCAATCAGCGGCAGGCCTTCGAGCAGCGGAATACTGATTTCGCCGAAGGCTTCTTTGGTCAGCGACTTACCGGCGGTGATGCCGGCGGTCGCCAGGTTGAAGCCAAGGTCGTTCTGCTGGAGATAGCCGGGGGTGTCGTTGATCTCGTCTTCACGGATCGTGCCACCGATGGCGAGGCCAACCGGGCCGCTCCACGGCAGTTCGATCAGGTCACCGGTGAAGATGGCTTCGGCATACTTCTGGGTGAAGTCTGTGCGGCCTTCGTCCCAGGCGAAGAGGAAGTCGTATTCTTCTTCGGTGTAGTTGCCGAACATCACGCGCGGGCTGTACCAGTCGATATCGACACACGGACGCTCGAGCGGAGTGCCCTGGCTGATGATCGAACCTGCGCAGGATTCGGTACGGAAGGTGGCGACATCCAGTGCATCGTTCAGAGGCGTCTGGTTGCGATAGATGCCCTCGGACTTCGAGTACTGGCCGTAAACGTCATAGGACCAGTTGGCGAAGATGTCGCCACGGAAGCCGAAGACGCCGCGGTAGTAATCGAGTTCGACCTCACTGCCGGCGAACTGGTGGTAGCCGGTCGGGCTGAACAGCGCCATGCCGGTCCAGCCTTCAGCGAGCGGATCGAGCGGGAAGAACGGATCGAAGCCCGAGTTGGTCGATTCGCCGAAGCCGAACATGTACACCTGAGCGGACGCGTTCACCTTGGTTTCACGCTTGTTGTAGAGGCCTTCGAAGTAGACTTCGATGCCATCGGTCAGCTCGTAGGCACCATCGGCATAGATGGTGTAGAGGTTCGTTTCCGGGATCAGTGTATCGTTGTAGCGGAACGGATGGAACGAGTTCTGCACCGCTTCGCTCCGGGAGTCGATGCCGACGATGTACCAGCCTTCCGGAACGCTGATGTGGCCGGCTTCGGTAGCAGCCGGGATCGGATCCAGGTGCTGGCTGATGCTCAGCAGCGGATCGTTGTAGTCGTACTGGATCAGGTAAACGTCACCATCACCCGTCGGGTTGCCGGGCGAAGCTTCGGGCATGTTGCTGCTGAAGCCGTAGAAATAGGTGTAGTCGTAGGTCCAGACGTGTCCCCAGGTGGAGTTCGACTCGCTGGTACAGGCATAGTCACCACTTCGCGGGTCGATCAGGTCGGCACGGGTCGAATAGGTTTCGTCCGTGAAGCCGTAGAGCTGGGTACAACCGAGGTAGTCACGGTCACCGCGAGCCAGTTCGTTGCGGCGTGAGTAGCTGCCCGAAATCATGATGTGGCCACGATCGAAGGTCTTGCCCCAGGTTGCCGAAGCGGACCACTGTTCGCCACCGGTCTCGAAGGGAACCGAGCCGAACAGGTCGAGTTCGATGCCGTCGGTGTCGCGCTTGGTGATCAGGTTGACCACGCCGGCCACGGCGTCGGAACCGTAGATCGAGGACGCACCATCCTTCAGGATGTCGACTTGCTGCACGATCGACTGCGGCAGGACGTTGAGGTCGAAGGAAGAAACAGCGCCGCGGGTACCGGCCGGACCGGCGCGACGGCCGTTCAGCAGCACCAGGGTACGTTCGGCGCCGAGACCGCGAAGCGAAATCGTCTGCGCGCCGACACCGCCGTTAGTGAGGAAGTTCGAGGAGATAGCGTCGGTGATCTGGCTTGAACCCGCCGCGATCGGCGAACCCTGAACCATGTCAGCGGTGCTGTTTAGACCCTGACGTGCAGCGATCTGCGGATCGACCACGGTCAGCGGGGCCGGTGCCGAGAAGTCGTCACGGCGGATGCGCGAACCGGTAACGAAGATCACGTCGCCGCTGCTGCCATCGGCAGAAACGGGACCCGAACCTTCTTCACTATCGGCGTCGGTGATCATGACGTCTTCGGCGTCCTGTGCGAATACAGGGTTGGCCACGAGTGCCACGGAGAGGGCAATGGGTGCGCTGGCACCCTTTAAAGCGGATCGAAACTTCACAGGTCAGTCCCCATTATAAGGCCGGTAATCCAGCCCGAGAAAGTGGTGATACCAACTGATCGCTTTATGACTCTCAGCGACCAGACAGGGATAGCTCAGTGCCGCTATGTGCTTGAAGGTAGAACTGGTTTCAATTCCAATTATCCTTCCTGCCGAGATTGTTGCAGTGCTGTTGCAGTTTCACCACAGATAGGTTTCAGCACCTCCGGCAGCTTTTCTTGACCCCTTACGGTAGTCCGTTAGGACCGGAACTGCCGACGGCGGGTCGTGGCCGAAAAACGTGGAGATTTGGATAAGATGAAGGTAGATTCCTCAGTCGCTGCCGTGGTTACCGGCGGTGCTTCGGGCTTGGGTGAGGCAAGTGCACGCGCTCTCGCGGCGAAGGGCGCCAGGGTCGCTTTGTTCGACCTGAATAAGGAGCGCGGGCAACAAGTCGCGGCCCAGATCGGTGGCACATTCTGCAAGGTCGATGTCTCCGATGAAGAATCGGTCGATGCCGGTTTCGCCAAGGCGCGCGAAGCCCACGGGCAGGAACGCGTGCTGGTCTGCTGTGCGGGAATCGGCACCATCGGCAAGGCGGTGCGCCGGGATAAGGAAACCGGCGAGATCAGCCACCTTCCGGTCGCCTTGTTCACCAAGACGCTCAAGGTGAACCTGGTGGGCACCTTCCAGTGTGTCGCGAAATCCGCAGCGGGCATGATGACGCTCGACGGTCTGGAAGATGGCGAGCGCGGCGCCATGGTCTGCACCGCCAGCGTGGCCGCGGTGGACGGGCAGATCGGCCAGGTCGCCTATTCCGCCTCGAAAGGCGGGGTGGTGGGCATGACCTTGCCCATCGCGCGCGACTTCATGTCCGAAGGCATCCGCATCAACACGATCCTGCCCGGCATCTTCAACACGCCGCTGCTGGCGGGCCTGCCGGACAATGTGCAGCAGGCGCTCTCCGCTTCCGTCCCGTTCCCCAAGCGCCTCGGCAAGCCGGAAGAATATGCCGACCTGGTGATGACAATGGTCGAGAACGGCTATTTCAATGCCGAATGCGTACGGCTGGATGGCGGCATCCGCATGGGTCCGCGCTGATCGCAGCCGCGGCAAGCAGGAGCGCGCAGCATGGCACGAAAACAGGCGGGCAAGACATCCCCATGGCATATCGGCGTGATCGGTGGTTCCGGCCTCTATGAGCCCGGCGCGCTCGAGGATGCACAGGAAATCCCGGTTGCCAGCGCCTTTGGCGAACCGTCCGGGCCGGTCGTCACCGGCTGGCTGGAAGGCGTGCGCTTCACCTTCATCGCCCGGCATGGTGCGGGCCATGCAAGGGGCCCCTCCCACGTCAATTTTCGCGCCAATATCGATGTGTTGAAGCGCTGCGGTGTCACCGATGTGCTGGCCATATCCGCCATCGGATCCCTGCAGGAAGAGTTGGCACCGGGCGAATTCGTGGCGGTCGATCAACTGATCGACCGGACAACCGGGCACGAAAGGTCGTTCTTCGGCGATGGAATCGTCGCCCATGTCCCGCTTGCTGATCCCGTCTGTCCGCGCTTGTCGGGCCATGCGGCCAAGGCGGCGGGGAAGGCAGGCGCGAAGGTCCACAAGGGCGGCACCTATGTATGCATCGAAGGGCCGCAGTTCTCCACGCGCGCGGAGAGCCACATGTATCGCAGCTGGGGCGCACAGGTGATCGGGATGACGGCCATGCCCGAAGCGCGCCTCGCGCGGGAAGCCGAGCTGCCCTATGCCTTGCTGGGAATGGTGACGGACTATGATTGCTGGCGTGACGAGACGGCCGATGTCGATGTGACCGATATCCTGTCCGTGATGCGGGCCAATGCGGACAAGGCCCGCGCGACGCTTGTGGAACTGGCCAGGGCCTTGCCTGCCAAGCGGGAGGCCAGCCCGATCGATACTGTCCTCGACCATGCGATCATTACCGCGCCTGATGCCTGGGATGCGCAAGCTGTGTCCCGGCTCGATGCGGTGGCAAGACGCGTGCTTGCAAAATTGCGCACGGGCGGCGAATAGTGCCAATGGGTTGCAAATCGTCACCGGAAGGAACAAGATAGTTGCCTATGCAACCTACAACACCACTCGCAAAATTCCTGCCTTACCAGATGTCGATCACCTCCAATGCGGTGAGCGGCAGGATTGCGCTGGAATATCGCCAGCGTTTCGGTCTCAGCGTGCCCGAGTGGCGCGTGATGGCTGTCCTCGGCGATTCCGGCGCAGTGACGCAACGGGAGCTGACGCAGCGGACCCTGATGGACAAGGTCGCCGTGAACCGGGCCTGCAAGGTGTTGGAAGAACGCGGACTTGCCGCCCGTACCCCGAACGAACAGGACGGGCGTTCGCACCATCTCGACCTCACCGAATCCGGGCGCGAGATGCACGGCCATATCATGCCGCTGGCGGTCGAAATGGAACGCCGCGTGTTTGACGGTTTCTCGGAGGAAGAGCTTTCCCAGTTCCGCTCCATCCTCGAGCGCGTGCGCGCCCAGCTGGATGAGATCGACAGCGACGGGATCGACTCAGGCAATATCGGCGTGGACTGAGCGGCATTGCCACTTGCCATGGAAAAGGCCCCGCCGGTCATCTGCCCGGCGGGGCCTTTTCGTTTTCAGTTGCTGGCTGTCTTGACCAGCCGCGACCTTAATTGTCCGCGAATGCGTCGGCGATCGAACAGGCGGCGGGGCCAAGGATCACCACGAACAGCACCGGATTAACAGGGTCAGCGGCACGGTCCTGACGGCCGGAAGGCGGGCTGCCTTTTCCTCGGCGCGCATCATGCGCTCGTTGCGGAATTCGGCAGACAGCACGCGCAGTGCGGATGCCAGCGGCGTACTGTAGCGTTCGGTCTGGATCATGGTGGTCACCACGCCGCTCAGCAGCGCCATCATGATAAGCAGGTTGAGGAAGTGCGCCGGCGCGATCTACAGGGCGAGGGCGGTCAGCAGCTTGACGTCAGCGCCGCCCATTGTGCGCAAGGCAAAGAGAATGGAAAGGCCGAGAAAGGTGGCGAGTGCCACGCCGACCTGCATGGCCACGTCCAGCCACAGCGCCATGCCGGTGGCCCACCAGAATACCGGAGCGCCAATTGCGATCGAGGCGTTCAGCCAGTTGGCGATCTTGCGGCTCTTGAGATCGCTAAACGCGGCGATAAGCAACGCAATTGCCAAGGCGGCAAGCAGTCCGTACTTGATTGGATCGTCCAGCATTCGAAAATTCCCCGAAGGTTCCCCTTGGATTTCGAGTGCTAGCGCCCATCACTTACCAAAAAGTAACCAAGGGCAGGAGGCTGGTATTCATCACGAGCAGGAAACTGCAGGCAGCGCGTTCGACAGGAGGGCCATTCCCGCCGATGCGGTGGAGAGCCGCTGGACCGCGGCTGACGGGCACGAAATCCGCGTGATCGAATGGGCTGCGCCTGATGCCGGACAGCCGGTGAAGGGTTCCATCCTGTTCATGCCGGGGCGCGGCGATGCCTATGAAAAATATCTCGAGACCTTCGAACATTGGCGGCGGCAGGGCTGGCAGGTCACGGCCGGCGACTGGCGCGGGCAGGCAGTATCGGGCCGGTTGGGTAATGATCTGGTTACCGGGCACATAGATGATTTTGCGCTGTGGATTGCCGATATCGCGGCCTTCTGGTCCCAATGGGCCGCCAGCCACCGAGGCCCGCGGGTTCTGGCCGGTCATTCGATGGGTGGCCATCTGGTGCTGCGGGCCGCCGCCGAACAGGTGCTGATGCCGCGGCCCGATGCGCTGGTGCTCTCCGCTCCCATGCTGGGAACGCATCCCTTGCTGGTGCCGCTGTGGCTGAAACATGCATCGGCGGTGATCATGAACCGTATCGGCGACCCGCGCCGTCCGGCCTGGAAGTGGAGCGAGAAGCCCGGGCAATTGCCGGTTGGCAGGCAGGCCCTGCTGACCCACGACGATGCCCGCTATTCCGACGAGGAGTTCTGGCGCCAGAAGCGGTCCGAGATCATTATGGGCCCGGGTAGCTGGGGATGGGTGCTGGCGGCGATGGAATCGATGCGCCTGCTGCGCAGTCCGGCGCTGCTGGCCAATGTGGACATGCCGGTATTCCTACTTTCCACCAGTGCTGACAGGCTGGTATCGCCCGCCGCCAACAGGCACACGGCACGCCACCTGCCCGATGTCGAATTTGTCGAATTCGGCAAGGAGGCCGCGCACGAAATCCTGCGCGAGGCCGATCCGGTAAGGGATCGCGCGCTGGATGCCATAGACACATTCCTTGGCAGGATCGCCCATTCTTGATTGAGCATTTCGATATTGTCGTGATCGGTGCCGGCATGGCCGGGGCCAGCATCGCTGCCGAACTGGCACCGGCCGCGCGGGTGCTGCTGGCAGAAGGCGAACAATTGCCCGGCTATCATGCCACGGGCCGTTCCGCTGCGTTCTGGGATGAATGTTATGGCGGGCCGGGCGTGGTGCCGTTGACGCTGGCATCGGGTCCGTGGTTCCGCGAGAACGGCTTCCTGCGCCCGCGCGGCGCCATCCATATCGCAACCGCCGGACAGGTCGACCAGATTGCCGCTTTCGAGGAGGAATTTGCCGGCACCGGTGTTTCGATCGACCGGCTGCATCGCGATGCCATGGCGGCACGGATTGCAGGCCTCAGGCCTGACTGGGTGCAGGCGATTGCCGAGCCGCATTGCGCGGATATCGATGTCGGTTCGGTGCACCAGCATTACCTCGCGCAGGCCCGGAGGCACGGCGTTGCCTTGCGCACCGGCCATCGCCTTGCCGGCGCGCAATGGCAGCATGGCCGCTGGCAGCTCGGCTTCGAGAACGGGGATGCGGTGACTTGCGACACACTGGTCAACGCCGCGGGTGCCTGGGCAGACACGGTTGCGCAGATGGCCGGGGTCCGTCCGCTCGGGATCAACCCCTATCGCCGCACGGTGGTGCAGCTGCGTGTCGCGCCCGCCGTCGATCCGGACTTGCCGCTGGTGCTGGGCATCGACGGATCATTCTATTTCAAGCCGGAGAACGGCCGCATCTGGCTCAGCCCGCATGACGAGACGCCCAGCCCGCCGTGCGATGCCGCGGCAGAGGAAATCGACATCGCCCTCGCCATCGAGAGGTTCGAGCAGGTCGTCGATTGCGAGATCGAGGCAGTGGAGCGCAAATGGGCGGGATTGCGCAGTTTCGCGCCTGATCGTCTGCCCGTTTACGGCCTCGATGCACGCCAGCCGGCCTTCTTCTGGTTTGCCGGCCAGGGCGGCTTCGGGATTCAGACCGCACCCGCTGCGGCCCGCCTTGCATCGCAGCTGCTGCTTGATCTGCCGCCCGATGCGATGACCCAAGCTATTGATCCGGCTGTTTACTCGCCCCGTCGCTTTGGCTAGCCATTGCTTGGACCAATGAGAGGTTCGGGACCGAATCAAAATCAATGAGAAGCCCGATGGCACACAAGTTTGAGATCTATAAGGACAAGGCTGACGAATACCGCGTGCGTTTCAGCTACAATTCCGAAGTGATGTTCTCCACCCAGGGCTATTCCTCCAAGGCAAGCGCGGAAAACGCCATCGCTTCGATCAAGAAGAACGGCCCGGACGCGCCGATCGAAGACAACACCTGATCCTGCGATCAGGTTGGCGCCGATGAGGCGTCAAACGGGCCGGCCAGCCTCGTCAGCAGCATCGCTGGCTAGGCGGTCGGCCCTTTCGTTTTCGGGATGGCCATTATGGCCCTTGACCCATTGCCAGCGGACCTTGTGCGGGGCGATGGCTTCCATCATTTCGCGCCACAGGTCGTCATTCTTCACCGGTTGCTTGGCGGCATTCTTCCACCCGCGCTTGAGCCATCCGGCCAGCCACTTGGTCATCCCGTCGATGACATAGCGGCTGTCGGTATGCACGGTGACATCGCATGGCTCCTTCAGCGCGTTGAGCGCCCTGATCACGGCGGTCATTTCCATGCGGTTGTTGGTGGTTTCCGGATCTCTGCCGGACATTTCCTTCTCATGCGCACCCATGCGCAGGATCGCGCCCCAGCCGCCCGGGCCGGGATTGCCCTTGCAGGCCCCGTCCGTGAAGATGTCGATCCGCTTCATAGGCCGAAGGCGGCAGCGCCCTTGTCAGCGTAGAACTGCATCCGGCGCACGAAATCCATCGGGTCCTTGCGCATGACCAGCGCATCGGCCGGCGTGTTCAACCAGTCATAGGCGCGGGTGGAAACGAAACGCATTGCCGCGCCGCGTGCCAGCACGGGCAGTGCGGCCCTTTCGGCATCGGTCAGCTTGCGCACGCTTTCATAGCCTTCCAGCAGCGCCGCCGCGATATCCTGCCTGAAAATGCGGCCGTGATCGGCAAAGCACCACGCCGCATGAGTCACGGCGAAGTCATAGGCGAAGAATTCGGTGCAGGAGAAATAGAAGTCGATCAGGCCGGAAACCTCGTCTCCCAGCATCAGCACGTTGTCCGGGAACAGGTCCGTGTGGCACACGCCTTCGGCCAGGCCTTCAGGCCAGTTCGCGGCGAGGAATTCCAGCTCGCCAGCCACGATGGCGGGCAAGGCAGGATCGATCCGGGCAAGGCCGTCAGCGCCGCAATCGTCCGTCAGCTGTTTCCACGAGGCATAGGCCATCTGGTTCTGCCGCCCGCGATAATCCTGCGCGGCCAGCTGGATCTCGGCCAGCGCCTTGCCCACGGCGCGGGCCTGCGCCGGTTCCGGGTGGTCGATGGAAACCCCGGGCAGGAACTCGATCATCGCAACCGCCTTGGGCTCGCCTTGCGCGTTGGTGATCATGCGGTGGGTCGCACCCTGCCGGTCATGGATGGTGGCGGGAACCGGGCAGCCTTTTTCCGCCAGCAGGTCCAGCAGGCCAAGGAAGAAGGGCAGGTCTTCCAGCTCGATGCGGAATTCGTACATCGTCAGGATGTAGCGCCCGCCCTGGCCCGCATTGCCGGTGGTTTCGATCAGCCAGTTGGAATTGGAAACACCCTCGGCAATGCCCTTGGCCGAAACCAGTTCGCCCACGTCATAATGGGAAATCAGCTTGGCAAGGTCTTCTGCCGTCAGTTGGGTGTAGACTGCCATGCGGGCCTATTCGGTAAGCTGGCGGGGGAGTTTGAAGACCATCTTTTCCTCTGCCGTCACCAGCGTCCGCTCGGTCACCGTGCGGAATTCACCAAGCTTGGCGATCACTTCGCGCACCAGCGTTTCCGGAGCCGAAGCGCCCGCCGTTAGGCCGATGGTGGTGACCCCTTCCAGCCAGCTTTCATCGATCTCGTTGCCGCGCTGGATCAGCCGTGCGGGCGTGCCGAGCCGCTCCGATACCTCCACCAGTCGCAGCGAGTTGGACGAATTGGGCGCGCCGATCACCAGCGTCAGGTCCGCTTCGGGCGCGATTTCCTTGACGGCCGCCTGGCGGTTGGACGTGGCATAGCAGATATCCTCGGCCTTGGGGGCCACGATATGCGGGAAGCGGTCGGTCAGGGCATTGATGATCTCTTCCGTGTCATCCACCGAAAGCGTCGTCTGGGTAAGGTAGGCGAGTTCCTTGCCCTCGGGCACGCTCAGCGTCGCCACATCCTCCACCGTTTCCACCAGCGTCATGTCGCCTTCATCGACCTGGCCGAATGTGCCGATCACTTCGGGATGGCCCCTGTGGCCGATGAACAGGATGTGCCGCCCCGCCTCGATCTGGCGTTCTGCCTGGCGGTGCACCTTGGATACCAGCGGGCAGGTGGCATCGACATAGATCATCTGGCGGCGTTCGGCCTCTGCGGGCACGGACTTGGGCACGCCATGCGCGGAAAACACCACCGGAACACCCTCGGGAACCTCGTCCAGTTCTTCCACGAAAACCGCCCCCTTGGCGCGCAATCCGTCCACCACATAGCGGTTGTGGACGATCTCGTGCCGGACGTAGACCGGGGCGCCATAACGCTCCAGCGCACGTTCGACGATTTCGATGGCACGGTCCACGCCGGCGCAGAATCCGCGCGGTGCGGCGATCAATACGGTCAGCGGTGCCTTGTCGGCATCGCTTGCGGTCTCGGGAAAGGGGGCGTTCATATCGGGCCTCGTAGCTGTTGTGGCCAACAAGCGAAAGGGGTAGGGCACCTTTCAAGATAAGGATTCAAGGACCGGGAATGAAGCTTCGTAACGCAATTATTGTCGCAGCATGTACCGCAGCGGGTCTTGCTGCCTGCAAGTCCGAGGGCGACATCGTGGTGGAGCAGGGCGTGGGCATCACTGCGCTGCGTTCGGTCTGCCCGGCCGTGGGCATTCCCGACCACACTGGCGACATCACTCTTTTCTCGCCCGCCGATGCCACCACGGCCGATGCAATCGACGTGACGGCGGTGATCACCAACGTGCGTTCAGCCTGCGATGATTCCGGCAACGAGGTCTATTCCACCGCCACTTTCGAAGTGCGGGCGATGCGCCGTGACACCAACGGCGCGCGCACGGTCGAGCTGCCCTATTTCAGCACCGTCCTGCGCGGCGGCAACGCCGTGGTGGCCAAGCGCCTCGGTTCCGTCACGCTCAGCTTTGCCGATGGGCAGGAGCGCGCATCGGCAACCGGCACGGCCGGTGCCGTGGTCGACCGGGCAGAAGCAACCCTGCCTGCGGATATCCGCGCCTTGATCACCCGCAACAGGCGTGCGGGTGACGAGGATGCGGCGATCGATCCGCTGACCCGCCCCGAAGTGCGTGCCGCGCTGGCGCGCGCCTCGTTCGAGCTGCTGGTCGGTTTCCAGCTGACCGAGGACCAGCTGGCCTACAACGCCACCCGATAAGGCTAGTCGCGCGGCGGGAAGGCTTGCGTCTTTCCCGCCGGGTGCAAACAGGCTAACGGCCCCGTCATGTCCGAGAACAACACCCTGTACGCCGGCTTTTCGGCGAAGATCGATGCCGTTCTGGCTGCGCTGGAAGCGGAAGGCGTGCTGCCTGCCGGTTGCCCGCGCAACAATGTCAGCGTGGAGCCGCCGCGGGATGCCTCGCATGGCGACCTTGCAACCAACGCTGCCATGGTGCTGGCCAAGCAGGCCAAGACCAATCCGCGTGCGCTGGCGGAACTGATCGTCGAGAAGCTGTCTGCTGATCCCTTCGTCACCAGCGCCGAGATCGCCGGTCCTGGCTTTATCAACCTGCGGCTCGACCGTGCCGTGTGGGAGATCGAGCTTGACCAGATCGCCGGTCAGGGCGCCGATTACGGCAAGTCGGCCATGGGCGCGGGCAAGCGGGTGAACGTGGAATATGTTTCCGCCAATCCGACTGGCCCGATGCACATGGGCCATTGCCGCGGTGCGGTGGTCGGTGATGCCTTGGCCAGCCTGCTCGAATATGCCGGGCATGACGTGGTGCGCGAATATTACGTCAACGATGCCGGCAGCCAGGTCGATACGCTCGCCCGCTCCGCCCACCTGCGTTACCGCGAGGCGCTGGGCGAGGATATCGGCGAGATTCCCGCTGGCATGTATCCCGGCGATTACCTTGTGCCGGTGGGCAAGCTGCTGGCTGACAAGTTCGGCGATCAGTTTGTCGGCAAGGACGAGGCTGAATGGCTCGCGCTGTTCAAGTCCGAAGCCGTGGCCGCCATGATGGACCAGATCCGCGCCGACCTTGCCATGCTGGGCATCAAGCATGACGTGTTCGCTTCCGAAGCCGAATTGCAGGCCGCCGGAAAGCCCGAGGAAGCCGAGAAATGGCTGCGTGCGCATGACCTTGTCTATGACGGCATCCTCGAGCAGCCCAAGGGCAAGGTGCTGGATGACTGGGAACCGGTGGAACTGCCGCTGTTCCGTTCGACGAAGTTCGGTGATGATCAGGATCGCCCGATCAGGAAGTCGGACGGCAAGTGGACCTATTTCGGCGCTGACCTCGCCTACCACATGCAGAAGGCGGAAGGGGCCGACGAGCTGATCGACATCTGGGGCGCGGACCATGCCGGCACCGTGAAGCGGATCAAGGCAGCCGTTGCCGCGCTGTCCGAAGGGCAGGGCAAGCCGATCCCGTTCGACGTGAAGCTGGTGCAGATGGTGCAGCTGCTGCGCAACGGCGAACCGGCCAAGATGTCCAAGCGTTCGGGCAACTTCGTGACCATTGCCGACATGGTGGAGGAAGTGGGCAAGGACGTGGTGCGCTTCTCCATGCTTACCCGCAAGCCCGATGCGCAGATGGATTTCGACTTCGCCAAGGTGGTCGAAACCTCCAAGGAAAACCCTGTTTTCTATGTGCAATATGCCCATGCGCGCATCTGTTCCACCATGCGCAAGGCGGCCGCAGAAGGCATTGTGCCCACGGCTGACAACATGGATTTAATGGGCGATGACGAACTGGCCCTGATCAAGCAGGCCGCACAGTTCCCGCGTGAGGTGGAGGCCGCCGCAAGGGCGCGCGAACCCCATCGCATTGCCTTCTTCCTCTATGACCTCGCGAGCGCCTTCCATTCCTACTACAACCTCGGGAATGACGATCCGGCGAAGCGGATCATCGTGGCACAGCAGCCCGATCTGTCGTCAGCAAGGCTTTTCCTTGTCCAGCAAATCGGGCAGGTTCTGAAGAACGGTCTTGCCCTGCTGGGCGTGGAGGCCGTGGAAGAGCTTTAGGCTGGGGGCTTTGGGTCGATGACGTTGCCGGGTGACGATGAGGATTATGACAACGGCGCGCAGCTGAACCTGGCTCGCGAAGACGATGCCTTGCCATGGCTCGAATCGGATGACGATTACGAGGAAGAAGGCAGCGATTACCGTATCGTGATCTTCGCCCTTCTTGCCGTGGCGGCGCTGGCCGCGATCCTGTTTGCGGTCAATTACTTCCTCAGCGATCGCGCCGTCACCAGCGATGTCGTGGCCGATGGCAGCACGATCGAGGCGCCTGACGAGCCCTACAAGACGCGGCCCGATGATCCCGGCGGCAGCGAAGTGGCGGGTACCGGCGACGTGAGTTTTGAAGTGGGCCAGGGGCAAGTACGCGAAGGGCGGCTTGCCGATGATACGCCCGCACCTTCGATCGATATCGACCAGGCCGATGCCGCTCCGGGTGCGGGGGCATCGACACGCGGTGTCGGCGTGCAGGTGGGCGCGTTCCAGACGCGTGCCAGTGCGCAAAGCGCCTGGGTCACCTTGCGCGGACGCTTCCCGGCGCTGCAATCCTTTGACTATCGCATCGTCGAAGGTACCGCGGACAGCGGAACGATCTTCCGCCTGCAGGCCGTGGCAGCGGACATGACATCTGCCGAATCCCTGTGTCGTTCCATTCGCAGCGGAGGCGGCGATTGCCAGGTCAAACCCTGACGAGTTCGGGGTCAAACCCCTTCTCTTGTGGGTTTCGGGGATATTTTAGGGGTTCTGTCCACATCATCTAGTGGTTTCCCGCTTGCTGGACGCGGGCTTTCCTGCGAGTCTGTTGCCCATGACGCCTGCCATTTTCGGACTGTCCGGACTTGCCCTGACCGATGCCGAGCGCGCCTTCTTCAAGGAGGCCGATCCGGCAGGCTACATCCTGTTCGGCCGCAATGTCGAAAACCGCGAGCAGTTGTTGCGGCTGACAGACGATTTGCGCGCGATCCACGGGCGCGAGCGGCTGCTCGTGTCGATAGACCAGGAAGGCGGCCGCGTCGCCCGGATGAAGCCGCCGCAATGGGATGCCTATCCTCCCGGCTGGGCCTTCGCCGAACTGTGGAACCGCGCCCCTGCCAGCGCAATCGAGGCGGCGCGCGCCAATGCGCAGCTGCTGGGCATGGACCTGGCCGAAGTCGGCATCTCGGTGGACTATGCCCCGCTGCTCGATGTGCGGGCCGAAGGTGCCCACGACGTGATCGGCGATCGCGCCCTTGGCAATGAGCCGAAGGGCGTTTCCGCGCTTGGCCGCGCAGTGCTGGAAGGGCTGGCGCGGGCGGGCGTGACCGGTTGCATCAAGCATATTCCGGGCCATGGCCGCGCTTGTGCCGACAGCCACAAGGAACTGCCCGTGGTCACTGCCAGTGCGGAGGAATTGCAGCACGATCTCGCCCCCTTCCGCATGCATTGGCACGCGCCCATGGGGATGACGGCGCACGTCCTCTACAAGGCGTGGGATGCTGAAAATCCCGCTACCCAGTCCAAGCGCATCATCAGCGAGATCATCCGCGGCGAAATCGGCTTTACCGGCCTGCTGCTGACCGATGACATCGACATGCAGGCGCTTGATGGCACCATTCCCGAACGTTCGGAAAAGGCCATTGCTGCCGGTTGTGACGTGGTGCTCAATTGCTGGGCGAAGATGGATGACATGCAGGGTATCGCGGCGCGCCTGCCCGCCACGCCAGCAGAAGTGTCCAAGCGGCTCGATGCGGCACTTGCCTATCCCGAAGCCCAGCGGCTTCCGGCCGCGCGAGAGGAACTGCTGGCAAAGCGCGACAGCCTGCTGGCGCTGGTGGAGGCCGCATGACGCAGGACGGCATCATGTTCGGCAGCGAAGTGGCCGCATCGCAGCAGGAAGAGGAATGGTCGGGCCCTGCCGCGCCTTCTGACAACGATGCCGCGCTCTATCTCGAGCTGGATGGATGGGAAGGCCCGCTGGACCTGCTGCTCGACCTGGCCCGGCGGCAGAAGGTGGACCTCAAGTCCATTTCCATCCTTGCGCTGGTTGACCAATACATCGCCTATATCGAGCGGGCGGAGGCGCTGAAGCTGGAGATCGCGGCGGATTACCTGGTGATGGCGGCATGGCTCGCCTACCTCAAGTCCGCCATGCTGCTGCCCAAGGAAGAGCAGGAGGATCCTTCCCCGGAAGAACTGGCACTGCGCCTGCAACTGCGGCTCGAACGGCTGAAAGCCATGCGCGATGCCGGTGCCCGCCTGATGGCGCGCGACAGGGTGGGGCGCGACGTGTTCGTGCGTGGTGCCCCCGAGGGGCTGAAGGTGCTGCGCAAGAACCAGTGGCAGTGTGACTGGTTCCAGCTCGTGCGCGCCTATGGCCAGGTCAAGCTGCGCACCGAACCGGTCGTGCACATGGTGGCAGAGCGCCCGGTGATGACGCTCGAATCCGCAATCAACCGGGTGTCGGCGATGCTCGGCGTGTCGGTGGACTGGATGGAGATCCGCAGCTTCCTGCCGGCCAATGCCGATCCGCGCCTGAAGCGTTCGGCACTTGCCTCCAGCTTCGTGGCCGCGCTGGAACTGGCGCGCATGGGCAAGGCGGAGCTGCGGCAGGAGGAAACCTACGGCCCGCTGCATCTGAGGAAGGTGACGGCATGAGCGAGGAAGGCAGCAACACCCCTGATGACCTGGTGCGCGCGGTGGAAGCCACGCTGTTCGCCGCCGAGGAGGCGATGACGGCGGAACAGATTTCCGCCCACCTCGAAGGGGCAGATGTGCGCGACGCGCTGCGCGAGCTGGAAGCCCATTACGCCGATCGCGGGATCAGGCTGGTCGAACGCGGACGGCGCTGGCAATTTCAGACCGCGCCGGACCTCGCCCACCTCTTGCGCCGGGAGAAGGAGCATTTGCGCCGCCTGTCGCGCGCGGCCACCGAAGTGCTGGCCATTGTCGCCTACCATGAACCTGTAAGCCGGGCGGAGATCGAATCGATCCGCGGCGTGCAGACGTCATCAGGCACGCTGGATGTGTTGATGGAGGCGGGCTGGGTGCGCGCAGCAGGCAGGCGCGAAGTGCCCGGACGCCCTGTCATCTATGCCACGACGCCAGAATTCCTCGTCCATTTCGGGCTCGACTCGCGCAAGGACCTGCCGGGGCTGGACGAATTGAAGGCCGCCGGCCTGCTTGATCCGGTCGAGGATGCCTTTGACGACCTGATGGAGCAGAAGGAAGCCGAGGCTCAGGCAAAGGCGGCAGAAGAAGCTGCCGAGGCGGCAGACGAAGAGCAGCGGCTACAGGACGAGGACGAGTTCTTCCGGGCCGATGATGTCCAGCCTGAAACAGGGCATGACGAGCTTGCCGAGGACGGCGATAACGAACCTTCGACGCACGCCTGACTTTCCCTTTGCCGGTGAAGCGCCTATATCGGCTGCTCAACGCTTGTAGAGAGATATGTCATGAGCCTTGGTTGGCCCCAACTCCTCGTAATTGCCCTGCTGATCCTGGTGCTGTTCGGCCGTGGCCGCATTTCCGAAATGATGGGCGATTTCGGCAAGGGCATCAAAAGCTTCAAGAAGGGCCTGAACGAGGAGGATGTCACCTCGTCATCCACCCCCGCTCCCAGCCAGATCGAGAATGGCAAGAGCGGCGATAACGCCGAACCGAAACAGACAGACAGCTCGACCACTTCCAGCTGAGCTGCTGCTCGCAAACAGGCGGGGCCGGTCGGCCCTGAAAACCGCAGATGTTCGATATCGGTGCGCCCGAAATCCTGTTGATTATCGTCGTGGCGATTGTCGTCATCGGCCCCAAGGACATGCCTGCTGCCCTGCGTGCCGCGGGGCGCTGGATCGGCAAGATGCGCCGCATGTCCGCCCATTTCCGCACCGGCCTGGATACCATGATCCGCGAGGCCGAGATGGAGGAGATGGAGAAGAAGTGGAAGGCGCAGAACGAAAAGATCATGCGCCAGCATCCCAATGGCGGCCCTGCGGAAATGGAACAGACGGGAGCCTATCCGCCACCCAGGAAGCTGGCCGACACGCAGGGCGAGGGGCAATCCGCTTCGCCCGCAGCGGCCCCGGCAGCAAGCGCGCAGAGCGCGGCAACCGATGCTGCGTCCTCGCCCGCCGCTTCCGCTTCCGATGACGATGCGAAGAAGGCGGACTGACGCATGGCCTTCAAGCTCAAGGACCTTGACGATACCCAGGCCCCGCTGCTCGATCACCTGATCGAACTGCGCAAGCGGCTGGTGCGCTCGGTCATCGCACTGGCAATCGCCTTTGGCGTCTGCCTCTATTTCGCGGAAGACATATTCGGCCTGCTGGTGCGCCCGCTGACGATGGCTTTCCCCGAAGGCGAGGGACGGCTGATCTTCACCCGCCTTTACGAAGCCTTCTTCGTCGAGGTGAAAGTGGCATTGTTCGCTGCCTTCTTCCTCAGTTTCCCGATCATCGCCAACCAGCTGTGGGCGTTCATCGCGCCGGGCCTCTATGCGCGGGAGAAGAAGGCGTTCCTACCCTTCCTGCTGGCAACCCCGGTGCTGTTCATCATGGGCGCGTCGCTGGCCTATTTCATCGTCATGCCCACGGCCTTCAAGTGGTTCCTGGGTTTCGAGGGGTCTGCCGGCGGGCTGCAGAGCGAGGCCTTGCCCGCGATGGGCGATTACCTTGACCTGGTGATGCAGTTCATCCTCGCTTTCGGGATCAGCTTCCTGCTGCCGGTGCTGCTGATGCTGCTCAACCGGGCGGGGATCGTGGACCGCAAGCAGCTGGCTGCTGCACGCCGCTATATCATCGTGGCGGTGTTCGCCGTGGCGGCGATAATCACCCCGCCTGACGTGATCTCGCAGATCCTGCTCGCCACGCCGTTGCTGCTGCTGTTCGAAGGATCCTTGATCCTGATGTACCTCAGTGAACGCAAGCGCGCGAAGGAAGATGCGGCGGAAGACGACGAGGATGAAAATCGCGCCGAGGCCGTCAAAGCCCCGAACGAAGGCTAGGCGCTAGTCTTCCGCATCGGCGGCCGACCATACGCGCTGCCCGCCGCTCCATGTTTCGAGCAGGGTGATGCTGCGGATATTCTCCGGGCTGGAAATCAGCGGATCGCCGTACAGAACCAGGAAATCCGCCCGTTCGCCCACGGCCAGCGTGCCGAAGCGCCCTTCGGCAAAACCGGCATAGGCCCCGCCTGCCGTATAGGCTGCCAGCGCGGTTTCGCGGCTCACCGCTTCCCGCGGCATCCATCCGCCGAAGGGTTCGCCCGCTGCATCGGTTCGGCTGATCGCCACGGCCATACCTTCAAGCGGGTCGGCAATCTCGACCGGGGCATCAGACCCGAAGGCTAGCGGGGCGCCGGTTGCCGCGATGGACCGCCAGGCATAGCTGCCTTCCAGCCTGTCCGGCCCCAGCCGCGCTTCGGCCATCAGCCTGTCGGAGGTCTGGTGGACAGGCTGCATGCTGGCGATGATGCCGTGCCGGCCGAACATCGCGATATCTTCCGGCGAGACCACCTGCGCATGTTCGATGCGCCAGCGCCTGTCGCCGGCAAAGTCGGCCGATAGCTGGTCGATGGCGGCCAGCGCCTCGGCATTGGCGCCATCGCCGATGGCATGGATGGCGACCTGGAAGCCGTCCATCGACGCGCGACTCCTCAAGTTGCGCAGCTGCGTGCCGTCAAGCACCTCCAGCCCGCGATTGCCGGGCTCGTCATGGTAATCCGCCTTGAGCACGGCACCGCGCGAGCCCAGGGCCCCGTCCAGCCGCAGTTTCACGCCGTTGAGGCGCAGGCGATCATCATAGAGCCACGGAGTGGGCCCCGTGCCGCCGATCAGCAGCATGGCCGGAACGCTGTCCGCATAGGCCATGATCCGCAGCCGCAACCAGCCGTCATCGCCCGCGCGGCGGAAGGCCATCCAGTCTTCCACCGTGGTCCCCATGTCGGCCACGGCGGTGACACCGCGGGAGAACAGCTCGCGCTGGGCAGCGTTGAGGGCCTGTTCCATGTCCTCGGGCCGGGGCGGCGGGACCTTGTCCATGACCAGCGGCATGGCGTTGTCCACCAGCACGCCCGATGGTGCGCGCGATCCTGCTTGCCGCACGATGCGACCGCCCGCCGGATCAGCGGTCTGCGCGGTGATGCCAGCGGCGGCAAGGGCTGCGGAATTGGCCCAGACGGCGTGCCCGTCCACGCGTTCAAGCACGATCGGCCTGTCGCTCACCACGTCCAGTTCTGCCGCCGTCGGGAAACGGCCCAGGCCCCATGTCTCCTGGTTCCAGCCGCGCCCCACCAGCCACGGGCGATTGGGGAAGCGCTGGGCATATTCGGCCACCAGCGCCTGCGCTTCTGCAAGGCTGCGCGTCTGCGACAGGTCCAGCGTCATCTTCGACAGGCCCAGGTCCATCACGTGGACGTGGCTGTCCACCATGCCGGGCAGCACGACGCGCCCGCCCATGTCCTCGTAATAATCGATATCGACCGTTGGCCTGTCGCCGAAATCCAGCAGTTCGACGATGCGCCCTTCGGCATCCACCACCATGCCGGTGAAGCGATCCACGCTGCCATCGCGGCGGATCGATATCCCGTCGACATTGTCGAGGTGCGTTTCGGCAATTACCGGCACCGGGAGGGCCGATGCCAACAGCGCTGCCGTGGCGATTTTCAGGGACTTGTTCATGCGCGCCTGACTGCCCGCTAATGCGCGCCAAGGCAATCTTTGCCAGTGGAAAGGCACGTGCGGGGTTTCCCTTGCGCGAAAATCTGCGATAGGCCTGCGCCCATGACTGAAACCGGCACCTTGCAAGGGATGCTCGACATCGCCGATATCCGCGCCGCTGCAGAGCGGATCGCGGGCTCTGTCGTGCGCACGCCAACTCTGCACAGCAAGACCCTGTCCGCCATTACCGGTGCCGAAGTCTGGCTGAAGTTCGAGAACCAGCAATATACCGCGGCCTACAAGGAACGCGGTGCGCTCAATGCGCTGTTGCAGCTGACGGAACAAGAGCGGGCACGCGGCGTGATCGCGGCTTCTGCCGGCAACCATTCGCAAGGCCTGTCCTACCACGGCACCCGGCTGGGTATCCCCGTCACCATCGTGATGCCCAAGACCACGCCCACCGTGAAGGTGATGATGACCGAAAGCGTGGGCGGCAACGTGGTGCTGGAAGGCGAGACCTTTGACGAGGCCAGCGCCTATGCCCGCACGCTGGAGCGCGAGCGCGACCTCACCTTCGTCCACCCATTCGATCATCCGCATGTCGCTGCCGGACAGGGCACGGTGGCGCTGGAAATGCTGGAGGACGTGCCGGACCTGGAGACGATCATCGTGCCGGTCGGCGGTGGCGGCCTGATCTCCGGCGTGGCAACGGCTGCCAAGGCGATCAACCCGAAGATCCGGATCATGGGCGTGCAGACGGCGGAGTTCCCGGCCTTCTACAACCTGTTCACCGGTCGGGACCTGCCGCAAGGCGGGCCCACGCTGGCGGAAGGCATCGCGGTGAAGGAACCGGGCCGGTTCACCCGCGAGGTCATCATGGAACATGTGGATGACATGCGCGTGGTGAAGGAAGCCGCGATCGAGGAAGCAATCTCCTTGCTGCTCGATATCGAGAAGACGGTGGTGGAAGGTGCCGGTGCCACCGGCCTTGCCACGCTGCTGCCCAAGAGCAATGGCGACAAGCGCGCCGAGTTCCGCGGTAAGAAGATCGGCATCATCCTGACAGGCGGCAATATCGAACAGCGCTTCCTGGCCAATGTGATCCTGCGCAACCTTGTGCGCAGCGGGCGCATCGGCCGTGTCAGCGTGCTGCTGGATGACCGCGCGGGCGCGCTGTCGAGGATCTCGCAGATCTTCACCGATCATTCGGCGAACATCATCGAGGTGACGCACCAGCGCGTGTTCGGCAACCTGTCAGCCAAGAACATCCGGACCGATATCGAATACGAGGTGCGCGACCAGCGCGCCCGCGACCGGCTGCTGCAGGCGCTGGAAGAGGCGGGCTACAAGTTCGATGTCATCACCCTGCAGGGCAATGTCGGATCACGCTTCAACCGCAGTTCGTGACGGCCGGCTGCATTTCTCGCAGCAATTTCAGGATGAAGTGACCCGTTTCGGGGCGCATGCCCTGCGCGGTGCACAAGCCTGTGCAAATTAACCCTGCTTTTGCCGCGAATTATGGTTAAGATGATTCAACTCTGCGATTCCGTGGGTCATACCCCGTGGTTGTCGCGTCATTGATCAGTTTTTCCAGGTGAGAGGACCGCCAAGCCAGTGTCGGCCCCAGTTCGTTTTCCCCGCTTCTTTGTTACGAGCCCTTCGCCGTGCCCGTACCTGCCGGGAAAGACGGAGCGCAAGGTCTTCACCGAGCTGAAGGGCCCGCATGCCGAACAGCTGCATGATGCGCTCAGCCGGATCGGTTTTCGTCGCAGCCAGACGGTGGCCTATCGCCCGTCCTGCGTGGATTGCCGGGCCTGCGTTTCGGTCCGCGTGGTGGCGGAGGAATTCAAGCCGTCTTCCACCCAGCGCCGCACCCTGCGCCGCAATGACGATCTGATCGTGACCGAATGCCGCCCCTGGGCGACTTCCGAACAGTACGAACTGCTGCGCAAATACCTCTCCAGCCGGCATCCCGGCGGCGGCATGGCCGCGATGGACGAGGTCGATTATGCAGATATGGTGGAACACACTTCGGTTTCCAGCTTTGTCATAGAATACAGGGAGCCGGATGCCGAGGGTCGCCCCGGGCGCCTGGTCGCTGCCTGTCTGACGGATCGTCAGGGTGACGGCCTGTCGATGATCTACAGTTTTTACGATCCGGAGTGCGAGGGACGCAGCGGGCTTGGAAATTTTGTCATCCTTGACCACATCCGCCGCGCGGCGGAAGCGGGCCTTCCCTATGTCTACCTTGGCTATTGGGTCGAAGGCTCGCCGCGCATGCAATACAAGGTGCGCTACCGTCCGCTCGACCAGCTCGGCCCCGATGGATGGTCACGGATGTCCGATGCCCAGCAGGATGCCCTTATCCAGGCAGTCAGCAAGCCCTGCGGAAAGCCTTCCGAAGAAGTGGAGGGCGGCTCCAAGGATGGCGCCCCTTCAGACCAGAAGCAGTACAAGCTCGCCTGACACGGGAGCGGTGCCAAGCGGCATGTCGCGCTGTGCCACGGCGCTTTGCCTTTGCCTTGTCTTGCTGGCCCGGCCGCTGGCCGCGCAGGATAACCGCTCGCTCGACGAACTGATCCCGCCCGAGGCTGTGGCTGATCCCGAAGCGTGGGCCGGGCAGGGAGCGCAGGACGCGGCTCCCGCAGCCGGTCCGCCGCAGGATGTCCTCGAAGTCGGTTCCCCGATGGAGGACATGCCGCTGCTGACGCTGGAGCCTGCGAGCGAGCTTGAACTGGCCGATGTCGAGCCCGTCCAGCCGGCTGAAGAGATCGAATTTTCCGACTTTGCCGATGTCATTGCGCCGTTGCCGGTGGGGCAGGACTACCGCCTGTCGGACGAGCTTGTGCTGGTATTCCCCCAAGACGAGGCCCTGTTTCCCGAGCGCCGTGAATTCACGAAACGGTTCGAGGCCTTGTCCTCGATCGGCACGCTGGACGATGACGGGAACATCGCCCGGCTTACCGCACAGGCCCGCGCGGACGAGGAACTGCTCCAGCGCATGCTGCGCATCTACGGCTATTTCGATGCCCAGGTGATCCGCACCATCATTGCGCCCGGCGATGGCGCGGAGGCAGCCGGCGAAGGACCGGTCGCGCGTTTCGAGATCATTCCCGGCAAGCGTTTCTCGATAGCCACGGTCGATACCGAGAACCTTGCCGACACGGGCGAGGATTTTGCCGGCCTGCGCGATGCCTATGGGGTGTTCCCGGGAGACTTCATCTCGATCGATGCGATCAGCAACCAGCGCCTCGAACTCGATACGGTGCTGGCCGAAAGCGGCTATGCCTTCGCCGTTGTCGATGAACCCTCGCTGCTTGTCGATCACGAAAGGCAGCAGGGCGATGTGACCCTGCCTGTCATGCCTGCGGGCAAGTACAATTTCGGCACCGTGACCAGCGACATGGAGGATTTCCTGTCAGGCAGGCACCTTTCCGAGATTGCGCGTTTCGATGAAGGCGACCTCTATCGTCGCAGCGATGTAACCGACCTTCGCCGCGCCATTCTTGCTACCGGGCTTGTCGGTTCGGTTACCGTCACCCCGGTCGAGACAAGCCCGCCGCAGGATGGCGAGCCGGGAACGGTGGACATGGCCGTTTCGCTCACCAAAGCGCCGCTGCGCACGGTCACCGGATCGCTGGGCTATGGCAGCGAGGAAGGCATTCGCGTTGCTGCAAGCTGGGAACATCGCAACCTCTTCCCGCCTGAGGGGATGCTGCGTTTCCGCGGTATTGCCGGCACCCAGGAACAGCTGATCGGGGCAACGTTCCGCCGCAACAATTTCCATGGGCGGGACAGGATCCTGACCATCGATGCCTTCGGCAGCACGCTGGACACCGCTGCCTATGACGCGAAGACGCTGTCCATCCTGACCAGCTACGAACGTGTTAGCACGCTGTTGTTCCAGAAGCCGTTGTCCTGGGGCATGGGGCTGGAACTGGTTGCCTCGGACGAACGGGAGCTGAAGATCAAGGGACTGAAGAGCCCGAACCAGACCTTCCTCGTCGCCGCACTGCCGAGCTATGCCCAGTATGACACCAGCGATGACCTTCTGGACCCGACGCAGGGCCTGCGCTTGCGCGGTGCGCTGTCGCCGGAACTCTCGCGCCTCAATGGCAACAATTCGACTTACCTCAAGCTGCAGTTCGACCTCTCCTACTACCAGAGCATGGGCGACAACGTGGTGCTGGCGACCAGGGCGCGGGCAGGATCGATCCTGGGAACGCCGATCTTCAACATCGCTCCGTCGCGGCGGTTCTATGCCGGTGGTGGCGGATCGGTGCGCGCTTATGGCTACCAGGCGATCGGGCCGCGCAACGGGCTTGGCGATCCCAATGGCGGGCGTTCGCTGCTGGAGCTTTCCGCCGAAGCGCGCATTCGCACCGGGATGCTGGACAACTCGCTGTCGCTCGTGCCCTTCGTCGATGCGGGGTCGGTGACCCGCGGATCCACGCCCGACTTCAGCGATATCCGCGTGGGTGTGGGGCTTGGCCTGCGCTACCAGACCAATTTCGGCCCGATCCGCCTCGATGTGGCAACGCCGCTCAACCCCGGGCCGGATGATGCGCCGGTCGCCGTCTACGTCGCGCTGGGGCAATCCTTCTGATGAGTGCGGCAGATACCCTTCCCGACGCTAAAGCACCTGCCCGCGCGCCGATCCTGCGCCTTGTCCTGCGCTGGCTTGGCTATGGCGTGCTGGCCATCGGCCTTGCCCTGCTTGCGTTCATCGCCTTCCTGCACACGCCGCCCGGCAGACAGTTCATCGTTGACCAGATCGCCAAGGTGGCACCTACATCCGGCTTGTCCGTCAAGGTCGGCTCCATAGAGGGTTCGGTGCTGTGGAGCTCGACGTTCAACGACGTGGAACTGCGCGATGCGGAAGATACGCTGTTCCTTGAAGTGCCACGGGTCGATCTCAACTGGCGGCCCTGGAAATGGTTCTTCACCGGCCTCGACGTGCGCCACCTCGTGCTCAGCGGCGGCACCCTCCAATCGGTGCCCGAACTGATTCCGGGCGATCCGGATGCGCCGCTGCTGCCTGATTTCGACATTCGCATCGATCGCCTGGTGATCGAGGACCTGACCGTGGACGAAGGCCTGCTGGGCGAACAGCGCCTGATCCAGTTCCGGGCCGAGGCGGATATCCGGCAGGGGCGGGTGTTCGTCGATGCCGAGGGTGAGTTCGGCGGCGAGGATGTGTTTGCCCTGCTTGTCGATGCCAATCCAGATGGTGACGTGTTTGACCTGGACCTCGACTGGCAGGCGCCGGCTGGTGGTTTCCTGGCATCGATGGTCGGGGCACAGGAAGATTTGTCCGTACGCCTGGCAGGCGATGGCAGCTGGACATCCTGGCGAGGCAATCTGCTGGCGTTGCAGGGTGGCGATCCGCTGCTCGATTTCGATGTCTACAACGAAACCGGGCAATACCGGCTGGTGGGCCAGGCCTTCCCGTCTGCCTATGTCTCGGGCATCGGCTTGCGTGCGCTGGGCGAGAGCCTGGCCTTCACTGCTTCCGGAACGCTGGAAGACAGCACGTTGGAAGGCAGCTTCGCATTGCGCGGGCAGGGCGTGGATGTGGATGGCAACGGCGGGCTGGACCTTGCCGACAATGCCTATCGCGATTTGCGCCTGGTGGCCCAGCTGCTGGATCCCACGCTGTTTGGTGCCGACGTCGAGCTTGAGGACGTGCGCCTGTCTGCCGCACTGGACGGGCCTTTCCGCTCGGCGGAAATCCCGCTCCAGCTGGACATAGGCCGCATCTCTGCCGGCGATGTTGTCTTTACGGGTATCTCGCAAGAGGGCACGGCCCGGTTTGAGAACGAGCAAGTGGTTGTCCCGCTGCAGGCGAAGGTGGAGCGGGTGCGCATTGGCGTGGAACTGTTCGATCCGCGCCTGGTGAATGGCACGATCAACGGCACGCTGGCCTATGCTGGCTCGAACCTGGATTCGGACGACCTTGCCATCCGCTTTCCCGGCATGAACGCGCTTCTGGCCATGCGTGGCAATTTCGATACCGGGCGCTTCCGCTTCACCGGTCCTGCCAGCGCCCAGGGCCTCGATTTTACCGAAGTCGGCCTGGTCAATGCCGATGCGCGGATCGATTTTGCCATTGGCGGTGGCCCGCCATGGTCGCTGGATGCTGCGGTTGACGGGCGCGTTGCGCGGCTCGACAACTCCACCATCGAAACGCTGACGGGCGGCAATGTCCGCTTTGCAGGTGATCTTGCCGTCAGCGGCACTGCTCCGCTCAGTTTTGCGGCCATGCGTGTCGAAGGCGCGGAAGTGGAAGCCATGCTCGAAGGGCGGCTGGAGGGTGAGGAGACGCTCCTTTCCTACACCGGCACGCATGGCACCTATGGTCCGTTCGCCGGCGATGCCCGCCTGACCCCTGCCGGGCCCTATGCCGATCTGGTCCTTGCCAGCCCGCTGCCGGCGGCTGACCTTGCCGATGTCAGCGTTTCGCTTGCACCAACGGAGGCGGGGTTTGCGATACGGACTTCGGGGGCATCGATCCTCGGCCCGTTCGATGGCGAGATCGACCTGCTGCCATCTGACAGCGGGGACACGCGCTTGCTGGTCAAACGCCTCGACGTGGTGGAAACGCGCCTCGTCGGCGATTTGCGGATGGTCGATGGCGGGCTTTCCGGCCAGCTCGGCCTCTCGCGGGGCGGCGTGAATGGCGCCATCGGCCTTGCCGCCCGGCCCGGCGGGCAAGCCTTCGATATCGATCTCAGGGCGCGCAACGCCACCTTTGGCGGAGGGGACAACCTGCTCACCCTTGCGAGCGCCGATATGGACATGCGCGGTTTTATCGGAGGCGATGCCACGACGCTGGAAGGCGAAATGAGCGCCCAGGGCATTTCGTGGGGCAATTTCTTCCTTGGCCGCATGGCCGCCGATGCGCAGCTGCGCGGTGGGGTGGGCAGCTTCAATGCCGCTCTCTCCGGGCGGCGCGGCAGCCGCTTCGAGCTGTTCCTTAACGGCGAAGCGCAAGCCGATCGCATCTCGTTTGCCGCGCGCGGTTCCTATGCCGGCGATGCCATTTCGATGCCGCGCCGCGCTGTGCTCGACAAGACCGAGGACGGTGGCTGGCAGTTGCAACGCACGCAGCTTGGTTACGGCAACGGCTTTGCAGTCCTGCGTGGTCGCTTCGGCGGGGAACAGGGGATGTCGGGCCGCCTGAGCCTTGAAGACATGCCGATCTCGCTGGCGGACCTTGCGGTGGAAGGCTCGGGTCTTGGCGGGACGATCTCGGGCACGGTCGATTTCGCGCAGGACAGCAACGGCCTGCCCACCGGCCAGGGGCGCCTGCTGGTCGAGCAGCTGACGCGCTCCGGCCTGCTCCTCACCTCGCGCCCGATGGACATTGCCACAGTAATCGACCTGTCGCCGCAATTGCTGCAAGCGCGCGCAGTTCTTGAGAACGGCGGCAGTATCGATGGCCGGCTGGACGCGCGCATCGCCAACCTTCCGCAAGAAGGCTCGCTCATCCAGCGCCTCTATGCGGGCGAGCTGTTCGGCCAGCTGCGTTACGGCGGGCCGGCCGAAGCACTGTGGCGGCTTGCCGCGCTCGACATGATCGATATCAGCGGGCGGCTGGATGTGGCCGCCAATGCGCGCGGCACGCTCGGCAATCCGCAAGTCAGCGGTTCCTTGCGGGGAGACGACCTGCACTTGCAAAGCGCGCTGACCGGAACCGATATTTCCGCCCTTTCCGCCAGCGGCCGCTTCAATGGCTCGCGCCTCCAGCTGACCCGCTTTGCCGGACAGTCCCCCAATGGCGGGACCGTGAGTGGCAGCGGCTTCGTCGATCTTTCGGGCATGACTCGCGAACGCGGGCCGCAGCTCGATATCCGCATTGCGGCGGCCAATGCCCGCATCCTGCAACTGCCCGGCATGGGCGCCACCGTATCCGGCCCCTTGCGCATCGTGTCGAACGGCATCGGCGGGACCATCGCGGGAAGGCTGACGGTGCGCAGCGCCGAATGGCGACTGGCCAGCGCCGACGAGACGGTGGAACTGCCCGACATCGCGATCGAGGAGATCAACCTGCCTGTCGACGTGCGCCCGGTGCAACGGGCCGCACGGCCCTGGCGCTACCTGATCGATGCTACGGCTTCGCGCGGGATCAAGGTCGACGGCATGGGTCTCGACAGCGAATGGAGCGGCGAGCTGCGCCTGCGTGGCACGACTTCCGATCCGCGCATCGGGGGCGAGGTGCGGATCGTGCCGCGGCAGGGTTTCTATTCCTTTGCCGGAACGCGCTTCGAATTGACGCGCGGCCGGATCGACTTTGACGAGAGTGAGCCGCCGGAGCCGAGGCTGGACCTGTTGGCGGAGACCGATGTCAACGGCCTTGAAGTGGACGTGAGTGTGCAGGGTCGCGCCAGCCGGCCGGAAATCACCTTCTCTTCCTCGCCAGCCCTGCCGCAGGAAGAGCTGCTGGCACGGCTGCTGTTCGGCGGGTCGGTGACGGATCTCTCCGCAACCGATGCGGTGCAACTCGGTGCCGCGCTGGCATCGCTGCGTGGCGGCGGCGGTATGGACCCGATCAACCGGTTGCGTTCGGCCATCGGGCTGGACCGCTTGCGCATCGTCCCGGCCGATCCTGCGCTCGATCGCGGCACTTCGGTGGCACTGGGCAAGAACATCACCCGCAGGCTCTATGCCGAACTGATTACCGACGGGCAGGGTTACAGCGCCACCGAGCTTGAGTTCCGCGTGACCAGCTGGCTCTCTTTGCTCGGTTCGATCAGCACGCTGGGGCGCGGTTTTGCCGCTGCCGAGATCAGCAAGGACTACTGAGGCCGGGGTTCACCCGCGGCGATAAAGCGCCTGTTCGGCGGCGCGGCGGCGCACCAGTCCCTTCATTACCCGTCCACCGGCATAGACCCAGCGATCAAACTCGCGCGCGGCCCCCGCATGATCGCCCGCCACATGCTTGCGGGTAAGCGTTGCCTTGCCGATGGCGCCGGTGTTGTAATGGAAGGAAACCAGCGCATCGAACTGCTGCTGGCTGGTTGGCGCATCACCGATGGCGCGGGCAACCTGTCGCGCATAGCGGGCAAGGTCGGCCTCCAGCCGCTGGTCGCACTCCGCTCTGGTCCACACCGTGCCGGGGCCGATGCCGTCACCCGTTGCGCCCCAGCCAATGGTCCAGGGATCGCCGCCGGTTCCGGGATCGGGATAGGCCTCGAACATCCCGTCCGCCCGCCGCTTTGCGCAGCCCTCGAACTGCCTGATCAGCGCAATGCCGTCCGGGCCAATTTGGGATGGCGATGCGCCCTGTGATGTCTTGGTCGATGGAACACATGGAACACTGTCCCGAAGCAGAATGTCCGCCGAGTTGTCGAGCGCCTCGATCTCGCTTCGGCTGAAGCCGCGCCCGAGCATGGTGCGGACGGTGTCGAACAGGGGTTTGCGGGGCATGGTCTCTCCTCCGTCTGCGTTGGATTCGCTGACGGCGCTAGGCAGCGGGGAAGGTTGTAGGAAAGGCCTGTAAAGAGCTCTTGACTGACAAGAGGTCTTTACAGTAAAGAGTTCTTTACAATGCAACGAGGTGATTCAGTGAAAAACCACTTGAAGGAACATCGCGAGAGAAAGGGCTGGAGCCAGGGTGAACTGGCAAGGCGGCTGGGCGTTTCGCGGCAGACCATCAATGCGGTGGAGACCGACAAGTACGACCCTTCGCTGCCGCTGGCACTGCGCATGGCGAAACTGTTCGGCGTGAGCGTGCCCGACCTGTTTGTCGACGATTGGGAGCCCGAAACATGACCGATATCGAGTTCGAAGCGGCTGAGAAAACGCGCCGTTGGAAAAAGACCCTTTCTGCCGCGGGGCTGGGTGCAGTTGCCGGTTTCCTGGGCGCCCTGCGTGCCCTGCACCTGATGGACTCGGGTGCGATTGCCGATTTCGGGGAATCGGTGGAGATCGCCGTGCTCGTTGGCGTGATATATGTGCTCATCGCCGTGGCCGTGGGTGTCCTCAGTCCGAAGGCGGGCGCGACATTTCTCAACGTCGAAGATGCTGAAGAACTGGAGGAACAGCGCCCGATGCTAGCCTATTCGGCCGTCGGCATGGCCGGCGCGGGAATTGCGCTTATCGTGGTGGCGCTGGCCGGCGCGGCGGCGATAATCGCTCCCGGTGTGGCGCTCGGAATCTATGTCGCCCTTGCGATCATCGCCACGTGGATCTCGATCAAGGCTTGGAAACTGCAGGACGAGTTCATGCGTGCCATGGGGCGCGATTGCGCTTCGCTTTCCTATTACCTCGTGCTGGGCGTGGGCGGCACCTGGGCGCTGCTGGCGCATCTGGGCTTTGTCCCTGCGCCGCAGCCGCTCGACTGGCTGACCATGCTCTGGTCGTTGATGCTGCTGGCCTGTTTCATCGTGGTCGGCCGACGCGGGATGCTGATGATGCGGTGAGGAGCGCCGCCTTTTCGCCGAAACGAAAAAGGGCCGCCCGGTTTCCCGGACGGCCCTTTTTCTTGTGCAACAAGCGCTGGGCTTAGCTGCTGTAATACATGTCGAATTCGACCGGTGCAGGGGTCTGCTCGGTGCGATAGACGTCTTCCCACTTCAGTTCGATGTAGGCATCGATCTGGTCCTTGGTGAACACGCCGCCCTTGGTCAGGAAGTCATTGTCGGCTTCCAGGGCTTCCAGTGCTTCACGCAAGCTGCCGCAAACCGTGGGCACTTCTGCCAGCTCTTCCGGCGGAAGGTCGTACAGGTTCTTGTCCATGGCATCGCCCGGGTGGATCTTGTTCTCGATACCGTCGAGACCAGCCATGAGCAGCGCGGAGAAGGCGAGGTACGGGTTCGCCAGCGGATCGGGGAAGCGGAATTCGACGCGCTTCGCCTTTTCGCCCGAGCCGTAGGGAATACGGCAGGAAGCCGAACGGTTGCGGGCCGAGTAGGCCAGCAGCACGGGAGCTTCGAAGCCCGGCACCAGACGCTTGTAGGAGTTGGTGGTCGGGTTGGTGAAGGCGTTCACGGCCTTGGCGTGCTTGATCACACCGCCGATGTAGTGGAGGCAGGTTTCCGACAGGCCGGCATAACCGTCACCAGCGAAGGTCGGCTTGCCGTCCTTCCAGATCGACATGTGGGTGTGCATGCCGGAGCCGTTGTCCATGCGGATCGGCTTGGGCATGAAAGTGGCGGTCTTGCCATAGGCCTGGGCGACCTGCTGCACGACATACTTGTAGATCTGCACGCGGTCAGCGGTTTCCACCAGCTGGCCGAAGGTGATGCCCAGTTCGTGCTGTGCCGAGGCCACTTCGTGATGGTGCTTGTCCATGGGCAGGCCCATTTCCATCATGGTGGTGACCATTTCGGCGCGGATATCCATGCAGGAATCGACCGGAGCGACCGGGAAGTAGCCGCCCTTGGCACGCGGGCGGTGGCCCAGGTTGCCGGCTTCGTATTCCTTGCCGGTGTTGGTCGGCAGTTCGATATCGTCGATGGCGAAGCCCGAACCGGCATAGCCGTCCTCGAAGCGGACATCGTCGAACATGAAGAATTCCGGTTCCGGGCCGACATAGACGGTGTCACCGATGCCGGTGGTCTTCAGGTAGGCTTCGGCGCGCTTGGCGGTGGAACGCGGGTCACGACCGTAGAACGAACCGTCCGAAGGTTCCACGATGTCGCAGTTGATGATCATCATCGGCGTGGCGCTGAACGGATCGATGTAGACCGAGTCCAGGTCCGGCTTCAGGATCATGTCGGATTCGTTGATGGCCTTCCAGCCTTCGATGGACGAGCCGTCGAACATCATGCCTTCTTCAAGCATGTCTTCATCGACGACGCTGGCGCACATGGAAAGGTGCTGCCACTTGCCCTTGGGATCGGTGAAGCGGACATCGACCCACTCGATCTCCTCGTCCTTGATCCGTTTTACGATATCGGATGCACTCGACATGTCATTTCCTTCCTTGATCGTGTGATCTTTTTTGAGGTCTTGTGTTGTGGCCGGACGGTCCCGGCTCAAATGGAATTACTGTGCTTGATCAGATGGCGGCGTCGTCCTGCTCGCCGGTGCGGATGCGCAGCGCTGTCTGGATGTCGGAAACGAAGATCTTGCCGTCACCGATGCGGCCGGTCTTCGCGGCATTGGCCACCGCTTCCACAACGTTTTCCGCCAGCGTATCGGGAACCACGACTTCCAGTTTCACCTTGGGCAGGAAATCGACGACATATTCCGCGCCGCGATAGAGTTCGGTATGCCCCTTCTGGCGCCCGAAGCCCTTGGCCTCGGTCACGGTGATGCCGGAAACGCCGACTTCGTGCAGCGCTTCCTTTACCTCGTCCAGCTTGAACGGCTTGATGATTGCTTCAATCTTTTTCACGTCTTTCCTGCCTGCTTCGTCGACCTTGGACCGGCCATCCCTTCCCGGCCGACCGAACCCGTAAACAAAGCGTTACAAGAATCATGCCAAGCCTCGACATGCGGGCCTAGACAATCGCGCGCCGTTCTTAAAGGGCGTATTCGCAAGATTGGAATCATTTTTGCAAATCGCGGGCAATAAAAATGCCTTCAGACTGCACAAATGTTGCACAATATTTTGGCAGTGACCTGCCCAATATTTAGGCAGGCATGCGTTCCTAGAGCTGCAGCCCCGCGGTTTCCTCGCAGCCGGCCATCAGGTTGAGCGATTGCACGGCCGCGCCGCTTGCTCCCTTGCCGAGGTTATCCAGCACCGCCACCAGTCGCGCCTGCTGGCCTGCCTCGTCGGAAAAGACATGCACGGTCAGCCTGTCGCTCGGCTTGTCGGACTTGCGGATCAGCAATTCGGCCGGGGCTTCCTCGGCGACATGCACCACAGGGCTGTCGGCGTAATATTCGCGCAGCGCATCGCGCATCTCGTCCGGCCGGGCAGCGGCACGCATGGCTTCCAGCGGCAGGGGAACCTCCACCACCATGCCGCGGAAGGCCGGGATCACGGCGGGGCAGAACACGGGCGGATGGGTCAGGCCCGATTTCTGCTGCATTTCCGGGATGTGCTTGTGGCCCAGCTTCAGCGCATAGGCCATGTAGGCGATGTCGGGATCTTCCTCCATGCGCCCGATCAGCGCCTTGCCGCCGCCCGAATATCCGGAGACGGCGTTGACGCTGTAGGCCCAATCGCGGCTGAGCAGCTTGTTGCGGATCAGCGGGGCGATCAGCGCCAGGAAGCCGGTGGGATAGCAGCCGGGGTTTGATACGCGCTCGGCACCGGCCACCACCTGCTTGCCCACCAGTTCGGGAAAGCCGTAGATCCAGCCCGAAGCCGTGCGATGGGCGGTGCTGGCATCGATTACCCGCGTCCTGCTGCCTTCGTCGATCATCGCCACCGCATCGCGCGCGGCATCATCGGGCAGGCACAATATCGCGAAGTCGCTGTCGTTCAGCGCCTCGCGCCGGGCATCAGGGTCCTTGCGCTGCTGGTCATCCAGAACGACGAGCGTGAACTCGCTGCGCCCTGCCAGCCGGTCGGCAATTTCCAGCCCGGTCGTGCCTGCGCCGCCATCGATGAAGATCGTCTGCGTCATTTCGTGACCGGTTCCAGCCTGTCGACATGGACATAGCCCACCGGGCCTTCCAGCGACAGGCAGCCCCAGGCCCAGCTGCCGGTGATGTCCAGCAGCTCGAAGGAATCGCCTTCCATCAGGGTGCACAGTTCCGGCGCACCTTCCGATGGTGCGCTGCGCAGCGCGGCACCACCGGGCATGACAGTGCGCGGTTGCGGCACGGCATAGTGCGGCACGAAGTATTTCCCGGCGAGCCCGATATGCGCCAGGTCGCCGCGCAAGGGCACGCGAGTCTCGTCAGGCCGGACGACCGGGCCGGAGAGTATGAAGGGGCCCTGCGCGTGGGTTTCCAGCGCGTCGGCGGGCGTTGCAGAACCTGTCACATCCATATCCACAAGAGATCAATGGAGGCCGCGATTAGACGCGGGCGCGCCGTGGAGCAAGTTTGCTGCACGTCCGGGCCCTAACCGTAGCGTTGCTTGAGAGTGTGGAAGGCTGCACGCAGGCCCAGCGCCGCGCCGCCCTTGGGCCTGCCGGGCTTGGCCACCGGACGCCATGCGAAGGTGTCGAAATGGGCCCAGTCGATGCCTTCGCCCACGAACTTGTCGAGGAAGCTCGCCGCGACGCTGGCTCCGGCAAAGGCGTTCGTGTGGGTGTTGTTGGTATCGGCGATGTCCGACTTCAGCCACTCGGCATAGGGAGCGTGCAGGGGCAGGCGCCAGGGCGCATCGTCATGCGCACGCCCGGCAGCCAGCAGTTCGTCCGCCGTTTCGTCGCGGCGGGTGAACAGGGCGGGCAGGTCCGGCCCCACGGCCACGCGCGCAGCGCCCGTCAAGGTGGCGAAGTCGATGATGAATTCCGGCCCCTGTTCACTGGCGTAGGTCAGCGCATCGCCCAGGATCAGGCGGCCTTCGGCATCGGTATTGCCGATTTCCACGGTCAGCCCCTTGCGGCTGGAGAGCACATCGCCGGGGCGGAAGGCATTGCCCGAAATGGCATTCTCGACGGCCGGGACGAGGCACTGCAGGCGCACCTTGAGGCCGGCCTCCATAACCAGCTTGGCCAGCGCCAGGGCGTGCGCCGCGCCGCCCATGTCCTTCTTCATCAGCAGCATGCCGGACGCAGGCTTGATATCGAGCCCGCCCGAATCGAAGGCCACGCCCTTGCCGACAATTGCAATGCGCGGATGGCTCTCGTCACCCCAGTTCAGTTCGATCAGCCGCGGGGCATGCTCGCGCGCGGCTGCACGGCCCACTGCGTGCACCATCGGGAAGCCGGTCACCAGCGCATCGCCGCGCACCACGTCCAGCCTTGCGCCATGCGCGCCTGCCAGCTTGGCCGCCTCCGCCTCGATCGCCTCGGGGCCCATGTCCTCTGCCGGCGTATTGACCATGTCCGCCACCAGCGCGCAGGCCTGCACTTCGGCCTGCATCGAGGGGATCCGCCCGACTTCGCCGGTCAACAGGATGCGATCGGTCTGCGGATCATCGTCCTTCTTGTAGCGGTCGAACACATATTGCGCGCTCTGCCAGCCGAAGCTCGCCGCGCCGGGATCGCCATTGGCGAGGCGATAGGTGCCGCCCGGCAGGCTTTCCGCCAGCTTGGCCAGGCACCAGCTGGAAAGGTCCTGCGGATTGGCCACTCCGCCAACGGCGAACCAGCCGTCTCCGTCAGGCACGATGCCCACCTGGTATCCGCCGCCGTTGAACTTCTGTGCTGACAGCGCCGCGCGCTGTGGGCCACTGAGATTCTTGGCAAAATCGGCAAAACCGTCCTTGTTGACAAGATGGATCGCGACAGCATCCTGTCCACGATCCGGCTGGATAAGATCACATTTTACGCTCATAAGCGCCTCTCTGCCCGCATGGGACAGTTTTGGGAAGGCAGTCAGTTAGGGTCATGGGTCGAGTTTGTCTGATTTTTTCGGCAGCGTTGCTGCTCGCATCATGTCGCGCGGAGAGCCCGACGATCGAGCCAAGCGATTCTCCAACTCCCGATTCGACACCGGTGCCGGGTGGCGAAGCGTCACCCATGCTCGTCCTCGGCGCGCGTTCGGTAGCCGAGGAGACGGACGACTTCCTGTTCGAATATGCCTATCCGGCCGAGGCCGGCAACATTCCCGAACTGGCCGAGTTGCTGAGCGCCCGGCTTGCCACGGGGCGGGCCGAACTGGCTGCCCAGAGCGCCGAAGCGCGCGAGGCGGCCCATGACGACGGCTTTCCCTTCAACAAGTATTCGAGCAGCACGAAATGGTCGGTGGTTGCCGATACGCCGCGTTTCCTCAGCCTGTCGTCCGCCCATGAATCCTATACCGGCGGCGCCCACGGCATCTACGGCTTCGGTTCGCTTGTCTGGGACAGGGAGGCAGGGCGCGCGATGCAGCCTGACGATTTCTTCACCAGCCTGGACGCGCTGGATGAGGTGTTGGCCGGAAGGTTCTGCGAGCAGTTGAATGGCGAGCGCGCCAGGCGGCGCGGCGAACAAGTGGCAGATGGCAGCGATGACATGTTCGACCAGTGCGTGCCCTTGCGGGAGACGACGGTCCTGCTCGGTTCTTCCAACGGCCGGGCCTTCAACCGCATCGGCGTGCAGATCGGCCCCTATGTCGCCGGACCCTATGCCGAGGGTTCGTTCGAGTTCACCTTCCCCGTCACCCCCGCTGTGCTGGAAGTGGTGAAAGAAGACTATCGCAGCGCATTTGCGGCGCGGTGACATGCTGCGCTGGCTTGCCCTTTTGCTTGCTGCTGCCACGCCAACAGGCGCGGCATGGGGCCAGCAGGACGAGGCCGCCGGCCCCTTCGGTGATGAGCGACAGTTCTTCTACCGCTGCGAGGCGGAAGTGGAGCAAGGCGCACTGAGCGCCAGCGGCACGCTGGTTGTCGACCACGGCGGATCGCGGACCGAATCCGTCGTCTGGCTCAGCACAGAGCCGCTCATGTTCGACGACTACGTGCAGGCTTCGCCCGCAAACCTTCATGCCTATTGGTCAGGGCCAAGTGGGCCGCAAGCCTTCGAGGCGGGCCGTTTGCACTTGTCCTGGGATTCGCCGCAGCGCCTCAAGCGCCCGGTCGTGCTGACTGTCGATGGCTCCCTCCATGATGGTGCCTTCGCGATTGGCATGAACCGTTTTCGGGCCCGCGCGGCAGCGGCTTCGATCAGGCTTGCGCCGCTGCTGCGCTGGGCTGGAGAACGTGAGGAACTGCGCTTCAATATCTATGACGATGCAGGCGGCGATTATCGCGGAACGGCAGTGTTCCCGATGGCGATCATCCACCGGATGCGCGGGCAGTTCGATGCAGTGCTGGCCCAGCTGGATGCAAAGGCGGACGATTTCCAGAACCGCTGCACCCGCCACGAGTATCGCGACGATGAGATCCTCGTGAATTGAAGGGGAGTCGCAATTGCGGCGTTGAGGCGCTACATGCCCTCCCATGGTCGAATATCAGCACGTAACCGATGACATGTCCGTCTATCGTGACGGGACAATCAAGCTCCACGGGCCGGAAGGCTTTGCAGGCATGCGCAAGGCCGGACGGCTCGCTGCCGAAATCCTCGATGCGCTGGCGGACAAGGTCGAGCCCGGCGTGACGACGGAGGAACTGGACACCTTCGTGCGCGAAATGATGCTGGATGCCGGCGCGGTCCCGGCAACGCTGGGCTATCGCGGTTTCACGCACAGTTGCTGCACCTCGATCAACCATGTCGTGTGCCACGGCATCCCCGGACCCAAGAAGCTGAAGTCCGGCGACATCGTGAATATCGACGTCACCCCGCTGCTGGACGGCTGGCACGGCGATACCAGCCGCATGTTCCTGGTCGGCGATGTGCCGCTGAAGGCGCGAAAGCTGGTGGAGGTGACCTACGAATGCCTGATGATCGGCATCCAGCAGGTGCGCCCAGGTGCGCGGCTGGGCGATATCGGCGCGGCGATCCAGGCGCATGCGGAAAGCCATCGCTACGGCGTGGTTCGTGAATTCTGCGGGCATGGCCTTGGCCGCCTGTTCCACGATGCGCCCGAAGTGGTGCATGCCGCCCGCGCCGGGACCGGGCCGGAACTGAAGGCCGGCATGTTCATGACCATCGAACCGATGATCAACCTCGGCCGCGCGCCCGTTAAGCTGCTGAATGACGGGTGGACCGCCGTGACGCGGGACAAGAGCCTTTCGGCCCAGTTCGAACACTCGATCGGCATTACCGAGGACGGCTGCGAGATCTTTACCGAAAGCCCGACGGGACGGCACAAGCCACCCTATTGACGAGGGTCAATGCGTAAGGCCTAGTCGCTGCCATTCTCGGTTTGACAACAAGGAGAATGGTTATGGTCGCTCGCTCTATCATCGCTGCCCTGGCCCTTGGCGCCGCGGCACTTGCCACCCCGGCACTCGCGCAGGATGCCGAAGGTCAGGCACGCGTGCAGGAACTCGCCAACCGCTGGACGGCAGCCTACAACAGCGTGGATGTTCCCGCGCTGGCAGAACTCTATGCCGACGATGCGGAACTCTACATCCATCGCGAAGGCCGCTTTATCGGCCAGGCCGCCATCGGCGATTACTGGGCGGCGGACATGGACCGCGCCAACCCGATCACCGTTCTCAACGTGACCGACAGCGTGGTCGATAACGAGATGATGCTGGTCCACGGCAACTACCAGGTGCTTGATCGCAACACCGGCGTGCCGCTGGGTGGCGGGCGATTTGCCCACATCTGGGTGATGGAAGAGGATGGCTGGGTGCTCGATCGTGATGTATGGGTGGACCTGCAATGGTAAGATCGCTCACCGCAATTGCTGGCCTCCTCGCGCTTGCCGCCTGCCAGACGACATCCGCCGACACGCCGGAGCGGGTTGAACGCCCGGTCTACGGCGATGTCCATGCCTTCGCGCAGGCAGCCTGCGGCGGATGCCATGCAGTCGATCACAATGCCCTGTCCCCCGATGTTCGGGCACCGGAATGGCCCAGCATCGTCAACGATCCGGACCTCACCAAGGATACCTTGCGCACCTGGCTGATCGATGCGCACAACTATCCCGAAGAGATGGATTTCGAGCTGAACCGCCCGCAGATCGAGGAACTCGTCACCTACATGATGAGCCTCAAGGTCTCCGGATACGAACCACCTATGTAAGGCAGGCAAGGTGCGCCGCGCATAGGCGGCAATCCGAACTGCCGAAGCCGGGAAAGGGGACGCTGGCTCCCGCTTCAACCAGCCGCGCCATCAGTGCACATTCGCCTTGTCCCGGATAGGCGAGGGCGCTGATCGACGCTGCCGCGATGGTCAGCTGGTCGATGTGCCAGTGTGCCTTCTTGTCGCGGCGGAAATGGCGGCCCACGCGGGCAGCGATCCCGCCCGGACCCTTGGCGCTGCCGCAATAGGCATAGCGTCCCGGTTCAAGGGTGAAGTCCTTTCCGGCAAATCGGCCCCTGTGTTGTTCCGACAAGGTGATCAGCAGGACATAGGCACCCGGCTCGGATGGAAGCCCGGCGCAATCGTCTGGCGTATACACCCGGCCCTGGCCGAGCGCGGCAATCATCCCTCACGCGCGGCGCGGATCGCGGCTCCCCCGGCAAAGGGAGCAAGCGCCACCAGCAACAGGCTGATCGCCGCTGTCAGGGCAAGCCCGCCATCGCCGCCGGTGGACAGGGCGCCCGCGCCGAAGATCAGCAGCGGCACGGCAAGCGGGATCACCAGCAGGCCGGAAAGGGCCGCACCCCCGCTGCGCAGGCCCACGGTGATCGCTGCAATGATGATGCCGATCGCGGCAAGGCCCGGCGTGCCGGCCAGCAGCCCCAGTTCGACAATGCGCAAGGTCTCGCCGTCGATGCCGACGAGGGCCGAGGCGGGGATGGCGGCAAGCATGATGAACGGCCCGAAGCTGAGCCAGTGGGCCAGCAGGCGCACGGCCACCACCACTTCTTCGGAAATGCCGCGCAGGGCCCATTGGTCGAAGAAGCCTTCATGCACGTCGCTCGCCAGCAAGCGGTCCAGCGGCAGGATCGCGGCGAGCAAAGCGGCCACCCAGATCACCCCGCCGCCGGTCGCGGCAAGAAGCGTGGCATTGGGGCCGACGGCAAAGGGATAGAGCATCGCCACGGCGAGGAAGAACAGCAGCGGCAGCAGCGTGCCGCCGCTGGTGGTGCCGGGCAGGAAGCGGCCAAGGTCACGCTTCAGCAAGGTGGCGATCATGCTCACAAGGCGTGCTCCGCCAGACTGAGCGTTTGCATGGCCTTGAGGGTGAAGGGCTGGTGGCTGGCGATCACCGCGATCCCGCCGGCCGCGCAATGCTCGCCCACCAGTTCCTCGCACAGCTTCACGGCGTCCACGTCCAGCCCGTTGAGCGGTTCGTCGAGCAGCCAGATGGGGGCCTGCTGGCTGATCAGCCGCGCCAGGGCGGCGCGCTTGCGCTGGCCGGTGGAGAGGTATCGCACGGGCACATCCTGAAGCGCGGCAAGGCCAAGCCGTCCCATCGGCGCTTCATGGCCGTCCAGCTTCGTCCAGAAGGACAGCGCCTTGCCCAGCGGCTGGTCATTGTCGAGCGCGGGGCGTTCATCGAGCAGGCCGATCATACCCTCGCGCTCCACCTTGCCTTCAAAGGGGCGCAGCAGGCCGGCAAGGATGCGGATGAGGCTGGACTTGCCGATACCGTTGGCGCCGGCCACCTGCAGCGCCTCGCCACCTTCCAGCGAAAGGGACAGGCGGGCAAACAACAACCGGTCCCCGCGTCGGCAGGCAATATCACTTGCGGCAAGGCGGCAGGCTTCCATGCGCCGAAGCGTTAGGGCAGACTCGCGCCTACGACAAGAAAGCGAGGATCATCATGGCGGTGGAAAAACTCACGGGCAGCGAAACCGGGCAATTGCTGGCCGAACATCCCGGCTGGAGCCTGCGCGAGGACGGCCTGGCCATCTGCCGGGATTTCAGGTTTGCCAATTTCAGCGAGGCTTGGGCCTTCATGAGCCGGGTCGCGCTGCTGGCGGAAAGCCAGGACCATCATCCCGAATGGGCGAATGTCTACAACCGCGTGTCGATCACGCTGACGACGCATGATGCGGGCGGCCTGTCGGCCCGCGACGCGCGAATGGCAAAGGCGATCGACGCGCTGGCCTAATCCGGTTCTGCCGCATTGTGGGCATCGGCCAGCATCCTTGCCCGGCGGCGCAGGTATTGCGGGGCCCATTTGGCCACCCGCTTGATCCTGCGGGCCGATTTGCCGATCACGCGGTGGATCGGGCTTTCGTGCACTGCGCGCCATGCTTCATCGGCCACCACTTCGACCGGCGTGAATTCCAGGCCTGCTGCCACCACCGCATCGCGGATGGGGCTGTTGCGGCTGCGGTTCGGCGGGTTCTGCAGCAGCGGCGTGTCGATGAAGCTGGGCATCAGCGATCGCACCTTGATGCCCTCATCGGCCCATTCGGCTTCCAGCGATTCCGTCATCGAGCGGACGCCGGCCTTGGTCGCGCCGTATATGCTCTGGTTGGCCATGCCGTAAAAGGCCGCCGCGCTGGCCGTGTTGAGCAGGCAGCTGCCCGGCGCAGCCGCCTTGAGGAAGGGGTAGGCCGCCTTCGCGCCATAGAACACGCCGCGCAGGTTCACATCGATCAGCGCGTCGAGCTCCTCCAGCGTCAGTTCGGCCAGCGGCCCGCCTGATGGAAGGCCCGCATTGTTGGCCAGAACGTCCAGCCTGCCGCCGGTATGGCCGGTGAAGGCAGCCAGCACGTCCTGCCATTGCGCGGCATCTGTCACGTCAAGGCGAAAAGCGTGGCTGCGCCCTTCAGGCAGCAGCGCCTGCGTCTCTGCCATGCCGGCGGTGTTCACATCGCCAAGCCCCACCAGCCAGCCTTCGCTCGCATAGCGGATGGCAATGGCGCGCCCGATGCCCGATGCGCCGCCGGTGATGAAAATGGCCTTTGCGGCCTGCACTCTATCCTGCGCCATCCGCTCTCCCGCTGGCGCATGACTGTCGTGCTTGTCAGAGGCCCTTTACGAACTCCTGCCCCGTGGGGATTTGCGCCGTCGACTTGTCTAGCACATCGCCGACGGGTTCTGCACGCCCGCCAAGACATCTGGCCAGGAATCCTTCGGTAATCGCGTTGAAGGCGATGTTGTTTTCCGGGCGATGGAATCCGTGCCCTTCATCGGGGAACAGCACATAGGTGACAGGGATGCCGTGGCTTTCCATGGCGGAGACGATCTGGTCGCTTTCGGACTGCTTCACGCGGGGATCATTGGCGCCCTGGCCGATCAGCAGCGGGCGCACGATCTTGTCCGCCTTGTGCAGCGGGCTGCAATCGATCAGCAACTGCTTGCCTTCGGGCGTTGTCGGGTTGCCCATGCGTTCGTGGAACTGCTTCACCATCGGTTCCCAATAGGGCGGGATGGTCTCCAGCAGGGTCTCGAGGTTGGAGGGGCCGACGATGTCCACCCCGCAAGCGAAGGTTTCCGGCGTGTAGGTGAGGCCCACCAGCGTGGCATAGCCGCCATAGGAACCGCCCATGATGGCAACCTTGTCCTTGTCGGCAATGCCTGCATCCGCGGCCCAGTTCACCGCATCGATCAGGTCGTCATGCATGGTTCCGGACCATTGCAGGTTTGCCGCGTTCACGAAGTCCTTGCCGAAGCCGGTCGAGCCGCGGAAGTTCACCGAAAGCACCGCATAGCCGCGATTGGCGAGCCATTGGTGCGTGCGGTTGTATCCATAGCCATCGCGTGCCCACGGTCCGCCGTGGACCACCAGCACCATCGGCACCGGCGTATCGGGAATACCGTCGCCATCATCGTCGCAATTGGCCGGCAGGGTGAGATAGGAGGGCAGGGTGAGGCCGTCCCGCGCCGGGATTTCGCGCGGGTGCATGGGTTGCAGGGGCTTGCCTTCCAGTTCCGGCTTGGTGACGTAGAACAGACTCAGCGTATCGGCTTCGCGGTCATAGATAAAGCTGCGGATCGGCGCGGTCAGCGGGTCGTTCCACACCAGCCACCTGGTGTCGTCATCGGTGCGCGACTGCACGCCGAAATCGCCATCGAGCTGTTCGCGCAGCCAATCGAGCGAGGCCTTGATGCCTTCGTCGAAGCAATGCCATTCGGTGCGCAGGTAGGTGACGGAATAGGCCTGCACCACGCCGGTGATCGGATGGCTCAACGTGCCGCCGATATCCGCCCGGTCATCCTCGGCCACCAGGGTGCGCTCGCCCGTTTCGGTATCCTCGGCATAGAGCGCGCCGGTGTTGCGGCCGCGGCTGTCGAGCCAGTAGAGCGTCTTGCCATCGGTGGTGTAGCCACCAAGGCCGCTGGTCAGCGTGTCATCCATCGGGATGACCTCATCCGGCTCGTCGGAAATCACCCCGTCGGTAATGCGGTGCAGGTCCACCCCGCCGGCTTCGTTCTGCCGCTCCGCCCAACGCAGGGTCAGGCTGTCATCCGCGGTGAACCCGGCCCATTCGTTGTTCTCGAAGACCAGCTCCAGCTCGCCGGTCGTGAGGTTCAGCAGGTGCACGTCGTGGAAACGCGGGTCGCGGTTGTTGAGGCCGATCAGGAACTTGTCCTTGATCGTTTCCGATCCGCCCACGATCTGCACGCGGGTGTTCTCGAACGGGGTAACGCAGGTCTCCTCGCCGCTCGCGATATCGACCTTGTAGAGCAGGTAGTTCTCATCTCCCGCCTTGTCCTGCACATAGAACAGTGCGCTGCTGTCGGGCGCGAAGAAATACTGCGGGATCGGACGGTCCTTCGCCTTGGTCATCAGGCGGGCGTTCTCGGGATCGTCATAAGGCGCGAGCCAGACGTTCATCACCCCTTCGTGCGGGGCCATCCAGCCCAGCCACTTGCCGTCCGGGCTCAGCTTTCCGCCGGAACGGACAGGGTTCCCGAACAAGGCGTCGCGGCTGATCAGCTCGACCCCCGAAAGGCGGTCGGCGGCAGTGGTGGCAGATGTCATGGTAACTCCAGGTAGCTCGTCCCGTGTGCCCAGTTAGGGGCGGGGGCGCGGCTTTGGAAGGGGTGAGCCTCTCAAAGCGCCGGATTGTCGTAGCAATGCCAGGTGAAGATCGCGAGCGCGCCGCGGTGGGGGCGCCAGGGATCGGACATGGCGCGGGTTGCCTTCTCGTCGGGGCGCTCGTCCAGCTCCAGGATCTTGCCGATGCCCGCCATCACGGCGAGGTCTCCCGCCGGCCAGATATCCTCGCGGCCCTCGGCGAACAGCAGGTAGATTTCGGCAGACCACCGGCCGATGCCCTTTATCTTCGTGAGTTCGGCGATGGCTTCCTCGTCATCGGCGGGAAGGTTCTCGAAATCGACTTCACCCGCTGCCACCAGTTCGCACAGGGAACGGGCATAGCCCTGCTTCTGGCGTGAGAGGCCGCAGGCGTGCAGCGTGTCGAAATCGCGTTCAAGAAGGCAGGTCGGCTGGAAATCGGCGCCAAGTTCCGCCTCCAGCTTGTTCCACATGCTCGAAGCCGCGGCCACGCTCACCTGTTGGCCCACGATGGTGCGCAGCATGGTCTTGTAGCCGCGCGGGCGGATGCGGGGCTCAGGATATCCGGCGCGTTCAAGCGCGCGGGCGAAGGCATGCTCGCGGGTTGCAAGCTCGTCCATCGCCGTCCTGATCTGCCCCTCGCTCAAACCCATCGTGCACCTGCCTTCTTGCCTTCCTTGCCGGGATTGCCTAGCAGCCCCGGTCAAACCGGATAGGGAATATTCTTGCCATGCCTAAGCTGATTGTAGTCAACCGTTCGGGTGAGGAAACCACTGTCGAGGCCGAGAGCGGCCTGACCGTGATGGAAGCCATTCGCGACAACGGCTTCGATGAACTGCTCGCCCTGTGCGGCGGTTGCTGTTCGTGTGCCACCTGCCACGTGCACGTGGACCCCGCCTTTGTCGACAAGCTGCCCGCCATGAGCGAGGACGAGGACGACCTGCTCGATTCCAGCGATGACCGTGACACGACTTCGCGCCTGTCCTGCCAGATTCCCTTCACGGACAACCTCGACGGGTTGAAGGTCACCATTGCCAAGGAAGACTGAGCGTCTCCCGGCCCCGATTCACCAGGGCCGAGACGAAGTCGAGTTGCGTCACGCTGCAGCACGGCTTACCTGAAGCGTCATGACCAGCCTGCCTGTACGCCAGAACACGCTTGACCTCATCGGCAACACGCCGCTCGTGCTCCTGAAGGGGCCGAGCGAGGCTGCGGGTTGCGAGATCTGGGGCAAGTGCGAGTTTGCCAACCCCGGTGCATCGGTAAAGGACCGGGCTGCACTGTGGATCATCCGCGATGCCGAGGCGCGCGGCGAACTGGGCCCAGGCGGCACTGTTGTTGAAGGCACGGCGGGCAACACCGGCATCGGCATCGCGCTGGTGGCCAATGCCCGCGGCTACAAGACGATCATCGTCATTCCGGACAACCAGTCCAAGGAAAAGATGGACACTCTGCGCGCACTGGGCGCGGAGCTTGTCCTCGTCCCGCCCACCAAGTTTGCCGATCCCAACCACTTCGTGCACACCTCGCGCCGCATTGCCGAGGAAACCGAGGGCGCGGTCTGGGCCAACCAGTTCGACAACGTGGCCAACCGCCGCGCGCATATCGAAGGCACTGCTCCTGAAATCTGGGAACAGATGGAAGGCCGCGTCGATGGCTTTACCTGCGCGGTGGGTACCGGCGGCACGCTGGCGGGTGTCGGCATGGGGTTGAAGGCGTTTGACGAGAACATCCGTATCGCGCTGACCGATCCCTTCGGCGCGGCGCTCTACAACTATTACGCCAATGGCGAACTGAAGGCGGAAGGTTCCTCGGTCGCCGAAGGCATCGGGCAGGGCCGCATCACCGCCAACCTCGAAGGTGCGCCGGTGGATACGCAGTTCCGCATTTCCGACGAGGAAGGCATGGAATGGGTCGCCCGCCTGCTGCGCGAGGAAGGGCTGTGCCTAGGCCTGTCAAGCGGCATCAACGTGGCCGGCGCGGTGCAACTGGGCAAGCAGCTGGGCCAGAGCGGTGGTGGGCGCAAGCGCGTTGCCACGATCCTGTGCGATACCGGTTTCCGCTATCTCTCCAGCCTCTACAACGCCGAATGGCTGGAATCGAAGAACCTGCCCGTTTTCGACTGGCTGCGTTAATCTGCGCCCGTTAGGATAGGGCGCATGGCATTCGATCCGCACGATCCCGCAACCGTCAGGCAGGCCGAGGATGGTCCCGCCACCTCTCCCTTGTCGGGAACGCGCCAGCAGCGCGTCCAGCGCTTGCAGGTGGGGCTGTTCGGCTTTGCCGCGATGGTCATGGTGCTGGGCCTGGCGGACATCATCATGTCCACTGCGGAGAACAACCAGCTTGCCGGTACGGACGAGCTTGCCCCTGTCACCGACGAGGATGTGCCCCCTCCGCCCGCGCGCGACCCGCTGGCCGAAGCCGGCGTCGTGCCGGAACTCCCGGCGGAACCGGAAGTGACCCCAACCAGCACGACTACGGCAATGTCGCCGGTGGAGGCTGCCGATGTTCCCCCGCCTCGGCAATAGCGTCGGGCTGCTGCTGGGTGCCTGCGCCATGGCTGCCGCCGTCGCTGCGGGGCCTGCTTGGGGACAGGAGGCCGAAGCGCACCCGGGCGCACCGCAACTGGCGTTGATGGGCACGATCCCGATCTATTGGGGTGAGGCTGCCGGGTTTGACGAACTGGTGAACGGCGATGCGCATCGGCACTGGGCGCGCGCGGCGCTGGAGCAGGAGTTCGAGCTTGTCCCGCTCGATTTCCTGAGCGCGGAGGCGCTGGCCGGAAAATCCTTCCTGATGATGGCGCAGCCCCGCGCGCTCGCGCCGGAGGAAAATGTCGCGCTGGATGCCTGGGTGCGCGATGGCGGCAAGTTGCTGCTGTTCGTGGATCCGATGATGACGGGCCATTCGCGCTTCTCGCTCGGCGATCGCCGGCGGCCGATGGATGTGGCGCTGCTTTCCCCCATCCTCGCCCATTGGGGGCTGGAGCTGCAATTCGACGACCAGCAGGAAGCAGGGCTTGCCATGCTCGATCATTTCGCGGTGGAGGTTCCGGTAAACCTGCCGGGTGAGTTCGTTCCGGTCGAAGACCGTTTCGAGTGCGTGGTGTCGGGCGAGGGGATCCTGGCCCATTGCGCGCTGGATGCGGGCGAAGTGCTGGCATTGGCTGACGCTGCCCTGCTCGACCTCGCCGGGCCGCACCAGGGCGCACCCGAAGCGCTGCACATGCTCACCAGCCACCTTTTCGGGCCATTCGGGGATGAGTGGGGAAATGCCCGCCATGAACACGGGAAAACCGGGGATCAGGCGCAAAATCCCCATGAAAACCATGGACATGGCGATCATGGAGAGAGTGCGAGCCCGCCATAAAAGCTATGAAAATCAGAGTTTTAGTGCTTAATCCCCACTAATCCCCTAATTTCCCCTTTTCTCCCCGATAGTCCCGCGTTAAGAATGGGAAATCGGAAGGCCGCCCGCGTTGCATCCTGATTCTTTGACGGATGGACGGGCCGCGCACCTGCGCGGCGCGAACGCTGGCGCTTTGCCGATCGGTTCGGGTCCGGATGTGGGGAAATGGGGGAAGTGTCGCAGTCGCCATCAGGTTATAGCGGACAGGGCTTTTCGCCACGCGGCGAAAAGGACCGTTTCGTGCTGCCTGCAAAGCTGCGCAACATCATCGCCGAACGATCCGGGCAGCGCCTGCTGTGCATCGGCGTGCATGACAAATGGCCTTGCCTCACCGGCTTCGGCAAGGACCGCGAAGCCGAATTCACCCGCATCCTCGATCGTGAAGAACAGCGCGCCACCGACCTGAAGCAGGACTTCGACCGTGACGGCCGATCGATGAACCTGTGGGATTTCGAGGAAGCCCCCTTCGATGCCAGCGGTCGCTTTGTCCTGCCGCCCGTGTCTTCCGAACTCGGCGGGATCGGCGATGCGCTCTATTTCCATGGCATCGGCGAATTCATCACCATCTGGAACCCCGAGGTCCTGCTGGAACAGGCCAACCCCATGTTCAAGGGGCCGCAGGCCCGCTGCCGCGCCGAAATGGCCAAGGCCGCGGCCAAGGCAAAGGGGAAGGGCAAGTGAGTTCCGCCAGCCCCGCTCCGCATATCCCCGTGCTGCTGGACGAGGTGCTGGATGCACTGGCCATCCAGCCGGGCGACGTGGTGGTCGATGCTACTTTCGGTGCCGGCGGCTACACCCGCGCCTTCCTTGATGCAGGCGCCACTGTCCATGCCTTCGATCGCGATCCCGATGCGATCGCTGCCGGTTCCCGATGGCCCGAAACCCGCGAGGACCCGCCGCGCCTTGTGCTGCATCCCCGCCGCTTCTCCGAGATGCTGGAGGCCATGAGCGAGGCCGGCATCGCCAAGGTCGATGGTGTGGCGATGGATATCGGCGTGTCCTCCATGCAGCTGGACCAGGCCGAGCGCGGCTTTGCCTTTTCCGCTGACGGCCCGCTGGACATGCGGATGGACCGTCAGCGCCCCAATGCCGCCGATTTCGTGAACGAGGCGGATGAAGCCGAGATCGCCGATGTGCTCTACCAGTACGGGGAAGAGCGCCAGTCGCGCCGCGTGGCCCGCGCCATCGTTGCTGCGCGTCCGCTGCATACTACCGGGGAGCTGACCGCCGTGGTGCGCAAGGCGCTGGGCTATCGCGCCGGCGCACCCAAGGATCCCGCCACCCGCAGCTTCCAGGCGATCCGTATCCACGTGAACGGCGAGCTGGACGAGCTTTCCGATGGCCTGCTGGCTGCGGAAGCATTGCTGAAGGAAGGCGGCCGGCTGGCCGTGGTCAGTTTCCACAGCCTTGAAGACCGGATCGTGAAGAATTTCCTGCGCGACGCCGCAAATGCCACCCCCCGCGGCTCGCGTCATCTCCCCGAAGCGCAACCTCTCTCTCCACCGCGCTTCGGGGACCTGTCCAAGGCAATCCGCCCGTCTGCGGCGGAAATTGCCCGCAACCCGCGTGCGCGCTCGTCCACCCTGCGCGCGGCGACGCGCACCGGTGCACCTCCACTCCAGCAGCAGGAGCAAGCCGCATGACACCGCAAGCTCGCATCCATCGCATGGGCTGGTTCGCCCTCCTGGCCATCTGCACGGCCTTGTATGGCGTGCTGCATTTCCAGGTCTGGTCTCTGTCGAGCGAAGTGACCAAGAAGGAACGCCAGATCGTGCGCCTGCAGGAACGCAATACCCTGCTTGAAACCGAATTCCTGACCCGTTCCAGTCAGGCGCAACTGGCGGCGTGGAACCGGGTTGATTTCGGTTACTCCGCTCCCGAAGCCGACCAGTTCATCGAAAACGAGCGCCAGCTGGCCCGGTTCGGCAGCGTACGCGGGATCGACACGCCGGAGCCGATCCGCGTGGCGGGCGTGGCGAGCGATGAGGATCGCACGCCGTTCCCTGCGCTGGTTTCGCCCATCACCGGCAAGCCGCTCGATACCGCCTTGATCGAGCCGCAGCGCACGGACGACGGTTCCGCGCAGACTATTGTCACTTCGCTGGCGCAACGCACCGCGCGCGTGCCCCTGTCCGCCGTCAGCGACAGCGGTTCTTCATCGCGCGGCTCGGCCGTCGCGACCACCGTCAGGGTGTCGCTGGGAGGCGCCGGACAGTGACGGCATATGCCGCCCCCGCGCCGACCGGCCCCGGGCGTATCCGCCTCGTAGACTTTCGCCGTCGCTCGCTGCTGATGGCGCGCTTTCGCGTCCTCCTTATCGGGCTTGCCTTCCTGCTGATCGCGATTGCGGCGCTGATGCGCATTACCTGGCTGGGCGCCGTGCAACCCGCACAGGCGCAGACCAGCATGGCCGAGGCACTGCTGCCGCCGCGCGGGGAAATCACCGATCGCAACGGCGTGCCGCTGGCCCGGGCGTTTCCCGCCTATGCACTGTGGTTCAATCCCGATGCCATGGATGACGGAGGCCCGCCGCTGGTGAAGTCTCCGGAACAGGTGGCGCAGGAATTGCGCGCGATCTTCCCCGATCTCGATCCGGTGGACACGGCGGAGAAGTTGCGCAGTGGCCGCCCAACCTACCTGCGCCGGCGCGTGCTGCCCGAAGATGCCAACCGGGTGATGGAAATCGGCGAACTGGCGCTCGAACTCCCGCGCGAGAGTGATCGCCATTATCCGCAAGGATCGCTGGCTTCCCATGTGCTGGGCTATGTCCAGGATGGAACGGGCCGCCTGGGCATGGAACAGGTGCTCGACGGGCGGCTGACCGATCCTGCCTTCCGGGGCGAACCGGCTGCGCTGTCGATCGATGTGCGCGTGCAGGGCGCGCTGGAGGACGAGCTTCGCCGCGGCATGCTGGCGGTGAATGCCGTGGGTGCTGCCGGCCTCGTGCTGGATGTCGATACCGGAGAGGTGCTGGCGATGGCCTCCTTCCCCGAGTTCGATCCCAACAACGTCACTCGCGATGACCTGGTCCGCACGCAGGAGATGGTCGATGCCGGGATCATGCCGCCCAGCTTCAACCGCGTGACCAACCAGGTCTACGAGCTGGGTTCGATCTTCAAGCCGCTGACGGTTGCGGCCGCCATCGATGCCGGGTCGATCACCGATCTGTCGCGCCGCTACCAGGCCAATCGCCCGCTGCGCATCGGCAAGCAGACGATCAATGACAGCCACGTGATCGGCGCCTCGCTCAATGCGCCGCAGTCGCTGATCCATTCGTCCAACATCGTGACCGGGCAGATTGCCGACGAGCTGGGTGCCGACGTGCTCAAGCGCTACATGACCGACCTTGGCATGAGCGAGCCGCCCTATATCGAACTGCCGGGCCGCGGTGCGCCGCTCAGCTTCGGCGGCAACTGGTCGCGCGTGAAGAACATGACCGTGGGCTTCGGGCACGGCATCTCGGTGACGCCGTTGCACCTGGGTTCGGCCTATGCGGCGATGGTCAATGGCGGCATCTGGCGCCCGGCCACCTTGTTGCGGGTGGAGCCGGGACACGAACCGCGCGGCCGCCGCGTGTTCAAGGCCAGCACCAGCGCCCGCATGAACCAGCTGCTGCGCATGATTGCCGTCTACGGCACGGGCCGCAACGCCGATGCACCCGGTTTCCGCGTTGGCGGCAAGACCGGCTCGGCCGAGAAGCCGAAGAACGGTTCCTATTCGCGGACAACGCTGGTCTCCACCTTTGCCGCCGCCTTCCCGATGGACCAGCCGCGCTACGTCGTGATCGCCATGCTGGACGAGCCGCAAGGCACCGTTGCCAGCTCCTACCAGCGCACGGCGGCTTGGAATGCCGCGCCGATCGTCGGCCGCCTGATCCCGCGCATCGGACCGCAACTGGGCGTGATGCCGGATGAAAGCCGCGACATCGACCTGACCGAACTGCAATACCTGGTGGGGAGCGGGGCGCACTGATGCTGCTTGCCGAACTCGCCAATGCCTTGGGCATGGATGCCGGAACCTACGGCGATGCCTTGGTGACGGGCTTCGCCATCGACAACCGCAAGGTCGCCGCGGGAAATGTCTTCGGGGCGTTCCAGGGCGCGGAAGTGAATGGCGAGGACTTCATTCCCCAAGCCATCGCTGCCGGGGCCATCGCAGTCGTCGCGCGCCCGGAAGCGAAGGTGGAAGGGGCGCTGCACCTGGCTGACCCGTTGCCGCGCCGCGCCTTCGCCCGGCTGGCCGCGCGGTTCTTTACTCCGGTTCCGTCTCATGTGGTGGCGGTAACCGGCACGAACGGCAAGACATCCACGGTTGAGATGACACGCCAGATCTGGCGCATGTGCGGCCATTCCGCTGCCTCCATCGGAACGCTGGGCGTGACCACGCCCGATGAAAGCGTCTCCACCGTCCTGACCACGCCCGATATCGTCACCTTCCTGTCCAACATGACCGGGCTGGCGCGCGAGGGCGTGACCCATGTGGCCTACGAGGCGTCGAGCCACGGCCTCTCGCAATATCGCAACGAAGGCCTGCCGGTGTTGGCGGGAGCCTTCACCAACCTGAGCCGCGACCACCTCGATTACCATCCCGACATGGAGGACTATTTCGCAGCCAAGATGCGGCTGTTCACCGAAGTGGTGGATGATGGCGGAACGGCGGTGATCTGGGCTGATGACGAATGGTCGCAGCGCGCGGCGGAGGTGGCGCAAGCGCGCGGCCTGAAGCTGTTTACCGTGGGAGAGGGCGGCAAGGCCATTCGCCTTATCTCCCGCAAGCCCGGAGCCTTGGGACAGGAAGTCAAGATCGTGTGTGAAGGCCAGGCCTATGCCATCCGCCTGCCGCTGATCGGCGCATACCAGGTGGCCAATGCGCTGGTTTCCGCCGGGCTTGCGCTCGCCAGCGGATGCCCGGCACCCCAGGTGTTCGATGCTGTCAGCCGGCTGCAACCCGTGCGCGGCCGGCTGGAGCGCGCCGTGATCGGCAAGTCCGGCGCGCCGGTCTATGTCGATTATGCCCACACGCCCGATGCGCTGGAAGCGGCCATTGCCGCACTGCGCCCGCATGTCTCGGGTCGCCTGATCACCGTATTCGGTGCCGGCGGCGACAGGGACAAGGGCAAGCGCGCGCCGATGGGTGCGGTGGCTGTCCGGGGCTCCGAAATGGTGTTCGTGACCGATGACAATCCGCGCGGCGAGGATGCCGCCAGCATCCGCGCGGACGTGATGCAGGGAGCGACAGGCGCGCGCGAGATCGGCGACCGGCGCGAGGCGATTGCCGCTGCCATTGCAGAGGCGGGCAAGGACGACATCGTGCTGATCGCGGGCAAGGGACATGAACAGGGGCAGATCATCGGTGCGGGCGAAAGCCGCCGGGTCCTGCCCTTCGATGACGTGACGGTGGCAAGGGAATGTGTCGCCGAACTTTCGGGAGCAAACCGCGCATGAATGCTGTTGCCCATGTGTTGCGCTGGCCTGTCGAACCGGCAGACCGCTTGCGGCACGCCTTGTGGACGTCTGCCGAGATCGCCGCGGCAACCGGCGGGACCGCTCATGGTGAATTCCAGGTTAGCGGCGTGGAGATGGATTCGCGCGATGTGCGCAGCGGGGACCTGTTCATTGCCCTGAAGGGTGAAGCGATGGACGGCCACAGGTTCATCGACAAGGCCTTTGTCAACGGTGCCATCGCCGCGCTGGTGGATCGTCCCATCGAAGGTCCGCACGTGCTGGTGGAAGATACCACCGCCGCGCTGGCGGCGCTGGCCCGCGCCGCGCGCGAACGTGCCAGGGCAAGGATCATCGGCGTCACCGGTTCTGTCGGCAAGACAGGGGTGAAGGAGGCGATCTTCGCAGCACTTGAGAGGTGCAGCCGCGGTGCGGCACATCGCTCCATCCGATCCTACAACAACCACGTGGGCGTGCCGCTCAGCCTGTCGCGCATGGCATCGCGCAGCCAGTTCGGCGTGTTCGAGATGGGCATGAACCACGCGGGCGAGATCTCCGGCCTCACCGCGCAGGTGCGCCCCCATGTCGCGGTGATCACCACCATCGCGCCCGCCCATATCGAGAACCTCGGCAGCATGGAGGCGATTGCCGATGCCAAGGCGGAGATTTTCGAAGGTTTGGAGAAGGGCGGCACAGCCGTGATCCCGGCAGACAGCCCGCACTTCGCACAGCTGCGTGCCGCTGCGATCAAGGCCGGTGCGAAGGTGATCAGTTTCGGGCGGTCCGACAAGGCGGACATGCGCCTGCTCGATGCCATTCCCGATGCCAATGGCGGGTCGCTCGTGACCGCGGCGATGGGCGACCAGCGCCTGTGCTATACCGTGGCAGAACCCGGCGAGCACTGGGTCGCCAATTCGCTGTGCGTGATGGCGGCTGTTCATGCGGCAGGCGGAGACCTTGGCGCGGCTGGCCTTGCTCTGGCTGGCATGGGCGGCCTCAAGGGACGCGGTGCACGCCTGCGGGTGGCGGTGCCCGGCGGCCATGCGCTGATGGTGGATGAAAGCTACAACGCCAATCCGGCATCCATGCGCGCCACGCTGGCGCAATTGGGCCAGACACCCGCTACCCGACGGATTGCCGTGCTTGGAGCGATGAAGGAACTGGGCGATTTCGCCCCGTCCTTCCATGCCCAGCTTTCCGGCCCGCTGCTGGATGCCAATGTCGATTATGCCGTGTTGGTGGGCGAGGAGATGACCGCCCTTGCACGGGAACTGGGGAAAGGCCTTGCCAATACGCTTGGCAAGCCCTTGCACTTTGCCCAATGCGAAAATGCGGGTGAAGCGATAGCTGCGCTGGAGGAATTCGGGCTTGCCGGTGGGGATGCCGTGCTGGTCAAGGGATCGAATTCCGTCGGGCTGTCGCGCCTGGTGGCGCATTTCGGCGCCAGGGAAGGCTGATAGCACGGAACGATGCTGTATTTTCTTGCGGAACTGTTCGAATTCGAGGGGTTGCTGAACCTCGTCAGGTACCAGACCTTCCGTGCTGGCGCCGCGATGATGACCGCGCTCCTAATCGGCCTCGTGATCGGCCCCAGGTTCATCGCCATGCTGCGCGTGCGGCAGGGCAAGGGCCAGCCGATCCGTGCTGACGGTCCGGCATCGCACCAGTCGAAGGTCGGCACGCCCACGATGGGCGGATTGATGATCCTCACCTCGCTGGTGGCAGCGATGTTCCTGTGGATGGACCTTGGCAATCCCCTCGTCTGGGCTTGTATCGCGGTGTGCGTGGGCTTCGGCGTGATCGGCTTTGTCGATGATCTCGACAAGGTCACCAAGAGCAGCCACAAGGGCCTGTCCGGCAAGGTGCGCCTGCTGGCGGAATTCATCGTCGCCGGTATCGCCGCCTACCTCATTGTCGGCGAGATCAATACCGACCTCTACGTTCCCTTCTTCAGTGATCGCGTGGTCCCGCTGGGGCCCTTCTATTACCTGTTCGCGGCGACGGTGATCGTGGGCTTCGGCAATGCCGTGAACCTGACGGACGGGCTGGATGGCCTTGCCACCATGCCGGTGGTGATCGCGGCGGGCGCCTTCATGATCATCTGCTACCTTGTCGGCCGCGTCGACTATTCCGAATACCTCGGCATCCCGCACGTCCCCTATGCCGGCGAACTGGCGTTGTTCTGCGCGGCGATCATGGGGGCAGGGCTTGCCTTCCTGTGGTTCAATGCGCCGCCCGCCGCCGTGTTCATGGGCGACACCGGCAGCCTTGCCCTGGGCGGAGCGCTGGGCGCTGTCGCCGTGGCGAGCCATCACGAGATCGTATTGCTGATCATCGGCGGGCTCTTCGTGATGGAGACCGCATCGGTGATCATCCAGGTCTTCTGGTTCAAGCGAACGGGGCGGCGCGTGTTCCGCATGGCCCCCATCCACCACCATTTCGAACAGCTCGGCTGGAAGGAATCGACCGTGGTGATCCGCTTCTGGATCATCGCCATCGTCCTTGCCGTCATCGGTCTCGCAACGTTGAAGCTCAGGTGATCACGGCACGCGTCTTCTCAGGAAAGAAATACGCCGTCCTCGGCCTCGCCCGTTCGGGCATGGCAGTGGTGGAAAGCCTGCTGGCGAGCGGTGCTCACGTGACCGCCTGGGACAGGCAGGACAATGCCCGCGATGCGCTGGCAGGCCGCTGCACCATTGCCGATCCGATGGAGATCGACCTTGCCGGTTTCGACGCGATCGTGGTGTCTCCCGGCGTGCCGCTCAACACCCATCCGCTTACCGCCAAGGCCAAGGCCGCAGGCGTGCCGATCATCGGCGATATCGAGCTGTTCGCGCAGGCCCGGCCTGAACTCCCCGCGCACAAGGTGGTCGGCATTACCGGTACAAACGGGAAGAGCACGACCACCGCGCTGGTGCATCACCTGCTCAAGACTGCGGGCATCCCGACACGCATGGGCGGCAACATCGGCCTGCCGATCCTGGGGCAGGAACCGCTGCCGGAAGGCGGTGTCTATGTGCTCGAGCTTTCCAGCTACCAGATCGACATCACGAATTCGCTCGCCTGCGAGGCTGCCGCACTGATCAATATCACGCCGGACCATCTGGACCGGTATGACGGCTTTGCCGCCTATGCGGCTTCCAAGGCGCGCTTGCCGGCGATGCAGGACGCTGGCCAGTTTGCCGTCTTCGGTTGCGAGGATGCGGAAACCTGCGCTGTGCAGGGCCATGAGGCGGCGCGCCGCGCACCGGGGCGGGCCATCTGTGCCGTGGCCGATGACATTGCAGCCAACCAGCCTGACTGGCCCAGCCTGCAAGGGCCGCACAATTTGCAGAATGCCGCGATTGCGGCAGCACTGGTGCAGGAGCTTGGCCTTGCGCGTGAGCAGGTGCTCGCCGGACTTGCCGGTTACCGCGGCTTGCCGCACCGGATGGAGGTGCTGGGCACTTTCGATGGCGTGCTGGTGATCAACGATTCCAAGGCGACCAATCCCGCATCCACCGCGCCCGCGCTCGCTGCATGGCCCGCGGTCGAAGGTCACAAGCGCATCCACTGGATTTGCGGCGGCCTCGCCAAGACGGACAACCTTGATGAATGCGCCGCGCATTTCGGCAATGTCGCCGCCGCCTACACCATAGGCGAGGCCGGGCCGTTGTTTGGCGAACTGCTTGCGCCGCATATGACGGTGGAGCCTTGCGAAATGCTGTGCGAAGCCACTGCGCGCGCGCTGAAGGCGGCGCAACCCGGCGATGTGGTTATGCTTTCGCCCGCCTGCGCCAGCTTCGACCAGTTTCGCGATTACGAGGTGCGCGGTGATAGTTTCCGCGAGATCGTGGCCAACCTCACCGGCACGCCGCATTCCGGTGGCGACAGCGCCGCGAGGTCTGCGGTATGAGCGCGTCGCGACCCTATATTCCCAACCGCGGCGGCGGGAAACGCGGCACAGGCGGAGGTGGCAACCGGCCTGCCTCGCCCTTCTCGCGCGATCGCAAGCGGCAGTTGCTTGTCTGGTGGCGCGAGATCGACCGCGTCCTGCTTGGCCTTGTGCTGCTGCTGATGTTGCTTGGCACGGGTGCCGTGATGGCCGCATCTCCGGCCAGCGCCGCCCGCCTGTCCACCAGCGATGTGACGTTGGATGAACTCTATTTCTTCATGCTCCATATCCGCTGGCAGGTGCTGGGTATCTGCGTCCTGATCGCCACATCGCTTGTTCCGCATGAGTTGGCACGGCGCGGTGCCATCCTGCTGGGTGCGGCCATGCTCTTCGCGCTGGTGCTCGTCCCGCTGATCGGCGTCGAACGCAATGGCGCAACGCGCTGGCTGGACCTGGGTCTGGCGTTCCAGCCTTCCGAATTCCTGAAACCCGCCTATGCCGTGCTGCTCGCGTGGATCCTTTCGTGGAAGGTGCGCGATCCCGGGCTGCCGGTGATCGAGGTCACCGGCGGATTGCTGGGGCTGATCGTGGTGTTGCTGATGGCGCAGCCCAATCTTGGCGGGGCGATCCTGTTTGTCGGCTGCTGGTTCGTAATGGCGATGCTGGCCGGCTTGCCGATGAAGCGCATCTTCACGCTGACCGGCGGCGGGCTGGGCCTGCTTGTGCTCGCCTATATCTTCTATGACAACGCCCGGAACCGCATCGATGCATTCTTCGGCGGCGGCACCGCCTTTGACCAGGTGGATCTGGCCAGCCGAACCCTGCTTGGCGGTGGCTGGACGGGCACCGGCCTTGGTCTCGGCACCAACAAGATGCGCCTGCCCGAAGCGCACACGGACTATATCTTCTCCGTGATCGGCGAGGAGTTCGGCCTGATTGCCTGCGGGGTGGTGGTGGTTCTCTACCTCGCCATCATCCTGCGCGTACTGGTGCGGCTGGTGGACGAGGACCGGCTGTTCATCATCCTTGCAGCCAGCGGGCTTATTGCCCTGTTCGGGGGGCAGGCCTTCATCAATATCCTGATGAACCTGCAACTTTTCCCCTCCAAAGGCATGACGCTGCCTTTGGTCAGCTATGGTGGTTCGTCTACCATCGCACAGTGTTTCACCATCGGGCTGTTGCTGGCGTTGACCCGCCGCAACCCCTATCTCAGCCGCGAGCCATTCGACCTGGGTGGGCCTGTGGCCAAGGGGACAAGGAAATGACGGCGGTTTCGCGCCATTTTGTGCTGGCAGCAGGCGGAACGGGCGGGCACCTGACGCCCGCCTTCGCGCTTGCCGCGGAGCTTCACCAGCGTGGCCACCACGTGGCGTTGATCACGGACGAGCGCGGTGCTGCCATTCCCGGCAAGCCCGACTTCCTGCCCGCCCATGTCCTGTCCGCCGGCCGCTTCGGCAAGAACCCGCTGCGCTGGCCATCGGGCATCAGGGCGGTGATGGCCGGGCGCGGCATGGCCCGCCGCCTCTACGAGACATTCCAGCCCAGCGCTGTCGTGGGCTTTGGCGGCTATCCGGCGTTGCCTGCCCTGCTGGCCGCGAATGCGGACGACATTCCCACCGTCATCCATGAACAGAACGCGGTGCTGGGCCGGGTGAACCGCCTGCTGGCCGGGCGCGTGGATGCGATTGCCACAGCCTATCCTGATGTCGAGCGGCTCAAGCCCAAGCACTTCGACAAGACGCATCTTGTCGGCAACCCGGTGCGTCCGCAGGTGCTGGTGCTGCGCGACGAGGAATTTCCGGCCTTTACCGCTGACGGCCTGTTCCGCGTGCTGGTGACCGGCGGCAGCCAGGGTGCGCGCGTCCTGTCCGAGATTGTGCCCGATGGCCTCGCCATGCTGCCCCCTGCGCTGCGCAGCCGCTTGCAGGTCACCCAGCAGTGCCGCCCGGAAGACCTCGAAGCGGTGCGCGAGAGGTATGCCAGCCACGGTATCCCGGCAGAGCTGGGCACCTATTTCGAGGATATGCAGGCCCGGCTTGCCGATGCGCATCTGTTCATCGGTCGCGCCGGTGCGTCGACCATTGCCGAACTGACTGCCGTGGGGCGCCCGGCGATCCTGGTGCCGCTGCCGATTGCAACGGACGATCACCAGGCCGCCAATGTCCGCGAAGTGGTGAAAGCCGGCGGTGCGCGCTCGATCCGCCAGCACAAGTTCACCGCCAATGAACTGGCCAAGCAGATCCAGGCGATGGCCCAGCACCCCGAAACGCTGGCCAATGCCGCACATGCCAGCTGGAACTGCGGCCGGCCCAAGGCCGCGTCTGACCTTGCCGACCTGGTCGAAAGCTTCGGTGGCGCGCCGATCCAGGACGTGATCCGCGTCGGCGCGGGGGAACGCAAGAGCACGGAAGGGGCTCCGGTCGCGGCGACGAGGGACCGCGCATGAAGGGTGTCCCCACCGATATCGGCACGATCCATTTCGTCGGCATCGGCGGCATCGGCATGTCCGGTATCGCCGAGGTGATGAAGAACCTGGGCTACAGCGTGCAGGGCAGCGACATCGCCGAAGGGGCGAGCGTCGAGCGCCTGCGCGCGCGCGGCATTCCCGTTGCCATCGGCCATGATGCGGCCAACCTTGGCGATGCCGCCGTGGTCGTGACGTCCACCGCGGTCAAACGCGACAATCCCGAAGTGGCAGCCGCCATCGACAACCGCATTCCCGTGGTCCGCCGCGCGGAAATGCTGGCCGAACTGATGCGCCTGAAATCCACCGTCGCGGTGGCTGGCACCCATGGCAAGACCACGACGACCAGCATGGTCGCCACCTTGCTGGATGCGGGCGGCGTCGATCCCACCGTGATCAACGGCGGGATCATCGAAAGCTATGGCTCCAACGCCCGGCTGGGTGACAGCGAGTGGATGGTTGTGGAAGCTGACGAAAGCGATGGCAGCTTCCTGCGGCTGGACGGCACGATCGCGGTCGTCACCAATATCGATCCGGAACATCTCGACCATTACGGCAGCTTCGATGCGGTGAAGGATGCCTTCCTGCAGTTCATCGAGAATGTGCCGTTCTATGGCGCGGCGGTGCTGTGCATCGATCATCCCGAAGTGCAGAACGTGATCGCCCGCGTGCGGGACAGGCGCGTGATCACTTATGGTTTCAGCCCGCATGCGGACTTGCGGGCGGAGAATATCCGCAGCGAAGGCGGATCGACCCGCTTCGATGCCGTCAGCCGCGATCGCGACGGGAAGGAAACCCGCATCGCCGACATCGTGCTGCCGATGCCGGGCAGGCACAATGTGCAGAACGCGCTGGCCGCGATTGCCGTGGCGCTTGAGATGGGATGCTCCGCTGACACCATCCGTTCCGGCTTCGCTCGCTTCGGCGGCGTGCGCCGCCGTTTCACCCTCGCAGGCGAAGTGGACGGTGTGCGCGTGATTGACGATTACGCCCATCACCCCGTGGAGATCCGCGCCGTTCTCTCCGCTGCGCGCGATGCGGCGAAGGGCCGCGTGATCGCCGTGGTGCAGCCGCACCGCTACACTCGCCTGCGCGACTTGCTGGCCGAATTCCAGTCCTGCTTTGACCTTGCCGACATCGTCTATGCCGCGCCGGTCTATGCTGCGGGTGAAGAACCGATCGCGGGCGTGGACAGCGCCGCGCTGGTGGCAGGAATCAAGGCGCGCGGGCACCGTCATGCGAGCGAAATCGCTGACAGCACGGCGCTGGCGCACGAGCTTGCCGGCGTGGTCGAGCCCGGTGACCTTGTGGTGTGCCTTGGCGCAGGCGACATTACCAAATGGGCTGCCGGACTTGCCGGCGGCATCGCCTCCGCGCGGGAGGCCGCTGCATGAGCCGCTGGATGCAATATGGCGAGGAACCGGTGGGCTGCAACGCGCCGGGTTCGGACGAGGAGCCGGGCCACGGCGAGGTTGCCGTCTCGCCCGTGCGCGGCAAGCTGACGCGCAATGCCCCGCTGGACAAGCTGGTCTGGTTCAAGAGCGGCGGCCCGGCAGACTGGTTGTTCGAACCGGCTGATCTCGATGACCTGACGCAGTTCCTTTCCGGTCTGGAGGAAGGAACGCCGGTGATGGCGATCGGCCTCGGTTCCAACCTGATCATCCGCGATGGCGGCGTGCCGGGCGTGGTCGTGCGGTTGGGCAAGCCCTTTGCCAGCGTGGAAGTGCGGCGCGACAATATCCTGGAATGCGGTGGCGGCGCGCCGGGCATCCTGGTGGCATCGACAGCGCGTGATGCAGGGATAGCGGGCCTTGAATTCCTGCGCGGCATCCCCGGCACGGTGGGTGGCTTCGTGCGCATGAACGGTGGAGCCTATGGCCGCGAGGTGGCGGATATCCTGGTCGATTGCGACGTGGTGTTCCCCAATGGTGAATGCGTGTGCATCCCGGCGGCAGACCTTGGTTATTCCTATCGCCATTCCAAGCTGCCCGAAGGCGCGATTGTCGTATCGGCCCGGTTCCAGGGTGATCCCGGCGATCCCGAGGCCATCGGTGCCGAGATGGACCGCATCGCCGCCGAGCGCAAGGCATCGCAGCCGCTGCGTTCCAAGACCGGCGGATCGACCTTCAAGAACCCCGAAGGCCACAAGGCGTGGCAACTGGTGGACGAGGCAGGGTGCCGCGGCCTGAAGATGGGCGGTGCCCAGGTTAGCGAGAAGCACGCCAACTTCCTGATCAACACCGGCGATGCCACCAGTTCGGATATCGAAGGGCTGGGGGAAGAGGTGCGCCGCCGTGTCGCCAGGAAATCCGGCGTGGCGCTGGAATGGGAAATCAAGCGAGTGGGAAGACCGTGAGCCGACTGCCGAAGATGCATATTGCCGTGCTGATGGGCGGCTGGGCCAATGAGCGCGAGGTCTCGCTCATGTCGGGCAACGGCGTGGCTGATGCGCTGGAAAGCGTGGGACACAAGGTCACCCGGATCGACCTTGATCGCAACATCGCCGCGCGCCTTGCCGAAGTGCAGCCGGATGTGGTCTTCAACGCGCTGCACGGCGTTCCGGGCGAGGATGGCACGGTGCAGGGCATGATGGACCTGATGGGCATCGCCTATACCCATTCGGGCCTCGCCACTTCCGTCGTCGCGATCGACAAGGAACTGACCAAGCAGGCGCTGGTGCCGCACGGCATTCCGATGCCTGCCGGCAAGGTGGTGGAAAGCGAAAGCCTTTATGAAGGCGATCCGATGCCGCGGCCCTACGTGTTGAAGCCCTTGAACGAAGGCTCGAGCGTTGGCGTGGCCATCGTCACGGACGAAAGCAATTGCGGCAATCCCATCCGCCGCGATGCCAAGGGGCCGTGGCAGGAATTCAGGACGCTCTTGGCAGAGCCCTATATCCGCGGCCGCGAACTGACCACGGCCGTGCTGGGTGACCGCGCGCTGATGGTGACGGAGCTTGTTCCCAAGAGCGGCTTCTATGATTTCGATGCGAAGTATACCGATGGCCTGACCGAGCATGTCTGCCCGGCGCAAATCCCTGCAGAGATCGAGGCGCGATGCCTGGAACTGGCGCTTCAGGCCCATCGCCTGCTGGGGTGCCGCGGGGTCAGTCGCACCGATTACCGCTGGGATGACGAGAAGGGCGTGGACGGGTTGTTCGTGCTGGAAACCAACACTCAGCCGGGCATGACACCGCTCAGCCTGGTGCCCGAACAGGCCAAGCACTGCGGCATTTCCTATCCCGAACTGTGCGAGATCGTGGTGGAAGACGCGCTGCGCCATTTCGGCAGGCTGTCCGGCGAAAGCGGGGCTGGCTGATGGCACAGACGATCCGCCGCAAGGGAACCAGCGTTCGCCGCCAGGCGAAGTCCGAAGGGCGCAAGGGACAGGTGCGCAAGGCCAGGGCGCACACGAACTCGTTCTTCGACCGGATGATGAATGCGCTGCCCTTCACCGAGGAGCAGTGGCACAAGTTCTTCACCGTCCTGATCCTTGCCGTCTTGCTGGCCATCGTGGTGGTGATCGCCCGCGTTTCGGGCCTGACGGCGCTTGCCGAAAGCCAGTTTGCCCGCGCTGCCACCAATGCCGGATATGTCGTGCGCCATGTGGATGTGCACGGCACGGAGCGGCTCAACGAGGCGCGCGTGTATGAAAAGGCGATGGCGCTGGATGACCTGTCCATGCCGCTGGTTGACCTCGAAGCGCTGCGCCAGGAACTGGTGGCGCTGCAATGGGTGGCCGATGCCCGCGTTTCGCGCCAGCTGCCCAACCGGCTGGTGATCGATATCGTCGAGCGCGAACCCCATGCCGTTCTGCGGCGCGGGGAGCGATTGCTGCTGATCGATCCGAGCGGCGTGGAGCTGGAGGATATTTCTGCTGCTGCGGCGACCGAATACCTGATGATTTCCGGCGAAGGCGCGCAGGGACAGGTGGAGGCGCTGACGGACCTGCTGGATGCGGCACCCGCCTTGCAACCGCAGGTGACTGCTGCGGAATGGATCGGCAACCGCCGCTGGGACCTGACCTTCGCAACCGGCCAGCGCCTGTTCCTGCCCGAAGGTCCGGAACGGGCCGCTGCCGCCCTCATCAGCTTTGCCAAGGCAGACGGCGTGCACCGGCTGATCGGCGGTGAAGTGACCCGCTTCGACATGCGCAATCCGCCGCGCATGTACATGCAGGTTCCCGGCAGGGCGGACAGCGAACTCGAGATGGAGGAGGAAAAGGAGCCATGGCCAGCCAGACACGACTGACCAATGTCATTGCCGCTGTCAGCATCGGCTCTTTCCGTGTGTCGGCAATGATCGCGGGGGTGACCGAAAGCGGCGAGTTGCAGGTGCTTGGCAGCGCCAACCGTGCAGCGCGCGGCATCAAGCGGGGCTATGTCACCGATATGGCGGGTGCGACCTATGCCGTGCGCGAGGTGGTGGAAGCGGCGGAGAAGATGGCCGGCACCACCGTCACCAGTGTCTGGATCGGCAGCTCCGGCGCGGGGCTTGCCAGCACGATTACTCCCGTCGAGATCGATATCGGCGGTCGCCGGATCGAGGAAGAGGACATCGAACACCTGCTGGTGTCCGCCCAGCAGGGCATCGAGCCGGACGGGCGCACCGTGCTGCATGCGCAGCCGGCCTGCTATTTCCTTGATGGCGCAGACGGCGTGGCCAATCCCAAGGGGTTGCATGCAGACAGGCTTGGCGTGGACGTGCACGTGATGCTGGCGGACAGCGCGCCCATGCGCAACGTCACCGAGGCGGTGCAGAATGCCCACCTCGAGGTTGAAGGCATCATCGCCTCGCCGCTCGCTTGCGGCTATGCCTGCCTGACCGCCGAGGAACGCGACCTTGGCGTGGCCATGGTCGAGATGGGCGGGCAGGTGACCAACGTGGCTGTCTATGCCGGCGGGATGCTGGTGGGCCTCACCACGATCCCGCGCGGCTCGTCCGACATTACGGACTCGATTGCCTCGGCTTTCGGTATCAAGCGCTTCCGCGCCGAATGGCTGAAGTGCGTGAACGGATCGGCTAATGCCAGCCCGCATGACCACCGCGAAATGGTGTCGCTCGCCGGGCCTGATGACAAGGCATCCGCCAGTGTTGCGCGCGGGGCGGACGATCGCGGCCATGTGCCTCGTTCGGAACTCATTTCCGTGATTACCGCAGAGCTGGACGTGCTCATGCGCGATGTCGGCCGGGCACTTGAAAACATGGGCTTTTCCGGCAGAAATGCCAGAGCGCGGCAGGTGGTGCTGACAGGCGGCGGCGCCGAGCTGGCGGGCCTTGCCGACTATGCGCAAAGCGTGCTGGGAACCCCGGTGCGTATCGGCAAGCCCAAGGCTCTGCGCGGCCTGCCCGAAGCGCACCGCACGCCCGGTTTCGCAACGCTGGCAGGGCTTGTCCTCTATGCCGCGGAAGACCCGGTGGACATCCGTTCCGTCGGTTCCCGCTTCACCGAAACGACCACCACCAGCAGCCTTTCGATCATCCGCCATGTCTGGCGGGCGATGCGGGAGTATTTCTGACGTGCGGCACCCGGCGCGTTTGACTGTGGATACATCGATTTACCTATTCACGCCGCGATTCGCTTTGTGGCACAAGTGGGACAGAATATTCTTAAGGAGGCTCCCGCGCGGGAGATCGCAGACATGAGCATCAATATCGGACCGCCCTCTGTGGAGGAACTGCGCCCCCGGATCACCGTGATCGGCGTTGGCGGCGCCGGCGGCAACGCCATTGCCAACATGATCCAGTCCGAGATCGAGGGGGTCGATTTCATCGTCGCCAACACCGATGCTCAGGCGCTCAACAACGCCGTGGCCGAACACCGTATCCAGCTGGGGCCTGACATTACCCAGGGGCTCGGTGCCGGTTCGCGCCCCGAAGTGGGTCGCGCGGCTGCGGAGGAAACCGTCGAGGAGATCGAGCGCGCGCTGGAAGGCGTGAACATGGTCTTCATCGCGGCCGGCATGGGCGGCGGCACCGGCACTGGCGCAGCGCCCGTGATTGCCGAGATCGCGCGCGGCAAGGGCATCCTGACCGTGGGTGTGGTGACCAAGCCCTTCCTGTTCGAAGGCACGCGCCGGATGCGCTCTGCCGAAGCGGGCATCGAAGAGCTGCAGAAGCATGTCGATACGCTGATCGTCATCCCCAACCAGAACCTGTTCCTCGTCGCCAAGAGCGACACCACCTTCAAGGAAGCGTTCCAGCTGGCAGACGAAGTGCTGCAGCAGGGCGTGCGCTCCATCACCGACCTGATGGTGATGCCGGGCCTGATCAACCTCGACTTTGCCGATATCCGTTCGGTGATGAACGAGATGGGCAAGGCCATGATGGGCACCGGCGAGGGCGAGGGCGACAATCGCGCGCTCGAAGCTGCTGAACGCGCCATTGCCAATCCGCTGCTGGACGGTGTTTCCATGCAAGGCGCGAAGGGCGTGATCATCTCCATCATCGGCGGCGAGGACATGCGCCTGCTGGAAGTGGACGAGGCTGCCAACCACATTCGCGAACTGGTGGACCCGGAAGCGAACATCATCTGGGGTTCGGCCTTCAATCCCGACCTCGAGGGCAAGATCCGCGTGTCCGTGGTGGCCACCGGCATCGAACAGTCGGGCGAACAGTCACGGGCGGCGACCCAGTCGCTCGGCCTTGGCTCAGCGCGCGGACCGAAGAAGCCGGTCTTGCCGCTTCCGGCCGAGGATGCCTTGCCGGAAGTCGAAGAAGCCAAGGATGAAGAACCGTCCGAAGACACCAACCTGTCCGAAGCCCTGTCCAGTCCCTTCGCAGCATCCAAGCCGGCCGAGCCGGAGGAATCGTCCGCTGCCGCAGTGGAGCAGCCGCTCGACTTCTCGCGTCCGGCAGATGCCGACGAAGACGAGGACAGCGAGGATGTGCCGGGTGATTTCGCTTCGCTGACCGGTGCAACTTCCGCGCCCCCGCAGCCCGAAGACGAAGATGACGGCATGTTCGAACTGACCGATGATCTTGCTGCCGACAGCGACGAGGCCGATCCCGAAGAGGATGAGCTGCTGCTGGATGCGAGCAGGCTGGCGGGGCAGGATTCCGCCCCCGCAGAACAGGTTGCCGCTCCTTCATCGCCGGGCAGCACCCTGTTCGAACGCATGGCCAACCTGACCGGCAAGGACAGTGATGCCGATGGGGACGATGAAAGCGAGGAGGACAGCGCGCCTGCCATGCGCATTCCCCGCTTCCTGGGGCGCCAGAACAACCAGTAATCGCTATTCACTTGCGGTTGTCGGCAGTCGGCATAGGTAGCCAGGCATGATGTTCCTGCACCTGGCCGGCTTCCGGCACCACAAATCCATGCCGGCTGCATTACTGCCTCTTGCATCGATCATGGCTGCGCTTGGCGTGGCGATGCTTGCTCCTGCCGGCGCGGCAAGGGCGCAGGCTGTGGTGCAGGCCTTGCCGGACCCGGCTTCGGAGCAATTGAACGAAGCCTTGCGCCGCCTGTCGCGCAACCCGGAGTCGCTGCCCGCGCTGATCGATGCCGGGCGCGCTTCGATCGAACTGGGCGATATCGACGCGGCCGAAGGCTTCTTCAACCGGGCGCGGGCTGTGGATGCCGATGACGGGCGGGCGCTCGCCGGCCAGGCCCTGGTGGCGCTGAGGCGACAGGACCCGGTCACTGCCCTTGAACTGTTCGACCGGGCCGAAGCTGCTGGTGAGAACCTTGATCCCTACGCGACCGACCGCGGACTGGCTTTCGACCTGATCGGGGAGAATGCCCAGGCTCAATCGCTCTACTCCTCGGCGCTGGCCCGCTCCGAAAACCCGGAAACCATCCGCCGCCTTGCGCTCAGCCATGCGATTTCCGGTGACCAGGCAGCTTTCGAGGCCGTCCTGCTGCCATCGTTGCAACGCCGCGACCTGGCGGCCTATCGCGCCCGCGCTTTCGGGCTGGCGATCCTCGGGCAGGAGGAAGAGGCGATCACCATTGCCGAAACCATGCTGCCGGCGCGGCTTTCGTCCCGCCTTGCACCTTACCTGCGCTACATGCCCCGCCTGACCCGCGCCCAGCAGGCCGCCGCAGCCAATCTCGGGCGGTTCCCCGAGGTTGCCGATATCGGGCGCGAGGACCCGCAACTGGCGCGCCGGGTGATCACGCCGGCCAATCCGCGGCCGTCCGGGCGATCGGATGCGCGGCTCATTCCCGAAGGCGAGCCGCTGGGCAGAAGCGCTCGCGCACGGACGCAAGTCGATCAGGAGCTTCCCGCCCTTGCTCCCTCGCAGGCGCAGCAGCAGCGACAGAGTGAGGTTGCCGCAGTGGTCGCGTCGGTTGAACAGGAGGCGGATAGCCGCAGGCCTGCATCCGTTGCCGCGGCCGAGCCGCAAGACCTGCTGCCCGGGCCGTCCTTCTCGCTTGCTGCCTCAACACCTGAACACTCTGCGCCCGAGCCCGAGCCACAGGTCAGCCTGGCGGATGCCTTTGCCGATTTCTCCCTGCCGGATGCTGATGCCCCTGTGCAGGCCGCGGCCGGCGCGGTGGACATCACCACGATCGAGCCTGTCCGCGAGGAGCGCGTGCCGGAACCGCCGCCCCCGCCGCCGCACCCCAGCCGGCATTGGGTGCAGGTGGCAACCGGGCAGGATATCTCCGCTTTCCGCTTTGACTGGAGACGCATTGCGCGAACCGCCAATGGGGCGCTGGATGGCTTCAGCCCCTATCGGGCACGCTGGAACGCCACCAACAGGCTGCTGACCGGCCCGTTCGACAGCGCGGGTGAGGCGCAGCGTTTTGTCACCCGCCTGGCAGAGGAGGGGATTGACTCGTTCCGCTTCACCAGCGCCGAGGGTGAAGAGGTGCTGGCGCTGGACTGATCTGTCTGGAATTGCCCGAGAAGCAGGGAAATCCACGGTTTTCCCACAGGTTTGCCACCGCGTTCCCCAACTATTTTTGCACATCTTGCCAACAGGCTTGTGGCAGTTCTCCCCGATGACGCCACGGCTGCACATTGCGCTGCGGCTGCCTCCCGGCGCATTCATGCGGCATCGAAACAAGGCCGCGGAAAGCGGCAAGGGACCGTTCCACATGCCGATCGCCAGAGAGACGATGGACATAAACGAGGATGCCGCGCCGGTTGAGCTGCTGGCAGCGTTCTTCGATGCCAATGGCTGGCCGTGCGAGTTCGTGAACGAGGATGAAGTCTGCGCCGATATTCCGGGTAGCTGGACGACCTACCAGTTGCGTGCGATCTGGCGGCGCGAAGACCAGGTGCTGCAACTGCTCTGCCTGCCCGAAGTGCGCGTTCCCGACCAGAAGAAACCGGCTGCCTTCGAGTTGCTGGCGCTTGTCAACGAGCAGCTCTGGCTGGGCCATTTCGATATCTGGTCGCAGGGCGGGGTCCTGCTCTATCGCCACGGCCTGGTGGTCGGTCGCGATGGCCTGCTCAGCTTGCCGGTAGCGCAGATGGCGGTGGAAAGTGCGGTTGCCGAATGCGATCGCTTCTACCCTGCGTTCCAGTTCGTGCTGTGGGGTGACAAGACCCCGCGCGAGGCGTTGGATGCCGCTTTGGTGGATGCAATGGGCGAAGCCTGATATCTGGCCCGCCATGTTCGATTCTATCCTGCTTGTCGGATGCGGCAATATGGCGGGCGCCATGCTCGAAGGCTGGCTTGCCCACGGTATCCCCGCATCCCGTTTCACCATCGTCGATCCGGTTCGCGAAAATGCGCCGGGTGACATCACTGTCCTGCGCGAACTGCCCGAAACCGGCGAATTCGATGCAATAATGCTGGGGGTGAAGCCCCAGAGCCTGCGCGAAGTTGCGCCGCAAGTCGCTCCGCTGGTTGGCGACCGCACGATGATCCTGTCACTGCTCGCTGGCGTACAGCTGGATACGCTTGCTGGCCAATTCCCGGCTGCGCGCGGTATTGTGCGCGTCATGCCGAACCTTGCGGTTGCCCTGGGCAAGTCGCCGCTCGGCCTGGCAGCCGATGACCTGTCGGAGGAAGAGCGTGCATCGGTGCTGGACTTCTTCGTGCCGCTTGGGACACCGGAATGGGTGGCCGAATCCAGTTTCGACCTTGTCACCGCGCTTGTCGGCAGCGGTCCAGCCTTCGTCTATCGTTTCATCGATGCCCTCGGATCAGCGGCGACGCGTCTTGGCCTGGAAGAAGAGCAGGCGCGGCGGCTGGCGCTGAGCATGGTGGAAGGGGCATCCGCGCTGGCCTCCGGCTCCCGGCATGAGCCCGCCGCATTGGCCGACATGGTCGCCAGCAAGGGCGGGACGACCCGCGCCGGGCTGGATGTACTCGATGATGGCGAGGTCATGCAGAAACTGATGACAGCCTGCCTGCGCGCGGCTCGCGACAGGGGCGCGGAGATGGCCCGGGAAGCCCGCGAATAGGGGCTTTGGGCCGTTAACCATCGCTGGTCCGGTTTTGCTTGAAAACGGCTCGCAAGATGCCGATATTGCGGGCAGCCGGGAGCGTATTTCCGCGCCCGACAACAAGGAGTTTTGGATCAAATGGCAAACTGGAACGACGACCGGGCGACCCGACAGGGCTTCGGCATGTCGCCAAGCCAGACTGGTGGCGTTGCTGACCGCACGACCTTTGATGCTGGCCTGCGCAAGCACATGCTGTCGATTTACAACTACATGGCATCGGGTGTGCTGCTAACCGGCATCGTGGCGATGCTGTTCGTCAACTCGCCGATGTTCGAATCTGCATACCAGTTGGTGATGACAGAGCGTGGCATGAGCATCCAGCCGACCATGCTTGGCTGGATCATCCAGCTTTCGCCGCTGGCCTTCATGCTGTTCTGGTGGTTTGGCGCCAAGAACGCCGGCAAGACAGTGCTGCAGGCGATGTTCTGGGGCTTTGCGACGACTTTCGGCCTGTCGCTGTCCACGATCTTCGTGATCTACACCGGGCAGTCGATCGCCACCTCGTTCTTCGCAACGGCGGCGGCCTTTGCCGGCCTCAGCCTCTATGGCTACACCACGAAGAAGGACCTGTCCGGTTGGGGCAGCTTCCTGATCATGGGCGTGGTCGGCCTGCTGGTGGCGATGCTGCTCAACGCCTTTGTCTTCCAGTCGGGCCTGTTCCAGCTGGCGATCTCGGCCATCGGCGTGCTGATCTTCGCCGGCCTGACAGCCTATGACACGCAGCGCCTGAAGGACCAGTACCAGTATGTACGTGGAACCGAGTTTGCGGGCCGCGCCGTTATCTTCGGTGCGCTGAACCTCTACCTCGATTTCATCAACATGTTCATCTTCCTGCTGCAGATGTTCGGCAGCCGCGAATAAGCCTTCGCGCAATTCGCCGCACAGGCGATTCATTTCATCGTGCCCGGGGTGCCTTGCCGCATCCCGGGCATTTCTTTTGCATAAAGAGCGCGCTAGGTAAGCCGGCAAGTTGCGGTTAAGGCGCTATGCCGGATAGCATGGCCGGATTGCGGCAATCGAAGATCGGATCGGGAAAGAGGATGCTGAAGACGCGTTGGAAAACGGCTGCTGGAGCAGTGGCTCTGGCCCTGGTTGCAGGGTGCACCACTCCCGCGCCTCCGCCGCCTCCGCCGCCCCCGCCGCCGCCGCCGGTTGTCCAGGCAGAGCCCATACCCTATCGCCCGATCCCGCCTGCCGGTTCGCCCTATGTGATGCAGATTCCGGCAAGGAACGCTACTGGCGAACGCCTGACGGTCAACCACGGGATAGACGAGCACGAGGCCGTCTGGCACTTCCGCTCGGGCTGGAATGTCGCCGCGCTCAACTGTCTTGGACCCGATGACGAGATCATCAACACGTCCTACGGTCAGTTCCTGCGCAGCTTCCCGAACGGACTGGCCTCGGCCAACCGCACGATGGAGCAACGCTTCCGTGACCTGACAGGTTCTGCACGCGCTGCCATTCGCGCGCGAGAAGAGCACTCCACGCAGGTCTACAACTACTTCGCCCTGCCTGGCGCACGCGCCAATTTCTGTGCCGCGGCTCGCCAGATCGCGATCGATTTCCCCAATTACCAGGGCGAGAATGTGCGCGAATATGCCGCACTCAACCTGCCGTTGCTGGAGAGCGCGTTCCTGCGCTTCTTCGACGAATACGAAAGCTACCAGCAGCTTTCTGCGGAATGGGACCGTCGATACGGTGCGCAGTATGGCGCCTCGCAGCCCGGCTATGTGGCTGTCTGGGGTGCGCAGGGCATGCCTGCGGGGGTCTCCTCCAGCCTGATCGCCGGCGAGCCGGTGGGCGCTGTGGGCGAAGTGATCGATCCGGAAACGGGCGCCGCCATCCCGGTGATCCCGGCAAGCGAAACGGCCGTGTCCACTCCCGTCGTGCAGCCCATTTCCAGCGCGGAGGGTCCCGAACAATAGGCAGGTTGGCAGATAGGGGCCGTAGCTCAGTTGGGAGAGCGCGTCGTTCGCAATGACGAGGTCAGCGGTTCGATCCCGCTCGGCTCCACCATCCCGGGACATTTGCAATAGCCCGGTTTTCCTTGCCCCTTGCTTGACAGCCTAGAAAGCGATTGCTGCATTGCGGCCCTTCGATGGCCGACAGGGGGCAGGCAGCAATGGCATCCAATCGGGCAAGGGGCTCATGGCTTGCCGTGCTGGCGGCTCTGGCATTGCCGCAATCTCCCGCGCTGGCGCAGCAGCGTGCGATTGGCGACTTCGCGTTCGATCCCAGTCGTTGCGATTTCGGTCCCACCCTCGATGCCATGTTTGCCGAATTGCAGCAGGAATTCGACAGGGCGGAGGAAGAGTCCGGCCAGGACCTGCGTACCTATGACAACATGGAGGAGACGCAGCTGCGCGTTTCGCGCGCGGTGGATGCTGGCCTGGGGCCGCTCACCGTCACCCATATCGCCATCAGTTTCGATGAACGCATGGTGTTCTTTGCCGAGGATTTCGAACCCGCCATGCGCGCCATGGTCGAGCGGGGCGTGGTCTTCGAGGACCCCTATGAACCCAATGAATTCGGTGTCCTTCCCGAAATCATGTCGATTCATATCGATGCCCGGCTGAACACCACCGGGGAAGGTGAGTACAACCCTGAGACCTACGAGATCGATGTCGTCTACGATCCGCTGGGCAAGACACGGCTGATCTGCGGTATCGACCGTTTCCTGCGCAAGGCGAACGAGGCGGGCGTTTCCGTCAGCGACATGGCCATGCCGGAGCTTGACCCGCGCGTATGGGATGGTTCGGCACAGGCCCTCTTTGCCAGGTCCGGCGAAGCGCGCACGGCAGGCAAGCGCGAGGCGGCGCTGGAAGCTTCGCGGCAATTGCTGGAGCTGATCGACGGGCGCGCCGCCACTGCCCGGGTGGAGCACGCCGTAGCGCTGCATGATCATGCGGCGAACCTTGTCGCCTCAGGGCGGGATCGCGAGGCGCGCTAGCTGCTCGCCCGCGCGCTGGAGCTTGCCGACGCTGAACTCACGTCCGAACATCCTTTCACGACCGACGTCGTGCAGGCCTTGGCCGATGTGCTGATGGATCTTGGTGATGCCGAGCAAGCGCGTCCCTTGATGAACCGCGTCTACTGGCTGCGGATGCAGCAATTGGGTGAGGATGATCCCGCCACCCTCTTGGCAATGGAGCGGCTTGCAGCGGCAACGGCTGCGCTTTCGGCAGACCCGGACCATGACGGGATGCTGGACCTTTACGATGCGCTGGGCGAGGGCGAAAGTGCCTTCGAGCGCAATGCCGAGATCATGGGCCTGAACCATCCGCAGGCGATCCGCAGCATGGTCACGCTCGCCGCGATCCAGTCCGAGGTGGACCGGTGGAGCGATGAGATGGAGCTGTTCCGTTCCGCGGACAAGCTTGGCTTTCTCGGGCTTTTGCAATCGCGTGCGGTCATGGGGGAAGACCATCCGGACACCTTGCGGGCGGCCAGCACTCTCGCCTCGATCCGGCTGGCGCAGCCTGCCTATCTTGGCCGGCAGGCGCTGGAGCCTGCGCGTGAAGCGGTGCGGATCTTCGCCCGGAGGCGGGACACCATGCTCACCGGCCCTGCGGGAGAGGCACAACGCCTGCGCGACATCCGCAACCAGCGCGAACTCTATGCGAACCTGGCCGATGCGCTGTGGCAACACGCCGAATACGATGCGCGCCAGCAGTTGCGCATGCAGCGCGGCCAGCAGCGCCAGGCATTCGGCGATCTGGAAAGCCTGGAGGAATTTCGGCCCGAGGCCTTTGCTGCCTTGCAGGATGCCATGAGCGGCAGCACCGACAGGGCGATTGCCGAAGCGGCTGCCCGCCGCACAGTATCCGCTGCCGATGCGGAGCTTGGTGCGCTGGTTGCGCGGCGCCAGCAGCTTTCGGACGAGTGGGGCATGATCGATGGCCGTCTGACTGACATGCTGGGCGCAAGTGCCGATCCTGCCATGCGCGACCAGCTGCGGACCCGGCAGGCTGCGCTTGCAGACGAGATCGCAGCGCTGGACAGCCGCTTGCAACAGGAAGCGCCCGAGTATTTCGCATTCGTTCGCGCCTCCGCCTTGTCGGAACACGATGCACAGCGCCTGATGGGCCCGGACGAAGCGATGCTGTTGGCCGTACCCACAGGAAATGGCACCCACGCCATGCTGGTTACGAATGAGGGGATTTTCTGGAACAGGGCCGACATGACGGAGGCCGAAGTCGATGCCGCCGTGCAGCGCCTTCTATGGGATGTGGGGGCGACTGTGGAGGTGGATGTCGACCAGTCCATCGCCTGGTCGCGCGAAGGGGAGGGGGCCTATCCCTTCGACCGCGGCACTGCGCACCGGCTCTACAGCCAGATCATTGCGCCTCTTGCCCACCTGCTGGAGGGCAAGCGCCATCTCTTCGTGGCCGCGGGTGGTTCGCTGTCCAGCCTGCCCTTCGCGATGCTGGTGGCGAAAGAACCGCAAGGCGCGGACGGCGATCCGGCTGCCTTGCGCGCCACGCGCTGGTTTGGTGATGATCATGCCCTGATCCAGATACCTTCGATCCAGTCGCTGCAATTGCAGCGGGCCTTGGCGCAAAGCCGCGGAATGGCGGCGAGCGGGCGCGAGCTGGTGGGTTTCGGTGATCCGGCTCTGGAAGGCCAGGCGGTGACGCGCGGTGGCGGGGCCGGCCTGCGCGGCTCAGCCACCATTCGCGGTGGCGGGGCCTCGTCTTCCGATGCCTATGCCATTACCCGCAGCCTTGCGGGGGTGGCCCTGGTGGATGCCGATGCCTTGCGTTCGATGGCGCGGCTCCCCGGAACGTCACGGGAAATTGCTGCGCTTGGTTCTTTCTTCGACGAGGACGAGGTGAGCCTGTTCCTGGGGGCGCAGGCGACCGAAACGGCGCTCAAGTCGCAGGACCTTTCCGATGCGCGGATCATCGCGCTTGCCACCCATGCCCTGGTTGCCGGCGAGCTTGACGGGATCAGCGAACCCGGCCTTGTCCTCACCCCTCCCGAAATGGCCAGTGCCCGGGATGACGGCTACCTCAGCGCCTCCGAGGTCGCGCAGCTCCGGTTGAACGCCGAATGGGTTATCCTGTCGGCCTGCAACACCGCGGCGGGCGACGGCAGCGCGGGCGCTCCGGGGCTTTCAGGCCTTGCCCGCAGTTTCTTCTACGCCGGTGCGCGCAACCTGCTGGCGAGCCACTGGCCGGTGCGCGATGACGTGGCTGCGCGCATCACGGTGCGCACGGTGGAAATGATGCGGCAAGACCGGGCTCTTTCGCGGGCGCAGGCGCTGCAACGTGCCATGCAGGAGATCCGCAACGACGCTTCGCAGGACAGCGCGTCGGACACGCTCGCCCATCCCAATGCCTGGGCACCCTTCACCCTGATCGGCGACTTGTGAGGTTGCGACGCTGCTCTCTGCTGGCACTTCGGGCGAAAAGCGAATAAGGGCGCGCGCATGCATTTTCTCGATCAGGCCAAGATCCACGTGAAGTCCGGCGCGGGCGGGCCCGGCGCTGTCAGCTTCCGGCGCGAGAAGTATATCGAGTTCGGCGGTCCCGATGGCGGGAACGGCGGCAAGGGCGGGAACGTGGTCTTCGAGGCCGTGCCCGGCCTCAACACGCTGATCGACTTCCGCTATTCGCAGCATTTCAAGGCTAAGCGTGGCGGTCACGGCATGGGCAAGAACCGCACCGGGGCCAGTGCGGAAGACCTCGTGATCAAGGTTCCCGTGGGCACCCAGGTCCTGTCCGAGGACAAGGAAGAGGTGCTGTTCGACTTTACCGAGGAAGGCCAGCGCTTCGTGCTGCTGGAAGGCGGCATGGGCGGGCGTGGCAACGCCAGCTACAAGACCAGCACCAACCGCGCCCCGCGCCAGCACCAGCCCGGTGAACCGGCGCAGGAAATGTCGGTCTGGCTGCGGCTGAAGCTGCTCGCGGACGTGGGTCTTGTCGGCCTGCCCAATGCGGGCAAGTCCACCTTCATCAATGCCGTGTCCAATGCAGGGGCAAAGGTGGGGGATTATGCCTTCACGACGCTGATCCCCAAGCTGGGCGTGGTGCACCACAAGGGCCGCGAATTCGTGCTGGCGGATATTCCCGGCCTGATCGAAGGTGCTGCGGAAGGGGCCGGCATCGGCGATCGCTTCCTCGGCCATATCGAACGCTGCCGGGTGTTGATCCACCTGATCGATATTTCGGGGGCAGACCCGGTGGAGGCCTTGCGGGTGGTCGAAGGCGAGCTGGAAGCCTATGGCGCAGGGCTGGAGGACAAGCCGAGGCTGGTGGCCTTGAACAAGGTGGACCTGGCCGATGCCGAACTGGTGGAAGGTTTCGCCGCAGAGCTGAAAGCGGAAGGGGTGGACGATGTCTTTGCGGTTTCCGGCATCACCGGTGCGGGAATCGAGGAACTGATGGACGCGGTCCTGCGTTACCTTCCGGCACAGACTTCAACCGAAACCCCCGGGCACATGCCGACCGAAGGCGATGCCGGGGATGCGGGCACAGCCGGCTGGGATCCGCTGGATTGAGCGCGCTGACCATATGCCCGGGACCAAGCATTCGCTAAGCGACACATCGATGAACATCAAACGCCTTTCAGACCTGGCCGATCCTGCCAAGACTCCCCGTATCGTATTCAAGGTGGGCTCGTCCCTGCTGGTCGGCCGCAACGGCCTGCCGCGGCGTGACTGGCTGACCATGTTGTGTGGCGAGATCAGGGAGGCGCGCCTTCGCGGCCAGGAAGTGATCGTTGTCAGTTCCGGCGCGGTCGCCCTGGGTGCTGCGCGCCTCGGCCTGGAGAAGGGCGGTCGGGGCAGCCTTGCCGACGCGCAGGCTGCCGCGGCCGTTGGCCAGATCGAATTGAGCGGGCTCTGGTCCGAATTGCTCGGCCACCAGGACCTGACGGCTGCGCAATTGCTGGTGACCCTGCAGGACCTCGACGAACGCCGGCGATATCTCAACGCCTCGGCAACGATCGGCAAGCTGCTCAAGGCCGGCGCCGTCCCCGTGATCAACGAGAATGATTCCGTTGCCACGCACGAAATCCGTTTTGGCGACAATGATCGCCTGGCTGCCCGTGTGGCACAGGCTGCCAATGCCAATGCAGTTGTCCTGCTTTCGGATGTTGACGGATTGTATGATCGCAATCCGACCGACCCCGAGGCGAAGCTCTTGCCGATCGTCGAAGGCGTGACGGAGGAAATCCACGCCATGGCCAGCGGTGATTCCTCGTCCGGCATGGGGTCGGGCGGGATGACGTCTAAGCTCCAGGCAGCCGAAATCGCGGAACGCGCCGGGATTGCGCTGGCGATCCTCAACGGCACCTTGCTGCGGCCCTTCAACTACGCGCTCGACAACGACACGGGCACGCTGTTCCTGCCGCGTCGCAACGATACGTCGATCAAGGCATGGCTTGGCGGGCGCCAGCGTCTGTTCGGCTCGATCATGGTTGACCCGGGCTGCGCCAAGGCACTGGCTGAAGGCGGCAGTTTGCTGGCCACCGGCATCACCCAGGTCGAGGGAACTTTCTCGCGCGGGGATCCGGTAAGCATCTGCGATGTCGTGGGAACCCCTATCGCGCAGGGTCTGGTCGAATATGACTCCGAGGAAGTGCAGCGGATCAAGGGCCATCGCACCGAGGAGTTGCAGCCCCTGCTGGGCTATTCCCCGCGCTCTGCCGTGGTCCATCGGGACCAGATGGTGTTGTTGTGACGATTGCCGTCACCGGCGCGCCGGGCTTTGTCGGCCAGGCCGTGCTGGATGAGGCGGCCCGGCAGAATATCCCGGTCAAGGCGCTGACCCGGCGCGAGCAGGCCCCGCGCGAAGGTGTCGAATGGGTGCGCGGCGATCTGCATTCGCCTGATGCGCTGCGCGAACTGACTTCCGAATGTGCCGCAGTGCTGCATGTGGCCGGAGTGGTGAATGCGCCCGACAAGGCCGGTTTTGTGGCCGGCAACGTGGAAGGCACCGCCAACGTCCTTTCTGCTGCCCGGGCCGAAGGCGTTGCCCGCTTTACTTGCGTTTCCTCCCTTTCGGCGCGCGAGCCGCAGCTGTCCGATTATGGACAATCCAAGCGCGAGGCGGAGAAGCTGGTCGAGGACAGCGGTCTGGATTTCACGATCATCCGGCCCCCAGCGATCTATGGGCCGCGCGATACCGAGATGTTCGAGCTGTTCCGGGCAGCGCGGATGGGCATCGTTCCCATGCCGCCAGCGGGGCGCGCTTCGGTGATCCACGCCGGCGATCTCTCGCGGCTGTTGGTCGCCTGCTCTCCCGGCGAAGGCGGGATGTGGTCCGGCAAGGTGCTTGAACCCGATGATGGCCGCCCTGGCGGCTGGCCGCACAAGGAACTGGCCCATGCAATTGGCGATGCGGTGGGACGCAAGGTCCGCGCACCTGCCATGCCGGTGGCCCTGTTGCGGGCTGCCGCCACGCTGGATGGCCTGTTTCGCGGCAAGCATGCCAAACTGACCCATGACCGGGTCAGCTACATGGTTCATCCGGATTGGACCAGCAGGCCGGAATTCTCCGTCCCGCCGCAGCTGTGGCAACCGGAAATCGACACGCGCGAAGGCCTTGTCGAGACCGCTGCTTGGTACGCTGCGCAGGGTTGGTTCAACCGCTGAGCCAGCACTCGCTCGCGCTCGCTGCTCCACCGGGAACCGCCGGTTCAGGTCAAACCTGTCAGCAGTTTTCATACAAACTTCGCGATTTGGGCCTAATGTGCTACGCGTTCTGTGGGGATCGAAGAGCTGCCGGGTGATGGGCCGGCAGGAAAAGAAAAGAAGAAGGGGGCTTCGCCATGTCTAAGAAAACCAGTCGCGTTTCGCGCCGTTCCTTTGTCGCATTGGTTACCGGGGCAGCAGCCAGCACGATGATCGTATCGCCGGCTCAGGCTCAGCGCACGGGACGGACCGATTCCGATCCGGACGACAGTTCGGGCTATGGCCGCACCGGCTATACCGACAGCGATCCCAATGACCGCGCCAGCCACGGACGCACGGGCATGACGGACAGCGATTCCAACGACCGCGCCAACTATGGCCGCGGCGGTGGCCGTTCGGGCCTTACCGATGGCGATTCCGGTGGCAATTCGGATGCGCCGGGTCGCGGCCGCGGTTCGGGCACCGGCTATACCGACAGCGATCCCAACGACCGTTCCGGCTTCGGGCGCTCGGGCCTTACCGATGGCGATGATTCCGATCGCGCGCGATACGGCCGCGGTCGCGGCACCGGCCGCTAAGCCGCCGGCCTGACTTTGCTGCTCTTGCAGGCCACGTCTGCCGGAGCGTCGTTCTTCCTGCGCGGATGATTGCCGATGACTGATGCCCGCAAGCAGGCAGGTGCGCACCCGCTTGCCAGCCTTATCGCCCCACTGACACCCGAACAGTTCTTCGCCGATTATTACGAGAAGGACTGGTACTGCACGCCCGAACCCGTACCTGCGGTTGGTGACCTGCTGAGCATCGACCGGATTGACGAGATCATCTCGGATTCCGAACTGCCACCGAGTTCGCTGACCATGGCAAAATCGGGCGAGGCCTTGCCGTTCGAGGAATATACCCATCCCAACGGCGTGATCGATCGCGGCAGCGTGCTCGACAATTTCCGCAACGGCGCGACGATCGTGTTGCCCCAATTGCATTATGCCGACGGCAAGCTCTACAGCTTCTGCCTGGGGCTGGAGCGGGAATTCGGCGCGCGGATCCAGTCCAATATCTACCTCACCCCCAGCAATGCGCACGGTTTCGGCATCCATTACGATGACCATGACGTGTTCGTGCTGCAGGTGTCCGGCCGCAAGAAATGGGAAATCTACGGCCAGCGCGACGGGTTGCCCTTCCGCGGCGAGAACTTCCGCAAGGATCGCGATGATCCGGGCGACCTCAGCGAGACCTTCGTGCTCGAACCCGGCCAGTGCCTCTACGTCCCGCGCGGCCTTGCCCACCGGGCGCTGACCGAAGGCGACGAGGCGAGCCTGCATATCACCGTGGGCATCCTGGTGCAGACTTGGGCCGAATTCATGCTCGAAGCAGTGGCCGAGGCCAGCCTGCGCATCCCCGCCATGCGGCAGTCCCTGCCCCGCTCGCTCTATTTCGACGAGAGCAAGCGCGAGGAGAATGCAGCGCTGTTCCGCGCCCTGCTGGACCAGATCCACGCCAAGGCCAGCTTCGATGCAACGCTGTCTGCCTTTGGCTCCAACTTCGTGATGGACCAGGGGCCGCGCGTGCGCGGTGCGCTGAACACGCTGATCGAGGGAGTTGGCGAGGAAGACCGCTTCCGCGTGCGCGATGCCATCCTCTACACGATGGAGGACGGGGAAGAGGGGCCGCAATTGGCGATTGCCGGTTCCGCTGTCGCGCTGGAGCCCGACCTTGCCCCGCAATTGCGCGAAGCGCTGGCAACAGGATCGCTGGCAATGGCGGACTTAACCGTGGCGGACCGGGATGACCTGCGCGACACGGTCGAAACCCTGGTGGCCTTCGGGCTGCTCGAACGCGCCTGACGCATCGGGTCCGCTTCCCGCCGCAAAGAAAAAGCCCGGTCGGACAAGGCCGACCGGGCTGGGAAGTTTGGGAGAGGATGCCTGAAAGGCCCTTTCCTTATGCGGAAGGCTCCCGATTCACTCAAACGCGATTACTGCACCACCTGTTGCGGATTTTGCAACATGCAGGGAATGGCGGATTCCTGCGGGTTTGAGCCTAGAAAACGGGCTCGTAACCGGGTGGTAGATCGCCATCGTCACCATTGCCGGGATTGTTGGGCGAATGGATGCCGCATTCGGTCTTGTCCCAACCGCGCCAGCGACCGGCGCGCGGGTCCTCGCCCGGTTTCACCGTGCTGGTGCAGGGCGCGCAGCCAACCGAGAGATAGCCTTTCGCTTCCAGCGGGTGCCGCGGCAGATCGTGCTGTTCGAACCAGTCTTCGAGGTCCTGCTTGGTCCAGTCTCCCAGCGGATTGATCTTGATCCGGCCATCCTCGATCTCGAAACGCGGCAGGTTCTGGCGGGTCACGGACTGGAAAGCCTTGCGACCGGAAATCCAGCCATCGAGGCCCTGCTTTGCCCGTGCCAACGGCTCGACCTTGCGGATCTCGCAGCAGCCGTCGGGGTCCCAGCTCCACCTCAGGCCATTCTCGTCCTTGGCGGCAATGACGTCCGGATCGGGCTGGACAACCGAGGTGTTCACGAGCCCGAGCCTGGTAATCAGCGTTTCGCGATATTCCAGCGTCTCGTCGAACATCTTCAACGTATCGACAAAGATCACCGGCACGCCGGGATCGGCCTGCGCGACGAGGTGCAGCAAGACGGCGCTCTCGGTGCCGAAGCTGGAGACAACGCCGATATTGCCCAACTCGCCGGAGGCGAACAGCTCGGCCAGCATGGTGCCGGCATCCACGCCTGCAAAGCGCGCATTCAGCGCATCGGCATCGGCCTGCGTGAACGCGGGCGCGGTGTCGATCATGTCACGCGTGCGGGCGGGATCGGCTTCAGCCATGGCGCAGCTTCCAGATCGGCGTGCGGCCGTCTCCGGTCTCCTGATAGACTTCCGGCCAGCGGTTCAGCGCCGCTTCCACATCGGCTTCGTCCAGTTGCTTGTCCGGCGCAAAGGCATCGAACCCGCAGCGGCGCATGTGGCCCACCTGGTCCACCAGCACTTCGCCCACGGCGCGCAATTCGCCCTTGTAGCCGGCCTCGCGCAGCATCCGGGCCGAGGAATAGCCGCGGCCATCGGTAAAGGCGGGAAAGTTCACTTCCACCAGCGCCAGCCGATCGAGATAGGGCAGCAGCAGCCGGGCATCGTCGCCCGGCTCGATGCGCACGGCCTGCGCATTGGTCTGGTCAAGGAAGGAATCGACCGTCACGGCCGGGTCGGACACCACTTCATCATCGCGGAAGCGGAACTGGACATCGTCCACGCTGGTCCAGTCGGAATCAGCCATAAAGCGCCTCCTTGAACGGGGCCATGCCAATGCGGCGATAAGTATCGAGGAAGCGTTCGCCTTCCTCGCGATGGGCGAGATAGACATTGGTGGCGGTTTCCACCGCATCGACGATGCCTGCCTCGTCGAAGCCGGGGCCTGTGATCTTGGCAAGCGAGGTATCCTCCGCCTCCGATCCGCCCAGCAGCAGCTGGTAGTTTTCGGTGCCCTTGCGGTCCACGCCCAGGATGCCGATGTGGCCGGCATGGTGATGCCCGCAGGCATTGATGCAGCCGGAAATCTTCAACTTGAGGTTGCCCAGCTCATCGGCCTTGCCATTGGCGGCGAAGCGTTCGGAGATCTTCTGCGCGACCGGGATGGAGCGGGCATTGGCCAGGCTGCAATAATCGAGGCCCGGGCAAGCGATGATATCGTCGATCCGGTCAAGGTTCGGCGTGCCGAGGCCGGCTGCTTCCAGCTTGGTCCAGACTTCGTGCAGGCGGGCGATCTCGACATGCGGCAGGACGATGTTCTGCGCGTGGGTGACGCGGCATTCATCGAAGCTGTATTCGCTGGCGAGCTCAGCCATCAGGTGCATCTGTTCGACGCTGGCATCGCCGGGGATGCCGCCGACCGGCTTCAGGCTGATCGTGGCCGAGACATAGCCCGGCACGCGGTGCGGATGGGTATTGCGGTCCACCCACAGCGCGAATTCGGGGTCTGAACGGTCGACTTCGGTGGGCAGGCCGGTCTTGAAAGCGGGATCGGCGAAGTGGCCCTTGATCCGTTCCAGTTCGGCCAGCGGTGGCTCGATCCCCTGCGTCAGCAGGTGCGCGAACTCCTCCTCCACCTGGCGCGTGTATTCCTCCTGGCCCAGTTCGTGGACGAGGATCTTGATGCGCGCCTTGTACTTGTTATCGCGGCGGCCGTGGCGATTGTAGACGCGCAGGCATGCCTCGGCATAGGTGATCAGCTGGTCCAGCGGCACGAAGTCGCGGATGCACGGGGCGATCATCGGGGTGCGGCCCATGCCGCCGCCCACGTAGAAGGCAGCACCCAGTTCGCCGGCCTCGTTCCTGACGATGCGGATACCGATATCGTGCAGTCTCATCGCCGCGCGATCGGTTTCGGATGCGATCACGGCAATCTTGAACTTGCGCGGCAGGGTCAGGAATTCCGGGTGGAAGCTGGACCACTGGCGCAGCAGCTCGGCATAGGGGCGCGGGTCCACCAACTCGTCTGCCGCGGCACCGGCATACTGGTCGGAACTGATGTTGCGGATGCAGTTGCCGCTGGTCTGGATGGCGTGCATTTCCACCTTGGCAAGGTCTGCCAGCAGGTCTGCCGATTCCTCCAGCTTGATCCAGTTGTACTGGATGTTCTGGCGGGTGGTGAAATGGCCGTAGCCGCGATCATACTTCTCGGCGATGTCGGCCAGCGCATGCATCTGGGTGGAATTCAGCGTGCCGTAGGGAATGGCCACGCGCAGCATGTAGGCGTGCAGCTGGAGGTAGAGCCCGTTCTGCAACCGCAGCGGACGGAAGGCTTCCTCGGTGATGCGGCCTTCGAGGCGGCGCTGGGCCTGGTCGCGATACTCCGCAACGCGGGCATCGACCATCGCCTGGTCGTACTGGTCGTATTTATACATCTCAAATCACCCAGTTGAGGGCTTCGGGTTCGGCGGGCTTCAGCGTCAGGTCGGGGCGAACAGTTGGCCCCAGTGCGCGGATGCGGTCCTTGATGTGGGCAGGGCGCACACCGCCATCGGCATCGCGTTCGGCATCGATGGCATAGGGTACGTTGACGCGCCTTGCGGCTTCCTCGCGGCCCATGATCTCGTCGGCCTTGTCACCCACGTCCACCGCATCGGTGACATGGAGCGACCAGCCCTGGCCGTCCCACCATACCACCGCACCCGTGCGCAGGTCATTTCCTGTCAGGATCTTCACTTGGCTTCGCACTCCATTTGCATTGCCGCAACAGCGCCCTGTTCGATCACCGCGGCCGTGACTTCGCCGATGATGATGAGGGCGGGGCTTTTGACTTTCTCGGTAATCACCAGGTCAGGCAGGGCCGCCAGCGGCCCGCGCAGCACGCGCATGTCCGCACGCGCGGCGTTTTCCACCACGGCCAGCGGCATGTCCGGGGCGAGCCCGTCGGCCATCAGCTTCTCGGCGATTTGCGGGGCGGTCTTCACGCCCATGTAGATCACCAGCGTGCGGCCCTTGCCGGCAAGGCCGGACCAGTCCTGGTCGGACAGGCCCTTGCACTGGCCGGCCACGAAGGAAACGACGCTGGCATGATCGCGATGGGTCAGCGGGATCTGCGTTGCTGCTGCCGCTCCGTTGGCCGCCGAAATGCCGGGGACGACCTCAACCCGAACGCCTGCTGCGCGGGCTTCCTCGGCCTCTTCCCCGCCGCGACCGAAGACGAAGGGATCGCCGCCCTTCAGGCGCACCACGTCATGGCCCTTCAGCGCCTCGCGCACCAGCAGGGCATTGATCTGGTCTTGCGGCAGGGTATGGCGCGCGCGCTTCTTGGCGACCGAAACCAGCTGTGCATCAGGCCGGGCCATCGCCAGGATTTCGGGATCGACAAGCCCGTCATGCACGATCAGCCGCGCGGCCGCGATCAGGCGCGCTGCGCGCAGCGTCAGCAGGTCCGGGGAACCGGGGCCGGCTCCGACAAGGTAGATTGTACCGGTTTTCATGCCGCCCACATGACGGCAGGGGCCGGCAATCGCCAGCGAGAATGGTTTTACGGCCCCCTAGGAGAGCTTTAGCCTGTCTTCAGGAATTCTTGTCGACGCGCTGGCCGATGGCGGCCACGAGCTGGTCGAACTGTTCGTTATGGCGCAGGTTCAGGTCGCGCTGCGGGAACGGGATTTCGACATCGTGCTCCTTGAACAACTGCCAGATGCGCATGAACACGTCCGAGCGGATGTTGGACAGGCCTTCTTCCGGATCAAGGATCCAGAAGCGCAGCTCGAAATCGACGGAGCTGTTGCCGAAGCCCATCAGGTTGACGCGCGGCTTGGGATTATCCAGCACGCGCGGCGTGTCGGCCACGGCCTGGTAGAGCAGCTTGGTGACAAGGTCGAGGTCGCTGCCATAGGAGACGCCGACCGGTGCCTTCACGCGCACCTCGCGCGAGGAATAGGACCAGTTGACCACCTGGTTGATCATCAGGTTCTCGTTGGGAATGAGGTATTCGGTCTGGTCGCGCGTCACCACCGAAATGGCGCGGATGCCGATCTTGCGGATCTGGCCGAAGCCTTCATTGCCGGCGGTATCGGCAACCGAGATCACGTCACCCGGCTTGATCGACTTGTCCATCAGCAGGATGATCCCGGCGAGCAGGTTGCCGAATGTCTTTTGCAGGCCGAAACCGATGGCAAGGCCGAACGCGCCGGAGAATACGGCCAATGCCGTCAGGTCGATCCCCAGCATGTCGATGCCGATCAGGATCGCGAAGGCCCAGACCGCGATCGTGGCGATCTTTTCCGCCAGTAGGCGCTGCGAGGCGTCGAAGCGGGTCATCCTGCCCAGTGCCGAGTGGGCCATCTTGCTGAAAATGCGGGCAAAGACGATGACGCCCAGCACCACCATGATGACGACCAGGATGCTCCAGGCGGAAATGCGGGTTTCGTCGATGGTGAAGCCGAAATTGTCGAGCTGTTCGATGATCCCGGCCACCGTTCCGCTCTTCTCGGCGACAACGCCTTTCAGCGCCTCGGCCCCGGCAACGACATCTTCCGTCGCCTGTGGGGCGGGGCCCGCCGAAGCCAGCGCATCGCCGGCATCCTTGAGCGCGCCGTCGGCTTCCGCAACCGCGCCGTCAACGCCTTCGCCGGTTTCCGCTGCGGGAGTTTCAGGTGGAGGGTTTTCGCCAAGCGCGCTCATGCTGCATCCATTTTCTCGAAGGCCTGGGCGATATCCTGCATCAGGTCGGCAGGATCTTCCAGTCCGATGGATAACCTGATCCCCAGCCTGTCCTCGCTGTCCCATCCCGCGGGTGGCCAGCTGCTTGCCGTGCGGGCGCGCTGCGGATCGAAGGGAATGGCAAGGCTTTCATAGCCGCCCCAGCTGTAGCCGATGCCGAACAGTTCCAGCGCATCGATGAAGGCTGCTCGCTGCTTGACCGACCGGCCTTTCAGGACAAGGCTGAACAGGCCGCAGCCGCCGGTAAAGTCCCGCGTCCACAAGTCGTGCCCGGGCGCACCTTCCAGCATGGGACACAGGACCTGCGCGACCTGCGGCTGCGCGCGCAGCCACGTGGCGATCTCCAGCGCGGCCGCGCCGCTCTGTTGCAGGCGCAGGGGCATGGTCCGCAGCCCGCGCAGTGCCAGCGATGCGTCGTCGGGGGAGACGACCTGTCCCATGTACTGTGATGCCTTGCGCAGCAGCTTGTAGGTATCCGCACGGGCAGATGCGCTGCCCATCATCAGGTCCGAATGGCCACCCACATGCTTGGTCAGGGACATGATGGAAATGTCGCAGCCGCGTTCCAGCGCCGGGAAACCCAGCGGGGATGCCCAGGTGTTGTCGAGGATGCTGACTGCGCCCGTCTCGCGCGCGATGGCAGCAAGCTGCGGCACATCGCAGACTTCCATTGTCAGGCTGCCGGGGTTTTCCAGCATCACTGCACGGGTACGGTCACAGAAGGCCGCCCTGAAGGAGGCAACATCCAGCGGATCGAAGAAGCGCGCCTCGATGTCGTACTGCTTGAGCAGGCCTGTCGCGATGGCGCGCGTCGGCTCATAGGCATTGTCCGTCACCAGCAGCACGTCACCCGGCTTCAGCACCGCCAGCAGGACATTGGCGATGGCCGCGACACCGCTGGGGTAGAGCATGGTGCCGTCGGCTTGCGGCTCCAGTTCGGTCAGCGCTTCGGCAAGCGACCATTGGGTGGGGGCGCCGCGCCGGCCGTAATAGAAATGCCCGTCTACATCGGGCCTGCCTGCGGCAAGGTCCCTGCTGTCGGCATAAAGGTGCGTGCTGGCGCGCCAGACGGGCGGATTGACGACAGCACCTGTCCATTCCTTGCGCCGTCCTGCCGCAACGGCCCTGGTGGCGGGCTTGCGGCCCTTGCCGGAGCCGGAAGCACTCACCGCGCTTCACCCAGCTCCTTGGGCGTGGCGGGGTCGCTGCCCCATTCCGTCCAGCTGCCGTCATACAGCGCGACATCGCCCTTGCCGATGCGATGGAGGGCGAAATAGAGCACTGCCGCAACCACGCCGCCGCCGCAGCTGGTGATGATCGGCTTGTCGAGATCCACACCGCATGCCTCGAAAGCGGCACGGATGCCCGCCTCGTCCTTGTAGGTGCCATCCTCGTTCAACACCGTGGCGAACACGACATTGCGCGCGCCGGGAATGTGGCCGCTGGCAACTTCGGGCCGGAAATCGGGCTGTTCACCGGTGAAATGGCCCGGGCCGCGCCCATCGACCACCTGTTCCCTGCAGCTGTCGAGGTTGGCTAGCACATCGGCCTTGGTGCGCACCTGAACGCTGTGCTTGCCGGGAGCATGGTCGGCAGCGGCAACTGTCGGCGTTCCGCTTTCGAGCGGGCGCCCTTCCGCGCGCCATTTGCCAAGCCCGCCGTCGAGGATGGCAAGCTCCTTCACGCCGTGCAGGTGGAAGATGAACCAGGCGCGGGCGGAAGTCTTGATGAAGCTGTCGTCATAGATGACCACGCGCATGCCGCTGGCTACCCCCAGTTCGCTCATGCGCCGCGCGAATTGTTCAGCGGTCGGGATTGCGCCCGGAACCGCGCTGTCGGGATCGAAGAAGCTGGCAAGGTCGAGGAACACGGCCCCCGGGATATGGGCGGTTTCGAACTCGGCCCTTGCATCGCGGCCGGCATCCGGCAGGTGCGAGGAGGCATCGATGATGGCAAGGTCGGCGGCACCGAGATTGTCGGCCAGCCACTGCGTAGAAACAAGGTTTTCCATGATCGCGAGGGTAGGCGATGCGTTGGCTAAGGACAATGCGTATTGGAGGCCGGGCTGAAGCTTGTCCTTGCCTCCGGCCCGCTGTGGCGGCATCAGGCTCGCCATGAGCAAGGATACCAGCCAGCCGCTGCACCTAGGGCAGCAAAGCGCACTTCCCGCATCGCCCGAAGAGGCGGTGCTCGACTATGTTCCCAACCCGCGGGCAGGGTCGCTGTACCTGGTGCGCTTCGCCGCGCCGGAGTTCACCTCGCTGTGCCCCGTTACCGGCGCGCCCGATTTTGCCCACCTGGTGATCGATTACGCGCCGGCGGAAACGATTGTCGAATCCAAGAGCCTGAAACTGTTTCTGGGGTCCTTCCGCAATCACAACGGGTTCCACGAGGATGTGACCGTGGGAATTGGCGAGCGCTTGTTCACCGAGATGAAACCCAAATGGCTCAGGATAGGGGGCTATTGGTATCCACGCGGGGGGATTCCCATCGATGTGTTCTGGCAAAGCGGTCCGCCGCCCGAAGGGCTTTGGCTGCCTGACCAGGGCGTTGCTTCCTATCGGGGGCGCGGCTGAGCGGGCTAACCGCTTGCTTCGCACTTGCGGAATCGACTAGGGCATTGATGTCCAATCGCTCCACTTGCCCGGCGGACCCTGCCCGGTAATGATTTCAAGGAGACTTGCATGCGTATCATGATGATCGGCACCGGTTATGTCGGGCTGGTTTCAGGCACCTGTTTTGCCGACTTCGGACATCACGTGACCTGCGTGGACAAGGACAAGTCCAAGATCGACGCGCTGCTGGAAGGCCGCATCCCGATCTTCGAGCCCGGTCTCGATGCGCTGGTGGAAACCAATGTGGCCGCCGGCCGGCTGGATTTCACGCTCGATCTCGCCTCTGTCCTGCCGGAAGCGGATGCGGTGTTCATCGCCGTTGGCACGCCCACCCGCCGCGGCGATGGCCATGCGGATCTGCAATATGTCTATGCCGCGGCAGAGGAGATGGCCCCGCTGCTGCGCGATGGTGCGGTGGTGGTCGACAAGTCCACTGTTCCCGTTGGCACCGGTGATGAGGTGGAAGCCATCATCAGGAAGGCGCGTCCCGACCTTGAGTTCTCCGTTGCATCCAACCCGGAATTCCTGCGCGAAGGCGCGGCGATCGACGATTTCAAGCGGCCTGACCGCGTGGTGATCGGCGTCAACGATACCCATGCAGAGGAAGTGCTGCAGGAAATCTATCGCCCGCTCACCCGCAATGAATCGCCCATCCTCTCGATGAGCCGCCGCGCGGCGGAACTCACGAAATACGCCGCCAACGCATTCCTCGCCACCAAGATCAGCTTCATCAACGAGATTGCCGACCTGTGCGAAAAGGTGGGTGCCGATGTGAGCGATGTCGCCAAGGGTATCGGCACGGACAGCCGCATCGGTGCGCGCTTCCTGCAGCCGGGGCCGGGCTATGGCGGTTCGTGCTTCCCCAAGGACACGCTGGCCCTGCTCAAGACGGGCGAGGAATATGGCGCGGCCCTGCAGATCGTGCGCTCCGTCGTTTCCGTCAACGATGATCGCAAGCGGGCGATGGGCCAGAAGGTGATCGATGCACTGGGCAGCGAAACGCAAGGCAAGACGGTTGCCCTGCTGGGCCTGACCTTCAAGGCCAATACCGACGACATGCGTGATTCGCCCGCCATCGATATCGTGGCCGCCCTGCAGGGAGCCGGCATCACCGTGCGCGCCTATGACCCGAAAGGGATGGAAACCTCCAGGGCGGTGATCAACGACCTTGTCTATTGCGAGAATTCCTATGACGCGATGACCGGTGCCGATGCCGCAGTTATCGTGACCGAATGGGACGCATTCCGCGCGCTGGACCTGGGCAAGGCAAAACAGTTGCTCAACCGCCCGCTGCTGGTGGACCTGCGTAACCTCTACAGTCGCACGGACGTGGAAAAGCAGGGCTTCGAATATGTCGCGGTGGGCCGCTAGTCCCGCCTGCTGACAAGCGGGAAAGTGGTGCCGGCTGCAGGATTCGAACCCGCGGCCTGATGATTACAAATCAACTGCTCTACCAACTGAGCTAAGCCGGCACTGGCTTTCTGTCCGTCCTACCGCTTGGCTGCTTGAGGACGGCTGTCTTGTCCGTCCTGCCGCTTCGCTGCTTGAGGACGGCCGTTCTTGTCCGTCCCTACGCATCGCTGGCCAGCTGTAGGAAAGCTGTTTTCGCCCTCATCGAGCGAGGGACCGCACCATTGGCTCAAGTCACGCCAAAGGTCCAGCCCTCAGTTTTGGCAATTTCGCGAGTCATCCCGGCAGGTGCCCACAACTCGGGCCGCTGGGCATTGCTGCGCATCCATGCGGCGGTGAGCAGCGCGTCGGAGGAATGGTCGTCAATCGGCCCCGCACCGCCCAGGGGCGGGCTTCCGAGTGCCACCAGCGCGTCGTCCAGTTCCACGCGCGTCTTGACCTTGGCCCTGGCGGCCGTCCGCCCGGCTGCCAGCGATGCGATCGAGGTATAGATTTCCGCGATCACCGGCCCTGAACGCGGCAGCGGATCGACCGGCCAGACGGAAAGCTTGCCGCGAAGCGCATGCAGCACGCGCATGCCGGTGAGGCTGGACTTGCCCACCTGGCTTGCGCCGACCAGCTTGAAATTGCTCGTCGGGCGCAGGCCGTTGGCTGCCTGGGCATGCTCTGTCACCCGCAGGCGTCCGTTCTTGTGGGCAGCGCCATCGCAGCCGAAATGCGCGCCGCGGCGTTCACCGTGGTGGAAATATTCGCCCAGCTTGGGGTGGGAGACGAAGCTGCCGGCGGACAGGTGCTCGTCCGCCCAGCAGACTTCCTCGATCAGCGCCCAGAGCGATTCCGCATCACGCGGGCTTTCCGGATGGCCGGGGAAGAAGGCGCCGCAATCCATGAACGGCAGCGAGATACCAAGGTCGACACCGACGAAGCTCTCGCGCGGCAAGTCATCGCGCAACACGTCGAGCAGTTCCTGCCGCGACCATCCGCGTGCCCGCTCCACCAGCACCGGCGGTCCGCCTTCGGCATCGGCAATCGCCATGGCGATGGACTTGTGGTGCGATCCCTTTGCGCCAGACCAGTCAATCGCCACGTAATGCGAGAAATGCCTAACCACGCCGTTCCCCGCGCAGCTTTTCCCAATAGTCGAGCCGCTTCTTCACTTCGCGCTCGAACCCGCGTTCCACGGGGGCGTAGAAGGTCTGCGGGTCCATATCCTGCGGCCAGTAGTTGTCGCCCGAAAACCCGTCCTCGGCATCGTGGTCATAGGAATAGCCCGCGCCGTAACCGGCATCCTTCATCAGCTTCGTGGGCGCGTTGACGATGTTCATCGGCGGCATCAGGCTGCCGGTATCGCGGGCGGCTTTCCACGCGGCTTTCTGCGCCATGTAGGCGGCGTTCGACTTGGGCGCGGTGGCGATGTAGATGCAGGCCTGCACCAGCGCCAGTTCACCCTCAGGGCTGCCGAGGAACTGGTAGGCATCCTTTGCCGCCACGCACTGGGTGAGCGCCTGCGGATCAGCCATGCCGATATCCTCCACCGCCATGCGAATGAGGCGGCGAGCCACGAACAGCGGTTCCTCGCCAGCCACCAGCATGCGCGCCATGTAATAGAGCGCGGCTTGCGGATCGGAGCCGCGCACCGCCTTGTGAAGCGCGGAAATGAGGTTGTAATGCCCCTCGCGGTCCTTGTCGTACACGGCCACGCGGCGTTGCAGGAACTGGCCCAGGCCTGCCAGTTCGAGCGGCGCGGGAATGTTCGCGGCGTAGAGCGTTTCCGCCTGGTTCAAGAGGAAGCGCCCGTCACCATCGGCACTTGCCACCAGCGCGTCCTTCGCCTCGGGGGTCAGGGGAAGGGGGCCTTCCAGCTCCTCTGCCCGGTCAAGCAATTGCCCCAGCGCTTCGGCATCGAGCCGGTGCAGGATCAGCACCTGCGCGCGGCTGAGCAATGCCGCGTTCAATTCGAAGCTGGGGTTTTCCGTGGTCGCGCCCACCAGCGTTACCGCGCCGCTTTCCACGAAAGGCAGGAAGCTGTCCTGCTGGGCGCGGTTGAAGCGGTGGATCTCGTCCACGAACAGCAGCGTTTTCTGCCCGGCCTTGCGCGCGGTTTCGGCGGCGGCGAAGGCCTTCTTCAAGTCCGCAACACCGGAGAAGACCGCGCTTACCGCTTCGTATCGCATGCCGACGGCAGCGGCGAGCAGGCGGGCGATGCTGGTCTTGCCGGTCCCGGGCGGGCCCCACAGGATCAGGCTGGACAAGCGCCCCGCGGCGACCATCCGCCCGATCGCGCCTTCGGGGCCGGTGATGTGGCTTTGCCCGATCACCTCTTCCAGCGCGCGCGGGCGCAGCCGGTCTGCCAGCGGGGCATCCCTGGCCGGCTCGTCATCGGCGAAACCTTGCGCCGGTTCCTCTTCGAACAGGTCGCTCATGGAGCGGACGGCATTTCCTCATAGGTGGTGACAAGGCGGATATAGGCATCCGCAACGGCCGAATTGATGGCATCCCAAGAGAATTCGCGGCTGCGCACCTCACCGGCTGCGCCATGCACCCTGCGCAGGTCCTCGTCGCGGCAATAGGCCTCGACGACATCGGCAAAATCGGCAATCCGGCCCGGTTCGACCAGTCGCCCGGTCTCGCCATCGCGCACAAGGCTGGTGCTGCCGGTAGCGCGCGCGGCGACCACGGGGATGCCGCAGGCCATTGCTTCCAGCGTGACATTGCCGAATGTCTCGGTGACCGAAGGGTTGAGCAGCAGGTCCATGCTTGCCACGGCCTTGCCAAGGTCCGCGCCCTTCTGGAAACCGGCAAAGACGGCATCGGGCACCTGTTCGGCAAAGAAGTCCTTCGCGGGACCTTCGCCCACCACCAGCACCTTGTGCGGGACGCCGCGCTTCTTGAGTTCGCGCACGGTATCGGAAAAGACGTCCAGCCCCTTTTCCATCACCAGGCGGCCGAGGAAGCCCACGGCAACCTCGTCATCACCAATGCCCAGTTCCCGGCGCCATTCGAGGCTGCGGCGGGAAGGGTCGAAGATCTCGCGGTCCACGCCGCGCGACCAGATCGAGATATCGTCGTTCATGCCCTGCTCGCGCAGCACGGCCGCCATGCTTTCCGACGGGGCGACCAGCGCATCGCAGCGGTTGTAGAAGCGCCGCAATATGGCCTCCGCCACCGGTTCGAGGAAAGCCATGCCGTAATAGCGCGGATAGGTCTCGAAACGCGTGTGAACCGATGCGAGCACGGGCAGTTCGCGCTCCTTCGCCCATGTCACGGCGCGATGCCCGGCGATATCGGGCGAAGCGACGTGGACGATATTGGGCACGAATTTGGCGAGGTCCTGCTTGACCTCGGCAGAGAGCGCGAGCGGCAGGCGGTATTCGCCGCGTCCGGGGATGGGCAGGTTGGGCAGGCCCACCAGTTCGCCCGCGCATTCAAAGGCAGGCTCCTCCACCTTGGGTGAATAGACGCGCACGCGGGCACCCTGCCGCAGCAGGTAATCCACCAGCCTGTTCAGCGCCTGGTTCGCGCCATCGCGAACGTAGTTGTAGTTCCCGCTGAACAGGGCAACGCGAAGGTCGTCCATTTCCATGCAAGGTGCCTTAGGACAGGCTGGCGCGATGGGAAAGGGGGTGCGCTTTTCTGGTGGCCCGGCCATGTGGACGAGGCGTGATTCGCCCTCTGCTGGCCGCGATGAAGCGCGCCGCAATGCCGCTCGCTTCATCGCAAACGCGGCACGGATGGAACGCATGGAACACGGTTCCGGGAAGAGAAAAATTCCTCGGGGAAATGCGACCACTGCCGCGCGGGCAAGCGCGGTTCCTGGCGATGTTACTGGCAAGAGACAGCACTGGTCCATCCAGCTCGGCTAGCGAGCGGGTGGAGTGTAGGACATTGCCGGTAGGCTGAATCAAGAAGGGCCGAACCACTGCGGTCCGGCCCTTGCTTCAATCCGATCAGGCCGCGTCGGCGCGGCGCTTGGCCTTCTTGCGCTCGTGCGGGTCGAGCAGGGCCTTGCGCAGTCGGATGTTCTGCGGGGTGACCTCGACCATTTCATCGTCGTCGATATAGGCGATGGCCTGTTCCAGCGTCATCTGGCGCGGCGGGGTGAGGCGGATGGCGTCATCCTTGCCGCTGGAGCGGAAGTTGGTCAGCTGCTTGGACTTCAGCGGGTTCACTTCCAGATCGTCCGGCTTGGCGTTCTCGCCGATGATCATGCCTTCATAAAGCTTGGTGCCGCTGCCGATGAACAGCTCGCCACGCTCTTCCAGTGCATTCAGCGCGTAAGCCACGGCATCGCCGGTTTCCATGCTGATCAGCACGCCGTTGATGCGGCCTTCGATGCGGCCCTTGTAGGGGCCGTACTTTTCGAACAGGCGGTTCATGATGCCCGTGCCGCGCGTGTCGGACAGGAATTCGCCGTGATAGCCAATCAGGCCGCGCGAAGGGGCGGAGAAGGTGATGCGCGTCTTGCCCTGGCCGGACGGGCGCATTTCCTGCAGGTCGGCCTTGCGGCGCTGCATCTTCTCGACGACGGTGCCCGAATATTCATCGTCAACGTCGATGACCACCGTTTCATAGGGTTCGAGGCGCTGGCCGTCTTCCTCGCGGTAGATCACGCGCGGGCGGGAGATGCCCAGCTCGAAACCTTCGCGGCGCATGGTCTCGATCAGCACGCCGAGCTGCAGTTCGCCGCGGCCGGCAACCTCGAAGCTGTCCTTGTCCTCGCTCTCGGTCACGCGGATGGCGACATTGGTTTCCGCTTCGCGCATCAGGCGGTCGCGGATCATGCGGCTGGTGACCTTGTCCCCCTCGCGCCCGGCGAGCGGACTGTCGTTGACCGAAAAGCGCATCGCCAGCGTCGGCGGATCGATCGGCTGGGCGGCGATGGGTTCGCGCACCGAGGGATCGCAGATGGTGTTGGCAACGGTCGCCTTTTCAAGGCCGGCAAGCGCGATGATGTCACCGGCCTGCGCGCTGTCCACCGGCACGCGCTCGAGGCCGCGGAAGGCCAGCACCTTGGTGGCGCGGCCGGTCTCGATCACATTGCCGTCTGCATCCAGTGCGTGGATCTGGTCGTTCACCTTGAGCGAGCCGGACTGCACGCGGCCCGTCAGGATGCGGCCCATGAAGTTGTCGCGATCCAGCAGCGTGGCGAGGAAAGTGAACTTGCCCGAGGTGTCGAGCCCCGGCTCGGGCACGTGGTCGACGATCTTCTGGAACAGCGGTTCCAGGTTGCCTTCGCGGGCATCGGGGTCCTCGCTGGCATAGCCATCGCGGCCCGAGGCGTAGAGCACGGGGAAATCAAGCTGCTCGTCATTGGCATCGAGCGAGACGAAGAGGTCGAACACTTCGTCCAGCACTTCGGAATGGCGGCCGTCGGGGCGGTCGATCTTGTTGACCACGACGATGGGCCTCAGGCCCAGAGAAAGCGCCTTTCCGGTGACGAACTTGGTCTGCGGCATCGCGCCTTCGGCGCTGTCCACCAGCAGGATCACGCCATCGACCATCGACAGGATGCGTTCCACTTCCGCGCCGAAATCGGCGTGTCCGGGCGTGTCGACGATGTTGATGCGCGTGCCGTTCCATTCCACCGAAGTGCACTTGGCAAGGATGGTGATGCCGCGTTCCTTTTCCAGGTCGCCGCTGTCCATGGCGCGTTCTTCGATGCGCTGGTTGTCGCGGAAGGTGCCGGACTGGCGGAAGAGCTGGTCAACCAGCGTGGTTTTACCGTGGTCGACGTGGGCGATGATCGCCACGTTACGAAGGGGCGCGGACATGGTTTGGTGTAGCCTTGGAATGTTGTGCGGTGCAGCAAATTTTCGCAACTGCGAAATCGAAGTGCCGTTTAGCGGAGGGGAGGCCCTATCGCAAGGTGCAAGCGGTTTGTGCCGGATCAGCGGCAGTTACCCTTCCGGAAAACCCTTTCTGCCCCGCATATTGTGGCAGATGGGTGACAGGTGCGGTTTCAAACGCAACGGAATATTGTGTCTTGTGGCGCTTTACCATTGCGTCAACTAGGGCTCCCGTCCTAATCAGCACGTTCAGATCCGCGAAAAGGTCAACAAAACCGACCATCCGGATCGCATGGGAGAGATGGAGATATACATGACAATCCGTAATTCCGGCAAAGCCGGTCTTGCCCGCATGTTCCTGTGCGGGGTCGCTACTGCTGCTTTTGCCATTCCCATGGCTGCACAGGCGCAAGAACAGGACGAATCCGCGATCGAGGATGACATTGCCACCGGTAATGCCATCATCGTGACCGCCACCAAGCGCGAAGCCACGCTGCAGGAAATCCCTGTGGCTGTCAGCGTGACCACCTCCGAAACTCTCCAGCGCGAAGAAATCCGCGACCTGAAGGACCTTCAGACCGTGGTGCCTTCGCTGCGCGTGACCCAGCTGCAGAGCTCGGCCAACACCAACTTCATCATCCGCGGCTTCGGCAACGGTGCCAACAACGCCGGTATCGAACCCTCGGTCGGCGTGTTCATCGACGGCGTATATCGCAGCCGCTCGGCCTCGCAGATCAGCGACCTGCCGAATGTCAGCCGGATCGAAGTGCTGCGCGGCCCGCAGTCCACCCTGTTCGGCAAGAACGCTTCTGCCGGCATCATCTCGCTGGTGACCAGCGAACCGTCCTTCACGCCCGAAGGTTCGGCTGAAATCTCCTATGGCAAGTACAACGCGCAGGTCGTGCGCGGCTATATCACCGGCCCGCTGTCCGACAGCTTTGCAGGCAGCATCGCTGCCGGTTATGCCCGTCGTGACGGTTACAACCGCGATGCCGGAAGCGGCACCCGCACCAACGAACGCGATCGCTGGTTCGTGCGCGGCCAGCTGCTGTTCGACAATGGCGATGACTTCACGGCCCGCGTCATTGCCGATTATGACAGCCTGAATGAGAACTGCTGCGGCGTGGTCAACCTCCAGCCGTCCAGCTTCACCCAGGCCCTGCAGGCCATCGGCGGCGAGGTGAACGCACCTGCCGATGCCTTTGCAAACACGGTCTACAACAACTTCCCGTCCACCAACGATGTGCAGAACGGCGGCGTTTCGGCCCAGTTCGATCTTGATGTGAGCGATGTTCTCACGCTCACCTCGATCACGGCCTATCGCGAGACGGCCGGCGATTTCGGCCAGGACGTGGACTTCACCTCGGCTGACCTGCTGCAGCGCTTCAACGAACAGAAGCTCAAGACCTTCACCCAGGAATTCCGCATCAGCGCGGATTGGGACCGGGTCACTGCCCTGGCCGGCATGTTCTACTTCGACGAATCCGTGCGTGAGGACCAGCGCGTTGCCTATGGCGAGGATTTCCGTCCCTTCGCCAACGTGCTGACCACTTCGCTGCTGGGCCAGACGCTGACCCAGGCTGAAGGCACGCTTGGTGCGCTGGCTGGCGATCCCACCCAGTTCATCGGCACCTTCTTTGCCCCGGGTATCGTGGAAAGCGGTTTCTTCACGCTGGACAACAAGGCGCTGTCGCTGTTCGCCCAGGTCGATTTCGAGGTCACTGACGGCCTCACCCTGACGCTTGGCGGCAACTACACGATGGACGACAAGACCGGTGCGACCAATTACCAGTCCACCGGCGTGTTCTCCAACCTCGACCTCGTGGTGCTGGGCAACCGCGCCATCGTGGCCCAGGGTACGCCAGGCGCGATCGCGGTTGGCGTGTGTCTGCAGCTGCCGGGCGTTTGCGCCGGCTCTGCCGCTACTCCGGCAGAACTGGCTGCGGTGATCGACGGTACCAGCATCTACGGCGCACAGGGCGCAGCGGCCTATCCGCTGATCGCTGCTGGCGCACAGGCGCAGGTCCAGGCCTTCGCCGATGCCAATGACACCAATCCCAACGTCAACTCGCTGCTGATTGCCCAGGCGCTGCAGAACTTCCCGCGCTTCGTGAACATCCCGAATGCGATCGAAAGCGGCAAGACCTCGGACAACGACTTCTCGTGGACTGCACGCCTCGCCTACGACATCTCGCCGGACCTCAACGTCTATGTGAGCTATGCCACGGGCTTCAAGGCCAGCTCCTTCGCGCTGAGCCGTGACAGCCGTCCGGCACCGGGCGATGCAGCGGCGCTGGCTGCTGCCGGCCTGCTGTTCAACAACCAGACCTTCGGCAGCCGCTTTGCCGGGCCGGAGGAATCGGAAGTCATCGAAATCGGCCTGAAGGGCAACTGGGGTGATTACTCCATGAACCTGACCGGTTTCCGCCAGGATATCGACGGGTTCCAGTCCAACGTCTTCACCGGCACCGGCTTCTTCCTCGCCAACGCGGGCAAGCAGCGCACTTATGGTGTCGAGTTCGAAGGCCTGGCCAACCCGGTCGACCCGCTGACGCTGAACCTGGCGGTGACCTGGCTGGATCCCAGCTACGTCAGCTTCCCGCTCTCGCCCTTCGGCAACATCTCGGGCACCAAGCCTGCCGGTATCCCGGAATGGACGGTCGTCCTTGGTGGCCAGTGGGCGCAGCCGCTGGGCAATGGTGACACGGTGCTGCTGCGTTCGACCTATGCGTTCGAATCCAACACCCAGATCGTGGACGGCCTGCCCGGCTTCCTCGATCCGACGCTGCCCGATGGCGGCCAGGCACAGGCGATTGCAGCCGCGGCGCCGTTCACCCGCCAGGTGGACGAGCTTTCGGCATCGATCACCTATGTGTTCGAGGATGCCGGTGCGGAACTGTCCATCTGGGGCCGCAACCTGCTCAACGATCGCTACCTGCTGTCGCTGTTCGACAGTCCGGCACAGCCCGGCTCGATTTCCGGCTATCCCAACCAGCCGCGCACCTGGGGCGCGACGGTTCGCATCGGCTTCTAGGGGCGCGACCCGCCAGAAGAGCAAGGAGAAGGGGGCTTCGCGGCCCCCTTTTTCTTTGCCCTGTCCGTATTCCGGTGTAGCATTCCCTTCGGCAGGGAAGGAAAAGAGGGGAAAACACAATGGAATACATGTTGATGCCGCTGAAGCGTTATGCCGATTTCAGCGGACGCTCGCGGCGCAAGGAATACTGGATGTTCGTCCTGTTCCAGCTGCTGCTGATTTTCGGAATGTTCATTCTGGCGGGAGCGGTAGGAGCGTTCGACCAGTCCGGCGGTGGCGGCATCGGCTCCGGGGTGTTCGTCATCCTCCTCGTGCTGGTGGTGCTCGGCCTGTTCATTCCGGGCCTCGCGGTGCAGGTCCGCCGCCTGCATGACCAGGACAAGTCCGGCTGGTTCGTGTTGCTCGGCTTTGTTCCCTATATCGGCGGCATCATCCTGCTGGTGCTGATGTGCCTTGACGGCACGCCCGGGGAAAACCGCTTTGGGCCCGATCCGAAGGGACGCGGTGATTCCGATATCGGGGATGTCTTCTCCTGACGGACGGGCGCAAGCTCAACCAAGGGAAGGGGGCTTCGCGGCCCCCTTTTCTTCACTAGAGCGAACGCAGCGTCTGTGCGGGCTTGGCGCGCAGCACGGGCAGGCTCGCGGCAAAGGCGAACACCAGCACCAGCACCAGGCCGGCGCCAAGCACGGCAAGGATGCGCGGCCAGTCCGGCAGCCAGTCGAACTCGAAGATCTGGGTGATCACCAGCCAGGATATTCCCGTTCCCAGTGCCAGGGCGACACCCGCCAGGATGGCGGCAAGAAGGCCGAACTCGGCAAACTGCAGGCCCAGCAATTGCCCGCGACTGGCCCCCAGGACGCGCAGGATCACCGTGTCATAGATGCGGGCAGCCCGTGCAGCGGCAATCGCCCCCAGCAGCACGGCAATGCCCGCCAGCACGGCGACGGACGCCGCGGCAAGGATGGCCAGCGCCACCTGGTCGAGGATGGTGCGGGCTTCGGTCAGGATCGGGCCGACTTCGATCACGGAACTCGAAGGGAAGGCCTGCACCAGATCGCGCAGCAGGCTGCCCGGTTCCGCGCCATCCGGGAAAGCCACCGTCGCCGCCACGTTATGCGGCGCGTCTGCCAGCGCATTGGGGCTGAACACGAAGACGTAGTTGAAGCCCATGCTTTCCCAGTCCAGCCGCCGGAAGTTGGCAATGCGGGCGGTCTTTTCCACGCCCAGCACGCTGACCGTGATGATGTCTCCCAGGTTGAGACCGGCAGCCTCTGCCAGTTCCTCGTCGACCGAGACCAGCGGCTCGCCGTCATGCAACTCGGGCCACCATTCCCCGCGCGTGACGATATTGCCTTGCGGCACGTCCGCCGAATAGGTCAGGCCGCGTTCCCCGCGCAGGCCCCAGGCACCTTCGGGAAGTTCCTCCAGATCGGAAACCACGGTGGGATTGTCCTGCGGGCCATAGGCGATCACCTGCCCGCGCAGCGTGGGTGTGGAACTGATCTGCGATCCCGGCACGGCCTCTTCCACCATCTCGGTGAATTCGCCGACGCGAGCTACCGGCAGGTCCAGCACGAAGTAATCGGGCGCGATGGCGGGGACGGAACGTTCGATATTGCCGTTGAGGCTGGTCTGCACCCCTGCCAGCAGAACGAAGGCGGCAAGGCCGAAGCCGAGCGCTGTCACCAGCGATCCGGTGGCCGATCCGGGGCGGTAGAGATTGGCCAGCGCCGCACGAACGATCGGGTCTGTCGGCCGTGGCCATTTTTGCGCTGCCCAGCGGATCCCGCGACCCAGCAGCGTCAACAGGCCCAGCATCACCACGGCGCCTCCCATGAAGGCAGTCGAAAGCCCCGGTGTCGGCGATCCGACAAGCGCCAGCGCCGCGATTCCCGCAAGGCCAAGTCCGACAGGCAGGGCCGCCACTTTCCAACCTTGCGCGATGGGCGAAACGCGCGAGCGCATCAGCGCCATCGCGGGGAACTCCCGTGCGCGTAGGATCGGCGGGGCGGCAAACACCAGCGCCACCAGCAAGCCGAATGCGGCAGCGCGCGCCAGTGCAGGGATATCCACCACCAGCGCATTGTTGACCGGCAACAGCGATCCCAGCGCGCTGGCAAGGAGCGGGGTAACAAGAACACCCGCCACCAGGCCGGCAAGCGATCCCAGCACGGCCGCGGCACCGATCTGCAAGGCATAGATGCGGGCAATATCGCGGCTGGTCGCGCCCAGGATCTTGAGCGTGGCGATGCTTGCCCGGCGCGCTTCGAGATAGGAAGCCACGCCCCCGCCGATGCCGATACCGGCGATCACCAGCGCGGCAAGGCCCACCAGCGTCAGGAATTCACCCATTCGCGAAACAAAGCGTTCGGCCCCCGGCGATGCGCGGTCGCGCGTGCGGATATCGAGCCCGGCTTCGGGGAAGGTTTCTTCCACCAGCTCTTCCAGCTCCTCCGGGTCGGTGTTTCCGGAAAAGCGCAGCCGGGTCTTTGTCTCGTAGATGGCACCGGGCAGGGTAAGCCCGGCCTGCGAGGGCACGTCGAGCGGCACGATGACCGTCTGGCCCAGCGAAAAGCCCTCGCTCAGCCTGTCCGGTTCTTCCAGGATGATGCCGCCCACGGCCAGCTGCGTGGTGCCGAGCGTGAATGTGTCGCCGCGTTCCAGGCCCAGCCGTTCCGCCACGCCTTCCGCCACCCATGCTTGCCCCGCTTGCGGAGCGCCCACGCTGCGCCCGTCGGTAAGCGTCATTGCGCCGTAGAGCGGCCAGTTGTCCTCGACGGCCTTCAACTCGACAGGAGCGGTGTTGTCCTCGGTGCTGGCCATCGCCTGCATGCGCAGGCCTTGCGACAGCTCGCCATATTGCGAGAGGAAGGCGTTCTCTTCCTCGGTCAGCGGGCGCTGGTAGACCTCGACCTCGAAATCGCCGCCCAGCAGCACCTGCCCCTGCGCGTCCAGCTCGCCGCGAATGGCGCTGGTCAGCGAACCGATGGCCGCCAGTGCGCCGACGCCCAGGAACAGGCATACCAGCAACAGCCGCAGCCCGCGGAACTGGCGGTGCAGGTCGCGCCGGGCGATGGCCCATGCCGCTTTCCAGCCGAGCGTGCTCACTTGCTGCCCGTGTCGGCCGCGATCAATCCGTCGCCCAGCGTCACCACGCGGTCGCACATTTCCGCCAGCGCCTTGTCGTGGGTGATGATGACAAGCGTCGCGCCGGTTTCCTTGCGCCGTTCGAACAGCACGTCGACAATGGAGGTGCCGGTGGAGGCATCGAGGTTGCCGGTCGGCTCGTCAGCGAAGATCAGCGGGGGACGCGGGGCGATGGCGCGGGCGATGGCCACGCGCTGCTGCTCGCCGCCGGAAAGCTGCGCCGGGTAATGCGTCAGGCGATGGCCCAGGCCCACTGCTTCCAGTTCCGCCGTCGCGCGTTCCCAGGCATTGTCCTCGCCCGCCAGTTCCAGCGGCGTGGCGACGTTTTCCTGCGCGGTCATGGTGGGCAGCAGGTGGAAGGCCTGCAGCACGATGCCGATGCGGCCCCGCCGGGCCAGCGCCAGCGCATCCTCGTCCATCGCGGAAAACTCCGCCCCGGCCACGTTGAGCGTTCCCGAGGTGGCTCGTTCCAGCCCGGTGAGCACGCTCATCAGCGAGCTCTTGCCGGAGCCCGAAGGGCCGAGCAGGGCCAGCGTTTCCCCGGCCGGTACGGTCAGGTCGATGCCGCGCAGGATCTCCACGGCGGCAGGTCCTTCGCCCAGCGTCAGGCGCAGGTCACGGGCGATGATGGCGGGAGAATTGTTGTCGGGGCTTGTCACTGGGCGGGGATGGCATAGCTATGGGGCAATTGAAAGCAGTCGGGTGGTAATGAAATGTATCGCAGCCTTCTACGTGGTTTTTGGACGGTAGTGCTCGCCGGCAGTCTCGCTGCCTGCGGGGCAGAGGCACCGGCGGAACAGGCTGCAGCCAGCGACTTGCCGCCGATCGAGGAAGAACTGCCCGTGATCGGGCCGGAACGCCACATCCTCGCCTTCGGTGACAGCCTGTTTGCAGGCTACAATCTGGAGGAACACCAGGGCTATCCGGAAAAACTGCAGGCAGCCTTGCGCGCCAGCGGCATCAACGCCCGCGTGATCGACGGCGGGGTGTCCGGCGATACCACTGCGGCGGGCCGCCAGCGGATCGGCTTCGTCCTCGACAATCTCGAAACCCCGCCGGAACTGGTGATCGTGGAACTAGGCGGCAACGACATGCTGCGATCGATCATGCCGTCCGAAACGCGGGCAAACCTTGCCGCGATCCTCGATGAAGTGGCCGCGCGCGATATTACCGTGCTGCTGATGGGCATGCGCGCGCCGCCAAACCTGGGGCCGGAGTTCCAGGCCGAGTTCGACGGGCTCTATGCAGAGCTTGCCGCCGAGCGTGGCGTGGCGCTGGTGCCGTTCTTCCTCGAGGCGATATACCAGCGGCCGGAGCTGTTCCTGCCTGACAATATCCACCCCACGCCCGAAGGTGTGGATGTGCTGGTGTCAGCGACCATTGACGATGTGAAGGCCGCGCTGCCCCCGCTGGAGGAATGAGGCGCGGCTAGAGCCGCGCGACGCTGCCATCCGCCACGCGCCACGTGGCAGCTTCGCCGGCGATCTCCTCGAAGGGGGAGAGTTCTGTGCCTGTCAGCCAGACCTGCGTCCTGCTTGCCGCAAGCCGCGCGAACAGCGCCGCGCGCCGGACAGGGTCGAGATGTGCGGCGACTTCATCCAGCAGGAGGATGCCGGGCCTGCCGCCTGCCGCCAGTTCGGCATGGGCCAGGGTGATGGCGATCAGCATCGCTTTCTGTTCGCCGGTCGAACATTGTGCGGCAGGCGCGTTCTTGCCTGCCATCACCACTTCCAGTTCGTCACGGTGCGGCCCGGTCAGCGTGCGGCGCGCGGCGCGATCGCGGGGGCGCTGGCGTTTCAGTTCCGCCAGCATCCCGTGATAGGTGACGGGGCCGCCCGGAACATAGGTGAGCACGGGGCGGGCGAAAGGCTCTTCGGGTTCACGTGCCAGTTTCGCGGCGAGCATCTCCACCAGCGCCTGCCGCCCTTCGGTAAGCGTGGTGCCGGCATCAGCCAGCTGGTCCTCGATCGAATCGAGCCATGAAGGATCGGGATCGCGCTCGTCCGACAGCAGCCGATTGCGCTCGCGAAGCGCCCCTTCATAGCGGTTGGCATGGCGGGCATGGGCGGGGTTGATCGCCACCGCCAGCCTGTCCATGTAGCGGCGGCGGGCGGTCTTGCTGTCCGTGAACAGCCCGTCCATCGACGGGGTCAGCCAGCCCATTGCAAGCCATTCGCCAAGGCCGATGGCGGTCGCTTCGGCCCGGTTCACATGCACCAGCCGGCGGCCCGGCCTGTCTGCTCGCGTGCCGGTACCCAGCGTGATCGGTTCCCCGCCATCGCCGGGATCAAGCTGGGCATTGACTGCAAAACCGCCTGCCCCGTCCTTGCCGGCCATGTCCTGCAAGGCGGCGCGGCGCAGCCCGCGACCCGGCGCGAACAGCGATATCGCCTCCAGGATATTGGTCTTGCCCGCACCGTTTTCGCCCACCAGCAGGTTGAACTGCGCGGTGCCATCCAGCCGGGTATCGGCATGGTTGCGGAAGGTGGAAAGGGTGATGCGGTCAAGCGACATGGGATGAGCCCGGGAGTAGGCGAGGGGCATCGCGGTTTCCACGAAAAAGCGCAAATCCAATAGTTGGTGAAGAATCCCAACTTACGATGAGGTTTCAGATGCAACCTTTCTGTTGTCTGAACAGGAATGGCAGAATTCCGCCATTTTTTCAGTTTGGCACGCCCCCTGCAACGTATCAGGCATCGGGCAAACACGAGGCCCAACAACCAAGATAGGGGAAATGAAATGACGAACGAAACCAGCTTTTTCCACCGTGCCATGGCCGGTGTTGCTTCCGTGGCCATCACCATGGCGATCCTGGTGAGCTATTTCGCAACGCCGCAGCTCCAGGCTACCACGGGCATGCTCGCATGAGCCAGATCGACCACAAGCCGATCGGCAGCACGCCGAAGAAGTTCGGGCTGGACCGCCACAACGCCAAGATCGGCGGTGTGTGTTCGGGGATCGCCCGCTACTTCGGGATGGACCCGCTTATCGTTCGCCTGATCTTCGCCATTGGCGCGATCGCAGGCGTCGGCAGCTTCATCCTGATCTACCTGGGCATCTGGCTGGTGGCGGATTGATCGCCACTGGCCGGGTGTTCACCCAGCCACCACTTACTTCGCCTTGGCGAAAGGCGAGAAGTCGGTATCGGTGTCAAAAACCTCGACACCTTCGCGTCTCTTGAGGAAGCCCACCACCTGGTATGTCACCGGCGTGAGCAGGGCTTCCCACGCGGTCTTGAGCACCCATTGCGTCAGCGCCACGGTGGTGACCAGTTCCACGCTCCAGCCATCAATGCCCATTGCCGGAATGGCCAGGAAGGCGATGGGGTAGAAAAGCGCGCTGTCCACGCCCTGGCCGACCACCGTCGATCCGATCGTGCGGCTCCACAGCGCCTTGCCCTTCGTCCAGATCTTCATCCGCGCCATGACGTAGCTGTTGGTGAATTCGCCAGCCCAGAAGGCGATGATCGAGGCAAGGACGATGCGCGGCACCTGGCCGAAAACCTGTTCGTAGGCATCCTGCCCGGTCCATCCCTCGGCAGGAGGAAGGGCCACCACCACATAGGCCATCAGGGCCATGAAAACGAGCGCAGCAAAGCCCGCCCAGATGCAGCGGCGCGCACGTTCGTATCCGTAAACCTCTGTCAGCACGTCCCCGATGACGTAGGAGATCGGGAAGAACAGGATCCCGGCGCCGAACTCCCACATGCCGATGCCCGGCAGGGTGACGAACGAGACCTTCGCCGCGCCGATCACGTTGGACAGCAGCAGGATGGTGACGAAGGCCGCCATCACGAAATCGAAATAGCGGAAACGGCGCTGGCTGGTGTGGACCGTTTCGGCGGGCTGCGGGGGATTGCTCATGGAGCAGGAGCGTATCGCGATTTGCGTGTTGCGCAAAGCCCGCTATGGAGCGGCGCACGCGCCCATAGCTCAGCTGGATAGAGCACGGGACTTCTAATCCTGAGGCCGCAGGTTCGACTCCTGCTGGGCGCGCCATTCTTGTTGGCCTCAAGCGCCGGCGTTCGCATCCGCTCACTTGGCTTTCCTCGCTTCCTGACGCCTGACGGCGTCATCGCTGCGGGCGGGCGGTCGCCCTTGCGGTCACTGGGTGACCGTTTTTCAGTGCATTTCGGATGGCCTGGAATGGTTGCTGAGCCGCAGGCGAAGCCAGCGCGCGACCGCGCGCCGCCCGTTAGGGCGCAAGCCCAGCGGGCCGGATGGCCCGCGCCCGGCGTTTGAGGGGCTCAAAAAAGATGCCGCAGGCGAAGCCAGCGCATGACTATGCGTCGGCCGGTAGGCCGGAGTCGAAGACGGCCATCGGCCAACCCAAGCGGGGCGGATGCCCCGCGCCCGGCGCTTGAGGGGCCAAAACAAAAATGCAGATGCGCCTTCGCAAAACAAAAACGTCGAGAAATTTTACACGGCCCACCCGTGTTAAGGTTTCGCCAACCATCGTGATGCGCGGGAAAGCTGGAAACACCAAAACTGGCACGGTGCGTGCAATGTTATTGGCGTACCCAAGAGGTCTTCGAACGAGGCGGAGCCGACCCCTGGATCCCCATAGTCTCCCGGCTCCGCCTCCCCGAAGACCACTCTCCCAGAAAATCACCGAAACGCTAGCGACGCGCGACCCACGGATCGTCCGTGCGGTTGACGTGCATTGCACCTGCATAGGGCAAGCACAGCTCGTAGGCGGCTTGGGGGTCATCGCCCAGCCACACCTGCCAGTCATCCGGCGCAAGGATCACCGGCATCCTGTCATGCAGGCTGGACACCTCGCGGTTCGCATCGGTCATCACCATCGTGTAGGCTCGGCCCCATTCATCCGTATCGCGCCAGAAGCCGCCGACGGCCATCAGCGGGCTGTCCGGCAAGGAGAACCAGGTGCGGGTCTTGCTGCCGCGGGGACCCTCGGCCTCGGCAAAGCGGATGACGGGGATCAGGCAGCGCCGGTCGCGGAAGCTGGAGGCCCAGAACGGGCTTCCCAGCTTGTCGCTGCGGGCATTGTTGACCGGCTTGGGCTTCAGCGGCTGGCCCTTTGCGCCCTTGCGGGGGAGGGGAAAGCCCCAGGCCATGTTCTGCAACGTGCCGTCGGCCAGCACGAGGCCGGGATAGCCAGGATAGATTTCGGCTGGTGCATTGCCGGGCGCAACGCGCATGTCATGGGTGATGGCAGCGAAGAAATCCGCAACCTCGTTGGCGCTCTTGCTCATGCGGTACAGGTTGCACATGAGCTCGAGGCCCGATCAGGAGGCCTTGGCGACCTGCTTTTCTTCCAGCAGCGCCTGCAGTTCGCCGGCTTCGTACATCTCCATCATGATGTCGCTGCCGCCGAGGAACTCGCCCTTCACGTAAAGCTGGGGGATCGTCGGCCAGTCGGAATAGGCCTTGATGCCGGAACGCACTTCCATGTCCTGCAGAACGTCGACCGTTTCAAAGGCGACATTGCAGTGGTCCAGGATGGCCACTGCGCGGCTGGAGAACCCGCATTGCGGAAACAGCGGCGTGCCTTTCATGAAAAGCACGACATCATTCTCGTTCACGATCTTGGAAATGCGTTCATTGACGTCAGACATGGGTCCCACCAGTCGATTTGTTTGATCCTGCCGCCTAGTTGGGAACGGCGGTGCTGAGTTGCAAGGCGTGGAGTTCGCCGCCCATGCGCCCGCCCAGCGCATCATAGACCATCTTGTGCTGCATCACGCGCGGCTTGCCGGCAAATGCGGCGGAGGTGACGGTGGCGCGATAATGGTCGCCATCGTCCACCAGCGCCTCGATCTCGACAACGGCATCGGGGATCGCGGCCTTGATCAGCGCCTCGATATCGGCGGCGGGCATGGGCATGCGATCAGGACTCGCTCATGAACTGGCGCTTGGCTTCAATGGCCTTCTCTTCGAGCATGGCGCGCACGGTGGATTCATCGACATCGCAACCGGCAGAGGTCAGGTCACCCAGCACCTTGCGGATCACGTCCTCGTCTCCGGCTTCCTCGAAGTCGGCCTGCACCACGGCCTTCTTGTAGGCTTCGGTTTCTTCAGGGGTGAGGCCCATCTTGCCAGCGGCCCATTCGCCCAGCAGGCGATTGCGGCGTGCGGCGATCTTAAAGGCGGTCTGTTCGTCCATTGCGAACTTGGCTTCTTCGGCGCGTTCGCGGTCTTTGAAATCGGTCATGGCGTGTCCCTTGGATCAGGTGGAAGCTAGGATATGTCAGCAGTGCTCAGGCGGCAAGGCCGGTGCCCCGGGCAAGCCAGGGCTGTTCGGATTGCTGCCGTTCCTCATAGCTGCGGATGGCATCGTCGCTCTGCAGCGTGAGGCCAACTTCGTCGAGCCCTTCGGTCAGGCAGTATTTGCGGAACGGATCGATCTCGAAGGTCCAGCGATCCTGGAACGGCGTGGTCACCGTCTGTGCCTCGAGGTCGATCGTGATCGGATCGGTTTCGGCCACTTCCATCAAGCGGTCGATCGCTTCCTGCGGCAGGGCCACGGTGACGATGCCGTTCTTGAAGGCATTTCCGGAAAAGATGTCGGAAAAACTCGGCGCGATCACGGCCTTCAGGCCCATGTCGAGCAGCGCCCATGCGGCATGTTCGCGGCTGGAACCGCAGCCGAAATTGTCACCTGCGACGATGATCGGCGATCCGGCATATTCGGGATTGTCGAACACGTTCGACGGATCCTTGCGCAGGGCTTCGAAAGCGCCCTTGCCGAGGCCTTCGCGCGTCACGGTCTTGAGGAAATGCGCCGGGATGATGATGTCGGTATCGACATTCTTCATGCCGAAGGGATAGGCACGGCCTTCAACGGTGCTGACCTTTTCCATCAATCGGTCTCCGGTGCTTCGCCGGAGGGGATGGGCGGCAGCTGTTCGGCCTGGTTCTTCTTCTTGCGCTTGCTGGCATAGAGAAGTGCGGCCGCGATGGCGGCGGAACCGATGGCGGCCCCTGCGGCAATCAGCTTTTTCTTGTCTTCGCTCATGGTATCAATCTGGGTCCTGCAAGGGCATTAGGCAAGCGCTGGCGCATCATTCGTCAACTTGCGAACGTCGGTCAGCTTGCCGGTCACGGCAGCGGCAGCAGCCATCGCCGGGCTGACGAGGTGGGTGCGTGCACCCGGACCCTGCCGGCCCACGAAGTTGCGGTTGCTGGTGGAGGCCGAGCGCTCCCCCGCGGGCACCTTGTCCGGGTTCATGCCGAGGCATGCCGAACAGCCCGGTTCGCGCCATTCGAGGCCGGCATCGATGAAGATCTTGTCCAGCCCCTCAGCCTCGGCCTGCATCTTCACCAGGCCCGAGCCGGGCACGATGATACCCCACTTGATGTTGGGGTGGATCTTGCGGCCCTTGAGCACTTCGGCCGCGGCGCGCAGGTCCTCGATGCGGCTGTTGGTGCACGAACCGATGAAGATGTTCTGCACCTCCACCTCGTCCATGCGCTGGCCGGGGGCCAGGCCCATGTAATCAAGGCTGGCCTGCGCGGCGCGCTGCTTGCTGGGGTCGGCAAAGCTCATCGGGTCGGGCACGATGCCGCCGATGGCCACCGTGTCTTCCGGGCTTGTGCCCCAGGTGACGGTGGGTTCCACGTCGGCAGCATTGATGGTGACGGACTTGTCGAAAGCGGCACCCGGATCGGTGTGCAGCGTCTTCCAGTAGGCAACGGCCTTGTCCCAGTCCTCGCCCTTGGGCGCATAGGGGCGGCCCTTCACATAGCGGAATGTGGTCTCGTCCGGAGCGATCAGGCCGGCACGGGCGCCGCCCTCGATGCTCATGTTGCAGACCGTCAGGCGGCCTTCGACGCTCATCTCCTCGAACACCTTGCCGCGGTACTCGATCACGTGGCCGGTGCCGCCGGCGGTGCCGATGGTGCCGATGATGTGCATGATCAGGTCCTTGGAGGTGACGCCGGGGCCGAGATCGCCCTCAACGCGCACTTCCATGGTCTTCGACTTGCGCAGCTGCAGCGTCTGCGTGGCGAGCACATGCTCGACTTCGCTGGTGCCGATGCCGAAGGCGAGCGCGCCGATGCCGCCATGGCAGGCGGTATGGCTGTCACCGCACACGATCGTCGCGCCGGGCAGCGAGAATCCCTGCTCGGGGCCGACGACGTGGACGATGCCCTGCTGGGCAGCGGTTGCGCCGAAATACTGCACGCCGAATTCTGGCGCGTTGCGTTCGAGCGCTTCCAGCTGCCCGCGGCTTTCCGCATCCTCGATCGGCACGCGATTGCCTGCCGCATCGACGCGGGGCGTGGTGGGCAGGTTGTGATCCGGCACGGCCAGTGTCAGCTCTGGCCGGCGGACCTTGCGGCCCGCCATGCGCAGCGCCTCGAAGGCTTGCGGGCTGGTGACTTCGTGCACCAGGTGGCGATCGATGAAGACCAGGCAGGTGCCGTCGTCACGCTGTTCGATGACGTGGGCATCCCAGATTTTTTCGTAGAGTGTGCGCGGTGTGGAAGACATGATGCGATCCCGTTAGACCGCAGCAAGGGGTGGGGCAAGCCATGGGGCGGGGCAGCATTTCTTTTTGTCGCAAAAATGCGCCTTCACGGGACTTGGAATTGTCATCCTAACGCGCTAATTAACAGGCATGTCAACAAACCGCCACGCGATTCCCATTACCATCGTCCCCGAAGACATCGATTTCATGGGGCATGTAAACAATTCGCGCTACCTGAACTGGGTGCAGGACGTGGTCCTTTCCCATTGGCAGAAGGTCGCCCCACCGGACCAGGTGGCCGCGCACCTGTGGGTCGCCCTGAAGCACGAGATCACATATCGCCGCCCGGCCTTCCTGAAGGACACGGACATCGTGGCCAACACCGTGCTGGAAAAGATCGCCGGCGCGCGCGCGTTCTACAACACGGTGATCCAGCGCGGCGAGGATGTGCTGGCCGAAGTGCAGTCCATGTGGTGCTGCATCGACAGCGAAACCTTGCGCCCGGCGCGCATCAACCGCGAGGTGGCGGAGAAATACTTCGGCCTGCCGCGCAAGCAGAAGCCGCATACGGACGATTGATCGCCTTTGCGTCCTGCTGCGGGCGGGCTTATAGGCTTTGGGCATGTCCGATACGCTGATCGCAATCCTGATTGTCATTGCCACCGTGCTGTGGATGGAATGGGTGGCCTGGGCCAGTCACAAGTACATCATGCACGGCTGGGGCTGGGCCTGGCATCGCGACCATCACGAACCGCATGACAATGTGTTCGAGAAGAACGACCTCTACGGCGTTGTCGGCGCGATCATGAGCATCTCGATGTTCGCCCTGGGAAGCTCGCTGGTGCTTGGCGATGCGGCGTGGTGGCCGGCCACCTTCATCGGCATCGGCATCCTCATCTATGGCATCATCTACACGCTGATCCACGATGGACTGGTGCACCAGCGCTATTTCAAATGGGTGCCCAAGCGCGGCTATGCCAAGCGTCTGGTGCAGGCGCACAAGCTGCACCATGCCACCATCGGCAAGGAAGGCGGCGTCAGTTTCGGCTTCGTTTTCGCGCGCGATCCGGCCAAGTTGAAGGCAGAGTTGAAGGCCCAGCGCGAAGCGGGGATCGCGGTTGTCAGGGACAGCGGGCAGGCCGTCGGGCGCAACCTCTGATCATTCCGCACGCGTCCAGATCCAGCTTCCGGTAACCGAGACGATTCCCAGCACCACCAGCCACCAGGGCCAGCCCGCGGTGAGCGCGGTGATGAGCACGCCTGCTCCCATCGCCGTGAGGGCCGAGATCTTGGCCCGGCGGGAAATGGCGCGCCGCGTTTTCCATTCGCGCAAGGGCGGGCCCCAGCGCGGGTGATCGAGCAGGCGCTGCTCCCATGCGGGATTGCCGCGTGCAAAGCAGAAGCAGGCGAGCAGCAGGAAGGGCACGGTCGGCAGGATCGGCAGGAAGGCCCCCACCATCCCAAGCGCAACGAACAACAGCCCGGCCGCAGACCAGAGCGGCCTCATCGCGTTACCCTTGCGCAATGCGCGCAGCGTGTTCCTTCACCAGCGCGATCATGTTGGGCACGCCTTGCGTGCGGTTGGAGGACAACTGGTTCCTGAGATCGAACGGGGCGAGCGCGCCGGCCACGTCCATCTCGGCCACTTCGGCGGCTGGCTTGTCCTGCACGGCGGAAATCACCAGCGCCACGATGCCCTTGGTGATCGCTGCATTGCTGTCTGCCAGGAAGTGCAGCTTGCCTGCCTCGCCGGTGGGATAGACCCACACTTGCGCCGAACAGCCGCGTACCAGCGTGGCATCGGTCTTCAGCGGCTGGGGCATTTCCTCCAGCTCGCGGCCAAGCTCGATCAGCAGGCGATAGCGTTCATCGCCCTCGAGGAATTCGTATTCTTCCAGGATATCATCAATACTGCGCATGGATGCGCATGTAGCGATGCCAGCCTACAAATCCACCCCGCTGGCGATGGCTTCCAGCTTGCGGATGCGTTCCTTGAGGTCGGAAAGCTCGATCCGGGCAGCCCCTTCGGACGCGCCGCCTTCGATTTCGGGCGCATGGCGAGAGCTGCGGAGCGCCAGCTCACGCTCCTTCAGATCCAGCCATCCCTGCCAGCCTTTCAGGGTCGCCATGGCCAGCACAACGAGGCCAAGCAGCGAACAGGCGGCAATCAGCAATTGCTCGCTCATCATGTCACGTCCTTTCCTATTCGTCGCGCAGCTTGTCGATTTCGGCCGACAGGCGCTTGGTATCGTTTTCATCCGTGGCGATGCGTTCGAGCACCTTCACGCGCTCGCGCAGTTCCTCCAGCTCCGCTTCCAGTTCTTCCTCGCGCGCAGACTTGTAGTTCTCGCCACCCTGCCACTGGCCGGGATGGCGGTCTGCGCCATGGCGGTTGCGCAGGTAGCCTCCCACCATCATGATCAGCACGATGATGACGATGGCAGTTGCCCAGTTCACCGCTTGGCCTCCGTTCCCAGCGCCAGCTCGTCGCTTTCCAGCCGCAGCGCCTCGATCTGCGCGGCAAGGCCGGGGCGATCATCGGTGGCGATGCGTTCCAGGTTGCGAATGCGGTCTTCCATCAGGCTGATCTTTTCCAGCAGTGGGGCGTTGTCCTGGGCCGTTTTTCCGGCTTCCAGCTCCAGCCGCCGTTCGCGCAGCCTAAAGGCACGCTTGGCAATGCCGCTGATGGTTCCCATCACGATGCCGATGATCGCGATGGCGGCAATCACGCCGACAACCATGTCCATCAGTTCACTCCGTCCTTGTCGCGCAGGGAATCGATCTGGTGGGACAGCTGGTATCCGCTGTCGGTCACGATCCTTTCCACGTTGGCGAGGCGTTCCTTCATGCTGGAGAGTTCAGCCCGCAGCGCCGCGTTTTCCTGTGTCAGCAGGCGCACGCGCTCCATCCCCTCGGAGGAGATCTCCGGCTTGAGGGACTGGCCCCACATGCCTTCCAGCGGATAGCCGTTCTTGATCTTCTGCTTGGTGTTGTGGACGGAAGCCCACACCCCGGCGAGGGAGATCACCACCGCGCCGCCCACAATCCACGGCACGAAATCGAGAATGACAGCAACTGTCGGGTCCATCAGGCGCGCTCCTTGTCCATGTCCAGCGGCACGCCGCTGCCCTCGTCCTTGGGCAGGCGGACATTGCGCAGGGATTCGATTTCCGATGCGAGGTTGTATCCGCTGTCCGTCACGATGCGTTCCAGCACGCGGACGCGCTCGCGCAATTCCTCGACCTCGGCCTTGCTCGCCGCGTTGTCGTTGACCGAGCTGATCGGGCGCCCCTTGTGGTCAAGGATGATGCCCCGTTCCATCGCGGCCACTTTCTGGCGGTGGTTGAACCAGATGGCGGCGATCGGGATCGAAATGCCCGCCAGCGGTACCAGTATCCAGATCGTGTCAGGTCCCATTTTCGGTGTCCCCCCGTTGTTCCTTGTGCGTCAGCGCAGCTTTTCGATTTCTGCGGTCAGGCGCGGATTGTTGCTGACGTAGAAGCTTTCGACATCCGCCAGGCGGCGGTCGATATCGCGGAAGCGGGCGCGGATTTCGCGCGTGGTGCGCTTCGGGTTCTGGCGCACCGTCTGCCAGTACTTCTGCTCCTTCTCGTCCTTGTAGAGGTGCGGCGGGCGCTTGTTCAGCAGCAGTCCGGCCAGGATGTACATCGGCAGGGTGAAGGGAAACAGGCCCATGAAGATGGTGGCAATGAAGCCCAGGCGGACCCACAGCACGTTGATGCCGGTATAATCCGCGATGCCCGAGCACACGCCGAGCAGCTTGGCATTTTCCTTGTCGCGATAGAGAGTGGTTCGCGGGCTGTTCACAGGCCTTCCTTCCTTCTTGGCCTTCTTGGTTCTCGGTCATCTCCGAAGATTGCGGAGTAATCCTCGCGGTAGAGGTGGATCGGTTTCTTGGGCAGGATCACGGCGATAAGCAGGTAGAGCAGCAGCAGGAGCGGGAATGTCCCCGTAACGATGCCGCCTATCACCAGGCCCAGCCTGATCCAGATCGGGTTCCAGCCCAGGTAATCGGCAATTCCGGCGCACACGCCCAGGAACTTGCCGTTGAGCTTGTCCAGATAGAGCCTGCCCTCTCCCGGCCTCATTGGCGGCTGGCTTTCTTCTCGGCCAACAGTTGTTCCAGTTCGGCCAGCGGCGCGTTGTCCACTTCCTTGTCGGCCAGGATTCGTGCGGTCTTGAATTCCGGATGGTCCGAAGCCACCAAGCGTTCCACCGTGTCCATCCGTTCATCCAGGCGGCGGGCGAGCTGGTAGAGTTCCTCCAGCAGCGCCTCGTCATCGGTGGTGATGGTGGCGGCGGTCTTCCACTTGGTGATGTAGTGCAGGATGACCCAGGGAACCCCGATGAAACCTGCCAGTACGAGTACGCCTTCCACTTAATCCTCCTGTTTGCCGGTGCTGCCGCCCTTGCCGAGGGCGCGCTTCATTTCTTCCAGTTCCTCGTCGACCTTGTCCGAGCCTTCGAGCGCGGCGAATTCATCTGCCAGCGACTTCTTGTCGCCGGTGATGTTGAGCGCATCGGCACGGCCTTCGGCATAGTCGACGCGGCGCTCCAGCTGGTCGAAGCGGGCAAGCGCTTCGTCCACCCGTTCGTTGGTCAACAGGCTGCGCAGCTTGAAGCGGTTCTCGGCGCTTTCGAGGCGGGCCGCGATCTGGCTCTGGCGGCTGCGGGCTTCGCGCAGGCGATGCTGCAGCTTCTGGATGTCCTGCTCGTAGGCGCGCAGCGCATCGTCCAGCACACCGATTTCCTGCTTCAGCTGGTCGGCCATGTCGCCGGCCTTGCGCTTTTCGACCAGCGCGGCGCGGGCCAGGTCCTCGCGATCCTTGGACAGCGCCAGCTGGGCCTTCTCGCCCCAGTCGGCCTGCAACTTGTCCAGCTTCACGGCGTGGCGATGCATCTCCTTCTGGTCCGCGATCGTGCGGGCGGCGCTGGCACGCACTTCCACTAGCGTCTCTTCCATTTCCAGGATGATCATGCGGATCATCTTGGCGGGGTCATCCGCCTGGTCGAGAAGCTCGTTGAAGTTTGCGGCGATGATGTCTCGTGTACGCGAAAAAATGCCCATCCAGGCAGCTCCTGAAGTAAGTGGGTTGGCGGCCGACAGGGAATTTCCCGTCGGCGTGGGGCTTGTACGCAGCTTTTCGATCTCGCGGTCAAGCCGCGAGCTGTCGTCAGCCTTGCTGCCCTTGCCGATCGGCGCCAGGGGATTGGTGTTCTCTTCGGTCACGCCAGCTCAACCAGCGGGGTGGCCACCAGCAGCATGTCAGGCGCAAGGCCGGCCTGCTGCGACATGGCGAAGAGATTGAATGCGACCATGGCCGCAATGCTGATCACCGCGGCGATGCCGGTCTTGCTGGCAAGAAAGCGTTGATCGAACATGTTTTCCTCCTGATCCGTTAGTTACCGATGATACCGCAAGAGGTGTGCCAAACCGAAAAAGTTAGTAAAAGCAATGGTTTAATCTTCAGTGGTGAAAATTGCGATGGCGCATATTGCCAAGGCTTGGGAATTTTCACTATATGTCGGCGATGGAGCGGGAAAACCAGTTCATCGGCCAGTCCGGCGCCTTCCTCGACGCGGTCGAGCGCGCCAGCCGTGCGGCCCCCATGGCGCGTCCCGTGCTGGTGATCGGCGAGCGCGGGACCGGCAAGGAACTGATCGCCGAGCGTCTCCATCGCCTGTCCGACCGGTGGGAGGAGCCGCTGGTCATCATGAACTGCGCCGCATTGCCCGAAACGCTGATCGAGGCCGAACTGTTCGGCCATGAGGCGGGCGCCTTCACCGGCGCCACCAAGGCGCGCGCCGGGCGTTTCGAGGAAGCGGACCGCGGCACGCTGTTCCTCGATGAACTGGGCACGCTGTCGATGGGCGCGCAGGAACGCCTGTTGCGCGCGGTGGAATATGGCGAGGTGACGCGCATCGGATCTTCCCGCCCGACGCGGGTGGACGTGCGCATCGTCGCTGCCACCAATGAAGACCTGCCACGCAAGGCGAAGGAGGGAACCTTCCGCGCAGACCTGCTCGACCGCTTGAGCTTCGAGGTGATCACCTTGCCGCCGCTGCGGGTGCGCGAGGGCGATATCGCCGTGCTGGCAGACTATTTCGGGCGGCGCATGGCGGCGGAACTCGGCTGGGAGGAATGGCCCGGCTTTGCCACCCACGTGCAGCAGGCGCTCGAAGATCATCCCTGGCCCGGCAATGTCCGCGAACTGCGCAACGTCGTGGAACGGGCAGTCTATCGGTGGGACGACTGGTCGCAGCCGATTGCCCACGTGGTGTTCGATCCGTTCGATTCACCCTGGAAGCCCTTGCCCCAGCCGCGGGTCGCATCGCCGGGGCAGGGCGGCCCACAGCCGAAATCGCACGCCGAGCCGGAGCTCGCTGCCGGGCAGGACCTGTCCGCAGTGGATGACTTGCGGGCGGCCGTCGATGCCCATGAACGCGCCATCGTGCTGCAGGCGCTCGGCCGGCATCGCTGGAACCAGCGGCAGACAGCCAAGGCGCTCGGGCTGACCTATGACCAGCTGCGCCATTGCCTGAAAAAACACGACATCCGCAACAATGCCGATGGTTAACGCGCACCTGCGTGGAAATAGTTACCACGGCTAAAATGGCTGCTTAACAGCAAGGTAACTCCCCCCTGCTATTCAGGTGTCTGGATTCAGGGGAGTAGTAACATGTTTCGAGTTGCACAGTATATCGTGCGCCACAAGGTTGGCGCGACTGCCGTTCTGGCCCTTGGCGTCTTTTTCCTGATGCCGAACAAGAACGAGCAGGCCGAACAGCAGTCCAGCAGCCCCTGGGCTGCGCAGTCCGCCCCGTCGCAGACGGTGCAGGCCGAGGAAGCCGGTTTTGTCGACAAGATGGTCGATGGCGCCGTGGCCTATCTGGACGAGAACGACATCAACCCGCTGGACCAGGCCGATGAAGCCGTGGGTCGCTTTGACGATACCGCCAGTGCCTATGGCAATGTGAACCAGCGCAACGCACGCTGAACCGGACAAGGTCCGCGCCGTCTGATGGAAATCGGCGGCTGCGGTGCCGGATATGGGTGATCGTGCAGGAAAAAGGGCAGGCAGGCCGGCAATCGGGCCTGCCTGCCCTTTTGCTTGCATAACAGGCCTGTATCCGCCACTATCCCTCTGAATTAGGGGGGAATTCATGAAATCGAAGACCGCGGCGCTTGCCGCATGTATGGCCTTCATGGCCATGTCCGCTCCTGTTGCCACCCTGGCGCAGGATGGTGCCGGTGGCACGCCGCATGAAGCGGAGGTGGCCGTCGCAGCGGCCACGGGGGCCCGCCTCTTCGCCTATGACCAGGCAGCATGGCACGACACCGATCGCTTCCTTGCCGATCTGGAAGACAACGGCCGCTATGACCGCTCGTGGCTGCGCGGCTTCCTGGTGCTGGAGGGAGAGGATGGCCAGCTGGACCTTGTCTTCTATGGCGAGGAGGCGGGCGAATGGCTGGTTGCCGCGCGCTATGCCATCGCGGGGGATGCGGTAACGGGCGGGGGGCTGCTGGAAGGCGCCGCCCGCGAACCGCTTTCGCCAGCAGCCCTACGCATGGTTGAAGCGCGCAACACGGCCTTTGCCGGCATGGCCGACAATGATTACCGCATGTGCGCCGATGCCAACCCCAACACGGTTATCTTCCCGCCGGACGAAGCTGGCGAGATCACCGTCTATGTGCTCACGCCGATGGTTGCCAGCGATGCCTATCCGCTGGGCGGGCATTACCGCTTCACCATCGCGCCCGCTGGCTCCATCCGCGAATCGCGCCGGTTCCTCAATTCCTGCTTCAATGTGCCCGCTGCCATGCCCGGCGGGCCGCAGGGCGCTCGCCCGGTCGGCGTGTTCGTCACGCATTTGCTCGATGAATATCCCACCGAGGTGCACTTCTTCGCCAGCCGCTATGTTCCGTTATCGCTGCTGGTCGGGACGGTCGAGAACGACCTGATGTGGACGATCGACGCGGGCTTGCTGGAAAGCGTGTCCGACATGCCCGACACGGGCAGTTGAGCGGCCGGGTCTGCCGGCGGTCGAATTGGCTTGCATCACGGAGGTATCGGGCCTATCTGCACCGCATCCCGACATTGTCGTGACAATTTCAGGAGGCTGGCGCCGCAAGGGGCCGGCACCCAACCGCTTTGTCACCGCCCTGTCGAACCAGGACACGAACCGGAGCACCATGGCAGATATTGCCCGCCTGACAGACTTGTTCACCGCCGAAGCGGAAGCCCTCGGCTTCGAACTCGTGCGCGTGAAGCTGACGGGTTCGGGTGACGAGCGCACGCTGCAGGTAATGGCGGAAGATCCCGCGACCGGGCAGATGATCATGGACCAGTGCGCCCAGCTTTCGCGCGCCATTTCGGCAAGGATCGACGAGGTCGAGGAAGCCGAGGGCGAGCTGATCGAGGGCGCGTACCTGCTCGAAGTATCGAGCCCCGGCATCGACCGCCCGCTGACCCGGGCGAAGGATTATGCCAACTGGGCAGGCCACGATGCGAAGATCGCCCTGGCCGAGAAGGTTGGCGGACATCGCAACCTCACCGGTGAACTGGTGGGCATCGAAGGCGATATCGTCACGATAGAGGACAGGAAGGCGGGCCGCCTTGCAGTGCCGCTTGAAAAGATCCATTCGGCCCAGCTCGTCCTGACCGACAAGCTGATCGCCGCAACCCAGCTGCTCGACATGAGCGGTGCCGAAGAAATCGAAGAGTTCAACGAAGAAGAGAAGGCTGAAGACTGATGGCCAGTCCCATTTCCGCCAACAAGGCAGAATTGCTTGCGATCGCGAATGCCGTCGCCTCGGAGAAGATGATCGACAAGTCGATCGTGATCGAGGCGATGGAAGAGGCTATCCAGAAGGCTGCCCGCGCCCGTTACGGTGCGGAAAACGATATCCGCGCCAAGCTGGACCCGATGACCGGTGACCTGCGCCTGTGGCGTGTTGTCGAGGTGGTCGAGGAAGTCGAGGACTACTTCAAGCAGGTCGACCTGAAGCAGGCCCAGAAGCTGCAGGACGGCGCCGCCGTCGGCGATTTCATCGTTGACCCGCTGCCGCCGGTCGACCTTGGCCGCATCGACGCGCAGAGCGCCAAGCAGGTGATCTTCCAGAAGGTCCGCGATGCCGAGCGCGAGCGCCAGTACGAGGAATTCAAGGATCGTGCGGGTGAAGTGATCACCGGCGTGATCAAGTCGGTCGAATTCGGCCATGTGATCGTCAACCTCGGCCGTGCCGAAGGCGTGATCCGCCGCGACCAGCAGATCCCGCGCGAGGCGGCCCGCGTGGGTGAACGCATCCGCGCGCTGATCATGAAGGTGGAACGCAACAACCGCGGCCCGCAGATCTTCCTGTCCCGCGCGCATCCTGACTTCATGAAGAAGCTGTTCGCGCAGGAAGTGCCCGAAATCTACGATGGCATCATCGAGATCAAGGCTGCCGCCCGCGATCCGGGCAGCCGCGCCAAGATCGGCGTGATCAGCCATGATTCCTCGATCGACCCGGTCGGCGCCTGCGTCGGCATGAAGGGCAGCCGCGTGCAGGCGGTGGTGCAGGAACTGCAGGGCGAGAAGATCGACATCATTCCCTGGTCCGAGGATATCGCCACCTTCGTGGTGAACGCGCTGCAGCCGGCAACGGTGGCCCGCGTTGTGCTGGACGAGGACGAAGGCCGCATCGAAGTTGTGGTTCCCGATGACCAGCTGTCGCTGGCCATCGGCCGCCGCGGCCAGAATGTGCGCCTCGCCAGCCAGCTGACCGGGCACCAGATCGATATCATGACCGAGGAAGAGGCTTCCGAGAAGCGCTCCAAGGAATTCGCCGAACGCTCCAAGATGTTCGAGGAAGAACTGGACGTCGATGAAACCCTGTCCCAGCTGCTGGTTGCCGAAGGCTTCGCGGAGCTGGAGGAAGTCGCCTATGTCGAGCTGGCCGAACTCGCCAGCATCGAAGGCTTCGACGAGGAACTGGCCGAGGAACTGCAGAGCCGTGCCAACGAAGCGCTCGAACGGCAGGAAGAGGCGCATCGCGCTGCCCGCCGCGAACTGGGCGTGGAAGATGACCTGGCGGATATCCCGCACCTGACCGAGGAAATGCTCGTGGTGCTGGGCAAGGCCGGCATCAAGACGCTGGATGACCTCGCCGATCTCGCCACCGATGAACTGATCGCGAAGAGGCGCGAAGCGCCGCGTCGCCGCCAGGGTGCCGATGGTCCGCCGCTGCGTCGCCCGCAGCGCGAGCAGGACAAGGGCGGGGTGCTGGGTGCCTTCGGCCTGAGCGAAGAGCAGGGCAACGAGATCATCATGGCGGCCCGCGCGCACTGGTTCGAGGCCGAGGAAGACGCTGCACCGGCAGCGGCACCCGAAGCCCAAGCAGAGGAGGCCGCCGATGCGGAATCCTCGCAATGACACTGTAGCTGCAAAGCGATCGGGGCGGCGTTCCGGGGACGAGGATGTTCCCGAGCGGCGCTGCATCCTGACCGGCAGGAACGCCTGCCGGGATGACCTCTTGCGCCTGGCCGTCTCGCCCGATGGCCTGGTGCTGCCCGATGCGCTGGCCCGGGCACCGGGTCGCGGGGCATGGATCGGGGCCAGCAAGGATGAACTGGCTGCGGCGATTGCCGGCGGGCAGTTGAAGGCTGCGCTCGCCCGTTCGATCAAGGACGGGTCATTGACCGTGCCGCAGGATCTTCCGGAACTGTTCGAAAATGCCCTGTTGCGGGCATTCCTCGACCGGCTGGGCCTCGAAATGCGTGCAGGACGCATTATCTTGGGGTCCGAGAAGATTGCCAATGAAGCGCGCAGCGGCAAGGTTGCCGCGCTTTACCATGCCAGCGATGCGAGCGAGGACGGGTCGAAAAAGCTCGACCAGGCCTGGCGCGTGGGCATGGACGCAGAAGGTAGCGGACAAACCGGGCAAACCCTGCCACTGGACCGCAAGGCCCTGTCTGTGGCATTGGGCCGCGACAATGTCGTCCACCTGGCGCTTGCCGATGCCCGATCGGCCGAGCGGGTCTCTGTCCCGTTGAGGCGTCTGCTGACCTTTCTCGGGGCCGGTTTGCCGGCTGATAATTGCGGTGATGTTGCGGTGGATGATGCTGCGCAAGATGCTGCGGCAGTGAATTGAATTTGAAGGATTATTGAAGGCGTATGAGCGACAACGAAGACACACCGAAGCGCAAGCCACTGGGACTCAAGCGCTCGGTCGATGCAGGCGAGGTCAAGCAGACCTTCAGCCACGGTCGCACCAACAAGGTCGCGGTCGAGGTGAAGCGTCGCCGCAAGGTGGCAAAGCCCGGTGCCGCTGCGGAAGAGGTGGCACCGCCGCCTCCGCCTCCGCCCCCTCCAGTTGCCAAGCCGGCGGCCAAGAAGCCTATCGCCAAGAAGCCTGCCGCCGATGCGGAGACCCCGCAGGAACGCGTTGCCCGCCTCCAGCGCGAGGCCGAGGAAGAACGCCTGCGCCTGGCAGAAGAGGCCCGTCGTCGCGAGGAAGATCAGCGCGCGAAGGATGCCGAGGAAGAAAAGCGCCGCGCCGAGGAAAACCGCAAGGCCGAGGAAGATGCCGAAAAGCAGCGCAAGGCCCAGGCAGAGGCCGAGAAGGCCGCTGCCGCCCAGGCCGAGGAACAGTCCGCTGCCGACCCGGCGGACGCAGCGGGCAACACGCCTGCTCCTGCCCCGCGCAAGTTCACCCCGGTCGAACGTCCCGAACCCAAGCGGGTCGACAAGAAGCTGGACCGCAAGGCCGGCAAGGGCAGCGTGGAACGTGGCGCCGGCGGTGGCGACAAGCGCCGTTCGGGCAAGCTGACCGTCAACAAGGCGCTGAACGAGGACGAAGGCCGTCGCGCGCGCTCGCTCGCCGCGCTCAAGCGTGCGCGCGAGAAGGAACGCCGCGCCCAGGGCGGCGGCTCCAGCCAGCCGCGTGAAAAGCAGGTGCGCGACGTGGTCGTGCCCGAAGCGATCACCGTCCAGGAACTCGCCAACCGCATGGCCGAGAAGGGCGCCGACCTGGTGAAGGCGCTGTTCAACATGGGCATGATGGTCACCGTCAACCAGACGATCGACCAGGATACGGCGGAACTGCTGGTCGAGGAATTCGGCCACAACATCACCCGCGTCTCGGAAAGCGATGTCGATATCGACACCACCGAGGACCAGGATCCGGAAGAAACGCTGAAGCCGCGTCCGCCGGTGGTCACCATCATGGGCCACGTCGATCACGGCAAGACCAGCCTGCTGGATGCGCTGCGCGGCGCCAATGTGACAAAGGGCGAAGCCGGCGGCATCACCCAGCACATCGGTGCCTACCAGATCACCACCAAGGGCAAGGAAAAGCAGAAGGTCACCTTCCTCGATACGCCGGGGCACGAGGCCTTCACCCAGATGCGCCAGCGCGGTGCCAACGTCACCGATATCGTGGTGCTGGTGGTGGCCGCGGATGACGGCATCATGCCGCAGACGATCGAGGCCATCAATCACACCAAGGCGGCCGGTGTGCCGATGATCGTGGCGATCAACAAGTGCGACAAGCCCGAAGCCAACCCGCAGAAGGTGCGCGAGCGCCTGCTGGAGCACGAGGTCATCGTGGAAGCCCTGTCCGGCGAAGTGCAGGACGTCGAGGTTTCCGCCAAGACCGGGGCCGGGCTGGACGAGCTGCTGGACAAGATCCTGCTGCAGGCCGAACTGATGGAACTCAAGGCACGCCCCGATCGCGATGCCGAAGCCACGGTGATCGAAGCCCAGCTCGACAAGGGCCGCGGCCCGGTGGCCACCGTGCTCGTCAACCGCGGTACGCTCAAGCGTGGCGACACCTTCGTCGTCGGTACCGAAAGCGGCCGCGTGCGCGCCCTGATCGACGATCACGGCAAGCAGGTGAAGGAAGCCGGCCCGGCGATGCCGGTGAAAGTTCTCGGCCTTGGCGGTGTGCCGCAGGCAGGCGACCAGCTGACCGTTGTCGAAAACGAACAGCGCGCCCGCGAAGTTGCCCAGTACCGCCAGGAAAAGGCTACCGAAAAGCGCACTGCGCTCGCCCCGACCAATTTCGACACCATGTTCAACAAGAGCGACGTGATCGAATTCCCGGTGGTGGTGAAGGCCGATGTGCAGGGCTCTGTCGAGGCGATCAATTCCGCGCTCCACAACCTGTCGAATGACGACATCAAGGTGCGCGTGCTGCACGCAGGCGTGGGCGCGATCACGGAAAGCGATGTCTCGCTGGCCAGCGCGTCCAAGGCGCCGATCATCGGTTTCAACGTGCGCCCCAACGCGAAGGCGCGCGAACTGGTGAAGCGCGATGGCGTGGAGATGAAGTACTACGACGTGATCTATCACCTGACCGAGGAAATCGCGAAGGAGATGGCCGGCGAGCTTGGCCCCGAGCGGATCGAGAACGTGGTCGGCCGTGCCCAGGTCAAGGAAGTCTTCAAGTCCGGCAAGCGCGACAAGGCCGCCGGCCTGCTGGTGGAGGAAGGCGTCATCCGCAAGGGCCTGCACGCCCGTCTCACGCGCGACGACGTCATCGTTTCGGCCACCACCATCGCCTCGCTGCGCCGCTTCAAGGACGATGTGGACGAAGTCCGCGCTGGCCTGGAATGCGGTGTGGTCCTTGCCGACACGAACGACATCAAGCCGGGTGACCAGCTCGAAGTCTTCGAGGTCGAGGAACGCGAACGCACGCTGTGATTGTTCACCCCTCCCGTTCGCGGGAGGGGGTGATGCCGTATGACCCGCTACTGCGCCTTCTTTGGCTCCATGAATGTCGGTGGCAACCGGCTGAAGATGGAAGACCTGCGTTACGCTCTGGAGCGTGAGGATATCGAGGACGTGGAAACCGTTGTCGCCAGCGGCAACGTGCTGTTCTCCTTCGATGAGCGCCCGTCAGACGGGATGGCCGAGATGCTCGCCTTCATCGTGCAGGACTATTTCGGCTTTTCCACCTTCGCTGCCGTGCGGACCGCCGATGAGATCCGCGCGGCGATGGAGGGCAATCCGTTCCGCGATGGCGGTGACGAGGCGAAGGTCCATACCCATTTCCTCGAACGCCAACCCGATCCTGACCAGTTCAAGGTGATGCTGGCGGCATACGAGGGGCGGGGGGACGAGAGAATCGCGCTGGGTGACCGCTGCCTCTATATCGACTATGTCGATGGCGTGGGCGCCAGCAAGCTGACCAGCGCCTTTATTGAGCGCAAGCTCGATTGCCGCGGCACGGCGCGCAACATGCGTTCCTTGCAGCGCATTTTGGACAAGATGGAAGAACAAAGCTGAAATGGCCCGCCACCATTCCTCCAATGAAGACCAGTCCGTCCGCCTGCTGAAGGTGGGGGAACGCGTGCGCCATATCATTTCCGAACTGCTCGCCCGTGGCGAGGTGCATGATGACATCATCGGCGCGCATACCGTCTCCGTTACGGAAGTGCGCATGTCGCCTGATCTCAGGAACGCGAAAGTCTATGTGAAGCCCCTCTTGGGCGAGGACGAGGCACTGGTAATCAAGGCGCTGCAGCAGAACACCGCCTTCTTCCAGCGCGAGGTGGCGCAGCGGCTGGGCCTCAAGTTCGCGCCCAAGCTGCAGTTCCGGGAGGACGAGAGCTTTGACGAGGCGAGCCGGATCGACCAGCTGCTGGATGATCCGCGCGTGCGCCGCGACCTTGACGAGGACGATTGAGGCAAGCGCCTAGCGGGCGCGAACGCGCAGCTTCACCTTGTCCCAATTGCCTTCGGCGGCATCGTCGCGGGCAATCCAGAACTGCCAGGCATCCACGCCGTGCAGGTCCGTTTCCAGCATGTCGTCCGGCGCCAGCTGGAACAGCAGCAGGTTGTCTTCTCCATCCTCGAAGCCGTCCGGCTGGCCATGCCCCAGGCCGAACATCTGGTGCTGCGTGCCTAGTGTCAGTCGGCATTCGGCATTGATGATTGCCAGCACGTCTTCCGGCATGTGCCTGAAGGCCTTGGCATCGCCGGACATCAGTGACCGGATCACCATGTCCTGCATCTCCTCAAGGTTGCACGGGGTGCCGGGCAGCAGCATGTGGTCAAAACGACCATGCGCTTCGCTCAGCTTTTCCAGGACCGGCTCGTAATCGTCCTTGCCCATCTGCTTCCACGGGTCCTTGCCATCGGACAGCTCGGCAAAGCTGTCGCAAAAGGCCTTGAAGCTGTCGATCGCCGATTGCTGGTAGGGCAGGTCGTTCTCGACATCGGCGATGCCGTGTTCGAGCTCGGCAATGCGCGTGTCGTCGCGATACTGTGCCGCTTCGAGTTCCGACAGTTCAACGCGGGCATGTTCCAGCCAGTGTTTCTGTTCGTCAACCGCGTGGTTGAGCGAGGCCAGCGTACGGCCGAACATGGCGGATAGAAGGATCGGTCCCTGCCAGAAATTCCTGTCGAAGCTGCAGGCGCCGGATCGGCGCAGGTTGCCCACGCTGAAGGTGCCCTTGCGCTGCGGCATGATCAGGCTGAGCAGCTTGCCTTGTGCTTCGCGGATCTTCTGGTGCCGGTCCGCATCGTGATAGATGCGCAGCTCCGGAGGCATTTCCAGCACCATCGGTTCCAGGGGCCAGTAGGGGATCTGGTCAGGCGCGTTCTTGCCCCTGGGGTGCCTCGTCTCCTTGGGATTTGCCGCCTCGACATGACACACGCCGCCATCGCCAAGGAAGAAGGCGAGCGAACCTGTCTCGGGCAGGGGGCTTTCGGGACAGATTGCGGCAATGTCTGCAAGGCTCATCTGCGCGACAAAGGGCAGCGGGCTGCCGTCCTCTGCCTTTGGCCATTTGCAACGACCCAGACGAGGTAGCCCACCGATCCAGCTGGATTGCGAAGGCCAGCTGCCATCGGCATTGCGGGCCTGGCGCACCAGCACCAGGGGGCGTGGATGGGGATCGGTGTTGGGGCCTTGCCCCATCCGCTCCAGCTCGTCGTGCAGGGCCCAGCGCAGCCGCGCCAACCGCTTCTGGTCAAGCGGTTGATATTCTTCCTCCTCTGCAGAATTTCTCTGCGGGAAGATGCGGCCAAGCAAGTTCATGGATCCCCCGATGCGGTATGCAGGGATTCCCTAGGGTTTTATACTTAAGATTTCTGCAACAAGGACGGCAAAAATTGCCTTGCGAAACCGTCAGTCTGCCGCTGCTGTCGGCGGATCCATGAAAACCTGCGCACCCGGTCCCAGGGGCAGGTCCAGCACCACCCAGCCGATGGTCAGGGCAATCCCCACCAGCATCAGCCCGATGGAATAGGGCAGCATGGTCGCGGCGAGGCTACCTAGGCCGAAGTCCTTTTGCCAGCGCTGGCAGAAGATCAGGATCAGCGGGAAATAGACCATCAGCGGGGTAATGATGTTGGTTGCACTGTCGCCCACGCGATAGGCGGCGGTGGCCATTTCGGGCGAAATGCCCAGCAGCATCAGCATCGGCACCAGCACCGGGGAAAGCAGCGCCCACTTGGCGCTGGCGGAGCCGACAAACAGGTTGAGAATGCCGGACACGATGATGATCGCGGCCAGCAAGGCCCACGCCGGAAGGCCGGACGAGCCGAGCACGTCCGCCCCGTTCACCGCCAGGATCAGCCCCAGGTTCGACCAGCTGAACATCGCCACGAAATGCGCGGCAGCAAAGGCCAGGACGAGGTAATAGGCCAGGTCCTCCATCGCGCCGGACATCATCTTAACCAGGTCGCGGTGATCGCCGATCACGCCCGCGCCCTTTCCGTAAGCCCAGCCGGCGAGCAGGAAGAGCAGGAAGAAGGCAGCAACAAGGCTCTGGTAGAAAGGCGTCAGCCGCGCTTCGGGCGTCGCCTCCTCGTCAATCAGCGGGGTGCCCGGACCAACGGCGAAGAACACCCACAGGGCGCACACCGCCAGCACGGCAAGGCCGGCCCATTTCAGGCCGCGGCGCTCGCCTTCGGTCAGGGCTTCGTTGGTCTGCTCGCCCACCGGGGCATGGCCTGCCCTGGCCGGGTCCCAGGCACCCAGGCGCGGCTCGATCATCCTGTCCGTCACATACCAGATCACCGGCAGGAAAAAGAACGTCATGGCAGCAATGAAATACCAGTTCCCGGCGATGTTGGCCGTGAAGTCGCCGAAGACCGTTTCCACCGAAGCCTCTGTAATACCGAACAGAAGTGCGTCCAGCTGGCCAGGCAGGAGGTTGGCTGAGAAACCGCCCGATACGCCCGCGAAACTGGCGGCGATACCGGCCACGGGATGGCGCCCCGCGGCATGGAAAACGATGCCTGCAAGCGGGATGAGCACCACGTAGGCCGCGTCTGCCGCAAGGTTGCCCATCATGCCCACCAGCACCACGAAGGGGGTGAGCAGGGCCGTTGGGGCATAGCGCACCGCGCCGCGCATCGCTGTGCCGAACAGGCCAGCCCGTTCGGCAACGCCCGCACCCAGCATCACGACCAGCACATAGCCGAGCGGGTGGAAGTGGGTGAAGGTGGTCGGCATGTCGACCCACAGGCTCTGGATGTTCTCGGCCGAAAGCAGGCTGACGGCGGAAATCACGCGGGCCGTGCCGGTTGCCTCGTCGATTTCGGTGGGATGCAGCGCGCTCCACCCGGCAAGTGATGCGATCACGGAGATCGCGATCAACCCGGCGATCAGCCAGAAGAACAGGAACACCGGATCGGGCAGCTTGTTTCCTGTCCGCTCGATATATCCCAGGATACCCTTCTGCGGTGCCGCTTCTGCCTGGCTCATGGTCTGATCCCCTTTCACCTGAAACCATGATTGCTAGCAGCAGAATTTGCGGCAGTCTTTACCTATCTCCAACAAATCCCCATGACGGCGCGCGATGACGGCAAAACCCCAAATCCACGGCTGGCTGGTGCTCGACAAGCCGCGCGGCCTCGGCTCCACGCAGGCGGTGGGGGCGGTGAAGCGCAACCTGCGCGAGGCGGGCTTCGGCAAGGTGAAGGTGGGCCATGGCGGCACGCTGGATCCGCTCGCTGAAGGGGTGTTGCCGATTGCCCTTGGCGAAGCGACCAAGCTGGCGGGCCGCATGCTCGACGCGAGCAAGGTCTACGAGTTCACGATCCAGTTCGGCGAGGAGACCGACACGCTCGATGTCGAGGGTGAGGTCATCGCCACCAGCACCCGCCGCCCGCCGCTGGCCGCCGTGGCCGCGATCTGCGAGCATTTCACCGGCGATATCGAGCAGGTGCCGCCCAAATATTCCGCCATCAAGGTGGATGGCCGCCGCGCCTATGACAGGGCGCGGGCGGGGGAAGATGTGGAGATGGAGACGCGCGCCGTCACCATCCATTCGCTGGAGATTGCCGGCGGGGGAGACCTGCCTCCGGTCAGTTCGGCCTTCCAGACGACGGCGGGTAGGCCCGATCCCTATGACCCGTCAGCCCCGTTGGAGCTGGCCGAAAGCGTGACGCTGGTGGCTCATGTTTCCAAGGGAACCTACATCCGCAGCCTGGCGCGCGATATCGCCCACGCCCTTGGAACCTGCGGCCATGTTACCTATCTACGCCGGGTAAAGGCCGGCCCGTTCAGCCAGAATCAGGCGATTTCGCTGGACAAACTGAACGAAATCGGTAAGGGCGCGCCGATCAAAGACCACCTCCTGCCGCTGGAGGCGGGGCTGGACGGTATCCCGGCCCTGACCCTCGATCCGGAAAGCGCGCAGGCGGCCCGCCAGGGCCGGGTCATTTCCGGATTGCCCCAACCCGACGGGCTCTATTTTGCGACTGCGGACGATGTCCCCGTCGCGCTGATGGAGGTTTCGGGCGGCACGGCACGCGTCGTGCGGGGGTTCAATGTTTGAAGGATACTGCGAAAGGTAACGTGAAATGTCGGTAACCGCCCAAAAGAAAGCAGAGATCATCAAGGACAACGCCCAGGCAAAGGGTGACACCGGTTCGCCGGAAGTACAGGTCGCCATCCTGACGGAGCGTATCCGCAACCTGACCGAACACTTCAAGGACAACCACAAGGACAACCATTCCCGCCGTGGCCTGCTGAAGATGGTCAACAAGCGTCGCAGCCTGCTCGCCTATCTCAAGAGCAAGGATGTGAACCGCTACAACGCCCTGATCCAGAAGCTGGGTCTGCGTAAGTAAGAGTTTGCAAGGGGCGGCTCCGACGGAGCCGCCCTTTCGCTATGGGCGCATGGAAAAAGGCGCGCCCGCAACAAAAGGCATCCTTCGCAATTCGGTGAAGGGGCCTGGGGCAAGAACAAGGCCCCGCACCGGACCGGGACGGTTCACCCGGAATATGTAGGCCCCGCATGCGCAATATGGCCGTGCGGGTTCAGAAGGAAAAATATGTTCGACACGAAAACTGTATCGCTGGAGTGGGGCGGAAAGACCCTCACTCTGGAAACGGGCCGTATTGCCCGTCAGGCCGATGGCGCCGTTCTGGCGACCTATGGCGAAACCGTTGTGCTTTGCGCGGTCACCGCCGCGAAGAGCGTGAAGGACGGGCAGGATTTCTTCCCGCTCACCGTCCACTACCAGGAAAAGTTCTCTTCCGCCGGCCGTATCCCGGGCGGTTTCTTCAAGCGTGAACGCGGTGCGACCGAAAAGGAAACGCTGACCAGCCGCCTGATCGACCGTCCGATCCGCCCGCTGTTCCCCGAAGGTTTCTACAACGAAATCAACGTGATATGCCAGGTCATGTCCTATGATGGCGAGACCGAGGCCGATATCGTGGCGATGATCGCCGCTTCTGCCGCGCTGACCATTTCCGGCGTTCCCTTCATGGGCCCGATCGGTGCTGCGCGCGTCGGCTATATCGACGGCGAATACGTGCTGAACCCGAAGCAGGAAACTGCCCTGGAAGAAGGCCGCCTGGATCTCGTCGTGGCTGCCACGCAGGAAGCCGTGATGATGGTCGAATCCGAAGCCAAGGAGCTTTCGGAAGAGGAAATGCTTGGCGCCGTCATGTTCGCGCATGACGAAAGCCGCAAGGTCGTCGGCGCGATCGTCGAACTGGCCGAGCAGGCTGCCAAGGCACCGTGGGAAATCGATACCTCGGATGATGCCTCTGCCATCAAGGAAGAGCTGCGCGCCCTGGTGGGTGACGATATCGCCGCTGCCTACAAGCTGACTGACAAGTCCGCCCGTTCGGAAGCGCTCAATGCCGCCCGCGCCAAGGCCAAGGAAAAGTATGCCGAGGCCGATGGCCAGACGCAGATGACCGCCGGCAAGGCCGTGAAGAAGCTGGAAGCCGAAATCGTGCGTACCGCCATCCTGAAGGACGGCCAGCGCATCGACGGCCGCAAGCTGGACCAGGTTCGCCCGATCGAAAGCATGGTCGGTTTCCTGCCCCGCACGCATGGTTCGGCGCTGTTCACGCGCGGTGAAACGCAGGCCATCTGCACCACCACGCTGGGCACCAAGGATGCCGAGCAGATGATCGACGGGCTCGACGGCCTGACCTATTCCAACTTCATGCTGCACTACAACTTCCCGCCCTATTCGGTCGGTGAAGTGGGCCGCTTCGGCGCTCCGGGCCGTCGCGAGATCGGCCATGGCAAGCTGGCATGGCGCGCGCTGCACCCGGTGCTGCCGAGCCATGACGATTTCCCCTATACCATCCGCATCCTGTCCGACATCACCGAGTCCAACGGCTCGTCCTCGATGGCGACTGTCTGCGGCGGCTGCCTCAGCATGATGGATGCCGGCGTTCCGATCGAGCGCCCGGTCTCCGGCATCGCGATGGGCCTGATCCTGGAAGGTGAAGACTTTGCCGTGCTGTCCGACATCCTCGGTGACGAAGATCACCTGGGTGACATGGACTTCAAGGTGGCCGGTTCGGAAGCGGGCATCACCTCGCTCCAGATGGACATCAAGATCGCCGGCATCACCAAGGAAATCATGGCCAAGGCGCTGGAGCAGGCCAAGGCCGGCCGTGCGCACATCCTGGGTGAGATGCAGAAGGCGCTGGGCTCTGCCCGCACCGAGCTTTCCGCCCACGCACCGCGTATCGAAACGATGCAGATCGACAAGTCGAAGATCCGCGACGTGATCGGCACCGGCGGCAAGGTGATCCGCGAGATCGTGGCCGAGACCGGCGCGAAGGTGGACATCGACGATGAAGGCGTGATCAAGATCTCGTCTTCTGACTTGTCCCAGATCGAAGCCGCGAAGGCCTGGATCGAAGGTATCGTGGAAGAAGCCGAAGTCGGCAAGATCTACACCGGCAAGGTCGTCAACATCGTCGACTTCGGGGCATTCGTGAACTTCATGGGTGGCAAGGACGGCCTCGTCCACGTGTCCGAAATGAAGAACGAACGCGTCGAGAAGCCGACCGATGTCGTCTCCGAAGGCCAGGAAGTGAAGGTCAAGGTCCTCGAGATCGACAACCGCGGCAAGGTCCGCCTGTCGATGCGCGTGGTTGACCAGGAAACCGGTGAAGAGCTGGAAGACACCCGCCCGCCGCGCGAACCGCGCGGTGATCGCGGCGACCGTGGTGGCCGTGGCGGCGATCGTCGTGGCCCGCGTGGTGGCGGTGATCGTGGCGGCCGTGGCGGCGACCGTGGTGGCCGTGATCGCGGCCCGCGTCGTGACCGTGATGGTGACGGCGATCGCGGTGGCGACAACGGTGGTGGTTCCAACCACATGCCGGACTTCCTGAAGGACTAATTCCTCTCAGGCACTGGATAAGCAGGGGGCCGCGGGTTATCCCGCGGCCCCTTTCCTTTGGAATACTGGACCAAGGCTTCCCATGCTTCCCCGCGAACATATCGCCACAGCACAGATCCCCGGCGGGGACGTGCTCGAACTCGTCAGCCACGGGCGCGATTTCATCATCATGCTCGGTCGCAACGAGCTGATGAGCAGCCGGATGCAGTTCTCCGAAGAACAACTGGCGGAACTGACGCTGGACCTGCTGGGCAGGGACGATGCCCGCTTGCTGATCGGCGGATATGGCATGGGTTTCACCCTGCGCGCCGCGCTGGCGCGGCTGGGTGAGGGCGGGCAGGCCGTCGTCGCCGAGATCGTGCCTGACATCATCGACTGGGCGCGTGGCCCGATGGCTCAGCTGACGGGAACATGCCTGGAAGACCCCCGCCTGACGCTGGAGATCGGCGATGTCGCGGCGATCATGGATGATGCCGCCGATTGGACCACGCCGCGCTATGACGCGATCCTGCTGGATGTCGACAACGGCCCCGATGGCATCGTGCGTGCGGAAAACCAGCGGCTCTATTCCTTTGCCGGATTGCGCGCGGCGCGCGCGGCGCTCAATCCCGGCGGCGTGCTTGCCATATGGTCTGCCGCGCCCGATCCGCGCTTCACCCGCCGCCTGGAAAAGGCCGGTTTCGCGGTCGAGGAACGGCAGGTCCGGGCCCGTCCGAACAACAAGGGCCCGCGACACGTCATCTGGTTTGCCCGGCCTGCCTGATTTCGGGCGGGTTTGTCTCTTTCCCGGCTTGCGTCAGCCGCGTGGCTTGCGGCAAGAGGCTAGCCGCAAAACCGCAGCAAGCGGTGCCAGGGAGAGAATGATGAGCGAGACTATCGATTTCGACAAGGTCCACGAAATGGCCGGCAAGGTCATGCATGACGTGGCCGGCGCAGTCAGCCTGATGATGGCCTACATGGGTGACCAGGCCGGCGTGTTCGCGGCCATGGACGGCGAAGGGCCGATGACGCTGGAACAGCTGGTCGGCAAGACCGGCATGGAGCCCAAGTACCTGCGTGAATGGCTCGGCTCGGTCTCCGCTGCCGGTTATGTCGATTTCGATGCCGAGAACGAGACTTTCGAACTGCCGCCGGAAAAGGCGCTTATCTTCACCCGCGAAGGCCAGCCCGCCTGCATGCAGGGCTTCATCCAGGCGGTCGTCGCGCAATTCGAAATGCACGAAAAGGCGGTGGACGTGTTCAAGACCGGCAAGGGGCGCCCTTGGTCGGACCATTCGAATTGCCTGTTCTGCGGGACGGACCGTTTCTTCCGCCCGGGCTATGCCGCAAACCTCGTCAGCACGTGGCTGCCCGCGCTTGATGGCGTGACGGACAAGCTGGAGGCCGGGGCAAAGGTCGCGGATATCGGCTGCGGCTACGGCAGCTCGACCGTGCTGATGGCAAGGGAATATCCCAATTCCACCTTCGTCGGCATCGACTTCCACGAACCCAGCATCATCGAAGCGCGCAAGCAGGCCCAGGAAGCGGGCCTCACCAATGTCAGTTTCGAGGTCGCCACCGCGCAGGATTTTCCCGGCGACGGCTTCGATTTCGCCTGCATCTTCGATGCCCTGCACGACATGGGCGATCCCGTCGGTGCTGCCCGCCATATCCGCGAAGCGATGAAGCCGGACGGCACCTTCATGGTGGTCGAGCCGATGGCGGGAGACACCATGGCCGAGAACATGCATCCGATGGGGCAGATCTTCTACGGCTTCTCCTGCATGGGCTGTGTCCCGGCATCGCTGGCGCAGGACGTGGGCCTGGGCCTTGGCGCGCAGGCCGGCCAGAAGCGGCTGGCCGCCGTGCTCAATGAAGCAGGCTTCTCCCATGTCCGCCGCGCTACCGAAACGCCCACCAACATGGTGCTGGAAGCGACGGTCTGATCCCAAGGCGAGCGTTCATGGCTTGCGCGTGATGCGCATTGTTGCGCGCAACCCATGGACGCAGGCGCTGCGCTCTGCCAGACCGTTGGCCAGAGAGCTTTGGAGGGATGAGAAGAATGGAAGACCTGGCGGGCAAGGTCGCCTTCATCACCGGCGGGGCCAGTGGTATCGGCCTGGGCATGGGCAAGGCGTTCCTGGCCGAAGGCATGAAGGTGGCGCTGGCGGACTGGAGCGATGAGCATATCGCCAAGGCCAGGGCAGAGCTTGCCGGCAACAATGCCGTCCATTTCGTGAAGGCCAATGTGGCGGACCGTGACAGCCTGAAGGCAGCGGTAAACGAGGTGCTGGACCATTTCGGCAAGATCCACGTCCTGTGCAACAATGCCGGCGTGAATGGCGGCGGCACCGCGGCCAGCCCCGATTTCGAGGATTGGGACAAGGCCATCAGCATCAACCTGGGCGGTGTGGTGAACGGCACCAAGATCATTGCCCCGATCATCCGCGCGCAGGGCGAAGGCGGGCATATCGTCAACACCAGCAGCATGGCCGGGGTCGTGCCGCTGCCCGGCCTTGCTGCCTATTCCACCGCGAAATATGCCGTGCGCGGCTTTTCCGAGAGCCTGCGCATGCAGCTTGCGCCCAAGGGCATTGGCGTATCCTGCCTGTTTCCCGGGGCCACCCGCACCGCGATCGTCCCGTTGCCGGAGGATGACCCCACCATCGATGCGGAAAACGCCCCGCAGTTCCTGAAGGACCTGTGGGATGCCATGCGCGGCGCGATCGATCCGGAAGACACCGGCCGCTTCGTGGTCGAGGCGATCAAGGAGAACCGCTTCTACATCTTCACCAACCGCGAATTCCTCGACGAGGTGAAGCAGCGCCATCGCGAGATCGAGGAGGCCTTCCCGGATGACGAGCCGACACCGGGCCGCGTGAAGTTCGAAAGCATGCGGGCCGCGCAGGTGCGCGACCTGATGGCGCCCGGCAATCGCCCGGTGCCGAAGGAAGATCCCAAGGCAGCATTCCGCGGTGACCGGTCTGCATCGCCCGCAGGCGGCCAGTAAGGGAAGGGAGGGCCGGGACCATGATCTACCTGCTTCGCCACGGCCAGACCGCATACAATCTGGAACGGCGCATCCAGGGCAGGATGGACAGCCCGCTCACAAGCCTCGGACGCGAGCAGTCGCAGGCGATGGGTCTTACCTTGCGCGAGTTGCTCGACGGTTCCGACGGGTTCGACCTGATCGCCAGCCCGCAAGGCCGGGCGCAGGAATCCGCGCAGATCGTGCGCGACGCGGCAGGCATCGCCCGCCCGATCACCTCCGACGCGCGGCTGAGCGAGGTAGGCTGCGGGTCATGGGAGAAGCACCATTTCGCCAGCATCTGCGCCCGCGATCCACTGGTTGAAGAGGAGCCCTGCTTCCTTTCCGCATGGGCGAATTACTGCACCGATGGGGAAGGGCTTGATGCCGCGGTGGAACGGCTGTGGGGCTGGCTGTGCTGGGCCGGCAAGCGTGACCTTGTGGTGGTCGGCCACGGGGTGGCGGGATCGATCCTGCGCGCGCTCTACGTGGGCGAGGATCGCGACGGCATGCTGCGATACCATTCCGCGCGGCAGGACGTGATCTATCGCCTCGATCGTGGCTGGGTGGAAGAAATTCCGGTTCGCTAGCGGCAACTTGCCCGGACTTGGCCACAAGGTGGCTCGGGCAGGGCATCCGGGCGTTCATTCCCTCGATCATCTTGTTTCCACAAGGGTCTGGCCTTTTGCCGAAAATGCAGGAATGATCCCTTTCTGGAGAGAGGATTACTTATGACAAACTCGACGCCTGCCGGCGGAATGACTTTCGTCGAGGCCATGAACCGCATTCCGATGCGGCCGTTCCAGTGGTTGATCGTCGCCACCTGCATGCTGATCCTGGTAAGTGACGGGATCGACCTGCAATTGCTGGGCATCATTGCTCCGCTGGTGATGGAGGATTTCGGCGTTGACCGGTCCACCTTCGGCCTGGCGATGGGGGCGGCGCTGGTCGGCTTCGGCCTGGGGTCGTGGGCAGGCGGTGTCATCGGCGACAGGCTGGGCAGGCGCTATGCCCTCGCGATTGCGGCGCTGGTCTTTTCCCTTGCCACCATCGGTGCCGGAACGTCCACCGGCGTGTGGTCAATGGCGTTCTGGCGGCTGATTGGCGGGCTGGGGTTCGGCTCCGCCTATGCCAACGCGCTGACCATGGCCAGCGAGTGGACCTCGGACAAGTGGCGCCCGATCACCGTTTCCACCCTGTCGGTCGGAACGCCGATCGGCGGGACCATCGTGGGCTGGTTGGGGCCGGACCTTGCTGCCGCGCGCGGTTGGGACGGCACTTTCACCTTCTTCGGCTTCCTGACCCTGACGCTGGTGGTCATCATCCTCGTGGCCTTGCGGGACAGTCCGTCCTTCCTGCTCAGCAAGGGCAAGGACGAGCTGGCACGTGGCCATGCCGCCAAGGTGCTGGACGGTGATTTCGAACTGGTGGCGGAGGAGCACAAGGTCTCGGGAACGACGGGCAAGGCGGAAGGCATCCTCGATCCGTCCTACATGCGCCTGAACATCGGCATCGGCATTGCCTTTGCCGCTGCCGCGCTGGTGGCCTACTCGATCCTCAGCTGGTCAACCACTTTCCTCACGGCAGCAGGCTTTACCCTAGCGGAAGCCGGCAATGCCGTGTCGATTGGCGGCATCACTTCGATGGTTGGCTCGATCCTGGTGGGCGCGGCGATGCGGCAGTTCGGCTCCAAGCCGGTCATGGTCGTGATCGGTGCAGTGCTGATGGTTATCCTGGTGGCCCTGGCATGGGCAGTGGAGGCACTTCCTGCCGTACCCAGCGCGCAGGACAAGACCATCGTCACGGCCCTGGTCGGTGCATCCGGAGCGTTCTTCAGCGCCGGGATTGCCGGCATGTATGTGATCATGGCGGCGGGCTATCCGTCCAGCTTCCGGTCAACCGGCATCGGCCTGGGCATCCTGATGAGCCGGATCGGCGCCGTGGGGGCCACTGCCCTTGGCGGCTGGCTGCTCGATCTGGGCGGTGAAAGCGTGGTGCCGTTCTTCGCCGTGCTTGTTGCCAGTGCAGTACTTATTCTGGCAGCGGCAATTGTTGTCGATCGGCACGTTCCGCCTGTAACGAAATAATAATCTGCCTTGTCCTTGCGAAATAATCGGTAAAGTGGCACGTTAACCTTTGCAGTCGGCGTGACAGACCCCAGGGCGCATGCGGCCTGCAAAGTGGCAGTTCCTCACTTGGGGCAGGGGCATGCAAGTCGACGTGGCAGAATTCTCCCGTCGTCTACAGGCGATCGGGAATGCGGAAGATGTCGTGGCCGTGCGCGAAACGGCCTACGCGGCCCTGAACCTGTTCGACATCGAAAAGGTCTACTACGTCGCGCCCATTCCCGGCGATGCGCGCGTGCAGCCCATTATCACCAATGTCGGGCTGCCGTGGATCTGGGAAAGGCAGTACCGGGCGCGGTTGTACGAGATCGATCCCCTGCCGATGATCGCCAAGCAAAGGCTCCAGCCCTTCGTCTGGCCTGACGATATCGGGGACGAGAACCTCACCCGGAAGCAGGAACGCTACCTTGCCCTGGCGGCGCAGTACGGTGCGGGGCGGGGCGTGGGCATTGCCTGTTTCGGGCCTGACGGGCGCAGTGGCTTCATGGGCTGCATCCTGCCGGACGATGCGGAAAAACCCGCCCAGGATACCTTGTTGCGCCTGCATTCCATCGGGCAGGTCTCGATCCAGCGCTATTGCAAGCTCGTGCCTGCTGCCTTGTCCATCCCCGCCTTGTCGAATCGCGAGCTGGAAGTGCTGCGCTGGATGGGTCAGGGAAAGAGCAATTCGGTCATTGCGGAGATCCTGGGCATCTCGGCCAGTTCGGTGGATGTCTATGTGCGCCGCATCTTCGCCAAGCTGGACGTGTCCGATCGCACGACGGCCGCAGTAAAGGCATTGTCGCTGGGGCTTATCGTTTCGTCTGATTACGAGAGGATCGTGCGCGAAGCAGCAAAGTTGCAAAAAGGCAGGAAGAACCCGCTCGAACGCTGACAGGGCCCTTGCGCGCGCCGAAGATGAACGTGTCGGGCAATCACGTTACATGCGTCATTGCCGGGTCATCCATATCTGCCCGCTCGAGACCAGCGACGGCTCTTCGGGTCGCGTCGAACGAGTGTCATGGTCTCGGCGTCCTGGACCCCAAGCCGGGGCGCCTCAAGTTTCGGGACTCGCGCGGTTCTTCGCTCTCAATCTCCTCCCCCTTCCTCTCGAGGCGGAGGGCCGCGTGTCTCCTCTTCCGGATCCTTTATCGGGTTCGGCGCCGAGGCGTGCCCGCGTATCTCCCCTACCTGATGCGCGGGCCGCCAAACGCGATCTTTCCAAAGGGAACCTGCAGGGCTCTTGCCAGCGCCCATCAAAAAAGGCCCCGTCCTTGCGGATGGGGCCTTTCTTGTATCGTGCCGGCAGTTCCTCAGCGCACGCGCGGCCCGCCGAAGGGCAGCGGCGGAGGGGGCCTGCGGGCACCACGCGGCAGCTGTGCCTGGTAGGCCCTGCCGCAATGCTGCACGCAATAGGGGAAACCGGGGTTCACCTTTTCACCGCAGAAATGGAAATCGGGTTCGCCGGGATGGCCCATCGGCCAGCGGCATACGCGATCATTCAGGTCAAGCAGGCTGGTCTTGTCGGCGATTTCCGGGCTCGGCTTGGCGGGTACCAGGCGGCGCGGGGGTGCCGGCGGGATGGGGGCCTGCTGGTCACCCGGTCCCTGGCGCACGAAGCCGCCCGGACCCACGGAATGGATCTTGGGCAGCGCTTCGGGCTTGTTGGGGATGGGCTGTCTGTTCTCATCGACCGGCTTGGCGGGTGCGGCAGAGGCGGGTTTGGCAGCAGGCTTGGGAGCCGGCTTTGCGGCCACCGGCTTTGCCTTGGGCTTGGCGACAGGCTTCTTGGCAGGTGCCGCATCCTTCTTCTTGGCCGCGGCCTTCTTCTTTTCGCTCGCCTTGACGGGAGAGGGGCGTGATTTCAGGCCCAGGCGGTGCGCCTTGCCGATCACGGCATTGCGCGAAACACCGCCAAGTTCTTCCGCAATCTGGCTTGCGGTCGATCCGCCTTCCCACATCTTGGTCAGCGTGGCGATGCGTTCTTCAGTCCAACTCATGTACTAATCCGTCTTTCTTCAAACCGGCATACCCCAAGGGATGGCTTGCCAGCCGCTGCGCGGGCCGATAGGCGGCTGCACATGGCCAATCAAGCCCCCGCAGATGTTACCCAGCCCGGCAATGCCGTGACTGATCCCGCAGGAACCGGCAACACTGCCGGTCGCAACTTTCCGCCCAAGGGGCAGCCGCTGATAACCGGGTTCAACCGGATCGGGCTCTGGAGTCTCTATATTAAGGAGATACGGCGGTTTCTCAAGGTGCAGACGCAGACTGTCTGGGCCCCTGCCGTCACCACCCTGCTGTTCCTGGTGATCTTCACCGTTGCGATGGGCCGTTCCGACAGGCTGATCCTCGGCGTGCCTTTCGCCACCTTCGTTGCCCCGGGCCTGATCATGATGGGCATGATGCAGAATGCCTTTGCCAATGCCAGCTTCAGCCTGCTGGCCGGCAAGTTGCAGGGAACCATCATCGACCTGCTGATGCCGCCGCTGTCCTATGGCGAGCTGATGATCGGCATTGTCGGAGCGGCGATCACCCGCGCGATCATGGTCGGCGGCGCGGTGGCGCTGGCGATGGCCATGTGGCCGGGAGTGGAAATGCAGGCGGCCCATCCCTGGGCGATCATCTGGTTCGGCCTGATGGGTGCGACGATGCTCTCGCTCGTCGGCCTGCTGGCCAGCCTGTGGGCGGAGAAGTTCGATCACAACGCAGCCGTCACCAACTTCGTCGTCGCTCCGCTCAGCCTGCTGTCAGGCACTTTCTACGTGATCTCCAACCTCTCGCCGCTGTTCCAGCTGATCAGCCGCGCAAACCCCTTCTTCTACATGATCTCCGGTTTCCGGTTCGGGTTCCTCGGCGAAAGCGACATCGGCAACACGAACGAGGCCGTGCTGGGCGCGGCGGTGGGCGTCGGGGTTTTCAACCTGGTGCTGGGGATCGTGACCTATCGCGTGCTGAAGAGCGGCTGGAAGATCAAGAGTTGACGATCCTGCGCCAGGAAGGCGCGCCGGATCAGTGCGTCAGCTTGCGGCGCATGCGATAGCGCCCTTCGCTGAACCTTTCGAACAGCTGGCCGATGCCCGGATGGTCCACCGGCCGGCCTTCGTCATCATGCAGCAGGTTCTGCTGGCTGACATAGGCTACGTAGGATTCCTCGTCATTCTCCGCCAGCAGGTGGTAGAAGGGCTGGTTGCGGTCAGGCCGCATGTCCAGCGGGATCGCCTCGTACCATTCTACGCTGTTGGCGAAGACCGGATCGATGTCGAAAACCACGCCGCGGATATCGAACAGGCGATGGCGCACCACGTCACCAATGGCAAAACGAGCCGAACTGTGGCGGGGAGCCTGGATCATGCGTCCAGCCTGGGGAAGGAAGAATTCCGACCGTTCCATGTGAGCCAATATATGGTGTTGCACCTGCGAAACAAGGCGCATGCGGCACATTTCCCCCGCTGCATTGCTGCAAGGCTGCGAAGGGTCTTGGCAAGCGGCGATCCATCGGCTAACCGCGCGCTTCCATCGACCGGGCGTTACAGCGCCCGCAAGCTCATATGCGGAGAGATGCCGGAGCGGTCGAACGGGGCGGTCTCGAAAACCGTTGTGCCATTATGTGGTACCCAGGGTTCGAATCCCTGTCTCTCCGCCATTTTCCCCGTTTTGGCACACCGGACGCGGCGGATTTCCTTGCTTCCCGCTTGCCAAGGCTGCGCCTCTCCTGCATCCTTGCCCAGCATCGCCATGGGCAGGCTCGTTGAGGTCACCCAGCACCAACCACAGCGGATCGTCGCGCCCTGCCATGTCGCGTTCCACCAGCATGCGGACAGCCTGCGCTTCCCTTCGGCGCAGGAACCAGGCGCGCTCCTCATCGGGATAGGGGGCCTTGAAGTGGCAGGCATAGACCGTCAGCGGGCCGATGCTGGCGCGCAGGCAATCGCGGCGGAATACCGGCTCGTCAGGCCCATGGCCGGGCAGCGGTTCCAGCCCAAGCTCGCCGCAGGTCAACGCGGCATGGCTGGCCACGTCCTGCAGCGGCAGGCGGCTCATCAATGCGACATCGAAGCTGTGCCCGTCATTGCCCTCGATGCACTCGCGCCAGGGCCAGGGCCTGGCACCGGAGGGGAGCAGGAAGGCATCGTGGAAATAATCCAGCGATGCGCGGTCGAACACTTCCTGGAAGGCATAGCAATCCGCGTCGATGGCGCGGATGACCTTGGCTGTCAGTCTGCGGTCCTGGTGGTCGATTTCGGGTGTGGGACCGCTTTCTTCCTCGGGTGTGTCTGCATCGCGCGCACCATCCATCCGGGTGATGCCGTCCTGGCGGCGCATGCGCAGTCGCTGGAGGTTGAAGCTGGCTATGCGCATCGCGTCATGCGGTATTCCCGCCGATCAGCAGCCGTGCCGCCAGCCCGCCTTCAGCGCGGTTTGCAAGGGTGATGTCGGCCCCGATACTCTCGGCGATATCACGTGCCATCGCCAGGCCAAGTCCGGATCCGGGCATGTCAGGATCAAAGCGGCTGCCGATATCGAAGGCGTGTTGCAACTGGTGTTCGCTCATGCCCGGGCCATCATCGGAGATGGTGATCTGCACCGCGCCACTTGCTGTACGGGTGATGTGCATGTCCACCCGGCTGCGCGCCCACTTTCCGGCATTGTCGAGCAGGATGGACAGCAGTTCGGCAAGGTTGACCGGGTCGCCCATCAAGCTGACCGGTGGATCCTCGCAATGGATCACGTAGGTCACCTCGCGGTGGAGCCGTTCCATCGCTCCTACCAGCGGTTGGGCAAGATCCGGGAACACGGCCTGCGCGCCGGGCAGGCGGGCGCTTGCTGCCGAGCGCGCTCGGGCGAGCTGGTAATCGATCTGCTGCTGCATGCGTTCGGATTGTTCCAGCAACACTTGCGCCGAATCGGCGCAGCCGGGCCTTTCGGCCATGCGCTCTGCCTCGTCCGTCACCACGGCCAGCGGCGTGCGCAGCGAATGGGCAAGATTGCCGGCCTGCACGCGGCCGCGTTCCACCAGTTCGTTGGTCTGGTCGATATAGGCGTTTAGGTCGCTGACCAGCGGTGCGATTTCGGTCGGATAGGTGCCTTCAAGGCTGCTCGCCTGTCCGCCGCGCAAGCGGGTGATGGCGCTGCCCAGCCGGTTGAGCGGGCGCAGGCCGAAGGAAATGATCGCCAGGCCGGTGGCCAGCAGCAGGGCCGCCAGCGTGACCAGCCAGATCGTCAGTTCCCGGGTGAAATCGGCAATGGTGTTGTCCAGCTCGCTCTGGTCCGTGGCGATCACGATATGCACTTCCTCGCCAGCAGGCCCCCACTCGATAATGCCGTAGGTGATGGCAGCGCCGGTGGGGCCTTCTTCCACCACGTGGTCGATATCGGGCGAATGGGCCACGCTCTGGTCCAGTTCGCCGCGCGTCATGCTTTCGGACTTCAGCGCTGTCTTGCCGGGAATGCTCACCTGCCAGTAGAAGCCCGACAAGGGCACTTCATAACGCGGATCGGACAGCGGGCGGCTGAGGAACGGCGTGCCGTCCGGGCCGATCTCCGTCAGTCGGGCCAGCTCGCGCACGTGGACTTCCAACTCCTCGTGATAGCTTTGTTCGATGTGGTTCGCGAAGACCTGTGTCGCGGTGAACCAGATGCCCAGGATGCCCAGGCTCACCCACAGGCCGATGGCCAGCATGAAGCGCAGGCGCAGGCTGCCGGAACGGGGCAGGGGCGGCGTCACCTTTCCAGCCTGTAGCCAAGGCCGCGATGGGTGGAGATGCGCTGCTTGCCGATCTTGCGGCGCAGGCGGCCCACCAGCACTTCAACCGTGTTCAATTCGCGCTCTGCCTCCAGGTCGTAAAGGTCCTCGAGGATGTCGGCTTGAGAGAGAACCTGCCCGGCGCGGCGCATGAACAGGTGCAGCAGGGCAAATTCCTTGCGGCTCAGTTGCAGATCCTCGCCATTGTCGCTGGCCATGTGGGCAATCGGGTCAAGTCGCAGCGTGCCTGCTTCCAGCGCGCTGTCGCGCTTGCCCATATGGCGGCGGAACATTGCATTGAGGCGTGCCTGCAACTCCTCGAACCGCACGGGTTTGACCACGAAATCGTCCGCCCCTGCATTGAGGCCCTCGACCTTGTCCTGCCAGCTTCCGCGCGCTGTCAGGATCAGGATGGGGCACGAAACGCCTGCCGCTCGCCAATGGCGTAACAGCTCGATCCCGTCACCATCGGGCAAGCCGAGGTCCAGCACCACGGCGGCAATCTTGTCGAGATCGGGCCAATCCTCGGCCTCGCTGCGAGTGGTGGCAAGGTCCACCGCGTAATCCGCATTGCGCAAGCGGTCGCTCAGCCGTCGGCCGAGTTCGGGATCGTCTTCTACCAGCAGCAAGCGCATGTCGTCTGCCTGTTCTCGGGTCCGGTCATGCGAACCCGTTTGCGGGATGAAACTGACAAGAAGCTGGCAAACTGACAAGTTGTTGTCAGCTTCGCGGCGCATTTCCTGCCTCCATGATAACGCGATTGACCGCCATTGTAGCCACGGGCCTGATCCTGGGCCTTTCCGCCTGTTCCGATAGCGAGGATGCCGCTGCACCCGATAGTGCTGCCGCAAGCGCGCAGGATGCTACGCAAGCATCCGGCCTTGCCATCGAAACGGCGCAGGCGCAGCTGGCCGAAGGCGTGCCGCTTGGCACCGTGCCGGGGCGGGTAACGCTTGCACCGCAAGCCCGCGTGGCGGTGACGCCGCCCTTCGCCGGGGCAGCGATCCGCGTTTACGTGACCGAAGGCCAGGCAGTGTCGCGCGGTGCCCCGCTGGCGCTGGTTCGCGCGGCAGAGCCGGTTTCCATCAGCGCGGATCTCTCCCGCGCCCGATCCCAGCTGCAACTGGCCGAAGCGCAAGCCTCGCGCATGGGACAATTGCTGGAGGAAGGCATTGTCGCGCAGGCCCGGATGGACCAGGCGCAAGCCGAATTGCAGCAGGCCCGCGCGACGCTTGCAGAAGCCCAGCGCATGGCGGCGATTTCCGGCACCGGACCTGACGGCACGATGACCTTGCGCGCGCCCATTTCAGGCCGCGTTGCCCATGTCGGCGTGGAAACGGGCGGACCGGTGGACGGGATGGAGGCCCCCTTCGTGGTGGAGGCCAACGGCCCCTACCGGCTCGAGCTGCAACTGCCCGAACGGCTGGCCCGGCAGGTCCGGCCCGGCATGGCCGTGGAAGTCAGCGTGACGACCGGTATCGACGGGCAGGAGATGCCCATTGGCGGTCAAGTGCTGGCCGTTGCGCCATCCATCGATCCGCAAACCCGCGCTGTTCCGGCAACGGCTTCGGTCTCCGCCGCGCCCGGCATCGTCTCCGGGCAGAACGTGATGGTTACCATCACCGGTACCAGCACCACCAGCGGGGTCTCGGTTCCCTCTGCTGCCGTTACCCGCATCGGCGGAGAGGACCATGTCTTCATCAAGGAAGGCGATGGCTTCTCGCCCCGCGCCGTGACCGTGGTGGCCAATGCCGGCGGTACGGCGGTGATTTCCGAAGGACTCGATCCTGGCGAAACCGTCGCCACAAGTTCGCTGACCGAACTCAAGGCGGCTGCGGCGGAGTAGGGCGATGATGCGCACCCTCATCGAAAAGGCGCTTTCGCTGCGCCTTGCCGTCATCGGCCTTGCGGTGATCCTGGCCGGCATTGGCGCATGGTCCTTCGCCCGCCTTCCGATCGATGCCTTCCCCGACATCAGCTCGACCCAGGTCAAGATCATCCTGCGCGCGCCCGGCATGACGCCCGAGGAGGTGGAAAGCCGCGTGATCACCCCGATCGAGATGGAGATGCTCGGCATCCCGGACCAGAGCGTGCTGCGTTCCGTCGCCAAATACGCGATTGCCGATATCACCATCGATTTCGAGGACGGGACCGACATCTACTGGGCGCGGCAGCAGGTTTCCGAACGGCTCAACTCGGTGATGGACGACCTGCCCGATACGGTGGAAGGCGGCATGGCGCCGATCTCCACGCCCTTGTCGGACATGTACATGTTCACGCTGGAAGGGCCGCAGGATCTTGCCGAAAAGCGCCGCGTGCTGGACTGGATCATCCGACCCGCGCTGCGCACGGTTCCCGGCGTGGCGGATGTGAATGCGCTTGGCGGATATGTCGAAACCTTCGAGGTCGCGCCTGACAATTCCGCGCTGGCCGCCGCTGGCCTCTCCACCGCGGATCTTGCCGATGCAATCGCCAGCGACAACCGCAACGACGGGGCCGGCCGGCTGACCACGGGAGAGGAGGCGCTGATCGTGCGCTCCACCGGGGCAATCGAAACGCTGGAGGACCTCGCCAATACCGTGGTGCGTGCCGATGGCGGCGCGGTGATCCGCCTTGGCGATGTGGCCGATGTGCGCACGGGCAGCCTCACCCGCTATGGCGCGGTCACGCGCGACGGCACGGGCGAGGCGGTGCAGGGCCTTGTCATCGGCCTGCGCGGCGCGGACGCATCGCAAGTCGTGTCCGGCGTGGAACAACGGCTTGGAGAGATCGCACCCAGCCTTCCCGAAGGCATGGAAGTGGACGTGTTCTATGATCGCTCCAACCTGATCGAACGCGCCGTTGGCACGGTGGAAAGCGCTCTGCTGGAGGCAACCGTGCTGGTGGTGATCCTGCTGCTCTTGTTTCTGGGAGACCTGCGCGCTTCGGTGATCGTGGCGCTGGCGTTGCCGATGGCGGCCCTGCTGACGTTCATATTCATGCGCGCCATCGGCCTTACCGCAAACCTCATGAGCCTGGGCGGGCTGGCGATTGCCGTGGGCATGCTCGTCGATGGCGCGGTGGTGGTGGTCGAGAACGTGGTGGAGCGCCTGTCAGACCGCAAGCACGCCCGCATGGGCAAGGCCTACAACATCCTTCACGCCACCCTTGAGGTGGCAAAGCCGGTGGCATCCGGCCTTGCCATCATTGCCATCGTGTTCCTGCCGCTGCTGACGCTGGAAGGACTGGAAGGCAAGCTGTTCTCCCCCGTGGCGCTCACGATCGTGCTGGCGCTACTGTCTGCCCTGCTGCTGTCGCTCACCCTGATCCCTGTCATCGCCTACTACCTGCTGAAAGTGAAGGAGGGCGAGCACGAGCCCTGGCTGATGCGCAAGATCTCACCGCGCTATTCGCGCCTGCTTGCCGGATCCTTCGCCCGCAAGCCGCTGGTCTATGGCATCGCCGCCGCATCGCTTGTGGTGACCGGCATCGCATACACCATGACCGGCAAGACCTTCCTTCCGGTGATGGACGAGGGTTCGGTGGTCATGCAGCTGGCCAAGCTGCCTTCGGTATCGCTGGACCATTCGGTTGAGGGTGACCTCGCCATCGAGCGCGCCATCATGGAAGAGGTGCCCGAAGTGGAGGCGATCATCGCCCGCGTGGGTTCGGACGAGATCGGCCTTGACCCCATGGGCCTCAATGAAAGCGATGCCTTCCTCCAGCTTGCTCCGCGCGACGAATGGCGTGTGCAGGACAAGGATTGGCTGGTGGACCAGCTGCGTGGCGTGATGGAGCGTTTCCCCGGTATCGAACCCAGCTTCACCCAGCCGATCGACATGCGCACATCCGAAATGCTCACCGGTGCGCGCGGCGACCTGGCGATCAAGCTGTTCGGCCCGGACCTTGCCGAGTTGTCCCGCCTTGCCGGGGAAATCCAGGCGCGGCTCGAAACCATCGAGGGCACCAGCGAAGCCATGACGGTGGCGAACGATACCGTCGACTACATGCAGCTGGATATCGACCGGGTCGCTGCCGGGCGGCTTGGCATGCCCGTTACCGGCCTGCAGGACATGATGCGTGCACAGGTCGAGGGCATGCATGCCGGCGTGGTGGCGGACGGTAATCGCCGCATCCCCATCGTGGTGCGCGGCGAAGGTTCGCATGCCGATACGCCGCAAGCCTTTGCCGACCAGCTCTACCAGTCCCCGACAGGCCAGTTGGTGCGCGCCAGCGACGTTGCCCGTGTTTCCCTGACCGAAGGCCCGGTGAAGCTGGAGCACGAGAACGGATCGCGCTTCGCCCTCGTGCAGGCGTTCGTATCCGGGCGCGACCTTGTGGGCTACGTGGAGGAAGCAAGGGCCGACATTGCGCAGAATGTTCCCCTTCCCGCGGGCTATCGCCTCGAATGGGGCGGCCAGTTCGAAAACCAGCAGCGCGCCAGTGCGCGGCTGGGCATCGTGCTGCCGGTCAGCGTGCTGCTGATCTTCGGCATTCTCTACTTCACCCTCGGGTCGGTGCGGGCATCCCTGTTAATCCTCACCAACATCCCCTTCGCCATGGTGGGCGGGATGATCGCGCTGGCCCTTTCGGGCGAGTATCTCTCGGTTCCCGCATCGGTGGGCTTCATCGCCCTGTTTGGCATCGCGGTGCTGAACGGCCTGGTGATGGTCACCTATTTCCGTCAATTGCGATCCAACGGCGTGCCGCTGGCAGAGGCAGTGCGGCAAGGCGCCGAACGCCGCCTGCGGCCTGTCCTGATGACTGCCAGCATCGCCGCTTTCGGCCTTGTCCCGCTGCTGTTTGCGACAGGGCCGGGCTCCGAGATCCAGAAGCCGCTGGCCATCGTCGTCGTGGGCGGTCTGGTATCGGCCACCTTGCTGACGCTGGTGCTGCTGCCGATCCTTTACGAACGCTTTGGCGAAAGTCCGGGTGAACATGCCGAGGAAGGGCTGACAGAGGAGGATTACGCATGAGGTCGCTCGCCCTCCTTGCGCTGCCGCTGCTGGCGCTCGCCGCACCTGTCTTGGCCGAACCCGGCTTGCCGGACGAAGCATCGGTTGCCGCTGCTCTGGATGCGCACCCGTCCGTACTGGCGGCGCGCGAAAGGGTGGGTGCTGCCCGCGCCGGTGCCGATGCCCGCGCTGTCGGCCCGCACGAGTTGACCTTTACCGGCAGCTACACCCGCCGCAGCATCGACCTGGAAGGTGATTTCGATGAGTTCGATGCCGAGTTGACGCGGGCCTTTCGCCTGCCGGGCAAGGCGCGGCTCGATCGCGCCATCGGCACGCACCAGGTGGATGCGGCAGAAAATCTTGCCGAAGATGCGCGCCACCAGGCAGCCCTCGTGCTGGCGGGGCACTGGTGGGATTGGCTGGAAGCCTCTGCTGCCGCCCGCGTGGATCAACGCGCGGTCGGCAACCTCGAAACCGCGCTTCATGCCGTCGAACGGCGCGCCGAGCTGGGCGATGCCTCCTTGCTGGAGGTGGACCAGGCCAGGGCTGCGCTGGGCGCGGCGCGCGTGCTGGCAGAGGAATCTGTCGGTCAGGCGGCGCTCGCCCGTGCGCGGCTGGAAACCCATTTCCCCTCGCTGGCCTTGCCGGCCGAAGCGCCCGATATCCCGCAGCCTGACATCGATCCGGCCACGCTGGAGCGCTTTGGCGACCTCGTGATTGCCAACAGCCACGAGATCGCCGCTGCCGAGGCGGAGGCGCGGGCAATGGCTTCCTATGCCGAACGCACGCGGCTCGACCGTATGGCGGATCCCTCCATCGGGGTGCGGCTCTTTTCCGAACGCGGCGGTGCGGAACGCGGTGCGGGGCTGGTCTTCTCCATTCCATTCGGCGGCAGCCATCGCGCCGCCCTGGCTGACCAGGCAGCAGCGCAAGCCAGTGCCGCCACGGCAGAAGCGAGCCTTGCCCGTTTCGAGGTTCTCGAGACGGCACAGGCCGACATCGCCGACGCCCGCTATCGACTAGCCGCCTGGCGCCGTGCGCGCGAGGCGCTGGAGGCGCAGATGTCTGCCCTGCTGCGCCAGCGCCGCGGCCTTGAACTGGGCGAGATAGACCTTGCCGACCTGCTTCTGGCAGAGCGCATGACGCACGACGCTTTCCGCAGCGAAGCGCTGGCCAGGGCAGCTGCCCAGCGCGCCGTGACCATGATCCGCATCGACAGCCACGAGCTGTGGCTGGCGGATTGACGGGGCGATGCCTGCCGGGCTCAATAGCCCAGGATGGCCTTGACCTCGCAATATTCCTCCACCGCGTAATAGCCGTACTCGCGGCCGTTGCCGGACATCTTGTATCCGCCGAAGGCTGCATGGCGCGACCACGCGGGGTAGTTGATGTGCACCTGGCCTGCGCGGATGCGACCGGCCACGCGGCGGGCACGCTCGATGTCCGATGACTGGACGTGGCTCGACAGGCCATAGACCGTCGCGTTGGCGATGCGGATGGCGTCTTCCTCGTCCTCATAGGGCTGGATCGAGAGGACCGGGCCGAAGATTTCCTCCTGCGCGATGCGCATTTCCGGGGTCACTTCGGAGAACACCGTCGGTCGCACGTAATAGCCGCGGTTGAGGCCCTGCGGGCGGCCCACGCCACCGGCGATCAGCTTTGCGCCCCCGTCGATACCGGCCTGGATAAGGTCCTGCACCTTGGCGAATTGCGGCGCGTTGGCGAGCGGGCCGAGCACGGCGCTGTCATCCAGCGGATCCTTGACCAGCACGGTGGCTGCTGCGGCCGCTGCCAGTTCCTCCACCTCGGCAAGGCGGCTACGCGGTACCAGCATGCGCGTGGGCGCGGCGCAGGACTGGCCGCAATTGCGCATGGAGCCGAGAACGCCCTTGGGCACCACGTCGGCAAAATCGGCATCGTCGAGGATGATGTTGGGGGACTTGCCGCCCAGTTCCTGTGTCACGCGCTTGACCGTGGGGGCTGCTGCCTGTGCCACGAGGATGCCTGCGCGGGTGGAGCCGGTGAAGGATACCATGTCCACCTGGGGGTGCGAGGACATGGCCTGGCCCACCACCTCGCCAGAACCGTGGACGAGGTTGAATACGCCCTTGGGCACGCCCGCATCCTGCATCACCTGGGCAAAGATGTTCGCGGTGAAGGGCGACATTTCGCTGGGCTTCAGGACCATGGTGCAGCCCGCGGCGATGGCCGGGGCGACCTTGGCGGTGATCTGGTAGAGCGGCCAGTTCCACGGCGTGATCATCGCCACCACGCCCGCTGGTTCCTTGCGGTGGGTAATACCGTGGATCACTTCCTGGAAACTGAAGTCCTTGAGCACGTCGATCGCGGCCTTCACATGCTCGATGCCGAACACCACCTGGCCGGCGCGGGCAAAGGTGATCGTTGCGCCCATTTCCTTGACGATGGCCTGCGCCAGTTCCTCGCTGCGTTCTTCCAGCAGGTCGCGAATCCGTTCCAGCAGCGCCAGGCGTTCGGCGGGCGATGTCTGCGAGAAGCTGTCGAACGCGCGACGCGCGGCTGCCACGGCAAGGTCCACGTCCTCGGTGGTGCCGGCAGCGATCTGGCCGAACACCTCCTCATCGGCGGGATTGATGACGTCGATCAGTTGCGCATTGGGGCGGTCCACCCATTCGCCGTCGATGAAATGCCGTGTGTCTTTTTGCACTGGTCGGTAATCCTCTCTCTCAAGTCTTGCCCCTACCTGCGGATGGGCGGCGGCGCGGTCAAGGTGCCATTGCCCATTGCGTGTTTGTCGAAGTCAATGTTAGCTTCGCCGCGATGGAACCCGGCACCAAAGATCCGGGTCCGGGGAGAATATGCGATGGCTTACAAGACCCGTACGGGTTCGCTCGATTCCTACGACAAGGGCCTGATCGAGCTAAACGACGATCTCAGGAAATACGCCTTTTCCAACATTTTCGAGGTGGCAGGAAACGCACAGCCGTTCGAGCGCGTGGCCGTGGTGCAGAACCTTGAATATGTCGCGGAAGTCGTTCGCAGCGAGGGTGAATCCCCGTGGTATGCCGCCCCGCATGACGAGTTCGCCATCGTGATGGATGGTGAAGTCACCTTCCATTTCGTGAAGCTGGAGGACGACCAGGTGCCCGGCCACGAAGGCGGCGCGATCCGCCTCGGCGCAAAGCCCAACGGGCCGAACATGGGCCGGGTGAAGGCCCGCCGCGGACACCAGGTTCTGCTGCCCCAGGGCGCGGCCTACCAGCTGGTTTCCGCAAAACCCTCCGTCGCCATCCTGCAGACGGTCGATGGGCCGGAGACGGTCAAGAAATGGGATGAGATCTGTGTTCTGAAGGGAGAGCAGGCATGAGCGTTCTCGATGCAACCGTGAAGAAGGTCGGCACGGATGAAAGCACCGGCTATTCCAGTTTCCAGCTGGGCAGCTTCACCTTCACGCGTGACGAGTATTTCGCCCATGTCACCTGGCCCAAGGGCAGCCACATCATCGAGATTGACCGCTTCCTGCGCGCGATGGTGCGCGATATCGGCTGGGGCTTCTTCTACGGCTGGATCTTCTTCGACGATATCTTCGGCACCACCAACCATTATGGCACTGTCGATGTCTTTGCCGGCTCCTACGACAAGGGCTGCAAGGATGCCGGGATCGATTTCCTCGAGACATTCAAGGCAGAGGCCGTTTCCGAAGCTTTCGAGACGATTGCCAAGGACTGGATCAGCGAAGGCTATGACCCGCTGAACGCCCCGTTGGAAACCGGCACTCCCATCGGCCCCAAGGGCAAGGAGCGAACTGATCCGCTGCTGCGCGCCTTCATTGCCGCCGAGCGCATGCTGGGGCTGGAAGGCGATACGCCGACCCGTAGCGAGGAAGCTGGCCAGAAGATCAACCGCGCCTTTGCCGACCTCGAAATGGACGAGCCTGAGGTTGAGTGCGAGGAGGGCTTCGAGGGCCAACTCCACGCAATCAACCTGTTCGATCACATCGCCCGTTCGGACGTGACGTGGAACCCGTCAATCAGCGCAGTGACGCGGGCGAATATCTGTTGCGTCACCTCGGAAGAGCACATGTTACCGGTGATCCACGGCAATGACCGCAACGAATGGTTCATCCAGCTGACCGATGAAATCCACTGGAACATCGCCGACAAGAACAGTGGTGCTCCGCGCGGGCGGATCGTGATGAAGGCAGGCGATGTCTGCGCCATGCCGGCAGATATCCGCCACCAGGGTTTCGCGCCCAAGCGCTCCATGCTGATGGTGATGGAGAACGGCACGCCGGACCTCGAGAAGCGCTACGCCAGCGGCGAGCTGAAGCCCTATCCGGTCGATTTTGGCTGAGGGAGGGGAGGCCGGTGCGTCTTTGATGCACCGGCCGACTATTGATCAGCTCGATCAGAAATCCCAGCCGAAGGACATGCCGAAGCTGGTTTCGGCCAGGAAGATATCCGCTTCGCCGCCGCCATAGTTGAGCGGGATGGAGCCTGCGCCTTCCACCGTGTTGCGCGGTGCGCGCATCCCGAAGAAGGTCAGCTCCTTGCCGCCACCGATGCCCAGGGTAGCGCCGATCGTGAAGTGGTCCTGGACAACGCCGGGGGCGAGGATGTTGAGGAAGGTCTCGGACTGCGGCACCGGATTTTCCGACCGGCCATAACCAGCGCGCAGCGTCAGGTTCTCGCTCACGTCCACGCTGCCGCCCACCTTGAACACGGTGATGTCGCGCCAGCCGAAGCCGGGGCCACCCTCGGCGCCGAAGGGAACGCCGGAAAACAAGGGTGACAGCGGATTGCCCACCGATTGCACGCTGCCGTAATCGATGCGCTTCACATCCACGCCCAGCTTCACGCCGGCCACCGGCTCAAGGCCGATGCCCACGCCATAGCTGTCCGGGACATCGAAGCCCCCTGCCTGCGCGAACAGGCCCGCATACTTGTCGAAATTCGTGTCCCAGATGCGGGACTGGTAGAATGCACCGATGTTCACACCGGGAGCGAGTTCGCCCAGGTAGCCGATGCGCACGCCGCCGCCGAACGACCAGTCCGTGCCGCGGTTGGTGAAGTTTGCCGGATCGGAAGAAGCGACGGCAAAGGGCTGGATGCCGCTGGCGCGGAAACCCTGTACCAGCACGATGGGCGAAACGCCGAACGAGTGGCCTTCGGCAAACTCGACGGCCACTGTCGGTGCGATGAAGACCTGCTTCAGGTCCACGCCTGCCGGGCCGGTTGCGCCGAAGCTGGCGAACGGGTTTGTCTCGTAATCGGTGTTCATCCCGCCGTTGCCGTTGATCGTCAGGCCGATGGCGACGTTGTCTGCCACCTTGCGGACATAGCCGAATTCGGGAAGCACGAAGGGATTGGCTCCATTGCCGTTCTTGCTGCCGTTCAGGCCTGCGCCGTTGCCGGTGATTTCGGCACCGCGATCCGGAACGAAGATCTCCACGCCGAAGTCGACCCGCTTGTCCATGCTCGCGGCGGCGGCCGGATTGCTGGCAATCGACAGGGCATCCTGGGGCAGGGCGATGGCAACGCCGCCCATTCCCTTTGCCTTGGCGCCCACTCCGTTGAGGAAATAGCCATCGGTAGCGTTTGCCGGCGTGGCCGCCAATGCAACGGCGGCAATGCCGCTTGTGGCAAGCAAGCGCAAGGGATTGCGGGAGAAAAGTGACATCTGGTTCGATCCTCTGGTTTTCTGTTTGCGGCCTGGAGACAGACCTTTGCAGCCAGCTAGGGATATTGTCCCGAAGTCAAAAGGAAGAATGGCTTTGTGTTCGGGTAGGCCAACTTGCAGCAAGCTGCGAATGGTACTGGCAAACCCGTTGGGCAGTCGCTACATTGGCGCTGTGGGCAATCTGCAGAACATAAAGCCTGACCCCTGGGTCGACGAGATGATCAAGGCATCGCCAGTTGCTGCCGTCGTCAGCAATCCGCGTCTGCAGGATAATCCCATCGTCGCCTGCAACCAGGCGTTCATCGACCTTACTGGCTATTCCGCCGAGGAGATTCTCGGGCACAATTGCCGTTTCCTGGCGGGCCCGGATACAGAACCTTGGTTGACGCAGGCCATTACCGATGGCGTTGCCGAGCGGCGCCCGGTCATGGTGGAAATCCTCAATTACAAGAAGGATGGCACACCGTTCCGCAACGCAGTGGTCGTGGCCCCCATCTTCGATGACGATGACGAACTGGCCTACTTCTTCGGTTCGCAGATCGAATTGCAGGACGAGGATACCGGCCCCAGCGTCACACAGCGCGCAAGGGCAGCAGAAAAGATCCGCCAGCTGTCCCCGCGCCAGCTGGAAGTGCTCAAGCTTGTTGCCAGCGGCCTCAGGAACAAGCAGATCGCCTGGGAGCTGCAACTGTCGGAAAAGACCGTGAAGATGCATCGCGGACTGGCGATGGAAAAGCTAGGCGTGCAGACAGCGGCGGAAATGATCCGCATCGCCGTGGAAGCCGGCATCTGAACCAGGCCCGCCGGGGCGGCCGAGCCTGCCCTTTGGTCCCCACAGCCTAAGGTCCATATTTTGTTGTGGCATCTGCCCGTTCATATGAGGGATGCATCGCAGCCGGACTTCAAGCGGAACCCCATCTTCCCCCTCCAGTTCCGCTCCCTCCATCCCACCGATTCCGGTTGCGATGCCCCTTAACCCATTGGCGCAGTCGCTACGCTGGTAATGCAAGATGCTTGATCCTTCTTCCCGCCCCCGAGAAATTGCAATTGTGGGGGCCGGAATGGCAGGCATGGCATGCGCCTCCTATCTCCAGGAACGCGGTTGTTCGGTGAAACTGTTCGACAAGGGGCGCGGCCCCGGCGGGCGCATGTCCACCAAGCGCATTGCGCAAGACGGGCGTGAGTTCCGTTTCGATCATGGCGCGCAGTATTTTTCCGCAAGAGACGAGGATTTCGTCAGGCAATTGAAGGCCTGGGAGAAAGCCGGGGTCGTTGCCCGTTGGCCCAAGGACAAGCCCGATGCATGGGTAGGCACCCCGGGCATGAACGCCCCGCTCAAGCACATGGCCGGGAGCCTGGAAATCAGCTTTTCGACCCGGATCGTCGGGATCCAACGCCAAGGCCGCGCCTATGCCCTTCGTACGGAGCAAGGCGCGCTGCCGCAGCAGTTTGACAGCCTGGCGGTTGCCGTGCCGGCGGAACAGGCCACCACCTTGCTCGGGGCACTGGATTTCGGCATGGCGCGCCACGCCGTCAGCGTGTCATCCACCCCTTGCTGGACGCTGATGTGCGCCTTTGCGGAGCCGCTTTCGGATTTGCCGGAGAGCTATCGCAGCGACGGCGTGATCGCCTGGGCGGCACGCAACAGTGCCAAGCCCGATCGCGATGCCCACGAATGCTGGGTGGTGCAGGCCGGCCCCGCCTGGTCGTGTGCGCAGCTGGAGATGGAAGCCGCTGACATCGTGCCCATGTTGCTCGAGGAATTTGCCAGGGCGCTCGGGGCGAAGTTGCCCCCACCGTTGCTGGCCACCGCCCATCGCTGGCGCTTCGCCTTTCCCAACTCCGCCAATTCCGGTTGCCTGTGGGATGGCGACAATCGCCTGGGTGCTTGTGGTGACTGGCTGACCGGTGCGACCGTGGAGGATGCTTGGCTCTCTGGCAGGCAACTTGCGCGTACGATGCTGCGCGAAGGGTAAACATGGGCGGTGATCGCCTGACAGTCTGGCACGATGGAAATTGCCCGCTGTGCCGGCGGGAAATTTCCGCCATGCGGAGACTGGACAAGCGCGGGGCGATCCATTTCATCGACGTGCATGAGGCCGGTGACAAGGATTGCCCGGTTTCCAGGGAAGCGTTGCTGGCCCGCTTCCATGCCCGGGAGGATGGGCAATTGCTGTCCGGTGCAGCGGCCTTTGCCGCCATGTGGCGGGCGATTCCCCTGTTGCGACCGTTCGGCCTGCTGGCGCGCTGGAGGCCTTTTCTTTGGCTACTGGAGCAGCTCTACCTGCGCTTCCTCAAGGTCAGGCCGCGATTGCAGCGCCTGATAGCGGACTGACGATCAGTCCGCGTTGAACATGCGCGGCAGGAAATCATGCAGGTAGCGCCGCCAGTTGATCCAGGTGTGGCCGCCGTCGCTCTCGTTGTAGATGTGTTCGATGCCGGCCTCGTCGAGCATGGCGCGCGTGGGAGCAACGGTGCCGTAGAGAAAATCATCCTTTCCCATCGCGTAGTAGACGAGTTCCATCTCCTCGGCCGAACGCGCCAGCGCCGCGCTGTTTTGTGCCGTGTAGTTGGCGACATCGTCCGGTCCCATGCCGAGGCCCATCGAGAAGATACCGATGTGGCTGAACACGTCGGGGCGGGGCAGGCCGAAGCGGATCGTGTGCGCACCACCCATCGAAAGGCCCGCCATCGCGCGGTGACCGGCATCGGGCAGGGTGCGGAAATTGCCGTCGACATGGGGAATCAACGCCTGGTGCAGGTCGTCACCGAAATCGGTGTTGGCCAGCATGTTGGCATCGGCCCGTGGCGGTGTATGGCCAAAGGGCATGACGATGATCATCTCCTGCGCCTCGCCAGCGGCCAAGAGATTGTCGAGAATGTCGTTTGCCTGGCCGACGCTGGTCCAGCTGTCCGCTGAATCGCCGGCGCCATGGACAAGATAGAGCACCGGATAGCGCTCATCACCGTTCATGTATCCCGGCGGCGTGTAGACGAAGGCTTCGCGCTTCGCGCCCAGCGGGGCAGACCAGTATTCGATCCGCGAAACCACGCCGTGCGGTACATCGGCATGCCAACTCTGGAAGGCACCTTCCGGTCCGGCCACTTCAAAGGTGGAATTGATGCCGGTGCGCTCGCGGCTGAAGGTGGTCGCCATCGGATCTGGCACGCGCGCGCCGTCGACCTCGAAATTGAAGCGATAGGTGTCAGGGGCAACCGGCACCGCGGTTGTCACGCTCCACAGGCCGGTGGCGTCCATCTCCATCGGCAGGCCCCGCTCGGTGCCGGGGGCAAACCCCATCGTGATGGCATAGTCCACGTCATTGCTGGTGACCCGCACTTCCCGCGCTTCGGGTGCGCACAGGCGGAATGTCACACGGCCATCTTCCAACTGCTCCACCGAAGTGTAGTCAGCCTGGGCGAACATGCCCGCAGGGCGGCACGAGGCGATGCCGGCCGCATCTCCCTGCTGCGCCTGGGCCGAGCCGGCTGAAAGGGCGATGGCGATGGCGGCGCTCGCCGCAAGGCGCGATGAAATCATGGGGCAGGTCCTCTCCAATACTAACGGACGTTAGTATGTGCTGATGGCACGGGTGTTGGCAAGCCTTGTCACAGCAGCCGGAAAGGACCTGATTTCAATCTGCTGCAACGAAAACGGGGGCCCCTTCCGGGACCCCCCCGCTTCAGGTAACCGGCGAGTGGCCGGATACGGATTAGTTTGCGCGGCGGCGTGCAGCAGCTGCCACTGCTTCCGTGGTCGGGTTGCCGAGCGAGAGCTCGCGACCGTTCGGGAAGCGGATTTCGGCAGCGGAAGCGCGAGTGTCACCGTCGCGAGCCTGGAAGGCGTCCACGATGATGTCGGTGCCAGCCGGCAGCGAGTTCCTGTTCCAGCCACGACGCAGCAGTGCGGACGGTGCGCCGCCCTCGACACGCCAGCGCTCGGTGCGGCCGTTGCGTTCCACGTCGATGTGGATCCAGGAGTGGGGGTTCACCCACTCGAACATCACAACCTTGCCTTCCAGGCGGACGGGCTTGTTGCGGTCAAACTCGGTGGCGAACGAGTGGTGCGCAGCAGCGCCGACACCCGTTACCGCCAGCACGGCGCCGATCGCGGCAGCGCTGAGCTTCTTCATATGCATGGCAGGTAACTCCTTGTTAAAACTTGCAGTTTGTCATCGATGATGGACTATAAAATCGAATCGGACTCCGTCGTTGACTTTGTCCTTCTATCAGTCCTCACCTTGCTCCTCGATTAAGTCACCGTAGAGCAGATTTTCAGAAAACGGCACGCACTTGAATTCAAGCAGCTGCGCGTTGTCTTCCACCCGGCGGTAGATCGGCATGCTGATCGTCCAGTCACTGGTGTAGATCGTGGGATCGGAGATCGTGGCCGAATACTCGATGTGATTGCCACCTTCGGCCAGCGTGAAACGCTCGACGACCGATGCGTGGTTGGTCAGGTAGTTGCCGGCACGGTCCAGCCAGGTCACGCCTTCAACCATTTCACCGGCAGGCAGCTTCACCAGGCCCGGGCCCAGTGCCAGCGTGGTGACGACCAGCGTGTCGCCGTCCCATTCCCCGTAGGAGGTGCCCATCCAGGTATCGATCGGCGGAATGCCGACTTCCTGCATGTGGATCACGCGGTTGGCCGATGCATATTCATAGACCATCAGGATGTCGTCATCATTGCCCTGAATGATCTGGAACGGATAGGGCATGTAGGTGGCGCGCGGGATACCCGGCAGGTAGCAGGCTGCTTCCGGATCGTGGTAGATCAGGTTGGCCTGATGCTGCTCAAGGCGCTCCTTGGCTTCTTCGCGATACGGAATCTCACCGCCTTCGATCACGCCCAGGCCGGCGGGAATCGCGCCGATTGCGCCCAGCAGGCGGTCTGCAACCGGGTTGGGAGCTGCGCTGTGCGGCTCCAGGTTCCAGTTGGCGTTGTTCAGCACCTGCCAGACACCGTTGAGGTTGGGCTTGCCGTCAATGCGCTCAATGCCATGCTCGTGAGCGTCGGCACTGGCAGGGACGCTGCCCAGCGCCATCAGCGCTGCAGCTGCTACTGCCGTCGAAAATGTCTTAATCCCCCGCATAACCTCTCCTGTATGCAAAAATCACTGATCCAAAGAATACACCATGATAACGCCGCTGGCGTTGATGGCGACATACTGTTTGCCGTCGCTTCCCCGATAGGTCATCGGGTTGGCGTTGGCGTTACCGTTGAGCGTGGTCTCCCATAGCTGCTCTCCGGTGTCTGCGTCAAAGGCGCGGAACCGACGATCGTTGGTTGCGCCCACGAAAACCAGTCCACCGGCCGTCACCGTGGGGCCTGCGCTGCCGGCGTTGCCGAGCAACTGCTTGCCTTCGGGCTGGTCTTCGTAAATTCCCAAGGGTACTGCCCACACGATTTCGCCGGTGTTGGCGTTGATCGCGGTCAAACGCGCCCATGGCGGCTTGTAGCAAGGAGCAGCAACGCCGACTGGTCGGCCGTTATCGTCATACTCGCCGCTCAGCGGTGCCTGGAAGCTGAAGAACGGCCCCTTGCCGTCCACGCTGGCGCGGTCATAGGCGGGTGGAACAGCGGCATCGAAGCTGTAGGGCTCGTCACCTTCCACGCGTTCCACCCAGCCGACAAGCGAAGTGTCCAGCGCGTTGACATAGACCATGCCGGTTTCCGGATTGGCCGTGGGGCCGCCCCAGTTCACCCCGCCAATGCCGCCGGGAAGCTGGATCGTGGAGATCAACGGCGAGCCTTCGGTGCGATACATGAAGGGCGTGAAAATGCCCTGGTTCATGTAGCCGCCGGCCGCATCCCACATCGCCATGCATGCTGCAGCGTGGGCAGGATTGGTGTCTTCGGCAGTCACGATGTCGTCGAACGTCATGCTCACCCGGCTGAGCGGAGGCGTGACCTGGGGGATCGGCTGCGTTGGATGATAATATTCGCCCGGGACATCGCCGCGCGGGACGGGCATTTCCTCAACTGCGTGCACCGGCTCGCCATCTTCTGCGTCGAGCACATAGAACAGGCTCGACTTGCCGACATTGGCAATGGCCTTGCCGCCATTGGCCAGAGGCAGCAGCGGGCCGGCGTGGCTCATGTCGATGTCCCACAGGTCGTGGTGAACCGTCTGGAAATGCCACTTGTACTCGCCCGTTTCGGCATCCACCGCGACAACCGAATTGCCGAACAGGTTCGCACCCGGGCGATCACCGCCATAGTAGTTGTGGGCGGGGCCGGCGATCGGCAGGTAAACCGTGTTGGTATCGGCATCCACCGTGGCCATGAAGCCCCACATGTTGGTGCCGCCGCGCCCTTCGGCGCCGGTGTTGCCCCATGTGTCACCGCCCAGTTCGCCATGCGCGGGGGTGGTGTCGAATTCCCAGATCTTCTCGCCGGTGATGACGTTGAATGCACGCGGGTTGCCGGGCGCGCCGCGCGGGCTTTCCAGCGTGGCCGCGCCGATTACGGCAACATTGCCGACAATCGTGGGTGTGCCACCATAGCCGGGATCGATCTGAACAGCGCCGCCGTTGCCGAAACCCTCGACAAGTTCGCCGGAAGCGGCATCAAGGGCCACCAACTGCGATCCGCGCATCACCAGCAGGCGCGGCGCGAGGTTGCCTTCACCAGGCCAGTATCCGAGGCCGCGGCTTGAAAAACCAGCGCCGGGGCCGGATCCGCCTTCGGACTCATGTACCCACACTTCCTCGCCGGTTGCAGCATTGAGAGCCACGACGCGCGACTGGGCGGTGACATACATATTGCCGTTCACAACCAGCGGAACGGCGGTGTTGAAGGCACGCAGAGGATAGGTCCAGGCCTGCTGGAGATTGCCCACGTTTTCGCGATTGATATCGTCGAGCGGGGAATAACGCGTGGCAGCAAGATCGCGGTTGATCGTGCGCCAGTCACCATCGGGCATGGTGTCCTGCGCGATCACGCCGCTGGTACTGGCGGTGGCCAGCAATGCTCCCAGAAAAAGGCCCCTGGCCTGACGCATAATTCCCTCTCCCGCCTCTCTACGGAATCGACCTTGCCGGTGCATCCTCGACATGCGGTCTAATTGATTCTGTCCTAAAGGCGCATCGATCTTTTGACAATGGCCCACCGCCTGCATTAGCAGCATAAAAAAAGGGCTAGGCGACCAGTTTGAACTGATCCAGTTGAACTTGTCTGCTTTCCGTTGCGAATTGCGCCCGGAAAGTCGAGATCGAGTTTGTGACAAATTGTCGCGATTCGTCACACGGGCCAACCAGGGCTTGGCGAGATTGGTCCAAGCCGCTAGCTGGCCAGAATTCGGCATCGCGTGCGGCAGCGCCCGAAGGCCGGAGCAGCCTGGTGTGTAACGCCGAACAGATGGGCGGTGTTACGGTAATGTTACTCGGCAACCTTGTGCGCCAGGCATAAGGTCCGGGGGCAGTGGTTGCCGTGGGAAGGTGCTGCTGGGCAAAGGGTAAGCGGAGTTGGCAACCGGCACTTTTGCCGGTTTGCGCAAAATCAAGGTTCGATCAGCCGCCCGATGTTCAAAGGGCTGGTTATTCGGAGAGCTTAGACGAGGGGAAAAACACAAGATGATGGACCTATTTTTCGAGATAACAGGCTGGTTGAGGGAGACATTTCTCCTCGACCTTGCCTTCTGGATGATGGAAACGCCCATAAGCCTGGTCATGGTTGAGAACTTCTGGAACGTGCCGCTGGCTCAGGTGGTGCACATCATCTCGATCGGTTCGGCCTTCGGCGCCCTGCTCATGCTCACGCTGCGCGTGCATGGCAAGGCATCCGAAAACCTGCCAATGGATGTGGTCGCCAAGCGCTATGTCCCTTGGGTGTGGTACGGCCTGTTGGGCATCGTCATCAGCGGCCTGCTGATGCTGACCGCAGAACCGCTGCGCAACATGATCAACGCTGTTTTCTGGATCAAGATGATCCTGCTGCTGGTCGCCGTTGTCCTGACGCTGGGCTTCTTCAAGTCCGTGCGCGCCCAGGGCGCTGGTGAAGTCGTGCAGGCTGCATCCGGCACCAGGACGACTGCGCTTGTGCTGATCGTGCTGTGGTTGCTCATCATGCTGGCCGGTCGCTGGATCGCCTACATTCCGGTTTGAGGGGGAAGAGAAGACAATGATGTATCCTGAACCGACCAATATCTGGCAGTCGATCGAGTACTCCTCGCTCGGCACCGGAATTGCGGAAAGCCTGTGGGCCTTCCCCATGATCGAATCGGTCCACGTGATGGCGCTGGTCACCGTGTTCGGCACCATCCTGGTGATGGACCTTCGCCTGCTCGGCCTGGCATCGACCAATGTCGCAGCCAGCAAGATGTCGTCCGACACTCTGAAATGGACCTGGATCGGCTTCGTGCTGGCCGCAATTACCGGCACCCTGCTGTTCGTGTCCAAGGCCAGCACCTACATGGTGAACCCCTACTTCCTGACGAAGATGGGGCTGCTGGCAGCGGCTGGCATCAACATGCTGATCTTCCATTTCGTCACCTACAAGTCGGTGAACGAGTGGGACAATTCCAGCACGCTGCCCACGGGCGCGAAGCTGGCCGGCATCCTGTCGATCATCTTCTGGGTGGTCATCGTGTTCTGTGGCCGTGCCATCGGCTTTACCCTGGGCATCTACCTGCCCGAGGTATCGTTCTGATCGCATAGTCGCGAACGCGGGACACAAGAGAAAGGCCGCCCTTCGGGGCGGCCTTTTTCGTTGGTGCCGGAAGAATCCGCGAGCAGCCCTGGCCGAACTGCCGGATCCGTTCCCGCTGGCCCGCGCGGGATCAGTCCCCTTCCGGAAGGGCGAAGACGTGCACCGCGGCCGAGTTTACCTGCGGCAAGGGATATTCGGGCGTGAAGCCCGGCAGGCCGAAGGCCAGCGGATTGCCCATGCCGGTGACCACGGCGACATACTGCCTGCCATCCACCGAATAGGTGATGGGGCTGGCATTGGGCATGCCGGGAAGGGCAGTGCGCCACAGCTGCTCGCCCGTTTCCTGGTCATAGGCCAGGATCTCGCGGTCCATCGCCCCTGTGAACAGCAGGCCGCCCGCCGTGGCGAGGATGCCCACGTCATAGGGCGCACGGCGGCGCACTTCCCACTTCACCGTGCCGCTTTCCATGTCGAGCGCCTGCAGCATGCCGTAATTGCCATCACTGTCCGCAGGCGCGGAGTAATAGACATCCACCCCGCTGGACAGGAAACCGCCTTCGGGCACCGGCACCAGTTCCATGCAGGTATCGCGCGCGTTGACGAACAGCTCGCCCGTCGCCTCGTTGAAGGCCGTCGGGCTCCAGTTGCGGCCCCCGCCGGCATGCGGGCACATGAATACCGGCGGACGGTCCCGCCCCGGCAGCAGCGCGGGGTCTGGCGTCTTGTCCCCGGTTTCCGGATCGATCGCGATGATGAAGTCCTGGTAGCCCATGTCCACGGTGGAGAGATATTCCCCGGTCTCGGCATCGAGCGTGTCGAACAGGCCTTCCTTGCCGCCGGTGATGATCACCCGGCGCGGTTCACCGTCCACAACAAGGGTGCCGACCACACGCTCGAACACCCAGTCGAGATCGTACTGGTCGTTCTTCATGTGCTGGAAATACCAGACCAGTTCCCCGCTGCGCGGTCGGAAGGCGAGGGTGGAGTTGGTGAACAGCCCGTCATTGTTCTCGCCCGGCACAAGGTCACGCAAGGGGCCGGTGTCATAGCTTTGCGCCACGCCCCACAGGGCCAGGCCGGTTTCGGGATCGTAGGTGCCGGAGGTCCAGACAGAGCCGCCGCGCCGCTCGCTGTCAGGCAGGCCGTTCCACGTGTCGCCGCCTTGCGTGCCTTCCGCGGCAGCGGTGGCAAAGTCCCACAGCTTCTCGCCGGTTTCGACATCGATGGCCACGATCAGGCCGCCGCCCGGCTCCTGCGAGGCGAGCCCCGCCATCACCACGCCATCAGCCACCATCGGCCCGCCATTGCTGCGGAAGCCCGGCTTGTCGGTCATGCGGGTATCCCACACCGGGCGGCCGGTCTTCGCATCAAGCGCGATCACGTGCAGGTCCGACGTGGCGGCAATCACCATGTCGCCCCACAGCGCCATGGTCTTCTTCGACAGCGGCATGGTGCCTTCGGGCAATTGCCGCTGGTAACGCCACAGCGGGTGGCCATTGGCGGCATCGAAGGCGAAGATCTCGTCACCAAAGCCGAACACATACATCACCCCGTCATGCACCAGCGGTTCGTGCATGGTCGGGCCGGCGGGAAGCGCCTGCGCCCAGGCGGTGTTGAGCTGGCGCACGTTTTCGGTGGTGATCTCGGCCAGCGGTGAATAGCCGTGGCCGCGATGTCCGCGCCGCCAGGTCAGCCAGTCCTCTGCGGGCGGATCAGCCAGTTCCGCCGGTGTGACCGGCTGGTAGTCTGCAAAGGGATCGCGCGGTGCCGGGCTTTCGGGCAGCGGGTGATTGGCGGAAACGCCGCCGATGCCGATGGCGTTCTGTTCCTCGATCGAAGGGGCAGGGGGCATCAGCGTGGCAAGCCCGCGCACCACGGGCCCATCCAGCGTGGCATCGTTTTCATGAACGATCAGCGCGGTGAGCGCGGCATAATCGTCACCCGACAAGCGGCCCGCGCCGCCGGGAGGCATGGATGTGCGGATATAGGCTTCCAGCTCGCCCACCGGCACATCGCCCCAGTTGGAAAGGAAGACAGCGCCTTTCAGCGTGCCGGCGAACTGGCCGCCAGCCAGCGTCTCGCCGTGGCAAGCCGCGCAATTGGCAGCATAGAGCGTGCGGCCCTGCTGAACCTGCACCTCGAATGCGCTGGGCATGCCCTGTGCCAGCGCCGCCGCGCCCAGCGAGAGGGCGGCAAGCCCTGTCGACACCATCAGCGATTTTGTGATTGTCCCTCTCACGCGCAGCCCTCCCAAGCCGTTATCTCATTCTGCTGCCGGATAAGCTTCCGGCTTGGGCAGGAGAGTAGCCGTGGTTGCACGAGCGCACAATTGCCCGCGTGAACAGGTGGCTCCGCGAGCCGCCGCGTTAACATTTGGAACACATGGAACACGGTCATGGGGAAGAAAAACTGGTGGAGCGCGTACGGGATCAAGGTGCTGAAACTGTGGAGGAAAAACATGAGAGGCGAGGGGTCAGCCATAACGCCGCACTTTGGCGGCATGCAGGCGCTGTAGGAAACAGCCCGCCGCCCCCGTCCCGTCATGCCGGACTTGATCCGAAACCCAACAAAAAGGCCGCGCGAGTCACCCCGCGCGGCCATTTTGTCAGCACGAAGCCTGTTTATTCCGCGTCGATCCCCAGCGGTTCGGCCACGCGGGCCTTGAACATGGCATCGTAGAGCGAAATCTTTGCCTCGCCCAGCCACGGGCCGACGCCGGTGTTGCCTGCATCGAGGATCATCGCTTCATTCGCGCCCAGTTCGCCAACGGCCGGCCAGTGCGGCAGGCCTTCGCCATTGGGGTTGCCGGTGCGGGCGAAGTTCACCCAGTATTGCGAGACGAGGTCCGCGAAGGCCTCTTCCTCAGCATTGCCGCACATCAGTTCCACGGACGAGCCGCCGGGGAAGGTGCGCGGGGCGCAGAGATTGTCGAACACATAGGGGATCTCGCCCGTATGCGCAGCGCCCAGGTTCGCGCGGTCTGCGTCATAGGGCGGATCGTGGCGGAACCAGTAGTGATAGGCATTCTGGCCGATTTCCGCCTGGTATTCGGCAAACTGGCGGTGCAGCCAGCTCATGTTGTCGCCAAAGGGCATGGTGGAAGTGGCGCGGGCTTCCTCGTCAGTGGAGACGGGGTAGGCGGCGCGGCCCATTTCCACCAGCTCGCCCCAGCGGAATGCTTCGCCCTGGTTCCAGCTTTCCAGCGTGGCCGGCGGGCCGAAGGCGGCGGTGAAGCTGCCTTCATCCTCGTTCGATCCGTTGAGCACGTCCACTCGCAGCTGGCGGCCATTGGCGAAGGCCACGGACAGGTCCTCGGGGATGATGTAGCCATCCACGATCATGCCCTGGCCGGGGATCTTGGCATGGATTTCCTCGGCAGGGATGGCGCGCAGTTCGGCAAGGCTGGTGGTGTTGAAATTCTGCTCGGCAGCGCCAAGCGTGCGTTCCTGTGCGGCTTCGCGCCCGGTCATCCGTGCGATGTTGAGGCCCATCCAGTTACCGGACTGGCTGATCACGCGGTGGACAAGGCCCTCTGCCGGGGGAGCGCCCGCAAGGCCGCCGTTCATGGCGGCACCGGCGCTTTCGCCGAAGATGGTGACGCGGCTGGGATCGCCCCCGAAAGCGGCGATATTGTCCTGCACCCATTGCAGCGCGGCGATGGCATCGCCGAGCGCCTGGTTCCCTGATGCGCCGTGCGGGGATGCCGCGGTCAGCTCCGGGTGGGCAAAGAAGCCGAGCGAGCCGACGCGATAGTTGAAGGTGACCATCACCACGCCCTTGGCGGCAAGGTGGTCACCCTGGCTGAAGGGGGCGGAGCCGCCGCCTTCGTTATAGGCACCGCCATAGAGCCAGACCATGACGGGCAGGTTCTCGTCACCGGTTTCGGCAGGTGTCCAGACGTTGAGGTAGAGGCAGTCTTCCGAAATGCCGGGGCTGTCCGGCATGTCGGTGGCGGAATTGACCGGGAAGCGTTGCGGGGCGGGGTTCTGCACGCAGCTGTCGCCCCAGCTGTCTGCCACTTTCACGCCATCCCAGCCGGCAGCCGGCCGCGGCTGTTCCCAGCGCAGGTCGCCAACCGGAGGGGCGGCGAAGGGAAGGCCCTTGAACACGGTGATGCCTTCCAGCGCGCCGGGCACGCCTTGCACCAGGCCCTGCTGCGTGGCCACGGGGCCGGAGGAAATGCTGGCAACGGCTGCCTCTTCCACGGCATTTGCCGCAGTGGCGGGGCGATCCTCGTAGGATGAGCAGGCCGCCGTGGTGGCGATCAGGGCGACAGCCAGTGCCGCGCGGGTGGTCATGGTCCTCATGTGCATTCTCTCCCTCCATTTGCGGCCGTCGGACGGGGCTGGCCGCAAAGAGAAGGGGCGCTATCCGCTGTCTCGGCACCTTTCACGAAAGCTGGCCGGACTGCGAAGAGCGCCCCATTTCCCCTCGGTTCTTACTGGTTGCCTTCGGTTTCCTCGGCGGCTTCCAGGCCGGCCCGTGCAGCGGTGATGTAGTTGCGCGGCTGCACATTGCCTTCGTGGCAGGCGTATTCGAAGAATTCGTATTCGTCGTTACGCGTCCAGTCGAGGCGGGCCGTCCACGGAGCGGTGAAGACCTCCGGATCGGTGTAGGTCAGTTCGTAGACGATGCGATCGGGGCCGGTCATGGTGATGCGTTCCACCACCTCTGCCTCGTCGCTGGTGGGAATGGTGTTGAACGGGGGGACACCCATCGTCGCCATGTTCAGCGGGGAGGGGCCGCGCTCCATCAGGTCGGACGTGGCGCTGTCACCGGAGATGATGTTGGTCGTCTCCACCACCAGCGTGTTGCCTTCCCAGTAACCGATGGACTGGCCCATCCAGGTGCGCACGGAAGCCGGCCAGCGCATGGCTTCCATTTCTTCCCTGCTGTCCACGATCGGGATGATGCGGCTATCGTGGATCATTTCCAGGTTGATCACGAAATAGCCCGGGGCCTGCATGATCTGGATGCCGTTGTTGTAGCGGAACGGGAACATCGAGGCCGGGAAGCCGCGGGTGATGCAGCGGTCCCAGGTGTCGAAATCGTCCAGCCACTGGTGGATCGTGCCGGGCGTCCAGCTGGAACGGCCGGCCTGGTACAGGGCCTGGGCTTCTTCGGTCATGGCCGGCAGCTGGCCGTTGGCCGGGCTGATCAGCAGCGAGGTGCGGCGGCCCGAAGCATCGGATTCCACCCAGTGGCCCATGCCGATGGTGCCGCTCTCGTCTTCCGCAGCATAGGCGGCATCCGACCGGCCGTACTGTTCCTGGCGACGGGCGTATTCATCCTCGGTCAGCCAGAAACGGTCACCGAACTGGGCCGGGCGCTGCATCGGCAGGCTGGCGATGTTGTCGATCGGGAACATGCCGCGCAGGTCCGGATCGCCCCATGCGGTGCGTGCAGGTTCGTAGTCCGTGGGAACCGGCGGCATTACCGTCAGGTCTTCGGGAACGTCCTGCGCACCGGCGCTGGTTGCGGCCAGCACTGCCAGCGAAGCCGCTGCCAGCGCACTGCCGATCTTGGAATTGAACTTAGCCATCTCTCGTCTCTCCTAGCGTATTCGGGTGAGGTGCGGCCAGATCGGGCCGGACCCCGCAAATGTCAGTCCTCGTCATTGCCCACACCGCGGCTGGCCGGATCCATGCTTGGCGGCGGCGCAGCATCGGGATCGACCGGATCCAGCATGCGCCCGCGGGCATATTCCTGTTCCCGCAGGGCGCGGTTGGCGGTGATGTAGTTGCGCACCTGCACATTGCCTTCGTGGCAGGCATATTCAAAGAATTCATAGCTGTCGTCGCGGGTCCAGTCCACGCGCAGCGTCCAGGGCGCTTCCCAGACAACCGGGTCGGAATAGGTCAGCTCGTAAGTGATCGTGTCCGGGCCGATCATGTGGAAGCGTTCCACGGTGGTCGCCTCACCGCTGGTCGGCAGCGTGTTGTTGGGCGGCACGCCGCGCGTCGCCATGTTGAGCGGCGAGGCGCCGGGCTGGAGGTTGGTCGTTTCCACCACCAGCGTGTTGTGGTCCTCCCACCGGCCCCGGCTCTGCCCGAACATGCCGGTCACGGCGGCAGGCCATTGCTCGGTATCGCCGCTCACCGGGATCACCCTGGTGCCGAGCATTTCCAGCGCGATCACCACATAGCCGGGCGACTGGTAGATGCGGATGCCGTTGTTGTAGCGGAAGGGCAGCATGGAAGCGGGGAAACCGCGCGTCCAGCAACGGTCCCAGCTGTCGAAATCGTCCACCCAGTCGAAGGTCTGGCCGACAACCCAGCTGGCCCGCATCAGCGAGGCATCGTGGATGCCCTGCTCGGTCATCGGGGGCAGTTGCCCGTCCGCCGGATCGATCAGCATGGAGGTGCGACGGCTGCCTGCCTGGTATTCGATCCAGTGGCCAAGGCCGATCGTGCCTTCCTCGTCCTCGTTCTCGTAGGCTTCCTCCAGCGCCTCGACACGGCCCTGTTCGGCAGCCAGTTCGGCATCTGTCTTCCAGAAGCGGTCGCCATACTGGGCGGGGCGCTGCACGGGCAGTTCGGCGATGTCGTTGATCGGCCAGGTGCCGCGCAGGTCCGGATCACCCCAGGGAGTGGTGGCCGGGGTGTAGTCCTCGGAAACCGGCGGCATGACCGTGAGATCATCCGGCACGACCGTCGCAGGCGCCTGCGCACTCACCATCGCCGGTGCGGCGAGGGTCGCGGCAAGGCCGCAAGCGATCGCTGCGAGAGCGCGGTTGCCGTGGGTTTTCTGCTGGCGGATCATCGACTTGCTCCTACTGCGTGCCGCTGGCTGCGGCTGCCGCTGCACGATCGGCGCGGCTGGCGTTGATGTAATTGCGGATCTGCACATTGCCCTCGTGGCAGGCATATTCGAAGATCTCGTAGTCATCGTCGCGCTGCCATTCGAGGCGGGCGGACCACGGCTGGGTGAATACCACCGGGTCTTCCCAGGTGAATTCATAGATGATCTCGTCCGGGCCGACCATGTGGAAGCGTTCCACCAGCCGTGCCTCGGCGCTGACCGGCGTATCGTTCTCGCGCGGGGAGCCCGTGGTGCCGATGTTGGTGGCGGAAGGGCCCGGCATGAAGTTGGTGGTGGTGACCTTCAGCGTGTTGTGGTCTTCCCATTCACCCCGGCTTTCGCCCAGCCAATGCTTGATCCGGGCGGGGATGGAGGCGCTGCCATCGGTCGGGATCAGGCGGGTTTCATGCACCATTTCCATCTGGATCGCGACCAGGCCGGGTGCCTGGAAGATGCGCATGCCGTTGTTGTACATGAAGGGGAACATCGACGCAGGAAGCCCGCGCGAAATGCAGCGGTCCCAGCTGTCGAAGTCATCCACCCAGTCAAACGGCTGGCCCTGCGCCCAGGTGGAACGCATGGCATCGGACAGGCGCTGGCCTTCATCGGTATAGGCAGGAAGCTGGCCGTCGGCAGGCGAGGTGATCCAGCTGGTGCGGCGATTGGCGGGAGAAACCTCGGCCCAGTGGCCGATGCCCATCGTGTCGGTGCTGTCCTCGTTCTCGTAACGCTGCTCCAGCACCTCCACCATGTCGGCGCGTTCGGCAAATTCCTCTTCTGTCAGAAGCTGGCGGTTGCCGTGTTCCGGAGCGCGTTGCAGCGGCGTGCGACCGTTGAGGTGGTCGATCGGCCAGCCGCCGCGGAAATCGGGTTCGCCCCATGCCGTCAGCCCGGGCTGGAAGGCATCGGACGGCGCGGGAAGGACGGTGAGGTCTTCCCCCTGCGCCATGGCCGTGCCGGTCAGCAGGCTGCCGGCAAGAAGGGCGATGGTCGAAGTCCGCAAGACAGACATCAGTTGCCTGCCGGAAGCGCGAAGGTGACGTAGCGGCTCTCACCCGGCTCGGGCAGGCCAAGGCCGCCGAGGAAGTGGCCGACACCGCCCACCGGAACGGTGATGTACTGGCGGCCATCCACTTCGTAAGTGGCCATCACGCCTTCGGTTGCCGCATCGAAGCGGTGTTCCCAAAGCACTTCGCCCGTGGCTGCATCGCGGGCGCGCAGGGCGCGATCGGAAGCGGTGTTGACGAACAGCAGGCCGCCGGCAGTCACGATCGGGCCGGAACGCGGCGCCTGTGCGCCAACGCCGGTAATGCCCTGTTCCTCCAGCGTCAGGATCTCGCCATTCGGGATATGGAAGATGCGCTCGCCCGTGTTCATGTCATAGGCGGTGAGGTTGGAGAACGGCGGCTTGATCGCCACCATGCCGTTGGATTGCAGCATGAAGTTGACCGGCCAGCGATAGGGGACATTGTCCTCCTGCGCGTTCGGCATGGCTTCCAGCGCGCTCTCGCGATTGTCCTTGTTGATCTTCAGCAGCAGCGGCAGTTCGCGGCTGACGACATAGAGGCGCTTGTTGACCGGATCGACCGCGACATTGCCCCAGTTCGCGCCGCCATTGTGGCCGGGCATGGAAATGGAGCCACGTTCCGAAGGCGGGGTGAAGATGCCGTCATTGCGCCAGACGTTGCGCAGGTTCTCGCGCAGCGCTTCCTGGTCCGCCTCGGGCAGGTAGGGGTTGATGTCATCCTCGCTGAAGGACAGGCGCATGAAGGGTTCCGGCCATGTCGGCACCGGCTGGGTGGGAGAGGCGTGTTCGCCCTCCACGTCCGATGGCGGCACCGGCACTTCCTCGATCGGCCAGATCGGTTCGCCGGTCAGGCGGTGGAAGGTGAAGACATAGCCCTGCTTGGTTGCCTGGATGACAATCGGGATCTCCTCGCCATTGCGGGTGATCGTCATCAGCTTGGGAGCCACGGGGATATCGAAGTCCCACAGGTCGTGATGCACGGTCTGGAAGTGCCACAGGCGCTCACCCGTCTCGGCATCCAGCGCGACCAGCGAGTTGCCGAACAGGTTGTCGCCTTCACGGTTGCCGCCGTAGAAATCGTAGCGCGGCGTGCCGGTGGGAATGAACATGATGCCGTTTTCGACATCGATCGTGCTTTCCGACCAGTTGTGAACACCGCCGAACTGGGCGAAATCCTCGGTCTCGGGCCAGGTGTCATGGCCGAATTCACCCTCGCGCGGGACAGTGTGGAAGACCCACTTCAGCTCGCCCGTGATCACGTCATAGGCCTGGATGTCAGCCGGGGCGGAAGCATAGTCATAGGCGCCGGCGGGCAGCGACATGATGACGGTGTTTTTGTAGATGCGGCCCGGGTTGTTGGTCATCAGCGGGCCGGGGGGCATCACCGAACCTTCGGGCAGGGCATCGCGCAGGTCCACGCCGCCATCGATGCCGAAGGTGGGGATCATCTGGCCGGTTGCCGCATCGACGGCGCGCAGGATGCCGTTGTTGAGAACGATCAGGCGGCCTTCGGAGCCGTCCTCGCTTTCCCAGTAGTTCACCCCGCGAGAGCCGACGCGGCCTTCGAGGTTGGAGACCCACAGCTCTTCCCCGGTGGCGGGATCGAGTGCCACCAGCTTGCTTTCGCCATTGATGACATACATCCGGCCACCACCGATGGTGGGGCTGAAGATCGGCGGCGCGCCTTCGCCGGTGGAATAGGTCCAGGCGACTTCGAGCTGGTTGACGTTGGACTTGTTGATCTGGTCCAGCGCGGAATATTGCGAACTGTCGCCGCCGCCCAGGTAGCCATCCCAGCCGACGTAATCGACGGCGGATGCGGGCGCGCTGGCAACGCTGCTTGCGGATGCGGTCTGCGCACCATCGGTTGTGGCGCATGCCGCACTGGCAACGGCCAGCGTTGAAATTGCTACCAGCCGCAGTGCGCGGCTTGTAAGACCGGTCTTGCCGGCGCGGTTGATCGACAGGTTGATCACTCCCAACTCCCCATTGGTCTATCGCGGCCAGAATCCGGCCTTCGAGCTACGGGCAATCTAGCCGCAAGCTACGCGCTTCAACAAGGGCCTATAGGCCCCTGAATTTGACTTAATCCGAAATTTTTGTCGCAAATGGTAACATTTGCGCAGCGGATCACTCGGCAGGTTCGGCATCCTGCATTTCATGGCCCGCCGCCGCACCTTCCACGGTGTTCTCCACCCCTTCCAGCGGACGCTCGACCTCGCCGCTGGCACCGAAGATCGCGGAAGTCGTCATCCCGCCCGAAGTTTCCAGCTTCAGCGTCACGGGCGTGACCGAGCGATTCTGCCAGTACCAGCCGTGGATGCCGGTGAAGGGCGCGATGTATACACCCTGCATCACCCGGGCCTCGTCAACGCCGTAGCTCTCGGTCATTTCCACCCCGCCTTCGAAGGGGTGGGAATGCATGTCATAGTTGAGTGTGTCCGAACCTTCCCAGCGGAACGCCATGCGCGCGCCTTCGGGAATGGTGTACTTGAACTCGACCGCTTCATACGGGCCCAGTTCCCATTCCCAGCTGTCGGTCACGCCTTCCTCGGGAGCGGGCGCGGTGTCGGAGAGCAGCAGCACCTCCTGTGTTTCCATGCGGGCCATGCCGCGCTCCAGCTCGGCATTGTCGGGTTCGGCGATCTTCACGAGGCCGGTGGCGGTGCCGATGCCGGTGGGGTCCCAGCCGGTTTCGGCAGGCAGGACGAAGGCCACGGCAACGAAGGCCATGGCGGCCGCCGCGCCGGCAGCGACATAGGGAGTGCGCGATTTGCTCATGATGACAGATATCCTTGTATCTGGATGGCGGTGAGCGCCAGGCCCACGCCGACGAGGGCGATATTGGCGGCAAAGGCATATTTGCCGAAACTGGGTTTCTGCCGCCAGGTTGCGAACAGGGTGACGACAAAGGCAAGCACGATCACCTGCCCCAGTTCTACACCGACGTTGAAGGAAATGAGGTTGGTCAGCAGCCCGTTGGGTGAAACCTCCAGGTCCATCACCTTGGTCGCCAGGCCCATGCCGTGGAACAGGCCGAACACCAGCACCGCTGCCCGCGTATCGATCTTCAGGCCGATCTTCGCAAAACCGCCGATATTCTCCACGCCCTTGTAGACGACGGACAGGCCGATGATCGCATCGATGACATAGGCATTGGCCCCGATCCCCAGCAGCACGCCACCGAGCAGCGTGATCGAGTGGCCGATGGTGAACATGGAAACATAGAGCACCACGTCCTTCAGCCGGAGGAGGAAGAACACCACGCCCACGAGGAAGGCGATGTGGTCATAACCCGTCACCATGTGCTTGGCGCCCAGGTACACGAAAGGAAAGATCGCCGGACCGTCGATCGACTGGACAAAGGCCTTGTCGCCCTCGGCCACGTCATGGGCCAGCGCCAGCTCCGGCAGCAGAAGGTAGAGCGCCGCGACAGCCAGCGGGGCAAGAAGGGCGAGCGCGCCGCTATGTCGTCCAAGCGCGCCCATGAGCCTTATTCGCTGCCTTCATCCAGGTAGTCTTCGAGGCTTTCATCGGCAGAAGGCCGATTGCTGTCCGCTGCCATGTCGTCCACGGTCATGCCTTCGGGAAGGTCTGCGGGCGGGTAGACCTGGTGGCAGGCGGTGCAGACGGCGTAGATCGTGCCTCCGACCTCGAACACCGCCTCGGTGCTGCGGTCCACCGCGGCTTGCTCGGCCAGGTCGGCAACATCCTGCATGCCTTGCGCGAAATCCAGCCAGTCATCCCCGCGCCCGTCGGCATAGGCGGGAGTGGCGAGGACTTCGCCATATTCGCGCAGCTTCACCGCAGCCAGGCGCACCTGTTCCCACTCCTCGTCCGTTTCCGGCTCGAATTCGCGGAAAACCGGTTCCCCGTCGACCAGTTCGCTGACCGCGCCCACGGCATTCCAGTAGACTTCGGCGGTAGGCTGCACTTCACTGGCCATGAATTGCTGGGCGGTGCCATAGGGCAGTTCCACCTGCTGTTCTTCCCCGCAGGCCGCAATCGCGAGGGCGGGAAGCAGGATCGCCATCTGGCGCAAACGGGTAGTCATCGATCTTGGCCTTTCGAGTCTGGTGAAGACTGGTATCCCAGTCCTAGCAGGCAGCTGATAGTTGCGCCAACTGACATGTGGTTGACAATCTATAATTGACAATGTCCGAAAATTTAGGGCAAGCGAACCACGCATAAATCTGCGGTAAATGTTGACTCTTGTATCACGTTTGTTGACTAGGGCCGCAATTCGAGACGCCCGGACACTGGATCAGGAAAGGTAGAAACAGGAAATGGCTGGAAACACGGCAAACACCGGCAAGTGGATCAAGAGCGGGCTTGCTGCCCTGGGCGCGGCTGCACTGGCCGTGCCGATGGTCGGCGCTTTTGCAACGCCTGTCGACCCCACCCAGCAGGTGGTCGAGGAAGAAGCGGCCGAAGCCGCCCTGACGCCGGAGCAGACCGAGGAAGCCCGCAACCTGTTCGGTTCCTGGTCCTGCAGCGCGTGCCACGTTCTGGCCGATGCCAACGGCCACGGCCACATCGGTCCTTCGCTTGACGGCAATGATGCGATGGACAAGGCTTTCGTGGTGGCGCGGATCACCAACGGCCAGGGCGCGATGCCGGGCTTCGGTGGGCAGATGACCGATGAAGAGATCGACCTGCTGTCTGCATACATCATGGAAGTGAAGAAGTAAGCACAGCCGGGACTTCACCGGACAGCAAGAGGGGCTCCATTGCGGAGCCCCTTTTTTGTGTCCGCAGCAGATCGCCCGGCCAGTTCTCGCCGCGGTCAGTCCTCGCCGCGCGCCGTCCGGCTGTTGGGGCCGACCTGGGCGAAATAGTTGGTCACGCCGTTGGGATCGTTGAGCCACACCGTGGTGAGATCGAAACCGGCAAGTCGGTTGAGCGGCGTTTCCACCGTCACGTCGCGATGTTCGGCCATGGCCGCCACATAAGGTGCGTCTGCCACCACATACTGGATGCCGGAACTGCCTGTATCGGCAGGGAGGCCCGCTGCCACTTCGTAGAGCAAGATGGTGGTTTCACCGTGCCTGTATGTCCAGGGTTCGATGTCCAGCAGCCTGTCGGGCGGAGCCAGCCCTTCATCCAGGCCCACGAAATCGCGGTAGAAAGCCCGGCTTTCGGCAAGGTTGGCCGTGGCCACGCCAATGCCGATGCCATCGTCGGAATGGTCAGAGGCAGTCGGGTTGATGATGATCTGGATCACCAGCCCTGCCGGATCGGTCACCACGGCACCCTTGTGGATGCGCAGCACGGTCTGGAATTCGGGAAGGTCGAACCCGGCATCTGCAAAACGCTGCCTCACGACGTCCTCGTCGGGATAGGTGAAACGCAGGAAGCGGATGCCGGTGCCACCCTTGGCGCCGCCCGAAAGGTCGTAGCTACGGTTGCCCTGCTGCCCGGCCGACAGCTTGACCTGGCCCGTGCCGACGCCCGTCAGGATCATCTGCTGGGTACTGGTGAGCTGGATCGGATTGAGCGAACGCAGTGCCAGCGCATCGACATAGAAGCGGACCATTTCTTCGGTCATGTCGCGCGGAAAGCGACGGAAGACATTCATCGATTCCTGCCGGAAGAGGTGCCGGGCGTTGCCGTTGAGCTGTTCCTCGCTCAGGTCTCCGGGCGCATAGGCCAGGTCCGGACTGGTATCCAGCAGCGCGCCTTCGGGCGTGCGCATCTGCCCGTCCTGCGCGGTGCAGGCTGCCAGCAGCGCGGCGGCCACGGCCACGGGGAGTGCGGGTTTGATCGATCTGGTCATATGTCCTCTCACTGTTCCGGCAGCGCCCAGGTGATGAGCGATTCATTGTTGGCCGGCCTGCCATCCTCTCCGCGAATGGGCGGGCCGAATGCGGATCCGGTCGCGAACACGGCAATATACTGCCTGCCGTCCGCGCCGCGATAGCTCATCGGGATGGTCATCGCCGGATAGTCCAGCTGCTCGCTCCACACCAGTTCGCCGGTCCGGGCATCGAAGGCACGGAAGATGCCGTCACTGGTCGCACCGATGAACACCAGGCCACCAGCGGTCACCATCGGCCCGCCGAAGGTGTTGTTGGCCCCGGTATCCGCCTTGTCCGGCCCCAGTTCGGGCGTGGTGCCAAGCTTGGTGGCCCAGGCGATTTCGCCGGTATTGCCATCCACCGCCACCAGGCGGCCCCAGGGCGGGCGGATGCAGGGCAGCGTCACGCGGGTGCCGTCATCGGCCTCGAAACTCGCCGAGAAGCTGGAATAGGCACCGGGGCCAGACAGGCTGCCACGGTCATAGGGCTGGTTGGAACCCGATGTTCCCCGCCCGTAATCGCCATCGGGATCGCGCGCTTCGATCCAGCCGATGGAGCCGCTTTCGGAGGTGTTGACGTAGATATAGCCGGTGTTCGGATCGACCGCGCTGCCGCCCCAGTTGGACCCGCCATTGTGGGGCAGGTTGATCGAGGCGCGCGGCGGATCGCCCTCTTCATGGAGGAAGAACGGGGTAAAGGGACCGGAGTTGAAGAAGGTGCCGCCATAGCTGTCGAGCAGGGCGCTGCATGCGGCGACATGTTCGGCGTTGGTATCCTCTTCTGTCACCACGTCGGTCGGGTCCCACCACATGCGGCTCAGCGGTTCGGGCTTCACCGGGATCGGCTGGGTGGGGGAATACCATTCGCCCGGCACGTCCGCCGCGGCGACCAAGTGCTCGTTCACGCCGTGCACCGGTTGGCCGGTGCGGCGGTCGAGGATATACATCAGGCCCGGCTTTCCGGTTTCGGCCAGGGCGGGAATGGTCTCGCCATTGACTTCCACATCCACCAGCACGGGCGGGGCGGGCAGGTCCCAGTCCCACAGATCATGGTGGATTGTCTGGAAATGCCAGCGGTATTCGCCTGTTTCCGCATCCACCGCGACAACCGAATTGCCGAACAGGTTATCGCCCGGCCTGTCGCCACCCCAGTAGTTGGGGCCGGGGCTGCCCAGGGTCATGAAGATCATCCCGGTCTCGACATCGGCGGTGGTGTACCACACCCACATGTTCGCGCCGGGGCGGTCCTTCCAGCCATCGTCGAGCCAGGTTTCATGGCCGACTTCGCCCGGCTGGGGAATGACGTTGAATTCCCACAGCTTCTCGCCGGTACGGGCATCGAAGCCGCGCGAGTTTCCGTTGGGGCCTTCGGGTATCTCCGGCGTAAGCGCGCCGATCACCAGGACATTGCGGAAGATGCTGGGCGGATAGGCATAGCCCGTGCCGTCAAAGGCCATCTCGCCCCCGTCGCCGAACCCCGTTGCCAGCGAACCGTCGGCAGCATTGATGGCAACCAGCGAATTGCCCTTGGAATAGAACAGGCGGGCAGGCAGTTCGCCATCGCCAGGCCAGTATGTCACCGAACGGCGAATGGTCGCACCTTCGACGGCGTGCCGCCAGATCTCGCGCCCGGTATGCGCCTCCAGCGCGACCACGGCATCGCCCAGCGGCAGGTACATCACGCCATCGACCACCACCGGGACGGTGCCGGCCAGGATGCTGCCGCCGCCGTTGGGGCGCAGGCGATAGGTCCAGGCATGCTCCAGCCGGTCCACATTATCGCGGTTGATATCCGCCAGGGGGGCAAACCGCTGCCCGCCGTGATCGCGGGCGTACAGCGGCCAGTCACCGTCTTCCGGCACCATCGCGCCGTTGTTGTCTTCGCCCTGCACGGCGAGGGGTGTTGCCAGCATGCTGGCGGCCAGGGCCGCTGCCAGAACCTTGCGCATCCTCATCCTTCCCATCAGATTCGCCCCGGTCATACCGCATGACTATTTTCAATGCTAATGATTATCCATTGTAATCAATTGAACCCGGTGTCTCCCAGCCAGCCGGCAATGACCGATGCGACCTCGTCGCTGTTGCGTTCCAGCTGCATCGCATGGCCGTTGCCGTGCACGCCGCGATCTTCCAGCCGCACATGGTCCACGCTGCATCCCGCCTGGCGCAGGAAATGCACGATCGCATGGTTATCCGCTGCCATCCAGCTCGCCTCGGCGGTCACGATCACGATCGGCATGCGCGCAAGGTTGGGCAATTGCCGCGCCGGTTCGGCCTGGATCTTGTAGGGGACCAGCCCTTCGCCGGGTGAAGGCATGTCTTGCGAGGCCAGCTGATCGCCTTGCGCGAGCGCCGGCTCATAGGTCAGCGGCGCATGGGTGATGCCGAAGGGCAGCTGTCCGCTGATGGCTTCGAACGGCGGGCCGAGCGGTTCGACGGCGACAATCGCCCGCACCAGATCCGGCCGGGCATCGGCGATCAGCCAGCCGGGCGGTCCGCCGGCGGAATGGGTCAGCACGATGGCCGGGCCGATCCTGTCCAGCAACTGCGCGCCCGCGCGCTGTGCATCGGTTTGCGCGGTGACGTGGTCCGCCAATGTCGGGCCGGTTCCCGCGAGGAAGGACAGGAAGGTGGGATCGTCCATCTGCCCGGTGCCGGGCCATTGCGTGTGCAGTTTCGCCTGCGGATAGTTGTCATCGAAATCGGCGGGGCGGGTGAACAGCCGCTCGAGGAAGACCGTGGGGCCGGGGGCTGCCATCGGGCCCTGGAATTCGGGGTTGAAGGGGCTGCGGCCATGCTGCGGGCGATCCACCACATAGACCGCCCATCCGGCGCGCACGAACCAGTGGACCCAGCCTTCGCGCCCGTCTGCCGTGCCCAGGAAATCGGTTCCTTGCCCGCCGCCGCCGTGGATCATCACGATGGGCAGGTCGTGCTTCAGGTCCTGCGGGATCCAGTATTCGACATATTGCTGCCCGCGCGTGGCCTTGCCCGCCGCGGGATGGTCTACCAGCTCGCCGCCGGTCCAGAAGAAACCCTGCGCAGCCAGCCGGAGCGGGTTCGCGCTTCCTGCCGCGTGCAGGTCTTGCGGTCGATATGACCTGCTCAATGGATCTGCCCCTTGCGGTCCTTGATGTTGATGGCGACCCGATCGGACGGATCGGCATCGGCCCAGCGCGATCCCTCGCGCAGCACATCGCCGATCACCTTGTAGGCAAACAGCATCAGCAAGGCGCCGCTTTCCGGATTGGTGTCCAGCGCCCTGATATGTTCAAGGTCCTTCTTGCGCTGCTCCATGTCGCGTTCCTGGAGCATGCGCTTGTTCTCCGTGGCTGCCGGGGTGACGACTTCCCAGAAGATGCGGCGGCGCTCATCGCTGAAACGGTCGAGGATTTCCTCGTCCTCCTCGCCGCGCAGGACGGCGCCCAGCACATCGGCCAGCACGATGCCGGTCCACAGGCCGGAGGTCAGGCCCAGCCCGCCGCAAGGGTTGGTCGCATGGGCCGCATCGCCGGCCAGCAGCACGCGGCCCTTGCGCAGAGTTTCCCCGGCGCGCTGGTGCAGCATGTAGGGGCTGGCAGAGACGATCTCGTAGTCCTTGCGGCCAGCCATGAACCAGTCGTAACGCTGGTGGATGCGGTCCTCGAAGGTTTCCACCGGCAGCGCGCTGTCTTCCATGTAGGTGCAGCGCCACAGCCCGTCTGTGTCCAGTTGCGCGATCACCGCCATGTTGACGGGATCGCAGACGAAGTTGGCCTGTTCGTAGCCCAGTTCCTGGAAGGGGAACTTCACATTGGTGGCAACGAAACGTTCGGGCCAGGTGTGCCCTTCGAACTCGATCCCCGCCAGCTTGCGCACGGTGGAGCGCGCGCCATCGGCCCCGATCAGCCATTTCGCCCCGTAGGTTTCTTCGCCTTCGGGGCCGCTCGCCATCACCACGATGCGGTCGTCATATTCCTCGAACCCGTGGACTTCGCGCCCGAAGAGCACTTCCACGCCCAGCATGCGCGCATGCTCCATTGCCACCCGGGCGACATCGTGCTGGCCGACGTGGAGCTGGTAGTCATAGGCGATCCCTTCGACCGGCTGGGTGACGACCACGGAATGATAATCGAATTCGGGAATATGCGTGCCGAAGTTGCGGTTGCGGAAGCCGATTGCATCCAGTTCGTCCAGGATTCCCAGCTCCTCCAGCACCAGCAGGGTGGACGGGAAATAGACAGCCGCACGCGGGGAATTGATGATCTGCTCCTCGCGATCGAGGACCCGAACGCTCGCCCCGGCCTGGGCCAGGGTGAGGGCGGTCAGCATCCCCACCGGGCCGGCACCGACAATCACGACATCGGTTGCATCGCTCATTGCCCTTCCTCCGCCGCACGGCGGGCAGCTTCGGTCAGGACATAGGCGCGCACTGCCTCTGCCTGGCGGGCATCGATCCACGGGCTGAAGCTGATCATCCCGCGATCGGCAAGGATGCCGTCATTCACCACCGCGGCCCAGGCATTGGCATCGGTGGCGACCGGGCTCTTCATCAGGTTGGGATTGACCGGGCCATTGTGGCAGATGGTGCACAGCGCGAAATACTGCGCCTGCCCTTCGGCCACCTGTTCGGGCGTGAAGCTCTCGTCGCTCGTCACGTAGGGCTTGGGTTCGAGCGGGGGCAGCGGGTCGATCGTGCCCGTGCCGCCGATCTTGAACACCAGCAACATGCCGTTTGGCGGCGGGCGGCGCATCCAGTCCGTCTGCGTGGCCATGCCCATCGATCCGCCATAGCCGGCCATGACCGCGACATATTGTTCGCCACCCGCGCGATAGGTGATGGGCCCGGCCATGATGCCGCGCTCACCTTGCCAGCTCCACAGTTCCTCGCCCTTGTCAGCCGAATAGGCGACAAAGCGGCCGTCGGGCAGGCCCTGGAACACCAGGTTGCCGCCGGTTGCCAGCGTGCCGCCGTTCCACGGCCAGTCGCGGCGGATTTCCCATGCCGCTTCCTGCCTGACCGGGTCCCACGCGGTCAGCTTGCCATGGGTGATGGACGAAATGTAGGCGCGGCGCGCTTCGGGCGTTGCGCCCGGCACCGAACCTTCGGGCGGGGCAAGGAAGGACACGCCGGTATTCCAGCGGCCGATCCGGCGGGTGAAATTGCTGTCATCGGCATATGCGTTGGGCACTTCCATCACCGGGATGTAGACCAGCCCCGTATCGGGAGAATAGCTCATCGGGTGCCAGGCATGCGCGCCGATACCCATGGGCGTTATGAAATAGGGTGCATCGGCAAAGCGGGCTTCGGGGATTTCCACCGGGCGGCCCGTTTCAAGGTCGATCCGTTCGGCCCAGTTCTGCTGGGCATAAGGTTCGGCGCTGATCAGTTTCCCGTCCTCGCGGTCGATGACATAGAAGAACCCGTTCTTCGGTGCCTGCATGGCGACCTCTCGCGGCTCTCCGTCGATCTCCAGCGTGGCCAGCGTGATCTGCTGCGTGGCGGTGAAGTCCCATGTCTCGCCGGGATTGACCTGGTAATGCCACTTGTAGGCGCCGGTATCGGGATCCAGCGCGAGGATGGAGGAGAGGAACAAATTGTCGCCCTTGCCATCGCTGCGCACGCGGTGGTTCCACGGGCTGCCGTTGCCCACGCCCACCAGCAGCTGGTCGAATTCGGCATCGTAGACGATCGAATCCCACACGGTGCCGCCACCGCCCAGTTCCCAGTAATCGCCGAACCAAGTCTCGCCCGCGAACTGTTCGAAAGCGGCATCCGAAGCCGCGCCATCGGGGCCGTCTGCCGGGTTGCCGGGCACGGTGTAGAAACGCCAGACAAGCTCGCCGCTGTCCGCGTCATAGGCGGAGATATAGCCGCGCACGCCCATTTCCGCACCGGAATTGCCGATAAGGACCTTGCCGCGCACCACGCGCGGCGCGCCGGTGATGGTATAGGGCTGGGACTGGTCCACGGTGACAACGTCCCACAGCTCCTCGCCGGTTTCGGCATCAAGGCCGACCAGCCGCCCGTCGATCGTGCCGACGAAGACCTTGCCTTCCCACACGGCGACACCGCGATTGACGACATCGCAACAGGCATCCGCGCCCTTCGCACCATCCACTTCGGGATCATAGCGCCACAGCAGTTCCCCGGTTGCGGCATCGACAGCCATCACCTTCGACCAGGCGGTGGAGAAATACATCACCCCGTCCACCACGATGGGCGTGGCTTCCTGTCCGCGGTTGGTGTCCACTTCCACCGCGAAGGCGAGCGACAGGTCGCCGATGTTCTGCGCGTTGATATCCGCCAGCGGGCTGTAGCGGTCTTCGGCATAGGTTCGTCCGTGGGACAGCCAGTTGTCGGGATCGCTCTCGGCGGCCAGCAGCCGTTCTTCGGTAATATTGCCGAAACCCGGCGTGGCATCGGAACAGGCGGCGAGTGACAGCGCGCCGGCGGCAGCGACAACAATGGTGGCAAGACGGGCAAAGCCCATGGTTCCGGTCCCCTCCCAAGGAATCATCCGCGCCCTTCTTCGGGCGTCATCATCACGGACGTTACAATGCAGGGCAGGCCCCGTCTACAGCCCGGTCTAGAGGCCCCTGGGCAGGCTCTTGGGGCAATGGTCCGGGCCGATTTCGAAGGTGAAGTCGGCCCGGCGGGGCAGGTCTTCCATCATGTGCCGCGTCAGCCGTTCGTAATGCTGGCAGAAGCGCTCCAGCGCGGCATCGTCCATCACGCCTGCCGCATCGGGGTTGGCTGCGCGCAGCTTTTCCTCCTGCTTGCGGCGATTGGCGAGCACGGCTTCGAAACCGTCCACCTTGAGCATCACCAGCATGTCGAGCTGGGCAAACAGCTGCTTGTAATCGCCGCGCAGCCAGAGGTTGACGACAGAGCGCCACACGCCTTTGGGGTCCTCGTCCCGCTCCAGTTCGTTGACCGGGTCGAGCAGTTCCTCGTCCGCCTGCGGGGTGCAGCCGACGCACCAGCCTTCGAACAGCAGCACGTCCACCGGGCCGGTCACGCGTTCGCCCTGGGGGCGGCGATCATCCACCGCCTTGTCGAAGCGCGGGATCTCGAAGGAGCGTCCGGCGCAGATATCCTCGATGATCTGCATGGCAAGGCCCGGCGCGTGCGTTCCCGGCACGCCGCGCGTGGCGAACAGCGGGTGGACCTTTTCGGCCAGCGCCAGCCGTTCCTCGCGCTTCAGGTAGAGGTCATCGATCGACAAGGTCACGGCGCGCAGGCCGCGCTTGGCCAGCAGCACCTCCAGGAAAGCGCAGGCGGTGGACTTGCCCGATCCTTGCGCGCCGTTGATGCCCACGATCAGGGGTTTGTGCCGGGTCGCTTGGCGGGCAATGGCGTTGGCAAGAGGCTGCCAGTAGTCGGCAACCACGCCGGCATAGCTTGCCGGCAGGTGGTGCGCGGCAATCAGCGCGTCGATCGGATCAGAAGTCATGCCACCGGGTTAGGCACATCCTCGCCCTTTGCATAGGCCGCGACATTGGCCAACGCACACATTCCCATCGCGATGCGGGTTTCGGCATTGGCGCTGCCCAGGTGCGGCAGCAGCACGACATTCTCGATCCCCAGCAATGCCTCGGGCACGGCAGGTTCCGCCGGATAGACATCGAGGCCCGCACCGCCGAGGTGGCCGCTCTTCAGTGCAGCAGCCAGAGCGTCGTGATCGACGATCCCGCCGCGCGCGGTGTTGATCAGGTAGCTGCCCTTCTTCATCGCCGCGATGGCATCTGCATCGATCAGGTTGGCGGTGTCCGCTCCGCCCGGGACATGCAGCGAGACAAAGTCGGCTTCGCGCAGCAGGTCATTGAGGTTGGGATAGAATTTCGCGTCCAGTTCCTGGCCCACCGCAGCGTCGCAAGGCCGCCTGCCATAATAGGCCACCTTCATGCCGAACCCGTGATGCGCACGCCGCGCGGTGGCGATGCCGATGCGGCCAAGGCCCACGCAGCCCAGCACCTTGCCCTTCAGTGCGCTGCCGATCAGGTGGGTGGGGCGCCAGCCGCTCCATTGCCCGGCGCGCAGTTCGCGTTCGCCTTCGCCAGCACGGCGGGCAGCCATCAGGATCAGCGTGAGCGCGATGTCCGCTGTGGCATCGGTCAGCACGCCGGGCGTGTTGGTCACCGCAATGCCCTTGGCCTTGGCCGCAGCAATATCGATATGATCGAAGCCGACGCCGTAATTGGCGATCAGCTGCACACGGCTACCCCCGTTGATCACATCGGCATCGATGCGGTCAGAAACCGTCGGGCACAGCACGTCATATTCCCCCATCGCCGCCGCCAGCGCCTGCTGGCTCATCGGCGCGTCCCCTTCGTTCAGGGTGACATCGAACTGCTCGGCCAGCCGGCTTTCGACTTCGGCGGGCCAGCGGCGGGTGACGAGGACTTTCAGCTTCGACAAGGGTCAATCCTGCTGGTTGATGCGCTTGGTTTCGGCCTGGGTGGAGGCAGGGCCGGTGTTGCGCTTGAAGATGCCGCCGGTGCCTGCCGTGCGCACGAAGGGATCGGGATCGCCCTCGCGCTGCTCCAGCCCGAAGATATCGAACAGGCCGGGATGGTTGCCAAGCCCGCCGAACAGCGCACGCACGCGTTCGACCCAGTCGCGCAGCGGATCGTCCGCGGCCAGCGCCGGGGTCTGCGCCAGCGAGGCGAGCCACTGGAACCCGCCAAGGATGCGGTAGTCGGCATAGTTCGGCTCGCTGCCGCCAAGGAACTTGTGCTCGCGCAGCGCCATGCGCAGCGGCTCCAGCGCGGCGGAAATGGCGCACAAGCGATCCTCGCGGCCCGATTGCAGGTCTTCCAGCTTGCCGCCCAGCATCACTTCGCGGGTGGAGGTGACATATTCCTTGTCATGTTCGTAGCAGACGTCGCGATAGTCCGCGCAATAGCTGCGCATCCACGGGCCGATGGCGGCAGGCCAGAACCATGCATCCAGCGCCTTGGTGAGCGCGGCGGTGCTCTCATGCGGGATCAGCATCGGCCGGTCAGGGTAGGTCTCGTCGAGATATTCGACGATGCCCCAGCTATCGAGCACCCACTTGCCATCATCGACGATGGCCGGAAGCCGCTCGGTGTGGCCGCCTGTGCGATCAAGAATGCCGGTGAAGCCGCCTTCCACGATATCGAGTTCGAACCCCTTGTGCGCCACGGCGAACTTGGTGGCCCAGACGAAGGGGCTGATCGTCGCCCCGGTCGAAACCTGGAGGTCATAGAAGGTAATCTTGTTGTCGGCGGCCATGAGGCATCCTCTCTTTCACAGTTGCGGGCTTGCTATTGGTTGATGCGGCAAAAGGAAAGTGGAAGACATTGCGCCATGTCAGAAAAGCCAGAAATCGCATCCGTCAGCCTGTCAAATCCGCTCCCCGACATTGCCGGGGAACTGGGCGCGTCATTCGAGGAATTCGGATTCGCCGTGGTGCGCGACCACGGGATCGAGCAGCAGCTGATCGATCGCGCGGACGAGCAGATGCGCGCCTTCTTCGCGCTGCCCGAGGATGTGAAGCGGCAACACCACCGCGCGGGGCAGGCCGGTGCACGCGGCTATACGCCGTTCGGGGTGGAGCAGGCCAAGGGCGCGAGCGTGCAGGACTTGAAGGAATTCTGGCACGTCGGGCGCGACTTGCCTGATGGCCACGCCCATGCCCGCATGATGCGGCCCAATATCTGGCCCGAGGAACTGCCCGCCTTCCGCCCCGCCTTGCAGGACCTGTTCCTGTCCTTCGATTGGGCAGGCAAGCGCATCCTTGCTGCCATTGCCCTCCATCTGGGAGAGGAGGAGGACTTCTTCGAGGACAGCGTGCGGGACGGAAACTCCGTGCTGCGCCTGCTACATTACCCGCCGGTTTCAGGCGAAGCACAGGAAGGCGCAATCCGTGCTGCCGCGCATGAGGATATCAACACCATCACCTTGTTGCTGGGCGCAGAGGAGGCCGGGCTTGAACTGCTCTCGAAACAAGGCGAATGGCTGCCCGTATCACCCCCGCCCGGCGCGCTGGCGGTGAATATCGGCGACATGCTGCAACGCTACACCGCCGGAAAACTCCGCTCGACCACTCACCGCGTGGTGAACCCGAAAGGCGAGGCCGCGCACCGCTCGCGCTATTCGATGCCCTATTTCCTGCACTTCCGGCCCGACTTCCTGATCGATCCGATCTTCGATGGCGGGGAGGAGCCGATCACTGCGCAGGATTACCTGATGGAGCGGTTGCGGGAGATTAAGTTGGCTTAGGGGGTGGGGTAGGTCGGTTCGATTCCCAAGTTGGACTTTTCCCGCCCTCCCTCTTCGTCATCCCAGCGAAAGCTGGGATCGTCATCGGTCTCGTGCTAGCTCAATTGGATGGGTGGCTGGGTCTACATCATGACCAACAAGCACGAGGGCGTGCTCTATATTGGCGTTACTGCGGACCTGCCAGCGAGGATCATGCAGCATCGTGACGGCAGAGGATCCGCATTCTGTCGGCGCTATGGGCTTGATCGCCTTGTCTATGCAGAACGCCATGCTGACATTCTCGATGCCATTGACAGAGAGAAGGCAATGAAGGCCTGGAAACGGGCTTGGAAAATCGAACTGATCGAGAAGGCCAACCCAGAGTGGCGCGATTTGTTCGAACATCTCGCCAGTCCTTGAGCGATCCCAGCTTTCGCTGGGATGACGGGAATGGGCTCCCTGTTGCAAACGCCCGCCTAACCACCCACCATCTTCGCCTCTTCCAGCTTCACGAGGTGCCACAGCGTCTGCGTCACCGGCGCGGCAACGCCTTTTTCGCGCGCGGCCTCGACAATCGCGCCGTTGATCGCGTCGACTTCGGTGCGGCGGCCGGCTTTCACGTCCTGCAGCATGCTGGCTTCGTGGTCGGCGTGGTCGGTCATCGAGACTTGCGTCAAATCGTGGATCGGTTTCGCATCGATCATCACGCCATTGGCATGGGCGGCGGCGACGCCTTCTTCCACAACGGCGCGGATCGTTTCGCGCGCCTCATCGCTTGCGCCGAGGAAGCCGGGGGTGCGCAGGGTGAGGGCGCACATGGGGTTCATCGCGGCGTTGAAGATCGCCTTGGACCAGATCGCGCCGTGGATGTCGGGATCAAGCTGCGCGGGCAGGCCGCCTTGCGTCAGCGCATCAGCCACCGCTTGCGCCATCGCCGGATCGCCGCCGAATGCGGGGTAGAGCTTGGAATAGCCCTCGCCATGGCTGCGCACCTTGCCGGGGCCTTCAAGGTCGGACGGGAGCATGCTCGCCCCCACCATCACCCGGTCATCCGAGACAAGGCCCGCCAGCTTGCGATCATTGCCGAGGCCGTTCTGAAGCGAGAGGAGGTGGGTGTTCTCGCCAATCGCATGGGCAAGGCCTTCCAGCGCGCCAGCGGTGTGGAAGGTCTTGGTGAAGACGACCACCAGGTCAAACGGGCCTTCGGCATCGGCTGGCAAGCGGGCGGGGATGGGCAAGTGCTCCACGCCAGCGCGGGTATCGAGTTCGAGGCCGTTCGCGTTGATCGCATCGATATGCGGCTGGTTCACGTCCACCAGCGTGACTTCGTGGCCTGCGCGGTGGAAGGCGGCGCCGAACAGGCAGCCCATCGCGCCCGAGCCGAGGATTGCGACTTTCACAGATATGCTCCCAGAAGTGTCAGCACGCGCACGTCTATCGCCACGCCCTGTTCGCGGAATTGCGCCACGTGCTGCGGCAATTCGCTGATTTTCAGGCGGTGGACGGTGATGTCCTCCGCATCCGTTCCGCCGCCTTCGCCCACCTTGGTGAGGCCGGTGGCCTTGAGCAGGGTGAAGCTCTCGCCGGTCATGCCGGGGGAGGAGAGGAACACGCCGCAATCGGTCCACTCGGAGGCCTCATAACCGGTTTCCTCCACCAGCTCGCGCCTGGCGGCGGCGAGCGGGTCCTCGCCTTCGAAATGGTCCTCATCGCCGATCAGCCCGGCGGGCAGTTCCAGCACGCGGCCGCCGTGGGGCACGCGATATTGCTCCACCAGCACCACGTGCGGGTCTTCCTCGGGGCCATCGATGGGCAGGATCACCGCCGCCTTGATGCCGCGCGCACGGCTGACATATTCCCACTTGCCGCGCTTCTTGGCGGTGATCCACTGGCCGGACCACATCACCTCTTCGGGCGCATCGGCATCTTCGACTGACATGAGAGCCGCGTAACCCGCGCTTACAGTTCGATCAAGCGATCCGGCAGTTCGTTCGCGTCGTCGCCATTGCGCGGGAAGTGTTCGGACAGCACCACGCCCACATCGCGCACGCCGGCGGCAATGCCTTCCGCGGTGCAGCCCTTGCGGATTTCGGCCAGCATGTCTGCCATCGCCTCGCCCCAGACTTCCGCCGGGACCTTCTCGGCAATCGGCTGGTCGGCGACGATTTCCGCGCGGTGTTCGCGCATCGAAAGGTAGATCAGCACGCCGGTGCGGCCTTGGGTGCGCGCCTCGGCACCCACCTTGAAATGGCGCACGGCGCGGTCATGCACGCGCGAGGACTTCACCGGGCCGGGAATGAGCGCAAAACGCAGCGGTTCCCACAGGAAGGCGAGCCATGTGACGATGAAGGCAATGAGGCCAAGCGCGATGGTCATGCTGGCCAGTTCGCCGGTGGTCCATTCGTGCATCCAGCCGCCGATCAGCATGTCCCAGAACGCCATGAAGGGCGCGGGCAGCAGCGCGAACAGGCTCATCGCGGTGAAGGCGATGGCTGCGGCATAGACCAGCACGACATCGGTATAGCCGTCACTGCGCTCTGCCAGCACGGTCACGATTTCGCCACTGGTGGTGAGTTCTGCCGCGCCGACAGCATCGGACACGATCTTGTGCTGTTCTTCGTTCAAGATAGGCATTGCTTACCAGCCCCCCGAGGCGCCGCCGCCACCAAACGATCCGCCGCCACCGGAGAAGCCGCCGCCGCCGCTCCAGCCGCCACCGCCGCCGCTCCAGCCGCCGCCACCCGAGGCGCCGCGGGCAATGGCCTTGCCGGCTTCCCACAGGATGATGTCGCCGACCACGCTGCCGGCTCCGTAACGGCGGCTGTGGCCACGGCCTCGCAACACGGGCAGGATGAAGAAGAAGAACACGAAGCCGAACCAGATCAGCGATCCGATGGGAAAGCCGCCGTCACTTTCGCGGGCCTGGCTTGCTTCCTGCGCCACAAGGCGTGCTTCGTCCTCGGGCAGCTGCAACTGCTGGATGATCGCCTGCGTGCCCGCCATAATGCCGCCCGGCATGTTGCCATCGCGGAACTGCGGCAGGATCTGGCGCTGGATGATGATCGAGGACAGGGCATCGGTCATGATGCCTTCCAGCCCGTAACCCACCTCGATCCGCACCTTTTTCTCGTTGGGCGCGACCAGCAGCAGCGCGCCATCGTTGCGCTCCGCATCGCCGATGCCCCATTCGCGGCCGAGCCGGTAGCCATAGTCGGCAATATCGTATCCCTGCAGGTCCGGCACGGTGGCAACCACCAGCTGGCGCTGCGATTGCGTCTCCAGCGCCTCCAGCTGCTGCGTCAGCTGCGCTTCGATGTCGGCAGGGATGATGTCGGCATTGTCGACCACCCGCCCGGTAAGGGCGGGAAAGTCCTGCGCCGCCGCCGGCAGCGCGAGGAGCGCCGCCAGCAGGGCCATCATGCAGGCGAATTTGCGCATGCCGTTCAATCGGCAGGCGAGAGGTCAAGCTGCGGGGCGACTTCCGCGCCCTCGGTGGCAGCCTGGTAGGGCTCCATGGGTTCCGCGCCGTGGATGATGTTCGCGCCGATCGTATCGGGGAAGGTGCGGATGGTGGTGTTATACTGGCGCACTGCCTCGTTGTAGTCGCGAATGGCGACGGCGATGCGGTTTTCGGTGCCTTCCAGCTGGCTTTGCAGGGTGAGGAAGTTCTCGTTGGACTTGATGTCAGGATAGGCTTCGAAGCTCGCCAGCAGGCGGCCGATGCCCTGTCCCAGCTGGCCCTGTGCGGCAGCGAACTGCTCCATCGCGGCCGGATCGTTGAGCTGGTCTGCCGAGATGTTGACCGAGGTCGCCTTGGCGCGCGCTTCCATCACGTCATTCAAGATGGCGCGTTCGTTCTCGGATGCGGCCTGCGCCACTTCGGCAAGGTTGGGGATGAGGTTGGAACGGCGCTGGAACTGCGCTTCCACGTCAGCCCACTTGGCCTTGGCGTTTTCTTCCGCAGCGGGAACCGAATTGATGCCGCAGCTGGCAAGGGCAAGGCTGCTGATGGCGAGGGTGGCCCATCGGGCCAGACGCGTGAACATGTGCATGATCCTTCCAAAGAATCCCGGAAAATTCAGGTGTATTGTTTATATAGCACACGGATTTGCGAGTTCAAGGAAACCCGCTGCCTGCTATGCGTTGGGCTGACACGGTCGCAAGTGCCGGCGGCACAGGACAGGAGAATGGCATGGTCAACGAGTTCAAGAAATTCATCGCGCGCGGCAATGTGCTCGATCTCGCCATCGGCGTGATCATCGGCGCGGCCTTCGGGCGCATCGTCACATCGCTCAACGAGAGCATCATCATGCCTGTGATCGGCTGGATTTTCGGCGATGTGGATTTTTCCAACTGGTTCATCCGGCTGGGCAAGATTCCGGAAGATTACACCGGCAGCGCCAACAATTACGCGCAGCTCAAGGAAGCGGGCGTGCCGATGATCGGCTATGGTGATTTCCTGACGCAGACGGTCGATTTCTTCATCATCGCCATCGCGCTGTTCCTGCTGCTGCGCACCGTCAACCGCGTGCTGGACGAGATGCAGGAGAAGGTGAAGGAAGCCCCCGACAGCTCGGCCTCGGCAGAGATCCCGACCGACCCGCAGCTCGACGTCCTGCGCGAGATCCTGGCGGAAATGCGCAAGGCCGCGCCGCCCGCGCCCAAGCAGGCGGCCTAAAGGGCAACTTGCCGTTTACCACGCGCGGTGGCAGACATTCGCGCATCTGAACGCAAGGAGGGGTTGCAGATGCTGAACGAATTCAAGGAATTCATTGCCAAGGGCAATGTCATGGAACTGGCCGTGGCGGTGATCATCGCCGGGGCTTTCGGGACAATCGTCGCCTCGATGACGGCGGACCTGATCATGCCGATCGTGGGCGCGATCTTCGGGGATGTCGATTTCTCGGACAAGTACATCGTTCTTTCGGGTGAAGTCGAAGCCGGCATGTCGCTCGAGGCCGCTCGCGAAGCGGGTGCCAACGTGCTGGCCTGGGGCTCGTTCATCTCCACCGTGATCAACTTCGTGATCCTGGCCTTCGTGATCTTCATGCTCGTGCGCTATGCCAAGAAGGTGCAGGAACGCTTCGAGAAGGAAGAGGAAGCCAAGGAAGAAGCGCCCGCAGGCCCGAGCGAGATCGACCTGCTGACCGAAATCAGGGATGCGCTGAAGAAGTGAGCCTGATTTGTTGAATGGTGAGGCGCATCCGCGCCTCACCTGCGGCACTGGCCCGCTCCCCCTCCCGGCCACCCATGGCATTATCCTGTTGGGTGGCCGGGAGGGGGAGCGGGCCGGAACCGCTAGCGCAGGACGGATGACCTGCGCGCACCGAGCAAGAATCCCATACACTTCACATTAAGCGAGGGATCGCTATATGGAGCCTGCCGGTTTCGGCCGGCTATGGCGATAAATTGCGGTGTGCAATAGGCACAGCGGACCCGGGGGCAGTACCCGGCGGCTCCACCACAAATCGCTGGGAAACCAGCGGGTTATGACGGGGCCGAACCAGGATCGACGTGTGTTGAAAGGCACTGTTTTCGCCCGGGCTGAGTACCCCGTAAAACTGTTCAAAACCTATAAGTGCCAACGATAACGAAGCACTCGCAGTTGCAGCGTAATTCTAGGTCCTGACGGACTGAAGTTACAAAGCTAAGCGCGGTTGGACCCACCGGGCAACAGAAGCGGATTCCGGGCGTCCGGAGGGAACGTAGCAACAGAATCCCTCCACCTTCTTCATGCAAAAGAAATCGCCGCCACTGCGAGCGCGGGAGCAATGGCAATTAACGCGCATATACCGAGGCAGCCCGAGCCAGCTTTCCCATGCTTAGCCTTCAGGATAGCTCTTTCTCTAAACTCTTCCTGCTCGTCGTCAGGAGGTTTTGAGGGCAGCGGTTTCTGACCAGCCCAAATAACCGAAACCCTTACACCGACGGAGGGAGCATCTCTTACCCCTCCTCTAATTTCATGAATCGCCGCATCAAAGGGAGTCCCTGCATCGATTAGCGGTGCTAGGATTTCAGCATCTGGACGCGTTATGTAGCCAATATCATGACTGGCAATTTTGACTAAGATCGCGTTTGTGTCGTGCGGATTCTTTGGCTCCCTTAGGAGCGTGACCGGATCGCCTGGTTCAGCGGCATGCAAAATCAACTGGCGAGGTTGTCCTGTCGCTGATCTGCGCGATTCCCCAGCGACATACCAAATCTTCTTGCGGGTTGGCGCCTTCAATTGGGCTGAACCTCCGCTTTAACCGATTGCGCCTCTTTCGCCGCGCGCTCATACTTCAGGCAGTCGAGGATCTTTGCGCCAGCCAGGAACACTGCGTCGGTGCAGGCGAGGAACAGCAGCCAGCCGCCGGTGCCGGGATATTCCTCCAGGTAGGATGCGCCGCGGGTGGTTGCACCAAGGGCGAGGGCATAGATGATCAGGAAGGCTTCGCCCCGTGTCTTGATGACGAACAACCTGGAAATCTTGCGCAGCATCACAACCCCTGATTTTCTTAACAACACCAAGTGCAAAGCCTGTGCCAGACACGCGTGGCTGCGGGATTCGATGGTTAACCGATCGGGGAGTGTAAGGCATTCCGACACCAGATGGTATCGGCAAAAACCAAAGGCTGCTTCAGGAAAGTTCGCCGAGGCCCAGCAGGTCCAGCAACTTGCCGCGGGCGGTGCGCACGCTGTTGGCGAGGCTTTCCTTGCCGACATCGACCGTGTCGATCTGCTCGGGCCAGAAGGTGCCCACCACCGCTTCCATCGCATCGGCCTTGGCATCATCCAGCATGAAGCGCGGGTCCACCGTTGCGGGATCCGCCACCACGCGCAGGCGCAGGCAGGCAGGGCCGCCACCATTGGCCATGGACTGACGCACATCGACGACCTTCACATGGCGGATGGGGCCGTTGCTGGCGAGCATCTGCTGCAACCAGTTCCACACCGGCGTGCTGTCCCGGCATTCGCTGGGGACGACCAGTGTCATTTCGCCCGAAGGCGGCGTGAGCAATTGCGCATTGAAGAGGTAGGAACGGATCGCCTCTGCAAGGCTGACAGATGCGGCAGGCACTTCCACCACCTCCACGCCGGGGCACTTGGCGCGGATCGCGTCATAGGTGCCGGCCGGGTCGGCAAAGGCAAGTTCGTGCGTGAACAGCACGCCTTCATTGGCCACGGCCACCACGTCATTGTGGAAGGCACCGGCAGCGATGGCATCGGGGTTCTGTTCCACCATCAGCACGCGGGCCGGATCAAGCCCGTGGCGGCGTGCCACGATGCGCCCGGCTTCTTCGTGCTGGCGGGCGGGGAAGGGGCCGCCGCCCTTGCCATAGACGAACACTTCCAGCCCCGGCTCGCCATGGCTGGGCGCAAAGCGCATGTGGTTGGCAGCGCCCTCGTCTCCGAAACAGGGCGGCACCGGACCGTGCACGGCAAAATGCTGCGTATCGCCGAAGGCAAGGCGCAGCTGGGCCAGCGTGTCGGGCCATTCGTGGCTGCGGTGCGGCATGGTGACGAGGTTTGCCACCGTGAGGTGGCACCTGCCATCCGCCGTATCGGGCGCGGGGCTGACAGTGGCGGCATTGGCCGTCCACATGGACGAGGCCGACCAGGCGCCTGCCACCAGAGCGGGGTTGGTGGTGGCATCGGCGGCGAGCGCTTCCAGCCATTTCACTTCAGGGCGCGGCAGGGGCAGCAGGAAACCCTGCGCCAGCCCTGCGCCCATGTTGCCGCGCATCTTGGCAAGGCCCTGCAATGCGGCGGCGCGCGGATATGAGGTGTCGCCCGCATTCTTCGTTGCGGCAAGGTTGCCCAGGCTGAGGCCGGCGTAATTGTGGCTGGGGCCAACAACCCCGTCGAAATTGATTTCTACCAGTGTCACCTTGCGATGCTCCAGACCATGTCGCCCTCGCTCACGCCAAGGAGATCCGCAGCGCTGCTGTCAATCGCCATGCCGCCCTCGCGCAATTCGCGCGCACCGTAGCAACAGCGGAAATCGGCGAGGCGGCCGGATGCGATCAGCGCCTTCTCGCCTTTCTCGAGGGCGGTATCGACAACCGGGAGATGGACTGCGTGCTTGATGCTGGCGACATTGTCCGTCCGCGCGAGCATCGTCGGGCCACCATCGAAGATGTCGACATAGCCTTCGTAGGAGAAGTTCTCGTTCTCCAGCATGCGCATGGCGGCGCGGCCGTTGGGGTGGGGCAGGCCGATCACGCGGCGCGCTTCCTCGCTCAACAGCGCGGTGTAGACCGGGTGCTTGGGCATCAGGTCGGCGATGAACTGGTTGCCGTGGACGGCGTTGAACTCGTCCGCTTCCTGGAAGCTCATGCCGAAGAACTTGCCGCCTATGGCATCCCAGAAGGGCGATCCGCCCTTGTCATCGATGATGCCGCGCAGCTCTGCCAGGATGCGGTCGCCAAAGCGTTCGCGGTGCGCGGCGATGAACAGGTAGCGGCTGCGGGCCAGCAACATGCCAAGGCCGCCCGCGCGCTCGTTCGGGTGGAGGAACAGCCCGCCCACCTCGCTGCACCCGCCAAGGTCATTGGTCAGCGTCAGCATTTCGGCCGTGACGGTGCGTTCCAGTTCGGTCGAATGCTGGGTCAGCGTGGTCAGGCGATAGGAATAGAAGGGGAAGCTCTGGCCGACTTGCGTGAACAGTTGGCTGGTGCCGCGCACCGCGCCGGTCTCCGTGTTCTCGAGGACCATGACGAACAGCTCTTCGGTGAGGTCGAGGTCCTCGCCATCGCGGGCAAAGCTGCGGCCCGCGCGTTCGATCTTGGCATTGAGCGAGTTGCGGTCAGGCGGCAGGTTGGTGAAACCGCCACCGGTCAGCTTGGCCATTTCGTAAAGGGGCTGGAGGTCATCCCTGGTCGCCGCGCGGATCACGAAACTCATAGCACATCCCCCCTGGCAAGACGCGAGAGCAGCACCGCGCTGAGCGCCGCCCGTTCGCTGAGCGAGGGGACTATCATGAATTCATCGGCAGAGTGAATCGAGCCGCCGCGCACGCCCATCGTATCGACCACGGGCACGTGCCTTGCGGCAATGTTGTTGCCATCGCACACGCCGCCGGTCGATTGCCAGCCGATCTCCTGGCCCAGTGCCGCACCGGTATCGCGCACGAGGTCGAACAGCTTCTGCGCCTTTGCGTCCACCGGCTTCGGCGGGCGGGTGATCCCGCCGTGGCAATGGATCACAACCTCGTGCGTCTTCTCGAGAAGTTGCAGCAAATCCTTCAAATCAGATGAAAAATCCTCTGCTACAGCGGTGGTCTTGGGGCGGATGTTGAAGCGCAGCACGGCATGGTCAGGCACCACGTTGTTCGCCGCGCCGCCGTCAATCTTCGCAGGGTTTATGGGCAGGTCGCGATGCTGCATCTGCTTGAGCCGCACCGCGCAATCGGCGGCGGCGACAATGGCGTTGCGGCCGTCCTGCGGGTTGCGCCCCGCGTGGGCCGAACGGCCGGTGAAGGTCAGCGCGTAATTGCCGCTGCCTCCGCGGGCATGGGCCAGCGTGCCATCGGGAAGGGCGGAAGGTTCGTATGTCAGCGCCGCGAACTTGCCCGTCGCCAGCTCGTCGGTCAGCGCGGCGGAGGAGAGCGATCCGGTCTCCTCGTCCGAATTGATCATCACGTCATAGCCGCAGTGCGCTGCCTGCGGCGTGGATTCGAACAGGCGGAGAGCTTCCAGGATGACCGAAATGCCGCCCTTCATGTCAGCGGTGCCCGGGCCGTTCACGATCGTGTCATCCAGCCATGTGCACTGCTGGAAGGGATGGTCGGCCGGGAACACCGTGTCCATGTGGCCGGTCAGCAGGAAACGGCGTTCGGCAGCCGGGCGCACGCGAAGGACCATGTGGCGGCCATGCGGCTTTTCCACCTCCGCGCCTTCCGGATTGATCGCGGTGACCCGCGCCGGACTTTCCAGCGTGACCTCTCCCGGCAGGGTGGAAAAGGCATCGGCCAGTTCGCCCGCCATTGCATCGAGCCCCGCCATGTTGGTGGTGCCGGAATTGATCGCTGCCCAGCGAAGCGTCCTGTCCAGCATGGCCTGCTGGTCTGTCCCCTCTGCGATCTGCCGTTCTTCTGCGGTAAGTTGTTTCATATGCAACTTGGTCTAGCCGACTTGCCGGTCCTGTCAACGTGCCGAGGCTTAACGCTGAAATAAGAATGTTCGCCTATGCAGGCGGCAGCCAACAGGGACAGGCAATGGGACTTGCTGCTGCCAAGGAAGATCGCGTCGAACCGCGCGTGCGGGCGATGGTCCGTGCGCGCCTGCGCGATGACGCCGGCGAGCGCGATGTCTGCATCATCGATGTCTCCACCCGCGGCGTGCTCGCCACGGCCGCGCGTCCGCCGAAGCGCGGCGAGATCGTGGAGATCGCTGTAGGCAACAATTTCCTGGCGGGACAGGTGAAGTGGGCCAGCGAACGCCGCTTCGGCCTCTCGCTGCAGGAACGGGTCAGCGTTGCCGCGATGGTCGAAGGCGGCAAGCAGGCGGTGGCCTTGGCGCGTTCCAGCTCGGTGGCGAAACGGCGCACGGGGCTGTGGCAAGCGCTGACCTCCAATCCGGAGATGATGGGCCGCGCTGTCCAGCTCGGCATGCTGCTGGCCGTGGCATTGGGCGCGGCATGGCTGATTGCCGACCTCGTGGGCAGCGGCCTTGCACCGATGGAACAGGCCGCTTCGGCGATGACCGGGCGCAAGCCCTGATCAGGCAGGCCCCAGGGCCCGGGCGATCTCCACGAATTCATCGACAGAAAGTGTCTCGGCCCGCCGCGTGGAATCGATGCCGAGTTCCTCCAGCACCGCAACCGCTCCGGCAATGCCCTTGAGGCTCTGGCGCAGCATCTTGCGGCGCTGGCCGAAAGCCGCCTCTGTAACCTGGGCAAGGCGATGGGCGGATATCCCGTCCGGTGCCTGACCGGGTGTGACATGGACGATCGCGCTCATCACCTTGGGCGGCGGGGTGAAGGCGCTGCGATGGACCTTCATCGCCAGCTTCGCATGGGACCGCCACTGGGCCAGCACGGCAAGCCGGCCGTATGCCGAGGTGCCGGGCTTGGCGACAATGCGCTGCGCCACCTCCAGCTGGAACATCAAGGTCAGGGAGGTCCATTGCGGGGGCCAGTCCTCGCCATCCAGCCAGCGCGTGAACAGGGCGGTGCCGACATTGTAGGGCAGGTTGGCCACCACCGCGAAGGGCTCGCCCATCAGTTCCGCATGGTCGATCTTCATCGCATCGCCTTCCACCACGGCGAGCTGGCCGGGAAAGGCATCTGCCAGTTCGGCAAGCGCGGGCAGGCAGCGGCGATCCATCTCGATGGCAGTGACACGGGCACCGGCGCGCAGCAGGGCGCGGGTCAACCCGCCGGGGCCGGGGCCGATTTCCAGCACCGCCTTGCCTTGCAGCTCTCCCGGAATCGCGGCGATCCGCCCCAGCAATTGCTCGTCGAACAGGAAATTCTGCCCCAATGCCTTGGACGCGCTCAGGCCATGCGCGGCGATGACTTCGCGCAAGGGCGGCAGGCTCATGGCGCGGCGGCCCTGCATAACGCTGCCGCGGCCGCCATCCGGATCGCTTCCACCAGCGATTCCGGCCGCGCGATCCCGCCGCCGGCAATATCGAAGGCGGTGCCGTGATCGGGCGATGTGCGGATAATCGGCAGGCCCAGTGTCATGTTCACGCCCTTGTCGAAGTCCAGCGTCTTCAACGGGACCAGCGCCTGGTCGTGATACATGGCCACGGCCACGTCATAGGTGCCGCGCTTGTGCGGGGCGAACATGGTGTCTGCCGGATGGGGGCCGGTGGCGGCAATCCCTTCGCCCTGCAATTGCGCGATGGCAGGGGCGATGATCGTCTCTTCCTCGCCCCCCATGCGGCCCTTTTCGCCGGCATGGGGGTTGAGACCGGCGATGGCGAGGCGCGGGGCATCCATGGCGAAATCGCGTTGCATCGCCTTGTGGATCACCCGGCAGCCGCGCAGGATCAGTTCTTGCGAGAGGAGGCCGGACACCTCCGACAGCGCACAATGCGCCGTCAGCGGCACGGCGCGAAGGCTGGGCCCTGCCAGCATCATAACCGCGTCCTCTTCCTCCACCCCGCTGGCATGGGCGACGAATTCGGTCTGGCCGGGGAAGGCAAAGCCCACGGCGGCCAGTTCGGACTTGGAGACGGGCGCAGTCACCATGCCGCTGGCTGCACCCGACAGGGCAAGCGATGCCGCCAGTTCCAGCGAATGAAGCGCGAGGCGCGCGCCTTCCGCCGAGGGCTGGCCGGGCAGGAAACGCCCGTCACCACCTTCCGCCAGTACGGGCAGCGCATTGGCGAACACCCCGGCGGCATCCTGCGGCGCCCCGATGATCTCCACGTCAATCTCCAGCCCGCGGGACTTGGCAGCGGCTTGCAGGACATTGGCCCCGCCGACAACGAAGAAGGACGGCAAGGCCAGCTCCCTGCGCTGCGAGAACGCCAGTGCGATCAGTTCGGGGCCAACGCCAGCCGGGTCCCCCAGCGAAATGGCAAGGGGGGCAATGGCGGGTGAGCCCGTCACCGGCGGATCAGTTGTATTCGATCACCGCGTCGCGGCGAAGGTCACGCAGGTAACGCTGGGCGCGGCGGTTGATCCGCTCGTTTTCCAGCGTGTTCATGATGTCGTCGAAGCTCGGGCCGCGCTGCTGGCGCGGATCATCCCGGCCGCACAGCATGAGCACGCGCACGCCCTGGGCGATATCGCCGAAGGGCGGCGTGGCCTGGCCGACGTTGAGCTGGAGCATGATGTTCTGCAGTGCTTCGGGCAGGGCGCGCACGGCAATCTCGTCATTCTCGACCACGTCGGCACCGATGGCGGCGGCCTTGGCGTCCACGTCACCACAGCCGTTCATCTGCTGCACGGTGGCGGCGAACTGGTCTGCCAGCAACTGCGCTTCGCTTTCCGGCGTGCCGGGAGCGAAGTCGAGCGAGATCTGCTTCAGGCTGAGCACGGCATCACGCGGGTCGGGCATGCCGATCTGGCGGCGGTCCACCAGCAGCAGCATGGAGAAACCACCGGGAATCTCGATCGGGCCGACCAGCTGGCCGGGAGCCCTGGACTGCACCGCGGATTCCAGCGTGGGGCTCTGCAACTGCTCGAGGCGCAGCCAGCCAAGGTCACCACCCTGCGCGGCAGAGGAGGCGTCGGAATACTGGCGGGCATAGGCCACGAAACTGCCGCCCTGGCGCAGCTGCTGCACGATCTGGTTGGCGTTGGCCAGCACGGCCTCGCGGTTGAGCGCGGTCGCTTCCATGAAGATTTCGGCGACGCGGTATTCATACTGGCCCTGCGAGGCTTCCAGGCGGGCCAGCTGCTCGTTCACTTCCTCGGCCGAAACGTTGACGAAGGGTGCGACATTGCGGCGCAGCAGGCGATCCCATGCCAGTTCGCCCTGGATCTGCCGCTTCAGCGTGCGCGGGGAGGAGCCGATGGTGGCGAGATATTCGTCCATCGCCTCCGGCCCGCGATCGAAGCGTTCCACGGCGAAGCGGGTGTAGGCATCATCCACTTCCTCTGCCGTCACTTCCATTTCCAGTGCGGCGGCTTCCTGCACCTGCAGCGTCTCGTCGATCAGGTTGCGCAGCACCTGCATGCGCAGCCGATCCATTTCATCTTCGGGAATGGCGGTTTCGTTAGCGGCCACGATCAGCGCCACGCGATGATCGACGTCGGTGCCGGTGATGATGTTGCCGTTCACGCGCGCGGTGGCGCGGCGCTGGTTGGGATCGGCAGAGCCCAGGAAGTTGAAATCCTCGGGAATGTTGAAGCCGTCACTCTGTGCCTGCAGGGCCGGGACGCCAAAGGCGAAAAGAGCGGCCGTTGCGGCAATCAGGCTGAGGGTTTTTGCAAACCGGGTCACTGGTAATCTTTTCCTCGATATTGGCGCGGATCGCGCCCATTCACGGTGTCCGCCACTGCAACAGGCCGGCTTAACCGAAGCTGAGTGGGCGCCTGATAGCCCCTTTGTCCGGCCCTGCCAATGCACGCGGGCCAATGATCACCGGAAGCCCAGATTGCGGAGCGAGAAGTAGAAGCGGAAAGAGTTGCCGCGCTTGGCGTCTGCCAGTTCGATATAGTCGCGCCGCCAGGTGAAGCCGATCTCCAGGCAGTCATCGGCATAGGCCACGCCCACGCGCGTGCGCAGCGGCTCGAAACCGTCAGCGTTCAGGGTGGGATCTTCCGCCCTGTCGGTCAGGTTGATCACTGCCGAACCGAACACCGACCAGTATGGGGCAAAGGCGATCCGCCCCGCCGCGCGCAATTCCTCGCGGTCGCGCAGATCCTCGATATTGAGGTCGATATCGCGGTTGAGGCGCAGATAGCCGAGTTCGACATAGGTCCGGTCGTTGCCGAGCGTAGCGTCGATCTCGTTGCGGCGCACGGCCAGGTTGTCCTTGTCCAGCCGGAAGCGGTGGGTGAACTTCAGGAAATCGCGATAGCGCACGGTGGTACGGCCGACGAAGTCGGACCATTGCTCGTTGAGGCCGGTGCCATCGGGAAACAGCGTGTTCTGGTCCGAAAGGCGATAGGACTGGCCGATGGTCGTCTCCAGCCGCCATCCGGGAATGGTCGCCTGCCAGTCCACGCCGTAGGTGACGCGGGCGCCTTCCTCGACCCGATCGTAACCGGGGAATCGGTTGAGCGCGAAGAGGTTGGAATCCTCAAGGTCGATGGCGCGGGCATCCTCGTTCGGAATGTCGAGGTTGCGGATATCGGGCGTGGCAACGAATTGCACGCGCGGGGTGAGGATCTGCGATCCACCCAGGAATTCACCGATGAAGGGCCACTTGATGTCCACCGCCGCAACCGCCACGCCGCGCGTCTGCCAGCCTGTCTGCCCGCGATAGCTGGCGGTCTGGGTCAGCAGGTTCTGGTCCGAATGATAGACATCGCCGCGCACCAGGCCGGTAAGGGTGACTTCCTGGCCCAGCGGCGTGATGCGGCGCATGTCCCACCGGGCGCGGGCAAAGGCGCGCTGGGTGTCCTGGCCTTCGGCGCGGGTGATCGCCAGCGTGTTGGCTTGCAGTTCCACCTGGCCGCCAGCCACCGGGTCCTGCAGCCGGTAGCGGTAATCGAACAGCGGCAGGGCGAGCGGCACCTGCCCCTGGTCCTGCTGCACCAGCAATGCCTGCGTGGCCCAGCCGGAAAGCGAGAGGTAGCTGTCCTCGTCAATCCGCTCGACATTGACGGTCGAACGCAGGCGATCCTCGCGGCTGATGTCGTAACGCCGCAGGAAGGTGCGGTCGCTCGCCAGCCGGATCGACCCTGTCACGCTCCAGTTGGGATCAAGCTGCCAGCGTCCGTTGGAGAAGACATAGCCGCGGATCGCGTCCTGGCTGGTCGGGACCGTTGAATTGAGTGGAATGCGCGTGGAATAGGTGCCGTAGGCGCTCACCTGGAAGGCCCCGTGCTCGCCCAGCTGGCGGTACTGGGCGCTCACCATCGGCGCTGCCTCGGTATAGACATAGCCCGTCAGCAGCAGGTCGCGATTGTCGGCAATACGCCAGTAGTAGCTGTCCGAGAACTCGAAACCGTTGGAGGCCGTCAGGCCGATATCGGGGATGAACACGCCGGAATTGGCGCTGCCGTCAGCGCGGATCACCAGGCCGGGCAAGGGCAGGATACGGGCACCGAACAGCTCCAGATAGGCACCGCGGAAGCGGATCTGGTCGGTTTCGGCATCGTAATAGACGCGCTCTGCAGTCACCCGCCAGCTGGGGTTCTTCGGGCAGCCTTCGCTGTCCATCACCGCGCAGGACGAATAGACCGCCCTGTCGAGGATGATGTCGCCGTTCTCGTCCCGCTCGGCCATTTCCGCCGCCAGCCTGCCGCCCTGGCGGAAGGCAAGCAGCATGTTGGCCATTGCGCCTGCTTCCAGTTCGTCCGTCAGCGTGAGGCGTTCGGTGTAGAGCTGGTTGCCGTCCTCATCGAGATAGCGGACATTGCCCTCGGCCACGATCTCGCCGGTCAGCCTGTTCCAGCTGACGCTGTTGGCGCGAACGGACTGGTCACCGGAACGGGCCAATACGTTGCCGGCCGCGGTGACCGCGGCATTCTCGCTGTCATAGCGGATTTCGTCCGCCTCGAAGGCCACGTTCTCGATCCGCGATTCGCGTTCCGCTTCAACGGGATCGGCGTTGTCGTCCGCCTGCGCCAGCACCGGGGTGGCAAGGCACGACAAGGCGGCCGCCGCCGTCAGGCGGGCAAAACGGGCATGACGCAAGCGGCGGTTCAAGGCTTGCTGCAAGGGCGATACGGCCGGGAGCATGGCTTGCCTATCGCACCGCCCGCGCTTAACTGCAACGCTATCGATGGCGGGCCCGCCGATGTGCCCCGCAAACCCAATCCACTTGCCCCGGAGTGAGCATGAACGTCAGTTTCACCGAAACCGCCCCGAAGTCCCCCAGCCTGCTGGCCCGCATTGTCGAGCAGGACAAGCTGCCCGCAGACCTGCCCGTGGCCATCGTCCAGGGTGCGGAAAGTTCGCGTTTCACCGGCAAGACCGGACAGGTCTTCGAAGGCTTCGTGGAGGATTCGGGCAGTGTCGTGCGCCTGGCGCTGGCCGGTGTCGGCAAGACCAATGGCGATACGCGGCTGGCCAACCTCGAGCGCGCAGGTGCCGCGCTGGCGGCGAAATACCTGACCTCGGGCGAAAGCACGCTGGTGCTGGACCTTGCCGGCAGCGGCCTTGCCGCCGATGAAGCGGCCGCCGTGCTGCTGGGCCTGCGGTTGCGCAGCTGGCGCTGGGATGCCTATCGCACGAAGCTGAAGGAAGAACAGAAGCGCAGCCTCGAAGAAGTCGTGGTGGCCGGTGCCCCCGAAGGCACCGCTGCTGCATGGGACGAGCAGGCCGCGGTTGCCAAGGGCGTGGAATTCACCCGCGAGCTGGTGGCAGAGCCGGCCAACGTCATCTACCCGCAAAGCTTCGTGGAACGCTGCCGCGAACGTTTCGAGGGCACGGGCGCGGAGATCTCCGTCCTCGATGAAGACGAGATGCGCGAATTGGGCATGGGCGCGCTGCTGGGCGTGAGCCAGGGCTCGGTGCGCGATGGCAAGCTGCTGGTGATCAAGTGGATGGGCGGCAAGGCCAAGGACAAGCCGACCGTCTTCGTCGGCAAGGGCGTGACCTTCGATACCGGCGGGATCTCGCTGAAGCCGCCTGCCGGCATGGAAGACATGAAGTGGGACATGGGCGGCGCAGGTGCCGTGGCAGGCGCCATGCTGGCGCTTGCCGGACGCAAGGCCAAGGCGAACGTGATCGGCGTGTGCGGCCTTGTCGAGAACATGCCCGATGGCAACGCCCAGCGTCCGGGCGATATCGTCACCACCATGTCCGGGCAGACGGTGGAAGTGATCAACACCGATGCCGAAGGCCGCCTGGTGTTGTGCGATGCGATCACCTACGTGCAGCGCGAATTCAAGCCCAAGACGGTGGTGGACCTCGCCACGCTGACCGGCGCGATGATGATTGCGCTGGGCATGGAGCATGGCGGGCTGTTCGCGAACAGCGATGACCTGGCCGACAAGCTGCTGGCTGCCGGCAAGCAGAGCGGCGACAAGCTGTGGCGCTTCCCGCTGAGTCCTGCATACGACAAGCTGATCGACAGCCCGATTGCCGACATGAAGAACGTCGGTCCGCGCTGGGGCGGCTCGATCACGGCGGCGCAGTTCCTGCAGCGCTATGTCGAGGAAGGCGTCGACTGGGCGCATTGCGACATCGCGGGCATGGTCTGGGCGGACAAGCCGGGTGCTACCTGGGACAAGGGCGCAACCGGCTTCGGCGCACGACTGATCGACACCTTCGTTCGCGAGAACTGCGAGTAAGGCCTCAAGCAGCGAAACGGTAGGCCGAAGAGATGCCCAGAATGCGGAAGAAGTCCGACTTGCCGAGCAAGATCTGCGCGGCCTGCGGCCTTCCGTTCACCTGGCGCAAGAAGTGGGAGCGGGACTGGGACAATGTCCGCTATTGTTCCGACCGCTGCCGCAGACAGGGCAAGGGCGTGAACGCATGACGCTAGGGTTTTATCTCTGCGGCACGCAGCCGGTCGAACGGGTCCTGCCGCTGATCGCTCGGGCGGCGACAAACGGCGGCCAGCGCCTGCTGGTGGTCGCTGGGGACGCGGGGCTGCGCGACACGCTCGACCAGGCGCTGTGGCAGGCCTTCCCGGCGGAATTCCTCGCCCATGGGCAGGCGGGCGGGGCGCATGATGCGCGCCAGCCGATCCTGCTCTCGGAAGATTGCAAGGCTGCCAATGGCGCGAGATTGCTGGCGCTGGCCGACGGGCAGTGGCGCGATGAGGCCGAAGGGTTCGAGCGCGTGTTCCTGTTCTTCGACGATGAAGGCCGCGCTGCCGCGCGCAGCACGTGGAAGCAGTTCGACAACCGCGATGACGTGGAGCGCGAGTTCCATGAACTCGAAAACGGCAAATGGGTGAAGCGCGCCTGAGGCTTGCGCTCGGGCGGCGGCGGCCTATTCTCCCGCCAATTCAAGGGGAGACATGATCCATGCGCAAGATTCTCGGGGTGAGTGCAGCAGCATTGCTGGTGGCGGCCTGTGGCGGCCCGGATGCCGAAGGCACGTTCGAGACCGAAGACGGCGAAACCGGCACCTATGAAATCGATGCCGAGGGTGGGGAAAGCAATATCACCGTCACCGGCGAGGATGGCGAACAGGTCACCATCAACACCGGTTCCGATGTGGATGCCGATCTTCCCGAAGGCTATTCGGTCTATCCCGGTGCCTCGGTGATTTCGGCCACCAACATCACCCAGGGCGATGGCCAGGGCTCGATGGTGCTGATGCAGAGCGATGACAGCCCGGAAGAGCTGGTCAAGTTCTACCGCGCGCAAGCCGAAGCAGCGGGAATCGCGATCCAGATGGAAGTCAATGTGAACGGCAGCTCGATGGTCGGCGGGGAAGGTGCCAATGGTGAAACCTTCAGCTTCAGCGCCTCTCCCAACGGGGATGGTACCAGCGGGCAGCTGATCGTGGGCAGCGCCGGCCTCGGCCAATAAGCCGCCCTTCGCCGGGCGATTGATCGCAAGGCGCTGCGCCATGCGCGCTCTTGCCCAAATGGGGCAGGGGCGCTAGGGGCGCGCGCGAGTGCTTTCCGCAAGGCGGGAAGCCGCAGGATCACACATAGAACATTCGTGAAGGAACACCCCATGGCGGTCACCCGCACTTTTTCGATCATCAAGCCCGATGCCACGCGCCGCAACCTGACCGGTGCGGTCACCAAGATGCTGGAAGAAGCCGGCCTGCGCGTCGTTGCCTCCAAGCGCATCCACATGACCCGCGAACAGGCTGAAGGCTTCTATGCCGTTCACAAGGAACGCCCCTTCTTCGGCGAACTGGTGGACTTCATGATCAGCGGCCCGGTCGTGGTGCAGGTGCTGGAAGGCGAAGACGCCGTGAAGCGCAACCGTGACGTGATGGGCGCCACCAACCCGGCGGACGCTGCCGAGGGCACCATCCGCAAGACCTATGCCGAATCGATCGAAGCCAACTCGGTCCACGGTTCGGACAGCGACGAGAACGCCGCGATCGAGATCGCCTTCTTCTTCAACGAAGACGAAATCGTCGGCTGATCTTCCCGCATTCGGGAACGCGCGTCCTCCTGCAACCACGCGGCAGGACAGGCAACCGTCAAAAACCCCGTCGGGCATCACGTCCGGCGGGGTTTTTGATTGCGCGCAAGGTGGACGCTCGGCGAATCGCCTAGCTGTGGGGAAACGGACTGACGAAAGGATCAGACATGTCCCATACGCCCCACGAACTCGCTGACGAATTCCCGCAGGATCACCACATCCTCCACAAGCTCAAGATGGAAGATGCGCACTTCCAGAACCTGGCAGACAAGTACCACGACGTGAATCGCGAGATTCACCGCATCGAGAGCGAGATCGAGAACACTTCCGACGAATATGCCGAGACGCTGAAGAAGAAGCGCCTTGCGCTGATCGACGAGATCGGCCTGATCGTGAAGAAGGCCAAGGCAGCAGCCTAGGCCCGGGGCGCTCAGGCGTCAGCCAGCTTGCTGTAGCTGAGGCGGTGGCCGTGGTGCGGTGAGCGCGCGGCCCTGCCTTGCTCGGCACGCATGGCGGCAAGCGCTTCCTCTGTAAGGTCCAGCCCCAGTTCGCGATAGACGCGGGCGATCTCGCGCGCCCAGTCCTCGCCAAGGTCGTTGAAATCCACTTCGGCCACGGGACCATCGAAGCTGCGCAAGGCATCCTCCACGCGTGTCTCGCGCAGTTCCAGCTTGCGTTGCCACTCACGCTCTATGCTGCCCAGTTCCACGCTGTCGCTCTGGTAGGCCATCTGGCACGAGACGACCGAGATCGTGCTCGCCAGAACTTCCTCGCGGCAGCGGCGCGTCACCACCACCCGGGCAGCGGGGAAGCGGTCCAGCAGCGCGGCCAGGTCCTCGGCATATTGCGGGCATTTCAGCACACGGGGCAGGGCGGCATTGCGCATCATCGCCGCATCGGTACGCAGCATCCTCTCGAACTCGGCATAGACCGGCGCGGCATCGCGGTTCTCGCTGAAGGCCACGTAGCTGGGGATGCGGTATTGCGCTTCCAGCGCGGCGGGGGACAGCGCATGGGCCAGCCACGGCAACTCCTCGTCCACCCGGGTTGCGCCGAAGGGGTGCATGTTGTCGATCCACGGATTGATCCTGCGTGCCAGGGAAAGGCCCAGCCATGTCTTGAGCGGCCGCCAGTCCGGGAAGGATCGCACAGGGTTCATCGCATGATAGAGGCAGGTGCCTGCATGGGCCGGATCGGCCGCCAGCAGGCGGTGCATCCGCGTGGTGCCCGCCCGCATCTGCCCCACCACGATGATCGGGGCGACGATGGGTGTCTTTTCGATCCCGGGCCTTTGCCGCCATTGCCGGCCCAGCGAATGACGCACGCGGATGGCGCTGGTGATCTGGCCATAGGCCATGGTGTGCCCCAACGCGTTGAGGTCCGCCTCCTCGCGCAGGGACTTGCAGAGCATGGCGAGCCGCTCGCGGAAGTCGGCCACTTCCTGCGCGCTGCGGCCAAAGGCCTCGTCCTCTGCGGAAAAGCCACGCGCGCCGATGCGCCACAGCGCGTCCACCTCCAGCGGCGGCTGCGCGTGCAGTCCCTTGTCCCAGATCGCCGCGATCGCCTTGTCCGCCAGCACCGCCGAACGCGATTTTGCAAGCAGGTGGGGGCGATGCGGGATGCTGGCCATGGTCAGAACTGATCAGCGATTTTGCGTAGTTTCGTCAAGCGCTTGGGGGCAACCGATGCCCAGCTGCGTTCGAGCCATTGTTCGACATGCGCCCAGTCGAGGTCGGGCCGGTTGAGGATCAGGCCGACCCATCCGCTCGCGCCGTAATAGGCGGGCTTGTAGTAGGTATCGGGCGCCTGTTCGACCAGCGAGAGCAGCTCGTCCTGCCCGCTCGTCCTGACCAGCAGGCCGATATGCGGTTCGCCATGGTGGAATTCGGAAAGATATGCAAAGAACCTGCCGCTCTTGCCGCTGGTGCGCCAACCGGGGGCGCCGTGGCTTTCGCGCGCTTCCACTTCGGGCAGGGCAAGGGCGCGCTGCGAGACCTGCTCCAGCAGCCAGTCGACGCGGTTATGTCGCCCGACATAATCGGCGAACATGCGCGGGTAGAGCTGGTATTCGGCCAGGATCACGCGCTTGCCCAGGCTTTCCCCGGTGTCTGTCGGCAGGATCGCCACAGGCATCTGGCCGAGCAGCGGCCCGCCATCGAGTTTCGGCGTGACGATATGCACCGAACAGCCGCCGAATTCCTCGCCCGCATCGATCGCGCGCTGGTGGGTGTCCAGACCCTTGTACTTGGGCAGCAGGGAAGGGTGGGTGTTGACCATGCGTCCCTCCCACCCTTCGACGAAGCCGGCGGTGAGGATGCGCATGTAGCCGCACAGGGCGAGATATTCCGCGCCGCTCTTCCGCAGGGCGGCATCCATGATCGCCTCGTGATCCTCGCGGCTCATGCCCTTGTGGTCCTGGGCGAAGGTGGCGATCCCTTCCGCCGCGGCGATCTTCAGTCCCGGCGCATCGGGTACGTTCGATGCCACCAGCACGATTTCATAGGGGCAACCCGGCAGCTTGGAGGCAAACAGCAAGGAAGACATGGTGGTGCCATTGCCCGAAAGCAGGCACGCCACCTTGGCCTTCCTGCCGTGGCCTGCCGCTTCGCTGCCTGAGGACGCTGGCTTGCGGCCTACCGCTTCGCTGCGTGAGGCCTGTGCCTCAGGCATTATGCGTGGCTTCCCAGTTGGCCTTGGCAGACCATGTGCCCGCCGAACCCTTCACGGTGCAGCCTTTCGCGCCTTCCACGATCTCGCCGATGCGGAACACGGTCTCGCCCGCTTCTTCCAGCTCTGCGGTGACACCGGCCACATTGTCCGGCGTGACGGCCAGCAACATGCCGATACCGGTATTGAAGGTGCGCGCCATCTCGCCCGGCTCGATGTTGCCCTGCGCCTGCAGGAAGGCCATCAGCCGCGGCAGTTCCCAGCTGTCGGCATCGACAACCGCGTGCGCGCCATCAGGCAGCACGCGCGGCACGTTCTCGAGCAGGCCACCGCCGGTGATATGGGCAAGCGCATCGATCTTGCCCGAGCGGATGACCGGCAGCAGGCTCTTCACATAGATGCGCGTCGGTTCGATCAGCGCGTCCACCAGCAGTCGGTCCTGGTCGAACAGCGCGGGTGATTCCATCTTCCAGCCCTTGTCCGCGGCCAGGCGGCGGACCAGCGAATAACCGTTGGAATGGACGCCCGAGCTTGCCAGCCCCAGCAGCACGTGGCCGGGGGCAACCTTCTCGCCCGTCAGCTGTTCGCCGCGCTCCACCGCGCCGACGCAGAAACCGGCAAGGTCATAATCACCGGCGGCATACATGCCGGGCATTTCCGCGGTTTCGCCGCCGATCAGCGCGCAGCCGGCCATCTTGCAGCCTTCGGCAATGCCGGCGATCACCCGTTCGGCGATGCCGTTCTCCAGCTTGCCGGTGGCGAAATAGTCGAGGAAGAACAGCGGCTCCGCGCCCTGGACGATCAGATCGTTCACGCACATTGCGACAAGGTCGATGCCGATGCGGTCATGCCGGTCATGGTCGATGGCGAGCTTCACCTTCGTGCCCACACCGTCATTGCCCGCCACCAGCAGCGGATCCCTGTAGCCCGCGGCCTTGGGATCGAAGAAACCGCCGAAGCCGCCGATCTCTCCGTCCGCGCCGGGGCGCATGGTTGCCTTCACCAGTGGACCAATGGCCTTCACCAGCCTGTTGCCGGCATCGATGGAAACGCCGGCCTGCTCGTATGTATAGGATGTGTCGTTCGAACCCATGAAGTGCCAATGGCGCATTCGCGCTTGGATTTCCACTCGCCTTTCGGCAAAAGGGCCGCGATTTCCCCGATGAGTAGCCTTGCCGCCCCTTCTCCCATGCAATCGCACCGCCTCGCCTTGCTGGCCATTGCGCCCGTATTGCTGCTGGTTGCCGCCGGTGCGGCGCTGTTTGCGCAGGTTTCCGGCGAACGCGGGATCGCCCCGGTGGCCAGTTCGACCGATATCGACGTGCGCGGCATCGAGGTGGATGTGCGCGGCGACAATCCGCGCGATGCCCGCGAAAAGGGCTGGCGCGAGGCGCAGCGTATCGCGTGGGAACGGCTTGATGGTCCCGACATTCCCGATTCGCGCCTGCAAGGGCTGGTTTCCGCGATCGTCGTCGAGGAGGAACAGATCGGCCCGCGCCGCTATGTCGCGCGCCTGGGCGTGATCTTCGATCGCCAGCGGGCAGGCAGCTTGCTGGGCGGCGGCGGTGCTCAGGCGCGCTCGGCCCCCATGCTCACCTTGCCGGTGACGGTGACTGCCGGAACCCAGACCATGTTCGAATACCGCAATGACTGGCAGCGGGCATGGGCGGAATACCAGTTCGGATCCTCTACCATCGATTACGTGCGTCCCTCGGGTGCCGGCGGCGAATCCCTGCTGCTGACCTACGGCCAGACCGGCCGTCGCAGCCGGGCCTGGTGGAACGTGGTGCTGGACCAGTTCAGCGCTGCCGATGTCCTCATTCCCGTCGCGCGGCTGGAATACCAGTGGCCCGGCGGTCCGGTGGAAGGTCATTTCACCGCGCGCTACGGGCCGGATAACCGCTTCCTCGCGCAGTTCACGCTGGATGCCGATAGCGCCGCTGGGGTGCCGGACATGATGGAGCGGGCCGTCGCCCGTTTCGACGATATCTTCCAGGCGGCGCTGGCACGCGGAACCTTGCGCCCCGATCCCACGCTGACGCTCGACATGGTCGAAATCAGCCCCGAAATCCGCGCCTTGCTGGAATCCGCCGCCGCCGCCGAACAGGCCGAGCAAGCGGCCCTGGCCGGCGAGATGCCGATCATCGAGGCGCAACCGGTGCTCGACGGTGCGGCCCCGGTGCAGGCACCCGTCATCACCGCCATCACGGTGCAGGCGGCAACGCCCGATCCGCGCAGTTTCGACGGCGCCTTGTCCGGCCTTCGCGCCGTTGCAGGGGTGCGCGGCCTTTCGGTGACCAGCACGGCTATCGGCGGCACTTCGGTGATCCGGGTCGATTATGCCGGCAGCCTGTCCGAACTGGCGGCAGCCCTGCGCGCCAACGGCTGGAGCGTGACGGAAGGCGCCAACGCGCTTGCCATATCGCGCTGACAGGGCGCACACTTGCTGCCATGTCCCCGCCGATTGCCCCGTCGCAGATCGCCCTGCCGCTGAAAGCCGGAACCTCCGGTCCGCAGCGCATCATCATCGGTGCTGGCAACAGGCATGTGGCAGAAGCGCTCTCTGCCCCGGAAAACTGGCCCTTTCGCACAGCCTTGCTGACCGGGCCGCCGCGTTCGGGCAAGTCGCTGTTCGCGCGCTGGTTCGCGGCCAGCGGTGCCGGCGATGCGCTGGACGATGCGCAGGACATGGCCGAGGACGAGGTGTTCCATCGCTGGAACCGAGCGCAGGAAAGCGGCACGCCCTTGCTGGTTGTGGGCGGGGAGCCGCCGTGGGAGATCACCCTGCCTGACCTTAGGTCGCGGCTGGGCGCAGTCCTGCAGCTGGAAATCGGCCCGCCCGATGATGCAATTGCGGCGGAACTGCTCCTCTCGCTCGCGGCGGAGAGGGCCTTGCCGCTTGGCCCCGATGCCGCCGAATACCTCGTGCCGCGCGCGCCGCGATCCCAGCAAGCGCTGGAAAGACTGGTGGAAATGATTGACCGCTTGAGCCTGGAAAGAAAATCCCCACCTAGCATGGGTATATGGCGCGCTGCCCTTGAAGCGGTGCAAGGCCCGGAAGAGCCGCGCTTGCTTTGAAAATGTTTTGGTGGGAAACTGGTTCTTGCAATGTTTGAACGCCTGATCAGCTATCTGGACTCCGTGCGTGCACGGGACCCTGCGCCCCGTTCGCGCTGGGAAATCTTGCTTTATCCGGGTGTTTGGGCGCTGGCCTATCACCGCCTGGCGCATTGGCTGTTCGAGGCGGACCTGTTCTTCCTTGCGCGCCTGGTGAACCATTTCAGCCGCTGGATGACGGCAATCGATATCCATCCCGGCGCCAAGATCGGGAAGAACTTCTTCATCGACCACGGTTTCACGGTGATCGGCGAAACGGCCGAGATCGGTGACAACGTCACCATCTACCAGTGCGTCACGCTGGGCGGCACCAACCCCACCAGCGGCCAGGGCGGCAAGCGCCACCCGACGCTGTGCGACAATGTGATCATCGGTTCGGGGGCGCAGGTCATCGGCCCGATCACCGTGGGTGAACGTGCCCGTGTCGGTGCCAATGCCGTGGTGACCGACGATGTCCCCGAAGGCGCGACGATGATCGGTCTCAAGGCCCGTTCCACGCTGGTCCCGGCCGAAACCTGGCTGCGCGAGTTCATTCCCTATGGCACGCCGTGTGACGAGCCGTGCGAGCCGGACAATGCGCGGGTCGATGCGCTGGAAAAGGAACTGGCCGCGCTGAAGGCTGAATTGCAGGCCATTCGCCAGCAGCAGTTGCCGCTTGATGTGCCTGCTGCGCGCAAGAGCGGTACGGATAGCTGATGCGGCCCAATCCCGGCGTGGGCGCAAGCCCGTTCGGCAATGTCGTTCCCTTTTCCGGCCAGCGTCCGCCCCGGCAGGTGGGCTTCGACCGTGCCGAGCTGTCCCGTATCCTCGACCTTTACGGCCGCATGGTCGCCGCCGGTGAATGGCGCGATTACGCGATGGATTTCACCAAGGATTGCGCCGTGTTCGCGGCCTTCCGTCGCACCGCCGACCAACCGCAGATGCGGCTGGAAAAGCGCCCCGCCTTGCGCAACCGCCAGGGCATGTGGGCCTTGTTCGGCGAACACGGACAGGTCCTGAAGCGCGGATCGGACCTGTCCAACGTGCTGGCCCCGGTCGAGCGCCGCCTGGTCAAGGCCGTGGACCAGGGCTGAACCCGGGCAGGCAGCCTATTCGAACGCGGCCGCCGCACCCACGCCGCTTTCCTGTCCCGCGGTGATATCGCGGATCAGCCCGATCAGCTTGAAGGCGCAGGCAATCGTCAGGATCGACGACACCACACCGATGGTGGAGGACATGCGGAAGGTCGCATCATCCATCGCGCCGAGCGACAAGCGGGTGCTGATGGAAGAGATGATGTTCCCGACAATCCAGAAGGTCCACCACAGCGTGATGTCCGTCGGGGCCGGGGCATCATAGCGGTCTGCCGTACCGAAGGTGGCGTGCCACAGTTCCCGCATTGCCTTGAAGGGCATCACCAGGTTGGCAAACGGGATGAAGTACCAGCCGACAGCCCAGCCGGGCGTGAATGCCAGCCCCTCGTAACCCCTGTCATGCAGGTTGGCATGGGCGCGGTGGATCCACATCGCCACCAGAACCACGGAGACAATGTAGGCAAGCGTCTGGGCAACGCCGACGATCGAGAACAGGATCAGCATCGTCTCGCTCATGGTGAAGGTGGTGATGATGCCCAGCGCCTCGGCCAGCTCGAAGCTGGAGAAGGCCACCAGCGTGCCGATGATAGCCCAGCTGGCGAGAGTTGCCAGCCGCGCACGCGATTGCAGCGCGGCAATGCCCTGATCGTATTCCAATGAAAATCCCCAGTCCGATCGCACCTCGAGGCGCGATCGGGCAAGACTGCCAGAAGCGGTCGCAATGTCAAAGGCTTGTGAGCGCAGGCACCAGTTCGTCGAAATGATCGAGCAGCGCATCCGCCCCGAGCTCGTGCGGCGGCACATCGTGGTAGCCGAAGCTGAAGGCGGCCACGGCAACGCCCGCATTGCGCGCGGCCAGCACGTCGAAGGTCGAATCGCCGACCATCGCAAAGCTGCCGCTGCCGCAGCGGGCGATGGTTTCGTGGATCATGTCGGGTGCCGGCTTGGCGCGCTCGCGGCCCAGCGTATCCCCGCCTATGATGCTGGCGAAACGGTCCGTCATGTCCAGTTCGGCCAGCAGCCTGCGTGCCAGGTCTTCGGCCTTGTTGGTGACAACGGCCAGCCGGCAACCCAGCGCGTCCAGTTCGTCCAGTGCCTTCAGGCAGCCGTCATAAGGCTGCGTGTTCGCGGCGATATTGGCGGTGTAGTGTTCCAGCAGCGCGTCATGCAGCCGCTCGAACTCGGCCGCTTCCACGGGGCCGCCGGTCACTTCCAGCGCCCGCTCCAGCATGCGCCGCGCGCCGCCGCCGATCAGCGAACGGGTGGTGTCCAGCGATACCGTTTCGCGACCGGCGGCCAGCAGCGCCTCATTGACGGCGGGGCAAAGGTCGAGGGCGGAATCCACCAGAGTTCCATCAAGGTCGAAACCCACGATGCGGAAAGGAAATGTGCTCATGTCTGCGCGCTGTGGCGCAGGGTGGTGGAAACCGCAATGATTTGGTGGCATGGCGGTGCCCATGAGGGATGCTGACAGACCGATCGCCGCCGTGGTTCTTGCCGCCGGCAAGGGCACCAGGATGAAAAGCCAGCGGCACAAGGTGCTGCACGAAATCGGCGGCAAGCCGATGATCGACCACCTGCTGGGCCAGGTAGAGCGGCTAGGTGCGGATCGCACCGTGGTGATCGTGGGCGAAGGGCGCGAACAGGTGGAAAGCCATCTTGCCGGGCGCGCGACATTTGCCGTTCAGGACCAGCAGCTCGGCACTGGCCACGCGGTCATGCAGGCCCGCGATGCGCTGACCGGTTTTGCCGGAGATGTGCTGGTGATGTTCGGTGATGTGCCGTTCGTGCGTGCGGAGACGATGGGCGCGATGCTGGATCGTCTCCATCAGGACGATGCGCCGGCGGTGGTGGTGCTCGGCTTCAAGCCATGGGATCCGCTGCAATATGGCCGCGTGATCGCCGAGGACGGGCGCATCGTGAAGATGGTCGAATTCAAGGATGCCACGCCAGAGGAGCGGGAATGCCCGCTGTGCAATTCCGGCCTGATGGCGGTGCGCGGCGACATCCTGTTCAAGTTGCTGGGCGAGGTGAAGAACGACAATGCGCAGGGCGAATTCTACCTGCCTGATGTCGTGAATGTTGCCATCGCGAGCGATATTCCGACCGCGGTCGTCGTCACCCAGGATCCCGATGAGGTGGCCGGCATCAACAGCCGCGCCGAACTGGCGGATGCCGAAGCGCGCTTCCAGCAGGCGAGGCGCGCCGAGGCCATGGCGAACGGCGCAACGCTGGCCGCGCCCGAGACCGTGTTCTTCAGCCACGATACCGTGCTGGGGCAGGACGTGCTGGTGGAACAGAACGTCGTCTTCGGCCCCGGCGTCACGGTGGCGGACAATGTCCGCATCCGCGCTTTCAGCCACCTGGAGGGCGCAACGCTGCACGAAGGGGTGGAAATCGGCCCCTATGCGCGCCTGCGCCCCGGCGCGGTGCTGGAAGCGAACAGCAAGGTCGGCAATTTCGTGGAAATGAAGAACGCCACGCTGGGCGAGGGTGCGAAAGCCAACCACCTGACCTACCTCGGCGATGCCACGGTGGGGGCCAACGCCAATATCGGCGCTGGCACCATCACCTGCAATTACGATGGCTATTTCAAGCACCAGACGGTGATCGGCCCGGGCGCCTTCATCGGCTCCAACTCCGCGCTGATCGCGCCGGTCAGGATCGGGGCGGATGCCATCGTTGCGGCCGGCAGTGCCGTAAGCCGCGATGTTTCGGATGGCGAGCTGCGCATGGTACGCGCCGAACAGCTGGTGAAGCCGGGTTGGGCAGACCGTTTCCATGACGCGATGAAGAAGAAAGAGCAGGCGAAGAACAATGGCTGAAGAGCAGAAGGTAGGCGACGCGCAACTGGGTGCCATGCTGGAGGCATCGCGCGATTTCGCGTTCCAGCTGCTGGCGGAAAAGGGCAAGCTGATCCCCTTCGGCGCTCGTGCCGGCAAGAGTGGCGATATCGAATTCGTGCGCGTGGCTGACGAGAGCAGCACCGAACCGCTGGACGAAATCTATACCAGGACGCAGGAACTGCTTGCCGGGCAGGCGAGCGCGGACGAGATCATCGTGGCCACCACCGTGGCCCATGTCGCCATCGAGGGCGGTATCGGCGAGGAAGGCTATGAACGCGCGATCCGCGTGCATGTCGAAGCGCCCGATTTCAGCCGCATCATCTTTGCGCCCTACAATGTCGTGCCGGGAGAGCAGGAGGGTACTGCCACGCTGGAGCCGGGAAAGATGGTGGCGCAGGAAGCCGACGCAGTGGTATTTGCGGCCTGATCGCCGCCTGGGTTAACCACGGCAATCGCCGGTTCAGGCGCTGCGAGGCAATGCGGCGTGTATCCGGCATACACCATTTGCCAACCGGCATGTGCTAGGGCCGGTCATCACATCAACTGGGGGCTCTCGCATCCATGTGCGGAATTATCGGGATTGTCGGCACGCAGCCGGTGGCAGACAGGCTGGTGGATGGCCTGCGGCGGATGGAATATCGCGGCTATGATTCCGCGGGTATCTGCACGCTGGACGTGGGCCAGATGGTCCGCCGTCGGGCAGAGGGCAAGCTTGCCAACCTCGTGGCCGAGGTCGCGGCCAATCCCGCACCCGGCAATGTCGGCATAGCGCATACCCGCTGGGCCACGCATGGCGCGCCCACGGCCCGCAATGCCCACCCGCACGCCACCAGCGAAGTCGCCATCGTGCACAATGGCATTATCGAGAACTTCGCCTCGCTGCGTGCCGAGTTGCAGGAGCGCGGCCGCACATTCGAAAGCGAGACCGACAGCGAGATCGTGGCGCATCTGGTGTCCGAACAGGTCGAAGCTGGCAAAAGCCCGCAAGAGGCGGTGTCCGAAGTCCTGCCGCGCCTGCGCGGGGCCTTTGCGCTGGCCATCGCCTTCCGTTCGCATCCGGACATGCTGATCGGCGCACGCCTCGGCTCGCCCCTTGTGGTGGGCTATGGCGAGGGCGAGACCTTTCTGGGGTCGGACGCATTGGCGCTTGCCTCGCTCACGCAGCGCATCACCTATCTCGAAGAAGGGGACTGGGTTGTCATCACGCGCGAGGGCGCGAAAATTTTCGAAAGTGAAAACAATCCGGTAACGCGCGATGTCGTCGCTTCGGGTGCCAGTGCCGCTGCCATCGAAAAGGGAAATTTCCACCACTTCATGCAGAAGGAGATCTTCGAGCAGCCGACAGTGGTGGCACAGACGCTGCAAAGCTACCTGCGCCCGCTGGAACGCAAGGTGGCACTGCCGCAGATCGATTTCGACATTTCCGCCGTCGACCGCATCACCATCGTCGCTTGCGGCACCAGCTATTATGCGGCGATGGTCGCCAAATACTGGTTCGAGAGTTTCGCCCGCGTGCCGGTGGACATCGATTTCGCCTCCGAGTTCCGTTACCGCGAGCCGATCCTGAGGGAAGGCGGCCTTTCGCTGTTCATCTCGCAGAGTGGCGAGACGGCGGACACGCTGGCAGCGCTGCGCCATTGCAAGGCCGAAGGGCAGACCATCGCCGTTGTCGTCAACGTGCCCACCAGCACCATGGCGCGCGAGGCGGACCTGCTGCTGCCCACCCATGCAGGCCCTGAAATCGGCGTCGCCTCGACCAAGGCCTTCACCTGCCAGCTGGCCGTGCTGGCAGCGCTTGCCGCGCATTTCGCGGTGAAAAAGGGCCGGATGTCCGAGGCCGAGGAAGCCGCCATCGTCGAACACCTGCTGGAAGCGCCTGCCTGCCTCAATGCGGCGCTTGATCATGATGCGGAAATCCAGGCCATCGCCCCGCTGATCGCCCCGGCGCGTGACGTGCTGTACCTGGGTCGTGGGCAGGACTTCCCGCTGGCGCTGGAAGGGGCGCTGAAACTCAAGGAAATCAGCTACATCCACGCAGAGGGCTATGCTTCGGGCGAGATGAAGCACGGCCCCATCGCGCTGATCGACAAGGATGTGCCGGTGATCGTTCTGGCCCCATCCGGACCGCTGTTCGAAAAGACCGTTTCCAACATGCAGGAAGTGGCTGCGCGCGGCGGCAAGATCGTGCTGATTTCCGACGCTGACGGCATCGCCGAAGCGGGTGCGGGCTGCATGGCCACGATCGAGATGCCCAAGGTCCATCCGCTGATCGCACCGCTGGTCTATGCCGTGCCGGTGCAGCTGCTCGCCTACCACGTCGCCTGCGTGAAGGGCACCGACGTTGACCAGCCGCGCAATCTCGCAAAATCGGTGACGGTTGAATAACTTGCGTATTCCCGCGGATTTTCACGGGAAATTTACCTCAAAATAAGGGTTTGCGCCCTATTCCCGCCATGTGAGCGAGAACTACACCGGATTGCCGGGCCTGCCGCTGCGTCTCAGCGCGATGCAGGTACTGGGTTTCAAGGACCCCGACGAGGGGGACTGGGGGCGCCTGCACGCCCTCCAGTATCGCGAGCTTCACGCCAACAGCAGGGTTCGCATCCTGGGCCATCTCCTCGCGGTGCTGATCGTGCTGCTGCTGTATATCAACACCGTTCCATGGATCTTGCTGGCGGCGTGGACACTGGCCGTGGCGCTGTCGGTCACCAATGTCGTGAAGTCCGAGACCGCGATGGCCGACCTTGACCAGCGGCGCATGACACGGCGCGAGTTCGATCGTCATTCGGTGGCTGTTTCCGCAATGGCCAGCAGCTGTGGTCTTTCCTTGCTCGCCTTTGCCCCGATGGGCAGCGAGGTGGAGCATTTCGCCTTGTGGACCGTGGTGGCGATGCTCGTCGCCGGGTCTGCGCTCACCATGGCCAAGGCGCCGATGACTGCCCTGTTGTGGGCCGGGATCTGCGGGCTTGCGGCGATTTATTCCTTCGTGATCGAAGGGGCGTGGGTCTTTGCCGTGGCCTCCGCCCTGTTCTGCGTGATTGTTTCCAGTGGCACGTTGAATGCCGCCCGCATCTTCCTGACCGCGCGCATTGCCGAAGCCGGTGTGGCAGAGAAGGACGAGGTCGTATCGCTGCTGCTGCGCGAGTTCGAGGAGAACGAGGCAGACTGGCTGTGGCAGGTCGATTCCCACCGCAAGATCAAAGCGGCCAGTCCGCGCTTCGCCTACGCGCTGGGAAGCGATTCCAAGAGCGTGGAAGGCAAGCGCCTTGTCGAAATGCTTGCCGGCAGCAAGTGGGCCAAGGGCGACCTGCCGGCCAGCGTGCATGAGCTGGCTGACCGGCTGAAGCGGCGCGAGAGTTTCTCCAACCTCACCGTCCAGGTCGAAATCGGCGGCAACCGTCGCTGGTGGGAGCTGTCCGGCACGCCGACCTTCGATGATCGCGGATCGTTCAAGGGGTTCCGCGGTGTCGGCTCCGACGTGACCGAACAGCGCGAATCCTCGGAAAAGATCGCCTATCTGGCCCGCTACGATACGCTCACCGGGCTTCCCAACCGCATGATGCTGACCGAGGCGTTGGGCGATGCGCTGCGCTATGCCGACCAATGGAAGACGCGCTGCGCCTTCCTGATGATCGACCTCGACCGCTTCAAGGCGGTGAATGATTCCCTGGGCCATCACATCGGCGACAAGATGCTGGCGCAGGTCTCGCAGCGCCTGCAGTCGGTGATGAGCGAGAACGAGCAGGTCGGCCGCCTGGGTGGCGACGAATTTGCCGTGGTGATCCGCGATGCGGCAAAGCCCGGCTATGTGCGCAACCTGGCGCTGGACATCATTGCCGCCGTTTCCGCGCCCTATACCGTGGACAATCACACGCTCTACATCGGGGCCAGCGTCGGATCGGCCCTGGGGCCGCGCGATGGCAACAATGTCGAGACGATCATGCGCAATGCCGACCTTGCGCTCTACCGCGCCAAGGACGAGGGTGGCGGAGAGCATTGCGCCTTCCAGCCGACCCTGCATTCCAATGCCGAGGAGCGCCTGAAGCTGGAAGCATCGCTGCGCAACGCGATCGGCAACGAGGAGCTGGAGGTGCATTTCCAGCCGGTGGTGAACGCCAAGTCGGAAAGCGTTGTCAGTTTCGAGGCGTTGTTGCGCTGGAACAGCAGCAGCCACGGCTTCGTCAGTCCGGCAAAGTTCATCCCGCTTGCCGAGGACACCCGCCTGATCGTGCCGATCGGGGACTGGGTGCTGCGCGAAGCATGCCGCCACGCTGCCAGTTGGCCCGATGACATCAAGGTGGCAGTGAACGTTTCGGGCGAACAACTGCTGGAGCCGAACTTTCCGAAAACGGTGGTGCGCGCCCTGGCGGATGCCAACCTGCCGGCACACCGCCTTGAAGTGGAAGTGACCGAAAGCGTTTTCCTGCGCGATGGCCGCACTGCGCGCCAGACGCTGGAGGAGATCATGGCGCTGGGCTGCTCGGTCGCGCTGGATGACTTCGGAACGGGGTATTCCTCGCTCGGATACCTGCGCACCCTGCGCTTCTCCACCATCAAGGTGGACCGCAGCTTCGTGCAGGGCGCGGCGCAGAAGAGCCCGGAAAGCCTGGCGATCATCCACGCGGTGGTGGCGATGGCGCAAAGCCTGGAAATGTCCACCACGGCCGAAGGCGTGGAGGACGAGGAACAGGCCACCATGGTGCGCGAACTGGGATGCACCAAGATCCAGGGTTTCTATTTCGGAAGGCCCATGCCGGCCAAGGAAGCACTCAGCCTGGTTGTCCGCCGCCGCAATATCGCTGCTGCCTGATTCCCTTCACGAAGGCGCATCCGTGCCTTCGCAATGCCAATCAGGATCAAACCACCGAAAGGCTGTCGAAAACGCTCTCGAACAGCGCCACGCCATCGGTGCCGCCGTGGGCCGCGTCCACTGCGCGTTCGGGGTGTGGCATCATGCCCAGCACGTTGCCGCCGGCGTTCAGGATGCCGGCGATGTCGCGCTGCGATCCGTTGACGCTCTCGGCATAGCGGAAGGCCACGCGGCCATCGCCTTCGAGGCGGTCCAGCGTTTCGGCATCGGCGAAATAGTTGCCATCGTGATGCGCCACGGGAATGTCGATGATCTGGCCTTCGTCATAACGCCCGGTGAAGATCGAGTGGCCGTTCTCCACCTTCAGCTTGACCGTGCGGCAGATGAAGGTCTGGCCGGCATTGCGCATCAGCGCGCCGGGCAGGAGGCCGCTTTCGGTCAGCACCTGGAAACCGTTGCACACCCCCAGCACGGGCACGCCCTTGCCGGCTGCTTCGGCAACCGCGCGCATGATCGGGCTGTTGGCGGCCATCGATCCGCAGCGCAGGTAGTCGCCATAGGAAAAGCCGCCGGGCAGGGCGATGAAATCGAGGGCATCGGGCAGGCTGGCATCGCCATGCCAGACGCGCTGCGGTGCCTTGCCCGAAACCCGCTCGATCGCCACCGCCATGTCGCGGTCGCAATTGGAGCCGGGAAAGGTGATGACGGCAGCGCGCATCAAGCGTTCTCCAGCTTCTCGATGGAGTAGTTCTCGATCACCATGTTGGCGAGCAGCTTGCGGCACATCTCGTCCAGCGCCTCGTCACTGGTGCCATCGGCCACGTCCAGCTCGATCAGGCGGCCGATGCGGACGTCCTCGACACCGGAAAAGCCGAGGCCTTCCAGTGCGTGGTGGACGGCACGGCCCTGCGGGTCGAGCACGCCGGGCTTGAGGCTGACATGGATGCGGACTTTCATAGGGCAGGCCCTTCGTCAAACGGGTGGAGTCGGTATGCCAGAGCCTATGGCGATTGCCGTGTGGCAGGGCAAGGGGGCGAGGTGGCTGCTCCCCGGTTTGAAGGTACTTTTCACCCCTGTCAGCCTGGTGGCAGCTTGTCGGGCCAGACAAGGATTGAAGGGGCCGCTACAATTCGCGACTTGTTGTTGCGAATGATTCTCACTAAGCGTGGGAAGGAATTGATTCGAGGACGCAGATGAACCAGGCCACCACCACCGCAGACGCCGCCCCCGCAGCAGCCAAGCCGCAGCCCTATCTCTCGCCCGCTGCCAAGCGCAGGCAGGCCTGGCTGTGGGTCCACCGCTGGCTGGGCATCATCCTGCTGATCCCGATGGCCGTGCTGGGCGTAACCGGTTCCGCGCAGGTGTGGCCGGAAGAGACAGAGGCACTGCTCAACCCGCAGCGCGAAGTCGCCGCCACGGCAGATCCTGCGGCCATCAGCGAAACCCACATTGCCAATGCGCGGGAAGCGCTGGCCGATTACGGGCCGATCGTGCGGATCGAACTGGGCGCAGAGGGCGAGCCGATCATCGCCTCCACCGCGGGCTATGCCGATCCGCCCTTCGGCATCGGCGCACCGGGCGGAATGACGCGGCAGGCTTATGTCGATCCCGACAGCGCCGCGGTGATCGACAATACCGACAGCGCCGGCGGCTTCATGTGGTACATGCACTTCATCCACGGCCTGTTCCTGATCCCCGGCATCGGCCGGCAGATCGTGGGCATCATGGGCCTGTTCCTGACCATTTCCGCGGTCACCGGCATTTACGTGTTCTGGCCCGGTTTCAAGCGCATGTTCGCGGCGCTCAAATGGCAGAAGCGCGATGGCAAGATGCTCAACATCCATCGCCAGTCAGGCTTCCTGCTCTCGATCGTCCTGATCATCGAGGCGATCACGGGGGCGTGGATTTCCTTCCCCGGCTTCTTTGCCATGCTGGTGGAACCGGGTGTGGAACAGCCCGAGCGTCGCCGGGGTGGCGGGGGGCCGGAAGGCACCTTGCTGGAGGCCGAGGATGCTGCCTGGATGGTCGCGCTCACTTCGGCCACCTCTGCCTATGACGGTCGGCCGACCGGCATCACCGCGCCGACCGCCGAAAGCGGGGCCTGGACGGTTACCCTTGCCGGTGACGGCATGGATGCCACCGCGACCGTACCGCTTGATGGCGGCGCAGTGAGCATCGAGGAAAGCCCTGCCCGGGCCGGTCCGCCGCCGCCAGCCACGCGGGCGCAGGCCGTGTCCTCGTGGATGCGCGGTGTGCACTATGCCACCATCGGCGGGATCGTCTGGGAACTGCTGGTGTTCATCAGCGGTATCGTGATGACGTTCCTCGCCATCAGCGGCATCTACATCTGGGGCAAGCGCGAGCTGGTTGGCAAGAAGAAGCGCAAGGCCTGATCGATCCGGCCTGAAGCAAACCGACGAAGCTGCCGCGCGCGATCAGGACGGCGCGCGGCAGGCGCTGGCATCATTCAGCCAGTTGACATCGTAGGTGGCCGGGACCGCGGAAATGCCGCCTCCTGCCACTGCGAGCTGGCTGCCCCCGTCGAAATCGCGGCGCAGGGCGACATGGCTCACCGCATTGTCGAAATCGGGAATGGCCGCATTCGCTTCTTCCGCCTGTGCGGCGGTGATCTCGTCCATGACCGTGCGCGTGCTCATGATCGTGCGGACCTCGCCATCGTTGAGGTCTGCCACGCGCCAGTAGGCAACCCCGCCGATCTGCCGGTTCATGGCATCCACGTCATGCTCCCAGCCTTGCGACCCGAAGGTTTCGGGCGGCTTGATCGTCGTGACATGGCAGGTGAAGGCATAGGGATCGTTGAGATAGGGCAGGCTGCAGTCCTGCTGGGGCGGCCGACGGCGCTGGGCGGGCGGGTAGAAGCCCGCGCCGGGGATGCTGATCTCGGTGATCGCCCAATCGTCCGCCCGGTCCCAGTCCAGCTCGTCCAGCCCTGTTGCGCTGACGGTGATGGCCGCCTGCGCCTCGTCGAATGACCAGTCGAGCTGCTGCAACTCCTTCCAGCCGCTTTCCCCGCCCATGATATTGCGCAGCGTCTGGTCAAGCGCATCCGGTGGCAAGGATTGCAGCACGGCGCGCAATTGCAGGGCATCGGCACCGCGCAGGATCATGCGCATTGTCGTCACCACGTCCCGGTCTATGCCGGCGGTTGCGTCCATTTCGGTGATGTTTATCCGTTGCGGCTGTTCGGGCGGCGTGAAGGGCAGGGTTTCCAGCTCTGCCCCAGCCCGTGTCAGCGGCAGGACATTGCGGAAAGGTTCGGGCGGCTGCGAGTTCATCCGCGTGTCGCCATGCCGCGTGCCGTCCAGCCAGACCTGCTGCCCGTCCACCGTGGCGCGCACCAGCACATGATCGAACTGGCCGGGGCTGGGCAGGTAGGCTTCCAGACCTGCACCCAGCGTGGAAAGGCTGACCGTTACCGGCTCCGCTTCAATTCCCATGGCCTGCAACAGGGCGAGCAGCAGCACTGTCTTGTCCTTGCAGTCGCCGTATCGGCGCTCCCAGGTTTCCTCGACCGATGCCGGGGTCAGGTTCCCGCCGTTGAGGCCGACATAGACATAGCGCACCTGGTCCTGCACCAGCCTGAGCGCGGCCCGGGCGCGTTCGCTTTCGGAGCTGTGGTTGCGCATGATCCGCGCCACGTCGCCTTCCAGCTCTGACCCTGCCGGGATCACGGCGGCCTGTTCATAGAGCGGGTAGAGGCTGCAGGAGACCTCGGGCCAGTCCTCGAAGGCGGAATATTCGATGATCCGGCCCATCGGGTATCGCAAGGGTGCATTCTCGGTGACCACGAACTGGTCCGGTTGCGCGATCGACACCGTCACGCTGTTGCGGCCGCTCTCGACCATTTCCGAAATGTCGCCATGGGCTGTCCAGTGCGGTTCGTGGCCGTCATCCCAGGTCAGCCGGGCGCGATAGGCACCCTGGCTGGGGAGCGATGGCAGCAGGAGGATGCCGTAGGAGTGATCGGGCAGCGTCGGATCCTGGCTGTGGGTGGTGACGGCGAATTCCAGCTCGTCCCCCACGCGCAGGCCCGGCACCTGCAGGCTGGCTGTCAGCAAGCCGTCGAGCATGGATTGTTCCAGCCCGCCCTCGCGCTGGAAGATGGAAAAGCGGTTGTCCTTGAGGATGTCGATTTCCTCGCCATCGCGGATGACCTTGAGGACGTGGATGTCAGGGCCGCCAGCAGCAGGGTTCCACGCCAGAGTGAGATTGCCCAGCGCCAGGCCTTCGCTCGTCTGGATCAGGAAGCGGCTGTGTTCGTAAAGGTGCTGGCCTTCGTCATCGAAATGCGCCTGCATGTCGCGCAGCAGGATGCTGAAGGCGCCATGCTAGCGCTCTGGCGGGGCAGGGGCAGGCGCAGGCTGCACCCATCCGGGCGCAGCGCCATATTCCACGTCATCGGCTGCGAGCGCGGGGTTTGAAACGCCCAGCAAGGCGGAAATGATGATGGCGCGGCGCATGAGGTCCCCCAGTCTGCATTATGCCGGCATGATCCTTGTTTGCGCGCGCCATGGCAAGCGCTTGTTATGCCGCGCGTTTACTGCTCCGCTTGCGGCAGGACGGCGATTTCCAGCCGTTGTTCGGGATCGAGGTAACGCTGCGCCATTTCCTGCAGGTCTGCGGGGGTTACCGACAGGATGGTTTCCCGCGCACGGACATAGCGTTCGAGCCTGTCAGGCTGTGTCTGCGCACGGTCTGCCAGCGCCATCCACCCGGCATTGGTCTTCAGCAGGTTCTCGAAGTTTTCCAGCTGCGGTGCACGGGCACGCTGCAACAGGTCCTGGTCAACCGGAGCGCGGCGAATGTCCTCGATCACGTCCAGCATGGCCTCGCGCGTGGCGGGGACATCCTCCGGCGTGATCGCGGCATTGATGGTGAAGGTGCCATAGCCGGGCCAGACGCGTGACTGCTGGGCCGAGGAAGACGGCGAATAGGTCTGCCCCAACTCCTCGCGCAGGCGATCCAGCAAGCGCAGGCGCACGACATCCTGCAACAGTTCCAGCTCCAGGATTTCGACAAAGTCCTCGCCGTCACGCGTGGGCCAGATCATGCGCAGCACGGCCTGGTTCGCTTCCCCTTCGTGGTAAAGCACGCGGGCAGAGCGATCAGCGGTGAACCCACGATCGCGATTGTCGGCCCAGTCCCGGAACTCGCTTTCGCGTGCCGGCAAGGCGCCCAGTGTCCGCGCCACCAGATCGATGGCCTGCGCACGATCGACATCGCCCACGATTGCCAGTTCCATCGCACCGTTCTGCCAGCGTTCGGAGATGGCATCGCGCAACTTGGCGAAGGTGAGGTCGAGATATTCCTCCTGCGGACGCAGCGAGAAGCGCGGGTCATTATCGGAAAAGGATGCCGCCAAGGGCATTGCCCAGCGTGGAATCGGGCGTTGCATTCAGCCGCGCGAAGAAATTCTCCACGTTGCGGCGATATTGTTCCTCGCCCTGCGGACGATAGCCGGGATCCACGATCATGGCGGCAAACAACCGCATTTGCAGGTCAAAGTCGCGCGGGGTGGTGGTGGCGCGGAAGCGGAAGGTTTCCTCGTCCGCCTCGATATTGATGCCCACCTGGCTGCCCGCCAGCACGCTCTGCAATTCATCCAGCGAGTGTTCGCCAAGGCCGCCCACGATCAGCGAGCTGGTCATCGCGGTGGCCAGCGGCTGGCTGCGGGTGTCGAGCATTTCGCCGCCGTCGATATTCAGCTCCACGCTGATCCGGTCCTCCTGCAGATCGGTGGGCTTGAGGTTGAGTTTCAGGCCATTGGCGAAGGTGATCTGGTGGATGCCCAGCCGTTCTTCGACAAGGTAGCTGGTGATGATGCCGGGCCGTCCGAAATCGTTATAGGCGAACTCGGTCGCCGCCACTTCCTCGCGCGGTTGCAGCGCCAGTTCCATCCCCGCGTTCCAGGCATTGCGCAGCGCCTCTGCCCCGCCTTCGGGCGCGGTGCGGCCGGCAAAGCGGATCAAGGGATTGTCGAGCGGGACGAAATCCGCCTTCAGCGCTTCCGGCACGGCATCCGGCGTGATCGTGGGTGCAAGCGCCTCGAAGCGCTCCTTGGCGCTGGCGGGCGTGGTGGGAACCTGTCCGTCTTCCAGCAGCGTCATCGCGCCGGTGATGAAATCGCTGTTGTTGCGCGTGGCAGCCCCGGCGGCGTTGGAATCGATCGAGGCACGCAGGTTCGCCACCTGCTCGGCCACCTCGGCTTCGGAAAAGCCGTACATCATCGCCAGGCGATATTCTTCCTGTGCCGCAGCCATGCCGCGTTCCCATTCGCCTTCCGCGGCGTTGATCACGATGGAGGAGCTGCGTGCTTCCCTGAACACTTCCTCCGTCACCACCCCGGCAGAGCGGAACGGCGGGTTGTCCTCGCGCGCAAGGCGCTGCAGGCGACGGTTGATGATGGCATAGCCGATCTGCCGCAGCACCCGCTCGCGGCGGGTCTCCACCGTGTCGGGGCGGTCGATCCACGCGGCATGGCGGGTAATGTCGATCCGCGCGGACAGGGCAGGGTCGATGTAGATATCGGTCTCGCCCGCATGATCGAGGTCGAACGGACCGGCCGAGGCGGGCTCCTCCACCGGAGCGGCTTGCCAGCTCTCGAAATATTCGCGGACCTTGGCTTCCACCACCGCGCCATCGAAATCGCCGACCACGATGATCGCGGCGTTGTCAGGGCGATACCAGCGTTCGTAATAATCGCGCAGCCGCTGCGCCGTGGCATTGGCAATGGTTTCTTCCGTGCCGCTGATCCAGTTTTCGGCAAAGCTCGAACCGGGATAGCGGAACTTGAGCTGGTCGATCAGGGCGCGCTGCTGGTAGGTGTCGCGCACGCGCAGTTCGGAATGGATCACGCCGATCTCGCGGGCCACGGCTTCGGGCTCGATCAGCATTTCACTGGCCGTCTCGCGCATCAGCATCAGCGCGGTGTCGAGCAGCGCCTCGTCATTGCGCGGCAGGTTCAGCTGGTAGACCGTGCGATCGAAAGTGGTCGAAGCGTTGGTATCGGGGCCGAAAGCCAGCCCTTCGCGTTCGAGCAGCGGGATCATCTCGCCTTCGGGTACGTTGGTGGTGCCGTTGAAGGCCATGTGCTCGACGAAATGGGCATAGCCCGCCTGGTCAGGCTCCTCGCCCAGGGACCCGGCATTGATCCACAGGTAGACCATGCCTTGCCCTTCGGGCGTGCCATTCGGGCGGATGACGTAGCGCATGCCGTTGCCAAGCACGCCCAGCCGATAGTCCGGATCGAGCGGAAGGTCGCTTGCAGCGATGCCGAAGGGATCGACAATGCCTTCAGGCGCGGTGATCTCGTGAACCACCCGTTCCGGGTGCTGGTAGTCGGGCGATTGCGCCAGCACAGGGGCCGAAACGGTGAGCGGAAGGGCGGCTGCGCAAAGCAGCGCTGTAATCATTCGCAATTTCATGCCGCCTAGATGGGGCAAGACAGCTTAACGGGCAATGGCTGGCGTGCGCCTTTGCCTCACTTCTTCGGCTTGGGCGGGGTCTGCCTGAGGCGCGTGCGGTGGGCGCTCATGTCGAGCACTTCGCCGGGGCCATCGCTGTCACCCTGCAGCAGGCCGAGGCGGCGGGCCACTTCCTGGTAGGCTTCTTCCTCGCCGCCCATGTCACGGCGGAAGCGGTCCTTGTCGAGCTTTTCGCCGGTGGTGAAGTCCCACAGGCGGCAGTTGTCCGGGCTGATCTCGTCAGCCAGGATCACGCGGCTGTAGTCGCCATCGAAGATGCGGCCGAATTCCAGCTTGAAGTCCACCAGGCGGATATCGATGGCGGCGAACATGCCGCACATGAAATCATTGATGCGGATCGCCATGGCGGAGATGTCCTGCATCTCCTCGAAGCTCGCCCAGTTGAAGGCTGCGATATGCTCTTCGGCCACCATCGGGTCGTTCAGCTCGTCCGACTTCAGGTAATATTCGATCAGCGTGTGCGGCAGCATCTCGCCTTCCTCGATGCCGAGGCGCTTGGCAATGGAACCGGCAGCCACGTTGCGCACCACCACTTCCAGCGGGATGATCTCCACCTGGCGCACCAGCTGCTCGCGCATGTTCAGGCGGCGGATGAAGTGGGTGGGGATGCCGATGTGCGAAAGGCGGGTGAACACATGTTCGCTGATGCGGTTGTTGATCACGCCCTTGCCGTTGATCGTGCCCTTCTTGGCCGCGTTGAAGGCGGTGGCATCATCCTTGAAATACTGGATGATCGTGCCCGGTTCGGGGCCTTCATACAGGATCTTGGCCTTGCCTTCGTAAATCTGGCGGCGACGGGACATGGGCGGACCTTTTCAAATGCGAAAAATGAAAGGCCCCGGCAGACGAAGCGCGCTGCTTCGTGAAAGCCGGGGCTCATGATCCGCGCCTATACACCCAAGCGCTGGCGCTGGCAATTGCGGGGCTGCAAGCTGTCCTAATGGGCTTGCAAGCAATGCGGGTTTGACCGGCCGGCGTGGCTGCGGGTAAGGCGCGCGGCGGATCAGTACAGGGGTCGTCAATGAACAGTTTCGCCATGCGTGTCGGGGCATCCGCCATCGCCCTTCTCGCAGCATATCCGGCCTTGGCGCAGGACAACTCCGATGAGGAGGAGATGCTGGCCTGGTCCGGAGACGGCGAGCGCCTCGACGTGATCGTGGTGGAAGGCACCAAGGATGCAGCCTTCACCGTTGCCGACTATCCCGGCTCGGTTTCCGCGATCAATGCCGATGGGCTTGAGGCGCGCGCCTTCCAGGACCTGTCCTCGCTCACCTATGTCGCGCCCAATGTCGGCCTTGATACCGTGGGCACCTTCAAGGGCGTCGCCAATTTCTCGATCCGCGGGGTGGGCGTGAACAGCTCGATCCCCTCGATCGATCCGGCCGTGGGCCTGTTCGTGGACGGGGTCTACATGGGCATCAACGCAGGCAGCGTGTTCGATGCGCTGGACGTGGACCAGGTGGATATCCTGCGCGGCCCGCAAGGCGTCAGCTTCGGGCGCAACACCACGGGCGGTGCTGTCATGGTCAGCACGGCCGATCCGACCGATTACTGGACCGGCTATGCCCGTTTCGGCTGGGAAGGGCCGGTAGACGGTGACCGGGGCAGCGGCATGTATTCCGCCCGCGCGGTGATCTCCGGCCCGATCTCGGACACAGTCTCCATTCGCCTCGGCATGCTGACGTCGGAAGACGAAGGCTACTTCCTCAACGATTTCGACGGCCGCAGCTATGGCCGCGCGGAAACCATTATCCTGCGCGGGGCGGTGAAGGCAAAGCTGGGAGACAGGCTGACGCTGGTCGGCAAGGTCGAACTGACCGATGCCGATGGCGAAGGCGCGCCGGCGCACAACAACGGCCTGTTCGCGCGCGATACCTTTGAAGTCTCGGTCAACGAGCGCGGTTTCCATGACAGCGAGAACCTGTTTGCCACCCTGCGTGCCGAGCTGGAACTGGGTGGCGGCACGCTGACCAACATCTTCGGCTGGCGCGAATACGAGCTGCTGACCCGCAACGATATCGACAGCTCGCCCACCCCGATCTTCGCCAGCGACACGGCAACCTGGCAGGACCAGTGGTCCAACGAGCTTTCCTATGCGGTCGAAAGCGGGCCTTTGCGCGTGGTCGCCGGGGGATACATCTTCCACCAGATGATTGCCTATGACGAGCAGCGCGACCTGAGCTTCTTCGGCGCGGCCCCGCAATATGGCGGCGGCATGCAGACGAACGATGTCTACGGCCTGTTCGGACAAGTGGATTTCGATGTCACGGACCAGCTTTCGCTCAAGGCCGGCCTGCGCTGGTCGCGCGAGGAGAAGGATGCCGAGGTCACCTATGTCCGCACGCGTCCCGCCTGCTCGGTCATCGCCGGGACCTGTCCGGTAGCCGGTGAGCGGGTGCCGGGCGAAAACAACGGCTTTGCCGATGCTCGCACGTGGAAGAACCTTTCGCCCCGCGTGGTGGCCAGCTTCACGCCGGACGATTACACGCTGATCTATGCCAGCTGGGCGCGCGGTTACCGTTCCGGCGGCTACAACTTCCGCATCACCCAGCCCGATGCCTTCGAGGAAGTGACGGCGATACTGGGATCGCCTGCCTTCGACCAGGAGCGGGCCGATACCTTCGAGCTTGGCGCGAAATGGCAATCGGCCGATCGCCTGCTGTCTGCCCAGGCCGCGGTGTTCCGGACCGAGGTGAAGGACCTGCAGCGCGAAGTGGTGGTTCCCAGCCTGACATCGGGCCTTGCCCAGTCGATCTACAACACGGCTGACGCGAAGATCGAAGGGGTGGAACTGGAAGCCGCGGCAGAACCGGCTGACGGACTGGTGCTGACGGCCAACCTCGGCCTGATCGATGCCGACTATACCGACGTGTTCTTCGACCTGTCAGGCGACGGCGTTATCGATGCCGACGACCTGGCGCTGGACCTGCCGCGCGCGCCCAGGACGACGTGGGGTGGCAGCATCAGCTATGAAGCCCGCGTGTCGGAAGGAAGGGTGCTGGCGGCCAACATCTTCTTCCAGCACCGTGCCCGCTATGCCTATTCGGACAACAACTGGGGCTTCAACTATGCCTCGGACAGGCTCGATGCCTCGCTTGCCCTGCGGTGCGATTGCGGTGCCACCTTGACGCTGTTCGGACGCAACCTGCTGGATGAGGTGCAGTTCGGTGCGGATGCGGGCCTGCCGTTTGCCGGCGGGCCTTTCTCCGACGGGGACAATGCACCCTACGATCCCAATCCCAGTGCCGGCACCTTCTCCACCCTGAACAAGGGCCGGACGCTCGGCGTGGAGCTGGCGCTGGAGTATTGACCCGTCAGCGCCTGTTGGCCGGCGACAGGTAGACCAGCCAGTAGACCAGCGCCACCAGCACGCCGCCGCCCAGCACATTGCCGGCGGTGACGATGGCAAGGTTCTGTATCGCGGGGGCGAGGGCGATCTCTCCTGCATGCAGCATCCCGACGGGGACAAGGTACATATTGGCCACTGAATGCTCGAAGCCCAGCGCCACGAAGGCGGTGATGGGAAACAGGATCACCAGCACCTTTCCCGATACGCTGTGCGCGGCAAAGCACATCCACACGGCAAGGCACACCAGCACGTTGCACAGGATGGCACGGGCGAAGGCTTCCAGCGGGGCCAGCGCCAGCTTGCCTTCCGCAATGGCAACAGCGGTTGCGCCCACCGCGCCGCCTCCCGTGTCCAGCACACCCGACAAGTGCACCAGGACGGCGGTGGCGAGCGCGCCGACAAGGTTGCCGGCATAGACGATGCCCCAGTTGCGCAGCAATTGTGCCAGCGTCACCTTGCCGTCTGCCAGCGCCAGCACGATCAGGCTGTTGCCGGTGAACAGCTCCGCCCCGCCGATGATCACGAGCACCAGGCCGAGCGAAAAGGCCATCCCGCCCAGCAGCCGCGTTGGCCCGAGCCCCAGTTCGCTGCCGGTGATCGTGACGGTGTAGAACATGCCGCCAAAGGCGATGAAGGCCCCTGCCAGCAAACCCAGGGTCAGCAGCGGCCAGAAGCAAAGCGCCACCTTGCGCAGGCCCACCTCCTCCACCAGCTTCGCGATCGTCGCCGGGGCGACGACATCGAGCGGGTGAGGGCCGTTGCCGGTCATCCTAGGCTCTCCCGCGCGGCAGTGTCGGGTGCCAGCAGGTAATCGTGGGCGCTGAAGGTGTCGATCACATGGTAACCGGGCAGCGCGGCTTCCACAGCGGCGATATCCGCCGTTTCGATCAGCATGCAGCGGAAGCTGTATTTCTGCGTGTCGAGGCCTTGAAGCACGGACAGTTCCGCCCCTTCCACGTCAAGCGACAGCAGGTCGATCTCGGCTGGTGCCTGCGCTTCGTCCAGGATCGCGGTGATGGTGCGCGCCCTGGCTGCGAATTCATAGCTTTCGGCGCTGTCGAAATGGCCTGCCGCCTTTGTCATGTGCTCACCCTGGTCGCGCAAGGTGGTCAGCGTGTCCGAGGTGGTCATCAGGTCCGCATAGCGCATGGGGACCCACGGCTCGGCATAATCGAGGGGCACACAAGCCGCGCAGAACACCGCGCTTCTTTCACCGCGCAGGCGCAGGCATTCCACGAAGCGGTGCGGGATCGGTTCGATCAGCACGCCGCGCCAACCCTTCTTCAATTCGAAGTAGAGCGTGTTGGACTGGGTCTGCCCGTCATTCGCGCCCAGTTCGACAAAGAACCCGTCCCGCTTGTCGAGATATTTCTCCAGCTTGCGGTCGAGGTCGTTGAGGGCGAAATAGCCGCCGGAGCGCAGCTTGCGCCACTCCAGTTGCGCGGGCCGCCGCAGACGTGCGGGCAATCTGTCGAACAGGCTCATCGGCACTTCTCCGGCGGCGCGCTTTGACTGGCTCTGCGATCAGCCGCCCAGCTTGGCGGCGGTGTTGGCTACGCGTGCGCCAAGGTATTTCGCGCCGTCGAGTTCATCCTTGCTCGGCTGGCGGCTGCCGTCCGGTCCGGCGATGGTGGTGGCGCCATAGGGGCTGCCGCCCTTGACCTCTTCAATGCCGTTCTGGCCCGAGAAACCATAGTCGAGGCCGACGATGGTCATGCCGAAATGCAGCATGTTGGTGATCAGGTCGAACAGCGTGGGCACGGTGCCGCCATGCTGCGAATTGCTGGAGGAAAAGGCGGCGCCGACCTTGCCGATCATCGCGCCAGATGCCCACAGGCCGCCGCAGGTGTCTAGGAAGGCAGCCATCTGGCTGGGCATGCGGCCAAAACGCGTGGGTGCACCCAGCACCACGCCGTCATAGGCGGCCACGGCATCGGGGCTTTCGATCACCGCATGGTCCTCATTGACCGAGAAGCCGAAGTTCTTGACGATTTCTTCCGGTGCCGTTTCCGGGACGCAGCGGATATCGGCCTCGTGGCCGGCCTCGCGCACGCCTGCCGCGACGGCTTCCGCCATCTGCGAGTTGTGACCGTAGGAAGAGTAGTAAAGAACGAGAATACGGGCCATTTGTAGGTTTCCTGTTTTGCGTCTTGTCGGGCCGGATGGCTTCGTTACACTCCATGCCTAGAACACAATGGGAGGGGATGGGAAGCGCAGCCTTGGTCCGTAGCCACAATGCTGTGGGCCGCCGGCGGTTCCGCGCTGCACCCGTCAGGGATCGAATGAGCGAAACGCAAGACGAAGCTGCCGTGGACGGCATGGAGAACGCTGACACCGGCGAAAGCGCGGACAGCAACGCCTACTGGAAGGCGAACCTCAAGCTGCTGGGGGTGTTGATGGCGATCTGGTTTGCCGTCAGCTTCGGTGCCGGCATCCTGTTTCGCGAATGGCTCGACCGGTTCATGATCGGCGGATACCCGCTGGGCTTCTGGTTCGCCCAGCAGGGATCGATCTACGTCTTCATCGCGCTGATCTTCTACTACACCTTCGCCATGCGCCGCCTCGAGCGCAAATACCACCTCGAGGATTGAGCGCAGGCCATGGACACGCAAACCCTGATCTACATCTTCGTCGGCCTCAGCTTCGCGCTCTACATCGGGATCGCGATCTGGAGCCGGGCGGCTTCCACCTCCGATTTCTACGTGGCCGGGGGCGGGGTGAACCCGGTGGTCAACGGCATGGCCACCGCGGCAGACTGGATGAGCGCGGCGAGCTTCATCTCCATGGCCGGGATCATCGCCTTTTCGGGCTATGACGGCAGCGTCTACCTGATGGGCTGGACCGGGGGATACGTGATGCTGGCGCTGCTGCTGGCGCCGTATCTGCGCAAGTTCGGCGAATTCACCGTGCCCGATTTCATCGGCGCGCGATATTATTCCAGGGCCGCGCGGGTGGTTGCGGTGATCTGCCTGATCTTCATCAGCTTCACCTATATCGCGGGCCAGATGCGCGGTGTGGGGATCGTCTTCTCGCGCTTCCTCGATGTCGATGTGACGCTGGGCGTGATCATCGGCATGGGGATTGTCTTCGTCTATGCCGTGATGGGCGGGATGAAGGGCATCACCTACACGCAGGTGGCCCAATATTGCGTGCTGATCTTTGCCTACCTGGTGCCTGCCTTCTTCATCAGCTTCATGATCACCGGCAACCCGGTCCCCGCGCTGGGGCTGGGCAGCGAGGTGAATGACGGCAGCGGCATGTATGTGCTGCAAAAGCTCGACCTCGTGCTGCAGGACATGGGCTTTGGTGCCTATACCGATGGCAGCAAGTCGACCATCGACGTGTTCTGCATCACCGCCGCACTGATGATCGGCACGGCGGGCCTGCCGCATGTGATCGTGCGCTTCTTCACCGTGCCGAAGGCGAGTGATGCACGCCGCAGCGCGGGCTGGGCGCTCATCTTCATCGCGCTGCTCTACTCCACCGCGCCTGCGGTTGGCGCGTTTGCCCGCCTGAACTTCATCGATACGGTGAACGAGACGCCTTATGCCGAAGCCCCGGAATGGTTCACCAACTGGGAAGACAATGACCTGATCGCATTCCGCGACAGGAATGGTGACGGGGTCATGCAGTACCGCAGCGGCGATGCGATCGTCGGTGCGCCGGTCTACCTCGAAGAGCGTGGCCCGTCTGGCGAAAGGCTGACCAAGAACGCCACGCCGCCGGGCGAGAACGAGGTCTATGTCGACCGCGACATCATGGTGCTCGCCAACCCCGAAATCGCGCAGTTGCCCGGCTGGGTGATCGCGCTGGTCGCGGCTGGCGGGCTGGCGGCGGCGCTATCCACGGCGGCGGGCCTGTTGCTGGTGATATCCGCCGGGGTGAGCCACGACCTGCTGAAGCGCACCTTCCGCCCGGATATATCCGAGAAAGGCGAGTTGCTGGCGGCACGCATTGCCGCCTCGGTGGCGATCCTGGTGGCAGGCTATCTGGGAATCTATCCGCCGGGCTGGGTGGCAGAAGTGGTGGCCTTCGCCTTCGGCCTTGCCGCGGCAAGCCTGTTCCCGGCTATCTTCCTCGGCATCTTCACCAAGTGGATGAACCGCGAGGGCGCGATTGCCGGCATGGTCAGCGGTCTGGGGTTCACCTTCCTCTACATCGCCATCTTCAAGCTCTGGGCCCCTGAAAGCAATGTCGCGGCGAACTGGCTGTTCGGCATCTCGCCAGAGGGGATCGGCGTCATTGGCATGGTGATCAACTTTGCCGTCGCCATCACCGTGGCGAAGTTGACGGCGCCCACGCCGCCTGACGTGCGCCGCCTTGTCGCCAGCATTCGCGTGCCAAAGGGCGCGGAAACGCCGCACATGCATTGAAAAATCCCGGATTAGCGGTTGTGGGAGAGGCTCAAGCCACTAGGTTGGGGGCATCAACTATCGCGCGAGCCTTTCGACCAGAGCGGCAATCCGGCCGGTCCGACCTGCATTTTCGCAGGGACGGGTCACGCTCGCGCATGTCACCTGAATGGAGATATCCACCATGCCGACCAATTCCGAACTGGGCGCCAAGCTCCTCGCCGATGCAGCCAGCTTCTTCCGTGACGTAGGTTCGCAGAACCCCGGCGTGAAGGAACAGATGGAACAGAACGCTGCCGTTTACGAACAGGTTGCGCAGCTGGTGGCCACCGATCCCAATGGCGAGATTCCGGGGCAGCCGCCTGAAGGCGAGTAGCGCCGGGACTGAAAGGCAGTGGTGCCCAGGGGCGGAGTCGAACCACCGACACGACGATTTTCAATCGTCTGCTCTACCACTGAGCTACCCGGGCTTCGCTGCGGCGACGATCCTTTTGACGGGACCGGCGAGCGGTTGGAAGCGGCCCTATGGCGAAGCATGAACCGCTTGGCAAGGGGGTTTTCTAGTCTTCCTTGCCAATATCTTCAGGATTCACCGGATCGCCCGGCACGGCATAGTCGTCGTTGAACCAGCGGGCGAGGTCGCGATCCTTGCAGCGGCTGGAACAGAAGGGCGCGAATTCCTCCACGCGCGGCTTCCTGCAGATGGGGCATTTCTTCGTCATGCTCATGACGACACTGCCTGCGCGAAGCCGGACTCGAGTGCAAGGGTGGCATCTTCCGTAACCACCACGGCGCGTCCCAAACGGCGGTTGAGCTGCATCAGCCAATCGTGCTTCAGGCAGGCGATCACGGCCGGATGGGCGAACATCTCCACCACGGTGCCACCCTCGACCCGCTCGGCGCGGCGCAGCAGCATTCGCGCAGCGGCGGCGGCCCGGTGATGGTGCAGGCGATGCAGGATCGACGGCCCTTCCAGCCGGGCAACGATCTGCACGAAGCCGAAGCCGTTCATGGCCGTGCGCTCATGGTCCCAGTCGGCCAGTGCCTCCGCCAGAGCTTGATCCACCAGCTTGCGGTCGGCCTTTGATTCGATCGTGGGAAAATCCACGCCGATCATGCCGCCAAGGTCGAATCGCCGGATCACGGAGGCCAGCACGGGGACAGCGTGGAGCGAAACCGTGAGCGGCAGGTCGAAACCGTCGAGGTCCACCAGCAACATGGCGGGCGTCGGGCTGAAGTGCAGCACGCCGACATCGAACGGCACCACGCCTGCCCATGCCTGGTGCAGGATGTCCTCCCACAAGCCTTCAGGAAAGCGATGGACCACGCGGGCATCCAGCTTTTCGGCAAGGGTCGGGGCAGGGCGCAGCGGCGCATCGCTGGGGCGGACCTGCGCATATTTCTGGCGGCGGCCTTCGCTGATGGCGGCACGCACGACCTCGAAACGCATGGTCGCGCCTTCGCTGGCATCGGCGGGCAGGCGGTCCACCTGCGCTTCCGACCCGTCTGCGAAGCGCGCCCTCCCGCGAAAACGCCCGCGGGGGCGAGAGGCCAGCACACCCTCGACGACCGCGCCCGCCTTAAGGATGGCGGGCCAGCGCATCTTGGCGGCAATGACGTGGCCGTTTTCGACAAGCAGCGCGCGTTCCTCGCCGATGCCTTCTTCAACGAGCCACTCAGCCAATGGGGAACCCCGCAGACTTCAACAAGGCGCGGGTTTCGAACAGCGGCAGGCCGACGACGCCGGAATGGCTGCCCTGGATCCATGCGATCAACCCTTCGGCGCGCCCCTGGATGGCATAGCCGCCTGCCTTGCCGTGCCATTCGCCGCTGGCGATGTAGGCATCGATCTCCTCCTGAGAGAGGCGCTTGAAGCGGACGGCTGTCTCGCTCAAGCGTTCGCGCAGGGTGCCATCGGGCGAGAGCAGGGCAATGGCGGACAGGACGCGGTGGCGGCGGCCGGACAACAGCGCAAGGCATTGGCGGGCGGTCGCCTCGTCCTCGGCCTTGGGCAGGATGCGCCTTCCGCAGGCGACCACGGTATCGCCGGCCAGAACGTGACCTTGCGCTGATGCAGCAGCCGCGGCCTTCTCGCGGGCCATGCGCAGGGCATAGGCGCGGGGCAGTTCACCTTTAAGCGGAGTCTCGTCGATATCGGCGGGGGATATGGCATCGGCTTCGATCCCCAGCCGCGCGATCAGTTCGCGCCGCCGCGGGCTGGCCGATGCAAGGATGAGATGGGGCGGGGCCATGCCCGCACTATCGCTCAGGACTGCGGACCGGGACCGCCGCGACCCGGCATGAAGCGATAGGTGATGCGTGCCTTGGTCAGGTCATAGGGCGTGAGTTCGCACAGCACCTCGTCACCAACCAGTACGCGGATGCGGTTCTTGCGCATGCGGCCGGCGGTGTGGCCCAGCACTTCGTGGCCATTCTCAAGCTCAACCCGGAACATCGCGTTCGGCAGCAGTTCCACCACCTTGCCGCGCATTTCGAGGAGTTCTTCCTTAGCCATTAAGCCTGCATTCCGTTTTCAATTTCTGTCATGGCGGCGCCCAATAGCCTTGGCAGGGCCAAAAGGGAAGTCTTGGCAGACATTGGGCGGATATTGCCCTGGGCAACCATACGGGTCAGCCGCGATACATTTGCGACATTTTATTACCCTATGCGGCTTGTGTGTTTGTGCGCTGCGGCACATATGCGCGGCGGGGCAGATGAAGTACTTGATGTGGAGTGAAATTTGCGACTCTTCAGTTCTGCGAGCCTGCCCGCCCTCGCGCTATCCCTCTCCTTCGTGCCTTTTGCGACCGCCCAGGCGCAGGGCGATGCTGCGCCCGGCGATATCATTGCCCAGGCCAGCGACCTGCAGGGAGAGGAAGACGGCTATGATCCCGATACCATCCTGGTGCTGGGCGCACGTCTTGCAGGCCAGGTGGAGGCACCGCAGCCGCCGATCCTTGAACTGGATGAAGGCGATATTGCCGCCTATGGCGCAGGCTCCATCGCCGAACTGTTGCAACAGCTGGGCCCGCAGGTTTCCAGCGCGCGCGGGCGGGGCGGGGGCGGTTTCCCCATCCTGCTGGTCAACGGAGTGCGCATCTCCTCTCCGCGAGAGCTTCGCAGCTATCCGCCCGAAGCCATTGAAAAATTAGAGGTCTTTCCCGAGGAAGTGGCGCTGCAATATGGCTATTCGCAAGACCAGCGCGTGGTCAACATCATCCTCAAGGACAATTTCTCCAGTCGCGAGGTCGAGCTGGAATACGGCCAGCCCTTCCGCGGCGGCTTCTCCACCCAGGAGGTAGAGGCAACTTACCTCAGGATCGATGGACCGTCGCGCCTCAACGTCAACCTCGAATGGGACAATTCCAGCCTCCTGACCGAGGCGGAACGCGGCGTTGTCCAGACCACCATCCCGACCTATCCGACCGATCCCGATCCTGCCCGATACCGCAGCCTGCGCAGCGACACGGCAGGTCTGGAGGGCACGGTCAACTGGTCAACCACGCTCGGACCGGGCAATTCGCTCTCGCTCAACGCCACCTACGAGCGCGATGACAGCCGCAGCCTGCAGGGCCTCGACACTGTCCTCCTGACCGATCCCGTGGGCAACACCGCGCTGCGCAGCTTCAATGAAGGCGATCCGCTGACATTCGACAGCCGCAGCCAGAACTGGTCGACTGCCTCCACGATCAGCCTCGGCCTTGGCGAGTGGGACGTGACCGGCACGATCGACGGGACGCTGTCGAAGACGCGCAGCTTCACGCAGCAGAACCTCGATACGTCCGGCCTCGTGGCCGCAGCGGCCGCAGGCACGCTGGCACTTGATGCCGACCTTGGCACATTTGCGCCGGCCGGGTCCGAGGAAGCGCTGACCAAGACCTACACCACCAATGCGCTGGTCACGGCCAATACCATGCCGGTCTACCTGCCTGCCGGCGATGTCACGCTCACCCTGCGCACCGGCTATCGCTGGAACCGCATCGAGAGCATGGACACGCGCAATCCGGGTATCGAAACCCAGCTGTCGCGCGGGCGCCTGATTTCCGGCCTCAACCTCGGCGTGCCGCTGACCAGCCGGGATGGCGGCCTGGGCGAGGCGATCGGCGAGATCAGCCTCAATTTCAGCGGCGGTATCGACCACCTTTCCGATTTCGGCACGCTGTATGACTGGAATGCCGGTCTGACCTGGGGTGTGACAGAGCGCCTCACCTTCAACGTCACCTACATCAACCGGGATGATGCACCTTCGCTGAGCCAGCTCGGCAGCCCGGAAATCGCCACCTTCAACGTGCCGGTCTTCGACCTGACGAACAACGAGACGGTGCTGGCCACGGTGATTTCGGGCGGCAATGCGGCCCTGCCGCGCCAGAACCAGAGCGACTGGAAGTTCGGTGTCCAGTGGGAACTGCCGTTTCTTGATGATGCGCGGATCTCGGCGGATTATTTCCGCAACTCGTCCACCGATGTCGCGGCCAGCTTCCCGGCGCTGACGCCCGCGATCGAGGCCGCTTTCCCTGATCGCGTGACGCGCGATGCCGCCGGCACGCTGGTGCAGCTGGACCAGCGCCCGATCACCTATGCCTCCACCAGCCAGGAGCGGTTGCAGTTCGGCCTGAACATTTCCGGTCGCATCAGCGAGGGCGATGCCGATGGTGAGGATGCACGCGGCTCCCGCGGTGGTGGCGGCAATGCGGCCGGACCAAGTCCCACTGGCGCGCCCGCGAGTTTCGCCGGCGGCCCGTTGGGTGGCGGACAGGCGAGTGGACAGGGCGCGGCGCCTGCCGGTGGCCCTGATCCGGAGCGGCTTGCCCGGATGCGTGCGACCTTCTGCGAAGCGGATGCGCAGGCGTTGCGCACCCAGTTCAACCGCGTGATTGCCGCCGCCAATGCCGGGGAGCCTGCTCCACTGGGCGAGGACGGGCAGCCGATCGACCTCCCGCCGCAGTTGCTGCGCGGTATCGCCGGGGAAGACGGCGTCATCGATGAGGCCGAATTCGCCACCTTGCGCGAGAGGCTGTGCGCCGAAGGTGGCCCTGCTGCTGGTGCTGCCGGCGCTGCTGGACCCGGACAGGGCTTCGGTGCCGGTGGCGGCTTCAATCCGCAGATGTTCCAGCAGATGCGGACCAGCTTCTGTTCACTTGAGGTGGCGGAACTGGTGCGCCGACTGACCCTTACCGCCCAGGTGCAGGCGCGCGGAGAAGATCCGGGAGCCGACGGCCTGTCGATCCCGCCGCAAATGCTCTCTCGCCTGACCAATGAGAATGGCGAGATCGATCCGGAACGCGTTGCGCAATTGAAGGAACGCTTCTGCAGCGGTGACGGCCCGCAGTTTGCAGGCGGACCGCCGTCGGGCGGATTTGGTGGCCCGCCTTCCGGCGCAGGAGCCGGTGGCCCGCCGCAAGGTGCCGGTGGCGGCGGTGGCCCGGGCATGCGTTTGCCCTTCGGCGGTGGCCGCGGTGGTCCAGGCGGCCGCTGGTTCGTGAACCTGCAATACACGCTGGAACTGGAGAACGAGGTGCTGATCGCGCCCGGCGTGCCGATCCTTGACCTGCTGGATGGGGACGGCAACCAGCCCCGCCATTCGGCCAACCTGCGCGTGGGCACCTTCTACAACGGTTTCGGCATGATCTGGAGCGGCAACTACACCGGTTCCTCCACCCTTGCGGGCACCGGACAGCCTGGCAGCACCGACCTCGATTTCGGCGATTACGCCACCTTGGATGTGCGCGCCTTTGCCGATCTTGGCCAGCGCGAGAAGCTGGTGGAGGCGATCCCCTTCCTTGACGGGTCACGCATCGGGATCGCGATCGACAACATCTTCGACACCCGCCAGAAAGTGACGGACAGCACGGGAGCGGTACCGATCCGCTACCAGCCTTTCCTGATCGATCCGGTCGGCCGCAGCTTCGAGATCGAGTTCCGCAAGCTGTTCTAGGGGGGCTACAGCGCCTGTGCGGCCGCGTGTGCGCTGGCCCATGCCCATTGGAAATTGTAGCCGCCCAGCCAGCCGGTCACATCCACGGCTTCGCCAATGGCAAACAGGCCCGGGACCTTGCCGGCTTCCATCGTCTGCGAGGAAAGCTCGGCCGTGGAGATGCCGCCCGCAGTCACTTCGGCCTTGGCCAGGCCTTCCGTCCCGTTGGGATGGAACTCCCAGCTCTTCAGGCGCTGTCCTGCCGCGCGCAGGGCCTTGTCCGGCAGGTTGCCAAGGTCGCCTTCAAGGCCGAGCTGGTCCGCCAGCACGTCAGCCAGCCTTGTGGGCAGCATGTCCCGCAGGACCGATCGCAAGCTGGCAGAGGGCCGCTCGCGCTTGGTGCCGACCAGCCACTCCGCCGAATGGTCCGGCGTGAAATCGATCGCCACAACCTCGCCCGGTTGCCAATAGCTGGAAACCTGCAGGATCGCCGGGCCGGACAGGCCCTTGTGCGTGAACAGGGCGGCTTCGCGAAAGGCTGTCTTGCCTGCCTTGGCTTCAACCGGGGCCGCAACGCCTGACAGGTCGCGAAACAGCACTTCCTCTCCGCCCAAGGTCAGCGGGACGAGGGCAGGGCGCGGCTCGACCACCTTGAGGCCGAATTGCCGCGCCAGGCGATAGGCGAAATCGGTTGCGCCCATTTTCGGGATCGACGGGCCGCCGGTGGCGATCACCAGCTTCGGCGCGGTAAACCGGCCGTATTGCGTGGTGACCGTGAAACCCCCGCCATCGTGGGCCACTTCGGCCACTTCCTCGTTGCAGCGGATGGTGACCTTGCCCGGACCCTTGGCGCATTCGGCCAACAGCATGTCGACGATCTGGCGCGCGCTGCCGTCACAGAACAATTGCCCCAGCGTCTTTTCGTGCCAGGCGATGTCGTTTCGCTCGACCAGCGCGATGAAATCCTGCGGGGTGAAGCGGCTGAGCGCCGATTTGCAGAAATGGCGGTTGGCAGACAGGTAATTGGCAGGACCGGCACCGATATTGGTGAAATTGCAGCGCCCGCCGCCCGAGATGAGGATCTTCTTGCCCACCTTCTCGGCGCGTTCCAGCACCAGCACGCTGCGCCCGCGCTGTCCTGCCTGCGCGGCGCAGAACAGGCCGGCTGCACCGCCGCCAAGAATGATTGCATCAAAGCTGTCGCTCATGCGCTGCGGTTAGGCGGCAAGCGCGCTGCTGCCAAGCCTGCCGTTGGCAGGGCCGGTCAGCCTTGCGCCATGCGGATCTGGTTGCGACCGGCCTCCTTGGCCTCGTAGAGCGCGGCATCGGCTGCGGCCAGCGCTTCCCCGGTGGTGTCATAGCCGAAGACATTGGCGACTCCGCCGGAGAAGGTGACCTGGCCGAAGGGTTCCTGCGTGCGACGGTTCACCAGCCTGCGCTTGGCGAGCATCTCGCGCGCGTCATCCAGCTTCTGCAGCGCCACCTCGGGCGTGGAGCCGCGGAACAGCATCACGAACTCCTCACCGCCGTGGCGCGCGATATGGCAGTTGTCGTCCGATATCTGTGCCAGCGTCTTGGCCACCACGCAGATGATGCGGTCTCCCGCCTCATGGCCGTGGGTGTCGTTCACCGCCTTGAAGTGGTCGATATCGCAGAAGGCCACGCTCAGGGGCTCCACGGCAGCCTTTGCATCGCGATACTGCTTTTCCAGCACGGCCTCGAAGGCGCGGCGGTTGGGCAGGCCGGTGAGGTAATCGATCTCCGCATCGCGCCGGGCACGGTCGAGGTTGCGACGCAAGGCGGCGGCTTCCTGTTCGCTGTGGCGCAATTCGGCTTCGGCCTTGCGCGAGCGTTCGAGCATGGCCCGGGCATATTCGGCCAGATCGGAAATCAGGTCATCGGCCCCGGGAACCGCTTGCAGCTGGTCGACATGCTGTTCCAGCGCCTCGCCATATTCGCTGGTGGCGGTGCGGGCGGTGGCGGTGGTGCGCGAGAAGTCGGCGATGCCGCGTTCCAGCCGGTCGACCAGCTTGTCCACGGCACTGTCGTCGCGTTCGGAATCGCTTGCGGTTGCCATGTCGAGCCATGTCTGGGTGACTTGCTGGCCTTCCTCCTCCAGCCTGTCGATCCGCCGCTTCAGCCCCGGGTTGAGGCCGGCAAAGATGCCGTGCGCTGTGGTCAGGTTCTGCGCGGTGATCTCCAGCCTGTTGTCGAGCAGGAAGGCACCGATGCGGTTCATCAGTTCCTGCCGGGCATGACGGCTGCGATCCATCGCGTTGGCGGGCGCGTGTTCCGGCGCCTCGTCCTGTCGGCCAAAGCCAAGCCAGCCCAGGATGCCCCCGCCGGCCGCATGCGAATCTCGGTGTTCCTGTTTCATCATGGCCTGAAGGACGGTGCGGCGACTGCCTGCTTCAGCCCGTGAAAGCCCCTATATGGCGGTTCGGCCCTCGTTCGCTTCCCGCCAGCACTGCGGGAAGGGCTAACATGACGGCACCCGTCATGTCGTTGGCCGGGAAACAGCGCCGAGCCCCGGAAGCTCTTGCGCGGCGGCGCGGTCTTGCTGTCCAGGCCTGTCTTCCGGGTGCTGGATCAAGGCCGGCGGGCTTCAACTTTCGGCGCAAGCGATTGAGTATGGCGCCAGACCTGCCTATCTCGCTCAACATGTCTCGCACACCGGCAGGAACACCGCATGACCCGCGTGGGGAGGAGCGCTTCAACGAGGAGCGCGCCACCTATACCGTGCGCGGCAGCAGCCAGCCGGACTTGCAGGCCGGGGTGGAGGCCATCCGCAGCGTGGTGAAGACACTGAAGCCGAGCCCGGGTGTCTACCGGATGCTCGATGCGCGCGGCGATGTCCTTTACGTGGGCAAGGCCCGCGCGTTGAAGAACCGGGTGAGCAATTACACGCAGGTGGCGAACCTGACCAACCGCTTGCAGCGCATGGTGGCGCAGACCCGGGCCATGGAAATCGTCACCACCAACAGCGAGGCCGAGGCGCTGCTGCTGGAAGCGCAGTTCATCAAGAGATTTCGCCCGCCTTACAACGTGTTATTGCGCGATGATAAGAGCTTTCCTTTCATCCTGCTGCGCGAAGAGCATGATTTCCCGCGGATCATGAAACATCGCGGGGCGCGAAAGGCGAAGGGCAATTACTATGGCCCCTTCGCCAGCGCCGGATCGGTCAACACCACAATTAACGCGCTTCAGAAGCTCTTCCTTTTAAGATCGTGTAATGACAGCTTTTTTGAACGGCGGGACCGGCCCTGCCTGCTCTATCAGATCAAGCGGTGTTCGGCACCTTGCGTGGGGCGCATCGACAAGGCCGGATATGACGAGCTGCTGCGCGAGGCCAAGCTGTTCCTGTCCGGCAAGTCCGACAGTGTGCAGAAGAAGATCGAAGCCCAGATGCAGCAGGCGGCGGATGATCTCGATTTCGAGACGGCGGCCATGCTGCGCGACCGCTTGCGCGCGGCCACCTTCATCCAGGGTTCGCAAGCCGTGAATGCGGAAGGCGTGGGCGATGCCGATGTCTTTGCTCTGGCCGCCAAGGGCGGGCAGGTCGGCATCCAGGGTTTCTTCATTCGCGGCGGGCAGAACTGGGGGCACCGAGCCTTCTTCCCGACCCATACGAGGGACGTGGAAGAGGCCGAGGTTCTCGCCCGCGTGCTGGCGCAGTTCTATGAGGAAGTGCCGCCGCCGCGCACCATTCTTGTCGATCGCGAACTGCCGGAACAGGAGCTTCTCGAACAGGCCTTCGGCGAGCTGGCGGGCCGCAAGGTGGAAATCTCGATCCCCCAACGCGGGGACCGGCGCAAGCTGATGCAGCAGGCAAGCCGCAACGCCGTGGAAGCGCTTGACCGCCGACTGGCCGAAAGCGGCACGCAAGCCAGGATCATGCGCGAGATGGCGGAATTCCTCGAACTGCCCGAAGTGCCTGCGCGGATCGAGGTCTATGACAACAGCCATATCCAGGGTGCCAAGGCGGTCGGCGCGATGGTCGTCGCCGGGCCGGAAGGCTTCATCAAGAACCAGTATCGCAAGTTCAACATCAGGAGCGCGCAATCGAACGATGATTTCGGCATGATGCGGGAAGTGATGCAGCGGCGTTTCAGCCGCGCGATGGAGGAGGACCCGGACCGCGAGAAGCAGGGCGTGTGGCCTGACCTCGTGCTGATCGATGGCGGCAAGGGGCAGATGAGCGCGGTGCGCGACACGCTGGAGGAACTCGGTATCGAGGACGTGCCGCTGATCGCCATCGCCAAGGGTCCGCACCACGGTCGCGAAGGACGCGAGGTGTTCCATTTCCCGGACGGGCGCGAAAAGATGCTGCCCACCAATTCGCCCGTGTTGTTCTACCTCCAGCGCCTGCGCGACGAGGTGCACCGCTATGTCATCGGCGCGCACCGGGCCAAGCGCAGCCGCGCGATCACGGCATCGCCGCTGGACGAAATCCCGGGCATCGGCCCGGCACGCAAAAGGGCGCTGCTCCTCCATTTCGGCACGGCGAGCAAGGTGCGCGCGGCAGCCCTCGATGACCTGAAGCGTGCGCCGGGCGTATCCGCAAGCGTGGCCCAGGCGATCTATGATTTCTACCATGCCGGCAGCGGCGATTGACCGGCTGCGGGCTGGCTCATACTAACGTCCGTTACATTGCGATGGAGAGGGCGCGGGTAATGACATTGTCGAGGGATTTCGCGTGGATGCTGCTGGCCTCCGCTTCAGCCGCCAGCTTGCTGGCCGCACCCGTGCAGGCGCAGACCTCCGGTGCGGCGGAAATCTGGGCGATGCAGGGGGCGGATTGTTTCGCGGGGCCGGTCGCTGCGGAAACCTGGCGCGATGCCGGCCTTTCCCCCGAATGCCGCGCCCGCGCCGTCCTGCAGCAGTTCGAGACGCTGGACGAGAAACTGCTGTTCCTTGGCGGGTTGTCCTATGGCCTCGACGAGAGCGACGGCGGCGATGCCGACGGCCCTGCCATCCGCAATGTCGCGCAGGAGATTGGCTTGCCGACGATTGCCGGATCCGATGGTCCGGCTGGCCTCGCCCGCGGTGCCACAGCCACGGCCCTGCCTTCACCGTTGGCCGTTGCCGCCAGTTTCGATCGGGCGGTTGCCGCCGATTATGGCTCCGTCATCGCGGCGGAGTTCCGCGCTGCCGGCACGGGAACGATCCTGGGTCCGGCCTTCGATATCGCCCGCAACTGGCGCTTTGGCCGCCTGAGCGAGAGCTTTGGCGAGGATCCCTTCCTGATGGCGGAAGTGGCTGCCGCCGAGGTGGGAGCGCTGACCGACGGCGGTGTGCTGACGATGATGAAGCACTATGCCGTCTATGCCCAGGACGCGGGCCGCGTGGGGGACCAGCCTTCCGGCTCCGGTGCGGTCGGCAACAATATCGTGTCCGAACGGACCATGCGCGAAATCTACCTGCCCGGCTTCCGTGCTGCCGTGCAGCGTGGCGGGGCAGGGGGCGTGATGTGCTCCTTCCCGCGCATCAACGGCGTGTTTGCATGCGAACACCCGCAACTGTTCGACATCCTGAAGCGCGAATGGGGCTTTGATGGCTATGTCGGACCGGATTTCCCCAGCGCCCAGCGCTCGATCACCCGCGCGGTGATGGCGGGGCTGGACAGCGGTTCATGGGGGCCGAGCAGCTTCAACGCCGCGCTGGCGGATGAAAAGCCGCTGCGCCAGGCCGTGCTGGACGGTGAAGTGCCGGAACGGCGCATCGATGACATGATCCTGCGTCGGCTGGTGCCGCAGTTCCGCGTCGGGCTGATGGACAATCCGCCCCGGCGCGTAAGCGACAATGTCTCCACCCCGGCCCATCGCGCCAAGGCGGCGGAAATCCTTGCTGCAGGCACTGTCCTGTTGCGCAATGAAGGCGGGATCCTGCCCTTTGGCGAGGACGTTACCTCCATCGCGGTGATCGGCCCGCAGGCGACCGAGGAGGCCACTGTTGTCGAGCAGGGCAGCCCCTATGTCGCGCCCGTGCACCTTGTCAGCGCGCTCGAGGGCATAACCGCGCGCGGCGGCGACGATGTGCAGGTGAGCTACAGCGCCGGATCGCTGGGGCTGAAGGCTCTGCCGCCGGCAGATACCGGACAATTTGCCACGCCGGATGGCGAGCCGGGTTTCCGCGCACGCTATTTCTCCAGCGCGGACCTTGCCTTCGAGCGGTCCCATCGAGCCGAAGCGGTGGTGGAGGACCCCTCGCTCGCCGCCGCGCCCGATATTCCCGGCCTGCCGCGCAACAACGCGTGGTCTGTCCGCTATGACAGCATCTTCACGCCTGAACAGAGCGGGTTGCACCGCTTCACCCTGCATGGTTCGGGCAGTGCCCGGCTGACGATCAATGGCGAGGTCGTGGGTGAATTCGAACATGCCGACTTCGGCAATGCGCTGTTTGCCAACGTCGAATTGCCTTCGGGCGAGCCGGTGCCGATCCGCATCGAATATACCCCGCGGGCCGCCTTGCGCAGCGAGCGGATGGAGATGTTCGGCATGGAAATGGGCCTCACCATGCGCTTCGGCCATGCCGGGCCGGACATGCTGATCCGCGATGCCGCCCGCGCCGCGCGCGAAGCGGACGTGGCAATCGTGGTCGTGGGCGAACTGGTGGGCGAGGGGATGGATCGCACCAGCCTGTCACTCCAGGCAGACCAGGACCGGCTGATCGAGGCCGTTGCCAATGCCAATCCCAACACGGTGGTTGTGCTGAACACCGGCGGGCCGGTGGCGATGCCCTGGCGCGATGACGTGGCGGCGATCATGGAAATGTGGCTGCCAGGTGATGCCTTCGGCACGGCGCTGGCGGGCATGCTGTTCGGCGACCTGGAGCCGCGCGGCCGCCTGCCGATCACTTTCCCTTCGGATGAAACCCAGGGCGCGGCAACCATGCCCCACCAGATGCCGGGCCTTGTCGATCCGGTGAGCGGTGCGCTGGCGGATGCCTATTTCGATGAAGGCGTTTTCGTAGGCTACCGCTATTTTGACGAGTACGGACAGAAGCCGCTTTATCCCTTCGGCTATGGCCTTTCCTGCGGGGCGATGGATGTCTCGTTGCTGGATGCCGAATTTGCCGATGACGGATCGCTGGTGGCGCAGGTGCTCGTGGCCAATCAGGGCGAACGCAGCGGCACCGCCGTGCCGCAACTCTACCTCGGCTTTCCGGAGCAGAGCAATTCCCCGCCGTGGCAACTCAAGGGCTTTGCCAGCGTCACGCTGGAAGCGGGCGAGGAGAGGATGGTTGAGATCACCGTCCCGGCAGAGGAGTTCCGCTATTGGGATTCGGCGCGTAGCGGCTGGCATGTTCCCGATGGCACATGGCGCATGCGGCTTGGCACCTCGTCGCGCGATGTGGTGTGGGAAGGACCTTTCGAGCTGCCCGGCGCGGACTGACCGGGTCAGCCCTTCGCGGCGACCGCCCGCATCATCCCTTCCTGCGCCACGCTGGCGACCAGCCTGCCGTCACGCGTGAACACTTGGCCGCGCCCGAAGCCGCGTGACATGCCGGACCAGGGGCTTTCGGTGACGTAGAGCATCCAGTCATCGGCGCGGAAATCGTCGTGGAACCAGATCGCATGGTCAAGGCTGGCGGCCTTGAACTGGCCCAGGTGCATGGAAAGCCCGTGCGGCTGCATCGCCGTGGAGAGCAGCTGGAAATCGGTGGTATATGCCAGGATCGCGCGATGGATCGGGCGGTAGTCGGGCAGGTGGGCCACGGTGCGGAACCAGCAGTGCGCGCGCGGTTCACGCCGTTCCGGGTTCATCCAGTCACGCGTCTCCACCGAACGGAAATCGATCGGGCGCGGGCGCAGCATCAGCTGCTTCATCGGTCCGTCCGGGAGTTGCTCGGCAACTTCGCGGCGGATCTCGGCGTCGGGCCGCAACTCCTCGGGCGGCGGCACATCGGGCATCTGGGCTGCCTGGTTGTAGAGTCCCTCCTGGGGTGTCTGGAAGCTGGCCGTCAGGTTGAGGATCGGCTCACCCTGTTGGCTGGCGACCACCCGGCGGTTGGAGAAACTGCGTCCGTCGAGGTCGCGCTTCACGCGGAATTCGATCGGGTGCTCGTCAGTGCCGGGCCGCAGGAAATAGGCATGCAGCGAGTGGGTGTGGCGTTCTGCCGGGACGGTGCGGCGGGCAGCGCCCAGCGCCTGGGCAATCGCCTGCCCTCCGAAAACGCGGCCGAGCCCCTCGGGATGCCGCCTTCCGATGAACAGGTCTCCACCACGCTGCTGCAGGTCCAGCAGGACCATCAGGTCTGCAACCAGCTGCTCTGGAGTCGGATTCGTGCTGCTAACGGTAGCCATCGCCATGCCCCATGCGCGGCGAGACGGCTTTCGTCAATCCACGCCCGGGAAACGGCGCAGGATGCGCCAGGCTGTCGCTTTCAGGTAATTGCTTTACGGCCAGCGACCCGGCGGGCGCGGATTGAAGCCCCATTGGCGCAGCAATCCGTTGAACGCGCGGGCATCGGCTTCGGCAAAACTCCACTCGCTTCGCCAGGTGATCGACAAGGAGATCGATGGCTCCGGACCGTTCTTGACATGATGGGGTGCCATCACCGGAACATAGATGGCTTCGCCGGGGCGGATTGTCAGGGCAATCCCCTCGCCGGCATATTCCTCCTGCCAGCGCAGTTCACGCGCACCGCCGCGGTGATAGGCTTCGTGGACATCGTCATCCGCATAGCGTGATGCACCCGCCGGATAGAGCGTCATCACCTTCGATCCGCGCAGTTGGAGCAGTATGTTGTGCTCCGGATCGAAGTGGTAGGGGGTGACGGCATCCGGGCTGGAAATGAAGACAAAGCCCTGCAGTTTCATCATCTTGCCGGTTCGCGGCTCGATCAGTGGTCGCAGTTCGTCAAGCAGGCTTTCGAGCAGCTCGCGATAGGAGGGTTCCTGTTCGATGTTCTTGATCGCGGCCCAACTGTTGCAGGTGGCGATTTCGCGAATGGTCTCGCCCACCGAAAGGCCGGTGCTCCCGGGCTTGTCGCTGATCCCCACGGGCAGGTCGCCGCGGTTGTATTCCACGCTTTCCGGAGGAAGTTGCTCGGCAAGATCGGCCAGCATGTCCAGTTCCATCAGCGGGTGCTGGTCCAGTTCATGGACAAGCTTGTGCGCACCTTCCGGATAGGAAGCGGCAAAATCTGCCCGGGCAGTGGGCGGAAACATGGCCGTTCCTCCTTCTTGGGGGCGCATGGCCCTGTGATCTTGCGCTGTCATGCAATTCCTCCTGCAACTACGCCGGTCTCACGCCGGCTAAGCTTGGCGAACACCTTGCGGCGGAGACTCCCGCCGATGCCCACCGAATGGCAGGCAATCCGGCGCCGTTCGCGCCAGAGGTGGTCAATCATCTTGTGGTCCTGCGCGGCGCAACTATCGACCCAGGCGATCTCGGGGTCTTCGGCCAGCGACAGGTTCTCGATCTGCAACAGGACGCCCGGTGAAAAGCGGGCATAGTCCTCGTCAAATGCGGTCTTGAAGGAATAGGCGCCTGGCGGCGTCAGCAGCGTTGCCAGCATGGCGATGGGCTTGCCGTCCAGAACGAGTGTCAGGCGTTCGAGCTTGCCCGCATTGGCAGCTCCGGCAATCACCTGGCGGAACATGGCGGCATTGCCGGGATCTGCTGCAAGCGATGATCCGGCACGGCCCTTCCAGCCCCGCGCTTCAAGGTCGAGGAACTCGTGGCACCACTGCTCGAGCCCCGCGACATCGCGCGTCCGCAGGACCTCCAGCCTGCCTTCCTCGGCCAGGCGGCGATGCTGCCGGCGCAGTTCCTTGCGCTTCTTCTGGGCAAGGGATTGGGTGAGATAGGCATCGGCATCAAGCCGGGTGGCCAGCAGGGCGCGTTCTTCGTCCAGCACGGTGGCGGCGGGGCGATTGTCGCTCGCGGCCACCAGCTTCAATGCTTCATGGATCACGCCCTGGCCCGGCATCTGGGCAAGGTGGAGGAACAGGCTCTTGCCAGCGTTCCTGTCACACCATGCCAGCAACTCGCGCCAGAACAGCGCCTCCATCCCGGCGGCGACCAGCGGCTGGCCGCAAAAGGCATTGGTGTGCAGCCAATTGGCAATATGGGGCAGGGGGTAGCCGTAATAGGAGGATTGGCGCACGATCGGCATGAGGCCGGCCAGCTGTCCATCCACCTCGAGGCAGAGCATGCTGACCTTGCCCTGGGGGTCCAGCGTTCGCAGCGATGGCAGCAGGAACCAGTGTTCGTAGAAAGGGTTGGGCTGGGCGGCACATGCGGCCAGGGCCTGCCACCGGCCCTCCTGCTGGGGGCTTTGCAGGTCCTGGAGGTCAAGCGCATGCAGCTGGCCCACGGGTCGATAGGTGGACCCGCCGGTCTTGCCTTTCGTGGGGTTGATTTCCCCATCAGGCAATGCCTGCGCTGCTCTTAACAAATGTCTTAACCTTCCTGCGCCGAAAGCGGGGTTGCTGCCTGTCCGTTCTAAGGGCGGACGCGCGAAGGAAGGCTTAAGCGGGAAGGTAAAGAAAACCCTGCCAGACCACATGGGCCGGGCAGGGTTTCCTGGTTTTCCTGCTCCTGCGAAGAGGAGGTCTTGCTGCTTAGGCGAGGGCCGCCAGCAGCAACAGGGCAACGATATTCGTGATCTTGATCATGGGGTTAACGGCAGGGCCGGCAGTATCCTTGTAGGGATCGCCAACCGTGTCGCCCGTCACCGCGGCATGGTGGGCATCAGAGCCCTTGCCGCCGTGGTTGCCGTCTTCGATATATTTCTTGGCGTTGTCCCATGCACCGCCGCCGGCGGTCATGGAAAGCGCCACGAACAGGCCACCCACGATCACGCCCAGCAGCAGCGCGCCGAGAGCGGCAAAGCCGTTCTCCTGCCCGCCGATGGCGGCGATCACGAAGTAAACCACGACCGGGGCCAGCACCGGCAGCAGCGAAGGAATAATCATTTCCTTGATCGCTGCCTTGGTGACGAGGTCCACCGTCTTGGCATAATTGGGCTTGCTTGCACCGGCCATGATGCCCGGATCGTTGGCGAACTGTTCGCGCACGTCCTTCACCACGTCACCGGCAGCACGACCCACGGCCGTCATGCCCATCGCGCCGAACAGGTAGGGCAGCAGAGCGCCCAGCAGCAGGCCGACGATGACATAGGGGTTCTCGAGGCTGAAATCGACGGTCAGCGACGGGAAGAACTCCCTCAGGTCCGTGGTATAGGCAGCGAACAGCACCAGTGCTGCCAGACCGGCCGAACCGATGGCATAGCCCTTGGTCACGGCCTTGGTGGTGTTGCCCACGGCATCGAGCAGGTCGGTCTTTTCGCGCACCGACTCGTCGAGGCCGGCCATTTCGGCAATGCCGCCGGCATTGTCCGTCACCGGGCCATAGGCGTCGAGCGCAACGACCATGCCTGCCAGCGCCAGCATGGCGGTGGCGCCATAGGCGATGCCGATCAGGCCGGCCAGCTGGTAGGCGATGATGATGCCACCCACGATCACGATCGTCGGCAGCGCCGTCGCCTCCAGCGAAACCGCCAGGCCCTGGATCACGTTGGTGCCGTGGCCCGTTTCCGAAGCCTTGGCGATCGAGCGGACCGGGCGATAGTTGGTGCCGGTGTAATACTCGGTGATCCAGATGATCAGGCCGGTGATGACGAGGCCGAGCAGCGAGCAGTAGAACAGGTGGCGACCGGTAAACTCGGTGCCCGGAACCACTACCGAAGTGCCGATGGCCATGTCGGTTGCGAACCAGATGGCAGGGATTGCCAGCACGGCGGAGACAAGGAAGCCCTTGTACATCGCGCCCATCACGTTCGTGCCGCCACCAAGGCGCACGAAATAGGTGCCGATGATGCTGGTGACGATGCAGACACCGCCGATCAGCAGCGGCAGCGCCATCAGCGGGCTGAGCATGTCGCCTGCGCCCTTGAGCAGCAGCGCGGTGAGCACCATGGTGGCACCCACGGTAACGACATAGGTCTCGAACAGGTCGGCAGCCATGCCGGCACAGTCGCCCACGTTGTCACCCACGTTGTCCGCGATCACGGCGGGGTTGCGGGGGTCATCCTCGGGGATGCCTGCTTCCACCTTGCCGACAAGGTCAGCGCCAACGTCGGCCGCCTTGGTGAAGATACCGCCGCCAAGACGGGCGAAGATGGAGATGAGCGAGGCACCGAAGGCGAGGCCGACAAGGCCGTCCACCACGGTGCGATCCTCACCACCAACGCCGTGTCCGGCAATCGCGGTCAGGTAGTAGTAGAAACCGGCAATCGCCAGCAAGGCAAGGCCGGCAACCAGCAGGCCGGTGATGGCGCCGGCGCGGAACGCCAGCGTCAGGCCCTGCTGCAGGCCCTTGTCAGCCGCAGCTGCCGTGCGCACGTTCGAGCGTACCGAGATGATCATGCCGGCAAAACCCGCCACCCCCGAAAGGATCGCGCCGAGCACGAAACCGATCGCGGGAACCGCGCCAAGGAAGATGGCGACGATCACCGCCACCACGACGCCAACCATGGCGATGGTGGTGTACTGGCGCTTCAGATAGGCTTGGGCGCCTTCCTGGATAGCGGCTGCGATTTCCCGCATTTTCGCGTTCCCGGCATCCGCGCCGAGAACCTGGCGGCTGGTGATGAAACCGTAAACCACGGCCAGCGCACCCAGAATGATTGATAGTAAAACGAGGTCCATGACCCGTATACCCCCTCTCCAAAATGAAAACGGCCCGGTTTGCCCGGGTCCGTGTTGAGGACAACAGGGCTAATTGCCACGCCCGCAATTGCAAGCGGAAAGGGGGATTATCCCCGCATTGGCACGCTATTTATGGGTGTAACCGAGCCCTTCGGGGTTCAGCAGCGGCTCTCCGTCAAGGAACAGCGGGGCAAAACCGCGCGGCTCGACACTGCCGATGCGGGTTGCGGGTACTGGCGATTCCACGTCCGGTGGCAGGGTGAAGAGCAGCTGGTAATCGTCTCCCCAGCGCATGCAATCGAGGGCGCGCGCGCTCTCAGCCACCGGGACTTCGGCGCTGTTGATGCCGATGGATACCGCGCTCGCGTCGGCCATGCGGAAGGCATCGAGCAGCAGTCCGTCAGACACGTCCATCATCGCGCTGACATGCGCGGAGAGTGCACGGCCTTCCGCAAGCAGCGGTTGCGGGCGCGAATAGGCCGCGTGGTCTGCGCCGGTGCCATCGCGCAATGCCTCGAAGCCGAGCATTGCCGCGCCCAGTGTTCCGGTCACGTAAACCGCATCGCCGACCTGCGCGCCGGAGCGGGAAGGAACGGGCGTATGGGTGGCCCTGCCGATCGCGGTGATACCGTGGGACCTGGGGCCGGTGCCGGAGACGGTATCCCCTCCGAGCAGCGGAACGTCGTAAGCAGCGAGAACCTCTGCCAGCCCTTGCGCAAAGCGGGCATCGTCGTCCCCCAGCATCTGGCCCAGCAGCACGCCAACGGGCTGTGCGCCCTTGGCGGCAAGGTCGGACAGGTTCACGGCGACAAGTTTCCACGCCACCTCCGCCATGTCGGACCCCGCGAGGTAATGCGTGCCCTCGACCATAATGTCATGGGTGAGGACGAGGGTTTCGCTGCCGATTTCGAGTACGGCGCAGTCATCGACAAGCCCGCGTGCGGCGGGATGCGTGGCCAGGGCCCGCAGGGACTGGATGAAGTCAGCCTCGCGGCTCACCGAACCTCTTTGCCGATGGCATCGAGCAGGCCGTTGACGAATTTCGCCTCGCGCTCATCGAAGAAGGCGTGGGCGACATCGACATATTCGCTGATCGCGGTGGCTTTGGGCACGTCTGCGCGGGCCAGCAGTTCGTAGGTGCCGCAACGCAGGATCTGCACCATGGTCTTGTCCAGCCGGGCAAGCGTCCAGCCTTCTGCCAGCTTGCCGGTGACCAGCGCGTCAATCTCCTCGTCCCGCGCGATCACGCCGCTCACCACGTCATCGAAGAACTCGACTTCGGCCTCGGCGTACTGCTCGTCCTCGATTTCCTTGCCCAGCCGGTGCTGGTGGAATTCATCGAGAAGCTTCGCGGTGGGCGTGCCTTCCATGTGGCGCTGGTACAGCGCCTGGACGGCGGCGAGGCGCGCGGCAGAGCGTGCGGTGGATCGGGCTGGCTTGGTCATTTGAGGCGCACCTGCACGGATTTTGCGTGAGCGGGAAGCCCTTCCATCTCGGCCAGGGCCACCGCGGCGGGGCCGATGACGCCGAGCGATGCCTCGTCCAGCCCCAAAAAGCTGGTGCGTTTCATGAAATCGAGCACGGACAGGCCGCTGGAAAAGCGGGCGCGGCGACCGGTGGGCAGCACGTGGTTGGGGCCGGCAACGTAATCGCCAACGGCTTCGGGCGTATGACGGCCCAGGAACACGCTGCCCGCGTGGCGCAGCCTGTCGAAGAAGGCCTGCGGATCATCGACCGAAAGCTCGACATGTTCGGCGGCAAGGCGGTTGGCGAGCGCGGTGCCTTCTTCGAGAAGGTCTTCCACTACCAGCAGCACGCCATAATCGTCCCAACTGGTGCGCGCCGTCTTGTGGGTGGCAAGCTGGGCGCAGGTGACATCCACCGCATCTTCCACCTGTTCGGCGAAGATCGCATCGTCCGTGATCAGGATGCTCTGCGAGGTCGGATCGTGCTCGGCCTGGCTGAGGAGGTCAGCCGCGATCCAGTCCGGGTCGGACTTGTTGTCGGCAATCACCAGGATTTCGCTCGGCCCGGCCACCATGTCGATGCCGACCACGCCATAGAGCTGGCGCTTGGCTTCCGCGACATAGGCATTGCCTGGGCCGGTAATGACATCGACCGGCCGGATCGTCTCGGTGCCATAGGCCAGCGCCGCCACGGCCTGGGCCCCGCCGACGCGCCAGATCTCGTCCACGCCGGCAAGATGGGCTGCGGCAAGGACAAGCTCGTTCACCGCGCCCCTCGGCGTGGGCGTGACCACCACCAGCCGCTCGACACCGGCAACCTTGGCGGGGATGGCGTTCATCAGCAGGCTGGAAGGATAGGCTGCACGGCCGCCGGGCACGTAAAGCCCTGCCGCATCCACCGGATGCCAGCGAGCGCCGAGGCGCACACCGGCATCGTCGGTGTAGTCACGATCCTGGGGAAGCTGTGCTTCGTGATAGGCGCGGATGCGCGAGGCAGCGAGGTCCAGCGCCTCGCGCAGCTTCGGCTCCAGCGCCTTGTAGGCCGCCTCGCAGGCTTGCGCCTCGATCCGCCAGCCACCCTTGTCGAGGTCGTGGCCGTCGAACTTTTCGGTCAGGGCGCGCAGGGCGGCATCGCCACCCACCTTGATCCGTTCCAGGATGTCGCTGACCACCCGGCTGACATCGTCATCGCTTTCGCGCCGGTCATTGACGATGGCGGCAAAGCGCCGCTCGAAATCGGGATCGCTGGTTTTCAGTCGCTGCATCAGGCCGCATCCTGTGCGGCATTGGCGCGGAAGCGTTCCACCAGCGCGGCAACGCGGGCATCGGTCTTGAGTGCGGCCCGGTTGACGATCAACCGCGCGCTGATGTCCATGATGTGGTCTTTTTCCACCAGCCCGTTCTGCTTCAGCGTGCGGCCGGTGGAAACGAGGTCCACGATCCTTCCGGCAAGGCCGAGCGAGGGCGCGAGTTCCATCGCGCCGTTCAGCTTCACGCATTCTGCCTGAACGCCCTTCTTCTCGAAGTGGCGGCTGGTGATGTTGGGATATTTGGTGGCGATGCGCAGGTGGCTGGCGACGCCCGGCGCGTTCTCGCTGCCTTCGACCGGTTCTGCCACTGACAGGCGGCAGTGGCCGATATCGAGGTCAACCGGGGCATAGAGCTCCGAGTAGTTGAATTCCTCGATCACGTCGGACCCCACGATGCCGACCTGTGCGGCGCCGAAGGCGACGAAGGTGGCGACATCGAAGGCGCGCACGCGGATGATCCGCATGTCGTCTGCCTCGCACGCGAAGCTGAGCGAGCGGTCGGCCTTGTCATGGAAGGCGGAAACAGGCACGACGCCGGCGCGTGCCATCACTGGCAGCGCCTCTTCCAGGATGCGGCCCTTGGGCACGGCAAAGGTCAGCGGTCGGGGTGCTTTTTCGCTCATGGGCGCGCATTTAGGTTCTGCAACGCGAAAGGGCAATCACATTGGCAGCGAAAGATGATCCGGTAGCAGCGATGGAAATCCCGACCATTGCCGAAGCGCTGGAATGGCATGCTGCGCACTGCGACCGCTCGGACGCGCCGATCACCGCGCGGGTCATCCGCAGCCTCGTGGCGGTCATGGAAAGCGACACGGCCACCGGTCGCCGGCTGAAAAGCTGGCAAGGGCAGGCGATCGAGGACGCGCTGGCCCTGCGCGTGGCGGCCGGTATCCATTCACTCTACCTGGCAGGCGAGGAACCGCGGCTCGAACCGGTCTATACCGGGCTCGTGACCGACCAGGGACAGGTCAACGCCATCGTGCTCGAAGCGGTGGAGACATGCGACCACATGGTACTGCCCTGGTTCGACGGACCTCCGCAGACCAACGAGGCAGGCCGATCTGCCAGCATCATGGCCGCGCTCTTGTGGTTGTCCGAGCGGTTGGGCCCGAAGTTCGAGCTGACCGAGATCGGCGCGAGTGCGGGCATCAACACGATGATGGCGCGTTATCACTATGATCTTGGCGGCACCACGGCCGGGCCGAGCCTGTCCAGCATGCAGATCAAGCCGGAATGGCGCGGCGAAGCTCCACCGCAGGCGGAAGTGCAGATCACCGATATCGCGGCTTGCGACATTGCTCCGGTAGACCTGACCGACGAGCGGCAGGCCAACCGTTTGAAGGCCTACATCTGGGCCGATGCGCAGGTGCGCATGGCGCGGATGGATGCGGCCATTGCCATGGCCAGAAGGATGCCGCCGGATCTTGTGCGGATGGATGCGGCGGATTTCCTGCGCCAGCGGCTTTCCCGTCCGCAGGAAGACGGTGTCACCCGCGTGCTGTTCCACACGATCATGTGGCAATACCTGCCCCATTCCACCCGCGATGCCATCACCGACATGATGAACGCGGCCGGCGCATCAGCCACGCGGGAGAAGCCGCTGGCGTGGATCAGGCTGGAAACCAACCGTGAGACCTTCCGCCACGAGCTGTCGGTCAAGTACTGGCCCGGCGGCGAGGAGGTCGTGCAACTGGGCGAAGCCCATCCGCACGGCGCCTGGGTGCGCTGGATGGCCTGAGCCTCAGCGGCCCGGCGGGATCATGATGTCGAGCAGCTCGATCTCGAAATGCAGCGTGGCCGCCGGAGGGATCGGCCCTGCTCCGCGCGGGCCGTATCCCATGTCCGCCGGAACAAGGATTTCCACCCTGTCGCCCACGCCCATATAGGGGATCGCCACCTGCCAGGCGCGGATCAGGCGCGCGAGCGGGAAGGTGACGGGATCGCCGTCCTCGCTGGAATCGAACACTTCGCCATTGGTCAGCTTGCCGGTGTAGTGGACCTGCACGATATCGCGAACGGTAGGGGCAGGACCGGTTCCGTCACCCGCGATGCGGCGGAAGCGCACGCCGCCTTCGAGGATGTACCAGCCATCGGCGGGCTGGGCAGCGGCAAGTGCTGCCTGCTGCCGGTTGAACCATGCAGAGGACTGGGTGATGTCGAAAGGCACCTCGCCCTCGTCCTGCGCAAGGGCAGGCGTGGCGAGGAGAAGGGTGGCGGCGAAAAGGGCGATCGTGTGTTTCATGGCGCGGCTGTGTAATTGCCGCCCGGGCTCCCGTCACCCCCAAACAGAGGTGGTGCATGCCGCTGCGCATTGGGTTAAACGATGGCGATTGTTTCATCGGGAAGAGGATCACACCCCATGCGCATTCTTGCCACCGCCGCACTTGCCGCCACCCTTGGCCTTGCTGCCTGCTCTTCCGCTCCTGAAGGGGATGCACCCCTGGCGGGAAGCTGGACACTGGATTCCGGCGAGTCCCACCTTGCCTTCGTGAGCGTGAAGGCCGGCCAGGTTGCCGAAGCCCACAGCTTCCCGGGCCTTTCCGGTTCCGTCAGCGACGCAGGCCAGGCAGAGCTTTCGATCGACCTTGCCAGCGTGGATACCGCCATCGACATCCGTAACGAGCGCATGCGCGACATGCTGTTCAAGGTTGCCGATTTCCCCACTGCCACGGTGACGACCACGCTCGACCCGGCGGCCTTCGGCGCATTGCAGGCAGGCGATACGCTGGTCCAGCCGGTAACGGCCACGCTGGACCTACACGGCACCACGGGTGGAGTGACAACGGACCTGACGGTGACGCGCGTCGGTGCGAACAAGGTTCGGGTGCAGACCATCGCACCGATCATCGTTTCAGCGGACAGCTACGGTCTTGGTGAAGGGGTGGAAGCCCTGCGGCAGGTTGCCAACCTGGATTCGATCACCGGCTCGGTGCCGATCACCTTCTCTCTCACATTCGTGCAGCAATAACAGTAGCTTGCCCCTGGTTTCTCAGGGATAGCTGACCGTCTTGGGCTTGTCGGGGAGGGGGATGAACTCCTCCTCGTCACCCGGAACCTTGGGGAAGCGGCCTTCGCGCCAGTCTTCCTTTGCCTGGTTGATCCTTTCGCGGCGCGAGCTGACGAAGTTCCACCACACGTGGCGGCGCTCGGGGAAGGCCTCGCCGCCCAGCAGCATCACCTTGCCGCCCTTTTCCGAGGCGAGCATCATCGCGTCACCCGGGCGGATCAGGTAGAGCGTGTAGAGCTGCAACATGTCGCCGCCCAGCGTGGCTTCGCCGCCCACCAGCATGACCGCGCGCTCGTCTGCCCCGGCATCGATCGGAATGGTGCCGCCGGGCGCGAGGTTGATTTCGGCATAGATGGTTTCGGCATGGGTGGTGGTTGCGGCTCGCGCACCCCAGAGTTCGCCCATGATCACCGTGGCGCTGGCGCCTGCATCCTCGATAACGGGCAGATCGCTGACGGCCTCGAATGCCGGATCGGTTTCTTCCAGCGCTTCGGGCAGGGCAAGCCAGGTCTGCATGCCGTACATCGCCGGGCCTGTATCGCGTTCCGATTGCGGCGAACGTTCGGAATGGACGATACCCTTGCCCGCCGTCATCAGGTTCACCGTGCCGGGATGGATGGTGGAGAAGGTGCCAAGGCTGTCGCGGTGGTCGATCGCGCCCTCGAACAGCCATGTCACGTTGGCAAGGTTGATATGCGGGTGCGGGCGCACGTCCATGCCTTCGCCCGCTTCCAGCCGTGCCGGACCGAACTGGTCGACGAATACGAAGGGGCCGACCATGCGGCATTCGGGGCTGGGAACCGCGCGACGGACCTGAAACCCGCCAAGGTCATGGGTCACCGGGGTAACGGTCTGCATGATGCTCATTGCGCGTACTCCTCGTCATGCCGGACTATTGCTGGTCCAACTCCTCGTAATGGCGGAAGATCCCTTGCTCGTTGAAATCCAGCCTGCGTTCCGATGCGAGGTAGGCGGCAACGCCTTCGATATCGGGAACGGTGGATTGCACGCCTTCTAGGTAGGGGAAGTTGCCTTGCAGCCGCTCCATCAGCCGGGGGAAGGCATGATCCAGGCCTTCCATCAGCTGGAACAGGCTGGTGTCGACATGGCTCCATTGCTGGCCGAGCATGAAGGGCCCGCCGTTGGCGGACAGGCAGTTTTCAAAATGGATCAGGTATTTCGGCAGGCGGTTCTCGCGGAAATCATGCGCCATCTCGTAGGCGGCATCCATCTGGTCCGCATAATGCAGGCCGGGTGCGACGGGATGGTGCGTGCGGAACACCTCTTCGACAAGGTCCGCGATATCCATCTGCAACTGGACCAGTTGCAGGTCCGTCTCCAGTTCGCCAGATCCAAGGCCTTCGCGATCCTGCAGGTAGGTAAGGATCAGCGGCGTCTGTGCCACGCAGACATCGCCATCGACCAGATAGGGCGGGGCAAAGGGACGGATGCCCTGCCGCGCGTGCATGTCCTCCACCAGCGCGTCTGCGCCTTCGAGGCGGGCCATGTCCTCGTAATCGATCTCTGCGGCTTCCATGTAGAGCCGCACGAATTCGCCGCGCCCGGGAAAGTCGGGCCAGTACCACAGCTGGCAGGTCATGCGCCTTCGCCCGGTTTCGCTTCATTTGGCGCGCTGGCCTTGATGGCAAGCGCGTGGACCCGGTCTCCCGGAATATCGCCCAGCGCCTTGTTGACCATGCGCTGCCGCATCACCCGGTTCACGCCGGTGAAGGCCGCGGCCTCGATCACCACGGTGAAATGCGATTCCCCACTGCCATCGTCACCCGAATGGCCACGGTGCATGGCGCTGTCGTTGATCACCTCAAGCCTGGTGGGCGCGAAAGCCTCTTTCAGGAGGGTTTCCATTTCCTGCTGGATCGGTCCGGCCACGAATTTGCTCCTGCCAATGGCTTTTGGGGGTTTCAATTTGGTCCCGCATACCCCAGTTTCAAGCCGATGCGCTCTGCTAAATTTCATGGACGATACGAGGACCAAGACCGCAGTTGCGAGGCTCCGGGTTGCCTGGAGGCGGGCGAATTCCGTGCGCCCGGCAACCGCGGCCACGGCTTTGACGGGCCGGGTGATTGGCGCTGGTTCTGCCTTGAGCATGTGCGCGAATTCAACGCCGGATACGACTTCTTCGAAGGCATGAGCGCCGAGGAGATCCTGTCTGCCCAGTCCCCTGTTTCCGGCTGGCAGACGGAAAGCCGCGCCTTCAAGCCGACGGCGGGCGTCGATGGAATGCCGCGCTGGGCTGATTTCGATGATCCGCTCGATGCCATCGGGGCAAGGGCGGGCGATATCAAGCGTGCTGCGCAAGGCCGCCAGTCGGCACAGTTCAGCCGCTTCACCCCGATGGAGCGCGAAGCGTTGAACGTGATGGGCCTGACGCCCAAGGATGACCGGGCCAAATTGCGCCGCCGTTATTCAGAACTGGTTCGCCGCTATCACCCTGATCGCAATGGCGGTGACAGGAAACATGAAGGCCGTCTGCAGAAAGTGGTCGAAGCCTATCAGTTGCTGCGCACGTCCAACGGGTTTGCCTAGGGCCTGCCCGCTGTCCAAACTGGCTTGAAGCCGCCGAAAATCATGCGTTTGCCATCGAACGGCATTTCCCAATCACCCTGAAAACGCTCATCTGCCGTCATTTTTTCATGGGCGGTTTCTGCCGTTTCCTTGTCCGGCCAGATGACCCACGAAAACACGATCTTTTCGCCGGGCTGCGCTTTCACGGCCATGCGGAAATCGGTCTGTTCGCCATCCTTGATGTCGTCTTCCCAGGCCTCGACAATCTCGATTGCGCCAAGTTCCACCATGATGTCGCCCACGAACTGGGCAACCTCGACATATTGGGCCTGCTTTCCTTCCGGAACCGGCACGATGAAACCTTGGACATACATGGTCGCTTATCCTTCAAGCGTGGGGCGGTTCGCCTGTCAGATCGTCCAGCTGGGCTTTCAGTGCGCGCTGGAAGGCCGGGCGCGAAAGGGCGCGTTCGCGATAGGCCAGCAGGCTGGGCTGGTCATTGATCAGCTGCCCGCCGAAGCTGCGCAGCACGAAGGCCATCATGATATCGGCGACCGAGAATTCTCCCGCCAGCCACTCGCGGTCGCCGAGCGATCTGGCGAGTTGTTCAAGCCGCCTTTCCGCTATCGGCATCATCGAAGCCACGGCCGGCGCGCACCAGTCCTTGTCGCCGTTGAACAGTGGCATCAGCGTGATCGGGCGCAGGACCGGCTCGATCGAGCTGATGGCGCCGATCAGCCAGCTTTCCGCCTGCATGCGCGCGGCCGGATCAGCAGGCAGCAGGCGTTCGTCCTGCCGGCCCAGGTGCAGCAGGATCGCCCCGCTCTCGAACATCTCGCCGTCATTGTCGCGATAGGCCGGGACCTGGTCGAAGGGTTGCCATGACAGGTAGCTTTCGGGCCTGGCCGATCCCGCATGCAACAGGTGCGTGTGGTAAGGCACCTGCACCTCCTCCAGCGCCCAGCGCACGGTCAGGTCCCGCACTTGCCCTCGGGCGAAGTCGGGCACCCATTCAAAGGCGCTGATCGTGATGTTGGCGCTGGCAGACAAGGTCATGGCGCTTCTTTTCCCTTCCTCCGATTCGTGCCCCGGACACATCATACGCACAGTTTCAGTGGCACAAGCAGGGGAAATGCGTGGCCGGGCGGGGCAAATCACCCCGCCTTGTGGTGGCCGCTCGCTTTCGCTGCCTCGATCATCGCGGCTTCCTTTTCCGCCACCGCGATCCAGGCCGGGCGCGCTTCCGCACGTTCCAGCCATGCCCCGGTCCTTGGCCGGGCCTTCACATCCATCCCGTAAGCCAGCGTCCTCAGGCAGCAGGCGACGGCAATATCGGCCAGCGAATAGGTGGAGAGCAGCCAGCCATCTTCGGGTACCTGCTGCTCCAGCCAGTCGAGCGCAGGATGCGCCTTGACCTCGGCTTCGCCTGCCGCTTCCTCGTTTACCGGCAAGCCCAACAGGGCCGGGCCGATATAGCGGTTGAAGGCCACCCCGCGCGCCGAATTGGCCAGGATGGTATCGGCGAACTCGTCGAACCACATCGCCTGGCCACGCTCTTCGGGTGAGGAAGGCAGCAGCGCCGGCTCGGGGTATTTCGCTTCCAGATACATGAAGATCGCAGTCGAATCGGGCAGCATGAAATCGCCATCCGCCATCGCCGGCATCATCCGGAACGGGCTGGCGGCAAGGAAATCGGGGGTGGGCTTGTGCGGTGTAGCCTCCACCAATTCGACCTCCACACCCTTCTCAGCGGCGATCAACAGGGTCTTTCTGACGTAGGGGCTGGTGGGAAATCCGAAAATCTTCATTGCTGGCCTCTCCTTGGTGGCTTTGAATGTTGCAGCCATTGGCCCCCGCGTCTAGGCAACGCGACGATATGACTGATAACACCGAACATGGCGGCACGCTGATGGCCGCTCCCGATATCGAACTGGATGTTCGCGAGACTTTCGGCATCGACATCGACATGAAGGTTCCCGCCTTCTCCAAGGCGGACGAGCGCGTGCCCGACCTGGACGAGACCTATGTCTTCGACCCGGACACCACGCTGGCGATCCTGGCAGGCTTTGCCTTCAACCGTCGCGTGATGGTGCAGGGCTATCACGGCACGGGCAAGTCGACCCATATCGAACAGGTGGCCGCGCGCCTCAAATGGCCGTGTATCCGCATCAACCTCGATGCCCACATCAGCCGCATCGACCTTGTCGGCCGCGATGCCATCGTGCTGCGCGACGGCCTGCAGGTCACCGAATTCCGCGAAGGCCTGCTGCCGTGGGCGCTTCAGCACCCGGTGGCGCTGGTGTTCGACGAATATGACGCGGGCCGACCGGACGTGATGTTCGTGATCCAGCGCGTGCTCGAACAGGCCGGCAAGCTTACCCTGCTTGACCAGAACCGCGTTATCCGTCCTGATCCCCACTTCCGCCTGTTCGCCACTGCCAACACGGTGGGTCTGGGCGATACCAGTGGCCTCTATCACGGCACGCAGGCGATCAACCAGGGCCAGATGGACCGCTGGAACATCGTGACCACGCTGAACTACCTGCCCGAAGAGACCGAGCGCGAGATCGTGGGTGCCAAGACCGACCTCGATCCCAAGCTGGTGGCAGACATGATCCGCGTGGCGGACCTGACGCGCCAGGGCTTCATCAATGGCGATATCTCCACGGTGATGAGCCCGCGCACGGTGATCAGCTGGTCCGAGAACACCAAGATCTTCGGCGATCCCGGCTTTGCCTTCCGCCTCACCTTCCTCAACAAGTGTGACGAGGCGGAGCGGATGCTGGTGGCTGAATACTACCAGCGCGTGTTCGGCGAGGAATTGCCCGAAAGCGTCGTCAGCAAGGCGTAAGTCCCCCCGGAGTCACCCGTTCGTCGAGTGAATGCTTGCGTCATCCGCCGATGCGGTTAGCAAGGTGCTTTCATTTGAAACGGGGACTGATCTTGACCAACCGCCTATGTGTTGCCGCGCTCGGCACCGCACTTACGCTTGTATTTTCCGCACCGTCGCTCGCCCATGAAGCAGACGTAAACCGCGCTGCGCTTGAACGCGACGTGGCGATCCTTGCCGCCGACAACATGGAAGGGCGCGAGGCCGGCACGCGCGGCCATGCGCGGGCCGCGGGCTATGTCGCCGGGCGCTTCGCTGCCGTGGGACTGGAGCCGGCAGGGGACGATGGAACCTATTTCCAGGCTGTTCCCATGCTCAAGTATTCGCGCGCGGAAACCGGCAACTCGCTGGCGATCAGCGGCATGGATGGCCTGACCATGTGGGAGGACTATTACCTTTCCGGCACGTCGCAGCAGGAAAGCGGCACGATTACCGGGGAGCTGGTCTTCATCGGATACGGCCTCGACATGGACGGGCGTGACGACTTCGACGGCGTGGACCTGGAAGGCAAGATTGCCTTGCGCGTCTATGGCGGCCCCGAAGGGATCGATACCGAGGAAGCCGCGCATTACCGTTCCACGCTCTCTGCCCGCGCGGCAGAACGCGGGGCGGTGGGCTCGCTGCTGCTCTATACGCCCGCTCTCGCCGAAATCTACGATTGGGATCGGCTGGTGGAGATGTCTCGCCACGACACGTCGATGACGTGGATCGACAAGGATGGCAATCCCTACAGCAGCGCCCCGGGGCTGCTGGCATCGGGCGTGCTGAACGAGGCTGCATCGCGCGCCCTGCTGGAAGGGCTCGACTTCGACTATGACGACCTTGTCGCCGCCGAGGGCACCGATGCCAGGATCTTCCCCAGCTTCGCCACCGGCCGCACGGCGACCATCGCCTTCCAGAGCCATTTCGAGCGGATCGACACGCCCAACGTGGTTGGCCTGTTACCCGGCAGCGATCCCGAAGTGGCTGATGAATATGTCGTGCTCACCGGCCACCTCGACCATGTCGGCATCCAGCCGACCGAGGAGGAAGGCGATGACGAGATCTACAACGGGGCGATGGACAATGCCGTGGGCATTGCCAGCATGATCGAAGTTGCGCGGTTGCTGGAAGAACACCCGCCGCGCCGCCCGGTGCTGTTCGTGGCGCTGACGGCCGAGGAAAAGGGGCTGGTCGGGTCATCCTATCACGCCGCCAATCCCGATCTCCCCGAAGGCGCGGCGCTGGTCGCCAACGTCAACCTCGACATGCCGATCGTGACCTATCCCTTCAGCGATGTCGTGGCCTTCGGTGCTCCCCGCTCCAACCTCTACCCGCCGGTGCAGGCCGCGACCGCGGAATATGGCCTGACGCTGAGCCCCGATCCGCAGCCTGAGCAGGGCTTCTTCACGCGGTCGGACCAGTATTCCTATGTCCGCGTTGGCGTGCCGGCGGTCTATCTCGACATCGGCTGGGGCAACGGCGGCGAGGAAGCGCAGGGCGAGTTCCTTGGAACGCACTATCACCAGGCATCGGACCATGTGGAACTGGTCGATTTCACGGCGCTGGAACGCTTTACCGGTGTCAATTTCTCGATCGCGCGCAACATTGCCAACATGGCGGAGCGCCCGGCGTGGAACGAGGGTGATTTCTTCGGCGAATCCTTCGCCGGGGAGTGACGGCTGGAGGGGGCGGCGCAAGCAAGGCGCTGCCCCTCAAGCACATTCAAACCTTCCGCCGCGTTTACGATATTTGGCAAACTCCTGTTGCCCCAGTTGCGGCCACAAGATGCGTGGTGTCGCAACAATGACGGTCGCGCGAACACACAGACGACCGCATGAACGGGGAACGAGTTATGGCCGCATGGCGGGTAGCCGATCTGGCGCAGAAACTGACGGTGAAATGCCGCAGCAAGTCAGGCTCCAGCGTAGAACTGGACGTATTGGATATCTCGCCCGGCGGCTGCATGGTGGATTGCAAACGGTGGAGCGCGGACCCCGGCCAGCGGGCGCTGCTGCAACTGCCGGGGCTGTCCTTCCAGCCGGCAAATGTCGTCTGGATCGAGAGTGGCAATGCCGGGCTCGCCTTCGAGCAGCCGCTGCATGAAGCCGTGCTGGAAAATCTCTGGCAGCGCCTGTCCGTGCCAAGCGCTGCCTGACGTCTTCCTGGTCCGCCTGCCTTTGCCTAGCGTACGCCGTGCGCGAGCAGGGGCAGGCGGTAGATGGTCATAGCCACATTGCGGATGCCTTCGGGCGTTGCCCATGCCTCGCCCGCAGGCGTGGAAGCGCCCATTGCGCCGACATAGAGCATGTTGCGGTCAGGCCCGGCCAGGGTCAGGGTGATCGTCCGCCGCGGGGCAGGGATCACGCCCAGTTCGGTTCCGTCCTCGGCAAAGACATAGACCCCGGCATCTCCGGTGACATACAGCCTGCCATCGGCATCGACGGCCATCCCGTCACCGCCGAAACCCTGCGTGTCCTTAGACAGCGTGGCAAAGACGCGGGCGTTGGATGTCGAGCCGTCTTCCGCCACGTCCAGCGCGATCACTTCCGTCCGGTCCGTCACATAAAGCGTGTCGCCGTCCGGGCTGGTGATCACGCCGTTGGTAAACACCTTGGCCTCGTAGGTAGTCGTGACGTTCCCTTCGGCATCGGTGTGCCAGAGGTTGCCTTGCGTGAACCACGCGCCGCCGCGGCCATCGCTGGTCAGGTCATTCAGGCGGCCGAGCGAAGCGCCGTCGGCCTGCGCATCGGCAATCACCACGCGTTCCGGCGTCAGCTGCATCACGCGGGTCGCGCGATCGCAGGTCAGTTCCATCAGGCCGGGATCGGTGCAACCGCGTTCCACGGCCAGGATATTGCCGTCACCATCAACGGACGTGGCACCGGCACCCGTGACATAAGGCAGTTCCACGAAGCTGCGCCCGTCGGGCCACAGCTTCCAGATCGCGTTGCTCTGTTCCTGGGCGAAGATCACATTGCCATCGGGCGCGGTGGACATGCCGTCTGCCGTCATCGGGCCGGTCCACACGGTCTCCCACTCGGCATTGCCGGACGTGACGCCGGGGATCGCGGGAACATCCGTCGCCACTTCGCCCGGCTCGAGGCCGTGGGCGAGGGCAGGGGCGGAAAGCGCCAGTGCCAGCGCAGTTGCCACGGGGGCGATTGCCTTGCTTGCGATGCGCATCATTCCACAGCCTCCAGTTCGATCGTGTTCAGTTCACCGTCATTGCCGGTGCGGTCATTGTCCCAGTCGACCTGGATCATGCGGTCGAAACCTTCATCGCGCACCCAGCTGACGGTGACATTCCACGGTTCGCTCAAGGTGACGGGGTCGGTGATGGTCATCTCGGACACCAGCCGGTCCCCTTCGAGGTGGATGCGTTCGACATAGATCGCCTCCTCGCTCAGGGCCGGGGAACCGTGGAAGAACTCCGTCGGGTCCTTCACCATCGCCGTGGTGGCGACCAGCGTATTGCCTTCCCAATGGCCAACGGATGTGCCCCAGGTGGTGGGCCACATGTCGTATTCGTCCGGCATCTCGCGCCCGTCGGTATAGATGTAGCGCGTTTCGTTATAGGCGTTGATGATGATCGTCAGTTCGGGGTTGATGATGAAGGCCAGCGGCGTGGCCGAATTCATCATCATGGGATAGCCCCAGCCCAGCGCCTTGCGGCCACCGGATGCCTCGCGGGCTGCTTGCTGGCGGCGCAGGCCTTCCTCGTTCCACGGTGCACGTTCGCCGCGCAGGGCCATGACCTGGGCATAGTCCTCCGCCGTGCGTTCCGCATTCTCCGTGAAGATCGGCGCGAGGCCTGTGATGGTGGTACCGGCCTGGTATTCCGACACCCAGTATCCGGGCCAGTAGGGCAGCTCGGCAAATTTCTCCACGCGGGCCTCGTCCCGGCCAGCTTCATGATGTTCTGCCAGCGCGGGCGTGGAACCGATGGCCAGCGCTAGGCCGGCGGCAAGCAGCATCCTCATTGGTTCGATCCGATTACATTGCCATCCTTGTCGCGCACGTCGAGCACGACACCGCCGTGATCGCCATTGCGCAGCGGGTTCAGCCGGACCTGCACCTGCATCCCTGCGCGCAGGGTGCGCGGGCGCCAGTTGCGGGCATAGAGATACATGGGCGAGCCCATCTCCATGCTCCATTCAACGTCATTGCCGTTCTCGTCCTTGGAGACGACCTGGATATAGGCATGCGGGTTGGACCACTGGAATTCACGCACGACACCCGAAACCGTCACTTCGCGGGTGCGATCGAACATGGCGAAGGAATGGTGCGCGGAAGCGGGCGGGGTTGCGATCGCAAGGCCCACCGCCCCTGCGACCATCAGCAGTTTTTTCATAATCCTCTCCAAGGCCTTTTGGCTCTGTTCATCTGGGTAATGCCATCAATGCGGCGCTTCGTCATCAGGGGAATCGTATTTTTGCGCGCCTGAACGGCTGCTGAGGACGCTCGCCGCAAAAGTGCTCGCCTTTGCTGTATTAATCGGATAACACACAGGTAATGTTCTGGCTGCTCTCCAAGAAACGGGATCAGGATCGTCGACGGCAACCGGGCGAGGAAAGCCGGGTGCTGGAGGATGCGCCGTGGCATCCGGCCTATCGCGGCGGCGATAGCGGCGGGCTTGATGATGAGCCGAGCCGGTGGCGCTATCATGCTGATCCGGACGATCACGATTTCGATGACGAATACCCGGCATCCGGCACCGTGCGGAGCGAGGGGAGTGAGCCGCCGGCAAGGACGCGCCGCACGCGCTGGTGGTGGGCCAGCCGCGGCCTGGCAGCGGGACTGTTCGTCCTCATCCTGCTGATCGGCTGGCTGGCAATCACGGCGCCGCTTTCCAAGTCCCTGCAACCCATTGCCGCTCCGCAGATCACCCTGCTGGCAAGCGACGGCACGCCGATTGCCCGCAATGGCGCGGTGGTGGACAAGCCGGTGGAAGTGGCCAATCTGCCGGACCACGTGATCCAGCCTTTCCTCGCCATCGAGGACAGGCGGTTCTACTCGCACTGGGGCCTGGATCCGCGCGGCATTGCCCGGGCGTTGTTTACCGGCACTGGCGGCGGTTCCACCATCACCCAGCAATTGGCGAAATTCACCTTCCTCACCCCCGAGCGCACGCTGACGCGCAAGGCGCAGGAGGCGTTGATAGCCTTCTGGCTGGAGGCATGGCTGACCAAGGACGAGATCCTCGAGCGCTACCTGTCCAATGCCTATTTCGGCGACAACCACTACGGCCTTCGCGCTGCCAGCCTGCATTACTTCTATCGCCAGCCGGAAAACCTGCGTCCCGAACAGGCGGCGATGCTGGCGGGCCTGTTGCAGGCGCCCAGTCGCCTTGCCCCCACGCGCAACCCGGAAGCCGCGGCAGAGCGGATGCGGCTGGTGCGCATCTCGATGGTGGCAGCCGGCTACCTGACCGAGGAAGAGGCTGCGGCCATGCCGGTGCCCGCACTGGATGTGCGCCGTACCAATGACCTGCCCACGGGTACCTATTTCGCGGACTGGGCCCTGCCCGAGGCGCGCCAGCGAAGCGAGGTCGGCTATGGCAGCCAGACGCTGACGACCACGCTCGATTCACGGTTGCAGAACATCGCCCGCCAGGCGGTTGCCCGTGCGCCGCTCGGCAATGCGCAAGTGGCCCTCGTCGCCATGCGCCCCAATGGCGAAGTGGTCGCCATGATCGGTGGCAAGGATTATGCGCAAAGCGCCTTCAACCGCGCCACGCAGGCGCAGCGGCAGGTCGGCTCCACCTTCAAGACGTTCGTCTATCTCGCCGCCCTCGAGCAGGGGTGGGAACCGGATGACACCATCGCCAATACCGAGATCACGCAAGGCTCATACCGTCCGCGCAATGCCAGCGGGCGCTATTCGGAAGAGATAACCCTGGCTGATGCCTTCGCGCAGAGTTCCAACGTCGCCGCCGTGCGGCTTCAGCAGGAAGTGGGGGACGAGGCGGTGATTGCCATGGCCCGCGAGCTGGGTATCACCGCACAACTGGATGAAGGCGACCCGAGCATCGCACTGGGCACTTCCACCATGAGCCTGATCGACCTCACCGCCGCCTATGCAGGCATCGCGGGCAATGCCTTCCCGGTTGAACCGCATGCCTTCAAGCGCGAGGAGCAAGGCTGGTGGGACTGGTTGTGGAACGGGCCGGACAGCCTGTCCTCAGGCGTTCACGAGGACATGGAGCAATTGTTGCGTGCGGCGATCAACAACGGCACCGGCCGTGCCGCGATCCTGCGCAGCCCCAATTTCGGCAAGACCGGCACCACGCAGGACAATCGCGATGCGCTTTTCGTCGGCTACGCTGGCGAGGGTGACAACAGGCTGGTTGTCGGCGTGTGGATCGGCAATGACGACAATTCGCCCCTGCGCGGCGTGACCGGCGGTGGCCTGCCCGCGCGCATCTGGCGCGATTTCATGGCCTCTGCCCTCGGCGAGACGACGCGACCGGCACCGCGCCCGACAGCTTCGCCGGATCCGGGCGGGCCGGTGCAACCGCTGGACGTGGACGACTTGCAGGACATCCCGCTGACCGAGGATGGCAGCACCACGCTGTCGATCGATGAAGGAAGCGCCACGATATCGACCGAGATCGAGGGCATCCCGGTCGATATCCGGCTGGGCGAGGACGGGGTAAGCCTGCAACCTGCCGGGGCGGCGCCGGATTAGCGCGCGCTAGTCCGGGTAGATCGCGCGCATGAAGTAGAGCCCGTCCGGCGGGGCGTTGAGACCAAGTTGCTGGCGGTCCTTCGCTTCCAGTACGTCGCGCACCTGTTCCGGTTCCCATTGGCCGAGGCCGACAAGCGAGAGCGTGCCGACCATCGAGCGGACCTGGTGGTGGAGGAAGCTGCGGGCAGCGGCGCGCACCACCACCTGCTCTTCCTCGCGCGATACGTCGAGCTGGTCGAGCGTCTTTACAGGGTCGTTCGCCTGGCAGTGGACGGATCGGAACGTGGTGAAATCATGCCGCCCGACAAGGTGCTGCGCGGCCTCGTGCATCGCCTCGTGGTCCAGCGGGCGAGTGACAAGCCAGGCCTTGCCCCTGTCCAGCGTCAGCGGAGCGCGGCGGTTGACGATGCGGTATTCGTAAGCCCGGCCGATGCAGGAAAAGCGGGCGTGCCAGTCATCGGGCTTTTCCTCGCAATGCACCACCGCGATGGGGTGAGGCCGCAGATGTGCATTGATAGCCTCGCCAAGGCGGAAGGCGTCGAAGGGCTTTTCGATATCGACATGGCTGACCATGCCCAGCGCGTGCACGCCGCTGTCCGTGCGGCCCGCGCTGTGCATCCGCACGTCCTCGCCGGTAAAGGCATGAATCGCCTCTTCCACCGCTTGCTGCACGCTGGGACCGTGGCTCTGGCGTTGCAGCCCGAAGAAGGGCGCGCCGTCGAATTCGAGGGTGAGGGCAAAGCGGGTCAAGACAGGACCTCGCCAACCGGAACCGGGTTGCCGCGCAGGTAATCGTCCAGCGCCATTGCCGGCTTGCCGGCCCGTTGCAGCTCGACCGGGCGGATCGCCCCGCTACCGCAAGCGATCGTGAAGCGGTCATCCAGCACCGTCCCGGCGGCGCCTTCACCCGGCACGGCCTCGGCGCGCAGCAGTTTCACCCGGTCGCCACCCACCTCGAACCATGCGCCGGGGAAGGGGGAGAAGGCGCGCACCTTGCGCTCGATTTCCGCCGCCGGGCGATACCAGTCGATCTTCGCCTCGGCCTTGTCGATCTTGGCGGCATAGGTGGCGAGCGTGCCATCCTGCCTTTCCGGCGTGATGGTCTCCAGCTTGCCGAGGGCAAGGACCATCAGTTCCGCGCCCATCTGCATCAGTTCGTCGTGCAGATCGCTCGCGGTCTTGCCGGCCGTCGGGGTCTCTCCCTTCAGCAGCATGGGGCCGGTGTCGAGCCCGGTTTCCATCTGCATGATGGTGATGCCGGTCATCGCATCGCCCGCCTCTATGGCGCGCTGGATCGGCGCGGCGCCGCGCCAGCGGGGCAGCAGCGAACCGTGGACGTTGAAGCAGCCCAGCCGCGGGCCGTTGATGATGGCCAGCGGCAGGATCTGGCCATAGGCGACCACCACCGCCGCATCGGCTTCCAGCGCAAGGAAATCTGCCTGCGCGGCCTCGTCCCTCATGCTGGCAGGCGTGCGGACTTGCAGCCCCAGTTCCTCGGCGCGGGCGTGGACAGGGGAAGGGCGCAACTGCTTGCCGCGTCCGGCGCGCGCGGGCGGCTGCGAATAGACCGCGCAGATGTCGTGCCCCGCAGCGTGCAGCGCGTTGAGCGTGGGCACGGCAAAATCCGGCGTTCCCATGAATATCAGGCGCATTGCGTGAAGCCCTTTCCCTTCATCGCCAGCGGCCCTATCTCCCGCATCATGGCATCGCAAGAGATCGAAAACCTCGCATCGGCCCTGGCCAAGCTGCCCGGCCTCGGCCCGCGCAGTGCACGAAGGGCCGTGCTGTGGCTGGTCAAGCGCCGCGAAACCGCGCTGGTGCAGGTGCTGGATGCGCTGAATGCGGTGCGGGACAAGCTGGCCGAGTGCGAAGTGTGCGGCAATGTCGATACGCGCAATCCGTGTTCGATCTGCGCTGATCCGCGCCGCGACACCAAGCAGATCTGCGTGGTGGAGGACGTGGCGGACTTGTGGGCTCTCGACCGGGCAAAGCTCTTCTCCGGCACTTACCACGTGCTTGGCGGCAGGCTCTCGGCGCTCGATGGCATAAGGCCCGAGGATCTCACCATCGACACGCTGATCGGCCGCGTGGCTGAAGGCGGGGTGGACGAGGTGGTGCTGGCCATGAACGCCACGCTCGAAGGGCAGACCACGAGCCACTACATCGCCGAAAAGCTGGAGGGCTATCCCGTGCGCATCACCCAGCTGGCCCATGGCCTGCCTGTGGGCGGTGAACTCGATTACCTTGATGAAGGCACTCTGGCGCAGGCTTTGCGGGCAAGGCGGCCTGTTGGCTAGCGCCCTCTCTTGCCGCCCTTGATGGCCGCTACTATATGCGCCCTCATGGCTATTCGCGAAATCCTGGAAGCGCCGGATCCCCGGCTGAAGACCGTGTCCGCTCCCGTCGAGAAGTTCGACGAGGAGCTGAAGACCCTTGTCGAGGACATGTTCGAGACGATGTACGATGCGAACGGCATCGGTCTTGCCGCCATCCAGGTGGGCGTGCCGCTTCGCGTGCTGGTGATCGACCTGCAGCCGGAAGATCCGGATGCCGAGCCGGAACAGTGTGACGATCATGGCTGTGGCCATGACCACCGGCCCACGCTCAAGGAGCCGCGCATCTTCATCAACCCGGAAATCCTCGATCCGGCAGAAGAGATGAGCACCTACCAGGAAGGCTGCCTGTCGGTGCCGGATATCTATGCCGATGTGGATCGGCCCAAGACCTGCCGCGTGCGCTGGCAGGACCTTGATGGCAACACCCACGAAGAGGCGCTGGACGGCCTGATGGCCACCTGCATCCAGCACGAGATGGACCACCTGAACGGCATATTGTTCATCGACCACCTTTCGCGCCTGAAGCGCAACATGGCGCTCAAGAAGCTGGAAAAGGCGCGCAAGGCCGCCTGAGGCGCTAGTCTTCCCGCCGGAGAGATGATTCGGCGGGAGGGGCCACATGAGAATCCGCATCATGATTGCAGCCGCAGCACTGGCGCTGGCGGGCTGTAACGACACGTCCGCACTCGAGGCACGGGTGCAGCTGCTGGAAGACCAGCTGGCCATCCAGCGGGTGATCACCGACTATTCGGCTTACCTCGATGCCCGCGACTATGATGGCTATGTCAGCCTGTTCACCGAGGACGGCGTGTGGGCCAATGGCAATACGCGGCGCGAGGGGCGGGACGAAATCCGCGACATGCTCACCGGCCTGTTCGGCGAGGTGCCCGAGGATTACGTCAACCTCTCCAGCTTCCACCAGATCAGCAATTTCGAGATCGACGTGGATGGCGATGAGGCTTTCGCCAAGTCACGCTTTATCTTCGTGATGCGCGGTGAAGGCGGCGAGCCGACCAACAAGCTTTCCGGCCAGTATCATGACAGGCTGGTGCGCACCGCGGACGGCTGGAAAATCGCCGAGCGTGTCGACCACACGCTTATGCCCACGCCTGAGGAATGGGTCGCCGAAGTGGCCAGCTGGGGTGCCAATACGCTGGAGGATTGACCGGCGCAGCTATGGCGCCGATGTGCGCAGTTCCTGCGCCACGGTCAGCATGTAGTTCCTGCCCGTGGCGGTCAGCAACTCCTCGGCCAGCATCGTCAGCGCATCGGCTTTCAGCAGTCGCGGCTCCGCGGCTCGGGGATCGATGGCGATCAGATGGTCCGCCAATTGTGCTGCCCATTGTGCATCGCCTTCGTGAAGCGCGTGCCGGGCGTGCGCCATCAGGGCATCCGGCCCGCCGGCCAGCGCTGCCACGCGCAGCGCTTCCTCGCGTCGGGGCATCGAGAAGAGGGTGGTCGGATTCCCGTCGAACCAGCCGAGATAGCCGCTGAATATCGCGCGCACCGCCCATTCCACATTGCCGTATACTTCGGCCAGATAGGGTCTTTCGGCCAGCTCGTCGGGCAGCCTAACGTAATCCACCAACTCGTCCGGTGTCAGGCCGCGGTTCATGCCTTCGATGGTCTTGTCGAACACGAAGTTGATCGCGTCGCGATAATCAGCAAGCGCCTGCGACACCTGCTGCGCGCCCAGCACCGGTCGCGTATGGCCCGGCACCAGTGCTACCGCTCCTTCCTGCAGCATGGCATCGTTCGCTTCGGCCCAGGCGCGAACGTCGCGGTAAGGCGTGCCGCGAATGGCATAGGCGTTGGGCCAGGAAGCATAGAAATTGTCGCCGCTGAACAGCACGCGTTCTTCCGGCAACCAGACGTACAGCGCATCATCGGTTTCGCCAGGCGCTGCGACCAGTTCCAGCGTCATGCCGGCAAGCGCGATGCTCTGGCGTTCGCCTTGCAGGAAATGTGTGGGGGCAAGCGACTGGTTGCCGGCAAAGACGGCACCATCCGGGCCGGAGGCAGCGGGCGGATAGAAGGTGAGGGCGATGCCGTTGTTGATTCTCATCTCCGGCGGCAGGCGGAACCCCCCTTGCCGAGCACCGCGCTGGTTCTGGATGGTCAGGCCTGCGGAGGCGAAGGCATCGCCTTCAGAGCCGAAGCCTTCGCGTGCCCAGACTTGAGGATCACCACCTTCGGCCAGCACCATGCCGCCGCCGGTGTGATCGCCGTGGCCATGCGTGAAGATGATTGCGGCAACCGGCAAGTCCGTGATCTTGCGAAATTCTGTCAGTGCTTGGGCAGCATGTTGCGGGGCCATGCCGCTGTCCACGAAGACCACTCCGCTCTCGCCCACGATCATGGAGATATTGGCAGGTGAATAGCCGACCGCCGTGTAGACGCTGTCCGAGACTTGCACGATGTCGCGCCGCAGTTCGTCATTCAGTGCCTCGAGTTGCACGGATGCCTGCGTCTCGCCGGATTGCGCGAGCGCGGGTGCCGGCAGCGGCGCGATCGCGACCAAGAGCGCGGCGAGTGCGCGGTTTTTCACTGATGACGGCATGGATCTGCTCCCGTGTGACGCTCCGGTTGACCACAGCGGTATCTGTTGGATACCAGCTACCCAAATCGCAAGTCAGTGTGAAGAAGGCACTGTACGGACAGCAAGTAACCGGAAGGAAACCGCCCTTGGAATGGAACCCCTATTTCCAGCAATGCCCCACCCGGCAGGTGCTCGATCATATCGCCAACAAGTGGACTGTGCTGGTGCTGGGATTGCTGGCCGACGGGCCCATGCGGTTCAACGAGATCCGCCGTTCGGTGGAAGGGCTGTCGCAGAAGGTCCTCTCGCAGCGCCTGAAGGCGCTTGAGCGGGACGGGCTGGTCCACCGCAAGGCTTTCGCGACCGTGCCTGTCACCGTCGAATACAGCCTGACCCCGCTGGGGCGGACGCTGGTCGAAGGCGTCGATATCCTGCGGCAGTGGGCCGAGGCCAACATGGAACAGATACTGGCGGCGAGGGAGGTCTATGACCGCAATGCCGCGGCCTCGCCCGGTTGAAGCAAAAAGGGCCGCCCCTTGCGGAGCGGCCCCTTGCTGTGCGTTCGGTTCAAGACCCTGGCGAAGGCTTAGAACAGGCCTTCGATCTGGCCGTTTTCATCGATGTAGATGTTCTCGGCCGAAGGGACCTTGGGCAGGCCCGGCATGGTCATGATGCCACCGGCGATCGCCACGACGAAACCGGCACCGGCCGACAGGCGCACTTCGTTGATCTCGACATCATGGCCTTCGGGCGCACCCAGCTTGGTCGGGTCGGTGGAGAAGGAATACTGCGTCTTCGCCATGCAGACGGGGAAGTTGCCGTAACCCATCTCTTCCCACTGCTTGAGCTGGTTGCGGATTGCAGTGGAGATGTTCACTTCGGAAGCGCGGTAGATTTCCTTGCAGATCGTTTCGATCTTCTCTGCCAGCGGCATGTCGTCGGGATAGAGCTGGTTGAAGTCGGGTGCGCCGGCATCAGCCTTGGCAGCCACGATACGGGCCAGTTCCTCCGCACCTGCGCCACCTTCGGCCCAGTGCTTGCAGACCACGGCATCGGCGCCGAATTCCTTTGCCATTTCCTGGATCACGGCGATTTCGGCGTCGGTATCCAGGTAGAAGTGGTTGATGGCGATGGTCGGGGTGATGCCGAACTTCTTCACGTTCTCGATGTGGCGCTTGAGGTTCACCGAACCGGCGCGAACGGCTTCGACGTTCTCACCCTTGGTCAGGTCGGCCTTGGGAACGCCGCCGTTCATCTTCAGCGCGCGCACGGTGGCGACCAGCACCACTGCATCGGGCTTCAGGCCGGCGATGCGGCACTTCACGTCCATGAACTTCTCGGCACCAAGGTCAGCGCCGAAGCCGGCTTCGGTCACGACGTAGTCAGCCATGCCGAGCGCCGTCTTGGTGGCGATAACCGAGTTGCAGCCGTGTGCGATGTTGGCGAAGGGGCCGCCGTGCAGGAAGGCCGGGTTGTTCTCCAGCGTCTGCACGAGGTTGGGCTGGATGGCGTCCTTCAGCAGCACGGCCATCGCGCTGTCGGCCTTCACGTCGCGGCAATAGACCGGCGAACGGTCGCGCTTGTAGCCGATGATAATGTCACCCATGCGCTTCTGCAGGTCTTCGAGGTCCGAAGCCAGGCACAGGATGGCCATGATTTCCGAAGCAACCGTGATGTCGAAGCCGCTTTCGCGCGGGAAGCCGTTGGCAACCCCGCCCAGCGGGCCGACGATCTGGCGCAGCGCGCGGTCGTTCATGTCCAGCACGCGCTTCCAGGTCACACGGCGCACGTCGATGTCGTTTGGGTTGCCCCAGTAGATCGAGTTGTCGATCATCGCGGAAAGCAGGTTGTGCGCACTGGTGATGGCGTGGAAGTCACCGGTAAAGTGCAGGTTGATCTCGTCCATCGGCATGACCTGGCTCTTGCCGCCGCCGGCACCGCCGCCCTTCATGCCGAAGCACGGGCCGAGGCTGGGTTCGCGCAGGCACAGCATGGTCTTCTTGCCGATCCGGTGCAGGGCGTCCGACAGGCCGACCGAAGTGGTGGTCTTGCCTTCACCGGCAGGGGTCGGGTTGATGGCGGTGACCAGGATCAGCTTGCCCGGAGCCGATGCAGCGGGCAGCGCGTCGCGATCGACCTTGGCCTTGTACTTGCCATAGGGGATCAGCGCTTCATCAGGCACGCCGGCCTTCTTTGCCACCTCGGTGATGGGGATAAGCGTTGCTTGGCGGGCAATCTCGATATCGGTAGGCATGGGGATCCTCTTCCTCTCTTGCAGGGCCAGGTCGCATTCTCCCGGGCCCTTCGAATTGCACTTGGGTGAAACCGCGAGATTTCACCATCGCGAAATTTTCGCGAATCTGAATTTGTAAGCACCCCATACAATTTTGCAGGGGGGTTTCTCAAGCAAGATTTGCACAAGGCGGTGCTGCGGAGCGGTGGATGATTGCGCCTGGGCAGTTGTGCGCCGCGCCAAGCTGGTTTATGTTCCCTCTTCGTTCCTTTCTGTCCCTGCAGGAGCCTTATGGACCCCCTTTTCGCCATTGTCCTTGTTGTTGTTGCGCTGCTGGCGGGTGCCGGTGTCGGCTGGTTCGCCGGTTCGCGTCCGGTCGCCGAGCTCAAGACGAGGGCCGCCGAGCAGGACGAGAAGGTGAAGGACCTTGTGCGCGACCTTGCTACCATGAGCGAGCGGGCCGAACGGGCCGATGGGCTTGCCGCCGAACTCGACAAGGCGCGGGGCGAGAAGGAGGGGCTGGGGGCCGAACTCGCCACGCTCAAGGCCAATGCCGCGCATTTCGAGGAGCAGAAGCGCCTGCTGGTCGAGGCGCGCGAGGAAATGCTCAAGGAATTCCAGAACACCGGCTCCAAGGTGCTGGGTGAAGCACAGGAGATATTCCTGAAGCGGGCGCAGGAACGCCTTGGCCATTCGGAGAAGGCGAGCGAGGAAAAGCTCAAGGCCCTGCTCAGTCCGGTGGGCGAGACCTTGCAGAAATACGAGCGCCAGGTGCGCGAGCTGGAGGAGAAGCGGACCAAGGATTTCGGCACGCTGGCGGGCGTGATCGATGAAATGCGCAAGGGTCAGGAAGAGGTGCGGCGCGAAGCGCAGCGGCTCGGCAATTCGCTGACCAATGCCCCCAAGGCGCGCGGGCGCTGGGGCGAACGGGCCTTGCAGAACGTGCTGGAGCAGTGCGGCTTGTCCGAACACACCGATTTCAACCTCGAACATTCGGTCGATACCGAGGGTGGCCGGCTGCGCCCGGATGCCATCGTGCACGTACCGGGACAGAAGAAGCTGGTGATCGATGCCAAGGTCTCGCTCAACGCCTACCAGGCCGCGTTCGAGGCGGATGACGACGACGTGCGGCGCGAGCAGTTGCGCGCGCACGCCCGATCGATGCGCAGCCACGTGCAGCAGCTTGGTGCGAAGAGTTACCAGAGCCAGTTCGACGAGGCGCCCGATTACGTGGTGATGTTCGTTCCCGGCGAACACTTCGTGGCCGCCGCGCTGGAGGCCGACCCGGAATTGTGGGATTTCGCCTTCCGCAACGGCGTGCTGCTGGCATCGCCCACCAACCTCGTCGCGATCGCCCGCACCGTGGCGCAGGTCTGGCGGCAGGACCGCATGGCCAGCGAGGCCAAGGAAATCGGCCGGATGGGGGCGGAGCTGTATGACAGGCTGCGCGTCGCTGCCGATCACCTCAAGCGCGTTGGCGGCGGGCTGGAAACGGCGGTCAACAACTACAACAAGTTCGTCGGCAGTTTTGAACGCAACGTGCTCACCTCCGGCCGGCGCATGGCTGACAAAGGGCTGGAAATCAGCAGGGAAATAGACGACGTGCCGCAGGTCGAGGCGGCACCGCGCTATACCGCTGACGATGTCCGGGAACCGGCGGCAGCCCTGCCTGCCGGCAAGGACGAGCAAGGGGATTGAAGGCCATGAAATTCGTGCAAGCCGCCGGGGTACTGCTGGCATCCTCCGCCTTGCTGGCGGCGTGCAGCCAGAACGATGCCCCTTCGGAGGAACTGGAGCAGGCAGCCGTCGGACTGGTGGAATCGGTGCTGGAGACACCTGAATCGAGCCCTGAAAATCCGCTCGGCCCGCTCGCTCCGCGCGATGATTGCGTGGCGCTGGCAGGTGCCGAGGATTTCCTCGCCATGCTCGAAGGCGCAATTGCGCTGCGGGACACGGAAGTCTTGCTGGCGCTGGCGGCAGAGGACGTGAAGCTCGGCTTTGGCGGAGCGGACGGGTTGGAAAACCTGCGTGCGAGCCTGGAGGCTGACGGATCCCCGCTGTGGGACGAGCTTTCCGAGATCATGCTGCTGGGCTGTGCCGCCAATGGCCAGGGCGGGCTGACGATGCCCTGGTATTTCGCGCAGGACCTGAAAGGCGAGCCTTACGAATCCTTCGTCGTCACCACCGATGACGGGCCGCTGCATTCCGAACCGCGCGAATCCTCCTCGCGCATTGCCATCCTCAATTGGCAGGAAGTTGAAGTGCGTTTCGGGCAGGATGGGACAATGCTGGTCGGCGGCAATGTCGAGGACCCGGAAAACAGCTGGTACGGGGTGCGCGTGATCCCGGAAGCCGGTGAAGAGCCGGTCGAAGGCTTCATCCGCGCCAGCCAGCTGCGCAGCGTGATCGACTATCGCCTGATCGCCGCCAGCCGCAACGGCCGCTGGCGCATTACCGCGCTGCTGGCGGGGGACTAGTCCTCCAGCGCGTCCAGCACCTCGTAAGCCAGCACTGCGCCGGCAACGGCCGCATTGAGGCTGTCCGCACGGCCCTTCATCGGCATGGTAACCCGCAGGTCGCAGGACATTTCGTAATCCTCGGGCAGGCCCTGCGATTCATTGCCGACCAGCACGAAGCAGGGCGCGGCATAGGGTGCGCCGCGATAGGGCACGGCTTCGCGCAGGGATGCGGCGACAAGCTGGCCGTCTCCTGACCGCAACCACGGCAGGAATTCCCCCCATGACGCGCGGGCGATCTTCTGGGTGAAGACCGCCCCCATGCTGGCGCGCACCGCTTCCACGCTGAAGGGATCGGCGCAATCGTCGATCAGGATCAGCCCGCCAGCGCCCACCGCATCACCGGTGCGCAGCATGGTGCCGAGGTTGCCCGGATCGCGCAGGGCCTGTGCCACCAGCCAGATTTTCGCGGCAGAGCGGTCCAGCGATGCCAGGCTTGTGTCGAACTCTGCAAAAATGCCGGCCACGCTCTGCGCGTTGTCCTTGCCGGTGATCTTGGAGAGGATGTCCGGCGTGGTCTCGATAATCTCGCCGCCCGATGCCTCCACGGCCGCCTCCAGTTCGGCGAGCAGCGGATGGGGATCGCGGCCGGCACTCATCACCAGAATTTCCGGCAGGTGGCCGCATTCGCCTGCATCGGTCAGCAGGCGCAAGCCTTCGGCCAGGAACTTGCCGGAAGCCTTGCGGTGCTTCTTCTCGCGCAGGGAGCGAAGATATTTGACCGTGGGATTGGAAAAGCCGGTGATCTCGCGGCGCATGACTATCCGCGATCCTCTCCGAAACCGTCTTCCACCATTTCAACCAGCTCTGCCAACCGTGCTTCGTGGTCGGGGCCGGAGACGCGGATCTCCACCGTGTCACCCTTTGCGGCACCCAGCATCATCAGGCCGAGGATCGAACCTCCGGCCGCTTCGTTGCCGTCCTTTGCCACGATGACATTGGCATCGCCCATCGCCGCCACGGCACCGACGAATTTTGCACTGGCGCGTGCATGCAGCCCGCGTTTGTTGACGATGGTAACGCTCTTGCTTGCCTCTGACAGTTCAACCTCCCCCAAGCGGTTATGTTTATCGAGGCTTCTTATGCATCCTGCCCGAGAAATTCGGAAGCCACGGTAATGTAGTTGCGTCCCGCATCGCGTGCGGCAGAGGCGGCCTGGGACAGGCCCATTTCCTTGCGCGCGCCGGCCAGGCGGATCAGCATCGGCAGGTTGATCCCTGCGACAACTTCCGTCCGCCCTTCTTCCAGCAGGGAAATGGCAAGGTTCGAGGGCGTGCCGCCGAACAGGTCCGTCAGGATGATCGCCCCTTCGCCCGTGTCGACATCCTCGATGGCGGCAGCGATGTCGTCGCGCCGTTGCTCCATGTCGTCGCTCGGGCCGATGCAGATGGTGGCGATGCCTTCCTGGGCACCCACCACATGTTCCATCGCATGGACGAATTCGTCGGCCAACCGGCCGTGGGTTACCAGAATCATTCCGATCATGGGTACATGCAACTCGCGAAAGGGGAGGGTGTCCTGAATGCTCTTGCCATGCCAATCACGGGTTTTGCGGCCCCTCGACCAGTTCGGTAGCGCGCGAACCCAGATTGCGGTGGAGCACAGTGGGCGAAAAGCCCGCGTCGCGCAAGGCCTGCGCCATTGCTTCGGCGGTAAAAACAGAGCGATGGCGGCCACCGGTGCAACCAAAGGCGATGTTGACGTAGCTTTTGCCCTGCTCGGCATATTGCGGCAGCAGTTCCAGCACCAGGTCGCGCATCTTGGCAAAGGCGGACTGGAACACGGGATTGGCGGAAATGTAGTCAGCCACCGGGGCATCGAGCCCGGTCAGCTCCTTCAGGCCGGGCTGCCAGTGCGGATTGTCCAGGAAGCGCATGTCGAACACCAGGTCGATTGCGGGCGGCAACCCGCGCGAAAAACCGAAGCTGGAGACAATCACCGTCATGCCGCGCGGCGCGGTTTCGCCGAACTGGTCGCGGATGGTCTGCTTCAGGTCGTTGGTGGTGAAATCGGTGGTGTCGATCAGGACATCGGCCCAGCGCCGCAGCGGGGCGAGCAGTTCGCGTTCCGCCTTGATGCCGGATGGCACCGGCAGGTCGCGCGCAAGGTGGTGGCGGCGGCGCGTCTCGTCGAACCTGCGGGCCAGCTCGTGTCCGGCGCAATCGAGGAACAGCGTGGTCAGTTCCAGGTCGTCCCGATCGGAAAGTTCCTTCACCTGTTCGATGATTTCGGCCGGCACGAAATCGCGCGTGCGACAATCGAAGCCGATGGCGAGCGCCGACCCGTCGGGTTCGGCACCGATCAGCCTGTCCAGCAGGCGGATGGGGAAATTGTCGATAGGCTCCCAGCCGAGATCCTCCAGCTCGCGCAGCGCGGTGGACTTGCCGGCACCGAGCATGCCGGTGACGAGGAGGATGCGCTGTCGGCTCTGGTCGGAGTCGGTGGGCATTCGGGTGCCTGTGCGCCTCTAATCGGCAAAAGGAAAGGGGCTAGCGACGAAGGGCGTGTTCGCGCACGGCCCACTCGGCACGCAAGGCGAGCACGGGGCTTTCGGGAAACATTTCTATTACAGGGATTTGCGCGCCGAGAATGTCCACCTGTTGCGCTTCTTCCACATAGCGCGGCGCGGTCGGGGAAAGTGCAATCACCAAGCCGACCGGACCTTCGGTAACAGGCAACTCGACCAATCCGACATTGCGCACCTCCAGCTTGCCGCGAATATGGGGCGGGGGGCTTGCCCAAAGCTGGCCATCACGGCGTTCCAGCGTGACGCCGTCATCGCCGATGAGCCCGGCCCCGCGATCGATCAGGGCCAGCGCGAGCGAGCTCTTGCCGCTTCCGGGTGCTCCTTCGATCAGGACTGCGGTGCCATCCAGCAAGACGCACCCGGCCTGGCGCAAAACGCGATCTGCGCTCATGCTGCCGGCAAGTCCAGCACGAAACAGGCCCCGCGCCCTCCGTCGGGCCTGTCTGCCACGAACAGCGTGCCGTCATGCGCTTCGGCAATGGAGCGCGCGATGTTGAGGCCAAGGCCGGAATGGTCTCCGAAACTGGTCTCGGGTCGGTCGGAATGGAACCGGCGAAAGACCTTCTCGCGTTCGCTTTCCGGGATACCGGGACCTTCGTCGCAAACGGTGGCGATCACGCGGCCTTCCCTGTTCGTGATAGACACTTCGATGGTGCTGCCCGGGGGCGAGAAGGAAACGGCATTGTCGAGCAGGTTGTCGGCCACGCGCTCCAGTCGCAGTGCCACGCCCAGCACGGTACATTCCGGCGCGTCGCAACGCACCGTGACCCGGCATTGATCGTTCTCGCCGCGATTGTCCCGACTGCTGACGATATTGCTGAACATGCTGGCGATATCGACCGGTTCGAACTTGGTTCGGCTGATCTCGGCATCCACGCGGCTGGCTTCGGATATCTCCGTCACCAGCCGGTCGATGCGTTGCACGTCGTGGGCGGCAACTTCCACCAACTGCGCTCGCAAGGTTTCGTCCTTGACCCTGGGCAGGCTTTCCGTGGCGCTGCGCAAGGATGCCAGCGGGTTCTTGATCTCGTGGGCGACATCGGCCGCGAAGCTTTCAACCGCGTCGATCCGGTGACGCAGGGCGGCGGTCATGTCGGAGACTGCGCGTGCGAGCAGGCCGATCTCGTCACTGCGTTCCTGCATGCGCGGTACTTCAACCTCTCGCTCGCGTCCCGTGCGTACCAGCACGGTTGCCCGAACCAGCCGGCGCAGCGGCTGGATGATCGTGCTGGCGAGATAGAGGGAAAGGATGATCGAGACGATCAGCGACAAGGCGATGATTGTCATGACATTGGCGCGGGCCTCGCGCACGGCTGCGGTGATATCGACCGCGTTGCGCGTCGTCAGCAGGGTCGCACCATTGAGGCCGACCGGCGCTGCCGCATTGATCACGGGCGTGCCATCGGGCGCGCTTCGCAAGGTGATCTGGGACAGGCCCTGGGCACGGGCACGCACCAGTTCCGGCCAAGCCGCGGCACTCTGGTCCTCCGGCTCGGCATAGGGAGGCGGCGATGGTGCGCCGACCGCGAAGTTCACGGCGGAATCGGTCCACCGGGCAAGATCCTCGAGAAACGGTTCGGCAACCGGGTCATCGAAGGTGAAACTGGGCTGTTCATCCAGGGCGAAACTGTCCGCCCAGAGCCTGCCTTCGGCGTCGTACATCCGCAGCCGCATCCGCTGTTCCTTGCCGATCTGGATCAGCAGGGCCTCTTGCCTCTCTCGGGTCGCACCTGCCAGCGCCTCGGCGGTGATCTGTGCTTCGATGCGGGCCAGCTTGTAGCGTTCGTCCAGCAATTGCCGGCGATAGGAATCGAGGAAGAACAGGCTGCCCGCCAGCACCAGCAGCGGGATCAGGTTCACCGCGAGGATGCGCGCGGTAAGCGAGGACCCGAGCGGGAAGGCGAGGCGTTCCAGCCGTCCGGCACTGACTATGTCCTCAGCCATCGGCGAAGGAATATCCGGCGCCGTAGAGCGTTTCGATGGCGTTGAAATCGGGATCGACGACGCGGAACTTGCGGCGCAGGCGCTTGATGTGGCTGTCCACCGTGCGATCATCCACGAAGACATCGTCAGGATAGGCTGCATCCATCAACTGGTTGCGGCTCTTGATCACGCCGGGGCGGCTGGCCAGTGCTTCCAGGATCAGGAATTCGGTGACGGTGAGCGATACCGGCTGGCCATTCCATGTGACCTGGTGACGGGCAGGGTCCATGCGTAGCCGGCCGCGCTCGATCAACCCGCCTTCAGCGGGTGTCGGAGCGGCGGAATCGCTGCTGGTATCGCCTGTCGGTGCTGCTCGGCGCAGGATCGCCCGGATCCGGGCCAGCAGGAGGCGCTGGCTGAAGGGCTTGGCGATATAATCATCGGCCCCCATCGCGAGGCCTGCTTCCTCGTCCTCTTCCTCGTCCTTGCTGGTCAGGAAGATTACCGGCAGGTCGGACTTCTCCCGCAAGCGGCGCAGCAGTTCCATCCCGTCCATCCGCGGCATCTTGATATCGAACACGGCCAAGTCCGGTGGGTTGTCGACCAGCGCGGCAAGGGCGGCCTCGCTGTCGGAATAGACGCGCGTGGCATAGCCTTCTGCCTGCAGGGCGATGGAGAGCGTTGTCAGGATGTTGCGGTCATCGTCCACCAGCGCGATGAAACGCTGGCCCTCGCCATCGACAATGCCATCCAGCACGGTCTCTCCGATCATCCCAAACGCCTTTCCTGCTGCAGTCTTGCTGCACTGGCAGACCTATCGCCAAGCCTTGTCCAAGACAATGGGCGCGCCCGATTTGTGCGCTTATCGGTGACATCGATTTATACCATTGGAAAAATGGCATGGATCGAGCTGGGACCGAAAATTGACGGAATCGCTATCGCCCACTAAGGGCTCCATCCGGAACTGTCGGCTTTAGGAGCATGTGCCGTCAGTATTTCCGCTAGGGAGAATTATTCAGTGTCCAAGACGCTTGCCGATCAAGGCATCATCACCAATGCAGAACTGCATACCAACCTCGGAACTGCCGCTCTGGTTGAGCATGCCTTGGCACGCGGCGAGGGCAAGCTGGCTGCACACGGGCCGCTGGTTGTCGAAACGGGCCGTTTCACCGGCCGCAGCGTCAAGGACAAGTTCGTCGTTCGCGACGCGATGACGGAAAACACGATCAACTGGGGCGCCATCAACCAGCCGATGAGCCCGGAACACTTCGCCAATCTCAAGGCGGACTTCATGGCTGAACTGAAGGGCAAGGACGAGCTGTACGTGGCTGACCTGTTCGGCGGCTCGCAGCCCGAATATCGCGTCAATGTGCGCGTCATCACTCAGATGGCCTGGCACTCACTGTTCGTGCGCACCCTGCTTGTCCGTCCGGCCGCGGACGAACTGGCAAGCTTCGCGCCGGAATACACCATCATCAACCTGCCCAGCTTCAAGGCCGACCCGAAACGCCACGGCTGCCGCAGCGACACCGTGATTGCCGTGAACTTGAGCGAAAAGCTGATCCTGATCGGCAACACCGAATATTCCGGCGAAATGAAGAAGGGCGTGTTCGGCCTGCTCAACTACCTGCTGCCCGAGCAGGGCGTGATGCCGATGCACTGTTCCGCCAATATCGGCGCAGACGGCAAGACCGCGATCTTCTTCGGCCTGTCGGGCACCGGCAAGACAACGCTTTCCGCAGATGCCAGCCGCACGCTGATCGGCGATGACGAGCACGGCTGGTCGGATTCGGCAGTCTTCAACTTCGAAGGCGGCTGCTACGCCAAGGTGATCGACCTGTCGGCCGAAGGCGAGCCTGAAATCTACGCCACCACCCGCATGTTCGGCACCATCCTCGAAAACGTCGCCATGGACGAGGATACGCGCGAGATCGACTTCACCGATACGAGCAAGACCGAGAATACCCGCGGTGCCTACCCGATCGAGTTCATCCCCAACACGAGCGAGAAGAACCTCGGCCCGGTGCCCTCGAACGTGGTGATGCTGACGGCTGACGCTTTCGGCGTGATGCCGCCGATCGCCCGCCTGACGCCGGAACAGGCGATGTACCACTTCCTGTCGGGCTACACTGCCAAGGTGGCCGGCACCGAAATCGGTGTGACCGAGCCGGAAGCCACCTTCTCGACCTGCTTCGGTGCTGCCTTCATGCCGCGCCACCCGTCCGAATACGGCAACCTGCTCAAGAAGCGCATCGCGGAAGGCAATGCGCAGTGCTGGCTGTTCAACACCGGCTGGACCGGCGGCAAGTACGGCGTTGGCCAGCGCATGCCGCTGAAGGCAACGCGCGGCCTGCTCAATGCTGCGCTGGACGGCAAGATGGACAATGTCGAATACCGCAAGGACCCGAACTTCGGCTTCGATGTGCCGGTCTATGTTCCCGCGCTTGAAGAGCTCGGCATTGACCAGGGCATTCTCGACCCGCGTTCGACCTGGGCGGACAAGGATGCCTACGATGCGATGGCACAGCACCTTGTGCAGCTGTTCGTGGACAATTTCGAACAGTTCACCGCCTATGTCGATGACGGCGTGAAGAAAGCCGCTCTGCAGAGCGCCTGAGGCAGCTCAATCAGCTAGATCCGGTTGGGGGCGGGGCCGCAAGGCTGCCGCCCCTTTCCATTTTGACTTGCGCCAATGACCTGTCGCGTGGTCACTTCTAGCAATCGAGCCGGTAGTTGCTGGGAGAAGTATGATGAGCATTCTCGATGAAGTTCTCAAAGGTATTGGTGGTGCGCCTGACGATGTGGTGAACCTGGCCGAAAAGGTCGGCATCTCGCCCAGCATGGCGGAGAAGGCGATTGCCGCGCTCGGGCGCTCGCACCAGATGCAGGGCGATACGGTTGAGCTGGCTTCGGCCCAGACCGGGCTCGACACCGGCGTGTTGGCTACCATCGTCCAGCAGATCGGCGGCGAGGGTTCGCTCACCCACTTCGCATCCATGCTGGAGAACAATCCGCAGGCGAAGGGGCTGCTGGACATGCTGGACCGCGACGGGGACGGCAATCCGCTGGATGACATTGCCGACATGGCCAAGGGTTTCTTCGGCAAGAAGTAGGCATTGTCGCGCGGGACGAGGCCCTTGTGCCGCTCCCGCGCTGGCCTCCTGTCCAACCTCCCGCCTCTGGCGAGGAGCAGCACTTCAGGCTAAGGCCGGGTCATGTCCGATCTCATTCTGTCCGTAACCGTGCTGGCATCCTTCGTCCTGATGGGCGGAGCGTTCTATCTCTGGCGCAAGCAAGGCGCGAACCGCCAGGCGTTGTTGATGGCGGTGCTTGCCTTCGTGATGCTGGCCAATGTCCTGGTATGGACCATCCCGACCGAGGGTGAAGGCGGCGCCGATGCTGCATCCGACACCGCCCCCGCAAGCTGAGTAACCCTTCGCTGCAGCGGGTCCTGCGACCCCCAGCCTGCGGTTGGGGATCAATCTTCAGGGATCATCCATGTCACCCGGCCGGTATAGCGTCCGGCGACTGCCGATCCTGTCGCATCGGTGGCGGGCTCAAAGCGTGCGCGGCGTTCGATCACCTTGCAGGCCTCCCGGTCGAGAATGCTGTGTCCGGTGGATGCCAGCACGCGGCATTCCGTCACGCGTCCGCTAGCGTCGATGTCCAGGGCATAGGACATGTCACCTTCCCAACCGCGCATCAGGGCGCGGGTGGGATAATCATTCGTGGTGAGCCAGCCCACCGGCCCGTTTGCTGGGACGCCAGCCTTTGGCGTGTAGGCGGGCGGAACCGGTGGCAGGGCAACGGCACCACCGATGCTGTCGGGGATCAACCCGTCAAAAGGGCGGATCGGCGGGATATCGGCTATGGCCACCCGGTTGCTGCGGGTCAGGTCGAAATCTGACGGCGGGGCAACAGGCGGCACGTAATCAGGCTTGGTTGCGGACGTGGTTTCAGCGGGCTCGACCGTCCGCTCTTCGGGGGGAGGGGGCGGCGGAAGCTCGATCTCGACATTGGTGCCCTGGATGCGCTTCGGCGGTTCGGGTGCGGTGTATTTGATCGTCAACCCGGCCGCCAGGCCGAAGGCGAGCGCGATATGGACCAGCGCGACGCCGGTTGCCCCGGCCAGCTTCTTGTGGGTGTGCCGTGTGTCTGTGTAGGCCATTTGCATCACTCCTTTTCCCAACCATCCGGCAAGGTCTTTTCCGCGTCATGCGGCTCGTCTTGCTAGAATGTAATAGTGTAACATGATATTATGATACAATTTGATACAAGTGCCTTCGGGCAAGGCGCGCAGGCGCGCGCCTTCACCGCCCGCGAACGGACAAAACTGCGTTATGTCAGTGATATAGTGGCGCGATCAGGTGATCGGGCAGGAGGGATCCAGGCGGAAGTCCAGATATTTGTCCACCGACGCCTTCAGCTCGTCCATCTCGTTTTCGAAGAAATGGTTGGCGCGCGGAATCTCGTCATGGTGGATCGTGATGTGCTTTTGCGTGCGCAACTTGTCGACAAGCTTCTGCACGCTGTTGGGCTGCACCACCGTATCTGCCGTTCCCTGCACGAAGATCCCGGAGGCCGGACAGGGAGCGAGGAAGCTGAAGTCATACAGGTTGGCCGGCGGGGCAATGGAGATGAAGCCGCGGATTTCCGGGCGGCGCATCAGCAACTGCATCCCGATCAGCGCACCGAAGGATACGCCTGCCACCCAGGTGGTCTGCGCTTCCTGGTGGATCGACTGCACCCAGTCCAGCGCAGCGGCTGCATCGGACAATTCGCCAATGCCGTTGTCGAAGCTGCCCTGGCTCTTGCCGACGCCGCGGAAGTTGAAGCGCAGCGTGGCGAAACCACGGTCCACGAAATTCTTGTAGAGCATCTGCACGATGCGATCGTTCATCGTGCCGCCACCCTGCGAATGCGGGTGCAGGATCATGGCCACGGGCGCACGCGGGCGCGGTCCGGGAGAGAAGCGGCCTTCCAGTCGTCCTTCGGGGCCGGGGAAAATCACGTGAGGCATGGGCGTTTGAGCTCTGTTCTATGAATGAAGCAAACCGCGCGGGTAGCGCGGTCGAAGTGGGGGCCTATATAGGAATTCACTTCCGTTTCGCAATTATTCCATGAGCAGCGCCATTTCGAACCGCATTTATCTCGATCATGCCGCCACCACGGCGCTGCGCCCGGAGGCGAAGGTGGCGATGGAGGAAGGCTTCGCGATCTGGGCCAATCCGTCCTCCCCGCATGCAGAAGGGCGCAAGGCCAGGGCTGCGCTGGAAGATGCGCGCGCGCGCGTGAAGGCCGTGCTGGGATGGGATGGAGAGGTGATTTTCACCGGCGGTGCGAGCGAAGCCGCAGCCCTTGCGCTGACCCGCGCGAAGGCCGGTGCGCGGCTGGTCAGCGCGGTCGAGCATGACTGCATCCTCGGCACGGTGCCCGATGCCGAACGCCTTCCCGTGCGCCCTGACGGCGCGCTGGACATGGAAGTGCTGGCAGAGGCGGTGCAGCGCGAGGTGCCACTGGTGGCGGTGCAGCAGGTCAATTCCGAAACCGGCAACCGTCAGGACCTTGCGGCGATTGCCGAAGTCGTGAACCGTGCGGGCGGATTGCTGCTGGCCGATTGCGCCCAAGGAGCGGGCAAGATGCCGTTGCCGCCTTGCGACATGGCGATCATCTCTGCCCACAAGTTCGGTGGCCCTATCGGCATCGGCGCCTTGCTGGTGAAGGACTATGCCATGCTGGAGCCCGTCGGCGGGCACGAGCGGGGCTATCGCCGCGGCACGGAGAACCTGCCCGGCGCCATGGGCATGGCTGCAGCGCTGGAGGCTGCTGCCGACGGCTATGCGCCGGTATCGCTCGCAGCCCTTGCGTCCGTGGTGCGCGAAGCGGGCGGTGTCTGGCTGGGAGACCGCCTGGCAGACCCGACTGGCCATATTGCCGCGCTGGCGCTTCCCGCCATGTCCGCCACGGCGCAGGTCATGCGGCTCGACATGGCAGGCTTTGCGGTGAGCCAGGGCAGCGCCTGTTCCAGCGGCACCATGAAGGCCAGCCACGTGCTCAAGGCGATGGGGCTGGATGACGAGCTTGCCGCAAGGGTGATTCGCGTCAGCATCGGCTGGAACACGACCGGGGCGGAACTCGATGCATTCGCCGCCGCTTGGAAGGCGTTGGCATGACCTATCTCGATTACCAGGCCACCACACCGCTGGCACCCGAAGCGCGCGAGGAGATGCTGCGCTGGATGGACGGGCCGGAAGGTACGGGCTTCGGCAATCCCCATTCGCCGCACCGCATGGGCAGGCAGGCCGCGGCGGCGATAGAAGCCGCGCGCGATCACGTCGCGGCGCTGTGCCCGCCGGGTGGGCAAGTGATCTTCACCGGCAGCGCGACCGAGGCGATCAACCTCGCGATGCGCGGCGCTCCCGGCAAGGGGCGGATTGCGGTTTCGGCCATCGAGCATGCCGCGGTGCACGATACCGCCGAGGCACTGGGCCGCGCGCAGGTGCTGAACGTGGCGGCAGACGGGCAGTGCAACCCGAGCCAGGACCTGCCCGATGATGTCTCGCTGGTCTGCGTGATGCAGGTAAACAACGAGATCGGGACGGTGCAGCCGACCGCTGCTTGGCACCGACGGGCGGAGGAATCAGGCGCGCTCTACCTGTGCGACGCGGTGCAGGCTTTCGGCAAGCAGCCTGTTGCGGCGGCTGACATGATCGCGATCTCCGCGCACAAGCTGCACGGCCCGAAGGGCGTGGGCGCGCTGTGGGTGCGCGAGGGGATCTCGCTGGAACCGATCATCACCGGCGGCGGGCAGGAGCAGGGGCTGCGCTCGGGCACACTCAGCCCCGCGCTGATCGCCGGGTTCGGCGCGGCGGCAAGGCTGGCGGCAGAGCGGATGGATGAAGATGCCGCGCATGTCGAAGCCTTGTGGAACCGCGCGCTGGAACTGTTCGACGGCTGGACGGTCAACGGCAGTAGCTCCGCCCGATGGCACGGCAACCTCAACATAAGGCGCGATGGCCTCGATGTCGCGCGGCTGATGAGCGAGTGCCGCAATGTGATGTTCTCTGCGGGCTCTGCCTGCGCCAGCGGCTCGGGCAGGCCCAGCCACGTGCTGCGGGCCATCGGGCTCAGCGATGCCGAGGCAAAAAGTTCCATCCGCCTCGGTTTTGGCCGCTATACGGCGATCGATGATCTTGAAGCAGCGGCCAGGGCGATTATCTCGGCCGCAGACAGCCAGGGGTAAGTCCGATCAAAGTCACGTTCATCACGCGCACCGGTGACAAGGTGGAAGCCGAAGCCAAGGCGGGAGACCGCTTGCTGGAAGTGGCGCAGAATGCCGGGATGCCGCTGGAAGGCACGTGTGAAGGCCAGATGGCCTGTTCCACCTGCCACGTGATCGTGGGCAAGGAATGGTATGCCAAACTGCCCGCCGCAAGCGATGACGAGGAAGACATGCTGGACCTTGCGGCAGACCTCCACGCCACCAGTCGCCTCTCGTGCCAGATCCTGCTGAGCGACGACCTAGACGGGATGGAAGTCACCATCCCGCGCGAGAGCCACGACATGCAGGGTTATTGAGGCGGCGCTTCCTCACCTGCCTCATCGACAGGCGCAGTCTCGGCAAACCTTTCGCTCTTTCGGCGCCTGAACCAGGGCAGGCCGGCACGCCGCCATGCCCAGATACCGCCGCCGATCACCAGCACCCAGGGCAGCAGCGTGGCAACGATCATGATGATCGCGCCAATCGCCGTGCCGATCGCGCTGCCTGCCGAACTGAAGGCCCAGCGGATCGGCTCCCAGAAACCCCCGGAGCTGCGCGTTCCGGATTCGTAGTCGATGGTGATGTCGCTGAAGGCCACGCGGCCGCGCATCTCGGCAAGCCAGCTGCGCGCCTGGTCGATTTCCTCGTTCACCTGCGCGACGCCGCGCTCCGCCTCGACCAATTCGGCCACGGTGCCGTTGCGGCTGCGCAGCACTTCCATCAGCCGGTCACGCAGCAAGGTGCGGGCGCGCAGGCGCGCTTCGGTATCGACGATCTGCTTGGACAGGTCCTCGCCTGCGATGGATGAGGATATCTGCTCCCCGCCGGCACCCTCGGCGGCCGCGGTAAGCTCCTTGCCGAAATCGCGCGCCTGGTCTGCCACGACCTCGATATGCAGGCGGCCATAGGCATAATCGCCGGAAGAGCCGGACTGGTTCATCGAGATGATCCGGCAGACATCCGCGCCCTTTGACACGCACAGGTCCGCATGCCGTTGCTGCAGGGCCGAGAGCTTGTCGGTCGAGACGCGGAAGCCGTAGTCATAGGTATAGGCGATCTGCGGCATGCCTTGCGGCATCTGCTCGTTTGCTTCCTCGCCCATTCCGGCTTCTGCGGGCTCCTCGATATCGACCGTAGTAATCCGTTCGACCACCGGTTCGGAAGCACTTGGCGGGACGATGCTGATGCCTTCTTCCCGCGCTTCCATGAAGCCGAAATCACTTGAAGGCGCTTCGGGCGAGGCCATCCCCTCGCTGCCGCCATCATTCCCGCATCCGGCCAGGGCCAGCGCGGCCAAGCCGATGATCAATGTATTCCTGGCCATCCCAATCCCCTCTCGAATTGGGCCGAGCATGTTGTGACACTGTATCACTGTCAAGCAAGGCGATGTTTTCCACCCCTCATTGGGGAAATTTGCCTTTGCCAATCTGTCACCCCGTCAAGGGCGGTGTTAGGGCTGGGAAATGTCCACCATCGAAGACGAAAAGGATCCGTTTGACGCGATTGTCGATGCCCCCTTCGACAGCGCCTTGTCCGAACGGTACCTGGTTTACGCACTCTCCACGATTACCGCCCGTTCGCTGCCTGACCTGCGCGACGGGTTGAAGCCGGTGCACCGCCGCCTGCTGTGGGCGATGCGCGGCATGAAGCTTTCGCCGGACAGCGCCTTCAAGAAGTCCGCCCGCGTGGTGGGTGACGTGATCGGCAAGTATCACCCGCATGGCGACGTGGCGGTCTATGACGCGATGGTGCGCCTCGCCCAGCCGTTCACGCTGCGCTATCCGCTGGTCGAAGGACAGGGCAACTTCGGCAATATCGACGGCGATAACGCGGCTGCCTATCGCTACACCGAGTGCCGCCTGACCAAGACCGCCATGACCCTGATGGAAGGGCTGGACGAAGGCACGGTCGATTTCATCCCCACCTACAATGGCGAGGAGCAGGAGCCGGAAATCTTTCCCGGCATCTTTCCCAACCTGCTGGCCAATGGCGCCAGCGGCATCGCCGTGGGCATGGCCACCTCCATTCCCAGCCACAACGTCGCCGAGATCATCGATGCTGCAGAGCTGGTGCTGTTCAACAAGGACGTGACGCACAGCGAGCTGATGGGCGTGTTCAAGGGGCCGGACTTTGCCACCGGCGGCCTGATCGTGGACAGCCAGGAGGCGATCTCCCATGCTTATGAAACGGGCCGCGGCTCCTTCCGCGTGCGCGGCCGGTTCTACGCCGAGGAGGCAGAGAAACAGGAAGACCGCGACGCGGGTATCGAGCGCCAGAAGGGCGGCGGCTGGCAGCTCGTCATTTCCGAGATCCCCTACCAGGTGCCCAAGGGCAAGCTGATCGAACAGATCGCCCAGGCGATCAGCGACAAGAAACTGCCGATCCTGGAGGACGTGCGTGACGAGAGCGACGAGAACATCCGCATCGTCCTCATTCCGCGCAGCCGCAATGTCGACCCCGAACTGCTCAAGGAATCGCTCTACAAGCTGACCGACCTGGAGACGCGCTTCAGCCTCAATCTGAACGTGCTCGATGCCACGCGCACGCCGATGGTGATGGGGCTGAAGGAGCTGCTGACCAACTGGATCGTCGCCCAGATCGACATCCTGCAGCGCCGCACGCAGCACCGGCTGGACAAGATCGCCGCGCGGCTGGAACTGGTCGAAGGCTATATCATCGCCTTCCTCAACCTCGACCGGGTGATCGAGATCATCCGATACGAGGATGATCCCAAGGCCGTGATGATGGCCGAATTCACCCTGACCGACCGGCAGGCCGAGGCGATCCTCAACATGCGCTTGCGGTCCTTGCGCAAGCTCGAGGAAATGCAGCTGCGGCAGGAGAAGGACGACCTTCTGGCCGAACAGGACGAACTTGAGAAACTGCTCGCCTCGCCCGCTCGCCAGCGCACCCGCCTCAAGCGCGACCTTGCAGCCCTGCGCAAGGAATATGCCGAGGACACGGCGCTTGGTGCTCGCCGCACCAGGATCGAGGAAGCTGCCCCGACAGTCGAATTCTCCATGGATGCCATGATCGAGAAGGAGCCGGTCACGGTGATCCTTTCCAAGAAGGGCTGGGTCCGCGCCGCCAAGGGCCATGTCGACCTTGGCGAGGATGGTTGCGGAGATTTCAAGTACAAGGAAGGCGACGAGGCGGCCTTCGCTGTCCATTGCCAGACGACCGACAAGATCCTGCTGGGCTGCGACGATGGCCGCTTCTTCACGCTGGGGGCGGACAAGCTTCCATCAGCGCGCGGCTTTGGCGAGCCGGTTCGCAACACGCTTGATATCGAGGCATCGGCGCACATCGTGGCGATGGTGGTGCACGAGAAGGACAAGCAGCTGTTGCTGGCCAGCACCATCGGCAAGGGCTTCGTGGCGATCACGGACGAGTTGCTCGCCGAAACCCGAAAGGGTCGGCAAGTGGTGAACCTGAAAGGTGACGCAAGGCTCACCGTGGCGCGGCCCATCGCACCCGAACATGACCACGTTGCCGTGGTGGGCGAGAACCGCAAGCTCGTCGTCTTCGCGCTCGATGAAATGCCGGTGATGGCGCGCGGGCAGGGTGTGACGCTGCAACGCTATCGCGATGGCGGATTGTCCGATGCGACGACGCTCAAGCTGGAGGACGGCCTCAGCTGGACGATGGGCGGCAAGGGTGACCGCACCCGCACCGAGAGCGAGATCGCCATGTGGAAGGTGGCGCGCGGTGCGGCAGGACGGATGCCGCCAACGGGCTTCCCCAAGGACAACAGGTTCTGAACAGGAAAAAGGGCCGGTGGATCGCTCCACCGGCCCTTCCTCCATCTGCTAATGCCGGGAGCGATCAGCCGCCCATCGCAGCCTGGATGTCTGCCAGGTTTGCGAGGGCCATCAGCTGGCCTTCTGCATCGACGGCAAACAGGTTGCGCGGCAGGGTCACCAGGTCACCATCCACGGAAACCACGACGTTGCCGTCCAGCAATTCGTCGACGGTGCCCAGTTCCTGTGCATCTGCGGTGATCACGGCAGCACCCGGAACCAGTGCAGCTTCCACCGCAGCAGCCATTTCGGCCTCTGCAGCGGCCTGGGCGGCGGCGGCTTCGGCAGCTGCAGCTTCCTGCGCAGCAAGCTGCTGGGCCATCATGTCTTCAAGCTGCGGCTTGGTGATGTTCAGCGTGGGGCCTGCTTCGCTGGTGCCGAAGGATTCGAGCGGCAGCGGCACGTCATAGGTGCCGGTGTTGACGACGGCGGTGGTGCCATCGTTCGAGGTTACGGTGCCGATCGGGTTGCCGTCATTGCCGAGCACGGTGGCGCCAACGTCCTGTGCCTGTGCTGCCATCGGGGCCAGTGCCAGTGCGGCTGCTGCCGCGAGATAGGTGCCGAATTTCATAAATAACCTCTCAATTGTATTCGTCTGCAGTTGCCGATCCCCGTCCCGCGAAACGCAGGTCAGCCGATCGACCAAGATGGATTTTGCGAAACCTAGAATGTCTCGGCAGCCGATTTCCCAGCCTTGGGCCGGGACTCAACCGACTTGCAGACGAACCGTGCATCAGTTTCCATGAACCGAGCCTGAGAGGTTCGTTGTAGTTTCAGAAGTGACGGAAATCAGCCATTCTGCACTGCATTGCGCGGCGGCCGACCATTGCGCTTGCCACCCGGACGATGGCGCCGGCGCTGGCCTTGACCGGCACCCTGGCCCTTTGCCGGGCGTTCGGAGCGCGGCCTGCCGGCAGGCTCCACCTTCACATCCGGGTTGCGGCGAGGCTTGGTGTTGCGGCCGCGCTGGCGGCGGTTGGTGCCACCTTCGCGCGCGTCTTCCGCATGCTCCGCACCCGTGCCCTTGCGCGCGGGCTTGGGCAGGCGTGCAGCCATTTCCACGAAATCCCTGGGCAGCGGGAAGGGATCGGGATCGACACCGGTCAGGCGGCGGATATCGCGCAGATATGCCTTCTCGTCCGGCGCGCAGAAGCTGATGGCCAGGCCCGAGCGGCCTGCGCGCGCGGTGCGGCCGATGCGATGGACATACTGTTCCGGCACATTGGGCAATTCGAAATTGAACACGGCCGACACGCCCGGAACGTCGATCCCGCGTGCCGCGATATCGGTTGCGACCAGCACCGGAATGCGGCCGGCGCGGAAACCGTCCAGCGCACGGGTGCGCTGGGCCTGCGTCTTGTTGCCGTGGATGGCGGCAGCCTCGATACCGGCAGCGACGAGGTGGCGCACCACCTTGTCCGCCCCGTGCTTGGTGCGGGTGAAGACCAGGCAACTCTCGATCTCGCCGCTGCCGAGGCCCTTCTGCAGCGTCAGCGTGAGCAGCGCCTGCTTTTCCTTCTGGTCGATAAGGGTCACGAACTGGTCGACACGTTCTGCCGTGGTCGATTGCGGTGCAACCTCCACCTTCACCGGATTGGTGATGAACTTCTGGCCCAGCTGGGCGATCTCGGACGGCATGGTGGCCGAGAAGAACAGGCTCTGCCGTTCCTTCGGCAACATGTTGGCGATGCGCGTAAGCGGCTTGATGAAGCCGAGGTCCATCATCTGGTCCGCCTCGTCCAGCACGAAGATCTCGACATGATCGAGCTTCAGCGCCTTCTGTTCGACAAGGTCGATCAGGCGGCCCGGAGTGGCGACCATGACATCGCAGCCATGGACAAGGTTCTTGATCTGCTTGGAGATCGGTACGCCGCCGAACACGCACTGCACCGACAGGTCCAGAAAGCGGGCATAGCCGCGCATGTTGTCAGCAATCTGTGCGGCCAGTTCGCGCGTGGGGCTGAGCACCAGCATGCGGCAGGCGCGCTTGTAGCGGCCTGTCGGGTTCTGCGCGAGGCGGTGGAGCGAGGGCAGCGAGAACGCCGCCGTCTTGCCGGTGCCGGTCTGGGCAATGCCCAGCAGGTCCCGGCCTTCGAGGAGCGCCGGAATCGCCTGGCGCTGGATAGGCGTGGGGTCCGCGTAGCCCTTCTTGTCGAGGGCACGCAGGATAGGCTCGGCGAGGCCGAGATCCGAAAAATAGGACATGTGGTTCTTTCGTTTGTCACTGGTGCGCACCGGACGGATTCCAGGCGCGGAAATGGGGCCTTTTCGGCGACCCAAGCGTGATACGGGAAGCTTCGGCAAATCGGACTGTGAGCCGGTGCCGGTCCGTCCCCCTGTTGGAAATGGGGGAGGCTCACGCTTGCTACCGGTAACGCGACGAATTCGCGCCAGTCGCGGCGGCATTTAGGGTAGTTTCGGCAGAAAGCAAGGAAAATGGGTGCGCAGGGGGCTAGTCACCCTGCTTCCGGAAAGCCGCTGCCGCGCCAGCCACCAGGGCGATCCCGGCTGCCCAGGGGAAGATCGCGCCCGCCACTATCGGCGTTTGAGTGACTGCAAATCCAAGCGCAGTCAGGATGAAACCGAGCGGCAGGCCGATGAAGGCGAAGACCAGGAATCGGGGTAGCGAAAAGCTCAACCGGAAATGCTCCAAACGAAGGCGCGGTGAAGCCGCACCTACTCTTCGCCAACGCTGAACTGCATGAAGAAACCGCTGTTTTTCGCGTCGGGGATTTCGGCGGTGATGCCGTAATCGCCAGGTTCCAGATCGAGCTTGAAGTATCCGGTGGTGCCTTGCGGCATATCGTGGATTCCGCCCACGAACTGTGCAGGCGCAGGCGTCTGCTGGCCTTCAACCGGGAAGAAATCGGGCCATCTTGCCGCGGCATCGACATCGGTATCTGGCTCGATCCGGAACACATGCGCATCATGCCCCACGAAGTTGTTGTAGAGGCGTTGCTCGGCGAAATTGACCCGCACCGAGTTTTCTCCCGGCAAGAACGCACCATCGGTGAGTTGGTAGCCGTCGTTGGAAACCGTCAGCGTCACATTGGCATCAGGCTCGGACATTCCTCCGTCCTCTTCCAGCACCGTCAGCGGGAAGACCATGCCGAATTCACCCGGCACCGGATTGTAGTTGTGCTGCACGCCGTTGGTCTTGACGTAGCATTCGATGATGTAATTGCCCGGTTCGAGATACATTGTCGCTTCGCCGGTCACGCCGTTCGACATCATCCCCGGCCCGCCCAGCCAGACGAAATCCGCTACCCATGCAGGCATTGATGCCGAAATTTCGGCAGCTTTTTCCAGGTCACCCTCGATCGCTGCGGTAAGGCTGGCCTGGATCCGTTCGACGACCTCCTCGTCAACCATTTCGGCCATAATCCCGTCCGGCAGGCGGTAGACAAGTGCATGATGGGTCATCCCGCCTTCGTTGGTCACGCGAATGGTTGTCCAGCCGGACCTGATCGTATCGGGGCCGACAAAGGACAGTCCTTCGACCGATAGTTCAAGGATGTTTTGTGGTTCCGATGGGGCGTCGTCCGGCTGTCCGGTGCAGGCTGCAAGTCCGGCTGCGAGCGTCAGCGCGAAGACGAGATTCCTCATGGTACCCCCTTTGATCCTGAAAGCCGGGAACAGGTAAGCACTTTAGCGTGGTTGCTGCAAATCCGTACGTGCGAGTTCGGCCTCCAGCAGTTGTTCAACCCGTGCACGATCAGGAAAGCCCTCCGCGATCCACTTTCGCTCCACGGCTTGCAGCACGCGGGCCACTTCCGGGCCCGCACCAACGCCGCGCTGGACGATCTCGCCCCCCTTGACCGGAAGGACCGGGATTTCCCAGCCGATCACCGGTGCAGGATCATGGCCGCCCAGCAGCAGCCTGTCGCGTGCGATGACAAGGCCTAAGGCATAGGCGAGGGCGCGCGGGGCCTGCGCATCGGTTTCCCCGCGTTCCGCCACGAGGGCGAGATACTTGCGCTGCTCCTTCGACAGCTTGAGGCGTGCGGCAACCTTCTCCGCCACCTCCCGGTCAGTGGGCAACAAGGCGGACAGGCGACGCATGGCGTGGGGAGGCTGGGTGAATGTGCCTTCGCTGGCCAGCACCTGTGCCAATGCCTGCAACTGCGCTGGCCCGGCTTCGGGCAGGATGACCGGCAGCACGCCCAGCTCGCCCATGCGCGTGATCGCGCCAAGCGGATCAGGCAAGGCGAGCAGGTTGAGCAGTTCCATCGCCACCCGCTCGCGGCTGAGGCCCTTGAGCGTGGAGGCAAGCTCCTCGCATGCCGCTTCGGCCTCGGCATCCACTGTCGCCCCGAAGCGAGCCTGGAAGCGGAAATAGCGCATGATGCGCAGGTGGTCCTCGCGGATGCGCTGGCGGGCATCGCCGATGAAGCGCACGCGGCGTTTCCGCAGGTCCTCCACGCCGCCGAAATAGTCGAAGATCGCCAGCGTTTCGGGGTCGACATACAGCGCGTTGATCGTGAAATCGCGGCGCGCGGCATCATCCTGCCATTCCTCGGCATAGGCCACGGTGGCGCGGCGACCGTCGGTGGACACATCGTGGCGCAGGGTGGTGATCTCGACATTGCCTTCGGGCCGCAAGGCGGTGACGGTGCCGTGGTCGATCCCCGTGGGAACGGTGCGGATTCCTGCGGCATCGCACAGTTCGACAACCTTTTCCGGCAGGTGCGTGGTCGCGGCATCCACATCCGCCACCTCCACGCCCAGCAGCGTGTCCCGCACCGCGCCGCCGACCCAGCGGATGGTGCCGCTGCCCAGCGCCCGCACCAGTTCGGCAAGGTCCGCGCGTTGCGTCCAGCCGGCTTGGGGAAGGGTGGTGGTCATTACAGGAGATCCTGCCAGGCAAGGCGGTGGGAAAGGTTGCTCAAGATGCCTGCCGTAATGCCCCAGATGCGATAGCCTTGCCAATTGATCTCGATATAGGGTCGCTCGATCCCCCGGAACAAGCCCACCTTCTGTTCGTGGTTTGCCGGGTCGAGCACATAGCGCAGGGGAGCCTCGAACCAGTCATCCACTTCGCGCGGATCAGGGTGGATCGGCAGGTCGGCAGGAATGACGCCCAGCACCGGGGTGAGATCATAGCCGGAGCCGGTGGGGAACTGCGATGCCTCGCCCACGATCCTCACATCGGCAGGGGTGATCGAAAGCTCCTCCTCCGCTTCGCGCAAGGCGGCCTGGATCGCCGTTTCGCCCAGTTCCAGCTTGCCGCCGGGGAAGGCGACCTGCCCCGGATGGCTGGGCATGGTCACGGGGCGCTGGGTCAGGATCACGCCGGGCTCGGCGCGTTCCGTCACCGCGATCAGAACCGCCGCCGCCCGACGCTGGGCAGGAACGAACTTGGCATCGTCATGCAGCCCCTTTGTGCCGACATGCGCGGTGCTGGAAAACAGCGTGCTGACGCGGTCGAACAAGGCGCTCATTGCGGGACCAGCGGGAAGGTTGCGCCCTGGCTGGAGACGCAGGGGACGCTGTCGACGATTTCGGCTGCGTCCACCAGTTGCAGCCATGTCGAGCGGTTGATGCGCGCTTCGCAGCCGTGGCGCACCGCGAGATAGATCGCCGGCGTTTCCGGATCGCCTTCAGCGCGCAGCGGGTTGCCGGGACCGGCCAGTACCAGCTCGTCGGTGTTGAGGCGAAAGGCGAGCGCGCCGTCCTTTTGCTGCATGTCGACCGCCACGAAGGCGGCATCGTCCACGATGATCGGCTGGCGGCATTGCGGGGTCAGCAACACATGCCGGCCGTCCGGCTCGCGCAGCAGCAACGAGGAAAAGGCGCGCACCATTGCCGGGCGGTTGATGGGCGTGCCGTCGTGAAACCAGGTGCCGTCTGCCGCAATGCGCATGCGGCTGTCGATTTCCTCTTCCGGGTCCCACTTCTCGATCGGGGGCAGCCGGCGCTCCTCCAGTGCCCGGGCGATGTCGAACAGCGACATTTCGGCAAGTTGGGGTGGCGCTTCATAGGGCATGGCCCCGGAGATGCCACTTCAGCTCAGGAAGTCCAAGGCCCCAGCATGCCTTCGCGGGGCAAAATCGCCGGATTTTCGGCACGGACAAGCAGGCGATCGCGGTCGAACGGGCCGGGCAGGGCCCATCCGCTCGTGTGATCTGCCGAAAATCCGAAGCGGCCGTAATAGGGCTCATCACCGATGAGCACCTGCGGCAGCGGGGCCTGCGGGTCGAGTGCGTCGGTGAAGGCCAGCATCAGCATGTGGCCGAAGCCTTCGCCCTGCCGTTCGGGAACCACCGCCACGGGGCCGACCATGATCAGCGGATGTGGCCGGCCTTGCGGATCGGTTAGGGCGACCGGCCAGGCCTGGATCGTGCCTACCAGCATGTCCGCCTCGTCCAGCGCGGCAAAGCTCAGGGCCGGCAGGTAATCCGTGCCTTCGCGCACCTTGTAGGCCGTGCGCGTGTGCCGCTCAGGACCGAAGGCCCGGTCGAGCAATTGCTCGACCAGTTCGGGGTCTACGCCCTCGAGGGGAATCAGCGTGGCGGTGCTCGCAGTCATGGAAGGCGCGCCGATAGGGACCGGCGCGCCTCCATGCAATTGTTTCACGCGTTACTTGGCCGGTGTGGCCACCTTAGTCGCCGGCAGGGGTGAGGCGCAGCAGGCGCCCTTCGCCACCATCCTCGACAACCCACAGCGCACCGTCGTCAGCTTCGGCAATGTCGCGCAGGCGGCGGGGGAAGGGGTATCGTGCCTCTTCCGTGGCCGATCCGGTGGACGCATCGGTGGCGATGCGCACGATGGTCTGCGATCCGAGGTTGGCAACCAGCAGCTGGCCCTGCCAATCGGCAAACATCTCGCCGGTGTAGAAGGTCATGCCGCCCGGCGCGATCACCGGGTTCCAGTAGATCGCGGGCTTCACAAAGCCGTCATCCTCGGTGTGATCGGGGATCGGATCGCCGTTGTAGTTCTCCCCATAGGAGCGCACCGGCCAGCCGTAATTGTTGCCTGGCTCCACCATGTTCAGTTCATCGCCGCCGCGCGGTCCGTGCTCCAGCGCCCACAGCTGTCCGCCGGGATCGAAGGCGAGTCCCAGCATGTTGCGCTGGCCGTAGGACCAGATCTGCGCGGTCACGCCGCCCTGGTCGGCAAAGGGGTTGCCTTCGGCGGGCGTGCCATCGAGGTTGAGGCGCACCACCGTGCCAAGGTTGTTGGAAAGGTCCTGCGCAGGCATCTGCTGCATCCGGTCGCCGCTGGAGATGAACAGCTTGGTGCCATCCGGCGAAAAGGCGATCTTGTGGCTGAAGTGGCCGAAGCTCGTGATCGGGACGCTCTGCTGCCAGATTTCGCGGAATTCGCTGAACGCGCAGGCTTCCTCGGCGCAGGAGAATGTGCCCATGCCCGCTGCGGCGCGCGTGGCATCGCCTTCATCGCGCTTGGCCCAGCTCAGGTATACGGTGCCACTGGTTTCATAGTCAGGCGCGAAGGCAATGTCGCCAAGTCCGCCCTGTCCGCCATAAGCGACCTCGGGCAGGCCGGTCACATCCTTGGCAACGCCCGAATGCGGATCGAAATACTTGGCGGTGCCGCCCTTTTCGGTGATCAGCAGGTTGCCGGTGCCCGGCTCGACGGCCACGGCCCAGCCTTCGTCAAGATCGAGCAAGGCCTCTGCCGCGAAGGGGCTGCCTGCTTCCAGTTCAACAGGCTGGCCTGCAGCGATGGCGCTGGTTTCCACATTCGCGGAAGCGCCGCAGCTTGCCGCAAGCAGGCCTGCGGGGAATAGTGCGATTGTCAGGAATTTGCGTGTCATGTTGTCAGGAACTCCCAATCCTCGATTTTGTGCCGGGCTCGGCGCGGGGCCGCTCGTCGCAGGGGTTGACGAGGCCGGTCGCGGGCCCTTGGCTGGCCCGGTTGTGGCCGCTGCGGTGATCCTGTGCAAGCCGGGACCTAAGGGCATAGGCGATTCCAAGAAGATTTCCCCGAAATTGCGTGAGCGGCTGGAAGGCGAGATCCGCGCGACATGTGCCTTCGGGATCGGCCTGGTCGATGTCGAGGAAATCGACCGCATCAACATATTTGCCGCCACGATGAAGGCGATGACCCTGGCGATGGAGCGTCTTTGCGAGGCTATCGGCGTGCAGCCGGGCGAAGCCCTGATCGATGGCAACCTTACGCCGCAAGGCCGCTTGCCCGAATGGCGCTGGCCGGCGCGTGCGATCGTGGGCGGGGATGGCAAGGAAGCGGCCATCGGCGCGGCCTCGATCCTCGCCAAGCAATATCGTGACAGGCTGATGGTGGAGGCGGCGCAGCGCTATCCGCATTACGGATGGGAACGGAACAAGGGCTATGGCTCGAAGCAGCATATGGAGGCCTTGCGCCAACATGGGCCCACGCCACTCCACCGCCGCAGCTTTGCCCCGGTCGCGCAGCTGGAGCTGGAAGTCTAGCCGTTGAAGAATGTCGCGTTGCGGCCAAGGCCTGCGCCGATCACTTCCAGTGCCATCAATGGTCCCCCCAATGCCTGATCCATGCAGGGTGGGGCAGCGATTGCAGGCTCGCAAGACAATTCATTTCAGGATCGAGTCCTGAAGGCCACACCGCATCATCTCGAGTCCCCGAACAGTGTATGGACTCAATATCTTGTGCCGGACTCTTTTCGTTCCGCGTTAACCATATGCTGCCATGATCACCCTTCGCGACAATTGTCGCTTGACCTCGGACTCCGCAGGACTCACCCTGTGGATAACTTCAGGGGGCTATTGGTTCATGGGTGAATTGACGAAGGTTCGGGCGGCGCCTGCCGCCAAGGCGAAACGTGCCACAAGACCTGCCGTGCGCAAGGAAGACCTGCCGCTGGGGCAGATCATTCCGGGCGACTGCGTGGAGGCCATGCGCAAGCTGCCCGACGCCAGCGTTGACCTGGTCTTTGCTGATCCGCCCTACAACCTCCAGCTCGGTGGTGACCTCAATCGCCCGGACGGCAGCCATGTGGATGCCGTGACCGATGACTGGGACCATTTCGACAGTTTCGCCCTGTACGACCAGTTCACCCGCGACTGGCTGATCGAGGCACGCCGCGTGTTGAAGCCCGATGGCGCGCTGTGGGTGATCGGCAGCTATCACAACATCTATCGCGTCGGCGCGATCCTGCAGGACCTGGGCTTCTGGATCCTCAACGACATCGTCTGGCGCAAGACCAACCCGATGCCCAATTTCCGCGGCACGCGCTTCACCAATGCCCACGAAACCCTGCTCTGGTGCAGCCTGGGCGAGAAGGCGAAGTACCACTTCAACTACCGCGCCATGAAGACGCTGAATGACGAGTTGCAGATGCGCAGCGACTGGGTGCTGCCGATCTGTTCGGGCGGCGAGCGCCTCAAGGACGATGACGGCCACAAGGCGCATCCCACGCAGAAGCCCGAAAGCCTGCTCTATCGCGTGCTGCTGGCCACCACCGAGGCTGGTGACGTGGTGCTCGACCCGTTCTTCGGCACCGGCACCACAGGCGCCGTGGCCAAGCGCCTTGGCCGTGAATGGATCGGTTGCGAGCGCGAGAGCGCCTATCGCGAGGTGGCGAAGAAGCGCATCGAGAAGGAGTTGCCGCTGGATGAGAGCGCGCTCAGGACGATGCAGAGCCGCAAGAGCCAGCCGCGCGTTGCCTTTGGCGCCGTGGTGGAAAGCGGGTTGCTGAAGCCCGGCACGCCGCTGTTCGACAAGAAGCGCCGCTGGAAGGCGGTGGTTCGTGCAGACGGGTCGATCGAATGCGGCAAGGAAGTCGGCTCGATCCATCATGTCGGCAAGACGTTGCAGGATGCGCCCAGCTGCAATGGCTGGACCTTCTGGCATTACGAGGCCGATGGCGAGATGAAGCCGGTGGATGCTGCACGCCAGCTCTACCTGTTGGCGGTGGAAGACTGACGCGAAGTTGGTCTAAGGGCGGGCCATGACCCTTTCTCTCTACATCCAGCCGCTTTCCACCGTTACCGGGCCGCAAGCCGTGGAAGGCGATGCCATCCGCCTGGGCGGGTCGATGGTCTATGCCAACCTGTTTGCGGTGATCGTGCGCGATGGCGCGCAGATCGTCAGCCGGGAAATGGCTTCCGCGCATGAAATGAACGGCGCCCTGTCCGATCTGCCGGGCGAACTGGTGGACGAAGGCGCGTCGCAATGGGCGAACCTGCAGAAGGTCCATGCACCGCTGCAATGCGGGGAGCGTACAATCCGGCTGGACCAGCCGCAGGTGATGGGCATCCTCAATGTCACGCCGGACAGCTTCTCTGACGGCGGCAAGTTCATGGATGACGAAGGCGCCATGCAGGAGCAGGCGGCCCGCATGCACGAGGCAGGCGCTGCCATCATCGATATCGGCGGGGAGAGCACCCGTCCCGGCGCTGCGGCCGTGTGGGAGGGGGACGAGATCAAGCGCGTTGTCCCCGCTATCGAATATTGCACCCGCATGGGCGCTGCGGTCAGCGTCGATACGCGTCGCCCTGCCGTGATGCAGGCAGCACTCGATGCAGGTGCCCATGTGATCAACGACGTATCGGCCTTGCGCCATGATCCCGGCAGCCTCAACTTCGCTGCCACATCCGGCCGGCCGGTAATCCTGATGCATGCCCCCGGGCCCAGCGCCGATGCGGCGGAGCGCCTGCATGATGACGGGTCCTATACCTCGGTGATCTTCGATGTGTTCGACTGGCTCAAGGAACGCCGCGATGCCGCCGTAGCAGCCGGCGTTGCGCGGGAGAACATCATCCTCGATCCCGGCATCGGTTTCGGCAAGAACGTGGCTGACAACCTCAACCTGCTCAACGCATTGCCGCTGTTCCACGCGCTGGGCCAGCCGCTGCTCTTGGGGGCAAGCCGCAAGCGCATGATCGGCGCGCTCTCGAACGAGGTTGCCGCGCACCAGCGCCTCGGCGGTTCGCTGGCGCTGGCGCAGCTCGGCATGGATGCAGGCTATCACATGCTGCGCGTGCATGACGTGTTCGAAACCGTGCAGGCCCGCAATGTCTGGCGGGGGCTGCGCGATGCCGCGCTGACCGATTTCCGCAGCTTGCCGTCCTGACCGGACCTAGAGCGAAAAGCCGCCGTCGCTCGATAGAACTGCGCCGGTGATGTTGTCGGCGGCATCGGACAGCAGGAAGCCGATGGTCTCGGCAATCTCGTCCGCATTGGCAAAGCGACCGCTTGGCGTGGCGCCGGCCATGGCGGCAAGGGCGTTTTCGCGACCCAGCTCGTCGATCATCTTGCGGAAGTCCGCATTGGAGTTCCAGATCGCGGTATCGACCCCGCCCGGCGCGATGGTGTTCACCCTTATCTTGTCCGGCGCGCCTTCCAGCGCGGCAATCCGGGCGAGGTGAATCAGCCCGGCCTTGGATGCGGAATAGGCCGCTGCTCCTACCATCGGCTTGATGCCCGATACCGATCCCAGCATCACCACGCTGCCGCCGGCCGTCATGGCCCGCATGGCGGCGGCGAGTGACAGGAATGCGCCATCGAGGTTGACCGACAGGATCGAGCGCCAGTGTTCAAAGCTCGCCTCGCGAATGGGTGCACCGTCGGCAATTCCGGCATTGATCACCGCATGGTCCAACTTGCCCAGTTGCGGTTCGATCGCCTGCCAGAAAGCCGCGTCACCGACATCGCCTGAATGCGGCGCTACCTCGCAAGTCAGGCCCAGCGCCGCCAGCCCCGCCGCGTCCTTGTCCACCACGACAAGGCGGGCAATGCCCTGCGAATCCAGCCAGCGCGCGCAAGCCGCGCCAATGCCGGAGGCAGCACCAGTGACGAGCGCGCTGCGCCCGGTGAAATCCGTTTCGATAGCCATGAAGGAACGGCTAGACCTCGCCAGCCGCCATGTCGAGCATTACGCCGCGTTGTCTATGCCGAGGTCCGACAGCTTGCGGTAGAGCGTGGATCGGCCGATGCCCAGCCGGCGAGCCACTTCTGTCACGCGCCCGCGATAGTGGCCGATGGCAAGGCGGATCACGTCGGCCTCGATCTCTTCCAGCGGGCGCAGGTTGCCGTCAGGCGTGTAGAGCATCACGCCCGCGCCTTCGGTCACCACCTGCTCGACCTCTTCCAGCTCGCCGATGATCTCGGAAAGCTGGGGGAAGTCGGCTGCGGTCAGGGCGTCGCCATCGCAGAATACGGCGGCGCGGAACAGCACCGCCTGCAACTGGCGGACATTGCCGGGCCAGTCGAAGGCGGAAAGGATCTTCATCGCGGAATCGGTGATGCCCAGCTGGCGCAGGCCCGGCTGGTCGCCAATCCGGGCCAGGAAATGGCGGGTCAGCGCGCCGATATCGCCATTGCGTTCGCGCAAGGGCGGGAGGGTGATCGTGGTTCGCGAGATAAGCTTGTAGAGTTCCTCGCGGAAATGGCCGCCGGCCACCAGGTCCTGCAGTGGCAGGTTGCTTGCCGTGATGATCCGCACATCCACCTTGAAGGAATGCTTGGCACCGATCGGGCGGACGGAATTGTTCTTCATCGCCTCGATCAGGCGGTCCTGCAGGTCGAGCGAAAGCCTGTCGATCTCGTCCAGCACCAGCGTGCCGCCGTCGCAGTTCTGCAAGGCACCCACCTGGCGGTCGAAGGCACCGGCAAAGGCGCCCTTCTCATGGCCGAACAGCAGGGATTCGAGGCTGGATGACGGCACGCCGCCGGTGTTCACCAGCCGGAACGGGGCCTTGGCCCGCGGCGAGGCGGCATGCATGGCGCGCACCAGCATTTCCTTGCCCGTGCCGCTTTCGCCTTCGATCAGCACATGGCCGTGGCCGCGGGCTGCCTTGGCTGCCTTGGCAAGCGCATCGCGGAACGGCGGTGCGGTGCCGACCATCGCATCGAAATCGAGCTTGGCATCCATCTTTTCGGTCAGCGGGGTCAGCTCGTCCTTCGGCGCTTCGCGGGTGGTCGCGTTGCGCAGCGCCTGCATCAGCCGTTCGGGCGCGACAGGCTTGACGAGGTAATCGGTGGCACCTGCGCGCATCGCCTCGACAGCGAGCAGCGGCGATGTGCTGGTGGTCAGCATCAGGATGGGCAGGGCGGGCCGGCGTTCCTTCAGTTCCGCGATCAGTTCACAGGCCCGGTCACCGGGAACCCACTGGTCAAGGATGATGGCGGACAGCTGCATGCCCTGGCGGGTGCCGAGGGTGGCGATGGCTTTCTCGCCTTCATCCACCACCAGCGTGCGCCAGCCTTCACGCGCCGCGAGCGCGGTGATCAACCGGCTTTGCGCCGGTTCATCATCGATCAGCATCAGCAGGCGCTGTTCCGCTTCGGCCATGGATCCCCACTTCACTCTGCAATCACCGGAAGTTCCGGCACGTTGCCGTGCGATAGCAGCGGTGGGTAAAGAGCCGATTAAGGCAGGACTTGAGTGGTTCCCGCTCTGCCGATAGAGGACAAGGGAACATTCACCCATTCAGACAAGGGACGTGGGCACAAAAATGGCCGATTCGCAGGACATCAAATCGAACGAGAAGACCTATGGCGGGTTCATTTCCATGCTGAAATGGTCTGTCCCCCTGATTGCGATCCTCGTCCTCATCGTTCTTGTCATCATCACCTGAGCGCGGGCTGATGGGGGGGCTTCGCATCGCCGTATTGAAGGAGACGGCCGCCGGTGAAACGCGGGTGGCCGCAACGCCTGAAACGGTGAAGAAATTCATCGGCCTTGGTGCCAGCTTTGCGGTCGAGCAGGGCGCAGGCCTCGCCGCTTCCATATCGGACGCTGACTATTCCGCTGCCGGGGCCGACGTGCTGCCGGCGGGCGAGGCGGTGAAGGGTGCGGACATCGTGCTGGGCGTGCAAGCGCCTGATGTTGCTGCGCTTTCTGGCGCAAAGCCCGGCGCGTGGGTGGCGGCAATCTTCGATCCCTTCCGCGAGAAGGAACGGGTCGAAGCCTATGCCAAGGCGGGTTTCGAAGCCCTCGCGATGGAATTCATGCCGCGCATCACGCGTGCGCAGAGCATGGACGTGCTCTCCAGCCAGTCCAACCTTGCAGGCTACAAGGCGGTCCTCGCCGCGGCTGACCAGTATGGCCGTGCCTTCCCGATGATGATGACGGCGGCGGGCACGATCTCGGCTGCCAAGGCCTTCATCATGGGTGTGGGCGTGGCGGGCCTCCAGGCGATCGCCACCGCCAAGCGCCTCGGCGCGCAGGTTTCGGCCACGGACGTGCGCTCTGCCACCAGGGAACAGATCCAGTCGCTCGGCGCAAAGCCGATCTTCGTCGAGAGCGTCGCCGGGATCGAGGGCGAGGGCGCGGGCGGCTATGCCACGGAAATGTCGGAGGAATACCAGAAGGCACAGGCCGAACTGGTGTCCAGCCACATCGCCAAGCAGGATATCGTGATCACCACCGCGCTGATTCCCGGCAGGCCCGCGCCGCGCCTGATCTCGGACGCGCAGATCGCCACGATGAAGCCCGGCAGCGTGATTTTCGACCTCGCCGTGGCGCAGGGCGGCAACGTCGAAGGCAGCGTGGCGGATCAGGTCGTGGAAAAGTACGGCGTGTTCATCATGGGCTATTCCAACACGCCCGCGCATCTTGCGGCGGACGCCAGCGCGCTGTTTTCCCGCAACCATTTCAACTTCCTCTCCGCCTTCTGGGACAAGGAGGCGGGTACCGTCACGCTGGATGAGGAAATCGGCGATGCGGTGCGCCTGACCAAGGGCGGCGAAGTGGTGAACGAAAGGCTGAAGGCATGAAAAAGGCAGTTTTCGCAATCGCGCTTGGCTGCGCCATGGGCCTTGCAGGCACCGCGCAGGCGCAGGCCCCCGAATACGAAACGCAAGAACCCGCGATCGAGCTTGAGCATTTCATGACCGCGATTTCGGTCGCGGACATGGAGGCTGTGACGGCCTTCTATGTCGACGTGCTCGATTTCGAGGTCGTATCCGACGTGCCGCTGGGTGAAGCGATGCACTTCCGCTGGATCCGCAACGGCAACCAGGGCATCGAGCTGGTCTACATGGCCAATTCGGTAGCTGGCCCTGAACGCGGCATGCCGCCGGCGCATCTCGAAGTGCGCGGCCCCGGCCAGCTGATGATGCGCGTCGACGATCTCGAAGCGACAAAAGCGATCCTCACGGCCAGGGGCGTGACCCCCTATGTCGATATCACCGATGTCGCCCCGCTGGGCATCAAGGTGATGTTCGTCACTGATCCGGAGGGCAACCTCATCGAGCTTGTGCAAGTGGCGGACGACTGATCCAATGGACTTCATTTCAATCCTGTCGATCTTCGTGCTGGCGTGTTTCGTCGGCTATTACGTGGTCTGGTCGGTCACGCCTGCCTTGCACACGCCGCTGATGGCGGTGACCAACGCGATTTCCTCGGTGATTATCGTGGGCGCGCTGATCGCGTCGGCTGAGGCGGGAAGCCTGATTGCCAAGTGGCTTGGCCTTGCGGGCGTGGTGCTGGCTTCGGTCAATATCTTCGGCGGCTTTGCCGTGACTGAGCGGATGCTGGCGATGTACAAGAAGAAGGAGAAGAAGTGATGTTCTCCTTCCTGGCCGCTGGCGCGGATGGCGCCGGCGTAAACCCGTGGGTGGCGCTGGCCTATCTCGTTTCCGGCGTGCTCTTCATCCTGGCCCTGCGCGGCCTGTCGCATCCCACCACCAGCCTTGCAGGCAACCGTTACGGCATGATCGGCATGCTGATCGCCGTGGTGACAACGCTGGTCACCCACGACATTGCCAACATCGCGGAGGTCGGCATCGCCATCCTGCTTGGCGGTATCCTGGGTTTCACCATCGCCCGCCGCATCGCGATGACCGCGATGCCCGAACTGGTGGCAGCCTTCCACTCGCTGGTCGGCCTTGCTGCCGTGCTGGTGGGTTGGGCCGCCTACCTCAACCCCGAGGCATTCGGCCTGTTGACCGAGACGGGCATCAACCCTGTCAGCAAGATCGAGATGGGCCTTGGCATCGCCATCGGTGCCATCACCTTCTCCGGCTCGGTGATCGCCTTTGCCAAGCTGGCGGGCAAGATGAGCGGCGCGCCTATCCTGCTGCCCATGCGGCATGTCATCAACCTTGGCACGCTGGCCGCGATCATCGTGCTGACCGCGATGTTCGCCCATGCCGCTCCTGAGGACACCATGCCGCTGATCGTGGCGCTGACCGTGCTGGCGTTCGCGATCGGTTTCCTGCTGATCATTCCCATCGGCGGGGCCGACATGCCCGTGGTCGTGTCCATGCTGAATTCCTATTCCGGCTGGGCGGCGGCGGCGATGGGCTTCACCCTGGGCAATACGGCGATGATCATCACCGGCGCTCTGGTCGGCTCGTCCGGTGCGATCCTGTCCTACATCATGTGCAAGGCCATGAACCGCAGCTTCATTTCGGTGATCGCGGGCGGTTTTGGCGCCGAGGACAGTGCCGGCGGCGGCGAAGCGCGCGAGCAGCGCCCCTACAAGCAGGGCAGCGCCGACGATGCCGCCTTCATGCTGCAGCAGGCAGAGAACGTCATCATCATCCCCGGCTACGGCATGGCCGTGGCGCAGGCCCAGCACGCCTTGCGCGAGATGTGCGACCTGCTGGAAGAGCAGGGAGTGAACGTGAAATTCGCCATCCACCCGGTGGCGGGCCGCATGCCCGGCCACATGAACGTGCTGCTGGCCGAAGCTTCTGTCGATTATGACAAGGTGTTCGAGCTTGAGGACATCAATTCCGAATTCGCCCAGTGCGACGTGGCCTTCATCATCGGCGCGAACGATGTGGTCAATCCGGCCGCCAAGACGGACAAGTCCAGCCCGATCTACGGCATGCCCGTGTTCGATGTGGACAAGGCCAAGCAGGTCTTCTTCATCAAGCGTTCGATGGGCGGTGTGGGTTATGCCGGTGTCGACAATGACGTCTTCTACATGGACCAGACGATGATGCTGCTGTCCGATGCAAAGAAGATGGTCGAGGAAATCAACAAGGCGCTGGGCGAATAGACTTCGTCCTCAACGCGCCCTGCGCAAACGGCCCGTCGCGTAAAGAACTCCACCCGAGTGGTTAATTCGGGGGAACCGCTTGCGTGGTTGCCGCGTTCATCCGAGCAACGGTATCTGTCCACCGTATTGCACGGCAGGGCAAGGCAGTTGGACAGGAGGAACAGGGTTGCGCAAGTTGGGGCTGATTGGCGGGATGAGCTGGATCTCCACCCGCAGCTACTTCACGCAGATCAACCAGTACGTGGCCAAGCATCGGGGCGGTCATTCCAGTGCGCCCATGCTGATCGAGAACCTCGATTTCGCAAACCTCTCGCGGTTGCAGTCCGATACGGACTGGGAAGGCGCCGCTGCCACCCTGGTCGCATCGGCCAAGCGGCTCGAGGCGGCAGGAGCGGGCATGCTGGTGATTGCAGCCAATTCCATGCACCGCGTCTATCGCGAGGTCGAGGCGGAAGTCTCCATTCCCATCCTGCATGTCGCCGAATGTATCGGTGAGGCGATGGCGGCCGATGGCGTCACCAAGGCGGCGATCATCGGTACCCACAACGTGATGACCGGCGGGTTCTATCGCCGGCGGCTCGTTGCCCACGGGATCGACCTGTTGCCGCCTGACATGGACAATGTCGCCGCGATCGACCGGATCATCTATGACGATCTCGTCTATGGCCGGGTGAAGCGCGATGCCGAACGGCTGTTGAAGACGATCATCACGGAGAAGGCACAGGACGGGGCAAAGGCCATTGTGCTGGCAGCGACCGAGCTGGAGCTTGTCGTCGATGTCGATGCCAATGTCCTGCCGATCTATGACAGCGCGCATATCCATGCGCGACGCGCTGCGGAATGGCTGGTTTCGGGGGATTGATCGGCCCGGTTTGCGGCGTTCGCGCCCTGTTCCCGTTGTCAGGACCCGGTGCTGCGCCTAGCTGACACAGGCATGTCGCACGCCCCTTTCGCATCCGATCCTGCTGCCAGTCGTGGCCGTGAGTTCGACCAGGGAACGGGCGGTACGCGCGGCCCGCGCAGCGCGTTCCAGCGCGATCGCGACCGGATCATCCATTCCATCGCCTTCCGCCGCCTTGCAGGAAAGGCGCAGGTCTTTGTTGCACCAGACGGGGATCACTATCGCGTAAGGCTGACGCACAGCCTGGAAGTGGCCCAGATCGGGCGCACCATCGCCCGTTCGCTGGGTCTGGACGAGGACCTGACCGAGGCGCTGTGCCTGGCGCATGACATTGGCCACCCGCCTTTTGGCCATGCAGGGGAAGATGCGCTCGATGCCGCGCTGGAGAAGCATGGCGGCTGGGACCATAACGAGCATTGCCTGCGCGTGCTGATGCGGCTGGAGCGGCCCTATTGCGATATCGTTGGCCTCAATCTCAGCTGGGAAGTGCTGGAGGGGCTGGCGAAGCACAATGGCCCCGTAACGGCACCGGGATGGGCGCTGAGCGAACTGGATGCCGAATTCCCGCTGCAGCTTGGCCAGTGGGCATCGCTGGAAGCGCAGGTGGCTGCGCTGGCCGACGACATTGCCTATGACAATCACGATATCGACGATGGCCTGCGCGCCGGTTTCCTGAAGGTGGAAGACCTGATGGAACTCGATTTCCTCGCCTCGGCCTGGGAAGCGGTGCGCGCGCGCTATCCCGATGCTGACGAGCGGCTGATGCAACGCGAACTCGTGCGGGACCAGATCGGTGTCATGGTCATCGACCTGATCGAGACCACGCGGGCCAATATCGCTTCCGTCGGATCGGTGGAGGAGGTGCGCGCAGCAGGCCGGGCACTCGCGGGATTTTCGGAAGAATGGGCCGTGCGTGAAAGGCAGCTCAAGTCCTTCATGTACGAACGGCTCTATTACCATCCGGAACAGCTCAATACCGCGAAGGTGGCCAACCGGGTCATCGCGCGGCTTTATGCCGCCTTCGACCAGGACCCGCGCCTGATGACCCCGGGCTGGCGTGATCGCATGCCTGATGATGCTGCACTCAGGGCGCGGCATATTGCTGATTTCATTGCCGGAATGACGGACCGCTACGCCATGGACTGCTATGCGCGGATCTTCGGCGAGGTTCCGGAAGGGCTTTCCAATGTCTGAGCCGGTTCACGTCCTGCTGCTAGGTGCTTCCGGCCTTGTCGGCAATGCGGTGATGCGTGCTGCAATGGGCCATCCCCATATCCGGCTGATCGCCCTTTCGCGGCGCGAAGTTCCGCTTCCCAAGGGGGCACGGATGGAGATGCTGCTGGCACCGGTGGAAGGCTGGGGCAAGGCGATTGCCACGATCCGCCCGGACAGGGTGATCTGCGCGCTGGGTACCACCATCCGCAAGGAAGGGGGTGACCGCTTCCGCTTCGTCTCGGTTGATAGGGATCTGGTGCTGCGCGTCGCCGGGGAAAGCCACAAGGCCGGTGCGCAGGGCTTCACCGTGGTGTCATCTGTCGGGGCGGACCCGCAGTCGAAGAACTTCTACCTTTCCACCAAGGGCTCGATGGAAACCACGCTGGGCAAGATCGGCCTGCCGCGGGTGGATATCCTGCGTCCCGGCCTGCTGCGCGGGCAGCGCGTGGATGACAGGCGACCGCTCGAGAAGCTGGGCGCCATTGCTGCGCCGCTGACGGACCTCGCCTTGCAGGGCAAGTATCGCAAGTATCGCTCGATCCGGGCAGACGATCTGGCGGCCGCCGCGCTGCAAACGGTGATGGAGAAGGCCAAGGGGCGCTTCGTCCATGAGAACGAGAGCCTGATGCGCCTCGCCCACCGCTTTGCCGGTGGCTGATCTTGGCAGCCCTGCCGGCGCGCGATAGGCAGGGCGGCGAGAGGGGATCGAGAACGCAATGACACGGCTGATCGACAAGGCGACAAGCCTGTTCGCCATATGGACCGTGCTGGGCGTGGCCTGGGCGTGGATTGCCCCTGCGCATTTCAGCTGGGTAACGGATACGCAAGTCCAGGGGCAATCGCTGGTCAGCGTGATGCTGGGCGTGATCATGCTGGGCATGGGATTGACGTTGGGGCTGGAGGACTTCCGCCGCGTGCTCGCCATGCCGCGCCGCATCATCGCAGGCGCCGGGCTGCAATTCACAGTGATGCCGCTCGCCGGTCTCGGCTTTGCCATGCTGTTCGGGCTGGAACAGGGGCTGGCGGTAGGATTGGTGCTGGTGGCCTGCTGCCCGGGCGGCACGGCATCCAATGTCGTCACCTACCTTGCGCGGGCGAACCTGGCGCTTTCTGTCAGCATGACGATGTGTTCCACGATGATTGCCATTCTGCTCACGCCCGTGCTGACGGACTGGCTGGGCGGCGTGTTCATAGAGATCGACCGCTGGAGCCTGCTGCGCAACATGGTCGCCATCGTGCTGGTGCCGGTTGTGGCCGGGGTCGCGCTGAACACCCTGTTGCCCAGCATCACCCGGCGCATCGCGGTGGTATCGCCGCTGGTATCGGTGATTGCCGTGGTGCTGATCGTGGGTGCGATCATGGGCAATTCCAAGGCGCAGATCATCGAGCACGCCGGTGTCCTGTTGCTGGCGATCCTGATGCTGCACCTGACAGGGTTTGCGCTGGGCTATGCCGTCCCGCGCCTGCTGCGCTTTGACGAGGACGATTGCCGCACGATCAGCATCGAGGTGGGCATGCAGAATTCGGGACTTGGAGCCAGCCTTGCTTCCAGCCCCAGCTTCGCGGCGCAGTTCTCCAGCGTTGCGCAGGCCGCCCTGGCCCCGGTTCCCAGCGCGATATCCAGTGTCTATCACGTGGTCATCGGATCGCTGCTGGCGGGAATCTGGGGGCGCGGCAAGAAAGGACGAGGATGAACTGGGATTTCCTTTTCGGCGCAGCCAACGGGTTGGCGCTGCTGTGCTGGGCGGTGCTCATCTTGCTGCCCCGCCGAGATATTTCGCGCGCGCTGACGTTCTATGGCGGCACCGGCCTGTTATGCCTGGCCTATGCCGTGCTGCTTTTGTTGCTGCTGACGGGGAGCGTGGACATCGGGGCACCGGAAGGCAGCGCAGCGGCTGATTTCACCACCATCGAAGGGGTGCGCAGCATCTTCCTGTCGGATGGCGGCGTCACTGTCGGCTGGATCCACTACCTCGCCTTCGACTTGTTCGTTGGCATGTGGATCGCTCGCGATGCCGACACCAAGGGCTTTTCGCGGTTGTTGCAGGCTCCCGTGCTGCTGCTGACTTTCGTGGCGGGTCCCTTCGGCCTGCTTGTCTGGCTGATCATCCGCGAGCCGGCGTCCCGCCGCGCCAACCCCCGCAAGGGCAAGCTGAAACTGTGAAACGCGAAGCTCCTGCCGCCGCGCGCAACCGCGCCCCCATCGCCGATGTGCTGGCCGCCGAATTGCCGGACAAGGGGCTGGTGCTCGAGGTGGCCAGTGGAACCGGCGAACACGTGATCCACTTTGCCCGGCGCTTTGCGCAGCTGACATGGCAGCCCAGCGATCCCGACCCCGAAGCGCGTGCCTCCATCGCGGCGTGGATAGCGGACGCCGGGCTTGGCAATATCGCTGCGCCGCTGGAACTCGACGCATCTTCGGCTGACGAATGGCCGGTGCAGGCTGTCGATGCCATTGTCTGCATCAACATGGTCCATATCAGCCCGATCGCGGCGAGCGAGGGGCTGGTGGCGGCTGCCGGTCGGCTGCTTCCCGCAGGCGGACCGCTGGTGCTCTACGGCCCGTGGCTGGAGGACGGGGTGGAAACGGCGGAAAGCAACCGGGCTTTCGATGCCAGCCTCAAGTCACGCAACCCGCAATGGGGCCTGCGCAATGCGGCGTGGATGGACAGGCTCGCCGCTTCTCACGGCTTGCGGCGGACAAATCGCGTGGAAATGCCCGCCAACAACATCATGCTGGTTTACCGCAAGGTATAGGGCGCGGGTTCAAGTCGCCTCGTCGACGGCATCGGCCGCGGATTCCAGGTCCTGCCCGACACCACGCACCGTATTGCAGGCGGTGGCGCTCAGCGCCAGCACACCGGCCGTTACGGCGAGAATGATCTTGCGAGCCATTGTTGTGTCCTTTCACGGTGCCCGCAACAGGCGGGCCGATGGAATGTTCAACGGACCTGGCCCTTTCAGGTTCCGCTTGCCGCGCGTTGATCGGCGAAGCGCTTGCGTACCGTGCGCTCTCGCCATGCGATAATCAAGCCGGCTGCAACGATCAGCGGTGCGCCGAGCCAGGTGGTGGCAGGCGGCAGCGTGCTGAACAGCAGCCAGCCCAGCAGCGTTGCCCAGACGATGGAAGAATAATCCATTACGATCACGCTGGAGACCTTGCCGAAACGCAGTGCCATGGTGATCAGCAACTGGCCCCAAGTTCCCGAAAGGCCGATGCCCAGCAGCAGCAGCCAGTCGCTCGCGCTGTGCGCCTGCATCACGAAGGGCTGGAGCGGAGCGGCGAGCAGCACGCTGATTGCCGCGAACCAGAACACGATCACCATCGGTTGTTCTGTGCGCGAAAGATCGCGGATCTGGATGGAGATCAGCGCGATCATGAAGGCACCGGCCATCGCCACCAGCGCCCCGTCGAGCGGGATGTGCCCGTCACCCGGCTGGGCGATGATCAGGATCCCCGCGAAACCGGCGATCACGGCGGACCAGCGCCAGATACCGACCCGTTCCTTCAGCAGGATCATGCAAAGGATGACTGCCCAGATCGGGGCGGAGAAATTGATGGTGGTGGCTTCTGCCAGCGGTAGCAGGATCACGGCCCCGAAGTTGAAGATCATCCCCACCACGCCGTATAGGCCGCGCACGGCATGTGCCTTGGGGCGGGCAGTGTGCAAGAGGTGGATACCGCCGGCCAGCATGGCCCATGTGGCGATGATCGGCACGGTCACCAGCTGGCGCCAGAAGATGATTTCGGCAATATGCATGCCGCGTTCGGATGCCAGCTTGATCAGCGCGGCCATCACCGCAAAACCGGCAATGCCGAGCAGGCGGATCACCAGTGCCAGCAACGGCCTGTCGTTATCGCTATCGCCTGCTTCCATTGTGCCGCCATAGAGCGCGCGCAGGTTTGTTCAAGCATTGCGAAGCAGGCGCGTGCGCATCATATGCCGCAGCACCATGAAATGGCCCGCCTTCGTCACCTTCGCCAGCGATGCGACCATCCTCTCGTTCTGGGCTGGCGGTTTCCTGCTGCTTTCCGTAATCGCGCTGGTGGCTGACTGGCGGCGCACGAAGCGCAAGGACATCGACCGGGTGGGCTGCATGCCCTGGACAGTCGTGTTCCTGTGCAGCGCCTTCATCGGCTGCGGGCTGCTGGTGATGGCCGTGAAGGGCTGGATCGCGGGGTAGGAATTACAGGCAGGCTTCGAGATAGGCCTGGTCGAAACCGAACTGGCGGGCCTTTTCCAGCGTGTAGGGGCGCAGGCCCGAGCTGCGGAATTCGCCCAGGATCTTGCCGTCCTCGCTCTCGTCCAGATACTCGAACTTGAACAGTTCCTGCGTCACGATCACGTCGCCTTCCATGCCGATCACTTCGGTGATGTTGGTGGTGCGGCGCGAACCGTCGCGAAGGCGCTTGACCTGCACGATCAGGTCGACCGATTCCGCGATCTGGCGGCTGATGTCTTCCTTCGGGATCTTGATGTCGCCCATCAGGATCATGTTTTCCATACGGCCGAGACATTCGCGCGGGCTGTTGGCGTGCAGCGTGCACATGGAGCCATCGTGGCCGGTGTTCATGGCGGCGAGGAGGTCGAAACACTCCGCGCCACGAATTTCGCCCAGGATGATGCGGTCAGGGCGCATACGCAGGGCGTTCTTCACAAGGTCACCGATGGTGATGGCACCCTGGCCTTCAAGGTTCGGCGGGCGCGTTTCCAGTGGCAGCCAGTGCGGCTGTTGCAGGCGAAGTTCGGCCGCGTCCTCGATGGTCAGCACACGCTCGCCCGGGTCGATCATCTTCGACAGCGCGTTGAGCATGGTCGTCTTACCCGAACCGGTACCGCCGGAGATGACGATGTTCATGCGGCAGGCACCGGCAATCTTGAGCGCGGTACACATCTTCTGGCTCATCGAGCCGAAGCCCTGCAGCATGTCGAGCGTGATCGGCTTTTCAGAGAACTTACGAATGGAGATCGCGGTGCCGCGAAGCGAGAGCGGCGGCACGATCACGTTCACACGGCTGCCGTCCTTGAGGCGGGCGTCAGCCAGCGGCGTGGTCTGGTCAACGCGGCGGCCGACCTGGTTCACGATGCGCTGCGCGATCTGGAACAGGTGCTGTTCGTCGCGGAACTTGATCGGCGCGATCTGCAGCTTGCCGCTCTTTTCGATGTAGGTCTGTTCCGGACCGTGAAAGGCGGCGGCAAGCCCGCGATTGCGGCGATGCTGAACGATGTGGTGCACGCCCCACTGGCGGGCGACCTGCGCCGTGCCATCCGTGCTGCCATCGTCGATCACGAGATACTCGATCACGTCCACGCCCTCTATCCGGCGCGGCAGCCTGGCCAGCGTTTCCGGCAGGCTGCCAGCCTCGTTCAGGCAGGGAATCTGGATAATCAGCTTGGTCATCGGGCCCCCGGAAATGCGGGTCCACCGACCGGTTCCATAGGGCTTTGTTAAGCATGACCATTTAACGATTGGTAAAACTGGCACCGCGGATCGCAGCATCGTTTGCGGCACAGGCGCAAAGCGCCTAAGCGACTTTCTCGACAGGGGAACGGGTCAGAACATGCAACAATCGGATCGCGCCGGGCTTCTCTATGCACTCGCGGGCTTCTGCACGCTGTCGATCGGCGATGCCATCATCAAGGGCATGGCCGGGGACTGGCCGGCACCGGCCATGGCATTGACGCGCTATGTCGTGGGCACCATGCTGCTGGCAGTCCTGCTGGCCCGCAGCGAGGGTGTTGGTGCGCTGGGCCTGCCCAGGGACAAGCTGCAATGGGTGCGCGGCGTGGCGATCAGCTGCTCCGCCATCGGCATGTTCCTTGCCGTCTGGATCATGCCGCTGGCAGAAGCGACAACGATCGCCTTTACCCAACCCATGATCACCGCGGTGCTGGCCATGCTGTTGCTGGGAGAGCGGGCGCGGGCCAGCACCTGGATTGCCACGGTTGCCGCATTCATAGGCGTATTCATCGTCCTGAGGCCCAATTTCGAAAGCGCGGGCTTGGGCGTGCTGTTCCCCCTTGTGGGCGCAACGGGCATGGCGATAACCATCATCGCAAACCGTGCCAGCCACGGGCGCGCGAGCATCCTGGCGATGCAATACTACATGTCCGTCACCGCGATGATCTTCCTTTCGGGTGTTACGCTGGTCGGCCATTTCAGCGGTATCGATAATTTCACCGTCAACCTGCCGCACTGGTCGGTGGTCGCACGCTGTGCCTTCATCGGCTTTTCCGCCACGCTGGCGCAGTACCTCATCTACATGGGCACGGTGCGCGCAGGTGCCGGCACGATTGCCCCCATGACATACGGACAACTGCTGATGGCGGTGGCGCTCGGAGCGATGTTCTTCGGCGATTGGCCTGATGCGCTGGCGCTGCTGGGTGCGGCGATCATCATCGGCGCAGGGCTCTACCTGTGGCATGACACGCGGCAGCGCGCCAAGGCCAGGGGCTGAGCGCACATGGCAGGTGGTGAGCGGACAGGGCTGCTGGCAGCCATTGCCGGGTTTGCGCTGTTTTCGGTAGGGGATACGGTGACCAAGTCCATGGCCGGGGCATGGTCTCCACTGGCCGTGGCAGCGCTGCGCTTCTGCATGGGGGCGACAATCCTTGGCGCCGTGCTGGCAATGCGCGAGGGCAGGCAGGCGTTTCGCCCGGAGAATCCCTGGTTGCAGGTGGCGCGTGGCAGCGCGCTGGGCTTTGCGACGCTGTGCTTCTTCAGCGCGCTGTTCATCATGCCGCTGTCCACCGCCATTTCCATCGCCTTCATGGCGCCTGCCATTACTGCCTTGTTGAGCGGCCCCCTGCTGGGGGAGAAGGTGCGGCCGTTGACTTGGCTTGCGATTGTGACCGCCTTTGCGGGTGGCCTTGTGATCCTGCAACCCAACGTGCTGGTGCTGGGATGGGGGGCGCTGCTGCCGCTCGGCACGGCGCTGGGGATGAGCCTGCTGGTGATCAGCAACCGGGCAGCGGCGGGGCAGGGCAGTATGCTGTCGATGCAGTTCTTCGTGGCGGCAGGTGCAGCAGCGATGCTGATCCCGGCCAGCTTGATCGGCCATGCGAGCGGCCTGGAGATGCTGCAGATCGGCATGCCCGACTGGAGCGTGGTGGCCCGCTGCATGCTGGTGACGGTAACCGGAACGCTGGGACATGCGCTGATCTATTACGGCACCACCCATGCCGGTGCCGCGACGGTTGCGCCCGCCACCTATGTCCAGCTGATCACCGCCTCGCTGCTGGGGTGGCTTGCCTTCGACAACCTGCCTGACCTGCCGACGATGGCGGGAGCCCTGATCATCGTTGCAGCAGGGCTGATCCTGTGGTGGGACGGCCGGCAACTGGCCTCCACGCGGCAGAGATGAGCGAGGAACCCCGGTACTGCTGGTTGTGCGAGCGGCCCTTGGGCCAGCGCGTCCAGCACCATCACCTCGTCCCCAAGGCCAAGAAGGGCAGGGAGACCCGGCCGGTCCACCCGATCTGCCACAAGACGATCCACGCCCATTTCACCAATGCACAGCTATCGCGGATGGGGGAGGACGTGGAAGCGATCCGCGCGCATCCGGACATGGCCAAGTTCCTGAAATGGATCGCCGGAAAACCGCCGGACTTTCATGCTCCGACCCATCGCAAGGCATAAAAAAGAGCGCGGCAGCGGGCGCTCTTTCTTGTTCGATGATCGGTGAGATCAGTCCTCGACGTGTTCGGCAAGGACGGTCAGGCCCTTGTCGCCCACTTCGGCAAAACCACCGCGCACTTCGATGCTCTCCGGTTCGCCGCCAGCAGTCTTGTAGACCTGCACGGCGCCGTCACGGATGGTGGACATGAAGGGCGCATGGCCCTCCAGCACGCCGAATTCGCCTTCCGCGCCGGGGACGACCACCATGTGGACCTCTTCCGAGCGGACCAGCTTGGCCGGGGTTACGAGTTCGAAGTGGAGTGCCATTGCTATCAGGCTTCCTCGGCCAGCTTCTTGGCCTTTTCAACGGCTTCGTCGATGCCGCCGACCATGTAGAAAGCCGCTTCGGGCAGGTGGTCGTATTCGCCGTCCACAACCGCCTTGAAGGACTTCACGGTGTCTTCCAGCTGCACGAACTTGCCCGGGATGTTGGTGAACACCTCGGCCACGTGGAACGGCTGGGACAGGAAACGCTGGATCTTGCGGGCGCGCGCCACGGTCAGCTTGTCCTCTTCCGACAGCTCGTCCATGCCGAGAATAGCGATGATGTCCTGCAGGCTCTTGTACTTCTGCAGGATTTCCTGGACGCGGCGAGCGGTTTCGTAGTGCTCCTGGCCGACAACGCGCGGTTCGAGGACGCGGCTGGTGGAGTCCAGCGGGTCCACAGCCGGGTAGATGCCCAGCTCGGAAATGGCGCGGTTCAGCGTGGTGGTTGCGTCAAGGTGGGCAAACGAGGTTGCCGGTGCCGGGTCGGTCAAGTCGTCCGCGGGAACGTAGATGGCCTGCACCGAGGTGATCGAGCCCTTGGTGGTGGAGGTGATGCGTTCCTGCAGGTTGCCCATGTCGGTTGCCAGCGTCGGCTGGTAGCCCACGGCTGAGGGAATACGGCCGAGCAGGGCGGACACTTCCGAACCTGCCTGGGTGAAGCGGAAGATGTTGTCCACGAAGAACAGCACGTCCTGGCCTTCCTGGTCACGGAAGTATTCCGCCATGGTCAGGCCGGACAGGGCCACGCGGGCACGGGCGCCCGGGGGTTCGTTCATCTGGCCGAAGACGAGCGCCACCTTGGAGCCTTCGGAAACGGCGTTGCCGTTCTCGTCCTTGGCGATAACGCCGGCGTCGAGGAATTCGTGGTAAAGGTCGTTACCTTCGCGGGTGCGTTCACCCACGCCGGCGAAGACCGACACACCGCCGTGGCCCTTGGCGATGTTGTTGATCAGTTCCTGGATCAGCACGGTCTTGCCCACGCCGGCACCGCCGAACAGGCCGATCTTGCCGCCCTTGGCATAGGGAGCCAGCAGGTCGATCACCTTGATGCCGGTGACGAGAATGTCCGCTTCGGTGGACTGGTCAACGAAAGCCGGGGCTTCGGCGTGGATCGGGGCGGTCTGTTCCGCACCGATGGGGCCACGCTCGTCGATGGCTTCGCCAACCACGTTCATGATGCGGCCGAGCGTCTTCGGGCCAACCGGCACGGAGATCTGGGCGCCGGTGTTCACCACTTCCTGACCGCGGGTCAGGCCGTCGGTGCTGTCCATGGCGATGGTGCGCACGGTGTTCTCGCCAAGGTGCTGGGCAACTTCCAGCACCAGCGTCTGGTCGCCGTTCTTGGTTTCCAGCGCGGTGAGAATGGCAGGCAGTTCGCCAGTGAACTGGACGTCGACGACGGCGCCGATGACCTGGGCGATAGTGCCGTTGGGGCTCTGATTAAGGGCGGGGGCGGTGGCCATTTTGCTTGTTCCCTCGGGTTTAGAGCGCTTCTGCGCCCGCAATAATTTCGATGAGTTCGGTGGTGATCGCGGCCTGGCGGCTGCGGTTGTACTGGATGGTCAGCTTGTCGATCAGCTCGCCGGCGTTGCGCGTGGCATTGTCCATGGCGGTCATCGATGCACCCTGTTCGGAAGCTTCACGCTCCAGCAGGGCGCCGAAAAGCTGTGTCTTGACGTAGCGCGGCAGCAGCTCGGTCAGGATGGCTTCCTCGTCCGGCTCGTATTCCACGACAGCGTCCGAAGCCTCTGCCGCTTCCGGAGCGGGCACGGGGATCAGCTGCTGGGTGACCGGGTCCTGCGCCAGCGCAGACTTGAAGACCGGATAGACCAGGTGGGCAACATCGAAGCTGCCTGCCTCGAACATGCCGACCAGCTTTTCCGCAATGGCCTCAGCCTCGGCATAGCCGATGTTGCGCACGTCACTGGTGTCGAAGCCGTCGCCGATCGCATCGGCGAATTCGCGCTTCAGCGGCGCGCGGCCCTTCTTGCCGACAAGGAAGAAGGTCACGTCCTTGCCTTCGGCGATCAGCTTGCGAGCCTGGGTCTTGGCTTCCTTGACGATGTTGGAGTTCAAGCCGCCGCACAGGCCCTTGTCGGTGTTCACCACCACCATCAGGTGGCGCTTGTCCGATCCGGTGCCGGCGAGCAGCCTGGGTGCGCCATCACCGCTCACCTTGGTGGCGATGGAACCCATGACCGTGGCGAGACGCTCCGCATAGGGGCGGGCAGCTTCGGCAGCTGCCTGCGCCTTGCGCAGCTTTGCCGCGGCGACCATCTGCTTGGCCTTGGTGATCTTCTGGGTCGACTTGACCGACCCGATCCGATCCTTGAGTTCTTTAAGTGAGGCCATGACGGCTCCTTAATTCCCTAACAGGCTCAGGCTCAGGCGAACTGCTTGGCGAATGCGTCGAGAGCAGCCTTGGTCTTCTCGGCCACTTCGCCTTCGAACTTGCCGCTGGAGCGGATCTCGCCCAGCACATCGGCATGTTCGCTGCGCATGTAGCTGAGCATGGCGGCTTCATATTCGTTCACGCGGTCAACCGGCAGGCTGTCGAGATAGCCATTGGTGCCGGCATAGATCGACACGGTCTGCTCTTCGAACGGCATCGGCGAGAACTGCGGCTGCTTGAGCAGCTCGGTCAGGCGGGCACCGCGGTTGAGCAGCTTCTGGGTCGAGGCATCGAGGTCCGAACCGAACTGGGCGAATGCCGCCATTTCGCGATACTGGGCAAGCTCCAGCTTGATCGAGCCGGAAACCTTCTTCATCGCCTTGGTCTGGGCCGAACCACCCACGCGGCTCACCGAGAGGCCGACGTTGATGGCGGGACGGATGCCCTGGTAGAACAGGTCCGTTTCAAGGAAGATCTGGCCGTCGGTGATCGAGATCACGTTGGTCGGGATGTAGGCCGACACGTCACCGGCCTGCGTTTCGATGATCGGCAGCGCGGTCAGCGAACCGCCGCCGTTTTCCTCGTTCATCTTTGCCGCACGCTCGAGCAGGCGGGAGTGCAGGTAGAACACGTCACCCGGATAGGCTTCGCGGCCCGGCGGACGACGCAGCAGCAGCGACATCTGGCGATAGGCCACGGCCTGCTTGGAAAGGTCGTCATACACGATCACGGCGTGCATGCCGTTGTCGCGGAAGAATTCACCCATGGCAGCGCCGGTGTAGGGCGCCAGGTACTGCAGCGGAGCCGGCTCGGAAGCGGTCGCGGCAACGACGATGGAATATTCCATCGCGCCGTTTTCCTCGAGCGACTTCACGATCTGCGCCACGGTGGAGCGCTTCTGGCCCACGGCGACATAGATGCAGTAGAGCTTCTTGCTCTCGTCATCGCCTTCATTGACCGTCTTCTGGTTGATGAAGGTATCGATGGCGACAGCGGACTTGCCGGTCTGGCGGTCACCGATGATGAGTTCGCGCTGGCCGCGGCCGACGGGGACGAGGGCGTCAATCGCCTTCAGGCCGGTCTGCACGGGTTCGTGCACCGACTTGCGCGGGATGATGCCGGGTGCCTTCTGTTCCACGCGCTCGCGCTTCACGTCGGTCAGCGGGCCCTTGCCGTCGATCGGGTTGCCCAGGGCATCGACCACGCGGCCGAGCAGGCCCTTGCCGACGGGAACGTCCACGATGGTGGCGGTGCGCTTCACGCTGTCGCCTTCGCGGATTTCGGCGTCGGAACCGAAGATCACCACACCGACGTTGTCGGCTTCCAGGTTCAGGGCCATGCCCTGCACGCCGTTGGCGAATTCCACCATTTCACCGGCCTGGACACTGTCGAGGCCGTGGATGCGGGCGATGCCGTCACCAACCGACAGCACGGTACCGACTTCGCTGACTTCGGCTTCGGAACCGAAGCTGGCGATCTGGTCCTTGATGACCTTGGAGATTTCTGCGGCGCGGATTTCCATTTATCAGCCTTTCAAGTGAGCCTTCAGGCGCTCTTCATTGCGTTGGCAAGAGAATTGAGACGGGTGCGGATCGAGCTGTCGATACGCTTCGAACCAATGGTGACAACGAGACCACCGAGCAAGTCGGCGTCTACGCGGGATTTCAGTTTGACGGTGCGGCCTTCGCGAGCGCGCAGCTTCTTTTCCAGTTCGGCAAGCTGTGCGTCAGTCAGCGGATGGGCGCTGGCCACCTCTGCATTCACCTCGCCGCGCTGTGCAGCGGCAATGGCGGTGAAGGCGCGGATCATGGCGGGCAGGTCTGCCACGCGGCGGTTTTCGGCAAGGACGCCAAGGAAGTTGCCGGTCAGGTCGGACAGCTTCAGGTGGGCAGCGATACCCGCCATCACCTTGCCAAGCGCGCTCCGGCTGACTTCCGGGTTCTTGATCAGCGCCCGCAGTTCAGCCGATTCGGCGAGGGCGGCCTCGAGGTTCTCGAGGTCTGATTCGACTGCAGTTACCGTGCCGGCCTCGCTAGCGAGATCGAACAGGGCAGAGGCATAACGCCCCGCTAGGCTGGCCTTGATACCGGCGGAAAGCTCCACGCGTATGGTCCCTTGTGAGGTTACCGAAAACGATAGGTTTCACTTGCCATGAACGGGACTCAACAAAGACGCCCCGGCAAGGTTGGCGCGCGCCTAGCACCGGGGTGGCAGGGATGCAAGTCAGGGGTGGGGAAAGTGGCCGACTGAGTTCAATTCCCCGTCACGATCTCGTCTTCTGCGGCAGCGTTGCAACTGTAGACGAGCCTTTCGTTGGGGCTGGCGGGCAGGAGGGTCAGGATGCTGCGCTGGTCTGCTCCCAGCTGGCGAACCGATTCTTCACCCGCCCCGCAGGCCGGTGCCTCGAACTCGCCGCGCGCTGCACGCGCGGCGGACATCGCCTCGCGATCGAGCAGGTAGCGCTCGACAACATATTCGCCCGACTGCGAATCGAAACTGTTCTTGGAGACAGCCTCTTCAGTGGCGGGAACCAGCACGCGCACCCATTCCGCACCGTCGAGGCCATATTGGGTGCGTGAATTGACGCAGCCATCTTCCCCCCATTCAAGGGTCAGGGTTTCAATCGGTGCGCCCAGCACGCGGCTGCGATCGGTATCGAGCGTGCAGTACAGGGCGCCATTTGCAGACGGCGTCTCGATGATGCCGGTATCCTCGCCCTCCATTTCCTCGCGCAGCTGCTCTTCCAGCCGGTCAGGCACTTCGGTGAAGGACGGGCGGCTGAGCCATGCGATGGCCGCCACCAGTATCGCCACCACCGCAATCGAACCGGCAATGGCGCGCAGGCGCATGTCCCCATCACGATGCGCGCGGTGGGCATGGCCAGCCGCTGCCGCAAACAGGATCAGCGCGATCAGCGAAAGGAACCCCAGGTTCGAGCGCTCATCGAAAATGGCATATTCTATGGATCGGCGAATTTCCGCCCGGCGCTGGGCCAGCGCTTCCTCGTCCGCTTCGGCCTGTTGCCGGGCAACCATCTGCCGCCGCTCCTCGCGCAGGCGTTCCTCCTCCTCCAGCTCGGCCAGGCTGCGGCAGGGCAGGGAGTTGATCTGCGGGGTGATGTTGTTGGCGCGCAGGAACGGCACCAGCTCGCGCATGGTCACGGCAAAGAAGAACTCGGCTTCGGTCCCCTGGCTTTCCGCGCCGAAGGAATTGACCCCCACCACGCGGCCACAGCTGTCCACCAGCGGGCCACCGCTGTTGCCGCGCGCGATGGGGGCGGTGTGCAGCACGGTATCGAATTCGCGGCTCGGCCGTCGGCCTGAAAGGAAGCCCTGGCTGGTCACGGGTGGCTGTGCGCGGAAGATGTCCTCCTCGCCGAGACCCTGCGCCTGGTCGACATTCAGGGGATAGCCGATGGCGGTTACCGCCCCCGATCCATTGGGCGTGGTGCCCGACAGGGTCAGTGGCGGCAAGCGCAGCGGGCTGGTGGTGGTCACCAGCGCAAGGTCGTTGCGCGGGCTGACCGAAATGACCCGGCCATACACGGCCTCCCCGCCGCCCGAAGGCACGATGCCGATCGACAGGCGGCTATCCTGCATCGCCGGTTCCAGCACATGGGCGTTGGTGACGATTGTCTCCCCGTTCACCGCAAAGCCGGTGCCATGGCTCAGCGGGAAGACCGTGTCGCCATCACGCCCGACAACGATCACGCGCACCACGCCGCGTGCGGCCGCATCGATATCAGCCGGATCGGCCTGCGCGGGTTGCGCCAGCGTTGCTGCAAGAACCATCATGGCAAGTGCCAGGATGCGTCGGGGGAGAAAATGCGAAACCATGCTCCCTCATTTCAGGGCGCGCGCGCCAAAGCAAGATTCGAGAAGTAATCCATGACTTTCCGCTTATCATCGCGGGCCATGACGATTCCCGAGACAGCGAGCGCCAAGGAGCAGACGGTCTGGCATGTTGCGCATATGCTCGACGATGAAGGCAAGGCGCCTTCCCTTGAGCAGCTCGCAGCCAGAGTGGGCAAGTCGCCGGGGCACCTGCAGCGCGCCTTCAAGCAGGTGACGGGCCTTTCTCCTGCCGCGTTTGCCCGCGCCCTGCGCGAGGAACGCGCAGTGCGCGCGCTCGAACAGGGCGGGCGGGTGACCGATGCCATATATGATGCCGGTTACGAGAGCCCGGCGCGCTTCTATGCGGCCATGCGCGAGCGGTTGGGCATGAGCCCTTCCGCCTGGCGCAAGGGCGGTGCGGGCGTGCGGATCGGTTGGCGGGTGGTGGAAACCTCGCTCGGGCCGATGTTGCTGGCGGCGACCGACAAGGGTGTGTGCCGCTTGTCCTTCAACGAGGGCGAGGCTGACCTGCGCGACCATTTTCCCGCAGCAGAGCTGGTCGAAGGCGGCTTGCCCGACGGCTTGCTGGAGCGGGTCCTGAGGCAGGTCGAAGGCCATGGCGCATCTGGCGATGTGCCGCTCGATACCGGCGGAACCGCGTTCCAGCGGCGGGTGTGGGCGCAGCTGCGCGCCATCCCGAGGGGCGAGACCCGCTCCTACGCCGAGATTGCCGCAGCGGTGGGCAATCCGAAAGCCAGCCGCGCGGTGGGCGGGGTGAACGGGGCCAACCCGGTTGCCGTGCTGGTGCCGTGCCACCGCGTGATCGCGGCGGATGGATCGCTGGGCGGCTATGCCTATGGCGAGGCTATCAAGCGTGCCTTGCTGCGGCGGGAAGCCGGCGAAGGCTGATCCCGCCGCGCAATCGGTGGAAGGTTACTCTTCTTCCGGTTCCCAATGGATCAGCTCGTCCATCTGGGACAGGGCAAGGTCGCGATCATCCGCCTTGATGGCATCGAGGATATCGTCGAGCGAAGGCGGATCGTTGTTGTCTTCCTCGTCTGCATCCTCCTCGTCATCGCCCTGGTTGTGGCCGCGGAACGCGATGGGGAGCAGGACGGTTTCTGCCGTATCCAGCGAATTCTCGGCGATCAGCTGGCGCGCCAGGAAAATGCGGTAGGCGGGATCGGAGCCGGCGTGATCGTAAGCGCCCTCGAGCGCGATGATCGCGTTCTCCGTCGGCTCCTGCCGCTCTTTGAGAAAGGAGTAGTAATAGGCGACGCGCGCGCGCGGATCATCGAGGTCGAGCGAAGCCGCCTTGAGCGCATACTCGCGCGCCGTTTCGGCCCAGTTGGGATCATCCTCGATCCGCTCGATGGCGACAAAGCTCATCATGAGATTGCCTTCGAAGGAATCCTGATCGATCTCCAGCACGCGCCGGGCGGCCGCTTCTGCGGCCTCGTAATTCTCGGCATTGTATTCCGCGCGGGTCAGCAGGTTCAGTGCATAAAGGTCGCTTGAAGAGCTGCCCATGGTGCTGCGGATCTTGGATGCGATGCTTGCCGCTTCATCCTTGTCCACCCCGCGACGCAAGCGCATTTCCTCCTGGATCAGCGCCTCTTCGATGTCGGTCATGGCGCGCAGGGAGACGGTCGGTTCGACATAGCCTTCGGGCCGGACGCTGTAGCCGGGGAAGTTGCCGCTGCGATAGCTGAGCAGTTCGCGGTCGATTGCATCGAGGTCGCCGAAAATCCGCCGCGCGGCTTCCAGGCTGTCCTCGCCCTGGCCGATGGCGGTGAGGTACTCGTTTAGTTCCTCGTAACGGTTGAAGTTGAGGTAATGCGCCAGCAGCCAGCCGGTGCCGTAGAACTGGTAGGCCTCGCGCGCGCCCAGCTTGTGTTCGGCATCCAGCATGTCCTCCAGCGGGAACTGGCGCATCTGGAAGATCTGGTAGGCACGATACTGCGGCGGATCGCCCACGTGGAAAGAACCGTCTTCGTTGAAACGGATCGTGGCGAGAAGCTCGGCATAGCCTTCGACATACCAGGCCGGATAGGCAGCCGGGAAATGCTGCATCATGAAATAGTGGACATATTCGTGCTGCAACACGCTGACGGCATCGAGCCGCTGCAGTTCCCGACGACGGCGCTCGGGGTTGGTTACGGACATCGACCGGCGACGCTGTTCGCGCGCAGGAGTGAAGGCGACGGAATCGCCGGCACGGGGGATATAGAAGCCGGCCACGCCGTTGGCCCCCGCCATGCGGCCGATGTCGCTGACGTCCCCGAAGCGGTAAACGGTCAGCTTGGTGGCGCGGGTGGGCTGGTCTTCGCCGATCGGCAGGTTCTGCAGGGTGCGAAGGGCCATGTCGAAGCGTTCCAGTTCGATGGCGAACTGGCGGGTGCCTTCCTCATCATCCTCGGACTTGACGATGAAGTTGTTGGTTTCGGCCACGTACCAGTCACGAGCGGCGGCCGGCGAGGCAAGGCCAAGTGCGGCAAGGCACGACACGGCAACAGCCGCAAGCAGTCTACGCATGAATAAGAGTCCCCGGTTCGATGCGATTCGGATTGGCGATGTTAGCCATAGTCATGAGTAACTGAACAGGTAATTTCAAAGGAAATTACTCATTTGCGCGCCCAACGCTTGTTTGCAGGCTCCAGAGAAGAAAGGAATTTTTCCGCGCTGTCGAGATATTCGGCCCGTTTGTGTTCGTCCATCCGGTCCCATGTCGAGTAGATCCTGCCGATACGGTGATTGGCCTCCAGCCGATCGCGATTGCGGTGCATGAAATGCCAGTAGAGCGGGTTGAAGGGGCAGGCATCTTCGCCGGTCTTGCGGGATGGGGAATAGCGGCACTGGCCGCAATAGTCGGACATCTTGTTGATGTAGTTGCCGCTCGCCGCATAGGGCTTGGAGGCGAGCCTTCCGCCATCGGCATAGAGCGCCATCGCGGCAACATTTGGCAGTTCGACCCAATCATAGGCATCGGCATAGACCACCAGGAACCAGTCCTGCACCTGGCGCGGCGCGATCCCCGCGACCAGCGCGAAATTGCCCAGCACCATCAGCCGCTGGATGTGGTGGGCATGGGCGTTGTCCCGCGTCGAACGCACGCAATCGGCAAGGCAGCGCATGTCGGTTTCACCGGTCCAGTAGAATTCGGGCAGGTCACGCGTGGCATTCAGTTCGTTCGCTTCCTCCAGCCCCGGCATGAAATGCCAGTAGAAGCCGCGGACATATTCGCGCCAGCCGATGATCTGGCGGATGAAACCTTCCACGCTGTTCAGAGGAGCCTTGCCCTTGCGGTATTCCTCTTCGGCACGCCGGCACAGATCGAGCGGATCGAGCAGGCCGAGGTTGATGCTGGTCGAGAGCATGGAGTGGAACAGGTCGTCCTCGCCGCATACCATCGCGTCCTGGTACTTGCCGAAATCGGGCAGCCGCTCGGAGAAGAAGGCATCCGCGGCCTCTTCCGCCTGATCGCGGGTGACCGGCCAGTGGAAGCTTGCAAGATTGCCGAAATGGTCACCGAAACGATCCTGCACCAATCCGATCACTTCGCAGGTGATCTCGTCAGGCGCGAACAGCGGGCGTGACGGGGCAAACAATCCCTTCCCGGGCGGTTCGCGGTTGTCGTGGTCGTAGTTCCACTTGCCGCCTTCGGGTTCATCGTCGTCCATCAGGAGGCCCGTCTTGCGACGCATCTCGCGATAAAAATGCTCCATGCGCAGCGCCTTGCGGTCCCTGGCCCAGTCGCGAAATTCGGCAATGCTGGCGATGAAGCGGTCATCGGGCAGCACTTCGACCGGGCAGGCAAACTTGTCCGGCCATTCCCCGATGGCCTGCGCCACGCGAAATTCGCCCGCCTCGACCACGCGGATTTCGCGCGGATCGTGCCGCTCGATGGCGCGGGCGACTTCGCCGGTGAAACTGCCCGAATTGTCCGGTTCGTCGAGCCTGACGTAGTCGACCTGCCACCCGGCATCGCGCAATTCTGCTGCAAAGTGGCGCATGGCGGAAAAGACCAGCGCGATCTTCTGCTTGTGGTGGCGCACATATGTCGCCTCGTCCCACACCTCCATCATGAGGATGACCGTATCCTCCTTGGCCTGACCGCGCAGGCTGGCGAGGGTGCGGGTCAGCTGGTCGCCGAGGATGGGTACGAGGACAGGTCTGGCCATGGTTGTCCGCTGCTTAGCGGGCAGGCGTCACACGAAACTATATGGATCAATGTCCACGCTGACGCGCACGCCGGGCGGGAAATCCAGCGCGCCGAGCCACTGGCGGATCACGTCCTGCACATTGGCGCTGCGCCTGGCGTTGATCAGCAGGCGATAGCGATAGCGGCCCCGCAGCAGCGCCATGGGGGCAGAGGCCGGACCAAGGATCATCACATCGTCGAGGTTGGGGCGGGCAGCGCCGATGCGGTTGGCAGCCTCGCGTGCTTCGCGGTCATCTTCGCTGGAGATGATGATCGCGGCCCAGCGGCCAAAGGGCGGGGCTCCGGCATCGCGGCGCGCTGCGGTCTCGGCTTCATAGAAGGCATCGCGATCACCATTGGCGAGCGCGGCGATCACCGGCGCTTGCGGGTGGCGCGTCTGGATCAGCACTTCGCCGGGCTTGGCGCCGCGACCGGCGCGGCCCGCCACTTGCGCCACCTGCTGGTACGTGCGCTCGGCAGCGCGCAAGTCCCCGCCTTCAAGGCCAAGGTCCGCGTCGATCACGCCGACCAGCGTCAGTTCGGGGAAGTGGAAGCCCTTGGTGACGAGCTGCGTGCCCACGATCACGTCAATCGCGCCTGCTTCGGCCATGGCGATGAACTCGGCGGCTTTCTCGGGCGAATTGAGCGTGTCGGACGTGGCGATGGCCACGCGCGCTTCGGGCAGGATCTGGGCCACCTCGTCCGCAATGCGCTCCACCCCGGGTCCGCAGGCAACGAGGCAATCGGCCTCGCCGCATTCCGGGCAGGCATCGGGCGGGGATGTTTCCAGCCCGCAATGGTGGCAGGCGAGCCGCTGCGACAAGCGGTGTTCCACCAGCCATGCGCTGCAATTGGGGCATTTGAACCGGTGACCGCAATTGCGACACAAGGTCAGCGGGGCATAGCCTCGGCGATTGAGGAACAGCAGCGACTGCTCGCCCTTTTCCAGCCGGTCCTTCAATGCCGCCACCAGGGGCGGCGCGATCCAGTGCTGGCGCGGCGGCACTTCTTTCGTGAGGTCCACGGTGGAGATATCGGGCAGTTGCGCACCGCCGAAGCGGCTGGGAAGCACCAGCTTCTCGTATACGCCCTGGTCCGCCATGGTCAGGCTTTCCAGCGCAGGCGTGGCGCTGGCAAGGACGACGGGGAACTTCTCGAACCTGGCGCGCATCACGGCAATATCGCGGGCGTTGTAGCGCACGCCATCATCCTGCTTGAAGCTGATCTCGTGCGCTTCATCGACGACGATCAGGCCGAGCCGGTCATAGGGCAGAAACAAGGCGGAGCGCGCGCCGACAACCACCTGCGCCCCACCGTCTTTCGGGCCGCTGGCGATGGCGCGCCATGCACGGCGACGCTCGGTGGCCTTGAGCGATGAGTGCCACAGGACCGGCGGCGTGCCGAAGCGCGTCTCGAAACGCTTGAGGAAGGCCTCTGTCAGCGCGATTTCCGGCAGCAGGACGAGCACTTGCCGGTCTTCGGCAATAGCTGCGGCGATGGCCTCGAAATAGGTTTCGGTCTTGCCTGATCCGGTCACCCCGTCGAGCAGGAAGGGGGCAAAGCCGTGGGCTTTCACGGCCTCCACCAGCCGGTCTGCCACTTCGCGCTGCTCCCTGCTCAGTTCGGGTTGGTCGAAATCGGCCCTGGCGCGGGGGTAGGGGCGGTCGCAATCGACCTCCACCGGCTCCAGCACGCCCTGGTTCACCAGCCCGCGCAGCACGCCTTCGGAAACGCCCGCGATGCCCGCCAGTTCGCGGATGGTCGCCTGTTCGCCATCCAGCGCCTCGATCGCGGCTTCGCGCTGAGGGGTCATGCGCTCGGGCATGCCGCCGGACAGGCGATATTCGGTCATGGTGGCGGGGCCCTTCAGCGCCCCGCCGCTGGACAGCACCATGCGGGCGACCGAGACCATGCTGGCGCAATAATAATCGGCCGTCCATTCTATCAGCCGCATCAGTTCCGGTTTCAGCGGCGGCACCGGCAGCACGCCGATCAGCGGGCGCAGCTTGCTCTCCGGCACCTCGTCAGTCGGCAACCGTTCAGGATCCCACACTATACCAATGACTTGACGTGGACCCAGCGGTGCGACCACCACGCTGCCTTGTTGCACTTCCATACCGTCCGGAACGCGGTAATCTAGCGTTCTGAGGGCGGCGTTGAAGACAAGGAGGCGGGCGCGTTTCATCAGCCCCGATATGGGGAATGAAGGGCAAGGCCCGCAAGCGCCGGAGAGGAGATATGCGATGACAATGATTGAAAAGACTGCCGCCAGCCGCCGCGGGGTGCTGGCAGGAATGCTGGGCGCGAGCGCGCTGGCCTTGCCGGGTTGTTCCAGCTTTGGCGGTTTCAGCCTGGTCGATGCGATCCGCCATTTGCTGTTCCTTTCCTCCAGCCGCGCCTTTGCCCGCCTGACGGCCGATGGCGGCTATTGGGACGAGGGCGTGGAACTGCTCGGCCTCGACAATATCTTCGGCAGCAGAGGCGGCGTGCTTGCCTCCATCCTCACCTCCAGCCTGTTGAAGAGCCGGCTGGACCGGGCCTTCATCGATATTGCCGAACGCGGCTCGCGAAGGGCGGCACCGCTGGTGGCGGATGCCGTGCGTGTGATCGGCATCGAGAATGCCGTGGCGCTGGTCAACGGCGGGCCGACTGCGGCCACCGGCTTCCTGCGCGGCGAAATGGGCAATGCCCTGGTGGAAGCGATGGTGCCCGAAGTGGGCGATGCCATGCGCGTGGCGCAGGAACCGCTGGTGGCGCAGATCCTGAACGAACTGACCGGGGTGGACGTCGCCAGGGTCAGCAGCACGCTGTCCACGCGCGTGAATAACGTCATCTGGCAGGAAATCGGGGTGGAGGAAGCCGCGATCCGGGCCAATCCGCAATCCACCAATGATCCGCTGCTGATCGGCGTGTTCGGCGGCGCAAGCTACCTGTAACGGCTGAAAGGGCGGGGTTTCCCAGCCGCGTTGTGCGACCTATAGCGACACCGTGGCCAACGAATCCCCACTTGATCGCTTCAAACTGGCGCTGACCGGCGCTGCCCGTGCCATCGGCAAGGAACCGGAGGCCGAGGTTTCGTGGACTGCCGAGACCCCGAACGTGCAGGGCAAGGCGCTCCGCGTGCCCATGCCGGGCCGCAACCTGCCACCGGACCAGGCGATGCAGGCGCGCGGTTTTGCGGACAGTTTCGCGCTCAAGATGCGGCACCACAACGCCGCCCTCCATAACCGCAATGCACCTGTCGAGCCCGAGGCCCGCGCTTGCTATGACGCGGTCGAGCAGGTGCGGTACGAGGCGCTCGGCTCCAACAATTACACCGGCATGCGCCGCAACCTGGGTTCTGCGCAGGCGATGCGGCTGGCGGCGGACCCGATCACCCGGGCCAGCACGCGCGATGATGTGCCGATCCAGACCGCGCTGGCCCTGCTGCTGCGCGAAAAGCTGACCGGCCAGCCGATCCCCGCCAATGCGGAAGCCGGCGTCGACATGGTGCGCGAGTGGATCGAGGAAGCCGTGCACGAGGATTTCGAGCGGCTGGCGCTTTCCATCGATGACCAGAAGGCCTTCCAGTCGCAGGCGATGGACATGCTGCGTCACCTCGAACTCGTCCGCCAGGAAGAGGTGGACGAGGATGGCGAGGACGATGAAGGCATCGATGATGACGGTGCCGACGAGAACGAGCAGGACGGCGATGACGACCAGCTCGATGCGGACAGCCAGCAGCAGCAGGTCCCCGGCGAACAGTCCGAGGGCGAGGGCGAATCCGAAGAGACGCAGGAAGTCGAACAAGAAACGGAGATGACCGAGGGCGAGCCCGGCGAGGACGGGGAAGAGGGCATGATGCCCGTGCGCCCCAATCGCCCGTGGACGGACCTGCCCGAATCCTTCGATTACAAGGTCTTCACCACCGCTTTTGACGAAGTGGTCGAAGCGCAGGACTTGTGCGATTACGAGGAGCTGGACCGGCTGCGCGCCTATCTGGACAGCCAGCTGGCAGGCCTCGCGGGTGTCGTCACGCGCCTCGCCAACCGCTTGCAGCGCCGCCTTATGGCACAGCAGAACCGCAGCTGGGATTTCGACCAGGAAGAAGGCCTGCTCGATGCTGCGCGGCTGGCCCGCGTGGTCGTCAGCCCCGGCCATTCGCTATCCTACAAGGTGGAGCAGGACCAGGAGTTCAAGGATACCGTCGTCACCCTGCTGATCGACAATTCCGGCTCCATGCGGGGGCGTCCGATCTCCATCGCCGCGATCAGCGCGGATATCCTTGCCCGCACGCTGGAACGTTGCGGGGTGAAGGTGGAAATCCTCGGCTTCACCACCCGCGCGTGGAAGGGCGGGCAAAGCCGCGAGCGCTGGCTGGCAGACGGCAAGCCGCAGAACCCCGGCCGCCTCAACGACTTGCGCCACATCATCTACAAGAAGGCCGACGAGCCGATGCGCCGCGCGCGCCGCAACCTCGGCCTGATGATGCGCGAAGGGCTGCTGAAGGAGAACATCGACGGTGAGGCGCTGCTCTGGGCGCATGACCGCTTGCTGGCACGCCCTGAAGATCGCCGCATCATGATGGTGATTTCGGATGGCGCGCCGGTCGACGATTCAACGCTCAGCGTGAACAATGCCGGCTATCTCGAAACGCACCTGAGGAAGGTGATCGAATGGATTGAGAAACAAAGCCCGGTCCAGCTCGTCGCCATCGGCATCGGCCATGACGTGACCCGCTATTACAAGCGCGCCGTGACTATCATGGACGCCGAACAACTCGGCGGCACGATTATCGAGCAGCTGGCGGATCTGTTCGAGGTGGATTGATGAAGAAGCTCGTGCTCCTGATCCTGTTCGTCGCTGCGGTCACCGGCGGCTGGTTTTTCGCTTCGCCGTGGCTCGCGATGAAGGGGATTGTCGATGCTGCGCAGGCGGGTGATCTTGCCGCGCTGGACGAGCGGATCGATTTCGATCGCTTGCAGGCAGAAGCGAGCAGCCAGATCACCGCAGAAATTGCCGAGCGCACGCAGGATGGCGGTGTGCTGGAGCAGATCGGCGGCGGTATTGCGGGCGAGATTGCTGAAAGTGCCGTGGAAAATGCGCTGACCCCGCGCGGGATTGCCAATGTGGTGACCGTGGGCGGCATCGCGCTGCCTTTTGTGCCGGACAGGTTCCGCGGGCAGGAACTGAAATGGGATGTGGAACGCGATAGCCTGAACCGGTTCCGCGGTGTGTCCACATGGGAAGACGGATCATCCGGTCCGGTGATGGTGTTTGAGCGTGACGGGATCGGCTGGGATCTTGTTGGCGTGCAGATGGCGCAGTTCTGACGGCTGCTTTCCTACCGGCATCGGGCAGGTCCACACGCCTGCCATGACCTGCTGTTCTCCCCTCCAACCACGCGCAAAACCGCCATTTGCGCCCCGTCAGTTTTTTCGCTCCAGAACAGTGTTCCATGTGTTCCATCGCCCCCGGCTTGTCGAAGCCGGAAATGCGACCTAGAGCCTGCCGCCATGACCAAGCCGCTCAAGCTCTTCAATTCGCTGACCCGCCAGCCGGAGGCCTTCCAGTCCGTCCACGCCCATGAGGCGCGCGTTTATACCTGCGGACCCACGGTCTATAACTATCCGCATATCGGCAACATGCGCGCTTATGTGTTTGCAGATCTATTGGGCCGCACGCTGAGCTGGAAGGGCTACAAGCTCACCCATGTGATCAACATCACCGATGTGGGCCACCTGACGGACGATGCCGATCAGGGCGAGGACAAGATGGAGAAGATGGCGGCCGAAAAGGCGCAGTCCATCTGGGACATCGCGAAGCATTATACCGAGGCGTATTGGGCGGATGTGAAGGCGCTCAACATCCGCCAGCCGGCGCACTGGTCCATCGCCACGGACTATATCGACGAGATGCTGGAGTTCGCGAAATCCATTGCGGACAAGCATTGCTACGAGCTGGAGTCTGGCCTCTATTTCGATGTCGCTTCGGTTGAGGATTACGGGCGTCTTGCCCGCGCTGTTACCGAAGAGGGTGAGGGCCGGATCGACGCGGTCGAGGGCAAGCGCAATGCGGCGGATTTCGCCATCTGGCGCAAAACCCCGCCGGGCGAAAAGCGGCAGATGGAATGGGACAGCCCTTGGGGCAAGGGCGCTCCCGGCTGGCATCTTGAATGTTCGGTTATGAGCGGCAAGCTGCTGGGCTTTCCCTTCGATATTCATACCGGCGGCATCGACCACCGCGAAATTCACCACCCGAACGAGATTGCGCAGAACCAGGCGTTCTGCGGCTGTGGCGGCTTGTCGGACGCGGCAAATTCCGGCGCGCGGGTGTGGATGCACAACAACTTCCTCGTCGAACGCAGCGGCAAGATGAGCAAGTCCTCGGGCGAGTTCCTGCGCCTGCAATTGCTGATCGACAAGGGCTACGCGCCGCTCGCTTACCGCATGATGTGCTTGCAGGCGCATTATCGCAGCGAACTGGAATTCAGCTGGGAAGGGCTGGAAGCGGCACTCACCCGCCTCAAGCGTATCCTGATCGGCATGGAAAAGGCCAAGGCCCGTGTCGAGGATTTGCCAGCCGAGCCTGAAGGCGGCTGGACGCTTGAACAGGCGCAGGACGAAATCGGCGGCGCGCTGCTGCCGTTGCTGCACCGCTTTGACGAGGCGATGTCCGATGACCTCAATTCCCCGCAGGCGCTGACCGTGTTCGAGGAATTGCTGGGCATGAAGAAGGCCGATCCGGTCCACAAGCTGCAGGCGCTCGCGGCGATGGACGCGGTGCTGGGGCTTGGCGTCATGACGCTGGATCGCAAGGACTTGCGCATCGCCCCCAAAGACACCGCGATTACCGAGGCGGAGATTGAGGACGCGTTGGAGCGCCGCAAGGCTGCACGTGCCGAAAAGGATTTCGCCACGTCCGACGCGCTGCGCGATGAACTGATGGCCAAAGGCGTGGATGTGATGGATGGCGATCCGCTGGGCTGGGAGTGGAAGCTGGCATGACCATCGCCGTCCTTCCCGCACTCACCCGGCCGCTTGTCGAAGGCAGGCTGCCCGCTGGCATTGAAGCGCGCTGGTGGGAAACGGGCGAAGAACTGGTGGCACTGGCTCCCGATGCGGAGATTGGCTGGTTCGACATGTTCGACAAGGCCGCACCGCTCGAAGCCATCCGGCTGGCGAAAAATCTCAAGTGGCTCAACAGCTTCTTCGCCGGGGTGGACTGGCTGCCGCTGGATGACCTTGCCGCGCGCAATGTGGTGCTGACCAATGGCTCCGGCCTCAATGCCAATACGGTGGCGGAATTCACGCTGATGGCGATGCTCGCCTTTGCCCGCGGCCATGCCGATATCGTGCGGGCGCAGGACAAGAAGCAATGGCTTGACCCGCAGATGACCGGCACGAAGCGCGAGCTGGCCGGATCGCGTGTGCTGGTGATGGGCTATGGCGAGATCGGGCGGGCGATCGGTCGCACGCTGCAAGGCTTCAGGGCAGAGGTAACGCCGGTGCGGCGCAGCGGCGGCGAGGGGGCGCTTGGCCCGGATGAATGGCAAGCCCGCATCGGCGAGTTCGACTGGGTGGTGCTGGCCATGCCCGGAACCCAGGAAACGCGCGGGATGTTCACGGCTGATGTGATCGGCGCTATGAAGGGCGATGCGGTGCTGGTGAATGTCGCCCGCGCCGATATCGTCGACCAGGATGCGCTGATCGAAGCTCTCCATGCCCGCAAGCTGGGTGGTGCGATCCTTGACCTGACCGATCCCGAGCCGCTGCCGTCCGACCATCCCCTGTGGGATGCGCCCGGTGCGCATGTCACCATGCACATTGCCGGGCTGCCAACGGATGCGAGCCGCAAGGCCGCCGCAGAGCGGTTCATCGCCAATTGCGAGAACTACCTTTCCGGCCGGCCGCTGGCTCCGCAGGTCGATCTGGCACTCGGTTATTAGCGCCTGACTCTGCGCCAAGGCTATGATAGGCTCCCTGGGTGGAGCGCGATAAGCTCCGGTGGTCGCGACAATCTGGAAACCGTGAAAGGCCCTGTAAATGGGGGCGGGGCCTGCGGTCTTGGGGGGATCACAGACCATGTCAGACACCGGCAAGCAGAAAGCGTCGGACCTTTTCATCCAATGCCTTGAAGAAGAAGGCTGCGAATACATCTTCGGCGTTCCGGGGGAGGAGAACCTCGATTTCCTGGATTCGCTATCCCGTTCCGACAAGATCAAGCTTGTCCTGACACGCCACGAACAGGGCGCAGGTTTCATGGCTGCGACTTATGGCCGGCATACGGGCAAGACCGGCGTCTGCATCGCCACGCTGGGGCCGGGTGCGACCAATTTCGTGACGGCCGCTGCCTATGCCCAGCTGGGCGGCATGCCGATGATGATGATCACCGGCCAGAAGCCGATCAAGAAGTCCAAGCAGGGCCGGTTCCAGATCCTGGACGTGGTCGCCATGATGGACCCGATCACCAAGTACACCCACCAGCTGGCAGCAGGCGACAATATTCCCAGCCGCGTGCGCGAAGCCTATCGCCTGGCGGAAGAGGAAAAGCCGGGCGCGGTGCACCTCGAGCTGCCTGAGGACATTGCCGACGAGCAGACCGACGCCAGGCCCATCCCGCGTTCCGTGGCGCGGCGCCCCTCGGCAGAACCGAAGGCCGTGCGCCAGGCCGTGGAGGCGATCGAGAAGGCCAAGGCTCCGGTGCTGGTGATCGGCGCAGGTGCCAATCGCAAGATGACGGGGCGCATGTTGCTGCAGTTCGTGGAAAAGACGGGCATCCCCTTCCTGACGACACAGATGGGCAAGGGCGTGATCGACGAACGACACCCGCTGTTCCTGGGCTGTGCGGCGCTGTCTGCCGGCGACTTCGTCCACCGTGCGGTGGAGGATTCGGACTGCATCATCAACGTCGGCCATGACGTGATCGAGAAGCCGCCTTTCTTCATGAAGGCCGGCGGGCCTTGCGTGATCCACGTGTCCACCAAGACGGCGGAGGTAGACCCGGTCTATTTCCCCCAGATCGAGGTGATCGGCGATATCGCCAATGCCATCTGGCAGATCAAGGAAGACATCGCCCCCAACCGCAGCTGGAATTTCGACCACATGCTTGCCTATCGCAAGGCGGAGGTTGAGCATACCGGCGGCCTTGCCCGCGATGCCCGCTTCCCGATCTTCCCGCCGCACCTGGTCCAACAGGTGCGCGATTGCATGCCGCATGACGGGATCATCTGCCTCGACAATGGCGTCTACAAGATCTGGTTCGCCCGTGGGTATGAAGCCTACCTGCCCAACACCGTGCTGCTGGACAATGCGCTGGCCACGATGGGGGCGGGCCTGCCCTCCGCGATGATGAGCGCGATGCTCTATCCCGATCGCAAGGTCATGGCGATCTGCGGCGATGGCGGCTTCATGATGAATGACCAGGAGATGGAAACCGCGGTCCGCCTCGGCCTCAATCTGACGGTACTGATCCTGAATGACAGTGCCTATGGCATGATCCGCTGGAAGCAGGCCAACATGGGCTTCAAGGATTGGGGGCTGACCTATGGCAACCCCGACTTCGTGAAGTTTGCCGAGAGTTTCGGCGCACATGGCCACCGCGTGGAATCAAGCGATCACTTGCGCGAAGTGCTGGCCCATTGCCGCGATACGCCGGGTGTGCACCTGGTGGATTGTCCGGTCGATTATTCGAAGAACGACCAGATCCTGAATATCGATATCAAGAAGCTGAGCGCGGAGCTTTGATCCTTTCGCGTCACCCCGGCCCAGGCCGGGGGCCAGTCAGTCGCCGGGAGCAGTTCCCGGCCTTTGCCGAGATGACGACATGCAATTGAAAGATACCTATCCGCTCTACCTCAACAACAAGGCCGTGCAGCCCAACACCGATCTCGAGGTGCTGGACAAATACACCGGCGAAGTCGCCTTTCGCACCGCGCTCGCCACGCCTGACATCATAGAGGAGGCCATTGCCGGGGCGGCCCGCGCCGCCGAGCCGATGGCGCGGCTCGCCAGCTTCGAGAAGCGCGATGTGCTGGAACATTGCGTCGCCCGCTTTCGCGAGCGGTTTGACGAACTGGCCCATGCGCTGTGCATCGAGGCGGGAAAGCCGATCAACGACGCGGAAGGCGAAGTCGGCCGCCTGATCGATACCTTCAAGATCGCAGCCGAAGAGGCGACGCGCAATTACGGCGAAGTCCAGCCGCTCGACATCAGTCCGCGCGCCAAGGGCTACATGGGGATGTGGAAGCGCGTGCCGATCGGGCCGTGCAGCTTCATTTCGCCCTTCAACTTCCCGCTCAACCTTGCCGCGCACAAGATCGCACCTGCCATCGCGGTAGGCTGCCCCTTCGTTATGAAACCGGCCAGCATGACACCGCTGGGCGCGATCATCATGGGCGAGGTGCTGGCCGAGTGTGACGTGCTTCCCGAAGGCGCATTCTCGATCCTGCCCGCCAGCCGCGACGGGGCGGACCTGTTCACGACGGACGAAAGGCTCAAGCTGCTCAGCTTCACCGGTTCTCCCGGCGTGGGCTGGGCGCTGAAGGCCAAGGCGGGCAAGAAACCCGTGGTGCTGGAACTGGGCGGCAACGCCGCGGTGATCGTGGACAAGGATGCGGACCTCGACCACGCGATGGAGCGCATCATCTTCGGTGCCTTCTACCAGTCCGGCCAGAGCTGCATCGGCGTGCAGCGCATCATCATCCACGAGGATGTGTACGACGAGTTCAGGGACATGCTCGTCTCCAGGACAGCCACCTTGAAGGCGGGCGACCCCAAGGATCGGGAGACCTTCATCGGCCCGATGATCTCGGTGAAGGAAGCTACCCGCCTCAAGGGCTGGATCGACGATGCCATTGCTGCGGGAGCCACTCTGCTGTGCGGCGGCGGGCTGGATGGCGCGATGCTGGAGGCGACCTTGCTCGAAGGCGTGAACCCGTCCTGCGATGCGGTGACCGAGGAAGCCTTCGGCCCGCTCGCCAACCTATCGAAATTCTCGGACTGGGACGAGGCGCTGGCCGAGGTCAACAATTCCAAGTTCGGCCTTCAGGCGGGCATCTTCACCAGCGACATCCACAAGGTGCTGGAGGCCTGGGATGTGCTCGATGTCGGCGGTGTGGTGGTGAACGATGTCTCCTCCTACCGCGTGGACAACATGCCCTATGGCGGGGTGAAGGATTCGGGTCTCGGCCGCGAAGGCATCCGCTTTGCCATGGAGGACATGACCGAGATCCGGAACCTGGTCATCCGCCGCGTCTGACGGTTCCTCGAAGGAGGAGGGGATCACCCCTCCTCCAGCATCAGCAATTCGCAGGTGACGACCATCCGGGGCGGGGTGGCCTGGTGGTCCACCGCGACAATCGCCGCGTCCGCCACCAGTTGGCCGGGGATCGTGAATTCGTGCTCCGGCAGGAAGGCGATGAAGCACTCGCCCGCATCGATCGCGTCCTTCCCTTCAAAGGCCAGCTGCACCTTGTGGCGCGTTCCGGCAAAGGTGATGCTGGCCCAGCTGCGCTCCGTGTGATGGATGAGCTGCGCCTTGTTCCCGGCGAGCTCTTGCAGCGCCTCTAGCAACCTTTCGCTTGGCGTGCGGCGGCGGACAGGCTTCGCTGGCCTTGCGGACTTGGTTTCAATAAGCATGCGTGCGCTCCCGGTATTCGTTCATGAAATGTTCCACCCGTGCTTCTGTTGCAGAACGCGGAGTCCTTCCGTTGCGCAGGCCCAGCACAAAGCGTGGATCGCTGGTCGCCAGCCGACCGAACTTTGTGGCGGGCATCCCTGTGCGGCGCAGGAAGACTTCGATCTTGCGGATCAACATCGCGTTACCTCTCTCTGTGTCCTTCTTCGCGTGTCCGGCGTGACGAATCGCCGTGTCACATTGCTGTCTCCCGAAATCCTACTTGTCTAGGAAAAATACTTCGACTATGTCGTTTTCTGCAAGGATACGGGGTAGTAGCATATGGGCACGCGAGAGAGATTGGCCGAACTGGCGCGGGAGAAGGGGAGTAGCCTGGCTTCCCTTTCCCGCATGCTTGGCCGTAATACTACGTATTTACAGCAATATATCTCTAAGGGTTCACCGCGTAAGCTCGAAGAGGATGACCGTCGCAAGCTGGCGCGTTTCTTTGATGTATCCGAGGCTGAGCTCGGCGCACCGAAGGAAATTTCCTACGCTTTTGAAGGAGACTGGGTCGAAGTGCCGCGCCTTGCGGTGGAGGCCTCTGCCGGTCCGGGTGCCATGTCCAATGGCGAGACTTCCTTCGACAGCTTCCGTTTCTCGCGCAAATGGCTTCGCGAACAGGGTCTGGAATCAGACAAGCTCTCTGCTGTCCGCGTGATCGGCGATTCGATGGAACCGCTGCTGCGCGAAGGGGACGACCTGCTGGTGGACATGAGCGGCAAGCCTTTCCGCGACGGCATCTATGTCGTGCGGCTGGATGACAGCCTGCTGGTCAAGCGCGTCACCTCGCAAGGGGGAGGGCGCTTCTCGCTGCTCAGCCAGAACCTGTCCTACCCGCCGCTGTCGGTGCAGGTCGAGGAAATCGACCTGGTCGGCCGCGTGGTGTGGAAGAGCGGGCGATTGTAATTCCCTGCCGCCATTGCCACTAAGGCAGCATGACTGCCGTGAACGAAGCGCCGATGCGCGCTGCCATCATCCCCGTTACCGCTTTCGAGCAGAACTGCTCGCTCGTCTGGTGTTCGAAGACCATGAAGGGCGCTCTCATCGATCCGGGCGGGGACCTCGCCAAGATCAAGGACGCGATCGCCCGTTCAGGTGTGAGCGTGGAGAAGATCCTGCTCACCCACGGCCATGCCGATCATTGCGGCCAGTCGGGCATGCTCGCCAAGGAACTGGGCATCCCGATCGAAGGCCCGCACGAGGATGACCGCTTCTGGATCAGCCGCCTTGAGGACGATGGCCCGCGTTTCGGCATGCATTGCGAGATATTCGAATCCGACCGCTGGCTGAAAGATGGCGACACCGTGACTTTCGGTGAGGTCGAAATGGAGGTGATCCACTGCCCAGGCCACACGCCCGGCCACGTCATCTTTTTCCACCGGCCCACCAGGTTCGCCTTCGTAGGGGACGTGATCTTTGCCGGCTCCATCGGTCGCACCGATTTCCCGATGAGCAATCACCAGGACCTGATCGATGCGATCACGAAGAAGCTTTGGCCCCTGGGTGACGAGGTGACCTTCGTGCCCGGCCACGGCCAGCCGAGCACCTTCGGCCAGGAACGAAAGACCAACGCCTTCGTCAGTGACGCGGCGCTTGCGCGGGGCTAGCTAGATCGCGCCCAGTGCTGCCAGCACCGCTGCAATCACCAGCCCGAGCATTGGTAGCAACGTCATGAACATGCCTGCAACGCGCGGCTTGGCGACCGTGTCGCTGTCCATGCCGAAAGCGTGCAGCACGCGGCCAAGCAGGAAGATCGCCGCCGTCAGGGCGAGCACCAGCCCGCCGTGGCCGACCACCTCCAGCGCTCCGATGAGGACAAGGGCAAAAGGCGTGTATTCGACGAAGTTGGACTGGGCGCGCATGCGCCGTGCAAGCAGGGCGTTTCCGCCGTCTCCATGCAGGATCTTCTCCTTGCCGCGCACCTGTCCGCAACGGATACCCAGCCATATGGCAATTAGCGCGGCGGCGGCGCTGGAAATCAGCGTGACTTGCATGAACATGAGGCTTATCTCCCGATCCTGTCCCGTCAGCAGGTGATAGGCGGTCAGAAGGTGGCTTGCAACGCGGGCAGAATCCTCTATAGCGCGCGCCTTCGCCGTATCCTGTGGCTGCCATCTGCCGCGCTTGCGCGGTTGCGATGCTTGCCCTAGGGCGGCTGCCATACAGTTTTAGATTTCAAGGAACAGGTGCCGCCATGGCTGTCCCTAAAAGAAAAGTTTCGCCGCATCGTCGTGGCAATCGTCGTGGTCATGATTCGCTGAAGGTCGAAGCCTTCCACGAATGCTCCAACTGTGGCGAGCTGAAGCGTCCGCACATGCTGTGCAACGCTTGCGGCCATTACAACGGCCGCCAGATTCTCGAGCCCAAGGGCCTTTAAAGCCTCAAGTTGACGGGGGGAGAATCGCGTATGAGCCTGCCGCGTATCGCTATCGATGCGATGGGCGGTGACGAGGGCGTGCGCGTTATGGTCTCCGGCGCGGCGCTTGCTCGCCGTCGCCATGACCAGTTCCGTTTCCTGCTTGTCGGCGACGAAGCGCGGATCAAGGCGGCGCTTGACCAGCACCCGGGCATGGCGGGTGCATCCGAAATCCTGCATTGCGATGATGTGGTGGGCGGTGATGAGCGGCCCACCCAGGCGCTGCGCCGCGCCAAGACCACCAGCATGGGGCTGGCGATCAACGCGGTGAAGACCGGTGAGTGTGCTGCTGCTGTCAGTGGCGGCAATACCGGCGCGCTGATGGCCATGAGCAAGCTTGCGCTTCGCACCATGCCCGGGATCGATCGGCCGGCGCTCGCTGCGTTGATGCCCACTCTGGGCGACAATGACGTGATCATGCTGGACCTGGGTGCCAACACCGAATGCGATGCCCGCAACCTTGTCCAGTTCGCGATCATGGGTGCGGCCTATTCCCGCATCGTCACCGGGCTGGAGGCGCCGCGCGTTCGCCTGCTCAACATCGGCACGGAGGAAACCAAGGGCAAGACGGACCTGCAGGATGCCGCCGCGCTGTTGCGTGAAGCAACCGGCCTCTCGCTCGCCTTCGAGGGGTTCGTGGAAGCCGACAAGATCAATCGCGGCGAAGTGGATGTGGTGGTGACGGACGGTTTCTCCGGCAATATTGCCTTGAAGGCCATCGAAGGTTCCGCCCGTTTCGTTACCGACCTGCTGAAATCGGCCTTCACCTCTTCCCTGCGCTCGAAGATCGGCTTTCTCGTCTCGCGCCCTGCCACCGAACTGCTGCGCCATCACCTCGATCCGAACAACCACAATGGCGGGGTGTTCCTGGGCCTGAACGGCGTGGTGGTGAAGTCGCACGGCAGCGCCAATACGCAAGGCGTGGCCAATGCCGTGGAAGTGACGGCGCGCCTGCTCGAAGAAAATCTGACCGAACGCATCACTGCCGACCTTGCCGAACTCGGTGAGGACCGGCTGCGCGACAATGGAGCTGGAGCCAAGTGATCCGCAGCGTCTTCAAGGGATCGGGTTCAGCCTTGCCCAAGACATGTGTCACCAATGACGAGCTGGCGCAGAGGGTCGATACAAGCGACGAATGGATTCGCGAACGCACCGGTATCACCCAGCGCTATATCGCGGGCGAGGGCGAAACCACCTCTACCCTGGCTGTCGAAGCGGCGCGCAAAGCGCTCGAGAATGCCGGCATGACGATTGCCGATATCGACCTGATCGTGCTCGGCACCTGCACGCCCGATGTCACCTTCCCGGCTACCGCCACCATCGTGCAGAAGGAACTGGGCGGTTCGGGCTTTCCCGCTTTCGATGTGGCTGCCGTGTGTTCGGGTTTCCTGTATGCGCTGGGCACTGCCGACTCGATGCTGCGCGGCGGAATGGCGAAGAATGCGCTGGTGATCGGCGCGGAAACCATGAGCCGGATTCTCGACTGGGAAGACCGCGCCACCTGCGTGCTGTTCGGCGATGGTGCAGGAGCCTTTGTCCTGTCGGCGGAAGATGTCGCTGAAGACGGGCCGGGCATACTCGGATCGCAACTGCATGCTGACGGAGAGTACAAGGACATGCTCTACGTCGATGGTGGCCCCTCGAGCACGCAGACGGTGGGTCACCTGCGGATGAAGGGCCGCGAAGTGTTCCGCCACGCGGTGACCAACCTTGCCCAGGTCCTCAAGGATGTGCTTGAAAAGACAGGCTATCCGGCCTCGGCGATCGACTGGGTCGTGCCGCACCAGGCCAATTTCCGCATCCTCGATGCCACCGCACGCAAGCTGGGCCTGGGGATGGACAAGGTGGTGATCACTGTCGATCGCCATGCAAATACATCGGCGGCATCGGTTCCGCTGGCCTTTGACGAGGCGTGGCGCGACGGGCGCATCAAGCGGGGGGACCTGGTGATGCTGGAAGCCATGGGCGGCGGCTTCACCTGGGGCGCCAGCCTGCTGCGCGTCTAGGCCCCCTGATTTCCAGTTCCGCCACGGTGGATCGTTCGATTGCTAACCTTGCCAAGGGGCGGGGATTCCTGCATTATTGTTGCGGGTCGCATAATGAACGAGGAGAAGGCACGCATGGATTCAATGCGCTCTGTCGGGACACTCACCCGCGCCGATCTGGCGGAAACTATAAACAGAAAAATGGGTTTTTCGCGTTCGGAGAGCCTTGAACTTGTCGAAGCCATTCTTGGCAAGATGTGTGATGCGATGGAAGACGGCGAGAACGTGAAGATTTCCGGTTTCGGCAGCTTCGTGCTGCGGGACAAGAATGAACGCATCGGCCGCAATCCCAAGACCGGTGTCGAAGTGCCGATCACCCCGCGCAGGGTGATGACATTCCGTGCCAGCCAGAAGCTGAAAGAGCGGATCGCGTCCGCCTCATGACTGCGCCTGACGCCACTTCCTTTGATGATGGCAAGGCGGCTGATGCCATGCGCACCATCGGGGAAGTGGCGCGGGGGCTTGGCATCAAGCAGCATATCCTGCGTTATTGGGAGCAGCAGTTTCCCACCCTCAACCCATTGAAACGCAGCGGTGGCCGCCGGCTCTATCGGCCGGAAGACGTGGCGCTGGTCATGCAGATTGACCGGTTGGTCAATCACGAAGGCTACACCCTCAAGGGAGCAAGGCAGGTGGTGGAAGGCAAGGGCAAGGCTGCCGGGCCTGCACCCGAGCCGCAAGCTGCTGCACGTTCTTCCACTTCGGACGACCTGCCCGCAGAGGCGCTACAACAGCTCAAGGCAATTCGCCGCCGGCTTGCTGCGGCACTGGAAGCGGCCTGACAGGCACCTAACGATACCCAGCGGCACGCAGGAACCCTCCTAATCAGGTGACTGGGGGCCGAGTTCCGGATCGAGATCCCGCGGCCGGGCGAAATGCACCATTTTGCCGCAGCCGGGGCCGAAATCATCCCAGCTATCGATATCGAGTTCGAACACGGCGAATGCTGCCGTCGGGAACTTCTCCATAACCTCGCCAAACAGCGGATCCTCCTTCTCGGGAGGGACCAGTTCAAGCGCGAGCTCCTGCAAGCCCGGATTGTGGGCCGCCAGCAGCAGGGCATCCACATTGCCCGCATATTGCCGGACGAGGCGCACCAGCGTTTGCGGATCGGCCATGTAGGCGTCCTGGTCGAAGGTGATCGGCTGGGGCAGGCCGCTCGCTGCCAGAGTCTGCTTCACCCGTTCCGCCGGGCTGGCGATGATCGCTTCCCACTTCACCCCGTGATCGGTGATATGATCGCCCATCAGCCTGGCGCCCTTGCGCCCCCGGTCATTCAGCCCGCGGTCGAAATCGCGCAGCGAAAGGTCGTCCCAGTCGGACTTGGCATGGCGCAGGATGCCGAGCAGCTTCACGGCTTGATCTCTTCCCCGGAAATGGTCGCGTCTTCGCGTTCAACCCAAACACTGGCGCTCACCCGTTGTAAAGCCTCCTCAAGGGTCAGTCGAGTGACAGGCGTGCCGGGTGGAAAGGCAGACAGGAGCCGGGACGGAAATGCGGATGACAGCACGATGAAGTGTCCGCGGTCATCCTTGCTGCGGATGAGGCGGCCGAAGGCCTGGGCAAGCCGGGCACGGATGATGCGGTCATCATAGGCCGAACCGCCGTTCGCCGCGCGGCGGGCACGGTGCAGGATGCTGGGCTTGGGCCATGGCACCTGTTCCATCACCACGCAGCGGAGCGATTCTCCCGGCACGTCCACCCCGTCGCGCAAGGCATCGGTGCCGAGCAGGCTGGAAGAAGGATCGTCGCGGAAGATATCCACCAGGGTGCCGGTGTCGATCGGGTCGACGTGCTGGGCGAACAGCGGCAGGCCCGCGCGTGCCAGCCTGTCGGCAATGCGGCCATGCACGGCGCGCAGCCGGCGGATGGCGGTAAACAGGCCCAGCACGCCTCCGCCGGATGCCTCGATGATCCGGGCATAGGCCCCGGCAAGGCCGGCAAGGTCGCCCTTCTTCACGTCGGTGACGATCAGCACCTCGGCATTGCTGGCATAATCGAAGGGACTTTCGGCCTGTGTCATCAGCGGCGGCGTCTCGAGATATCGGGCACCGGAGCGGGCGATGGCGCTGTCCCAGTCCTCCCCCTCGGCACCGCGATCGCACAGGGTGGCACTGGTCAGCATCACGCCGTGCGTGCCGGCCAGAACGGTGCGTGCGAATGGCTCCATCGGATCCAGGAAGTGACGATACAGGCCCACGTCGTATTCGCGTGCATCGGAGCGGGCGACGGCGAGCCAATCCACGAAATCGGGGCTGGCCGGACCGCCGAGGCGTTCGAGCAGCGCTTCCCACGCACCAAGCATGTCGATCCGCCAGCCCAGCGAAAGGCGCACCCCGTCAAGGCGGGCGCGACCCTGGGTATCGAGCCAGTCGGGCGCATCCTCGGCGATCGCTTCAAGCCGGATGCCGAGCCGGATCAGCGGTTGGCGGATTTCGGCCAAGGCGACGGCGGCCTGCTGTGCCAGTTCCACCAGCTTGCCATCGAGCTGTGCGGCTTCTGTCTCGATGCCGTAGCCTGCTTCCTGCCCGCCGCTTTCGTCGCGGGCATAGGTGGTGGCGCGCACCGCTGCGAGCAGTTCCTCCACCGGGCCGGAGGGTTCGCCATCGGCAAGGCGTTGCAACCAGCCGCCACCGGGCAGGGCCTCTGCCGCCTGGCAAGCCGCCGCGATGGCCTTGCCGCCCTGCTCGTCATAGCTGGAGATATCCGCCAGCCGCGCGGACAAGCCCCGGCGGCGGCCCTTGGAGCCGCGCTCGGGCCCCAGCAGCCAGCGCTTCAGTTCGATGGCTTCCATGCCGGTCAAGGCAGCAGAGAAGGTGGAATCGGCTGCTTCGAAAACATGGTGGCCCTCGTCAAATATGATGCGTGTCGGTCGCTGCGCATGGTCACGACCGCGTGCGGCGTTCACCATCACCAGCGCATGGTTGGCAATCACCAGATCGGCCTGCGCGCTGGCGCGTGCAGCATGTTCGATGAAGCATTTGCGGTAGTGCGGGCACCCGGCATAGACGCATTCGCCGCGCTGGTCCGTCAGCGACTTGATCGCGCGGCTGCGGAACAGCGTACCCAGCCAGCCGGGCAAATCGCCGCCGATCATGTCCCCGTCGCGGCTGTAGGCGGCCCAGCGCGCCACCAGTTGCGCGAGGATGGCCGCCCTCCCGCCAAAGCCCCCTTGCAGCGCGTCTTCCAGGTTGAGCAGGCACAGGTAGTTCTCGCGCCCCTTGCGGATCACCACCGGGCGCGATCCATCGGGCCGATCTTCCGGCCATGCCCGCGCACTCTCGCTGCGCAGCTGGCGCTGCAGGTTCTTGGTATAGGTGGAAACCCAGACGGTGCCGCCCGATGCCCCGGCCCAGAGCGAGGCGGGGGCAAGATAACCCAGCGTCTTGCCGATGCCCGTGCCCGCCTGGGCCAGCAGCATGTGGGGCACATCGCGCTTGTCACGCGGGGCGAAGATGCGCGCCACTTCCTGCGCATAATGGTGCTGGCCCTCGCGGTATTCGGATCCGTCCCCCGTCAGGCGGGATAGCTGCTGTTCCACTGCGTCTTCGGGCAGCTCGACCTGCCGGGGTTGCGGGCGCTCGCCGTGTTCTTCCCATTCCGGCAGGCGTGAGAACAGCCACTTTTCCGCACGATCGGGCCTGGCAATGCAGGGCGCGATCACGCCAGCCCAGGGCCAGCGCAACCGGGCAAGCGATTGCAGCGTGCTCCACGCGCCTTCGCGCTCTGCCCAATCCGGGCTTTCGCAGGTTGCCAGCAACTTGCCTGCTGCCTGCTGCAGGAAGCGCGGCACTTCGTCCCCTTCCTTCGGCTCCTCCAGCTCCAGCGCATGGGCAAGGCCCTTTGGCGTGGGTACGCAGAAGCGGGCGGGATGGATGAAGGCGAAGAGTTCCAGCAGGTCCAGCCCGGACAGGTCCGGATATCCGAGCCGCGTGGCCACCAGCGGTGCGTTCACCATCAGCAGCGGCGTGTCTGCCGCCGCCATCACCGCCTCGCCCTTGCCAAGCGCGCGCGTCTCGCCATCGGCGGGGCGCAACCAGCATCCGGCATGGCTGGCATGGAGTGCGGGAAGGGGCAGTGCGGCCATCATTGCCGACCATGCGCAGGGCGGAACGAAAAGTAAACAAGCGCACCGGGCCTTTGCCCGGAAGAAGAAGGGCGGCACCTTGCGATGCCGCCCTTGCTTGTGCCGGTTCTTGGCCGATCAGGTGCGCGGCACGCAGCTCCACGCGTCGGGATCGTTGGCATCGCCTTCGCCCTCGAAACGGGCGACATTGGGCCATGCGCAATGCGGGAGGGTGAGCGAGCCGTCCGCCTTGGTGCCGATCAGGCGTTCGGGGGCGGTGCCGCTGGAAACCCAGCTGTCCATTGCATCGATGTAATCGACCATGTCAGCCCCCGGTCCACCGGCGCAGTGGCCCACGCCGGGCAAGGTGAAGTAGCGGAACTGGTCAGCTGCTGCCGGGTTCTGCGCCATCACGGCCTGGGCATATTCGTTCGATCCGACCGGGCTGGGGCCGGGATCGCTTTCGCCATGCCACAGCATCAGCCGCCCGCCATTGGCGAAGAATTCGCTGAGGTCGGCGCTTTGCGCCTCGTACATCTGCGCAAACTCGCTGCTGCGCGTGGTGAGGTAGTTCGCCTCGTTGTAGTTGGCCAGCGTCACGCTGCTGTTCGCGCCGAAGAACAGCGGGAACAGGTTGGCAAGGCCGCCGCCGCCGGTCGGGTCCGCGCCGCTGCCATCGGTGCCGACGAAGAAGGCCCAGCCGGCTTCACCGCCGCGACGCATGGGGTGCATCATCCAACTGGCATCGGATGCCTTGGTGCCGTTATAGACTGCTTCCAGCGCGGCAACCTGGCCCGAAGTCAGGCAGCTCGCATCCTTGCCGCCTTCGCATTGCAGGTTGGCGGGCTGCCAGTCGCAGGATGCCGGATCGTTGATGATGCCGTCCTCGACCCCGTCCTTCGCGTCACACTGGGCGAGGGCGGAGGATTGCACCAGTTGCAGGTCTTCCATGGAGAAGCCGCCGCTCTGCGCGAAGGTCTGGTTGCGGAACACCGCGCTGGTCTGCACCTGCAGCGTGTAGACCGGCGCGCCGGAGATGATCGCATCGTAATCGGTCGGGTAACGCTGGGCTTCCATCAGCGCCATGCGACCACCGGTGGAGCAACCCTGGAAGATCGCCATGCTGTGCGGCTGGCCATAGTATTTCTCGGCAAAGGCCTTGCCGGTCACTGTCATGATATGGATCGCGCGATGGCTGAAATCCATCGCACTCTCGGGACGTTCGGCCACCCAGCTGTTGGCCCATACGTCCGTGCCGTCATTGCCGCCATCGGTCTGCATGGTGGCATAGCCCTTGGAAAGGCCCTGCATCGCGGCCTGAAGCGTGACATTGCCGGCCCAGCCGCCGCCACCCAGGCCCAGGAGCTTTCCGTTCCATTCGGCGGGAAAGCGATAGACGACGCCGATGCTGGATCCCTCGGCTGGAGATTCCGTGCCCTTCAGCTCGCAAAAGGCGGGATGATCCTCGGTCGCTTCCACCCACTCGGCGGTGCCGTTGCCCGCAATCAGCGTGGTGTCGAAAGCCGCGCAATCCTCCGCGGTAGTCACGATCATGGTAGCGGTTTCACCGTCTCCACCCGTGCAGGCGGCGAGCGCAAGGGCTGTCAGGCTGACAGCGGCAAGTTTCTTCAAGGTTCCTCTCCCCTTATCGATTTGCGCTGGAAGCTAGCTGCGGTCCAAGCGCCTGCCAACAACAAGTTCTGTAACAGTGTGTCGCTCCCCCGACTTGGCGCTGGACTGCGCCCAAGCGCATGTTAGGTTTCCTGACCGAGGATTGAAGAGGGGAGAATCCATGACGGGAGAGGCATATCCGGACTTGCCGCTGTTCCGCATCGACTGGACCGCCATGAGCGATGAGGAGATCCGGCGGAAAGTGGATGCGGTAACGGGCACGGGGCCGCAATGCGCATCGCCGGTTTCGCATTCGCTGGTCGGCAAGTCGCTGCGGATCGTGTGCGACAAGGGCACAACAGGCACTGACGGGCCGCGCCTGTCCTATTCCTTCCCCAGCGAAACCAATGCGACGATCAGCGAGAACCCGCGCACCGTGGCACAGTGCGGTTACGTTGCGCAGGACCTTGGTGACCTGACCTTCTTTGCGCACATGATTCCCGGAGCATCGCGCGGATACGCGGTGGTTCTGGACAATGGCACGCGCATCGCCACCGTGATCGAGACGTGGTTCGGCGGCTATGACAAGCGCAAGCGCGAGGTGATGCGCGAGGTCTATCAGGGCTATGTCGAGGTCGACGGCGAGCCTGCGCCCACCAAGCGGCACGAATTCAACAACCGGCTGGAAGGTGCCGCCTATCACTGGACGCAGGATACGGGTGCCGAGACGCTCGAATTCTACGATTCCATTGCCTACACCCATTGGGTCGAACTCACCCGGATGGACCGCTCGCAAGGCTATTGCGCGCCTGCCGACTATATCGAGATCGGCCACGGCAGATACATCTACACCCGCACCGAATGCGAGTTCTCAGGTATCTTCTCTGCCTATGCCTTCGATGTGAATGCGCTGGAGCAGGTGGGGCTGAGGCTCGGTTTCAACGCGGCGGACGAGCTGGAGTATTACGTCTTCCGCGGCAACGGCGAATGGCTCGGCCAGATCGCCAAGTTCGAGGATTTCGGAGAGACGGCCGGCGGCCCGATGCTGCCTCGCCCCGGACCGGGCCAGACTGCTGATGTCGATGCCACGGCCAAGGGCGCGCGGGCGGTCTACCGGCCGATGGAAACCTATCGGACCATGACCAAGGCGGAGGTGGATGCCGTGGTGCCGGACAACACCCATGTCTTTGCCCGCCGCGTGGGCGAGGGCAGCGGTGCCACCGGCATGGCCTATCATGTCGAAAGCCCCAGCGAAGGCCTGGTCGGGCGCGATGTCACGATCCGCTATGACGATGGCCCGGTGATGGAGTACCACTTCACCAGCGTGGACGAACTGCGATACCGCAAGGATGGCGGCGCATGGACACCCGCACGTTATCACGCATGGGAAGCGATCGACGGCGTGTTCCTGATGGGCCATGCTCTGTCGGGCGAACCCAACCACGATGGCCATATCGCCGTGCTCGACTTCGAGGAAGGCAAGGCGACCTGCTACAACGGCTATCTCAACACGCCCTACATCGCCAACGAGGCAGGCTGTCGCCACCTGTTCGGCAAGCTGATTGCCGATGGCGCGCCAGATCCGGGCGATGCGCGGCATGAATACACGCTCGACATGCTGGGCCGCTGCATCACCTATTCCTACCAGCCCGGCCTTACTTCGATGCATCTCTATTCCACGCCGGGCACGACCAGCTGGATCATCTTTACTCCGGAACGGTCGGCCGGCCTGCAATGGTCGGGATCGGGCGCACAGGTGAAGATCCGCGACGGGCTCTATTTCCTCTACTGGGTGGAGGAAGCCTGCAACGGCACGCTCGGCACGATCCTGCTGAACATGCGCACGATGCACGATATCGGCATCGGCTATCACTGCGGAACCGAGGGGCTGAGCATGAGCCCGGTCAGCGCGCTGTTGCGCCATGCGGGCCAGTTCGACCTGAAGCGGTTCTTCGAACAACAAACGAGGGGAGAAAGGGCATGAGCAAGGCAACGGACACGTCGCGCCGCAACTTCCTGAAAGTGAGTGCGTTGGTTGCCACCCCGGCTGCCGCAATGGGCCTTCCGGTAGCTGCGCTCGCAGACGATGGCAGCAAGGCCGCGCTGGCGCGGATGCAGGACGAACGCGCCGTCGAAGAGTTGGCGCAGGACTTCCTGCGCGCGTTCAACGCCAGCGGGGCGAAGGGCACGAGCAAGCTTTTCGCCAATGGCAAGGCCCCTGCGCTGGGCGAGGCTGTGAGCAAGCTGGCGCGCGAAGATTCCGCCAGCGATCTGGCCATTGCTGAGGACGGGGCCAGTGCCACCGCGCGCATTGCCTGCAAGGTCGATCTCGCCGAGCAGCTTGAAGGCAGCGAAACCATCGTCCAGATGGCGCGCTTGCAAGGCAATGCAGCCAGCATCCACTCCGCAAGCAAGACGCTCGTCGCGCAATTCGCCAAGCGCGGCGATGGCTGGGTGATCAGCGAGGTCGCACTCGTTTGAAGCGGTCCCTGGTCGGCGCATGACCAAGGGCGGCCCGCAAAGGCCGCCCTTTCATGCCAATCTGTTTCGGGACTATGCCGGAGCGGGCTCGATCTGCTTGACCTTGCCTTCCACCGGCAAGGATTCGGCAAACATGTTCGTGACGATGGGGAAGGGGATGTCGATCCGCGCCTCGTCGAGCGCCTTCTTGATCGCCAGCACCACTTCGTGATGGACCATGAACAGGCTGTTTTCTTCGGTATTGACCCACCAGCGGACGAGGAAATCGAGCGAACTGCCGCCAAAGGCATTGGCCTGCACGTCCACTCCCTTTTCGGGATCGATCGTTGCGACGCCTTCCACGGCGGCGCGTATGACCTTCTCGGCATGGGCGAGGTCGGTGTCATAGGACACGCCCACCATCAGCTGGAAACGGCGCTGCGGGCGCTCGGAATAGATCTTCACGGCATTCTTGAAGATCATCGAATTGGGCAGGATGGTCAGTTCGCCGGAGAACTGGCGGATATGCGTTTCGCGCAGGGTGATCTGCTCCACCGTGCCGTCAATCCCGTCAGCCTCAATGTAGTCACCGATATTCATCTTGTCGCGCAGCATGATCAGCACACCGGCGAGGAAGTTCTCGAAAATGTCCTGGAAGGCGAAACCGATGGCCAGCGCACCAACGCCGAGGCCGGCGATCATGCCGGCCGGGGTGAAGCCCGGGATGGCCACGGCGGCGGCGATGAGCAGGCCGAAAATCCAGATCAGCACCCGCACCAGAGTGGCGGCGAGGTTCTTGAGGTCCGTACGGACATTGGTCTTGCCGACCAACCGGTTGGCGATGCGCACCGCGAACTTCGCCACGATCCAGGTGAGGATGATGGTGATGAGGGCCAGGACGAGGTTGGGAATGATGGAAACCGCGCCAAGCAGCATGGATTCTGCCTGATCGCGAATGGGGGTAATGAGATCCAAAACGGGCTCCTGATTGTGATCCTTGTTGTTGCTGGAACGCCATTTGCGGGCTTTCGCGCTTGCGAAACGCGTATCTTTGGGCAAAAGCGCCCGCCATGTTCGACGAAGCACTGATTTCTGCCGCCCGATCCTCCAAGGCATGGCCTTTCCAGGAGGCTATGAAACTCGTGAAGCGGTTCAATGGTTCCAAGAAGGACCAGGACGGCAAGGTCGTGCCGGTACTGTTCGAAACCGGATACGGCCCCTCCGGCCTGCCGCACATCGGCACCTTCCAGGAGGTGCTGCGCACCACGCTGGTCCGGCGCGCCTACGAGATCGTGGCGAGCGAGGACAGCACGCCAGCACCCACGCGCCTCGTCGCCTTCAGCGATGACATGGACGGCCTGCGCAAGGTGCCTGACAACGTGCCCAACAAGGACATGCTGGCAAAGCACCTCGGCATGCCGTTGAGCCGCATTCCCGACCCTTTCGGATCGAATGACAGCTTTGCCGGGACCAACAACCGCCGCCTGCGCGAATTCCTTGACCGGTTCGGCTTCGATTACGAATTCGTCTCTGCCAGCGACCGCTACAATTCCGGCGCGTTTGACGATGCGCTGCGCCAGGTGCTGCGCAAGTATGACGACATCCAGGCGATCATGCTGCCCACGCTGCGCGAGGAACGCCGCAAGACCTATTCGCCGGTCCTGCCCGTTAGCCCCAAGAGCGGGATCGTGTTGCAGGTTCCGGTCGAGGTGGTCGATGCCGAGAACGGTATCGTGCGCTTCGAGGACGAAGGCGAGATCATCGAACACTGCATCTTCGGCGGACAGGCCAAGCTGCAATGGAAGGTGGACTGGGCCATGCGCTGGTATGCGCTGGGCGTGGATTACGAAATGTGCGGCAAGGACCTGACCGACAGCGTAACCCAGTCCGGCCGGATCGTGCAGGTGTTGGGTGGCAAGAAGCCCGAGGGCATGATCTACGAACTGTTCCTCGATGCGAACGGCGAGAAGATTTCCAAGTCGAAGGGCAACGGCCTCTCGATCGAGGAATGGCTGACCTACGGCAGCGAGGAAAGCCTTGGCCATTACCTCTTTGCCAATCCCAAGAGTGCCAAGCAGCTGCATATCGGCGTGATCCCGCGCGCCGTGGACGAGTACTGGCAGTTCCGCGAGCGCATTCCCGAGCAGGACTGGGACAAGCGGCTGGGCAACCCGGCGTGGAACCTGCTGCACGCCGCGGGCAATGACGAAGGCGCGGGCGATACCTTGCCCGTGACCTACGGCCTGCTGCTCAACCTTGTCAGCGTGCTGGGCGCGGAAGCCACGCGCGAGCAGGTGTGGGCATACCTTGCCAATTACGTGCAGGATGCAACGCCCGAAGCCTATCCCGACCTCGATGTGCTGGTGGGCACGGCTCTTGCCTACAACCGCGATTTCGTGGCGCCGACGCTGAACCGCCGTGCTCCGAGTGCGACGGAGGCTTCCGCCCTGCGCGAGCTGGATGCCTATCTTGCCGGGATCGCTGCCGATACGCCTGCCGAGGAGATGCAGACGCAGGTCTATGAAATCGGCAAGAAGGAAGAATACGGCTTCGAGAGCCTGCGCGACTGGTTCAAGGCGCTTTACCAGACGCTGCTGGGCAGCGACCAGGGGCCGCGCATGGGCAGCTTCATCGCCCTTTACGGCATCGAGAACAGCCGCAAGCTGATCGCGGACGCGCTGGCGAAAGCCTGACGGGGCGTCAGCGCCAGCGCTGCGCCCGGTACCACTTGGTGAAGACGTATTTGGTGCCTTTCACCACCGGCCGCCCTGCGTGCAAGGTCTTGCGGTTGGGCAGCCCGTCGGCATCGGCATTGTTCCACAGCAAGAGCACGCCGGGCCGCGGCTCGATCGAGATCTCCAGCTCGGTGAAATCGGTGGTGCCACCTTCCTCGACCGTGTTCAGGAACACCATTGCGGTATAGGCGCGCTGGCCTCCGCGGCTCATTTCGAAATCCCAGTAATTGGTGTTGGGATGGAACCAGTCGTGATGGTCCTTGAATTCCTGCCCGGGCATGTAGCGCTGGCCCTGGATCGTCTCGCCATATTCGGGCTCGATCCCCATCAGGTCGTTCAGCCGCCGGTTGATCTTCTTCACGAAGGGATCATGCGGATCGACATCGCCCGAATAGGAGGTGCGATAACCATCGGCGTAGTGGGTGCGCAATCCGTCGCGGCTTTCGGTATCGAACACGGTGGATGGCTTGGCCACCGAATCGATCATGGCGATCAGGCGCTCGCATTCCTCCGGTGTCATGAAATCGGCCACGGCATAGAGCTCCGCCTCGTCCGAGGGGAATTTCCAGACCTTCGGATTGGCTGCCAGCCGCTCGCGCACTTCCTTGCCCAACCGGCGCAAGCGCGGCTGGTCCGCGAGGAATTCCTTTCTCACCTTCACTGCCATGGAGCTGGTCCTAACCCTGCGGCCGGACGTAGGAAAGCCCCCGCGTGACCCGCCACGCCAAAACCCCCGCCCTCAGGGGAAGGCGGGGGTTCCGAATGCCGGCCACTCTTCCGGCAACGGCCTGTCGAAGGGCGGCTTACCAGAAGAAGTCGTAGATCACGTCCACCACCTCGCCGGTGTAGGTATCCACCAGCAGCACGTCGTCATAATAGCGCACCCAGCGATAGGGGCCGTAGACGGCGGGCAGGCGATACTGCCACGGGTCGGAAATCCAGTAGCGGCTGCCGAAGAACAGGCTGTCGATGTAGAAGCCGATGCTCAGGCGGCGATAGTTGTAGTTCCGGTTAGGCGCGTAATAGCGGCCCAGGCGGTAGATGTTGCGGTTGGAATAGCGATAGCGGTTCCAGTTGTAGCGGTTGTTGTCACGCCACCTGCGATCCCACCGGCGATAGTCCCTGCGGGCATTGCGCCGGGCATCCCTGTAGCCATCGCGATAGGAGCCGTTGCGATCGCGGTAAGACCGGTTGCGGTCACGATCGCGATAGTCGCGGTTGCGGTCATTGTCGCGATAGGCCCGGCTGTTCACATTGCGCACGTCCCGGTCACGGCGGTTTTCACGGCGTTCTGCCCGGTCGATGGCCCGGCTGTCCGTTGCGCCAAGGCGTTCGCCAAGGTTGCGCGGACGCTCGTTGCGGGTGTCGCGATCACGGTTCCAGTCACGGTCCTGGCGCGCTGCCTGGCGGATTTCGGCCGCCCGGCGCTCGCCCTGGCGGTCGATCCTCTCGGCACGACGCTCGCTGCGGCGATCGACCTGAGCTGCGGCGCGCGGGCGATCCTGCCGGCGCAGGTCGGCTGCACGGCGGTCGCCCCGGTTCTCGACACGCTCTGCTCGGCGATCTGCCTGGCGTTCGACCTGGCGGGCTTCCTGGCGTGCCTGGCGCATCTGGCCACGGTTGCCGTCATTGCCGGACCGGCGTTCCTGCCGGGCCTGCTGGCGGTCGCCGCGGTTGTTCTGGCGGGCCTCGCCGCGATTGCCGCGGTTCTCCCCGCGTACCTGGCGGTCGGCCTGCTGTTCGGCTGCGGTACTGGCGGCAGAGCCGGCGGCCTGCGCCGGGATCGCCGGAACGGCCATCGCCACGGCAAGGGCGGCGATTCCGCTGGATTTCAAGAGTTTTGCAAGACGCATGGCGGCATCCTCCTTCGGTCTGGTGTTGCCGCCGAGTGGGTTGCGGCCCTTGTGATACAGTTCTGATACGCGAGTCGCCCTGTCCGTTAACTGAACCGGGTTGTTTGTTTAACGTTCATCTTTGAATCGTCTTTCCTGAACGTCGGGGCGCAAGGTCCGTGTTGCAACATCGCGGCCGAGCGCGCAGGAAAGGGCGATGTTTGAAACGCTCGACCAGGTCGCAGAGGATATCGCCAAGAGCCTGTCCGAAGCGGCCAGCAACCGCCGCTCGCCCATGCACACGCCGGTTGTCGGCACGGCTGATGCCGATGTGCGGATCATGGTGCTGCGCGCCTTCGATCGCAAATGCTGGACCTGCCGCCTGCACACCGATGCCCGCTCGCCCAAGTGCGAAGCCATCGGCAAGGGCGCGCCTGTGGGGCTGCTGTTCCATGATCCCGATGCCAAGATCCAGATCCGCACGAAGGGCATTGGCCGGATCGAAACGCAGGGCCCCGTGGCCGATGCGGCGTGGGAGGCGGCGAGCAATTACGCCCGGCGCTGCTACCTTGCGCAGGGCGCGCCCGGCACATTGAGCGAAGAGGCGACCTCGGGCCTTCCTGCCGTGGTGGAAGGCATCAAGCCTGATGACGAGCAGCTTGTCCCCGCGCGCGAGAACTTTGCGGTGCTGCTGGTGGAACTGCACACGCTCGACTGGCTGTGGCTTGCGCACAACGGCCACCGCCGCGCCCGGTTCACCGGCGGCCCGGGAGAATGGGCGGGGCGCTGGGTGGTGCCGTAGACACGCTCGGCCTGTCGCAACTGCGGCACGCTTGGAACGCATGGAACACGGTATTGGAAAGGCAAATCCCCGGCCGGTGCGGGCGCGGGATTGCGGGCGCTGCTTGCGGTGTTGGGGGAAGAGTCGAAGTGCGGTCATGCCGCGATGCTGGCGCAAGGCTGCGGGTGTAGGATAGCACAACACTGCGATACCCGTTCGTTCCGAGCTTGTCGAAGCACCGCTACCGTCCGGAACAGAAGCGGAGGGAATTGCGGCCCTTCGAGAAGCTCAGGGCGAACGGACCATATTCATGCCGCGCTTGCGCGAGCAATTGTCTTGCTGGTCTGGCTTTTGGCCTGACCGGAAGGGGCGAGGTGATCTCGCCCCTTCTCTTGTCACCTGGTCAGCTTCTTGTACGCCAAGCGCGTCGGGCGATCGGCAGCATCGCCCAGGCGGCGGCGCTTGTCTTCCTCGTAGGCTTCGAAGTTGCCTTCGAACCATTCGACGTGGCTGTTGCCCTCGAAGGCGAGGATGTGGGTGGCCAGGCGGTCAAGGAAGAAGCGGTCGTGGCTGATCACCACGGCGCAGCCGGCGAAGTTCTCGATGGCGTGTTCCAGCGCGCCCAGCGTTTCCACGTCAAGGTCGTTGGTCGGTTCGTCGAGCAGCAGCACGTTGCCGCCTTCCTTCAGCATCTTGGCCATGTGCACGCGGTTGCGTTCACCGCCTGACAGCTTGCCGACGTTCTTCTGCTGGTCTGCACCCTTGAAGTTGAACGCGCCGACATAGGCGCGCGTCGACATGTCGTGGTCGTTGACCTTCATGTAGTCGAGCCCGTCCGAGATTTCCTCCCACACGTTCTTGCTGGGATCGAGGTGGTCGCGGCTCTGGTCGACATAGCCCAGGTGCACCGTCTCGCCGATCTCGATCGTGCCGGAATCCGGCTGTTCCTCGCCGGTGATGATCTTGAACAGGGTGGACTTGCCCGCGCCGTTCGGGCCGATCACGCCGACGATGCCGCCCGGGGGCAGCATGAAGGAGAGGTTTTCGAACAGCAGCTTGTCGCCATAGGACTTGGAGATGTTCTTCGCCTCAATCACCTTGCCGCCCAGGCGTTCGGGCACCTGGATGACGATCTGCGCCTTGCCGGGCTTGCGCTCGTTCTGCGCTTCCTGGAGCTGTTCGAACTTGCGGATACGCGCCTTGGACTTGGTCTGGCGCGCGCTGGGCGACTGCCGGATCCATTCCAGTTCCCGGCTGAGGGCTTTCTGGCGGCCGGATTCCTCGCGGCTTTCCTGCTCCAGGCGCTTGGCCTTCTTCTCGAGGTAGGTCGAATAGTTGCCCTCATAGGGATAGTAGGAGCCGCGATCGAGCTCCAGGATCCATTCCACCACGTTGTCGAGGAAGTAGCGGTCGTGGGTGATCATCAGCACCGCGCCGGCATATTCCTTGAGGTGGTTTTCCAGCCATTCGACGCTTTCCGCATCGAGGTGGTTGGTCGGTTCGTCCAGCAGCAGGATGGAAGGCTTCTGGATCAGCAGGCGGGTGAGGGCCACGCGGCGCTTCTCACCGCCGGAGAGGTTTTCCACCGAGGCATCGGACGGCGGGCAGCGCAGCGCCTCCATGGCGATTTCCAGCTGGTTGTCGAGCGTCCAGCCGTCCACCGCGTCAATCTTGTCCTGCAGTTCGGACATTTCGGCGCCCAGCTTGTCGAAATCGGCATCCGGTTCGCACATTTCCGCGCTGATGGCGTTGAAGCGGTCGACCATGTCGGCGATGTCGCGTGCGCCGTCCTTGACGTTTTCGAGCACGTTCTTGGTCGGGTCCAGCTCCGGCTCCTGCGGCAGGTAGCCGACGGTGATGTTCTCACCCGGCCATGCCTCGCCCGAAAAGTCGGTATCGATGCCGGCCATGATCTTCATCAGCGTGGACTTGCCCGCGCCGTTGGGGCCGACGATGCCGATCTTGGCACCCTGGTAGAACTGGATGTTGATGTTCGACAGCACCGGCTTCTGCGCACCGGGGAAAGTCTTCGTCATGCCCTTCATGACATATGCGTACTGGGCGGCCATTCGTCGTCCTTTTCAGGGGAAATTCGTGTCTTGCGGATTTGCCCGCGCAGATAGGGGCTAACTGCGGGCGGGGCAAGGTGGTTGAGCCGGGGATCGATCAACTGTGCGGGGATGCTTGTGCTGGTGGCTTCCCGCCGAAACTGGTCGGGGAGACTGGATTCGAACCAGCGACCCCTTGTACCCAAAACAAGTGCGCTACCAGGCTGCGCCACTCCCCGACCGATTTCGTGCGGTTGGTGGGCCCGGCAGGATTCGAACCCGCGACCTAGCCGTTATGAGCGGCCAGCTCTAACCGCTGAGCTACAGGCCCTTCACCAAATGGGTCACCCCACCGCGGGCGCGGAAGTAGCCGCAGCACCGCCGCGTGGCAAGCGATGAAACACGCTAATCACGGATGACATTGGCCATCACGTCGGAAACGCAGCTGGGCTTCACGCCGCGCCCCTCGAGATAGGCGAAGATTTGCCGCCACCAGTCATACAATGCGTCAAGGTCATCCTCGTTGCGGACGTAGGGCGTATGCCCCGGGGCCAGCGAGGGCGAATGGAACGAAAAGACCAGCAGCGGCAGCCCGTCATCAAGCGCCATGTCGATCCCGCGGATCGCCTCTTCCACCGTAATGCCCTCCGGCGTCAGCGGAATGCGCTCCAGCATGCCCAATCGCGCCAGCACGCCGCGCAGCTCGGGCATCCGCCAAAGGCGCGGGAAGATCAGGTCTCCCTGCCGTCGCAACATCCCCCAGAAGCTGGTCGTCAGCGGCAGTTCGAGCAGCGTCCTGTCATCATCCAGCCAATAGGGGGCGAGGGGGAACTTGCGGTAATCCGGCCCGCCGGCGGACGAATAATCGAACAGCGGGCGCACCGAACTGTCGATTGCCAGCCCCTGTTCCGCCAGCAATTGCGCGGTGTGCGGGCCAAGGCCGTATCGACCGGCGCGATAGATCAGCGGGGCGATGCCGAAGCTCTCCTCGATCTTGTCGCGCAAGTTGGCGAATTTCGCCTCCTCCAGCTCCCTTGGCAGGTTGCCGGCAAAGGAATTGTGCTGGCCCACCTCTTCGTCGAAAGGCGGGTTCACCCAGGGGTGGAGCTGCACGCCGATCTCCGCGCGGCCGTCAGCGAGGCGGGGCTTGAGGATCTGCGGCGCCAGGGCAGAGGTGGCGATGGGCCAGTCCACCAGCCAGATCGGCACGATCCCGCAATTCTCGCAGAATTGCTGGAAGCCCTCGATCATGGAGATGTGGCGATGGTCCTGGTTGTCACGCGAAAGCGGCGCGTCCCAGTCGAACTCTTCCTCGGTATCGATGGTGACGATGAAGCGCTGGCCGAAGCCGGGCGCGAATTGCGCCATCGCCTCTCGCGGAGGGTGCTGGATAAGGCTGCGCACCCGGATACTCCCCTAGTTTTGCGTGCGGCCGACTCTGGACCGGTCAGGCTGCTGCGTCGTCGTCCCCTGCCAGCGTGCTATGGTCCTTGCCGCCACCGGTCAACACCGGAAGGTTAACCACGATCCGGTCCTTCTCCACCGTGAAGGCTCCGCCTGCGCTGGACACTTCCGCCCGCGCCAGCCGCAAGGAGAAGCCGCTGCCGAACATGCCGGCGGAAATTGCCGGGCGCTTGTCGGGCACGGGCGCGGCGAGGATGTCGTCACAGGCGGCGAGCGATGCGGGAAGGCGGCAGCGCATGGTGATCCGTTCGCCATCGCTGGCCAGCTTCACCTTCACCACCTCGGAAGGGGCGAGGGACGCGGCAAGGCTGGCGAAGATGCGCCAGCAGATCGCCAGCAGGTCCTGCCGGTCGATGCCGGTCGAGAAACCATCGCCCTTTACCTTCAGCTGGAAACCCGAATTGCGCGAACGCAGCACGCCCTCCAGCCGGGCGAGCGTTTCGCCAACCACTTCGCGCATGTCACCGTTGCCTGCCTCCAGCTCCATCGCGCCGGTCTGCAGCTTGGACAGCCGGTCAACCTCGTCAAAACCGGCCAGCAGCTTGGCGGCATCCACCGCGATGGCGGCGGCATGGGCACGGTATTCATTGGGGGCGGGGCCGAAGATCTGCTGCTGGATGATCTCCGCAAAGCCCTGGATCGCGTTTACCGGGGTGCGCAATTCGTGCAGCAACTGGCGCATCCGGTCCGCCTGCGTCTCGTCTGCCGCCGGTGCCTCTGTTGCCGCCAATGGCGGTGCCATGCGCCGCATCCGGCCGACATGACCGGTGAAGGAACCCGTCTAGTCCGAGAACTGCGGCGCGGCATCCACCCGCCACGCGCCAGCAAGGATCGGAGGAGCGGCAAGCTCCATCTGCACCCCGCGCAGCACCTGCCTGCGGTCCAGCGCAAGCAGCGCGGTATCGGCAAGGCGGGCGATGGCGGGCGAATGGGCGCTGCCGGGCTTCACGCCTACCAGGAAAGGGGCCACCGCTTCATCGGCCCAGTCGATCCGGCCGTTGCTGTCGAGCGTGAAGTCGACGGTATCCACCCGGGCAGCCGTTTCGATCTCGCCGGCGTCGCCGAGCGGCAGTTGCGGATCCTTCGGGGTTTCCCTGCGCGCTTCGCGGAAGGCTTCGATCCGGCGGCGCAGTTCGCCGATCCCGCCGGCCTTTTCTGTCGTGGCTTCCCGTGCCGGTTTGCGCGAGCCAGTCTCGCCAGTCGGAACAGGGACGGCCGGAAGGACATCTTCCGCCGCTTCACCTTCCTCCACGATCGCGCTTTCGGGCAGGGGCAGCACATTGTCGCGCACGCCCATCTGGGCCAGCAGCGCCTTCACGCTGGGCGGCAAGTCGCGACGATGGCGCAGGAATCCGCGCGCCATGACCGGCAGTTGCGGGACCAGGGCCAGCCAGTCATCCTCGGTCAGGCGGGCGGTGGCCACAACGGCCGCAGCGGGCTTGGCATCGCCATCGGCAAGGAATGCCACCAGCCGCCGGTTGCGCAGGCGCAGGCCCGGTTCGCGGATGATGCGCGAACGCTCCTCTGCCGGGATGACCCCGGACAATTCGGAAATCCGGTGATAGGCAAGGAAAGTCAGCAGCTTGTGATCGCGCCGCTCGAGGGCGGGATGGAGCAATTGCGCATCCATCTCCTGCCGGGATAGGCCTTCGACCTGTTGTGCCAGCGCTCGAGAGGTTGCCGCCGGAAGGCCTGCATCTTCCGCCCTTGCCGCGCCCAGCAGGTCCAGCAACTGCCGGAACTGCGTGCGCGCAGCCCTGTCCCCGCCCACGTCGGAGCGCAACACAGTGGCAAGGCGATCGTCAAAATGCATGGGCGTGAAGCCGCGAATCCCGAATTGGCATGGGCACACTTGCCCGCAGGCTGGCAATAGACGGTTCCGGGCAAGGGCACATGCGTGCCGCTTCGTGCGTTGCAAAGCGGGACAATTACCGTCATACACAATAATGTTACTGGCAGGCCTTGCCTTGTGCGCATTTCGTTTCGCGCTTGCCGACTAAACAGTTTCAATTGATGCGGGGCCTGGCAATGGCGAGTCTTGACGAAATCGACCGGAAACTGCTGGCGGAGCTGCAGGCGGAAGGCCGGGTCACCAATGTGGACCTTGCCAAGCGTGTGGGCCTGACAGCGCCGCCCTGCCTGCGCCGTGTCCGCGCACTGGAAGAAGCGGGCGTGATCCGCGGCTATCACGCAGATCTCGATCCTTCGAAACTGGGTTTCGCCATCACCGTTTTCTCGATGGTTTCGCTGCGCAGCCAGGCGGAGGAGGACCTGCGCGGTTTCGAGGAGCACATCCAGACCCTTCCGGAAGTGCGCGAATGCCACATGCTCAATGGCGAGATCGATTTCATCCTCAAGATCGTCAGCCGGGACTTGCAGAGCTTCCAGGAGTTCCTGACCAGCAAGCTGACGCCGGCGCCCAACGTCGCCAGCGTGAAGACGTCGCTGACCATCCGCACCGCCAAGTACGAACCAGGCGTTCCGCTCGATTGATCGCAGCCGCGTTGCGGCCTGCAATGTGCGGTGTTACCCCTTCCGTTCCGAGGGAGAGGTGGACCGATGAAAATCCTGCTCAAATGCGTTGTGCCCGCGGCAATGGCGCTGTCCGTGCCTGCCGTTGTGGCGGCGCATCATTCCTTTGCCGTGTTCTTCGATGAAACCAACGAGGTCTCTATCGAAGGGGAGGTGGTGTCCTTCCGCTTCACCAACCCGCACGCCACCATTGCACTGGATGTGACGGGCGAGGATGGCAGCGTCACCCGCTGGCGGGCGGAGACCAACGCGCCGGTCATCCTGCAACGGCGCGGCTGGTCGCGGCGCAGCCTGCAACCCGGCCAGCGCGTGCGGCTTGACGGTTGGCTGAGCCGGGACGGCAAGCCCTACATCCGCCTGCGCCGGGCCTTCGATGCCGATGGCGCGCAGATCGGGCAGTCCTTCGGCATGGGAGACAATTGATGCGCAGCCTGTTGCTGGCCGCAGCGCTGGCGGTATCTTGCAGCGTTCCCGTTGCCGCGCAGGACCATCCTGACCTGACGGGTTTCTGGGCTCCGCAATACGGCCAGGGCGAACGCCCGCAAGACATGCTGGACAAGCTGCCCGAAGGCACGGCGATGGTGGAGGACACCGGGATCGAGGAATTCCCGAAGGGGGAATTCGGCGCATTGCGCCTCACGCCGGATGCGCTGGCCAAGGCCCTGGAATGGGAAGCACAGGACGAGATGACACTGGGGCGGGTGTGTCTTGCACCCAGCATCGTCTATTCCTTGCAAGGACCGTTTCCCTTTGAAATCATACAGATGCAGGATGTGATTATCATCCGCTATGAATATTTCGACCAGACGCGGCTGGTCTACATGGACGGGCGCGAGCACCCGGGCGAGGATTACCCCCACACCAAGATGGGTTATTCCACCGGCCATTGGGAAGGCGATGAACTGGTGATCGAGACCACCCACATTGCCGCCAGCACGATCACCAACAACGGGCTCGACCATACCGACGAGATCGTGACGCGCGAGCGTTATCGCCTGTCGCAAGACGGCTCGCGCCTGATGGCCACGCAATGGTTCTCGGACCGCAACGTGCTGGAAAATGACGGCGCGCGCTTCATCAGCTGGGAAAGGCGCGATGACCACGTCTATCCCTATGAGTGCGATCCCAGCTTTGCCGTGGAGTACCAGCAGATCGGGCAGGACTGAGGCGCGCGAGCGCTCCGGACTAGAGCAGCCCGGCGGTCCAGGCGATGTAGCCGAAGTAGCCAACCAGCAGGACCGCGCCTTCTGCCCGGTTCAAGCGCGCGCCGCTGTAGGCAAACAGGATCAGCGCGAGCAGCCCCGCCATCATCAGGGGCAGGTCCAGCTGCATGATCTTTTGCGGAATTTCGCCCGGCGCGACAAGTCCGGTCAGGCCGCCGATCAGGGCCACGTTGTAGAGGTTGGAGCCCAGCACATTGCCCAGCGCAATGTCGGACTTGCCCCGGATGGCGGCAATCACCGAGGTTGCCAGCTCCGGCGCCGAGGTGCCGAAGGCGACGATGGTCAGGCCGATGACGCTTTCGGAGATGCCGTATGTCAGCGCGATGGCGATGGCTGCATCCACCAGCACCACGCCGCCGCCAACCACGATCAGCAGGCCGACGATCAACAGCACAAGCGCCTTTGCCAGCGGGGCCGCGGGCTCTTCCTGCGGGACGAAAGCCGGGTCCACGTCCTCTGCCGCCATGGCGCGGTCATAAGCGGCGCTGTGATCGGCCTGTGCCGGCATCGGTTGCTGCTCGGTGCGGTAGGCATGAACCAGGTAGCCGGTAAGGACCAGCAGCAGGGCGAAGCCGAAGATCCGGTCGAGGCCCAGTGTCAGCCCTGCCCCATAGAGAATGATCGTGGCGGCAAGGCCAACTCCGCCGTCTCGCCAGAGCACCTTGCGCTCGACCAACATCGGCTGGATCAGGGCGACGGCGCCTAGGATCAACAGCGTATTGGCCATGTTGGAGCCAACGATATTGCCAAGCGCGATGCCCGGCGCGCCGATGATCGCGGCCTGCACCGATGTCGCCAGTTCGGGCAGGGAGGTGCCAAGTCCCACGATCACGAGGCCGATCAGCAGCGGTGACATGCCCAGCCTTTCGGACAAGCGCACCGCACCGCGCACCAGCACGTCCCCGCCAAGCAGAAGCATGGCAAAGCCGGCTATGAGCAGGATGATATCGGTCATGCGATGCCGACCCTAGCAGATTGCTTGCGGCGGATTAATCCGCCTCGCGCTTTGCCAGGTATTCTTCCAGCCACTTGATCGTGTAGTCGCCGGACAGCACGTCGGGCTGCTTGATCAGCTCTTCATGCAGCGGGATCGAGGTTTTCACGCCCTCTATCACCATTTCCTCCAGCGCGCGCTTCAGCCGCATGATGCAGCCTTCGCGGGTGCGGCCATAGACGATCAGCTTGGCGATCATGGAATCATAATAGGGCGGGATCGAATAGCCGGCGTAGAGCCCGCTATCGACGCGCACGTGCATGCCGCCTGCCGGGTGGTAGGCGGTGATCTTGCCGGGGCTGGGAGTGAAGTTGAACGGGTCTTCCGCGTTGATGCGGCATTCGATCGCGTGGCCGGTGAAGCGCAGTTCCTCCTGCCTCACGGACAGCGGCTTGCCGTCCGCGATGCGGATCTGTTCGCGCACCAGGTCCATGCCGGTGATCGCTTCGGTCACCGGGTGCTCCACCTGCAGGCGGGTGTTCATTTCGATGAAGTAGAATTCGCCGTCTTCCCACAGGAACTCGATCGTGCCGGCACCGCGATAGCCCATGTCGGCCATCGCCTTGGCCACGATGCCGCCCATGCGCTCGCGCTCTTCCGGGGTGATCACCGGGCTCGGCGCTTCCTCGAACACCTTCTGGTGGCGGCGCTGGAGCGAACAGTCCCGCTCGCCGAGGTGGATGGCGTTGCCATTGCCGTCCCCGAAGACCTGGAACTCGATGTGGCGCGGATTGCCGAGGTACTTTTCCAGATACATCGTATCGTCGCCGAAAGCGGCCTTTGCCTCGCTCATGGCGCGCTTGACCAGCGGTTCCATCGATTCCGCGTCGGGGATGACCTGCATCCCGCGCCCGCCGCCACCTGCGGCAGCCTTGGCGATAACGGGGTAGCCGATCTCGTCGGCAATGCGGCGCATCTCGTCAAAATCGGAGATCGCGCCGTCCGAACCCGGGACGAGAGGCAGGCCCAGTGCACCAGCCGTCTTCTTCGCCTGCACCTTGTCACCCATGGTGCGGATATGTTCGGGCTTGGGGCCGATCCACTTGATGTCATGGGCTTCGACGATGTCGGCGAACTGCGCGTTTTCGGACAGGAAGCCGTAGCCGGGGTGGATCGCGTCCGCGCCGGTGATCTCGGCCGCGGAAATGATCGCGGCATGGTTGAGATAGCTCTCGGTGGCAGAGGGCGGGCCGATGCAGACGGCGTGGTCCGCCAGCCGCACGTGCATGGCTTCGGCATCGGCGGTGGAATGCACCGCCACCGTCTCGATCCCCATTTCATGGGCTGCGCGATGGATGCGCAGGGCGATTTCGCCGCGGTTGGCGATAAGGATGCGCTTGATTGCCATTGTTCGCCTCAGCCGATCACGACCAGCGGCTGGTCGAATTCGACCGGCTGGCCGTGGTCGATCAGCAGCTGCTTCACCGTGCCATCGCGCGGGGCGGTGATGGGGTTCATCACCTTCATCGCTTCCACGATCAGCAGCGTGTCCCCGGCTTTCACGCTGTCTCCCACCTTCACGAAGGGATCAGCGCCCGGTTCCGGCGTGAGATAGGCGGTCCCGACCATGGGGGACTTCACGGCATTGGCGAGGTCCGGCGCGGGCGCTGCTTCGGGAGCTGCCGCCTCTGCCGCAGGTGCTGCCGCGGGAGCAGGGGCCGCGACAGGCGCAGCCACGACAGCGGCCGGTGCAGCCACGCCACCACCGCGCGATACGCGGATCTTGCGGTCACCATCCTCGACCTCGATCTCGGTCAGGCCGGTATCGGCCAGCATGTCCGCCAATTCGCGAACCAGCTTTGCGTCGATATTCATGGCGCCGCTGCGCCTGGAAGACCCTTTGTTATCGGCCATGCGTTCCTCTTGATGGGTTTTTCGTGTTGCAATCGGCGCTAGATGCTGCGGCCCTGCAAGGCAAGGGGCCGCGCGCAAACCGCTGTGGCGATCAGAGTTTCGCCGCAGCTTCCAGCGCCAGCTCGTATCCGTATGTGCCAAGCCCCATGACGGAGCCCTTGGCGGCCATGCCGACATAGCTCTTGTGGCGATATGCCTCGCGTGCATGCGGGTTGGAGATATGCACTTCGATCACCGGCACGGAGATCGACCGGATCGCGTCATACAGCGCGATGCTGGTATGGGTGAGCGCACCGGCATTGAGGAGGATCGCCTTGGCGCCTTCCGCCTGCGCTTCGTGCATCCAGTCGCAAAGATGGCCTTCGTGGTTCGACTGGCGCACGTCCACCACCAGGCCAAGCGCCTTGGCCCTGTCTTCCAGGCGCGATGCCACGTCATCAAGCGTGTCCGAGCCGTAAATCTCCGGCTCGCGCATCCCCAGCAGGTTCAGATTGGGGCCGTTCAGGACGTATACCGTGTCTGCCATGTCAGCCGTTTTCCTCCATCTCGGCAGCCCCCATAGCGGCAAGGCAGGGCAGGGGTAAAGCGGCGAGGTTGGCAGCCTGTTGCGAAGGCCCCCTCGCACAAGGGGCATTTTCGCGTTAGGCATCAGGCAGGAGGCGCGGTTTGCTGGATCGCCCGACGGGCAGGGAAACATGCTGCAATGACACGCAACAGCTATGCCGCCCTTGTTGCCCGGCTGGTCGCGGGGACGGGGATCAATGCGGGCAAGAACCTGCTCAAGCGGGCCACCGGACGCAATGCATGGCACGGCGACCAGCATCGTTTCGTGGCTCGGCACTTGCGCCATCTCCTGTCAGGCAAGCCGTTCACGCGCCTGACTGTCAGGGACTTCCACCAGCGCGAAGGCGCAGGATCGCGCGCGCTGATGACCATGTTCACCATCGGCTTCTGCCGCCGTTACGGGCTGGAATACCGCCACACGCCCTTTTCCGGCCTCAACCATGCCGTCGGCGACCAGCGGGCATGGGACGAAGGCTGGGAGCGCTTCTTCAACCTGGGGGAAGGTGAATTGCCTTCAAGTGAGGTGGAGGGCGAGAGCTTCGACCTGTTCGAACTGACTTTCATGGAAGGACCGGGCGGGCGCGACCTGACCCAGTACCTGCACCCGCCCGTGCCGAGCGAGCGAGCGCAGTACTACACCGATATTCGCCGGATCGCGGATGAGGAGCTGCGTGCAGCGCAAAGGGAGCTGTTCGTCGAGACGATCAGGGCGCAACTGCCCGAATTTCGCGCCCGCTATCGCCGCAACAAGCCGCTTGCCGGGCAACAGCCGTTCACCATCGCCGTCCACATCCGGCGCGGCGACGTGGGGCCGGATCGTCAAGACATGTGGACCGGGCTGGACAGCTTTGCGCGCACGCTGCGCACCGTCACGGCGCAATTGGAACAGCGCGGCGTGGCTTATCGCCTGCTGGTCTTTTCACAGGGAAAGGATGCCGATTTCGCGGCCTTGCACGATCATGCCCCGGACCTGCGGTTGGACACCGATCCGTTCGATGCCCTGGCACAGCTTGCCGCCGCGGACGTGCTGGTGATGTCGAAGAGCTGCTTCAGCTATGTCGCGGCATTGCTCGGCGAGCCGGTCGCCATTTTCGAGGATTGCGACTTTCCCGCCTTTCCGGGCTGGATCATGCGCGACGAGGCAGGAGCACTGGATGAGGCTGCGTTGTCCGGGCAACTGGATGCGCGGCTGGCACGCAAGGTGTGATGCCTATTTCTCGACACCCTTGATCTTCCCCCACTGGCGCGCAGCCGTGTAGCCCAGATAGCCGGTGCCGAAGAGGGCGTAGAGCGGTTCAGGCAGGCCGCCCAGGTAATCGTTCATGCCCTTGGCGATGTCATGCGCGGTATCGGGGCGAAAGGCTGCCAGCACGCCCATCGGCAGGGCGAACAACAGCAGGACATACATCACATAGAGGAAGCTGGGCCGGGCGCGGCTGGTCCACGGATCGCGCGAATTCGCTTCAGCGATGATGGCCGAGATCTGCGTCTCGATAAGCGCCAGTTCCTGCGTGCCTTCCAGCTTGAGAAGCTCCAGCTTGGCCCTGTCTCGCGCGGCCTTGTCCGGGATCACCTTGTCGATGATCGAGGTGAGGGGGCCGATAAGGGTTTCGAGCAGGGCCATTGGCAAACTCCGTGCGTGTTCGAGTCGCGGCGGCATTGGCTGAGCGGCACGGTTGTAGGAAAGCGCGGATTTGCCTCGTCAAAGTGTGGAGATATCAACAAGCTTGGAATAATGGCTTGCGTTTGCGGATGTCAAAAATATACATTTGCGGAAGTCAAAAACATTGATTGGTGACTTCGGCATACCGCCTGCCGGGCCACTGGAAAAAAGATACCGGCGGTAGGGGTGAGGGAGATATCTGGATGAAAACGGACAAGATTCTTGGCCGCAGGACAGCTTTGGCTGCGTCTTGCGCAGTGATGGCCATGGCTGTTGCGGCGCCTTCCCATGCGCAGGAGGCAGAGGGAGAGCGGGCGACGCGGCCGGGCACCAGCATCATCGTGACGGCCGAACGCCGCGAGACCAACCTGCAGGAAACGCCGCTGTCGATCGTGGCGGTCACGCCGGAAACCATCGATGCCAAGGGTATCGAGGATCTTGAGGACCTCGCCACCTTCACGCCCAACCTCAACATCACCGGCGGCCGCGGCAGCGGCAATTCCAACCCGCAGTTCTCCATCCGCGGTATCGCTGGCGGTGGCGGTGCCACCGGCGAACGCGGTGTCGGCCTATATCTTGACGGGGTCTACATCCCCCGTACCAACGGTTCGGTGCTGCGCGTGCTCGATATCGAACGTGTCGAAGTGCTGCGCGGACCTCAAGGCACCCTGTTCGGCCGCAACTCCACCGGTGGTGCGATCCGCTACTTCACCAAGCGTCCCGAAGTGGGTGTGACCGAAGGCTATGTCCGCGCGACCATCGCCAACATGGAACGGCATGACCTTGTCGGTGCACTGAACCTGCCACTGGGTGACGATGCGGCACTGCGCGTGCAGGGGGCTTACCTGAACCAGGGTGGCTGGGTGCAGCGCGGTCCGCAGGATCTTGGCCGCACCACCGATTACATCGGGCGCGCCGACCTGCGTTTCGAGCCCTCCAGCGACCTGACGGTCGACCTCGGCTTCATCTATTCCAAGAACAAGAGCAACGGCACGCCGCACGTGTTCGAGGAATTCGACATGCGCCCGGGCATTGGCGAAGGTTTCTGGGAAGGCAACTACGGCGACTGGCTGGGCGATGCGCTCATTGCCGACGGCCAGGAGCAGATCGCGGCCTACAACGATCCGCGCATCGTGATCGATGATTTCACCGCGCCCGCATTCTGCCTGATCGACGATTTCGATCCCGATTTCGACGATTCCTGCCTCCAGTATGACAACACCGATTACTGGCAGGCATCGCTCAACCTCGAATACGACCTGTCGGACACCCTGACCATTTCGAGCATCAGCGGCCTTTCCAACCTCGATAATGCCAGCAATCTCGACTGGCAGTATCTCGGCACCGAAACCCGCATGAACAACATCAAGTCCGATGTGTTCTACCAGGAAATCCAGCTCAACGCCGAACTGTTCGAAGGGGCAGTCGATTTCATCCTGGGTGGCAGCTATTTCCACGAAAAGTCGTCGAATGACGAATATGTGGTCAACCGTCGCGGTACCAGCGACGTGCCGCGCGGCGGGCCCTTCGCGAACACGCTGCGGCCCAATGGCAATGCCGACCTGGGCCTGTTCACCCGCACGGATACCGACACGGTCCAGAAGTCCGATTCCTTCGGCATCTTCGCCAGCGGCACCTGGCACATCACCGATGGCCTGAACTTCACGGGCGGCCTTCGTTATGCGCATGACCGCAAGGACTACACGTCAACCGAGTATGCTCACGAGACCTTCACGCCGGCACCGGGTACCGACCGCACGACGGTGACGAGTGATGCAAGCTGGGACCAGCTCGATTGGCGCGCCACCATCGACTATGAGCTGACCCCCGACTGGATGTGGTACGCAACCGTGTCCAAGGCCTACAAGGCAGGCTCCTATGGCGGGGTGGAAATCGCCGACAACGCAACCGGCGAAGCGCAGAGTGCAGTGCTGCGGCCGATCGACCCGGAAAAGGTGCGCAACTACGAAACCGGTATGCGCATCGAGGCTCTCGACGGACGCCTGCGGTTCAACCCGACGGCGTTCTACATGCAGTGGACCAACCGCCAGGCGGCTCGCCAGGTGCAGTGTTCCGGCGAGGTGGGCTGCCCCGAACCGCCCGGCTTCCGCATCGCGCTGATCAATACCGGGGATGTCGACATCTATGGTGTCGAACTGGATGCGCAGGTCTACCTGACCGATGATTTCTGGCTTGACGGTAGTGCTGGCTACACCGGCTACGACGTCAAGGACGAAGTCGCCAACAGCGGTCCCAACCTGTTCCCGGGGCCGCCCAAGTTCAGCTTCAACATCGGCGCAACCTACATGGCCGATGTCGGGCCGGGTGAACTGACCTTCAACGTCAACTTTGCCCATACCAGCAGCCAGGCCACCCATCCCACGGATGAAGGGGATTCCGCCTACCAGCTGCCGGCGATCGACCTGGTCAATGCACGCATCCGCTTCCAGCCGGACAACGCGCCGGTCACGGTCAGCCTGTTTGCCAACAACCTGCTGGACAACACCTATGCCAGCTATGCCACGCGCTTCGGTGGCGGCTACTGGGACCGTGGCGGGCCGACCCGAATCCAGATCCCGCTCTCGGCACCGGAACGCTCCGCCTTGTTCGTGGTGCGTGGAAAGCCGCGTGAAGTGGGGCTGACGCTCCAGTACGACTTCTGATAGCCTGATCCCCGCCTGCAAGCATGCCTTGCGGGCGGGGAGAACAATTGCCGGAAGGGCGCGCTTGGCGTTGCGTCCTTCCGTTCATGCTGGCGTAATCCAATTTGACATAGTCAAAAAGCCTGGGGTATGGGAAGATGATGCAGAGCAAGAGGATCTTGAAGGCAAACAGGCGCAAGGCGCTGGCGGTGGCCTTGGCCGCCGGTCTGGCGCTGGGCCAGGGTTCGGCCTTCGCGCAGGAAGCTGAAGGCGAAGAGCTGGTCCAGCCCGAAGTGGTGCGCGAATATGTGCCGCTGAGCGAGGAACGCCTCTACAACATGGTGCCCAAGCATCCGGGATACCTTGGTGCGCTGGCACCGGCCAACCTCAATGCCGAGCGCCCGCCGGCACCGATCAACCTCACCGGCACGTGGTTCATCGACCTGTCCGATGGTTTCCTGCATTTCCTGTTCGGCCCGCCCTATCCCAAGTTCGGACCCGAAGGGATCGAGGCGCTGATCGATTCCGCCGCAGCGCAGCAGCGCGGCGAGACCTATCGCGATGCGATCGGGCAGTGCTACCCGCCGGGCATGCCGATGATCATGACGCGCGTCTGGCCGCACGCCTTCATCCAGCTGCCTACGGCGATCTACATGATCTCGGGTTTCAACAATTCCGTGCGGATCATCTATCTCGACGGGCGCGAGCATTCGGATTCCAACCTCGTCGTACCCAGCTACAACGGCGAGAGTATCGGCCATTGGGAAGGCGATACGCTGGTCGTGACGACCAAGTATTTCGAGGCTGACAACCATTACATCGATTACGGCATCCCCATGTCCTTCGACACCGAGATCGTGGAGCGTATCCGCCTGCTGGAGGACGGCACGGTGATGGAAGTCGAATACATCATGACCGATCCGGAGCTTTGGGAAGGCGAGTGGCGTTCTACCAAGCGCTTCAACCGGCAGGATTATACCGACGTCAACGAAAGCAACTGCATCCTGGCCTACAACGCCAACCTGCCGGGCACGAACCTTGGCCGGGCAGAGGCGGAGGAGCGCGGGTTGAGCAATGTGGAAGGAGTAAGAGACGATGATTAGGATGACCGCCCTTGCGCTGGCCGCCGCAGGCGCCGTGCTGGCGATGGCGGGGCCGGCACAGTCCCATCACAGTTTCGCCATGTTCGACCAGCGCCAGATCATGACGCTGGAAGGACGGGTGGTGGAATTCCAGTGGACCAACCCGCATGCCTTCATCGAACTGGAGGTTCGCCAGGGCCGTGCGACGCGCCATTACAGCATCGAGCTGAACAGCCCGAACAACCTGAGCCGCCAGGGATGGAACCGCAATTCGCTGCATCCGGGTGACCAGGTGACCTTGCGGATGGCGCCGCTGCGCAATGGCGAGCCGGGCGGACTGTTCCTTGACCTGCGCAAGGCGGACGGCACCTTGCTCGATTCCGGCCTCCCCAAGAACGGGGAACCGGTCAACGTGCCGCAATTCTGAAGTGATCGAAGGAGATCATGCAATGAAACTGGCACACAAGCTGGCGCTCGGCGCCGCAATCATGGCTCCGCTGGCAGTCCCTGCCGCAGCCCATCACAGCTATTCCATGTTCGACATGCAGCGCACGGTCGTGCTCGATGCCACCGTGATGCAGTTCAAGTGGCAGAACCCGCATGCCTTCATTCGCGTGCAGGTGGCGGCTGGCGGGGAGCGCGAGGAGTGGTCGATCGAAATGACCAGCCCGAACAACCTCGTCCAGGAAGGCTGGACCCGCACCACTTTGCGCCAGGGCGATCGCGTGCAGCTCTATGTCCACCCCTTGCGCAGCGGTGCACGTGGCGGCAGCTATGTCGGCGTGCGCAAGGCTGACGGCTCCACGCTTGGCGACGTCAGCACGGACTGACACGGCGTTGCAGGGGGAGAGGATCACGAGATGAGCATGAAGCGTGTGATGATGGCGGGTCTTGCCGGGGCCAGCCTGTTCGGTTTCGGCGCTGCGGCACAGACCGAACTGGGGGCTGCGTTCACTTCGCCGGTTCCTCCGGGCATCGAGGCCGAGGACAGCGCCGGCTTTGCCAAGGGCAAATATGCCGAGCTCGACCAGCTGCCCGACTGGGGCGGCATCTGGTTCCTGCAACGCGGTGGACGCTTGCCGCAGCCGCCGCTCAAGGGCGAATACCTTGAGCAATGGGAACGCTGGCGCGACCAGGTGCAGGCGAATGACGGCGTGGAATTGCGCAGCCGATCCAATTGCAGCCCGCCGGGCCTGCCGCGCATCATGCAGCTGGCGCAGTACCCTTACGAATTCCTGTTCACGCCGGGCCGGGTCACCATCAACCAGGAAGCATGGATGCAGACGCGCACGATCTGGACTGACGGGCGCGAGCATCCCGAGGATCCCGATCCCTCCTATCACGGCCATTCGATCGGCCACTGGGAGGGTGAAACGCTGGTGGTGGATACCATCGGCATTTCCGACCGGATGGAGGTGGGCGAGGGCGGCAAGCACTCCGACCAGTTCCGGCTGGTGGAGAGGATCTACATCTCCCCCGACGATCCCGATGTCCTCGTCAACGACATGGTGATGACCGATCCGCTGGCATTTTCAGGACCCTATGAGGTGACAGTGAGCTATCGCCGGGACCGGCATGGCGCGCTGATCGAGTTCCAGTGTGCCGAGAATGACCGCAACCCGGTAAACGAGAACTGCGAAACCCTCTATCTCTGAGCAATCAAGCGGCAATTCCTCCCCAATGGAATCTGCCCGATCCTGGTGCGTCGGATCATTTGTCCGGCGCACCATTTTGCTTGTGCAAAGTGCGATGTTGTAGTCCGCACGCAAGCCGCCTAGGGTGCCGCCAAGCCCCTTTGCGAGGGGCGAGAGCGGGGGATCGATGCAGACAGTTTCTGGCGAGCCAGAAGCGCAGCAGTGCCATGCGCGCCGGCCGCATGTCTTTCCGCCCGCGCGGCAGGGCTGGTACGCGGTTGGCATCCTTGCGCTGACAACAACCTTTGCCCAGCTCGACCAGGGAATCCTCAGCCTGCTGATCCAGCAGATCATCGAGGATTTCAGCCTGACCGATACCCAGGCCAGCCTCTTGCTGGGCCCCGCCTTTGCCTTTGTCTATGTGCTGGTCGGCATACCGCTTTCCCCTTTCATCGATCGCTGGGTGCGCACCCGCATAATCGCCATCGGCGTGACCGTGTGGAGCCTGGCGACGGCTGCCTGCGGCCTTGCCTCCAGCTTCTGGCAGCTGTTTGCCATGCGCATGCTGGTGGGCGCCGGGGAATCCGTGAACGGTGCCACCTCCTATTCCATCGTGTCCGATTATTTTCCGCGCAAGACGCTGCCGCGGGCGATCTATCGGCTGCAGATCGGTGCCGTGGCCGGTAACGGCCTGTCGCTGTTGCTTGGCGCGACAATGATCACGATCATCGCTGCCATCGGCACGCCCAGCCTGCCCGTTATCGGTGAATTGCGTCCCTGGCAGGTGGTGCTCATGGCTGTTGGCCTGCCGGGCGTGCTGGTGGCGCTGTTATTGACCACGGTGAAGGAACCACCCCGCCAGACATTCCGGGAGCACGAGGTTTCGCGTGTCCCGGTATTCGGCGCGCTCAAATACATCTGGCTGCACGTCGCGGTGTTCGGGCCGCTGTTCCTGGGGCTGACGCTAGGTGCACTGGACAGTGGCGGCAGGGCCTGGGGTGCCCCCTTCTTCGAGCGCACCTACGGTTGGGGGCCGGCCACCTATGGCATGATCGCCGGAACGATGTCGATCGTGGCCATGCTGCTGGGACTGTGGATCGGGATCCGCTGGATCGACCGGCTCCAGGCGCGCGGCCACCACGATGCTCCCTTCCGCATCGTAATCTACTCCCGCGCGCTCAATATCCCCTTTGCCATCGCCATGCCGATCATGCCGACACCCGAGTTGTCGATGGCCTGCTACGCGGTCACTTTCGTGCTGTTGGGAATGAACGGGCCGATGTTGAACGCGGTGATGCTGATCGTCACGCCCAGCCAGGTGCGCGGGCAGGTGATGGCGCTCTACCTGTTCATCTACACCCTGGTCGGCCAGGGGCTGGGACCGGTGATCACGGGCCTGACGACCGATTACCTCTTCACCTCGCCCGAAGACCTGCGCTGGTCGATGCTGTTGCTGCACATCATCTTCCTGCCAGCGGCCTTGGCAGTCACTCTGTTGGGCTGGCGGCCCTATCGGCGCGAGATCGAGCGATTGCAAGCCGAGGAAGCCTGACGGAGCGGCAGCGGCGTGCCTGCAGGCGGGCAGGCCACTGGCCTTTCCGGGTTCATGCTTTAAGGATGAAATGGCATTGCCGGGACTTGCCTATTTTGACAAACTCAAAAAATAGCCGGCACGATGATGGCGACTTGGGGTGACAGATGAGTAGACAGGCAGCTCGGTGCGAGGATGAGAAGGCGGCGGCGGGGCAGGCCCCAGCCGAGCCGGGTCCGCTGGAGCCACTGGTGAGCATGCGCATGGTCGTGCTGTTCAACCTCATGCGGCGCAGCACGATCCTCAGCCAGCGGCGGCTGTTCAACCTCTCCGAGATCGAATGGCGCATCATGACCAAGATGGGCGGCGACAAGCCGCTCTCGCTCAATGACCTGGCCGATGCGCTGATCCAGGATCGCGGGCAACTCAGCCGCGCGGTCAAGGGCATGGTGGAACGCAACCTGCTCAAGCGGGCCCGCAAGCCGGGCGGGCCGGAGATCGAGATCACGCTGGCGCCGGAAGGCCGCAAGGTCTGGGCGCGGATGGTCGAACGGGCGAAGGAACGCGACCGGATCCTGACCGAAGGTATCGATCCCGACGATATCGCAGCGATGCGGCGGGTGATCGAGGAAATGATCGTAAGGGCGGACAAGCTGATGGAAGACGTGCTCGCCGAAGAGGCCGGCCGTTCCGCAACGGCCTAGTGGAAAGTCCTCGGCAAGTGCTTGTGCTGCCCCTTGTCAAATTGGAAAGCGCCGGACCAAGGCGTGCTGAATAACTTCTGGGAGTGATGTGACAATGCTGGGAAATCCTGTCCAACGCTACAGCCGCGGGGCCATCCTCCTGCATTGGCTGATCGCGCTTGCGCTGGCGGCGGAGATCGCGATCGGTTTCGGCATGCCGCACGATGCCAGCGGTTTCGAATTGTTCCAGTTTCACAAGAGCCTGGGTATCACGATCCTGGCGTTGACGGTGCTGCGAATCGTCTGGCGGCTGACCCACAAGACGCCTCCGGCACTGGAAGGCGGCTTCAATGGCTTGCTGGCCAAGGCCGTGCACGTCTTGCTCTACGTGTTCATGCTTGGTGCACCGCTGACGGGCTGGGCAATCGTTTCCACTGACGAGCTGAACGTGCCGACGGTCCTTTACGGATTGGTCCCGTGGCCGCACCTACCTTTGCCCGGCAGCATCAACCCCGCGATGAAGGAAGTGCATGAACTGCTCGCCTTCATGGGATTGGCGCTGTTCGTGCTGCATGTTGCAGGTGCCTTGCGGCACCACGTGATGCTGCGCGACGGATTGCTCGCCCGCATGGCTCCACGCGGTTCGGCGGGCGCTGCCATGGCGCTTTTGGCGGCAACCGTGGTGCTGGGCGGCGGGGTATTCCTGTCCCTGCCGGGCAACGGCGATCACGCGGATGAGGGCGAAGAGAACGCCAGCGAGATCGTGCTCGCGGTAGAGGATGCCGGGGGCGAAGATGCGGTCGAGGGCGAAGCCGCTGCCGAAGATGCCGGGGCGAGTGAAGAGGATGAGGTTGCCGAGGAAGCTGCTGCTGAAGAAACGGTGGCAGAGGAAGAGCCTGCTGACGAACCCGTTGCCGCCGGCCCTCCGCCCAGTTGGGATATCCAGCCGGGCGGCTCGCTCACCTTTACGGTCGATAATGGCGGCAGTGCCATCAATGGCAGTTTCCGCCGTTGGGACGGATCGATCACGATGGATCCGGAGAATCCGGCTGGCTCCAACATCGCGATCACGATCGAACTGGCCAGTGCATCGCTTGGCGATGCCACGCAGGACCAGATGCTGCAGGGGGCGGAGTTCTTCTCGACTGCTGCCTTCCCCACGGCCACCTATCGCTCCACCAGCGTGGAACGGACTGGTGCCAATTCCTATCGTGCGACCGGGACGCTCTCCCTCAAGGGTGTCAGCCGTCCGCAAACGATCACCTTCACCCTGTCAGGCAGTGGCGCACGCAGATCGGTCAGCGGCAATGCCACGATCGATCGCAACGCATTTTCCGTCGGCACGGGAGAGAGTGCGGCAGGCCTTGCCGGCAGCGTGAGGGTGCAGTTCGCCTTCGACGCGACTCGCTGAGCGCTCTTGCCGCAAGTGCCGGTGCTGGATGTGTGAGGGGATATCCACTGGTCGGGACGACTGGATTCGAACCAGCGACCCCTACACCCCCAGTATAGTGCGCTACCAGACTGCGCCACGTCCCGATACCAGTGGAGAGCCGGGCCTATAGGCATCGAGATTGACGATGGCAAGCGCATCTGTTGCCGGATGATCGTCCCGCTCGATTGCCCTGTGCGGGCAATGCTGCTAGGCGCTGCGCGCACATGGCGGGAGAGGGCTTGAAGATGCAAGGTTTACCGCCATCTAACGTGCTTCGTGTTTCACAGACGTGATGGGCCAGAACTATGCTTGATTTCCTCGCCGCCGGTGGTGCCTCCGCAGGGGGAGGCCTGATCGGCTTCATCCCGATTATCGGCATGGTGCTGATCTTCTGGTTCCTTATCATCCGTCCGCAGATGAAGCAGCAGAAGGCGCATCGGGAAAAGGTTTCCGCCGTGAAGCGCAACGACAAGATCGTTACCTCGAGCGGTATCGTCGGCAAGGTAACCAAGGTCGATGACGAATACGCCGAGGTGGAGATCGCCCAGGGCGTGCGCGTGCAGGTCGTCAAGTCGATGATCGGTGACGTGCTGCAGCCCGGCGGCAAGCCCGCCAACGACTGACCATCAAGCCAGGGCGCGCCATCAAATGCTCGATTTCCCCAACTGGAAGAAGAACTTCCTCTGGGCGATAGTTCTCATCACTTCGCTCGCGGCGCTGCCTTCCCTGGCAAGCGTCTCCAATATCCGCTGGCCAGATTCGCTGCCCAATCCCACCGTCAACCTGGGCCTGGACCTTGCCGGTGGCAGTCACATCCTGCTGGAAGCAGACCAGAGCCAGGTCGCCCAGCAGCGCCTGGAGAACATGGAGGAATCCGTCCGCCAGGCGCTGGATGACGAGAATATCGGCTTCGGCGATGTCTCAACGGCAAACGGTCGCCTGTCGGTAACGCTGGACGATCCTGCGCAGGTGGATGCCGCGCGCGAGGCAATCCTGCCGTGGATGAACGGCACTTCCATCATCAGCGAATGGAACTTGGCTGTGCTGGATGGCAACCGCATGGTGCTGACGCAGACCGAGGCGGGGCTGGACAACGCGATCACCACCGCGATGGACAGCGCAACGGACGTGGTCCGCCGCCGCATCGACTCCCTCGGCACGCGCGAACCGACCATCATCCGCCAGGGTGATGATCGCATCGTGGTGCAGGTGCCTGGCCTCTCCGACCCGGAAGAGCTGAAGGACCTGCTGGGCCAGACGGCGAGGCTGGAATTCAAGCTGCTGGACGAACAGGCATCGCCCGCCCAGATCGAATCCGGCATTGCCCGCCCGGGCAGCGAGCTGGTTCCCGGTGCTGTTGGCGGTGACTATGAAGGCGCGGTCATCGCCGTGAAGCGGCTCGGCGGCGTGCGCGGGGACTCGCTCACCAGTGCCACGCAGACCTTCGATGCGCAGACCAACGAGCCCGCCGTTTCGATCACCTTCGATTCCGACGGCACGCAGCGCTTCGCCCGCCTGACCACGGAGAACGTCAACAAGCAGTTTGCCATCATCCTCGATGGCGAGGTCTTGTCTGCTCCGGTCGTGCGCGAACCGATCCTGTCCGGTACTTCGCAGATTTCCGGGGGCTTCACCGTGCGCGAGGCAACGCAGCTGGCGATCGCGCTGGGCTCTGGCGCACTGCCGGTGGACCTGACGGTGATCGAGGAACGCACCGTGGGGCCGGACCTCGGCGCCGCATCGATCAAGAGCGGGACCATCGCCATGGGCATCGGCTCGCTGCTGGTGATCGCGCTGATGGTTGCTGCCTATGGCCGCTTCGGCATCTATGCCACCGTGGCGCTGGTGATCAACGTGCTGATGATCCTTGGCATCATGGCGGCGCTCAACACCACGCTGACGCTGCCGGGCATCGCCGGTTTCGTGCTGACCATCGGCGCGGCGGTGGATGCCAACGTGCTGATCAACGAACGCATCAGGGAAGAGCGCAAGAAAGGCCGCCGCGTGGTGACCGCCGTGGAGAACGGCTATCGCGAGGCGAGCCGCGCGATTTACGACGCGAACATCACCAACTTCATTGCCGGTGTGCTGCTGTTCCTGTTCGGCTCCGGCCCGGTGCGCGGTTTTGCCGTGGTGCTGATCATCGGCCTGTTCACCAGCGTTTTCACCGCCGTGGTGCTGACCCGCATGTGGGTGGCCGGCTGGCTGCGCAAGGCGCGGCCCACGGACCTGAATTTGTAGAGGCGAGGGCAAGCAAATGCGACTTCTGAAACTCGTCCCTGACGATACCAACATCAAGTTCCTGAAATGGCGCATGCCGTTCTACGTGGTCAGCATCCTGCTGATCATCGCCAGCTGGGCGGTGGTGTTCACCAATGGCCTCAACTTCGGCGTCGACTTTGCCGGCGGCCAGGAAATCCGCGCGACCTTCACCCAGGAAGCCGAAGCTCCCGTCGAGGAGCTGCGCGAACGTGTGGGAAGCCTGGGCTATGGTGATCCCGTGGTGCAGCGCTTCGGTGCGCCGAACGAGGTTTCGATCCGCGTGAAACTGCCGGAGGAGGCAGAGGGCAATCCCGGCGCGGCGGAGGAAATCAGCCGCCAGATCATCGCGGCCATCGAAGCCGGGCACCCTGATGTGCGCATTGACGGTGTGGACACCGTTTCGGGCAAGGTTTCGGGCGAGTTTCTCTATACCGCGCAATTGGCGCTGCTGTTCGCGATGATCGCGATTTCGCTCTACATCTGGGTCCGCTTCGAATGGCAATTCGGCGTCGGCGCGCTGTTCGCGCTGTTCCACGACGTGTCGCTGACACTGGGCATGTTCGCGCTGTTCCAGCTGGAGTTCAACCTGCAGATCATTGCCGCGATCCTGGCCATCATCGGCTATTCGCTGAACGATACCATCGTGGTTTACGACCGCATCCGCGAGAACCTGAAGAAGTATCGCAAGATGCCGATCCCGGAACTGCTGGACCTGTCGGTGAACGAGACGCTGGCGCGTACGGTGATGACCTCGCTTACCCTGCTGGTGGCGCTGATCCCGCTGCTGCTTTTCGGACCGGCAAGCCTGTTCGGCCTGACCGCCGCGATCACGCTGGGCATCTTCGTGGGTACCTACAGTTCGGTCTACATGGCAGCGCCGATCCTGATCTGGCTTGGCGTGTCTTCCAACAGCTTCGTTCCCCAGGAATCGATCACGGACATCCAGGAAAAGAAGGCGCGCGGCGAGGCGTAGGCAAGCCGTTCAGGCGGTGAGGGTGGTGTAGTAATCCGCCAGTGCCGCCGCGTTGTTGTCCCAGCTGAAATGCGCCGCGCCGGCGGCCACGTCCTCGGGCGCGTATCCGGCGGACAGCACCTCCTGCACGCCGGCAGCGATCGCATTCGCGTTGCGCTCCACGATGCGGCCGGCGGTGGCGCTGGTCACCAGTTCCTTCGCGCCCCCGGCATTGGTGATGACCAGCGGCGTGCCGCAGGCGAGGGCTTCCACCCAGGCATTGGCGAGCCCTTCGCTGGCAGAGGGCAGTACCATCGCATCCGCTGCGCTCAGCACCACGGGCAGCCGCGTGTGGTCCAGGAGGCCCAGGAAGTGGACGCGGTTTTCCAGCCCCTTGTCGCGAGCGAGCTGGCGCAAGGCCGCCTCGTCCTCCCCCTTGCCGACCAGCACCAGCTGCGCTCCGGGCAACTGCTCCAGCGCCTCGATCACGAAATGCTGGCCCTTGCGCGGGATCAGCGCGCCGACAGTGGCAATCAGCCGGCCATCGGCGCCAATGCCGAATTCTTCCGCCATTCGCTTGCGGCTGCGCTCGCGGCCCAACGGGCGGAACAGCGCATGGTCAAGTCCGGTGTAGTGGATGGTGATCTTGTCGCGCGGCAGGCCGATTGCCGCCTTGTCCCCGGCCAGCGCCTCGCTGACGGCCAGCAGGCCTGCCGCCTGGCGGGCTGCTGCCACCATCTTGCGATTGGCATAGGACTTGTGTCCCCACAGCGAGATATCCGCTCCGCGCGCCTTGATGGAAAGAGGCACGCCCAGTTCGGCGGCAATGCGGGCTGCAGCTGGGCCATCGGGATAGAAGAACTGCGCGTCCACCACGTCGAAGGGTTGCATGGCATGCAGCCGCTTCGCCAAAGGCAGGACGGCCCGCACGATCATTGCCGGATTGAAAGGGCCGCCCACTGCCGGGATCAGCGTGAAGCGCGGGCGGTGGACATGCACGCCGTGCTCCATGCCGCTTACGGCGGCATCAGCCAGCGGGGCATAGCGGCCAGGCGCAAGCGGCGGCACGCCTACCGGGTTCACCAGCTGCACGTCCCAGTCCCCGCGCGCGGCCAAGGCCTCCATCTGCCGCGCCACGAAGGTGCCGAAGCGCGGCTGGTGGGCGTTGGGATAGAGGGTGGCGATCGAAAGAAGGCGCTTCATCGGGCCAGCCGTTCCTTCATCGTCACAGCTTGCGCACGAGCATCTCGGCCACGGCGAGCCAAGCCGGGCTGTCGATCACGATCTGGCGCTGGCCCATGCCCGGTGGCAGCAGGCCCACGAGGCTGCCTTGCCGGTCAATCAGACGCCCGAAGGCAAAGCGCCCGCCACTGCGCGGGGCAAGCACGTCACGGTTGATGATGCTGCCGGCATCCTCGGGCCGAATCTGGCGCATCCACAGCTGGTCCCCGCTGCGATATTCGCCTTGCGGCGCTTCTATGGTGAGGCAGATCAGCGCTTCGCCATCGCTCAACTGCGTCGGCAGGATGGCATCGCGGGGCTTGGTGAGCGCTTCCGCGCCGTGCTCGGTCAGCTTGGCGACGATCTGCGGCACGGCTTCGTCCTCGCTCTTCACCAGCAGTTCCGGATCAACGCCCAGCGCATCGCCAATGCGGTTCATCCAGGTGAGGGAGAGGTTGCGCATGCCCGTTTCCAGCCGCCCGATCGTCTGCGCGGTGGTGGGCGGTTCACAGGCGGCGGCGACTTCCGCCAGCGTCATGCCCTTCTGCTTGCGGATGTCGCGGATGCGGTTGATCATCGCTTGAACCTCTATGGTAACCAGATTGGTTTCTTCTTTCCTACAACTTGTTCCATTTGGCAAGGCCTCCTCCGCCACAATCGGGGAGATTCGCACATGAAACAGCATCTGGTGGAACGGGAACTGACGGTCGAAGGCCCGCGCCGCAGGCAGGGCATGTCCCGCCGCCGCCGCAGCGTGACCGTGAATATTGCCGAAAGTCCACTTGGCTGGCTGCACGCCCACGGCCACCTGGAGGACAGGTTGTTCGATGCCGGCGAGCGCTTGCGCGCCGATTACGAGCGTGCGCAGCTGGGCCCCAATGTCACCATGCGATGGGACCCGGTAAACGTGAAAACCACCGGCGAGCAGGGCCTGACGCAAACGGAACGCGTCATGGCGGCACGCCAGCGTTTCCACGGTGCGCTGTCGGAAGCGGGCAAGGGTTTGCAGGATATCCTGTGGCGGGTTGTCTGCTCGGGCGAGACACTGCCGGTGGCCGAAAAGGCGCTGCAATGGCCCGCGCGCAGCGGCAAGCTGGTGCTGAAACTGGCGCTGGACCGGGTGGCGGATTTCTACCGTATCAACTGACGATGGCCCGCCATCAGGCGAACAGTTCGGGATCCTCGTCATCCTCGAAGGGTTCGGGTACTTCCATCTGGAAGCGGTTTTGCGCCTCGTGATGGTGCGGTTCGCAAAAGGGCATGCACCAGAAATGGAACATCTCGGTGGTGGCCGCCATCACGGCTTCCGACCAAGTGGCCATCCACATCTCGGCAAAGGCGAGGTGCGGAGGCAGGTCGACATGAGTGATCGATTCGCGCATGGGTGAAGTACATACATTGTGCAGTGCAGCACAAAATTGATTGCGCGCAAACGGTCGGCGGAAATCAGCCTTCGACCAGTTCGGCCAGTTCCAGCCAGCGCAGCTCTGCCTCGTCCTTCTCGTTGCGCGCCATTTCCAGCGACTTGCTGATGCGCGCGAACTTGTCCGGATCGCGGCTGTAGAGGTCGGGATCGGCCAGCGCCGCCTCGCCATTGGCGATCAGCTTCTCCAGCTCCTCGATGCGGGCAGGCAGTTGCTCGTAATCGCGCTGGTCCTTGTAGCTGAGCTTGCCTGACTTGGACGCGGGCGGCGGGGGAGGAGGTGCGGCGAGCTCTTCCTTCGCGGCCTTCTTTGCCGGCTTGCGGCGTTCCTCGCGCTTGGCTTCCCAGTCTTCGTAACCGCCGGCGATGATGTCGACAAAGCCGCTGCCATCGAGGCCCAGCGTCACCGTGACCGTGCGATCGAGGAAATCGCGATCATGGCTGACGATCAGCACGGTGCCGTCATAATCGGCGATCACTTCCTGCAGCAGGTCCAGCGTTTCCAGGTCAAGGTCGTTCGTCGGCTCGTCCAGCACCAAGAGGTTGGAGGTGCGCGAGAATTCGCGGGCCAGCAGCAGGCGGCTGCGCTCACCGCCGCTGAAGGTGCCGATCTTGGCATCGATCACGGAAGGATCGAACAGGAAATCCTTGAGATAGGCCTGCACGTGCTTGCGCTGCCCGCGCACGTCCAGCCAGTCGCCCCCTTCGGCAAGGATCTGGCGCACGGTCTTCTGCGGGTCGAGCAGTTTCCTTTGCTGGTCGATCATCACGCCGGAAAGCGTTTTCGCATGGGTCACGCTGCCCGTGTCGGGTTCCAGTTCGCCGGTGAGCATCTTCAGCAGCGTGGTCTTGCCGGCACCATTGGCGCCGACGATGCCGATGCGGTCGCCGCGCTGGATGCGCAGCGAGAACGGCTTGATAATGGCTCGGTCACCGTAAGTCTTGGAGATGTCCTCCGCCACGATCACGGACTTGGACTTGAAGTCCTCGTCGCTGCCCAGCTTCAGCTTGGCGGTGCCGGCGGGGTTGATCATGGCGGCACGCTGTTCGCGCATCTGCCACAGCTTTTCGAGGCGACCCATGTTGCGCTTGCGCCTTGCGGTAACGCCGCGCTCAAGCCAATGCGCCTCGATCTTCAGCTTGGCATCGAGCTTCTCTGCCGCGCGGGCCTCCTCTGCATAGACCTGCTCTTCCCATGCCTCGTAGCCGCCGAAGCCCACTTCTTTGCGGCGCAGGTTGCCGCGATCAAGCCAGATGGTCGCGCGGGTCAGGCGCTTGAGGAAAGTGCGGTCATGGCTGATGACGATGAAGGCGCCCTTGTAGCGGTTGAGCCAGCCTTCCAGCCAGTCGATCGCGGACAGGTCGAGGTGGTTGGTCGGCTCGTCAAGCAGCAGCAGGTCAGGGTCGAGCGCGAGTGCGCGGGCGAGGGCGGCACGGCGCTTCTCGCCACCGGAAGCCCCGGCAGCGCCCGTTTCCATGTCGATCCCCAGCTGTCCGGCGATGCTCTCCACCTCGTGCCGGGCGGGCGGGTTCCTGCCGCCGAGGGCAAAATCCATCAGTGTCTCGCAGCCGGCAAAATCGGGCTCCTGCTCCAGCAGCACGATATTGGTGCCCGGTTTTACCTTGCGGATGCCGCGATCGGCCTCGATCTCGCCGGTGATCAGTCGCAGCAGCGTGGTCTTGCCTGCTCCATTGCGGCCGATCAGCGCCAGCCTGTCGCGCGGGCCGATATGCAGGTCCAGCCCATCGGTTTCCGGGCCGCCGAAAAGCCAGCCTTCGCCCTGGTGCAAGCCAAGGCCTTCCCATGAGAGGATCGGAGGTTCTGCCATAAGTCGAGCGCGCAAGTAGGCGCGGGCAGGCCTGCTGGCAAGGCTCGTTGATAGCGTCAGGACGTGCTTGGCTCGCGCCAGGCTGTTAAGGAAAGGGCCAACCTTTCTGAATAGCCGTGATTGCATTCACAGCTTGTTCAACGCGCCGTGGCTAGGCAAAAGGTCATCATGAAACGGATTCTCGCATCCCTGGCCGCCGTGGCCATGCTGGCAGGCCCGATTGCCGCAGCTTCCGACCTGTCGGCACAGCAGCGCTTGCAGCGCTCCCAGCAGCCGCGCGGCGAGCAGGACAGTGCGCGCGAACAGATGCAGGCCGGGCGCAACATGCCGATCCGCGAGATCGAGCGCCGCATCATCCCGCGCATGGATGGCGATGAATATATCGGTTTCGAATATGATCCGGCCGCGCATGCCTATCGCCTGAAGTTCATACGCGAAGGCCGGGTGATCTGGGTGGACGTGGATGCCCGCACCGCCCGCGTGCTTCGGGTCTCGCGATAAGAGTGGGAGAAACCTTCCGGCTGGTTGACGCGTTACACGATCGCGACCAATTGGAATAACAGGCGTTTTACAGGGGAAAATGGATGCGCATCCTGATCGTCGAGGATGAACCGACACTGGGCCAGCAGCTCAAGTCGACATTGGAGCAGAACGGCTATGCGGTGGACTTGTCCACCGATGGCGAGGACGGCCATTTTCTCGGCTCTACCGAGGATTACGATGCCGTCATTCTCGACCTTGGCCTGCCGGAGATCGACGGGCTGACGGTGCTGGGCATGTGGCGCAAGGAAAAGCGCAACTTCCCCGTGCTGGTGCTGACCGCGCGGGACAGCTGGTCCGACAAGGTGGCCGGCCTCGATGCGGGCGCTGACGACTATCTCGCCAAGCCTTTCCAGACCGAAGAGCTGATCGCCCGCCTGCGTGCGTTGATCCGCCGCGCTTCGGGCAATGTCTCGTCCGAGCTGACCGCGGGCGACGTGCGGCTGGATACCCGTTCCGGACGCGTTACCCGCGCTGGCGAGCCGGTGAAGCTGACCGCGCAGGAATACAAGCTGCTGTCCTACCTGATGCACCACAAGGGCAAGGTGGTCAGCCGTACCGAACTGATCGAACATATCTACGATCAGGATTTTGACCGCGATTCGAACACGATCGAGGTCTTCGTCACCCGTATTCGCAAGAAGCTGGGTGCCAATGTGATCACGACCATCCGTGGCCTCGGTTACAGCCTCGACGACCCCGCAGACAGCCCCCGCGAATAGCGGCGGCTCCACGGCGGCGGTTCCGTCCGCTGCCGGGGGCGAGGGCGCTCTGCCCGACGCCCCGCAGCCGCCCATGCACACCGGCAGCATCTCGCGTCGGATGCTGCTGATTGCGGCGGTGTGGATCCTCATGCTGCTCAGTGTCGGCGGCGTGGCGCTGGACCGCGCGCTGACCAACCTGATTTCCAACCAGTTTGACGAGCAGCTGGAGATCTCGCTCAACGCGATGGTCCTCAACGCTGAGATCGACCCGTTCGGCGAAGTGCGCTTCAACCGCCCGCTGGGTGACCAGCGCTACCTGGAGCCCAACAGCGGCTATTACTGGCAGATCACCGGCGGGGATTACCTGCCCTACCTTTCGCGATCCTTGTGGGACGAACCCTTGCCGATACGCGAGGACGAGCGCGCGGTGCAGCCTATCTTCTACAATGGTGAAGCGGCAAATGGTGAACAGGTGCGCATAGCCCAGCGAACCGTGGGAATTCCCGGAAGCGATGTGAATTGGCAATTCGTGGTCGCCAGCACGCGTGCCGAACTGGACCAGCAGATCGCCAATACGCGCGGCATCCTGGGCTGGTCCTTCGCGGTCCTGGGGATCGGCCTTTTGCTGATGGTGATGCTGCAGACCTGGTACGGCCTTGGCCCGCTGCGCCGTATCCGCCAGGCAATTGCCCGCATCCGCACCACCGGCACCAACCGCGTGACAGACCCCTTGCCGCTGGAAGTGCAGCCGATGGTGCAGGAGTTGAATGCACTGCTGGAGCATTCCGAACGGCAGGCCGAAGAAGCGCGCACGCACGCAGGCAACCTTGCCCACGCGCTGAAGACGCCGCTGACCGTGCTCAACAACGCCGCCCATGCCAAGTCGCCCGACCTTGACGAGACGGTGCTGCGCGAGGCGGCGCTGATGCGCAGGCAGGTGGACCATCACCTTGCCCGGGCACGGGCAGCAGGCAGGCGGGCCGTGGGCCTTGCCCGATCCAACGTGATGGAAAGCGCCAATGCCGTGGAACGCGCCGTCTCGCGCCTTTACCCCGATGTGCGGCTCGACATTGCCGGTGCGAAGGATGCGACGGTGGCAATCGAGAAGCAGGACCTCGAGGAGATCCTGGGCAACCTGATCGAGAATGCCGCCAAATATGGCGGGGGCAGCGTGTTTGTCACCGTTGATGCGGTTCCCGAAGCGGATCAGTGCACCGTCTGTGTGGAAGATGATGGCGCGGGCATCCCTGCCGCGATGCGGCAGGACCTGTTCAGTCGCGGTGCGCGTCTGGACACGGAGAAACCCGGAACCGGGCTTGGCCTGGCCATCGTGCGGGACGTGGCGGAAATCTACGGCGGCAGCGTGGAACTGGACGAGAGCGAGGACCTGGGCGGCCTGCTGGTGAAGCTGAACCTGCCCCGGGCAAGTTGACCCTCAACCCGTCGGGCGTTCCGGCATGCCTTCGAAATGCGGGATGTTGGGATCGAGCATGTCCCAGACAGGCTTGTCCTTCACGTAGATCGCATTGATCGGCGAGACCTGGTTGGGATCGTCAAGCGATCCGGCCTGCACGATCTTCATGTCACCCGGCAGGTCACCGGTGGTATAGAGCCGACCGGCACAGGTGCCGCAGAAATGCCGGGTCACCGATCCGCCGGTGTCGCCCGTGTTTGTATAGGTCCTGGGCGTTCCGGCCATCTGCAACTGGTCACCGCGAATGCCGATGATGGTGGTGTGGCCGGTGCCGGTCGCCTTCTGGCAATCCTTGCAACAGCACTGGCTGACGAATACCGGCTCGCCGATGATTTCATAGCGGATTTCACCGCACAGGCAGCCACCCACCAGCTTGCTCTCGGACACCCTATTTTCCCCTTGCGATATTGTGGTGGCGGATCACCTCGTCGATCACGAAGCGAATGAACTTCTCGCTGAATTCCGGATCGAGGTCCGCGCTCTCCGCCAGGGCGCGCAACCGCATGACCTGCTTGTCCTCGCGCCGGGGATCGGCCGGGGGAAGCTGCTTCTTCGCCTTGTATTCGCCCACTGCCTGGGTGATGCGAAAACGCTCCGCCAACATGTGGATCAGGGCGGCATCGATATTGTCGATGCTCTTGCGATAGGCGGCCAGCTGCGGGTCTACATGCGGATCGTGCGTCAGGTGCTCTTCCGGATCTTCCATGTCTGCCTGCGATGATTGTGATGCCATCCGGCCTGACTAGCAGCAAATGCGCGCTTGCCAACACCTGCATGCTGCCGCATTGGGTAAATCGTCATGACGTCCAATGTCGTTCCCATCACGCGCGGCAAGGAACAGGGTGCGCCCTCCCTTACGCCGATCCTCTCGCTCACGGCCTCGGCCATGAATTCGGTGAACCAGGTGATCCTGGACCGGATGCAGAGCGAGATTCCGCTGATTCCGGCGCTCGCCGGGCACCTGATTTCGGGCGGCGGCAAGCGCATGCGGCCGATGCTCACGCTCGCCGGGGCAGAAGTGATCGGATACCAGGGCACGCGCCATCACAAGCTGGCAGCCGCGGTGGAGTTCATCCACACCGCAACGCTCTTGCATGATGACGTGGTGGACGGCAGCGAAATGCGCCGGGGCAAGGAAGCGGCGAACATCGTCTTCGGCAACCCCGCCACCGTGCTGGTGGGCGATTTCCTGTTTTCCCGCGCTTTCGAACTGATGGTGGAGGACGGCAGCCTGAAAGTGCTGAAAATCCTCTCCTCCGCCAGTGCCATCATCGCGCAGGGCGAAGTCGACCAGCTGGTGAGCCAGCGCAAGATCGAGACTTCGGAAGAGCGTTACCTCCACATCATCGGCGCCAAGACCGCCGCTCTCTTCGCCGCTGCCAGCCGCATCGCCGCGGTCGTGGCAGAACGGGACGAGGCGCAGGAAAAGGCGCTCGACGATTACGGCCGCAACCTCGGCATCGCCTTCCAGCTCGTCGACGATGCGATCGATTATGATTCCGATGCTGCCGAAATGGGCAAGGACCGGGGCGATGATTTCCGCGAAGGCAAGATGACGCTGCCGGTGATCCTCGCCTACGCACGCGGAAACGAGGACGAACGCGAGTTCTGGAAGGACTGCATCGCCGGATTCACCAATTCGGACGAGGACCTGGCAAGGGCTGTCGAGCTGATCGGCAAGCACAATGCCGTGGCCGACACGCGCGAACGGGCGCGCCACTTCGCCCAGCGCGCCTGCGATGCCTTGTCGATCTTCCCCGACAGCGAAGCGCGCCGCGCGATGGTGGAGGCTGCGCAATTCGCGGTGTCGCGGGGGTATTGATCCTTACCAACCCCCGTTCGCCCCGGGGCCAGTGTCGCATAGCGACAGCTTCGCTTCCGAAGGGCCGGCATTTTCTCTAGTCGTGGTTCCGAAAGGAAGAACGGTGCTTCGACAAGCTCAGCACGAACGGCGTTGAGTCCATGGCTCAAGACCTTCCCATAAATGCCGTGCTGCCGGAATTGCTCGCTGCCTTGCACAGCCACAGTTCCGCCGTGCTGGTTGCGCCACCGGGTGCGGGCAAGACCACGGCTGTCGCGCCTGCGCTGATCGGAGAGGAATGGTGCCGCGGGCAGGTGCTCGTCCTCAGCCCCCGCCGCGTCGCCGCACGCGCAGCAGCGGAGCGCATGGCCGAGATGCTGGGCGAAAAGCCCGGCGAAACCGTGGGCTACCAGACGCGCATGGACAGCCGCACAGGTGCAAGTACCCGCGTCGTGGTGATGACCGAAGCGATCTTCGTCTCGCGGATCCTGGCTGACCAGGAACTGCCCGGCGTTTCCGCCGTGCTGTTCGACGAAGCGCACGAGCGCAATCTCGACAGCGATTTCGCCCTGGCGCTGGCATTGGAAACGCAGGCGATCCTGCGCGAAGACCTGCGCCTGCTGGTCATGTCCGCCACGATCGACGGTGCGCGCTTTGCCGGTTTGATGGGTGATGACGCGCCGGTGGTCGAAAGCGAGGGCAAGGCCCATCCGCTGCGGATCGAATGGCTCGGCTCGAGCCCGGAAAAGCGGATCGAAGAGGCCATGACGTCAGCCATATTGGCTGCGTGGCGGCAGGAGGAGGGCGATATCCTCGCTTTCCTGCCGGGCGTGGGGGAAATATCCCGCGTGCAGGAACGGCTGGAAGAGAAGCTGAAAGGCGTGCCGGTCCTGCCGCTGCACGGCCAGGTGCAACCCCAGGACCAGCGTGCTGCCATCCGCCGCGATCCGCAGGGTCGTCGCCGCATCGTCCTTGCCACCAGCATCGCAGAAACATCGATTACGCTCGATGGAGTGTCCGTGGTGGTGGACAGCGGCCTGTCGCGCCGGGCGGAATATGACGTTGCGGCAGGCGTGACCCACCTCGTCACCCGCCGGGCAAGCCAGGCTTCCTCGGCGCAAAGGGCGGGGCGCGCCGCTCGCCAGGGGCCGGGTGTCGCCTATCGCCTGTGGGAAGAAGGCGGCCATGCCGGTCGAGAGAAGTTCGACCCGCCGGAGATCCTTCAGGCAGACCTGGCACCGCTGTGCCTCTCGCTGGCGCGCTGGGGCATGGCGCCTGACAGCCTGCAATGGCTCGATCCGCCTCCTGCGCCGGCTCTTGCAGCAGCGCGGGAACGGCTGGAGAAGGCGGGCGCGCTCGATGCTGAAGGCAAGATCACGCCATGGGGCAACAAGGTATCGAACCTGCCGCTTGATCCGGTGCACGGTGCCGCCGTGCTGTTCGGGGCCGAAGCGGGCCAGGCACGCGATGCTGCGCGACTGGTGCTGCTGGCCCAGGAGCGCGGACTGGGCGGGCGAGGGGAAGACCTGCTTGCGCGGCTGGATCGCTGGAACTCGGATCGCTCGAACCGAGCGGATACAGCGCGCAAGCTGGCGGATCGCTGGGCGGGATCCGCCGAAAGTCTGGTTTCCGGTGCGGAGGGGCAGGGCATCAATCCGGCGCTGTTCCCCGCCTTTGCCATGCCTGACAACATTGCCCGCCGTCGCGACGGGGAAGGGCGCAACTGGATATCGGCGGGCGGTCGCGGTTACACGCTGGACGAGGCATCATCGCTCTGCCGTGCCGAATGGCTGGTGATCGCGGACGCACAGGGACAAGCCAAGGGCGCGCGGATCACGGCGGCGGCGGAACTCGGCCAGGCCGATGTCGAAAGGCACCTGCATCACCTTGTCGAGGAGCGCACCGTTGCCCGCTGGAATGCGAGCGAGGGGCGCGTGGAAGCGCGGCTGGAACGCCGCCTTGGAGCGATAACGCTCAAGAGCGGCCCGGACCCGGATCCGGACCCGCAGGTGCTGGTCGACCTGCTTGTGGATAAGTTTGTGGACAAACTGGGGGAACTGCTCCCTGCCGAGCTGTTGGCGAGGGCACGCTACGCAGGCCTGGAGGTGCTCTCGCCGGAGCGGCTGGCGGCAGATGCGCAGGATTGGCTCGCCCCGTTGCTGCATGGCAGGCGCGACCTGAAAGTGGCCAAGGGGCCGCTGACCGATGCACTGCTTGCCCGGCTGACGTGGGATGAACGCCAGCAACTCGACAGGCTGGCTCCGCGCGAATTTGCCAGCCCCGCGGGCACCAGCCACCCCATCGACTATGCCGGCGATGATGCGCCTTGCGTGGAGGTGCGCGTGCAGGCCGTGTTCGGGCTGGATCGGCATCCGATGATCGGCGACACGCCCTTGCTGCTCAAGCTGACCGATCCCGGTGGCAAGCCGATGCAGGCAACGCGCGACCTGCCCGGATTCTGGCAAGGCTCGTGGCGTGATGTGCAGAAGGACGGCAAGGGTCGCTATCCCAAGCACCGCTGGCCGGATGAACCGTGGGCGGAAAAGCCGAGCCTGAAGACCAAGAACGCGTTCAACCGCACTTGATTCTCCGCCCGAGAATCATCAAAGGACTTTCCCATGCAGGCACGCATCTACAAACGCCCGAAAAATGCCATGCAGAGCGGCAAGGCTCTGGTGGACCAGTGGATCCTCGATTTCGTCCCGGCGGAAGCCAAGAAGGCTGACCCGCTGATGGGCTGGGCAGGCAGTGGCGACACGCAGAGCCAAGTGCAGCTCAAGTTCGCCAGCGCGGAAGAAGCCAAGGCCTATGCCGAGAAATACGGCATTGACGCGATCGTGCACACGGTGCCGCCCAAGCGCCTCAAGATCCAGGCCTACGCCGACAATTTCCGCTGAGCCGCGCTGGCGCGCGATGGCTGCGCAAGCTCGCACTTGATTCTGCAACGCAGGAAAGCCATATGCCCGCCCGGGAGTCGGGTGGACGTTTGCGTTCGCTCACCGGGTCAGGTCCGGAAGGAAGCAGCCCAGGTGAATTGCGGCGGGTCGCTCGGCTCCTTTTTCCCACATCCTTCGGCATGACATTCGCGGCGTGAGCGCGTAACAAAACCCGCATGGGTGATTCACCGGACGAAATGGACACTCCGCCCTGGGACGAGGAGCAGGAGGAAGAGGAAAAGCCGTCTGCGGCCGAGCTGGAAGCTGCCGGTCAGTCGGCCATGTTCGGTGATCCCGAACCGCCCAGGCCAGAACCCACCGCTGCCATGCCGGAAGGCGCTGCTGCCCCGGCGCAGACCGCTGCGCCTGTCGCCAAGGCTGAGGAGGCCGCGCAGCCCTATCGCGTGCTGGCCCGCAAATATCGTCCCCAGACATTCAGCGAGCTCATCGGACAGGAGCCGATGGTCCGCACGCTTGGCAATGCGATCGAGCGCGACCGGCTGGCCCATGCCTTCCTGATGACCGGGGTCCGCGGGGTGGGCAAGACCTCCACCGCTCGCCTGATCGCCAAGGCACTCAACTGCGTGGGGCCGGTTGGGCAGGGTGGTCCCACCATCAACCCGTGCGGCCAGTGCGAGCCGTGCAAGGCGATTGCCGAAGGCCGCCATATCGACGTGATCGAGATGGACGCTGCCAGCCACACCGGCGTGGACGACGTGCGCGAAATCATCGAAGCGGTGCGCTATGCTGCCGTGTCGGCGCGCTACAAGATCTACATCATCGACGAAGTCCACATGCTCTCGCGCAATGCGTTCAACGCCTTGCTCAAGACGCTGGAGGAACCGCCCGCGCATGTGAAGTTCCTCTTCGCCACCACCGAGGTGGACAAGCTGCCGGTCACGGTCCTGTCACGCTGCCAGCGCTTCGACCTCAGGCGAATCCCGGCGGAATTGCTGCAAAGCCACTTTGCCAATGTCTGCCGCCAGGAAGGTGTCGAGGCAGAGGACGAGGCGATCGCCATGGTCGCCGCGGCTGCCGAAGGTTCGGCGCGCGATGGCCTGTCGATCCTTGACCAGGCGATTGCCCATGCGGACATGGATTCCGGCGATGGCGCAACGCTGGTCACCGCGGCCAAGGTGCGCGAGATGCTGGGCCTTGCGGACAAGGGCGCGCGCCGCCGGTTGTTCGCGCATTTGCTGGAAGGTGATCCCGGGAGCCTGCTCAAGGCTGTGCAGGACCAGTATTCGCTGGGCGTGGAACCGCTCGCGCTCATGCGCTCGCTGATGGAACTGACCCACCGGATCGCCGTGACGCAGATCGGCGAGGGCGAGGCGGACGGGGTTTCCGAGGAGGAAAAGCGCGACATAGGCGAATGGGCCGGGCGGCTTTCGGCAGGGCAGGTCCACCGTTTGTGGCAATTGCTGCTGAAGGGCCATGACGAAGTGCGCGGTGCGCCCGATCCGCTGGTCGCTGCGGAAATGGCGCTGCTGCGGGTGCTGCATGCCGCCGACATGCCCGATCCCGGCAAGCTTGCGAAGCTGCTGAAGGATGCGGCTGAAAAGGGCGTGGCGGCTTCACCCGCCGCTTCTGCGGCCAGTTCAGAAGGTGCCCCGGTTGCCTCTCAGGCCAGCGGCAGCATGCCCGATGCCGATATAGAATGGACCATCCTGTGCGACCGTGTGGAACAGGAAGGGCTCTTGCGCATTGGCCAGATCATGCGGGACTGGGTCCGCGTGATCGAACTGCGCAACGGCTATCTGCGGTACAACCAGCCGGCCGGGATGGCAGAGGATTTCGCCCCGGAACTGCGCGATGCCCTGCTGCGCGCCACTGGCGAGCGGTGGGACGTTGCCCGGGGCGAGGCGGAAGGCGCACCATCCCTCCGCGAGCGGGAAGAGGCGCTGAAAGCCGCCGAGGCCGAACGTGTTCGCAACCACCCGCTGGTGCGATCCGCGCTGGCCGCGTTCCCGGATGCGGAAATCATCGACCCCGAGGACAACCTCGTGGCTGAAAGACAATGGAGCAAGCGGGCCTGACAGGCCCCTTCGGACTGAAAGAACCGAGCGATGCAATCGATGGAAGAAATGCTCAAGGCTGCGCAGGAAGCGGCTGCAAATATCCAGAAGGAAATGAACGAGGTCCAGGTGAAGCTGGACAATATCGAGGTGGAAGGCGCCTCGGGCGGCGGGCTGGTCAAGATCCGCGCCAGCGCCAAGGGCCGCATCCTCGGCGTTGCCATCGATGACAGCCTGATGGTGCCGGAGGAAAAGCAGATCCTCGAAGACCTGATCACCGCTGCCTTCAATGACGCGCGCGACAAGGCAGACCGCGCGGCGAACGAGGAAATGAAGAAAATGCAGAGCGGCATGGGCCTGCCGCCGGGCTTCAAGCTGCCCGGCATGGGTTAGGCTTGCGTTCAGCTTCTCGCTGAATAATAATCCTTTCCAATCAAAGCAATGGGGGAGAGGGATGCGGTATCTGCCTGGAGTGATTGGAATGGCGGTGGCATTATCAGCCAGCCCGGTGGGCGCACAAGAGCCAGTCCTCATTGCGACACCATCCTCGGATTGGCTGCTGGAGTATGCCGAACAAGATTGCATTGCGCGAAGAGACTTTGCATCTGATCAGGGTGCGATTTTCTTACGGTTCGAGAAGGCCAGCCTCGGCGCTCACTCAAAAATTGTTCTCCTCAGCACCGACGTAGGCGAAGGAAGCGGCGACGTAACCTTGAGTTTGACTGGTGAAGGCGAACCCATCCGGCTTCCGCACGTTGGGACCATGCGACTGCGGCGTTCGTTCAACGGAGCCCTGCTCTATGTGGAGCTTCAACCCGACGATTGGGGCGAGGCGAGGAAGCTGAATGGCGTGATGGTGACCAACGCGTTTGAATCTCCGGTGATGCTGCAAACCGGTGATCTTGGTCCATTGCTTGACGCGCTTGATACCTGTGTCGACGATTTGCTTTCAGGCTGGGGGCTTGATGTGGAATTGGCTCGAACTTCTGTTGAGTATGCACAGAGGAACAATTTTCAAATTTGGGCTAACAAGATCATCGAGGATGCGCCACGCCGCGCGTTGCCGAGATCCGGTCGGGTCACCATTTCCGTTCGCGTTGTCATTGGTTCTGATGGAAAGCCTACAGGCTGTGTCCAGAATGCCAGTGAAAGGTATGCCGACCTCAGTCACTACACCTGCGAGGCGGTCATGGAGTTGGCGGAATATCAGCCAGCTAGAGATAGTGCGGGGAATGGCGTTCCGTCGATGGACTCAATGGATGTCATCTACTTCCGTTGAGAGCTGGACTTTCCTACCTTCGCCATCCTGGTCCAACTGGCGGTATGTTACCGGCAAACAGCAACCCTGAATTTCGCGCCTTGTGCCCTCGCTGGTCCATCCGAAATTCCTCCCCCAGAACCGTGTTCCATGTGTTCCATCGCCCGCCGATGACCACCCCATCCACAGCCCCGGCCAAGTCCTGCATTGCAGGGCAGGGGGTGCGTCCCCATATTCCGTCGTGAACACTGATACGGATTACCTGAGATGACTGCATACCCCCTCCTTCCCCTGCGCGACATCGTCGTGTTTCCCGGCATGGTCGTCCCCCTGTTCGTGGGGCGTGACAAGTCGGTGGCGGCGCTGGAAGCGGCCATGGAGGGCGACAAGGATATCTTCCTGCTCGCCCAGTTGGACCCGTCTTGCGACGATCCGGAAAAGGACGACCTTTTCACCATCGGCGTGGTGGCGCAGGTGTTGCAGATGCTCAAGCTGCCCGACGGCACCGTGCGCGTGCTGGTGGAAGGCACCGCGCGCGCCGAGATGCAGGAGCTGCGCGAGACCGAAGGTTATGTGATCGCTCAGACCCGGATGCTGGAAGATGCTCCGGTTGAGGAGGCGGAGGCAGCCGCGCTCATGCGCTCCGCGCTGGACCAGTTTGCGGATTATGCCAAGCACAACAAGAAGCTGCCGGAAGACATCGAAAACGAGCTGTCCCAGATCACCGAGGCGGGGCGGCTGGCTGATGCCATTGCCGGAAACCTGTCCGCCAAGGTCGCCACCAAGCAGCAACTCCTGGCCGAGACCGATCCTGCAAAGCGGCTGGAAATGATCTTCTCCGTCATGGAGGGTGAGCTCTCGGTCCTTCAGGTGGAGCGCAAGATCCGTGGCCGCGTGAAGCGCCAGATGGAAAAGACCCAGCGCGAATATTACCTCAACGAACAGTTGAAGGCGATCCAGAGCGAGCTGGGCGGCGGCGAGGATGGCGAGGGTGATGAGATTGCCGAGCTGCAGAAGAAGATCGACAGCCTCAAGCTCTCCAAGGAAGCCAGGACCAAGGCCGAAACCGAGCTGAAGAAGCTGCGCTCCATGCAGCCGATGAGCGCCGAGGCCACCGTGGTGCGCAATTACCTCGATGTGCTGCTGGGCCTGCCTTGGGGCAAGAAGAGCAAGCTGAAGCGCGACATCGCCAAGGCGCAGAAGGTCCTCGACGGGGATCACTACGCGCTGGAGAAGGTGAAGGACCGCATCATCGAATACCTCGCCGTGCAGGCGCGCACCAACAAGCTCAAAGGTCCGATCCTGTGCCTCGTCGGCCCTCCCGGCGTGGGCAAGACCTCGCTCGGCAAGAGCATCGCCAAGGCGACCGGGCGCGAATTCATCCGCAAGTCGCTCGGCGGCGTGCGTGACGAGGCCGAAATCCGCGGCCACCGCCGCACCTATATCGGCTCCATGCCCGGCAAGATCGTGTCCAACCTCAAGAAGGCCGGCACCAGCAATCCGCTGTTCCTGCTCGACGAGATCGACAAGCTGGGCCAGGACTTCCGCGGCGATCCGGCATCGGCGCTGCTCGAAGTGCTCGATCCCGAACAGAACGCCAAGTTCCAGGACCATTACCTGGAGCTGGATATCGACTTGTCGGACATCATGTTCGTATGCACCGCGAACAGCCTCAACCTGCCGCAGCCCTTGCTCGATCGCATGGAGATCATCCGGCTGGAAGGTTATACCGAGGACGAAAAGGTCGAGATCGCCCAGCGACACCTAGTGAAGAAGCAGGTCGAAGCGCATGGCCTGAAGGACGGCGAATTCACGCTGACCGAAGAGGGGCTGCGGGACCTGATCCGCTATTATACCCGTGAAGCCGGCGTCCGCACGCTGGAGCGCGAGATCGCGCGCCTGTGCCGCAAGAGCCTGCGCAAGATCCTCGAGAAGGAAGTCGACAGCGTCACCGTGACGCCCGAAAACCTCAGCGACTTTGCCGGCGTTCGCAAGTTCAAGCACGGCGTTTCGGAAGAAGAGGCGCAGGTGGGGGCCGTCACCGGCCTTGCGTGGACTTCCGTGGGCGGCGAGTTGCTGACCATCGAAAGCGTTACCACGCCGGGCAAGGGCGAGATCAAGTCTACCGGCAAGCTGGGCGAGGTGATGAACGAGAGCATCCAGACCGCCTTCAGCTTCGTGAAGGCGCGGGCGCCTGCCTATGGCATCAAGCCCAGCATCTTCCAGCGCAAGAACGTGCACATCCACCTTCCCGAAGGCGCGGTGCCTAAAGATGGCCCCTCCGCCGGTATCGGGATGGTCACCTCCATCGTCTCCACGCTCACCGGTGTATCCGTGCGTCCCGATGTGGCGATGACTGGCGAGGTAACGCTGCGCGGCCGCGTGCTGGCGATCGGCGGGCTGAAGGAAAAGCTGCTCGCGGCCCTTCGCGGCGGCATCAAGACGGTGTTGATCCCGGAAGAGAACCAGAAGGACCTCGCCGAGATTCCGGACAATGTGAAGGAAGGCCTGGAGATCATTCCGGTCAGCCATGTCGACCAGGTCCTGGAGCACGCCCTTACGGCGCTTCCCGCACCGATCGAATGGACCGAGGCGGACGACCTTGCCAGCCAGCCGCACCCGGCACCGGCGCCCGGCACGACAGCACATTGATTCGACTTTGGAGCGGGTTGCTGCATTGCAGCGACTCGCGCCGCAATTCGGCTGGTGCAGGAAGCCTCGCGCTTGCAATACGTCCTTGTGGCGGCGATTCAGCGGTGACGAGCCGTTAAAATGCCACGAATCGCCCTTTCCTCCGCCCTTACCCCTAGACAGGGCGTGGAAAACTCGCTCAACTCTTCCGCTAATCGCAGCGCGATTTGAAACGGACAGAGAATACAAGAGTGAGGGGGTTACTCAGACGATGAACAAGAACGAACTGATCGGTGCCGTCGCGGAATCGAGCGGTCTCTCTCGCAATGATGCGACGAAGGCTGTTGAAAGCGTGTTCGATACGATCACCAGCACGCTATCGAAGGGCGATGAAGTGCGCCTGGTTGGTTTCGGAACCTTCTCGGTTGCCAAGCGCAAGGCGTCCACCGGCCGCAACCCGCGCACCGGCGAACCGATGCAGATCGCAGCATCGACCCAGCCCAAGTTCAAGGCCGGCAAGGGCCTGAAGGACGCCGTGAACTGATCCGGAATTTCCTGGTGCTGCCCGTCTGACGGGTGGCAGGAGAAAGGCCGCTTCCCCAAAAGGGCAGCGGCCTTTTCCTTTTCCGGTCTCTTGCGCGGGTTTACGGCTCCAACCGGATCAGGGCGGTGGGCGCGATGGCGGTGGTCGGCTCGATCATCCATTCCAGAACTTGCAGCCCCTGGCTTTCGCGCGGTCCTTCCTCGGTATTGTTCGCCAGGATCGCACCATCGGTGATGATGCGGAATGTGCCGTTCATCTGCGGCATCTCGGGTGCCTGGGCGGCTTGATTGGACTTGGCCTTGGCCTTGCCGTCCTGCGGCTGGGCATTGGCCATCGCCATGCCGCCCATCATCAGGGCCTGCATCGGGTTTGCACCTTGTACGGCAAAGCCGGTGGCATCCACGCGCACCCGGTTATCCTTGCGCAAGGTGGCGGTGACGAAAGCGTTGCCCATCGGGAAGCCTTCAAGGGAGGGGAAGGTAAAATCATGCGTCAGCCTGCTGGCGATGCCGAATTCGACATCAAACACGCCATTGCCCAGGTGGGTCACGCTGTTCCAGCCGGCCTGCCGCTCCAGATCGGTGGCGAACTGTTCGGCAGCCTCGGGGTCCGTAAAGTCGGCGCTTCCCATCATGGCCTGCATCATGGCCATGCCCTGTTCCTGTTCGGCAGCGCGTTCTGCCAGTTCGGCCTCGGTGCAGGGACGCGATTCCAGCGTGGTCTCGTCGATGCAGTCCTCTTCCATTTCGGCGGCATTGGCCATCTCCGCGAGGTCCGACATGGCCGAGATCACGATTTCGCCATCGTATCTGAAGGAGAAATCACCTGACTTGCGCAGGTCCAGCGTCGCCTCGAATTGTCCCGGGGTCAGGAAGCAGCCTGACAGGGCAAGGCCTGCCGCGATGCAGGCGGTGGCTTTCAGTGCGGAAACGGCAGTCTGGATGCTCATGTCGTCGGGCCTTGTTGTGGTCTAGCTGGTGCGAGATGCCACTGCGTAGAGCGCGATGGCTGCGGCATTGGACACGTTAAGGCTTTCCATCGCGTTACTGATGGGCAGGCGGGCCAGGTTGTCGCAATGCGCGGCGATATTGTGGCGCATGCCTTCGCCTTCTGCGCCCAGCACGATCGCCACCGGGCCTGCAGGCAGGGCGCTGGCGAAGTCGTCCTCGGCTTCACCGGCAAGGCCGATCCGCCAGTATCCGGCCTCGGCGATCTCCTCCAGCGCACGTGCAAGGTTGACCACGCGCACCCACGGCACGATCTCCAGCGCGCCGGAGGCTGACTTGGCCAGCGTGCCTCCTTCGGGCGGGGCATGCCGGTCCTGCGTGACGATGGCCGCGGCATCGAAGGCAGCGGAAGAGCGCATGATTGCCCCGACGTTGTGCGGATCGGTGACCTGGTCGAGCACGACCAGCGGGCGATTGGGCTGCGGATCCAGCACGTCCGCCAGGTGCAGGTCGGCCAGGGGGTCGCACTCCAGGACCAGGCCCTGGTGCGGTGCATCGCGCGCCACGAGCCGGGCAAGATCTTCAGGACCGGCATATTCCAGCGGAAAGTCGGGCGGCAATTCGCCATCGAGTGATTCGACGCCTTCGCGCGTTGCCCACAGCTTGTGGTGCACCCGGTCCGGGTTCTTCAGCGCCGCCTCGACCGCATGGCGCCCCCACAGGCGGACATTCCCCCCTGTGGCGCGCCCTGAGCCACGCCCGCCCTGCATCCGGCCGGCCCGGCCGCGCAGTTTCTTTTCCTTGCCTCGTTTACCCATGGAAATTCCTTCTTTGATGCGGCTCCTGCCAGCGTGGCCATTGACAGGCAAGCGCGGCTTCGCCATTGGGGCGCCTCTCGGCCGGAGGGGCGGGCTTCCGCTCCCTTCTTGCAAGGCGGGTTTTTCCCCGCATCCGGCATCCGGTGGACAGGTGGCCGAGTGGTTAAAGGCAGCAGACTGTAAATCTGCCCGCGCAAGCGTACGCTGGTTCGAATCCAGCCCTGTCCACCACCGCCCTTTCTCAGAACATCCCCGAAAAGCCCTAGAAATCGCAGAAAACCAAGGGTATTATCGCCCTCACTGTCCGCATTTGACCGCTGCAATTTGCCTGCAGCCGGAACCAAGTGTGGGGGTAATGTGGGGGTAAAGTGGCTTACCCCCACACTTTGGTTTCGCAACTCGGTCCCGAAAAATGTGGGGGTAGAGCAATGGGTAAACTCACAGCGGTAGCGGTCAAGGCAGCCTTGGCGAATCCGGGCACCTATCAAGATGGTGACGGATTATTCCTGAAAGTGGACAAACGCGGCGGTGCCTATTGGAATTTGCGACTCCAGCAGGATGGCAAGCGACGGGATATCGGTGTGGGCAGCGCAAAGCTGGTGACGCTGGCCGAGGCGCGGGCGAAAGCCGCCGAACTCCGCAAGGCGGTAAAGGTCGAGAAGCGCGACGTACTGACGGAGCGCAAAGACGAGGAAGCCGCCAAGGTCACCTTCCGAGAAGCCGCCACCCAATATCATTCGGAGAACGAGGCTGGCTGGAAAAGCGATGTCTATGGTCGCCAGTGGCTGGCCAGTCTGGAAAACTACGCTTTCCCGACGCTCGGCGACATGACGACTGGCGGGATCACCGCTGCCGACATTATCGGGGTGCTCACCCCGATCTGGCAGGAAATTCCGGAAACAGCTCGTCAGGTACGCAACCGGATTTGCGCCGTGCTTGACTACTCCCACGCCAAGGGTTGGCGCTCTACAGAGGCTCCATCGGGCAACAGCAGTCTGAAAGCGGGGCGAGGGCTGCCTCGACAGATCAAGAAACCGGCCAACCGCAAGGCAATGCCATACGTGGCCGTTCCGTCATTCCTGACCGCATTGCGGCGCAAGCCATCCTATTCGCGTCTGGCGCTGGACCTCCTCATTCTGACAGGCGTTCGCTCGCAGGAAGTGCGGCTCGCGAAGTGGGACGAATTCGATCTGGACCAGCGCCTTTGGACAATCCCCGCCGAGCATATGAAGCGCAGTAGGGCGCACATCGTGCCGCTGTCAGAAGCGGCGATGGCGGTTCTTGTGAGGGCCGAGGCAATGCAGATGGAGGGAGCCGAAGTGGTCTTCCCCGGCATGACCGGCAAGGCGATGTCCAACATGACACTGCTGAAGGTTATGCGCGATATGCAGGAGCCTTTCCACGTCCACGGCTTTCGCTCCAGCTTTACCGACTGGGCTGCGAACGAGGGCTTCCCCAATGCGGTTGTCGAAGCTGCACTGGCGCACAAAACGCCGGATGCTGTGCAGGCCGCTTATCGCCGCACTACCTATCTCGGCACGCCTGAGAATCCGGGTGCGCGGGTGAAGCTGATGGAAGCGTGGGGAGTTTTTTGTTCTGGCCATTCGGCTCCTGATCGAATGCAGGAACAGGCAGGGATCGGTTCGTAAGTTTACTGCCAAACAATGTTGCGCTTCAGCAGACTCGCTCTAGCATTGTAGTGGAGGGGGGCCTTCATGTCTTCGATGCCTTACGATGATGACAGCGCGAATTCGCAATCCAATGCACAAAAGCAATTCTCATTCATTCGCGCAGATGAACAATCGTCCCAGCCACTGGATTGGGTAGACGGACCAGAATTGGTGCGTAAATCTCTATCGGAGGCTCTGGGTGCTCGAAACGTTGCATTTCTTCTCGGCGCTGGATGCTCTTCGCTTGTACTCGATGACAAGGTAGAGCGCGGAATTGCAACGATGGGCCCGTTGGCCAAAGAATTTTGCACCGCCTCAAATGCCAGCGATGAGAATGAAAATGAGGTTGGACATTGGGCATTCAATGCCAAAGAATTAGCCCTCTTGGCTGGCCACGGGTTGTCGTTGGACGGGGAGTATGGTCGGAATCTTGAACGACTAATGGAGACCTTGTTCGCGCTTAGGTTCGTCCTGAGCCGCAGTGACGATCAGGGAGACGAAGAAGAAGTTTCTTTGGTCGAATCCATGATCGCAAAGGTTCAGGCGTTCTTTTGGGAAAAATGCACAGAGGGCGAGTTCTCGACTGGCGACGAAAGTGTTCTTTCCCTCTATCAGTCCTTCTATCGTCGGCTCGTGCTTCGTGATCGATCACTGCCCAGGCCTTGGATTTTCACGACCAATTATGATCTTTTCAATGAGACCGCCATGGACCGTCTTGGGCTGCCCTACTCGAACGGATTCTCTGGTGTGGTGGAGCGCCGCTTTAACCCAGCGACGTTTCGATATGCGCTTGCTGAGCAACTAGATATCTCGAATAGAAAGTGGTCTGCGGTCGACGGCTTCGTTTACCTCTGCAAGCTCCACGGTTCGATCAGTTGGACGGAAGATAATCATGGCCTCTTTCCGATCCGCGAGACGTGGCCGCAATCCGCCCCATCTAAAGTAATGATTTTTCCGACACCGGCGAAGCAAAATTCTAGTCTAGGTTCGCCGTACTCAGATCTCTTCCGCGAGTTTCAATCTCGTATTGTACGTGAACAGAGCGTTCTCATCACGATGGGATATGCCTTTGGCGATGAGCACATAAACAACATAATCTATCAAGCGCTGACGATCCCGACGTTCCGTCTTATTGTTTTCGCTGATCCTGAGGCAGAGGGTGAGATCGCCAAATTGAGGTCATTGCGAGACCCTCGGATTTGGTTCATCGGTGGACCTGGGCCTGATGGCCAAGCTCCGGCCCATTACTTTAGCACAATTGTTGAGCATCTCCTTCCTCGTCGCCCATCCGACCGGATTGACGATGCTGTGAAGCTAGTCCTCCAGACTATGAGTTCGAGAGAAAGCGCAGGCGAGGCATCAACCAATGACGACTGATGATCGGCGTCGAACAATCGGCTCTGTAATATCTGTCGCAGCAGACCGTTTTGTCATTGAAATGCATGGCCGGACCGACAGCTTCACGGTCGTCGGTTTCGACGACCTACACTATGTTGCGCGATTGGGTTCATTTCTCATCATTCCGGTGCAGGCCGAGTACGTCGTTGTAGAAGTCGTGGGGCTACGAGAGCGTGATCCGGCGAGTTCTGGCCGATACGACGGTGACTTTGATAAAGCAGCGTCAGCGAAATTTCTGGATGTCGTGCCGGTAGGCATGCTTCCGCAAAATCCCGCACAAAAATTTCGCTTTGGCGTCTCCATTTTTCCGTCGCTATACGCCGATGCCCTCTATGCTCTCGATGCGGAGCTTGATCGAATTTTCGAGACAGACATGCCCATTGAGTATGTCCCGGCATCCTCAGGGCAACCGGCTCTTCCGTCCGATCCGACGCGCTTTCGCGCTCTGACTATCGGCAAATCCGTTGTATTCGAAGGCTATGACGTAAAGGTCCGGATCGATGATTTTTTCGGCGGACATACGGCAGTTCTGGGAAATACCGGAAGTGGCAAATCTTGCACTGTAGCGTCCGTGTTGCAGTCGCTTTTTGAGAAGGCTGACGAGCACCAAGCCCGTGGTGCGACATTCGTCGTGCTTGACGTTAATGGGGAGTACGAACAGGCGCTCGCACCGCTAGGAGCAACAAATGGTATCGGCGTCGAACGAGTCGTCCTTGACGGCACCGCGTGCGCAGACAGGTTTAGGCTTCCTCATTGGTTTCTCGAACAATCCGAATGGGAGTTGCTGCTGCAAGCTAGCGAGCGAACGCAAATACCCGTTCTTCGTATGGCTTTGGGGCTGACGAGCCTGCTCCGTCAAGATAGCGATGAAGCACGAGAGGTCAGAGAGCACTTTATTGCGACCTGCGTGCTAGAGTGTTTCCGCGGGTCCGACGGCGACTCTCCAGTTTCCAAGTTTCAGAGGGTGGTGTCACTTTTCCAGCACTATCCAACTGATGACCTCAACATGGAGCTGCTGCAAAAGTACGGGGCTAACTATCAGTACGGTAACTTTGTTCCGGGAAGTAACTTGGAGGGATTCCTAGACGAAGTCCGAGAGAAACTGCGCGAAGATGTTGAGCTTCCTTCATACGATAACACGCCGTTCACATTTGATGACCTTGATGAGTGTCTAGATTTTGCAATCCTTTACGAGGAGGCACACGGCAATCGCCAAATTCGTGACTACTGCTCACAAATGATGACGAGGTTTAAGTCGCTGAAGGAACGCAGCGAGTATGCTTTCCTTCGGTATGATCTAGACCCGGAAGATACCCCCCCAACGATGAGCAGCTTCCTCGGCGAAATCTTGGGGCTTGATAGGCAGGGCGACGACTGGATCAAGAAGAACCAGATCATAATCTTGGACATGAATGCGGTCGAAGATGAGGTTGTGGAACTGGTCGCGTCAGTCGTTGCTCGAATGACTTTTCGCCTGCTTAGAATAGCTGATCCCCGAAATCGATTTCCGGTGCATCTCCTTCTTGAGGAAGCTCATCGATACATAGCAGAGAGACCGTCACGATACTCAATCGATGCAAGCCGAATTTACGAACGCATTGCGAAGGAAGGGCGAAAGTATGGTTTGTTCCTCTTAGCCGCGTCCCAAAGGCCTAGTGAGCTATCAAAGACCGTACTGTCACAGTGCTCCAACTTCGTCATTCATCGTATTCAAAATCCTGACGATTTGTCGCAAATTCGTCAGATGACACCATTCATCTCCGAGTCGGTCTTGAAACGCTTGCCTTCATTGCCCAAGCAAAATGCGCTTGTGTTTGGTACGGCAGTCAATTTACCCACTACCTTTGCCGTGAGAGATGCAGCACCGCTGCCTAAGAGTGACGATACAAAAGTTCGCGACTTATGGTTTCACGAGGACGGTTGTATCGCTGAAATTCGGTTGCCGAACGATCCCTATTGAATCCGGCGGCAATTTCATCATGGCTTGATTTGGATCGAACAACTGGTTGAACGTTCTGCCACCCGTGCCCGCTCCTTGCAGCGCTCTATGACTTCCTGGTTTTCGCTCAGAACGCTCTGCGCCTCCGCCAATTCTTCCCACGCCTCCGGATTCTGTGACCGGATCAATTGGATACCCGCCTCGACTATGGTAGGCTCGCCAACAGCTTTGCGAGCCATCCGTTCGGGCCAATGCCAAGATTCGGGCATAGCGCGAGCGATAGTGCCGGGGAGGATCGACCATAGCAGGATACCGGCAGCCAACCCCAGGCCTGCAAAGCGCCAGGTCTGGCGCTTTTGCTCGGCCTCGGTGCGGACCCGCCCGACAATTGTAACGAGACGACCGCTTGCATTGTCCAGGTCTTTGCGGCCCTGCCGGAACAGGTCGCTGGCATCGCGCTGCATGTCGAGCGAGGCGCGCTTGATCTGAACCGCGATATCTTCCGGCGTTAGCTCGATGGCAGGCTTGCTCCCGATTGTGCTCAACGTTTTGGAGACCGTTGCCAGCTGATCGGCCATCTGTCCGAGCGTGGCGGTGTAGTCCGGGATCACGATGTCGGCTCGCTCCCTGGCAATGTTCTGGACCGTGTGGCGCACCATCGCCATTTCGCCTTCGAGACGGGCGAAGGCCTCCGTCGCCGGATCGGTCTCTATAACAGCCTCTGGTTGTGGCGCTGGCGGTTCATCGACATCGAGGTCCAGTTGCACTTCTTCGATTTGGTCGTCTTCCATGTCGTTTCTCCTAAATGCCCATGTCGAAAGCACGGGTGCGTTCGCGTGTGAGAGTTGCGGTGAGTTCGTTTGCGATGTTGCGTTCGGGCTTCGGATCGATGCCGAGTTCGCGGGTCTTGCCGCGCAGCAGACTTTCGACCTGCGGATCGCGTTCAAGCCCTTTTGCCAGCTCGGTCAGCTTTGCCGACACGCGGGCTGCGCCTGCGCGGTCACCTTGCTGCTCAAGCTGCTTGCGCGCTGCGCTCAGCCCCTGCCAGTCGCTGACAAAACGCTCGGTTCGCAGCGCCGGATCGGTGCGCACGGCAGCTTCGTCCTGCATGGCGCGCAAGGCTTCCTGGCTGCGCCCGCCAGCGGCCTCAGCGATCAGCTCCGGATGCCGCTCCAGCGCTTTGGCAAGATCATTGGCCGCATGGGGGCGGATCGTATCGAGCGCCTTACCCGCCTTCTCCAGCGCGTCCTTCTGGTGCGGGAGGACGGGCAAACCCTGGGCCTGCATCGTGCCGATATCGCCAAGCGCACGGGCGTAGCGTTCGACCGCACGGCGCTGCTCGTTCTGCGTGTTCGCCTGCACTGGGATTGGCTCAAGCTGGCGCGCTTGCGGACGGAAGTTTCCGAAGATGGATTTGGCGCGTTCCGGCACCTGCCGAACCATCTCGATGATCCGTTTGCGAAAGCTGATCCCTCGCAGTTCGGCGAAGGTCTGCTCGGGCTTGTAGTCGCCCGCCATGTCCTTCCCGCGCTCGCGGCTCAGGGTGCGGACAAGTCTTGACTGATCGGCGAAGTCATTGCGGGCATAGTGCAGCGCCAGCCCGTCGCGGTGGCGCGACATGGCGACGTAGGCGGAATGGCTGTCCATTCCCGGTGTGGCGAGCACATGTGTGCGGTCCACGGTCATGCCTTGCGCCTTGTGGACTGTGGCCGCGTAGCCATGATCGATATGGGCATAGTCCTTCGTGTCAAAAGCGACCTCGCGGCCATCGTCGGTGCGCACCGCCATGCTCTGGGCGCTGGCCATTGCGACCGTGCCGAGTGTCCCGTTCTTCACCCCAAGCCCTCGTTCGTTGCGCAGGAAGATGATGCGGTCGCCTGACGCAAACTGCCGTTCGCCGCGTGCCGTCTTGATCGTGGCATCGCCACCTAGTGCGCCAGCTTCGCGCATCTTTCCGCGCGCCATCTGGTTCAGCTCGCGCACCTCGTCATTGGTGTGCGTAAGGATGATCCGGCTGTCGCCGGGGCTGTCCTGTCGTTCCTGATTCCAACGCAGGATCAGGTCAGCGCGCGCAGCCTCGCGCGTATCGGCGGCATGGACCATCCCGCGCTCTTCATAGGTGCCGATTGCTTCGCCGGTACGGCCCGTGGCGAGGTGCCTGGTCGCGTCTTGCTGCCATGCGGAAAGCTGGCGGCGGACTTCGCTGATCTCGACGCCGCCGTGGCGCTCGTGAATTGCCCGGAAGGCTGCGCCTGCCTCGATGGCCTGCAACTGCTGCTGGTCGCCCACCAGAACAACCTTCGCCCCGGCCTTCGCGGCATGGGACAGTACGCGCTCCATCTGGCGCGTGCCGACCATGCCCGCCTCGTCGATAACAAGCACATCGCGGGACGTGAGCTGTTCGCGTCCTTTGCCCCATTGATGCTCAAGGCTGGCGATGGTGCGTGATGCGATGCCAGAGCCGTTCTCCAGCCCTTCGGCGGCAATACCGGAAAGTGCTGCGCCACGCACAGTGTAGCCCGCGCCTTCCCAAGCCTCGCGCGCAACGCCAAGCATCGCGCTTTTGCCGGTCCCGGCATAGCCAACGACAATAGTAAGGCCCTTGCTGTTGGTCACATGCTCGAAGGCGGACTTCTGCTCGCCGGAGAGTACTAAGCCGCGCTTCGCAGCATTGGCGAAAGCGGCGTTTCGCTGCACATCATTGACGGCGTGACCCTTGCGCTTTGCCATCGTGTCGGCGGCGCGATGCAGGCGCTGTTCGGTCTCGATCATCGCCCGCGAAGTGAAGCGATCCTGCCCGCGTCCGTCCGTGCCCAGGGCGATCATATCGGCGGAACTGCGCACCGCATTGTAGGCCGCGTCGAACTGCTCCTTCCCGTCGCTGTGCCGGTGAACAAAGGCGGCAAGGTCGCGCCTGGTGAAGGTGGCCTGCTGGTGCGTGATCGAATCCAAGGCCAGCGAGGGATTGGCGATTATGCGCGCGCCATTGCGCTGGGCAATCGCACGGTGTTCTTCAATTCGCTCGGCTTCCAGCCCGCGCCCGCCAATGCGCGAAGCTGCGGGACCGATCTTGTCCTGCGGCTCCAGCGCAATCCCCTGCGCTTCAAGGCTACGATGATCGATCCGTGAATCGATGTCGCGTTGTGCCAGCGCGAGGTTGACATGGTCGGCCCAGCGCTCGCGCCATTTTTCGATCAGCGCGGTCTTGTTCCAGTCGCGGACCTTCGCGCCAAAGCCGTCCTTGGTCACTTCGCGCATCGTCAGCATGACATGGGCGTGGGGCTTGGCCTTGCCGTCCTCGCCTATATCCAAATGGACATTGAGATCGCCGATCATGCCCTTCTCGACGAACTCGGACTTCACGAACTCGCGAGCCAGCCTGATGTTGTCCTTCTTGGTCAGCTCGCGGGGCAGAGCGAACTCGACCTCGCGGGCGAGCTGGGCATCCTTACGCTTCTCGGCGGTCTCGACCGCATTCCACAAGGTAGCCCGGTCCGCGAAGGCTTCGGGCGCGTCTTTCGGCAGCATCACTTCAGAGTGGAGGACGCCTGCCTTGTTCGTGAAGTCATGGTCGCGGTCGATCCGCTTATCGTGCAACCGTTCGCCCGCGCGATAGGCTGCTGCCGCCACGGCACTGCGTCCGCTCGACCTTCCGATGACCTTTGCGCTGAAGTGAAAGATTGCCATGATGGCAATCCAGTTACACCGCAAACGCAACGTCGGCACGACGTATAAGCGCGCCCTCTCATGATAAAATCCTGATCGGGACTAGGCGGTATCACACTGTCCCGGCGACCTTACTGCATTGGGAAAGCTCACTGATTATCATCTCTCCATCACACCAACGATGGAGACAACAGATGCGCAAACCCCGCGATTTTGATTCGGAACTGAAGGCGCTTGCGGACAAGGCAAAGCAGTTGAAGGAACGCCGCGTGCGCGACCTTGGCGCGCTGGTCACGGCAACAGGAGCCGACTCGCTCGATGCCGATGTCCTGGCGGGCGCACTGCTCGACGCTGTCGCCAACACCGATAAGGCAATCGGGGAGGGTTGGCGCAAGCGCGGCGCGGCCTTCTTTCAGGGAAAGTCACGCAACATTCCGAGCGGACCTCGCCAGCAGCAGGAAAGCACTCTCCCGCTCGACGGCGGCGCGGCATCGGCTTGAGGCGGCGAAGGCACGAACCGATATGCGCGAATGGCAGGTCAAACGCCGTGAACGAACCCGGCAACTGATCGAGCTGGGCGGCCTGGTCGCCAAGGCCGATCTTGTCGAGCTGACCGATGATGATCGCGCCGCGCTCTACGGCGCATTCCTCACAGTCGCCGCAAAGCTGCGAGGGCCTGATGGCGCGCAGGCGCTGGTGCTGTTCCGACGCAAGGGTAAGCGGGCGTTTGAGGCTGAACTGGCAAAAGACAAACCATCCTTGGGATAGCGCAAAGCTATTCGTGGAACGGTTCTTGATTGGCTGCTAGTCAATGCCGATGCAATTGTTCGCCGGATCGTTCCTAACGACTGATTACCTTGAAGAAGCCATCTGGCAATCGACCGAATATCGGGCGGTTGATGTCGCTGCGTTGCGCGCATCGTTGACCGCAATCGCTGATCGCTTCCCGCGCGAATCGTCGCCAAACGAAAGCCAGACCGAAGACGATTTCATCTGGCCGATCCTTGCTGAACTGGGCTGGTCCGAGAGCCTGAGGCAACAGAACCTTTCCGCTGGTGGCAGGCTGGACGTTCCCGATGGCCTGTTGTTCATCGATAGCGATGCAAAGGATCGTGCCAATTCACAGCCCGAAGAATGGCGGCGTTACGAGCACGGTGCGGCTGTGGTCGAAAGTAAGCGCTGGGCGAGGCCGCTCGACCGCGCAGTGGGACGCGAGGATGCGGTCGCGCCGTCGACGCAGATGCTGCGTTACCTTCGCCGGATCGGTGACAACAGCGAGCATGGCTTGCGCTGGGGCATTCTCAGCAACGGCTCGCGCTGGCGGCTCTATTGGGCTGGTGCGCGCTCGGTCAGCGAGGAGTTCCTCGAAGTCGATCTCGCAGGCGCGCTGGCTCTAGACGCGCAGAGTGAACTCGGCGTCGATGATGAGGCTCGTGACCATGCATTGCGGGTCTTCGCCGCAATCTTTTCGCGCACGGCCTTTGACAGGACCGGAGCCGATGGCCGGTCTTTCCACGAACGGGCGCGGGCAGAGGCGGCGTTCTACGAAGAGCGCGTTGCCAAGTCGCTCTCGAAGCTCGTCTTCGAAGACATCTTCCCTGCACTGACCGCTGCCGTTGCGGGCGCTTCACCGGAGACACCGCTGGAGGAAGTTCGGGACGCTTCGCTCGTTCTGCTCTATCGTCTGCTGTTCCTGCTTTACGCCGAAGACCGCGATCTGCTGCCGGTCAATTCGGAAGGCTATGACGACTACGCACTGCGCCCCAAGCGCCTTGAAGTGGGTGATCGCATGGGACGCGGTGATGCATTTTCGACCAGCGCATCGCAAATCTGGAACCGCATCGCTGATCTGTCGCGCATCGTTGATCGCGGCGATGCCTCCATCGGTATTCCGCCCTACAACGGCGGTCTGTTTGCCCCCGCCAATACGCCACTGCTCGATCAGATTCGATTGCCCGACAGTGTGCTCGCACCTGTCATCGATAAGCTGTCTTTCGAGCGCGAGGGCAGCGACCGGCGCTACATCAATTATCGCGACCTCACCGTGCAGCAACTCGGCTCCATTTACGAGCGCCTGCTGGAGCATGAAGTGGTTCGTGAAGATGGCGCTATCGCCGTCCGCCCGAATGCCTTCGCTCGCAAGAACAGCGGCAGCTACTACACGCCGGACGAATTGGTTACTCTGATCCTTGAGAAGACGCTGGAACCGCTTTTCCTGGATGCCAATGCGGGCTTCGCAGCGGCGATAGGCCGGATCAAGAATGGCGATGCGGAAGATTACATCCGCGCAGAACTTGGCGAGGCCGATCCCGCGCAAGCCATCCTCCGTTTGCGCGTTTGCGACCCGGCGATGGGGTCAGGCCACTTCCTTGTCAGCCTCGTTGATCTCATGGCCGACAAGGTGCTTGAAGCAATGGCGGAAGCTGCTGCCGGGGCGGAACAGGCTGGGCATGATTATGCCAGCCCGCTGGCCGACCGGATCGGCGAAATCCGCCGCACCATCCTGAAGAATGCACGGGAGGAAGGCTGGACCATCGACGAGGCCCAGCTTGATGATCGGCACATTGTTCGCCGTATGGTCTTAAAGCGTTGCGTCTATGGCGTGGACAAGAACCCGATGGCGGTGGAACTCGCCAAGGTGGCACTGTGGCTGCACACTTTTACGGTTGGCGCGCCACTCTCCTTCATCGACCACCACCTGCGATGTGGTGACAGCCTGTTCGGCCTATGGGTGCGCGATGCCATCGACAAAGCTGAGGCATTGGGCGGCGGACTGCTGTGGAACGACGCACTGCGCAATGCCCAACGCAGTGCCGAGGCGATGAAGACCATCGAAGCGCTTACTGACGCCGAGATTGCCGAAGCCCATCGTTCCGCCGCGATGTGGGAAGATGTCGAACTGATGACTGGGGAGCTGGATGGCTTTGTCAGCTTCATGCACGCACTCGATTGGCTCAATCTCGACAAGGACGGCAAAGGTCTGGTGCGTCTATGGTTGGACGGACGGTTCGGCGACCCGATCCCCATCGCGCGCGGTCGAAAGGAACCGGAAAGCGGCAAGGCCAAGGCCGAAGAGGTCGAGGCCTTCAAAGAAATCTGGCGCGATGCGCGACAACTGATCGAGGAAGAACGCTTCCTCAACTGGCAGATTGCGTTTCCCGGTGTCTGGCAGGATTGGGCGAGTGCAGAGCGCAAGGGCGGCTTCGATGCGATTGTCGGCAATCCGCCCTGGGACCGCATCAAGCTGCAACAGGTCGAGTGGTTTGCCGCGCGCAAACCTGAAATCGCACTTTCGACCCGCGCCTCTGACCGAAAGAAAATGATTGCGGCTTTGAAAGTAGCGGATGATCCACTGTTTGCAGAATATGAGCGGGCGGATGCGCGAGCGATGGACGCATTGCGTATGGCTCGTGCAAAGCGACAGGATGGTGGCAATTATCCGCAGTTGGGCAGGGGTGATGTAAATCTCTACAGTTTATTCGTTGAACGCGGGCACTCGCTGGTACGACAAGGAAGCGTGGATGCAGGCGGTATGGTAGGTCTTCTCACACCAAGCGGCATCGCCAGCGATCTTTCGGCAAGCTCGTTCTTCAGCGCATTGGCGACCGGTGGGCACCTCAAGTCACTTTACGATTTTGAGAACCGGCGAACTCGCTACCGACTTGATCCGTTTTTCCCCGACGTAGACAGCCGGTTCAAGTTTACGGCGATGATAGCCAGCCCCAAGCGCGAATTTGAGGTCGCAGAATGTGGTTTCTTCCTTCAAGCAACCTCAGAAATCCTGAACGATGAGCGCACTTTTGCAATGACCTCTGCGGATTTTGCGCGGGTCAATCCAAACACTGGAACAGCACCGATCTTCCGCAACCGGCGCGATCAGGAGCTGACTACGGCGATATATGCTCGCTTCCCTGTACTGGTGGACAGGAGTGGTCAAGGTGAGGTGGCGGCATGGCCAGTGCGCTATCGCACTATGTTTCACATGACCAATGACAGCCACCTATTCCGCACACGTGCCGAACTAGAAGAGAAAGAGGGGGCATGGCCAGTCGGCGGAAATAGATGGCAATCGGCCGGCGGCGAATGGGTGCCACTGTATGAAGGAAAAATGGTTCAGGCCTTCGACCATCGAGCCGCAAGCATAATAGTAAACCCGCTAAATATGAACCGACCTGCTCAACCGTTGCCCGCAACTAATGAGCAACATTCAGACCCACGTTGGTTGCCAGATCCGCAGTTCTGGGTGCCCGCTAACGAAACCAGCTCACCCGAGCTCGGCTGGGTTGTAGGATTTAAGGAGATTACCGCGCCAACTAACGTTCGGACCATGATATCCGCGATCTTTCCAGCAGTCGGCTTTGGTAACAAGGTGCCGATCTTTGTTCCAACAGGAGACGAGCGTTGCGAGTGGCTACTCGCGTCAAATCTGAATTCGATTGCCTTTGATTTCGTCACTAGACAAAAAATTCAGGGACAGACGCTTAACCTGTTTATCGTCGAGCAACTACCAGTGATACCTATCGAGGCTTATGAGCGTAGGTTTGGCGACAAATCCGCTGCTGAGATTATCCGCGAAGCAGTTCTCGAATTGACCTATACCGCCGCTGATATGGCACCTTTTGCGCGAGACATGGGTTATGTCGACGGTGACGGCAACGTCTTGCCGCCTTTCGAATGGAGCGAAGAAAGGCGTCTCTATTTAAGAGCGAAGCTCGATGCATTGTATTTCATTCTATACGGAATCGCAGATGCCCAGATTGATGGGTCTTTTCGTGATGATATTAGATATATCTACTCCACATTTTCAATTCAGGAGCAAAATGAAATTGCGACTTGGGGTGAGTACAGAAGTCAACGACTTTGTCTCGCTTGGATCAATGCGTTGATTGCCGGAATTCCCGATGCGCAAATCGAGGACTGCTAGGACTATGAGCACCGACCTCCTGATCCAATCGCATAAAGCGACAGGGCACCTTCTGAAGGCAATTAAGAATTGCCTTGCAGAGCCAAACTTGGAGGCTGTGCGAGTTGCTGCTGCGTACGCTAGGTGGGATGGGATAGGTCTTATTTCAGAAGAATTAGAAGCCCACCTCTCGAGGGGTGGAAAGTTTGAATTTATATATGGTGCAGGGAATGGGGTAACTACTCCCGACAGTCTCTTGTATGGACTGTATCTTGAGGAATTGCATCCGGGTCAGGTGTTTTCGTACATGGTTGAGGATAAATATTGTAATTCCATATTTCATCCGAAACTGTTTGATTTCCAGTACCGTGGGAAAAACGTTTCAATTGTCGGTTCTGGAAATTTTACCGGAGGTGGTTTGCTGCGAAACACTGAACTGGCGCTTCAGGTCCAAGCTGCGAGGGGCACTCGTTTTGAAAAGAGGGTGAGCTTTGCTTGGAAAGAACTCAAGAAACTCGCTGAGCCGGTAACGGTCAAACGAGTTCGTGAACTTATGCAAGGGGAGAGAGCGGGTTCAGAGAGAAATCCAAATGACGGGTTGATCGGGAACAGGCGTAAGCCTGCATTGAAGGTTGGACCGAAGGTCGCTCCCAAACCCTTGTTTCGAAAAGCCCTTAAGATCAAAAGTAACGCAAAGAAATCGAGAGTCCTTTCTAAGCTTTCATCTATTTCGGAAAGGCCATCGAGGCTGTATCTGCAAATTTTTGCGAATGAAACCGGCGGAAATGTTGGTAGTGCGGGATATCAAGTGCAACTCCCGGTCGCCACGCTCTCGGCATATTTTGGCGTTGGAATTGATGAGACTAAGTCCGCCGAATTCCGATTTCCAAAGGAAACGATAGAGACGAACCTAACTCACTTTGACAACCATACTCATCGAGTGAGGCTTCGTCCTATTCTCGACATTCCTCGGCCAGCGATTCTGATCTTTGATCGCGTCGACGATGACACTTACAAGGTTCGGCCAGAGCGAAGAGGCCGATATGCCAAGACGTTGGCTGAAAAATGCGTTGAGCAAAGCCGAGCTGGTGCACGAAAATGGGGATTCGAGTAGTCTGGCGATCCTGGTTTCGTCCGATATCGACGGTGGCAAAGCGCCTTCTCGCGACGGACGGGGGTGGGGCGAATCGATCAGAGCGCACATTTGGGCATCGTTGGCGCGGAAATCCGTCGCTGATGTCGCAAATTCGCGCGTGCTAGTCGCAAAATCGCGTCGAACGAAAAAAATCTGAGAAACACAGGCGAAGGAGCGGTTTGTCCGTAAAGGTCTCGGACCGTCCATAGGCGGTTCAAGTCGCGCAAATCGTTGAAGATTTGACCTAATTCTAACTCAAGCTGGCCCTTGCGTTGCGGCAAAAAGTTCTCATTATGTTCCGTAGAGGGGCTGGCAGTGTCAATGTGAGAACGCCCAATGTCCAATACAGAACGCATTATCCGCCTGAAGACCGTGCTCGACCGCACCGGTCTCTCCCGCTCCACCATCTATCGCAAGATTGCTGAAGGCACTTTCCCGTCACAGGTGAAGATTAGCGTACATGGTGCTGGCTGGCACGAGTCTGCCATCAATCGCTGGATCGCCGATCCTGCCCACTATCGTGAAGAGGAACCGGCGGAATGAGCGGCCAGCAACCTGTCGAGCCGCTCTGCGTCAGAGTCAATGATGCCGCCCGCATGATCGGCGTCGGGCGCACGAAGCTCTACGAATTGATCTCCAGCGGCGAACTCGAAACCATCAAGATTGGTAAGGCGACGCGCATCACGACAGCAAGTTTGCATAAGCTAGTGGAGCGGCATCGGGCGTTGAATTGACCAGGCCGCTAACTCGGTATTGGACAGCGTCAGACCGTGCCATTATGTTGCGATCAGGAGCGCTGCGAACCGCCCATTTATTCAGCTTTTTAACCAAAACGCTGAACCGAACCACCGTTAAATGAACGAAAATGTGGGGGAGAGTGTGGGGGAAGGCCTGCATTTGTTCTAAGAACAGGATTGATATCAAAGCGTTATTTTTGCGGTTCGATTCAAGCCCTGCCACCACCGCCGCCCCTGCTCACATTCTGCCCGATCCATCACCGCCGCCGCCTGCTTCCGGCAGTTCCTGTCCCTGGGCGATTTTTCGCGCGCAAGGAAGCTGCGGCTGCATGGTGCTTGCAACCCGCCACGGCTTGTGCGGCGGCATGTCTGGGCCTAGAGGCAAGGCATGGCAGGTGAATTGAAAGATAACCGCGGTCGCGGCGATGCCGAGTGGAGCTGGCCTTCTGTGCACCCGGAAGGGCGCAAGTTCGGCCTCATGGGTGTAGCCGTATCGCTGATCGGCTTCCTGTTGGCGGGGCCGTGGATCGGCTTGCCGCTGCTGGGCGTGGCGACTTTTATCTTCGCTTTCTTCCGCGATCCCGAACGTGTCGTGCCGCAGGGCGAGAAGCTGATCGTTTCCCCGGCAGACGGGTTGGTTTCGCTGATCTCGCAGGTTCCGCCGCCGGTGGAATTGCAGGGCGATGACGTGACGGGCAGGGGGCTGGGCAGCGATCCGGTCACCCGCATCTCGATCTTCATGTCGGTGTTCGATGTGCACATCAACCGCTCGCCTGTGTCGGGCACGGTGCGCCGCATCATCTATATCCCCGGCCGCTTCATGAATGCCGACCTCGACAAGGCGAGCGAGGAGAACGAGCGCCAGCATGTGCTGGTGGAGCGGGCAGACGGCACGCCCGTCGGCTTTACGCAGATCGCCGGGCTGGTTGCGCGCCGAATAGTGCCTTTCGTCAAGCCGGGGGACATCGTGGCTGCCGGCCAGCGTATCGGCCTGATCCGCTTTGGCAGCAGGGTTGATGTCTACCTTCCCGCAGGCACTGACGCGAAAGTGCTGCTTGGCCAGCGCGTTATTGCCGGTGAGACGATCCTCGCCGAGTCCGGCAAGCAGGCGCTGATCGAGGGTGTGAGCCTGTGAGCTCCGACCAGGCACCGGGGTCCGACAACGACATTGATGACCTGGACGAGGACTGGGCAGGACCGCGCGCCAGCGAGGATGACCCGCCTGACCCGGCACCGCGCAAGCCCCGCGCCCTCTCGCTTCGCTCGGTCATTCCCAATGCCATTACTGCGGCCGCCCTGTGTTCCGGCCTTACCGGCATCCGCTTTGCGATCGAGGGCGATTGGGAAAAGACGCTGTTCGCCATCTTGCTGGCCGGTATGCTCGACGGGATTGACGGGCGCATCGCCCGGCTGCTGAAGGCGCAGTCGCGCTTCGGTGCGGAACTGGACAGCCTTGCCGATTCGCTCAGCTTCGGCATGGCGCCCGCGCTGGTGATGTTCCTGTGGTCATTGCAGGACCTGCCCCGTTTCGGCTGGCTGGCCGCATTGGGTTTCGCGATCTGCTGCGCGCTCAGGCTGGCGCGGTTCAATGCGCAGATCGATACCGAGGACCAGCCGCACAAGTCCGCCGGCTTTCTTACCGGCGTTCCCGCGCCGGTGGGCGCGGGGCTGGCCTTCCTGCCGGTCTACCTTTGGCTGGCTACGGGCGAGGCGACCTTCCGCGAGCCGGTGCTGGTGGCAGGCTGGATGGTTCTGATCGCCATCCTGATGATTTCCAACATCGCGACGCTCAGCTGGCGGTCGATCCGCCCGGTGAGGGACCTGCGCCTTCCTGCCATCGCGCTTGTCGGCCTGCTGGTGGCAGCATTGCTGGAAGAACCCTGGTGGACCTTGGCGCTGATAAGCGCCGCCTACCTGGTGCTGATGCCCTGGGGCATCATTCGCTACGCTCGCATCAGGCGCCAGCGGAAGGCTGCGGCCACAGCGGAGTGAATTCGTCATCACGGCGCCGGCGGGCTGGCAGGCCGAAGCGCCCCGGCTGCTTGCCGTAGTTGGCATCGATCCGGGCAATTTCCCGCAGGATGTCCATGCCCTTGTAGGTGCCGAACATTATCGACAGGTAGACCGTCAGCAGCGAGAAGAAGGCTGCAACGCCGAAAAGCAGGGAAATGGCGATGACGGTCATGACGGCGATTCCTGTGTAAGTTCCGTGTTTGTTCCATTCTGTTCTCATTTCGTTCCGATCCTGTCAAGCGTCTTTCTGCCGCGCCGGGCCTCGCATGCGATTTGGGGTGGTAATCGGGCAAGACTGCCGCTAAGGGCCGCCGCGTCGTCTGCAATCCTGCCAATCCGGCAGGGGAGTGAAGGCGGCAAATTCACATGGCAGGCACACATACCGGTGCCGGTTGCGGGACAGCGATCCCGAACCCGGTTCCCCGCTCTGCCAGAGGACTAACCGGAAGGAATTTGATTATGGCGGCTCCTACCGTCACCATGCAGCAATTGATCGAGGCCGGCGCACACTTCGGCCACCAGACCCACCGCTGGAACCCGCGGATGAAGCCGTATATCTTCGGCGCCCGCAACGGTGTTCACATCATCGACCTGTCGCAGACCGTTCCGCTGATGGCTCGCGCCCTGGACTTCGTGTCCTCCACCGTGCGCGCAGGCGGCAAGGTCCTGTTCGTCGGCACCAAGCGCCAGGCGCAGGAGCCGATCGCACAGGCGGCGCGTGCTTGCGGCCAGCACTTCGTCAACCACCGCTGGCTGGGCGGCATGCTCACCAACTGGAAGACGATCAGCCAGTCGATCAAGCGCCTCAAGGCGCTGGAAGAGCAGCTTTCGGGTGACCTGCACGGCCTGACCAAGAAGGAAATCCTCCAGCTGACCCGCGAGAAGGACAAGCTGGAACTGTCGCTGGGCGGTATCCGCGACATGGGCGGCATCCCGGACGTGATGTTCGTGATCGATGCCAACAAGGAGGAACTGGCGATCAAGGAAGCCAACGTGCTCGGCATTCCTGTTATCGCCATTCTCGATACCAATGTTGACCCGTCCGGCATCGCCTTCCCGGTTCCCGGCAATGACGATGCCAGCCGCGCCGTGCGCCTGTATTGCGATGCCGTGAGCCAGGCTGCCACCAAGGGTGGTGCTGACAACGTGGCGGATTCGGGTGCCGATATCGGCGCCATGGATGCTCCGCCCGCAGAAGAAGCCGTTGCCGAAGAAGCACCGGCCGAAACTGCTGCCGCCGAGTAAGGCGCGCGTCACAATTGCAAGTTAGCGCGCCGGGCCTGTGAATGCGGGCCCGGCCGCGCCACACCAGATTAGAAGGAACAGACAGATGGCTGCTTTTACTGCCGCTGATGTGAAGAAACTGCGCGAAATGTCCGGCGCAGGCATGATGGATGCCAAGAAGGCTCTGGAAGAGACCAATGGCGATCTGGAAGCTGCCGTGGACGCTCTGCGCGCCAAGGGCCTCGCTGCCGTCCAGAAGAAGTCCAGCCGCACCGCGGCAGAGGGCCTCGTGGGCGTGGCCGTGGAAGGCACCCGCGGCGTTGCCGTGGAAGTGAACTCCGAAACCGACTTCGTCGCCAAAAACGAACAGTTCCAGGACTTCGTGCGCAAGACCACCGAAGTTGCCCTGGGCGTTGATGGCGATGACGTCGAAGCGCTCAAGGCTGCAGCCTATCCCGATGGCGGCACCGTGTCCGACAAGCTGACCAACAACGTCGCCACCATCGGCGAGAACCAGCAGGTTCGCCGCATGAAGACCGTTTCGGTCTCCAATGGCGTGATCGTGCCCTACATGCACAATGCCGCTGCTCCCAACCTGGGCAAGATCGGCGTGCTGGTGGCGCTCGAATCCGAAGCCGATGCCGCCGTTCTCGAAGCACTGGGCAAGCAGCTGGCCATGCACATCGCCGCCGCTTTCCCGCAGGCTCTCGACGCTGACGGCCTCGACGCCGACGTGATCGAGCGCGAGCGCAAGATCGCACAGGAAAAGGCTGCCGAAAGCGGCAAGCCTGAAAACGTGCAGGAAAAGATGGTGGAAGGCGCCATCAAGAAGTTCGCCAAGGAGAACGCTCTCCTCAGCCAGATCTTCGTGATGGACAACAAGACCCCGATCGCTGACGTCGTGGCGCAGGCCGGCAAGGAAGCCGGCAAGCCCATCCAGCTGGTGGACTATGTCCGCTTCCAGCTGGGCGAAGGCATCGAGAAGGAAGAAAGCGACTTCGCAGCAGAAGTGGCTGCCGCCGTCGCCGGCTGATCCTTCCGGATCGCGAGAAACAAGAGGCGGCCGCCGGACCTTGGTTCGGCGGCCGTTTTGCTTGTGGGGCGAGGAAGATCCACCGCAAGGGATTTCCACACCCCGGGCAACTTCCCCGCCAACCCACTTGGCACTTCGCAGTCGCACTCTATAAGGGCGCAAACCACTCGAAAGAGGCCATGTCCGATATGCTCCTGCCCGATTCCAAACGCATCCTTCTCAAGCTCTCTGGCGAAGTGCTTATGGGGGACCAGCAGTTTGGCATCGATCCGGCCACCGTGCTTGAGCTGGCCAAGGAAGTGAAGGCCGCCAAGGACAGCGGCTTGCAGATCTGCCTGGTGATCGGCGGCGGCAATATCTTCCGCGGCATGGCAGGCGCTGCGCAGGGGATGGACCGGGCGCAGGCGGATTACATGGGCATGCTCGCCACGGTGATGAATGCGCTGGCGATGCAGAGCGCGCTGGAACAGCTCGGCGTGCATACCCGCGTGCAGAGCGCGGTGCAGATGGACCAGGTGTGCGAGCCGGTGATCCGGCGAAGGGCAGAGCGCCACCTCGAAAAGGGCCGCGTGGTGATCTTTGCGGCCGGCGTGGGCGCTCCTTACTTCACCACCGATAGCGGGGCTGCGCTGCGTGCGGCGGAGATGCGCTGTGATGCGCTCTTGAAGGGTACCAGCGTGGACGGGGTCTATGATTCCGACCCCAAGAGCAACCCGGATGCAAAACGTTTCGATACAGTCACCTATGGCAAGGTGTTGGCAGATAACCTGAAGGTCATGGACGCTTCAGCCGTGGCGCTGTGCCGCGATAACGACATTCCCATCGTGGTCTTTTCGATCCGTGAAAAGGGCAATGTCGCGCGCGTGCTGGCGGGCGAGGGTGTGCAGACGATAGTACAGAAGGACTGAGACGATGCCGAAGTATGACAAGGCCGATGTTGAGCGCCGGATGGCAGGCGCTGTCGAAAGCCTGAAGGGCGACCTTTCGGGCCTGCGCACGGGCCGTGCCAATGTGGCGCTGCTCGATCCGGTGATGTGCGAGGTTTACGGCGCGATGATGCCGATCAACCAGGTCGCGACCGTCTCTGCCCCGGAACCGCGCATGCTCAGCGTGCAGGTGTGGGACAAGGGCAATGTGATCGCGGTGGAAAAGGGCATCGCCCACGCCAACCTTGGCCTGAACCCGATGACCGATGGCCAGACGATCCGCCTGCCGATGCCTGATCTGACGGAGGAGCGTCGCAAGGAACTGGCCAAGCTCGCCGGCTCCTATGCCGAAAAGGCCAAGGTGGCGATCCGCAACGTCCGTCGCGATGCGAACGAGGCGCTGAAGGAAGACGAGAAGAAGAAGGAAATCTCCGAGGACGACCGCAAGCGCCTCGAGGACGAAGTGCAGAAGCTGACTGACAAATATGTTGCCGACACCGATGCTGCCGCCGCGCAGAAGGAAAAGGAAATCATGACGCAGTGATCGCCGGGCTTATCGCATACGGATCACGCAAATGACGGACGCAACCACTCCCCGCCATGTCGCCATCATCATGGATGGCAATGGCCGCTGGGCGAAAAAGCGGCACTTGCCGCGCGCCATGGGGCACCGCGAGGGCGGGGAGGCGGTGCGCCGCACGGTCAGGGCGTGCGAGAAGCTGGGCGTGGAATGCCTCACGCTCTACGCCTTCTCGTCCGAGAACTGGAAGCGCGACGAGGAGGAGATTTCCGACCTCATGAACCTGATGCGCCGCTTTATCGAGGCGAACCTCGATGACATGGTGGAACAGCAGGTGAAGCTCAGGATTATCGGGGATTACAAGGCGTTCCAGCCCGATATTGTCGAACGACTGGAGCATGCGCTGGACAAGACAAGCGGCGGCCAGCGCACGCTGGCGGTTGCGCTGAACTACGGTTCGCAGCAGGAGATCGCCCGCGCTGCGGCCAAGGCGGCGGCGGCGGGTGAGGTGAGTGTGGAGAGCATCGCCGCCAACCTCGACACCGCGGACCTGCCACCGCTCGACCTGCTCATCCGCACCAGCGGCGAGGTGCGCCTGTCCAATTTCCTGCTATGGCAATCGGCCTACGCGGAGATGATCTTCACCGACGTGCTATGGCCCGATTTCGACGAAGGCCACCTGCGCGCCGCGCTGGAGGAATTTGCAAGGCGGGAGAGGCGATATGGCGGACGCTGAGGCGGCGGAAACACCCAGGAAGAAGTCCGATCTCGGCATCCGGACACTGTCGGCCATCGTCATGCTGGCAATTGCCATTGGTGCATTCGTGGCCGGCGGCTGGTGGCTGAAGGGGTTCATCTATCTTGTCGCGCTGGCGACCTTCGCGGAAATGACACGCATGGTGCTGCGCGGGGGTTTCGGTCCGGTCGGCAAGGCCGGCTGGCTGATCTTCGGGGCCGCCTACATCGGGCTTGCCGCATGGTTCCTGACATCGGGCGATCCGGTCCTGGTGCTTTTCGTGATGGCCGTGGTGATCCTGGTCGATGTTTCAGCCTATTTCTGCGGGCGCACGTTCGGCAAACGGAAGATTGCCCCGTCGATCAGCCCTTCCAAGACCTGGGCAGGGCTGATTGGCGCAATGGTTGTCGCAGGTGGGCTCGTGGGAACGTTCATGATCCTGGCGCAAGGGATAACCTCCGGCAAGACGCCCGAGCCTGAGCCTTTCTCGATCCTCGCGGTGGTGGTGGGTGTTGCCATCGGGGCCTTGCTGGCCGTGGTCGCCCAAGCGGGCGATTTCCTGGAAAGCTATCTGAAGCGACGCGCCGGCTTGAAGGACTCCTCCAACCTCATTCCCGGCCATGGCGGCGTGTTCGATCGTACCGATGGCCTGATCCCGGTCACCATCGTGCTCGGCCTGATCTTCAACGTCAGTTACATGTGATGACCCGCTCGATCACCATCCTCGGTGCCACCGGCTCCATCGGTGCCAGCACGCTGGACCTGATCCGGCAGAACCGCGAGGCGTGGGACGTGAAGGCGCTCACCGCCAATTGCTCCGCGAAGGAACTGGCGGCGCTGGCGATTGAATTCGGCGCGGAAATGGCGGTGGTGGGCGATGCAGCCTGCCTTGCCGACTTGCGCGAAGCGCTGTCCGGCACCTCGATCAGCGCAGAGGGCGGGGCGCAGGCGCTGTGTGAAGCGGCATCGCTCGGGGCGGACATGACCGTGGCCGCCATCGTCGGCTGCGCTGGTCTTGCTCCCGTGATGGCAGCGGTGGAGCAGGGCAAGTGTATCGCGCTTGCCAACAAGGAAGCGCTGGTTTCGGCGGGCGACATCCTGATGGATGCAGTGGCCAGGCACGGCGCAACGCTGCTGCCTACCGACAGTGAGCACAACGCGATCTTCCAGTGTCTTGATGGCGGCGAACTGGCCGATATCCGCTGGATCACGCTGACCGCAAGCGGTGGGCCGTTCCGCGAATGGAGTCACGAACAGCTCGCCAGCGCCAAGCGGGAACAGGCGCTCAAGCATCCCAATTGGGACATGGGCGCGAAGATCACCATCGATTCCGCCACCATGATGAACAAGGGGCTGGAATTCATCGAGGCGTGGCACCTCTTCCCCGTGGGGCTGGATCGCCTGCGCATCGTGGTCCACCCGCAAAGCGTGATCCATTCGATGGTCGAGTACCGCGACGGATCAACGCTGGCCCAGCTTGGCCCTTCCGACATGCGTGTGCCGATTGCCAGCTGCCTGGCATGGCCCGGGCGGATGGATACCAGTTGCAAGGCACTGGACCTGCCGACGATCGGGCAGCTGACCTTCTTCGAGCCGGACGAGGACCGTTTCCCCGCCACGAAGCTGGCGCGCGAGGCGGCCCATGCGGGCGGAGCGGCCCCGGCGGTGCTCAATGCCGCCAACGAGGTGGCCGTGGCTGCTTTCCTTGACGGTCAGATCACGTTCACCCAAATTTCGTCATTGGTCGCCAGAACACTCGAAACCCGGTTGCCGCCCGCACCGACCAGTCTTGCAGAAGTGCTTGCGGTCGATGCCGAAGCGCGCAAACTGGCCGAAGAACTGCGGGAGCATGCCTGAATAGATGGCAGATTCGTTTGAAAGCGTACCCTTGTGGATGATGGTGGTCGGCTTCCTGCTGATGCTGGGGCCTCTCGTCACGCTGCATGAACTGGGGCATTACCTCGTCGGGCGCTGGTTCGGCGTGAAGGCGGATGTCTTTTCCGTCGGTTTCGGCAAGGAAGTGACCGGGTGGACCGACAAGCGCGGCACCCGCTGGCGGCTCTCGGCTTTGCCGCTGGGCGGCTATGTCCAGTTTGCCGGTGACATGAGCCCTGCAAGCGAGCCGTCCGAGGAATATCTCGCCCTGCCGCGCGAAGAGCGGGAGAAATGTTTCCAGTCCAAGCCGCTGCACCAGAAGGCGCTGATTGTCGCGGCCGGGCCGGTTACCAACATCCTGATCGCGGTGGCGATCTTCGCTGCTTTCGCGATGGCTTACGGCAAGCCCACCATACCGCCCGTTGTAGGCCTGTTTTCCGAGGATTCGGCCGCGATGGAAGCCGGGGTGGAGCTGGGTGACCGCATCATCGCGGTGGATGAGACCCCGATTGCCGATTTCCGCGACATCCGCAATGAAGTGGTCGCCTTTCCCGGGCGGACCGTCGACCTGACGATCGAGCGCGACGGGGCGGAACTGGTGGTCCCGGTCACCATTGCCAGCGTCGACATGGTCGATCGCTTCGGCAATGAATCGCGCCTGGGAATGATCGGTGTGGGGCCTGAAGGCGGGGAATTCGTGCCTGTCGGCCCCATCGAGGCCACGGCTTTTGCGGTTGGGGAAAGCTGGAACGCGCTGAAGATGATGGTCACGGGCATCGGCCAGATCATCATGGGCGAACGCAGCGTGAAGGAGCTGGGCGGTCCGATCACGATGGCCAAGTATTCGGGTGAACAGCTGAGCCTGGGCTGGCCGGAATTTGTCAGCTTCGTGGCCTTCATCTCGCTTAATTTGGCATTCATCAACCTGCTGCCAATTCCCGTCCTCGACGGCGGGCACCTGGCTTTTTATGCGGCAGAGGCAATCCGCCGGAAACCAGCCAGCGCTCGCAGTCAGGAATGGGCGTTCCGCACCGGGCTTGCATTCGTGCTTGCGCTGATGCTGTTCGTCACACTGGTCGATATCGCAAAGCTTACCTTCTGGGGCAGCTAGGCGGGGAAAAGGAAACAGCTGCGGCGCTTATATCCCCCTGATCGCTTGATAGTCCGGGCAGCATCGGGCAAGGGGCGCCTTTCACCTTGTGAACGGTTGTGGAATATGGCCCGAGGGGGTCGGGCCGGAACGGCGCCAAGGTCAATGGCATGATGCCGATGGAAATGGACGGGATGATGAATTCCAAGGCGAACAGCATGAACGCTTCGCACTTTGCAGCGGCCCTGTTGGGCTGCACGATCCTGGCAGGATTGCCCTCTGCCGCTCTTGCGCAGGATACCGGCGGGGAAGGTGCCGCCGCGCCTGCTGCCACGCCGGCTCCGGAACCCGCGTCCGAACCCGCGCCCGCAACCGTGCAGGAACAGGGCGACATCATCCGCACGATCACGGTTGCAGGCGCCCAGCGCCTCGAGCCGGATACGATCATCAGCTACATCCAGCTGCGCGTCGGCCAGGTCTATACCGCCGCTCGCGCCGACCAGGCCCTGATCGACCTTGCCGCGACCGAACTGTTCGCCGACTTCGAGATTGCCAACAACAACGGCAACGTGCTGATCACGGTCGAGGAAAACCCGATCATCAACCGCATCATCTTCGAAGGCAATCGCCGCCTCGATGATGAGGAGATCATCGAGGAGATCAATCTCTCCCCGCGCCAGATCTTCACCCGTTCGCGCGTCCGTGCCGACGTTGCCCGCATCATCGAGCTGTACAAGCGCCAGGGCCGCTATGCCGCCGTGGTCGAACCGCAGATGGTGATGCTGGACCAGAACCGGGTGGACGTGATCTACGAGATCACCGAAGGCCCGAAGTCCAAGGTCCGCCAGATCAACATCATCGGCAACGATGCCTTCTCCGACGGCAAGCTGCGCGGCGAGATGGTGACCAAGGAATCCGGTCTGCTGAAGATCTTCAGCTCCAACACCAGCTATGACCCCGACAGGCTGCAATATGACCAGCAGCTGCTGCGCCAGTTCTACCTGACCGAGGGTTACGCCGATTTCCGCGTCGTCTCCGCCGTGGCCGAACTCACGCCGGACAAGCGCGATTTCATCATCACTTACGTCCTCGAAGAAGGCGAACGCTACAGGTTCGGCAATGTCGAGGCTATCAGCCAGCTGCGCGATTTCGACAGTGACCTGCTCACCGCGTCGCTGGGGATCGAGGAAGGCGACTGGTACAACGCAGAACTGGTCGACAACACGATCGAGGCCCTGACGGAAACCGCCGGCACCTATGGCTATGCTTTTGCCCAGGTCCGTCCGGAATTCTTCCCCGATCGCGAAAACCGCACGATGGACGTGCGCTTCACCCTGACCGACGCGCCGCGCGTCTATGTCGAATCGATCGACATCAACGGCAACACGCTGACGCAGGACAAGGTGATCCGCCGCGAATTCCGCATCGTGGAAGGCGATGCCTTCAGCTCGCTGCAGGTTTCCCGCTCCACCGCGCGCATCAACTCGCTGGGTTACTTTCAGGAGAACTTCGAGGTCGAGCAGGTCGAAGGCAGTGCGCCTGACCGGATCATCCTGCAGGCCAACCTGCAGGAAGAGCCGACCGGCGAACTTTCGCTCTCGGCCGGTTTCTCCTCGCTGGAAAGCTTCATCTTCCAGGGCTCCATCCGGCAGAACAACTTCCGCGGGCGCGGCCAGACGGTCGGCCTGTCGCTGAACTACTCGCGTTATTCGCGCTCGGGCTCGATCAGCTTTACCGAGCCCTACCTGTTCGACCGCAATATCTTCGCCGGCATCGACATCTACCGGCAGGATTACAACAACGGCTATTTCAACCGCCAGAGCGCGACTTACGAGCAGACCACCACCGGTGTTGGCCTGCGCCTGGGCGTGCCGGTGACCGAATATCTCTCGCTGATCGGACAGCACACGCTCAACTTCGAAGACATCACGATCGACGAGAACTCCTTCTTCGCCGATTTCGATGGCGACGGGGTGAGCCAGTGCGAACCGCTGCTGGCGGGACGTTACCTGTGCGACGCGATCGGTTCGCGCACCAATTCGATCCTTGGCCTGTCGGCGGTCTACAACACGATGGATTCGCGCCTGCGCCCGACGCGCGGCGAGAATATCAACGTCGGGGTCGCCTTCGCCGGCCTTGGCGGAAACACGCAATTCCTGCGCTTCACTGCCGAAGCGGTGAAGTTCTGGAACCTGGGCAGCAACTTCATCTTCTCGCTGCGCGGGGAGGGCGGTGCCATCACCGGCCTGGGTGACCAGGTCCGCTTGACAGACCGCTTCTTCCTGGGCGAACCCGACATGCGCGGCTTCGATATTCGCGGCATCGGTCCGCGTGTCGTGCGGCGTTTCTATGTCCAGGACGAGAACGGTGACCAGGTCCTGCAGCCGCTGGACAGCCGGAACATCCAGGATGATGCCTTGGGTGGCCGCTTCTACTACTTCGGCCGTGCAGAGCTGGAGATCCCCCTGGGCTCCGGCGCTCGCGAGATGGGGCTGCGTCCGTCGGTCTTCGTCGACATCGGCTCTGTCTGGGGTGTCCGCAGGCCCACGCTCACGCAGAGCCCGCTGCCCGACGGGCTGTTCATCGCCCAGCGCGATTCCAACGGCTTGCCGCAGTACACGCAGCTTGTCCGCGATGATGCCGGCAACGTGACCGGTGCCGAAACCGTCACCAATCCGATTGCGCCCGATGGTTCCATCAACACCGCCATCGGCCTGCAGTTGCCGCCGTTTACCGAGCAATTCCTCGGCAATACGCCCAGTCCGCGCCTGTCCGTCGGCGTGGGCATCAACTGGAACTCGCCCTTCGGCCCGTTCCGCATCGACCTCGCCAAGACCTTCCTCAAGGAATTGGGCGATGAAACCAAGACACTTTCCTTCAACGTAGGAACCGCATTCTGATGTTTGACAAGATTTTGAAGCCGGCACTCGCTGCCGGTATCGCAATTGCTGCCATTTCCGCGCCCGCCAGCGCCCAGGTCAACGGCATGGGCTATGCCGACATCGGCCTGTCCGTGGCCGGTTCGCAGGCCCTGCAGACGGGCTTCCAGCAGATCAGCACCACCTATCAGGCGCAGGCCCAGCAGGCCGAGCAGCTGATCCAGCAGCGCTCGCAGCTGTTGCAGCCGCTCGACACCAATGGTGACGGCCAGCTGAGCGACGAGGAAGCTGCGGCTGCGGATGACAACCTGGTGCAGCAGGCACAGAGCATCGACCAGCAGATCGCCCAGATCCAGGGCCCGATCCAGATGGCGCGCCTTTATGTGGTGAACCAGATCGGCCAGCAGTACCGCCCGGCAGTGGAACAGGTGATGGCCGACAAGAGTGTCTCGATCATGCTGGCACCGGAAGCGATCGACTTCGCGGCTGACGAGATGAACCTGACCGGTGATGTGATCGCGGCGCTGAATACCCGCATTCCCACGGTTTCCATCACCCCGCCGCAGGGCTGGCAGCCCACCCAGGCCACCGTGCAGCTCTTGCAGCAGGTGCAGCAGATCTTCGCAGCCTTCGCCGCACAGCAGCAGGCCGCTGGCCAGGCCGCTCCGGCTTCCGGTGACGAAGTTCGCCGCAACTAAGCACATCGGACGAGGGAGCAGGGCATGAGCGACAGCGACAAGCCATACGATATTGCACGCATCCTCAAGGCCCTGCCGCATCGCTACCCGATGCTGCTGGTCGACCGGGTGGCGGAACTGAAGAAGGGTGAGGAGATCACCGCGATCAAGGCGGTGAGCTTCAACGAGTCCTTCTTCCAGGGCCATTTCCCGGGCCGTCCGATCATGCCGGGCGTTTTGCAGGTGGAGGCGCTGGCCCAGGCTGCCGGCATCCTCGCCGTGGAAACGCTCGATCTCGCCGGCAGCGGCAAGCTGGTTTACTTCATGGCCATCGAGAACGCCAAGTTCCGCGCTCCGGTGGAGCCGGGCTGCCTGCTCGAACTGAACGTCGGCTTCGTCCAGCAGCGCGCCAAGGTGTGCAAGTTCTGGGGCAAGGCCAGCGTTGAGGGCAAGGTGACCTGCGAGGTGCAGTTCACCGCCATGATCGCCGACGCGCCCGAGTAGGTTTCAGCCGGCCAAGGCCGGCAAGGACCGTTTGCTGTTGCCAAACAGGCGTTGCGCGGTTATGAGCGCGCCTTTCTTGAATCCCATCATGCAAGGCCGGTCGGAACCGGTCGCACGCAAAGGACACATGCCATGAAGGCCGATACGCATCCCGATTACCACATGATCACGGTCAAGATGACCGATGGCACCGAATTCCAGACGCGCTCCACCTGGGGCAGTGAAGGCGACACCATGACGCTGGAAATCGACCCGACCAGCCACCCGGCATGGACCGGTGGTCCGCAGCGCATCCAGGACGGTGGCCGCGTTGCCAAGTTCAACAAGCGTTTCGGCGGTCTCTCGCTCAAGAAGTAAGCGAGCAGCGACAAGCGAAATTCAAGAGGGCGGTCCTGCGGGGCCGCCCTTTTTCGTCGGCGCTACCAGCCGTCCTTCTGCCACTTGCCGTCAGCCGACGGGGTGAAGGTCAGCGTGCCGCTCAACCGCCGTTCCCCGCCGTGGTCCAACTGGTGATGCTGGCCGTCATTCACCGGGACAAGCGGGAAATCCTCGTAAGGGCGCACACCTTCGAGCGTGGAGGCATTGATCGCATAGAGATCCGGGTCGGAACGGGCCTGGTGGAAGCAATGGATGCCGCAATGCCGGCAGAAGTGGTGTTTCGCCACCCTGGTGTTGAATTGGTAGCAGGCAAGGTCATCCTCGCCCGCAGTCACCCGCAGCTTTTCGAGTGGCAGATAGACCATCACCGCGCCCTTCATGGCGCAGATCGAGCAGTTGCAGCGCGATCCGCCCAATTCCTCGGGTAGATCTGCTTCGAATTGCACGGTGCCGCAGTGGCAGCTGCCTTTCCGGATCGTCATGGTGTTACCCCCAGGGCCTTTCGCGATACCATTTGGTGATCACATATTTCATGCCCTTGCGCACCTTCATGCCGTGATGGAGCGTATTGGGGTTGAAGCGCCCGTCGGCGCGCTTGTTGTTCCAGCACACCAGCGTGCCTGTTTCCGGCTGGAAGGTTTTCTTGATTGTCTTGAAGCGCGTGCCTCCACCTGACGACACGTCGTTCAGGTAGATCATGAAGGTCCAGGTGCGGTTGCCGGCAACGGTACAGAACTTCTCGAAGTCCGGCCCGTCTGGCTCGAAATAGTCGGTGTGGGCCTTGAACTCCTGTCCCACGTCATAGCGCTGGCCCTGCACGGGTTCACCGTGTGCCGGAGCTATCCGGTTGAGCGCGAAGAGCCGCTCCTCAAGATCGCGCACGGCCGGTTCGCGTGCATCCAGGTCGCAGGTTTCGCTGGTGCGGAAGTAGTTGTCGCCATTGGCATCGGCGATGGTGGAGGGGCGGCGATCCTTCTCGATCAGCGCAACCAGCCGCTGGCATAGCGGGGCGGGCAGGAAATTCGGGCAGTAGAGCAACTCCAACCGGTCAGTCGGGACCCGCCGCATGCCTGATTCTCTCAGCAGCAATTCAGCGCTTGTATCGCCGGGATTCGTCATCAGACGGGTGATAGTGGCCGCACAAGCGCTGGCAAGTAGGGCAATAATCTTGCCCTCCGGCGCGCCCAGCGCAATTTTTGCTTTGCAAGAGGCATCGCCTGTGCAAGAGGCGGCTTCCTGCGCGATTAGCCGCTTGACCGGCTGGCGCAGGGCCCTAACAGCCACGCATCTCGGCATGCGTGCCAGGGACATGGCGATCGTAGCTCAGTTGGTTAGAGCGCCGGTTTGTGGTACCGGAGGTCGCGGGTTCGGATCCCGTCGATCGCCCCATTTCCCTCGTTCCCAGCGCTGCCGCAAAATGCCGAAAAGGGGCAAGTCAGCATGGCAACTTTCCTGAATTCACCCGATTGGGACGAGCATGAGTGGATCGAGCTTGTGCATGATCGCAAATCGGGCCTGACCGCCATCATCGCGCTCCATTCCACCCATTGCGGCCCCGGTGCCGGTGGAACGCGATTCTGGCATTATCCCGATCCGGCCGATGCCATGACAGATGCCCTGCGCCTGTCGCGCGGCATGAGCTACAAGAACGCCATGGCGGGCCTGCCGATGGGAGGGGGCAAGGCGGTTGTCCTGCTCGATTCCGACGGCACCAAGACCGAAGCCATGCTCGACGCATTCGGCGATGCGATCGAGGCGCTGGGCGGAGCCTATGTGACGGCGGAGGATGTCGGGGCGAGCGAGGCGGACATGGTCGCCATCTCGAAGCGCACCAGCCACGTCTGCGGACTTCCGGTGGAACAAGGCATGGCCGGCGGCGATCCGGGACCTTTCACGGCTTACGGCATCTATCTGGGCATCAAGGCGGCCGTGGAACACAAGCTGGGCAAGGCGAACATGGCCGGTGTCCACGTGGCCCTGCAAGGCTGCGGCAGCGTAGGCAGCGGGGTAGCCCGGCTGCTGGCGGCAGAGGGTGCCCGGTTGACCATGGCCGATATCGATGAAGCCAGAGCCGCGAGGCTGGCTGCCGACGTGGGGGGAAAGGCGGTTGCCGCTGGCGAGATCATGTCCACGCCCTGCGATGTCTTTTCACCCAATGCGCTGGGCGCGATCCTGGATACGAACGGCGTCGCCGCGCTCGACTGCGCGATCGTTGCCGGCGGGGCGAACAACCAGATCGCCCGGCCCGAGAACGGCGTGGAACTGTTCCGGCGCGATATCCTCTATGCGCCCGATTACGTGATCAACGCAGGCGGTATCATCAACGTCAGCCTCGAATACCTTGCTCGCCGTGACGGGCAGCCCTGCACCGCGGAAACGGTGAACCGGCGCATCGGACAGATCCCGGACCGCTTGCGGGAAATCTGGCGGGAGAGTGCCGCCAGCGGGCAAGGGGCAGAGGTTGTCGCCGGCGAAACGGCGCGCAAGCTGATCGGTCGCTGACGGCAAACAGGCAGAAAGCCGCGGAATCGGCGAAATTCGGCCCTTCGGGCCTTGTGGTCCGGGGCCGCAGATGCCAAAGGGACAAACGCAATTTCGCGATTGTTTGCCCACTGATCCGATGCACGGTTTCGCCAATCCCGCCCGCTTCCTGAGGCTTGCCAAATGGCTCACCCCGCTCCTGCTGGTGGGTGGCGTTGTCCTGATCCTGGTCTCGCTGGTTCCGGGCTACCTCAATGCCCCTCCGGACAGGCTGATGGGCGACAGCGTGAAGATCCTCTTCATCCACGTGCCCGCCGCCTGGCTGGGCATGGGCGGCTGGACAACGATTGCCATCGCCAGCCTGGTCGAACTGGTCTGGCGGCACCCGCTGGCCGCCATCGGCGCGCGTGCTGCGGCGGTTCCCGGAGCAGTCTTTGCCTTCATCTGCCTTGCCACCGGCTCCATCTGGGGGCGCCCGACCTGGGGCACGTGGTGGGTCTGGGACGGCAGGCTCACCTCCATGCTGGTGCTGCTGTTCCTCTACCTGGGCTACATCGCCCTGTCGTCAGCCCTTGCGAAGGAAGGTTCTTCCAGCCGTATCGCGGCGATTTTCGGGCTGGTCGGGGCGATCAACATCCCGATCATCAACCGATCTGTCGTGTGGTGGAACTCGCTCCACCAGCCGCCCAGCCTGACAATGGGCAATTCCGCCATCGACGCGGTCTATCTTTATCCCCTGCTGGGTGCGACGCTCGGTTTCAGCCTCTTGTTCGGCGCGATCGTGCTGATGCGCATGCGCACCATCCTGGCCGACATGCAGGCAGAGGCGCGGCTGCGGCGCAAGGCCATGCAGGCCGCAGAAGGGCTGTAAGGGCTGGCGATGCGCGAAACATTCGACATGATGGCCTTCGTCCACGGTGCCTATGCGGTGACAATCGTCAGCGTCGTGGCGCTGCTGGCATGGAGCTGGCTTGCCATGCTGAGGTCGGAAGAGAAGCGTGACAAGGCGAGAGGCAACAAGGGCGAAGAATGAACACCGGGATCAAACCGAAGCACCAGCGGCTGGTGCTGCTGGTCATCGCGCTGGTTGCGCTGGTGGGCGCGGGCCTGCTGGCTGCCTGGGCGCTGCGTAACCAGGCCAATTATTTCTACCTGCCGAGCGAGATCGTTGCCGAAGCGCCCGGACCGGACGAGGCGGTGCGTCTTGGCGGCATGGTGGAAATGGGCTCCATCGACACGGCGGAGGATGGCGTGACCGTGCAATTCATCGTCGGAGATGGCGAGGCGCGCGTTCCGGTCAGCTTTACCGGTATCGTGCCGGCGCTGTTCGTTGAAGGATCGGGTGTCGTCGCGGAAGGCAGCATGGGGGCGGATGGCACCTTCATCGCCACCAACCTGCTGGCCAAGCATGACGAGAACTACATGCCGCGCGAACTGGAGGGCATGTCCACCGAAGAGGTTCGCGCCGAGATCGAGGCGACGCTGGAGTGATTGCGGAATTCGGCCTTGTCGCGCTCTGGTTTGCCGCTGCACTGGCGGGCCTGCAATTGTTCGCCGGCTTCCTGGGCCTTCGCGAAGGGGGAGAGGGGATTGCCGTCCTTGCCCGTCCGGCCGCGCTGGTGCAGGCATTGCTGTGCGGCCTCTCCTTCCTGATGCTGCTGTGGCTGTTTGCCCGAACGGACCTGTCGGTGGCGCTGGTGGCGAACAATTCCCATTCCGCAAAGCCGATGATCTTCAAGCTGTCCGGAGCCTGGGGCAACCACGAGGGTTCCATGCTGCTGTGGGTCACGGTGATGGCGCTTGCCGGCGGCCTCATCGCATTCATCGAGCGGCGCCTGCCGGAAAGGACCATGCTGGCCACGCTGGGCGCGCAGGCTTTCGTGGCTCTCGGGTTTTACGCCTTCCTGCTGTTTGCCTCCAACCCGTTCGAGCGGCTCGCCGTCGCGCCGGCAGAAGGCAACGGCCTCAACCCGCTGTTGCAGGATATCGGGCTCGCCTTCCATCCGCCCACGCTCTACTTCGGCTATGTCGGCCTGTCGGTAGCCTTCAGCTTCGTGGTGGGCGCGCTGCTGACGCGGCAGGTCACGCCAGAGTTTGCGCGGGTCATGCGCCCCTGGGTTCTGGGGGCGTGGGTGCTGCTGACGCTGGGCATCGCGGCCGGTTCCTATTGGGCCTATTACGAGCTCGGCTGGGGCGGCTGGTGGTTCTGGGACCCGGTGGAAAACGCCTCGCTCATGCCGTGGCTGGCGGCAACGGCCCTGCTCCATTCCGTCAGCGTGCTGGCCGCGCGCGACGCCTTGCGCGCCTGGACGGTAATGCTCGGCGTGATCGCCTTTTCCATGAGCATGGTGGGCACCTTCCTCGTGCGCTCGGGGATCCTCACCTCGGTCCATGCCTTTGCCGTTGACCCCGAACGTGGCAGTTTCATCCTTGCGCTGCTGGCGCTCAATATCGGTGGCGCGCTGGCGATCTTCGCCACGCGTGCCAGCACCGTGGCCGAAGGCGAACGCTTCTCCATCCTCAGCCGCGAGGGCGGGCTGGTGATCAACAATGTCGCGCTGTCGGCCATCCTTGGCATCGTGCTGCTGGGAACCCTTTACCCGCTGCTGACCGAGGCCTTTGATGTGCGCGTGTCGGTAGGGCCGCCATACTTCAATCCCGTCGGTGCAATCTTCCTGTTCCCCATGCTCCTTGCGCTGGCCATCGGTCCCTTGCTGCGCTGGCGGCAGGACAGCTTTGCCCGCATCCGTAGGCCGGTGATCGCGCTGGCTGTTACCGGGGTGGTGGCGGTGATCGCCTTGTGGGCGATTACCGGTATCGGCATCCTGCCGCTGCTCGGACTTGCGCTGGCCTTGATGGTGGCAATCGGCAGTGTCCTGCCGCTGCGTGGCCGCTCGTTGCGGCGGCTGCCGCTGTCTGTCTGGGGCATGGTGATCGCGCATCTGGGCGTGGCCGTGACCCTGTTCGGCATGGCATCGGATACCGCTTTCCAGAAAGAGCGCCTGGTGGCGGTCAATGTCGGGGATGTGGTGGAAGTTGGGCCATGGTCCGCCCAGCTTGAAGCCGTATCGCCTGTTGCCGGACCCAACTGGACTGCCATCGAGGCGCGCCTGTCCCTGCGCTATGAGGGCACGGAAGTGGCCATGGCCAACCCGCAGGCGCGCAGCTTCTGGTCGCCGCCCACCGAAACCAGCGAGGTGGCGCTGACCACGCGCTGGAACGGCCAGCTCTATACCGCGCTGGGCAACCAGGCAGAGGATGGCCGCTGGCAGCTCCGCCTGTGGTGGAAGCCCTTCGTGACCTGGATCTGGTATGGCGGCCTGCTGATCGGCCTTGGCGGCGTGCTGGCGCTGCTGGGCCGGGTTTCGGGCGACATCCGCCGCCGCGTGGCAGACCGCAAGATCGCGGATCGCCGCGCCGATGAGGCCGAGCTTGCAGCGGAGACAGCATCATGAAGCGCCTGCGCATGTTCCTGTGGGGTCTTGTCGGCCTTTCGCTCTTCCTGTTCGGCCTGTTCGCCTACCAGCTGAGCCAGCCGAAGGACGAGTTCGTGGAAAGCGCGATGATCGGCGAGCCGATGCCGGAATTCGACTTGCGCCCGGCGGTTGAAGGCTATCCCGGCCTGGCGACGGCTGACCTTGCCGACGGCAAGCCGCGGCTGCTGAACGTTTTTGCCAGCTGGTGCGTGCCGTGCCGGGCGGAGGCTCCGCACCTCGAAACCCTGCGCGACAACGGGGCGGAAATCGTCGCCATCGCCATTCGCGACCGGCCCGAGGACGTGGCTGCGTTCTTGCAGGTCTATGGCAATCCGTTCACCCGCATCGGTGCCGATGACATCAGCGAGGTGCAACTGGCGATCGGTTCTTCCGGCGTCCCTGAAACCTTCGTGATCGATGGCAACGGCGTGATCACCTACCAGCACATCGGTGACATCAGGGCAGAGCATGTGCCGCTGATCCTGGAAAAGCTGCGGGAGGCGGGGGCATGAGAGCCCTTCCGGCCCTGATAGCACTGGCTCTGGCCATTCCTGCGCCACTGGCTGCGCAGGACAGCCTGCCGCCTGCGCCCTATGCCTATAACCAGCTGGAAGACCCGGAACTGGAGGAGCAGGCGCGGGAACTGATGCTGACGCTGCGCTGCCTGAAGTGCCAGAGCCAGTCGATTGCAGACAGCGACGCGCCGATGGCCGGGGACATGCGCCACCAGGTGCGTACGCGCCTGGCCGCGGGCGAAACGCCTGACGAAATCCGCACCTGGCTGGTGGAACGCTATGGCGACTATGTCAGCTACGAGCCGCGCGTCACGGCATCGACCTGGCCGCTGTTCGTGATTCCCGTCGTCCTGTTGCTGATCGCAGGCCTGATCATTCGCGGTCGCCTGACGCGCAAGGTACAGCCGCAGGAGGGCGCGGAATGAACAGCTTGCTGAGTATGGCTGCTGCCGCCGCCGGACCCATGAACGAGGTGCCGCTGACCGAATTCGGACCGGTGAGCACTCCGGGCATGATGGTCTGGGTCGTCGCCATTGCGCTGGCCATCGTTTCATTCGCCGTCGCCGCGCTGGTATTCCGCCTGCCGCGCGCGACCTGGGCCAGCCTTGCTGCTGCGCTGGTTTTCGGCCTTGCCGGTTATACCATGCAGGCCAGTCCCGATATCCCTGCCGCGCCCAAGGCGCTGCAACAGGAGCAGTATTCGGATGACTGGCAGATGATCGATTCGCGCGAGCTGCTGATCGGTCCGGAACTGTCTTCGGGCAGCCGGATGATGGTGACGGCAGACGGTTTTGCACGCCAGGGCCGTTTCGAGACTGCCGCCGGCATCCTTCGCGGCGTGGTTGAGGAGAATCCGCAGGATTTCGAGGCATGGGTGGCGCTGGGTAACGCCTTGACCGAACAGGCCGATGGCGTGCTGACACAGGCTGCGGTCTATGCCTATCGCGAAGCTGGCCGGATCGCTCCGGAGAACCCGGCACCGTCCTATTTCCTGGGACTTTCGCTGATCCGGCAGGGACGGATGATGGAGGCCCGGCAGATCTGGCGCGGGGCCTTGGAATTGATGCCGCTGCCGGCCGAAGGCGAGGATATGGAACCCGCCCTGCTGTTCATGGGCGAGAGGGTGCAGCGCCTGGAAGGCATGTTGTCCCAGGCTGGCGCCCTGCCACAGGAGAACACTGCGGCGGATGAGCAACAGTGATGTTGCAATGCAGCGTGTTGCGGAACCTTCCGCTCGCTGCTATTCGCGCCGCCTTCCCGCGTTTCAGGACGCGAACAGGGGCATAAATCCCGATGAGTGCAGCCACCAACGGCAATGACACGCATAGCGCCAAGCTGAAGCTGGCAGCAGGTGCGATCGGTATCGTCTTCGGCGATATCGGCACCAGCCCGCTCTATGCCTTTCGCGAGACCTTTCGCGGCGCCCACCAGTTGCCGATCGACGATCTTCACATCCTTGGTGTCGTCAGCCTGATCTTCTGGTCGATGACGCTGGTCGTCTCGATCCAGTATGTCTCCATCCTGATGCGGGCGGACAACAACGGGCAGGGCGGCAGCCTTGCGCTGGTCGCGCTGCTATCCCGCAGGTTGGGCAAGACCAATTACGGCTGGCTGATCGTGCTCCTGGGCGTGTTCGCCACGGCGCTGTTCTATGGCGATTCGATGATCACGCCTGCCATCTCCGTGCTATCGGCGGTGGAGGGGTTGACCGTCGTTGACGAGGGGCTGTCGCCCTATGTCATCCCCATTGCGCTTGGCCTGCTGGTGGGCCTGTTCGCCATCCAGAAACGCGGCACGGCCAAGGTTGGGGCGCTGTTTGCCCCCGTCATGATGGTCTATTTCTGCGTCATTGCCACGCTTGGCACGATCCAGATCGTCAACACGCCGGAGATCCTGGCAGCGCTCAATCCCTGGTACGCGGTGCAGTTCTTCATTACGGACAAGTTCCTTGCCTTCCTTGCGCTGGGTTCGGTGGTGCTGGCGGTGACCGGTTCCGAAGCGCTCTATTCCGACATGGGCCATTTCGGTCGCGGTCCCATGCGCCTGTCATGGTTCGGCTTCGTCATGCCGTGCCTGCTGCTCAATTACTTCGGACAGGGCGCGTTGATCCTGGGGCTGGGCGATGCGGCGGCCGAGGAAGCGATCATGAGCCCGTTTTTCTTCCTGGCACCGGAATACCTGCGCTTGCCGCTGGTGCTGCTGGCAACTGCAGCCACCTTCATCGCCAGCCAAGCGGTGATTTCGGGCAGCTTCTCCATCACGCACCAGGCGATCCAGCTCGGCTTCGTGCCGCGCCTCGGCATCCGTCATACGTCGGATGAACACTCCGGCCAGATCTACATCCCGGTGATCAACTGGGCGCTGATGGTGGCGGTGATCATCCTGGTGCTGACCTTCCGCAACTCCTCCAACCTGGCCAGCGCATACGGCATCGCCGTGACCGGCGCGGTCACGCTCGACACGTTGCTGATGGCCGTCCTGTTCGTGGGCGTCTGGAAGTGGCGCATGTGGATCGCGGTGCCGGTGGTGCTGCTGTTCCTGATCGTGGACGGGGCCTATTTCGCGGCGAACCTCACCAAGTTCTTCGATGGTGGCTGGTTCCCGCTGCTGGTCGGCGCCATTGCCTTCACGCTTCTCACCACGTGGTCGAAGGGCCGCAAGCTGATGCGCGACCGGATGACCGAGATCGGCCTGCCGCTGGATATCTTCGCGAAGTCCGCCAACAATTCCACGAAGCGCGTTTCCGGGACGGCGATCTTCATGAATTCCGGCTCCACCGGAACGCCTTCGGCGCTGCTCCACAACATCAAGCACAACAAGGTGCTGCATGAACGGGTGGTGGTGCTGACCGCGAAGATCGAGGAAGTGCCCTATATCGAGGAATCCGAGCGCTGCGAGGTGAAGGACCTTGGCGACGGCTTCTACCGGGTGATCCTGCATTACGGCTTCATGGAAGAAACCGACGTACCCAAGGCGCTGGAAAAGATCGACATGTGCGGCGGCAAGTTCGAGATGATGCAGACCAGCTTCTTCCTCAGCCGCCAGACGCTGCTTTCGGCAGAGAAACCGGGCATGATGATCTGGCGCGAAAAACTGTTCGCCTGGATGATGCGCAACGCGGCAACGCCAATGGAGTTCTTCCGCCTGCCCACCAATCGCGTAGTGGAATTGGGCAGCCAGGTGGAGATTTAGCGCGCTGCTTCGGGATCAATTGCCCGGGCATCGCAGGCGAACTCGAAGAACTTGACCACCTCTCCATTGTCCCTGCGAACGAAGGCGTATGGCGATTCGCCGTGGAGTTCGTTGATCACCAGCGTCATAGTGCCTTCGGAGGCAGAAGCTTCCTTCGTGCGAATGATCCCGAAGGGGCTGTCGGGATCGTAGACCAGCCGCTTGCCCAGCGTGAGCACCCAGCCACGCGTGCGGTCTGCCTCCTTGATCGGAATCCGGGTCTGCTGCTCTGGCGTTACAGCTTTGCTGACGATCCGCACTTCGTTATCGGCGATGGCAAGGAAGTGGTCCGCATCGACGCGGTAGCAGCCCTCGGGTTGCTTCCCCGAAGACAATAAGGCCCAAGCCAGCGTTGCCCCGACCAGAACAAGGATCGCAGGACTGAAGCCCGTCGGTATCTTCTCCGGTAGCGGTAAACGGAACCGCTCACTCATGCGGCGGGTTTTGCAGCACTTCCTTTTCCTCTTCCAGCGCCAGCCCGTGCTTCAGGAGCATGGGCAGCTGGGTGAAGGTGAAGAGGAAGGTGAGCGGCAGGAACAGCCACAGCTTGGCCGCCAGCCAGCTTTCGAAGCTGACCATGTAGATCAGCGCAGTGTTGAGCACGGCGAGGGCAAGGAAGAACACGCCCCAGTTGCGCGACAGCTTGAGCCAGCCTTCCTCCGTCAGCCCCTCGAAGGCAGCTTCGAGCAGGTATTTGAGCAAGGGCTTGCCTTTCATCCAGCCGCCCAGCAGCAGCACGCCGAAGCCGACATAGATGATGGTGGGCTTCCACTGGATGAAATGCTCGTCCTGGAAATATCTCGTCAGCGCGCCGAAGCCGACGATGAGGATCGTCGAGAGCCACAGCATCGGCGAAACCTTGCCGAGGTAGAATTTCGAGAAGGCCAAGGCGGCAACCGCTGCGACGATAAAGGCGCCGGTGCTCTTGATGATCGCTTCGGTGGTGAGGACGGCGAAGACGAGATCGTCATCAATCGCGTCCTTGTCCGGCGCGAAATACTTGTAGGTGAGGAAGAACACGAGCAGCGGCCCATAATCCACCAGCACGTTGAGCCAGCCGGACTTGGGCTTCTTGGGGGCAGTTTCGGTATCGGCCATCAGGCAATCCCTGCAATCACGCGCGCCACAAGGTCAGGATCGAAGGGGCGCAAGTCGTCGATCTTCTCGCCAACGCCGATCGCGTGGATCGGCAGGCCGTATTGTTCTGCTGCCGCCACCAGCACACCGCCACGCGCCGTGCCGTCCAGCTTGGTCATGATCAGGCCGGTGACGCCCGCCACTTCCTTGAACACGTCAATCTGGGAAAGCGCGTTCTGGCCGTTGGTGGCATCGAGCACGAGAACCACGTCATGCGGAGCTTCGGGGTTGAGGCGGCCGAGGACTTTGCGGATCTTGGCCAGCTCGTCCATCAGTTCCTTCTTGTTCTGCAAGCGCCCCGCGGTGTCCACCACCAGCGCATCGATGCCGGTATCGGTGGCACGCTTTACCGCGTCATAGACGATGCTCGCGGGATCGCCGCCTTCGGGGCCGGTCACGATGTCCACGCCGATCCGGTCTGCCCATACCTTCAACTGGCCGATGGCGGCTGCACGGAAGGTGTCGCCCGCTGCCAGCAGCACGCCGTAATCGTCCTCCTGGAACAGGTGGGCCAGCTTGGCGATGGTGGTGGTCTTGCCCGATCCGTTCACCCCGATCACCAGGATGACCTGGGGGCGCGGGAAGGCGGTGATTTCCAGCGGCTTCGCAACCGGGCGCAGGATTTCGGCGATCTCCTCGGTCACCGCTTCCTTCAGTTCCTGTTCGGTAATGGAGAGGCCGAAGCGCTTTTCCGCCAACTTGGCGCGGATGCGCGCGGCAGCCTTCGGGCCGAGGTCGGATACGATCAGCGCATCCTCGACATCGTCCAGCGTGGCATCGTCCAGCTTGGCGGTGCCGACCACGCCGGTGAGGTTGTCGGACAGGCGCTCGGATGTCTTGCGGAAGCCGCCGAACAGCCGTTCGCTCCAGCTCTTTTCGCTCATGCCAGCAGGCCTTTCTCGACACCGGTGGGCGTGACAGTCAGGATCGTGCCCTCAGGCGTGCCGTGGGGCACGGCCACGCGGGCGAAGTTCGGGGAATAGCCGGTGCCGTCGGTCTCCGTAAGGACGCAGAGCGGCTTGCCCACAAGGCTTTCCAGCCAAGCCTCGCGTTCCCGTGCCACGTCCTCGCGCAGGTCCGCGGCGCGCTGCTTGATCAGCGGCTTGTCCAGCTGCGGCATGCGCGCGGCAGGCGTGCCGGGGCGGGGGGAGTAGGGGAAGATGTGGCCGTGCACGATGCCAAGCTCGCGGATGATCGAGCGGTTGGCTGCGTGATGCTCTTCGCTTTCGGTCGGGAAACCGGCGATCAGGTCTGCCCCGATGGCCATCTCCGGGCGGCGTTCCTTCAGGCGAGCGACCAGCTCGATCGCATCGCCCCGCAGATGACGGCGTTTCATGCGCTTGAGGATCAGGTCATGCCCGTGTTGCAGCGACAGGTGCAGGTGCGGCATCAGCCGCGCTTCTGCGGCGAAAAGTTCGAACAGCAGCGGATCGATCTCGATCCCGTCCAGCGAAGACATGCGCAGCCGCTGCAACTGCGGGAAGGTATCGAGCACGGCGCACACCAGTTCGCCCAGTGGCGGCGCATCGGGCAGGTCATGCCCCCAGCTGGTGACATCGACGCCTGTCAGCACCACTTCTGGCGCGCCTTGGAGCAGGTGGCGCTCCACCTCGTCCAGCACCTGCGCGATTGTCAGCGAACGGCTGCGCCCGCGTCCCTGCGGGATGACGCAGAAGGTGCAGCTGTGATCGCAGCCGTTCTGGACCGCGATGAAGGCGCGCGTGTGCCTGGGCGGAACCGTCCTTTCAGGCTCCGGCACGTTCCATGCACGGGCATCCAGCTTCGCCTCGTTGGCGATGAGGCCGTCGACTTCGGGCATGGCGGCAAGCTGTTCGCGCTCGATATCCGCAGCACATCCCGTGACGAGCAGCCGCGCATCAGGCCGCGCGCGGCGGGCCTTGCGGATTGCCTGGCGCGTCTGGCGTACGGCCTCGGAAGTGACAGCGCAGCTGTTGATGACCACAACGTTCTCGTTGGCGACGAGCGAACGGATGCGCTCGCTTTCCGCGATATTCAGACGGCAACCCAGCGACACGACTTCGGCCTTGCTCACCCGAAATCGTCCCATTCGAAAGATCCGCGGAAACTTTCGGCCGCAGGGCCTGCCATAGTGATGCCGCCATGTTCGTTCCAGGTGATCTGCAAGGGGCCGCCGGGAAGGTGGACCGTCACGGACTTGTCCACCAGGCCGCGGCGCATTGCGCCGATGGCGGTGGCGCAGGCTCCGGTACCGCAGGCGCGGGTAAGGCCGACACCGCGTTCCCACACCCGCAGGCGGATGGTTTGCTGGCCCACAATGGTGGCGACATTCACATTCACCCGTTCGGGGAAGACGGGATCGTGCTCGATCCGGGGGCCAAGCTCCTCCATCGGCACGAGGTCGCAATCGGGAACGAAGAAGATCGCGTGCGGATTGCCGACATTGACCGCAACGGGCCGTTCCAGCTCGTCCCAGCCCAGCGGCATGTCCAGCGTGTCCATCGCATAGGCGAGGGGGATCGCGTCCCACTCCAGCCGCGGGGCTTCAAGCTCCACGCTGATGCCGCCGTCGACGGGTGTCGTCTCGAGCATCCCGCCGGCGGTGGCGATGGTGGCCGGCGTGCCCAGCAACAGCCCCACCGCGCGCGTGGCATTGCCGCAAGCCTCGACTTCGCCGCCGTCCTGGTTGAAGATGCGCATGGTGCAGGTGGCATTGTCCGCCGGTTGCAGCACGACAAGCTGGTCGCAGCCGATGCCGGTGCGCCTGTCCGCCAGCGCGGCAGCCTTCACGCCGGTCAGTTCGCCGGGCAGGGGAGTTGCTCGCGCATCCAGCACGATGAAATCGTTCCCCAGTCCATGCATCTTCAGAAAATCGACGCGCATGGCAGCCAGTTAGGGCGCAAGTGGCCCCGGTGCAATGTCGGATGGAAAGTGTTGGGCCTTCTCAGCCAGCCTTGCGGGCGGCTGTTGTGTCCGCGGCATCGGTCGCGGTCTTGCCTTCGGCGCCTTCTTCCGGCGCGCAGAGCAGCGACATATTGGCAAGGCGCTTGCGGGTAGCCTCGGTATCTTCGGGCTGGCCGTAGAGATAGCCCTGGCCCTTCAGGTGGCCCAGCTTGCGCAGCGCTTCCAGCGCGTTGGCATCCTCGATCCCTTCCGCGGTAACGGGCAGGGCAAGGCCCTTGCCGAGCGAGATGATCGCCTCGACGAGGTCGCTCGATCCGCCCTCGCGGGTCATGTCGGCCACGAAGCTGCGGTCGATCTTCAGGCGGTCGAAAGGCAGGGATCGAAGCTGCGAGAGGCTGGAATATCCGGTGCCGAAATCGTCCAGGCTGATGCGGATGCCCTGGTTCTTGAGGCTGGAGACGATGGTGCGCACCGCGCCGATGTTCTCGTGCAGGCAGCTCTCGGTGATCTCGATTTCGAGCCGCTGGGCAGGAAACCCGCTCTCGATCAGCAGGTGCAGCAAGCGCTGGGAGAACCATGGATCGCGCAATTGCAGCGGCGAGATGTTCACCGACAGCGTGAGGCGAGGGTCCCAGGCCCTGGCATCCTTCAGCGCCTGGCGGATGAGGCATTCCGAAAGCTCGGAAATCATCTCGATTTCCTCGGCAATCGGGATGAACACATCGGGGCTGACAAGGCCGTAACGCGGCGATTTCCAGCGGGCGAGCATCTCGAAGCCGGTCAATTCACCAGTCTCGAGGTCCACCTGCTGTTCGTAGAAGGGAACGAACTCGCCTTGCACGATGCCACGGCGGATCGCGCTTTCCAGTTCGTTGCGGAAGCGCAGCTCGTCTTCCATCTGCGGTTCGAACCAGAAATGCTTGGATCGGCCGTTCTTCTTCGCGTGATACATGGCGATATCGGCGCGGTATATCAGCTTTTCGGCATCCGGATCGTCGTTTGCATCAAGCTTGCGTGCACTCGAGGAGATGCCCAGCGAGCCGGCCGGTTCCAGGAACAGGCTCTTGTATTCGATCGGGGCAGCAAGTGCCTTCATCACCTGGTTGGCGATCTGGTCCACCCGCTCGTCCTCCTCCGCGCCATGCGCGAAGGCGCAGATGAATTCATCGCCGCCGATGCGCGCAACCACGCCTTCGCCTGGCACGGAATCGCGGATACGGGCAGCGATTGTGGACAGGACGAGGTCGCCTGCGTGATGGCCGTTGAGGTCGTTGATCTGCTTGAAGTTGTCGAGGTCGATCATGAAGACGGCCACTTCGCGGGCCCTGGACTTGGCCGAAGCCAGCAGCTCGTCGATCGCGGGCGTGCCGCTGCGGCGGTTGAGGCATCCGGTCAACTCGTCCGTCTCGGCCAGCAGGCGGGCGGATTCCTCTGCCCGGCGGCGTTCGGCCACTTCCTCCTGCAAGTCGGCATAGCGGCGCCAGCCGAAGATCAGCAGGGCAATGTTCAGCAACACTGCGTTGGTCAGCATCATGTCCGGCGTTTCGCCGATGCCCATCCATGCGCGCATGATCTGCGGCATGAGCGAGCCACCGGCACCGACGAACAGGATGATCGCGGCAACGGCAATCCCCAGCGCGACGATGTCACGCTCGGCCTTGCCCAGGCGCTCCTTCTGCCGGTCCTTCTTCTCTTCCACAGATTTAGCCAAAACGGATTGTCCCCTAAGCCTGCGGTGCCTTATGCGAAAACATGTTCAATTTTCGGTTAATGCCGCCGGGCAGCCGCCCGGCGGGGCTGGCATGTGACAAGGGAGAATGATTGGTGGCGCGTTTCTGGCTGATGAAGTCCGAACCTGAAAAATACGGCTGGGATGATCTCGTCAAGGAAGGCGAAACCGTGTGGGACGGGGTGCGCAACCACCGCGCCAGCAACAATATGCGGGCGATGGAAGTTGGCGACAAGGCGTTCTACTATCATTCTGTGACCGGCAAGGAGATTGTCGGCATTGCGGAAATCACCCGCAACGGGATCACCGACCCGACTGATCCGGAAGGCAAGTGGGCAACGGTCTACATCAAGCCGGTGCGCGCGCTGGAACGGCCCGTCACCCTTGCCGAAATCAAGGCCGATCCAAAGCTTGAAGGCATCGAGCTGGTGCGCTTGTCACGCCTTTCCGTCGCCGAAATCACGCCGCAGGAATGGGATTACATCTGCGAACTGGCCAAGAAGCCCGCCGGCTGAACAGCTTGGGTCGCGGCAGTGCAGCGCGGGGGCGAGGGCAACCTGTCCCGACTGTGGACATGGCGCAAAACGCCAATCGCCAATGGTTACCATTCCGTTAACACCGCGACTCATGAGACGCGCACTTGTTCTGACCGATGAATCCGCCCGCCACCCGTTCAGGGCTTCGCTGCCGATGGGAGCGCGCGCGGTGGACGATGTGGAAAACCGCCGCAGCTGGCGGCTGAATTTCGGCCTTGATGCCAATGATGCACGGCAGTTTGCCGCCAGCTACATCGCCTGCTTCCTGGCGGTCACGGCCTTCATCGCCTGAGCCTATCCGGCAGCTTCCGCTGCCACGGCCTTTTCCGCGGCATAGAGTTTCCATCCGAGCCATGCCGAAATCACGCACATGGCGGCGCTCAGCAACAATTGCTCGACCAACGGCACGCCTGCTGCGCTGAGGCCGAGGGCGAGCACCGAACCGCCCACCATTGCCCCTGAATTGACGATGTTGTTTGCCGCCACGGTGCGGCTTGCCTCGCTGGGATCGACCTTGGTGGTCAGGAAGGCATAGAGCGGCACAACGAACATGCCGCCGAAAATGGCGATCAGGAGCAGGGCCAGAAGCACCAGCGGGGCCATCGGTTCCGCGATGAATTGAGCCACGCCAAGCAGTTCCTCGCCATGCTGCTGGCCTTCCCAGACGCGGCAGATGACGTAGAAGATCGCGACCATGATCCCCATCACGATTACCGAAGCAGGGGCATAGCGCGCCGAGACATTGCCCTTGAGCAGCGCGTTGATCGCCACCGAGCCCAGTGCCACGCCAATCGAAAAGACCACCAGGAACAGGCTGGCCACGGGCTTGTCTGCCATCAGCACGTTCTTGGCGAGGGGCGGAAACTGGATGAACAGCACCGCGCCGATGGTCCAGAAGAAGCTGATCGCCATGATGGCGTAGAACACCTCGCGGTTGTGGAGCGTGTTGCGCACCAGCGCGATGGACGAACGGATGATGTTCCGGTCGATCGGTTGCCCTTTCACGAAGGGTGGTGCCTCGGGGACATGGCGGCTGGTGAGATAGCCGATCACGGCAATCGCGATGACCAAGAGGGCGGCCACCTCCACATCCACGAAGCCCGCCAGGATCGTGCCGCCCATGATGGCAATATAGGTGCCGGCCTCCACCAGGCCGGTGCCGGCAAGCACTTCGTCCTTCTTCAGGTGTTGTGGAAGGATGGCATACTTGATCGGCCCGAAGAATGTGGAGTGCACGCCCATGGCGAAGAGCGCGATCATCATCAGCGGGATCGCCACAAGCTCCGTCATCATGCCCATCCATGCAAGGGTCAGGCCCACGCCGCCGACGGTCATGATTGCGATTTCGGCCGCCTTGACCCTGCGGATGATCATTGCCTTGTCGCGCATATCGGCCAGCTGTCCTGCAAGCGCCGAGAGGATGAAGAAAGGCAGGATGAAGACCGCCGATGCCACCCCGCTGAACACCGTTTCCGCCTCGGCCGAATTGTAGACCGAATAGACCACGAACAGCACCATCGCGTTCTTGTAGAGGTTATCATTGAACGCATTGAGCAGCTGCGTGGCGAACAAGGGCGCGAAACGCCGCTGCTTCAGCAAGTGGGTGGAAGTGAGCATGAATGCCTTCGTGCAGCCTTGGCTGATGCCATCTGGTTGCCCCGCCATAACCCGACACAGTGAACAAGCAAGCAATGTGCGCTTTTTTACCGGGCAAATTGGGACTAGGGCTTGTGCAGCATGTTGACCTTGCCGAACATCCTGACCCTTTCGCGCATTGCGATGATCCCGCTGCTGGCGGCGCTCCTGTGGTGGCCCGGCTGGACGGCGGGTTATCTCTGGGCCTTTGCCCTCTACTGCCTGATGGGCATAACCGACTATTTCGACGGCATGCTGGCGCGCCAGAGCGGCAAGGTCTCGCGGCTCGGCATTTTCCTTGATCCGATTGCCGACAAGATCATGGTTGTATCCGTCATCCTCGTTCTTACCGCGATGGGGGTGCTTCGCGGACCCTATGCGGGCGATGCCCACGTGATTGCGGGAATGATCATCCTTATCCGCGAGATTGCGGTGTCGGGCCTGCGCGAATTCCTCGGGCCGTTGCAGGTATCCGTGCCGGTGAGCAAGCTGGCCAAGTGGAAGACCACCTTCCAGCTGATCGCACTGGGCTCGCTGATCCTGGGGCAGGGCTTGCCGGACTGGACATTCGCGCTGACTGGCGTGGTTCACAACGTGCCGCACGTCGTTGGCCTGCTCACGCTTTGGGCGGCGGCGATCCTGACGCTGGCGACCGGCTGGGATTACCTGCGCGTCGGCCTCAGGCACATGGACTGACGCGGCCGGTCACTTTCCGGTGAAATCGCTCATTGGCGGATCGACGATTTCCTCGCGGTCGATGGTGCGGAACTGCGGTTCGCGGCCCAGGTAATTGTGGAACACCACGTTGAAGGAGAAATCGTCCGGTCCGGATTCGTCCAGGGCAGGGCCATAGAAGGGGCGGGCCGCCTCGCGATCGTAACCCATCAGGGCAAGCAGCGTGGGAAAGATGCGGAAATGGCTGAGGCCGTTGCGCGTTTCGGAAAGGTGCTGCTGCCAGTCCAGCGTTGTGCCGGCTTCGCCCTCGATCACCACCAGAGGCACCAGCCCTTCCTCCTGCGAGCTGACCTGGGCGCCGCAATGGGTGTTGTTTCCGGGATCGCCTCTTTCATGCAGGTTCTGCCCGTGATCGGAGGTGTAGATGATGGTGGCATTGCCCAGATTGGCTGACGGCAGCAGCCGGTCGAAGAACTCGCCCACGTTCCACAACAGCGTGTTGCGGTAGGAATTGCGATATTCCACCCATTCGGGCGGTGTGCCGTTGAAGCCGGTGCGGTCGCTTGTCCAACTGACGAGGCCCGTGCTCCCGCGCTCCATCACCGGCTGGTAGCGCATGAATTCATCGGGATACTTGTCCTGGATGGGGAAATGCGCGCCCACCTTGTTCACGAAAATGAACTCCGGCCGGCCGTTGTTGATCCGCTCGGCCAGCATGCGGGCCACCTCCATGTCCCGTTCAAGCGGCGGCGTATCGCCGAGTTGCACCAGATCGTCTATCTCAGCGCGTTCCTCCGGCGTCATCAGGTTCTGCAACTCGCCGTCAGCCAGTTGCGCGTCGATGTAGACGGTGCGCAGGCCGACCTCGCGGGCACAAGCCCAGATCGAAGGATGGCTTTCGAGCGCCTGCTGGTATGTCTTGCGCGTGCCGCCATGGCGCAGCACCGCATTGGTATTGGCACTGCAGGTGTGGATCGCTGCGGCATAGCCGAAATTGACCAGTCTCACGCCATCAGGCGGGTCCAGCAGGCCGGATCGCACGCCCTGGCTGTTGTTGATGTCGAGGTAATTGCCGCTGACGCTTTCATCGACGAGCAGGACGATATCCTGCGTCATGGGATTGCCGATGCGGGCCAACGTCACGTCCTTGCGTTCACCGTGATCGGTGAACACTTCCTGCGCGGAGAGGAAACCGGCGAAAGCCACCGGGGGCAGCGCCGCCGGCAAGCCGCGCGAGCCTTCCCCTCCCCGGACGTAGAGCAGGCCGGCTAGCAATCCGATGGCAAGGAAAGGCGCGGCAATTGCCAGCTTGGCCGGAAATCGCGGGTTGCGCGCGGGCAGGGCTATGCCGAGGAACAGCAGCGCAGCGAAGGGTACCACCTTGAGCAAGACATGTCCGTGCTGGGCAAAGGCTTCGCCTGCATGGCTTGAGGAATGGTAGAGGTTGAGAAACGCCTCATAGGTCAGTGCTCCGCCTGTCGTCCATTCAAAGGCCTGCTGGTAGATCGATCCTGTCGCGAACAGCAGCGCGAGAGCCACGCGCAGCCAGGTCTGCCGGATCTGGGCGGCAAGAAACAGCGATGCGGCCATGATCGCGTAGAGGGCGAGGAACAGCACGAGCATTGGCGACAGCCCGAGGGAATCGAGCCGCGCGATCACCGTGCGCCAGTCGCACGCCAGATATGCAAGGATGAGTGCCGCCTTGACCATCGGACAAGGTTAACGCCGAGGTCTTAAGCAAGGGTTTTACGGGCGGTTCTGGCCTGTGTTTATTCCTTGCTACACCGCGATCATATCGGTCGTGACCGGCCGGGATTACCTGCGGGTCGGCTTGAAGCATTTGGCTTAAAGTCAGCTGCCGGAGATCGCCCGCGCGACCAGATAGGCCAGTCCGCAACCCACTGCGTAGGGGATGAATCCCGCAAGGCACAGGCGGGCAAGGTTCCCGAATTCCCGGTTCTTCCAGTATCTGGCCACCAGCGGGCGCCAACCTTCGTCTTCAACCGGGCCGAGCACCGCTGAAGCGAGCGCGATTGCAAAAGCCCACCACAGGCCGATTTGGCCAAATCCGGCAGCGATCCCGCTGGCGACGGCAAGAATAAGGACGATGGCGCTCATCGCCTGTCGAGCTAACCCGCCCGCAGCTCCTCTGCCAGCAGCCTAAATTCCTCGCCCCGCGGTGAATTCTGGCGCCAGATCAGCGCGATCTCGCGGCTGGTGTGCCTGCCTTTCAGCGGACGGGCGACGACGTTGGTCTCGTGCAGGATCCCCGCATCGATCGCCATCTGGGGCAGCATGGTGAGGCCAAGCCCGTTATCGACCATTTGTACCAGCGTGTGCAGGCTGGTCCCGATCATGGTGGCGCTGGCGCGCATCTCCGGGCGGTTGCAGGCGGCAAGCGCGTGTTCCTTGAGGCAATGTCCGTCTTCCAGCAGCATGAGCCGCCCTTCGTCGATCATGCTCGGGGGGATCTCCTCGGGCGGATCGCGCGGGTCATCCTTCGGGAAGGCCACAAACAACTGGTCCTCGCAGATCGTCTCGCTGTCCACTTCGCCGGTAGCGAAGGGCAGGGCGAGCAGAACGCAATCCGCGCGCCCGTGATGAAGCGATTCCACCGCATGATCGGATGTTTCCTCGCGCAGGAACAACTTCAACTGCGGGCGTTCCTTGCGCAGGCGCGGCAGGATGCGCGGCAACAGGAAGGGCGCGATGGTGGGGATCACGCTCATGCGAAGCTCGCCCGACAGGGGTTTGCCGGCAGCCTGGACGAGGTCGGACAGTTCCTCCGCCTCGCGCAACAGGCGATGCGCCTTGTCGACCACCTGGTTGCCCAGCGGGGTAAAGCGCACCACGCGGCGGCTGCGTTCGACCAGTGTCACGCCCAGGAGCGATTCAAGTTCGCGAATCCCGGCGGACAGGGTGCTTTGCGAAACGAAGCTAGCCTCGGCCGCCTTTCCGAAATGCCCGTGCTCATGCAGCGCAACCAGGTATTGCAGCTGCTTGATGGTGGGCAGGTAGGTGCTCATTCCGCGGCGTCTGCCTGCACTGCGTGGACGGAGGCGCCGCCATTGGCAACATCGTCGATGTGGGTCATCTTGAGTCGCCCCTTCTCGACGGCGAAGGCGAGCTTGCCTTCGACGAGTTCCAGCGCATCCTTGCCGAAAACCTCGTAGCGCCAGCCCTCGAGGATCGCCAGGTCGCGCACGCCGGCGGCAAGCGCCTCCAGCTCGTCGGACTTGGTCAGCAGGCGCGCGGCCACGTCGATCTCGCGGCTGCGGATCTTCAACAGCAGCTTGAGGAGGTCCGCCACCAGCGCGCCTTCCTTTCCCAGCGGTGCGCCGCGCTTGGGCTTTTCGGGCATTTCGGTGTCTGAAAGCGGTTCGGCATTCTTGAGCACGCGCATCAGGCGCTTGCCGATGTCATTGTCCTTCCACGCCTGCGACAGGCCGCGCACCTTGGCCAGGTCGGCCTGCTTCTTGGGCGGATGGCTGGCGAGGTCGGCCATGGTCTCGTCGCGGATGATGCGGCCGCGCGGGATGTCCTTGTCCTGCGCTTCGGTTTCCCGCCAGGCGGCCAGCGCCTTCAGCCTTCCAAGCACCTGCGGATTGCGGCCGGGAGCCCGGATGCGGCGCCACGCCACGTCAATGTCGTTCGCATAATTGGCCGGGTCGGCAAGCTTTTCCATCTCCGCGTTAAGCCACATGCCGCGCCCGGTCTTGATAAGCTTTTCAAGGATTTTCGGGAAAATCTTGGCAAGATATGTAACATCGCCAATGGCGTATTCGATCTGCCGCTCGGTCAGCGGACGGCGGCTCCAGTCGGTAAAGCGAGCACCCTTGTCGATGGTCTTGTTCAACCAGCTTTCGACGAGGTTGGCATAGCCGATCTGCTCGCTCTGGCTGATCGCCATCATCGCGATCTGCGTGTCGAAGATGGGGTGCGGTGTCTTGCCGGTGAGATTGTAGATGATCTCCACATCCTGCCCGCCGGCATGGAAGATCTTGAGCACGTCCTCGTTCTCGCACAGCAGGTCCAGCAGCGGTTCAAGGTCGATGCCGTCAGCCAGCGGGTCGATCGCGGCGGCTTCCTCCTCATTGCCGATCTGCACCAGGCACAGCAACGGATAGTAGGTGTTTTCGCGCATGAATTCGGTGTCGACGCACACGAATTCGCTTTTTGCCAGCCGCTCGCACAGGTCGGCGAGTTCACTGGTCTTGGTAATCAGGGGATGTATCTTCATTTCCAGGTCGTCATTTCTGCTTGGGCGGTTCACCGCCCGGCGGCCCGCGAGGGGCCATGGGTTTTCGCCCGGCACTCTTCATCCGGGATCGCCCTGCCTTTAGCTTGCAAGCCATCTTCCGCCAATTGCCCTGTGGCGGAATTCCACCAATCATCGCTCGACTGTTGCTTTGCGGCCTCGCGCAGCCTAGAGCGCGCCGCTTGAGAAGGCGGACGTTCCGGACCGCCGCAACACCTGTTTCCAAGACGAAGAACACCGAGCGCCATGACCGTCCACGCATATCGCACCCATACCTGCGCCGCCCTCGACAAGGGCAATGTCGGCGAAAGCGTCCGCCTGTCCGGCTGGATCCACCGCAAGCGCGACCACGGCGGCGTGCTGTTCGTCGACCTGCGCGACCATTACGGCATCACCCAGATCGTTGCGGACGAGGACTCGCCCGCGCTGCCGATCCTGGACGGGCTGAAGCTGGAAAGCGTCGTGACCATCGATGGCGATGTGAAGGCGCGCGATGCCGAAGCGGTGAACCCGAACCTGCCGACCGGCGAGATCGAGGTCTTTGCCCGTTCCGTGACGGTGCAGAGCAAGGCCGAGGAACTGCCCCTGCCGGTGGCCGGCGAGCAGGATTACCCGGAGGACATCCGCCTCAAGTACCGCTTCGTGGACCTGCGCCGCGAGACGATGCACCGCAATATCATGCTGCGCTCGCAGGTGATCTCGTCCTTGCGCCGCCGGATGCAGGAACAGGGCTTCACCGAGTTCCAGACGCCGATCCTGGCAGCATCCAGCCCCGAAGGCGCGCGCGACTATATCGTGCCCAGCCGCCTGCATCCGGGCACCTTCTATGCGCTGCCGCAGGCGCCGCAGATGTTCAAGCAGCTGCTGATGGTTGCCGGGTTTGACCGCTACTTCCAGATCGCACCCTGTTTCCGCGACGAGGACCTGCGTGCTGACCGCTCGCCGGAATTCTATCAGCTCGACTTCGAGATGAGCTTCGTCACGCAGGAAGACGTGTTCAACGCCATCGAGCCGGTGCTGGCCGGCGTGTTCGAGGAGTTTTCGGGCGGCAATAGCGTGACGCCCGCAGGCAGCTTCCCGCGCATCCCCTATGCCGAGACCATGCTGAAGTACGGCACGGACAAGCCGGACCTGCGCAACCCGCTGGTGATCAGCGATGTCTCGCACCACTTCGAGAAATCCGGCTTCGGCATTTTCGAGAAGATCGTCGGTTCGGGCGGCGTCGTGCGCGCGATCCCTGCGCCCAACACGCATGAGAAGAGCCGCAAGTTCTTCGACGACATGAATGACTGGTCGAAGAAGGAAGGTTTTGCCGGACTCGGCTATGTCACCCGCAAGGGCGGTGAATTCGGCGGCCCGATTGCCAAGAACCACGGGCCTGAAAACATGGCGAAGCTCTATGAGGAGCTTGGCCTTGGCGAGAATGACGGCCTGTTCTTCGCTGCCGGCAAGGAAAAGGATGCCGCCAAGCTGGCCGGTGCTGCACGCACCCGCTGCGGCGAGATCCTCGAGCTGATCGAGCAGGATTGCTTCAAGTTCTGCTGGATCGTCGACTTCCCGATGTTCGAATATGACGAGGAAGCCAAGAAGGTCGATTTCAGCCACAACCCCTTCTCCATGCCGCAGGGCGAGATGGAGGCGCTGGAAACGCAGGACCCGCTGGATATCCTTGCCTGGCAGTATGACATCGTCTGCAACGGCTACGAGCTGTCTTCGGGCGCCATTCGTAACCACCGTCCGGACATCATGTACAAGGCGTTCGAGATTGCCGGCTACAGCAGGGAGGACGTGGATTCGAACTTCTCCGGCATGATCGAGGCGTTCAAGCTGGGAGCACCGCCGCATGGTGGCTCCGCGCCGGGTATCGACCGTATCGTGATGCTGCTGGCAGACGAGCCGAACATCCGCGAGGTGATCGCCTTCCCGTTGAACCAGAAGGCGCAGGACCTGATGATGGGCGCTCCGTCCAAGGTCAGCGCCCGCCAGCTGCGCGATGTCCATATCCGCACGGTGGAACCGCCCAGGACGGATGCGGCAAAGCCCGCAGGTTGACGATTTCGCTGCCGTCGTTCTACCAACCTCCTCCTGAAAAGGGGGAAGGTAAGTGGCACATTTCATTCGGATAATCAGCGCCGGACTGGCGCTGGGGGCGGGCTTGTCCGCCATGCCCGCAGCGGCGGAAACGCTGCGGATCGCAGGCGTCTACCCTGCCGAAAGCGATGGTGCCGCGTCGCTCAATTCGATTGCGGTCGAGCGGTTCGGCGGGGTGGATGGCGATGCGCTGGCCTTTGCCGTGGCAGACCGCCTGCGAGAGGCAGAGGTGCAGGGAGAACCGTGGTTCACCGTGCTGGTGCAATCGCGCGCCGAGGATGCCGATGCGGTGCTGACAGGCTATGCCCAGCCGACCTATGCCGACACCGACTACAAGTCCAAGCGCGAAATCTGCTGGGCGGAGGATGATCGCGGTCGCTGCATCGAACGACGCGAGGTCGAACTCGATTGCGTCCGCATCAGCATCACCTTGCGGCCCGAGATGCGGCTGGTGGGCTACAACGGCAATCTCCTGTGGAGTTCGGATATCCAGAAGAATCGCCAGCTCTCCTATTGCCCGGAACTGGATACCGCGCCCGATGGCGATCCGGCGATCCGAGAAATGGTGGATGAGGTCGCGCGCGACGTGCGTTATCGCCTGGCCCCCGCCTACCGGGTGGAGGATATCCGCATCATGGAGCGCCGCCGGGGCCTTGAAGGGGATGCGCGCGACGAATTCCGCGATGCCATCCGCCTGACCAGGACGGACGAGGCGGCGGCCTGTGCCCAGTTCGCGCGCCTGCACACGCAAAATCCCGACCATCCGGCGTTAAGCTTCAATGTCGGCCTGTGCGCCGAGCAGCGTTATGACATCGATGCGGCAGAGGCTGCCTACAACCATGCCCTGCAGTTCGAGGATTCGGATGACGAGGCGCAGGCAGGCCTGCAACGCTTGCGCGAACGTATGCGGGCAGACAGGCAAATGGCCAATCACCACGGCGCATGAGGCGAAATCCACCGTTACATGGCCAATTCGCTTGTTGTCAGGTCTTGCCAGTGTGCGCGGCACTCTCTAGGGCAAAGTTCAAATCCAACCCGTGTTTCGAGAGGGAACAAAATGAGCGATACCGCTGATCGCGTTAAGAAGATTGTCGTCGAGCACCTCGGCGTCGAAGAAGACAAGGTCGCAGCCGATGCGAGCTTCATCGATGACCTGGGCGCAGACAGCCTCGACATCGTCGAGCTGGTGATGGCCTTTGAAGAAGAATTCGGTGTGGAAATTCCGGACGATGCGGCCGAGAAGATCAACACCGTCGGCGATGCCATCAAGTACATCGACGAGAACGCGGGCTAAGCACCCTTAACCCCGTTCGCGAAGGGTCCCGCCGGACGCGGACGGGGAGGGAAGGCTCAGCCATGATGGCTGGGCCTTTCGCTGTTTTGGAGAGAGAATGCGTATGCGGCGAGTTGTCGTAACCGGAATCGGCCTTGTCACCCCGCTGGGTGCTGACGTGGAAACCACCTGGGCAAACCTGCTTGCCGGCAAGAGCGGTATCGGTCCGATCACCCGCTTCGATGCGTCTAACCAGAAATGCCAGATCGCCGGCGAGGTGAAGCCTGCCGATCACGAATACGGCTTTGATCCCAACAAGCGCGTGGACACCAAGGTGCAGCGCCAGGTCGATCCCTTCATCGTCTATGGCATCGATGCCGCCGGCCAGGCGCTGGAAGATGCCGGCCTTACCGAAATGGATGATGCGCTGAAGCTGCGCGCCGGTTGTTCGATCGGTTCGGGAATCGGCGGATTGCCGGGGATCGAGCTGGAATCGGTCAATTTGCACGAGCGCGGACCCGGCCGTGTAAGCCCGCACTTCGTGCATGGCCGACTGATCAACCTGATTTCCGGGCAGGTTTCGATCAAGTACGGGCTGATGGGGCCGAACCACGCCGTGGTGACCGCATGCTCCACCGGTGCCCACTCGATTGGCGATGCTGCCCGCATGATCCGCGACGATGACGCAGACATCATGGTTGCAGGCGGCGCGGAAGCGACCGTGTGCCCCATCGGCATCGCCGGTTTCGCCCAGGCCCGCGCGCTCAATTGCAGCATGAACGACCGACCGACCGAAGCCAGCCGACCCTATGACAAGGACCGCGACGGCTTCGTGATGGGCGAGGGCGCAGGGGTGGTGGTGCTCGAGGAATACGAGCACGCCAAGGCGCGCGGCGCGAAGATCTACGCCGAAGTGGTCGGCTATGGCCTGTCCGGCGATGCCTATCACGTCACCGCGCCGCACCCGGAAGGCAAGGGTGCGGAAAATTCGATGCGCATGGCGCTGAAGAAGGCCGGGCTCGATCCTTCCGAGATCGACTACGTCAACGCCCATGGCACCTCCACCATGGCGGACACGATCGAACTGGCCGCTGTGAAGCGCGTCTTGGGCGATGATCTTGGCGGTGCTTCCATGAGCTCCACCAAGAGCGCCATCGGCCACCTTCTGGGTGGTGCAGGTGCGGTTGAGAGCATCTTCTGTATCCTGGCGATCCGCGACCAGATCGTGCCGCCCACGCTCAACCTGCACACGCCGGATGACGGCACCGAAGGCGTGGACCTTGTCCCGCTGCAGGCCAAGAAGCGCGAAGTGCGCGCCGCGCTCAACAACAGCTTCGGCTTCGGCGGCACCAATGCCTCGCTGATCGTCAAGAAGGTCGACTAAGGAAAAGCCGCCATGTTCAGGGCCGGTTGCGCCCTTCTTGCCCTGCTGCTTGCCGTTGCCCTTGCGGCGGCGGCCTGGCTTGCGTTCGGCTGGTATTCCTCCGGCCCGGTGGAGGAGGACGTGGCCTTCATCGTGCCATCAGGCTCCACGCTCACCTCCGCGGCGCAGAAGCTGGAGGAGGAGGGGCATATCCATTCCGCTGACGCATTCCTGCTGCGCGCGAAGATCTTTGGTGGGAGCGATCCGATCAAGGCGGGTGAGTTCATGCTGCCGGCAGGCGCATCGCCATCGCAGATCCTCGATACCTTCCAGCATGGCGACGTGATCCGCCGCATGATCACCATTCCCGAAGGCATGCCCTCGGTGCTGGTGCACGAGGCGCTGATGGCCGAGCAGCTGCTGACGGGTGAAGTGGAGGTTCCGGCAGAGGGTTCCGTGCTGCCGAACACCTATGATTTCGGGCGCGGGGAAAGCCGCGCGGCCGTCCTCGCCCGGATGCAGGCCGCGATGGACGAGGCGCTGGCGGAACTCTGGCCGACCAAGGGCCCGCGCAGCGTTGTCGACACGCCCGAGGAAGCGGTGATCCTTGCCTCGATCGTCGAGAAGGAAACCGGCGTTCCGGGCGAGCGCGGCATGGTGGCGGGCCTCTATTCCAACCGCCTGCGCATCGGAATGCGGCTGGAGGCAGACCCGACGATCATCTATCCCATCACCCGGGGCCGGCCGCTGGGACGCCGCATCCGCCGCTCGGAAATCGACGCGGTGAATGATTACAACACTTATTCGATGGACGGCCTGCCGCGCGGCCCGATCACCAATCCGGGGCGCGAGGCGATTGCTGCCGTGCTCAATCCGGATGAGACGGACGCGCTGTTCATGGTGGCGGACGATAGCGGTGGCCACGCCTTTGCAGAAACCTATGCCGAGCATCAGGCCAATGTCGAACGCTGGTACGAGATCCGGCGCCAGCGCGGGGAAATGTGAGCGGCAGCCCAGCCCCGCTGATCGTGACGGCGGAACTGCCGCAGGACCTCTACAGCTGGGCGACCCAGCTTCGCACCGATCACTTCCCGCCGGAGCGCAATTTCCTGAAGGCGCACGTCACCCTGTTCCACGCCTTGCCGCCCGGTGCAGAGCATGAGGTGCGGGATGTGCTGGCCGCCCTCGCGCGTGACAATGCCCCTGTTCCGGCGCGGCTGGAAGGGGTGATGAAGCTGGGCAAGGGAACCGCGCTCAAGCTCTCCAGCCCGGCAATGATCGCGCTGTGGGAGGAGATGTCAGATCGCTTCCACGGCCTGCTGACCCCGCAGGACCAGCATCGCCCGCGCCTGCATGTCACCGTGCAGAACAAGGTCAGCATCGAGGAGGCCAGGGCCCTGCAGGAAGAGCTCTATCCCCTTGTAGTGAAACGAGATTGTGCCTTTCGCGGGCTGGAGTTGCATGCTTACAAGGGCGGCCCGTGGGAATTCATCAAGCGATGGAGGTTCCGCGGCTGAGTCGAATTATCGGGGGAATGGAAGACGATGCAGGACATACTCAGCGATCTCGCCGATCCGGACAACATCTTCGCGCATCTCTCCTACATCTTCCTGATCACGTCGATGCTGATGCGTTCCCTGCGCAACCTGCGCATCCTGGCGCTGCTGAGCGGCCTTGCCGCGATGGCGCATTTCATCTTCCGCACGCAGGATAACGCCAGTCTCGTCTGGGATACGGCCTTCGTTGCTGCCAACGGCATCCAGCTTGTGCTGCTGCTCTATCGCTCGCGCAGGGGGCTGATGAAGAGCGAGGAGCGCGAATTGCTGGAGAACGTGCTCAGGGTGGAGGAGCCTGCTCACCAGCGCCGCCTGCTCGACCTGATGACGTGGAAGGACGTGGAAGTGGGCGAGGTGCTGATGACGCAGGGCCAGAAGCGGCCTCCGCTGATCTATATCGCCTCGGGCGCTGCCGGGATCGAGCATGACAGCACGCTGGTGGGCGTTTGTGGCCCGGGAGACTTCCTCGGGGAAATGAGCCTGATCAGGGGCGAGGGTGCTTCCGCCACGGTGAAAGTGACCAATCCCATGCGCATTGCCTGTTTCGATCGCGAGGCCCTTATGCGCCTTTCCGAAGGCCTGCCGGAAGTGGCCCGGGCGTTTGATCACGCGCTCAATCGCGGGCTGGCAGCCAAGATTCTGCGGATGAACCAGTCTGCGGTGCCCGCAGGGTGATTTTGGCTGTTGACCACTCCCGAAGGCAGCCCTAAACGGCGCGCCTTGCCGGAGGGAACATGCCCTTCGCGCAATGCCGGTTGGCGGAGTAGCTCAGGTGGTTAGAGCAGCGGAATCATAATCCGCGTGTCGGGGGTTCGAGTCCCTCCTCCGCTACCATTTCCTTCAAGATGAAATGCCGCCGCTGGCATCATACCTTGTGCGCGGGGCTAGCCGGTTTCGGTATCGTGTGCGTCGCGAACATCAGCGTCGAGAGCCGATGCGGCATCCTTGCTGCGCCGCTCGGCAGCTTGGTTCTTCATGTGCTCGATCCATTTCGGAGGCAGGCTGCTGGCGCACATTACGGCAAATCGTCCACCCGCAAGTTCGCGGGCCGTGGCTTTCCTGACGGGCATATCTCGTCCTTTCGCGGTTTGCGAAGGGATCGCCGGTCATGCGGATGTCCGGCTGGATCACCGCGCCTGCGCCGATCACGCTGTCCTCTCCCACGCGGATATTGCCGGCCAACGTCGCGCCGGGGCCGATGCTGACGCGATCGCCCAGCAGCACGTGATGGCCGATCGAGGCAGAGCGGCTGACCAGCACCATCTCGCCAATTGCCGTGGCACCGCCGATGACTGAGCCGGCATTGATGAAAGTGCCATCGCCGATGTGGATCGAGCGCGGCAGGATCGCTGTCGGGTCCACCAGTGATTCTGCAAGGGCCAATCCCAGGTCCAGCGCCATTTGAGCGAGCTCTGCGCGACGTTGCGGCTGGAAGGCTATCGGAATGAAACGCCCGCCTTCCGGCGGCTCGAAATCGGCAAGGTCGACCACGGCCCTCCGGTCAAGGATGCGCGGGGTGTCGTTCACGCTGACAGCGGCCGTGACGGCCCTGTCGAGGCGGAGCAGAGTCTCTTCCACTTCGACGACCAGCGGTGATCGGATGCCAAACAGGATCATGCGGTGCCTTTAAACATGCCGCAGCTCCAATTTGAAGCGCGGTTGACGGCCTTCAACAGTTGAATTCCTGCATCATGTCCGGGGTGACTTGGTGCAATGCCGCAAGATTGGCACTTGCGCGATTGACCAAAGGCCAGCGGGGCTTATGCCTAGGGATCGATGCCAGCGACAACTTCCCTGCCGCATCCGCCAAGCCTTGATGCCTTGCGTTCGGATGGTCCGATATCGGTCTTCCTCGATTTTGACGGGACCCTGGTGGATATTGCCCCCACGCCGGATTCCATTCGTGTTCCTGCCCGGATCGCCGATCGTCTTGCGGGGTTGGCCAATGAACTTGGCGGGCGTCTGGCGCTCATAAGCGGGCGCGCGATCAGCGATATCGAAGGGCATACCGGTACCCTGGCGATTGCGCGTGCCGGATCGCACGGGGCAGACATGCGCTTGCCGGATGGCTCCCACCTTGCGGAAGCGCCCGCTGCAATCCCGGCTGACGTTCGCGCCGAACTGGCCGGTTTCGCCCGGAGGCATGGTTTTTCGCTGGAAGAGAAGCCGCATGGCGCGGCGCTGCATTATCGGTCCGATCCCTCGCTCGAAGATGCCGGGCTGGCCTTCGCCAAGGAGGTTTCCGACAGGCATGGCCTCGAAATCAAGGGCGGCAAATGCGTGATCGAACTGGTCAATCCGGGCGCGGAGAAGGGCGCCGCAGTCCATGCTTTCATGGATCATTCGCTGTTTGCAGGTTCGCACCCGCTGTTTATCGGTGATGACGTTACGGATGAAGACGGCTTTGCAGCCGTCATGGCTCATGGAGGAACCGGAATCTTGGTAGGAGATCGCAACCCCACGCTGGCGCAATATCGCTTGGCTGACCCGGCAGCAGTGCTCAACTGGTTGGGGATCGCCTGATGGACAGGATGCCCGCCATGCAATCCGACCTCGAGTTGTGGCCCATCGGCAATTGCCAGGTTTCCGGCCTGATCGACAAGCGCGGCGCTCTTGTCTGGGGATGTGTGCCGCGCGTTGATGGCGATCCGGTATTCTGCGCCTTGCTGAACGGGGACCAGCAGGATGCCGGCGTGTGGCGGTTCGAGCTGGAAGGGCAGGTCAGTTCCCGGCAGGAATACATCCGCAATACGCCCAACCTCGTCACCACGCTGGAAGCGGAAGACGGCAGCGCGGTGGAAATCCTGGATTTCTGCCCGCGCTACGAGCGTTCGGGCCGGATGTACCGGCCTGTCTCCTACACCCGCATCGTGCGCCCGATTGCCGGCACGCCGCGGATCAAGGTGGTCTTGCGGCCGATGAGAAATCACGGTGCCGGCCTGGCGGATACCACCAACGGCACCAACCACATCCGCTACCTGATTTCCGGACAGGCGCTGCGCCTGTCCACCGATGCCCCCGTTGGCTACATCATGGAAGGGCGCTTCTTCCGCATCGAGGAGGATACGCATTTCTTCCTCGGCCCGGACGAGCCTTTCGTCGGCAACCTGCGCGAGGAAGTGCGCAGCATGGAGCAGCTGACGCGCAAGTACTGGCAGCACTGGGTACGCAGCCTCGCCACGCCGTTCGAATGGCAGGAGGAGGTGATCCGCTGCGCGATCACCCTGAAGCTGTGCCAGCACGAGGAGACCGGCGCGATCGTGGCTGCGCTGACCACCTCCATACCCGAAGCGCCGGGCAGCGAGCGCAACTGGGATTACCGCTACTGCTGGATCCGCGATTCCTATTACACCGTGCAGGCGCTCAACCGCCTTGGCGCGCTGGACGTGCTGGAAAAGTACCTCGCCTATCTGCGCAACATCGTCGACAATGCGGGCGATGGGCAGATCCAGCCGCTCTATTCGGTGATGGGTGTCGCCGAACTGGACGAGACGACCGCGCCATACCTTGCCGGTTATCGCGGCATGGGTCCGGTCCGGATCGGCAATGCCGCCTACAAGCAGGTGCAATATGACTGCTATGGCCAGATCGTGTTGCCCACGGCGCAGGGCTTCATCGACAGGCGCCTGCTGCGCATGGCCGACGAAAGCGATTTCGAGGCATTGGAGCAGGTGGGCGAGAGTGCGTGGAAGATGCATGACCAGCCCGATGCCGGCTTGTGGGAGTTCCGCACCCGGCAGGAGGTGCATACCTATTCCGCCGTGATGAGCTGGGCGGCATGCGATCGCCTTGCCACCGTGGCCGAACTGCAAGGATGGCAGGACAAGGCGAAATTCTGGCGCGACCGGGCGGACAAGGTGCGCGCCACGATCGAGAAGGAAGCCTGGGTCGAGAACGGCGAGGGCGGCCATTACGGCGCCAGTTTCGAGAGCGGATATCTCGATGCCAGCTTGCTGCAACTGCTGGAACTGCGGTTCGTCAAGCCGGACGACCCGCGCTTCCAGTCCACCTTCGCCATGGTCGAGAAGGAGCTGCGCCGCGGCGAGCACATGCTGCGCTATGCCGCCGAGGACGACTTCGGTACGCCGGAAACCGCCTTCAACATCTGCACCTTCTGGCTGATCGAGGCGCTGGCCCTTATGGATCGCAAGGAAGAGGCACGCGAACTGTTCTGCACCATGCTTGGCCATCGGACGGGGTCCGGCCTGCTGTCGGAGGACATGGATTTCGAGACCGGCGAACTATGGGGGAACTTCCCGCAGACTTACTCGCTGGTAGGGGTAATCAACTGTGCCGGATTGCTGTCCCGTCCATGGAACACGGTACGCTGAGGGGCAAGAATGAGCAGGTTAGTCGTCATTTCGAACAGGGTTGCCGTACCCAAGGCGCGCGGTGCCGCGGGTGCGCAAGGCGGTCTTGCCGGCGCGCTCAATTCCGCGCTCAGGAAGAATGGCGGCATCTGGTTCGGCTGGTCGGGGCAGGATTGCGAGGCATTCACGGGCGATATCCACGTCCAGCGTTCATCGGACGGCGTCACCACGGCCACGATCGATCTCGAAAAGCAGGATGTTGAGGAATACTACAACGGTTATGCCAACTCCACGCTTTGGCCGCTGTTCCATTACCGCATCGACCTGACTGAATACGAACGCGAATTCGGCAAGGGTTATGAGCGTGTCAACGAACGGTTCGCCGAGAGCGTCCTGCCGCTGGTGGAAGATGGCGACCTCGTCTGGGTACATGACTACCACCTGATGCCGCTGGGCGAGCGGCTGCGCGCACGCGGCCTGAAGAACAAGCTGGGATTCTTCCTGCACATCCCCTGGCCGCCGGCCAACCTGTTCGTTTCGCTGCCCTATCACGAGCGGCTGGTGAAAAGCCTGCTGCATTACGACCTGATCGGCTTCCAGAACGACACCTGGCTGGAAAGCTTCCTGCACTATTGCGCCAAGGAACTGGGGGCCGAGGTCGACCGGGACAGCTGCACGGTCACGCTGGACGGCAGGACCACGATCGCCCGCGCCTATCCCATCGGCATCGATTACGACCATTTCATGCAGAAGGGCGCGACGGACGAGGCGAAGCACGCCGAGGAGCGGCTGTCCCTTTCCCTTCGCGGGCGCACCTGCATGATCGGCGTGGACCGGCTGGACTATTCCAAGGGCATTCCCGAGCGCATCGACGGCATCGGCCGCTTCTTCGACGAGCACGAGGACCGGGTGGAAGACCTCGTATTCATCCAGATCGCGCCGCCCAGCCGCGAGGATATCGGCTCCTACCAGAAGATCCGCGAGGAGCTTGAACAGAAGTGCGGCCAGATCAACGGCGCGCGTTCGGACGTGGACCTTGTCCCAATTCGATATGTCAACAAGGGCTACAGCCAGGAAGAGTTGTTCGGCTTCTATCGCGCATCGAAGATCGGCCTTGTCACTCCGCTGCGCGACGGCATGAACCTTGTCGCCAAGGAATATGTCGCGGCGCAGGACCCGGAAGACCCCGGCGTTCTGGTACTGTCTCGCTTTGCCGGTGCAGCGCAACAGATGCAGGACGCATTGCTCGTCAACCCGCACAGCCCGGATGACCTCGCGCACAACATTCGCCTTGCCCTCGACATGCCGCTGGAAGAGCGCAAGGATCGCTACAACAAGCTGATCGGCACCGTGCGCGAAGACAATGTGCTGCGCTGGACGCAGGATTTCATCGGCGACATGGAATTGCTCGGCTGACCTGCGCCTAGATGAAGACCTGCCGCGGCTGCTGTTCGCTGCGGTGGTGCAACTGGAACTCGGCCAGTTCCTCAAGCTTGCGATGCTTCGGGCGGTTGGCACGCGATTTCAGTGTTTCGTTGACCCGCCAGACCAGGAATTTGGGGTTCATCGGCTTGCGAATATAATCCTGCGCCCCGGCATGGCGGGCGCGCTGTTCATCGCTCGTGCCGCAGGCAGCGGTGAACATGATCACGGGCAGGTCATAGAATTCGGGCGACAGGCGCAAGCGGCGCAGCAGGGTGGTGCCGCTTTCGCCGGGCATGTTGTCATCCAGCAGCATCAGGTCGGGCCTCCGCCATGACAGCAATTTCTCCGCTGCCGCAGCATCGGTCACCCAGCCGCAGGCGTGGCCATAGGACCTCGGATGCCAATTCGGCAACGATCTCGTCATCGTCGACGATCAGGATATGGGCCATGGGACAACTCCGCTGGAATTGCCCATTGCCTTACCGTCGCTGCGCTTACCGCCCCTCAATCGGCACTTCGGGATAACTGCCTAGTCCCTTGCCTTGCCTTCCTAGAGAGTCAGCATCACCGCGCGCACTGCCATGACGACCAGCACCACGCTGGATATCACGAACAGCGAAAGGCGCACGGGGATCGTGTTGACCACTGCCTGCCACAGCGAATGGATCACGCGCAGCGCGACATAGGCCCACGCCAGCCAGATATCGGTATGCGCAGCGCCGCCGATCGCGAAGATCATGACGAGGGCATAGAAGATGGTCGGCTGTTCCATCAGGTGGTTGTAATTATGGGCTTTCCACTGGATTTCATCGGGCAGGACGCCATCGAGGTCACTGCCACGGCCTCCGCGCGATTTCTCGGGCGGCAGGTCCAGCTTGGCCAGCGCGGGCAGCCGCGTTGCCGCCATCCACAGCAGCATCACCAGCGACCATGCGACCAGCACCGCGGCTGGAGCGAGTATTTCGGTGTTCATCGGGCCTCTCCTTTCCCTGTTGCGGAGCGGAGACTGCGGATCGCCAATTAGATTGTCAATTGAAACCCTTTTTCCGCCCGGTCATGCTGGCCACAGGCTCCGGCAGAACTGCTGCGGATCGACATTGCCGCCGGTGAGCATGATGACGGTTGTCCCGTCGAGCCTTGCCTTGCCCGAAAGCGCAGCCGCCAACGCCACCGCGCCGCCGGGTTCCAGCACCAGCCGCAACTCGGCAAAGGCGAAACGCTGCGCCTCGCGCACCTCCTGCTCGCTCACCCGCAGGCCATAGGGGCAGCGTTCCTTCAGCACGGCAAAGTTGATCGGGCTGGTGCGGAAGGTCTGCAAGGCATCGCAGGCAGTGAGCGGCGGGTTGTCGCCTATCGACTGGATCTCGCCCGTCTCGATCGATCGGCAGACATCGTCCCAGCCTTCAGGTTCCACCGGCACGATCTCGGCATCGGGGCAGGCAAGGGCAAGCCCTGCCGAAAGGCCGCCACCGCCACAGCAAGCGAGGATCCGGGTCGGCGGCGGGGCGCCCTGTTCGGCCAGCTGCGCGAGCACTTCGATCCCCGCGCTGCCTTGCCCTTCGATCACCCACGGATCGCCAAAGGCATGGACGTAAGTCGCCCTCTTTTCGGCGGCGAGGGCTTGCGCGATCTCCTCGCGGTTCTCGGTCATGCGGTCATAGGTCACAACCTCTGCACCAAGTTCGCGCGTGCGGCCAAGCTTGATGGGCGGGGCATCGCTGGGCATCACGATGGTGGCTGCCATTCCCAGCCGCCGCGCGGCCCAGGCAACGCCCTGCGCATGGTTGCCGCTGGAAACCGCGACCACGCCGCTTTCCCGCTCGCTTTCGTCCATGGCGCTCAGCCGGTGCCAGGCACCGCGGATCTTGAAGGCGCCGATGGGTTGCAGGCACTCTGCCTTCACCCAGACCTTGGCGTTGCCAATGTCGAATGGAATCAAGGGGGTGGCGGGCAGGATTTCAGCCACCTTTCGCGCTGCGGCCAGCACGCCGGCCCGCGTTGGTTCACGTTGCTGCTGGGAATTCGCCATGGGCGCGTTATTACTGCTTTACCAAAGACACGCCAGCACCTAATGGCGCGCGCCCCGCACCCGCGGAACCAACGCATGATACCACCCGTTGTCCCGGGCACACGGACAGGAGAATTGAAGACGATGACCGATTCGAAGATCAACGATACGCGCAAGGCAGAGCTACTTTCGACGCAGGTGGAACACATCGACATCACCAGCTTCGATGCGCGACCGATCATTGATTCCATGGGCAAGATGAGCTTCACCAGCCGTGACCTGGCTCGCGCCACCGGCATCTACAACCAGATGCTGCAGGACAAGGACTGCACCATCTTCCTGGTCATCGCCGGCTCCACCAGTGCAGGCGGCTGCATGGATCTGTATGCCGAGCTGGTGCGCAACAACATGGTCGATTGCGTGGTGGCCACCGGTGCCACCATCGTCGACATGGATTTCTTCGAAGGGCTCGGCCACAAGCACTACCAGGCCAATGAAGTGCCGGACGACGACACGCTGCGTTCGCTCTACATCGACCGCATCTACGATACCTATATCGATGAAGAGCAGCTGCAGGATTGCGACTTCACGATCAATACGATCGCCAACAGCCTTGAGCCGCGCGCCTATTCCAGCCGTGCCTTCATCCGCGAGATGGGCAAATACCTGGCCGAACACGGCAAGAAGGAGAACAGCCTGGTCAAGCTCGCCTATGAGCATGACGTGCCGATCTTCTGCCCGGCCTTTGTGGACAGCTCTGCCGGTTTCGGCCTGGTGAAGCACCAGGTCGACCAGATGGCCAAGGGCGAACCCTACCTGATGATCGATGCCGTGGCCGACTTCCGCGAGCTGACCGACATCAAGATCAAGGGCGGCGAAAGCGGCCTCCTGATGATTGGTGGCGGTGTGCCGAAGAACTTCATCCAGGACACCGTCGTCTGCGCCGAAATCCTCGGCCATGAGGACGTGTCGGTGCACAAGTATGCCGTGCAGATCACCGTGGCGGACGTGCGCGATGGTGCCTGTTCCTCATCCACGCTGCAGGAAGCGGCGAGCTGGGGCAAGGTGTCCACCGCGATCGAGCAGATGGTGTTTGCCGAAGCCGGCTCGGTCATGCCGCTGCTGGCATCCGATGCCTATCACCGCGAGTACTGGAAGACCCGCGACAAGCGTCGCTGGGCCAGGCTGTTCGACAAGTGATGTCCTGAAAAATTTGGTAATCGTTGCGGGTGGCCCGGCCGCCCGCAACGATTGCCGCCTTTCCCGTTAGCGCGCCGGTTCGTTCAGCGTGGCGGCAAGTTCTGCCATCGACATGAACTGGTCGATACAGGTCTCGATCATCTCGCGGTCACGGTTGGCATCCATGCCGCCGCTTTCGAACATGTTGCGCGTTTCCAGCACCACGGTCATCTCTCCGTCCATCAACAGGGCGCGGATCTTCTTGCCTGAAAAGGCCTGCTCAAGGGCGATCAGCCGCTCCACGTAGCTGGGGTGGGCGAGGTGCTTCGCTTCCACCGCATCGGTCGAATAGATGGTGAACTCGTCCTCGAATTCGGGGTGAACCATGTCCACCTTGCGCAATTCCCTGTCGCCCACCTTCAGCGTGTCCTTCTCGCCGAAGAACAGGAAGTTGCGATGCTTGCCCGCGCGTTCGAGCAAGGTGATACCGTGGAACCTGCGATCGAAGGTGATGGTCATCACCGGGCCGCTGAAGACGGTCACGTAACGGGTGTTCTTGCCATTGCTGCGCCGTTGCTTCAGCGTGGCTTCGTGCAGCGTGAAGCGGCGCCCGCCGATCTCTCCGCTCCACATGTCCTCGAAACTGGAGCGGTCGAAGCTGGGCAGCATGCTGAAGGCATGGGCGCGCGCGAAACCCAGTCCGGCTTCGGTGTCATGCGCATAGTCCAGCCCCAGCGCGCGGGCCAGCGCGCTGTTGATCCCTTCCTTGGTCTGCTTGATGGCCTTTGCGCGGGGGGAATAGACCCACCATCCCGCACCCATCGCCGCAGCCGCGATGATCCACATCTTGAACGCACCGCTGAAACCGGGTCCGAACAGCAGGAAGGCGGCAAGCGGCAGCACGATGAAGGCAGCGATCACGAGGCGCGAATTGCTTTTCTCGCGGGCCACATCGCGCACCTGGGCCTGCCCCTGCAGCCATTGGCCCAGTTCGCCTGCCAGAAGCTCGTCCACATTCGGCCGCTCGATCACGCGCCACGTCCCCCCTTTCCGTTCTTTTCCAATGATGGCACACTTTTAGTTAACAGGGGTAGAGTAGTGGGGGCGTTATGGAATGGATACTTCTCGGCATCTTTGTGCTGTTGGCCTTCGTGGTCATCGGCATCTACAACCGGCTCGTGGCGCTGCGGCAGAACATCAACCAGGGCGTGGCCGACATCGACGCGCAACTGCGCCAGCGGCATGACCTGATTCCCAACCTCGTGAACACGGTGAAGGGCTATGCCGCGCACGAGCAGGACACGCTCGATGCCGTCATTTCCGCCCGCAATACCGCGGCCAGCGGATCGCCTTCTTCAGGGGACGAGGCGCAGCTTCGCGTGGCGCTGGACAAGCTGCTCGCGCTGGGTGAGGCTTATCCCGACCTGAAGGCTTCCGCCAACTTCCAGGAATTGCAGCGCGAACTGGGCGATGTGGAAGACAAGCTGGCCGCAGCGCGCCGTGCGCTGAATGCCGCGGTATCGCGGTATAATACTGGAATCCAGTCATTTCCTGCGGTCGTCTTTGCCGGCATGCTGGGCTTTCGCGAGGCTGATTTCCACCAGCTGGATGATAGCGAAAAGGGTGTGGTCGATGCCGTGCCCGATGTGCGCTTCTGACTTTTTCGGAACCTTGCGGGCGATAATGCGTGGACAAGGCATGTGCTTTGTTCTTGCATCCAGATTTCGCGGCTCTATATGCACCTTTCCGCTGCCCCAAGGGGACTTCCAACCGCAAGGCAGCTTGTGAGTACTAACGTCCTGGGGGTCCCTTGAGTTGCACACCTATCCTGACGCAAAGGCTGTAGTCCGCGCCATTTCGCCGGATGAGGCGGTGATCCTGAATCGCCCGCATGCTGCTGCGCGCGCGGCGCGCTTCTTCACCGAGAAATTTCCCGGCACCGCGATGTATGCGGTCAAGGCGAATCCCTCGCCTGACCTGATTCGCATCCTGTGGGCCGAAGGCGTTACGCATTATGACGTCGCCTCTATCGGCGAAGTGCGCATGGTGCGCGAAGTGCTGCCGGAAGCCGAGCTGTGCTTCATGCATCCGGTCAAGACGAAGAGCGCGATCCGCGAAGCCTATCAGCAGCACGGCGTGCGCACCTTCAGCCTCGACACGATGGAAGAGCTGGCGAAGGTCGTCGAAGCTACCGATTCCGCGCAGGACCTGCGCCTGCTGGTGCGCATGCGGGTGTCCTCCGAGCACTCCGAGCTGTCGCTGGCGTCCAAGTTCGGTGTCGATCTTGCGGACGCAAAGCCGCTGCTGCAGGCCACCCGCCAGCATTGCGATGCGCTCGGCATCTGTTTCCACGTCGGCAGCCAGGCGATGACACCCTTTGCCTACGTCCAGGCGCTGGAGCGCGTGCGCGCGGCAATTGCCGAGGCGGCCGTGACCGTGGACATCATCGATGTCGGCGGGGGTTTCCCCAGCATCTACCCCGATCTCGATCCGCCCGCGATGGAAGACTATTTCGCGCAGATCCACCGCCACTTCGAGGCGATGCCGATTTCCTATTCGGCAGAGCTTTGGGCTGAGCCCGGCCGGGCGCTTTGTGCGGAGTATTCCAGCCTGATCGTGAAGGTCGAAAAGCGCCGCGGTGATGAACTCTACATCAACGACGGCGCCTATGGCGCGCTGTTCGATGCAGCCCATGTTGCATGGCGTTTCCCCGTCGTGGCGCTGGAGGATGACCTTACCCAGCCGCTGGCCGAATTCTCCTTCTATGGTCCTACCTGCGATGATGCGGACTTCATGAAGGGGCCCTTCATGCTGCCCGAGGACATCCAGGCCGGTGATTACATCGAGATCGGCATGCTTGGTGCTTACGGCGCAGCCATGGCCACCCGCTTCAACGGGTTCGGTGCAACGCTGGGCTTCATTGTCGAGGACGAGCCGATGGCCAGCCTCTATCGCGGGGATCGGCCGGATCCGCGCGAAAGCGACAATGTGGTGAGCCTGCGCTGATCTGTCGGGCCGCAAAGCGGTCCGAGTGGTGTTTACTTCTCCTGGCCCCCCTGCGTTATCCCTGATCGCCGGGGTGGGACAGGAGAGTCCCAATGAAGCAACCAATTCTCGTTGCCACCGATTTCAGCGCCCGGACAGACAGGGCCATTGATCGCGCATTCCTGCTGGCTGACCAGCTTGATGGCGAAGTGGTTCTTGCTCACGTCCTTGAACACAAGCCGGGAAAGCCCGTCGACACGGCACAACTCGATCGAGCCGTGAAAGATGTCCTTCCGGGTGACGGAGCGGATACGCGCATCATCTACCCTGAAGGTCGCATCGGAGAAGCGATCCACGATGCGGCGGAACAGCTTGGTGCGGCGATCATCGTCATGGGTGTGGCGCGCTACAATTCCATCGGCGATTACTTTCTCGGCACCGCAGTAGACCACGTGCTGCGCCACTGCGCGCAGCCGGTTCTGGTGGTGAAGAAACGGCCACGTGGACCCTATCGGCGAATAGGGGTGGCGACGGATTTTTCGCAGACTTCGCTGGAGGCCTTGAAGCAGGCTGCGCGGCTCTTCCCGGAAACCCCTTTGCATCTGATCCACGCGTATCGCGTGCCTTTCGAGGGGTTGCAGAAGGCCGAATATGTAAAGGACCAGGTTCGTGATGCCGAAGCGAAGGTCTTTGCGGAATTCATGGCATCAGTGCCCGAAGACATCGCGGCACGCGTCACCACGCATCTTGTCTATGGCGATCCGCATCGCGGCATCGCCAGTACCGTGGTGGAGGAGGACCTGGACTTGCTGGTCCTCGGTTCGCACGGGGAAAGCGGTTTTCGGCACGCGACCCTTGGCAGCCAGGCCAATGCCCTGCTGGGCTACTCTGCAATCGACACCATCGTGATCAGCCCGGTACGAGCCTGAAGCGCCGCAGGCCGGCCGCGCAGGAATGCGTTGCCGGCCTGCATCGCCAAATTCGTTCGGTCAGTCGAAAATGCTGATGCCGCGCGATTCCCGCTCGGTCGATTCATGCAGGATGCCCTGGCTGGGCACTTCCGGCTTGAACAGTTCGTGGCAGGCAAGGCAGTTCTGCACCAGCCTGTCACCGATGGCGCGCCATGCCTCCACATCTTCGGACTTCGCTTCAACCAGCGGCAGGGCATCCTGGCCGATCCGGGTCAGGTCCTCGGAATGGGTCTGCCAATCGGTGTTGGCCACCCATTGCGCGTCGAATTCGCCGGTGCCTTCCATCTGGATCACCTGTCCGCCCAGGATCATGTCATAGACAGCGCCGCGCACCTGGTCCCAGTCATGATCGTTCCGCGGCATGTCGCCGTTGCCGACCGCCCAGATGAAATCGGCGGATTGGTCGATGATGCCGACCATTGCGGCATTGATGCTGACCGGCAGCGTGACCTGCGCGAGGCTCGCTTCTGCCGGAGCGGCGGGGGCCTCCTCTGCCTGCTGGCAACTTGCCAGCGCCAGGGCGCAGAGGGGAAGGGTGGATAATACCTTCAGGCGGTTCATTGCGATTCTCCCGTTTCCGGGCCCCGTGCTCGGGGATGGCACGGTAGCCACGATTGCTGGATCGCATCATGCAGCAAAGGCCGCATTGATCTGCGTCAGCTTTCTGGCCGGGGCTTCAATTCCGCGAAGGCATTCCAGTCCGGATCGGAAAATGTCTCGATCTCGATGGGGAAGATGGGCAGCCCGTCCAGCGCGGCGTTGAAGCCTGCTGCGAACTGTGGGGTATCGGGCGTGTAGAAGCGCCATTCGCGCGTTCCGGCCAGCGTCATGACCGCCACGCCGCAACCAATCGCAGAGTCCTCGTCAAACTGCGCGAAGAGGGCCTCTTCCAGCACTTCCATCTTCTCGATCACGGCGGCTGACGGAAGGCCGCCGTTCTCTGCAGGGTCATAGGCCCAGCGCACGATCACCAGGTTGCGGAAATGCTCGCAGTCCTCCGGTCCGGGTTCACCCGTCCTGATGCGGACAAGGATCGGTCCGTCAGGAGTTTCGCCAGTGGCGAAGGTCCATTCGTCGTCCGGGAAAAGCCCCACTGCCTCAGGCAGCCCGGGCCAGTTCCAGTTCCAGCCTGTCCCAGATCTCCACCAGGGCTTCCGTTAGCTCGGTCATCATGGCTTCGGTGTGCGAGGGGCCGGGGGTGAAGCGCAGTCGCTCCGTACCGCGCGGAACGGTGGGGAAGTTGATCGGCTGCACATAGACACCGTATTCGGCGAGCAGGATGTCGCTGATCTTCTTGGCGCGCACCGGATCGCCCACCATCAGCGGAACGATGTGGGTGGTGGAATCCATGACCGGCAGGCCGGCATCGCGGAACTTCTGCTTCAGCATGGCGGCGGCGGCCTGCTGGCCATCGCGCTCTTCGCTGCTCTGCTTCAGGTGACGCACCGATGCCAGGACGCCGGCCACGAGCACGGGGCTGAGCGAGGTGGTGAAGATGAAGCCGGGAGCGTAGCTGCGGATGCAGTCGATCACCTTCTTGCTGGCGGCAACATAACCGCCCATCACGCCGAAGGCCTTGCCCAGCGTGCCTTCGATCAGGTCGATGCGGTGGGCCGCATTGTCACGTTCGGAAATGCCGCCGCCGTGATCGCCATACATGCCCACGGCATGCACTTCGTCGATGTAGGTCAGGGCATTGTACTTGTCCGCAAGGTCGCAGATCGCGTGGATCGGGGCGACATCGCCGTCCATCGAATAGACGCTTTCGAAAGCGATCAGCTTGGGGACGGAGGGGTCTTCTGCGGCCAGCAGTTCTTCCAGGTGTTCCACGTCATTGTGGCGGAAAATGCGCTTTTCGCAACCCGAATTGCGGATCCCGGCGATCATGCTGGCGTGGTTCAGTTCGTCCGAGAAGATGATGCAACCCGGAAGCAGCTTGGCCAGCGTGGACAGCGTGGCATCGTTGGAAACATAGCCGCTGGTGAACAGCAGCGCGCTTTCCTTGCCGTGCAGGTCAGCCAGCTCCTGCTCCAGCTGGATATGGTAATGCGTGTTGCCGCCGATGTTGCGCGTACCGCCCGAACCCGCGCCGACATCGTGCAACGCCTCTTCCATGGCGGCGATCACCTTGGGGTGCTGGCCCATGGCGAGATAGTCGTTCGAGCACCAGACCGTGATTGGCTTGGGACCGTTGTGACCGGCAAAGCACCGCGCATTGGGGAAGGCACCCTTGTTGCGCAGGATGTCGATGAAGACGCGGTAACGCCCCTCGGTGTGCAGGCGGTCAATCGCCTGGTCGAAGATCTGGTCGTAATTCAGCGTTCGTGTCCGGTCTGCGCCGCATTCGGATTCGCGGCCGTTTGTTGCTGCGGACTTAGTCAAATCGGGCTTGGGTTTAAAGCGCGGAGTTTGCGAAACGTTCGCATTAAAGCGGCAGGATTCTGCCGATTCCGAAGCGCTTGAAGGCTTCGAGGAGAGCCGGATTATCTGTGTCATCGCCTGTCACTATCGCCTGATCCACGCCGTTTCGTGCAAACGGCTGACCCCGGGTGAGGTAAGCGATGCGGCGGGCGATGCCTTGCGCTCCGTCAACAAAACGGACTTTTCCACCGAAAGCTGCGGACAGTTCGTCTGCCACCAGCGGGAAATGGGTGCAGGCGAGCACGACGGTGTCGATATCCTCTCCTCCCGGTTGCGAGCGCAAGCCCTCGGCGGCGCGGGCGAAGATCGCCGGGTCGGGTGTGCCGCCGCGAAGTTTCAGCTCCGCCGCGCCGACGAGTTCCGGGGCAGCATGGCGCAGCAAGGTCTTGTCTGCCGCAAACTCTGCCTCGAGGTTGTCGACATAGGCCTGGCGGATGGTGGCCTTGGTGCCAAGCAGACCGATCACGCCCGTCTGGGTCAGTTCCGCGGCAGGCTTGATGGCAGGGACCGTGCCGACGACCGGTGTTTCCAGCACGTCGCGCACCATGCCCAGCGCAATGGTGCTGGCGGTGTTGCAGGCGATGCAGATCAGCCGCGGGTTGTACCGTTCGGCCAGCCGCCCCAGCAAACCGCAGACCCGCGCGGCAATCTCGGCCTCCGACTTGTCGCCATAAGGCAGCGCAGCCTCATCCGCGACATAGATGACCGGTGCTTCAGGCAGGAGCTTGCGCACTTCGGCCAGCATGGTGAGGCCGCCTACGCCGGAATCGAAGATCAGGATGGGTGCCGCAGGATCGACCATGCAGCCGAAATGGCCGAGGCTGCGCGCAGCGTCAATCTCTCGCGCAAACCGCGCCGGTGCAATTGCAGCGGGGCGCTATCCAGTTCGAAAGCGGATGATTTTCCCCCTGCCATTCACGGCCGGAGGCGGTATGGATGGTTGCATGGAAACGCTGCTTGCCTTGGCTTTCGGATATGCACTGGGATCGATTCCCTTTGGTCTTCTGCTCAGCTTGGCGGCGGGCAAGGGCGATGTGCGCAAGATCGGCAGCGGCAATATCGGCGCCACCAACGTGCTGCGCACCGGCAGCAAGGGCCTGGCTGCGCTCACGCTGCTGCTGGACCTTGCGAAGGGCTTTTTCGCGGTTTTCCTCGTCACTCACGTGGTCCCGCAGGTGCCATCCGCTGATCCTTCCGGCACCTATTGGGGGCTGCCTGCGATGGCGGCTCTCGGCGCGGTTCTGGGCCATTGCTTCCCTGTCTGGCTGAAGTTCAAGGGAGGCAAGGGCGTGGCCACCAATGCCGGTGTCGCCTTCGGGCTCGCCTGGCCCATCGGGCTGGCCTACGCGGGCGTCTGGATTGCCATGCTGGCGATCTTCCGCATCAGCTCGCTGGCAGGGATGAGCGCGGTTGTCGCCGCCGTGATCGCGGCGGCGGTGCTGGGCGCGCTTGCCTATGTGCCGGTGCTGGCCATCATCGCGGCGCTGGTGATCTGGCTGCACCGCGAAAACATCGCGCGCCTCAAGGCCGGGACCGAACCCAAAGTGGGCAGCAAGAAATAGTGGCGAGTGCGGCGGCTCCCGCACTGTCGCAGGATGAGGCTTTTGCCCGCATCCGCCTGCTGCGCTCGCCAAATATCGGCCCGGTCAGCTTTCACCAGCTCCTGCGGCGCTTCGGAACTGCTGCGGCTGCGCTCGAGGCACTTCCGGATCTCGCGGCCAAGGGGAAGCGCCAGTATCGCGCTGCCCCTGCCAACCGGATCGAGGACGAGGTGGCAGCCGTGCGCAAGGCCGGTGCGCGCTACCTGTTTCATGACATGGACGAATACCCGGCCATGCTGCGGGAGATCGAGGGCGCGCCGCCGATCCTGACCGTGCGCGGCAAGCTGTCGCTGGCGGCCCAGCCATGCGTGGCCATGGTCGGTGCGCGCAACGCCTCTGCCGCAGCGGTGAAACTCGCGCGTGACTTCGCTTCCGCACTTGCGGGCGAGGGGTTCACAATCGTCTCGGGCCTGGCGCGCGGGATCGATGGCGCGGCGCATGAAGGGGCATTGGGTGCGGCGATGGGCGGCACCATCGGCGTGATCGCCAGCGGTATCGACATCACCTATCCCCGCAGCACGAGGACTTGCAGGAACGCGTCGCCAGCGAAGGCCTGTTGATCGCCGAGGAGGTGCCCGGCACCAGCCCGCGCGGCCAGCTGTTTCCCAAGCGCAACCGGATCATCGCAGGCCTTTCGGCGGGCACGCTGGTGGTGGAAGCCGCGCCGAAGTCCGGTTCGCTCATCACGGCAAGGCTGGCAGGCGAGGCGGGGCGCGAGGTCATGGCGATCCCCGGCAGCCCGCTCGAACCGCGCAGCGAGGGCTGCAACAAGCTGATCCGTGAAGGCGCAGTGCTCGTGCATTCGCCGGAGGACGTTGTGGAGCTTCTCTCCGGCTTTGACGGCAATCCCCGCTCGACTTTCCGCGAACCGGTGTCTGCCTTCGATCATTGCGATATCGATTACGATACCGAACCGGCCGATGCAGCTGACATTGCTCGTTTGCTGACCACGGCGCCTGTTCCGGTGGACGAACTGGTACGCCAGAGCGGGCAGAGCGCAGGCGCGGTGCAGATGGCGCTGCTGGAACTGGAAATCGCCGGGCGGCTCGAACGCCATGCCGGCGGCCGCGTGAGCCTGGCTGCGGCAGGCTGACTGCTAGGCCGATCCGCTTCTTGCCCTGCAGCCGGTCTGGTGTATCGTGCCATGCCTTGGAACGGGGGAAATTTCGATGGCAAAGCAGATGGATATCGGTGCGCTGCTGGGTGAGACGGTTGCGCTTGTACAGGACAACCTTCAGCCGGTCCTCATCTTCACCGCAGTGATCGGCGGGCTTACGGCATTCGGCACTGCCATGGGGCTGACGGAATCGACCGCCAGCCTGTTCGGCTTTGGTGACACGGTTTCCCAAACCGCCGGCCTTGCAGGCGGCTTGCTCGACCTGGCGGTTGCCATCGGCACGGTGATCGGCCTGTATTGGCTGTCGAAGACCTATCTCGCCTCGCGCAACCGCATCGTGAATGATGAAAACCGCTTCTGGCCCTACGTCGGGTTGAGCATCCTTTCCGCCATTGGCCTGGTCGTCGGCTTCCTGTTGCTGATCGTTCCCGGCATCATCCTGATGGTCCGCTGGACGGCGGCGAGCGGCTACTTGCTCAGCGGGCGCGAAGGCGTGGTGGATTCGCTGCGCGCCAGCTGGGAAGTGACCCGCGGCAACGCGATGACGATCTTCCTGGCAGGGCTTGCCATGCTGATCGTGCTGATCATTGTCCTTGGTATCATCACCTCGGTTTTCACGGTCATCAGCCCTGTTGCTGGCGGCGTGGTCAGCGCCTTGATGGAGGCGCTGGTCAATACCATCACGCCCGCCTTCGGGATTGCCGCCTATGTGCTGCTGCAGGACGAGGCCGATCAACTGGAAGAGGTCTTTTCCTGATCCCAGCATCAAGCATGGGCCATTTGCCCGCTTGACGAATCCGGATAAAGGCAAGCACCCTCGCGCGTACGTACACGTGTAGGGACAGCCTTTCTCCATCATGCAGCTTGTTATCGTCGAATCGCCCGCCAAGGCGAAAACCATCGAGAAGTACCTCGGCAAGGACTTCAAGGTCCTGGCTTCTTACGGCCATGTGCGCGACCTGCCTCCCAAGGATGGCAGCGTGCGGCCCGATGATGGTTTCGCGATGGATTGGGAAGTCTATGCCGACAAGCGCAACCGTGACCAGGTGAAGGCCATCGCCGATGCGGCGAAGAAGGCGGATCGCCTGATCCTGGCGACTGACCCCGATCGCGAGGGCGAGGCGATCAGCTGGCATGTCATGGACCTGCTCAAGAAGCGCAAGGCGCTGCCTGCCGATGTGGAGCGGGTGACGTTCAACGCCATCACCAAGGCTGCGGTGACGGAGGCGATGAAGGCCCCGCGTGCGCTCGACCAGGACCTGATCGATGCCTATCTCGCCCGGCGTGCGCTGGATTACCTGTTCGGCTTCACCCTCAGCCCGGTGCTTTGGCGCAAGCTGCCCGGAGCGAAAAGTGCTGGCCGCGTGCAATCCGTGGCCCTGCGCCTGATCGTTGATCGCGAGCGGGAGATCGAGGCCTTCATCCCGCAGGAATACTGGTCTGTCACCGCGCAGATGGAGCAGGATGGCACCGGCTTTGATGCGCGCCTGGTGAAATATGCCGGCGAAAAGATCGACAAGATGACGATCTCGGACTGTGGCACGGCTGAAGCTGCCAAGGCGGCGGTGGAGCAAGCGCGCTTCACGGTCGAGGATGTCGAAACCAAGCCGCTGAAGCGCAATCCCGCCCCGCCGTTCACCACTTCCACCCTGCAACAGGAAGCCGCACGCAAGCTGGGCTTTTCCGCCAGCCACACCATGCGCTGCGCCCAGTCGCTCTATGAAGCGGGCGCGATCACCTACATGCGAACCGATGGCGTGCAGATGGATGGCAGCGCGATTGCCGCCTGCCGCGATGCCATCGGTGATCGCTACGATTCCGCCTACCTGCCGGAAAAGCCGCGCTTCTATGCCACCAAGGCCAAGAACGCGCAGGAAGCGCATGAAGCGATCCGCCCGACCGATTTCCGGAAGGATCGCGCCGGTTCCGGTGACGAGGCGAAGCTGTATGACCTCATTTTTAAGCGCGCCATGGCCAGCCAGATGGCAACCGCCCAGCTTGAACGCACCACCGTGACCATGCGTGATCCCACCGGCCAGCACGAGTTGCGCGCCACGGGGCAGGTGATCAAGTTCCCCGGCTTCATCGCGGTCTACAGCGAGGGGCGCGACGAGAAGTCCGACGATGACGATGACGGCCTGCTGCCGGTAATGCGCAAGGGTGACAGCCCGATGAAGAAGGGGGTGGATGCCACCCAGCACTTCACCCAGCCGCCACCGCGTTTCTCCGAGGCGAGCCTGGTGAAGCGGCTGGAGGAACTCGGTATCGGCCGTCCGTCCACCTATGCCTCCACCATCCAGACGCTGCGCGATCGCGACTATGTTCGAATGGAGAAAAACCGTTTCTTTGCAGAGGATTCAGGGCGGCTCTTGACAGCGTTCCTCGAACGCTTCTTCCCCCGCTACGTCGCCTATGACTTCACCGCGGGCATGGAAGACGAGCTGGACGAGGTTTCCGGCGGGCGCGAGGAATGGAAGGCGCTGCTGAGCGAATTCTGGAAGGACTTCAAGCCCAAGGCAGACGACGTGATGGACCAGCTCCCGTCGGAAGTGACCGAGGCGCTGGACGAATACCTGTCGGACTACCTCTTCCCAAAGACCGAGGAGGGCACGGATCCGCGCGTGTGCCAGAAGTGCCTTGCCGATGGGCGCGAGCCTGGCCGCCTGGCATTGCGCGGCGGGCGCTTCGGCGCGTTCATCGGTTGCTCCAACTATCCCGAATGCACCTTCCGCCGGAAGTTCGGCCAGCCGGGCGAGGGGGACGGTTCGGATGACTCCGTAATGGGCAATGACCCGGAAACGGGCCTTGATGTGGAACGCAAGACGGGCCGCTATGGCCCATACGTCCAGCTGGGCGAGGGCAAGGACGCCAAGCGTGCCTCGATCCCGAAGGACCTTGACGATTTCGACCTCGAATGGGCTTTGAAGCTGCTCTCGCTGCCGCGCATCATCGGCAACCATCCCGAAAGCGGCAAGCCGATCGAAGCCTCCATCGGTCGCTATGGTCCTTACCTGCGCCATGATGGCAGTTATGCCAAGCTCTCCAGCACGCGGGACGTGTTCGATACCGGCATGAATGCCGCTGTTACGCTGCTGGCCGAAGCTGCCAACCGCAAGGGCGGAGCAGGTCGTGCCAAGGCGGAACCGATCAAGACCTTCGGCAAGCACCCGGATACCGGTGAGGAAATGAAGGTCCTGCCGGGCCGCTATGGCCCCTATGTCACCGATGGCACCAACCACGCCACGGTTCCCAAGGACACAAAGCCGGAGGACGTGACCGAGGAACAGGCCATCGAACTGATCCGCGCCCGCATTGCGAAGGGGCCTGCCAAGAAAGGCCGCAAGAAGGCTGCGAAGAAGAAGCCGGCAAAGAAAAAGGCGGCAGCAAAGAAGAAGGGATGAGGTCGGGCCTTGATCCCCTTGGTTATCAGGCCCAAGGCGGGATCAAATGAGTAACGCCGCTGCAACATCCCCGCAGACCGATCCGACGAAGGACGAGGCTGATGGCTTGCCGATGCCGCGCAGGCTGCAGGCCATCGTGGCGATCAGTTTCGGCACGGCATTGCTGGTGCTCGACGGGGCCATTCCCAACGTGGCGCTGCCCACCATTGCGCGCGATCTTGGTGTATCGAACGCCGCGGTGACCAATGTTGTCACGGTCTACCAACTGGTGCTGGTGATGCTGCTGCTTCCGCTCGCCTCCGTGGGGGACAGGGTGGGGCACCGCACGCTCTACCAGTATGGCCAGGGCGTGTTCATGGTCGCTTCCGCGCTGTGTTTCTTTGCCGAAAACTTCGCCGTGCTGCTGGTCTTGCGGGCCTTGCAGGCGATCGGCGCGGCCATGGCGCTGAGCGTGTCCGCGGCCATGCTGCGGCAAATCTATCCTTCCAGCAGGCTTGGCACGGGGATGGGGATCAACTCGGTCATCGTTTCAAGCTCTGCCGCGATGGCGCCGACGCTGGGTGGCTGGATCGTGGGCCATGCACCCTGGCAGCTGGTGTTCGTGGTGGCGGCCCCGCTGGCGATCCTTTCCCTGCTGATCGGGCGCGCACTGCCCGATCCGGAACCGCGTCAGCGCCGCATCCAGTGGAAGAGCGGCGCGTGGAGTGCGGTCACGATGTTGCTGCTGATCGGGGGCCTGCAGCTGGGTACCCATGGCAATATCCCGATGGGCATCGCGCTTGTCGCACTTGGCGTGGCCTCGCTTGTGCTGCTGATCAGGAGGGAGAAGGCCCGGACAGCTCCTGTCCTGCCGGTCGACCTGATGGCGAGACCCGTGATCGGCCTGTCCGTTCTCGCCAATTTCACCTGTTTCATTGCCGCCACCGGCCTGATGTTGTCGCTTCCCTTCCGGCTCGAAGAAGCGATGGGATACGAGCCGCAGATGGTGGGCCTTTTGCTGTTGCCGTTCCCGCTCACCATGCTGGTGATCTCTCCGTTGGCGGGATGGGCTTCGGATCGCGTTGCCCCGACCAAGCTGGGCGTCACGGGCATGTCGATCGCGATTGTTGGCCTGTTGCTGCTGGCCCTCATGCCTGAACAGCCCGGTCCGTGGGACATCGCCTGGCGACTGGCGCTGAGCGCGATGGGCTTCGGCCTGTTCTTCGCGCCCAACACGCGGCTGGTCATCAGCAATGCACCCAGGGATCGTGCGGCGGCGGCGGGGGGGCTCTATTCCACCTCGCGCCTGTTCGGGCAGACATTGGCTGCGGTGCTGGTGGGGATCCTGCTGGCGAGCAACCTCGGCCTTGGCCCGGTTCCGCTCTATGTGTCCTGCGGCTTGGCCGTTGTTGCGGCAGCATGCAGCCTGACGCGGTACCGCTTCAGGCCGTCCGTTGCGGGCTAGGCACTGTCTTCCAGCATTGCGGCCAGCAATTCCGCTATTGCGGCATGGCCTTCCGCGGTCGGATGCCAGGGCGCGCCGCTGCTGCCGTCATAAGCGGGATCAAAGGCACGGGACCAGTTTTCCGCATCGCAAGCCGTGTGTGCCGCGGATAGCCTGTCGGCATCCAGCACTTCAACGCCATTTGCCAGCGCGGCATTGGCGGTGATCCGGGCCAGGCGGGCGGCCAAGACTCGCGCCTCGGTTCGTGCAGTCTCGTCAAGAAGGAGCGAGCGACAAGGCCGTTCCGGCACGAGAGTGACATATTGGACAAAGATGACCCGCGCCTGCGGAGCACGCTCGCGAACCTGCCGCACGATTTCGCCCAGCGTCGCCTCTGTCGCCTGATAGGCTCCCTCATCAGGCAGGCCGACGCGTACGGGGCAGTCCAGCACCTCGCCATTGCGCACCATGCCGGTTGCAGGATCGCACGACGCGCTGAACAGCAGGCCCATGTAGTCGAGGTCGTTCCCGCCCACGGTTATTGTGACGAGGCGCGTGTCGGCACTGACGGCATCGATCTGGGCGGGCAATTCGTCCCAGGCTTCCAGCACGTGCTCCGTCCTGGCGCCGCCGCAACTTGCATCGGTAAGGGCGAGCTTCAGCTCCTCGGCCAGCAAGGCTGCATAATTGTTCTGTGTCCGCCCGCAGCGCCCGGGCGAGCCTTCCTTCAAGGGGCCGATGCCCGCACCTGCAGCAAAGGATGACCCCATGGCGACATAATGCGCGCCCTCGAGTGTGTCTGCCTGCACGCTCGCACAGTCGGACAAGGCAAGGATGGCGGCAAGGGGCAGGGCAAGCCGCATCACTTCACCCAGTCGAGGCCCATCTCCTCGTAGAGTTCGCGCTTTTCGGCCCAGTTTTCATCCACCTTCACGTGCAGGAACAGGTGGACCTTCACGCCGAGTATGTCGGACAGTTCCTTGCGCGCGGCCTCGCCGATGGCCTTGATCCGGCTGCCGCCCTTGCCAAGCACGATGCTTTTCTGGCTTTCGCGCGCGATCACGATCTGCTGGCGCACCTCCACGCTGGTATCGGGGCGCTGGGTATAGGCTTCGTGCCGCACGGCGCTGTCGTAGGGCAGCTCGTCATGCAACTGCTTGTAGAGCTGTTCGCGCGTCACCTCCGCGGCGAGCAGCCGTTCCGAAGCGTCCGACACCTGGTCCTCCGGGTAGTGCCAGGGACCTTCGGGCATGAGGCTGGCAAGATGCGCCTTGAATTCGGGCACGCCATCGCCGGTGAGTGCGGACACGAAGAACACCTCGGAGAAATCGGCCTGCGCAACCAGTTCCTGCGCGAGTTCCAGCAGCGCTTCCTTCTTCGCGACATCGACCTTGTTGAGGACCAGGATCTTGCGCTCGGGTCGATCCTTCAGCGCTTCCAGCAGCGGCATCAGCTCATGGCGGCGCTGCTTTACCGGATCGACCACCAGCACAACCGCATCGGCAGCGTGGGTGCCTTCCCAGGCAGCGGAAACCATGGCCCGGTCCAGTCGGCGCTTGGGCTCGAAGATGCCCGGCGTATCGACAAGGATGATCTGTGTTTCATCGTGCAGAGCAATGCCCATCAGGCGCGCGCGCGTGGTCTGCGCCTTCTGCGAGGTGATGGCGACCTTCTGGCCGACCAACTGGTTCACCAGCGTGCTCTTGCCCGCGTTGGGGGCGCCGATCACGGCCACGAGGCCGCAACGGGTCCGGGTGTCGTCTGCCATCAGCCGAATTTCTCCATGAACAGTCGTGCCGCTTCTGCCTCTGCATCGCGCTTGGAGGAGCTTGTAGCCTCCACTGCGCCGACCTTGTGCACGCTCACCCTCACGGTGAACTTGGCTGCATGGTCGGGGCCGGTGCGATCGATCACTTCATACTCCGGCGGGCGGCGCTGGTTCCCGGCGGCCCATTCCTGCAGCGCGCTCTTGGGATGTTTGGCGCGGCCGGCATGGCCTTCCACGGCTTCGGCCCACAGCCTGCGCACCACATCGCGGGTGGCATCGAAGCCGTTGTCGAGGAAGCCTGCACCCAGCAGTGCCTCCATCACGTCTCCCAGCACATTGTCGCTGTCATGCGCCCCATCGTCCCGCGCCTGCCTGCCCAGGCGGACATGGTCCGGCAGGCCGATCTCGCGCGCGATAGCAGCGCAAGCCTGCTTGCTGACAAGCGCATTCAGCCGCTGGGCCAGCTTGCCTTCCGCCCCGTTGGTGCTGGAATAGAGCCATTCGGAAATGGCCAGGCCCAGAACCCGGTCGCCAAGGAATTCAAGCCTTTGGTAATCGCGTGTCTCGCCGATGCTGCCATGCGTCAGCGCTTCATGCCACACCGCGTCGCTGCGAACACCGAACCCGAGATCCTTCAGCCATTCCCGCGTTGCCGGTTCGAGTTTGCTCATGCTTCAGATACCACTGAAGATGCGGCTCCAGCGCACGCCATCCACACCGTATGAGAAGTACATGAAGCTGGCTTTCGCGATCACGTTCTCTTCGGGCAGGAAACCGACCGCAAGATGGGCTTCCGCCTCGAAACGGCTGTCTGCCGAGAAATCGCGATTGTCGCCCATCACGAACAGGGAATCTTCCGGCACCTCGAAGACATCGGTGTTGTCGCCTGCGGTAAGGCCGCCATCGAGCACGTTGTAGGTCACGCCATTGGGCAGCGTTTCGCGATACTGGCGATAGACGCAGGAGAAGCTGCCGTCGTCATTCTGCCGGGTCAGGTGCGAACGGCCCGTGCCGCAGCCCTTTTCCGCGGTGGTGGGCAGGGCGAAGTCCTCCACCCGGTCATAGCCCACCGCCTCGCCATTGATGTGCACCACGCTCTGGATCACCTGGATGCTGTCACCCGGCAGGCCGACCACGCGCTTGATATAGTCTTCCCCGCTGATCGGATGCTCGAAGATCACGATATCGCCGCGCTCCGGCGTGCTGCCGAGTATGCGTCCGGGGATCAGCGGCACATTGAACGGCAGCGAGCGGCTGGAATAGCCATAGTTCCACTTGGAGGCGAAGAGGTAATCGCCCACCAGCAGGCGCGGCATCATGCTTTCGCTGGGAATGTTGAAGCTGGTGAAGGCAAAGCTGCGGAACAGCAGCACGATGATCACCAGCTTGACGCAGAACCAGAAGAAGCTGCCTTCCTCCTTCTTGTCCTTCTTGCCTTCGGAGGCTGGCCGGACCTTTTCGGTTTCAATTTCGCGGATATTCTCGTTCATGGCGCAAACCCATGTTGTCCGCCCGGCGTAACGTCAAGAAAAATGGCTTTTGCCCCCTTGCTTTGATCGACCAAGCGCATAGGCCTAGCGATGAACCACCACAGGAGTCCCGAGCCTTGAGCAACCCCCGCAAAGCTGTCTGGAAGAAGCTGTCCCTTCACCGCGATCCGCCGCTGGAACAGCTTTTCGATGACGATCCGGCCCGGGTGGAAAAGCTCTCGGGTCGTATCGAGCTGGGCGAGGTAGGCATCCTTTTCGACTGGTCGAAGACGCATCTGACCGATCTCTACCTGGAGGAATTCGAGGAGCTGGCCGAGGCGAGCGACTTTGCCGAGATGCGCCGCAAGCTGTTCGCCGGCGAGGTTGTGAACCCGACCGAAGGGCGCGCGGCCGAACATTCCGCGCTGCGCGGGGTGGGCAAGGAAAGCTCGGTGGAAGAAGCCGAGGCGCTGCGTGCACGCATGCAATCGCTGGTCGAGGCGATCCATGAAGGGGCGCTGGGCGAGGTGAAGCACCTGATCCACATCGGCATCGGTGGCTCCGCCCTCGGCCCGGCGCTGGCGGTCGATGCCCTGGCGCGCGACCATGCACTGGTGGATGTGCATGTCGTCTCCAATATCGATGGCGTGGCCCTGGAAGAAGCCTTCGCGGCATGCGACCCGCAGACAACGCTGCTGGCCGTTGCCTCCAAGACCTTCACCACCATCGAGACCATGACCAATGCAAAGAGCGCGCTGGAATGGCTGCAGCAGAACGGGATTGATGACCCCACCGGCCGCGTGATCGCCTTGACCGCCGCCCCGGAAAAGGCAGTGGAATGGGGCGTGGACGAAACGCGCATCCTGCCTTTTGCCGAGAGCGTTGGCGGGCGCTATTCGCTGTGGTCCTCCATCGGCTTTCCGATCGCCATCGCCATCGGCTGGGAGGACTTCGAAGCCATGCTCGCCGGCGCGGCCGCGATGGACAGGCATTTCCGCGATACGGACGGGCGGGCAAACCTGTGCCTGCGCGCCGCCTTTGCCGACCAGCTCTACACCCGCCTGCGCGGCTGCCAGACGCGGGCGGTATTCTGTTATGACGAGCGCCTTGGCCTGCTGCCCGACTACCTCCAGCAGCTTGAAATGGAATCAAACGGCAAGAGCGTGACGGCAGAGGGCGAGCCGGTCACGTTCCCCACGGCACCGATCACCTGGGGCGGGGTAGGCACCGATGCCCAGCACGCGGTGTTCCAGCTGCTGCATCAGGGGACCAATCTCGTGCCGGTGGATTTCATCGCCAGTATCGCCGCAGGCGACGTGCTGGACCCGGCGCATCACCGCATCCTGCTGACCAACTGCTTTGCCCAAGGTGCCGCGCTGATGGCGGGCGGGAACATGAGCGCCGATGGCCGGGACCCGGCGCGCGCTTTCCCGGGTGACAGGCCGTCTGCCACCATCCTGTGCGACGACCTCGACCCGGCCACGCTGGGTGCGCTGATCGCCTTCCACGAGCACCGCACATTCGCGAACGCCGTGCTGATGGGCATCAACGCCTTCGACCAGTTCGGCGTGGAGCTTGGCAAGAAGATGGCGAAGGATATCGAAGGCGGCACCGCCAGCTTCGATGCGAGCACCGAGGCGTTGCTGGAAAGGGCAGGACTGAAGTAGGCGCTAGCTTGCAGGCACGATCAGCGTGGTTCGCGGACCGGGCGCAAATCCCATTTTCGCATAGGTCCCCGAGCCTGCCATCGTGGCGTGGAGCGTCAACCGCTGCTTGTCCAGCAATCGGGAGTCTTCGGCCATCGCATGGCGCATGACCGCGGCGGCATAGCCCTTGGCTTGCTCATCGGGTTCGGTCGCCACCATCAGCACGTAGACCGTGTCATCGACCAGCCTGACGGCGGTGGTCGCCACAGGCCTATCGTCAACATAGCCGACAAAGCCGAGCGAGCCTTCAGGGAAGAAGAACATGCCGCCGCAAGGGGCGAACTGTTCCTCGGGCATGCCATAGGCATGGGCGTTTATCAGCATCGCCTACAACGCCATCTCGTCATCGGTGATCTGGCGGACATCGATCTCTGCCAAGGCCCGGGCCGGGGGTGTGATCGCGTCTGCCTCCATCCCCAGCATCGGCATCAGGATTGCCATGCCCTCGTCAGCAAGGATGTCCTCCCAGCCTTCGGGCAGCCAGTCCTCGCGCAGAATGCCGCCACTGGTCTGGTGCCAGCTTGCCGACCGGGCCTTTCCTTCCTTCAGCAGGCTCCGCAAATGCGCTTCGTCGGTGACCGGCGCATCGTGCATCCAGATGTTGAAGAACAGGTTCGGCACGTCGCAGAAACAGGAGATGATGCCGTTCCCCTCTGCGATGTTGGTCCCGGGCAAATCGGACACCATCTGTTTCCATGCCGAACTGAAGAGCTTGAGGGGTTCGGTTTCCATGGCGTGTCGCTTTCGGGTCTGGAGAGAAAGGAAGTGTATCTGGTGACGACCTTACCGCCCGGTTTGGCTGTTGCTAGGCAATTCTTAACCATCGAAGCCTAGGCATTTCACGGTGAAAACAGGCGGGATGGGGCCAGTGCGTTAATGATCCGGAGCAAGACCACTCTGGTTATCGGACCCGGTGCCGGGCTCGAAATCGAAATGCCCGACAGGAGCGAGCTTTTGAACAAGGTCGCCCAGGGCTTTGATTTCGCGCGCCTTGGTACCGAGTTGCAGACGCGCGACATGCAGGTTCTCGCCCGGCATTTCGACAAGTTCGGGCGCCAGATGGGCGCCAATGGCGAGCGATTGAAGGAAGCTGCCGGGCTGATCCGCACATCGGCCAAGGTGGGCAGTGCGATCGACGCCATTCTGGAACAGCATTCCCACGATCCGCTGGCTTCGGCCGCTGGCAAGATGGCGATCATCTATTACACGCTGCAGGCCGAGTCGCGCTCGCCGCTGCTGCTGGAGCCGCGCGACCCGGGCGACCTGCCGCTGCGCGGGACGGAAAACTGGCTCTACCACCTCGGGCGGCTGCTGACCTCCGGCGTGGCGCGCAACATGGCGGACAAGGCCTTCGAGAACCTCGCCATCATCAATTTCAACTATGACCGTTCGATCCAGCATTACCTGCCCTTCGTGGTCGCGATGGCGTTCGGAATGACATTGAACGAAGCCCGGCAGATGGTGGGGCACAAGCTCAACATAACCCATCCGCTGGGCAATGCCGGTCGGCTACCGTGGGAGCCGGGCGAAAATCCGGACGTTGAATGGGGCAATGAAGAACCCTGGAACATCCACAACCTGGTGAAAGAGATACAGACCGCGTCCGAACGGATGCGCAACCGCCAGTATGTCACCGGCCTCCAGGCTGCGCTGGCCGGGTCGAAGAAGATCGTCTTCCTCGGCTTCGATTTCGATCCCGCGACGCTGGATTTCCTGTTCGACTACACTCTCAGCCATGATCCGGACGTGATCGCCGCCGTGCAGGGCATGAACGAGCCGACCCAGCGCGCTGCCTATCGCATGCTGAAGCGCCGGACGGGGATCGAGGACGACAGCCTGATCTCCATCCTCGACACGCGCTGTTTCCACTTCATGCGCGACTATGCGCTGTTCCTCGAAAGCTGATCGCGGCAAGCAATTGTAACCGCCTGCGGTTTGCAATCGTATGGCAAAGCTCCATATGGCCTGCGAACACGATCCGCATGGCGTGCAACAGGGAGCTTCACCGCACATGTCCGAATTCGACTACGACCTCTTCGTGATTGGCGCAGGTTCTGGCGGCGTGCGTGCCGCGCGTATCTCGGCCAGCCACGGTGCCCGGGTCGCCATTGCGGAGGAACACCGAGTGGGCGGCACCTGCGTGATCCGAGGCTGCGTTCCCAAGAAGATGCTGGTCTATGGCTCGATGTTTGCAGAAGAACTGGGCCATGCCGAGAATTACGGCTGGACGGTGGAAGGCAGGAGCTTCGACTGGCCGGTCTTGCGCGATTTCGTGAATCGCGACGTGGACCGGCTGGAAGGCCTGTACGGCAAGACGCTGCAAAGCCACGAGGTGGAGCTGCTCGACGAACGCGCCACCATTGCGGGCCCCAACACGGTGAAGCTGGCCAGCGGGCGCGAGGTGACGGCCAGGTACATCCTCGTCGCGGTGGGTTCATGGCCGATGATGCCCGATTTTCCCGGTGTCGAACATTGCATCAGCTCCAACGAGGTGTTCCACCTCGAGGAACAGCCGCGCTGCCTGATGGTGGTGGGCGGCGGCTATATCGCGATGGAGTTCGCCGGGATCTTCAATGCGCTGGGCAGTGAAGTGACCGTGGTGAACCGGACTGACCGGGTGCTGCGCAGCTATGACGACCAGATCGTTGAGCGCATGTTGCACATCGCCATGGGCCGCGGCATCGATTTCAAGATGCACAGCCAGATCAGGTCCGTCGAGAAGACAGACGACGGCTGCCTGATGGTCGATCTTGGCGAAGCGAACAAGCGACGGGTGGACCAGGTGCTGATCGCTACCGGCCGCAAGCCCAAGACCGATGGCCTGGGGCTGGAGAATGCCGGTGTCAAACTGGGCGAGAAGGGCGAGATCACGGTCGATGAATACAACCGCACTTCCTGCCCCAGCATCTATGCGGTGGGCGATGTGACGGATCGCGTGCAGCTGACCCCGGTCGCCATCCGCGAAGGCCATGCCTTTGCCGATACGGTGTTCGGCGACAATCCGCGCACGGTGAACTACGATTACATTCCCAGTGCCGTTTTCAGCCAGCCGCCGCTTGCCGGTGTCGGCCTGACCGAGGCGGAGGCGCGGCGCGAATATGGCAATGTGAAGGTCTATTCCTCGGACTTCCGCCCGATGAAGAACATCTTCTCACCCCATGCCGAACGCGGGCTCTACAAGATGATCGTGGACGAGACTTCGGAGAAGATCCTCGGCATCCACATGATCGGCCCGGAATCGCCTGAAATCCTGCAGGTGGCCGCCGTTGCGCTGAAGGCGGGGCTTACGAAACAGGCCTTCGATGATACCGTGGCGCTCCATCCCTCGATGGCAGAGGAACTGGTGCTGCTGAAGTAGGGATCAGCCTGCCAGCTGCTCTCCCATGAACGCCGCCACATCGTCCATCGCCACTTCGCGGTCGAGGAAGGCTTCGCCGATATTGCGCAGCAGGACGAAGGGCAGCGTGCCGGCATCCATCTTCTTGTCATGCAGCATGTGCGCGGCAAGTTCCTGGCCCGAACAGTTGAGGCCCAGTTCGCGGATTTCGCTCGGCAATCCGGCAGAGGCGATCGCCATGGTGGTGCGTGCGGCATCGCCGGGCGTGATGTAGCCCTTTCGCGCGGAATAGCGCGCGGCCAGCACCATGCCCAGGGCAACAGCCTCGCCATGCAGCAGGCGGGCGGAATAGCCGGTCTGGGCTTCAAGAGCGTGGCCGAAGGTGTGGCCCAGGTTGAGCAGGGCGCGTGCGCCGGTGGTCTCGCGCTCGTCCTCTGCCACGATGCGGGCCTTGGCCTTCACGCTTTCGGTAACGGCATATTCCAGCGCATCGCGTTCGCCATCCATCACCCGCACGCCGTTGATTTCGCACCACTCGAAGAAGCTGTGATCGCCGAGGATGCCGTATTTGATCACTTCAGCATAACCTGCGCCGAGTTCGCGACGGGGCAGGGTGGCAAGGCTATCGAGGTCGGCCAGCACCAGGCTCGGCTGGTGGAATGCGCCGACAAGGTTCTTGCCCGCTGCGGTGTTGATCGCGGTCTTCCCGCCGACCGAGCTATCGACCTGCGCCAGCAGGCTGGTGGGCAACTGGATGAAGCCGCAACCGCGCTTGAGGATCGCGGCGGCAAAGCCGGTCAGGTCCCCGATCACGCCGCCGCCGAGGGCAAGGATGTGGTCCCCGCGTTCGACTTCCTGTTCCAGCAGCCAGTCCATCACCTGCTCAAGGCTGGCCCAGCTCTTCGATCCTTCGCCCGGTTCGAGCACGAGGAAGCGCGGCTCATGCCCTGCATCGCTCAGCGATCTTGCCACCGTCTCCTGCCAGCGCGCGGCGACATTGGCATCGGTGATGATCGGCACGGCTTTCTTGCGCAACAGGCTGCCGCACTGGTTGGCAACATCTGCCAGCAGCCCGCCGTCGACGCGCACCTCGTAGGACCTTCCGGCCAGTTCGACGCGGGTTACAGACATTTATCGAGTGCCTCCAGAATACGGTTTACCGTGGTGTTGTGCGGCCCGGCATCGCTGACGATGCGGATCCGGGCCTCGGAATAGGCAGGCTCGCGTTCTGCCTTCATGCGGGTGACGATCTCGCGCACGTCGCCGCCGCGCAGCAGCGGGCGCTTGTCATTGCGGCTGACGCGCTCGACCAGCGTATCGACATCGCTGTCGAGCCAGATGGCGATACCTTTTTTCATGATCAGCGCGCGGGTATCATCCTGCACGAAAGCGCCGCCGCCAGTGGCGATCACGCAACCGTTGTTGTCCAGCAGGCGGGCGATCACGCGCCGCTCGCCATCGCGGAAATACTCTTCGCCGAACTGTTCGAAGATCTCCGACACGGACATTTGCGCGGCGGCCTCGATCTCGTCATCGGCATCGGCAAAGCCGTATCCCAGCACCTGGGCCAGCTTGCGGCCGATAGTCGATTTGCCGACACCCATCATGCCAACCAGCACCAGCGGGCGGTCTATCCGCGCAGCGAGCGCCTTGATCCGGTCACTATCCGGCGCGCGCATGTTGTCTGGTTGCGTGTTGTTCATTGCCGTTGGGGCTATAATTGCGCTAACCGCCGGTGCAAGCATGCTGATCGCGCTTTTTGCGCACTAGGTGACATACTTGGCTGTCGGCCGGGGTAGAGGGATTGGTGGCAAAGCGCCTGATGACTATCGTGATTGTATTGGCTGTACTGCTCGTCGGATTGCTGGCTCTTGCCTGGTATGACGGGGGGCGGGAGGAACTGCGCCTGATCGAACAAGAGGTGCAATTGCCGGGAGCCGGGCAATGAGGCGCTCTGTCCTGCTGGCCGGTGCCGCGCTGGTTGTCACATCGTCGCTGGCGATGGCGCAGCCGGAAGACCTGCTGCCTGATATCTTCAACGAGCCCGCGCAGCCTGCTCCTGCGCCTACGCCAACACCCGCTGCCACGCAGCGCCCGCAGCAGCCGACCGCGCCCGGCGGCCAGCCTTCTGTGCAGCAGGCTCCCGGGGTTTCTGCGCCGGTCGTGCAGGATATCCCGTCCGTAACCTCCCCCGGAAGCTTCGCCGATATCGAACTGCCGGAAGATTTCCCCACGCTGGAAGAGCTTGAGGAAATGGAGGAGAGCGAGATCAACGAGCTCCTCGGCTTGCGCCCCAAGTTCGACGTGCCGCCTGCTGCCCGCCGCTCGCTGTCGCGGGTTGGGGTAATCGCTTCGAGTGAGGGCGGTTTCCCCTCCCGGTCGCTTGCCAGGCAGCCCGCTGCGCTGGTGCAGGCTGCAATGGAGGGGACCCGCGGACCGCTGGTATCGCGCTGGGGACATATCCTTCTGCGCCGCGCGCTGGCCAGCCGCATGGATGCACCCGAAGGGATGGATCCGGCCGAATTTGCCGCCTTGCGCGCTGGCCTGCTCGCGCGGATGGGAGAAGCCGGCCTGGCCCGCGCCCTGGTGCAGGATGTCGATGGCAGCAACTTCACCCCGGCTCTCACCGATGCGGCTTTCGATGCCTATCTGGCCACGGGCGACCTGTTGGGCGTTTGCCCGATCGCGCGCCTTCATCCCGACCATCGGGAAGGTGGCGACTGGATCCTTTCGCAGGCGATCTGCGATGCCTACCTGGGAGAGGCGCGTGCTGCCGAAAGGCGCCTCAACCGTGCACTGGGCACAGGCGAGGCAGAGGAAATCGATGTTCGCCTGGCGCAACGATTTGCCGGTGCAGCCGGTGAAGGCGGGCGCGGTGTCACCATCGAATGGGATGGCGTTGATGCCATGACCCCCTGGCGGCATGCACTGGCGCGTGCGCTGGGCGTGGAACTGCCCGAAGGCCTGATGGGATCCGCGTCGCGAGAGTACGACCTGTCCGATGCCACGATACCCGCCGTTCCGATCGTGCGCCGGGTGCAGGCGGCAGAGTTCGCGGCTGCTCGCGGCGTGCTGTCGGCGCAGGCGATGGTGGACCTGTTCTCGCGGCTCTACGGCAGCGATGATGTCACCGCCGGGGACCGCGCACCTGCTGTCACCTTGCGCGAAGCCTATGTGGCGGGTGATCCTGCAGCGCGCCTTGCCGCCATGCGCGCATTGTGGGGAGATGATGCCAGCTATGGCCACATGGTCCTCACCGCCTATGCCGCAGCGCGCATGCCCGTGAATGATGCGGTTGAGGATGCTGCGGGCGAGCTCATCGCCTCGATGCTGACCGCCGGTCTCGATGCCAATGCCATGCGCTGGGCAAACCAGGTTGAAGAAGGAAGCCTCGGTTGGGCGCTGCTCGCGGTTGCCGATCCCGCTGGCGGGCAGGTCAGCGATGGTGCGCTTGGCGACTTCGTGTCGGATGACGATAGCGAGGACTATCGCAAGTCGCGGTTCCTCCTGGCTGGCCTTGCCGGGCTGGGTCGTCTCGATCCCGAAACCATTGCCGAATATTCCGATGATCTGGGCATCGACTTGCAGCGGCAAAGCGCGTGGTCGCAGCGAATTTCGCAGGCCGGGCGTTATCGCAACCAGGCTCTGGTGGCGTTGCTGGCCGGTGTCGGGATGCAGGGCGAGGGTTGGCACCGGATGACGGCGCGGCACCTCTACCACATCGTCAGCGCACTCAATGCCGCGGGGCTTGAAGCCGAAGCGCGGATGATCGCGGCCGAGGCCGTGGCGCGGGGCTAGGGCCATCAGCGCGGCCATCGAGACTTTCCTGGCCATGCTCGCTGCCGAGCGGGGGGCGGCCCCGAACACGCTGGCGGCATACCGGCGCGATCTTGAAGGTGCAGAGGAACTGCTGGGCGAGCTGGCCAATGTCGGCAAGGACCAGCTGTCCTCGCTCGCCGGCAAGTGGGCGGACCTTGCCCCTTCCAGCGTGGCGCGCAAATCCTCTGCCTTGCGCCAGTTCTTCGGTTTCCTTGTCGATGAGGGGCTGCGCAAGGATGATCCATCGCCGGCCTTGCCGCGTCCAGCGCCGCGCCGTCCCTTGCCCAAGATACTGGGCCACGGCGAGGTCGAGGCCCTTTTCCAGCGCGCGGAGATGGAAGCGGAAAGCGGGAATCCGCTGGCGATTCGCATGCTGGCGCTGCTCGAACTGCTCTATGGCTCGGGCCTGCGGGCGACCGAGCTTGTCGCCCTGCCGGTGGCGGCCGTGCCGCGCGATGCACCTTTCCTAACCGTAACGGGCAAAGGCTCGCAGCAGCGCATGGTCCCCGTCTCGCGCCGTGCGCAGGCCGCCCTGGCGCGATGGCTTGAAGTGCGCAACAGCCCCTCCTCCTTCCTGTTCCCGTCACGCACCAGACACCTCACCCGCATCCGCTTGTACCAACTGGTCAAGGAGCTGGCGGCGCGGGCCGGCCTCGATCCGGCCAAGGTCAGCCCGCATGTGCTGCGCCATGCCTTTGCCACCCATCTGCTGGAGGGCGGAGCGGACCTGCGCGTGCTGCAGACGCTGCTCGGCCATGCCGACATTGCGACAACCCAGATCTACACGCATGTCGATTCCGCCGGGCTGGTCGCGCTGGTAAATGAGCGACATCCCCTTGCAGGCAGCGCCAGTCAGCGGTAGCGCGCTTGTCATGATTTCATATCTCGAATTCGAAAAACCGGTTGCGACCATCGAAGCCAAGATTGCCGAGCTGCGCAGTGCTGCCGGTGAAGATGGCGACGTGGACATTTCCAAGGAGCTTGCGCGCCTCGAGAAGAAGAGCGCCAGCCTGCTGGAATCCACCTATGCCTCGCTCACCCCGTGGCAGAAGACGCAGGTCGCCCGCCATCCGGCGCGCCCGCATTTCCGCGATTACGTGGCCAATGCCTTCGAGGATTTCATGCCGCTTGGCGGCGACCGCCTGTATGGCGATGACGAGGCGATCATGGGCGGCCTTGCCACCATCGGTGGGCGCAAGGTTGTGCTGATCGGCCATGAGAAGGGCAATGATACCGAAAGCCGCATCCGGCACAATTTCGGGATGGGCAAGCCCGAGGGCTATCGCAAGGCCATCCGCCTGATGGAACTGGCGGACCGTTTCGGCCTCCCCGTGGTCACGCTGGTCGATACGTCGGGTGCTTTCCCGGGGATCGAGGCGGAAGAACGCGGCCAGGCTGAAGCCATTGCCCGTTCGACCGAAGCATGCCTGGCGCTGGGCGTGCCGATGGTGGCGGTGATCGTGGGTGAGGGCGGTTCCGGCGGCGCGGTGGCGCTCGCCAGCGCCGAACGCGTGCTGATGTTCGAACATGCCGTCTACTCGGTGATTTCGCCCGAAGGTTGTGCTTCGATCCTGTGGCGCACGGCGGAAAAGGCGCCGCAAGCTGCCGAAGCGATGAAGATGACCGCGCAGGACCTGCTCGAACTGGGCGTGATCGATCGCATCGTGGCGGAGCCCGTTGGCGGCGCGCATCGCGATCCGGCGGCTGCCGCGGCATCCTTTGCCCAAGCCATCGGCGAGGAACTGGATGCGCTGGCAGGCAAGTCTGCCGATGAGCTGCGCGCGCTGCGCGATGCGCGCTTCCTCGCGATCGGTGAAAACCTCTAGCAACCGGCGGTTCCTGCCGAACCAAAGCGTTAACAGCAGGTTGCTTTAGGCAGCGGTTCGCGCCACTCTGGCTGGTGAAACGCTGTTTGGGAGCTTGCCATGCCTGCCATCGCCACATCGAAATTCGCCCGCCTCGCGCTTGCCGGCGCGGCCTCTCTCGCCATTTCCGCCTGCGCGACGGTGCCGGGTGCCAACATCGCTGCGGGTTCCCCCATCACGGCGGCGGAAGCGCAGATGGGGGCGGAATACCACCCGCAATTCATTGCCGAATTCGGGGGGAAATGACCGGTCCCTATGCGGATTATGTCGAGGACGTGGGCCAGGGCATTGCCGTGCAATCGGGCCTTGCGACGCGCCCCGATGCTTTCGAGGTCACGCTGCTAAACTCCTCGGTCAACAACGCCTTCGCCGTGCCGGGGGCTATGTCTATGTCACGCGCCAGCTGGTCGGCCTGATGAACAACGAGGCCGAGCTTGCCGCCGTGCTGGGGCACGAAGTGGGCCATGTTGCCGCGCGCCATTCCGCACGCCGGCAGGCCGCTGCGCAGCGCAACCAGCTGGGCGGACTGGGTATTGCCATCCTTTCCAGCGTGCTGTTGGGCGACAATCCGCTGGGCAACCAGATCGCGCAGACCGCGATGCAGGGTTCGCAGCTGCTGACGCTGAAGTATTCGCGCAACCAGGAAATCGAAGCGGACAACCTCGGCGTGCAGTACCTGACCGGCGCCGGTTATGATCCGCGTTCGATGGCGACGCTACTGCAAAGCCTTGCGGCGCAGAATTCGCTCGATGCGCAATTGCAAGGACGCGGCAATGCCACGATCCCTTCCTGGGCATCGACCCATCCCGATCCGGCCAGCCGCGTGCAGAATGCGCTGGCGCAAGCGGGTAATGGCGCGGGTGTAACGAATCGCGACACCTTCATGCGGCGGATCGACGGTCTGATGTATGGCGATGATCCCGCACAGGGGGTGATCGAAGGCAACCAGTTCATCCATCCGGAACTGCGCCTCAGCTTCACCGCGCCGCAGGGCTTCTACATGGTCAACGGTACGCGTGCGGTTTCGATCAACGGCGATGCCGGCCGTTCGATGCTGACTACCGGACCCTACAATGGCAATCTGGAAGCCTATGTACGCTCCGTTTTTGCCGCCATTGGCGGGGACCAGCAGCGCCTCGAACCCTCCAGCACGCAGCGAACAAGCGTCAACGGGATCCCGGTGGTGTTCGGTGGTGCCCGCGTCAACAACGGCCAGCAGCAGGTCGATGTGACTGTATTCGCCTATGATTTCGGTAACGGCCAGGCATTCCATTTCCAGTCGATCACCCCGGCCGGCCAGGCTGGAACCTTCAATTCGATGTATAATTCGATGCGCCGCATTTCTTCCGCGGAAGCAGCACAGGTGGTTCCGCGCAGGATCGATATCGTCACCGCCGGGCGCAGCGACACGGTGCAGACGCTGGCGCGGCGCATGGCCTACAGCGATGCGCAGGAACAGCGCTTTCGTGTCCTCAACGGCCTGTTCGGCGATGCCCAGGTCATTCCCGGGCGCGAATTCAAGATCGTGGTCAGGGCCAACTGATCTTCCGGTTGCCCTGATCGAGGGCAGGGCACGCGGCTTTCAGGCAAAAGAAAAGGGCGGCAGGTTTCCCTGCCGCCCTTGTCTGTCTAACTCGACGAGGTCGAATTATTCGCCGTTGGCGGACTCGAGCGTCGTGCCGACTGCGGTGAAGGTCGTGTTCAGTTCAGAACCGACGTTCGACAGGGCAGTGATGGCAGCGACGGCGATCAGAGCAGCGATCAGGCCATATTCGATAGCGGTTGCGCCAGCTTCGTCGCGCAGCATGTTCTTGAAGAAGGTCATTTCAGTCTCCTGGTTTTCTAAGTCTTCGGTACCCGATCCAGTCGGTTTCCCTTCCGGACGAATTTGGTTTTAGAATTGATGTGTTGATAAAATCCTAATCTCAGCGAGCTTTTTCTACGGCAGTGGAAACGCCGTTCCACATGTCGATCGCTTCGGAGGCGAACAGGTTCACCCCGCCGATGATTGCGATTACGATCAGGCTGGCGATCAGCCCGTATTCGATTGCAGTGGCGCCCTCCTGGTCGTTCAGTAGCGCGCGGATGAATGTCTTGGCACACATGAGTGGCCCCCCGGATAGTCTCGTTGCTTAAGATTTTCCCACCAATGTCCTAACGAAGTGTTGAGAGGGGACAGAAGGTTGCCAAGTAATCCGACACATATGCTGGTGGTGGCCTTGGCCCTGAGCGATGATTCGGGCCGGTTGCTGTTGCAGGAAAGGCCGGCCCACAAGCACCACGGCGGGCTTTGGGAGTTTCCCGGCGGCAAGGTGGAAGCCACTGAATCCGCACGATTCGCGCTCTGCCGGGAGATTGCCGAGGAGCTGGCCATCACCATCAGGCCGCAGGACCTCTATCCCGCGCTGGCTGCCGATGAGGGGGCCGATGGCGGCATTGTATTGATTGTTTACACCTGCCGGCGCTGGGCAGGGGAAGTGCAGGGCCTGGAAGGGCAACGCTGGGGTTGGTTCACAAGACAAGAAGCCGCAGCACTGCCCATGCCCCCGATGGATGCGGATTTGCTGGAAAGAATGCCGCAATAGCTATTGCCAAGCCGGAAATGCCCCCCTATGTGCCGCCCCTCCAGTGCGCGCCCGTAGCTCAGCTGGATAGAGTACCTGACTACGAATCAGGTGGTCGGAGGTTCGAATCCTTCCGGGCGCGCCATTTTTCAGGCCATCTCCGCAACTGCGGGGGTGGCCTGAAAAGTTTCCGGCCTCCGCGTCCTTGGATCGCGGCGCCTGCTGCGCGCTGCCGGATCCCGCCGCGGCACCTTGATTCGGCCATTTCCCCGCCTGTTTCGGAACCTGATCGCTGCTGCTCCATTGATTCGGCGAACGCAGACAACAGGAGCCGACATGACTTTGACCGACATTTTCGCCCGCCTCAAGCAGGACCATGAGAGCCACCGCAGGTTGCTGGACCGGATCGAGCAGACACATGGTGAAAGCGCGGAACGCAAGGAACTGTTCGAGCGCTTCACGCTGGAAGTGAAGAGCCACGCGGCCGCGGAAGAGCAGGCGCTCTATTCGACCATGATGCGCAAGCCCGCCACGACGGATGAAACCCGTCACTCGGTTGCGGAGCATCACGAGCTCGACGAGTTGATGAACGACATCGCGGCGACCGACATGTCTTCACCCGGCTGGCTGACGAAGTTCAAGCGATTGAAGCACGATTACCTGCATCACATCGATGAAGAGGAAGACGATCACTTTCCCGACTTCGCAGACCACCTCACGCAAGCGGACGAGGAGCACATGCGATCGGTGTTCGATCGCCGCAAGAAGGCGGAAAAGGCCGATGCCAGCGTAACGCCGGAAAAGATGGAAGACGCCAAGCAATAGGTCACCAGCCCCGGAGGGATATTTGACAGCATCACATTCCGAAGGCGCCGGGCCGGTGGAGCAATCCGTTGAGCCCGGCGTCTGGCGTTATGCGCATGCCAGCCGCGCCAGCCTTGTCGTGGACGGCGAGGCCTATTTCGAACTGATCCAGCAGGTGATGCTGAAGGCCGAACATCGCGTCCTGCTGATCGGGTGGGATTTCGACACGCGCATCCACCTGTCCAAGGGGCGGCGCTGGTGGCAGAAGGGGTGGCGAAGGCAATATCCGCGCAGGTTGGGCAGCTTCATCTACTGGCTCGCCCGCAATCGCAGGCAGCTGGATATCCGCATCCTCAAATGGGGCGTGGGCACGTTCAAGTTCTTCACCCGCGGCGCGATGCTGCTGGACCTGTTGCGCTGGTGGCCGCAACGCAGGATCGACTTCAAGTTCGACAACGTCCACCCCGTCGGCTGCAGCCATCACCAGAAGCTGGTCCTGATAGACGGGAATTTTGCCGTCTGTGGCGGGATCGACATGACCAGCGGGTGCTGGGACACCAGCGACCACCTTGAGCATGACGATCGCCGCAGGTCCCCCGGTGGCGAAAGCTACGGTCCCTGGCACGATATCTCGCTCATGATGGAAGGCGAGGTTGCCGAGGCGCTGACGGACCATGGCCATCACCGCTGGGAACGGGCGGGCGGCAAGCCGTTGGAGCCTGCCGGCCACCGCGAAGGCTCTGCATGGCCGGACGACCTTGTTGCAGATTTCGAGGACGTGGAGATCGGCATCGCCCGGTCCCGTCCACCCCATGATGGCGAGCCGGCGATCGACGAGGTCGAGCGGCTCTTCGTGCGCCACATCTCGGCGGCGAGGCACTTCATCTATGCCGAGAACCAGTATTTCGCCTCACGCACCATTTGCGAGGCAATCGCGGCCCGGCTTGCAGAGCCCGATCCGCCCGAGATCGTGATCGTCCATTCCCGCACCGGAGATGGCTGGCTGGAGGCTACCGCAATGGATCCGGCGCGGGCCCAACTGGTCGAAGCCATTCGTGCCCTGGACAAGAATGACCGCTTCCACCTCTATGTGCCCTACGCCGGCGAGACGCCGATCTACGTCCATGCCAAGCTGATGGTGGTGGATGACAGCATCATCCGCGTGGGCTCTGCCAATTTCAACAACCGCTCGATGCGGCTGGACACCGAATGCGATGTGTTCATCGATGCAGAGCGGCCCGGGAACGAAAGCGCTGCCCCGGTGATCCGGCGCTTGCGCCATTCGCTGCTCGCCGAACACTGCGAACTGGCCGAGGAGGAGGTGGGTGCCTTGCTGGAGCGGCACGGGTCGATGGCGGGGATGGTTGCTGCTCTTGCCGCGCAGGGGAAAGGGCGCCTGCGCGCGTTCCGCCCGCCGCAACCCGGGGAATGGGAAGGGGAGCTGGCCATGCGCCAGATGCTCGACCCGGAAGACCCGGAAGACCTTTTTGCAATTATGCCCCGAAAGCGTGGCCTTTTTCGTCCGGGAAGCCTATTGGCGAGGGCCAAGGCAAGGCTGACAAGGAAAAGACAGGCCCAATGAGCTGTGACATGGATAGTCCGGACGGAAAGCTTCCGGTCCCCGAGGATGTTCAGGAAGCGATCCGCACGCTGATCCGCTGGTCAGGCGATGATCCGGCACGCGAAGGCCTGCTGGACACGCCGGCTCGCGTCGCCCGTGCGTGGAAGGAATACTGCCAGGGCTATGGCGACGATCCTGCGCACCATCTTTCCCGCGTGTTCGAGGAAGTGGGCGGCTATGACGAGATCGTGCTGCTGAAGGACATTCCCTTCCAGAGCCATTGCGAACACCACATGGCACCGATCATCGGCAAGGCGGCAATCGCCTACCTTCCCACCAATCGCGTGGTCGGCATTTCCAAGCTCGCGCGCGTGCTGCACGGTTATGCCCGTCGCCTGCAGATCCAGGAACGGCTGACTGCCGAGGTGGCCGAATGCATCTGGACGCACCTTGAGCCGCGTGGTGTTGCCGTGGTGATCGAGGCAAGCCATGCCTGCATGACGGCGCGCGGCGTGCGCACACCGGGCGTGAACATGGTAACAAGCCGCGTGATGGGCCTGTTCCGGCGCGATTCCAAGAGCCGCGAGGAAGTGCTCAAGCTGATGGGCTATTGATGATGCCGTCCGGCATCGCGAGGATGTGAAAGGTTTGGAATGACAGCGCTCTATGTGCGCGGCGGACAGAAGCTGCGTGGCAAGATCGATCCTTCGGCGAACAAGAATGCCGTGTTGCCCGTCCTGTGCGCAACGCTGTTGTCCGATGCGCCCCTTACCTTGCGCAATGTCCCGGAGATAACCGACGTATCGCGCATCCACGCCTTCTTCACCGAACTGGGCAGCACGGTGATCTGGGACAAGGCCAACAAGGTGCTGGAGATCGACCACTCCACCATTGCAGCCAATGCCAGTGCCACGCTGCCCCAGGCCATGCGCGCCAGCATCATGATGATCCCGGGCCTGCTTGCCCGCCTGGGAGAAGCGCGGCTGGAGCACGAGGTCAAGGGCTGCACGCTCGGCGCGCGCGAGATCGATCCGCATGTCGCCGTGTTCAAGGCCTTCGGTGCCGATGTCTCCTACGAAGGGAAGAACATCGTCTTCCGCAAGAAGGGCAAGGGCGAGGGCACGCGCATGTGGCTGGAATATGCCAGCGTGACCACGACGGAAAACTTCATCATTTCCGCGCTGACCGCCACCGGCACCAGCCAGATCGTCAACGCCGCATGCGAACCGCATGTACAGGAAATGTGCACCTTCCTCGAACTGATGGGCGCGCGCATCCGCGGCAAGGGCACGTCGATGGTGTCCGTCGATGGCGATGTGGAACTGGGCGGGGCGGACTATACCTTCGTGGAGGATTTCCACGAGGTGGCGACCTTCCTCGCGCTGGCCGCGGTCACGGGGGGTGACATCTCGGTCCGCAATTCGCAGCCTGAAAACTTCATGCTGATCGACCAGACCTTCCAGAAGTTCGGCGCGCATGTCGAACATGCCGATGGCTGGTCGCGCCTCAATGCTCCGGAAGAGCTGGTGGTCCAGCAGAACTTCACCAGCCACATCACCACCAAGGTCGAGGCAGCGCCCTGGCCCTATATCCCGGCGGACCTGCTGCCGATCTTCATCGCGCTTGGCGTGAAGGCCAAGGGGCAGACGATGTTCTGGAACAAGGTCTATGAAGGCGGCCTCACCTGGCACACCGAACTGTCGCTGTTCGGCGCGCATACGCTGCTGTGCGATCCGCACCGGCTGATCACTTTCGGCGGCAGCAAGCTGGTGCCGGCCACGGTGACCAGCCCCTACATCATCCGTGTGGCAATTGCCTTGCTGATGGTGGCCGCCAGCATCGAAGGCGAAAGCAAGATCCTCGATGCGGATCCGATCAAGCGGGCGCATCCCAATTTCGTGCCCAATATCGATAGCCTGGGCGTGAATGTGGAATGGGGCGATTAGGCCGGCCAGGCTTGGGCCAGAAACCGCTTGTGCGGCAGGATTGGGGCGCTAGCCTCGAGAACTGAAGAATAATCGGGGGAATGATTGATGAAACGGATCGCGCTCGCGCTGGCATGCGCCACGGTGGCTGGAATGGCGTTGCCCACGGCGGCACAGGCGCAATCCGGACGCATCCTGAAATCCGTCACCACGCAGGATCTTGAGCGTGCAATGACCGAAATCGGTGGCAGCGCGACAATGGTTGACGCGCTGGAAGACGGCGATCCGGCAATGCGGATCGATTTTTCGAACGGTGTCGTCGCCTCGGCAGAGTTCAATTGCAACGATACCGATGGCTGCACCGGCCTCAGCCTGATTGCCTATTTCACCCGCAACGAGGACACCAGCATTGCGCAGGCGCAGGCCGCCACGCAGCAATTCGACTGGGGTCGCGCAGCGATCTCCGCCGGGCTGGATGACAACAACATGTATGTCTGACGCTACCTGATCCTCGATCACGGCATCGCCTGGGACAACCTGCTGACGAACCTGCGCGTGTTCGAGGCACTGTGCGGCGAATTCGGCGGCTATTGAGCCTGTCTCGGGACTGAACAGAAAAGGGGCGCACTGCCATCTGCCGGCAGTGCGCCCCTTTCTGTTGGTCTTGCGTATCGCCGCTTAAAGCTGGCCGAGCATGTGTTCGGCGCTGGATACCTTGAACTGGCCGGGTTCTTCCACGTTCAGTTCGGTCACCACGCCGTCATCCACGATCATCGAGAAGCGCTGGCCGCGCTTGCCCATGCCGAAGCCGCTGCCGTCCATCGTCAGGCCTACGGCTTCCGCAAAATCGCCATTGCCGTCTGCCAGCATGGTGATGTCTGCCGAGCCGGCCGCATCGTTCCATGCGCCCATCACGAAGGCATCGTTCACCGCCGTGCAGGCGATCTCGTCAACGCCCTTGGCCTTGAGTTCCGCAGCCTTCTCGACATAGCCGGGCAGGTGCTTGGCGGAACAGGTGGGCGTGAATGCGCCGGGCACGGAGAACAGTGCCACCTTCTTGCCGGCGAAGAAGTCTGCACTCTGCACCTTGTCGGGGCCATCTGCCGTGGCTTTCACCAGCGTTACATCAGGCAGCTTGTCACCTTTGGAAATCGTCATGTGGGATAATCCTCCTGTCTCCCCTCCGTGGATAATGGACATAGGCCGCTTGCAAAAAGTCGCAAGAGGTCAGCTGCTGGCGCGGATGGTTAAATCGGCCTCAATCGCGATCGGGAAGCTCTCGTCAAGCACTTGCCGCCAGTTTCGGCGTCGGGGAATCCGGCTGCAAGGACGGGAGACAAATCATGGGGTTATAAGGAAAACTGGCTGTCGTTCTGGCTGCGGCTGCAATGGTGTGCAGCGCACCTGCCAGCGCGCAATTTGCGGCAGGCGAGGCGGAACTGCTGCGCTGCCTGGATATCATGCTGATGGTCACTTCGCTGCGCTGCCGCCACGGGCAGGACGATTTCCAGCCGGAGTACCGCCGCTTCTCGTCGCGACATCTTGCCACGATGAACTCTGCCGGACGCGAACTGCATGCCTATTATTCACTGCGGCACGGCGAAAGCCGGGCAGGGCGGCATCTCGACCAGCTCAGTACCGGCATGGCGAACCGCTACGGCCAAGGCCATCCATGGCTTGAATGCAGCGATCTGCGCGCGGCAACCAGCCGCCTTGCGGCAACCGACAGCCGCAGCGAATTGCTCGTGGCCGCTCGGGAAATGCTCGAGGATCGACCCGCTCGCGGCGCGGTTACGTTGGTAGCGCGCTACACCGAATAGGCTGCAAACGCCGGCCAACCACGGTCCATTGGCCCTGTAACGGGGGCTTGTGGCGAGAGGCCATGCCTTCTATGTGCAACTGCGAAGAAAACGCGTTGCATGGAGCCCCGGCGACGCTTCACCCCGCTTAACGACAGGAGAAGTGTACGTGGCCACTGCCGCTGCCGACAAGGATTACATCGTCAAGGACATCAGCCTGGCTGAATATGGCCGGGACGAGATCGCCATTGCCGAAACCGAGATGCCCGGCCTGATGGCCACGCGAGAGGAGTATGGCGCTTCGCAGCCCCTCAAGGGTGCGCGCATCACCGGATCGCTGCACATGACGATCCAGACTGCCGTGCTGATCGAGACGCTCGTGGCGCTTGGCGCTGAAGTGCGCTGGGCAACCTGCAACATCTTCTCGACGCAGGATCACGCCGCTGCCGCGATCGCCGACCAGGGCATCCCGGTGTTCGCCGTGAAGGGCGAGAGCCTGGCCGAGTACTGGGACTATGTCGGCAGGATCTTCGACTGGGACGATGGCAATGGCCAGACCGCGAACATGATCCTCGACGATGGCGGCGATGCCACCATGTTCGCCCTGTGGGGCGCACGGATCGAGGCTGGCGAGACCATGCCGGAGCCGCAGAACGCCGAAGAGATCGAGATGCAGCGTGCGCTGAAGGAATTCATCAAGCGCAAGCCGGGCTACCTCACCGAGACCGTGAAGAACATCAAGGGCGTGTCCGAGGAGACGACCACGGGTGTCCACCGTCTCTACAGCCTCGCCAAGGCCGGCAAGCTGCCGTTCCCGGCGATCAACGTGAACGACTCAGTCACCAAGTCGAAGTTCGACAACCTCTATGGCTGCAAGGAATCGCTGGTTGACGCGATCCGCCGCGCCACGGACGTGATGCTGGCGGGCAAGGTTGCTTGCGTCGCCGGTTTCGGTGACGTGGGCAAGGGCTCTGCCGACTCGCTCCGCAATGGCGGCGCGCGCGTCATGGTTACCGAAATCGACCCGATCTGCGCCTTGCAGGCGGCGATGGAAGGCTATGAAGTCGTCACCATGGAAGAAGCCGTGAAGCGTTGCGATATCTTCGTGACCACCACCGGCAACGAGGACGTGATCACCGCCGAGCACATGAAGGCGATGAAGCCGATGAGCATTGTCTGCAACATCGGCCACTTCGATAGCGAGATCCAGATCGGTGCACTCGACAATTACGACTGGAAGGAAATCAAGCCGGGTACCGACCTTGTGACCTTCCCCGATGGCAAGCAGATCATCGTGCTGGCCAAGGGCCGCCTGGTGAACCTGGGCTGCGCCACCGGCCATCCCAGCTTCGTGATGAGCTGTTCCTTCACCAACCAGGTGCTGGCGCAGATCGAGCTCTACAACACGCCAGAGAAGTACGAGAACGACGTGTACGTCCTTCCCAAGCACCTCGACGAGAAGGTGGCGGCACTGCATCTCGAAAAACTGGGCGTATCGCTTACCAAGCTGACGCAGAAGCAGGCTGACTACATCGGCGTGCCGGTGGAAGGCCCGTTCAAGCCGGAGCATTATCGTTACTGATTGACGGTCATTGCTGATTAATACGGCGGGCGGGCTTCCACAGGCGTGGAGGTCCGCCCGTTTGCCATTGCATCGATGATGGAGCGCACATAGCAATCTGCCTATGGAAATGACCCCGTCCGGATTGGTTCTGATCGGCCTGCTGCTGGCAGCATGGACCTTTGGTGCTGTCTGGGTGGTGATCTCTGCCCAGCGCCGGGCGCGCAAGGCGCGGGCCGCGCATTCGGCAGCCAAGCGATTGAGCCGGATGATCGATGAATCGCCGGCCATTCCCATGCTCGTGCGGGGTGATGGCAAGGTAGAGGGCCCGGACAGGCTGGCCAACTGGCTGGGCCTGCCGCGCATGCCGGGCTTCCTGTCAGAATTCGATACCGGCGAAGCGGGCCTGACCGCGGAAGACCTTGCCGAACTGATGGAAAACGTGCGCCGCACGCACAAGACGGCGGCTCCTTTCCGCATGGCCATTACCCCGCGCGGTTCGGAAAAGAGCCTGGCCCTGCGCGGCCAGCAGGCAGACCCGCTGGTTGCCCCGCCGGGCTCGGCGCAATTGTGGTGGTTCGATTTTTCCGAGAGCCAGGGCGAGCTTTCGAGCTTGCGGGCCGAGACGGCACGCGCGCGCAATGATTTCGCGGCGCTGATCGGCCTGATCGAGGCCGCGCCCATGCCCATGTGGTTCCGCGGGCCGGACATGCAGCTGCGCCTGGTCAACAGCGCCTACGTCAAGGCGGTGGAAGCCGAGGATGCGGATAGCGTGGTCGAGCAGCAGATCGAGCTGATCGAGACGGTGGACGGGCTGACCGCGGGGCAGGTTGCCGAACAGTCCCGCGGCAGGAACACCCCTGTCGAGCGAATCGTGCAGGCAACGATCGGCAACCAGCGGCGCACCTTGCGGGTCAGCGACCTTCCGCTGGGCGAGGAAGGGGTGGCGGGGTACGCCATCGATATCGAGGAGATGGAAGAGCAGGCGCGCGCCTTCCGCGCTTTCCGCGAAGCGCAGCGTTCCATGCTGGACCAGCTTTCGGTGGGTGTCGCGCAGTTCGACGAGGAACGCCGCCTGACCTTTGCAAACCAGCCATTCCTGCGCATCTTCGCCCTTCCGGCCACGGTGCAGGTCGATCCGCCTGCTTTCGACCGTTTCCTGGACATGGCGAGGGACAAGGGGCGCCTTCCCGAGGTGCGCGATTTCCCCGAGTTCCGCCAGCAGTTGGGCGCATGGTTCCGGACAAGCGCGCCGCAGGAGGATGCCTGGACCCTGTCTGACGGCACCCATCTGCGCGTGGTTGCCCAGCCCATGCCCGATGGCGGGCTGGTGATGGTGGCCGAGGACCGTTCCGAACAGCTTGCCCTGTCCGCCACGCGGGACACGCTGCTGCGCACCCGCACCGCCACTTTCGACAGCCTGTTCGAATCGCTTGCGGTGTTCGCGCCGGATGGACGGATGCAGCTGTGGAACCGCCGTTTTTCGCAGATCTGGGGGATCGAGGAGGAATTCCTCGACCAGCATCCCCATGTCGACAAGCTGTTGGACCGGATCATGCAGGTCCTTGCGCGCCCGGGCCAGCGTGCCGCCATCGGCGAGGTGGTGCGCGCCGCCATGCTGGATCGCAAGCAGGTGGGCGGGCGCGTACTGCTGTCTGACGGGCGCACGCTGGAATTCGCCGGTGTGCCGCTGCCCGATGGCAACGGCTTGCTGACGATCCTCGACGTCACCGATTCCACCAAGGCCGAGGCCGCCTTGCGCGAACGCGCGGCCGCGCTGGAGGAAGCCGATGCCGTGAAAACGCGCTTCCTTGCCAACATGTCCTATGAATTCCGCACGCCGCTCACTTCCATCGGCGGTTTTGCCGAATTGCTGCAATCGGGCGTTGCCGGGGAACTGAGCGAGCAGGGCAAGGACTATGTCGCGGCCATCGTTTCCTCGGTCGAGCGCCTCACCGCACAGATCGAAAGCGTGCTGGACCTGACACAGAGCGAGGCAGGGCTGTTGCCCATCGCCACGGAGGAAATCGAACTGCTGCCCTTCGTGACCAATATCGTGCGCGAGCGCGAGGAGGCGATCGAGGCGAAGGACCTGTCACTGGACCTGCGCGGGGACAAGAGCGCGGGCATCCTCATGGCGGACCGCCGCCAGCTGGGCCGCGCCATCGGCAATATCCTCGACAACTCGATCGCTGCCGTGCCGGAAAAGGACGGCCGCATCCTGGTCATGCTTGCCCGGCGCAAGAACAGCGTTCGCATCGTCATTTCGGACAATGGACCAGGCATGTTGCCGGGTGAACTGGCCCGGGCGATGGATGGCTATGCCATTGCCGGCGATGGCGGCAAGGAGAAGCGCGGGCTGGGCCTGCCGCTCGCGCGCCAGTTGATCGAGGCGCATGGCGGCCGCCTGAACATCCAGTCGGAAAAGGGCGCGGGCACCACTGCGACCATCACCCTGCCGTGATCATCGACCTGCCCGATCTTGCAGCAATGGAATCGCTCTGCAAGCGTATCGCCGATGCCTTGCAGCCGGGCGACGTGGTGGCGCTGTCCGGCGGTTTGGGGACAGGCAAGACCACGCTTTCGCGCGCCATCCTGTCAGCCCTTGGCTATGCCGCCGAAGTGCCGTCACCCACCTTCACCATAATCGAGACATATGATCCGCCGGCCGTGCGCCTGCCGGTGGTCCATGCCGATTTCTATCGCCTCGAAACCCCGCGGGAGGTGGCTGAGATCGGCCTCGACGATTACCGCGAGGGCGCCGCCCTTCTGGCGGAATGGCCCGACCATGCAGGCGGTTTCGGCCATGAGCGGGCCTGCCTTTCGATCACGCTCGAAATCAGTGGGAATGGTCGCAAGGCGATTGTCGAGGCGGGGCCGGATTGGCTAGGGCGTTTCCCATGAGCGCAGAACTGCCGCAGGGCATCGAGACATTCCTGGAAGGTGCAGGCTGGGGCGGTTCGATCATCGAACCGCTGCCGGGCGATGCCAGCTTTCGCCGCTATTTCCGCATTCGCCGCGATGGCGAAACGGCGCTGCTGATGGATGCGCCGCCCCCGCATGAGGACCCGCGGCCCTTCCTCCATGTCGGCAAGTGGCTGCTGGACCAGGGGATGCGCGCGCCGGCAATCCATGCCGAGGACCTGTCCCGGGGGCTGGTGCTGATCGAGGATTTCGGGACTGACCGAATGCGGGACTGGCTGGATGACAATCCGCAGGCCGAACACAAGACATATGCAGCCGCGGTGCGCGCACTGGCACGGTTGCATTCCCGCCCGCCGGGGCCGTTCGATCCCTATGACATGGCCACCTATCTGCGCGAGGCGCGGCTGTTCACCGAATGGTTCTGCCCCGCCGCAGGCATCGCCGTGGACGAGGCCGGCTTCGATGCCGCGTGGGAAGATGCGCTCGCGCCGTTGCTCGATCGCCAGCATCCCGGCGTTACCGTGCTGCGCGATTACCATGCGGAGAACATCATGCTCCTGGGTCCCGATGATCCTGAAGGGGGCGAACAGGGACTGATCGATTTCCAGGATGCGCTGGTGGGGCATCCGGCTTACGATCTCGTCTCGCTGCTCCAGGATGCACGACGCGATGTCTCGCCCGAACTGGAGCAGGCCATGCTCGAGCTGTACATGCTCGGCACACAGGCCGACTTCGATTTCGAGGCCGATTACGCCCGCCTCGGCGCGCAGCGCAACGCCAAGATCGTGGGCATCTTCACCCGCCTGTGGAAGCGCGATGACAAGCCGAAGTACCTCGCCATGATCCCGCGCGTGTGGGAGGCGATGGAGCGGGACCTGCAACATCCCGCGCTTGCCCCGGTAGCGTCATGGTTCGATGCCAATATCCCTGCCGAATGGCGCGAGAAGCGCGGCGGAGGCCTGGGATGACAAAGCTGGCAAGCGACACCGCGATGGTCATGGCGGCCGGCATGGGCAAGCGCATGCGCCCGCTCACCGCAAGCCAGCCCAAGCCGATGGTGCGCGTGGCCGGCAAGCCGCTGATCGACCACACGCTGGACCGGCTGGCAGAAGCGGGCATCACCCGGGCGGTGGTCAACGTGCATTACCTTGCCGATGTGCTGGAAGGGCATATCAAGGATCGCGCTTCGCCCCGGGTGACCATCTCGGACGAGCGGGATTGCCTGCTGGAAACCGGCGGCGGGCTGGTGAAGGCGCAGGACTTGCTCCCCGATCCCTTTTTCTGCCTCAATTCCGACAACATCTGGCTGGACGGGCCGAAGAACGCCTTTCTCGACCTGTCCGAACGCTGGGATGCGGACAAGATGGATGCCCTGCTGATGCTGGTGCCGCACAAGCGGGCATCGAATTTCGCGGGCAAGGGTGATTTCCACATGGACCCTTACGGTCGCCTCACCCGTCGCCGTTCGGGCCGGATCGCGCCCTACATCTTCACCGGAATACAGCTTGTTTCCAAGCGGTTGTTGCGCGATGCACCCGAAGGTGCCTTTTCGACCAACATCTTGTGGAGCCGCGCGATCGAGGAGGGGCGGCTGTTTGGCCTCGCCTTCACCGGGCGCTGGTTCGAGGTGGGTACGCCTGCTGCCATCCGGCCCACGGAAATGGCGCTTGTCGATGGCTGTTGACCAGGGCTGCTGCGGCTGATGGCTGGCGGCAGGCCTGAAGTCTATTCCATCGCCGCCCATCGCGGCTTTGCCGATGCCCTTGTGGCCGGCCTCGTCCCGCGCTTTGCCGAAGATGATTTCGAGCTGGCACGAGCCACGCTGATCCTGCCCAGTTCACGTGCCGCGCGCACGGTGAGCGAGGCTTTCATCCGGTACTATGGCGGCAAGGGCAAGCACGGCCTGTTGATGCCGCGCATGGCGGTTGTGGGCGACCTTGACCTCGATGAGACACTTGGGCCGCTGCTGGATAATATCGGCGCGGCGCTGGACGTGCCGCCAGCCGTCGATCCGCAGTATCGCTGGCTGCGCCTTGCCCAGTTGATCCGCAAGCACCGTGGCGAGAAGGCGCTGGGCGATGCCGCGCTGATGCGTCTCGCCTTCACGCTGGGGCAGGTGATGGATCGCCTGCTGGCCGAGGAGATCGGCCCCAACGAACTGGTCAAGGATGAGGTGCTGGCCCTGCTGCCCGACGTGGCGCGGCACTGGCAGGAAAGCCTGCGCCTGTTCATCGCCGTGCAGGATGACTGGCTGGCCGAATTGCAGCAGCGCGGGCAGGTGGATGCCGCCACACGCCGCAACCAGCTGTTCCGCAAGGCGGCGGAGCGCCTGCGCGCCGATCCGCCCGATACCCCGGTTGTTGCCGCCGGCGTGACCAGCGCGGCCCCGGCGCTGGCCGGCTTGCTGCGCACCATTGCAGAACTGCCCAATGGCGCGGTGATCCTGCCGGACCTCGACCTGTCGATGGAAGACCACGTCTGGGACGAGCTGGGACAGGCCGGCGCTCCGGGCCCCGAGGGGCTGTTCGGCAAGCACGATGCGGTCACTCATCCGCAATATCACCTCAAGCTGCTGCTCAATCGCATGGGCGTGGCCCGGGGCGAGGTCGAACACTGGCACCGCGCAGGTCCCGCCAAGGGGCCGCCAGCGCGCAGTCATGCCATCTCCAGCCTGTTCCTGCCGCCGCAAGCCAGCCGCAGCTGGGGCGGCATGGATCTCGAGAAACGCCGCCTGTCAGGCGTGCGCCTGATCGAAACCGCGCATCCGGAGGAGGAGGCGCAGGCGATTGCCCTGCTGGTGCGCGAGGCGCTGGAGGAGCCCGGCAAGCGTGTGGCCGTGATGACACCCGATCGCGGGCTTGCGGCCCGCGTGGTCCAGCATCTGAAGCGCTGGCATGTCGAGGCGGATGACACGGCTGGCCAGCCCCTGTCGCAGACTGCGGCAGGGCGCGTGCTGTTGTTGCTGGCAGATCTCGCCGCGAACGAGGCCGCACCGGTGCCGCTGATGGCGCTGCTGTCCCATCCGCTGGTGATGCGCGGTGACGGGCGTGAGGAATGGCTGCGCAACGTGCGCCTGCTGGAACGCAAGATGCGCGGGCCGCGCCGTGCGCCGGGGCTGGAAGCGCCACGTTCCATCGCGGTCAAGGCGGGCCTTGCCGATTGGTGGCTGGGTGTGGAAGCGATTGTCCAGCCGCTGGTCGAACACGGCGAGAGCGCGCCATTGGCAGAGGCGCTGGACAGCCTCGCCAGGGCGGGCGAGGCGCTGTGCGGGGAGGAGTTGTGGTCGCGCGAGGATGGCCGCGCCCTGTCCCGCTTTGTGGAGGAACTGCGCATCCACGCACGGGAAACGGGCCTTGTTGCCACCGTTGATCACCTGCCGGCGATCTTGCGCGATGCGATAGACCGCGTCGCTGTGCGGCCACCTTACGGTGGCCATCCGCGCGTTGCCATTTACGGCTTGCTCGAAGGGCGCATGACCCGGGCTGACCTGGTGATCTGCGCCGGGCTCAACGAAGGCACATGGCCGGCAACGCCTGCCACTGATCCCCTGCTTGCCCCCGCCATACTGAGGGCGCTTGGCGTCCCGGGTGCCGATTTTCGCATCGGCCTGTCCGCGCATGACCTTGCCGGGGCGTTGGGCGCACCCGAAGTGGTGCTGAGCAGGGCGCGGCGCGATGCCGGCGGGCCGGTGATCGCCTCGCGCTTCTGGCTGCGGGTGCAGGCGCTGCTCGGAGCGGACCTGCTGGACCGCTACATGGATGGCAACCTGGTGGAAATGGCGCGCAGGATCGACGCGGGCACCCCGCTTCCGCCGCATCCACGGCCAAGCCCGCGACCAACTGCCATGCAGCGGCGCGAGAAGCTGAGCGTGACCGCGCTCGACCGGCTGCGCAGCGATCCCTACCAGTTCTATGCGCAGAAAATCCTCTCCCTGCGCCAGATGGACCCGCTCGATGCGGAACCCAGCGCCGCATGGCAAGGCACGCTGGCCCATGCGATCCTGGAAAGCTGGCACAAGAAGGAAGGGACGCTCATCGAGCTGGCAGACCGGCACCTGGCGGAAATGAACACCCACCCGCTGATGCGTGCTCTCTGGCGGCCGCGCCTGAAGAAGGCGCTGGAATGGGTCGAGGCGGAAACCGCGAGGGACCCCGGCCGCGAACCCATCGCGTGGGAGGAACAGGGCGAGATCACCTATCGCGGGCTTGTCATTACCGGCACGGCGGACCGGATCGACAGGCTGGAGGACGGCTCGCTCGCCATTGTCGACTACAAGACCGGAAAGCCGCCAACTACGCGTGAGGTCGAGGCTGGTTTCGCCATGCAGCTGGGCACGCTCGGGCTGATGGCGGTGGAAGGAGCTTTCGGCCCCCTGGGCGGTGTGCCGACGCGCTTCGAATACTGGTCCCTCCGCAAGAGCGACAAGAACGAGACCACGGGCTTCGGCTACATCGAAACGCCGATCAAGCGCGGGAACAAGCGCAGCGGTATCGAACCGGAAAGGTTCCTGCCGGAAGCGAAGCGCTTTCTCGACGAGGCGCTCGACAAGTGGATCCTTGGCGAGGAGGGCTTCACCGCCAGGCTCAACCCGGCAGCCAAGGTCTATGCCGACTATGACCATCTGATGCGGCTTGATGAATGGATGGGACGCGAGGAGGACACGCCATGAGCGGCAAGGTTTTCCCGCTATCCGATCCGCAGGAGCGCGCCGTCAATCCGCTGGACAGCGTGTGGCTTTCTGCCTCGGCCGGCACCGGCAAGACGCAGGTGCTGTCCGCCCGCGTCCTGCGCTTGCTCCTGACACCGGGTGTCAGGCCGGAGAATATCCTGTGCCTGACCTTCACCAAGGCGGGCGCCGCGGAAATGGCCACCCGCGTCAACGCCGTGCTGGCCAGCTGGGTGCGGATGAAGGACGTCGAACTGGCGACGGACCTCATCCACATCGGAGCGGACAACGGGCCGGATACCATCGCCCATGCGCGCACGCTCTTCGCCAGCGTGCTCGATTGCCCCGGTGGCGGCCTCAGGATCGATACGATCCATGCTTTCGCGCAATGGCTCTTGTCTGCGTTTCCGGATGAGGCCGGGATCGAGCCCGGCACGGAGCCGATGGAGGATCGCGATCGCGACCTCCTGGCCCACCAGGTCCTGTCGGACCTGCTGATGGAATGGGAAGAGCGGGGCGATCGCCAGTCCATAGGCGCACTGGAGATGCTTTCCGAACGGCTTGGCGCCGATGACGCGCGCGGCTGGTTGATGCGCTGTGCGCAGGCCCGCGAAGCATGGGCAAGGCCGGGTGGATGGCAACCGCCGATGCGCCCGCGCGTTGAGCGGCTGCTGGGTATCGGTGACGGGGAGACACTAGCGGACGTGGCCGAATGGTGCAGCGATCAGGTGTTCGATTGCAGCGCGCTCAAGCGGGTGGCGGATGCCTATTCGGCATGGGGAACCGGCACCGGCCTTGCATATCTCGAACCGATCGAAGCGTGGCTGGGATCCTCCAGCGAGGATCGGTTGGCGGGATGCTTGGCTCTGCGCGATGCGCTGTTCAACAAGGAAGGCAATCTCAAGCACCAGAACAATATCGCCAAGCAGGACCCGGATATCATCGCCGTCGGCATGGACCTTTTGGCCAGCCTCGATGCCATCATCGATCGCAAGACATTGTTCGACCTGGTGGACCTCGTCACCCCGGCCCTGGAGATCGGCTGGCAATATGCCGAGGCGTGGGAAGCGGCGAAGCAGCGTGAAGGCAAGGTCGATTTCGATGACCTGATCGCGCGCGCGGCAGGGCTGCTTGGCGATGGCTCCATCGGGCCGTGGATCCGCTACAAGCTGGACCGCCAGATCGACCATATCCTGATCGACGAGGCGCAGGATACCAACGAGGCGCAGTGGTCCATCGTGGATGCGCTGGCGAGCGATTTCTTCACCGGCCTCGGGCAGCATGAAGACAAGCTGCGCACGATCTTCGTGGTGGGTGACTACAAGCAGGCGATCTTCCGCTTCCAGGGGACCAGCCCGGAGAATTTCGCCGCTGCCAAGGAACGCTATCGCCAATTGCTGAAGGTCCGCGCGGACAACGCCGCTGCCATGCGCGCGAACTTCGAGGCCCGGCCGCTGGTCGATCTCGACCTCGACCTCTCCTATCGCACGGCGCAGGACGTTCTCACCTTCGTCGATGACGCGATCGAGGCGATCGGGTGGCGGGAGCTTGGCCTGGACAAGCCTGCGGAACCGCATGTGGGTGATGCCGCCCGGCCCGGTTTCGTGCAGCTGTGGAACCCGGTGCTCGCCAACCCGGAGGATGAGGACGAGGGTGATGACCGCAGCAAGGATGACGAGGGCGAGGAGCGCTGGATTTCCGCGCCCGAGCGGCGGATGGCGGACAAGATCGCCAGGCAGGCCAGGCACTGGATGGAAACCGGCTTCCCGCTGGTGAAGGGCGGCCATCGCAATGCCACGCCGGGCGACGTAATGGTGCTGGTGCGCAAGCGGCGCGAACTTGCCGGGCTTATCGTTGCGCGCCTTCACGCTGCCGGTGTGCCGGTGGCGGGCGTGGACCGCTTGCGCCTGGGCGCACCGCTGGCGGTGAAGGACCTGATGGCCGCGCTGCGCTTTGCTGCCCAGCCGGCGGACAGCCTCAGCCTTGCCAGCCTGCTCGTCTCTCCCGTGTTCGGCTGGAGCCAGCAGGACCTGCTGGACCACGGCTATCGCATCGGCAAGACCAGCCTGTGGGAACATCTGCGCAAGTCCGACCATCCGCTGGTGCGGCAGACCGTTTCCAGCCTGCTCGAATTTCTTTCGCTGGCCGATTTCGAGCCGCCGGAGGCGCTGCTCCACTGGATGCTGATCGGCAAGTGGCAGGCAAGGCGCAAGCTGGTGGCGCGGCTGGGTAGCGAGGCGAATGACCCGATTGACGAGTTGCTCAATGCCGCCTTGTCCTATTCCGCCAGCCACACGCCTTCCCTGCAGGGCTTCATCCGCTGGTTCGATGCTGACGACGGGGACCTGAAGCGCGAGGCGGGCGAGGGCGGGGACCATGTGCGCGTGATGACGGTGCATGGCTCCAAGGGCTTGCAGGCGCCCATCGTGATCCTTGCCGATGCCACTGGCGATCCGCACTCATCGCGCACCGGCGGGTTGCAGCTTGAAGAGAAACTTCCCGGCAGCCCTGATCGCCCCATCCCGCTGCCTTCGCTGCGCAAGGACTTGAAGGTCGGCCCCGCCCTTGAAGCCGAAGAGCAGGAGAAGGCCGAGGAACTGAAGGAGCATTGGCGCCTGCTCTATGTCGCGATGACCCGCGCGGAAGAGGCGCTGTTCATTGGCGGGGCGCTGGGCAAGAAGAAGCTGGAACCGGTCGAGGATAGCTGGTGGGCGCGCTTGCGTCCGCTGTTTGCCGGTGATGCCACGCATGACGAGACATGGGGCGGGGTGTGGAGCCGCGGTTCGCTGGCGGCCCCGGTATCGGGGGACAAGGCCGGGGCCGAGGCGCAGGCAGACTTCGCAATGCCGGCATGGGCCTTAACGCCTATCGGGCCGGAACCGCGCCCGCCGCGCCCGTTGGCACCATCTTCCGCCGGTGAAGAAGCGGGCAGCGATCCGCCGCTGCCTCCGGAAATCGCCGCGCAGGCCGCAAGGCGCGGCGTGCTGATGCATGCGCTGCTCGAACGGCTGCCCGATGTCGCGCCGGATGATAGGGCACAGAATGGGGCGGCCTGGCTCGCCAGGATAGCCGCAGACATGGCCGAAGCTGACCGGGCGGAGATGTTGGAAAAGGTTCTCGCGATCCTCACCCTGCCGGAGTTTGCGCAGCTGTTCGGCCCAAGGGCGCTGGCCGAGGTGCCGCTGGCGGCAACCGTCGGCGAGCAGGTGATCGCCGGTACGGCAGACAGGCTGCTGGTGGACGGGGACCGTGTTCTGGTGGCCGATTTTAAGACGGCCCGCCGCCCGCCGCAATCGCTGGAACAGGTGCCCGATTCGACCTTGAAGCAGATGGGTGCCTATGCTGCGGCCCTGGAAGTGATCTTCCCGGGAAAAACCGTCGAAGCTGCCGTAATCTACACCCAGACACCGCAACTCATTGCGATTCCGGTGGATATCCTTGCTGCCAACAAACCGCGCTTGGCGGCAATGCAGTAATCCTTTGCCGCGTGAATATTGCCTGCGGGCAAGCTCTCCCTAGATTAGGGGCCAACAGATACTCAGGAGAACCCCAATGGCCACCAAGACCGTTACCGATGCCAGCTTCAAGGCCGACGTGCTGGAATCCGACAAGCCCGTCGTGATCGATTTCTGGGCTGACTGGTGCGGCCCCTGCAAGATGGTGGCACCCGCGCTGGAGGAAATCAGCGAGGAGCTGGCCGACAAGGTCACCATCGCCAAGATGGACATCATGGAAAACCCGGAAACGCCGGGTTCGCTGGGCGTGCAGTCCATCCCCTATTTCGTGGTCTACAAGAACGGCGAGATCGTGGCCCAGCAGATGGGCGCTGCACCCAAGAGCGCGCTCAAGGGCTGGATCGAAAGCGTGATCTAACCGCCCATGGCGTCGATCCGCGCTGCCATTTCATCCCACAAGACGGGGGAGGCAGCGCCGATCAGCCCGCCGAAGGGATCGGCATCCACGCGATAGGGTGAGCCGTCCGGTCGGGCGGCTTTCCCGCCGGCTTCGTTCAGCCACAGAACGCCTGCCGCATGGTCCCATGCGAGCGTGCGTTCGAACAGCGACACATCGTTTTCTCCCAGGCCCAGGCGCGGATATTGCTCTGCCGCGCAATAGGGCACGTCGACCAGCCGGTAGTGCGGGGCGATGTGTTCCATCACGCGTTCGCGCTTGTCCATGTCCATGAACAGCAGTGAGATCGCGGCAACGGGCGTGGCCTCGCCGGTGGTCAGCGCGCTGACCTTCTCCCCGTTGACGAAGGCCCCCTTGCCGCGATGGGCGGTGCACAGGCGCTGCGTCAGGCAATCATAGATCCAGCCGGTATGCGCTTCGCCGCCCGATGCCATGGCGATGAGCACGCCGAAGGGCGGCTTGCCATGCGCGAAGTTGCGGGTGCCATCGATGGGATCGACGATCCAGCAGTCGCCGGACAGGTGATCGAGCACGCTCTTGTCTGCATGGGCCGCTTCCTCGCCCACGATCGGCAGGCCGGGAATGATCCTTGCCAGCCCCTCGGCCAGCATTTCCTCGCTCTCGCGGTCGGCCACGGTGACCGGATCATCACCGCCCTTGTCCTCCACATCGCCGTGCCGGAGGTTCTGGTAGCGCGGCAGGATCGCCTTTTCCGTCACCTCGCGCAGCAGCTTCTCCACTGCCGCATGCAAGGCCGCAATGTCATCGCTCACGAGCGATAATCCGCGTTGATCGAGATGTAACCGTGGGTGAGATCGCAGGTCCAGACCGTCGCCTTGCCTTCGCCAAGGCCGATATCGACGGTGATGTCCACGTCCTGCCCGGCAAGGTGCCTGGCCACCGGAGTTTCGTCATAGTCGGGAAGGGGAAGGCCGTTCCTGGCCGCCCAGATGCCGCCGAACGCGATGGAGAGCTTGTCCCGGTCGGCAGGCTCTCCCGCCTTGCCCACGGCCATGACCACGCGGCCCCAGTTGGCATCGCCACCGGCGATGGCTGTCTTGACCAGCGGTGAATTGGCGATCGCAAGCCCGATGCGGCGGGCGGAGGCATCATCCACCGCGCCGGTCACGGAAATGGCAATGAACTTGCTCGCTCCTTCGCCATCGCGCACCACCAGGTGGGCAAGCTGCCGGCAGACATCGTGCAGCGCCGCCATGAAGGCATCCGCGCCGGGATCATCGAAACCGGACATTGGCGCGTTGCCCGCCTTGCCCGTTGCGAAGGCCAGCACCGTGTCGCTGGTGGAGGTGTCGCTATCCACCGTGATGCAGCTGTAGGTCTGCTCGTTGGCGGCGGACAGGCACTTTTGCAGGAAGGCCGGCTCCACCGCGGCATCGGTGAAGATGTAGCCGAGCATGGTCGCCATGTCCGGCGCGATCATGCCGCTGCCCTTGATGATGCCGTTCAGAGTCACCCGCGTATCGCCGATCATGGCTGAGGCGGTGGCACCCTTGGCAAAGGTATCGGTGGTGCCGATGGTGTTTGCGGCATCCTCCCAGCTGCACGGACCTGCTGCCAGTGCGGCTGCCACGCCGTCGCGCGCCTTGTCCTTGGGCAGGGGCACGCCGATCACTCCGGTCGAGGAAACGAGCACATCCGACGGTTGGCAATCGAGGTGGGCGGCAACCTGCGCCATGATCTGTTCCACCGCCTCGCGCCCGCGATAGCCGGTAAAGGCGTTGGAATTGCCCGCGTTGACCACCAGTGCCCGCGCGCGGCCCAGCTTCACCTGCTCGCGCCCCATCTCCACTTCCGTGGAACAGCACAGGTTCCTGGTGAACACACCCGCCAGCGCGGTGCCTTCTGCCAGTTCGGCATAGGTCAGGTCGCAGCGGTCCCAGTTCTTGTAGCGCGCCTTCGCGATGCGCAGGGTCACGCCCGCGATCGGGGGCATGTCGGGGAAGGGCCGGGCAAGCGGGGATGTTTCAATGTCCATGGCCCCAGCGCCTAGCAATCCTGCAAACGCCGTCAATCGCCGGATTGAACGGACATGCTTTCGCGCATTCGCTGCCGCAGGCGCTTGCCGTCCAGCAGCCATGCCACCAGCGCTGCCACCAGCACCGCCGCGATGGCGGCTGCGATCTTGCCCCCGGTGCCCGGCCAATAGTGATCGAACAGGTTCAGGATCGGCCAGTGCGTGGCGTAGAGCGGATAGGATATCGCGCCCAGCCCGGCGATGATCGGGGCTGTCCTGGCAGGGATGCTGCTGGCAGATGCGTACCAGATGATGGCGGGAAAGATCGCCAGTACGGCCAGCATGTCCCCCAGCCAGCGCGGAAGCCATGCGAGCGCGAAGAGCGCCAGCAGCGGCAGTGCGAGGATGACATGCCAGGGCAGCACTGCACTTCTATCCCGCGCTTGCCAGCAGCGGGCCAGCACGATCCCCGTTATATAAGACCAGAAGACGCGCAAGAGCCCGAGATACCAGCCCTCCTGGAACGCGCCGAAGCCGATATCGCCATGCGCCCGCGTGGCAAGGGCGAGCGCAGGTGCAATCAGGACGAGCAGCACGGCCAGCACCCGTGTTGGCAAGCGGACCAGCACCAGCGCGTGGACGATATTGGCGACAAGTTCGAAAAACAGCGACCAATGCGGCCTGTTCAGCGGGAAAAGGGCCGGATCCCGCGTGACCCAGATGGTCGGAACCAGCAGCAGGGACATGGCGATGGCAGTGCCCCATTGGCGAATGCCCCGGTCCTGGCTTTCCAGCATGGCATAGGCCGCGATGCCGATCGCAACACCTGCCGCGATGACCGGCCACAGCCGCCGGAACCGGCGCATCAGGAAATGCTGCCAGCTCCAGTCGCTGCGCATGCGTTCCTCGAAGGCGATTGTCAGCACGAAGCCGCTCAAGAGGAAGAACAGGTCCACCATCAGGTAGCCGCGCGAGATGCCCGGCCAGTCGTCTGTCAGCAGGTGGAAAAGCAGCACGACGAGCGCGGCGGTGCCGCGAATGCCATCAAGGATGATAAGCCTGCCGTGCTGCATTGAATTCCCTTGCCCCGATCCCCAGGCCCCTCGGCTTGGGAAAGCCTGTCACACGAACATAGACTTTTCACGAACTATCGCTATCTGGAGGGTCGATGCTTCGCCAATTGCTCACCCTGCTTGCCGTTCTGACCGGGCTTACCGCCACGGCAGTTCCCGCGCACGCGCTGGAAACGGGCGTGCAGGCAGTGGAAATGGCGCAGGACGGTGCACAGTGCGCCGTGCAGGCCATGGTCCCTTCCGGCGACTGGAGCGAAGCAAGCACCGATATTCTTGCAGACCGGCAGAATTTCTGCCCGCGTCCGATCATCCTGATCGATACGCCCACGGTGCAATTGCAGGCTGATCGCGCGCGCGAATAGGCGCTGCGTAACCCATACATCCCGCATCCACAGTTTCACGGCCGCGCACGCTCGCGGCTGCCCTTCATTCAATGTCAGGAATCGCCCCCATGTGGCAGAAAATCGCCAAATCCGTCTTCGGTTCTTCCAACGACCGCTATGTCCGCTCGCTCGACAAGATCGTGGCCCGCATCAATGCGCTGGAAGAACAGCTTGCAGACTTCTCCGACGCCGAATTGCAGGCCCAGACCGCCAAGTTCCGCATGAAGCTGGAAGAAGGCCAGACGCTGGATGACATCCTGCCCGAAGCCTTCGCCACCGTGCGTGAAGCCTCCAAGCGCGTGCTCGGCATGCGTCATTTCGACGTGCAGATGGTGGGCGGCATCGTCCTCCACCGCGGCGAGATCGCGGAAATGAAGACGGGTGAAGGCAAGACGCTGGTCGCCACGCTCGCCACCTATCTGAACGCCATCGAAGGCAAGGGCGTGCACGTGGTGACGGTGAACGATTACCTGGCCAGCCGTGACGCGGAATGGATGGGCCAGCTGCACAAGTGGCTGGGCCTGAGCGTCGGCGTGATCGTGCCGAACCTGCCCGAAAATGCCCGCCGTGAAGCCTATGCCGCTGACATCACATACGGCACCAACAACGAATTCGGCTTCGATTACCTGCGCGACAACATGAAGGACAGCCGCGCCAAGATGGTGCAGCGTCCCTTCAACTTCGCGATCGTGGACGAGGTGGACTCGATCCTTATCGACGAGGCGCGTACCCCGCTGATCATTTCCGGCCCGACGGAGGACAAGTCCGAACTCTATGTCGCGATCGACAAGATCGTGAAGGAGCTGGAGGAGGAATACTACGTCACGGACGAGAAGGCCCGCTCCATCCAGCTGACCGAGGAAGGCGTTGAGGAAGTCGAGAAGCGCCTCATCGCTGCCGACCTTCTGGAGACGGACAACCTCTACGACATCGAGAACACGCAGGTCGTCCACCACCTCGACCAGGCGTTGCGCGCGGTGATCATGTTCAAGAAGGACACCGACTATATCGTCAAGGACGACAAGGTCGTGATCATCGACGAGTTCACGGGCCGCATGATGGACGGGCGCCGCTGGTCCAACGGCCTGCACCAGGCCGTGGAGGCGAAGGAGGGCGTGGAGATCCAGCCCGAAAACCAGACGATGGCCTCCATTACCTTCCAGAACTATTTCCGCATGTATCCCAAGCTGTCGGGAATGACCGGTACGGCTGCCACCGAAGCATCGGAATTCTGGGACATCTACAAGCTCAACGTGGTGGAAATTCCCACCAACAAGCCTGTTGCCCGTGTCGACGAGGAAGACGAGTTCTACAAGAACACGCAGGACAAGTTCCAGGCCATCGCCAAGGCGATCAAGGAAAAGAACGAGCTCGGCCAGCCGGTGCTGGTCGGCACGGTTTCCATCGAGAAGTCGGAGCTCCTGTCCAAGTTCCTCGACAAGGAAGGCGTGAAGCACGCCGTGCTCAACGCCCGCATGCACGAGCAGGAAGCGCATATCGTGGCGCAGGCCGGCCGTATCGGCGCGGTCACCATCGCCACCAACATGGCCGGCCGCGGCACCGACATCCAGCTCGGCGGCAACGTCGAATTCCGCATCGAGGACGAGCTTGCGGGCATGGAGGAAGGTCCTGAACGGGATGCCGCGATCAAGAAGATCGAGGAAGAGGTCGAAGCCGAAAAGCAGAAGGTGAAGGAAGCCGGCGGCCTGTTCGTGCTCGGCACCGAACGCCATGAAAGCCGCCGCATCGACAACCAGCTGCGCGGCCGCTCCGGCCGCCAGGGGGACCCTGGCCTCTCGCGCTTCTACCTGTGTCTGGAAGATGACCTGCTGCGCATCTTCGGGCCTGACACGCTGTTCGCCAAGATGATGAACTCCAACCTGGAGGATGGCGAGGCGATCGGTTCCAAGTGGCTCTCCAAGGCCATCGAAACGGCGCAGAAGAAGGTCGAGGCGCGCAACTACGAAATGCGCAAGCAGGTCGTCCAGTATGACGACGTGATGAATGACCAGCGCAAGGTCATCTACGAGCAGCGCGCCGAGGTGATGGATGCCGAAAAGGTCGACGATGTGGTGGAAGACATGCGCATCGATACCATCAACGCCATCGTCACCACCGCCTGCCCGCCCGGGTCCTATCCCGAACAGTGGGACGTGGCCGGCCTGAAGGAGAAGGTGGAGGATGTCCTGGGCGAACAGCCGCCGATCGACCAGTGGATGGAGGAAGAGGCTGTCGAGCCCGACATGATCGAGGAGCGCCTGCAGCAGATCGCCAGCGACAAGCTTGCCGGTCGCAAGGCCGAATATGGCGAGGACATGTGGCACCGGGCGGAAAAGGGCATCCTGTTGCGCCAGCTGGACCATCACTGGAAGGAGCACCTGGCAACGCTCGATGCCTTGCGCCAGGTGGTGTTCCTGCGCGCCTATGCCCAGAAGCAGCCGCTCAACGAATACAAGCAGGAAGCCTTCGGCCTGTTCGAGATCATGCTGGATTCGATCCGTGAAAGCGTGACCAAGATCCTGCTGACGGCCGATTTCCAGGTTGCCCAGCCGCCGCAGCCGCGCGAATTGCCCAAGCTGCCGGAATTCATGACCGGGCACATCAACCCGCTGACCGGCGAAGACAATTCCAACGATGGCGATGGTTCTGCCGTGCGGGCACCGCTGTTCGGTGCGCTTGCCGGCTCCACCATGGCAGCCGTGGGTCCGGGCGGTGCGAACCGCGAAGACCCCTATGCCGGGATGAACGTCAACCGCAATGCGCCTTGTCCTTGCGGATCGGGCAACAAGTACAAGCACTGCCACGGCGCGGTTTGATCCACACCTGATGGCTGAGCCTTCTTGCCAGCACAGTAACGTTCGTTATTGTCGCTGGCGGGAAGGGGAAGGCCATGCAGATAAACCGGCTTGATTTGCCGCGACGCTCTGTCGGTGAGGGCCCTGTCTGGGACGTTGCCGAGCAGGCGCTGTATTACATCGACATCCTCGAAAAGAAGGTGCTGCGCTGGGATCCGGCAAGCGGTGCCACAAGCGAGTGGGACGTGCCGGACATGATCGGCTCCATGGCGCTGCGCGAAGGTGGCGGGGCCATTGTCGCCCTGGTGGACGGCATCCATGCGCTCGACCTTGATACGGGCGCGGTCTCGCCGTTGGCGCTGATGGAACCGGCCAACCCCGATATCCAGCTGGCAGATGGCAAAGTGGACCGTGCCGGGCGCTTCATCTTCGGCACCAGCCACCGCAAGGCGGCAGAGCCGCTGGGCGGGCTGTTCAGCCTCGATGGCGGCACAATCACCCGGCTCGACAGCGGGCTGGTGCTGGGCAACGGTCCCTGCTGGTCGCCGGACAACGCCACGCTCTATCACGCAGACAGCATGGCGCATGTCATCTACGCCTATGACTATGACCTTGAGACGGGCGCAGCCACCAACCGGCGCGAGTTCTTCAACACCAGCGAATTCGGCCCGATTCCGGATGGCGCCACGGTGGATGCCGCAGGCGATCTGTGGGTGGCGATCTGCGAGGGTGGGGTGGTGCTGCGCCTCACCCCGCAAGGCGAAGTGCGCCAGGTGATCGAGATGCCCACCAGGCTGCCCGCCAGCTGCATGTTCTTCGGAGAGAAGCTGGACCGGCTGTTCGTACCCAGCATCGATCCCGCCTTCCTGGGCCGTGAGCCCGAAGACGGGGATGGCTGGAACTACGTGATCGACGGCCTTGGCGTGACCGGCCTGCCGGAGCCGCGCTACAATGGGTGACTTTTCTCATGAATAGGCGCCTGCCGCCGCTGCTGGTCGCGGTCTTCATCAACATTGCCGGTTTCAGCCTGATCCTGCCCCTGCTGCCGTTCTACGGCCAGGTGTTCGATGCACAGCCGTTCGAGATCGGCTTGCTGTTTGCCGCCTATTCGTTCGGCAATGTCTTCGGCGAGATCCACTGGGGCCGCCAGTCCGATGTTTGGGGCCGGCGCAAGGTGCTGGTGGCGACAACCTTCATCGCGGGCCTGTCCTACATCGCCTTTGCCTATGCCCCGTCGCTATGGGCGGCGATCCTGATCCGCATCTTCAGCGGATTCTTTTCCGGCACGCTGAGCGTTTGCCAGGGGTTTATCGCCGACGTTTCCCCGCCGGAGCGACGCGCCAAGACGATGGGCTATTTCGGCGCAGCCTTCAGCCTGGGCTTTGCCTTCGGCCCGGTGCTCGGCGGCGTGTTCGCGGGCGAGGAAGTGGTGGCGGAAAGCTTCCGCCTGCCGATCTTCATCGCCGGCGGCCTGTCGGTGCTTGCCAGCCTGTGGTGCATGGCGGTGCTGCGCGATGCAGTGGAACCCAAGGGAAAGGGCGCGCCGCTGCCGAAGTATTCCGAGGCGTTCACCTTCGTCTCCAGCGAACCGCTGCTTTCGCGCCTGTTCGTGATCAGTTTCTTCGGCATCGCCGCCTTTGCCTCGATGGAGGCGGTCTATGGCTTGTGGAGCGAGGCGAACTTCGGCTGGAGCGCCAATGACCTCGGCTTTGCCTTCCTTGCCATCGGTGGGGGCGGCCTGTTCGCGCAGCTGGTGCTGATCGGGCCGCTCGTCGCGCGTTATGGCGAGGCGCGGGTCATCGTGATGGGCCTGTGCCTGCTGGCGCTGTCCATGTTCCTGCAACCGGTGATCCGCCTGCCGATTTCCGGCGTGCTGCTGATGGGCGTGCTGATGACGGGGCACAGCCTCGCATTCCCTTCTGCCGGTGCGCTCTTGAGCCGCAACACGCCGCCCGAACGGCAAGGCAGCACCATGGGCCTGCTGATGGCGTCCAACGCTGTCGGGCGAATAGTCGCTCCGCCGCTGTTCGGATGGATCTACGCGGTGCAGATGGATGCGCCGTGGTTTGCAGGGGCCATCATGATCGGGCTGGTTATCCTGATCGCGCTGCAGGCGGTGCGCATGCTCGATGCCCAACGTGCGAAGGCAGGCTGATCCGGCCGTTACAATTTGCGGCTTGCCCTCAATGCTGCGCGCGATAGCCTTGTCGCCAGTTTTGAGGAGGATCGACCGATGAAACGCGCCCTGTTTACCGCTGTTGCCGCTTCGCTGCTGGCCACCGGCTCCATTGCCCATGCCGAACATCATGGCGGTGCGGCGGACGCGATTGCGGCAGCGGTTGCCGATGATCGCCGTCCCGAGGCCGATGTGGCCCGTGACCCGCTGCGAAAGCCTGCGGAGATCTTGGAGTTTGCCGGCGTCGAGCCCGGCATAACCATCGCCGAAATCGCCCCCGGCGGCGGCTACTACACTCGCATCCTGGCTGAAAGCGTTGGTCCCGATGGCAAGATCTATGCGCTGATGCCCGCATTCTTCGCCAGCCGCCCCGGCGGGCTGGACGGCATCAACGCGCTGGCGGAAGAATATGGCAATATCGAAGTGGTCGTGGTCGAAGGATATGACACGCTCGAACTGCCCGAGCCGGTTGACCTCGTCTGGACGACCGAGAACTACCACGACCTTGCCAACGGCAATATCGATGTCGTGAACGCAGGCGTGGCCCGCGTGTTGAAGCCCGGCGGCCTCTATTTCGTGGAGGACCATTCCGCTCCCGGCACCGGCACCAGCGCCACGAACACGATCCACCGGATCGACCCGATGGCGGTGATCGCCCAGGTGACCAGCGCCGGTTTCGTGCTGGAAGCGACGAGCGACGCGCTCGCCAACCCGGATGACCCGAAAAACGTTTCCCCGCGCGAAGTGGAACCGACCAGCGAGAAGTTCGCCCTGCGTTTCCGCAGCGATAGGTAAGCCCGGGCCTCAGCCCTCCTTGGGCACGACCTTGGCGTAATCCTCCGTCCGGAACCAGCGGTTGAGCAGGGTTTCGAGGCGCACGAGTTCGGGCGTGCATTCGGGGATGGCGGAGGCGGGTTCGCCTTCTTCCAGCGCATCGGTCACCGCGTTGCGATATTCGAACAGGTCGACATCTCCGGCCTGCCGGGCAAGGGCGGCCTTGGCATCCAGCACGGTGTCGATCCGGCTTTGCGCTTCGGCCTCGTCGATCGTGCCCTTGCGCAGGTCCTTGATCGTTTCGCAGACATAGCTTTCGCAGGTCCACGGACGGTGTTCGTAGACCTGGCATTTCCTGTCGCACAGGCGCGGGCAAGGCTGGTTGAAGCTCAGTTCGCCATCGTCATATTCGATGACTTCGATCCCCAGTGTGCGGATGGTGCGCGCTTCGTCCTCATCCACCACAACGCGGCCGAACATGGTGTTGTCACAGCACATGCCGCACGAGAGGCACAGCGTGCTCTCTGCCGGGTGGGATGGATTGTCAGGCAAGGAAAAATGGCTCCCCGAGTTGGATTCGAACCAACGACCAAGTGATTAACAGTCACCTACTCTACCGCTGAGCTATCGGGGAGCAGCCCCCATGCGGTATGTCAGGGGGCAGGTGAGCGCCTATATGGGCGCGATTCCGCTTTGGCAACCCCGGTTTTTAACCTCCGGTCATTTCCTTGGGAAAAGGCAGAATCAGACCACGAATTGTTCCGCCACGATCCGTTCGTCCAGGGCGTGTCCGGGATCGAAAAGCAGTGTCATTTCCATGTCGCGGGCGATCTCGACGCGGACTTCCGCCACGTCGCGATATTCCTTCTGGTCCGCCACCACGGCCACCGGGCGCTTGGCCGGCTCGCGGATGCGGAAGCACACCTGGCTGCGATCGGGCAGGATGGCTCCGCGCCAGCGTCGCGGGCGAAAGGGGCTGATCGGCGTCAGCGCCAGCATCTGCGAATCGAGCGGCAGGATCGGCCCGTGCGCGGAGAGGTTGTAGGCGGTGGAGCCGACAGGCGTTGCCAGCAGCACGCCATCGCCCGCCAGTTCCGGGATGCGCACCTTGCCGTTCACGCTGATTTCGATCTTGGCGGTCTGGCGGGTTTCACGCAGCAGGCTGACTTCGTTGATGGCACAGCTGGTATGCGTGCTGCCGTCCTGGTCCACCGCCTCCATGCGCAAGGGGCACACGGTGAGCGGCTTTGCCTTGGAAATCCGCTTGATCAGCCCGTCACAGCCACGATGGCGGTTCATCAGGAAGCCGACCGTGCCCAGGTTCAGGCCGTAAGCGGGCAGGATGTGTCCGCTGTCCAGCATCTGGTGCAGCGAATCGAGCATGAAGCCGTCCCCGCCCAGCACGACGACCGCGCTTGCCTCTTCCAGAGGCACCCAGTCGGTGCAGCCACGCAGGGCCTCTTCCGCCTCGCGCGCACGGACCGTTGGCGAGGCCAGCAAGGCCAGCCGCTGCGTATCGACACTGTCGTTGTTCCCGCCCATGAGGGTGGACACTAGTGTTGCCGTCCCGATTTGCAACGCACGGCGTATCCGCAGGTGACGAATCTGCGCGGCTGCGCCAGATCGCAGGCCATGCAATCGCCGCACCCGATCCATGACCGCCGCCAGAAGCGGGACCGTCGCAGCCATGCTCAACACCCCTTGGGCGCAGAGCTGTCCGCCGCCATTGGCCGGAGCGAGGTGGAAGTGGTGTTCCAGCCGCAATTCGGCTGCGAATCCGGCACGATCACCGGCGCTGAAGCATTGGTGCGCTGGTCCCATCCCACCGCGGGTGACATCGGGGAAGAGCAGCTCTTCGCCATCGCCGGCCAAACGGGCCTGGCGCGTGAATTGTCGCTCTACGTGCTGGAAACGGCGCTTGCGGCTGCATCGGCATGGCCCGAGCACATGCGCCTGTCATTCAACATCACCCCGGCGGACCTTGCCGCCGCCGATTTCACCAATTCGCTTGCCGCCGCGCTGGCCAAGGCGGGCTTCGCGCCCGAGCGGCTGACGCTGGAAATCACCGAGCAGGCGCTGGTGCATGACCTCGACGGTTCGGCGGAACGGCTGCACCGCCTGGTGGAGCTGGGCATCCGGGTGGCGCTGGACGATTTCGGCGCGGGTTTCTGCAACTTCCGCTATCTCAAGAAACTGCCGCTGCATTACCTGAAGCTGGATCGCAGCATGGTGGAAGGCATCGGCGAGGATAGCCGCGATCTTGCCGTGCTGCGCGGCATCGTGGCGATGGCGAGCGCGCTGGACCTTGCGGTGATCGCCGAAGGGATCGAGCTGGCTAGCCAGCTTGACGCGATCCGCCGCGAAGGCTGCACCAGCTGGCAGGAATTCCTTGGGGCACGGCCGATGGCAGCGGACCGCATCGCGGCGCTCGCCGCGCTCTAGCCTTTCTTCTCGGCGTTCAGCGCGATCCGGCTCAATCCCCTGGTCAGCTGGAACAGGCCGTTCAGGCGGCTCTTGGGATCGCCCCATGCGCGGTTGATCACCAGCTTCATGTCCGGCCGCAGCTTGGCGGTATCCTTCAGCCTTTCGACATAGGCGAGCAGGCCCATCGGATCAGGGAAGTTGTCATTGTGGAAGGTGACCAGCGTTCCGCGCGCGCCCACGTCGATCTTGGCGATATGGGCATCCACCGCCTGGTGCTTGATCTCGATCAGGCGGATGAGGTTCTGCGTTGCATCGGGCAGGTCGCCGAAGCGGTCGATCATCTCCGCAGCCAGCCCTTCGATCTCAGCCTTGTCCTTGGCATCGTTGAGGCGGCGATAAAGCGCCATGCGCACGGCAAGGTCAGGCACATAGTCTTCCGGGATCATGATCGGGGCATCGACGGTGATCTGCGGGGAAAGGCCTGCGCGGTCATCCTGTTTCATGCCCATGTCACCGGCCTTGGCCGCAAGGATCGCGTCCTCCAGCATCGACTGGTAGAGTTCGAAGCCCACTTCCTTGATGTGGCCGGATTGCTCGTCACCCAGCAGGTTGCCGGCACCGCGGATGTCGAGATCGTGGCTCGCCAGCTGGAAGCCGGCACCCAGTGAATCGAGGTCGCCCAGGACCTTCAGGCGCTTTTCCGCCACTTCCGACAGCTGCCTGTCTTGCGGCGTGGTGAGATAGGCATAGGCGCGGATCTTGGACCGGCCCACGCGGCCGCGCAGCTGGTAGAGCTGGGCGAGGCCGAAGCGGTCAGCACGGTGGATGATGATGGTGTTGGCAGACGGGATATCGAGCCCGCTTTCCACGATGGTGGTGGCCAGCAGCACTTCGTATTTCTTCTCGTAGAAGGCGCTCATCCGCTCTTCCACTTCGCCTGCCGCCATCTGGCCGTGGGCGGCGATAAAGCGGATTTCGGGCACGTTCTCGTGCAGCCAGTCCGCCACCTCGTCCATGTCCGAAATACGCGGCACGATGATGAAGCTCTGCCCGCCGCGATGGTGTTCGCGCAGCAGCGCCTCGCGCATCACCATGTCATCCCATTCCATCACGTAGGTGCGCACCGCGAGGCGATCGACCGGCGGTGTCTGGATGGTGGAAAGTTCGCGCAGGCCGCTCATCGCCATCTGCAGCGTGCGCGGGATGGGCGTGGCGGTAAGGGTGAGGACGTGCACGTCGGTGCGCAGCTGCTTCAGCTTTTCCTTGTGGGTCACGCCAAAGCGCTGCTCCTCGTCCACGATCACGAGGCCAAGGTTCTTGAACTTCGTCTGCTTGGACAGGATGGCATGCGTGCCGATCACGATATCGACCGTGCCGGCTTCCAGCCCTTCGCGCGTCGCCTTCATTTCGGCTTGCGGCACAAGGCGTGACAAGCGACCGACTTTCAGGGGAAAGCCCGTGAAACGCTCGGCAAAGCCCTGATAATGCTGGCGGGCGAGCAGGGTGGTGGGGGCAACCACGGCAACCTGCTGGCCCGCCATCGCCGCCACGAATGCGGCGCGCAGGGCCACCTCGGTCTTGCCGAAGCCGACATCGCCGCACACGAGGCGATCCATCGGCCTGCCTTCGGCAAGGTCCCTCAGGACGTCATCGATGGCGGCATCCTGGTCATCGGTTTCCTCCCACGGGAAGCGGTCCACGAACTGGTTGTAGCTCGATTCCTCCACCTCCAGCACAGGCGCTTTCTTCAGCGCGCGCTGGGCGGCAACCTGCATCAGTTCGCCCGCGATCTCGCGGATACGCTCCTTCAGCTGGGCGCGGCGCTTCTGCCACGCCTCGCCGCCGAGCCTGTCGAGCATCGCGCCTTCTTCGGACGAGCCATAGCGCGAGAGGACGTCGATATTCTCGACAGGGATGTAGAGCTTGTCGCCGCCGCGGTACTCCAGGCAAACGCAATCATGCTGGCTCTTGCCCACGGGCACGGGTTCGAGGCCGAGGTACTTGCCGATGCCATGATCGACATGGACGACAAGGTCCCCCCGCCGCAGCGCCTGCAATTCCGCGAGGAAGGCATCGGCATCCTTCTTCTTCTTGCGGCGGCGGACGAGGCGATCGCCCAAGAGGTCCTGTTCCGTGACCAGTTCCAGCTGGTCATTGGCAAAGCCGGTGTCGAGAGGCAGGACGAGGGCCACAGCCTTGGCGCGGCCTGAAGCCTTGGGGGCGGATTGGCCAAGCGCTTCCTGCCAGCTTTCCGCCATCGCCACTTCGGTGCCGGCTTCCGCCATGATCGAGGCGATGCGGCTGCGCGAGCCTTCCGAATAGGCCGCGAACAGCGGCCGCTTGCCTGCCTTGGCAAGTGCGGCGAAGTGCTTGGCGGCGGCCTCGTAGGTGTTCTTGCCGGCAGAGCGTTCGGGCGTGAAATCGCGCGCCGACTTGAAGCCGAAATCGACCACCTTGTCGCTTTCCGGTTCCGCGAAGATCACCGCCTTGTGGATCGGTTGCGCGGAAACGGCCGCGTCCAGTTCCTCGCGCTTGAGATAGAGCGAGACAGGATCGAGCGGGCGATAGGAGCCCGCGGCTTGTCCCGCCACTTCGCGGCGCTGGCGGTGATAGTCGGCGATATCGGCGAGGCGCTCCTCGGCGGCCTGTAGCGCCCCCGCGTCGATCACCACCTGGTCTTCGGGCTTGAGGTAATCGAACAGCGTTGCCAGCTTTTCTTCCAGCAGCGGCATCCAGTGTTCCATGCCGGCGAGCCGCCTGCCGTCGCTTACCGCTTCATAGAGCGGGTCCTGCGTGGCGGTGGCACCGAACATTTCGCGATAGCGGCTGCGGAAGCGCTTGATGCTGGCATCATCGATCTGCGCCTCGCTGGCCGGCAGCAAGTGGTGCCCTTCCACCGTGCCGGTAGTGCGCTGGGTCTGCGGATCGAACAGCCGCAGGCTCTCCAGCTCGTCGCCGAAGAAGTCGAGCCTCAAGCCCCCTTCAAATCCGGAGGGGTAGATATCGAAGATCGATCCGCGCACGGCGAATTCGCCGGTGTCCGCCACCGTGTCGGTTCGCGAATAGCCTTGCCGCTGGAGCAGCGCGATCAGGCTGTCGCGGCCGATCTCCACGCCCGGCTTCAATTCGCGCACTGCCTCGCGGATGCGGAACGGGGTGAGCACGCGCTGCAACACGGCGTTGATCGTGGTGACGAGAAGCTGCTTCTTCCGCGATCCGGCCTGCAACTTGTAGAGTGCGGACAAGCGGCGGGCGGACACGGACAGGGCGGGGCTGGCGCGGTCGAAGGGCAGGCAGTCCCATGCGGGGAATTCGATCACCTGAACTTCCGGCGCGAAGAATTGCGCCGCATCGGTGACGGCACGCATGGCCGCATCATCGGGTGCGATGAACACGGCGCGGCCCGTGCTGGCGCGGGCGAGGTCTGCCATGACCAGCGGCTGGCTGCCACGGGCGATGCTGGCCAGCGTCAGCGGCTGCTTGGCGGAAAGGATACGTGCAAAATCAGTCATCTGGCGTTCTGTCAGGCTCGCAGGTCAAGGCGTATGGTGCACGCGCAATTGCCCGCCGGCGCGATTTTGTGTCCTCGCAGGCGGGTTCGGGAAATCTGTTGCGGCGTGCCCTATGGCCAATGCGGCATCAGGGCAAGGGGCAGGGCAGCTCAGATGGAGACGTAGTTTATCCGTTGCAGCTTATCGAGCATGGGACCGTGGAACTCTTCCGGGGCTTCCTGCGTCTTGAGCGCCCATGCCATCACGTCCACGTCGTCATGGTCCAGCAGGGCTTCGAACCATGCCATTTCGGCTTCGTCCCAATGGGCATGATAGGTGTCGAAGAAGCCGCCGATCATGAAATCCGCCTCGCGCGTGCCACGATGCCACGCGCGGAACTTCATGCGGGCGAGGCGCTGCGTCTTTTCGGGGGAATGGCTCATGCGCGCCTCCTACCCCCTCGGCACATCTTGCGCTAGAGCCAAGACATGCGGCCTGACATCCTCAACCCCCTGTTTGCCGAAACGGACAGCCTCGATGGCGTGGGGCCGAAGCTGAAGAAGCCGCTGGCGCGCCTGCATATCGATCACCTGCGTGACCTTGCCTATCACCTGCCTGACCGCTTCGTGACGCGCCGCGCCGTGGCGGATCTCGACGATGCAGGCGAGGGGGAGCAGATCGTCATCGCCTTGACCCCCACCGAGCACCGCGCCGCGCGCAATCCGGGACGCGGGCCGTACCGGGTGCTGGCGCAGGATGCGAAGGGCAACATCTGCGCGCTCACCTATTTCGGCAGGGCGAGCTACACCGCCAAGAAGACGCTGCCGGTGGGCGAGAAACGCTGGGTGGCGGGCCGGTTGGACCGCTTCGGTGACATGCTGCAGATCGTCCATCCGGACCATATCGCCAAGGATAGCAGCGAGCTTTCGGCCAACCTTGTCGAGCCCGTCTATCGCCTTGCCGAAGGGCTCACGCAGCCGCGCATGGCCGGGATGGTGGCGCAAGCGCTGGACGCTGCGCCGGAACTGCCCGAATGGATCGAGCCGGGCGTGCTCGACAAGCAGCAATGGCCCGCGTGGCGCGATGCGCTGGTGCTGGCCCACAAGGGTGAAAACGCCAAGGCGCGGGACAGGCTGGCCTATGACGAGCTGTTCGCCAATGCGCTGGCGCTGATGCTGGTGCGCCAGTCCAACCGCAGGCGGCGCGGGCAGAGCCTGCAAGGCGACGGACACCTGCGTAACAAGCTGCAACTGCCGTTCCCCCTCACCGGCGCGCAGCAACGATCGATCCACGAGATTACCGGCGACATGGCGCAGGAATCGCCGATGCTCCGCCTGCTGCAAGGCGATGTCGGCGCGGGCAAGACGGTCGTGGCCCTCGAAGCCATGCTGGCGGCGGTGGAGGCAGGGGCGCAGGCCGCGCTGCTGGCACCCACGGAAATCCTCGCTCGCCAGCATTTCGAGACGCTTCGTAGCCTGGCAAAGCCGACCGGCGTGGAAATCGCGCTGCTGACAGGGCGCGACAAGGGCAGGGCGCGAGAGAGCATCCTGATGGGCCTTGTCGATGGCAGCATCCAGATCGTCGTCGGCACCCATGCGATCTTCCAGGATGCGGTGAACTATCGCAACCTCGGCCTCGTGGTCATCGACGAGCAGCACCGCTTCGGCGTGTCGCAGCGCCTCATGCTGACGAACAAGGGCAAGCTCACCCCGCACACGCTCTCCATGACGGCAACGCCAATCCCGCGCACGCTGGTGCTCGCCCAATATGGCGAGATGGACGTGAGCCGGCTGGACGAGTTGCCGCCGGGCCGCCAGCCCATCGATACGCGGGTCATATCCGCCGGGCGGCTTGAAGACGTGGTGGCTGGCGTTGAGCGCCACCTCACCACTGGCCAGCAGGCCTACTGGGTCTGCCCGATGGTGCGCGATAACGAGCAGGACGACATCGCCGCTGCCGAAGCGCGCTATGCAGCCTTGAAGCACCGCTTCGGCGATGACGTGGTGCTGGTCCACGGCCAGCTTTCGCCGGAACTCAAGGATGCCGCCATGCAGCGCTTTGCCAGCGGTGATGCGAAATTGCTGGTGGCGACCACGGTGATCGAGGTGGGGGTGGACGTGCCCAATTCCACGCTGATGGTGATCGAACAGGCCGAACGCTTCGGGCTTGCCCAGCTCCACCAGTTGCGGGGCCGCGTGGGGCGCGGGAGCGAGAAGAGCACCTGCCTGCTGCTGCGCGGCGAGGAACTGTCCGAAACCGGCCGCAAGCGCCTTGCCCTGATGCGCGAGACGCAGGACGGTTTCCTGCTGGCGGAAGAGGACCTCACCTTGCGCGGCGGCGGCGAACTGCTCGGCACCCGCCAATCGGGGGACGAGGCCTTCAATATCGCCACGATGGAGCAGATCACACGCCTGCTGCCGATGGCCAATGACGATGCAAAGCTGCTGATCGAGCGTGACGGCGGGCTCGACAGCGAACGCGGCCAGGCCGCGCGCATCCTGCTCTACCTGCTCGAGCGAGACTGGGGCGTGCAGACATTGCGCAGCGGCTAGCTGTCCTACAGCGCGAGAATGGTTCTACCCCGTTTTGCATGTCTTACCAGCAACCCACTGAAATACAGCAATTAAGGCCATCTTTCCTTGTCCCGCGATTCCTTCTCCTGAACAGTGTTCCATGTGTTCCAAATGTTAACGCGGGCCGCGGGGCTCACCGCCTCTCGTCTCGCTTCCTACCAGCACAAGGCACTGGCAATCGCCCGCGCTCATGCCATATGGGCGAAATCAACAAACCGACTTCAGAACGGGAACGCATGATGACTACCGAAACGCTTACCGCCGCAGACCAGTCCGCCGATATCAAGCGCGTGTTCGAACTGCAGCAGGCCCACCAGTGGGACGTGAAGGCTTCCAGCGCCGAGGTGCGCAAGGAAAAGCTCAGCCGTCTGAAGGCCGCGATCGAGGCGCATGCGGACGATATCGTGGCCGCGGTGCTCAAGGATACGCGCAAGCCCGAGGGCGAAATCCGCGTGACCGAGGTGATGAACATCACCAACAACATCCAGCTCAATATCGACAGCCTGGACGAGTGGATGGCGCCCACGCTGGTGACGCCGACCAACAACCCCAATGACAAGGCGCAGATCAATTACGAAGCGCGCGGTGTCTGCCTGATCCTGGGCCCGTGGAACTTCCCGCTGGGCCTGGTGTTCGGCCCGCTCGCAGCGGCGGTGGCTGCCGGCAATTGCTGCATCCTGAAACTGACGGACCTTTGCCCGAACGTCGCCAGGATCGCCAAGGTGATCGTGGAGGAAGTGTTCGAGGAAAACGAAGTCGCCGTGTTCGAAGGCGATGTGTCGGTGGCGCAGGCGCTGCTCGAACTGCCGTTCAACCACATCTTCTTCACCGGCAGCACCCGCGTGGGCAAGCTGGTAATGGAAGCGGCGGCCAAGCATCTTGCCAGCGTGACGCTGGAACTGGGTGGCAAGTCGCCGGTGATCATCGATGACGGGGCCAATATCCCGGCCATCGGCGCGGCGCTTGCCGGTGCCAAGCAGTTCAACGGCGGGCAGGCCTGCATCTGCCCGGACTACGTTTTCGTGAAGGAAGACCAGAAGGATGCCTTGGTCGATGCCTTCAGGACCAATGTCGAGAACAACCTCTATGACGAGGACGGCAACATCAACAAGGCGGCCATCGCGCAGATCGTGAACAAGGGCAATTTCGACCGCGTGAAGGGCATGGTCGACGATGCCATCGAGAAGGGTGCGACCGTGGCCGTTGGCGGGAAGATGGACGAGGAGGACCTGACCATCCACCCGACCATGCTGACCGACGTGACCCCGCAGATGAAGATCCTGCAGGAGGAAATCTTCGCGCCCGTGCTGCCGGTGATGACCTATGACAACCTCGACCAGGTGATCGATTACATCTCGGCCCGCGACAAGCCGCTGGCGCTCTACATGTTCTCGCCGGACGAGGAGAATGTCGACAAGGTGCTGAAGCGTACTTCTTCGGGCGGCACGACGATCAACGGCGTGTTCTCGCACTACCTCGAAAACCGCCTGCCCTTCGGCGGCGTGAACGGCAGCGGCGTGGGCAGCTATCACGGCTATTTCGGCTTCAAGGCCTTCAGCCACGAGCGCGCCGTCTACCTGCACCAGTAAGGCGCATGCGTTTCAGGGGTAGGGCCAGTCCACAGCGGGCTGGCCCTTCTTCATTGCCTAGACAGGAAGGCGGACCTAAACCGCAATTCGAGCAATTCAACTTACCGGCAGGGCTATCCGCTTGTTCCTCTCCTCCTTCGAATGGACGATCGCCAAGCGCTACATGCTGCCAGGGCGCAGCGAGGCGGTGATCACGCTGGTCGCGGCCATTTCCATCTTCGTTGTCATGCTCTCCGTCGCCATGCTGGTGGTGGTGATGAGCGTGATGAACGGTTTCCGGGCTGAACTGCTGGACCGGATCACCGGCCTCAACGGCCATGCCGTTGTGCAGGCCTATGGCGGCAGGCTTGATGACTGGGAGGACGTGCTGGCCGAGGTGAGCGATACGCCCGGTATCACCCACGCCACGCCGATGGTCGAGCAGCCCTTGCTTGCCACGCTCAATGGCCGTGCGGAAGCCGTGCTGGTGCGCGGCAACCTGGCAGAGGATATCAACGCCCTTTCCACCAGCGTGCTGATGGGCGACATGCAGACGCTGGAGCCCGGCAGTCGCAACATCGCCATCGGCTCGCGCCTTGCGCTCAAGATGGGCGCGCGGCTGGGCGATACGCTGACGATCATCAACCCGCAGGGCCGTTCCACCCCATTCGGCACGGTGCCGCGCCAGATCGGCTATACCATCACCGGCATCTTCGAAGTGGGTATCTACGATTTTGACGAGCGCATGGTGATCATGCCGATGGAGAGCGCACAAACGCTGCTGTTGATGGGCGATTCCATCACTGCGATCGAGGTGACGACCGAGGATGCGGACCGCGTGCGCGAGATCATGGATCCGCTTGCGGCAAGCCTGCAGGACCGGGCGGTAGTCACCATCTGGCAGGAGATGAATGCCTCGCTGTTCGAAGCCCTGCAGGTGGAGCGCGCCGCCATGGCGCTGGCGCTGGGGATTATCGTGCTGGTGGCAGCGTTCAACATCCTGTCCTCGTTGGTGATGCTGGTGCGCAGCAAGACGCGCGATATCGCCATCATGCGCACGATGGGTGCCCGCCGGAAGAGCCTGCTGAAGATATTCATCACCACCGGTTCCGTCATTGGCGTGATTGGCACATTTGCCGGTCTCGCGCTCGGCTTCCTGATTCTCTATTTCCGCCAGGGCATCGTCCGGGCGATCGAGGTGGTGACCGGCCAGCAATTGTGGGACCCTTCGGTGCGTTTCCTCACCCAGTTGCCCGCGCGGGTTGACCCGGCGGAGATCATTGCCATCGCTGCGATGGGCATGGGCCTGTCCTTCCTTGCCACGCTTTATCCCGCCTGGCGTGCAGCCAGCACCGATCCGGTGGAGGTGCTGCGTTATGAGTGATGCAGTGGTGAAGGAACCCATCGTCTCGCTGCGCAACCTCACGCGCAACTTCAGCCAGGGCGGCGAAACCATAGAGGTCTTGCGCGGTGTCGACCTCGATATCATGCCCGGCGAGATAGTCGCCCTGCTGGGGCCTTCGGGCTCGGGCAAGAGCACGATGTTGCAGGCTGTCGGGCTGCTTGAAGGCGGATTTGGCGGAGAGATCCGCATGGCCGGCAAGGATGCCACCCATGTCGATGCCGGCACGCGAACAGCGCTGCGCCGGGACCATCTGGGTTTCATCTACCAGTTCCATCACCTGCTGCCCGATTTCACGGCTCTGGAGAATGTGGTGATCCCGCAATTGCTGGTCGGCACGGCGCGTGCGGATGCACAAGCGCGCGCGCAAACGCTTCTCGGTTCGCTGGGGCTGCAACATCGCCTGAGGCACAGGCCCAGCCAGCTTTCGGGAGGAGAGCAGCAGCGCGTTGCCGTGGCGCGCGCGCTGGCCAACGCGCCCAAGCTGGTGCTGGCGGACGAACCGACCGGCAATCTCGACGAGAAGACATCGGACAGAGTGTTCGAACAGTTCGTGGAACTGGTGCGCGGGCACGGCAGCGCGGCGCTTGTCGCCACGCACAACGAACGCCTGGCATCGCGCATGGATCGCATTGTCCGACTGCATGAAGGCAAGCTGCAGAAGTCATAGCGGCAGGTAACCGCCCGGGCCTTCAAGACGTATTGCCTACACAAGCTGCGGTGCAGAGAAGGGCCAACATGATAGAGGCATTCACCCAATGGTTCCTCTCCCTGGGAGAGAACTACGGCGTAAACCCTTGGATTTTCGGCGCGATCTATGTCGGCGCGATACCGTTCTTCTTCGCTTCCATCGCCTGGCTGGTGAAGCGCGCCCGCGCGCACCGTTCCACCGTGGTGCCTACCTTGTGCGCCGGGTTCTGCTTCGTCTCGGCTTATCTCTACCTCGCGATTGCCGGCCGCAACATCCCGGTATGGGTGTGGATTTTCCTTGCCGTGCTGGTGATCTACGGCGCTGTTTCGACAATCCGCGACACCCGCCGCAAGATTGCCGCCGCACGCGCTGAAGCCGGTGATTAGCTGTTGATAGGGGCGATGGACGATTGCCCTTGGCCGGGGAAGGCGTAACCTGCCGCCCATGCCATATGCCCCCTTCGTTCCGCTGCGCGTCCTATCGAGCTATTCCATGCTGGAAGGCGCGATCGATCCGAAGGCCATAGCCAAGCTGGCGAAGGAACGCGGCTTTCCCGCCATCGCCATTTGTGACCGCAACGGCCTTTATGGCTCGACCATGTTCGCCAGCGCCTGCATGGGTGAGGGCGTGCAGCCGATCGTCGGCACCTTGCTGGGCGTCGCGCGCTCCGAAAACGGCCCTATCGATTACCTGCCGCTGTTCGTTCAGGACGAGGCGGGCTGGCTGAACCTGTGCCACCTTGTCAGCTCCGCTCACCTCGACCGTCCGCTGGAGCTTGAGCCGCACGTGCCGCTGGCCGGGCTGGAAGGGCATGCCGATGGACTGATCGCCTTGTCCGGTGCGGCGGAAGGCGGCATCACGCGCCTGTGTGCTGATGGCAAGCAAGGCGAAGCCGAAGACCTCGCCCGGCACCTGTCCGGCCTGTTTCCGGGGCGTTTCTATGTCGAGCTGGCCCGGCGCGGGAATGCGGTGGAGGAAGCAGCGGAAGAGGGCCTGCTGGACCTTGCCTACAAGATGGACCTGCCGCTGGTGGCGACAAACCCCGCCAACTTCGCAGATCCGCACATGCACAGCGCGCATGATGCGATGCTGTGCATCGCCAATTCCAGCCAGATCGACAGCGCCGACCGCCCGCGATCTTCTCCTGAAAGCTATGTCAAATCGGCAAGCATGATGGAGGAACTCTTCGCCGACTTGCCCGAAGCAATTGCCAATACGCTGGTCATTGCCCAGCGCAGCGCCTTTGCACCGCCGCGCCGCAAGCCGATCCTGCCCAGCCTCGCCGGCGACCTTGAAGGCGAGGCGCGGATGCTGGAGGAGGATTCGCGCAAGGGCCTGGAGGCGCGCCTCGCGCTCTACGAGGATCTCCCGGAAGAAGAGCGCAAGGCCTATTTCGAGCGGCTCGATTACGAAGTCGGCATCATCAAGAACATGGGCTTTCCCGGTTACTTCCTGATCGTGGCGGACTTCATCAAGTGGGCCAAGGCGCAAGGCATCCCGGTGGGGCCGGGGCGCGGTTCGGGTGCTGGCTCGCTGGTGGCATGGGCGCTGACGATTACCGACCTCGATCCGATCCGGCTGGGGCTGCTGTTCGAACGCTTCCTCAACCCCGAACGCGTCTCCATGCCGGACTTCGATATCGACTTCTGCGAAACGCGGCGCGGCGAGGTGATCCGCTATGTGCAGCAGAAATACGGGCACGATCACGTCGCGCAGATCATCACCTTCGGCAAGATGAAGGCGCGCGCCGTGCTGCGCGATACCGGCCGCATCCTGCAGATGCCCTATGGCCAGGTGGACAGGCTGACCAAGATGGTGCCCAACCATCCCACTGACCCGTGGACGCTGCCGCGCGCGCTCAATGGCGCTGCCGATTTCAAGCGCGAATACGATAATGACAGCGAGGTGAAGCGGCTGGTGGACCTTGCCCTCCAGCTGGAAGGCTTCCCGCGCAATTCCTCGACCCATGCCGCCGGCGTGGTGATCGGTGACAGGCCGCTGGCGCAGCTGGTGCCGCTCTATCGCGATCCGCGATCGGATATGCCGGTGACACAGTTCGACATGAAGCATGTAGAGGATACCGGTCTGGTGAAGTTCGACTTCCTCGGCCTGAAGACGCTGTCCGTGCTGCGCAAGGCGCTGGACCTGCTGGCCAGGCGCGGCATCACAGTGGAGCTGGAACAGCTGCCGATGGATGACGAGGACGTGTTCGCGTTGCTCAAGCGGGGTGACACGGTGGGCGTGTTCCAGCTGGAATCGGAGGGCATGCGCCGCACGCTGACGGCGGTGAAGCCGACCAAGTTCGAGGACATCATCGCGCTCGTCTCGCTCTATCGCCCGGGCCCGATGGACAACATCCCCAGCTTCGGCAAGCGCAAGGCGGGAGAGGAGGACATCGTCTATCCGCACCCCAAGCTGGAGGGCATCCTCGAGGAGACCTACGGCATCTTCGTCTACCAGGAACAGGTTATGCAGGCCGCGCAGATCCTCGCCGGATATTCGCTTGGTGATGCAGACTTGCTGCGCCGCGCGATGGGCAAGAAGGTGCAGGCGGAAATGGATGCGCAACGCCAGCGCTTCGTCGATGGCTGCAAGCAGGTTTCGAACATCGAGGCGAAAGAGGCCAACGAGTTGTTCGACTTGATCGACAAGTTCGCAGGATATGGCTTCAACAAGTCCCACGCCGCCGCCTATGCGCTGCTGTCCTACCAGACGGCCTGGGTGAAGACGCATTACCCCGAGGAATTCTACGCCGCCGCCATGTGCTTCGACATGCACCAGTCCGAAAAGCTGGCCATTTTCGTCGATGACCTGCGCCGCAACGGCTATGTGCTGCTTGGTCCGGACATCAACCGTTCGGAAGCCGAATTCACGGTCGAGCAGACCGATGACGGCTATGCCGTGCGCTATGCGCTCGCCGGTATCCGCAACGTCGGCGAAAAGGCGATGGAAGCGCTGGTGGCCGAACGCCAGGCCAACGGCCTGTTCGACGATCTCGAGGATGTGTTCCAGCGCATGCCGGCCGGTGCAATGAACCGCCGCCAGCTGGAGGGGCTGATTGGTTCCGGTGCCTTTGACAGCCTTGAACCCAATCGCGCCAGGCTGATGGCCAATGCCGACATGTTGCTGGCGGTGGCAGATGCCGCAACGCGCGAACGCTCCAGCGGGCAGGCCGGCCTATTCGGGGCCGAGGACCACGCCGATTCCTCGCTGCGGCTGGAAGAGGCGGAGCCGTGGAGTCGAAGCGAGCAGATGGCGATGGAGCGGGAGAATTTCGGCTTCTACTTCGCCGAGCATCCCGTGACGGAATTCCGCACGGTGGCATCGGCGCACGGGGCGCGAACCTACGCGTCCTTGATGGAGAGCGAGGTGATCGGCGGCTCGACCCAGGCGGTAGTCGCCGCGATGGTGGAAGGCGCCAGCAAGGGCCGCACGAAGCGCGGCAAGGACTTCATCCGCGCCAATTTCTCGGATTCCTCGGGCCAGTTCAGCGCGGCCTGCTTCGAGGAGGGGCTGGTGGAGAGCTTCCTCAAATGGGCGGCGGACGGCACCTGCGTGCTGCTGACGGTGGAGCTCGACAAGCCCAATCCGGACGAGCCGCCGCGCTTTACCATCCGTGGCGCCCGCCCGCTGGCGGAGGTCACCGGGTCGGCGCGCATGGTGCTGGAGCTGGACGTGCATGACGAGCTGGCCCTTCAGGCGCTGCGCGATGCCCTGGGGCAGGGCAAGGCAGGTCACGGCGAAGTGCTGGCCCATCTGGCCATCGGTGACGGGCCGGCACCGCTTGTCAGGCTGGGCCGCGATTTCGAGCTTGGTGGCGAACTGGTCGACCGGCTGAGCCAGGTGCCCGGCATCGCCAATGTCTCCCTGCGGCCTCGCGGCGGAGCTTCCCTGAAACTGGTGAGCTAGAACAGAGCCAATTGCCCGTCACGCGCAGGCGGGCGGAACTGGCTGGTGTCCAACTCATAGCGTGCCTTGCCCAGCCCCGCGCGGCGGGCCGCGATGCGGAAGCGGGTGCGGAACAGCTCCGCCCACACGCCGCTTGGACGCATGCGGTGGAAGAAGCGGCTGTCATTGTCCTTGCCGCCGCGCACAGACTGCACGATGCCCATCACCTTGGCCGCGCGATCGGGGAAGTGCACGTCCAGCCATTCGCGGAACAGCGGTGCCACCTCATGTGGCAGGCGCAGCAGGATCCAGCCTGCGGACGAAACTCCGGAGGCGGCTGCTTCGGCGATGATCTCCTCCATGAAGCAATCGGTGATCGACGGGATGACGGGCGCGATCGAGCAATGCGTCGGCACGCCTGCGGCCGCCAGTTTTTCCAATGCTGCGAGTCTCTTGGCAGGTGAAGCTGCGCGCGGTTCGAGCTTCGCCGACAGGCGCGGATCGAGCGATGTCACCGAGATGGATACTGCCGCAAGGTTTCTCGCGGCGAGTTGCGTCAACAGGTCAAGGTCATCCAGCACTCGGTCGGACTTGGTGGTGATGGTGACAGGGTGGCGCGTTTCCAGGCACAGTTGCAGCACCTGCCGCGTGATGCGGAAATCGCGTTCGATCGGTTGGTAGGGGTCGGTATTGGTGCCCATGGCGATGGGTGCGGGCACATATTTGCGCCGCGCCAGCGTTTCGCGCAGCAATTCCGCCGCATTCTCCTTGGCGAACAGCCGGGTCTCGAAATCCAGCCCGGGTGACAGGTCCAGCCAGGCATGGGTGGGGCGGGCATAGCAGTAGACGCAGCCATGTTCGCAGCCGCGATAGGCGTTGATCGAGCGATCAAAGCCGATGTCGGGCGACTGGTTGAAGGTCAGGATCGACTTCGGCCTCTCCCGCGTCAGCGTGGTGCGCAGCTTGGGCGGGTCTCCATCCAGCACGCGCATGGCATCGCGCCAGTCGTCATCCACCTGCCTTTGCGGCAAGGCAAAGCGGGTGGACGGCGCAGAAGAGAGCGCTCCGCGGCCGCGAAGGGGATGGTCCGGGCGATGTGCCATGATGAGAACATACATGGAACATCATCTGTTGGGAAGAGGGTGTCAGACCTCGCGCAGGCGCGGCATCAGTTCCACGAAATTGCACGGGCGGTTGCGTGCATCGAGCTGTTCCAGCAGGATGTTGTCCCACCCGTCCTTCACCGCGCCGTTGGAGCCGGGCAGGGCGAAGATATAGGTTCCATCCGCCACCACCGCACAGGCGCGGGACTGGATGGTCGAGGTGCCGATGGTCTTGAAGCTGATCCAGCGGAACAGCTCGCCAAAGCCGGGAATATCCCGCGTCTTCACCCGATCGAGCGCTTCGGGCGTGACATCGCGGCCCGTAAGGCCGGTGCCTCCGGTGGAGACGACGGCATCCACGTTCTCGTCCGCCATCCATTCGCGCAGCCTCGCTTCGATGAGGTCGGCATCGTCCGTCAGGATGGTGCGATCGACCAGCCTGTGTCCGGCCGTGGCGATCCGTTCGGCCAGCAGGTTTCCCGACGTATCCTCATCCGGTCCGCGCGTGTCGGACACTGTCAGCAAGGCGATGTTGATCGGCTTGAAGGTGCGGCTGGTATCGATGGCCATCAATTGCTTCCGGTTAACATGTAGACGCGGCCGCTATTGCCAGTGTTCCGGGTATCGGGAAAGGCCGGCCATGCATTTTGCGCCAATGCCACGCGGCTTGGCGAGGCGGTGTTGGCCTGCCTTTCATACATCCAGTAATTGCGCATCACGATGGCGACATATTCACGGGTTTCCCAATAGGGTATCGCTTCCATGTAGAGCAGCGGATCGTCGAAATCGCGGATCTCGCTCTCCCAGCGCCGGACCGGGGTGAGGCCGGCGTTATAGGCGGCCATGATCTTCGGCAGCTGGTCACGCGTGGCGGGATCCTCCTGCAGCATCTCCAGGTTGCGTTGACCGAAGGCGAGGTTGATCTGCGGATCGTAGATGTCGACCGAAGCTGCGCTCATGTTCAGCGTGGGGGCATGCTGGCGCACGGTGATCGGGGTGATCTGCATCAGCCCTTGCGCATTGGCCGGGCTGCGTGCGCTGGCGCGAAAGTTGGATTCCTGCAGGATGTGGGCATAGGCCAGCGCCGGATCGACGCGCCAACCGTTCACCGGCGTCCAGCGCGGGGTTGGGTAGAAGCTGGCCGGATCCGCTCGCCCGCCCGGCGGCGCGTTGAAGGCCATCGAGAGCTGGGTTTGCGGCATGCCAAGGTCTCGGGCGAGGCGGGAATAGGCGGCAAAATCGTCCGGATCGCCGATCCTCGCCTGGTGCAGCAACACCTCGCTGGCGAGCACATCTTCACCGATTTCAGCCAGTGCGACGGCGATCCGGACGTTCTCGATATTGCCGATGCGATCCCAGTCGCTATCGGAAAGGTCGGCGTTTGCGAGCCGGTCGGGCAGGGTGCGGCCAAGCTGCTCTGCAGCCAGCATGCCGTAAAGCGTCTGGTCGTTTCCGGCAGCCTCTGCCAGCAATTGCGAGCTGAGTGCGGGCTGGCGGCAGCGCAAGGCGGCACGGCTGGCCCAATATAGCGATGCCGCGCGCAGTTCCACGTTCTCTGCCAGCCCGGCTGCCCTGCGAAACGCCTCGCTCGCCCCGCCGCAGTCATTGAGGCGCCAGGAGGCGAGGCCGACCACCCATTCGCCTTCGGCCACCCAAGGCCCGCGCCCTTCGCTTACCGACTGTGCCATTGCCAGTGCGCGCGCGTCCATGTTCTCGATGAAATAGGACCAGGCGACCCTTTGCCGCCATTCGGCCCGTGCTTCGGGGCTGAGGTTGGCATCGACCCCGTCGAGCAGCAGGCGCGCGCTATCGGGATTGTCATTGGTGATTGCTTCGAGAATGGCCGAACTCACCGATGAGGGCATGGTCCCGTCATTGGTCGGTGCCGGCCTGTCCCGGCGCGGAAAGCTGCCCACCCGGCGGAACTGCACTTCGTTGGGCAGGTTGGGCGGGTTTTCCAGCCCGCGCCGCATGCCAAGGCGGACCATTTGCGCGGCCATGGGAAGGCGCTCCGCCCCGTCCAGCCACTCCGCGATCTGGTCGCCCTCGACCCGTGGGGATCGGGCATGAAGGTAGAATTCGGCGAGGGCGACCTTGTGCAACAGGCCGTTGCGCCTCTCGCCCAGCAACTGGCGCACCTCGTCCCAGCGTTCGGCATCGATTGCCCGGAATACCGAGCGGTAATAGGCGGCATCGCTTTCCGAAAGCTGCCGTGGTGCCTTGTTCTGTGCCACATGGGCGACGAAATACTCGCGCGATCCCTGTGCCGCCGCAGGTGTGGAGAGCGCGGTTGCGGCAAGGCACGCCGCTGCCGCAATTGCGAGTGTCCTCATGCTTTTCCCGTCCAGTCGAGCCATCGTCGCCATAGGTCTGCGCGCAGCCTGGCGTTCTCCAGCAGATTTTCCGGAGCGAAGCTTGCCAGCAGATGAATCGATGTCTCGCCTGCCTTGAATTCCAGCACGCCTCGCCGCTTTTCGACGCCCAGCAGCGGCAGGATGTCGCCGCCAAGCACCAGCAGGCGCCTGGGCGCAGCCAGCGTGATGTGGTGCGCGATGATCCTGCCCAGCCCGGCCGCTTGCAGCCCCTGCCAGTCAGCCAGCGGCATATGTCGCGGCAGGGCCGAGGCAATATAGGCCTTGTCCGGAGCGATCTCCATCGCGCGCAGCATGTTCGCCACCAGCTTTCCTTGCGCTGCGGATAGCAAGCTGTCGCTGTCATCGGCTTCAGGCATCGGCACAAGCACCATCAGATCGGCCTGATGAACTCCTCGCGGCGGGACGCGGCGATCGACACGGCCATCATCGAGCGAGGGATCACTGGTCCAGTAATGAGCAAAACCTTCAAGCGATTGCGGCCAGCTTTCCCGGTCTCCGCCGATGTCCGGTCTGGGTGGTTCTGGTGCCTTCTGCGGCTGTTCTGTCGCTCTTGGTGTGCGCTGCGGTTCTTCTGCCGGAACGTCTTCCAGAAGTGTCTGCGCGTCGGCCGAATAGTCGTGATCCACGCCTGCCTCGCGCCACCAATCGAGGGCGGCGGCGAATTGCTCTTCCAGCGAAGGATCGGCGTGACTATCCATAGGCTCTTGCCAGACGGTCTTGACCTGCCGCCAGCCAGCGATCAAGTCCCTTCACCATGATCTACCCTGTTATGGAGACCAGAGCATGAGCGAACGTGAGAGCATGCCGGTCGATGTCGTCATCGTCGGAGCGGGTCCGGCAGGACTTTCGGCCGCGATCCGCCTCAAGCAGCTGAATGAAGAACTCGAAGTTGTCGTGCTGGAAAAGGGCGCCGAAGTGGGCGCGCACATCCTTTCCGGTGCGGTGATCGATCCGCGCGCGCTGGACGAACTGCTGCCCAGCTGGCGCGAGGACGGCTGCCCGCTGGCGGAAACGCCCGTGACGGAGAACCACCACTGGCTGCTGACGCAATCGGGCAAGTGGGAGATGCCGCATCTCGCGCTGCCACCGCTCATGTCGAACAATGGCAACTACACCGGATCGCTGGGCAACCTGTGTCGCTGGCTGGCCGAACTGGCGGAAGGCATGGGTGTCCAGATATTTCCTGCATTCCCGGCCTCGGAAGTGCTGTTCGACGATGCCGGCAATGTCATGGGCGTTGCCACGCAGGACATGGGGGTCGCCGCAGACGGCAGCCACAAGCCGGAATACGAACCGGGCATCGAACTCCATGCCAAATACACGCTGTTCGCAGAGGGCGCGCGCGGCCACCTGACCAAGCGCATGAAGGCGCATTTCGATCTCGAGGCAGATTGCCAGCCTCAGGTCTATGGCCTCGGCATCAAGGAATTGTGGGATATCGATCCCGCCAAACACGAACCGGGCCGCGTGATCCACACGCAGGGCTGGCCGTTGTCGGAAAGCGACACATGGGGTGGCGGCTTCCTGTACCACCAGGCCAATGGGCAGGTGGCATTGGGCTTCGTGACCGCGCTCGATTACGCCAACCCCTATGTCTATCCCTATGAGGAATTCCAGCGCTGGAAGCACCATCCGGCGATTCTGGAAGTGCTCGAAGGTGGCAAGCGCGTGGCCTATGGCGCACGCGCCATCAACGAGGGCGGCTGGCAGAGCGTGCCCAGGCTGGCGTTCCCGGGCGGCGCACTCATCGGCTGTTCGGCAGGTTTCGTGAACGTGCCTCGCATCAAGGGTACGCATACCGCGATGAAGAGCGGCATGCTGGCTGCCGAAAGAATCGTCGCTGCCGTGGCAGCCGGCCGCGAGAAGGACTCCTTGGATGATTACGATGCGGCGGTGCGCGACAGCTGGATCGCCACGGAACTGAAGAAGGTCCGCAACGCACAGCCCTGCGTCGCCAAGTTCGGCGAAGGTCTGGGTATTGCGCTCGCCGGTATCGATATGTGGATGCGCACGCTGAAGATCGGCTTGCCCTTCAGTCTTGGCCATCACAAGGATGCCGATAGCCTGAACCGTGCGGACCTCTACAAGCCGATCGAATATCCCAAGCCGGACGGAAAGATCAGCTTTGATCGCCTGACCTCGGTATCCTTCAGCGCGACGAACCATGCCGAGGACCAGCCCTGCCACCTCAAGGTGGCCGACATGGAATTGCAGCGGGACAGCGAATTTGCGGTCTTTGCCGGGCCGTCCACACGCTATTGCCCGGCGGGTGTCTACGAATGGGTGCAGGAATCAGGCGAGGAGCCGAAGTTCGTGATCAATTCGCAGAACTGCGTCCACTGCAAGACCTGCGACATCAAGGATCCCAACGGCAACATCACCTGGGTCACTCCCGAAGGTGGCGGCGGGCCGATGTATCCGAATATGTGACCATGCGCCTGTGCGCCTGAAGGAAACCGCCTACGCCAAGATCAACCTCGCCCTGCATTTGCGGCGGCGCCGGGATGATGGCTATCACGAGCTCGAGACGCTGTTCGCCTTTGTCGATGCAGGTGACGAACTGGTCGCGCACACCTGCGAAGCTGACCGGCTGGAGGTCATTGGCGAGTTTGCGGTCACGCTGAGCGATCCCTTCGACAATATCGTGGCCAAGGCGCTCTCGACCTTGCCGCATCACGGCGGGCTTTGCGTGACATTGGAGAAGAACCTGCCCGTCGCGGCGGGGCTGGGCGGAGGCTCGGCTGATGCCGGGGCGATCTTCCGCATGATCCGCAAGGCATATGGCTTGCCGGATGACTGGCGGGCAAGGGCAGCAAGGTTGGGCGCGGACGTGCCCGCTTGCGTCGATTCCACCACACACATCGGGCGCGGCGTGGGCGAGCAGCGTGACGAGGTGGACAATGACCTTGCGGGCATGGCCTGCCTGCTCGTCAATCCGCGTGTCCCGCTATCGACTGGTCCCGTCTTCAAGGCATGGGACGGCAGGGATCGCGGCGAATTGCCTTCAGGTACCGCCCGGGAAATCGCGCTGGCTGGCCGCAATGACCTGCGCGATCCGGCGATCAGCCTTTGTCCGGGAATCGCGCAAGTGCTTGTTCGGCTTGAAGAAACCTCGCCCTGGATGGCGGAGATGTCGGGTTCCGGCGCGACTTGCTTTGCCTTGTACGAAACCAGGGCGGCCCGCGATGAAGCGGCAGGAAGGCTCGCGAAACTGGAACCGGGCTGGTGGCAGATGCTAGGGTGCCTGCGATGACATTCCAGCCCTTTACCCAGATCGGCAGTGCAACCCGTTCGGCGATCGTTTCGGTGTGTGACCATGCCTCCAACTTCGTGCCAGAGGGGGTCGAGCTCGGCGTGCCCGATGGGGCGATGGACAAGCATATCGCTTGGGACATCGGCGCTGCCGGCGTGGTGGAGCGAATGGCCCGCCGCCACGGCATCCCCGCGCATTTGGGTGAAGTCAGCCGCCTGGTGATCGACCTGCATCGCGAAGAGGACAGCAAGGGCCTGATCCCGACCACCAGTGACGGCATCCTGGTTCCGGGCAATATCGGTGCGGACAGGGAAGGGCGTTTGGAAAAATACTATCGTCCCTATCACGCTGCGCTCGAGGCGTGGCTCGATGCAATGGATCCCAAGCTGATCCTCTCGATCCACAGCTTCACCCCCTGCCTGGAAAGCGATCCATGCGACAGGCCGTGGGAAATCGGCTTGCTCTACAATGAGGATGATCGCGCCGCGCAGCACGCGATGCGCCTGTTTGCCGAACTCGGCGTGACGGTGGGTGATAACGAACCCTATTCCGGCAAGCTCCTCAATGCGACGATGAACCGCCATGCAGAAGCCAAGGGCCGTCCCTATTGCGCCATCGAGATTCGTAACGACCTGATTGCAAGCGAGGCAGGGCAGGCTCGCTATGCTGCCATCATTGCCGACGTGGCAGGGCGTGTGTTGCTGGCGCTTGAAAGCAACTGACCGCTGCGGTTGCCGTTGCAACCGCATTTTCTCTTAGATTGCGCGGCAGACTGGGGTAGGTGGGGAGCGAAAGTCCCCCCTGCCTAACGGAGTTGTCATGCCTGCCTATCGTTCCCGTACAACCACCCACGGCCGCAACATGGCCGGTGCGCGCGGCCTCTGGCGCGCAACGGGCATGAAGGACAGCGATTTCGGCAAGCCGATCATTGCCGTGGTGAACAGCTTTACCCAGTTCGTGCCGGGCCACGTTCACCTGAAGGATCTGGGCCAGCTGGTGGCCCGCCAGATCGAACAGGCCGGCGGCGTTGCCAAGGAATTCAACACCATCGCGGTGGATGATGGCATCGCCATGGGCCATGACGGCATGCTCTATTCCTTGCCGAGCCGCGACCTGATCGCTGACAGCGTGGAATACATGGTGAACGCGCATTGCGCCGATGCGATGGTCTGCATTTCCAACTGCGACAAGATCACCCCGGGCATGCTCATGGCTGCCATGCGGCTCAACGTCCCCTGCGTGTTCGTTTCGGGCGGGCCGATGGAAGCGGGCAAGGTTGTGCTCAAGGGGAAGGAAGTCGCGCTCGACCTGGTCGATGCGATGGTCGCCGCTGCCGATGACAGTGTCAGCGATGAAGAGGTCGAGGCCATCGAGCGTTCGGCCTGTCCCACATGCGGGTCCTGCTCTGGCATGTTCACCGCCAACTCGATGAACTGCCTGACCGAGGCGCTCGGCCTGTCCCTGCCTGGCAATGGCTCGCAGCTGGCCACCCATGCGGACAGGCAAGGCCTGTTCGAGCGTGCGGGGCGCCTCGTGGTGGCGCTGGCGAAACGCTATTACGAGGAGGACGATGCCAGCGTGCTGCCGCGCTCCATCGCCAGTTTCGAAGCGTTCGAGAATGCGATGACCCTCGATATCGCGATGGGCGGATCGACCAACACCGTGCTGCACTTGCTGGCCGCGGCCAAGGAAGCAGGCGTCGACTTCACGATGGAGGATATCGATCGCCTCAGCCGCAAGGTTCCCTGCCTGTCGAAGGTCGCCCCGGCCAAGAGCGACGTCCACATGGAGGATGTCCACCGGGCCGGTGGCATCATGGCGATCCTTGGCGAGCTTGACCGGGCCGGCCTGCTGCACACGGCGCTGCCCACGGTCCACAGCCCCACGATGGGCGATGCGCTGGCTGACTGGGACATTGTCCGCACCAGCAATCCCAAGGTGCATGAATTCTACAAGGCGGCTCCCGGCGGCGTACCGACGCAGACCGCATTCAGCCAGAACCGCCGCTGGGACGAGCTGGACACGGACCGCCAGAATGGCGTTATCCGCAGCAAGGAACATGCCTTCAGCCAGGATGGCGGCCTCGCCGTGCTCTATGGCAATATCGCGCGCGACGGTTGCATCGTGAAGACGGCCGGGGTGGACGAATCCATCCTCAAGTTCTCAGGCCCGGCAAGGGTCTTTGAAAGCCAGGACGATGCCGTGACCGCGATCCTCACCGAGCAGGTCAAGGCGGGCGATGTGGTCGTGATCCGCTATGAAGGCCCCAAGGGCGGTCCGGGCATGCAGGAAATGCTCTATCCCACCAGCTACCTCAAGTCGAAGGGGCTGGGCGCGGCTTGCGCGCTGTTTACCGATGGTCGTTTCTCCGGGGGCACCTCGGGGCTTTCGATCGGCCATGCCTCTCCCGAAGCTGCCGAAGGTGGGGATATTGCGCTGGTCGAGGATGGCGACATGATCGAGATCGACATTCCTACGCGCAGCATCAACCTGGCCATCTCCGATGCGGACCTTGCCGCCCGCCGCGAGGCGATGGACGCCAAGGGTGATGCCGCATGGGCTCCTGCCAAGGATCGCCCGCGCAAGGTTTCTGCGGCATTGCAGGCCTATGCCGCGATGACGACCAGCGCCTCCAAGGGGGCGGTACGCGATATCACGCAGCTCAAGACGGGCCGCAATGGCTAGGCTGTGGGCAGCGATTATCGCTGGCGGTTTGGTGCTGGCAGGCTGTTCGGGGCCTGCCGAAGAGGCCGCAGGGCAGGAAGCTGCGGCCGAAACGGACAGCATGATCGCTTGCGCCATTGGCAGCGCCACGGCGTTCACGCGCAAATGCACGGTCGAACGCTCGGTGGAGAGCGGCGTGCTGTTTCTCACCATCCATCATGAAGATGGCGGTTTTCGCCGTTTCCGGGTGATGGACGATGGCAGCGGCGTGGTGGCCGCCGATGGTGCGGATGATGCGCAGATCACGGTTTTCGATGGGGAAATCGAGGTTTCGCTCGGTGGTGACCGCTATATCCTCCCGGCAAGAATTGCAGGCAGCAGTGGCGAGTAACCAGATCCTGACCGTTGCCCAGATGCAAGCCGCCGAGCAGGCGCTGATCGATGGCGGGGAAACGGTATCATCTCTCATGGAGACCGCTGGCACCGGCGCTGCCGACTGGGTCTGGCGCTTGGCGGCCCATCGTCCCGTCACGATCGTCTGCGGCCCGGGCAACAATGGTGGAGATGGCTATGTCATCGCACGGGTGTTGCAGGAACGCGGCCTTGCCGTCAGCGTGGTGGCTCCCTTCGAGCCAAGGACCGAGGCTGCAAGGGCGGCAAGGGCTGCCTGGGGCGGTGAACCGGTGCAGGAGGGGCGAGGCGGGGTGTTTGTCGATTGCCTGTTCGGCAGCGGGCTGACACGCGCCCTGGATGACGATCTGGCGGCGTGCCTGTGCCAGTTGGCGCGGGGGCACGAGTTGGCGATTGCGGTCGACTTGCCGAGCGGCGTGGATTCCGACGGCGGTGAACTGCTGAATGACGAACTGCCCATCTATGACCTCACAATTGCCTTGGGAGCCTGGAAGTTCGCGCATTTCATGATGCCCGCGATGGAGATCATGGGGGAGCGCAGGCTGGTGGACATCCGCGTTGCCCATTCCGACGAGAGCGCGCAACTTGCCGCGCCCCCCTTGCTGTTCGAACCGGACACGGACGCCCACAAGTACCGGCGCGGCCTGCTGGGCGTTATCGGCGGGGCCATGCCGGGCGCTTCACTGCTCGCAGCACAGGCGGCGATGCACGGCGGTGCTGGCTACGTGAAGCTGTTTACTACCTACGAGATCGGTGCGCCGGCCGAACTGGTCGTGGAACAGGACTCGCTGTCGTCGCTGCTGGCGGACGAGCGCCTTGCTGCGATCCTAATCGGTCCGGGGCTTGGTCGTGACAGCGAGGCGCAGGCGAAACTGGCCTGGACGCTTGGTTGCGATATACCAACTGTCTGCGATGCCGATGCCCTGCACATGCTGGAGCCATCTATGGTGGAGGGACGTTCCGCGCCCCTGATCATCACGCCGCACGCAGGCGAACTGGCGGCACTCGGCAATTCCTTCGGGACTGTCGGCCTAGACCGGATCGACGAAGTGCGCGAACTTGCCGAGGCCATCGAGGGCGTCGTGGTAGCCAAGGGGCCGGATACGATCATCGCCGCCGCGGGCGAACCGGTGACGCTGATGCCGCGTGCCAGCAGTTGGCTCAGCACCGCCGGGACAGGCGATGTGCTTGCAGGCCTTATCGCCAGCCAGTTGGCTGTTGGTTCGGGGCGCCCATCGGAACTGGCCGTGAACGGCTGCTGGCTCCACCGTGAGGCAGCACGGCTTGCCGGACCAGCCTTCACGGCAGGAACATTGATTGACCATATTCCAAGTGCTTACGAGTCTTTCCTGTGAGTGGAAATGAACTGATCCTGCGCATCGCCGCCAAGGGCGATGGCGTCACCGCGTCGGGCCATCATGTTGCCGGGGCGGCACCGGGCGATACGGTGAATGGCGCGGTGGTGGTGGAACGCGGTGCGCACTACGTCGAACCGCCCTGCAAGCATTTCGGTCGTTGCGGTGGCTGCGAACTGCAGCACTGTGACGAGGATGCGTTGGCGGAATTTGTCACGAACCGGGTCTCCTTCGCTGCCACGCAGCACGGACTTGATGCCAAGCGCGTTATGCCCGCACATCTTTCTCCTCCGCAAAGTCGCCGAAGGGCTACATTGCACGCGGTAAACGGCGGTGGCGGACGCGCCATGATGGGGTACCGGGAGAAGGGATCGCACCGGGTTGTCGACCTGTCCCAATGTCACATCCTCGCGCCGGAGCTTTTCGCGATCATCGGTCCGCTGAAAGCATGGCTGGCAAAGCGCAAGGGCAAGTATGCCGCCGATATCGACCTTGCCCTGGTCGACCAGGGCGTGGATTGCGCCATACGCAATATCACGGTGGAGGGCCTCGAGCAGACAGAGGAGCTGCTCGATTTCTGCCGCGAAAATGGCGTTGCCCGGCTCGGGCTCGACCAGGGCTATGGCCCGGAAACCTTCTGGGAGCCGGAACCGGTCACCATCACGCTGGGCGGTACGCGCGTACCATATCCAGCAGGCTCCTTCCTGCAGGCGACCCTGGATGGCGAACAGGCTCTCGTCAGCGCGGTCAGCGAATGGCTGGACGGCGCAACCAACGTGGCGGACCTGTTTGCGGGACTTGGAACATTCGCCTTTGCCCTTGCAGCCAATTCGCAAGTGACGGCCTACGAAGCGGCCCGCGAGGCCGTCCTTGCCTGCAAGTCCGCAGCGCGCAACGGGGGAATAGCCGTAGACGGCCAGCACCGGGACCTTTTCCGCAACCCCTTGCGTCCCCAAGAGCTGGCGCAATTCGATGGCGTGGTGCTTGATCCACCAAGGGCTGGCGCGCGCTCGCAGGTGGAGCAGCTGGCGCAATCGGCTGTGCCGCGCATCGCCTATGTCAGCTGCAATCCCTCAAGCTGGGCGCGCGATGGTGCCTTGTTGATCGCTGCAGGTTATGAATTGGCCGAGGTGCACCCGGTGGGGCAGTTCCGCTGGTCAACCCATGTCGAGCTGGCGAGCCTGTTCCTGAAGGGCTGACATCACCCGACGGTGCAGCCACTGGCGGGCGTGCGGTTCGGCAAAGGAATGGCCGGCATCCGCGCATATATCCCTTTGTCCGGAAAATTCCGGGCATGCCGCCATGAAGGCCTGCCCCGTGCGATCGCTGCCCGCGATCAGGAAACGTGCCGGTTTTCGCGATGCTTCCATGGCAGAAGCCATTTCCTTGGCCAGCGAAGAAGGAGGCGATGGCCCGGCAGCTGCCTGCCTGAGGCCTTTCGCGAGCTTTGACAGCGACACGCCACCGGTGAACAAGCGCAAGACTTCGCGCGGGTTCTTCAGCTTGGCGATATAGCGGGATCGGATCGCTTCGGGTGGAGCAAGGCCATCGTCATCATCGCTGTCGAAGGTCCAGGGATTGGCCAGTACCAGCGCATCGGCACCGGATCCAGCGCACAACATCAACGCGCTTGCTGCATCGCAATTGCCCAAGGCTACAGTGCGTTCGATGTCCGGTTGCGCCTCGCGGAACGCGGTAAGGGCGGCGGAGATGTCCGGCGCGCTGGACCGAAACCCGCGATTTTCGCCGCTGGAATCGCCAACGCCGCGTCGGTCAAAACGGAATACGGGGAAACCCTGCGCGCAAATATGCGCCGCCAGCTCCGCCTGGCCGGAGAACGCGCCCGCGCGTGTTTCATTGCCGCCGGTCACGATGAGAAGCCCGACCTTTCCCGGCGCAGCGTCAAGCGTGCCCGCCAGCGTTTCGCCTTCGCAGCCGAAGATCAGGTGGCGGCGGCTCATGGCGCGATATCCGCAGCGATAAGGGCGGCGAGCGTTTCCGCCTGTTGCTGGTCGTGGTCCGGCTCCATGCGCAGCCAGAGGGCCGGGCCGCCAAGCTCTGCCTGCTTGATCTCGGTCAGCGGCGCAGTGGCAGGCAACTCGGCATCTGCCAATTGGGCAATCATGTACGCACCAAGCCGATATCCTGCAAGGTCCAGCCCTTCGGCCTTGCCCAGTTGCAGCAAGTCCGCGCTTTTCTCCTCGCGCCCGGCTTCCTTGGCGCTGATGCTGCGTGCGCGCAGCAAGGCTCGCAATGCGCTTTTTCCGGCGAGCGGGGCGAAGGCGAAACCGGGCAGGGCGGGAGCGATATTCGCTCCGGCTCGGATGGCAAGGACATGCGTGCAGCCAAGCTGGGTGGCGGCATCCGCAACGCAGCTGCGCCAACCGGCAAGGTCCTGATGTTCCAGCGAGGCGAGGCTCTCGTTGCAGCCGGGAAGATCCGGCATCACGCTTGCCAAACCGCGCTTTTCCAGCGCGCGCATTGCCTGGATGGTGAAGTGGCGCAGCTTGTTGCTTTCATCGAACCATGCGGGAAGCACCAGCAGGCGCGCGGCATTGCCAGGCCCGAAACCTATGGCCAGTTCCTCGCTGCCACCGGGCGCTTGCCAGGATTGCAGCTGCAAGGGCCCCTCTCAGCCTTCTTCGCGCTTGGCGATCACGAAGGAGAGCAGGCCGCCAAAGGTTTCCAGCATGTCGCCGTCCACCTCGTCGTCCTCGATCAGGATATCTAGCCGATCTTCCACCTCGGTCAGCAAGCCGGCCACCGCCATGGAATCAAGCTCTGGCAGATGGCCGAAAAGCCCCGTTTCCTCGGTGAATTCAGCAACGTCATCAGCATTAAGGCCCAACACGTCCTGCAGCACCTGGCGCAGGATCAGTTCCACCTCGACATCATCGTCGCGAAGGGCAGGAAGGTTCTCGCTCATGCAGCGCCTCTAGCCAGCGCTTCGCCGGGAAACAAGCTTGCGCAGCTTGGCCCTCGCCAGAAACGGCCAGTTGGCAGGCGATCCGGCGCGAAGGCAGGTGAGGGCGATGCGCGGTCGCGTGGCCTCCATCCAGTCCGCCTTGTAGCCATCGTTTCCGGTGCCGAAATCGACTTCCGCAACGCGATCGCGGTCGATGACTTCCTCCATGAGCGCCGCGGTCAGCGTGGTGCCCGGCGAGAGCTTCTGCGCGCTTTCGAGGTGGGCGAGCTTGTGGATATAGGCTGTTCCGCCTTCCACCGTCCAGAACTGCGCCGCCACCGGCTTGCCATCAGCCAAGGCCATGCCGAACAGGTAATGGCCCTTGGTGCTCTCGCTCTCGGCGAAGGCGCGGAGCATGGCGGGATCGCCCTCCTCGGGCTTCCAGCTTGCGGCATATATCGCCTCGTAAGCCGCCCAGTCTGACGGATCGAACTCGCGCTTGAGCACGACCTCCACCTTCCTGGCCTTGCGTTTCAGGGTGGTGCGCAAGGGGCCGGGACGCGATGCGATGTATTCGGCATAGCTGCGGCCATTGACGGGCAGGTAGTGGTTGGTGTCGCATTCTTCGCGGATCACGGACCATCCAGCAGCGCGAAAGCCTCGATCCAATTGCGCAGTTGACGGGTCTTCCGGGGCAAGCTTGGAAAAGGTGATGCGGGAAGCCCTGGTTGCTAGATCCCTTGCCAGCGCCTCGAATAGTTTGGAGTGTGGTTGGCCCGCGACCAGCGGCCTCCCCGTGAAGGCGTACCAGTTGGTCAGCGCTTCCAACCCAGCTTCCCCCGTGCATAGTGGCAGGCAGGCGCTGGATTGTCCCGCGGTCGCGACAGCAAGGAACAGCGAGTGCGCAGCATCTTCAAGCAGGCCAAACCAGTCGACATGCGCGAAGGGCCCCTTGCCCGAAAGGCGAAGGCCATGCAGATGTTTAACCGTATCGTGATAGCTGACCGCTTCCACTGATCTTCGCCCTGGAGCCTTTCTTGCCTGTAACGCTCGATCCCGTTGCCAAACCGCTCGATCATCTCGCCCTTGTCGGGTGGGACGAGGATATGGCACTTGTCCTGCGCGGGCAAAGCCTTAGCTGGAATGGCTTAAGAAGCCGTGTGAGCCTGCTCGCGGCCTGGTTGGCGGAGATTGTGCCTGCCAAGGGCGCAAGGGTGGCAACTTGGGCGGCGAAAGGTGAACTCACGTGCTTGATGCCCCTTGCCGCAGCGCGGGCAGGCTTGGTGCACGTCCCCATCAACCCGCTGCTCAAGCACGCCCAGGTTAGGCATATCCTGGCTGATAGCGGGGCAAGCGTCCTGATCGGCACCGAAGCGCGCCTGAAAAGCCTTGAAGAGGGTGACACGCCCACGGAATGCGCCGTGATTGGCGAAAAGGCCGCTTGGGAGCAGGCAGGGGCCTTTGGCGGCAATCTCGCGCCGTCCGATTGCGATCCGGCCAGCCTGTGCGCGATCCTTTACACCAGCGGCTCGACCGGCAAGCCAAAGGGCGTGATGCTGAGCCATGCGAACCTGTGGCTCGGTGCAGTGAGTGTGGCGCACTATCTGGCAATGGAGCGCGACGATGTGACGCTGGCAGTCCTGCCCTTGAGTTTCGATTATGGCCAGAACCAGCTGCTTTCCACCTGGTATGCCGGCGGGAGTGTGGTTCCGCTCGATTACCTGACGCCGCGTGATGTGCTGAAGGCTTGTGCCAAACATGGCATTACCACGCTTGCCGCAGTGCCTCCGCTGTGGGTGCAACTGGTGGAGCAGGATTGGCCGGCAGAGGCGGTCAATTCCATGCGGCGATTGACCAATAGCGGCGGGGCATTGACTACAGACCTTGTCTCGGATTTGCGACGCATCTTCCCGCAATCACGCCTTTTTCCGATGTACGGTCTTACCGAGGCTTTCCGCTCGACCTATCTCGACCCGTCGCTGGTGGATGCGCATCCCACCTCGATGGGAAAGGCCATTCCCTTTGCCGAAATCCTCGTGGTCAATGATGACGGAGACATTGCCGCTCCAGGTGAGGAAGGCGAACTTGTCCATTGCGGACCCTTGGTGGCGCAGGGATACTGGCAGGATGCCGGGAGGACTGCGGAACGCTTCAAGCCGGCGCCGGCCATGTCCGAATATGGAGGCATGGCCGTCTGGTCCGGGGACAGGGTGCGCCGCGAGGAGAACGGACTGCTCTATTTTGTCGGTCGGCGCGATGCGATGATAAAGAGCGCGGGCAATCGGATCAGCCCGCAGGAAGTGGAGGAAGCCGCCGTGGCCACCGGATTTGCCGAGGAAGCCGTCGCCATCGGCGTGCCGGACGAAAGGCTGGGGCAGGCAATCCTGCTGGTGGTGCGTGGTTCGGGTGACGAGGATGGCCTGCGCAAGGCCCTGCTGCGCGAACTGCCCAATTTCATGCAGCCTGCCGAGATTCGCTGGCTGGAGGCCATGCCGCTCAATCCCAACGGCAAGATCGACGGCAGCCTGTTGGTGCGCGAGGCACTGTCATGAAGCCGCTCGGTCCCATCCCGGCAGGTTTCGGCACGATGCACGGTGAACTCGCCATCGGCGGACGCACCGCAAGCGCGTTGGTGAAGGAATCGGGCGACACGCCGCTGTTCGTCTATTCGCGCGCGATGCTGGATGCCAGGATGGATGCCTTGCGCAAGGCCATGCCCGAGAGGCTGAACATCCATTACGCGATGAAGGCCAATCCCTTCGCGCCTTTGCTTGAACACATGGCGGAGCTTGTGGACGGCCTTGATATCGCATCGCGCGGCGAACTGGCGATGGCGCGCGATGCAGGTTTCCTGCCGCGCGAGATCAGCTTTGCCGGTCCCGGCAAGCGCGATTCCGAGATATTCGCGGCTGTCAAGGCAGGCGTTACGCTGAACCTGGAATCCGCCAATGAGGCGCGGCGGGCGTTGGAGGCAGGAACGGCCCTGGGCGTGGCACCGCGCCTTGCCATCCGGGTGAATCCGGAGTTCGAACTGCGCGGCTCGGGCATGAAGATGGGTGGCGGGGCCAAACCGTTCGGGATCGACCAGGCGCAAGTGCCAACCCTCGCCAAGGAAATCATAGCTGCCGGGTGTCACTGGCGCGGACTGCATATCTACACCGGCAGCCAGGCGCTCGATGCGGCTGCCATCATCGAAACACAGGCCAATGTGCTGGCGCTTGCGGCACAATTGTCGGACGAGATTGGCGAGGATCTCCCCCATCTCAACATGGGCGGCGGCTTTGGTATCCCCTATTTCGACAAGGACGAACCTCTCGATATCGCCAGCATCGGTACTGCGCTGGAAGAACGGTTCGCCGCCTTGCCGGACATTCTGCAAGAGACTGAATTCGCCATAGAACTGGGCCGATACCTGGTAGGGGAGGCCGGGGTATACCTGACCCGCATCGTCGACCGGAAGGAAAGCCACGGCGTGACCTATCTCGTCACCGATGGCGGGTTGCACCACCAGCTTGCCGCCTCCGGCAATTTCGGAACGGTGGTGCGCCGCAATTACCCGGTCGCCATCGCCACGCGCTTTGCTGCAAAGGCCGAGGAAGAGGTCAATATTGTCGGCTGCCTGTGCACACCGCTGGACAGGCTGGCGGACCAGGCATGGATGCCGCGCGCCGAAGTCGGCGATCTCGTCGCGATATTCTGCGCCGGCGCTTACGGCGCAAGCGCCAGTCCCGCCGCCTTCCTCGGCCAGGGGCCTGCACGCGAAATGCTGGTGTAACACCCGGCCGGTTGCCTGTCCCCATCTGGGACACGGCCCGGAAAAACCAGCTAAATCCGCCTGTTTGGCCGGAAGGCTAACGCAATGTTCACCCTTTTTCGCGACAAGCATCCCCGGATCCGCGGGTAGTGGATGCGTGTCGGCTTTTGCCGGCGCGTCTTCGCTCCCGAAACCCTTGAGGACGCGATGATGCGAATGAACACGATTGCCCGCCTTCTGGCAGCCGGTGCCACGGCCTCGCTGGTGCTGACCGGTTGCAGCTCCACGGCCAATGCCCCGCAGCTCGCACCGGCGACCTTCGTCGCCATGCAGGAAGGCCCTGGCGAGGAATATGTCATTGGCCCGCTTGACGAATTGACCATCCACGTATGGCGTAATGACGAGCTCGGTGCCGAGGTGCAGGTGCGCCCCGATGGCCGCATCACAACGCCGCTGGTGCCTGACATGCCCGCCGTGGGCAAGACTCCGACCATGCTGGCAGAAGACATCCGCCTGCAGCTTTCGCAGTACATCTCCGATCCGCTGGTGACGGTGATCGTCAACAAGTTTGCCGGCACCTTCAGCCAGCAGGTGCGCGTCGTCGGTGCGACCGACCAGCCTGCATCGCTGCCTTATCGCGCCAACATGACGCTGCTGGACGCGATGATCGCGGTTGGCGGCCTGTCCGAGTTTGCATCGGGAAATCGCGCCAAACTTATCCGCTTCGATCGCACCACCGGCAGGCAGCAGGAATATGCGCTGCGCCTGGGCGACCTGCTGCGCAAGGGCGAGAGCGAGGCCAACGTGATGCTGATGCCGGGTGATGTGATCATCATCCCGGAAAGCATGTTCTGAGGTTGAGGGGCAGGGGAACGTAACTTGAACCAGCTTCTCGAAGAGTTGCGCGCAGCGATCTGGACGGTCTGGAACCGCCGATGGATTGCGCTTGGCACGGCCTGGGCGGTCTGCCTGATCGGTTCCTACGTGAATGGTGATGGTGCACGCGTGGAACTGTTCTTCGCGCTTTACGCGGCACAGGAAGAGGGTCGGGAAGCAGGGGCCTATGGCGAGGGTGCGTTGATGCCGGAAAGCAGCTGGCGCTGGCATTCGCCGGGTCCGGACATCGACGGTGGGCTCAGCGAACGCCTGCAATCGGGCAGCAACCTGCAACGCCTCGCCTTGACCTTCTATCGCCACCGCGATTTGACTACTTCCAGTGTTGTGCGTCTGAAGCTTTCCAACCTGCGTGACAGGCTGACCTTCAGCCCCGAGCCGACGATGATGCTGATCCTCTCTGCCGAGGAAGGCGGGGCGGTTCCGGCAGACAAGGCGCTTGCCGATTTCGTGGAATCCACTGGCGATCTGGATGCCTGGATGGACCGTCTGGCGCAAAAGCCGTAACGAGGCGGCCATGTGCGGGATCGCCGGGATATTCCATTGCGGGACCATCAAGCCGGTCGACCCCAGCCGGGTCGAGCGTATGTGCGACGTAATGGCGCATCGCGGGCCGGATGGATCGGGTGTCTGGACCGCGCCGGGCGTGGGGCTGGGCCATCGCCGCCTGTCGATCATCGACCTTGCAGGCTCCCCGCAGCCTATGACGAGTGCGGACGATCGCGCCGTCATCACCTTCAACGGCGAGATATACAACTACCGGGAGCTTCGCCGCGAGCTGGAAGGACTTGGCGCGCAGTTCTGCACTGATGGCGACACCGAAGTGATCCTGGCCGCCTGGCAACGCTGGGGAACGGATTGCCTCTCCAGCCTGCACGGCATGTTCGCCTTTGCGATCTACGACAAGGCAGAAAGGACACTCTTCCTTGCCCGTGACCGTTTCGGCGTGAAACCGCTGTTCACGGCAATGCTCAGCGATGGCAGCATGGCCTTTGCCAGCGAGCTGAAAGGGCTGCTGGCGCACCCCATGCTTCGTCGAGAGGTCGATCCGAGGGCGGTGGAGGACTTCATGGCCTGGGGCTACGTCCCGGACTATCGATCGATGCTCAAAGGTGTCGAGAAGCTGCCTGCGGGTCATTTCCGCCTGCTGCAGCATGATGCCGCGCCGGCAAGGCCGCAGCAGTACTGGGATATTTCCTTTGCCCGACGCCACAAGGGCAAGGCAAAGGATCTTGAAGCGGAATTGCTCCATCACCTGCACCAGGCTGTGGAATCGCGGATGGATTCCGACGTTCCACTCGGTGCCTTCCTGTCCGGCGGCGTGGACAGTTCCAGCGTGGTTGCGATGATGGCCCAGGCCAGTCGCGATCCCGTCCGCACTTGCTCCATCGGCTTCGACGTGGAAGCCGTGGACGAGACATCCTATGCCCGACAGGTCGCCGAGCTGTTCGGTACAGACCACGCCAGTCGCATTGTCAGCGCTGACCAGTTCGATGCGCTGGATGCCATCGCGGACATGTTCGACGAACCTTTTGCCGATGCCTCTGCCTTGCCGACGTGGCGCGTGTGTCAACTGGCGCGCGAGAGCGTAACCGTGGCCTTGTCAGGGGATGGCGCGGACGAAGCGATTGCGGGATATCGCCGGCAGGTGTTCCACCATCATGAGGAACGCCTGCGCAGCTTGCTGCCTGCCTCCGTGCGGGACAAGGTTCTGGGGCCTCTGGGACGCACATGGCCGAAGATGGACTGGGCACCGCGCCCGCTTCGGGCCAAGGCCACGCTGATGTCGCTGTCGATGAGCGGGGCTGAAGGGTATGCGCGGGCGGTTGGTTCGGTGTCGCCCGAACAGCGTTTCACGATCTACGGTGCCGACATGGCAAGGGAACTTGGCGAATATCGCGCAGAGCTTCCCTTCATGGAGATGATGGCGAATGCCCCGGCGCGCTCAGGTCTCGATGCCGCGCAATATGCAGACCTCAAGTTCTGGCTGCCGGGCGATATCCTGACCAAGGTGGATCGGACCAGCATGGCGGTAAGCCTGGAGGCGCGAGAGCCGTTGCTCGATCACCGACTTGTCGAATTTGCTGCCGGATTGCCGGAGGGCCTGCGAGTGAGGGGCAAACAGGGCAAATACCTGCTCAAGAAGGCGATGGAGCGGCATTTGCCTGACGACATCCTCTATCGTCCCAAGCAGGGCTTCGTGACGCCAATTGCCGAATGGCTGCGCGGCCCCTTGCAGGCACAGACCCGTGCGATTGCCACAAGCAGTGCGCTCGCCCGCACGGGATGGTTCGAGAAGGCGCAGCTTTCCCGCATGGCCGAGGCGCACATCTCCGGCCGGAGCAACAATTCACGGTTGCTTTGGCAGCTTGTGATGCTGGACAAGTCGCTGTCGCGGCTCGGTATCGCGGCCTAGCCTTCTTCGCCGTGGCCAAGGGCCATGTAGTCCGCGCTCTGCATTTCCTTGAGGCGACTCACCGTGCGCTCGAATTCGAACGAACCGTCACCTGACGCGTAGAGGTCCTCCGGTTCCGTCTCTGCCGTTGCAAAGAGTTTCACCCGGTTTTCATACAGCGCGTCGATCAGCGTCACGAAACGCGCCGCCTCGTTGCGCATCTCGCGTGACATCCGCGGGATGCCTACGATGATGACAGTGTGATAGGCGCGGGCAATGGCAAGGTAATCGGAAGCGCCGCGCGCTTCCTTGCACAGGCGCTTGAAGCTGAACACGGCCACGCCCTTCAGGCTCTTGGGAACATGCAGCCTGCGTCCGCCTCCAAGCTCGAGATCGGCAGAGGGAACATGCTCTGCATCTTCAGGGGCGAAATCGGTCAGGCGGAAAAACAGTTCGCGCACCTGCGCCGTCGCTTCGGCGCCGATGGGGGAGTGCCAGCTGGCCATGCCGCCGATCCTGTCCAGCCGGTAATCGGTGGGGCCGTTGAGTTCGACCACGTCCAGTTCCCGCTCGATGAGGTCGATGAACGGCAGGAAATGCTCGCGATTGAGGCCGTCCTTGTACAGGTCACGGGGAGGGCGGTTGCTGGTGGTCACCACGCATACGCCGTGATCCACGATCAGCGCCGTGAACAGGCGGGACATGATTGCCGCATCGGGCGAGTTGTTCACCACCATCTCGTCAAAAGCGAGGCACCGTACCTCGCTGGCGATGGCCGCGGCCACCGGTGCGATGGGATCGCCGGCCTCCTTCTTGCGCTCCTCCCCGATGCGCTTGTGCACTTCCAGCATGAAGGCATGGAAATGGACACGGCGCTTGGCCTCGATGGCCAGCGTGTCGTGGAACAGGTCCATGAGCATGGACTTGCCGCGCCCCACGCCACCCCACATGTAGGCGCCGCGCACTGCCTGCGGCTTTCTGCCTGCAAGAAGGCGTTGGAAAAGACCGATCCTGCCGGGCTGTTCAAGGCCTTGCTGCACACGAGCGAGTACTTCGGCAGCCGCGCGCTGTTCCGGATCCGGTCGCAGTTCGCCGGATGCCAGCAGTTCCTCGTAACGGGCGAGCAGGCCGCTCAGGGTCAGATCTGCCGTTCGGCCTGCATCTTCTTGATTTCGGCGATGGCGCGGGCCGGGCTCAGGCCCTTGGGGCAGACGTTGGCACAGTTCATGATCGTGTGGCAGCGATAGAGGCGGAAGGGGTCTTCCAGCTCGTCCAACCGCTCACCGGTCATTTCATCGCGACTGTCCGCCAGCCAGCGATAGGCCTGCAGCAGGATTGCCGGGCCAAGGAACTTGTCCGAATTCCACCAGTAGCTGGGGCAGGAGGTCGAACAGCAAGCGCACAGGATGCATTCGTAAAGCCCATCAAGCTTGGCCCGCTGTTCAGGGCTTTGCAGGCGCTCCTTCCCGCTGGGGGTGTTGGACACCGTTTGCAGCCAGGGCCGGATCGATGCGTATTGCGCGTAGAAATGGGTGAAATCGGGCACCAGGTCCTTCACCACCTCCATGTGGGGAAGCGGCGTAATGCGGATTTCGCCGGGCAGGTCCTCGATCGCGGTGGTGCAGGCAAGGCCGTTCTTGCCATTCAGGTTCATCGCGCAGGAACCGCAAATCCCTTCGCGGCAGCTGCGGCGGAAGGTCAACGTGGGGTCGATCTCGTTCTTGATCTTGATGATCGCGTCCAGCACCATCGGACCGCAATCGTCGAGGTCGATCTCGAAGGTGTCGTACCGGGGGTTCTGGCCGCTCTCCGGGTCCCAGCGGTAGATCTTGAACTTCTTCACCCGCGCTGCATCGGGAGCCTTGTGCTCCTTGCCGGGGCCGTTGATCTTGCTGTTCTTCGGGAGCGTGAAAGTTGCCATGTTTGTCCGCTTTCCAATGGATGACCCCTATCTACCCATTCACAGCGCAAGGGCAAGGCAGACCTTCGTCCGAGTGGTGGAGTTTCTGCATGAAGATGCGGCAACGGCTTTGTTGTTCAAGGATGTGAGTGACACCGTTTGGCCGAGGCTGGTCGTCTGGCACCGTATGTCATGGCGGAAAGACCATGTTTCCAAATTTGCCACATTCCCTAGTTTGCTAACTTCATGGTAGGAAGCTCATCGTGACGGAATCCTCAAACTGGCCCGGTCGTGCGGCAGTCTTTGGTGCTTCGGGCGGCATCGGCGCAGCGCTTTGCCGCGTGCTCGTGGACAGGGGCGTGCAGGTCTACGCCGGATCACGATCGGGAGAGGTGCCCAAGCACCAGTTTGGCACACCTTTCCATTTCGACCTTGAAGACGAGGAGACCATCGCCGCTGCCGCGCAGGAGATGGCCGCCGCGCCGCCCGAACTGGTAATCATCGCCAGTGGCGTGCTGACACTGGAAGACGGCACGGGCCCTGAACGCAGTTTCCGGTCCATCGATTCGGCAGCGATGGAAAAGGTCATGCGGGTCAATGCGATAGGGCCTGCCCTGATCGCACGGCACATGCTGGAGCTGATGCCGCGGGACGAGCGCTTCGTGCTGGCGGCGATATCCGCGAAGGTCGGCTCGATTTCAGACAACGGCATCGGCGGGTGGCATTCCTATCGCGCCAGCAAGGCGGCACTGAACATGCTGGTGAAGAACTTCGCCATCGAGATGGCGCGCACCCACAAGCAGGGAGCCGTCATCGCCTTGCATCCCGGAACGGTGGATACGGCGCTTTCCAAGCCCTTCCAGTCGAACCTGCCCGAAGGGCAACTGACCAACCGCCGTGAGGCCGCGCTCAACCTGCTCCGGGTGATTCTCGATGCCGGTCCCGACAAGAGCGGCAAGCTGCTGTCCTGGAATGGCGAGGAAATCGCCCCCTGATCAGCGCGCAGCCCGACTGTCGTGGCACCCGAGATGAGCGGGGGCGCGGCAAGAATGCCATTTGCTCTCCGTTCGGAGCAGCTAGACTGGCAAGAAACAAGTCGGGGAGGCGGCGTGATGGGTTTGCGCAACTGGTATGACGAAACGGTCCTGCCGAAAGTTATCGCCTTGGGCTGCGCCTCGGATGAGGTGACCGAACTGCGCCGGCAGGTTGTTCCGCTGGCGGAAGGGCGCGTGTTCGAAATCGGCTGTGGCAGCGGTTACAACCAGCCACTCTATCGCAAGGACGCGATCACCCATTTTGCCGGTATCGATCCCAATGCAAGCCTGCTGGATGCAGCGCGTACACGAGCGCGCGAGCAGGGTTGGGAGGCCGACATTCGCCAAGGCGTTGGTGAGAGCATTCCCTTTGCCGATGGTTCCTTCGACACGGTGGTATGCACCTACACGCTGTGTTCGGTTGATGACCAGCAGCAGGTGCTTTCGGAATTACGGCGTATCCTGAAACCGGGAGGACGGCTGCTTTACCTTGAACATGGCAAGGCTCCAGACCCCGGTCCGGCGAAATGGCAAAGGCGGATCGAACCTGTCTGGAAACGCATGATGGGCAATTGTCATCTGGCCCGTGAAGTGGGCGCGGCCATCCGCCCCGCAGGCTTTGAAGTCGACCCGATCGGCCAGGAATATTTCGAGAAGGCACCGAAATGGGCTGGATGGATGGAATGGGGTGCGGCGCGCAAAATCGGTACATGAGCTGATCCCTCGCAGATCAGCGCCTCGCATTTGTCCTTAACGCCGGCCATCGGGCCGGCGTCCGGACCTGTCGATTGTCTCAATAGGTTAGCAGCATAACGGGGCCAGACCTGACAGTCAGGCTGGCCCCGCGATGCTTTCAGTAACGGGCAGGGTGGCGTTGGCTGCCGTTTGCCCGATCAGTTTCCGAACGTGCGCTGCCACCAGCCCCGGCGCGGCTCGCCATCTTCATCCAGCTCGCCTTCGGGAACGTCACCTTCGGCTTTGGGATCATCACCTGCATCGGTGGCAGGTTCAGCGGCTTGCACAGCAGCAGGCTCCTCAGCCTTCTTCTTGCGCGGGGCACGTTTCTTGGCCGCAGGCTTGGTCTTGTTGTCCGCATTGTCGGGTTCCACGCCCGCCTCCTCGGTCACCGCTTCGGTGCCACCAGCTTCGGCATCTGCCTTCTTGCGCCGGGTGCGCCGCTTCGGCTTCTCCTCGGCTTCCTCGCTTGGAGCGCTTTCGGCGTCAGCTTCACCCGCTTCAGCCTCTGCCTCCGCATCGACTTTCTTGCGGCGCGGGCGGCGCTTGGGCTTTTCCTCTGCCGCTTCAGCCTCTGCTTCGTCTTCGCTGGCGGTTACCTCTGCTGCGGCAGGGCTGTCCTCTGCAACTTCATCGGTTGCTTCGCCTTCGCCGTTCTCACCATTTTTGCCTTCGACGGTGCGCTTGCGACCGCGGCCCCGCCCGCCACGACGACGGCGACGCTTGGGCTTCTCATCGCCTTCGGCCTCGCTTTCGCCATCGCCTTTTCCGGCAGCTTCGGAGCTGTCGCCATCGTCGTCATCGTCCTGATCCTGGCTGTCTTCGCCATTCTCTTCGTTGTCACGAGTGCGGTTGCGATTGCGGCCTCCACGGCGGCGGCGGCGGCGCTTCTTGCGGGGAGCGCCATCATCGTCTTCACCGTAATCCTCGTTCGTTTCCTCGATGTCGTCATCGTCATCATCATCGTCGTCGACGATGGGATCGAACCTGGGGGCTTCAGCCGGACGCGGACCGGAAGACGTCACGCGCATTTTCGCGCCTTCATCTTCGCCTTCCGGGACGACCTGCACCGTGACACTATAGCGGCTTTCGATTTCTGCCAGGTCAGCGCGCTTGGCATTGAGCAGGTAGACGCTGGCTTCGGTGGAAGCATAGAGCGAGATGAGTGTGCCCTTGCCCTTTGCAGCTTCGTCCTCGATCAGGCGCAGTGCCGAGAGCCCGGCAGACGATGCCGTGCGAACAAGGCCCGTGCCGTCGCAATGCGGGCATGAGCGGGTCGTCGCTTCGAGCACGCCGGTCCGCAGGCGCTGGCGGCTCATCTCCATCAGTCCGAAGCTGGAAATGCGCCCCACCTGGATGCGTGCGCGGTCGTTCCGGAGCGATTCCTTCATCGCGCGTTCGACTTTGCGGATGTTGGAGTTGTGCTCCATGTCGATGAAGTCGATGACCACCAGGCCTGCCATGTCGCGCAGGCGGAGTTGTCGAGCGATTTCCTTCGCCGCTTCCAGGTTGGTGTGCAGCGCGGTCTGCTCGATGCCATGCTCCTTGGTGGATCGGCCCGAGTTGATGTCGATAGACACAAGTGCTTCGGTGGGGTTGATCACCAGGTAGCCGCCGGACTTCAGCTGCACCACCGGCTCGTACATGGCGGAAAGCTGGTCTTCGGCGCCATAGCGCTGGAACAGCGGCACCGGATCGGAATAGGCCTTCACCCGGCGTGCATGGCTGGGCATCAGCAGTTTCATGAAGTCCTTGGCGGAGCGGTATCCGTCCTCGCCTTCGACAACAACTTCCTCGATCTCGCGATTATAGATGTCGCGGATCGCGCGCTTGATGAGGTCACTGTCCGAATGGATCATCGCCGGGGCACTGGAACTGAGCGTCTTCTCGCGGATCTCGTCCCACAACCGGGCAAGATAATCGAAGTCCCGCTTGATTTCGGTCTTGGTACGCTGGAGCCCTGCCGTGCGCACGATCAGGCCCATGCTCTTCGGCAGGCTCAGGTCGTTCACGATCTGCTTCAGTCGCTTGCGGTCCGAACCATTTGAAATTTTGCGGGAAATGCCTCCACCATGGCTGGAGTTGGGCATCAGGACGCAATAGCGGCCGGCAAGCGAGAGATATGTGGTGAGTGCAGCACCCTTGTTGCCGCGCTCTTCCTTCACGACCTGGACGAGCAGGACCTGGCGGCGCTGGATGACGTCCTGGATCTTGTAGCGGCGGCGCAATGCCTGGCGCTTGGCGCGGATGTCGTCGATTTCCTTGGCCCGGCTGCCACGGCGGCGGTTCTGCCCCTGGCCCTGACGGCGGCCACGACCACGGCGGCCGCGGCGCGGCTTTGCGTCGTCGGATTCTTCTCCGTCGTCCTCACTTTCGGATTCTTCGGAATCCTCCTCGTCACTGTCGGCATCGTCGTCCGCTGCGTCGTCGTCGTCTTCTTCCGCAGAATCCTCGTCATCGCCGTTTTCAAGCTGGCCGTCCTCGATCGTGGAGACATCGTCCTTCTCGGAGGTGTCGATTTCCTCGACCCCGGCTTCGTCTTCCTCGTGATCGTCCTCGCCCTCGGTATCGGTGAGGATTTCCTCCTCGTCTTCTTCCGCCCGCAGGGCTGCTTCTTCTTCAGCCGCAGCCTGTTCCTCGGCAAGGAGCGCGGCGCGGTCCTCTGCCGGGATCTGGTAGTAATCGGGATGGATTTCGCTGAAGGCGAGGAAGCCGTGACGGTTGCCGCCAAAATCGACGAATGCCGCCTGCAGTGAAGGTTCTACTCGGGTAACCTTGGCGAGATAGATATTGCCCTTGATCTGCTTGTGTTCGGCAGATTCGAAATCGAACTCCTCAATCCGGTTTCCCTTGAGCACCGCCACCCGCGTTTCTTCCGGGTGGCGCGCATCGATAAGCATGCGCGTTGCCATTAAATATTCTCCGGGCATGTGATCCTCTTGGCGCGTGTCGCGCAGTCAGAGCATGCCGATCTGTGTGGGTTCCCCTGGGCGCGGGGCCTTGGCCGGGCGCTTGCGGGAGATCTGATGTAGCACCCGTGCCGCCGATGCGGTTGTGAGTGCTGCGAATTGTGACTGCTACAAAGGGAAGGCGCAGGGTTTCTGTCTGCGCGAGAGCGTTGGCCGCCAGAATGCAACCTTGCGGCTGCTGGCTGACCTTTTGGCTCTTGCTTCTCATTGTGGCATCAACCTGTAAGCATTGCCGGAACTGCTAAGATTGGCAGACCGGAAGTCCTGGCGGGAATTGCCTCAGACCTTCAAACGGCTAGCATTTGGGGAAAGGCTGGGCAACCTTGTTGCACCATTTCGGGCAAATCCTGCACACGGACTGGCATGACATGGTAAAGTTTCGGATAAAGGCAAGATAGGGGCGGGGGGCGCAATTGCCATTGTATCGCATCCAGATTGCGCTGATTTTCCTCGCTCCGGTGCTGTTCGTTGCCGGCCTGATGGCTTTCGGCAAGGTGATTCCTCTTCCCCACCTGGGTCGCGACTACGTGATCCGCATAGTACTTCCGGAACCGGGCACCACTGTTCCGCTTCCCGAAATATAGGGGCCGGCTGACCCGTCACGACCGCTGGTCGTTATCGATGCCGGCCATGGGGGGCACGATCCCGGGGCAAGCGGCGCCGGCTTGCGGGAAAAGACTGTCGTTCTGGGGCTTGCGCGCAACCTGCGGGACCAACTGCTTGCCGAAGGCGGCATCAGGGTGGCCCTGACGCGCGATGATGACCGATACCTTGCATTGGCCGAGCGGGTGCAGATTGCCCGTGCGCTGGGTGCGGACCTGTTCCTGTCGATCCACGCTGATTCCGCAGGTGACATGGACAATGTTCGCGGAGCGAGCACCTACATCCTCTCGGAAGAGGCCAATTCCGAAGCGGCAGCACGTTTTGCACAGCGGGAGAACTCCGCCGACATGGTCAACGGCACTCTGCTCTCGGCGGAAACCGAAAGCGTAAATGCCATTCTTGTCGAGCTGTCGCAGCGGCGCACCTCTGATTCCTCGGCGCAATTTGCAGACCTGATCATTCGTGAAGGGCAGGGCGTATTGCCGTTCCATCCGCAACCGCGCCGTTCCGCGGCGCTCGGCGTGCTGCGCGCGCCCGATGTTCCTTCCGTATTGTTCGAATCCGGCTTCATCAGCAATCCGGCGGAGGCCCGCAGGCTTGCCTCTGCCGAGGGCCAGAGTGCCTTTGCCGAGGCGATGGCTCGAGCAATCCGCGTCTATTTCGCACGCAGCCGGTCCGAGGATGATTGAGCGTATTCATTGTGGCGCCAGCTTCTTTCGGCATGCTAAGGGGCGGCCACGATGAATGAGAGCGACGACAACAGCGCGCAGCCGATCAGCTATCGCATCACCCGCAGCGCGGGCGGTGTGGCCGCTTTGGCGAGCGAAACTTGGCGCGAATCCCCGGTAGTCGGCTGGTTCCTGCACAATTGGCGCAGCCATCGCTGGTTCCGCTGGCTTGGTTGGGCGGCCCTTGGCGCAACCGTGCTGCTGATTGCGCTTTGGGTGATGGTGGCGCGCAACCTGCCCGACGCGAACATGTTGCATGACTACGAGCCGAACCTGCCTTCGGTCGTGCGCGGCGTGGATGGCGAGATTGTCCACCGCTACGAACGCGAGCGCCGGGTGGAATTGCAGTTCAAGGACCTGCCGCCGCAGCTGCTCAACGCCTACACCAGCGCCGAGGACAAGACCTTCTGGACGCACGGCGGCATTGATGCCGGCGGCTTCATTGGCGCGGTGATCGATTACATCAGCAAGATCGGCTCCGACGAGCGCGCTGTCGGCGGTTCAACCATCACGCAACAGGTGGCCAAGAACATCCTGTTGGACGACGAGTACTCGATCACCCGCAAGCTGCGCGAGATGGTCCTGGCGACGCGTATCGAAAGTGCGTTGTCGAAAGAGGAGATCATTACGCTCTACCTCAACGAGATTTCGCTGGGGCGCCGCAGTTTCGGTGTCCAGGCCGCGGCACGCGCCTATTTCGACAAGGACGTGGATGACCTCGCCCTGCACGAGATGGCCTATCTCGCCATCCTGCCCAAGGCGCCTGAAACCTACAGCCGCGAACGCAATTTCGATGAAGCGCTCGTCCGCCGCAATATCGTTCTCGACCAGATGGAGGACAACGGTCATATCACCGAGGCGGAACGGGATGCGGCCAAGGCCATGCCGCTAGGCATCGTTACCGGACAGCGCCAGAGCCGGTCGGCAGATGCGGGATATTTCCTCGAAGAGGTTCGCCGGCAACTGATCGACCGTTTCGGCGAGGAGGCCGAAGATGGCCGCAACTCCGTTTATGCCGGCGGGCTGTGGGTTCGCACGTCATTGGATGTCGAGATGCAGGATGCCGCCCGCGATGCCCTGCGCGCGGGCCTGATGCGATACCAGGGCAATCGGGGTTGGTCCGGTCCTATCGCCACGATCAACCCCGGTGACGGCGACATGAAGCGGCAACTCGCCAGCTCTTACATTTCGATCGGCTATCAGGATTGGCGCATCGGCGTGGTCATGCAGCGCAGCGGGGCATCGGCGACGATCGGTTTCGCCAATGGCGATGAAGCGCCGCTCAGCGGTCTGCCCGATGCCTTGAAGGCAGGAGACGTGATTGCGGTTTCACCCTCGGGCAATGGCTGGCGCGTGCGCACGCCTCCGGCGCTGGAAGGGGGCTTCCTGGCAATGGATCCCAACACCGGGCGGGTGCTGGCCATGCAGGGTGGTTTCGACAGCCGTTTGAGCGATTTCAACCGCGCTACGCAGGCGGAAAGGCAATCGGGATCCACCATCAAGCCGATCGTCTACGCAACCGGTCTGGAACACGGCATGACCCCGGCGACAATGGTGCCGGATTCGCAGTATTGCTATTATCAAGGTTCCAACCTTGGCGAGCACTGCTTCACCAATTTCGGCGGCAGCCGCGGCGGTGGCGAATATCCCATGCGCTATGGTCTGGAGCAGTCCAAGAACCTGATGACGATCCACATCGCGATGGATGCCGGGATGGAGAATGTCGTCAACGATATCCACCGCCTCGGCATCAGTGCCGAGCGCTATGCGCCTCTGCCCGCCAACGCTCTGGGATCCGGCACCACCACTGTACAGCGCATGGCCAATGCCTATTCCACGTTGGTCAATCACGGGCGCATGAACGAACCCAGCGTCATCGATTACGTGCAGGATCGCGATGGCAAGGTGATCTGGCGATCGGACGAGCGCGAGTGCCTCGGTTGCAACATGGAAGAATGGGATGGTTCGCCGATGCCGCGCCTGCGCCCGCTGGGCCGCCAGGTCATGGATCCGCGCACGGCCTTCCAGGTGACCCACATGCTTGTCGGGACCGTGGAGCGAGGCACCGCTACCCGGTTGAGGGACCTCGACATTCCCATGTTCGGCAAGACCGGTACGTCATCAGGACCCAATGATGCGTGGTTCGTTGGCGGCACCCCGGATGTTGTTGTCGGACTTTATGTGGGTTTCGATACGCCGCGCAGCATGGGTGCCTGGATCCAGGGCGGGAACACCGCGGTGCCGATCATGCGCGACTTCGTGGTTGCCACGCGGGACCGCTGGAGCGGGCGGCCCTTCCTCGCTCCCGAAGGTGTGCGGATGGTGCGGGTCGACCGGCGTACCGGGCGCCGTGTCTTCGATGCCTGGCCCACGGATGATCCGCTTTCATCGGTGATCTGGGAAGCCTTCAAGCCCGATACCGAACCACGTCGGACCCAGCGCCAGGACGAGATTGACCAGATGCGCGAGATGATCCTTGCTCAGCTGCGAAGGCAGCGGGAGGGTGCCAACGCTGTTCCAGTCAACACCAACAGTCCGGAAAACTTCGTGGAAGAGCAGGGCGGGCTGTATTAGCGAGTCCGCCCTTTCTTGCCCATGATGGCGGAAATTAGCTGCAACTCCCTTTCCCAATCCGCACGGCTGCGCTAGTCGGCGCGCCTGCTATTTCTGGAGAAAACCTATGCGTGCCGAAGGGCAGGCCCATATTGACCGCATCGAAGCCGCATTGGCGCTGGTGCGAAAATCGCTTGACTGGGAGCGCGCTCAGCGCCGCCTCGAGGAACTTGACGCCCGCGTCCAGGATCCCGGCCTGTGGGATGATCCCAAGCAGGCGCAAGCCATCACGCGCGAACAGAAACAGCTGGAAAACGCTATCGGTACCGTGAACGAGATTTCGCGGGAAATGGCCGATGCGATCGAGTTCGTCGAGCTGGGCGAGATGGAAGGCGACGATGGTGTCATCGCCGAAGGCCTGGCCTCACTGAAGGCGCTGGCCGATCGCGCCGATGCCGACAAGGTATCCGCCCTGCTTTCGGGCGAAGCCGATGGCAATGACACCTACCTGGAAATCCATGCCGGTGCAGGGGGCACGGAAAGCCAGGATTGGGCAGAGATGCTGCTGCGCATGTACACGCGCTGGGCCGAGCGGCGTGGCTTCAAGGTGGAGACCGTCGAATACCAGGCCGGGGAGCAGGCTGGCATCAAGTCTGCCACGCTGCTGATCAAGGGCGAGAACGCATATGGCTATGCGAAGACGGAAAGCGGTGTACACCGGCTCGTTCGCATCAGCCCCTATGATAGCTCGGCCCGCCGCCACACCAGCTTCAGTTCCGTCTGGGTCTACCCGGTGATCGACGATGATATCGATATCGAGATCAACGATGGCGATCTTCGCATCGATACCTATCGCGCTTCGGGCGCGGGCGGGCAGCACGTCAACACCACGGACTCGGCAGTGCGCATCACCCACCTTCCCACCGGGATCGTGGTGGCAAGCCAGAACGACCGTTCGCAGCACAAGAACCGCGCCACGGCCATGAACATGCTGAAGGCCCGCCTGTTCGAGCGGGAGATGGCGGAGCGCGAAGCGGCCGCAGCAGGCGAGTACCAGGAAAAGACCGAGATCGGCTGGGGCCACCAGATCCGTTCCTACGTCCTGCAGCCCTACCAGATGGTCAAGGACCTGCGCACCGGGGTCACCTCCAGCGCGCCGGACGATGTGCTCGATGGCGGGATCGATGATTACATCGCCGCGGCCCTCGCGCAGCGGGTGACGGGTGAGACCGTCGATGTGGAAGACGTTGAATAGGCCTTTTGCCTTGAGCGTCGCCTCCGCCTAGAAGCAGGCTTCTGGAGAGGATCGCATGACACGGTATTTCAACAAGATGCTGCCGCTGGCAGCCCTGGCGCTCCTGGTCTCGGCGCAGCCTGCAAAGGCGGATATCGTGGTCGGCCCGCGCTTCTCCTATTATTTCGACAATTCCAACCTGCGCACATCGAACCAGACCAGTTTCGACGAAGTCGGTCCTGACCGAGTAGCGCAACTGGAGGATCTGTTCGAGCAGACGCAGGACATCTCCCCGACAATCATAGCGGAGGAACCGTCCTCGTCAGTGTTGGCAGACCAGATCGCCTTCCCGATGTATGGCGCGATGATCAATTTCGGCGATGACCGTGACCGGGTGACACTGACGGGCATGTATGGCCGGGGCAAGGGGGAGGCACGTACCGTTACCCAGCGCCGCCTGATCGGCCTGTTTGGCGCTGGAGGGACCACCCTGACTGATTTCGAAGTCAGCAATTTCATCGCGTCGAACACAATCGACCGGATCGACGTCGAGGGCACCTGGCAGCGGCGGCTTAACGAGAACCTCGCGTTGAACGCGGGCATTCGTTACGAGCGGCTTGATGTGAAGGTGGTCGGGCTCGAAACGATCGACAGCACCAACCAGATCATCTCCTTTGCCCTCGATGATCCGTTCCTGCTCTTCGATGACGGGTTGCGCGGCGATAGCACTGGCAAGCAGACCCTCCAGACGTTCTCGATACGCGCCGGCGGAACCGCCTTCGTGCCGCTCGACAACAATTTCAATGTGTTCCTTTCAGGCATGTTGCAGGGCAGCTACCAGCCATCGTCGCGCTTGCTTGGTTCAGCCGTGTTCGAAACCCGCGACCTTCCGCTGCTCTTCGATATCGACAAACGCAACCCCTCCGAACTGAGCGTGGGGCCGGATATCGCAGTGGGCGGGCAACTGGTTATCTTCGACAACCTCGCTCTCGACATGCGCTATCGCGCGGTCATCTTTTTCCCTGTTACGGGCGAATTCGACTTCACCGATGCGCGGGTCAACCATGGCGTGAACGTGGGGCTGTAATTGCGCCTGTGACTGCGCTGCGTGTCTTGCTGGCCGCATTCGTGCTGGCCCTTTTCTCGGCAAATCCCGCGCAGGCTGCGACCAAGGTGCTGATCGTGGCATCAAGCTATGAAGCGTCGGGCAATGCACAGCTCATGCTTGATAATCCAGCGGCAGATGCGCTGCTGATGCAGGCGGCGTTGCGGCGCACTTCGGTTGCCGAGAAGCATGTCACGATCCTCAATGATCCCGGTGTCGAGGAATGGGAAGCGGGCATCAATGCCTTTGCCGCATCGCTGGAAGAGGATGACATAGCCTTGTTCTACTATGCGGGGCACGGCTTCCAGGTCGACGGGGTGAACTACTTCCTCACCTCGGACGGCGCATCGCTGATCTCGCTGGATCCGCTGTTGCAGACGCTCACCCAGCGTGCGCGTGGCACCATCGTGGTCGTCGACGCCTGCCGCAACAATCCCTACTCCTATGCTGACGAGGCAAGCGAGATACGCATGGTCGAGGTTACCGGCAGCACGCGGCAGTTGGTTGCGCTGTCCGTCGATGACCTGTCCAACGCCGGTGATGGGCTCGCCCAGCTGGGAAACTTGCGCGGCCTTTCCGCGGTGGTTTTCTTCTCCACCGAGCCGGGTAATGTTGCCGAGGACGGTGATACGCCTGGCCTTGGCAGCCCGTTTGCCAAGGTCTTTACCCAGCAGATAGCCCGCCGCCAGTCGCTGGACGAGGCGTTCCGCCGCACGGCCGTGGAGGTGAATTCCATCACCGAGGGCCGGCAATCGCCGTGGCGGCAGGGTGACTTGCCGTTCAATGTCTTTGTTGCAGGCATGCGGGCTTTGCCGATACCGTGACAATTGCGATGATGAGCCGATTTGCCCCGTTTGTTGCCTCGTCCGTCCTGCTGGCCCTGACGGCTTGCGAACCAGTGGAGACCGACAGGCCGGAAACCTCGCGCGATTTTCCGCGGGCCTATCGCCCCGTGTCGGAAACCGGCAGCAACGCTTTTTCGACGGAACAGCAGCGCGATGACCGGCGCGAGGCGCAAACGGTGATGGACAAGGCCGATATCGGCGCCGGCATGACGGTGGCCGATATCGGCGCGGGCGAGGGCTATTACACGGTGCGTCTTGCCGCCCGCGTGGGAGAGAGCGGCCGCGTCCTTGCGCAGGATATCGACGAGGCCGCCCTGCGTCGCCTCGGCAACCGCGTGGAGCGCGATGGGCTGGAAAATGTTTCCATCAAGCCTGGTGCGGTTGACGACCCGCGGCTTCCTGCAAACAGCTTCGACCGCATCTTCATGGTTCACATGTATCACGAGATTACAGAGCCTTACGCGTTTCTGTGGCGGATGCGACCGGCTTTGCGTGAAGGCGGGCAGGTGATCGTGGTGGATGTAGACCGTCCGGCGGACCAGCACGGCATTGACCCGCAGCTTTTGTTCTGCGAATTCGAGCGCGTCGGGTTTCGCCTGGTTGACTTTGACCTGAAGCCGGAGATTGCCGGATATTATGCGCAATTCGAGGCTGTGGGCGACCGTCCGGAGCCACATGAGATAGAGCCGTGCGTGCAGCCCGGCGATGAAGGAACGGATCTGACATCCTGAGAGAGTATTGGTCCGCTGGGGTAGTGAATGGAATTCAAGGGACTTAAACCGATCAATTATGGCGGCCGCGAAGTGTGGCCCCTGATCGAGGGTGGCAAGGGCGTTTCCGCCACCAACCACAGAAGCTCCGGTGCATGGGCAGCGGCTGGTGGTATCGGCACGGTGAGCGCCGTGAATGCCGACAGTTACGATGCCGATGGCGAAGTGATTCCGCAGACCTATGAAGGCAAGACGCGCAAGGACCGCCATCGCGAGCTGATCCAGTACGGTATCGATGGCGCAGTGGCGCAAGTCACGCGTGCCCATGAGATCGCCGGCGGCAAGGGCGCGATCAACATCAACGTGCTCTGGGAAATGGGCGGTGCCCAGGAAATCCTCGAAGGCGTGCTGTCGCGCACGAAGGGCATGGTGACGGGTGTCACATGCGGTGCCGGCATGCCCTACAAGCTCTCCGAAATCGCCGAACGGCACAATGTGCTCTACCTGCCGATCGTCAGCTCGGGCCGCGCGTTTCGTGCCTTGTGGAAGCGGGCCTACCACAAGGTGCCGCATCTCCTGGGCGCCGTGGTTTACGAGGACCCGTGGTTGGCCGGCGGCCACAACGGCCTTTCCAATGCCGAAGATCCGCGTTCTCCCGAAGATCCCTATCCGCGCGTGGCTGTGCTTCGAGAAGTGATGCGCAAGGAGGGCATCCCGGATGAGGTCCCCATCGTCATGGCAGGCGGTGTCTGGTGCCTGCGCGAATGGAATGACTGGATCGACAATCCGGAGCTGGGCGCGATTGCCTTCCAGTTCGGCACCCGTCCGCTGTTGACGCATGAAAGCCCCATTCCGCAGGGATGGAAGGAGATGCTGCGCACGCTGGAGCCGGGCGATGTCCTGCTCCACCGCTTCAGCCCCACGGGCTTTTATTCCTCGGCCGTCCGCAACCCGTTCCTGCGCAATCTGGAAGCACGCAGCGAGCGCCAGATTCCATACAGCCGCGTCGAGGCTGGAGAGCACACGGTGCAGCTGGATGTGGGTGTGAAAGGCAAGAATTTCTGGGTCACGCCCAAGGATCGGGAACGGGCCAGGGCATGGGTTGCCCAAGGGTTTACCGAGGCACTCAAGACGCCTGATGACACGGTTGTCTTCGTGACCAAGGACGAGCGCGGGGAAATCCGCCAGGACCAGACGGATTGCATGGGCTGCCTGTCGCATTGCGGGTTCTCCTCCTGGAAGGACCACGACGATTTTACCACTGGCCGCCTGGCTGATCCGCGCAGCTTCTGTATCCAGAAGACCTTGCAGGATATCGCGCATGGTGGAGACGTGGACAAGAACCTCGCCTTTGCCGGCCATTCGGCCTACCGTTTCAAGCAGGACCCGTTCTATTCCAACAACTACACCCCCACGGTGAAGGAATTGGTGGACCGGATCCTGACCGGCGACTGATATCGAGGCCAATGGCCGGGGCTGCTCCTCCCCCGCTCGGCAAGGCGGTTCTGGAAGGCTTTACCCTGCCCAAGCTGGCGATCAGCGCGATCCGCCCGCCAATTTGCGTGGCGGGTGCGGGCAAGGGGCAGCCTGTCATCGTCATTCCCGGCATGATGTCCGGTGACAATGCCACCAGCTTCCTGCGCCGCTCCCTTGCGGCATCAGGCTTCGATGCGCGGCCCTCGGGCCTGATCTTCAACACCGGCGCTACTCCCCGAAGGGTGGAAATGCTCTCGCGTGCCGTGGAGCAAGCGAAGGACGAGACCGGGCAGGATGTCGCCATCGTCGGGTGGAGTCTTGGAGGCCTTTACGCGAGGCTGCTCGGTCATCGCCATCCCGATGTCGTCGGGCGGGTGGTGACACTTGGCAGCCCCTTTTCAGGCGATCCGCGCGCCAACCATGCCTGGCGGCTCTACGAGTTGCTCAACGGTCATCCGGTGACACAGTCGCCGTTCCCGGAAGACATCGCCGCAAAACCGCCGGCGGAGACCATTGCCATCTGGTCCGCCAATGACGGCGTGATCGCCGAAGAGAGCGCGCGTGGCCAGTCCCACGAAAGTGATCGCCAGGTGGAAGTTGACGCCACCCACATGGAGATGGCCACCAGCGCGCCCACGGTCCGGCGCATTATCGAATTGCTGGGCGGTGACTGAAGCCATCTGAGAGACAAACGGAAACGGGCGGCAAGGTTGCCCCTGCCGCCCGTTTCCTTGTTACCGCGTGATGGGCTCAGTCGAATTCCCAGCCGCGTTCGCCATGGCTGGAGATGTCGAGGCCCTGTACTTCGTCATCCTCGCTCGCGCGCATGGGAACGAAGAGATTGAGGCCAAGGGCGATCAATGCTGTCGCAACGACGGAGAAGATGGCCACTGCCACCACGCCGAGCACCTGCACGCCAACCATGGATCCCATGGTCATGCCTTCGGCATAACCGGCGCCGCCGATGCCTTCTGCCATGAAGACGCCGAGCAGGATCGAACCGAGCATGCCGCCAACACCGTGAACGGCAAACACGTCAAGCGAGTCGTCGATGTGCATCTTCATCTTGACCAGCTGGATGCCGTAATAGCAGACCACGGCCGCCGCGATGCCGATGAGGATGGCTGCTCCGGGAGACACGAAACCGGCGGCAGGCGTGATCGTGGCAAGACCGGCAATCGCACCCGTTGCGAAGCCCACCGTGGTCGGCTTGCCGAAGCTGACGCGCTCGATCAGGATCCACACCAGCGCGGCCACCGATGCAGCGACATGGGTGTTGAGAATGGCATTGGATGCGTCAGCCGTGGCCGAGAGCGCGGAACCGCCGTTGAACCCGAACCAGCCGACCCACAGCAGCACGGAGCCGAGCATGGTGATGCCCGGTGCATGCGGCAGCAGTGCGCTGGAGGGGAAACCCTTGCGCTTGCCCAGCAGCAGCGCGATGACCAATGCCGAGACGCCGGCAGTGGTGTGCACCACGATGCCGCCGGCGAAATCCAGAGCGCCCATGCCGGACAGCCAGCCGCCGCCCCAGACCCAGTGCGCCACCGGTGCATAGACAACCAGGCCCCAAATTGCGCAGAACAGGACCACCCACGAGAAGCGGGCGCGTTCAACCCATGCGCCCACCATCAGCGCAGGCGTGATCGCCGCGAAGGTCATCTGGAACAGGGCAAATGTGCTTTCCGGAATGGCAAGGCCATCGAACACGGCATCAAGGTCGTAAAGCATCCAGTGCTGGCCGCCGCCAAGGAAGCCGCCCATCGAAATGTCACCGAAAGCCAGCGTGTAGCCGACCACGATCCACAGCACCGAAGCGACCGCCGCAATCGCGCCCACTTGCAGGAACACCGAAAGGAAGTTCTTGGCGCGAACGAGGCCGCCATAGAACAGGCCGAGACCCGGCAGGGTCATCAAGAGTACCAGTGCCGCGGACACGAGGATCCAGGCGGTGTCGCCGGAATTTTCAACGACTTCTACCGTTTCCTGGGCGTGGACAACGGCGGGCATTGCGGCGAGCGCCGCAAAGGCTGCGATTTTGCGAAACATCTTTTCCCCCTACTATCCCGCTCTCGCGACGGAATTACTCTTGCACCCCTCGTTATGACATTATCTTGCAAAGGGGCAAGAGCGGCGATTTGAACAATGTAGATGCTTGAAGCGAATCCGGAGCCGACGCTAGGACCACAACATGCAGCTGATTTCCAGACTCATCGTGGCATTTCTCGCCCTGGTCACCATCCCCACGGCAGCAGCCCAGGCGCAGCAGAGGGAGGTTCCCTATTGGGCCAGCCTTTCTGCCGACGAGGTCTACATGCGGGTGGGGCCGAGCGAGCGTTATCGGATAGACTGGGTCTATCGCAGGCAAGGCTTGCCGGTGAAGGTCATCCGACTGCAACAGGGCTGGCGTCTGATCGAGGAGCCGGACGGAACACAGGGGTGGGTCTTCAACCAGCTGCTGTCGCTCGAGCGGCATGCCATCGTAACAGGCGAGGAGCTGGCCCCGATGCGCGAGCTGCCGGAAACAGGATCGCGCATCTTGTGGAATGCCGAACCAGGCGTGATCGGGAAGTTGGGGGATTGCGAAGCGGGTTGGTGCCAGTTCGAGGTGGCGGGCAAGGCGGGCTGGGTTGCGCAGGACCGTCTCTGGGGCAGCGGCGAACCCTGATAGCCCTGGCGCTATCCTGCTGCCAACCCTCACAGAATTGCTTCGGACAAACAAGAAGGGCGGCTCGATGGCCGCCCTTCGTTCTTGCAATCGGCAGAACGCGCCTATTCCTCGGCGAGTTTCGGCACCATGATTTCTCCACCATCAGGAGTCCGCAGCTGCAGCGAGCCGTCGTCATTCACGGCAAGCAAGGCCATGCAGGTCTGTTCTGCGGTCTCGCCATCCATCACTGATGGGTTGAAGCAGATTTCGTCATTCTCATGCGTCCAGCTGCCGGTTTCGGTCACTTCGCCGCCGACGGTGTCTTCATAGCTGCCGTCGGCATTGATGGTCGAAGTCCAGGGCTCACCCTCGTCGGTCGTACCGCCATACGAGCCGACCAGCGGGCTTTCCGCCATCGAAACTTGTTCTCCAGCCTCAGCGGCTTCTTCAACCGGTTCAACTTCAGCTTCTGCATCGCCGCAGGCGGCCAGCAGCCGCGCACCGGCAACTGCTACGATCTTCTTCATGATTTGCGTCCCCCAAGTGATTGGTAAGAAGTCAGTATCATGCGAAAACAAATGTGCAAGCACCCAATCGACCCATTATGGTTATGAATAAAGTCAAACAGTTGCATCGCAAATGCGGATCAGGACTTCATTGTTAGTGTGGCAATTATAACCCTGCGAAAGTTGTTGTTTAACGCTCCGCCAGGCGAAGCCAGGTCGCCTTCGATCGGCCGCACCGTGGATACGTCGCCATTGTCCGAAGTGGTCTGCATGCTGCCGTCTTCCTGCACCGGGCCGTCGAGGAAGCAGTCATGACCTTCCACGCCTTCGACCACGAAACAGGTCTTGCCGCCCTGCATGAAGATCGTTCCACCGGTAGCCGTGCCATCGGCAGCGATACGCGAAAAGGTCATGCCCGGGTGGATGGTGATATTGTCTATGTCACCATTGGCATGTTCGACTTCATAAGTGCCGGGTGCCACGGCTTCGAAGCCGGGCTACTGACCATCGAGAACGATTTCCTCGCTGGACGCAGGCTCGTCACCAGCATCAGCGGCTTCTTCCTGCGCGCATGCGGCGAGCGACAGCAATGCTGCAACTGCAATGATCTTCTTCATCGGTTCCTCCTCCACAAAACTCCGTTTCCGGAGCCTTGTGTCAGATAAACCGCAATGTGGCCATGCCCTGTCAGGCGAGTTCGACTGCGACGGCTGTTGCTTCGCCGCCGCCGATGCACAGGCTGGCGATCCCGCGCTTGAGGCCGCGCGCCTTCAGGGCAGCGATCAGCGTGACGATGATGCGCGTGCCGCTGGCACCGATGGGATGGCCCAATGCCGTGCCCCCGCCGTTCACGTTGATCTTGTCATGCGGGATGCCGATGTCCTGCATGGCGAACATGGTGACACAGGCAAAGGCTTCGTTCACCTCCCACAGGTCCACATCGTCGACGCTCCAGCCGGTCTTTTTGAGCAGCTTCTGGATCGCGCCCACCGGGGCGGTGGTGAAGGCTTCCGGCTCATGCGCGTGCGCGGTCATGCCCACCAGCGTTGCTACCGGGGAAAGTCCCTTGGCGGCCGCCACGCTGGCGCGGGTAAGGACGAGTGCGGCCGCCCCGTCGGAAATGGAAGAGGATGTCGCTGCAGTGATGGTGCCATCCTTGGCAAACGCCGGGCGTAACTGGGGGATCTTGTCAGGACGGCCCTTGGACGGGGATTCGTCGGTATCCACCGTAACCTCGCCCTTGCGGGTGGAGATGGTGACCGGAACGATCTCGTCAGCAAAGGCGCCGCTGGCCACCGCTTCATTGGCGCGGGCAAGCGAGGCGATCGAATACTCGTCCATCTGCTCGCGGGTCAGTTCGTACTTGTCGGCCATCTCCTGGGCATAGGAACCCATGGCTGTGCCGGCCTTGTAGGCATCTTCCAGCCCGTCAAGGAACATGTGGTCATATGCCGTGTCATGGCCAAGGCGGGCACCGCCGCGGTGCTTCTTGAGCAGGTACGGGGCGTTGGTCATGCTCTCCATGCCGCCGGCAACGATGATGTCCGCGCCGCCAGAGGCGAGGGCTTCTGCGCCCATGATCACGGTTTGCATGCCGCTGCCGCAGACCTTGTTGACGGTGGTCGCCTGAGCACTCTTCGGCAGGCCGGCCTTCAGGGCGGCCTGGCGGGCAGGGGCCTGGCCAAGCCCGGCGGGAAGCACGCAACCCATGTAGACGCGATCGATATCCTCTCCGGCAGTGCCGGCACGTTCGACAGCACCCTTCACCGCAGTTGCGCCAAGGTCCGTAGCTGCAACATCGGACAGTGCGCCCTGCATCGCCCCCATCGGGGTGCGCGCATAGGACAGGATGACGACGGGATCGGATTCGTTGAAGATGGCCATGGAATGTTTGCCTTCTGGCTGTGAGGGAGAGACGGGGAATTCGGGTCTGTCTCTAGAGTGCAAGACCAGCATTTGCAAGATTGTGCAATGCAGCATCGCGGCGGCGGAACTGGCTTCTCCCGCTGATTGGATGCGGGCTGGGGGTGCCGGTGATAATTGCTCCGCGCAGATGCCCTTCGCTTGCGATTGGGGCCTGTCGCACTGCCACTTGGAGCAGGCTCCGCGACGGCGGGAATCCGGCCCGAGGGGCGCAATTGATACCGACCATGATACGTAGTTTGCCGCTTGTTTCCCGTGCAAAGCCGAGAATGCCCTGATTTCCGGCCCCGTCGGCCTTGCAGGATCGGGTAGCATTGCCTAGAGGCCCCCTCGAAACCCACAGCAAATCGAGTCTGTCTTGGTCGACCTGACACAATATCTGCCGATCCTGCTTTTCCTTGGAATTGCATTGGGCCTTTCCGCCCTGTTCGTGTTCCTGCCGATGGGCGTGTCGCGCCTCACCGGCTCGCACAATCCCGATGCGGAGAAATTGAGCGAGTACGAGTGCGGCTTTCCTGCCTTCGAGGATGCGCGCGACAGGTTCGATGTTCGCTTCTACCTCGTGGCGATCAGCTTCATCCTGTTCGACCTCGAAGCCTCCTTCCTTTTCCCTTGGGCGGTGAGCCTGGACCAGACGGGCTGGCAGGGCTGGATCGGCATGGTGATCTTCCTTGCGATCCTGGCGATCGGCCTTGCCTATGAATGGAAGAAGGGGGCCCTGGATTGGGATTGATGAACCAGATGGCACAGAACGCAATCTCTCCGCTCAACCAGCCCGCAGCCCAGGGAGGCGAAATCCGCCAACCTGACCAGGACTATTTCAATGCCCTGCAGTCGGAAGTGAACGACAAGGGTTTCCTCGTCACCTCCACCGAAGAACTGTTCCAATGGGCGCGCACCGGCTCGCTGTGGTGGATGACCTTCGGCCTTGCCTGCTGCGCGGTGGAAATGATCCACGTGAACATGCCGCGTTATGACATGGAGCGTTTCGGCGTTGCGCCGCGCGCGTCCCCGCGCCAGTCGGACGTGATGATCGTCGCCGGCACGCTGTGCAACAAGATGGCCCCGGCGCTGCGCAAGGTCTATGACCAGATGTCCGATCCCAAGTATGTGATCAGCATGGGCAGCTGCGCCAATGGCGGCGGCTATTATCACTACTCCTACTCGGTCGTGCGCGGCTGTGACCGCATCGTGCCGGTCGATATCTACATCCCGGGTTGCCCCCCGACAGCTGAGGCTCTGCTTTACGGCGTCATGCAGCTGCAGCGGAAGATCCGCCGCGAAGGGACGATTGAACGCTGATGGCTGCAGTTCTGCACTCCGCTCCGCGCTTCGCCTCCAATGACGGTGTGAAAGATGCGCTGTCTGCCGCGCTCGGCGACATGCTGGTTTCCGCCAAGGAGGAGCATGGCGAAATTGTGCTCACCGTTAAACGGGAGAGCATCGAGGATGCGCTGCGCTTGCTGCGTGACGAGCAGGCCTACCAGCAGCTGATGGAAATGGCCGGTGTCGACTATCCGCAGCGTGCAGAGCGTTTCGAAGTTGTCTACATGCTGCTCTCGCTCACCAAGAACCACCGCATTATGGTGAAGGTGTCGACGGATGAAGCGACGCCCGTGCCCACCGTTACCACCTTGTGGCCCAACGCCGGTTGGCTCGAGCGCGAGGTGTTCGACATGTATGGCGTGCTTTTCGCCGGCAACACGGACCTGCGCCGGATCCTGACGGACTACGGTTTTGAAGGGCATCCCTTCCGCAAGGACTTCCCGCTCACCGGTTACCAGGAACTGCGCTATTCCGAGGAAGAGAAGCGCGTGGTGTATGAGCCGGTGAATCTGGCACAGGATTTCCGCAGTTTCGACTTCATGAGCCCGTGGGAAGGTGCCGAATACATTCTTCCCGGTGACGAGAAGGCGGATGCGCCGCCGGTCGAGATGCCGAAGGCCACCGAGAGCGCGAAGCAGACCGGTGCTGGCGAGAAGGCTGACGACAAGGCAGCCAAGGGAACCGATGCCGATCCGCCCAAGATGGATGACAAGAAGGAGGAAGGCGAATGAGCGAGATGCAGCTCGATAGCTCGCCGACCACCACTGGCGAAGAGATCACCAACTATACCATCAACTTCGGCCCGCAGCACCCTGCGGCGCACGGCGTGCTGCGCATGGTGATGGAGCTCGACGGCGAGATCATCGAACGGATCGATCCGCATGTCGGCCTGCTGCACCGCGGCACCGAAAAGCTGATCGAACACAAGACCTACCTGCAGGCGCTGCCCTATTTCGACCGGCTCGACTACTGCTCGCCGCTGGCGATGGAGCATTCCTATGTGCTTGCCATCGAAAAGCTGCTGAATGTCGAGGTTCCGATCCGCGCCCAGTACCTGCGGGTGCTGTTCGCCGAACTGACCCGCATCTGCAACCACATGCTCAACATCGGTGCGCATGTGATGGACGTGGGCGCGATGACTCCCAACCTCTGGGTGTTCGAGCTGCGCGAAGACTGCATGAACTTCTTCGAGCGCATGTCCGGCGCGCGCATGCACCACGCATACCTGCGTCCGGGTGGCGTCCACCAGGACGTGCCGCTCAAGCTTCTCACCGACATCGGTGACTGGGTCGATGGCCGCCTGCCGGAACTGTTTGGCGATGCGATGAGCCTAGTCATGGACAACCGCATCTTCAAGCAGCGCAACGTCGATATCGCCGTTGTCAGCAAGGAAGACGCAGTGCGCTGGGGATTCTCCGGCCCGATGATCCGTGCGGCCGGCATCCCGTGGGATATCCGCAAGAGCCAGCCCTATGAAGTCTATGACCGGATGGAGTTCGACATTCCCGTCGGCACCAATTCGGACTGCTATGACCGCTTCATGGTCCGTGTGAAGGAAGTCTACGAGAGCGCGAAGATCATCAAGCAGTGCCTCGCGGAAATCCCCGAAGGCCCGATTGCCAGCCTCGACCGCAAGGTTTCCCCGCCCAAGCGTGGTGAAATGAAGCAGTCGATGGAAGCGCTGATCCACCACTTCAAGCTCTACACCGAAGGCTTCCACGTGCCCGCCGGTGAAGTTTACGCGGCAACGGAAAGCCCCAAGGGCGAATTCGGCGTTTATCTGGTATCGGATGGCTCCAACAAGCCGTATCGCTGCAAGATCCGCCCGACCGCCTTCAGCCACCTGCAGGCGATGGACTTCATGTCCAAGGGCCACATGCTGCCGGACGCCACCGCCATCCTCGGTGCGATCGACGTGGTGTTCGGGGAGTGTGACCGGTGAGCAACCTCGCCACAGCAGAAGCGATGATCGCTGCCTACAACGCACAGGATGTGGACACCTACGTGTCCTACATGACTGACTCTGCGTGCGAGGCGAATTATCGCGGTGATGTGGTGCGTGAAGGCAAGGAAGGCACGCGTTCGGGCCTTGCTGCCGCTTTCGCCAAGTGGCCGCACAACCGTGCCGAGATCACCGAGAAGCAGGCTATCGGCAATTACGTGCTCTTCCGCGAGCATGTGACGCGTGGCCCTGCCAGCGACGGGTCTGAACTGGTCGAACCGTTCGACGTGATTGCCATCTATTCATTCGAAGGTGACAAGTGTGCCCGTGTGGAGTTCATCCGGTGATCGCGCGCGAGCTCTTCATTCTTTTCGCAGCCTTTGCGGCCTTTGCTTCCGCCGTCGCGGCTTACCTTGCCGCATTTCACGGTGAAGCGCCGCTGAAGGACATTCTCTCAACCGCCTTCGCGGCGGTGATCGGCCTCTATGCAGGTCGCTATCTGGAACGGAGGCTGGCTAATGGCCGCTCGTAAGATCGCTGCCGATACGCCCGAACTGCGCGAGCGTTGGGGCGGCTGGACTTTCACGGATGATAACCGTGCAAAGGCCGACTGGCACATAAAGAAGTATCCCGAAGGCCGCCAAAAGAGTGCGGTCATGCCGCTGCTCGACCTCGCTCAGCGCCAGGTGGGGGCGGAAACCGATACGCAGGGTTGGCTGCCACTGCCGGTAATCGAATATGTGGCCGACTATCTGGACATGCCGGTGATCCGCGTGCTCGAGGTGGCGACCTTCTACACGATGTACAACCTTGAACCGGTCGGGAAATTCCACGTGCAGGTATGCGGCACCACGCCCTGCATGCTGCGTGGGTCTGACGGTATCATCGCTGCCTGCAAGGCCCGCGGCATGAAGCCCGGCCACATCTCGGACGACGGCCTTTGGTCCTTCACCGAGGTGGAATGCATGGGCAATTGCGCCACTGCGCCGATGGTGCAGATCAATGACGACAATTACGAAGACCTGACTGCTGAACGGCTCGACAAGGTGCTTGATGCACTGGCCGCCGGTGAACAGCCGAAGACGGGCACGCAGGAGCCGGGTCGGCACACGTCCGAGCCTGCCAATGCGCTCTCTTCGCTCAAGGAAATGGTCTCCGAGAACCACGATTACAGGGGAGAATGGTGATTGCTTCTCTATCGTATCGCCATTGCCGTGTTCGTGCTCTTCGCGGGCTACCTGCTGTGGCAGGTGAACTGGTACACGGCGCTGGTGTCGCTGGGGATCGCTCTCGCGCTCTATTTCATCATGCTCTCCACGAATGCCGAGGATAATGACTGATGCTGGCTGACAAGGATCGCATCTTCACCAATGTCTACGGTTTCCAGCCGTGGGCCCTCGATGCTGCCCGCAAGCGCGGCGACTGGGACAACACCAAGGAACTGTTGTCCAAGGCGCAGGACGACATCATCGAGGAGATCAAGGCATCCGGCCTTCGCGGTCGCGGTGGTGCCGGCTTCCCCACCGGCATGAAGTGGTCCTTCATGCCGAAGGAAAGCAAGGATGGCCGCCCGTCCTTCCTTGTCATCAACGCTGACGAATCCGAGCCGGGTTCGTGCAAGGACCGCGAGATCATCCGCCACGATCCGCACAAGCTGATCGAAGGTGCGCTGTGTGCCGGTTACGCCATGCGCGCGCGCGCTGCCTACATCTACATTCGCGGCGAATACATCCGCGAAGCCGAAACGCTGCAGGCCGCGATCGACGAGGCCTATGACGCCGGCCTGATCGGCAAGAATGCCAGCGGCACGGGCTACGATTTCGACGTTTTCATGCATCGCGGTGCGGGTGCCTACATCTGCGGTGAAGAAACCGCGATGATCGAAAGCCTCGAAGGCAAGAAGGGCCAGCCGCGCCTCAAGCCTCCGTTCCCCGCCGGTGCCGGCCTCTATGGCTGCCCGACCACGGTGAACAACGTGGAATCGATCGCCGTGGTGCCAACCATCCTGCGTCGCGGCGCCAGTTGGTTCGCCAGCTTTGGCCGCGAAGGCAACAAGGGCACCAAGCTGTTCCAGATTTCCGGTCACGTCGAAAGGCCCTGCGTCGTCGAAGAGGCGATGAGCATCACCTTCGAGGAGCTGATAGAGAAGCATTGCGGCGGCATTCGCGGTGGCTGGGACAACCTGCTGGCGGTGATCCCCGGCGGTTCATCGGTTCCGCTGGTTCCGGCAGAGCAGATCCGTCACGCACGCATGGATTTCGACGGGCTGAAGGAACTGGGCTCCGGCCTCGGCACTGCAGGTGTCATCGTGATGGACAAGTCCACCGACATCGTGCGCGCCATCAGCCGCCTGTCCTACTTCTACAAGCACGAGAGCTGCGGCCAGTGCACGCCTTGCCGCGAAGGCACGGGCTGGATGTGGCGCGTGATGACGCGGCTTGAAACAGGCGATGCCGACATTGAAGAGATAGACATGCTCTACAACGTCACCAAGCAGGTGGAAGGTCACACCATCTGCGCGCTTGGTGATGCGGCCGCATGGCCGATCCAGGGCCTTCTCCGGCACTTCCGCCCCGAAATCGAGCGCCGCATTGCCGAGCGTAGTGGCGGTCTCCGGGAGGCTGCCGAGTGAAGCGCCTCATTGCCTTTGCTGCCTGCCTGACGCTGGCCGCCTCGACCGGGATGGTCGCGGGCGTTGCCATGCCGTCGGCGGTGTTCGCACAAGGCAACGACAACGACTATACCCCGCTCAATTCGCGCATTCGCCGCGATCGCCAGTTTCCCACCGAGCCGCTGCACTTCGTCGATCCGGCACAGCTCGGCGCCGCCACGCGTGACCGTGGGCGCAGCATGGAAGACCAGTTCTCACGCTGCATATTCGAACGCTCCAATGAAAAGGCCTTCGACCTGATCGAGCGGACTGATTTTGGCTTTAACCGGTTTGACCAGATCGGCCTTGATGGTGGTGAGGTGATGGATCGCTATCCGATCCAGACATGCCTTGGCCGCGTCACCCGTTCCCACAACACCGGTGCGCGCCTGATGTACACGCCTGCAGCGATGCGCCAGTGGTATATCCAGGCGGCCTATCTCGACGCTTATCCGGATGGTCCGACCTGGGCTGTCGCCGGAAACGTGGTCCCGGACCGCGGCTATCCGCTGTCTGCCAACAACCCGGCTGTCCACACGGCAATGGATTTTGCCGATTGTGTTGTCGCGCAATCTCCCAATGCGACGGACTTCTTCTATCGCACTGCTCCCGGCTCGGAGCTTGAAGACCATGCCATAAGTGCAGTGGTACCGCTGCTTGGTGCCTGCCTGCCGCAAGGACAGCAACTCGACATATCGCCGCAGACATTGCGTGTCTGGCTCGGCGAAGGCCTCTGGCATGCCGCCAACAACAATTTTCCGGCAACGGCCGAAAACCCGCAGGAAGTGCAGTAATGCCCAAAGTCACAGTAGACGGACAGGAAATCGAGGTTCCCGCTGGCGCCACCGTGCTGCAGGCGTGTGAACTTGCGGGCAAGGAAATCCCGCGTTTCTGCTATCACGAACGCCTGAGCATTGCGGGCAATTGCCGCATGTGCCTGGTCGAAGTGAAGCCGGGGCCGCCCAAGCCGCAGGCAAGCTGCGCGCTGCCAGCCACCGAAGGCCAGGAAATCCGCACCGACAGCGAGATGGTGAAGACCGCGCGCGAAGGCGTGATGGAGTTCCTGCTCATCAACCACCCGCTCGATTGCCCCATCTGTGACCAGGGCGGCGAGTGTGACTTGCAGGACCAGTCCGTTGCCTATGGCCGCGGCGGATCGCGCTATCACGAGAACAAGCGTGCGGTAACGTCGAAGAACATGGGGCCGCTGATCAAGACGATCATGACCCGTTGCATCCATTGCACCCGCTGCGTGCGTTTCTCTGAAGAAATCGCCGGTGTGGACGAGATCGGCGCGCTCTATCGCGGCGAGGACATGCAGATCAGCACTTACCTCGAGCAGGCCGCCAAGCATGAGCTGTCTGCCAATGTTATCGACCTGTGCCCGGTCGGCGCTCTCACCAGCGCGCCTTACGCTTACGAAGCCCGCCCGTGGGAACTGAAGAAGACGCTCGGCATCGACGTGTCTGACGCGGTCGGCTCCAACATCCGGATCGACAGCCGGGGAAGGGAAGTGCTCCGCGTCCTCCCGCGCATCAACGACGATGTGAACGAGGAGTGGATTTCGGACAAGGCGCGCTATCAGGTCGATGGCCTGACGCGCCGCCGCCTCGACAAGGTGTGGATCCGCAAGCGCGGCAAGCTTGCCGAAGCGACGTGGGACGAGGCGTTCAAGAAAATCGCTGCGGCAAAGCCCGGCAAGTCCATCGCGGCAGTGGCCGGTGACATGCTCGATTGCGAGACGATGTTTGCCGCCAAGGCGCTGCTCAAGGCTTCGGGTTCCGACCTGATCGAGAGCCGCCAGACAGGTATGGATTATGACACTTCCAACCTCGCTGCGGTGAATTTCAATTCCGGCTTCTCCGGCATCGAGGAAGCAGACGCAATCCTGATCGTTGGCAGCAATGTCCGCTGGGAAGCGCCGCTGGTGAATGTTCGCCTGCGCAAGGCTGCAACCAAGGGTGCCAAGGTCTTTATCGTTGGCCCCGAATGGGACCCGACCTACAAAGCGACCTTCCTGGGTGAAGACGCTTCGGTGCTGTCCAACCTGCCTGCCGAAGTAGCTGATGCGTTGAAGGGCGCTCAAAAGCCCGCCGTGATCATCGGTGCGGGCGGTTTCGCTGCCGGTGTTCATGCGGCCTGCGTCAAGATCGCCAATGATTTCAACATGGTGCGTGATGGCTGGAACGGCTTCAACGCGCTGCACATCTCGGCCGCACGCATGGGCTCGCTGATGCTCGGCTATGCGCAAGATGGCGGGATTGCCTCCATCGCCAAGGCCAAGCCCAAGGTGCTGTTGGCACTGGCCGCGGATGAGGTGGATTTCACCCAGTTCGCGGACAGCCTGAAGGTCTATATCGGCCATCACGGTGACAAGGGCGCGCATGCGGCGGACATCATCCTGCCCGCCAGCGCCTACACCGAAAAGCCGGGCACTTATGTGAACACCGAAGGCCGCGTACAGCGCGGTGACAAGGCCGTGTTCGCTCCGGGTGATGCGCGCGAAGACTGGACGATCCTGCGCGCGCTTGCCGATGCGCTGGGCGTGACTGTCGGCTTTGACAGCTTCCACGAACTGCGCGCCGCGATGCATGCCGATGTTCCGGCGCTCGCCAATGAAGGCGAGGTCGCTGACTACGGTGCCATGGCATCGAGCGTGAAGGGCAATGACAGCCCGTCTGGCGCGATCCCTTCGCCGATCAAGGATTTCTACCTCACCAACCCGATCGCGCGCGCCAGTGCGACGATGCAGCAGTGTTCGAACGAACTGCTGCTGGGTGAAACGCTGGCGGAGGCTGCGGAATGACCGAATTCTTCATCTCGCTTGGCATGAGCTACGAATGGGCGTGGTTCGTCGCTACCATTTGCGGCATCCTGCTGATCGCGCTGCCGCTGATGCTGGGCGTCGCCATGATCATCTACATGGACCGCAAGGTCTGGGCAGCGATCAACCTGCGTCGCGGCCCCAATGTGGTCGGCCCCTTCGGCTTGCTGCAAAGTTTTGCGGACGGTCTGAAGGTGTTCCTGCAGGAAACCATCATTCCTTCGGCTGCCAACAAGGGGCTGTTCATCATTGCCCCGATCCTCACCTTCACGGTGGCGCTGCTCAGCTGGGCGGTGATCCCGTTCGGCCCGGAAGCGGTGCTGGCGGACATCAATGTCGGCCTGCTCTACATCTTCGCTGTCAGCTCGCTGGGCGTATACGGCGTGGTGATCTCGGGCTGGGCGTCGAACTCCAAATATCCGTTCTTCTCAGCCATGCGTGCATCCGCGCAGATGATCTCCTACGAGGTTTCCATCGGCTTCATCATTGTTTGCGTGGTGCTGTGGGCAGGCACGTTCAACCTGAAGGAGATCGTCCTGGCGCAGGAAGGCCACGGTTTCGGCATCGTCAACGGCTACTGGTTCAACCCGCTGCTGTTCCCGATTATGGTGATGTTCTTCATCTCGGCCCTTGCTGAAACGCAGCGCGTGCCCTTCGACCTTACCGAAGCGGAATCCGAACTCGTCGCCGGCTACCAGACCGAATATTCCTCGATGAGCTTCGCGCTCTTCTGGCTGGGCGAATATGCCAACATCCTGCTGATGTGCGCGCTCACCAGCATCCTGTTCTTCGGTGGCTGGCTGCCGCCGCTCAATATCGACCTGATCCCGTGGTTCGATATTCCCGGCATCGTCTGGCTGCTGCTGAAGATCCTGTTCTTCTTCTTCTGCTTCAGCTGGGTGATGGCGACCGTACCGCGCTATCGCTACGACCAGCTGATGCGCCTGGGCTGGAAGGTTTTCCTGCCGCTCAGCCTGTTCTTTGTCGTGGTGATCAGCGGCTTCCTGATGATTGATCGGGGGTGGGGGTGATGTTTCGAACGTTAACTCGATCATTGTTGCCGTGCTTTTTGGTGTCGGTGCCACTTCATGTGGCCGCCCAGCAAGGATCAGAGGAACAGCCGCTAGCTTTTGGATGCGCACTTGTTCTCGTTGAAGGCGCGGATGGGGTGGACAGTCCGATTTACCTTGCTGTTTTGATCGACGACAGCATCGAGCAGGGGGCATCGCGAATTCTTGAAACGTATGACCCTCGGGCTGCATTGCCAGAGGCTGGCTTTACGAGATTTGAATACGTTCCCGAAAGCGACGGTCAAAGAATGGCAATATGGGCAGGAGATCTCGACAACTTTGACATGCTTCTGCAGACAGGCTTCGATCTGCCCGACAACCAGAATTCTCGTCTTCAGCTTCGGACGAACGACGGCATCGCTCTTTTTGGTGGTGGATGTATTCCGCTGCGAACGGATGACACAGCTCGAGACTTCGAACGCTTAAAGGAAATGGTTACACCATGACCGCCGCACAGCTCATCAAATCGTTTACCCTGTGGGAATTCCTGAAGGCCCACTGGCTGACGCTGAAATATCTGTTCAAGCCGAAGGTGACGATCAACTATCCCTTCGAGAAGAACCCGCTTTCCCCGCGTTTTCGCGGCGAGCACGCTCTGCGCCGTTATCCCAATGGCGAGGAACGCTGCATCGCCTGCAAGCTGTGCGAGGCTGTTTGCCCGGCGCAGGCGATCACCATCGAGAGCGAACCGCGCGATGACGGCAGCCGCCGCACCACGCGTTACGACATCGACATGACCAAGTGCATCTATTGCGGCTTCTGCCAGGAGGCGTGCCCGGTGGATGCGATCGTCGAGGGGCCGAACTTCGAATATGCGACCGAAACGCGCGAGGAACTGCTCTATGACAAGGCAAAACTGCTGGCGAACGGGGACAAGTGGGAGCGGGCAATCGCCGCGAACCTTGAAGCCGATGCGCCGTATCGTTAAGCGCGCGGGCATCTGAACGGGGCATCATGATTCATACTCTCGCCTTTTACCTGTTTGCCGTGCTGGTCATCGCTTCCGGAGCGATGGTCGTGATGGCACGCAACCCGGTACATTCCGTCCTCTGGCTGATCCTCGCCTTCTTCAACGCGGCGGGCCTGATGGTCCTCGTGGGGGCCGAGTTCATCGCCATGCTGCTCGTCATCGTCTATGTCGGTGCGGTCGCGGTGCTGTTCCTCTTCGTCGTGATGATGCTCAACATCGATTTCGCCGAATTGCGCGCGGGCTTCGTGAAGAACGCGCCGCTTGGCGCTGTCGTCGCGCTGATCCTGCTGGCCGAGCTGGTGCTGGGCATCGGTGCTTACCGCGTCGGCGCAATTGACCTTGGCTCGCCCGATGGCAGCGCGGCGCCGCTGCTGGGCGAGGGCAACACCGAGAACATCGGCGCACTTCTCTACAGCCGCTATCTGTTCCTGTTCGAAATGGCCGGCATTATCCTGCTCGTCGCCATGATCGGCGCCATCGTGCTGACGCACCGTGAAAGCCGCGCGTCCCGCGGCCACCAGGATATCGGCAAGCAGGTCTCGCGCCGTCCTGAGGACGCTACCGAAATGAAGCAGCCCGAAGTGGGTAAGGGGGTCGAGCTGTGATTGGCATCGAACATTACCTCGTCGTCAGTTCGATCCTGTTCGTGCTGGGCGTTCTGGGGATCTTCCTCAACCGCAAGAACGTGATCGTGATCCTGATGGCGATCGAACTGATCCTGCTGTCGGTGAACATCAACCTCGTTGCCTTCAGCGCCTTCCTCGGCGATCTGACGGGCCAGGTCTTTGCCATGTTCGTGTTGACCGTGGCAGCCGCGGAAGCTGCAATCGGCCTCGCGATCCTGGTCATCTACTTCCGCCGCCGCGGCACCATCGCGGTGGACGATATCAACCGGATGAAGGGGTAAGGACCGGTGGACTTCATCACGGTAATCGTATTCGCGCCGTTGCTGGCCGCGATCATCGCGGGGCTGGGCAATCGCGCCATCGGCAATGTTCCGGCGAAGGTCGTTACGACTGGTGCGCTGTTCCTGTCCTGCGCGCTGAGCTGGCCGATCTTCATCGGCTTCCTGACCGGTTCCGAGACCGCGTCTGTCGTGCCGGTTCTGAAGTGGGTTGAGTCAGGCAGGCTGACCTTTGACTGGGCGCTGCGTGTCGACACGTTGACGGCCATCATGCTGGTGGTGATCACCAGCGTGTCCGCGCTCGTGCACCTCTACAGCTGGGGCTATATGGAGGAAGACCCGGACCAGCCGCGGTTCTTCGCCTATCTCTCGTTGTTCACCTTCGCCATGCTGATGCTGGTGACGGCGGATAACCTGGTGCAGATGTTCTTCGGGTGGGAAGGCGTGGGCCTGGCATCCTATCTGCTGATCGGTTTCTGGTTCAAGAAGCCGAGTGCCGGTGCCGCCGCGATCAAGGCCTTTGTGGTCAACCGCGTAGGCGACCTTGGCTTCATGCTCGGCATTTTCGGCACCTTCCTTGTGTTCCAGACGACGAGCATTCCGGCAATTCTCGAAGCTGCGCCTGCCATGCAGGGCGTGTCGCACATCACCTTCATGGGCATGCGTCTCGACACGATGACGGTCCTGTGCCTGCTGCTGTTCATTGGCGCGATGGGCAAGTCCGCCCAGCTGGGACTGCACACCTGGCTACCGGACGCCATGGAAGGCCCGACGCCGGTCTCCGCGCTGATCCACGCGGCCACCATGGTCACCGCCGGCGTGTTCATGGTCTGCCGCCTTTCTCCCATGTTCGAAGCGGCCCCCGTTGCCCTGGGCGTGGTCACCTTCATCGGTGCGGCTACCTGCATCTTTGCCGCCACCGTGGGCACAACGCAGTGGGACATCAAGCGCGTGATCGCTTATTCGACCTGCTCGCAGCTGGGCTACATGTTCTTCGCTGCGGGCGTTGGTGCCTATGGCCCGGCGATGTTCCACCTGTTCACGCACGCCTTCTTCAAGGCGCTGCTGTTCCTTGGTGCGGGCAGCGTGATCCACGCGATGCATCACGAGCAGGACATGCGCTATTACGGCGGCCTGCGTAAGGAGATCCCCTTCACCTTCTGGGCGATGATGGCCGGCACACTGGCGATCACCGGGGTCGGCATTTACGACCTGCATGTCGGTTTCGCCGGCTTCTGGTCCAAGGATGCGATCATCGAAGTGGCCTTTGCCAAGGGCAGTGAAGTAGGCCTGTTCGCCTTCTGGATGGGTGTGTTCGCTGCGCTGTTGACCAGCTTCTACAGCTGGCGCCTGATGTTCCTCACTTTCTGGGGCAAGCCGCGCTGGATCGAGAGCGAGCATATCCAGCACAGCGTTCACAAGACGCCGGAACAGGCGGGTGAAGACAAGACGGGTGGCTATCATCCGCACGAGAGCCCTTGGGTCATGCTCGTGCCGCTGGCGGTGCTGTCTGTCGGTGCTGTGCTGGCTGGTCAGCTGTTTGCCGGCAGTTTCCTGGATAGTGCCGATTTCTGGGCCGGCTCCATCGCCTATAACGAGCAGTTGATGCACGCGATGCACAATGTTCCGTGGCTGGTGAAATATGCGGCCTTCTTCGTGATGGTCACCGGCTTCGTGTTTGCTTGGTACGGCTACATCAAGAATACCCGGTTCCCGGGAATGGTGGCCGAGCAACTCGGTCCGATCTACCGCTTCGTCTATCGCAAATGGATGTTCGACGAGCTTTACGACATTGTCTTCGTCAAGCCGTCCTTCTGGCTTGGCAGGGTATTCTGGCAGCGCGGCGATATCGGTGTGGTTGACCGCTTTGGCCCCGATGGTGCTGCCTGGGTTGTCGAAAAGGGTGCTGGCCTCGCCAAGAAGGTCCAGTCCGGATACCTCTATTCCTATGCGCTGATCATGCTGCTTGGACTTGTCGCAGCGATTAGCTGGGTGATCTTCTCATGACCGGCCTCCCGATCCTCTCGTTGATGCTGCTCGTGCCCTTCGTGGCAGCCATCGCCTGTTTCTTCGTCGAGGCGAAGCTGGCGCGCTTGGTCGCGCTTCTGGCAACGCTGATCAACCTTGCACTGGGTGTGGTGCTGTGGGCCAATTTCGATGTTGGTGGCGCGCAGTGGCAGTTTACCGAGCGGGCAGACCTGTTTGCCGGTTTCCAGTGGGCGCTGGGTATCGATGGCATCGCGCTGATGCTGATCATGCTCTCGGTCTTCCTGATGCCGATCTGCATTGGTGCCAGCTGGACTTCGATTACCAAGCGCGTGGGCGAATACATGGCTGCCTTCCTGTTCATGGAAGTGCTCATGATCGGCACCTTCGCCGCTCAGGACCTGTTCCTGTTCTACATCTTCTTTGAAGCAGGCCTGATCCCGATGTACCTGATCATCGGCATCTGGGGCGGGGATGACCGTATCTACGCCAGCTACAAGTTCTTCCTCTATACTCTGCTTGGCTCCGTGGTGATGTTGATTGCCATGCTGTGGATGGCGAATGAGGCCGGGACGACCGACATTCCCACCCTGATGCAGTATGATTTCCCCGGTGGAGCGCAAACCTGGCTGTGGCTGGCCTTCTTCGCCAGCTTCGCCGTGAAGATGCCGATGTGGCCGGTCCACACCTGGCTTCCGGCGGCTCACGTGCAGGCACCAACCGCGGGTTCCGTGATCCTGGCAGGCGTGCTGCTGAAGCTGGGTGGCTATGGTTTCATCCGCTTCAGCCTCCCCATGTTCCCCGCGGCATCTGTGGACTTCATGTGGCTTGTCTTCGTGCTCAGCATGGTGGCTGTGGTCGTGACCAGCCTGATCGCTCTTGTGCAGCACGACATGAAGAAGCTGATCGCCTATTCCTCGGTTGCCCATATGGCGATCGTGACGGCTGGCCTGTTCTCCTTCAACGTGCAGGGCCTGGAAGGCGCGATGATGGTGATGCTTGGCCACGGCCTCGTTTCCGGTGCCTTGTTCCTGTGCGTCGGCGTGATCTACGATCGTCTCCATACGCGCGAGATCGACCGTTATGGCGGCCTGTCCATCAACATGCCGCGTTATGCCACCTTCTTCCTGCTGTTCACGATGGCCAGCATCGGCTTGCCCGGCACCAGCAACTTCATTGGTGAATTCCTCAGCCTTGCCGGGATCTACAAGGTGTCGAGTACGGTGGCTTTCGTTTGCACGACCGGCATCATCCTGGGCGCGGCATACATGCTCTACCTCTATCGGCGCGTGGCGTTTGGGGAGCAGAAGAATGCCGATGCCGCTGCCATGCCCGATCTCGACATGCGCGAATGGCTGATGCTCGGCCCGCTTGCCGCCGCCGTGCTGTGGATGGGTGTCTATCCGGAAAGTTTCCTTGCACCAATGCGCAACGATATCGCAGCCCTTGATGCACGCCTTGCAGGCGTTGCACCCGCAGGCGATGCCAATCTCGAAATCGGTGAGCCCCTGCCAGTCGAGGAAGAAGCAGATCATGGGGGAGCGCACTGATGGACATCCTTTCTTCCCTCGGCCTGATTATTCCCGAACTGATCCTTGCGATCTCCGGGCTGATCCTGCTGCTGGTTTCCGCATGGGGCGGCAACCAGGCTTCCAAGCCCGTTTCGATTGCAGCCTGCATTGCCTTGGGCGGTGCCTTCTTCCTTGTCGCACCCGGCGTCTGTGCCGGTGTTTCGGGACCGGATACGCTGGCCTTTTTCGGCCAGATGCGCATCGATGCCTTTGCCGGTATCGCGAAGCTGATGATCTCTGCCGCGGCAGGCGCTGCGCTTGTCGTGGCTCCGGCTTATTTCGACAGGCTCAAGGCGATGCGTCCGGAATTCGCCGTGCTGGTGCTGTTTGCCGCACTCGGCATGAGCATCATGGTCTCGGCTGCAGATCTGCTTGCTCTGTACATCGGCCTCGAACTGAACTCGCTGGCTGCCTATGTGCTCGCGGCATACCTGCGCGATGACGACAAGTCGGCCGAAGCTGGCCTCAAGTACTTCGTGCTGGGCGCATTGGCTTCGGGCATCCTGCTGTTCGGCATGAGCCTGACCTACGGCTTCACCGGAACCACCAGCTTCACCGGTATCAACGCGGCCATTTCCGGCGGGTTGTCGGGCGGTCAACTGTTCGGTCTTATCTTCGTGCTGGCCGGCATGGCTTTCAAGATCAGCGCCGTGCCGTTCCACATGTGGACGCCGGATGTCTATGAAGGCGCGCCCACGCCTGTTACGGCCTTCTTCGCCAGTGCGCCAAAGGTCGCCGCGATCGCGCTGCTGGCGCGCCTGTCGCTCGAGGCTTTCGGCTCCCAGGCCGAAGCGTGGCAGCAGGTTGTCACATTCGCTGCCATCGCGTCCATCGTGGTGGGTGCACTTGGCGCCATCGGGCAGGACAATATCAAGCGCCTGCTTGCATTCTCCTCGATCAACAACGTCGGTTTCATCCTGATCGGTCTGGCCACTGCCACATTGGCAGGTGCCAGCGCGATGCTGATCTATCTTGTCTTCTATGTCGCCATGACCGTTGGCAGCTTCGTTGCCGTGCTCATGCTGAAGGACGCAGAAGGCAATCCGCTGGAAACCTTCGGCGATATCAAGGGCCTGTCCACCACGCGTCCGGCTCTTGCATGGTGCCTGTTGCTGATCATGTTCAGCCTTGCAGGTATTCCGCCGCTCATGGGCTTCTACGGCAAGCTGGTCGTGTTCCAGGCAGCCGTCGAAGCAGATCTTCTGGCACTTGCGGTTATCGGCATCGCGGCAAGCGTGATCGGCGCCTTCTACTACCTCAAGTTCATCAAGGTGATGTTCTTTGACGAGCCGGTGGACCGGGTGAAAGGCACATCCGATTGGGCGCACTGGGCACTGCTGCTGATCAGCACCGTGGTTATCTCACCCGTCGCTTTCCTGGGTACGGAGTGGCTGGGCAACCTCACGGAAATGGCCGCTGCCGCGCTCGCCATCGCAGGTTGATTTGGCGATCCGGTTGGAAATTGTTGCCGAGACCGGATCGACCAATGCTGACTTGCTTGCGCGTATCCGCAATGGCGAGCACCTGCGCGAAGGGTATTGGCTGATCGCTGACCGACAAAGCGCCGGTCGCGGGAGGCAGGGACGCAGCTGGATCGATGCGCCCGGAAATTTCATGGGTTCCACGGTCGTTGAATTGGGCGGAGGAGATCCGCCGGCGCAAACGCTGTCCTTTGTCGCATCTCTTGCAGTCTACGCTGCCACGTCCGCTTCGATCGCTCGCCCGGATGCACTGCAGTTGAAATGGCCCAATGACGTCATGTTGTCAGGTTCCAAGTTCTGCGGGCTGCTACTGGAGCGTGATGGCCGCTTCGCGGTGGTCGGCATCGGCGTGAACCTTGCCGGAGCGCCGAAGCTGGATGATCGCAAGACCAAGGCCCTTTCCTCCATCGGTGCTGCACCGGACCGGGATACCTTCGCGCACCAGCTCGCTGCCTGTTTCGAGCGGGAGCTTGCGGCGTGGCGGGATGGTGGCACCGGCCACCTCTTCGCGCGTTGGCAGGCGCTAGCCCATCCTCCCGGCACGCGATTGACGGTTCATGACGGCCTTGGAGAAAGGATCACCGGGACTTTTGACGGGCTTGAGCCGGACGGCGGTTTGCGCTTGCGCTTGGACGATGGCACGCAGCATGTCATTCAGGCTGGCGATGTGATGCTGGAGGGTGACTGATGCTTCTCGCGGTGGATGTGGGCAATACCAATGTCGTCTTTGCACTGTTCGATGGTGACGCAATGCGCGCGCGTTGGCGGATCGCCACCGATCCGCGGCGTACGGGCGATGAATATGCTGTCTGGCTGATGCAGCTTATGCAGATCGAAGGTGTATCGCGTGAAGCGGTGACGGGCATGGTGATCTCCAGCGTTGTGCCCCGCACCCGGCACAACCTGACCGTGCTTTCGCAGAAGTATTTTCGCGTGGAGCCGTTGTTCGCTGGCGAAGGCAAGGCGGCATACCAGATCGAGATCGACGTGGACGAGCCGCGCTCGCTTGGCGCGGACAGGGCAGTCAACGCGATCGCAGCCCATGCGAAGTATTCGGGAGACCTGATCGTGCTCGATTTCGGTACCGCGACAACCTTCGACGTGGTCGATTTCAACGGGGCCTACAAGGGTGGCATCATCTGTCCCGGCATCAACCTGTCGCTGGATGCCCTGGTCAACAATACCGCCAAGCTGCCGCGCATAGCCATTGACGAACCGCGCGGCGACAGCGTGATCGGCCGCAATACGGAAGACCAGATGCTGATCGGTGTTTTCTGGGGCTATGTCGCGATGATGGAAGGGTTGATTGCCCGCATGAAGGCAGAGATCGGCCGGCCGACCAAGGTTATCGCCACCGGCGGCCTGGCTGTCCTCTTCGATGAACATACCGGGATATTCGATGCCGTCGATGGCAACCTGACGCTGCAGGGCCTGGCAATGATTGCCGAACGCGCGGGAGCCGCATGAAGAAAGACTACACACCGGAAGACGAATTGCTGTTCCTTGCGCTCGGCGGGTCCGGCGAGATCGGCATGAACGTCAACCTGTACGGATGCCAGGGCAAGTGGCTGATGGTCGACCTGGGCATGAGCTTTGGCCAGGCCGAATATCCCGGAACCGAACTGATGTTCGCTGACCCCGCCTTCATCGAGGAACGGGCGGAAGACCTCCTGGCCATCGTGCTTACCCACGCGCATGAAGACCACATCGGTGCGATCCCCTATTTCGCGGCTGACCTCGGCGTGCCGCTCTATGCCACGCCGTTCACCGCCGACCTTATCCTGCGCAAGCTGGATGAGGCGGGGATTGCCGACAGTGTCGAACTGATCGTGATCGATGATGATCATGGCAGTTTCGACATCGGACCATTCGAGGTTACCTATATCCCGCTTGCCCACTCGATTGCGGAGGGCAACGCGCTGCTGATCGATACGCCTTACGGCCGGGTCTTCCACACGGGCGACTGGAAACTGGATGAGGAACCGATCATCGGCGAGCCGACTACGGAAGAGGAGCTCACCGCGATCGGTGACGAGGGCGTGCTGGCGCTGGTTTGTGACTCCACCAATGTGTTCAATCCCAACGCCTCGGGCTCCGAAGGTGCTGTGTATCGCGGGCTGCTGGAAGAGGTGCGCAAGCACTCCGGCAAACGTGTGTTGATCACTACTTTTGCCTCGAATGTCGCGCGCCTGCAGACCCTTGGCGAGATCGGGGAGGAAACCGGTCGGGCGTTGTGCGTTGCCGGTCGCTCTTTGGACCGGATCATCGATGTCGCGCGGGCGAACGGGTACCTCCAGAACTTTCCGCGCGTCGTCGATTTCGACACGGCGATGGGCATGCGCCGTGGTGAGGTCATGTTCATTGCCACGGGCGGGCAGGGCGAGCCGCGGGCGGCCCTGGCGCGCATAGCGGAAGACAACCACCCCATTTCCCTGGACGAAGGAGATGTGGTGCTGTTTTCGAGTCGCGTCATTCCCGGCAACGAGCTTGCCATCGGGCGTATCCAGAACGAACTGGCGCAGCGCGGCGTGGTAATGGTGACTGACAGGCAGAGCCATATCCACGTGTCGGGGCACCCAGGCAGGCCGGAGCTGGAGGCTCTCTACAGCTGGATTCGCCCGGAAATCCTGGTGCCGGTTCATGGCGAGATCCGCCACATGATGGAACAGGCACGGTTGGGGCAGGCCAACGGCATTGCCCGCAATATTTTCCAGAAGAACGGCGATATCGTGCGCCTGGCACCCGGTACGCCGGGCAAGATTGCCGAGGTGGAAACCGGCCGACTTGTCCTTGATGGCGACATCATCGTGCCGGCTGACGGCGAGGCGATCACGATGCGCCGCCGCCTGTCTCGCGACGGATACTTGGTGGTGGTCCTTGGCAAGGGCGGATCGATCCAGATCGAAGGGATCGGATTGCCGCTGGACGAGGATTACGACGCTTTCATCGACGAAGCGATCGAGGATGTGAAGCGATCCTTGTCTAAACTGCGCGGAGCAGCGGCGCGGGATCGCGAGAGTATCCATGAAGCCGCCCGCCTTGCCGCTCGGCGTGCTGCACAGCGCTGGTCCGGCAAGCGCCCACAGACCCGCGTGATCCTGCCGGAAGAGTAGAGCCCAGCCCATGCAGTTGACTTCAATCCTCGCCATCTATGCCCTGTTCTGGGTGATGACGGCATTCCTGATGCTCCCTTTCGGTGTGCGGACCCATGAAGAGGCGGGGTTGGAAAAAGTGCCCGGTCAGGCAGACAGCGCTCCAGCCGATTTCCGGCCGGGAAGGCTCGCCTTGCGTGCCACGCTGCTCGCCGCCGTGTTCACGGCACTGTATGTTGCAAATTACATCAACGGATGGATCACCGTTGATGACCTGAACCTCTTCGGGTCACCGCCGGGGGCCGAAACTGCGGGCGAGAGCTAATCCCGCAACCGTTCGATCGCCTGGGCGAGGGCGACGTACAACTTGCCGATGTCCGATGACAGCAGCGTAACGGCAATGGCATTGCCATCGCGGGTGGACAGCACGCCGCGCAACATGGCTTCAAAGTCATGGATGTAGCGGTTGATCGCCTCGCGCAGCTCCGGATCAGCCTCATAGGCCTCGCTTATGGAGCGGGATTGCGAATTATCGAGCAGTCGCACGGCACGCCGCGTGAAAATGCCGCGATCACCGCGCAGGTAGCTTGCCCATGAAAGGTCGCTCACCTCGGCATCGAAAGCCTTCGCGATATCGATCGAACAGGAATTCAGGCTGTCGGTGATCAGCGCCATGCGGCGGGTGAAGTCGTTGTCCACCTGTTCTTCCGCACGGGCGCGGGCCTGGGCAACACGTTGTTCGAGGTTGCTTGCCAGTTCGTTGACGCGCACCAGCTGGTCGCGCAAGGCGCTTGCGGTCTCGCGGCCACGTTCGCTTGCCTTGGCGGATGCGCTTTCCAGTTCGGCAATGGTCTCGCTGGCTGCCTTTCGAATTGCCTCCTCGATCGCTTCCGCTCCTTCCGAGCCGACCTTTTCCGCAATCGCACGAACGGCCTCGGCCTGGCCTGAGCGCATCTCGGCCAGCGTGCTGGTTGATGCCTCCTGAAGACTCTCGATGGCCTGTTGCAGCTCCTCACGGGCCTGCTCGGTCAGCTGGGTGGTCTGGCTGGCAATCGCTGCCAACCCTTCCTGAAGCCCCTCGATCACGCGGATCTGCGCAGCGGACTGCTCTCCCGTTGATGCAACGTGCTGTTCCAGCAGGCGGCCTTTGCCTTCGGCGCTGCTGACCAGTTCGGCGACTGCAGCGGCCTTGACCTCGAATTGGGCGAGGCGGGACTCCGCATTCCCGATGGCGCTGGATAGTGCGCCTTCGGAGTAATCCGTGCTCGAGCGGATGAACTCCAGCAAGCGTACGCAATCGTCAGTGAGGCGTGCGACGAAGGTGCCATTCTCTTCGAGTATGGCGCGGCTTTGCGACAGGCGTTCTGCCAGCAATTCGCTGGACTGGGCCAGCTTGTCGCTTTGCTCGCCGCCCTTTTCGGCAAGGCGGTAGAGCTCGCGGTCGAATTCGGCAAGTCTCTGGCCCAATGCATCACCGCGTTCGGCCAGTGCCGCCATGTGCGCCAGGTGCTGTTCCTGGGCCTCGGAATTGCGAGAGGCAAACTGCGATATGCGTTCCTCCAGCGCCGCAAGGGCCTGCTCCTCTGCAGCTTCTGCTTCCTCGCGACGTCGCGCAAACTCCTCGTCAAAGGCCTGCGTGCTGCGCTTCATCGTCTCGTTCACGCGTTCACCGGCTTGCTGCAAGGCTTCCATGCGCCGACGGGCATTGTCCATTGCCGCCTCATCGATCTTGCTGATGTCGGTAATCGCCTGCGTCATGCGTTCGCGCAGCGCTTCGATCGAGGCTTTCCAGAGCTCTTCCGTTTCGCCCTGGCTATCGCGCAGGTCCTGGGAAAGGCGCGTCCCCTCATCGCGCAGGGTGGCAAGGCGGGACTGGATCTCGCTCGCCGCGAGTTCTTCCTGCTGGCTGGCCTGGGCGGAAAGTTCTGCCAACTCGCGTTGCAGGTCCTCGGCGCGGCGACGGATCGCGGCCAAGGTGTCGGTTTCGCGCGCTTCCAGTTCCAGCCGGAACTCCTCGTCCTTTTCGCGCAGGGTGGCAAACCGTTCTCCTGACTGGCGCTCCAGTTCCTCGAGCCGCGCCGCAAAACCGGCCAGCATTTCGCTGACCTTGGCGCCAAGGCTGTCCACCTGGCGTGTGCTCGCCTCGCCGAACTCGTTCAGCCGCTCGAAGCCGGCGACAAGCTCTTCGAGTTGTCCCTGCGCGGTGTTGCCCGCATTGCCGATCTGGTTGGCCACGTCGCGCGCCGCATTCGAGACGACCGGCAACTGGTCGCGCAGCTTGTCCATGTTGCTGACGGCGGTGTCGCTGACAGACCCGATTGCGTTTACCTGCTCGCCATTGTCGCGGATCAGTGCCTGCAAGCGATCAGCATGTGTGGAAAGCCGCTCCGTGGCGACACGACCGAGAGACTCCAGGTCGCGCGATTGCGAGGCAATGAAATCCCGCGCAAGGCTCAGCTCGCGATTGACCGTCGTGAGCCGCGCTTCAAGCGCTGCGGATTCGGCTGAGAGCAATTGCGCGGTTTCGCCAAAGCGCCGTGCCTCGCGCACGCTGTTGCGCATTGCCAGCAGCCAAAGCGCCACCACGAGCAGCACCGGTACTGACCAGTCGATAATCCATTCAGCCCATGCACCCGGCGTTGTGCCGGCAAGCATCTCCTGATGGTGCACCCATCCGAAAAACGCAGTCCAGCTCGCGATCGCGAGTATGGCCAAGGTCGGCAGGAGGATGTTCCTGCGCGGCTCGGGCGCGTCTTCCTCCCAGCCTTCGAATTCATCTTCGGCCGGTTCGAAAACGTCGTCCTGCGACTGTCCGGCCGTCATGTCTTCCGCCATCGGTTCTTCAGCCGTCGGCTCGCCGGCATCGCTACCGTTCTCAAGGGCGATCAGGTTTTTCCGTCTGCTCATTTTGGGATGATATCAGCCGCTCGCGCCAGTTTAAAGCCGCCTTAACTGCGGATATGGTAGAGAGCATGCATGATCGCGATGGAAAACAGTGACTTCGATGCTAATCTGGCCGCTGCGGCGGGCGATGATGCACAACTGCGTGCGGAGTTGATCGCCAGTTTCCGCCAAAGCGTTGCGCAGAATGTGGATTTGCTGCGCAGGGCTCGCTGCGATGGCAACTGGGAAGTGGCGGCCATGCGCCTGATCGGACTGGGAAGCAGCTTCCACGCTCCGGAGCTCGTGCGCCTTGCCAAGGTGGCGCAAAGTTCGGCACCGGGGGATCCGGTCATCCTGCGCCAGCTATCGCATTATTCGGAAAGTCTTGCTGATAAGGTCTGAATGTCCTTCCTGAGCGCTTGGCAGGCTGCATCGCTGACCCTAGTTTTGCTCATGTGAACACCATCGGCGCTTCCATATCCCATGCCCTTGTCCAGGTGGCAGCGGGCAATTTGCCTTCCCGGCGTGTGCTGGGTCGCTATCTTGGTGAACGCCAGGCCGAGTTTGCCGCCGCTGTCGGCTGCCGCGAGTTGTTGTTGCTCGGTGGTGGGACGCAGGAGGCCACCGCTACCCGCCACAGGGCGGAGGAGCTGGGCTTGAAGCTCAGGGAGATATCCGGACCACATGCGCTTCCGGCGGTTGTCGGCGATGATGACAACCTTCTGGTCCTGCAGGATAACCTGCTTCCGACGCGCGCGGCTTTTCCGATTGATGAATTGCGTCGGGGCGGTGTGCTGACGCTACCTGCCGGTGCCGTGGTGGAGGCAGGTTTCGAGCGGATAGATTTGACCCGCGCCTGGTCTGGAGCCTTGGTGATCGGGGGGCGCCACCTTTCGGCATTATTGCAGCTGCCGGAAGACAGCGAGGCGGCACCGGCCCTGCTGCGCATAGCCTTGCAGGGCAGGCTGCCGGAAACCGCGCTATCGCAGGAAGCGCTCGCTGATGGCAGTTGGACGCTCATGCATGATGGTGCCAACCTCGCCCTGTTGGAGGAGCGCTGGCTGTCCCGCATTGTCCTGCCGCCCGCTGATGCGCCGCTTTCGCGACAGATTGTCGGCAAGCTGCTGCAGAAATTCGGTTCGCGCCTCGCTGGCAGATCCAGGCTGGTGACGGGCTCCTTGCTGGCGGGTTGTGCCATCGCCACCGGTGCCGTCGGGCTGGCGGGAGTTGGCTATGGTGCGGCTGCGTTCCTTTCGCTCGTCCTGGCGGTGTTTGCGCTGGAAGCCAGCTTCGGTGCCAAGCGGCTCGCAAGCGCTCCGATCGAGCCTGCCGGATATTGGCACAAACTGCCCTGGCTGGTGGATATTGCCATGCTGGGTGCCGGAATTCTCGCGATCGACGGGCATTGGTACCAGCGCCTGTTCCCGCCGTTGATGCTCCTGGCAGCCCTGCACCTGACGCGAGGCAAGCAGCTGACGTGGCTGGCAAGGCTGCGCGATCGTGCCTTGCTTGCCGTGCTGATCGGATTCTTCGGGTATCTCGCCAATGTCGAGGCGGCGATCATGCTGGGCACGTTGCTGGTTGCGGCAGTGGGCCTTCTCCCTGCGGCAAGACCGCGCAGCTAACCGTGATTTAACCCTATTCGGATAGGGCAGTGACCATGAACACCAACATTCAAGACAGCGCTGCGAGCGTACCGGATGATTCTGCTCTGCGTCAGCGGCTTGCCAGTGAAGACGCAGTCCTTTCGGCAACACGTCCGATCCTGCGTCACTTGCTGGCCAATCGCGATGAAGCGCTGTTCAGTGATGAGGTGATTGCCAGGGTGCGCGGGATGACCGCGCATGTGGCGCAGCAATTTCTGCTTGCGCGCGCTGCCGCAGACGGGGCCATCGAACCGGGAGACTTCGCAGACCTTCATCGCCAGGATCTGGCCCGCCTGCTGTTCGAAGATGCGGCATTCCTTGCTCATGTTCACGCGAAGACGCTGGAAGCAAAGATGGCTGAACAGCTTCGCCAACGCAGCGGTATCGATCATGTGTTGTCTCCGCTGCTCCAGGAATTGGCTGCATCCCAGGACGAGAAGACGGCCGGGGCTGCCATTCGCGCGATCTCTGCACAGGCGCGTTTCATCCAGCAGATGCGCCGGATGGAAATGCCACTGGCCGAATTGCCGGGAGACCTGTTCCGCAAGGCCTTGTTGTGCATGCGCGGCCATGCCGGTGAGGACGAAGCGGCATCCAGGGCCGAAGCGGGCCTGCGTGCCGGCTATGACGAGGCGGAAAGCAGGCTTGGCCAGTTGACCAGGCTGGTGATGTCGCTGGGACGCAACGCCACCCGTGCCTTGGCTGTGGATCATGCCGGTCTTGCCGTATTCGCAACCGGGCTTGCGATGGCAGCCGGCCAGGACCGCAACCTCACCATTCTCTCGCTGGGAGACAACCAGCTCGCGCGCCTTGCCGTTTCGCTGCGGGTTGCGGGCTTGCGCAAGGACGTGGTCGAGGAACAGTTCCTCTATATCCATCCGGACAGGGACATGCCTGCCGGCATCGACAGGCTTTCATCCGCCAGTGCCGCCGCGCTGCTGGGTGACATGGGTGACGGCCGCCGGGGCTGATCCATGACCCGGGCCCCAAGCCTTACTGCCCGTGCTCGCACAAACGAGAGCGACTGGCTGGTGGAAGCGGATGAACCGCTCGCTGGCTTGCAGTTGCGCAACGGCGGGGAGTTGCCGGGCCTGATCGTTGCGCCCGCCTTGCTGCAACTGGTCCGCAAGGCGCGACTCTACGGTTTCAAGGTTGCCCAGGCGATCCAGGCACGCGACGATGGTGAAAGCATTTCGGCCTGGGTCGAAGTCCAGCCTCAAGGCGAGGATGGCGGTTGCCTGATCACCGTTTCGAACTGGCAAAGCGCTCCCTTGAAAGAGCCTTCCGTTGGCGATGAGCGCAAGCGCCAGGAGGCGATGGCACGCCAGTTTGCGGAGCTGTTTGCGCGACTTGGTCCGCAGCAGGACATCCTGACTGTTGAGAGTGATTGCCCGGAATTGCAGGACCTGGTCACGCGTATGCGGGGCGGGATTGGCAAGCCTTGGACCGATTATGTCGAACTGGAAGGCAACGCGCATCACCAGCCGGTGCACTGGCGATTGCTTGACGGTGCCCGGATGAAGGTTTCCGGATCGGATCGCGATTGGCGCGCCTTGATCGTGCCATTGGGCAAGCCGATTGCGGGTAGCGATGGTTATGAGCTTTTCCTGAGCGCCGAACAGCAAGCGGAGCCCGAGAGAAAGCCGGCAAGGCCGGCCCGGTCGAATGCAGAGCGCAAGCTGCCCGGGATCGGGCTCGAAATCGCCCCTGTGCTGCGCCAGCCGGTATCGCGCATCATTGCCAATGCAGAAACGATCCGCACTCAGCTGGCTGGCCCGCTTGCCGAGGAATATTCCAACTACGCCGCGGATATTGCTTCAGCTGGCGAGCACCTGCTGGCCTTGATCGATGACCTGACAACGCTCGAGATGGTCGAGGATGAGGATTTCAATCCCGCGCCTGACCAGATTGACCTTGCCGATGTGACACGCAGGGCCGCGGGCATCCTGGGCGTCCGCGCCCAGGAACGGGGCATTGGTATCGACGCGCCCAAGCCGGATGAAAGTGCGCCCGCGATTGGCGAGTTTCGCCGTGTCCTCCAGGTGCTGCTAAACCTCCTCGGAAATGCCATCCGATATGCTCCCGAAGGCTCGCAAGTCTGGTTGAGGGTCGAAAGCGCTGATGGCAGGGCCAGGGTCACGGTTGCTGATCAGGGTGAGGGTCTCTCGGAAGAAGAGCAGGCGCGCGTGTTCTCGAAATTCGAGTGCCTCGGTCGCAGCGGAGACGGGGGATCCGGCCTCGGCTTGTACATTTCGCGCAGGCTTGCCGAAGCCATGAACGGTAGCCTGACTGTCGAGAGCGCCAAGGGGCAGGGTGCCCGCTTCACGCTGCATCTGCCCGCGGATCCGAACGGCTGAAACGAAAAGGCCCCGCCACACGGGCAGGGCCTTTCCTGACTTCGGGGATTCCCGGTCCGTCAGCGCTGGTCGATCGGTACGTAATCGCGCTGGGTCGGGCCCGTGTAGAGCTGGCGCGGGCGACCGATGACCTGGCCGGGATCGGAGATCATCTCGTTCCACTGGGCAACCCAGCCCACGGTGCGGGCAAGGGCGAAGAGGGCGGTGAACATCGTGGTCGGGAAACCGATCGCGGAGAGTATTGCACCGGAATAGAAGTCCACGTTGGGGAACAGCTTCTTTTCCTTGAAGTAATCGTCTTCCAGCGCAAGCTCCTCGAGCCGCAGGGCGACCTCGAAGATCGGATCGTTGACGTTGAGCGCTTCGAAAACCTCACGCACGGTCTTCTGCATCACCGTCGCGCGCGGGTCATAATTCTTGTAGACCCGATGGCCGAAGCCCATCAGGCGGAACGGATCGTTCTTGTCCTTCGCGCGCTCGATGTAGTGCGGGATGCGTTCCGGAGTGCCGATCTCGCGCAGCATGTTGAGGCACGCCTCGTTCGCGCCGCCATGCGCCGGGCCCCACAGGCAGGCGATGCCCGCAGCGATACAGGCAAACGGGTTGGCACCCGAAGAGCCGGCAAGGCGAACGGTCGAAGTCGAAGCATTCTGCTCGTGGTCCGCATGCAGGATGAAGATGCGGTCCATCGCCTTTTCGACGGCGGGCAGCACTTCGTAAGGTTCCGCCGGGACGCTGAAGGTCATCTTCAGGAAGTTGCCGGTATAGCTCAGCGAGTTGTCCGGATAGACGAAGGGCTGGCCGATGGAATACTTGTAGGCCATCGCGGCGATTGTCGGCATCTTGGCGATCAGGCGGTGGCTGGCAATGCGCCGCTGCATCGGATCGGAGATGTCGGTGCTGTCATGGTAGAAGGCAGACAGCGCGCCGACCACGCCGCACATCACCGCCATCGGGTGCGCGTCACGCCGGAAACCGCGGTAGAACTGCGACAGCTGTTCGTGCAGCATGGTGTGGCGCGTGATGGTGTCTTCGAAGGTGTCTAGCTCGTCCTTGGACGGCAGCTCGCCGTTCAGAAGCAGGTAGGACACTTCCATGAAGCTGGAATGTTCCGCCAGCTGGCCGATCGGATAACCGCGATGCAGCAGCACGCCTTCGTCACCGTCGATATAAGTCAGCGAGCTTTCGCAGGATGCCGTGGACTTGTAGCCGGGGTCGAAGGTGAACGCGCCGGTCTGGCCGTAAAGCTTCCGGATATCGATCACATCCGGGCCGGTACTCCCCTGCATGACCGGGAATTCATAGCTGTCGCTACCGATTGTGAGTTGCGCCTTCTTGTCCGACAAATGCTGTCTCCTTGCGATCAGTTGTTGTCCCGTCAGCCGTTGGCCTGCGCGTCAATTCGCGCAAGGCTTTCTTCCCGGCCCAGGAGTACCAAAACGTCGAAAATACCCGGCGAGGTGGTTTGCCCCGTGAGTGCCGCGCGAAGCGGCTGCGCGAGTTTGCCGAGACCGAGGTCCAGCTCCTCTGCATAGGCTTTCAGATTGGCTTCCAAAGCCTCGATTGTCCAGTCTGTTTCACTGCCTAGACGGATGGAAATCTGCGACAAAAGCGTGCGCGCGTCATCGTCCAGCAGCGAGGCAGCCTTCTCTTCCATTTCCAGCGGGCGTTTCTTGAACAGGAAGGCGGCGCCGTCGGCCAATTCGTTCATGTCTCGCGCGCGGGTCTTGAGGACCGGCATGGCTTGGGTTAGCAAATCGACATCCGCACTCGGGCCGATCCGGGCAGCTGCGATCTCTGCGAGCCTCCGGTCGTCGGCCTTGCGGATATAGTTGCCGTTCATGCTGAGCAGCTTCTTCATGTCGAAGCGGCTCGGGCCCTTGTTGACACCGGAAAGGTCGAAAAACTCGATCGCTTCCTCGCGCGTGAACTCTTCCTGGTCGCCGTGGCCCCAGCCAAGGCGAAGCAGGTAGTTGAACAGCGTTTCAGGCAGGATGCCCAACTCGTCGCGATAGGCATCGACACCCAGCGCGCCGTGACGCTTGGAAAGTTTGGCGCCGTCATTCCCGTGGATCAGCGGCACGTGGGCATAGGTCGGCTCTTCCCAGCCTTCCTCCAGGCCCTGCATCGCCTTGATCACCTGCAACTGCCGGAACGCATTGTTCAGGTGGTCATCGCCGCGGATGATGTGTGTGCAGCCCATGTCCATGTCATCAACCACCACGGCCAGCATGTAGGTGGGGGTGCCATCGGCGCGCAGCAGGATGAAATCGTCGATTTCCTCGTTCCGGACCTTCACCGTACCTTGAACGGCATCATCGATCACGGTCTCGCCAGTCGTTTCCGACTTGATGCGAACGGTAAAGGGGGCTCCCTCGGGTGCATCGGAAGGATCGCGATCGCGCCAGCGTCCATCGTAACGCATGGGCTTTTTGGCTGCGCGCTGTTCCTCGCGCATCTGGGCCAGTTCTTCAGGAGTGGCGAAGCACTTGTAGGCGCGGCCTGCCTCGAGCAGTTTGTAGGCCACTTCCGCATGGCGATCTGCCCGCTGCGACTGGAACACGGTTTCGCCGTCGAAATCGAGCCCTAGCCAGGCAAGCCCGTCCAGGATCACGTCGATCGCTTCCTGGGTGCTGCGCTGCTTGTCCGTGTCTTCGATACGCAACAGCGCCTTGCCGCCATGATGACGGGCATAAAGCCAGGAAAACAGCCCGGTGCGGGCATTGCCGATATGGAGAAAACCGGTGGGTGACGGGGCAAAGCGCGTAACAACCAGGCGATCCGCGCCAGTGCCATTTCCGGTACTGCTTGCCATAAGGCTTTGATTCCTGTCCTATTCAATCATGGCAACAGGCCAGAATCTACTGGTCCCGATGGGGGAGGAATCCGGCGATGCTGCGTTGCGGCATACGCCTTGGCGAAAGCGCGCGTCTTTGTCCAGCGTGGGCAACGCAGTTGAGGCATTTCTTGAGACTGCGGGTTTTGATCACGGACCTTGGCTTGCTGTTGCGATGGCGTCGGGAATTGGGGCCTGGTTCGTCCTGAAAGACAGCTTCCAGTGGGTCCTCGCGATGGGCCTGGCGTTGCTTCTGGCATTGGGCGCGATTGCCGCATGGCGCGGTCGGGAAGAACGCAATCGGGTCCTCACGGCTATCGTTTCGGTCTGCCTGCTGTTTGCTTTCGGCGTTGGATTGATCTGGGCGCGATCGGAAATGGTCGGTCAGGCCGCGCTCGAACGGCCGATTTCGGGGGTTTTTGACGGGCGGGTGCTGGATCGCATCGAACAACCGGCTCAGGATCGCACCCGGCTTGTCATGGCGACGCGCCATCCGGAAACCGGAGAGGCGATCAAGATCCGCGTGAACGTACCCCTGGATGCAGATCAGGAAGCTTTCAGTGAAGGCAGTGTCGTTCGCGTTCAGGCACGGCTTATGCCGCCGGCGCCGCCAATGCTGCCCGGCGGATACAATTTTGCGCGAACAGCCTGGTTCGACGGGTTGGTGGCAACGGGCACGGTGCAAGGTGAACCGCAATTGCTCGAGGCAGCCGAGAGAGGCAGCCTTCTTGCAGAGATCCAGCGCAGCTTGGCCGCCCACGTTCGCGGACGCGTTGATGGTGGCCCGGGCACGATTGCGGCGGCCTTTGCCAGCGGGGACCGTGGCGCAATCGGCGAGGCGGATGAAGTGGCGATGCGCGATGCCGGGTTGACCCACCTGCTGTCCATCAGCGGCTTGCACGTGAGTGCCGTGATTGCGGGTACCTATTTCCTCGCCATCACGCTGCTCGCCTTGTGGCCCTGGCTCACCTTGCGGGTGCGGTTGCCGATCTTGGCGGCAGCGATCGCCGCCCTGGCGGGGATCGGCTATACCCTGCTTACTGGCGCACAGGTTCCCACAGTACGCAGTTGCCTGGCTGCCCTGCTGGTCCTTGGAGCACTTGCCTTGGGACGCGAGGCGCTGTCCTTGCGGATGGTGGCCGTTGCGGCGGTGGTTGTGTTGCTGCTGTGGCCTGAATCGCTGTTGGGGCCGAGTTTCCAGATGAGCTTTGCTGCCGTCATCGCGATTGTCGCCTTGCACGGCAGCGCGCCGGTCCGCGAGTTTCTCTGGCCCCGCGAGGAAAGCTGGTTCACCCATACCGGGCGGCGGGTTTTGATGTTGCTGGTGACAGGCCTTGTGATCGAGATTGCCTTGATGCCGATCGTCCTGTTCCACTTCCATCGGGCAGGCGTTTATGGCGCGCTTGCCAATGTTTTCGCCATCCCGCTTGTCACCTTCGTTTCCATGCCGCTAATCGCGCTGGCGCTGGTGCTGGATGTGGTGGGCCTGGGCTCACCCGCGTGGTGGCTGGTCGAGAAATCGCTAGGGCTTCTGCTAGGGATCGCTCACTTCACGGCCAACCAGCCGGGTGCAGTGAAACTGATGCCGCAGATGGACGGACTGACTTTCAGCCTGTTCCTTGCCGGAGGCATGTGGCTGGCATTGTGGAAGGGAAGGGCAAGGCTTTGGGGTTTCGGGCCAGACTTGCTTGGCACCGTCATGCTCCTGCAAACGCCAGTGCCTGACCTGCTGGTTTCCGGCGATGGAAGGCATGTCGGCATCACCGGTGAGAGCGAGGAACTGCTGGTCCTGCGGCAGAGCCGCAGTGACTATACGCGAGAGAACCTGATGGAACTGGCCGGGGTTACGGCGGAACCGGTTGGCCTGGAAGACTGGCGAGGAGCCGATTGCTCGGCAGACTTCTGTGTCGTCACCCTACAACGTGGCGGCCGTGACTGGCATATCCTCATGAGCCGAAGCGACGAATTCGTCACCGAGCGTGCGCTGGCTGCCGCGTGCGAACGCGCTGATATCGTGATTGCGGATCGCTGGTTGCCGGGAAGTTGCCAACCGCGCTGGCTGAAAGCGGACAGGCGAATGCTGGAGGAAACCGGCGGCCTGGCGATAGTTCTGGATGGCCCGGAAGTTACCAGTGTGGCCCAGATGCAGGGCGATCACGGATGGTGGCGCGGGCGGCGTGGCGACTGACTCCGCCCGCGCAAACCGATTGCCTTAGTGGTAGCGGCGCAGCAGGCCGGCCAGCTTGCCCTGGACCTGCACTTCGTGCTCGTCATAAACCTGCGGATCATAGGCACCATTGGCGGGATCCAGCACGACCTTGCCGTTTTCATGCCGCAGGTACTTGAGGGTCGCCTCCTCGTTACGCACCAGCGCGACCACGATCTCGCCATCGCGCGCGCTGTCTGCCTTCTTCACGAGGGCGAAGTCGCCATCGAGGATACCCGCCTCGATCATGGAATCGCCGGAAACCTCAAGCGCGTAGTGCTCACCGCTGCCAAGCAGGGCCGCGGGGACGGGAAGGGACTGGTTGTCCTCAAGCGCTTCAATCGGGACACCGGCTGCGATGCGTCCGTGAAGCGGAACCTCGATCACGTCGTTGGCCGCCTGCGGAACCGTGCTGCCGGAGCCGATCACGCCGCCAACGGCATCGTTCGATGCTGCATTCGCGGCAAGATTGCGTGTTGCGGACACGTCATCAGGCTGCTTGAGAACTTCGAGCGCGCGGGCGCGATTGGGCAGGCGACGGATGAAGCCCCGCTCTTCCAGGGCGGAGATCAGGCGATGGACACCGGACTTGCTCTTGAGATCAAGTGCGTCCTTCATTTCTTCGAAAGAGGGCGAGATGCCGGTGTCCTCCAGCTTGCGCTGGATGAAGATCAGCAGTTCGCGCTGCTTGGCAGTCAGCATGGGTATGTTCCCCTTATTTCCGTTCCAATACGGGAACGAACAAGGAACAATTAGAAAACAGAATCGTCTACGTCAAGCGATACCGCCGTGCTGGAGCAGATAACAATCCACCGGATCGCCGCTGCTTGCCGCGGGGGAGCCGATCTCGCGGCGGATCAGCAGGTCAGCGCGCGACAAGGCAACGAGTGCGCTGGAATCCTGTTCACCCAAGGGAGCGGCCTTGCCATCCACCAGCCGCGCCCGCACGAATTCCGTGCGTTTGCCGATGGCGGGCAGTTCGCCGTCAAGCGGCAGGGTGATGACTTTGGGTATTGCGCTGGTGCCGCCGCACATGCGTCGCAAGGCAGGCAACAGGAACAAGAACGCCGTGACGAAGGAAGATACAGGGTTGCCCGGCAGGCCGAGGATCATGCGGTCATCCTTGCGGGCGACCATCAGCGGCTTTCCCGGTTTCATGGCAATGCGCCAGAAATCGATCGTTGCTCCCCATTGTTCGAGCGCCGGGCGGACAAGATCGTGATCTCCGACCGATGCCCCGCCGCTGGTAACGATCATGGAGCAGCCTTCGGCCCCTTCAAGCGCTGCGACGAGGTCTTCCAGCCGATCCTTGACGGGGCCTAGCCTCACCACTGCTGCGGCGTAGGGAGCCACCATTGCCGCGAGCATGTCGCCATTGCTGGCAGGGATCTGGTGGCGCGCGATATTCTCGGGATCCTGCGCGAGCTCATCACCGCTGTCGATGATGGCAATCCTCGGTTGTTCGAAGCAGGTACACTGGGTGTTTCCTGCCGAGATGCCCAGGGCGATACTTGCGGCGTTCATCTGCTTGCCAGCAGCAAGCAGCTCGTCACCCTCTCGAAAATCGAAGCCCTCGCGCCGGATGTGGCGCTGTGTCGGATCGCCTTCGCCATTGAGGGCAAGCCTGTCGCCATCGCGATCGGCATTCTCCTGCAACAAGACAAGGCCGCCATCGTCGGGCATCAGCGCGCCGGTCGATATGCGGATTGCCTGCCCAGGTTCGAGCCGCCCTTCAAACGGGTGGCCTGCCGCGCTCTCCCCCACGACTTGCCACGGCCCGGCTACATCGTCCGCCCGCACCACATAGCCATCCATGGCGGAGAGATCAGCCGCAGGCTGTGTCCGCCGCGCATAGAGGCTCTCGGCCAGATAGCGGCCATTCGCGGCGGCAAGGTCGATCACTTCCATGCCGCTTCTCGGCAGGCTCTGCAGCAGGCGTGACTGGGCCTCTGCCAGCGGAATCGGTTTCGGTGGACTCATTCCGCGCGCCAGGTGCCGCTCTTGCCGCCGGTTTTCTCGATCAGGCGGACATGTTCGATCACCATGCCCTTTTCGAGGGCCTTTGCCATGTCATAGACGGTAAGGAGGGCAACGGATGCAGCAGTCAGCGCCTCCATTTCGACCCCGGTTTTGCCGGTGAGCGAGGCAGTGGCAAAAACCTCGACTCCCTGATCGCTGAAGGTGAAATCCACTTTCACGCTGTCCAGCGCGAGTGGATGGCACATCGGGATAAGCTCCCCGGTCTTCTTGGCGGCCATGATCCCTGCAATGCGTGCAGTGGACAGCACATCTCCCTTGGGGCCGGAACCGTCCCGCACCGCGGCCAGCGTTTCCGGTGACATGCGGATAAGGCCCGCGGCTGTTGCGCTGCGAGCCGTTTCGGGTTTGCCCCCCACATCAACCATGCGGGCGGCACCATTTTCATCGAGATGGGTCAGCTTGCTCATGCAGCAGCCCATGCCAGAAGTAACGTGGTGTTGCCAATCAATCCCGCAGCGAGGGCGGGACCCGGCCTCCGTTCTCTGCAAGCTTCCTCATCACCTGGCGATGCAGCCAGATATTGTCTTCCGCCGTGCCTGAGTAGCCTTCGCGGCCCAGTTCGATCGCCAGTTCCTTGCGCTCGGCATAGCTGGCTTCGAGGCCGACAAGCTTCATCAGGTCGACGATGGAGGTGCGCCAGTTGAGATTTTCTGACCGCGGGCGAGCATCCAGGCTTGCTTCGATATCCACCTCGTCGAGCTTGGCAGGCTTGCTCTTGCCGAACGGCGTGCTGGCAGCCGGAGCGGCGGGCGCTTCCGGCTCCTGTGCGTCTGCCGAACCGAAAATCGCATCCTTGATAGAGCTGAAGATACCCATTCCATCCTCCTGTCGGTGAAGCTCGAGAGCGATCATTGCCTCGTAAGTAACGGAGGTAAAGCGGAAATTTGCTCTGAACTACAATCCAAGCAGTGCCCTGGTCGCTGCCGTGACGTCTTCCTCGCGCATCAGGCTCTCACCGACAAGAAAGGTGCGTACGCCCGATTTCGCGAGGCGCTGGCAGTCCGCATGGGAGTTGATCCCGCTTTCCCCGACCAGCAACGTGCCTTCGGGGGCAAGGGTCGACAGGCGTTCGGTCGTGCCCAAGTCGGTCGTGAAGGTGCGCAGGTCGCGGTTGTTCACGCCGATCAGGCGGGAGCGCAGGGCACATGCGCGCTCCATTTCCTGCTCGTCATGCACCTCCACCAGCACGTCCATCCCGCGCTCGATGGCGGCCGCCTCGATTTCCTGCATCTGGGCATCATCAAGTGCGGCGACGATGATCAGGATGGCATCGGCTCCGATGGAGCGCGCTTCGGCAACCTGCCAAGGATCAACCATGAAATCCTTGCGCAGCACGGGCAGGGCGCAACTTGCGCGCGCTTCGATCAGGTAGTCCTCGTGTCCCTGGAAATAGGGTGCGTCCGTGAGGACCGACAGGCAGGCAGCGCCGCCCGCTTCATATTCCATCGCGTGCCGGTGCGGGCGGAAATCGGCGCGGATCAGGCCCTTGGACGGGCTTGCCTTCTTTATCTCGGCAATCAGCGCAAATCCGTCCTTGGACTTTGCACGCAGGGCCTCTTCAAATCCGCGCGGAGCCGTCTGCTCGCTTGCGCGGGCATCAAGGTCTGCCACGGTGGCATTTGCCTTGCGGGCCGCGACTTCCTGGCGCTTGGTGTCGCAGATCTCAATCAGCTTGTTGGTCATTGGGTGGCGGCGATCCAGCAATCGAGCAGGCCCTTGGCCAAGCCCTTGTCTATGGCTTCCGCAGCTTCCTCCGCGCCTTCTTCCCAACCGGACGCTTCGCCGGCGACGATCAGCGCCCCGGCGGCGTTCAGCAACACCGCATCGCGATAAGCGGACCTCTCGCCTTCCAGCAGGCTCTTCAAGGCAGCGGCGTTGTATGCGGCATCACCACCACGAATGGCTTCCAGCGGATGTCGGGGGAGGCCGGCATCTTCCGGCACAAGCTGGTCTCCGAAACCGTCGATGCCGATGGTTGCAATGCGGGTGGGACCGGCGATGGAAATTTCGTCCAGCCCTTCCATTCCCGAAACGATCATGGCGCGGTTCATGCCCAACAGCTTCATCGCGTCACGATAGGTTTCAACCAGGTCGGGCGAGGCAATGCCGACGAATTGGCGGGTAATGCCGGCGGGATTGGCCAGCGGGCCGAGCAGGTTGAAGATCGTCCGGCGTCCCAGCTCCTTGCGGATCGGCATCACGTATTTCATCGCGGGGTGGTGCGCCTGGGCAAACAGGAAGGTGATGCCGAGATCATTCAGCGTGTCTTCCGACACTTCACCAGCCCGGGCAAGGTCAAGGCCCAGCGCTTCCAGCGTATCGGCGGCACCTGCCTTGGAACTGGCGGCCCTGTTGCCGTGCTTGGCAACGGGGACATCGCAAGCGGCCACCACGATGGATGTGGCAGTCGAGATATTCAGCGAATGCTGCCCGTCGCCGCCCGTGCCGCACACGTCGATGGCATTGGCCGGGCCGGAAACCCGCACCATCCTGTCGCGCATGGCCTTTGCCGCGCCGGCGATTTCCTGGGCTGTCTCACCGCGGTCGGCGAGTTCCACCAGAACCTCGCGAATCTCGCCTGCTTCCATCTCGCCGTCGAGCATGCGGGCGAACAGGGCTTCGCTTTCGGACAGGCTGAGGGAAGTGCTCACGCGACTTCCTTTGCCTTTATCCCGCAGATTTCCAGGAAGTTGGCGAGCAGGGCGTGGCCGTGTTCCGTTGCGATGCTTTCCGGATGGAACTGCACGCCGTGGATCGGCAATGTCTTGTGCCGGAAGCCCATCACCGCCGTACCATCGATGCCCGGCGTTTCGCTGGTGGCGTTGACCACAAGGCAATCGGGAATGTCTTCCACGATCAGCGAGTGATAGCGGGTGGCGGTGTAGGGTGAGGGCAAGCCCTTGAACAGGCCGGTGCCATCATGGACCAGCGGGCTGGTCTTGCCGTGCATGAGGCCGCCGCGCACCACCTTGCCGCCGAAATGCTGGCCAATCGACTGGTGGCCAAGACAAACGCCGAGCAAGGGTATCCCCTTTTCCGCACAGGCTGCCACCAGGTCGAGGCTGATGCCCGCCTCGTTGGGGGTGCAGGGGCCAGGAGAGATAAGGATGCCCTGCGGCTCCATCGCCAGTGCTTCTTCCACGGTGATCGCGTCATTGCGCCTGACCACCACTTCAGCACCCAGTTCCATCACGTAATGGACCAGGTTGAAGGTGAAGCTGTCGTAATTGTCGATAACAAGGATCATGGCTGGTCCCTTATTCGCCATTTTCGCGCATTTCCACCACGATCATTGGTCCCATGTCCGCTCGGTAGTCCATGCGGCCGGTTGCCGGGTCCCATAATTGCGAGACCGAACCATCCAGAAACAGCGCATTGGGCGTGCCGACCACATCGCGGTAATAGCGGGCAATCCGCCCGAAACTGACCGGTTCGTCACTGATGACGAAGTGTGCCCGGCCTGCCGGATCGATACCAACGCCGTTGCGGATGCGAAGCGAATCTCCCTCCGGCGAGATGTCCGGATGCAGTTCGCCCGCTATTACCAGCATGGGTCCGGACTGCGTGCCGAAATCCGGGCGGCTCGTGACATTTTCGTAGAAGCGATCGGTATCCCACACGCGCCAACCTTCTGAAGCATCGCCGAAGAAAACACCGTTGGGCAGCATGTGGAAATTGCCCGGGCCATCGGAGCGGTTGAGGCTCTTCAGGCGCGCGCCTTCCTCGACGTAATAACCGATGGCGTGTCCGTCTTCTCCGAACATGCCGCCATTCATCGCAAAGGCCACGGGGGGTGCGTTTGCTCCGCGCGATCCGGCATAGGCAGCAAAATTGCGGTAGGGCACGCCATCGGCAGTGCTTTCCACCATGCGGATCGCGTGTTCGGCCGGATTGGCCGTGCAATGCGTGAAGGCTGTATCCTCGAAGATCACCGGAACACAGGCGCTGGTGACCTCTGGCGTTTCGCTGGGGCCCGGGGCCGGCGCAATCTCGGCATCTTCCTCGACCCGCGCTTCACAGGCGGCGAGGGACAGGAGCAGGGCAATTGCGGCGCGTCTTATTGTCCTGCCCCTACTGACCGAAACCCGGTTCGCTCGCGATCCGCGCCGCCTCGCGCGCAGCGGCGACAAGCGCGCCGGCCTTGTGGCGACACTCGGCAGCTTCGTAGTCCGGATTGCTGTCAGCCACGATGCCTGCGCCTGCCTGCACATGCATGACACCATCTTTCACCACGGCCGTTCGCAGCACGATGCAGCTGTCGACCGACCCATCGGGCGCAAAGTAGCCCACACCGCCGGCATAGGGACCGCGCGTTTCCGGTTCGAGTTCCGCGATGATCTGGCAAGCGCGCACCTTTGGTGCACCCGATACCGTGCCTGCTGGAAAACCGGCGAACAGCGCATCGATCGCGTCATGATCGGCTGCCAGCCTGCCCACGACATTGCTGACGATGTGCATGACGTGGCTGTAGCGTTCGATGGTGAAGCTGTCTGTCACCTTGACGCTGTCTGCAGCCGCAACACGGCCAACATCATTGCGGCCAAGGTCGAGCAGCATCAGGTGTTCGGCGCATTCCTTGGGGTCCGCCAGCAGGCTGCGTTCATTCTCGCGATCCTCTTCCTCGGTCTTGCCGCGCGGCCTGGTTCCGGCAATCGGGCGGATCGTTACCTCGCCATTGCGAACACGGACCAGGATTTCCGGGCTGGAGCCGACAACACAGAAACCGGGGAGGTCGAGGAAATACAGGAAGGGCGAGGGGTTGACCCGGCGCAAGGCGCGGTAGAGCGCGAAGGGGGGCAAGGGGAAGGGGCAGGTAAAGCGCTGCGCCAACACCACCTGGAAGATATCGCCCGCCGTTATGTAGTCCTTCGACTTGAGGACGATTTCCTCATAGAGCTTGGGATCCATCGCCGCATGGAGCTCCATCTCGGGCAGGTCGGATGCCCGCTCGCTTGCAGGGACGGCTTCGCCCAGCTTGCGCAAGGCCTCGTCAATCCTCTCGCCAGCCTGCTCGATCGCCCGGTCGGGATCGCTTCCGTCTGCCCACAGCAGCGCGATGCAGAACAGCGTATCGCTGAGGTTGTCGAAGACCAGGACGAGGGTCGGGCGCCCGAAGAGCATGTCGGGCAGGTCGAGCTCGCTCTGCGGTGCACGGGGCAGTTTCTCGACAAGGCCGATCGTTTCATAGCCGAAATAGCCGACGAGGCAGGCGAGGGCCGGCGGTAGTTCCTTCGGCACGTCGATGCGGCAGCTTTGTGCCAAGGCCCGCAACTCGGCCAGGCTGTCGCCTGCGAGTGGCTCAAATGCATCCTGGTCGTCGCGCCAGTTGCGATTGACCTCGCACGATGCGCCCGTGGCCCGGAACATGAGGTCCGGATCAAGCCCGAGAAGCGAATAGCGCCCGCGTATCTCGCCACCTTCGACGGATTCCAGCAGGAAGTCGCCACGCCCGGGCCTGATCAGCTTGAGGGCCGCGCTGACCGGTGTTTCCGTGTCGGCGACCAGCTTGCGCCAGACAAGCGAGGGCTTGCCTGCGGCCATGGCGCTGCGCGCCGCCCCTGCGTTTTCCGGGAGGGCCAAGGATGTCTCGAAACCAGTCAGACCCGCCACCCTAGCTTGTTTGTCCGGTCAGCAATGCTGCGACGGCATCCACGGCGACCTGGTTGATCTCGATCTCGACCTCGGCCTCCGTGGCGTTGACGAATTGCTCGGTAATTTCTTCGGGCACGAACTGAAGCAGCTGCTGCCTGGTTTGGGCCAGAACCTGGCTGTCATCCTCGATCTCGGGCGTGGAAATGTCGTCCAGTTGCAGAATGAACCAGGAACCCAGCTCCTCTGCTTCCAACGGCTTGGAAGTCCCGGCCGCCATGGTGAAGAACAGTGCGATGGGGCGGGTGACCCGGCCGCTCGCCTCCACTTGTGCGCGGCTGAGGCGAATATCATCCGGTGCAGGAACGAACGTTTCCTCCGCGCGCAGGGCTTCTGCCAGCGTGCTGCCCGCTTCCACGCGCTCCATGATCCGCGCGGTCGCTTCACCCGCGCACTTCATGCCTTCGGCGAAGCGCCAGGCCTGTGTCACCTCGTCGCGGACCTCGGTCAGCGGAGCGACATTGGAACGGGTGATGTCCGCCACATCGTAGATGATGAAGCTTTCGCCCGGGACCAACTCGGCCAACTGGGGATTGCCCTCTTCCATCTCGAATGCCACCGGGAGGACGGGTGCCAGTTCCTGCGGCGCGGCTTCCTGCGTGCCGTAAACCTGGCCGGCGGCGGTAACGGGCCGGGTCGACAAAATCTCGACACCAAGGTTCTCGGCCACTTCTGTCAGGTTTCGGCCCCGCGCAAAATCATCCTCGACGCGCACGATTCCGTCGTTCAGTGCGGTGCGTGTCTGTTCCGCAGTCAGTGTTGCCGCGATCTCGTCACGCGCCTGCTCCAGCGTGCGGGCAGCGATGCGTTCCACATCGTCGACGCGGATGACATACCATCCAAGCTCGCCTCGCGCCGGAGCGGAGATTGCACCTTCTGCAGTCGCGAAAGCAGCGGCGGCCACGGCATCCGATGTCGAATTCGCAAGTTCCGCGCGGGTGACCGCGGGAATTGCCGTGGTGCTCAAACCCTTGTTGCGCGCCGATGCCTCAAGGCCGGTGCCGGAATTGACTTCATCGACAATGGCCTGCGCTGCGGCCTGCGTGGTGGCGATCAACTGGGTGAGCGTGCGGTTCTCGCTTGCCGCGTAAAGCGCTGCGTCGGCCTCGTACCGCTCTGCAATCTGTTCGTCGGTTGGCGCAGCGGCGCGCGCGAAGGCGTCTTCAGTGAAGATGGCATACCGGATCACACGGCGTTCCGGCCTGATGTAATCGTTGCTGTTCTCTTCATAGAATGCCCGCAGCTGTGCGTCGGTCGGGTCTTCCTCCGGCAAATAGGCCGATGCCATCATCGCCGCGATCTTGCCGCTGCGGGTTTCCAGCTGCATCGCAGCATAACGACGACTGATCTTGCCGGGAAGCTGCGGCGACAGCTGAAGGGGAGTGATCATCTGCTGGGCAAACAGGCCCATTGCCCGGTCGTTGCGGTAAAGATTCTCGCTGATGCCCTGCTGGCGCAGGAAGGCGCGGAAGTTCTCGCTGCTGAACTGGCCGTCAAGGCCGCGCAGGTTCGGATCCGAAGCGATCTCGGAATCGACCAGGCGCGTCCCCGCGCGCAGACCGAACATCTGCCCGAGTTCCGCCACGGCCGCGCGGCTGATGGCGCTTTCCAGCGTTGCCTGCAGGCCGCCATCGGCGATGAAGGCTTCCATCGTCATCGTCGGGTCCTGCTGCCTCACCCGGCTCAGTGCATCGGTTGCCCGGACGGACAATTCGTTGGAATCGATTCGCCTGTCGCCCACCACGGCGACGCGATCACCGCCCGCGACTCCGCCGAAAGTACCGGTATTGGCTACATCCGAGCTGGCGAAGGCGAACGCGATGAGACCGAGAAAGGCCAGCGTCACGACGATGCCGATCTTCGACTTGAAGAAGTTCCTGAAAAGCTGGAGCATGACGGGTGCGCACTCGATCCTTGGTTAGCATTTCCATAACGTGCAGACGGGGTGTTTCACCCCGTCGACGTTACGGTGAATGCGAGGCGCTTTATATCCCCGGCGGCTAGCCCGCAACAGGGCAACGCGCTTTGCCGACATTGTGGAAATGCAGCTTTGACAAGCCGTGTCCGGCACTTTAGCGGGCAAGGACTTTCCCTGCCGCTGGCAGGTGGATTCTTCTGCTGATACCCAAGGTAATGAAATGGCCGATCGCCCCTACATCGTCGGTAACTGGAAAATGCACGGAACACGCGCAATGCTCGCTGAAGCGCGCGCGATTGACCGGGCAGCCGAACGGCTGATGAAAGTGGAGGTCGCCCTTGCTCCTCCTTTCACCCTGATCCACGCAACGCGCAAGGAAGCCTCGCTGATCGGCGTGGGGGCGCAGGATTGCCACCCTGCCGATGGCGGTGCGCACACCGGCGATATCTCTGCTGCCATGCTCAAGGACGCCGGCGCGGGCTTCACCATTGTGGGCCACAGCGAACGACGGGCCGATCACGGCGAGAAGGACGCGGATGTCCGGGCCAAGGCCGATGCCGCAATTGCCGCGGGCATGAACGTGATCGTGTGCGTCGGGGAAACCGAGGCCCAGCGTGATGCGGGCAAGGCCGAAAGCGTCGTCGCCGAGCAGCTCAAGGGCTCGCTTCCGGTCGATGATGATGTCGATGGCAAGGTCACCGTCGCCTATGAACCTGTCTGGGCCATCGGCACGGGGCGTACACCCACGGTCGAGGATATCGGCGCGATGCACCGTTCGATCCGCAAGGTGCTGCAAGGCATCTATGGCGAGGAGGAGGGCGCGAAGGTCCGCATTCTCTACGGCGGTTCGGTAAAGCCGGACAATGCGGCCGAACTGCTCGCGGCAGACGAAGTGGGCGGCGCGCTTGTTGGCGGTGCCAGCCTCACGGCCGAGAGCTTCCTCGGCATCATCGTGGCTGCAGCGGAGGCGCAGGAAGGCTGACGCTTGCCGTTCCTTGCCGCAATCCCTAGATAGCGGCCCTGACTTTACAGCTGGATTGATCGCATGAGCCTTTTTCTCTTCCTCACCGTGGTGCAGGCCATCGTTGCCTTCGCACTTGTCTGCGTCGTGCTGATGCAGCGTTCCGAAGGTGGCGGCCTGGGAATTGGCGGTGGCGGAAGCCCGGGCGGGGTTATGTCGGCCCGCGGCGCAGCGGACTTCCTTACCCGCACGACAAAGTGGCTTGCCGTGCTGTTCGTGGGGCTTTCCATCGCGCTTGCCGCGGTTGCCATCGATGCAACTTCGGGCCGCGAGATCGACCAGTCGCTCGATCGCTCCGCTTCCGCTCCCGCAGGCGCGGCCGACAACGGTCTGCTGCCGTCCGGCGGGACGGCGTCGGATGAGGGCGCTGCTGCCGAAGCGGACGAGCTTGGCGGCGTCGCCGAATAGGTTTTCCAATGGGATTTTGATCACGGCCGCGTGCGCAATGCACATGGCAGTGGGAAAAGCGTGAAATTCGCGATTTCGCGGCTTGCCACGAATCCGGTTCGCACCCTACAGCCCAACTCCCATGGCGCGGTACATTTTCATCACCGGCGGCGTGGTCTCATCGCTTGGCAAGGGACTGATGGCAGCGAGCCTCGCTGCCCTCTTGCAGGCGCGTGGCTACAAGGTCCGCATTCGTAAGTTCGACCCCTATCTCAACGTCGATCCGGGGACGATGAGCCCCTATCAGCATGGCGAAGTCTATGTGACGGATGACGGGGCGGAGACCGACCTCGATCTGGGGCATTACGAACGCTACACCGGCGTGTCCGCGCACCAGAACGACAACATCACCTCTGGCCGCGTCTATCGCGACATCATCACCAAGGAACGCCGGGGGGACTATCTTGGCGCCACCGTGCAGGTGATCCCGCATGTTACCGATGCAATCAAGGAATTCGCCCTGGCCGACCAGGAAGACCATGATTTCATCCTGTGCGAGATCGGCGGCACTGTCGGCGATATCGAAAGCCTGCCGTTCATCGAGGCGATCCGCCAATTGCGCAACGAATTGCCGGTGGACCAGACCTGCCTCGTCCATGTGACGCTGGTGCCCTACATTTCCGCTGCCGGTGAGCTGAAGACCAAGCCCACGCAACACTCTGTGCGCGAACTCACCAGCCTTGGCGTGCAGCCGAACCTGCTGCTTTGCCGCTGCGAACACGAGTTGCCGGAAACCGAGCGGGCCAAGATCGCACTGTTCTGCAATGTCCGCAAGGAAGCGGTCATCCAGGCGCTCGATGCATCGAGCATCTATGCCGTTCCGCTGCAGTATCACCGTGAAGGGCTGGATGCCGAAGTCCTGCGGCATTTCGGCATGCTGGAAGGCGCGCAGTTGCCCGAGCTCTCCATCTGGGATGACATCGTGGACCGCTACGAGAACCCGGAAGGCGAGGTGACGATCGGCGTGGTGGGCAAGTATGTCGGCCTGCCAGATGCCTACAAGTCGCTCAACGAAGCCCTGGTGCATGGCGGCATGGCCAACCGGGTGAAGGTCAACATCAAGTGGATCGATGCCGAGATTTTCGAGCAGGATGACAGCGACATCGCCGCCCAGCTCGAACCGATGCATGCGATCCTCGTCCCCGGCGGATTTGGCGAGCGCGGATCGGAAGGCAAGATCGCTGCCGTGCGCTTCGCTCGCGAGCGCAATGTGCCGTTCTTCGGTATCTGCCTGGGTATGCAGATGGTCTGCGTCGAGGCGGCGCGATCCGTCGGGATCGAAGGGGCCAGCTCGACCGAGTTCGGAGAGACGCCCGAACCGGTTGTGGGCATCATCACCGAATGGATGAGCAAGGAGGGGCTGCAACAGCGCTCCGCCGAAACGGACCTGGGCGGCACGATGCGCCTTGGTGCCTATGACGCGGTGCTGACGGAAGGCAGCCATGTTTCTGAAATCTATGGCGGCGTCACCCGCATTTCGGAACGCCACCGGCATCGTTACGAAGTCAACTCCGCCTATATGAAAAGGCTGGAGCAGGGCGGCCTCAAGTTTTCCGGCATGTCGCCGGACGGTTTGCTTCCCGAAATTGTCGAGCGGCCGGATCATCCGTGGTTCGTGGGCGTGCAGTTCCATCCGGAATTGAAGAGCAAGCCGTTCGATCCACACCCGCTGTTTGCCGGGTTCGTAGCCGCTGCCCTGAAGCAGGCGCGGCTCGTCTGACGGGCCCTTTACTCCACATCAACCAATCGTAGGAAAAATCCCTTGCGCAGTGGCCGCAGCAGGGCGTAACGGTTGTTCCGAGGGATTGCCGAGGACAGCTCGGGATGTCGCTGCTGGTGGGCGGGGCATCACAGGGGATACGAAAGATTTGCCGTCAGGCTGCGCCTTGTGGTGCCGCCACGGCCTGTGATTGTTGGTGTGGCACACTCTCTACTGCGACCCGGAGGGTTTGTCGTTCCGACATTCGGCGCGCCGCGTCGAGGGGGCGGATCCTGCCGGTTCCGCCCCCATAACTTTTCAAATATCAGGATGTCTGTTCAGGCCGATGTTGCTCAGGCAGCGTCGGATTGCGCGTCGTCATCCTTGACGACTTCAAGCTTCTTCTGGCCACCGATGGCGATCTTCTTCGGCTTCATCGCTTCAGGAACTTCGCGCACCAGGTCGATGATGAGCAGGCCATCGGCCATGTCCGCATTGTCCACACGGACATAGTCAGCCAGCTCGAAGCGGCGCTCGAATCCGCGATTGGCAATGCCGACGTGCAGCATTTCGCCTTCGGACACTTCATCGCGCTTGCGGCCCTGCACCGTCAGCAGGTTCTGCTGGGCGGTGATATCGATATCCTCGGCGCGAAAGCCGGCCACAGCCAGGGTGATGCGATATTCGTCGTCACCACGGCGTTCGATGTTGAAAGGCGGGTAATTGTCGCCACCATTGTTGCGGGCCTGCTTCTCGAGCAGGTCGAACAGGCGGTCAAAGCCGACGGTGGAGCGACGATAGGGGGTGAAATCGAGACGGTTCATAACTAAACAAATCCTCCATTGAGCAATTTGGCATTCGCAGGGCCCGCATCCGGCACCCTGCAGTTCCGCAAGAACTCGCTTTGCGGATGAGAAGAAGATAGGTTTCCAGGAAGCGAATTCAAGAGGCTTCAACAGCCTGAAAACAGGAAGAAAAAGCAATCATGGCGAAAGTCGAGATCTACACCAAGGCGCTGTGCGGTTATTGCCACCGGGCAAAGCGCCTGCTCGATTCCAAGGGCGTGGACTACATCGAGTACGATATCACCATGGGTGGTGAAAAACGGCGCGAAATGATGGAGCGCAAGCCCGATGCGCGGACCGTTCCGCAAGTCTTCATCGATGATCAGTCCATCGGCGGCTCGGATGACCTGGCTGCACTGGAGCGTGACGGCAAGCTGGACGCGCTGCTCGGCCTTTGACCGGGGCGGGAAGGGCCGAAATGCGGATAGCCGTCCTCCAGATGTGCAGCGGAATCGACCCGCAGGCGAATGCCGAAGCGATCACGCGCGCGATCGCGCAGGCGAAGGCTGGCGGGGCTCAAATCTTGTTCACGCCCGAGATGTGCGGGATGCTGGATCGCGACCGCAAGCGGGCGAGCGGGAAAATTGCACGCGAAGAAGATGACATTGTGCTCGCGGCGGTGCGCAAGGCAGCTGCCGAGAATGGCATGCATGTCGCACTGGGTTCGCTGGCCATTGCCCGCGAGGACGGGAAGTGGGCCAATCGTGCGTTCCTGGTGGATCCGACCGGGCAGGTCCTTGCCCGCTACGACAAGATTCACATGTTCGATGTGGAACTCTCCACCGGCGAAAGCTGGCGGGAAAGCGCTGCCTACACGGCCGGCGAAAAGGTTGTCACGGCCGATATCGACGCGCTCGGCCGGCTCGGCTTCACGATTTGCTATGACGTGCGCTTTCCTGCTCTTTTTGAGGAGCTTGGCAGGCGTTGTTGTGACGTGATTGCAATACCTGCTGCCTTTACGCGTCCGACCGGGCGTGATCATTGGCATGTCCTGCAACGGGCTCGTGCGATAGAGGCCAGCGCCTATGTGGTCGCTGCCGCCCAGGTCGGGGAACACCAGGACGGTCGGCAGACCTTCGGTCATTCCCTTGTGGTCGACCCTTGGGGCGAAGTGCTGCTCGACATGGGCGGTGATGCGCCAGGCCTCGGCTTTGCCGACATCGACCCGGCACGGATTGCCGAAGTGCGCCGCCAGTTGCCCAGCCTTGCCAATCGGCGCGATATTCCTAAATCAGGCGGCGCATGATCGTTTTCGACCTTTCCTGTGACAACGGCCACCGTTTCGAAGGCTGGTTCGGTTCGTCAGGCGATTTCTCGTCGCAGAAGGAACGCGGACTGCTGTGCTGCCCGCAATGCGGGTCGCCGCAGGTAGACAAGGCGCCAATGGCACCCAGCGTGCCGCGCAAGGGCAATCAGCAGGCAGAAAGGCCGACCGTATCCACTGCGCCGCATGGCGGTAACGAGGTGCAGCCCGTATCCAACGCGCCGATGCCCCGCGAAGTGCAGGAAGCGCTGGAGAAACTGGCCGAAGCACAGGCTAGGGCGCTCAGGAAAAGCAAATGGGTGGGCGAGAAGTTCGCCGAGAATGCCCGTGCCATGCACTATGGCGAGAAGGAGGTGGAGCCGATCCATGGCCAGACCAGCATCGAGGAAGCGGAAGAGCTGCTGGAAGAAGGCATCGAAGTCGCGCCATTGCCATTCCCCATCGCTCCGCCCGACGAACTGAATTGAACGTCATTTCTCCGGCAGGATTGCCTGTCCAGTCCACTGCGGTTAAGGCCGTTTCTGGCTGCGCCCGTAGCTCAGTAGGATAGAGCATCGGATTCCTAATCCGGGGGCCACAGGTTCGAATCCTGTCGGGCGCACCAGCAACCTCAGAATTTCACGACGACTTTGCCGATCTGCTGGTTGGACTCAAGGTAGGCATTGGCCTCCGGCAACGCTTCGAGCCCATTGTAGGTCCTCGCAATCACCGGTTCGAGCTTGCCTTGTTCGAGCCCGGCAAGGACGGTTTTTCGTGCATCTGCAAAGCGTTGCGGATGGTTCCATATCTCGCTGGCCACCCAGCCGCGCATGCTGGCACCCTTGAACGCCATCGGCCAGTGCGGATAGGGCGTGGGTTGTCCGCTCAACCCGCCGTAGACGAGCAGGATGCCGCGTGCGGCCAGTGCCTGCGCTAGTGTGTCGACGTAGGGGCCGCCGACAGGATCGAAGGCGCAGCGTGCGCCTTTGCCTTTGGTGATATCCAACACCCGCGCGACAAGGTCTTCTTCCTGTGTGGCGATGACATGGGCTGCACCAAGGGCGCGCAAGGCATTGGCCTTGGCCCTGGTGCGCGTTGCGGCGATGGGAACAGCGCCAGCCCAGTTGCACAGCTGGATAGTGGCGAGGCCCACGCTCGATGATGCTGCCGGGATGATCACCGCATCATTGGGACCAACCTTGGCAACTTCATAGACCGCATACGCCGTAATATACTGCATCCAGATAGCGGCTGCTTGCTCGGGGGACAGACCCTCCGGCGCAGGTAGAAGCATGTGAGCGGCTACGATCGCTTCTTCCGCCCAGATACCATACTCACCCTGGCTGATCTTAGGGAGGACGCAGACACGTTGGCCCGTTTTGAGGCCTGAAACCCCTTCACCAAGCGAGACGACGGTGCCGACGCCTTCATATCCGATAAGACTAGGAAGTTGCGGCTGCACCGGATAGCGTCCAGCTCGGTACATCGCTTCCGCGCGATTCAGGCCGACTGCTTCCACCTTTATGCGGACTTCTCCTGCGCCAGGCGCACCGATTTCCATTTCCTCAACAAGTAGCTTTTCAGGGCCACCTATCTCGTGGAAACGCATCACCCTTACCATCATTCCTCCTGTTCTGATGCAGAATGGTCGATGGGAGCTTATTAAATTACCACGCAAATAACTAGGGCACCATTCGCGCAAAAAAAAGGGGCCCCTCCAGGTAGGAGGGGCCCCAATCTCTTGACTGTTCAGGTGGTTTAGAACTGGAAGTTCGCACCTACATAGAAGCGACGTCCGTTGGTATCGTAGAACAGGGAGTCAAACCCGCCGCCAGGTAGGGTGGCGCCAGTCCCGTCTACGGCCGTGTTCCGGTTACCCAGAGGCGGACGCTTGTTGAACAGGTTATCTACGCCGAACCGAATGTTAACGGCATCGGAGACTGCATAGTTACCATTCAGATTGAACAGATTGTAACTTGGACGACCAGTCGTCGCATTAGGACCAAACTGAGCCTCCGAAGCATCTTCGATACTCGGCATGTGTTGCCATTGCAAACCGAGGTAAGCGCCATCCCAAGTGTAGCCCAGGGTGGTAAGAACCCGGTATTCATAGACGCCGGTGTTGAGACCGTTTTCGCCGGTCCCAGCAGTGCCAATATAATCGATTTCAGGGATTACAGCTGCAAGAGCAGATGATTTGAAATCGAGAAGGTAGTTGGCATAGACGTTCAAGTTAACCGAACCAGGTCCAACATCGTAGCCCCAGTCCAAGGCAACGTCGATACCTGAGACCTTGAAACTACCGTTGTTAACAAAGGTGCGGCTTACGTTACCGAGGCCACCGTTAGAGGAGTTCCGGGGAACCAGCTGACAGAACTGCGACGCGGCAACTGCAGCTGCATCGCCAGATGCAAACGCGGGGTTGAGAGCCGGATCGTAACACTGCTGCAAGGCAACAGCTACGGTTTGTTCTCCGATAGCATCTTTAACGTCAATGCTGAACCAGTCGACTGTCAGGCGGAAGCGATCGAACAGAGCACTTTGTATCGGTGAAGTGATGACAACACCGGCAGTCCATGTGTTCGCGGTTTCTGGCGTGAGGTTCGGGTTACCAACCGTGGTTGGGAAGGCAAATCCAAACGTACTGGAACTGGCTGCTCCGTTAACATAATTACCATCGGCATCTTGAAGATAGAAGAAGTCGTCTGCTGTCAGGTCGCCAGTTGCATCCATCTGAGCGCGACAAACAGCTTCAACGGTTGCGCCGTTGGCGTTGTTCGGGTTTGCAGAGAATGACAGCGGGTTCGATGACGAGCAGGGGTCACCAGCCGCATTTACGCCAAAGGTTTGCTGTGCGGCGAGGTAAAGTTCGCCAATGTTCGGAGCGCGCTCGGCACGATTGTAACCGCCACGCAAGCGCAACCAGTCAGTTACTTCCCAATCACCAAGAACCTTATAAGTGTATGACGTTCCCGTAGTTGAGTAGTCCGACATACGACCGCCGAGTTCCAGGTTGAACTGCTGGATCATCGGAATATCCGAGAGGATCGGGATCAGCAATTCGCCGTACAACTCGTTGACATCGAAAGCAGCATCTACGTTGCCGCTTGGATAAATGCCGAGCGCCTGATCCTGGAAAGAACGGCCCTGTGTGGTTAGAGTGTCATTGTCGAACGTGAACTGTACTTCGCGATAGCTAGCACCAAGGGCGATACCAACTGAGCCAGCTGGAAGTTCAAGCAGGCTGCCGCTGATGTTGGCCTCAACGATCGTCTGCATAACTTCAGAGCGGTTCTTAAGGTCGGCACTTATCGCTTCGATACAATCATCGGAAATGCCACCTGCAGGCGTGACGTAGAAGTTCAAGCCGGAGGTACACGTACCGGTCGAAGCACCGAAACCGAAGGACTGCGCGTTACCTTGCTGAGAGAAACCCTCACCAAAATTCGGTGCGCCGATCAAAGCACGGGTGCGTTCCAACGAGGCAACGCCGGTTTGCTTAGCGTAAGTTGAAGACACGCCGTGGCTAACAAAAGCCTCCCAAGCGAAATCTGTTCCCGGCACGGACCCTTCTAGACCAGCAGTAAGGTTGTACGTTGTGACGTCGGTGAATGTCTCACGGTCACTGGGCAAAAGAGCCTGCACGGTGAAAGGGGCGTCTGGATTAGGACGACTGTCGAGCAGTGTCCAGAGGGCGGTAGGCAACTGGTCTCTATCCAGAACAGTTGGATCAGCCGTCGCTCCCCAGCCGGCGAAGATCGGGCCAGGTTCGTTGCGCGTAAATGTCTCAACATGGCTGAACAGCGCTTGGCCAAATACACCAACCCAATCGTTAATCTCGTAATTACCGCGGGCGAAAGCGTTGTAACGCGTCAGCGGAAGGATAAGATAAAGGGTGGTGTTGTTTTGGCTAATGGTGCCGTTCGAAGCGACAAGGTAGGGGTCGCCATCGCTACCTAGATTAAAGTTGCTATTGCCAAATCCACCGAAGTTAGTGGTGAAGGGCGTACCGTCCGGTTGAGTGAAAACAACCTGGCCCACAGCAACTGCCGGAGCGTCCGGAAAAACCGAAGTAAAATCAGGCAGGTTGCCGAAGCCGAAGTTGATCCCCGGACGATCAATAAAGAATTGTGTGCCGCCGATTGTCGGGTCAGCCCAAAGTTCTTGATACCAGCTACGATCGCGCAGAAAGTTTGCTTCGCGAGTGTTCATCGACATGGCCAAGGAAACATTTCCTCGCCCGTCAGCAAAGTCCGTGCCCATAATCCCGGACAGCTGATATTCAAAGCCATCGCCTTCCTGAGTGATGCCAGCCTGAGCATCAAGTTCAAGGCCTTGGAAATCCTTTTTAAGGATAAAGTTGGTAACACCAGCCACAGCATCAGCGCCGTAGGTCGCTGACGCACCACCGGAGATAACTTCCACACGCTCAATTGCGGCCGACGGAATTGTGGAGATGTCCACCACACCCGATGCGTTCCCGGGAGTGCCCCGACGACCGTCGATCAGGACAAGGTTGCGGTTGCTACCAATGCCGCGGAGAGAGACAGTTGCTGCGCCCGGCGTATTTGTTGCAGTCGGCTGGATGTCGCCGCCCTGCGTAGGTGTCTTCGCCGGAACGAACTGGGGCAGGCGATTGAGAGTTGATTCAATTGCCGCCGATGATGACGCTTCGAGCAAACCCTCGTCCACCGTAACGAACGGGCTGTTGGAATTGAAATCCTGCGACGCAATACGCGAGCCAGTCACGATGATGCGATCTTCGTCATCCCCGCTTTCGTCCTGCGCCATGGCCGGCGCGGCCATTGCGATGGTGCTAGCGCCACCGGCCAGCAGCAGAGCCTTAAAGACCTGCTTTTTATTAAAACTCCTCACTTGGTGCTCCCTTCACAGTGAACGCGAGAAGCACAAATCCACTCCCCGCGATTTCTATCCTGCCGTCAGGCTCGGACCGGTCTGAACCGAATTGCCGAGTGCCAGCGCCTACTGGCGCAAGCCCCGACGGCTGAATGCTCCGGGTTTGGAAATCTTGATGTAGCCCGTTGACCGGGCTGACCGCCATCAACCCTGACGGGCCGTGCCGGTTTCAATTCCTCCCCCTGCGATCTTTGCCTTATCAAACAGGGCAAAACCGCATGATTCCGCATATATTCGGCTCAGTTGACAGTGTCCAGACCTCTATCGAAGCCATCTGCGGGAAACTCCGCGACTTTGGTTCGCAACGGTGGAGAATTGCGCCCCTCGATCAGTTTCAATGGAAACCATGAATCGAAAAATACACGGTATACCAATGAGATAAAGCTAAAGTGCGGAAGGTCGACGAGATAAGGTGTTGCCAAGCTGCATCGCTGTGGCAACTTCCGAGCCCAGCGGGTGCCTTGACTCTGTCTGACACGCCTTGGCGCCGCGCCGGAAATGATCTGGAAACGCGTCGGCAATGGAATTGCGAGTCCATTGGGCGCGGTGATTGAAGTGCAATGGGGCGGGGTTGAATGAAGTCTGACAGCAGCGAAAACGGTTCGACAGGCATGCAACCCGACCGAACGGGTGCAGCCTGGCGCGCAGCCTTGTTGGCCCACGCTGCCCGCTTGCGGGAGCAGATCCTTGCGAAGGGTGAAAAGACCGCAGACGGTTTCGCACCGGACCCCGATGCCCGGCAAGTCATCGAGGCCGCTCTCGGCCCGATGGCGCAAGAGGCCCTGAGGATTGTCGAGGCCTACACACTCGGCGCGGTGGTGACGAGCGGCCAGGGGCAGACAGCGGCCCATTCGGACAGGCCGATCCCGCCGGAATTCAATGCCCGCCTCAACATCATACTGAACGGGATCGCGCCGGCCGCGAGCTTGCATGAAACACCTGCGCGTTCACCGAACGTCATCCAGAGCGAGTTGTGGCAACTGCTCTACAAGGTGCGCGAAAGTGCCGAAATGGCCTATGCCCGCGAACTGGACCTGGTGGAGCTGGACCGGCGGATTCTCTTCCTGTTGCACAATGTCGGCCCGCTGGTGCCGGCTGATATCTCCAGCGCAGTCGGTGTGGACAAGGCGCAGGTCAGCCGTTCGGTCAAGCGCCTCCTGGAAATCAAGATGGTGGAGCGCGAGCAGCTGCGTTCACCCTTGCAACTGACGCGAAAGGGGCAGGAACACAGCGAGCGTCTGCTCCGCCTCGCGGACCTGCGCAACAGGGAACTGACCTTCGACATTGCCGATCGCGAGCTGGAAGAGTTCTTCGCGGTGATCGAGAAGCTGCTCGACCAGGCGGTGGTGCTCTACGAGCAGGAGCGCGAGCTTTCGCAGGCCCAGGAGACGCGCCAGTTCCCGCGCCCTGGCGCAGCGGTTGAGAGTGAAAGCGGAACCGGCGAGAAGATCGTTCTTGATCGCTCCCGCATCATTTCACCGTTGATGACGCTTAGTTCCTATTTCAGCCGCAGCGGTTCACTCGCCTTCAAGCGTCTGACGGGCCTTTCCAACTTTGAAGCGTGGGTTTTGAACGAGATAGGGCGCGATCCTCCCATCCCCTGGAATACGCTGGTTGAGCGCCTGGACCGCGATCACAGCCAGGCCGGACGGACGGTCAATGCCCTTGTGGAACGCGGCCTGGTCATGCGGGAAGGCAAGCCGGGCCGGCGCCACGGTCGCTTCTCGCCAAGCGCGGATGGGCAGAAACTGTTCGAGCTTATCCAGGACGCCAGTCGCAAGCGAAGCGCGTTCCTGCTTGCACCGCTTTCGCAGGAAGAGCGAGACAGTTTCCTGTCCACCTTCGACAAGATCAGGCGCAACGCAGTGGTCCAGCTCGAGCGCGAACGCGCCTTCGAGGAGTTGGGTCAGCTCTGATCATTGCGCGGCAAGGGCAGGGCAGGCGGCCCTGCCGGCCCTAAAGGGTTTGCGATTACTCCACGCGTTCGACGCGCACGGACTGCTGGTTGTTGAAGCGCATCAGGAAGCTGCCCAGCGATGCCCGGTTGATTTCCACCTGCGAGCCTTCACGCGGAACGCGGTAGGTGCTCGGGACGCTGTCGGCAAAGCGCCATACCGCGCCGTCTTCCAGCGTGATCACATAGCGGCCCACGCCAACCTGGCGCACATCGGCCACGCGAGCGGTAAGTTCCTGCAGTTCGCCCGGCCGTGGTTCGAAACGTTCCGGCCCGCGAATATCCTCGGCACCAAAGCCGGCACGGCCGGTGGTGCTGCGCCCGCTCGGGCCGGAAAGGACAGCGCCGGAACCGCTCACCACCGTTTCGCCCGGGATTGTTCGCGGGTTGGCACCGGCGGCACGGATATTGTTGTCATAACAGGCAAGGCGCGCGCTGGGGTCATCGATCCGGGCGCATTCGCGCATGATGTTGAGCACGACTTCGTCGGAAACCTGCGCCGAAGCAGGTGCAGACAAGGCAGCAAGCGCGGTGGCCCCGGCGAGCAGAATTTTGGCGCGATGCGCGGTCATGATATGCAAGAACTCCCTCTCTCGGGCCATACAGTGGCAAGGTGCCGCTTTGCGCGCAAGTGCCTTGCGCAGCGCTGAATGTCCGCCCTAGTCCTGCATCACCTCCGCTTCAATCCCGCGCAATGCGATTATCTTCCATCGCGCGCTGGCGCTGGTCTTCCTCTATCGAGCGGAACAGCGCCTCGATATTCCCTTCGCCAAAGCCCTGGTCCCCCTTGCGCTGTATGAATTCGAAGAACACCGGCCCGATCATGAGGCGGCTGAAAATCTGCATGAGCAGGCGCGGTAATGTGCCGGACGTATCGCCATCCACAAGGATCGCCCTTTGCTGCAGCGCGGCGGTGTCCAGGCCATGACCGGGGAGCCGATCGTCCAGTTGATCGTAGTAGGTGGCGGGCGGGGGAGGGGCGAACTGCAAGCCGTTCCGGGCCAGCTTGTCGAGCGATGCGCACAAGTCGTCGCTTGCGAATGCAATGTGCTGGATGCCCTCACCGTTGTAGGCCCGCAAATATTCGGCGATCTGCCCCTTGCCGTCAGCCCCGCCTTCCTCGTTCAGCGGGATCCGGATCCTTCCGTCCGGGGCGACCATGACCTTGGTGCTCAGGGCCGAGTATTCACCGGTGACATCGAATTGCCGGAGTTCGCGGAAGCCGAATATTCGGGAATAGAAGTTCTCCCAGTGGGCGATACGGCCATTGTAGAGATTGTGCGTGAGGTGGTCGATGCAGGTGAATCCCGCGCCTTCAGGTTGGCGATCCACGCCTTTCAGATAGTTGAAATCGATGTTGTATATCGAAAGGTCGTCATCGTAGCGGTCGATCAGGTAGATCAACGAGCCTCCGATCCCGCGGACTGCGGGCAGCCGCAGTTCCATAGGTCCTGTCGGCACGTCGACCGGCTCCGCCCCGCGCCGGATTGCCTCTTCATAGGCTTTCTGTGCGTTCCTTACACGAAAACCCATGCCGCACGCCGATGGCCCGTGTTCCGCGGCAAAATAGGCGGCGGGACTTCGCGGCTCGTAGTTGGCGATGAGATTGATCCGGCCTTGTCGATAGAGGTGGACATCCTTGGATCGGTGACTGGGGATGTGGGAGAAGCCCATGACCGTGAACGCCCCCTCCAGCACGCCTTTTTCCGGCGCGCAGAATTCGAGGAATTCGAATCCGTCCAGGGCGAGAGGATTTTCGAGATCGGATGGTTCTTCGTGCATAGTAGTTACATATGTAACCAATATCTCGGTCAGGCGCAAGGCTGTGGTCCCCGCGCAGGCCGGGAGTCATTCTGGCATCCCACCGCGAAAGTCCTTGAAACCCTCGGCCAACTGTGATTCTGTGGCCTCATGAACATGACGGCGAGCAAGAAAGAGAAACGAATCCAGCTTTTCGCGCTGCTGTTTCTGCTCGGTCTTGCCACGCTCGCGCTGGTCGGCCCCTATGGCTTGCTCTCGTGGAGTGAGCAGAGCGCGGCGCTGGAAGTGCGCAATGCCCAGATCGCGCAATTGGAAGAGGAAGGCGCCGTCCTTGCGAACCGGGTGGACCTCCTTGATCTCGACAATGTCGATCCCGATCTTTCGAGCGAACTCGTGCGGCGCGATCTCAATGTCGCGCATCGCGACGAGTATGTGATCATTCTCGAGGATTGATCACGGACGGTTCGCCGTTTAAGGTTTTCTAACCAGACCGGTACATTCGCATATCGCGCCATTGCATGGCTGCGACGAACTTGCCTATAGGCATTCGGGCAAGTGGCACCGCCCCCTCCGGTGCGCAAAAGGACACGCGACTTTGGCAAGAGCATCTTCCTCCTCGACATCGAAATCCAAGCGGACTCCGGTAAAGAAGCCGGCTGCCAAGAAACCCGCCAGCAAGCCCGCCGCAGCGGGTGACGACTTCGCCCTTCGCAGCCTTCAGGACGCGTTCGAGAAGGACAAGCGCTACAAGGCGAGCAAGGAAGAGCTTCTCGGGTTCTACGAGAAGATGTTGCTGATTCGCCGCTTCGAGGAAAAGGCAGGCCAGCTCTACGGCCTCGGCCTGATCGGCGGTTTCTGCCACCTCTACATCGGCCAGGAAGCCGTTGCCGTCGGCCTCCAGAGCGCCCTTGAAGAAGGGAAGGATTCGGTGATCACCGGCTATCGCGATCATGGCCACATGCTGGCTTATGGGATCGATCCCAAGGTCATCATGGCCGAGCTTACGGGACGTGAAGCCGGGATCAGCCGGGGCAAGGGCGGATCGATGCACATGTTCAGCACCGAACACGCCTTCTACGGCGGCCACGGCATTGTCGGGGCGCAGGTGCCGCTGGGCGCAGGCCTCGCCTTTGCCCACCAGTACAATGAAGACGGCGGTCTGTGCATGGCCTATTTCGGCGATGGCGCGGCCAACCAGGGCCAGGTTTACGAGACCTTCAACATGGCCGCCCTGTGGAACCTGCCGATCGTTTTCGTGGTCGAGAACAACCAGTATGCGATGGGTACCGCAGTCGCGCGTTCATCGGCCGAAACCGAGTTCTATCGTCGCGGCACGGCGTTCCGCATTCCCGGCTTGGATGTGAACGGGATGGACGTGCTGGAGGTGCACCAGGCTGCCAAGATCGCGGTCGAGCATGTGCGCGGCGGCAATGGCCCGGTCCTGATGGAACTCAACACCTACCGCTATCGCGGACACTCCATGTCCGACCCGGCGAAATACCGGACGCGCGAGGAAGTGCAGGGCGTTCGCGAGAAGAGCGACCCGATTGAACTGGCCAAGGCCGAATTGATCAAGCTGGGTGTGGAAGAAGACACGTTGAAGGACATCGACAAGGCCATTCGCGCCGCTGTTGGCGAGGCCGCCGAATTTGCCGAGACATCTCCCGAGCCGGAGCCGTCAGAGCTCTACACTGACGTGCTGGTGGGAGATTACTGATGGCGATCGAACTGAAGATGCCGGCGCTTTCCCCGACCATGGAGGAAGGCACCCTCGCCAAGTGGCTGGTCAAGGAAGGGGACACGGTCTCTGCCGGTGACGTGCTGGCCGAGATCGAGACCGACAAGGCCACCATGGAATTCGAGAGTATCGACGAAGGCGTTGTCGGCAAGATCCTTGTCGAGGAAGGTGCCGAGAACGTGAAGGTCGGCACGGTTATTGCGGTCCTCGCCGCCGAAGGGGAGGACGTTTCCGCAACAGCACCGGCCGCGCCAGCTTCCGGGACACCGGACGAGCCTGCAGAAGCGGAAACCGCGCCCGCTGTGGCTGCGGCAGCGGAAAAGCCGGCTTCGAGGCCGCGTGTCGCCGATCCGGAGATCCCGGCAGGTACGAACATGGCAAACCTCACCGTGCGGGAAGCCTTGCGCGATGCCATGGCCGAGGAAATGCGGCTTGATCCGCGGGTCTTCGTCATGGGTGAGGAAGTTGCCGAGTACCAGGGTGCCTACAAGGTGACCCAGGGACTGCTCGAGGAGTTCGGCCCGAAGCGCGTGATCGACACGCCGATCACGGAATATGGCTTTGCCGGGATCGGCACGGGCGCCGCGATGGGCGGCCTTCGTCCCATTGTCGAGTTCATGACGTTCAACTTCGCCATGCAGGCGATCGACCACATCATCAACTCTGCCGCCAAGACCAACTACATGTCGGGCGGCCAGATGCGCTGCCCCGTGGTTTTCCGCGGCCCCAACGGCGCGGCCAGCCGCGTGGCCGCGCAGCACAGCCAGAACTACGCGCCCTGGTATGCCAGCGTGCCGGGCCTGATCGTGATTGCGCCCTATGACTCGTCCGATGCCAAGGGCTTGCTGAAGGCCGCCATCCGTTGCGATGACCCGGTTATCTTCCTTGAGAACGAGCTGGTCTACGGCAACAGCTTCGAGGTTGCCCAGCTGGACGATCACGTGCTGCCCATCGGCAAGGCGCGCATTGTTCGGGAAGGGACCGATGTCACCATCGTGTCCTATTCCATCGGCGTGAAATTCGCGCTTGAAGCGGCCGAAACGCTGGCGGCGGAAGGGATCGATGCGGAGGTTATCGACCTGCGCACCCTGCGCCCGCTCGATACCGAAACCATCCTCGAAAGCCTGGCGAAGACCAATCGCTTGGTGGTGGCGGAAGAAGGCTGGCCGGCCTGCTCGATTGCATCCGAGGTTATCGCGGTCTGCATGGAGCAGGGCTTCGATCACCTCGATGCACCGGTCATGCGCGTGTGCAATGAAGACGTGCCGCTGCCCTATGCCGCCAACCTTGAGAAGCTGGCGTTGATCGATGCCCCGCGCATTGTCTCCGCAGCGAAGAAGGTCTGCTACAAGGACTGATATTGCTTGTCGGTGGAATGAAGAAAGGGGCGGACCGCAAGGCCGCCCCTTTTGCTGTTGCGATCAGAAGTTGATGCAGATCCCGAAGAAGCAGATCTGACGGCCACTACCACCGCCACGGCCACCGCCACCACCTTACGTTGAAGATGTGGTGCTGGTCGAAGTGGTCGAGCCGGTGCTCGTGCCACCGCCGCTGGTCGAAGTGGTGGATCCGGTGCTGGTGCTGGTGCTGGTGCTGCCGGTCGAAGTCGAACCGCCGCTGCTGCCGGACGTGCTGCTTCCGGTACTCGAGGTGCTGCTGGTGCTGGACGACGAACCGGAACTTGTCGCGGTCAGCGGGTCACTGAAGCTTGTGGTTCCGAAGGTTTCGCAATCCGCGATCTCGTCGGGATCATCCGGATTGAGCTGGTAGATCTGGCTCAGGTCACGATCGTCACGCACGGTGAAACTGGCCGTGGACACGATCTGTGTCGGAAACCCGTAGGGATTGCCGATCAGGGGATCGTAGTCATAGGCGAGTTCCACGAACATCACGGCTTCGTCGTTGAACGCGATGACTTCTTCGCCCGCCGGCCCCATGCCCGGAAAAGCGTTGTTCAGACCATCACCTTCCTCGCCATAGCTGGAAGGGTGGTTCTTCGTACCCATGCATCGCTGCCAGTGGATGTACTGGTCTTCATCAGTGCCCGGAACAACTTCAAGGCTGCTCAGGATCACGCGGCCACGGCCGTAGAGGTTGAGCCCTTCGCCGGCCTGCAGTTCCGCGCCATAGAACAGCTCCTGGATATCGCGTTCATAGATCCGGCGATCCTGCAGCATCGACTGGTCCCCGATGCGCGAGGCATTGTCGGCGATATGCACGGCGAGCTGGTTGAGCTGCATCTGGATGATGGCGCGGTTGGCCAGTTCCATGCCCATCAGGCCCACGCTGAGCAGGATCGGGAAGACGAGCGCGAACTCGGTGGCCGCGAGTGCGGTAGTATCGCGCAGGAGACCGCGCAGGCTCTTCTTGCTGGCTATGGTCATGAGCAATACTCCACCGTCACGGTGACATCCTGCATGGCAAAGGGCTGGTTGCGCAGCACGGTGGTGGCCTGGGTCGTCACCGTGGGCGAAAGGCCGATCATCTTGTGCAGGGGAAACTGGCGGTTGTAGGTCACGGTGACGGTGTAGAGCACCGCGTCGCGCGCACCGCCGAACCCGGTTGATCCGCGATCGGCATCCCACTGGGCATTGCCGTTCACGTCCTCGAAGGCCTCGCCGTCGTTGCACATTCCGTCATTGTTGCTGTCGGTGAAGTCTTCCGGACGGCCGACATCGCTGAAATTGGTATAGGCGCTGCGCTCGAAGCTGAATTGCGCTGTGGGGACGACCTTGCGGACAGCATCGCTGACGCGGGAGTCGATGCTCGACTGGTTGTTGTCTGCCGCCTCGATGGTGGAATCGCGCGCGGCCTTCTGCAGCGCGCCGTTGATGATGCTGGCGGCATAGATGTTGTAGCAGATGTCGAACATCCCGATCAGCGCCATGAAGAACACGGGCGAAACGAGGGCGAATTCCACCAGCGTGGCACCCTGTTCATCGCGCTTCAGGCGGCGGAAGATGCCAGGCAGCGCCATCAGTCCACGATCCGCAGTTCGCCAAGGCGGGCAGCAATGTCGCTGAATACCGCTTCCAACTCGCTTGCATCGTCGGCCGCGAAGTAGCGGCCGGCACCGGCGCATGCTTCCATCACCGGGTTGGCATCGGTGCCGAAGCTGATCACCCAGACCTGGACGTTGCGCTTCTTCACTTCCTCGCAGGCGAAGCTGAAGCGGAATTCCACCGTTTCCGTCAATGAATGCTGCCAGGTGGGCATCCACCGGCGGCGGTCGAGCGGTTCGATGCCGTAAGGTCCGTAGGAGATATCCAGCGGCGATGTCTCGCCATCGGTCAGGTAGATCAGGTGGCGCGATGTCTGCGTGGAAATGTCGTTGGTTTCGGGCGCGAACATGCCCGTGGGCGAGATCAGGCGGCCACCCCAGATCATGCCGATATCGTGATAGGTGCTGCCCTGGACGTCCAGCCCGTCGACATAGGCGGCCACTTCCTCTGCCGTCATTTCGGCAAGGCCGCGGGCGGGGGAGGGGCATGCACCAAAGCCCCACCACCAGGAATTCACGAAGTTGGCAGACGTGTTGACCGTAGACGGCGTGAACACACCGCGGCCACCCGAAGTCATCTCGCGGGCATAGCTCAATTCGTTGAGCATCGGGCGCCACTGCGTGTCCGGATCGTCGGGATCGGGCGGCGTGTCGAGGTCGAGGTCCAGTGCGCGCCTCAGGTCGACATTGTCATAGTCGGTGATCATGTAGGTATCGCGTTCCTCGATGTAGCCGCGATAGCTCACCGTCACGTTGCTGGGGTTGTTGGGGTTACCGCCCATCGGGACAGACAGCGTGTTGCGCGTCTGCAGGAAGGACAGGTCAACCTCGAACGAATCATAGCGCCATTCGGAAACGGGCGTTTCCTGGGTGCCGGTCTGGCGACGACCCCAGACATATTCCCAGTTGTTGCGGGTGTTGGGCGTGATGGTGATGATGCCGCTGTCCACGTCCTCGTTACAGGAATCGTTCGTGCCGTTCTGGCGCCATTGCCAGTATTCCCAGCCATCGTGGGTCGTCCAATGGTTCACCTGCGTGCTGGTCATCGTGTTGGCCGGGCATTCGAAGGCGGTATAGGTTGCCCCGTTGGTGCTGGTGCCGGCCACATGCCGCCATGATGTTTCATAGACAGGCGTGGTCACCGTGCGACCGGAGTCGCGTGCTTCGCGGAAATTGTAATCCCACTCGTCCACCAGCCAGTCATCCTGCAGCAGGTGGCCGACGTTCACATTGGTCGAATAGGGCACGAAGCCGTAACGGATGGTGGTGCCGGGCGACTTGTTGCCTTCCAGCTGGGCATGGAAGCTCTTCACCGTGCTGCGCAGGGCCTCGATGCGGGTTTCGCTGTCGCCATCATTAGTCCGCAGCATCGAGCCGGTGGTGTCGAGAACCATCATCACGTCGGTGTTGGGCATGTTGAGCTGCGCCTGGCAGGACACGCTGACGGAAAGGAAGCGATGGCCGAAGATGTTCATGATCGTTGTCGGCACATCGGCGCTGGCCGTGCCCGAGATCGAGAAATTGTCCTCCAGCACCATCTGGAACTGGCGGTTCTCGCTGCCATAGGCGTTCTGGCGGAAGTTGATGTTGAAGAAGCGCTGGCCGGTATCGGAAACGACGGAGGGGATATTGCCGTCCACGGCAATCTCTGTGCCCAGGCGCTTGCGCGCCGCCAGCACGCCGTCATCGCATGCCTGTTGCAGGCGGGTTTCTGCAAGGTAGCCACGCCCCATGTCGATGCCGCTGCCGATCAGCGCCAGCAGCGGGAACAGCGATGCCGCAAAGATCATCAGCACGTTGCCGCCATTGTCCCGCGCAATGCGGGCCAGGAGGCGCATGAAGCCTGAGGGCAGGGAGGACGGGTCGCCGGTCATGATGCCGCGCATAGACCAGCGCGCGTAAGAGTATTGGAAACAGGTGTGGTTAATAAAACCATACCAAAGTAACCGGAATTACAGGACTTTCGCTGTAAAACGGACTGGGAAACCTTAATTGTCGACGGTAAAGATCGGCCGCGTATAGGTAACGAACGGCGCATCGATCCCGGCGAATTCGAGGAAGCTCTCCATCTGGTAGGTGACGGTGATCTGCCGTTCCTCGGCACCTGCCACGCGCTGGGTGGTGGGAGTCGTGATGACCGCGTTCACCCGGTCACCCACCAGCAGGTACGGCGCACCCTGTGCGTGGTTGATGGCATAGGTCCGCAGCTGGCTGTTGGAGAGTTCGTTCCCGGTCTGGTGCTGCACCATCGCATAGCGCGCCACATCGGCAGACAGGTTCCTGATCGCATTGTAGTTCTGCATCATCATGCCGACATGCAGCACGCCGAAGGTCATCACCATGAAGGCAGGCGCGACCAGCGCGAATTCCACGACCGATGCGCCCTTGGTGTCGGCCAGGAGATTGCGAAGGAATTTCATGGTCTTCATCCTACCTGGATGGTGCGCGAAACGCGGAAGGTGAACGGATCGCCAAAGCCATATTCGGCCCAGACGGGGCTGTAGGTGTCCCAAATGAAGAGATAGACGTACTCGCTGACGGCATCTGTGCTTTCGCAGGAGGTCTCGAGCGCGACGTATTCCTCAGATGTTCCGCAACGGAAGATCGGCGTCACGAAAACCTGCCAGTTCTCAAGACCGGTCGATGTCTGAATTATGCCCTTGATGGTTGCACGCTGGGCAGCCGTTTCGGGCGGTGAAGCACGCACGATGGCCGCAGCTTCGGCTGCCGCGGATTGCAGTTCGGTCTGCCGCGCAACTGCATAGCTTGCCTCAAAGCCGCCGAAGGCGAGCGCCAGCAGCACAGGCGCCACGAATGCCGTTTCCACCGCCACGGAGCCTTGCTCGCAGCCGATGGCGCCCTTCATGCGGGCCAGCAATGAGGTTGCGCGCTTCATCATGCCACCAGCTTCACCTGGCCTTCGGTATTCGCGACCGTCGTGTCTTCCTCCGAACCGGTGGGGCAGAAGGTGGACATGTCCGTCGTACCTTGCAGGGTAATGGTGTTGGCCGCGATCATCAGGCACTGGCTGGTGACCGATGCCGTGCCGGAGAAGGTGACATTGCTGACCGGGAAATACAGCGTGCCGTTCAGCACTGTCTGCGAATTCCCGTTGATGTCGTTTTTGCTGGTCCCTTCGGAATCGCGATCCTCGAACACCAGCATGCCGGCCAGCTGGTTGGCCTGGTCAGCCGGTATGCCGCGGGCAATCAGGTCAGACGCCTGGATGGCGGTGAGGTTGATGTTGGTGCCGCCACGGATCTTGATGTAGGCGCCGTTCTTGAGCACGAACATCACGCCGGCACCGGTGACTTCATACTGCGCGGTGATATCCACCCCGCCGCCATCGATGATGTAGATGCCGGGTGCAAAGGTGGTGTTGCAAGAAACCTGGATGCTGAAATAGGTGCCGGGCATCACGTTGCCGGCATCTCCGCCCCCGGTGGTCACCACATTGGCATAGGTGGTGTTGATCTCGCGGGTGCGGCGTTCCCACACCTTGTTGCCGCCATTTCCGGATACATGGTACCAACTCACGGAGCTGCTGGTAGAGGTGCCGGCTTGGGTGCTGTTGCTGACAATCTGGCCATAGCTGTATTCCGTGGTCGAAGTGTCAGCCTTCGGTGCGCCATAGGAATAGGGAACGGCGTTGTTCCTGTTGGAACCCTGGAAATAGTCATAGCTGACATTGGTCGTGGTGGTCACGTCAGCCGTCGTCGTGCCGGATGTCGAGGAGCAGGAATAGGTTCGATCGACCTGGCTCTCTTCGGGCTCGGGCGGGTCGAGGTGCTCGAACGGGTCGAACAGGCCTTCCATGTTCTCGATGATGACATCGTCGGTGTTGAGATCGAACCAGTCGTCAATGCCGCCAGCAGCAAGAATCCAGCCTGCGTCGACCGTGGGATTGCCGTTGGCGATCACGGCATTGCCGTCCGTCGACAGTGCAGCCATGCCGCAAGAAGCGGTCAGCGAGGCGTTGCCGCCGATGGTGATGGCGCCATCCTCGTCCTCGTCCACAGCGATAAGGCAGGAGGTGAAGGACGAGCCCTCGGCAAAGCTGGCCTGCGCATAGGCGCTGATGGCGACGGCAGAATTCGTCAGCATGCTGGAGAAGGGCAGGGATCGCGTGGCCGATGCCGAAACGATCACGGAATTGTTAGAGCCCCCGGCATAATTGGCTAGCCTGATGTTCGGCTCGGAAACGAAGTCGGAAATGACCGAGAGGTTGAAATCGAATTCCTGTTCGCCGCGCGTGACGTAGGTGCTTTCGGTTTCTTCACGGGTGCGCGCCCATGCGGCGGCCACGGCAGCCTGGTCGACCGCGAACTGTAGCTCGCGCTTCCACATGTACCATTGGGAAAGGTCAACCCCCAGGCCCGCAGCGCCGATCAGCATCGGCATGCCGAATGCTGTCAGGAGGGTCGCGTGACCGCTCGTGGATTTCCGCAGTTTTCCGAGGAAAGCGGGAATTCGGTTCAGCATGGTTTGCCTGTCTTTTGATACAATTCCGTTTATCGACCGGGAAAATGCTTCTGAAAAGTTAAGCCCGGCCTCCGTATTATGGTTAACGCCGAATTCACCATTTCGCCGGCGTGCGAATTGCGGGTTTTGCCCTAATGCAGCGTTGCGAAATTGGCGTGCCGGTGGCATCGCGCTGGCAGCCCATGACCGTGCAATCGCTTCCCATGCTCCAGCGCCTGGCGCTGTCCTATGCCCCGCGCAGTTCACGCGATGAGGTGCTGGCTCTGATGCTGCTCGACGAGAGGCTCGCGGCAATCCTTCGCGACCGGGGCGAGGTCATGATCGCGCAGATCAAGCTGGCGTGGTGGCGTGATCGTTTGGCGGAGGATCCGGCCCGATGGCCTGCGGGTGAACCATTGCTGGAAAGGTTGCAGGGCTGCACTTTCCCGCCATCGGCAATGGCGCCGCTTGTCGATGGTTGGGAGCGCATGCTGGACGAGGAATTGTCGGTTACGGCAATGGAGGAGTTCGCTGGCGGGCGGGCGCAGGCATGGTCTGCAATCTGTCCCGATCGCGCCATGACAGACCCCGTGATGGCTTGTGCGCGGCAATGGGCTCTGGCGGATCTTGCGCTCAACCTGGGCAATGCCGAAGAGGCATCGGCTGCCCGGGGCCTTGCGCTGGCAGAGCGAGCGAGCGCCGCATCGCTTTCCCGGCAGCTGCGTCCGCTGGCGGTGATGCATGGCCTTGCGATGCGCGCGCTCCATCGCGGCAGTGCCGATCCGCTGGATGGTCCCCTTGCCGGTATCGCGGCCTTGCGAATTGGGCTTCTGGGGCGCTAACCTCCTCTAGGGGAAAGAGGAATCGCCATGAACCGGATTGTCCTGGGAGCATTTGGCGCGCTTGCGCTGGTCGGCCTTGGCCTGTTCTGGATGCAGGGCAGGGCAGCTGTGGAGCAGGGTGCCCCTCCGCCTTCAACGGGACCGGCGGATGCAGAGCGGCCCGATCCCGAAGTGCTGCCTTTTGCCGATATCGAAGGGCTGCGGGGGCCGGAACCGCCCGAAAGCACCGAACTCACCCGCGAGGAGCGGCGTTTCTACCGCTATGACCGCAATCGCGATCGCCGCATCACCCGCAACGAGATGATGTCGAGCCGCACGGATGCTTTCCGCAGGCTGGATACCGATGGCAACAACCTGCTCACCTTCGAGGAATGGGCGATCAGCACCTCTGAACGCTTCGCGGAAATGGATGCAGACGGAAATGGCTGGCTGAGCCCCGGGGAATTCGCCACCAGCGCACCCAATCGCAACTGACGGCCTTGATCAGGCCGGAACGGCTTGCAGGCCGGCCTTCCATTGCGCGAAATCAGCCTTGGCGCGTTCGGTATAGGCTTCCTTGCGGGACTTCTTCGGCACATCGTGCAGCGGCGGGAAAAGCCCGAAATTGATATTCATCGGCTGATAGTCACTCGCCTCGGCATCACCGGTAATGTGTGACAGCAAGGCGCCCATGGCCGAAGTGGCAGGCGGGGAAGTCCAGTCTTCTCCAGCAAGTTCGCAAGCTGCCATGATCCCGGCCATCAGGCCCACCGCGCTGCTTTCGACATAGCCTTCGCACCCCGTTACCTGACCGGCGAAGCGGATATGCTCGGCACCTTTCAGGCGCAACTGGCGGTCCAGCAGCATGGGCGAATTGATGAAAGTGTTGCGGTGCATCCCGCCCAGCCGCGCGAATTCCGCCTTCTCGAGACCTGGAATGGTGCGGAACAGTTCCACCTGCGCGCCGTATTTCATCTTGGTCTGGAAGCCGACCATGTTCCACAGCGTGCCCAGCTTGTTGTCCTGCCGCAATTGCACCACGGCATAGGCCCAGCGGCCGTTCGGGTGCTCTTCGGTGGCCCAGTGGGGGTTGTCGAGGCCTACAGGTTTCATCGGCCCGAAGCGAAGTGTGTCCACCCCGCGTTCGGCCATCACCTCGATCGGCATGCAGCCTTCGAAATAGGGGGTGTCGGCCTCCCACTCCTTGAGATCGCCCTTCTCGGCATCGAGCAGGCCCTGGTGGAAGGCGAGGTACTGCTCCTTGTTCATCGGGCAATTGATGTAGTCCTTGCCGCCCTTGTCCCAGCGAGCGGCCTTCCAGCAGATGTCCATATCGATGCTGTCGTGGTGCACGATGGGCGCGATGGCATCGAAGAAGGCAAGGCGGTCCTCTCCCGTGGCCTTGACGATGCTCTGGGCGAGGGATTGCGCGGTGAGCGGGCCGGTTGCGACGATGGTCATTCCCGAAGCGGGCAGTTCGCCCACCAGCTCGCGGACGATCTCGATATTGGGATGGGCCTCCAGCTCTTTCTGGACTTCGGCGGAAAAGACATCGCGATCAACCGCCATGGCGCTGCCGGCCGGCACGCGGGCCACTTCGCCCGCGCGCATGATCAGCGAATCCAGCTCGCGCATCTCGTAATGCAACAGGCCCACGGCGTTCTTGGTGTCGTCATCGCTGCGGAAGGAGTTGGAGCAAACCAGTTCCGCCAGTCCGTCGGTCTGGTGGGCAGGGGTCTGCCCGCCGCCGCCGCGCATCTCCGAGAGGCGTACCTTGATGCCGCGTCGCGCCAGCTGCCAGGCGGCTTCGCTTCCGGCGAGGCCGCCGCCTATGATGTGAACCTGGTGAGTCATGTGCGCAGCGCTTGCTTGAGTGCGGCTTTGCGGTCAAGAGTGCGCCGATGCCAAGACGTGCCCTGATCGATAAACGCCCCTTCCTGCTGCTGTCCTTTGCCGCGGCACTGGCGTTCTATTACCTGCGCTTCACGCCCTTTCCCGAACTCTACCTGATGCTGGTGAAGGGAGCGGGCGTCGCCTTGCTGGCGATCTATGCCTTTGCCCGCCATTCCAGCCCTGATGCGCGCCTTTTGGGCTGGGCGCTGGGCGCAGCGGCACTGGGCGATATGGCGATGCAATGGAACCACCAGATCGGCGGCCTGCTGTTCTTCCTGTTCCATGTGCTCGCCATGGGCGTGTTCCTGCGCAACCGGCGCGAGTCAATCACCGGCACGCAGAGCTGGGTCGTGGGCATGACGTTGATCCTTACGCCGGTAATTGCATGGCTGTTACCGGCAGACCGTGATGCTGCATGGCAAGTGGGACTCTATGGTTTTGCCCTTGGCGGCATGGCATCCAGCGCGTGGGCCAGCAGCTTTCCCCGTTACCGTGTTGGAGCAGGAGCCATGCTGTTCCTTGCCAGTGACCTGTTGATCTTTGCCGGATGGGGCCCGCTGGAAGGGCATTTCCTGCCCGAATACATGGTTTGGCCGGTCTATTACCTCGGCATGTTCCTGATCACGACCGGCGTGATCCAGACGCTGCGCAAGCGCGATCCGGAACTGCGGGTGGTAAACTAGGAGCGCCGTGGGGGCGGGTCCTAGCCTTCCCCGCCGTCACCCTCATCCAGGTTGCTGTCGCGATCAAGGGTCGTATCCGGAGCGGTTTCATCGCCGCCGCCGCGACGTTCGACCATTTCCTCCACGACAGCTTCCTCGCTTTCGTTCTCCGGCGCTTCCTGCTCGTCAATGCGTACGGCGGAGACGACGTGCTCGTCCTTGCCGACATCGAACAGGCGAACCCCGGAGGTGTTGCGGCCGAGGATCCGCAGGGAATCAAGGCCGATGCGGATCAGCTTGGCCTTGTCCGTCACCAGCATCAGCTGGTCTGCACGGGTGGCGGTGAAGCTGGCAACCACGGGGCCGTTGCGCTTGATGTTATCGATATTGACCACACCCTGGCCGCCGCGACCGGTCTGGCGATATTCGTAGGCGCTGGACATCTTGCCGTAGCCGTTGGAGCAGACGGTGAGGATGAATTCCTCGTCTGTGGCCATCTGTTCCTGCGCTACGGTGAGCGGCGGTGCGTCCTCGTTGCCCTTCCACGGGGCAACGCGCAGATATTCCTCGCGATCCTCCACGCTGGGCAGGTTGCCGCTCAGGATTGACAGCGAGATCACTTCGTCCCCGTCCTTCAGGCTCATGCCGCGCACGCCGGTCGAGGTGCGGGAAGTGAATTCGCGCAGGTCCTCGGCGGCAAAGCGGATGGCCTTGCCCTGGCGACTTGCCAGCAGGACATGATCAGACGGATCGAGCAGCGCGACGCCGATCAGCTTGTCGTCTGAACCCTCTTCAAAGCGCATCGCCAGCTTGCCGTTGGACGGGATGTTGGCAAAGGCATCCATCGAGTTTTTGCGGATCGAACCGCTCGCGGTGGCGAACACCACGGACAATGCGCCCCAGCTGTCCTCGTCCTCGGGCAGCGGCAAGACCTGTGCAATCGTCTCGTCCTTGTCGAGCGCGGGCAGCAGGTTGATGATCGGCCGACCACGTGTGTTCGGCCCGCCTTCGGGCAGTTTCCACACCTTGAGGCGATAGACCTTGCCCGCGGTTGAGAAGAACAGCACCGGGTTGTGGGTGCTGGTGACGAACATGTTGGAAATGGCATCCTCGTCCTTGGTGGACATGCCGGCGCGGCCCTTGCCGCCGCGGTTCTGTGCCCGGAAGGTGGAGAGCGGCGTGCGCTTGATGTATCCATCCAGCGTAACGGTGACGACCATCTCGTCCCGCTCGATCAGGTCCTCGTCCTCCAGCCCGTCATAGGCAGGGGCAATTTCCGAAACGCGCGGAGTGGCATAGAGATCGCGGATCTCCTGCAATTCTGCGCGCATCACGGCGTAGAGCTTGGCCCGGTCTGCAAGGATGGCGAGGTATTCCTCGATCTGCAGGGCGAGTTCCTTCAGTTCGTCGCCGATTTCATCCCGGCCGAGCGCGGTCAGGCGGTGCAGGCGCAGGTCCAGGATGGCCTTCACCTGCCGTTCTGACAGCTTGTAGGTGCCGCCGGCCTCGTCCGCCGTGGGTTCGATCGCTTCGACAAGGCGGATATATTGCGCGATGTCGCCAATCGGCCATTCCTTGGCCAGCAGCTTTGCGCGTGCCTCTGCCGGATTGGGCGAGGAGCGGATCATCGCCACCACTTCATCGAGGTTGGAGACGGCGACCACCAGGCCCAGCAAGATATGCGCCCGGTCACGCGCCTTGTTCAGTTCAAACTTGGTGCGGCGGGTAATCACCTGCTCGCGGAACTGGATGAAGGCCTGGATGATATCGCGCAGTGTCAGCGTTTCCGGCCTGCCGCCGCGGATGGCGAGCATGTTGGCCGGGAAGCTGGCCTGGGCAGGAGTGTAGCGCCAGATCTGGTTCAGCACGACCTCGGCCGAGGCATCGCGCTTCAGGTCCACCACCACGCGCACGCCCTCGCGACTGGATTCGTCGCGAATGTCTGCCACTCCCTCGATCCGCTTGTCCTTGGCGGCCTCGGCGATCTTCTCGACAAGGCCGGCCTTGCCAACCTGGAAGGGTATGGAAGTGAAGACGATACTTTCACGGTCACCACGCGTCGTCTCGATCTCGTGGCGGCACCGCATCATGATCGAGCCGCGTCCGGTGGTGTAGGCGTTCCTTGCGCCGGTCTGGCCCAGGATCAGCGGGGCAGTGGGGAAATCGGGGCCGGGAATGATCTCGAACAATTGCTCGGAAGTGATGCCCGGATCGTCCATCATGGCGAAGCAACCGTCGATCACCTCGCCAAGATTGTGCGGGGGGATGTTGGTCGCCATGCCCACCGCGATGCCGCCGGCACCGTTGACCAGCAGGTTGGGGAAGCGGGCCGGCAGGACGGACGGCTCGGACCGCGAGCCGTCATAGTTGTCGACGAAGTCGACCGTATCCTTGTCGAGATCGTCCAGCAGGGCGGTGGTGACCTTGGCAAGGCGCGCTTCGGTGTAACGCATGCTGGCCGGCGGGTCCGGGTCCATGCTGCCGAAGTTGCCCTGGCCGTCGATCAGCGGCACGCGCAGGGACCAGTCCTGCGTCATGCGGGCCAGCGCATCATAGATCGCCGCGTCGCCGTGTGGGTGGTAGTTACCCATCACGTCACCCACGATCTTGGCGCTCTTGCGATAGGGACGGTTGTAGACGAAGCCGCCTTCCTGGCTGGCAAAGAGGATGCGCCGGTGCACCGGCTTCAACCCGTCGCGCACATCGGGCAGCGCGCGGCTGACGATCACGCTCATCGCGTAATCGAGATAGCTCGTCTTCATCTCATCGACGATGTCGATGCGATCAAATTCGCCCGGACCCTCGGGCGGCAAACCTTGTTCGTTCTCTTCGCTCACCTGCGTAACGTCGCCTTGTTATTCATGTCTCTTGGTGACTGCGCCGACCCTAGGGGAATTGGCCCGAGCAAGCACGCGGCAAACCCCTTGAATGGCAGCTTTATCCACATCTGGAGCCGGATTCTGAACAATTGGGTAGGGGCAGTGTTCAAACGTCATTCAGGGCAATTTGCGTAGGGAGGATTTGCAATCTCGCGCATTCCATTGCAGTAGCGCGAGCCGAAACAGAATTGGGCGTCAAACGCGCCCTGATGACCCTTCAGGAGAGTTGATACATGCTTCGCACATTCCGTCCCGCTCGCCGCAATACCGCGAAGAACTTCGCCTCGGCTTTGGCACTCGCCATCGGCCTTGCCGGCGGTTCTGTCGTGGCAACTGCCGTGGCACCGGCAGCCGTTACCGCGCAGGACTATTCCCGCGATTTTGTCGAAGCATACCAGCCGGTTGCGGAAGTCGTGAATGCCGAAGGCGGTGACATCGCTTCCGTCGCTGGGCAGTTCGATGCGCTGGAGGCATTGGCCGAGACGGCCGATGACAAGTTCGCCCTTGGCAACCTGATCCTGAGCGCCGGCAACAAGACTTCCACCCAGGCATGGCAGCGTCGCGGGCTGGAAATCCAGCTTGCAAGCGGCAAGGTTCCTGCGGAAACGATTCCCCAGTTCCAGTGGTTCGTGGGCAATATTGCCTTCAACATGCAGGATTATGCCGAGGCACGCGAAGCCATGTTGGCTGCCCGCGCTGCAGGTTGGAGCGAAAACGATCCGGTCGGCCTGATTGCCGAGACATACTACCAGCAGGATGACATCGCTGGCGGTGTCCGCTTCATCGAGGTCGAGGTGGATCGTGCGCGCTCTGCCGGCCAGCAGGTCCCCGCTCAGTGGCTGCTGCGCGGGCTGGTTGCCGCCTATGACATGGACATGCTTGACGAAGCCGTGAGGATGGGCCTGCTGCTGGTGGAACTTCACCCCAGCGAAACCCACTGGATGAACGCGCTGCAGGTGGTCAATGCACTGGCCGAAGTGGACGAGAGCGTGCAGCTCGACATCCTGCGCCTGATGCGCACGACCAATTCGCTGACCCAGGGCCAGGAATACATCCGCTACATCGCTGCGGCAGATGCGCGCATCATGTCCAACGAACTGAACGGACTGGTCGCCGATGCTCTTCGCGAAGGTCATTTCGAGGCTGACGATCCCTATTACATCGACCTGCGCAGCACGATTGACGGCCGCATGTCCGGCGACCGCGAGGAAGCGCCCTCGATGGTTGCGGAAGCACGTGCGGACACCACCGGTGAAAGCGCGATGCTGGCAGGTGATGTGCTCCTTTCGCTCAGCGATTGGGCAGGTGCCGAGGAAATGTACCTCATGGGTGCCGAGAAGGGCGGGGTGGACACCAACCTCGCGTTGCTGCGCGCCGGCATGATGCAGGCCCGGCAGGGCAAGGGCGATGCCGCCGTCGCCACGCTGGCACAGGTCACCGGCCCGCGCGAACTGCCTGCCAAGTTCTGGACGGCCTACGCAAGGACGCTCTGATCCGGAGCTTTCCGCAAGCAGCGGACAGAAAAATGGCGCGGTGTGGATCTCCCCCACCGCGCCATTTTCATATCCGGGGCCTTGAAGTGCCGGGATATCAGACGTTGAACTTGAACAGCATCACGTCGCCATCCTGGACAAGGTATTCCTTGCCTTCCTGGCGCAGCTTTCCTGCTTCCTTGGCACCGCCTTCACCGCCACAAGCGATGTAGTCGTCAAACGCGATGGTTTCGGCGCGGATGAAGCCCTTTTCGAAATCGCTGTGGATCTCGCCTGCTGCCTGCGGTGCCTTGGCGCCTGCCGGGAAGGTCCATGCACGGGCTTCCTTCGGGCCGGCAGTAAAAAAGGTCTTTAGGCCCAAGAGGTCGTAACCGGCACGGATCACGCGGGCGAGGCCGGTTTCCTCAAGGCCCAGCTCGGCCAGGTACTCCTTGCGCTCCTCCATCTCCATGCCGACCAGCTCCGCCTCGATGGCAGCGGACACGACAACGGCTTGCGCGCCTTCGGCCTCGGCCTTGGCAAAGACCTGTTCGGACAAGGCGTTGCCGGTGGCCGCATCTTCTTCCGACACGTTGCAGACGTAGAGGATGGGCTTTGCCGTCAGCAGCTGCGCCTGGGCGAACAGGGCAGCTTCCTCGTCATCCTTCGGTTCCACCAGGCGGGCAGGCTTGCCGGCCTTTAGGAGTTCGAGTGCCTGGCCGAGGACCGAGGCAAGCGCCTTGGCTTCCTTGTCACCCCCGGTGGCACGGCGCTTGGCGTTCTCGACACGCTTCTCGAGGCTTTCGAGGTCCGCCAGCATCAGTTCTGTTTCCACCACCTCGGCATCGGCGATCGGATCGACCTTGTTGGCAACGTGCTGGATGTCATCATCCTCGAAGCAACGCAGTACGTGGACGATGGCATCCACCTCGCGGATATTGCCGAGGAACTGGTTGCCCAGGCCTTCGCCGGCGCTGGCACCCTTCACGAGGCCGGCGATATCGACAAAGGACAGCTGGGTGTGGATCACCTTCGCGCTGCCGGCGATCCTGGCAATCTGGTCAAGCCGCGGATCGGGCACGGCGACCTGCCCGACATTGGGCTCGATGGTGCAGAAGGGATAGTTCGCGGCCTGTGCGGCCTGCGTTTCGGTAAGAGCGTTGAACAGGGTCGACTTGCCAACATTGGGCAAGCCCACGATCCCGCAGCGGAAACCCATGGATAATGTCCTTCAATCCGGATGAGTGCCGCGCTTTAGGGCCATGCCCGCAGGCTGGCAATGCCTTGCTCCGGGTGCCTGCGACAAATGCAAACAGGCGGGCGCCGGTAGGAAGCGCCCGCCTGCTTTACCAGGATACCAAATTCAAGGAGCCGTATCAGGCCTTGCGGCGACGGCGACGGGCGAAGGCAACGCCTGCCAGGCCGAGGCCGAACATGCCCAGCATGCCGGGTTCGGGAACCAAAGTGCCGCCGCTGGACGAAGAGGTGCTGCCGCCGCTCGAAGACGAGGTCGAGGTCGAGCTGCTGCTGGACGAGGAGCTGGAAGAACTCGACGACCCCGAAGAGGTCGAACCGCCCGAAGACGAGCTGGAACTGCTGCTGCTGCTACTCGAGGAGGTCGAAGAAGAAGAACCCGACGAGGAACTGCCGGTGTAATGGCCGCAACCATTGTAGTGGGTGTGGCTGCCGCCGAACCAGCTACCCGAGGAACCGCCCCAGCCACCGCTGGTGCTGTATCCACCCGAAGAACCGCCCGAGGAACCGCCCCACCAGAAAGTGGCGTTTGCCGGAGTGGCGACAAGAGCGGCCGATGCCAGGCCTGCGGCGATGATTGCTTTCTTCAACATTACAAAACCCCCGATTACGAAAACCATTGGTTACCGAATTCACGGGAGGATCTTTGCAATGGCCGTGCAAATTGCGGTTTTCTGCGGGTCACGAAGGTTAACGCCTCATCTTAAGATCGGCGCTTGTCAAAAATTCCGACGGTTTCAGCCCTGCAAGCGGAGCGCGAGGTCTCCCATGAAGCGGGCGTCATCCCTTTCCGCCAGCCAATGCGCTTCGGCACCAATCGCACCCAGCATGGCAACGAGATCATCCGTTTCGGATTTGTCGTAGTTTCCCAGGACATGGCCGTGCACCCGTTCCTTGATGCCGGGATGGCCAATGCCGATCCGGACACGGCGGAATTCGGCATCAAGATGGCGGGTAATGCTCTTGAGCCCGTTGTGACCGGCATTTCCGCCGCCGGTCTTTACCTTGACCTTGAACGGGGCAAGGTCGAGCTCGTCATGAAACACCGTCAGGGCATCGGTGCCCAGCTTGTAGAACCGCAGGGCTTCGCCGACGGCACGCCCGCTCTCGTTCATGAAGGTTGCGGGCTTGAGCAGCAGAACCTTGCGGTTGCCGATGCGGCCTTCCTGCGTCCAGCCCTGGAATTTCTTCTGTACCGGGCCGAAGCCGTGCATCTCCGCGATCACGTCCAAGGCCATGAAGCCGACATTGTGGCGGTTCATGGCGTATTGCGGACCGGGGTTTCCAAGGCCAACCCAGATTTGCATCGCGGTGATTGTTCCTTGATCCAGTGAACGAGAAAGGGGCCGACATTGCTGCCGGCCCCTGTTCTAGTGTCACAAAGGTGCGGGAGAAACCCGGCGGGCGAATTATTCGCCGCCTTCTTCCTCGCCGCCTTCTTCTTCAGCTGCTTCTTCAGCCTGAGGCTCTTCGCCTTCGGCTGCCGCTGCTGCACCTTCGGCGCGCTTGAGGGCAGACGGGGCAACCACGGTTGCGATGGTGAAGTCGCGATCCGTGATGGCGCTCTCGCTGCCTTCCGGCAGGGTGACCGAGGAGATGTGGACGGAATCGCCAACTTCCAGGCCAGTGACATCCAGCTCGATTTCGGACGGGATCTTGTCCGCTTCGCAGACCAGTTCCAGCTCATGACGGACAACGTTGAGCACGCCGCCCTTCTTGAGGCCCGGGCTGGCTTCTTCGTTGATGAAGACAACCGGGATGGCGACGGAGATCTTCGCGTCCTTGGACAGGCGCAGGAAGTCCACGTGCTGCGGACGGTCGTTGACCGGGTGGAAAGCCACATCCTTCGGGATGGTGCGCACGGCCTTGCCGTCAAGCTCGATCATCACGATCGAGTTCATGAAGTGGCCGGTGCCAAGCTGGCGAACCAGCAGCTTTTCTTCCACATGGATGGGGGTGGGTTCTTCCTTGCCGCCATAGATCACGGCGGGTACGCGGCCTTCGCGACGCAATGCTCGGGAGGCTCCCTTGCCAGCCCGTTCGCGTGCTTCGGCCGGCAGGGTCAGAGCGTCGCTCATGTCACTAGCCTTTCGAATACGTTTTGGTTTGTTCTCCCGCCACGCCTCCAGGGATGACCATGACAGGGGAGGCGCGCGTTTAGCACCATTCGCCGGGATTGCAACTACTGGATACGGGTGACGGTGTATCCGTGCTGCTCCAGCAATGCAGGCAAGCCCGATGCTCCCAGCATGTGTGCCGTGCCGACGGCAATGAATGGTCGCTGGCCGGTATCGAGATTGGCCATGATGTCCGGCAACCAGTTGGCGTTGCGCTGGTCTAGCAGCACATCCCGCAACTCCGCATCCGCCAGCATCCCGCTGTATGCGACTGCGCCGAGGCGCGCCATGTCTCCCGTCAACCAGCTTTCCAGCGCGGGGACCGGGTCATGGCCTTCCGCCTCCCGTGCAATCGCGAGGATAAGGTCGGCCTGCTCACTCTCGGGCAAACCGTCGAATACACGATACTGCCGCTCGTATCCCTCCAGTCCGACAACGGTATCGGCCTGTTCGATCAGGGTGCGATCCACGCCATTTTCGCTTTTCCCGCTGCGAATGGCGCCGGAAAGGATCAGGGCAGCAGCCCAGGTTTCGCGTTTGCCGAAGTCGGCCTCGTCCGCATCGGCCCTGTCCAGCAGGGCCCGCAGCAGTTCCCGATCCTTTTCCGGAACCCTGTCCAACAGGGGAGGGAGGCCTTGGGAGGTCGAAAGAGCGTTGAACAGGCTGGTCGGTCCGGGACCTTCTCCCAGATTGGCGATTTCGACCACGAGAATGCCCGACTTCTCGAAGGCATCCGTAACCGCGGGCGTTTCCCACTCGAGCCCGTCCGGCAAGGCATGGACGGTGCCGAACAGCCAGCCCTCCTGCCCCTCGGGTGAGGTGACTTGCCACAAGGCAGGAGAGGCGTTGGGCCAATCATGGTCTGCCAACGGATCAGGCGCGCTGCAGCCGGCAAGCAAGGCAGCGGCCACCAGCCAGGTCGCAAGGACACGGATCACTCGTAAATGCGCGTGACCACGTAGCCGCGGTCTTCCAGCTGGTCCTGCACGCTGCCTTCACCGGCCAGATGGCCCGCGCCAACGGCAACGAAGACCGTACCGGGCTGTTCAAGGCGTTGTTCGATCCAGCCAACCCAGTTGGTGTTCCGGTCAATCAGCAGGCGGTTGTAGAGATAGCTGTCGGAAATCTCGCCATTCATGATCTCCGCGAGGCGCACGGCATCGCCTTCGAGCCATTCGGCGACCATCTCGTTGACCATCACAACGGTCTGGCCTGCGCCTTCCACGGTGCTGTCGAGATATTCCAGCTGGTATTGCATCTCCATGCCATCGAACAGGTCGATCTGCTGTTCCACGGTCTCAAGGGCGCCGCGCTTCTTGCTGCCGGCCCGGGTTTCCAATGCGGCTTCTACACCGGTGCTGGGGTCATAACCGGCCTGCAACAGCGGCAGCACGCCCAGGTTGAGTGCGGCAAACCAGGGCTCGAACTGGTCAAGTGCCTCCGGCGGCAAGCCCAGGCTGGTGACCACGGCTTCGTACTCACCGCGATCTTGCTCGTTCATCAGCGATCGCAGCGTCTGGCCGCCTTCGAGGATGGCGTTCTGCGCGATTGTCGTGGCCATCGCCACTTCGTCACGCGTATCGACTTCGGTGACGAGACTGTCCGATGCGTCGAACGCCCTTACGATGCGGTCATCATACCAGTCGATGTTTGCGGGCAACACGTGCACGGTGCCGAACAGGTATATCGTGGTGTCCTCGTCCGAGAGCTGCCAAAGCGCGGGGCCGGTTGCAGCAGGTGCGGTGGCAACCACTTCCGGGCGGGCATCACTGGCCGAGGCGCAAGCTGATGTCGCCAGGGCGAAGGCTGCTGCAGAAACCTTGAACAATGCGTTGAATTTCATGGAAACAAAGCCCTTACTGCCCAGCGCAACCCCGATCGCGCCTTGGATCTCAACCGGCAGTTAAACGCGGGGGCCGGACGCTGGCAAGACAGTGCGCGGCAAAAGGCGCAGCTATTTCACCGGTGTGTTGATCCGCTCGGCTTGCAATCCGCGTTCGCTCAGGAAATGCAGGACCGAATCCTCACCTTCAAAGTGTCCTGCGCCGACTGCGACGAGGATTTTACCCGGCGAATCAAGGCGTTCATCCAGCCAGGCTGACCATCGCCTGTTCCGGTTGGTCATCAAGGCGCGATGGAAGGCCCGCGCGAGCTTCGCATCCGGAATCCCGAAATCGAGCCCGTCCTGCACCTCACCGCGCGCCCAGGCATGCTCAAGTTCCCAGTCGGTGACATCAGCCGCGTCTGGCACTTCACCGAAGAACATGTCGGTCGAGCGGCCATCCCAACCGATCAGGTCCTGTTCGAGGCCGGCAAGGACAAGGTCGTCGCTTATCCTGTAGAGCGACATCATCACCCGCCCGGTATCCTCGATCGATCCCACCGGGCGGCCGCTGGCAGCGAACTCGCGTTCCAGCACGCTCTCCACACCCCATTCATAGCTTGACGGCCCGTAATCCATTCCGGTCATGCCGAAGCCCATCAGCGCCAGCATCAACGGCATCTGGTCTACAATCTCGAAGGGTTGGCCGGAAAGCTCCACCAGGCGGCGCCACTTGCTGCGCGCGGCAGGGGAGAGTTGCTGCGAAGTGGGCGTGCGCGCCTCAAGCAGTTTGAGAAACTTGCCATCGAGATGGGCCATGCTGGCATCGGCATCTTCATCCGAGCTTTCCAGCACCAGCTCGTCCACTTCCGCGATGATCCGGTCGAGCTGCGCGTTGCGCCAGCGAAAGCCTTCCGGAAGGATATGGACGGTGCCGAGCAGGTAGATCGTCGTATCCTCGTCCGCCAGGCGCCACATGGCCGGGGCAGGGTCATAATCCTGCGCCACGACCGATGGCCGGGTTTCCTGCGCGCCAAGCCCTTGCGGCAGGCTGGCAAGGGCCAGCAGGCCGGGCAGTAAGGCAGCAAGGAGGCGGCGCAAATTCATCCGGATTTCCAAAGGCGGTGGAAGCCAAGAGGCCCTGATCGGCGCGCCCTGTCAAGTTTGCGCCTCCACCATCCCATTGACCATGCCTGTGCCATGCGCCATTGCGCGGCCAAATTTTCCGACAGGGCGACAATGACCAGAGACCCAAAGAACAGCTTCCAGGACATGATCCTTGCGCTCCATGATTTCTGGAGCGCGAATGGCTGCCTGATCCTGCAACCCTATGACATGCGCATGGGCGCGGGTACGTTCCACACCGCCACCACGCTGCGTGCGCTTGGTCCCGAACCGTGGAACGCCGCCTTCGTGCAGCCCTGCCGCCGCCCGACCGATGGCCGCTATGGCGAAAACCCCAATCGTCTGCAGCACTATTACCAGTATCAGGTGATCCTGAAGCCCAGCCCGCCGGACATCCAGGAGCTTTACCTCAAGAGCCTGGAAGTGATCGGCATCGATCCGCTCAAGCACGACATCCGCTTCGTGGAGGATGACTGGGAGAGCCCCACGCTGGGCGCGTGGGGTCTTGGCTGGGAAGTCTGGTGTGACGGGATGGAAGTCACGCAGTTCACCTATTTCCAGCAGATGGGCGGTTTTGACTGCAAGCCCGTGGCCGGCGAACTGACATACGGCCTCGAACGGCTCGCCATGTATATCCAGGGCGTGGACAACGTGTTCGACCTGAACTTCAACGGACAGGGCGTGACCTATGGTGACGTGTTCCTGGAGAACGAGCGCCAGATGTCGAAGTGGAACTTCGAGGTTGCCAATACCGATGCCCTGTTCGACCTGTTCAACAAGGCGGAGGCCGAGTGCCGCCGCTCGCTCGAAGCCGAAGTGCCGATTGCTGCCTATGAGCAGGCGGTGGAAGCAAGCCACCTGTTCAACCTGTTGCAGGCGCGCGGCGTGATCAGCGTGCAGGAACGCGCCAGCTACATGGCCCGCGTGCGCGACCTGGCCCGTGGTTCTTGCGAGGCATACATGAACAAGGAAGCGGCCGCCTGGGCCGAAAAATATCCGGAGTGGAGCGCATGAGCACCTTCCTGCTTGAACTGCGCAGCGAGGAAATTCCCGCACGCATGCAGGCCGGCGCCCGTGCCGAGCTTGAAAAGCTGTTCCGCCAGCAGATGGAGGCCGCAGGCGTTGCCGTGGGTGACCTCACCGTCTGTTCCACCCCGCGCCGCCTGGCGCTGATCGCCCGCGATCTGCCTGAAGCGACCGATCCGGTTTCCGAAGAAGCCAAGGGCCCGCCCGAAGGCGCGCCACAGCAGGCCGTGGAAGGCTTCTGCCGCAAGAACGGCGTGACGCGTGACCAGCTTGAGGTGCGCGACCTGAAGGGCCGCGCGACTTATTTCGCGGTGAAGAACATCCCCGGGCGCGCGGTGGCCGATGTGCTTTCCGAAGCCGTGCCGGCGATCATCCGCAGCTTCAGCTGGCCCAAGAGCCAGCGCTGGGGTGCTGCCTCGATCAGCACCGAGTCCCTGCGCTGGGTGCGTCCGTTGTCCGGCATCATCGCCCTGTTCGATGGCGAAGTCGTGGCCTGCGACGTCGATGGCATCGCGTCCGGTCGCGAGACGATGGGCCATCGCTTCCATTCCTCCGGGCCGATCATCATCGAAGGCGCGGATGACTATGCCGCCAAGCTGCGGGCGGCCCATGTCATCGTCGACCACGAGGAACGGCAGGATGCCATCCGCAGCGGAGCCGCAAGGGCTGCGGCCGATGCCGGCCTGAAGCTGGTCGAGGACGAAGGCCTGGTGATCGAGAACGCGGGCCTCACCGAATGGCCGGTGCCGCTGCTGGGAAGGTTCGACGATGATTTCCTCGACGTGCCGCCGGAGACGATCCAGCTCACCGCACGCGTGAACCAGAAGTATTTCGTGTGCGAAGGGGCGGACGGCAAGCTCGCCAACGCCTTCATCTGCACCGCGAATATCGAGGCGGATGACCCCGCCGTGGTGGTGGACGGCAACCGCAAGGTGCTGGCTGCCCGCTTGTCCGACGCGCGCTTCTTCTGGGACGTGGACCGCAAGACGAAACTCTCCGACGATGCAAGGAAGCTGGAGCGGATCACCTTCCACGAGAAGCTGGGCACCGTGGCCGACAAGGTGGAGCGCGTCGCCAAGCTGGCACGCTGGCTGGCTGAGGAAGGGATCGTCAAGGCCGATCCGGACCTTGCCGAACAGGCTGCGCGCCTGTGCAAGGCAGACCTCGTCACCGAAATGGTGGGCGAGTTCCCCGAACTGCAAGGCCTGATGGGCGGATATTACGCCCGCGCCGAGGGTCTGCCCGATGCCGTGGCTAATGCGATCCGCGATCACTACAAGCCGGTGGGGCAGGGCGACGATGTGCCGACTGCGCCGGTGACGGTGGCGGTGTCGCTGGCGGACAAGCTGGATACGCTTGCAGCATTCTTTGTTATCGATGAGCGTCCGACCGGTTCAAAAGATCCGTATGCGCTTCGCAGGGCTGCTTTGAGTGTGATCAGGCAGGTAACTGAAAGGAAAACAAGGTTACCTTTGGAAAAGGCGATAGCTCATAGCCTAGCTGTCATACTCGGCAGGTTGATCGGCACTTCGGATAGAACCGTCCACCAGCAGCGCATCGAACTTCTCGATGAAATTGGTGTCCATTTAAGTGAAGAGGTTCAAAAGGCACTCTACGATCAATCGCTTGAGCAAGCATTGGCAAAGGCGCGGCCGTTGTTCGATGACACAGTCCGACCGACGCTTGATAACTTACTCGACTTCTTCGCCGACCGCCTAAAGGTCCAACAACGCGAGGCGGGCGTTCGCCACGACCTGATTGATGCGGTCTTCGCGCTGGGCGGGGAGGACGACCTCGTTCGTCTGCTCGCTCGCGTGCACGCACTCCAGTCCTTCGTCGAAACCGAAGATGGCACCAACCTGCTCGCCGGCTACAAGCGCGCGGCCAATATTCTCAAGAAGGAAGAGTGGGATGCAGGCGCCGCCAACCCCGCGCCCGAACCTGCCGAGCAGGCCTTGATCGATGCGCTCGACAATGCCGAACCGCGGGCGGCCAAGGCCATCGCTGCCGAGGATTTCGCCGGAGCCATGTCAGCGCTCGCGTCCTTGCGTGCGCCGATCGATGCCTTCTTCGAGGATGTAACCGTCAACGATGCGGACCCGGCAAAGCGGGCCGCTCGCCTGGACCTGCTTGCACGTTTCCGTGCTGCGGTGCACAATGTGGCTGACTTCTCGAAGATCGAGGGCTGAATTCGATTTCAGCCGAGACTGTGTCGTTTGCCACTTTCTCGGCTGAAACATTCGACTTCGCGGCACTTTGCCTCTTAGGGAAGCCTGCAAGGGAGCAGAATCGACATGCCTGCCGGCTTATGCGGCGGGCAAGAATACGGGATGGCAAATGACGAAGTCTGTCTACACTTTCGGCGGCGGCGTGGTGCATGATGATGCACGTGCGAAGGACAAGAACATCACAGGCGGCAAGGGCGCAAACCTTGCCGAAATGGCCGAAATCGGCTTGCCGGTGCCTCCCGGTTTTACGATTACCACCGAAGAATGCGTCTGCTACCTGAAGGACGGCGCAGACTTCTCCGATGCCTTGCGCGCCGAAGTGGCCGAGGCGCTGGCCCATATCGAAGCCGCCGTGGGCAAGAAATTCGGCGATGCGGGCGATCCGCTGCTTGTATCGGTGCGCTCCGGCGCGCGTGTTTCGATGCCGGGCATGATGGATACTGTCCTCAACCTAGGCCTCAATGACGAGACGGTGAAGGGCCTCGCCGCGACTTCGGGTGACCCGCGTTTTGCGTGGGACAGCTATCGCCGGTTCATCCAGATGTATTCCGACGTGGTGCTTGGCCTCGACCACGGCTCTTTCGAGGAGGCCCTCGAAATCGCCAAGGAAGATCGCGGCTATTTTGCCGATACCGAGATGCTGGCCGAGGACTGGCAGGAGCTGGTCGGCGAATACAAGTCCATTGCCGAAAGCGAACTTGGCCGCCCGTTCCCGCAGGATGTGAACGAACAGTTGTGGGGCGCGATCCAGGCTGTGTTCGACAGCTGGGATGCCGACCGTGCCAAGGTCTATCGCCGGCTGAACAACATCCCCGGTGACTGGGGCACGGCGGTGAACGTGCAGGCCATGGTGTTCGGCAACATGGGTGAAACCAGCGCCACCGGCGTTGCCTTCACCCGCGATCCGGCCACCGGTGACCGCCATTACTACGGCGAGTGGCTGGTGAATGCGCAGGGCGAGGATGTGGTGGCCGGTATCCGCACACCGCAATATTTGACCAAGCGCGGTCGCGAGGCCGCCGGTGCCGAACTTCCGAGCATGGAAGAGGCGATGCCCGCCGCATACGAGGAACTCGCCCGCGTCTTCGACCTGCTGGAAAACCACTACAAGGACATGCAGGATATCGAATTCACGGTGCAGCAGGGCAAGCTGTGGATGTTGCAGACCCGTTCGGGCAAGCGCACCGCGAAGGCCGCGCTCAAGATGGCGGTGGACATGGTCGGCGAAGGGCTGATCGACGAGGTGACAGCGATCAAGCGGGTCGATCCGATGGCGCTCGACCAGTTGCTGCACCCCACTCTCGATCCTTCGGCGGAACGCCATGTGCTGACCACCGCACTGCCGGCTTCCCCGGGGGCCGGATCGGGCAAGATCGCGCTCGATTCCGATCTCGCCGAGAAATGGGCCAACGATGGTGCCAAGGTGATCCTGGTGCGCGTGGAAACCTCGCCGGAGGATATCCACGGCATGCACGCGGCTAAGGGTATCCTGACCGCGCGTGGCGGCATGACGTCACATGCAGCCGTGGTGGCACGTGGCATGGGCCGACCCTGCGTTTCGGGTGCCTCGGCCGTGTCGATCGACATGGCGAGCCGCACCCTGCGTATCGGCTCTGCCGAACTGAAGGAAGGCGACATCATCACGCTCGACGGCGCAACCGGGCAGGTGATGCAGGGCGAGGTGCCGATGATCGAGCCGGAACTTGCGGGTGATTTCGGCGTGCTGATGGAATGGGCGGACAAGTACCGCCGCATGCGCGTGCGAACCAATGCCGAAACTCCGAACGACTGCCGCATGGCGCGCCAGTTCGGAGCGGAAGGCATCGGCCTGTGCCGCACCGAGCACATGTTCTTCGATGCCGACCGCATCATGGCCGTGCGCGAGATGATCCTCGCCGATGACGAGGCGGGTCGCCGGGCGGCGCTGGCCAAGCTGCTGCCCGAACAGCGCAGCGACTTCACCGAGATCTTCCACTGCATGGCGGGCCTGCCGTGCACCATCCGCCTGCTCGATCCGCCGCTGCACGAATTCCTGCCGCAGCGGGACGAGGAGTTTGCCGAGCTGGCCGAGGACCTCGGCATCGGTGCCGACCACCTCAAACGGCGCGCCAGCGAGTTGCACGAGTTCAACCCCATGCTGGGCCACCGCGGCTGTCGCCTCGGCATCACCTTCCCGGAAATCTACGAGATGCAGGCCCGCGCCATTTTCGAGGCAGCCTGCGACGTGACCGCAGAAGGTGGCGATCCGGTGGTTCCGGAAGTGATGATCCCGCTGGTTGCCACGCGCAAGGAACTGGAAATCCTGCGCGCCCTGGTGGACCGCGTTGCGGCAGAGGTCTTTGCCGAAAAAGGGCGGACGCTGGATTACACCGTCGGCACCATGATCGAGCTGCCGCGCGCCGCGCTGATGGCGGGCGAGATCGCGCATGAGGCGAAATTCTTCAGCTTCGGTACCAATGACCTGACGCAGACCGCCCTTGGCGTTTCGCGTGACGATGCAGGCAAGTTCCTGGCGCAATATGTCGATGCCGGGATCTATCCGCGCGATCCCTTTGTCAGCCTCGACGTCGATGGTGTCGGGCAGCTCGTCAGCCTCGCCGCGGAAAGGGGCAGGGCAACGCGCGAGGATATCAAGCTGGGCATTTGCGGCGAGCATGGCGGCGATCCCGCATCGATCGCCTTCTGCGAACAGGTAGGCCTCGATTACGTCAGCGCGTCTCCCTATCGCGTGCCGATTGCCCGCCTTGCCGCAGCACAAGCAGCGCTGAACGCCTGATCCTCAGCGGCGGCGGCCGGTGACCGTGATGATCTCGAACATCTCGGTCACCCGCCCATCCGCATCGGCTTCCGCGGCAAAGGCATCCAGCGCGCGGGTATAACCGGCCTTGCCGAGATAGGGCGTGCGCATCGCCAGCGCGTTTGACAACCCTTGCTCGCGCAGGTCCGCGACCATTCTCTGCAAGCTGGAATAGCGAACCTTGAGCGTGTGGCTGTCAACCACCGGATCGGCCCATCCGGCGCGCTGCAACAGGTCCGATGCTGCCTGGATATCGACATGCGGATGCACGCGCGGGGCAGGGCGATCCCCGTCAGCCGCCAGCATGATCCGGCGCAGCACCGGCAGGCTGCCGGCCCCGGTGAAACCGGCGATGGCAAGGCCGCCACTGGCAAGTGCGCGGTTCATGTGGATCAAGGCGCCGGGCAGGTCATTCACGGTGTCGAGCAAGCCGAGGCAGCCGATGAAGTCGAATCCGCCCTGCGGATAGGGTTGCTCAAGCTCGATCCTTGCAGACAGGGCCGGATCGCCATCAAGCGTGGCAAGCAAGGGATGGCGATGCCCGAGCAGGAGCGGCTTCTGCGGCTGATGCTGCACGAAGGCGAGCCGTTCCAGCATGTCTTCCGCCATGTCATCAAGGATGAAGCGCGCGGCATCGCTTGCCTGCTGCATGCGGGCCGAACGTGCGGACACAGCTGCGCGTCGCTGGTCGGAAAAGATACGGGGCGGGGCCTGTGCCATCGCGCGGCCATGCCTTCATGCGCGCTGTCATGCAACAAGGCTTGCCACCCATGATTGCCCGGGGCAGCATGAAAACGTGTTGAAACAGGCCCTTTCCCCGCTGGTGGACCTTGTCTACCCGCCGCGATGCCCGACTTGCGGGGATGCCATCGGCGAACATAGTGCCTTGTGCCTGCCGTGCTGGAACGCGCTGGTGATCCCGGGCGAACCGGCCTGCGCCAAATGCCAACGGCCATTCGGGAACGAGGAGGTTGCCGCCGGCTCCGTCTGTGCCGTATGCCTCGCCGATCCGCCTGGCCATGCCGGCATCTCGGCGGCCACGCTGTACAATGATGCGTCGCGCAAGCTGGTGCTGGCCTTCAAGCATGGCAACCGGATCGCGCTTTCCCGCTTGCTGGCAAGGATGATCCTTGCCCGCTTGCCGGAGCTCGACGGGCAATGGCTGGTTGTTCCTGTTCCCCTGCATTTCCGCCGCCAGTGGCAACGCGGATTCAACCAGTCGGCCTTGCTGGCGCAGGAAATCGCCAGGGCAAGGGGGCTGGACCTGCTCGTCGATGGTTTGAAACGGACTCGCGCCACACCGTCACTGGGCGGCCTGGGACGAAAGGAGCGGGCAAAGGTCCTGTCCGGGGCTATCATTGCCAACCCGAAGCGCCTTGGGCCGCTTGAGGGTGCGAATGTGTTGCTGGTGGATGACGTGATGACCAGCGGTGCGACGACTGACGCTTGCCTCAAGGCGCTGCGAAAGGCCGGTGCGGCACGCACGCGCATTGCCTGCTTCGCCCGGGTGCTGGACGAGGCGCTCTGATCACCGGCAAGGAATAAGCCTGCTGAAGGATTGCGGATGCTAAAACGCCCGGGGTGTCCCGACCCCGGGCGTTCGCGTGACGATATCGCTGGAGCAGCGCTTCACCCCCCTCTTGGAAGCACGCTCCAAACCCTCATGAACGGCCTGCTTTTCGCAGTGCCAGTCCCTCCCATTCCTTGGCCGAAGCCTCAAATGACAGGCGGCCCGTCAAGCCGCGCGCATATTCATTCCATTGAAAGGTGCTTTTACAAACACCCACGATGCCGATGCCCCGATTTTGCACATTCTCTGTGGGAATCCTGCAACAAGGCGTTATGGGCTGTGCCACGACAGACGCGAACAAGGGGCAGGCAACGATGAGTGACAGCGAGGAGCGCGAGACCGGCACCGCCTTCATGCCGAAATTCGATTCAAGCGGGCTGTTGGGTGCCATCGTGCAGCATGCGGAAACAGGCGAAGTGCTGATGTTCGCCTTCATGAACGCCGAGGCCGTCGAGCAGACCCGCGATACAGGCCTTGCCCATTTCTACTCGCGAAGCCGCGGGAAGCAGTGGATGAAGGGGGAAAGCAGCGGCAATACGCTGGCGGTGCAGCAGATCCTCGTCGATTGCGACCAGGATGCACTGGTACTCAAGGTCCTTCCCGCAGGCCCCGCCTGCCACACCGGGCAGCGCAGCTGCTTCTACCGCCAGCTGGGTGCTGACGGGCTGACAGTTACAAACTAGAGCGAACACCATGACCACTTATTCCCCGCCCGCCCGCGAGATCGCCTTCCTGTTGAAGGATTTCCTGCGCGTCCATGAGCGCAGCGAACCGGCCAATTACCAGATGGTCGATGAAGACCTGATCGAGGCGATTGCGCATGAAGCAGGCAAGTTCTGTGCGCAGGTCGTCGCGCCGCTCAATCCCGTGGCTGACCAGCAGGGCTGCATCAGGCACGAGGATGGCAGTGTGACCACGCCGGAGGGTTTCAAGGAAGCCTATGCCGCTTGGGTGGAAGCCGGTTGGGGCACGCTTTCCCAGCCCGAGGAATATGGCGGGCAGGGCATGCCGCATGTTCTGCACACCGTGCTGGAAGAATACCTCAACTCCTCCTGTCCGGGCTTCATGATGTATCCCGGCATCATGTCAGGCGCGGTGGCGACGGTGTTGTCCTCGGCCACGCAGGAGTTGAAGGACGCCTACCTGCCGAAGATGGTTTCCGGGGAGTGGCTTGCCACAATGGCACTGACAGAGGGCCATGCCGGCACCGATCTCGGGCTGATGAAGACCAGCGCCAGGAAGCAGGATGACGGATCCTATTCCATCAGCGGAGAGAAGATCTTCATTTCCGGTGGCGACCATGACCTGACCGAGAACATCGTCCACCTGGTGCTGGCCCGCGTGCCCGATGCACCGGCGGGATCGCGCGGAATCTCGCTGTTCCTCGTGCCCAAGATCCTTCCCGAAACGGGCGAGAAGAATGGCGTTTCGGTCGGTTCGATCGAGCACAAGATGGGCCTTCACGGCAGCGCCACCTGCGTGCTCAACCTTGATGAGGCGAAAGGCTGGCTGCTGGGCGAGGAAAACGCCGGGCTTGCCGCCATGTTCATCATGATGAATGCCGCGCGCCTTGGCGTGGGTGTGCAGGGCCTGGCCCATGCCGAACATTCCTACCAGAAGGCCGCCGCCTATGCGCTGGAACGCAAGCAGGGGCGCGGCATGGGCGAACGCCCCGATCCTTCGGCTGCGGCAGATCCCCTGATCGTCCATCCCGATATCCGCCGCCTGCTGATGGATGCCAGAGCCTTTGCCGAGGGTTTCCGCGCACTGGTGATGTGGACGGCGATGCAGATCGACATTGCGCACGACGCGCAAGATGCCGGCGAACGCAAGAAGGCCGATGCCATCGTGTCCTTCCTCACCCCGGTGATCAAGGCCTTCGGCAGTGATCGCGGTTTCGAGACCGCGGTGAACATGCAGCAGGTTTTCGGCGGGCACGGCTATGTCACCGAATGGGGCATGGAACAGATCGTGCGCGATGCCCGCATCGCCATGATCTACGAAGGTGCCAATGGCGTGCAGGCGCTGGACCTTGCCGGCCGCAAGACGGTGAAGAATGGCGGCGCGGTGGCGGCGGCTTTCTTCGGCATGATTTCGAGAGAGTGTGATGCGGCCGGCGATGGGTTGTCCTTCATTGCCGACCCGCTGGGCAAGGCGGTGCACCATGGTGAAGCGGCGACCAAGGCCTTGCTGGAGAACGCAGCCGGCAATCCCGACGACATGGCGGGAGGCGCCTATGCCTACATGCAGCTCGTCGGAACGCTTGCGGTGGGCTGGATGTGGTTGCGCCTTGCGGTACTGGCGCAGGACAACCTCGAAGCCGGGGAGGGCGATGCGCGCTTCCTGCAAGCCAAGCTGGCCACGGCCCGTTTCTATGCCGAACAGCAATTGCCCTTGTGCACCACGCTGCGCCACCGCGTGAAAGCCGGAGCAGGCGCGATGATGGCACTGGATGCGGAGCAGTTCCTGCGGAGCTAGTCCGCGCCAAGGACCTCGTCGAACAGCGAACACATGGCTGCCCAGCTCTGCCGGTCGGCGTTCGCATCGTAATCGGTGGCGGGGTTGTCGTTGGGAGCAGGGTTGGTGAAACCGTGCTTTACGCCGGCATAGGAGTGGAAGTGCCAGTCAGCCCCGGCGCGGTCCATCTCCTCCCAGAACTTCAGCACCTGTTCGCGCGGCACCATCGGGTCTGCATCCCCGTGGCAGATGAGGATGCGGCTGCTGACGGCACCCGGCTCTGCCGGCATGTCGGTGTTGAGCAGGCCGTGGAAGCTAACGACCGCGAACAAGGGCGCGCCTTCGCGGGCGAGTTCGAGCACGGCCTGCCCGCCCATGCAGAAACCGATTGCCCCCAAGGGCAGGCCCTGCGCGCCTTCGATCGTCGCCAGGGCCTTGACCGAAGCCCGCAGGCGCTGGCGGTATTGCTCCGGGGTCGCCCGGATTTCCATCGCGAATTCGCGGGACTGGTCGAAACTTGCAGGCACCTTGCCATAAAAATCCGCCACCATTGCCAGGTAGCCCTTGGCCGCCAGATCCTGGGCCTTGTCGAGCACCGAAGCGGTGGGATTCATGATCGTTGGATACACGAGCACGGCAGCCTTCGCTGGACCCGCCGGGCGAGCAAGCAGCCCTGTCAGTGCGACCTCGCCATCGGCATAGGCGATCTTCTCGAAGTCTGGCATCTCGAAGCGTCCTATTCGGTGGGCAGGAAATCCGGCACGGAGAGGTAACGCTCGCCCGTATCGTAGTTGAAGCCGAGTACCCGCGTCCCGGCATCGAGTTCCTGCACCTTGGTGGCAATCGCGGCCAGCGTTGCACCGGAGCTGATGCCAACCAGCAGGCCTTCTTCAGCGGCAGATCGGCGCGCCATTTCCTTGGCATGTTCGGGATCGACCTGGATTGCCCCGTCGATGGACTGCGTGTGGAGGTTTTCCGGAATGAAACCCGCACCGATGCCCTGAATCGGATGGGGGCCGGGCTGGCCGCCGGAGATCACCGGCGAGAGCGAGGGCTCCACGGCATAAGCCTTCAGGCCGGGCCATGCCTTCTTCAGCTCCTCGGCGCAGCCGGTGAGGTGGCCGCCCGTACCGACACCGGTGATCAGCAGGGCAGGCGGGGAATCCTTGAAATCGGCAAGGATTTCCTGCGCCGTGATGCGCGCATGCACCGCAACATTGGCCGGGTTCTCGAACTGCTGCGGCATCCAGGCATTGTCGATCGAATTGACCAGTTCTTCCGCCCGGGCGAGGGCGCCCTTCATGCCCAGTTCCTTCGGCGTCAGGTCGAAACTCGCACCATAGGCCAGCATCAGCCGGCGACGTTCCAGGCTCATGCTTTCCGGCATGACGAGGACGAGCTTGTAGCCCTTGACTGCCGCGACCATGGCAAGGCCGATGCCGGTGTTGCCGCTGGTCGGTTCAACAATCGTGCCGCCCGGCTTCAGCGCGCCCGAGCGTTCGGCATCCTCCACCATCGCCAGGGCGATACGATCCTTGATCGATCCGCCAGGGTTGCCGCGCTCGCTCTTCACCCAGACTTCGTGATCGGGAAACATCTTGGCAAGGCGGATATGCGGCGTGTTGCCGATGGACTGGAGGACATTGTCGAACTTCATGTCAGGCTCCCTCAACTCTCTTTGGTCTGTTCTTCTTCTAGCAGATGATCGGGCGGATCGAAGGTCTTCGTTGTGCGCAGGACCGGAAAAATCCTTGCCCATGCCGCCACGGTGATGACTGCGCCGATGCCGCCGGCGACCACGGCGATCACCGGGCCGAACAGGAAGGCCAGGCTGCCGGAGAAGAAATCGCCGAACTCATTGCTGGCGGAAATCGTCATCTGGCTGACCGAGGATACCCGGCCGCGCTTGTCATCCGGGGTGTGCAACTGGATCAGCGACTGGCGGATATAGACGCTGAACATGTCCGCGCAGCCGACGATGAACAGCATGGCGAGGCTGAGCGGCATCGAGGTCGATAAGCCGAACACGATTGTTGCGGCCCCGAAGACGGCAACCGCCCACAGCATCTTGGGCCCGACATTGTTCTTCAGCGGGTTGAAGGAGAACCACAGTGCAGTGATCGCCGCGCCGATGGCAGGGGCCATCGCCAACTGGCTCAGGCCCGATGCGCCCACCTGCAGGATGTCGCGGGCATAGACGGGGAACAGGGCTGTCGCGCCGGCGAGGAACACGGCGAACAGGTCCAGCGTGATGGACCCCAGCACCATCTTGTTACGGACCACGTAGGCAAGCCCTTCCCTGATCTGCCCCAGCGGATCCTGTGCGCCATTGATCGGGGAGCGCGGGACCTTGCCGATGAAGCCGAGGGCCACGATCGAAACGAAGAACAGGCCCGCTGCAACGGCATAGGGAAGGTAGGGGGCAATTTCATAGGTCCGGCCACCGATGGCAGGGCCGACAATCATCCCTGCCTGCCAGGCGATGGAGGAGAGAGCGATGGCATTTGGCAGGATTGCGGCGGGCACCAGGTTGGGCGCCAAGGCCCCGAGCGCGGGACCGGAGAAGGCCCGCGCAATGCCAAGCGCAACGGCTATGGTGAACAGCACAGGCAAGCTGATCGCATCGCTATAGGTCGCCCACGCGAGGACCGAAGCGCAGACGAGTTGCAGGGCAACTGTCATGCGCGCCACGTTGCGGCGGTTGAGACGGTCAGCCGCCAGCCCGGAGAAGGGCGTGAGCACGAAGAGCGGGGCAAATTGCAGCAAGCCGATCAGCGCCAGCTGGCCGGATGCCTCGCCAACACTCATCCCGCCGTCACGGGCGATGTTGTAGGTCTGCCAGCCGATGATCAGCAGCATGGCGTATTGCGCCAGCGTCATGCACAGGCGGGCAATCCAGTAGGCACGGAAATTGCCGACCTGGAAGGGTGATCTGGGTGTCGGGACGTCTGTTTGACTCACGCAAGCGCAATGGCAGCGCAGCCGCGCTTTGCCAAGAGATCAGCCGATTTGAAGCGGTGAAAGCTCAGCCGCGACGGCGCAGCGCCGGGTTGGGCTGCAATTCACGGATCATGCTCATGAAGTCATCGACGCGGATGATGCGTTCGAACTGGAAGCCGGCACGATCATCGGTGGTCCAGATGCAATAGGCTTCGATCCGGCCGACAACGGGCAGGCGAATGATCAGGCGATCACCGCGGGAAGGGGCAGGTGCATCGTCCACCATGAAGCCATGGGCAGAGATATTGCAGACGTGCATCTTCAGATCGCCGTTTACGCGATGCTCGGCGATAACCTTGTAATCGACCGGATGCCGCGTGGAGCGGCGCATGTCGGTTACAGAAAGCTGGGCCCCGTTACCCATGATCTGCGATCCTCCGTTTTTGGTATCGGATGATCGAAATGCCAGACAAAGCTGGACAAAGGGTAAACGTGCCTGGCGAAGGATCAGGCCCCGCGCAGGATGGCGTGCTTCTTCTTGCCCAGGCTCAGCTTGCGCTCCTCACCAGGAGCGAGCTGGATCAGCTCACCCGGATCGCTGACCGATTCACCATCGATCTTCACCGCACCTTCCGCGATCTTGCGCTTGGCCTCGCCATTGGATGCCGTGAATCCGATCGCGGTACAGGCGGCCCCTGCGCGAATGCCTTCGGCCGGAACTTCCAGGACCGGCAGGTCCTCACCCAGGCCCCCGCCTGCGAACGTCTGCGCTGCCGTCGCCTCGGCAGTCCGCGCCGCCTCCTCGCCCCGCACAAGCCTTGTCACTTCGTTGGCGAGCACGGTCTTGGCCGCGTTGATCTCGCTTCCCTCCAGCGCTTCGAGGCGGCCGATCTCTGCAAGCGGCAGGTCCGTAAACAACCGCAGGAAGCGGCCAACGTCACGGTCATCCACGTTGCGCCAGTACTGCCAGAAGTCATAGGCTGGCAGCTGTTCCTCGTTCAGCCAGACCGCACCGGCAGCCGTCTTGCCCATCTTGGAGCCATCAGCCGTGGTCAGCAGCGGGGTGGTGAGGCCGAACACCTCAACCCCGTCCATCCGGCGGGTGAGTTCGATGCCGTTGACGATATTGCCCCACTGGTCCGAGCCGCCCATCTGCAAGCGGCACGCGAGCCGTTGTGACAGTTCGCGGAAGTCATAGGCCTGCAGGATCATGTAGTTGAATTCGAGGAAAGTCAGCGGCTGTTCCCGCTCAAGCCGCAGCTTCACGCTATCGAAGGTGAGCATGCGGTTGATCGTGAAGTGCGGGCCGACATCGCGCAGCAGGTCGATGTAGGAGAGCTTGGACAGCCACTCGTCATTGTTGACCATCACCGCATCGGTGGGCCCGTCGCCGAAGGTCAGGAGGCGCTCGAACACCTTGCGGATACCAGCGATGTTCGCCTCGATATCGGCGTTGGTCAGCATCTTCCGGCTCTCGTCCTTGCCGGACGGGTCTCCGACCTTGGTGGTGCCGCCACCCATCACGACGATCGCCTTGTGGCCCGATTGCTGGAGACGGCGCAGCATCATGATCTGCACCAGGCTGCCGACATGCAGGGATGGTGCGGTGGCATCGAAGCCTATATAGCCCGGCACCACCTGCTTGGCGGCCAGCGCGTCCAGCGCGCCGGCATCGGTAACCTGGTGGATGTAGCCCCGCTCGCTGAGCAGGTTGAGAAGGTCGGACTGGAATTCGCTCATGATACTCTCGTTTAATCAGCGGCGCGCCGCGTAGCACGAGCGGAGCGCTATGCAAACGATGCAACTGTCGGCGCATCCGGCTTTCATGCCGGGCACGGTCCGCAAGGTCACGGCATGGTGCGGCGTTGTGGGGCCGTGGTTGCAGGCCCGCTGGGTGGTGAGTCCTTCCTCTTCGCTGGTGCTTCCCGCCGGTACCGGCCCGAGGCGGGCAGACGAATTGTGGACAACCACCTGCTTCGAGATCTTCGCCAAGCCGCAGGGTGGGGAGGCCTATGCGGAGTTCAATTTCGCCCCCTCGCAAAGCTGGGCAGCCTATGACTTTTCCGCCTGGAGGCAGGGGATGGCAGACCGGCCCGTCTCCCATGATCCGGTGATCACGCACTCGAAGGAGGGAGAGGATTTGGTGCTGGAGGTGGCATTGCCCCTGGCTGACCTGCCGCACCTTCCGGCGGATCTGGCCATGACCTGCGTCATCGAGGAACAGGGTGGCGCCAAGTCCTATTGGGCAGCAGCCCACGCGAGCGCGGAAAAACCCGATTTCCACGACCCGTCTTGCTTTGCCATCGCGCTTGGGCCACCCCACGCGCTATGAAATTCGGGATTGATCGCCTGCTGGCAGAGCAGGAACTGAAAGGTGCGCTGGAAGGCAGGCGAGTATCGCTGGTGGCCCATCCTGCATCGGTGACCGCAGACCTCACCCATTCTCTCGATGCGCTCGTTGCCGCAGGCATCAATGTCACCAGTGCATTCGGTCCGCAGCACGGGCTGAAGGGCGACAAGCAGGACAACATGGTGGAGACGCAGGACGAGATCGATCCGGTCTACAACATCCCCGTCTATTCGCTTTACGGCGAGGTGCGCCGCCCGACAGCTGAGATGATGGCCAGCGCCGATGTCTTCCTGTTCGACCTGCAGGACCTCGGCTGCCGCATCTACACCTTTGTCACCACGCTGCTCTACCTGCTGGAAGAGGCGGCTAGGCACGGCAAGCAGGTGTGGGTGCTCGATCGCCCCAATCCCGCCGGCAGGCCGGTGGAAGGCACGCTGCTGATCGCGGGACAGGAGAGCTTCGTGGGTGCGGCACCCATGCCCATGCGCCATGGCCTGACAATGGGCGAGATGGGGCAATGGTTCATCGCCCACTTCGGGCTCGACGTGGAGTACCGCGTCATCACCATGCATGACTGGCTGCCCGAGGCCGGACCCAGGACCCGCATGGGCGGCTTTGGCTGGCCGGAGGACCGGATATGGATCAATCCCAGCCCCAATGCCGCCAGCCTCAACATGGCGCGCGCCTATGCCGGGACGGTGATGCTGGAGGGAACGACCTTGTCCGAAGGTCGCGGCACCACCCGCCCGCTGGAAGTGCTGTTCGGTGCGCCCGATATCGATGCCAATGCTATCCTTGCCGAAATGACGCGCATGGCGCCCGAATGGCTTGCCGGCTGCGCCCTTCGCGAATGCTGGTTCACGCCCACTTTCCACAAGCACGCGGGCGAGTTGTGCAGCGCGCTGATTATCCATGCGGATGGTGGCTTCTACCACCACGATTCCTTCCGGCCGTGGCGCTTGCAGGCGCTGGCTTTCAAGGCGATCCGCCAGCTCTACCCCGATTATCCCATCTGGCGCGATTTTCCTTACGAGTACGAATTCGACCGGCTCGCCATCGACGTGATCAACGGTGGCCCCGCATTGCGCGAATGGGTGGATGATCCCGCCGCAGGTCCCGCGGATCTGGACGCGTTGGCCGATCAGGATGAAGCACGCTGGCGCAGCGAGATTGCCGATATCCTCCTCTATTGAGGCGGTTAACCGGTCATTTCCCAATCTCGCCTAGACTGGCGGGATGGATCACGGCGCCAGTATTACCGCCATGCCGAATGGCCAGAGCACGGTGGAACGCTGCAACCATTGCGGCGGGACCGATCACGCACACCTGTTCACCAAGCAGGGTTATCGCCTCGTCCGCTGCCGGAATTGCGATCTGGCCTTCATCGCCAATCCACCCGATGCAAAGGCTATCGCCGCGCTCTACACGGCCAAGGCCGACTATCACGACCAGTTGCTTGATCCAGCCTCGGCATCCTTCGGCAGGATGCAGAAGGTTGCGCGCCAGCACGTGTCGATGCTCCGGCGCAGCACGGGCAGTGCGAACGGCCTTTCGGTTCTGGACATAGGCTGCTCAAGCGGCCTGTTCCTGGACGAGGCACGCAAGGCCGGCTTTGCGGTAAAAGGGGCGGAGATCTCTCCGGAATCCTCCGCATTCGCGCGTGACCATTTCGGGCTCGACGTGCACACCGGGGACTGGCGCGATGCGGGCTATGCCGATGCCAGCTTCGATGTCGTGACCCTGTTCGACGTCATCGAGCATCTGACAGACCCGCAAGCAGAGCTGGAAGCGATAATCCGCTTGCTCAAGCCGGGCGGCCTGTTGCTGCAATCCACGCCGGATATCGACGGATTGTCTCCCCGCCTGTCCTATCTGGTGGCCCGCAGGATCGACTACTGGCCGCATCCCGAGCCCCCGTGGCACCTGTTCCAGTTCTCTGCGCGGACACTGGGCGACATGACCGGAAAGGCCGGCTACCGGGTTACGCGTGCGGACCGGACCATGATCGGGCTGGATTACAGCTTCGGCACGCCGGAAAGCTGGAAGGCCAGCCCGAAGCTGCTTGGCTATGCCCTGGTGTTCGCGCCCGTGGCTGTAATCGGCAATTGGCTGGGCAAGGGAGACTGGCTCTACCTTGCAGCGCGACGCCCGCAGCAATAGGTTCTTGTCCTGGCGCAATGGCGCGTGGACCTGACGGGACTAATGCCTTGCCGACCCAATCGAGCATCAAGGGAGAGACAATGCTCAAACTATACAGCTTCGGCCCCGGCGCGAATTCCCTCAAGCCCATGCTGGCCTTGTACGAGAAGGAAATCGAATTCGAGCACAAGCTGCTCGATCCGACCCGGTTCGAGCACCACCAGGACTGGTTCAAGAAGCTCAACCCGCGTGGCCAGGTCCCGGCGCTGGAAGACGGTGGCCGCATCATCACCGAAAGCACGGTGATCTGCGAATACCTGGAGGACGCACACCCCACCGCGGTAAAGCTGCGCCCGGCAGACCATTATGACGTTGCGATGATGCGCATCTGGACGAAGTGGGTGGATGAATATTTCTGCTGGTGCGTCTCCACGATCGGTTGGCACAACCATGTCAGCAAGATGGTGGCGGGCCTGAGCGACGAGGAATTCGAGGAAATGGTCGCCCGCGTGCCTGTTCCCGAGCAGCAGGTGAAATGGCGCCGCGCGCGCGAAGGGTTTCCGCAGGACTTGCTGGACGAGGAAATGCGCAAGATTGCCGTTTCCGTGCGCAAGCTCGATGATCACCTGGCAGACAATGAATGGCTGGCAGGCGGGGTCTATTCACTCGCCGATATCTGCAATTTTGCCATCGCCAACGGCATGCAGTTCGGCTTTGCGGACCTGGTGAACACCGATGACACGCCGCACCTTGTCCGCTGGATCGAGCAGATCAACGAGCGGCCGAATGTGAAGCGCATGTTTGCCAACGTCCCGCGCGAGTTCTGAGCCGGTCCTTCTAATTCCGTGACAGTCGCCAGGTACTGGCATATCCTCCCCCACGGTCGCGCCCTTGGGGGAGGAGGAGTGCATGGCTGTTTCAAAAGACGAAGCCGCAGCTGCAACGCAGTTGATGGACATGGTGATCGCCCATTGGCGAGCCGAGCTGTTGCTTGTCGCCGCAGAGATTGGCCTCGCGGACAAGTTTGACGGGGACGGACCGCGTTCGGCCGAGGAAGTGGCGCGTGAATATGGCTATCGCGCAAGGCCTATGCACCGTTTCCTCCGCTCGCTGGCGGGTTGCGGGCTGTTTGCCTCCGACGGTCACGGGAGGTTTCGGCTTACCGATCTCGGCAAGGCGCTGAAATCGGGGGCCGAAGGCAACGCCCGTTCCGCGGTGATCGCGCTGGTGGGCGACATGGTGAAACCCGCCTGGAAGGAGTTCGCCTACGGGCTCGAAACTCCTGATGCGCCGTTCGAGAAGGCGCAGGGCATGGGGCTGTTCGAATATTGCGAGAAGAACCCCGGCATGGCGCAGTTCTTCTCCGAAACCATGGTCGGTTTCCACGGGCGCGAGCCGTCTGCCGTTGCCGAGGCCTATGACTTCTCGGGCATCGGATCGCTGGTCGATGTGGGCGGGGCTTCGGGCAATCTGCTCGGCCATGTGCTGTCGCGACACCAGCACTTGCAGGGCGTGCTGTATGACCTGCCGCATGTGGTGACGGACGCACCACCCCTGCTGGAGGGTTTCGGCGTGGCGGACAGGGTCGCCATTGAAGGCGGCAGCTTCTTCGAGGGCGTTCCCGCAGGCCATGATGCCTACCTCCTCAGCCACATCATCCATGACTGGGATGACAGCGAAAACGCCACGATCCTCGGCCATATCCACAAGGCGATGAAGCCCGACGGCAAGCTGCTGATCGTGGAGATGGTCCTGCCGGAAGGTGATGAACCGCACATGGGCAAGATGCTCGACATGATGATGCTGCTGGTTCCCGGGGGAGAGGAACGCACGCCCTCCGAATATGCCCAGTTGCTTGAGCCGAACGGCTTCAGGATCACGCGCGTGGTGCCGACCAGTTCGGCCGTCAGCGTGGTGGAAGCGGTCAGGGCCTAGCGCGCGAACGAAGTTCGGGCTTCGCGCAAGGCCTGTTGGGCCAGCCCGAGGAAGCGGATTTCGGATACCGTCTCCTCCGGGTTGCTCCAGCCCATGGTCAGCACCCAGAAGTCGCCGTCCTCGTCCCGCAACAGCCAGCTGAAATTGAGTACGCCGGGTTCGGATCCGCCCTTGTAGCCGACATAATCCCACCCGCTGAAATGCGTGTCCGGCATCCCCTTGTTCACTGCAAGTATCTCGCGCGCCACCGGATCGGCAGCCAGTCGCGCATAGACCCTCGCGATATCCCGGGGGCTTGCAAACCATTCCACCTCGATGAAGCGCGGCCCTCCCGAAAATACCGACGAAATCTGGCTCATATCCAGTTCACGGTCTTCCAGCGCCTCCAGCGACGCCCGGCGCACATCGGCACTGGCGGCGGCATAATCTGCCAGAGCCTCGTCTTGCGAGAGTTTGAGCAGGAACATCTCGCGCGTGTTCATGAACGGAAAGGTGGCGGAAGGGTCGGAATGGCCCGATGCAGCAACCTCGGCCTCCACGGCATCGCGCCCCAGCACCGCCATCAATTGATCGGTCGCCGTGTTGTCCGAGATCGAGATCATCTGCAGCGCCAAGGTGTGGAGGGTGACGGGTGACCCTTCGGGCCAGTTCTGCATCACTCCGCTGGGAAAACTGCGTTCGGACAGTTCCACAACATCACTCCAGTCGCGCTCTCCGCGCGCAATCGACTGCGACAGTGCGGAAAGAACATACAGCTTGAAGGTGGAACCGAGGGCCAGCTGCCCCTCGGCGTTATGCTCGGCCAGCACCTGCGATCCATCAAGCCTTGCAAACAGGATATTGGTGGTGCCGGGCAAGGCCTGAATCTGTTCCAGTGCGGTCAGCCCATCCTCGTTGATAGGTTCGATCGCGTTGACCAGCAGGCCTGCAATGCGGTGAGGGTCCTCGCCGGCCAGGCGCATCGGTCCGCTGGCAATGGCCTGCTCGAAACGAAGCGAGATCGTGGCTTCCCCGGGGTTTCCCGAATGCTCGACAGCCTCCAAGCCGACCAAGGGCCCCAATTGCGCTTCCATCTGGGTAGTGATCGACACGAACCGGGCTTCCGGTACGGCATTCACGAAAGTCTCGTGGAATACCTCTTCATAGGCCATCTCGCCCTTGAGCACAGACACCACATCCTCGGCGCGCTGGATCACGGCTTCATCGCTTTGTGCAAGGGCAGGCATCGGCACCAGCAGCAGCATGGCGGCAAGGGCGAGGATGGTTCTGGACAGCCGGCGCATCGAAATCTCCGCAATTTTCAACGGAAACATGGCCAAAGGGCGCGCGATGCACAACAGTGCGCGGAAACGGTCCCGAGAAGCTGCAATCAGGCGTCGATGAGATCGCGATCGATCTCGCCGGCCCGGTTCTGGATGAAGTTGAAGCGGTGCTCGGGGTTTCGCCCCATCAACTGGTCCACCAGTTCCTTCACTGCGAAACGCTGTTCATGCTCGGCAGGCAAGGTGATGCGAATGAGGCTGCGGGTCTGCGGGTCCATCGTGGTTTCGCGCAACTGGCCGGGGTTCATTTCGCCAAGCCCCTTGAAGCGCGCCACTTCCACCTTCTTGCCCTTGAACACGGTCGCTTCCAGCTCCTCGCGATGGGCATCGTCGCGGGCATAGCGGCTCTCCTTGCCCGAGGTCAGGCGATAGAGCGGCGGCTGGGCGAGGTAGAGGTGCCCCCTGCGCACCAGCTCGGGCATTTCCTGGAAGAAGAATGTCATCAGCAGCGTGGCGATATGCGCACCGTCGACATCGGCATCGGTCATGATGACCACGCGGTCATAGCGCAGGTTTTCCGGGTCGCAGTCCTTGCGGGTGCCACAACCCAGGGCAAGGCTGAGGTCAGCAATCTCGCTGTTGGCGCGGATCTTGTCGGCAGTGGCCGAGGCGACGTTCAGGATCTTGCCGCGAATGGGCAGGATGGCCTGCGTCTTGCGGTCACGCGCCTGCTTGGCGCTGCCACCTGCGGAATCGCCCTCGACAATGAACAGTTCGGTCTCCTTGTCGGTATCGCCCGAACAATCGGTCAACTTGCCGGGCAGGCGCAGCTTCTTGGCGTTGGTGGCGGTCTTGCGCTTCACCTCGCGTTCGGCCTTGCGCTTCAGGCGCTCGTCCATCCGTTCCATCACCGCGCCCAGCAGCGCGCGGCCGCGCTCCATATTGTCGGCCAGGAAGTGGTCGAAATGGTCCCGCACGGCATTTTCGACAAGGCGAGCGGCTTCGGGTGAGGTCAACCGGTCCTTCGTCTGGCTCTGGAACTGCGGGTCCCTGATGAAGACAGAGAGCATGATTTCCGAGCCGGTCATGACATCGTCGGCGTTGATCTGGCTGGCCTTCTTCTGCCCCGTCAACTCCCCGAAGGCGCGCAGTCCCTTGGTGAGCGCGGCGCGCAGGCCCTGTTCGTGCGTGCCGCCATCGGGGGTGGGCACGGTGTTGCAATACCAACTGGTCGAGCCATCTGACCACAGCGGCCATGCCACCGCCCATTCGACGCGGCCTTGCTGCTGACCGTCGATCTCGGGGAAATCCTGACTGCCGGAAAAGAACTCGGAGGTTACGCATTCACGCGTTCCCACTTCTTCGCGCAGGTGATCGGCAAGGCCGCCCGGGAACTGGAAGGTGGCTTCCTGGGGAACATCGTCGCTGGCGAGCGAGGGGGCGCATTTCCAGCGGATCTCGACCCCGGCAAAGAGGTAGGCCTTCGACCTTGCGAGCTTGAACAGGCGGGCCGGCTTGAACTGGCGATCACCGAAAATCTCGGTGTCCGGCACGAAGGTGACACTGGTGCCGCGCCGGTTCGGGGTGGTGCCGATCTTCTCGATCCTTGCCAGCGGCAGGCCCTTGGAAAAGCTCTGCGCAAAGACTTCCTTGTTGCGCGCCACTTCAACGCGGGTTTCGCTGGAAAGGGCATTCACCACAGAAACGCCCACGCCGTGCAGGCCGCCGCTGGTGGCATAGGCCTTGCCGGAGAACTTGCCGCCGGAATGGAGCGTGGTGAGAATGACTTCGAGCGTGGACTTGCCGGGAAACTTGGGATGCTCGTCCACCGGGATGCCGCGGCCATTGTCGGTAATGGTCAGGCGATTGCCTTCCTCCAGCACCATCTCGATGCGGTTGGCATGGCCGGCCACGGCCTCGTCCATCGCGTTGTCGAGCACTTCTGCTGCAAGGTGGTGCAGGGCCCGGTCATCCGTGCCACCGATATACATGCCGGGGCGCCGCCGCACGGGCTCGAGCCCCTCCAGTACCTCGATCGAGGAGGAATCGTAATCACTGCCGCCGGAAGGCGCGTTATCGAACAGGTCGTCGCTCATGGCACAGCTATAAGCCTTGGGATTCCGCCCGTTCAAGCGGTCCCGGCAAACTTATCGACCGTCAGGAAACCTGTCGCTCAGAACTGGCGCGGTGCCTCGTCCACGATGCGCACATCGCCATCGCCCACTTCGCGCACTTCGAAGGCGCGCTCGCCAACACCGTCGCTGCGGAAGCGGAATGCGCCATCAAGGCCGAGGAAGCCACCGGGATCAAGCATCTTGCCGGTGGGGAAGGCCGTTCCGGGCTCCCATTCGCGCGCGACGCGCAGCGCCAGCAGCACCGAATCGTAACCCAGCGTGGCAATGCGATAGGGCTGCGAACCGAAGCGGCTTTCATAGGACGAGACGAACTGGCGATAACGCGCATTGGAGACGGCGGAGAACCAGGCTCCCTGCATCGCCCCTGCGCGCGTCAGCGTGGTTTCGCCGCTCCACAACTCGGGACCGATGATCGATGGCAGGGCATCGCCTGCTTCCTTCAGTTCGCCCGCAGCCATGGCCGCAAGGCGTGCGCCATCGGCAATCAGCACCGTGTCGAAACCCCCGCGATCCGAGAGGCGACTGGCGGCGCTGATGATCGAGGTATTGCCGCGGTCATAAGTCTCGGCAGCCACCAGCGCGCCACCGCCATTGCTAACGGCGCGTTGCAGGGCAGCGGCCGCGCGCTGGCCGTATTCGCCATTGGGAACCAGCAGGGCAAAGTTGCGCGCACCCTGGGAGATGGCGAAATTGACGGTCCGTTCGATGGACTGTTCGGGAACATGCCCCATCACGAACACATCGGGCTGCGCGATGCCGGCATCATTGGAGAAGGTGATCAGCGGGATGCCGGCAGGACGGGCCTGGGCCAGCACGGCAGAGACATTGTCGCGCACAAGCGGGCCAAGGATCAGCGTGTTGCCATCGGCAATCGCACGCGAAGCCGCGCGGCCGGCGCCGGTCGAGGTATCATAGGTGGTGATGCGCAGGTTGTCGGCATTGGTATCCAGCAAGGCCATGGTGGTGGCATTGGCGATGGACTGGCCGACCTGGCCGTTGGAACCGCTGAGCGGCACCAGCAGGGCAACACGGTGGCGCCCTTCGTCCTGGGGCAGCACGGTGGCGCTGGGCGTTTCGACCGGGCCGTCCACGGGGCCGGTGGTCGTGGTCGGGCCTTCGCCGCCGCCAGGGATGACCTGGCAAGCCGCAAGGCCAACAGAAAGGACCGCCACGGCCAAACCGCGCCTCAAAATGCCGAACATACTTGCTGCCTCCGCTCAATCTGGTTCATGAGGCACATGTGACACACGCGCCCTCATCCGAACAACTTTCCAGTGGCCTCTATATAGTCGCCACCCCGATTGGCAATCTTGGCGATATCACCTTGCGTGGCAAGGATATCCTTGAAAGGGCTGATATTATCGCTTGCGAGGACACGCGGGTGACGGGGAAACTGCTCAAGCTTCTGGGGATATCCAACCGCTTGTGGCGCTATGACGACCATGCCTCGCAAAGTGACCGGCAGCGCCTGCTTGATGCCGCGCGCATCGGCCCGGTGGCGCTGGTCAGCGATGCCGGCATGCCGCTGGTGTCCGATCCGGGCTATAGGCTGGTTCGCGAAGCACGCGAGGCGGGCATTGCGGTCACCGCGTTGCCGGGCGCCAGCGCACCCTTGCTGGCACTTGCGATGTCGGGCCTGCCCAATGACCGTTTCCTGTTCGCCGGCTTCCTGCCGCAGAAGGAAAAGGCACGGGCGGACATGTTGGCCGAACTGGCCGCCATCCGCTCAACGCTGATCTTCTTCGAAACCGCGCCGCGCCTTGGCAAATCGCTTGCGGCAATCGCCGATTTGCTGCCGGGCAGGGAGGTGGCCGTGGCCCGCGAACTCACCAAGATGCACGAGGAATGCCGCACCGGCACCGCCGAGGAACTGCTGGCCCATTACGAGGCGCACCCGCCCAAGGGAGAGATCGTGCTGCTGGTTGGCCCTCCCGGTGAAGCGAGCGATGGCGAGGTGGACGCGGATGCGCTGCTGGTCGAGGCGATGAAGGATGCCAAGGCCTCGCAAGCCGCGGGACAGGTGGCCAAGGCAACCGGGCTCGATCGCAAGATTCTCTATGCCCGCGCTCTGGAACTGAAAGCCCGATGAAACGCCAGCTTGCCGAAGCTCGCGGGCGCAAGGGCGAGGCGAGGGCGGCCGCCTGGCTCCGCCTGAAGGGTTGGTCGATCCTCGACACCCGCGTCAAGACGCCGGTGGGCGAGGTGGATATCGTGGCCAGGCGTGGCGGGTTGGTGGCCTTTGTCGAGGTGAAATGGCGCAGCAAGGTCGAGGACCTCGACCATGCGATCGACGAATACAGACTGCGCCGCGTGGCTGCGGCGGCAGAAGCCGTGGCCCATACCTATGCCAGGGACGGGGAAGACCTGCGCGTGGACGTGATCCTGCTTGCGCCAAAGGCATTCCCTCGCCACATCACCAACGCCTGGCAGCCATAGGAAAGAAGAATGAGCCTACGTGTCGCAGTCCAGATGGACCCCATCGAAAGCATCAATATCGCCGGGGATTCCAGCTTTGTGCTGATGCTGGCCGCGCAGGCCCGGGGGCACGAGGTCTGGCATTATGATGTCAAGACGATCGCTTACGACTGCGGGCGCATCACCTGCTGGGCATCGCCGGTTACGGTGCAGCGGGTCTTGGGAGACCATTTCACCAAGGGCGAACTGCGCAAGATCGACCTCGCCACGGATATCGACGTCGTGCTGATGCGGCAGGATCCGCCCTTCCACCTCGGCTATATCAGCACCGCGCTTCTGCTTGACCGGTTGAAGGGCACCACGCTCGTCTCCAACGATCCGCGCGAAGTCGTCAACGCGCCGGAGAAGATGTATGTCCTCGATTACGCGCGCTTCATGCCGCCCACGCTGATTGCTCGTCAGCTCGACGATGTGCGCGAATTCCAGCAGCAGCATGGCGCGCTGGTGGTGAAGCCGCTGCACGGCAATGGCGGCAAGGCGATCTTCAAGGTCGATGCCGAAGGCACCAATCTCTCCGCCTTGTTCGAGGTGTTCAACCAGACGTGGCCCGAGCCGCACATGGTCCAACCCTTCCTTCCCGAGGTCGCCAAGGGCGACAAGCGCATCGTGCTGGTGGATGGCGAGTTTGCGGGGGCGATCAACCGCAAGCCGGGCGAGGGCGAGTTCCGTTCCAACCTTGCCCAGGGAGGATATGCCGAGGCAGCCGATCTGACAGCCGAGGAAGAGGAAATCTGCGCGGCGATGGGACCTGACCTGAAACGTCGTGGCCTGGTCTTTGTCGGGATCGACGTGATCGGCGGCAAGTGGCTCACCGAGATCAACGTGACATCGCCCACCGGGATCGTCGCCATCGATCACTATAACGGCACGGACACGGCAGGCCGTATCTGGGACGCACTCGAGCGCCGCCATGCCGCCATGACGGGAACCTCAAGCTAAGCTGAGGATTTGGGTAAAACACGTAACCGTCCCTTAACCACGCTATCGCGCAGTACTGCATGGACCAGCTGATCATCGATGCCATCAGCGCCGGCGGATATGTCGGCATTTTCCTGCTCATGGTGCTGGAAAACGTGATCCCGCCTGTCCCCAGCGAGGTGATCATGGGGATCGGCGGGCTGCTGGTCGAACGCGGGGAAATGGATTTCTGGCCGCTGCTGCTGATCGGCACGCTTGGCACCACCCTGGGCAATTATGCGTGGTACTGGCTGGGCGACACATGGGGCTACGAAAGGCTGGAGCCCTTCATAGACAAGTGGGGACGCTGGCTGACGGTGGATTGGGAAGCCATCGTCAAGGCGCAGTTGTTCTTCGTGAAGCACGGACACTGGGTGGTGTTCGCGCTGCGCTTTTCTCCGTTCCTGCGCACCATCATATCCCTCCCGGCAGGGCTGGCGCACATGCCCAAGGGGCGTTTCCTGGCCTATACCTTCGCAGGTTCTGCCATCTGGAACGCGGCGCTGATCAAGGGCGGGGAGTTCCTCGGCGGATATCTGCAGGAATCGCAGCATGTTATCGCCATCGGCATTATCGGCATGCTCGCCCTGGGATTGGCGCTCTACTTGTGGCGCGTCATGACATGGTCACCGCGCCCGCCCAAAGACGGTGAAGCGGACTAGAGCCTAGTCCTTTTCGCGCGGATGGGCATTGCGATAGGTTTCCAGCAAGGTGGCAGCGTCCACCTTGGTGTAGATCTGGGTCGAGCCGAGGCTGGCGTGGCCGAGCAGTTCCTGCAGGCTCCTCAGATCAGCGCCTGCGCCGAGCAGGTGAGTGGCAAAGGAATGGCGCAGGGCATGCGGCGTGGCGCTGGCGGGAAGCCCCAGCGCCTTGCGGGCGTTGGCCATCACCTTTTGCACCATGCCCTGTCCCAGCGGTCCGCCCTTGGCGCCGCGAAACAGGGGACCGGAAGCGGGCAGGGGCCACGGGCACAGCTTCGCGTAATCGGCTACCGCCTCTCGCACGATGGGGATCAGCGGCACCACGCGCTGCTTCCCGCCCTTGCCGGTCACCGTCAAGGTATCGCCAAGCGGGAGGTCGGATCCCTTGAGCGAAAGCGCCTCGGCAATGCGCAGGCCTGCGCCATACATCAACAGCAGCACGGCACGGTCGCGCGCGCCGATCCAGCCGTCACTGGCGAGGGCCTCCACCATGTCTGCCATGTTGGTCGCATCGTCCGGCGTCATCGGGCGGGGCAGGCCCTTCTTCACGCGCGGACCGCGCAGGCGCGGTGCGCTGGCATCATCCTCACCCAATTGTTCGCGGGCAAAGGCGAGGAAACCCTTCAATGCCGACAATTCGCGCGCAGCCGAGACATTGGAGAGGCCATCGTTGCGGCGCTGGGCGAGTTGCAGGCGCAAGCCCCCCGCATTCATTGCTGCCACGTCCTGCCAGCTTTCTGCCCCGGTTCGCTCCAACAGCCGGTTTGCCGCCGCCACGTAGGCGCGCACCGTATGCGGGGAGCGCCGCCGGGCCTTGGCAAGGTGATCGCCCCAGGTTTCGAGCAGGTCGGCCTTGCTCATGCCGACACCAGCGCGTCATGCACGAGGCGCGGCAGGATCGCGTCAAGCAGCGGCATTCCCTGCGCGGTCACGGCAATGCGCATGTCGTTTCGGGCGATGAAACCAAGCGCGGAAAGTTGATCAAGTTCGCCAAGATCAATCAGTTGCCCTGCAGGCCTGCCAAAGCGCGCGGCGAGGTCGGCAAGGTCGATCCCTTCATGAAGCCGCAATCCCATCAGCAGCGCTTCCGAAGCCTGTTCGCCGGTTGGAATGGCGATCTCGCTCTGGTTGCCGGAGCCGCGTTCCTCGACTGCCGCAAGCCAGTTTTCCGGCTTGCGGTGGCGCTGCGTCGCCATGCCACCACGCCTCCCATGCGCGCCGGGGCCGATGCCGACATAATCGCGGTAGCGCCAATAGGTGAGGTTGTGGCGGCTCTCCTCGCCGGGCCTTGCGTGGTTGCTGATCTCGTAGGCAGGAAGCTCCGCTTCGTGGGTTGTCTGCTGCGTCAGTTCATAGAGGTCCGCGGCGGCATCATCGTCCAGCGGCGTGAAATCGCCTTGGCGCACCATGGTGGCAAAGCGCGTGCCTGCTTCGATGGTCAGTTGGTAGAGCGAGAGGTGCGAGGTGCCGAAGGACAAGGCATGGCGCAGTTCGCGCTCCCATTCCGCGGGATCATGGCCGGGCAAGGCATAGATCAGGTCGAACGACACGCGTTGGAAGGCCTTCTGGGCCACTTCAAGCGCGTTCAACCCCTCTTGTGTATCGTGCAAACGGCCGAGAAACCGCAGTTTTGCGTCATCCAGCGCCTGCAGCCCCAGCGATGTGCGGTTGACCCCCGCCAGTGCCAGATCGGCAAACTTGCTGGCTTCTACCGAGGAGGGATTGGCTTCCAGCGTGATCTCGATATCAGGTGCGAAACCCCAGAGGTCCTGAGCCTCGTCGAGCAGTGCCGCGACGAGCGAAGGTGGCATGAGCGAGGGCGTTCCTCCACCGAAAAACACCGACTCCAGTGGCTCTGCGCCCGCCAGTTCGGCCTCTGCCCGCATGTCTGCCAGCAATGCCTTCTGCCAACGGACATGATCGACCTTATCGCGCACATGCGAGTTGAAATCGCAATAGGGACACTTCTTCAGGCAGAAGGGCCAGTGGATGTAGAGGGCGCGCGCCATGCGCTTATCCTAGCTGTCAAACTGGTCCTTCACCAGCTTGGCAAAGGCATCGGCTCGGTGGCTGATGGCATGCTTGGCCTCGGGTTCGATCTCGGCGAAGGTCTGTGTGCCCCCGGCAGGCACGAAAACGGGATCATAGCCGAACCCCCTCTGCCCCCGTGGAGGCCACTTCAGCGTGCCATCCACGCGCCCTTCGTAGACGGCGTATTCACCGTCCGGCCAGGCGATGGCGAGGACGCAGGAGAACCAGGCATCCCGCGGTACATCGGCGCCCATGGCCTGCAACATGCCTTCGACCTTGCCCATGGCCATGTACCAGTCACGGCCCGGCTTGCCTTCGAAATGCTGCCGTTCTGCCCAATCGGCGGTGTAGACACCGGGGCGACCATCCAGCGCCGAGACCGACAGTCCGCTGTCATCGGCGAGGGCGGGAAGGCCCGAGGCCTCGGCTGCCGCCCGGGCCTTGATCAGGGCATTCTCGACAAAGGTCGTGCCGGTTTCCGGCGGTTCGGGCAAGCCCAGCGAACCGGCGGAGATGCATTCCATCCCGAACGGAGCCAGAAGCGCGGAAATCTCCTTGAGCTTGCCATCATTATGCGTGGCAATAACCAGCTTTCCCGAACCGATCCTGCGGGTCATTTGACGGCCTTGGCCTGCGCCGAGAAGATCTGGCCGCAACCGATATTGGCAAGGCGAAGCAGGCGCAAAAGGCCTTCCTCGTCATAGGTCGCGCCTTCTGCGGTTGCCTGAACTTCGGCGATCTGGCCACCTTCGATCAGCACGAAATTGGCATCGGCATCGGCAGAGCTGTCCTCGTCGTAGTCGAGGTCCAGCACCGGCGTGCCCTGGTAGATGCCGCAGGAAATCGCGGCGATCTTGGCGGTGATCGGGTCATCCTTGATCGCACCGGCTTCCATCAGCCTGTTCACCGCCATGCGCAGTGCCACCCATGCGCCGGAGATGGAGGCGGTCCGGGTACCGCCATCTGCCTGGATCACATCGCAATCGAGGGTAATCTGGCGCTCGCCCAGCTTTTCGAGATCGCAGACAGCACGCAAGGACCGGCCGATCAGCCGCTGGATTTCCTGCGTACGGCCGGACTGCTTGCCCTTTGCAGCCTCGCGCGATCCGCGCGTGTGCGTTGCGCGGGGAAGCATCGAGTATTCTCCCGTAACCCAGCCGGATCCCTTGTTGCGCAGCCACGGCGGAACGCGTTCTTCCACGCTTGCGGTGCACAGCACCTTCGTATCTCCGAAGCTGATCAGGCAGCTGCCTTCAGCATGCTTGGTGAAGCCGGTTTCGATGGTGATGGCGCGCATTTCATCTGCGGCGCGGCCGGAAGGACGCATGGAATTCTCCGAAATGGTGACTCGATATTGCTTGCGCGGCCCTAGCGCCTAGATAAGCAACTGTCATGGCCTCGCCTCCGATTACCGAACTGACAATGCGCGCGCGCGACATTTTCCGCCTGGTGGTGGAGGATTACCTTGCAAGCGGGCAACCTGTCGGATCGAAGACGCTGGCCCGTCATCGCGACGTGAACCTCTCGCCTGCCTCGATCCGCTCCGTGCTGAGTGATCTCGAGCAGCTGGGCCTTCTCGCCGCGCCGCACACCAGCGCCGGTCGCATGCCGACCGAAATGGGCCTGCGCCTGTTTGTGGACGGAATGATGCAGGTGGCCGAGCCCACGCGAGAGGAACGCGCGGCGATCGAGGCGCAACTCGCGCAGCCCGGACCGATCGAGCAGGCGCTGGAGACCACCAGCGCGCTTCTTTCGGACCTCTCCGGTGCGGCAGGCATGGTGATGGTGCCCCAGCGTGAGCCGCGATTGAGCCAGATGAATATCGTGCCGCTGGACGCCAATCGCGCGCTCGTCGTGCTGGTCGGGCAGGACGGTCACGTGGAGAACCGCGTGCTCGACTTGCCCGAAGGCACGAGCAGCTCGGCACTCCAGCAGGCCAGCAATTACGTGACCGCGCGGCTTGCCGGGCGCACCTTGCCCGAGGCGGTGAAGGTCATCGAGAACGAAATCAGCAGCGGCAAGAGCGCGCTGGACGAAGTGAGCCGCGGCCTTGTCGAACGCGGCATCGTGACCTGGAGCGAGGATGCAACAAGGCGGCGTGTCCTGATCGTGCGCGGGCAGGCGAACCTTCTCGATGAAAGCGCCCTTGGCGATATCGAGCGTATCCGTTCGCTGATCGATGACCTTGAAAACAAGCAATCGATTGCCGATCTCCTCGACGGTGCGAGGGAAGCGGAATCGACGCGTATCTTCATCGGCGCGGAAAATCGCCTGTTTGCGCTTTCCGGTTCCTCCGTCATCGCCTCCCCCTATCGCGACCGCGAGGGAAGGGTGGTTGGCGTTTTAGGGGTTATCGGGCCGACGCGACTGAACTATGCGCGCGTCGTTCCCATGGTGGATTTCACGGCCCAGTCACTGGGCAAGAGAATTGGATAGACAGAACAGGCCGATGAGCGAGCAAGACAACCAGACCGAAAACGGCAGCAAGCAGGACCCGGAAGTGGAAAAGGAGCTGGAAGGCGTACCCGAACAGTTCCTGGACGATGGCGATGATGACGCGGGCGAGGGCGGCACGCTCGAAGACGCGCTGGCGCAGATGAAGGCCGAGCTTGAGGAAGCCAAGCAGCAGGTGCTCTATGCCCGGGCTGACACGCAGAACGTCCGCCGCCGCCTGGAAAAGGAAAAGGAAGAGGCCCGTGCCTATGCCTCGACCGGTTTTGCCCGCGATATCCTGTCCGTGGCAGACAACCTTGCCCGTGCCCTCGATGCCGTCCCGGAAGACATGCGCGAACACAACAAGCTGGAAGGCCTGATAGCAGGGATCGAGGCGACCCAGCGCGAGCTGGACAAGGTGTTCGGCCAGCACGGCATCAGCCGTATTGCCGCCATGGGCCTGCCGCTGGATCCGAACCAGCACCAGGCGATGATGGAAATCCCCACCGCTGATGCCGAACCCGGCACGGTGATCCAGGAAATGCAGAGCGGCTACATGATCCGGGACCGCCTGCTGCGTCCGGCGATGGTGGGCGTGGCGAAGAAGCCGGACTGATCCCGGGCTGTCAGGCGGCCTTCTTCAAAGGGCATAGGTTGCAAGGTAGCGCAGGATCAGCAGTGCGAGAATGACAATGGATGCGGCCTTGCGCTTGGACCAGATGGCCGCAGCCATGAGCGCGAGAAGTATCCCGGTCAGGCCAATCGCCACAGGACTGCCCGCCAGCGGTCGTAATTCCGGCGTTGCGAGCACGAAAATCCACTGGATCACCACCATCAGGATCAGCATCGCGAACACCACCCGGTGGACGCGGAAATAGTGCGTATCCAGATCCCGGAAATCCTCCGGATCGCTCGGGAAAACGAGCCTTGCGGCGAGGAAATAGGCCCCGGATAAGACCATGACCCCCAGCACGCTGAGTGGCGAGGCGTTGACCAGTTCGCGGATCGGCCAGGCGAAGATCCAGAAGGATAGCAGGTCAAGGATCACGAAGACCGCCAGCAGCGGGGTGAGCCAGCCAAAGGTGAACTGCGCAGCCCTCTCACTGTCGCCCAGCTTGTATTCCAGTGCACGTCCAAGGCCCGAGAGCAGCTCCACCAGCGAAAGCCCCATGACCAGGGCAAAGAGCGCAAACAGGAACTCGAACTCGGTCATGAACTGGCTCCCGGAAAGCGAACGAGGGCGTCATCGGCGGCCTTGTCGGCAACGCCCGGGATCTGCACGCCCTGCCGCAGCAGGAAGGCGTGCTTCACGATCTCTGCCTACTGTTCGATGCCGTAGCGCTTCAGCGGCGAGCCGGGCTTGAGGCAGTAGTCATAACGGCACCACGGATGGCTGTTGAGGACGAGGTACCACTCGCCGCGGGTCTGGGTCTGCCAGACATGCGTCATCTCGTGGATGAAGTGCGCCTGCAGGTGCAGGGCAGAGCTGGCGAAATCATCGCAATAATTCTGCCCTTGCGGATGGAAATGCAGGTGGCCGCGCGGGGCCATCGTCACCTTGCGCGGCTGCAAAGGGAACCACTTGCGCCGGCGGATGGTGACTTTCGCATAGTCGATCGCATCGCCGAAGATGCTGCGAGCAAGGGCAATCTCGCCCGGTGTCAGTGACCGTTCACCGCCTGCCGGACAAGATTGCGCCTGAGTTGCCAAGGCTTACTCGCCCGGATTGTATTCTTCGCCCGGACCCAGCAGCACCACCGGGAAGCTTACCTTGTCACCACGCACGAAGCTGAGGGTGACTTCCAGTTCGCCGCCCGCTTCCAGCCCTTCGGGAAGGCCGAAGGCCATCACATGCTTGCCGCCGGGTTCGAAGACCACGCTTTCCCCAGCCGGCACATTCACCTGCAGCAATTCCTGCATGTCCACCTGCCCGCTCCATTCCGCGGTCTCGTGGAACAGCGCGCTTTCGGCGCTTTCGACATTGGCCGCGCGCAGCATCTGGTCTTCGGCTCCGTCGTTGGTGATGGTGAAATAGACCGCCGCCGGATTGCCGGAGGCGGCCGGGATGTTCATCCGGCCATCGCTCACGGAAATGCCCTCGGGGGCTTCGGGCGCCGCATCGGCCGGAGCCGGCTCGGGATCGCTTCCGCAAGCCACAAGGCCCAACGACATGATGCCAGCGGCACTGGCAATCAGGAACTTTTTCAATTCGCATCTCCCCCAAGGGTCATCGGTGGCGCACCTTATGGCGAAGCATGGCCGCTGCCAAGCCTGAGAACAACGCCATGCGGAACCCTTGTCGCCCGAAAAAGCGCACCTATATCGCGCTGCGTAAGACTGATTTTCTGTAGAGTTGCCGCCTGGTTTCGCCGTGGGACATGGGGAACCGCCAAGGCAACGTCCAAATGTAAGGAAAGAGTGGGGAACCCATGAGCAAAGTTATCGGTATCGACCTTGGTACGACCAATTCCTGTGTCTCCGTGATGGACGGCGGCAAGCCCAAGGTCATCGAAAATTCCGAAGGCGCGCGCACAACGCCTTCGATCGTTGCCTTCACCAAGGACGGTGAACGCCTGATCGGCCAGCCGGCAAAGCGCCAGGCCGTGACCAATCCTGACAATACCCTGTTCGCGATCAAGCGCCTGATCGGCCGCCGTTTCGACGATCCGATGACCAAGAAGGACATGGAGCTCGTCCCCTACAACATCGTGAAGGGCAAGAATGGCGACGCGTGGGTCAACGCCGGCGACGAAGACTATTCACCCAGCCAGATTTCGGCCTTCATCCTGCAAAAGATGAAGGAAACAGCCGAAAGCTACCTCGGCGAAACCGTTACGCAGGCCGTGATCACGGTTCCTGCCTACTTCAATGACGCCCAGCGGCAGGCTACCAAGGATGCCGGCCAGATCGCCGGCCTTGAAGTGCTGCGCATCATCAACGAGCCGACTGCGGCCGCGCTCGCCTATGGCATGGACAAGGAAGACGGCAAGACCATCGCCGTCTATGACCTTGGCGGTGGCACCTTCGACGTGTCCGTACTCGAAATCGGTGACGGCGTGTTCGAAGTGAAGTCCACCAACGGTGACACCTTCCTGGGTGGCGAGGACTTCGACAGCGCGATCGTCGAGTACCTGGCAGACCAGTTCAAGGCGAAGGAAAACATGGACCTTCGCAGCGACAAGCTGGCCCTGCAGCGCCTCAAGGAAGCTGCGGAAAAGGCCAAGATCGAACTGTCGAGCTCGGCCCAGACGGAAGTGAACCTGCCGTTCATCACCGCCCGCATGGAAGGTGGTTCCTCCACCCCGCTGCACCTGGTCGAGACGCTGTCCCGCTCCAAGCTCGAGCAGCTGGTGGGTGATCTGATCAAGCGCACGCTCGAACCGTGCAAGAAGGCGCTCGAAGATGCTGGCGTCACCAAGGACCAGATCGACGAGGTGATCCTTGTCGGCGGCATGACCCGCATGCCCAAGGTTCGCGAAGTGGTGGAAGAATTCTTCGGTGCCAAGCCGCACACCGGCGTGAACCCGGACGAAGTCGTTGCCATGGGCGCGGCGATCCAGGCCGGCGTTCTGCAGGGCGATGTGAAGGACGTGCTGCTGCTCGACGTGACCCCGCTTTCGCTGGGTATCGAGACGCTGGGCGGCGTGTTCACCCGCATGATCGACCGCAACACCACGATCCCGACGAAGAAGACGCAGACCTACTCGACCGCCGAGGACAACCAGAGTGCGGTGACGATCCGCGTGTTCCAGGGCGAGCGCGAAATGGCTGCGGACAACAAGCTGCTCGGCCAGTTCGATCTTGTCGGCATTCCGGCCGCGCCGCGCGGTGTCCCGCAGATCGAGGTGACCTTCGATATCGACGCCAACGGCATCGTGAACGTGTCTGCCAAGGACAAGGGAACGGGCAAGGAACAGACGATCAAGATCCAGGCTTCCGGCGGTCTTTCGGACTCCGACATCGAGCAGATGGTGCAGGATGCCGAGAAGTTTGCCGAGGAAGACAAGAAGCGTCGTGCCTCTGCCGAAGCGCGCAACCAGGCAGACAGCCTGGTGCACGCCACCGAAAAGCAGCTGGCCGAGAACGGCGACAAGGTTGATGCGGACACCAAGGCTGCCGTGGAAGCGGCGCTGGCAGAAGCCAAGACCGCACTGGAAGGCGATGATGTCGACGCGATCAATGCAAAGGCGCAGGCGCTGACCGAAGCGGCCATGAAGATGGGCCAGCAGATCTACGAGAAGGAGCAGGCCGCAGGCGCTCCCGAAGGTGACGCTGGTGATGCCAAGGGCTCGGATGACGAGGAAGTCGTCGACGCCGAGTTCTCCGAGGTCGACGAAGACAACAAGGGCTGATCGTCCTGATGCGAAACGAAACCGCCACCGGTGCAAAAGCATCGGTGGCGGGCCGTTTTTGAAGAGGGCCCCATGTCCGCTACCGAAATCGATTTCTATTCCCTGCTCGAAGTCAGTCGCGATGCCGATGGCGATACGCTGAAGCGCGCCTATCGCAAGCTGGCGATGAAATACCACCCGGACCGCAATCCCGGTGACGAGGAAGCCGAAGCACGCTTCAAGGCGGTTGGTGCGGCCTACGAATGCCTCAAGGACCCGCAGAAGCGCGCCGCATATGATCGCTATGGCCACGATGCCTTCGTCAACGGCATGGCCGGCGGCGGCGGGCCAGGTGGTGGCCACGGTGCCGATTTCGGCGACCTCGGCGATATCTTTGAAACCATCTTCGGCAGCGCCTTTGGCGGGGGTGGTGGCCGCTCGCGCCCCCGTCGCGGGGCAGACCTGCGCTACAACATGGAAGTTGGGCTGGAAGAAGCCTTCCATGGCAAGACGACCGAGATCGAGGTGGAAGTCGCCGCACGTTGTGACACATGCTCCGGCTCGGGCGCGGAACCGGGTACTTCAAAGCGCGGTTGCAACACCTGCCACGGGCACGGAAAGGTGCGCGCCCAGCAGGGCCTGTTCGTGATCGAGCGCCCCTGTCCGGTATGCCACGGGCAAGGCGAAATCCTCGAAAAGGCCTGCTCTGACTGTCGCGGCGAGGGCCGGGTGGACAAGATCCAGCGCTTCGAGGTGGAAGTTCCCCCGGGCGTGGACAACGGTACGCGCATTCGCCTTGCCGGGCGCGGCGAGGCAGGCCCCCATGGTGCGCCTGCCGGTGACCTCTACATCTTCATCCAGGTGCGCCCGCATCCCGTGTTCGAGCGGGAAGGGACAGCGCTCTACACCCGTATGCCGATCAGTTTCACGACCGCAGCACTGGGCGGCTGCGTGGAAATCCCCGGTCTCGATGGCGAGACCCACACGATCGATATTCCTGCCGGCATCCAGTCCGGCAAGCAGCTGCGCAAGCGCGGCGCGGGCATGCCGGTGCTGCAGGGCAGGGGCCGCGGTGACATGGTGGTGGAGATCGCGGTGGAAACGCCCACCAAGCTCTCCTCCCGCCAGAAGGAATTGCTGCGCGAGTTCAAGGAAACCGAGACGGGCGAGGAATGCCCCGAAAGCCGCGGTTTCCTGGACCGGTTGAAGGATGTCTTCTCCGGCTGATCGCATGCCCCTGATCGACAAGCGGTGAAAAACAGGGTTATCCTTCCCCAATTGAACCGGGGAGGATCATCAATGCGCAAAATTGCCCGCGTCGCCCTTTTTGCAGGGGCAGCCCTTGGCGCCACCGCTGTCTGGGCCCAGGCCGATATGTCCGAAGTCGAGATCACGACTGTCGAGATCAAGCCGGGTGTCGCTGTGCTTTTCGGCAATGGCGGGAATATCGGTGTCAGTCACGGGCCAGACGGCACCATGCTTGTCGATGACCAGTTTGCCGAACTCTCCGGCAAGATCCAGCAGGCCGTGGCCGACCTTGGTGCAACTCCCACGCGGTTCCTGGTGAACACGCACTATCATTTCGATCATGCCGGCGGGAACGAGAACTTCGGCAATGCCGGGGCTACGATCGTGGCGCATGACAATGTCCGCCGTCGCCTTGCCGAAGGTGCAACGGTGATGGGCAATGTCTCGCCACCCGCGCCGGAGAGTGCACTGCCCGTGGTCACCTATGACAAGGGCCTGACCTTCCACCTCAACGGCGACGTGATCGATGTCATGTTCCTGGGCGGGGGGCACACCGATGGCGACAGCGTGATCCGCTGGCGCAACGCCAATGTCGTCCACATGGGTGACATGTTCATGCACAATGCCGGCTGGCCCTTCATCGACGTCGATTCCGGCGGCAATGTGGAGCACTTGCTGAATTCGCTGGGGCAGGTGATCGCCATGACTGATCCCGAAACGGTGATCATCCCCGGCCACGGGCAGATCGCGACCAGATCGGACCTGATGGCCTTCCGCGCCATGATCGAAAACGGAGTAAGCCGGGTGAAAGGCTTGAAGGACGCGGGTGCCACGCTTGAGGAAGCGGTTGCGGCCAAACCTGTCGAAGGGCTGCGCAACAACCAGAATGGCTTTATTGCGGACGACGATTTCGTCAGGGCAGTCTGGGCCAGTCTGGACGCGCATCGCCGCTGACCGGGCGGGGGAGGGTGGCCTAGCCCTCCATTGCTTCAACTTCCCGGCGCAGGCCTGCAACCAGCTGTGGATCGGCTTTCAGTCGATCTTCCTCCTCATCCAGGATGGCCAGGAAGATGCGCTTCTTCAGGCTGCAACACTCGTCCTTGTCGACGGGTCCCGGAAGGGTGGAGCAGATCAGGTCGATCATCCGCTCCGCACCGTGCAGGCGGCCCCACAGGTAATCGTTCTCGCGATAGGCGCGGCTGAAGAAGGCCCCGAAATTGTAGAACTCGATGCCGCGCAGGGTTGCCGGGGCGCCGCCTTGCCGGATGGATGAGGCATCATCGGGAGATATGCGGTCTACCTTGATCGGGTCGAACTCGGTCAGGCCCTCGTTGCGAAACAGCGGCAGGGTGGCCACATCGTAGAACGGGAAGCCGAGGTAGGCGAGCAGCACCTTGCGGCGCAACGACTTGGGCATGGCCTCCAGCGCTTCCGCCAGCATTTCCTCCGCCCTTGCATCAAGGCCGCGCAAATCCCGATGCCGTTCCAGCGCGTCCAGCACCTCGCCCGGATTGTCCAGCACCTTGCCTGCTATCTCAGGAAAGGCGCTGTCAACCGCCGGTGGCTCATCGGCCTCGAAGTAAAGTGCAAGGATGGCGTAGATCGCCTCTCGCGCGGTATCGCAGGCCGCCTCGTGGATCTCCGGGTCATTCTCCCAGTCACGCGACAGGCGCCGGGCGAGCAGGCGCAACCGGCGAATACGGAACCCGATATCGTGCGCACGGAAAAAGGCGATCGCCTCCTCGCTCGCCCCGCCGTCGGGATTGGCGAGGCTGGCGAGGCCGTTCGCCTCAAGATGCGTGCGGATGCTGTGGGCAACGGGCAGCATCCCGGCCGGCCCGGAACCGGAGGCGCTCTTGATGATCGTGCGCGCCAACCGTTCGATCATGCCGGCGAACTTGGCCTGGGCATAGGAGTGGAAGGAATATCCGGCTTGCTCGGCTGCCGCCTGCTGGGCCTTGGCCCGCCACTTCTCGAGCCGTTTGGGTGTTGGCCGGTCAAGCAGGAAGGTCATGCCGAACAGGCGATCTACCGTGCGCTCCACTTCAGGGCGAAGGGCCGCCAGGATATGGCGCATCTTGGCCGCTTCGAGCGACATCGACTGGATCAGCTCCAGGTTGTCCCGGATCGGCTGTTCGCGCGGGATGGAGGAGATCGAGCCATGGATCGCCTTGAAGAAGCCGACATCCGTTTCAGCCGCACCCTTGCGCAATTTGCGGTCCGGTGTCGGGTCGATATAGACGAAGCGGCGGTCCACTTCGCGTTGGGACGGGCGGCCAGCCAGTGCGTTCATGGCTTCGGAAAAGGGCGCGTTGACCAGTACCGAACCATCGACCAGCGAGACATGTTCGGCAGCCCCATCGGCGACGTGCGCGGGCATGATGCGTTGCAGGAAGCTGCTCCGTCCCTCCCAGTTCATGCCGCGCATGTCGGCCAGCCTGTCGATCTCCTCTACCTTGAGGGGAGGAAAGGCGCCGGGGAAACTGGCGGTGGAGCGCGCCGCCAGGGTGAGTTCCAGCGGATTTGCAATCGAGCCACCACCGCTTGCCGGTGTGCGGGCCTTGAAGCCGATAGGCAGGCGATGCTCGCTTTCCTCCACCATCGGCGGGGAATTAAGGCGCAGGACCTGGAGGAAGCCGTGGAAATCGGTGGCTGTCACGAACAGGTCAAGCGGGTGGTCAGGTGGCAGCAGCGGTCCGCCTGCCGGTGAAGCCTCCATCGCGGCAAAGGCATCGGCGAGCATGCCGGAAAAGCCGATCCCCGAGAATGGCGGCTGGAACCAGCGGCTGCGCACGAACCGCGCCAGCTTGTGCCGCACTTCCTTGCGCATTTCGGGGGCCACCGTCTCGGAGACGACATTACCGGGGCGTGTAAGCAGGAATTCCACCACTGGCGGTGCCCAGAACTTGCCCACCCGCGTCCACAGCCGTGCTTCGGGATCAAGCAGCTTGTCGACATCGGCATTGTCCAGCCACAGGTCCGTCAGCGGTTCAAGCGACCGGCCGGAATGGATCGCCTGCGCGAGGAACACCGCGTTGATGCCACCGGCGCTGGCACCGGTGAGGATATCGGTGATGAAGCGCAGGCGCACGCCCTGCTGGTCCGCCACGCGTTCGAGTATCTCGCGATAGACCTGTTCGCTGCCGCTGCCGGAGGGTTCTCCGGCAGGGAAATCGCGGCTGGCACGCGCCAGTTTCCAGATCTCCTTGGTCACGCCATGCATGTAGACCGCCAGGCTGATGCCGCCATAGCAGACAAGGGCGATGCGGAGTTCCTTCTGGCGCATTCGGACTGTGTGGCAAGACAGTTGGCCAAAGGCAATTGCGTTCCACTAATGTTCTCGTTATTCGTCCACCATGGCGAAGCCGAAGAAACGATTTATCTGCGCGGAATGCGGCAGCGTCTCGCACCGATGGCAGGGGCAATGCCCGGACTGTTCGGAATGGAACACGCTGGTCGAGGAAGCACCGGAAACGAAGTTTTCCGCCAAGCATGATCTTTCCAGCGGGGGCAAGCCCATCACGTTCGAATCGCTCGATGTTGCAACCCGGCCGTTGGAACGTCAGACAACCGGCCTTGCCGAGTTCGACCGGGCGCTGGGCGGCGGTGTCGTGCCGGGCAGCGCCATTCTCATGGGCGGCGAACCGGGTATCGGCAAATCCACCCTGCTGCTCCAGGCCGCGGCCGCCATCGCCCGCAACGGAGGAGACGCCGTCTACATCAGCGGGGAGGAAGCAACCGGACAGGTCCGCATGCGCGCCGGAAGGCTGGGCCTTGCCGGTGCACCGATCAAGCTGGCGGCGGCGACTTCCGTTCGCGACATCCTGACCACGCTCGCCGGTTCCGCGCCGCCGGCCCTGCTGGTGATCGATTCCATCCAGACGATGCATTCGGACATGATCGAAGGCGCGCCCGGCACGGTGAGCCAGGTGCGCGCATCGGCCTTCGAACTCATCCGTTACGCCAAGGAAAACAACGTCGCGCTGGTGCTTGTCGGCCATGTCACGAAGGACGGGAACATCGCCGGTCCGCGCGTCCTGGAACACATGGTGGATGTGGTGATGAGCTTCGAGGGCGAGCGCAGCCATCAGTACCGCATCCTGCGCGCGCTCAAGAACCGCTTTGGCGCGGTGGACGAGATCGGCGTGTTCGCGATGGAAGGGCAGGGGCTGGCAGAGGTGTCAAACCCTTCGATGCTGTTCCTGTCCGGAAGAGAGGCACCGGTGGCGGGAAGTTCGGTCTTCCCCGCACTGGAAGGCACCCGCCCGGTCCTGGTGGAGATCCAGGCGCTGATCGTCCGGCTCCAGTCGGGCGCCACCCCGCGCCGTTCGGTGGTGGGCTGGGAATCGAGCCGCCTGGCCATGCTTCTGGCCGTGCTTGAATCGCGCTGCGGGCTGAATTTCTCATCGGCGGAGGTCTATCTCAACGTCGCAGGCGGCTATCGCCTGTCGGACCCGGCGGCAGACCTTGCCGTGGCTGCCGCGCTGGTTTCCGCCCTTGCGGACAAGCCCTTGCCGCTCAACTCGATCTGGTTTGGCGAGGTTTCCCTGTCGGCGGAGATCAGGCCCGTCAGCCATGCAAGCCTGCGCCTGAAGGAAGCGGCGAAGCTGGGCTTCGACATGGCCAGCGGCCCAGCGGATGAAGGGCAAAAGGTGTCAGGGTTGCGATATTCCGGCCTGAAAGGGCTGATGGCCCTCGTTGACCGGGTGATGGCATCAGCATAGTTTGCGCCGCGTCATGAACGCCTTCGACATCATCGTCTTGCTTATCGTGGGCGTCGCCGCAATCGGCGGTTTCGTGCGCGGTTTCGTGCAGGAAGTGCTGTCATTGGCGGCATGGGTCGTGGCGATCCTGGCGATCCGCTATCTCCACACCGACCTTACGGCGCTGATCTATGCCCAGTTCGACAATTCCATCGGCGCATCATTGCTGGCCTTCGTGATCCTGCTGCTGATCCCCTATGTCGGCATGCGGCTGATTGCCCAGCATGCTGGCAAGACCGCACGCGATTCGATCCTCGGCCCGGTGGACAGGGTGCTGGGCTTCGGATTCGGTGCCGTCAAAGGCACGATCATCGTGGTGATGGCCTTCTCGCTCATCGCCCTTGGTTACGACACGGTCTGGGCGCAGGCTGGGCGCCCCGCGTGGATGGAGGAAGCACGCACCTATCCGTTCATCAACGCCAGTGCCGAGGCGATGGTCCAATTGATCGAGGAACGCCGCGTCGCCCTGGTCGGGATTGATGACGAAACCGACGGCGACGCACCATGAGCGCCGAAAAACTCTATACTCCACAGCTGCTCGGCTTGACGGTCGAACTGGCCAATTGGCCGGCCATGGAGAACCTGCCGCTTCATGGCGATGCACGCTCGACAACCTGTGGCAGCACGCTCTCGGTTGATGTCGGCTGTGATGGAGACGGTGCGATAGAAACTCTGGGCCTGCGCGTGCGCGCGTGCGCTGTCGGACAAGCTGCTGCCGCCATTTTTGCCCGGCACGCGCAGGGTCGCACGCTCGATGATCTGATGGCTTGCCATGACCGGATCGAGGGCTGGCTGGAAGGAGAGGCACCGATTGCCGATTGGCCGGATATGGCCTTGCTGGCGCCTGCGCGGGACTACCCGGCAAGGCATGGTGCCATCATCCTGCCGTGGAAGGCGGCCATTTCGGCACTTTCCACCGCCAAGGACGCAGGCTAGTCACAATCCTTCGCGTGATACCGGGGGACAAGATGGCCGAAGGCAATGCCACCACACACCATGAACCCAGCCCGCAGGAAGTGCGGCTGGTCATCGCCGCATCATCTGCGGGGACCGTATTCGAATGGTATGATTTCTTCATCTACGGAACGCTTGCCACGCTGATCGGGCAAGCCTTCTTCCCGGCGGACAACGAAACCCTGTCCATCCTGCTGGTCTGGGCCGGATTCGCGGTCGGCTTCGGCTTCAGGCCGCTGGGCGCGATCCTGTTCGGTTACCTGGGTGACAAGCTGGGGCGCAAATACACCTTCCTGGTCACCGTCACGCTGATGGGGATAGCCACGGCTGGCGTCGGCCTAGTGCCAAGCGCGGCCAGTATCGGCCTGCTGGCGCCTGCCATCGTCCTCCTGTTCCGGGTACTCCAGGGCCTGGCGCTGGGCGGGGAATATGGCGGCGCGGCGATCTATGTTGCCGAACACGCACCTCCCGAGAAGCGCGGCCTCTACACCAGTTTCATCCAGGCCAGCGTGGTCGGCGGCTTCGTGCTTTCCATCATCGTCGTGATCGCCTGCCGCGCGCTTATCCCGGAAGACCAGTTTGCCGATTGGGGCTGGCGCATTCCCTTCCTGCTGTCGATCGTGCTGCTGCTGATCAGCCTGTGGATGCGCCTGAAGCTGTCCGAGAGCCCGGTGTTCCAGGCGATGAAGGCCGAAGGCAAGATGTCCGCCAACCCGTTCAAGGAAAGCTTCACCTATCCCGGCAACAAGAAGCGGATCTTCATCGCCCTGTTCGGCATCACCGGCATCCTGACCACGATCTGGTATACTGCCTTCTTTTCCGGCCTGTCGTTCCTGCGCGGACCGATGCGGATGGACAATGCGCTGGTCGAATGGATCCTGCTGATCGCCGGCACCATCGCGATGGGCTTCTACATCGTGGTGGGCAAATGGTCCGACAGGGTCGGGCGCAAGAAGCCGATCGTGCTTGGTGCGGTTGCCACGCTGGTGCTGTTGTTCCCGGTTTTCTGGGGTATCGGATCGCTCGCCAACCCGGGGCTTCAGGACAGCGCCCTGGAGGCCCCGATTACCGTTTCCGGCCCTGATTGCAGCTTCGATCCCTTTGCCGAGGTTCAGGCCAGCAATTGCGGCCGGTTGCTGGAAGACCTCACCAGCCTCGGCGTTCCCTACACGATCACCGGTGAAGCGCCGGCCTCGATGCCTGCCGATGACGTTGCCTTGACCGTGGGCGCCAGCGCCTATGCGCTGGGTGCCGGCGGAATGATCGACTGGGAAGATACGGCTTCCCGTCGGGCCCAGGTGCAACAATGGCTGGAGAACGATGGCTATGACTTCTCGCGCCAGCACCCGCCTGTTCTCAATATCCTGGGCATCATCGGCCTGTTGCTGGTGCTCGGTGTGCTTTCGGCGCTGACCTACGGTTCGGTCGCTGCCTTGCTGACCGAGATGTTCCCGCCGCAAATCCGCTATTCCTCGATGTCGATCCCTTATCATATCGGGGCCGGCTATCTCGGCGGTTTCCTGCCGCTGATTGCCGGCTACATCGTGGCGACGACCGGCAATGCCTATGCCGGGCTGTGGTACACTTGGGCCGTGGTCGCGTTCGGCCTGGCGGTGGCATGGTGGGGCTTGCCCGACGGTCCGCCGCGCGATTTCTCCGATGAGCACAGCTGAGCTTCCCCGGGCTCCGCTGCGGCTGCGGGTTGATACGCACGCCCTGGCAGGCAACTGGCGCACGCTGTCCGAAATGTCGGGCAAGGCGCAAGCCGGTGCAGCAGTAAAAGCCAATGCCTACGGCGTGGGCGTGGGCCAGGTGGTGCCGTGCCTGCGCGATGCGGGATGCGAACAGTTCTACGTCGCCCATTGGTCCGAAGTGCCGGCACTCCTGTCGTATGTGCCGGCAAGGCAGGTCGCGATGCTGCATGGCGTGACGGACCGGGCCGAAGCCGATTATGCCCGGGCGACCGGGGTAATGCCGGTGATCAACAGCATCGCCCAGGCCGAACTGTGGCTGGAGGCAGGCGGCGGTCCATGCCACCTGATGGTGGATACCGGCATCAATCGCCTTGGCATCGGCATGGCAGACACCGGCAACGAGGCCATCGGCAGGCTGAAGGTCGACATGCTCCTGTCGCATCTCGCCTCCGCCGATGAGGACAGCGCACTCAATGCGGTCCAGCTTGGGCGATTCCGGGAGGTATCAACCCGGATCGACCACCAGAGGCGAAGCCTGGCCAATAGCGCCGGCATTGCGCTGGGAGCGGATTATCATTTCGAGCATACCAGGCCGGGCCTCTCGCTATATGGCGGAGTTCCGCGGCAAGAGCTTGAAGGCAGGATCTCCCAGGTGGTGTTCCCCGAGGCGGCAGTGATCCAGCGCCGGCGGATCGCTGCGGGAGACAGCGTCGGCTACAATGCGACATTCACCGCAAACCGGGACATGGAAGTGGCAACGGTCTCGATCGGCTATGCCGACGGTTTCCTCCGATCGCGGGGCAGGGATTGCGCATTGCAACACGGAAATTTTGCACTGCCGATAATCGGGCGCGTCTCGATGGACATGGTAGTGCTGGATTGCACCGGCTTCCCGGACCTCAAAATGGGAGATTTCCTGCAGATTCCCTTCGATTTGCCGCGCGTTTCCGAAACATCTGGGCTGTCCCAGTACGAGCTTGTGACCACCCTCGGAGATCGCTTCGCATTGCATAGCTGAGCTAGCGATATTGCCATTCCCATGTTGCAGGTGCTAAGGTGTGCCGAAACACAACAAAGGGGTGCGTCGGCCATGGCCTCGAACGAAGATCGCGGGGAAGACCCGATCATCATCAAGAAATACGCCAACCGGCGTCTCTACAACACGCAATCTTCCAGTTACATCACGCTGGACGACCTCGCCCGGATGACGCGCGAAGGCGTGGATTTCCAGGTTCTTGATGCCAAGACCGGCAACGATATCACCCACGCGATCCTGACGCAGATCATCAGGGAGGAAGAGGCCAATGGCGAGCAGATGCTGCCGGTCAGCTTCCTGCGCCAGCTGATCTCCATGTATGGTAATTCGATGCAGGCGCTGATGCCGCATTACCTCGAAGCGACGATGGACAACTTCCGCGCCAACCAGGCGAAGATGCAGGAAGCCTTCAAGTCCAGCATGAGCGCGGATGCCTTCACCAAGATGGCAGAGAACAACATGGCGATGTTCCAGGCTGCTGCGGAGGCCTTCATGCCGAAAGCGGGTGGCGGGTCTGCAAAGGCGGACTCTTCGCCTTCAGCCGAGGACGAGCTGGCAGAACTGCGCGCGCAGATGAAGGCGATGCAGGACAAGCTGGACAAGCTGGGCGACTGAGCCCTTCGATCTCCCCCCACTTTTGCACAATTTGGCTCTCGACTTGTCGTCCTCTCGGCGGCAAGGCAGGGCCACTTGTCACAACAGCAGGATAATTCGGGCAGAACATGGCAGAGATCCGCCACGCACTGAACGTCAAGCGCGAAGATGATTTTGCCGCATGGTACCAGGAAGTCATTTCCGCAGCCGACATGGCCGAGGAATCGGGCGTGCGCGGCTGCATGGTCATCAAGCCCTGGGGCTATGGCATCTGGGAACGCATCCAGCGCCTGATGGATGACCGTATCAAGGCCGCCGGCGTGCAGAACTGCTATTTCCCGATCTTCATCCCGCTCGCCAATTTCGAGCGCGAGGCCGAACATGTCGAGGGCTTCGCCAAGGAAATGGCGGTTGTCACCCATCACCGCCTGATCGCGGACGGGAAGGGCGGGCTGGTGCCCGATCCGGAAGCGAAGCTGGAAGAACCGCTGGTGGTGCGCCCGACGTCCGAGACGATCATCGGCGATGCCATGGCGCGCTGGATCCACAGCTGGCGTGACCTGCCATTGCTGACCAACCAGTGGGCCAATGTCGTGCGCTGGGAAATGCGCACCCGCATGTTCCTGCGCACCAGCGAATTCCTGTGGCAGGAAGGGCATACCGCCCATGCCGATGCAGAGGACGCGCTGGCGGAAACCCATCGCGCGCTGGAAATGTATCGTGCCTGTGCCGAGGAAGATCTCGCCATGCCGGTCATCGCGGGCGAGAAGCCGGAGAACGAGCGTTTTCCCGGCGCGGACGAGACGTGGTCGATCGAGGCGATGATGCAGGACGGCAAGGCCCTCCAGGCCGGCACCAGCCATTACCTTGGCACCAGCTTTGCCTCTGCCGCGGGCATCAAGTACCAGGACAAGGAAGGCGGCGAGAAGTATTGCCACACCACCAGCTGGGGCGTCTCGACGCGCCTGATCGGCGGTGTGATCATGACCCATGGCGATGATGACGGCTTGCGCGTGCCGCCGCGCATCGCGCCTCACCAGATCGTGATCCTGCCCATGCTGCGCGACAAGCCGGAGGATGCCGAATTGCTCGCTTATTGCGAGGACGTGCGTACCGCGCTCGCTGCCCAGTCGGCGCTGGGCGAGCCCATTCGCGTCATGCTGGACAAACGCCCGGGCAAAGCAGCTGCCAAGCGCTGGGACTGGGTCCGCAAGGGCGCGCCTGTGATCGTCGAGGTCGGCCCGCGCGACATGGCGGAAGGCAAGCTGGCTGTCCTGCGCCGCGATGCGCTGTGGAACCTCGACAACGGCAAGAGCAACTTCGCCTTCACACCGCGTGACGAGTTCACGGCCAATGCCGCGGCATTGCTCGAGGAAATCCAGCAGAACCTGTTCAACGAAGCGCGCGAGCGGCGCGATGCCAATATCACCCGCGGTGTCACCAGCATGGACGAGGTTGCGGCGCATTTCGCCGATGGCAAACGTTATCCGGGATGGCTGGAAGTACAGTGGAGCAAACCGACGGGCGAAGCCCTGGAGAAGGTCGTCGAGCAGCTGAAGGCACTCAAGCTGACCTTGCGCAACGTGCCGCGTGATGCCGAACCTGCCGATGGCAATTGCATCTTCACCGGACAAGCTGCCGTCGAGAGGGTTTTGGTCGCGCGGGCATACTGATAGTTACGCAGGCCATTGGGGGGAGAGCATCATGGTCGGAGCAATCAAGTACAATCTCAGCCACCTGCTGGATTTCACGGGCCGCGATGCGCGCCAGACCTTCTGGCTCTACATCCTGTTCCTGGTGGTGGTGCAGTTCGTCTTCGGCCTGCTGGCCATGATCCCGGCGATGGTCAGCATCATGAGCGGCGCCTTCGATGCTGCCAGCAACGGCGCTAGCGAAGGGGAAATGCAGGTCGCGATGGCAGCCGACATCGGCGCAATGATATCGCAGCAGGTCTGGATTTCGGCGGGCGCGACGCTGGTAAGTTGCTTCCTCTTCGTTGCCGCGTTCAGTCGGCGCCTGCACGATGCCGGCTATCCCGGCTGGATCGCGGCGATCCCGGTGGCCACCTCCGTCTACTCGGTCTGGCACAGCGTGGTGATGATCGATGAGGCCATCGCCATGGCGGAAGCGGCCCTGGCCAATCCGGAAGCGGCATCGGTAGCGGGATTCCAGCAGGACGCATCGCTTGCCAGCCTGATCGGATGGGTCGGGTATCTCGTGGTGATCGGCTTCGGCATCCTGAAATCGCAGGAAGGCCCCAACCGCTATGGCGATGCACCCGTCCGGTTCTGACTGTCTGGCCAGGGCCCGGTGTCCATCTTGCCGGGCAGCAGGATCGGCAGCATAGTGTCAGCCATGCGATACCTCCTTGGCCTGTTCGCCCTTTTCCCGCTCGCCGTCCTTGCCCAGGATGATCCTGCTGCGCCCGTTTCGGCCGATCGCCTGCAATCGGACGTCGAACAGCTGGTTTCCTTCGGCACGCGCCACACGCTGTCCGACCTCGATCATCCCACGCGCGGCATTGGTGCCGCCCGCCGTTGGGCAACCGGTGAATTCGAGGCAATCTCCACCGATTGCGGAGACTGCCTGGAGATCATCCATCCTGAACGCGTGTTTACCGGAGACCGCATTCCCGATGGAGCGCTGATCCGCAATGTGGTTGCCATCCAGCGCGGAAGCGAACGGCCTGACGAGGTGGTCATCGTGCAAGGTCACATCGACAGCCGCGTCAGTGACGTGATGGATGCCATCTCCGATGCCCCGGGTGCCAATGACAATGCCAGCGGAACCGCCCTTGTGCTGGAGGCGGCACGCGCCCTCAGCCAGCAGCGATATCCGACAACCATCGTCTACGCGATCCTGTCTGGCGAGGAGCAGGGCCTCTACGGCGGCGAACTGCTGGCCGACTATGCACTGGAGCAGGGCTGGACGGTCAAGGCCGTGCTCAACAACGATATCGTCGGCGGCTCTTGCGGCTCGGACGGGGTTTGCGACAACGCGCATGTGCGCGTGTTCTCGGAAGGTGTTCGGGCCGATGCGGATCAGCGAACACGCGCAGCCATGCGCAGTCTGGGTGGCGCGAATGACAGTCCAAGCCGCAATATCTCCCGTTGGCTGGCTGAACTTGCCAGTGATCATGAAGACGGTCTCACGGTTCGCCAGACCTGGCGCAGTGATCGCATGGGGCGGGGTGGGGACCACCTGCCATTCCTTGACCGGGGCTTGCCGGCCATCCGCTTCTCGGTGGCGATCGAGGATTACAAGCACCAGCACCAGGACCTGCGCCTCGAGGACGGGGTGACCTATGGGGATACGGTGGACGAGATGGACTTCACCTATCTCGCGCAGGTGACGCGGTTGAATGTCCGCGCACTCGACAAGCTGGCACGAGCACCCCTGCCGCCTGCACCCGAGGTGGACGCGATCATGCGCCCCGATACCCTGGTCACCTGGGATAGAGTGCCGGGTGCCAGCCAATACCGTATCTATCGGAGACGGACAGACGATGCTGACTGGCCCGGCCAACCGGAAGCGACAATCGATGTCCAGAGCGCAGAAACCGGGGTACTTGCCGCAGCATCGGCAGACAATCCCGACAGTATCATCTCTGCGTCGATTGCGCGCTTTGGCCGGATCCTGCCTGAAGTTCGCGGCGATGACTGGATCATCGGGGTAAGCTCGGTGGCATCCGACGGCAACGAAAGCCCCATCGCCAGCGCAGTTCCCGGTGGCGCGTTCCGTCCTCTGGCGAGCGACCCGCAGTAACCCTTGTGTTTTGCCAGCCCCGCGTCCACATCGCGGGGCATGGCCAATCGCCCCAATACCCGCAAGTTCGTCGGCCTGCCCAGCAAGGAACAGGTGCTCGAGTTTATCAAGAGCTCTGACACCACCGTCGGCAAGCGCGAGATCGCCAAGCATTTCCGCCTCAAGGGGCAGGAAAAGATCGCCCTCAAGGCCTTGCTCAAGGACATGGCCGAAGAAGGCCTGATCGATGGCAGGAAAAGCGCCTTCCATCGCATGGGCGGCTTGCCCAAGGTCACCGTGCTGCGCATCGTCGAGATCGACGAGGGCGAGCCGGTTGCCATTCCCGAAACATGCCAGCCCGATGATGCCACCCCGCCGCCGCGCTTGCGCGTGATCGAGAAGAAGAAACAGGCGGCGCTGCGCACCGGTGACCGCATCCTGGCCCGGACCGAGGAGGCGGGCAGGGGCTGGATTGCCCATCCGATGAAGAAGCTTCCTTCGCAGGAGGGCGCTGTCCTGGGCGTGATCGAGCTGGACGGTTCGGGCAAGGCGTGGCTTGCGCCGGTGGACAAGAAGATCCGCAATTCCTCGCCCGTGTCCGATACCGGTGGGGCAGAGGAAGGGCAGCTGGTGCTGGCGGAACCCGCAGGCCGCTCCCCGCGCGCCGGGGTGAAGGTGATCGAGGTTCTTGGCGATCCGCTGGCGCCGCGCTCCTACAGCCTGATCGCGATCCACAAGTTCGGCATCCCGCACACGTTCTCCGACCTTGTCCTGAAAGAGGCGAATGCCGCGGCACGGCTGCCGGTGAGCGAGGACAAGCGCGAGGACCTGACGCATGTGCCGATCCTGGCGATCGACCCTGCCGATGCCCGCGACCATGACGATGCCATCTTTGCCGAACCGGACGGCAAGGGCGGGTTCAATGCCCTCGTCGCCATTGCCGATGTGTCCTATTACGTGCGCCCGGGCGGCGCGCTGGACCGCGAGGCACGGCGGCGCGGCAACTCCGTGTATTTCCCGGACAGGGTGGTTCCCATGCTGCCCGAAGTGCTCTCGGCCGATGCCTGTTCGCTGCGCCAGGACGAGCCGCGCGCCGCGATGGTGTGCCATATGCACATTTCCGCAGAAGGACTTGTGAGCAACTGGCGCTTCAGCCGTGCGATCGTGAAGATCGCCGAAAACGTCGCCTACGAGGACGCGCAGGAACGGATCGACAGCGGCAAGGCTGGTGACAATCTCAAGCACCTCTTCGCAGCATGGAAGGCTCTCGAATCGGCACGCAGCGAGCGTGATCCGCTGGAACTCGAGATACCCGAGCGGCGCGTTATGCTGGACGAGCAGGGCCGCATTGCCGAGATTGCCGTGCGCGAACGGCTCGATGCCCACCGGGTGGTGGAGGATTTCATGATCGCGGCCAATGTCGCGGCGGCAAAGGCGCTGGAAGCCAAGGCCAGCCCGGTAGTCTATCGCATCCACGAGCCGCCGACCCGCGAGAAACTGATCGCCTTGCGCGAATATTTCGAGACCATCGGCAAGAAGCTGGCTCTGGGCCAGGTCATCACCCCGGGCCTGTTCAACCGCATGATGAAGGACATCAGCGACGAGGGCGAGAAGGCGCTGGTGATGGAAGCGGTGCTGCGCAGCCAGACGCAGGCATATTACGGCCCGCAGAATGTCGGACATTTCGGGCTGGCGCTGGGCTCCTATGCCCATTTCACCTCGCCCATCCGCCGTTATGCCGACCTGCTGGTGCATCGCGCGCTGGTCGACGCCTATGGCCTTGAACAGCCCAAGCCAAAAGGCACGCTGGACCTGCCGCCGGCAACCGGCCTGTCGGACCGAGACCGCGAAGACCTGACCCGCATCACCGATGCAATATCCCTGACAGAGCGCCGGGCGATGGAGGCTGAACGCGACACCATCGATCGATACGTCGCCGCTTGGCTCTCCGCCCGCGTGGGCGAGGTCTTCGATTGCCGTATCACGGGTGTGCAGAAGTTCGGCTTCTTCGCCACCATCGTCAGGCTCGGTGGGGACGGGCTGGTGCCGGTCTCCTCCCTGGGCCGCGAGTTCTTCCGCCATGACGAGGCGGCACATGCCTTGATCGGTGAGGATACCGGACAGCGTTATGCCGTGGGCGACGTGCTGAAACTGCGCCTGGCAGAAGCCAATCCGCTGACCGGTGCGCTGAAGTTCGAGCCGGTTGACTCCGAAGGCCAGCCCATCGAACCGCGTGGTCGAAGGCCGCAGCCCAAGCCACGCAGGGATCGGCAGGGCAAGCACATGGTCGGCAAGCGCGGCCGCCCGGGGAATATCCGCCATCAGGGGCGCGGCAAGAAGAAGCGCTGAAAGGTCAGCTCAAGCGTTCAAGGTCTTCCTCGGTCAAGCCGCCGGGAACGATGAACAAGGGGCAGGGCAACATGCCGACACAGGCCGAAAAGTGGTTTACCAGCGGACCGGGCGACCCTTCGGGCGCCGCACCCAGAACCAGAGCGGCAACTTCCGGGTGTTCGGCGAGATATTCGGTGATCACCGTCTTGCCGTCCCCCACACGCACCGCGATCTGCGGCATCTTGCCGCTTTCCACCATCAGTTCGCCCGCCGCGCCATTGGCGAGGATCTCCGCACGGTCCCGCGCCTCTTCCTCGATCGTGGCCTGCACTCCGCCAAAAGCGTTGAACGCCTGCTTGGGAACCAGCGCGAGAAGATGCACCACGCCGCCCGTCTTGGCCGCACGCCTGGCGGCGAAACGCAAGGCGACCCGCGCCTCCTCCGTTTCGTCGACGATGGTCAGATAAACACGCATTTGTTCCACTCCCCGATGGCCGGGAAATATCATCGCAAACACGCCAATGCGCAAGAACCTTGCGTGAGCGCGCCAAATTGGCCAGAGACGCGAGTGCAAGTCGCAGCTTCTCAAACGACCCTAGAAGGACAAGCGCCCAACCATGCCGATTGCCATCAAGATGCCCGCCCTTTCACCGACGATGGAGGAAGGAACGCTCAGCAAATGGCTCGTGAAAGTGGGAGACCAGGTCTCAGCCGGTGACATCATGGCGGAGATCGAGACCGACAAGGCCACAATGGAATTCGAAGCCGTGGATGAAGGCGTGATTGCCCACATCCAGGTGGAAGAAGGCACCGAAGGCGTGAAAGTGGGCACGGTGATCGCCACGCTCGCGGAAGAAGGCGAGGATCCGGCAGATGTGAAGCCCGCTGGAGGCGGCGATGCCGCACCGGCACCTACGGCTGCCAAGGACGAAGCAAAGGCAGAAGCGCCGGCTCCTGCTCCCGCTCCTGCGGCAACACCTGCCCCGGCCGCCGCCCCGGCCGCCTCGGGCGACCGCATCATCGCCTCGCCCCTCGCCAAGCGTATTGCCGAGCAGAAGGGTATCGACCTTGCCGGCGTGCAAGGGTCCGGCCCCAATGGCCGCATCGTGAAGGCCGACGTGGAAGGCGCCAAGCCGGGCGCGGCAGCACCGGCAGCGGCTGCCCCCGCACCTGCCCCCAGCAAGGCACCGGCAGCGGGACCTGCCGAGGCGCAGGACTTCGGCATCCCGCACGAGGTCGAAAAGGTCAACGGCATGCGCAAGACCATCGCGCGCCGCCTGACCGAATCGAAGCAGCAGGTGCCGCACATCTACCTTACCGTGGATATCCAGCTGGACGCGCTGCTGAAGCTGCGGAGCGAGTTGAACGCCACGCTCGAATCACAGGGCGTGAAGCTCTCGGTGAATGACCTGCTGATCAAGGCGCTGGCGAAATCGCTGTTCGCCGTGCCGGTTTGCAACGTCCAGTTCGCTGGAGACACCCTGCTGAAGTTCAGCCGCGCCGATATCTCCGTGGCCGTATCCATCGATGGCGGCCTGATCACACCGATCGTCAAGGACGCAGGCAGCAAGTCCGTTTCCGCGATCTCGAAGGAAATGAAGGACCTTGCGGGCCGCGCACGCGAAGGCAAGCTCTCGCCCGAGGAGTTCCAGGGAGGCACGGCATCGCTGTCCAACATGGGCATGTTCGGCATCAAGCAGTTCGAAGCCGTCATCAACCCGCCGCAAGCGATGATCATGGCCATCGGTGCTGGCGAGAAGCGCCCCTATGTCGTCGATGACACGCTTCAGATCGCCACGGTGATGAGCGCCACGGGCAGCTTCGATCACCGCGCGATTGACGGCGCAGACGGCGCGCAGCTGATGAAGGTATTCAAGGAACTGATCGAGAACCCGCTGGGGCTGCTGGCTTGAGGAAGGCGTTGATGGCCTTTCCTACCTCCCCATTTTCCGGCCAGCGCAGTGTCATGATGATCGTGACGATGCTTGTGAATCTGATTCGGCAAGCATATGAAAACAAGCGGTCTTTTTCTCTCCTTAACCGTGTTCCATGTGTTCCATCCTGTAGGATTGCCGCATGACCGAAGCGGAGATCAAGCAGGGCCGAGATCCGGCCATCCGCGTCACCGCAATGCCGCGCGACACGAACGCCTATGGGGATATTTTCGGTGGCTGGCTGGTCAGCATCATGGACAATGCCGCGGGCCTGACCGCAGCGCGCCATTCGAAGGGCCGCGCGGTAACCGTGGCGATGGACGGGATGCAATTTCTCCAGCCGGTTCAGGTGGGCTGCGAAGTCTCGGTCTATACGGAAATAGAGAAGGTCGGCCGCACCAGCATGGTGATTGCAGTCGAGGCGTGGCGGCGCGAGCGCCATTCGGAAAAGGCCGTAAAGGTTACACAGGCGAAGTTCACCTTCGTCGCAGTTGATGACAAGGGCCGACCAAGGCCCGTAAATGCTTAGGAGTTCAAGACGTGGCAGCCAGCTATGACGTGATCGTTCTCGGTTCGGGCCCCGGCGGATATGTCGCCGCCATCCGCTGTGCGCAGCTGGGGCTCAATACCGCCATCGTGGAACGCGAGAACCTGGGCGGCATCTGCCTCAACTGGGGGTGCATCCCGACAAAGGCGCTGCTGCGTTCGGCGGAAATCCTCCACTATGCGCAGCATGCCAAGGATTACGGCCTGAAGATCGCCGGCGCGATCGAGGCGGACCTTGAAGCCGTGGTCAAGCGCAGCCGAGGCGTTGCCAAGCAGCTGAACCAGGGCGTGACGCACCTGATGAAGAAGAACAAGATCACCGTCCACATGGGCGAGGGCACCATGACCGGTGCCACCACCATGACGGTGAAGGGCGAAAAGGGCGAGGAAAAGCTCTCCGCCAAGCACGTGATCATCGCCACCGGCGCGCGGGCGCGCGACCTGCCGTTTGCTCCCGCAGACGGCAAGCGCGTGTGGACCTATCGCCACGCGATGACCCCTTCGGAAATGCCGAAGAAGCTGCTGGTGATCGGATCGGGTGCCATTGGCATCGAATTTGCCAGCTTCTACAATGACATGGGCTGCGATGTTACCGTGGTTGAAATGCTCGACCGTATCGTTCCGGTGGAGGACAAGGACGTGTCCGCCTTCCTGGAAAAGGCGCTGACCAAGCAGGGCATAACCATCAAGGCCGGTGCCGGTGTCGAGGAGCTGAAGGTTTCCGAAAAGGGCGTGACCGCCAAGATCAAGAACAAGGACGGCAAGGTCGAAACGACCGAGTTCAGCCACTGCATCACCGCCATCGGCATAGTTCCCAACACCGAGAACATCGGCGTGGACAAGCTGGTCGACATGGATCGCGGCTTCATCCAGATCGATCCCTATGGCCGTACCAAGGCAAAGGGCCTGTGGGCCATCGGCGATTGCACGCCGGGCCCGTGGCTGGCGCACAAGGCAAGCCATGAAGGCGTGACCTGTGCCGAAGCCATCGCGCAGGAACTGGGCAAGAAGGGGCTCCACCCGCACCCGCTCGACCGCAACAACATCCCCGGCTGTACCTACTGCCACCCGCAGATCGCGTCCGTCGGCATGACCGAGGCGAAGGCCAAGGAAGCCGGCTACGAGGTGAAGGTCGGCATGTTCCCCTTCATCGGCAACGGCAAGGCGATTGCGCTGGGCGAAGCGGAAGGCTTCACCAAGACGGTGTTCGATGCGAAGACCGGCGAACTGCTCGGCGCGCACATGGTGGGCGCGGAAGTAACCGAGATGATCCAGGGCTATGTCGTTGGCAAGACGCTCGAGACCACCGAAGCCGAACTGATGCAGACGGTGTTCCCGCACCCGACGATCTCGGAAAGCATGCACGAAAGCGTTCTCGCAGCTTACGGCCGGGCGCTGCATATCTGAGGATTGGCAGTTGCCGGCACAACGCAGCAATGCGGTACACCGGAAGGGGCAACAGGCTTCAAGCAGCGAAGCGGTAGGCCGACAAAGGAGTGCTGGCGGACAGGGTGGGATTCGAACCCACGGTGGGCTTGCACCCACGGCGGTTTTCAAGACCGCTGCATTCAACCGCTCTGCCACCTGTCCGCGCGAGCGTTGTGCCACCTAGCGGGGTCCGCCGGACTTGTCACGATCCAGAATGGTTTTCAATATCGTGACAGCTTCAATCGACTATCCTAAGGTCGTTAAACAGATTGCCGGAGCCAGCAGCCCTGCTGCGGTTCCGTCGGGTTAGAGAGAGGACATTACTATCATGAAGCGTAAGCTGATTGCCGCCCTGGCCGCATCCGCCGCCTTTGCCTATGCCACGCCTGCGGCCGCGCAGGCAGGCTGTGACCGGACGTTGACCCAGGAAATCGCCGACAGCTGGCTTGCTGCGCTCCAGCAGGGCACGATGATGACCATGAACCTCGGCGAGTGGGTGGATTATGACGAGAATTTCCGCCGCAGCTCGCTTGGCGGGTTCCTCGACCATCCGCGTGAAGTGATCTGGCACATGGCCTTGCTCGATACGACCAGTTGCCAGGTCTACGTCGAGGCCGTGACCAAGACCGAGGAAGGCAAGTGGGAAGTGCTGGCCACGCAGATCGGCAACGGCTTCTTCGGCGTGGGACCCTTCGACAATATCGTGACCGATGAAGGCGACTGGCTGTTCGATGCGGAACGCACTGCCTATTACGCAAGCCGCGAGGATTGGAGCGACATTCCCGAAGCTGACCGGGCAAGCCGGGAAGAACTCATTGCGGCTGCAGACGCCTATCTCGACCTGTTCAACGATCCCACCGTCGAAGTCCCCTGGGGCACGCCCTGCGCCCGGCTGGAAGGCGGGATCTACACGGGACGCGGTGAACCGACCGACAGCTGCAACGTGGGTGTCCCCGAAGGTGTGGAACTGACCAACCGTCGCTACATCGTCGACGAGGTGAAGGGCGCAGTGAACGTGTTCCTCGAATTCGGCGAAAGCAAGCGTCCGGACAGCCACACGTTCAGGGTAGAGAATGGTACGCTGCGCTACATCCACACGGTCACCAATTGCGGAGACCAGGACAATTGCGGCTTTCCCCCGTTCTCGGAAATGATCGCCAACAATCCGGGCATGCAGCCGGACCTGGACTGATCAGGATTTGCGGGAAGCGGGCTTTCGCACAATTCGGCCTGTTCCCGAGTCACTTCAACGCGATTGGGGCGGCGGGGGATTCCCTGCCGCCCTTTCGCAAGGCAAATGGATCATCATGAAAAACCCCTTCCTGCTCGCGGCTGCAACGCTCCTGCTTCCCTCCATTGCCTTTACGGTGCCTGCGCAAGCCCAGGCGGTGCCGTTCAGCACCTACCTCGATGAAGTCGCCGAAAAGGCGCGTGCAGAAGGCGTGAGTGATGCCACCATCAACGCCGTGTTCGCGGGGATGACACCGAACAACCGCGTGATAGAACTGGACCAAGGCAATGTCTCGTCTGGCGGCAACGTCAACCCGGACACCGGGTTTGCGTGGATGAACAGCTATATCGATCGCCACAATACCCAGTCCCGCATCGATGGCGGGCGCCGCACGATGTCCCGCGTCGGCTCTCTGGTGAACAGGGTGGAGCAGGAATACGGCGTGCCGGCGGAGATCATCATTGCCATCTGGGGACACGAGACGGCCTATGGCGCGGTCAAGGGCGGCTTCGACCTGCCGCGTTCGCTTGCCACGCTGGCCTGGGAAGGTCGCCGCCGCGAACTTTTCGAGCGCGAATTGATCGACGTGCTCAAGATCGCCGACAGCGGCGTTCCGCGCGATAACCTTGTCGGAAGCTGGGCCGGGGCCTTCGGCAACCCGCAATTCCTGCCCAGCGTCTACCTTCGCCTCGCGGTGGATGGTGATGGTGACGGGGATCGCGATATCTGGAATTCCGATGTCGATACGCTGCATTCCATCGCCAACTATTTCCGCGATGCCGGATGGCGCAGCGGCCAGCCCTGGGGCGTGCGCGCCTATGTCCCCAATTCGGTGGACCGCGATGCCATCGTTAACGATGTCGTGTCACCCACTTGCCCGCAAGTCCATGGCCGCCACAGCAAGTGGATGACGGTGCGCGAATGGCGGGAAATGGGCGTGGAACCGCGTGGAAACATCGGTGACGACGTGATGGCTACGCTGTTCGAACCCGATGGTCCGGCCTATCCCGGATACCTCTTAACCCAGAATTATAGGGTTATCCTCGAATATAACTGCTCGAACTACTACGCAATGAGTGTGGGGTTGCTTGCAGATGAGATTGCCCAGTGACAGCACAACAGGCCGGTTTGCCCGCGCCTGCCTGATCCTTTCCGGCACGACGGCCCTGGCCGCTTGCGGTGCATTGGGAGGCGGATCGCCGGCCTCCGTGGCCATGGGGCCGACCATGCAGGTAAATGGCCCGCAAGCCGATTATCCGCTTGTGATCGGTTCGCCTTACCTCGTTGGCGACAAGACCTATACCCCGGCTGACGTCCTCAATTACGATGAGGTCGGCTACCTGACGGTCGGATCCGGCACCGGTATCACGGGCGCTCACCATACCCTGCCTTATCCCAGCTATGTCGAGGTGACGTCGCTCGATAGCGGACGCACGATCCTCGTCCGGCTTGAAGCGCGCGGCCCGATGGATAGCGACCACCTGATCGCCTTGTCCCCGGATGCGATGACACAGCTCGAAGCATCGCGGGACACGCCCGTTCGCGTGCGCCGCGTAAACCCGCCGGAAGAACAGCGCGCCATGCTGCGAGCGGGCGGCGTTGCGCCTTTGCGGATGGATACGCCCAGCGGGCTGGTGGAGGTCTTGCGGCGGCGTCTGCCGACGGAAGGTTCCGCAAGCTTGCGCGCGGACAATGCCGCGCCCGCAGAATTGCCGACGGTTCCGGAAACGGAGACTGTAATGGAAGGCGAGGCCATGGCCGAAGCTGCGATCGAAGTAGCAGCCCCTGCCGAGTTGCCCGCAGTTGCCAATGCCGCCCCTGTTCCGACAGCGACAGCCGAGGAAACTCTTGAGGCACCCTTTGAAACCGACAGCTTCGACGAGGCATTCGCCTATGTCGAGCGCGCTTCGCAAAGCCAGGAAACCATCGCAGCACCTCAAGAAACGAGGCCTGAGCCGCGCCCTGTAATCGAAGGTGGTTTCGTGGTGCAGGCCGCCGCGTTGTCCAACATGGAACGAGCCAGAAACCTTGCGGATGCCCTGGGAGGCCACGTCGAACAGGCCGGCAGCTTGTACCGCGTACGCACCGGGCCCTTCGCAACCCGTGCACAAGCCGAAGCCTCGCTCGCCAATGTGCGGGCGGCGGGCTATACCGACGCACGAATCTACACAGCCGGATAGGGTTACGGTGCGGCCTCCCGCATCGGATGTGCGGGAGCGAAATTGGCAAGGTTTGCGGCATTACCGGTAATCGCGCTTGGCATTGCGCTGGCAGGGACATTCCCTGCCGGCGCCGAACCGGCACCCGTGCCGGAAGATGTGCCGGTCGCCCTCATGGTTGACTTGTCCAACAGCCAACGTCTGTTCGCGCGCGAACCGGACAGGCGGTTCATGCCGGCATCCGTCGTCAAGGTCATGACGGCCTACACGGCAATCCGCCTGATCGATGAAGGCCGGATCGCCACCTCTACACCGGTCACGATCACGCAGGAACTGGAGGACGAATGGTCGGGCGAGGGATCCTCGATGTTCCTGCGCGCAGGCGAGACTCCGACTTTCGGCGAGCTCCTGCTCGGCGCAACGACAGTATCCGGCAATGATGCCAGCGTTGCCCTGGCGGAAGCCTCGTTGGGCTCGGTCGAGGCATGGATCGACCAGATGAACGCCAACGCGGCCGAAATTGGCATGCGCAACACCCATTTCGGCAGTGCCAACGGTTATCCCGACGAAGGCAAGACCTTCACGACCGCAAACGACCTTGCCTTGCTGGCCGAGGCGATCCTGCGGGATTATCCCGATCTATATCGCCGCTACATCGGCAATCGCACATTGAGATGGCGGGGACTGACACAGAGCAACCATGACCCGGTAACAGGCGTGGTGCCAGGTGCCGACGGCATGAAAACCGGTTTTACCAGCGAAGCGGGCTATACCTTCCTAGGCTCGGGCGAGCGCGAGGGCAGGCGTTTGGTGATGGTGCTGGCCGGCGTACCAAGCGCTGGCGAGCGGGAAGATGTATCACGAGCCTTTCTCGAGTGGGGTTTTTCGGGCGTATATACGGAACAGCTGGCGCCTGCCGGGTATGTGCTGGGCAAGGCGATGGTCCAGGATGGCAATGCCAAGCATGTCGACCTGAAGTTGGAAAACCCGTTGGTCATTTCACGTCCTGAAGGCAGTAATGCCGCAGTGCAGGCGCATATCCGCTATCATGGCCCGTTACAGGCACCTGTCGAGGCAGGGGCCAATGTGGCGCGCCTGCACATCAGCATCGATGGCATGCCCGAATACGAAGTCCCGCTCGTGGCCGCGTCGCGCGTCGAGCAGGCGAACGCGTGGCAAAGGTTGCTGAACGGCTTGCGGGGGATGGCAGGTTGAGCACCGGGCAGTTCATCACTTTCGAGGGAGGGGAAGGCTGCGGCAAGTCTACCCAGGCAAGACTTCTCGTCGAAGCCCTGGAAGCCGGTGGCAGGCAAGCGATCCTTACCCGTGAACCGGGCGGAACCGAAGGAGCAGAGGCCATCCGCAAGCTGTTGCTCGACCCTTCGGGACCCGGTTGGAACCAGCAATCCGAAGCCCTGCTGTTTGCCGCAGCGCGGGCAGACCATGTAGCCAGCCTGATTGCTCCCTCCGTGGCGGCTGGCAAGTGGGTTGTCTGCGACCGTTTCCTCGACTCAACCCGCGCCTACCAGGGCGGGGAAGGGGGCCTTCCCGATGCCGATATCCTCGAATTGCATCGGGTTGGCTCAGGCGGCTTCATGCCCGCTCTCACGCTGCTGATCGAAGTCACCCCCGAAGTGGCCGAACAACGGGTCAGCCTGCGCGATGGCGAGGAGCGGGACAGGATCGGAGGTCGCGACGCCGCATTCCATGCCAAGGTGGCAGCCCGGTTCGGCGAAATTGCCGACGCGGAGCCCAATCGCGTTGTTCGCATCGATGGCAACGGCAGCGCCGAGGAAGTCCATGCCGGTGTCCTGAAAGCGCTCGATTCTCGCCTGGGGGTGGAATTGTGACGCATGTCGGACATGACCATGCCTGGAGCGAGTGGCGTGCTGCCCTGTCTGGCCCGCGAATGCATCATGGCTGGATCCTTGCGGGCAAACGCGGCATCGGCAAGGCGGCCTTCGCCCTCCAGGCGGCACGCGAACTGGTAGCGGAGGCGGGCATCAGCCAGCCTGCCGGCGATCATCCCGATATCATCACGCTGACCCATTTGCCCGCCAACAAGGACGAGGAAAAGAAGAAGGAGGACGGAAAGCCCTACCAGCTGAAGCGCAACATTACCGTCGACCAGATCCGGGCGATGCAACAACGGCTCAATACCCGGCCCACTCTGGGAAGCCGGCGGGCAATCATCATCGATCCTGCGGACGACCTTGAGAAGGGGGCATCCAACGCGCTACTGAAGAGCCTGGAGGAACCACCTGCCGGTACTTTCTTCCTGCTTGTCACCCATCGGCCAGGTCGCTTGCTGCCAACGATCCGTTCCCGCTGCCGCGTCCTGCGCTTCCCGGACCTGACCGACGAGCAGATCGACATGGTGCTGGCCCGCGAAGTTCCCGATGCTGACAAGCAGACACGCGCGGCGGCAATCGCCGCTTCCGGAGGCTCTCCAGGCGTAGCGCTGGAATTTGTCGAGCTAGACCTTGGCAAGCTGCATGGGCTGATGGTCCAGATCGCCCGATCGGGAGATCCCGGCTTCAAGTTGCGCGGAATGCTGGCGGAAACAATGGGCGCCCGCCCGGACCGCCAACGGCAGATGGCCACCATCGAGCTTGCCCGAAGCGTCGTTGCCCGAGAGATGGAGGATGTGAACAGGCAATCCATCCCCGGAATGGTGCACGCACATAGCGAGCTTGTGCGGCTTGCGGTGCAGTTCCCCACCTACAATTTCGATCCCGGCTTGCTGGTGATGGAAATAGGCACCTTGCTCACCTCCTTCGCCGCATCTAGGGAACCCGCAAATGGCTGATCCCTACTACCTCACCACCGCGATTCACTATCCCAACGGCAAGCCGCACATCGGCCATGCCTATGAGACCATTGCCGCCGACGTGATGGCCCGCTTCCAGCGCCTGCAAGGGCGCGACGTGCGTTTCCAGACCGGCACGGACGAGCATGGCCTGAAGATGGCGCAGAAGGCGCGTGACCTTGGCATTACGCCCCGCGAGCTGGCGGACGAAATGTCGGGCCATTTCCGCGCCCTGTTCGACAAGCTCGACATCTCCTATGATCGTTTCATCCGGACCACGGAGGAAGACCACCACCGCGCCAGCCAGGCGATCTGGAAGGCGATGGAAGCCAGTGGTGACCTCTATCTGGATCGTTACGAAGGCTGGTACTCCGTCCGTGACGAAGCCTATTACGACGAGAGTGAACTGGTGGAAGGGGAAGGGGGCGAAAAGCTCTCTCCCCAGGGCACGCCGGTTGAGTGGACCGTCGAGGAAAGCTGGTTCTTCCGCCTTTCCAGATACGCAGAACCCTTGCTGGAACTGTATCGCGGCAATCCCGAATTCATCCAGCCTGACAGCCGCCGCAACGAAGTGGTGAAATTTGTCGAAGGCGGCCTGCGCGACCTGTCCGTCAGTCGCACCAGCTTCGACTGGGGCGTGAAGGTCCCGGGCCATGAAGACCACGTGATGTATGTGTGGGTCGATGCCCTCACCAATTACCTGACCGGGGTGGGTTATCCCGATGAAACCGAGGATTTTGCAAGGTACTGGCCGGCTGACCTGCACCTGATCGGCAAGGATATCGTGCGCTTCCACGCGGTTTACTGGCCTGCCTTCCTCATGAGCGCAAAGGTCGCCCTGCCGAAAAAGGTTTTCGGGCACGGTTTCCTGCTCAACCGCGGCCAGAAGGAGAGCAAGTCGCTCGGCAATGTAACCGATCCTTCCGAACTGGCGGACCAGTTTGGTGTCGATCCGCTCCGCTATTTCCTGCTGCGCGAATTCAGCTTTGGACAGGATGGTAGCTATTCGGCAGAAGCCATTGTAAACCGTAATAATTCGGAATTGGCGAACAGCTATGGCAACCTTGCGCAGCGGACCCTTTCCCTGCTGTTCAAGAATTGCGATGGCAACCTCCCACCTGTGGGCGCGCATACCGGAGAAGACACGGCACTCTTCGAACATGTCGACCGGGTGATCTCGCATGAAATGCCCGAGGCATTCGACCAGCTCGCCTTCGCGCAGGGCCTTGAGGCCTGGATGGGTGCGGTCTTTGCCTGCAATGCCTATATCGACGCACAGGCGCCCTGGGCGCTGAAGAAGACCGATTTCGAGCAGATGAAGACGGTGCTCGCCACGCTCTACATCGTGATCGCCCAACTGACGGTTGCAATTTCGCCCGTCATTCCAGGTTCTTCACGACGGCTGCTGGACGCAATGGGCATTGCTGAGGAGCTGCGAAACATCGAAGGTATCCGCTCCCACTGGTACTCCCCGTTGGCGGAAAGCGGCTTCCGGCTCGAAAAACCGCAGGGTTTGTTCCCACGCCTTGAACTGCCGGAAGATGGCGAAAGCGAGGTCGGCAACTGATGCTGGTCGATAGCCATTGCCACCTGAACTACAAGGGACTGGTAGAGCGCCAGGGCGATGTGCTGGAAAATGCCCGGGCGGCCGGTGTTACCGCATTCCTCAATATCTCCACCCGGCAGAGCGAGTGGGACGCAATCGTTGCCACCGCAGAGCGTGAAAGCGATGTTTGGGCCAGCATCGGCATCCATCCGCATGAAGCGGACAGCCACGCTGACCTGGGGAAGGGCGCCCTGCTGGAAGCGGCCGGTCATCCGCGCGTGATCGCGATCGGCGAAACCGGTCTCGATTATTACTACGACAAGTCCGACCGTGCGGTGCAGCAGGCCCTGTTCCGCACCCATGTCGAAGTGTCGCGCGAAACCGGCTTGCCGCTGATTGTCCATACGCGCGATGCCGATGATGACACAGCGACTATCCTGGCTGAGGAGATGGAGAAGGGCACCTTCCCGGCTCTGATCCATTGCTTCACGGCCTCGCCCGAGTTCGGCCGCAAGGTACTGGAGCTTGGCCTGACGATTTCGTTGTCCGGCATCGTGACTTTCAAGAACGCGCGCGAACTACAAGAATTTGCAAGGGAAATCCCGGCAGACCGCATCCTGGTGGAAACCGACAGCCCGTTCCTTGCGCCGGTTCCGCATCGCGGAAAGACCTGCGAGCCCGCATACGTCAGGAACACGGCGGAATTCGTCGCGGAATTGCGCGACGAAGGCGTGGATGAACTGGCCGAGGTGACGACCCGCAATTTCTACCGGTTGTTCAGCAAGGCCGCTGCATGAAGCTGATCGTCCTCGGCTCCGGCACCTCCACAGGTGTTCCGCGGATCGGCCAGGACTGGGGCGAATGTGACCCGAACGAGCCGAAGAACCGTCGCTCCAGGGTCTCTATCGTGGTCGAGAGCGATGCAGGGACGCGGTTGCTTGTCGACACATCGACTGACCTTCGCCACCAATTGCTGGCCAATGATATCAGCAAGGTGGATGGTGTATTCTGGACCCACGACCACGCCGACCACTGCCACGGGATCGACGATTTGCGGCCGATGCGGTTTGGGCGGACGGCTCCCATTCCCGGCTTCGCTTCCAGGGAAACCGTGCGCCGCCTGAAACATCGTTTCAGCTACGTCTTCAGCGGTGAATACGGATATTCAACGATCGTCGAGATCCAGGACCTCGAGCGACTGCGGATCCACGCCGGCTTCGCCGTGGACAGCGTGCAAATGCCGCACGGTCATACGGAAAGCACCGGCTACCGTTTTGAAGCAGACGGAAAGTCAATAGCTTACACGACGGACTTCAGCGAAATTACTGACTCGATGGTCGAGATGCTGGAAGGCGTGGACGTGCTGGTGACGGATTGCCTGCGCCGTGAACCGCATCCGACACACGCCAACCTGACGATGGCACTGGAACTCTCTCGTCGTTGCGGTGCTGGTTTGACGGTGTTGACGCATCTCGACAAGAGCATGGACTATGCCGAACTGTCAGCTGAACTGCCGAAAGATGTACTGGTAGGTTTTGACGGCATGGTGATTGAGCCATGAGCTCGTTTGACTGGATCCATGTCATATGGCTGGTCGTGACGCTGGCCGTGATGATCAGCGCATACAGTACTTACAACATCGGATTGCGGAGATCGGTGATCATGGCACTGGTCTGGGTCGCGATCTTCCTTGTGGCGACCGGATTGGTCTGGCTGGTTGCAGCGCCTGAACCAGTGCCTGTACCGCAGGGCAGCTTCGATCCTGACGCTCCCTTTATTTAACATAATATATATTATCGTCCTAAAGAAGCGGATATGGCATGACCGATCAGATCAATCGCCTCCTCTCGATCATGGCCCGTTTGCGGGACAAGGAAAACGGGTGCGAATGGGATGTCGCGCAAACCTTCAAGACCATTGCGCCGTACACGATCGAGGAAGCCTATGAGGTCGCAGATGCCATCGAGCGCGAAGACATGGCCGACCTGCGTGGAGAACTCGGCGACCTGCTGCTCCAGGTCGTGTTCCACGCGCGCATGGCGCAGGAAGCCGGCCATTTCGATTTCAATGACGTAGCACGAGCTATCTCGGACAAGATGGAAACCCGGCACCCGCACATCTTCGGCAACGAAGGCGGCGTGATGGACAAGGCCCGCTGGGAGGATATCAAGGCAGCCGAACGGGCGGACGAAGGCGCAAGCAGCGCACTTGATGGGGTCGCCAATGCACTCCCGGCCTTGCTGCGCGCACAGAAGCTGCAGAAACGTGCAGCACGGGTCGGCTTCGACTGGCCGGACACGGAAGGACCGAAAGCCAAGGTCATGGAAGAAATGCAGGAGCTTGAAGAAGCGACGGAAGAAAATCGCCTGATCGAAGCCGGTGACTTGCTGTTTGCCGCGGTCAATGTGATCCGTCGCTACGGCATCGATCCGGAAGAAGCCCTGCGTGCCGCCAACTCCAAGTTCGAAAAGCGTTTCCGCAAGATGGAGGAACTGGCAGCACGAGCCGGCACCGAATTTCCCGAGCTATCCCTGGATCAACAGGAGGAATACTGGCAAAGAGTCAAGAAATCAGATAATTGATTACGGCTCTTCCCACTGCATGGCTAGTCTGTGCCTAGCAGTTTTCAGGCCGGATGCCGCTCAAGTGCCTGATATCTTCCGAACTCTCGAGGCGTAAGCCGGACTTTCAGATGGCGAAGCGGCCCCTGCTCGCTTTCTCCACCATCTTCATCCGAAATCACTTCACCATGCGCGTAGAGCCAGGCCAGTCGCTGGCCGTCGCTTGCGGAGATCATGAGTTGATGAATCCGGGCATCACCCGTCAACCTCTTGCCGAGGCACTGGAGCAAGGCATCCACCCCCAGCCCCGTCATGGCAGAGATCGGCAGGATATCATCATCCGCATCGGCCATGGTTGCCAACGCTTCGCGGCGCTCCTCGTCGAGGAGATCCCATTTGTTCCAAACTTCGACGATGGGGATGGCACTTTCACCCCCCTCCCCGTCGATCACCCCGAGGTCTTCCAGCACCGTAAGCACCTGAGCCTTCTGGGTTGCACTGTCCGGATTGGCGATGTCCCGCACGTGCAGGATGATATCGGCAGCGGTGACTTCTTCAAGCGTCGCACGGAACGCGGCGACCAACTGCGTCGGAAGGTCGGAAATGAAGCCCACCGTGTCTGACAGGATCGCCTTCTCGACACCGGGCAAGGTGATGGCTCGCATCGTCGGGTCAAGCGTGGCGAACAACAAGTCTTCTGCCATCACCTGCGCCCCGGTCACCCGATTGAAGAGAGTGGATTTTCCGGCATTGGTGTAACCGACGAGGGCGATGACGGGCCAGGGAGCCCTGCCCCGCCGCTTGCGATGCAGTTCACGCGTCTTGCGGACTTGTTCCAGCTCTTTCCGCAGCTTTGCCATGCGACCGCGGATCATCCGCCGGTCAGCTTCTATCTGTGTTTCACCGGGGCCACCAAGGAAGCCGAAGCCGCCGCGTTGCCGTTCAAGGTGCGTCCAGCTTCGGACAAGGCGGCTTTGCTGGTAATCAAGGTGGGCAAGCTCCACTTGCAGTCGGCCCTCGGCCGTGGAAGCGCGTTCTCCGAAGATTTCAAGGATCAGTCCGGTCCGGTCGATTACCTTGCGCTTCAGCTTGTCCTCGAGGTTGCGCTGCTGGATTGGCGACAATGCGCCATCGACGATGACCAGTTCGGCCTGAGCCATCTCGCAATCGGCAAGCATCCGCTGCACCTGGCCTTCGCCGAACAGCGTGTTGGGTTTCACGTCGCGAACGGGAAGGATGTAGCTTTCGGCGACAACAATGCCGATCGCCAGCGCCAGGCCGCGAGCCTCTTCCAATCGAGCCTCGGGATCCTGGCTTGTGCGGCGGCCGCGAATATCCGGGCATACGACAAGGGCCCGCGCACCGCGGGTAACCTCGCCTTCTACTTCATCATTATCGAAGATCAGGCGTCGTCGCCTTCATCAATGTCATCATCAAAATCCGCGCTCAGATCTACATGGGCGGCCGGCTGGATGGTGGAGACTGCGTGCTTGTAGGCAAGCTGGACGAAACCATCGCGCTCCAGCAACATGCAGAACAGGTCGAAACTGGCGATCCGGCCTTGCAGCATCACGCCGTTGATCAGGAACATCGTGACCTGAACTTCAGCATCACGCACGCGGGACAGGAAGATGTCCTGCAACAGGCGCTGCTTCTTGTTGCCATCACCACCGACACCGAAGTTCTCGGTGTTCACCGGCTGGCCGGATATGATGGTCGAAATGGCATGCTTGTAGACCAGTTGGGATTGGCCGTCCCTGCGCAACAGGATCGAAAAGTTGTCGAACCAGGTGACAATTCCCTGAAGCTTCACGCCTTTCACCAGGAACATGGTGACCGGAATCTTCTCCTTGCGCAGGTAGTTCAGAAAAACATCCTGCAAACTGCCGCTCTTGCTCGCATTGGAAGGGGCTGTTTCTGCCTTTGCTTCCGGCTTCGATCGGGCTGAAAGGGTTGTCCTGGTCATGTTTGGTGACTCCTGTTCTTGGCGAATCGCTATCGCGATGCGCAGTCTGGATGCCCGATGTGACAAGTGCGGGACATCCGTGATCCTGAAATTTCCGCCCTGGCTCTTGGTGAAATTCAGATTACTTCCAAACGGTCATCAATGAAACTATTTTTCTTCGTCCTTGTCGGCAATTTCCTTGCGATCACCCATGCCCAATATCTTGAGCTTGCGGTGGAGAGCAGATCGTTCCATCCCGATGAAGCCGGCCGTCTTTGAGATGTTTCCCGAAAAGCGCCGGATCTGGATCCGCAGGTATTCCCGCTCGAAGCTCTCACGCGCCTCTCGCAACGGCACCCCCATGAGGGAAGAGATGCCGCCGCCATTCTCCCCCGTTCCGCCGGTTATTTCGGCCGGCAGCATATCCGGTTCAATCTTACCGAACTTGTCTCTCGGTGCCAGGATGACCGTGCGTTCCACCACGTTTCGCAACTGGCGTACATTGCCGGGCCAATCATAGGCCTGAAGGGCAGCGGCGGCCTCGGGCGTGACGACAGGAGGTTGCAGGCCCTGCTCGCGGGCGTAGCGGGTGAAAAAATGGTTCGCCAAGGCAGGAATGTCCTCTCGCCTTTCAGCAAGGGACGGAATGGAGATCGGCACCACGTTAAGACGATAGAACAGATCCTCACGAAAGCGCTTTTCGGCAATCTCCGTTTCGAGGTCCTTGGCCGTAGAGGATACCACCCGCACATCGACCCCAACCTGGCGAGTACCACCTACACGAACAAAGCTCTGGTCCGTCAGCACGCGGAGGATGCGCGCCTGGGTGTTGAGCGGCATGTCCGCCACTTCATCGAGGTATAGAGTGCCGCCATCAGCCAACTCGAGCAATCCGGGCCGCACCATCTTGCCATCGGCTTCTTCGCCGAACAGTTCCTGCTCGAAACGCTCAGGCGTAATGCGCGCGGAATTGACAGTGACGAACGCATTTTCAGAACGCGGGCTCCATGTATGCAGTAGCCGCGCCGCCACTTCCTTGCCTGACCCGCCCGGCCCGCTGATCAAGACGCGGCTGCCGGTATTCGCCACCCGCTTGAGAGTGGCTCTCACCTGGTTGATCGCGTTGGAATTGCCGGTGAACTCTTCGGTTGAATTGAACCCTTCGCGCAGACGTGCATTCTCGCGCCTCAGGCGCTCTGTTTCAGTCGCGCGTTCCACGAGGTGGAGCAACCTCTCCGCCTCGAACGGCTTTTCGATGAAATCCATCGCACCACGGCTGACAGCGGAAACAGCCGTATCGATGTTGCCATGACCGGAGAAGATGATCACCGGGAGGTCCGGCTCGCGCACCTTGATGCCATCCAGCACCTCCAGCCCGTCCATCGGGCTGCCGTGAAGCCAGACATCGAGCAAGACGAGGCTGGGCCGCCGCTCATCGACCATTGCCAGCGCCGAGGTGCTGTCCCCGGCAGTCCGGCATTCATAGCCTTCGTCGCTGAGCACTCCTGCAACCAGTTCACGAATGTCCTGTTCGTCATCGACGACGAGGATATCGAGTGCCATCAATCAATCTCCCTGGACGTCATTCAGCGGCCTCGCTTCCAGATTCAAAACCACCCGGCGAGAAGGCAAAACGCAGCGTCGCCCTTGCCCCGCCATCTGGAGCCTCGGTGAAGGACAACTCCCCGCCATGCTCCTCGACAATCTTCTTCACGATCGCGAGCCCCAGGCCTGTGCCCTTCTCCCGGGTCGTGACATAAGGTTCCATGATGTTCTCGCCGCCACCCGGAAGGCCGATGCCGTTATCGGTAACGGTTACTTGTAGATGCCGATCCAGCGCGCTCACCTCCACGCGGATGGCCGCGCGGTAATCCGCGGGCGCATCTCGCAGGCGCGCTTCGACCGCTTCCGCCGCGTTCTTGAGGACATTGGTCATCGCCTGACCGAACTGGTGACGATCACATTCGATCGACCCGATGCCTTCTTCGGCAAAGAAACTGTAGGAAATCTCCGGATTACCCACTTCCTGCAGGAACAGCGCTTGCCGGACGAGGTCAACGGCGTCTTCCTGGCGGAACACCGGCTTGGGCAGTCGGGCGAAGGACGAGAACTCGTCCACCATCTTCCGCAGGTCGCCAACCTGCCGGATGATCGTCCCCGTCAGCTCATCGAACAGTTCACTGTCCTTCTCGATCTGCTTGCCATAGCGGCGCTTCAGCCGTTCCGTTGCAAGCTGGATCGGCGTGAGCGGGTTCTTGATCTCGTGCGCAATGCGTCGCGCCACATCCGACCATGCCGCCTGGCGCTGGTCCAGCAGTTGCCGGGTAATATCCTCGAACGTGATCACATGGCCTTCGGCAGCAGGGGCAACCTTGACCGCCAGCGTCAGCAGTTCTCCGTGCTTGCTGTATTGCACAAGCCCGGTGCTTGCCGCGCTTTGGACAAGCGAGGCGAACTCGGTCGAGATATCCTCCAGCTTCAGGCCCACCGTGCTGGGACGGGGCTTTTCCAGCAGCAGTTCCTGCGCGGAGTTGTTCATCAACAGGACCTGCCCTTCGCGGTCCACCGAGATGATCCCTGCCGTGATCGATTGCAGTACGGCCTCGATGAATGCGCGCCGTTCACCCAGTTGATGGTTCGCTCCGATCAAGGCATCGGTCTGCATCTCGATCTGCGCAGACATGCGGTTGAAAGCCCGGTTGAGCAACCCGATCTCGTCATTGCCCTTGCGGCCCTCGACGCGCACGGCATAGTTGCCGGCACCGATCTCGCCGGCGGCATTGACCAGTTCCGCCAGCGGCTTGACCTGCCTGTCTGCAAAACGGAGAGCGGCCCATACGGCCAATCCCACAAGTGCCAGGGAGACGCCAAACAGCATCAGGTTGAACTGCAACTGCAGCACCCTTGCCCGCTCGGTAAGCTCTTCATACGAACTGACAACAGTCTGGGCTCGTTCCCATTGCACCAGGGCTTCAGCAAGCGAATCGCGGGCAATGTAGAGATAGAGACCTGCCTCCTGGTCGAGCGGTATGACGGCCTCCGTCCGCTCGGCCGTGGCTGACACGACCACCTGCTCGCCCGCCAGCAAGCGGGCCAGGACATCAGGAGGAACCCGTTCCTGCGAGGTCTCCTCATCCGGCTGGACAATCGCCGGCGTGCGCCACTCCCCATCCGGGCCTTGCAGCAGGATCGCACTCTCGCTCAATTCACGCGAATAGACCTGAAGGAAATACTGCTCCTGGAATTCCGGGCTGCTGATCGGCATTTCGGAAAGGAGGTATCGCACGTCTCCAGCCATCGCGATTGCTTCCGCTTCGACGGAGCGCTGGTTTTCATCGTAATAACCGCGGGCAAGCTCGTTGGCATTTTCAAGGATGCCGCGTTGCTGGTCCGAGAACCAGAACTCCACGCCGGACTGGAACAGGATGGACGCGAAGACCGCAACGAACAGCGTGGGAATCGCCGCGATCAGCGAGAAGAAGAACACCAGGTTCACATGCAGACGCGCCGTTGTGCTGCCGGCGCGCTTGATCGCTATTCGCCGTCCCCACAGCACGATCAGGCCAAGCGCAGGGATCAGCGTACCCACCAGCATGGCCGCGGCCTGGGCGGACGGGACGATTTCCCCAGAATCGGACATCCGCGCCAAGGCGAGGTAGGAGGTGAAGAGCATCACCGCCAATGCCACCATGCTGACCAGTTCCAGCCACAGGAACAGGTTGATCCGCCGAGCGGTCAATTGGGCCTGGCGCCACCATCTCGGCAACTTGCGAGCGGCACGCTCTGGCTTGGTGGAGGGGACATCCGTAGCCACGTTGCAAGGTTACAACGCCGCTGTTGCCAATTTGCAAGCGTTTTGTCGCCTCTATGCCCCGTCAATGCATCTGGGCGAATTTCTCCGGATCGATCTCGAGTTCGCCCAACCGTTTGCGCAGGGTATTGCGGTTGATCCCCAGCAGCTGTGCCGCACGCAACTGGTTGCCATTGGTCTGCGCCAGCGCATGTTCGAAAAGAGGCTTCTCGAATACCGCCAAAGCACCGTGGTAGAGTTGCCCGGCGCCGAAATCCGCCTGTGAAAGCCATTGGGCGATGGCGGATTCGATATTGCCGTCCAAGGGCAGGCTGGACTCCAACGCGCCGCTGTCCAGCAGGCTCTCGACAGTACCAACATCGATTTCCTCTTCGCGCGCCAGAAGCGCGGCCCGGAACATGAAATTGCGCAATTCACGAACGTTGCCTCGCCATGTCTGTCGCGTCAGCAACTTGGCCGCATCACTCGACAGGCGCCTAGTCGGCAACCCTTCCTTGGAGGCGAGGCGCAAGAAATGCCGGGCGAGCGGCTCGATATCGTCGGCACGATCGCGCAGCGCCGGAAGCTGGATCGGCACGACATTGAGGCGGTAATAGAGATCCTCGCGAAAACCGCCGGCGGCAATCAGGGGCTCTAGGTCGCGATTTGTAGCCGCGATGATCCGCACGTCGACGGCGATTTCCTGGTCCCCGCCTACGCGCCGGATACGCCCGGATTGCAGCGCCCGCAGCAAGCGGGTCTGCGCTTCGGGGGGCATGTCGCCAATCTCGTCGAGAAACAGGGTGCCGCCACTAGCTTGTTCGAACTTGCCGATATTGCGACTGGTGGCACCGGTGAATGCTCCTTTTTCGTGTCCGAACAGTTCGCTTTCGATCAGCTCGCGCGGGATGGCAGCGGTATTGACCGCCACAAACGGCCCGGTTCGGCGTGAGCCGAGTTCGTGGATCGCCTCTGCCACCAGTTCCTTGCCTGTGCCGCTTTCCCCGAGCACCAGAACCGAAAGGTCATTGCGCAGCACGCGCGTGATCATGCGGTAGACTTCCTGCATGGGCTGGCTGCGGCCGATCAGCGGCATGCCGTCGCCTGCATCCATCTCCTCGAGGCCGGCCTCCTTGCGGGAATCCGCTGCCTGGATGGCAGCCTTCACAAGTTCGTCCAGATCGAACGGCTTGGGAAAATACTCGAACGCACCGGTGTCACTGGCGCGCACCGCCGTATCGAGCGTGTTTTGGGCCGAGAGGATAATGATGGGCATGTCCGGATAGGAATCATGGACCTTCCCAAGCGTCTCGATCCCGTCGCCATCCAGCAGGATGACGTCGGTCAGCATGACATCGTATTGGTTCTCGGAAAGCAGGCGGTCGCGCTCCGAAATCTTGTCGCAGCGATCGACCGTGAAAGCCTCGTCCTCCAGCGCTGCCGTCATGACCAGCGCGATTGCGGTGTCGTCCTCCACCAGCAGGGCACGTCTCGCCATGCTCTCCCCTTCCCTATTTCGCCATTGGCAGATGGATGCGGAAATGTGTCCACCCGTTGGCATCGTCGCGTTCGTGGCTGATCCGCCCATCCATGTCGCGCACCAGCTTCTGCACCAGCGCCAGGCCCAGCCCCTGACCACTCGGCTTGCTGGATACGAATGGCTCGAAGATGTGCTCGGCATAATCCGGATCAATCCCCGGGCCGTTGTCACTTACCTGGATCTCGATCGGCAGTTTCACCGGCCTGCCGAGGCGGATCACGTTCATCACGAGTCCGCTGACGAAGCGTGTCTGGATAACGACTTCAGGTTGCTGCCTTCCCAGGCAGGCATCGCGGGCGTTGGAAATGAGGTTGATCATCACCTGCACCAGCGCACCTTCGTTGGCGAGAACCTCGGGCAAGGACGGGTCGAACTCTTCGCGGACGCGGAACGGAAGGTCGCTGGCCGCTTTCACGGTGTTGAGCGCACGGTGGATCGCTGCATGCAGGTTCACCGGCCCGACGGGCTCTGCCTTTTCACGACCAAGGCGTTGCATCCGGTCTATAAGGGCCGCGATCCGGTCAACCTCGTCCGTTATCAGGTTGGTGAGGTGCCGGTCCTTCTGTTCCACCTTGCGCGCAACAAGCTGCGCGGCCCCGCGAATGGCGGCCAGCGGGTTCTTGATCTCGTGCGCCAGAACGGCCGGACCACGCAGGTTTGCGCGGCGTTCCTCGTCTCCGAAGCGCTCGCCCTGCCCGGCATCCGAAAGGGTAACCACCCGCCAGCCCGGGTGAGTTTGCAGGGGCGAGATGGTCAGGTTCACGCTGACCGTCCTATCGCCCGATTTCAGCGGCAATCCGCGCGCTATCAGCTGTTCTTCGCCACGCTTTATGCGTTCGGCGATCTTGGGTTCTCCAAAATCGAGTACCTCGACTATCTCCTGACCGATCAGGCGGCGCGAACTGCGACCCAACAGGCTCTCTGCCGCAGGGTTTACAGACCTTACCTTGAGATCGGGCGATACCACCAGCATCGCGAAAGTCAGTCCGGCAATCTGCTCGGCTGACCCCGGAATGCCTTCGACGGGCTGGCTCACGCGGCCTTGCGCCTGAGGAAAGGTTCGTAGAACCTCTCCATTTCGTCGAGGACGACCCTGGGATCGTCTATGAAGTTCACCTTGTTGCGGAAATCGGCCGAGCCGTGCAGGCCCTTGGTGTACCAACCCAGATGCTTTCGGGCGATCTTGGTGCCGACATTCTCGCCGTAATGTTCGAGCATTTCCTTGTAATGCTCGACAAGTGTCTCGTATTGCTCGGAAAAACCGGGACTTTCCAGCTTTTCACCTGTCTTCCACCAATGCATTACCTGGCCGAGCAACCACGGCTTGCCATAGGCTCCCCGGCCGATCATCAGGCCATCGGCGCCCGACTGTTCCAGCGCCTTGGCGGCATCGTCGATCCCGCAGATATCCCCGTTGACGATGACGGGCACCGACACCGCATCCTTCACCTTGCGCACGAAAGCCCAGTCCGCATTGCCCTTGTACATCTGGTTGCGGGTTCGGCCGTGGACGGTAATCATCTTCACGCCGATATCTTCGGCAATGCGCGCCAGTTCAGGCGCGTTGAGGCTGGAATGGTCCCAGCCCATGCGCATCTTGACCGTCACCGGAACATCAACCGCCTTCACCGTGGCTTCCATCAGCTTCACGGCCAGAGGCACCTCGCGCATCAGCGCGGAGCCCGCATACTGGCCCACCACCTTGCGCACGGGACAGCCGAAGTTGATGTCGATGACGGCCGCGCCATTGCCTTCCTGCAGTTTGGCGGCCTCGGCCATCGATTCCGGGTCACAGCCGACAAGCTGCATCGACACCGGGTTTTCGATTGGTGCCCATTCGGCCTTCTGGACAGATTGGCGCGTTTCGCGGATCGCGGCCTCGCTGGCGATCATCTCCGTTACGTTGAGGCCGGATCCGTAGCGGCGCACCAGCGCGCGGAACGGTTTGTCTGTCACCCCCGTCATCGGTGCGAGCACGACCGGGCAGTCGATCCGCACGGGACCGATCTCGATCGGCTTGAGCGCCGGCGGAGTGGGAACGGGGCTTGTCATGTTGCTGTGCCTAAATATTGGGCAGCGCATAGTGGATTGCGAGGGGAGCCGCAAGCCGCTAGCGCGCGGAACATATGTTGGAAGAGCCGACCACAGGGCCAGTGAAGCTCGCCGCAGTGATTGTGGCTGCCGGAAAGGGCCTGCGCGCAGGGCAGCCATTGCCCAAGCAGTTTGCCTTGTGGCGAGGCAAGCCGGTCCTTCGGCACGCGGCCGAAAAGCTGAAAGCGGGTGGAATCGAGTTCCTTTGCGTTGCCATACCCGAAAGCGCGGACGGGCTTGTCTCCGAAATGCTCCAAGGTCTCGAACCGTTCGCGCTGGTGACCGGCGGCGAAACGCGGCAGGAATCCGTATACCGCGCCCTCAATGAAGGGCTTGCGGCGGTAGGCCCCGAAATCGTCTTGATCCACGATGCCGCTCGCCCAGACTGCCCACCCGAAGTGATCGAGCGCCTGGTCGATGCATGCGGTGACAAGCGCGGTGCCATTCCCGTCTTGCCCGTTGTCGATTCCATGGTCGTTGCGGCAGGCGGCCTGATGGCTGACAAGGCAGACCGGGAAAGCCTGCGCAGGGTCCAAACACCGCAAGCCTTTACCTTCCTTGATGCAGTCCTGGCCCATAATCGTTGGGATGGACCGAAGGATGCAGGCGATGACGCCCAGGTTGCGCGCGCCATCGGTATCGATATTGCCCTCGTCGAAGGGGATGAGCGGCTGCAAAAACTCACATTTGCAGGAGATTTCGTGCAAACAGGAAGCATGATCCGCACAGGGACCGGTTTCGACGTGCATCGCCTCGCCGCTGGTGAAGAGCTTTGGCTGTGCGGGATAAAGCTCGACCATGACAAGGGCCTCGTCGGACACAGCGATGCCGATGTTGCGCTTCATGCGGTGGTGGACGCGATCCTCGGTGCTTGCGGTGAAGGCGATATCGGCCAGCACTTCCCGCCCAGCGATCCGCAATGGCGCGGCGCTACGTCATCCCGCTTCGTGGAGCACGCAGTGGCGCTGGCGGCTGCAAAAGGTTTCAACGTGGGAAATGTGGACCTGGCGATCATCTGCGAGGCACCGAAAATCGGCCGGCATCGGAACGCCATGCGGGACAAGCTGGCCCAGTTGCTTGGTGTTCATCCAGACTGTGTCAACGTGAAGGCCACTACCACCGAAAAGCTCGGCTTCACCGGTCGTGGAGAAGGTATTGCAGCACAAGCCGTGGCCACACTGGTATCGAACTGAAGGAAGACCTCCGATGATGAAGAGATTTCTGGCCCCTGTCATGTTCGTTTCCGTTTCCCTGCCTCAACCGGGGATGGCCCAACAGGCGCCGGAAATGTCCGAGGAAGAAGTTGCAGCCTTCGTGCGGGTGGCATTGCCGGGCGCATTCCGCAGCGTGCAGGAGAAATGTCGCGGCACTTTGCAGCCCGATGCCTACATCTACGCCTCCGGTGACGAGTTGCTTGCCCGCTTCGAGCAAGCCTCGGGCGATGCATGGCCTCAGGCCGCAGAGATGATCGCGCGTTCGGCATCACGAAACAATCCAGCCATGGGCGAAGTGATGGCCGGCATGCCGCCCGAAGTACTGCAACCCTTCGTGGACGAAATGATTGCCGGCATGGTGACCCGGGAAATTCAAGACCGGCACTGTGCGCAAATCGACCAGGCGCTCGAATTGCTCGATCCGCTGCCACCAGAGAACCTCGCCGCTCTGATCGGCATGGCTTACGCTATTTCGCAGGACAGGGATGGTCCGGAACAAGCCGGCGCGACAAGGGTTTCCTCACAGTAATGGATAGCATGCTGCCCCCGGAAGTGACCGCGCTCGCTCGCCGTGTCGTCGAGGAGAACGCGGCTGCGGGCAGAACAATCGCGCTGGCCGAAAGCTGCACCGGTGGCCTTGTTGCTGCCGCAATCACCGAGATCCCGGGTAGCTCTGCCGTTCTCGACAGGTCCTATGTTACCTATTCCAACCAGGCCAAGATGGATTGCCTCGGCGTTTCGCAGGATCTGATCGAAGCCTTCGGTGCGGTCTCGGTCGCCTGCGTCTATGCCATGGCACAAGGAGCGCTGGAACGCTGCGAGGCAGATGTGGCCGTGGCCATCAGCGGAATTGCCGGCCCTGACGGCGGCAGCGAGGAAAAGCCGGTGGGAACGGTGGTCTTTGCGCGCCTGGTTCGCGGCGAAGGCGAACCGGAAGCTGAAAACCGCCAATTCGGGGAAAAGACCCGCGCCGACGTGCGGCTTCAGGCGACGCTTTGCGCGCTGGAATTGCTGCTGCCGTAAAGCTGCTCGGCGCGCTCCTCGAAGGCCGCCACCATCTTGCGGAATGCACGGTCGATATACTGGCCGGCCAAAGCTTCGAACATCATGTTCTTGAAACTGAAATCGACGCTGAAGAACAGCTCGCAACCACCATCCTCGACCGGCTTGAAGGTCCACAGGTTGTCGAGGTCTCTCAGCGGCCCGTCGACATAGTGGACGCGCACGCTGTTGGGCGCATCGAGCTCGACATGACTGGTGAACTTCTCGCGGATCGCCTTGAAGCCGACGAGCATGTCCGCCTCCATGCTCCTGGCCGTCCTGTCCCGAATACGAGTTGCCACGACCCAAGGCAGGAACTCGGGATACTTCCCTACATCGGCCACAAGCTCGAACATCTGCTCTGCCGTGTAGGGCAGATGGCGGGTTTCACGGATCGAGGGCATCAGTTCGACTTCTGTCGCTGTTCCTGCTTGCGCAGCTTCTCCTCGCGGGCAGCCTTCATCTGCGCAAAGTCATCACCGGCATGATAGCTGGACCGGGTCAGCGGGGATGATGCCACCTGCAGGAACCCCTTGGCGCGGGCAACGGCACCATAGGCGTTGAACACCTGGGGCGTGACGAAGTCGATCACCTCGGCATGCTTTGGAGTAGGCTGGAGATATTGCCCCATGGTGATGAAATCGACATCCGCGCTGCGCATGTCATCCATGACCTGGTGCACCTCCAGGCGCTGTTCGCCCAGCCCCAGCATGATACCGGACTTTGTGAAGATCAGCGGATCGTGGCTCTTCACCTCCTCCAGCAGGCGCAACGACGCGTAATAACGCGCGCCCGGCCGGATTGTCGGGTAAAGGCGTGGCACGGTTTCGAGGTTGTGGTTGTAGACGTCCGGACCTGCCTCGCAGATCATCTCCACCGCTTCGCGCATCTTTCCGCGGAAGTCAGGCGTGAGGATTTCAATGGTCGTGTCAGGCGTTTCACGGCGAAGGGCCTTGATCACCTTCACGAACTGACCTGCCCCGCCATCCGGAAGGTCATCACGGTCAACACTCGTGATCACGATGTGCTCCAGCCCCATCTGCGCGGCGGCGGCGGCGGTGTTCTCGGGCTCCAGCGGATCAACGATGCGGGGCATCCCCGTCTTCACGTTGCAGAATGCACAGGCGCGCGTGCACACATCGCCCAGGATCATCACCGTGGCGTGCTTCTTCGTCCAGCATTCCCCGATGTTGGGGCATGCCGCTTCCTCGCAAACCGTGTTGAGCTTGAGATCGCGCATGAGCTTGCGCGTCTCGTGATAGCCCTTGCTGACGGGAGCCTTCACCCGGATCCAGTCCGGCTTGCGCTTGCGCGGAGCGTTGGAAAGGTCGTTCATAGGAGGCCCACTTAGTAGCGTGGCTTGCCACTGGCAATGGCGCAGGGCAAATGCAGGCCCATGAACAGCGAATCTCCCGTATTGTCCGATCTTGTCGAAGGCTACCGCCGTTTCCGCGAACACGGCTGGGCACCCGAGCGTGAGCGTTGGTCCACGCTCAAGGAAGGCCAGCAGCCGCGGGTGATGGTGATCGCCTGTTCGGACAGCCGGGTCGACCCGTCGCAGATTTTCGACGTCAACCCGGGCGAGATTTTCGTTGTCCGCAATGTAGCCGCGCTGGTCCCCCCTTTCGAGACCAACCCCGGACATCACGGCGTGTCTGCGGCACTGGAATTCGCCGTCCAGTTCCTGCGGGTAGAGGAAGTGCTCGTGATGGGCCATGGCATGTGTGGCGGTTGCCAGGCGGCGCTCACCCGCAACCTGCATGGCAATGAGCCCGGCCAGGGCGGCTTCGTGGCCGATTGGATCTCGCTGCTGGACGATGCGCGGGAGAAGGTGGCGGCCGAACTGGGGACAGAAGGCCGACCTGCGGAACGGGCGATGGAACTGGCAGGCGTCAAGGTCAGCCTGCAGAACCTGCGCACATTCCCTTGCGTCCAGGCCAAGGAGGGTCGCGGCCAGCTCAAACTGACCGGTGCCTATTTCGCCATTTCCGATGGCATCCTTTACCTGCTGGACGAGGAAACCGGGAAATTCTCTGCCGCTTGAATGCTTGCGAAGAAGCATGGCGCTCGCCATGTATCCCGACATGCCAGAAGCACAACTCAAGAACATCGCCCTGCTGATCGACGCAGACAACGCAAGTCCGGCCGGCATTGACCCGGTCCTGACCGTACTCGCCGAACTGGGGCAAGTGAACATCCGCCGCGCCTATGGCAACTGGGCAAAGCCGGCGCTTTCCAACTGGAACAAGATCACCCATCGCTTCGGCTTGCAGCCGATGCAGCAATTCGACCTGACGAAGGGCAAGAATGCCACGGACATGGCGATGACGATCGACGCCATCGACCTGCTGTATGACGGCAAGGTGGACGGCTTCGGCATCATGAGCAGCGACAGCGATTTCACCCCGCTTGTCACCCGCCTGAGGCAGGACGGTCTGATCGTCTACGGATTCGGCATGGACAAGGCCCCCGAAGCCTTCAAGACCGCCTGCACGCGCTTCATCGATGTCGAGCGCCTCATCAAGACCGCCCAATCCGATGACAGCCGCGCCGCGGCAAGTGACGGCGAAGGCGTGTTCGACAAGGAATTGATCGACCTGCTTGGCGCCGCGTGGAAGGCATCGAGCCGGGACGATGAAGGCTTTGCCCGCTTGCACGAAGTCGGCCAGATTGCCGGCAACCGTTCCAGCTTCGATGTGCGCAACTATGGCTTCAAGAGGCTGTCGGACCTGATGCGTGCTGCCAGCGATCATTTCCTGATGGAGCGACGCGACGACAAGCAGCTTTACGTCAAGCGCCTGCGCTGATCAGACACCGCATTGTGCAGCCCCGGTACCGGTATAGATGACCCGGTCATAACGGTCGCGCAGGCTGACCGTGCCTTCATATTCCATCACTTCTTCGCCGGTTTGCACGCCTTCCCCGGCAATTTCCAGGCGCAGTGAATATTCGCGGCCGTTGTAGAGAGAGCGCGTGCCGTAGGGCAGTTCGCGCGCCCCGGGATCTGCCGCGAACCGGATGATTTCCCCATCCACTTTCATGAAGGCATCGGCTTGCCTTGCGATCACCCTGGCACCGAGGTTGGTACCCGGAGCATAGGCACAGGACGCTCCATAAATGTCGTGGCGTTCGATATCCGGGTAAAGGATGGGTTCCGGCACTACTTCATTGATCGCCGGTTCGACGGCATTGGCTTCCTCCACCATCGCCACGGCCTCGCGATCGCGTTCGGCTTGCTCCTCGGGAGAAAGGCTATCCCCGCAAGCGGCCAAGGCCACAACCAGCACGCAGGCAGCAAATCGCATCAATGCCTCCCAAACAGCTTTTCGACATCATCCATCGACAATTTCACCCATGTCGGCCGACCATGATTGCACTGCCCTGATCTCGGCGTAGCCTCCATCTCGCGGAGGAGCGCATTCATTTCCTGGACATTGAGTGCCCTGCCCGCGCGTACGGAGCCATGGCAGGCCATCGTCGCCAGCACATGCTCGATCTTTTCGCCGAGCAACAGGCTGTCGCCATGCTTGGCGAGGTCATCCGCCAGGTCCTGCAGGAGCTTGCTGGGATCGGCGTTGCGCAGCGTACCCGGCAATGCGCGCACCAGCATTGCATTCGGACCGAAACGCTCGATCTGCAGGCCAAGCCTTGCGAAACCTTCGATCTGTTCTTCCAGGCGATCACAATCGGTCTCTTCGAGTTCGACGACATCAGGGATCAACAGTGCCTGGCTGGCTGCCACCTTGTCTCCCGCCCCTGCTGCCCGCAATCGCTCCAGGACGATACGCTCGTGTGCAGCATGCTGGTCCACGATCACCAGTCCGTCGGCCGCTTCCGATACGATGTAGGTGTTTGCAACCTGCCCCCGCGCGATCCCGAGGGGGAAATCGGGCGCTTCCGCATCGACCTCCTGCGCCACTTCGGCACGGCCCTGGTGCGGAGCCAGGACTTCACCGGTATCATGGCGCCAGGAAGTTGCGGCTTCCCCAAGCCGGCCGGACAAGCCCGCGGCGGGCGGACTTGACCAGTCGCGACCGCTGAAGATTGATCCGAGTGCCGGTGCCGGCTCCTGCGGTTCCACCTGCCAACGGCCCATGGCGCCCGCATGAGGGGCCTGCGCGCTGCGACGATCACCGGTGGAAAGTGCCTGGCGCAATCCCGACACGATGAAACCGCGAACGCCGGCCGAATCGCGAAAGCGCACTTCCGTTTTTGCCGGATGCACATTCACGTCGACATCCTCCGGCGGCAAATCCAGGAACAGCGCCAGCACCGCATGGCGATCCCGCGCCAGCATGTCGGCATAGGCACCGCGCACGGCACCGGTCAGGAGACGGTCCTTAACCGGGCGGCCGTTGACGAACAGGTATTGGTGATCGGCAATGCCGCGGTTGTAGGTGGGCAGACCGGCAATTCCGGTCAGCCGCATTTCACCCCGCTCGACATCAAGCGGAACACCGTTGTCCGCCAGTTCACGCGCCACGATCTGCGCCACCCGCTCGGTCACCTCCTGACCCGCTTGCAGCTGGAATATCCTGCGCTCGCCATGCGTGAAGGTGAAGCCGATGTCCGGGCGGGCCATCGCGAGGCGACGCACGACATCAAGGCAAGCGGCATATTCGCTGCGCGCTGTTCGCAGGAATTTGCGCCGCGCAGGGATGCGCGCGAAGAGATGTTCCATCCGCACCCGTGTTCCAGGCGGCAATGCAGCAGGACCTTCTTCACTGACGACACCATGATCGACAACGCGCCGCCAACCTTCATCAGCACCACGCACGCGGCTTTCGATCGTCAGCTTCGCGACGCTGGCGATGCTGGGCAAGGCCTCCCCCCGAAAGCCGAGCGTCGCCACCTGTTCGATCGCATCATCGGGCAGTTTGGAGGTCGCGTGCCGTTCAAGCGCCAGCGCCATTTCTGCCGGATCCATTCCGCAGCCATCATCCGTCACCTCGATCCGCGAGAGCCCGCCTTCAAGGATCGAAACGGCGATCTGCCCCGCACCCGCATCGATGGAATTCTCCACCAGCTCCTTCAGCGCGGAAGCCGGACGCTCTACGACTTCACCTGCAGCAATGCGGTTGATCAGCGTTTCGGGAAGTCGGCGAATTTGCGGCATCGGGCAAGGGTAACGGCGAACGGGCGCGATTTCGAGGCGAGTGGTGCAAAAAACCGCCGATAATCCGCACAAATTTTTGGCGTTTCACGCCACGGCGCGCTACACAGCGCCACTTTCAATACAAACCGCGGCGCAAGTTTGGGAAACTCCCGCCGGAGGGCGCGGTAACATACGGAAATATCAATGGGTTCCTTCTTTTCCAATTTCTTCAAGTTCGGTTCGCAAAATATGGCCATCGACCTGGGTACGGCCAATACGCTGGTTTATGTTCAGGATCGCGGGATCGTGCTGAATGAACCCTCTGTGGTCGCTATCGAGACGATCAATGGCATCAAGCGCGTGAAGGCCGTTGGCGATGACGCGAAGATGATGATGGGCAAGACGCCTGACAACATCGAGGCCATCCGCCCGCTTCGCGACGGCGTTATCGCTGATCTCGACGTGGCTGAAGAGATGATCAAGGAATTCATCCGCAAGGTGCACGGCAAGCGCACCCTGCTGCGCTATCCCGAAATCACGATTTGCGTCCCCTCAGGCGCGACATCGGTGGAAAAGCGCGCCATTCGCGATGCGGCCAGCAATGCCGGCGCTTCCGAAGTGTTCCTGATCCTGGAACCGATGGCCGCAGCGATCGGCGCGGACATGCCGGTTACCGAGCCTGTCGGCTCGATGGTCGTCGACATTGGCGGTGGCACCACCGAAGTGGCCGTGCTTTCGCTGCGCGGCCTTGCCTACACCACGTCGGTCCGTACAGGTGGCGACAAGATGGACGAGGCCATCGTCTCCTATGTGCGCCGACACCACAACCTGCTGATCGGTGAGTCCACGGCAGAGCGAATCAAGCAGGATTACGGCACGGCCGTGGTCCCTGAAGATGGCGTGGGCGAACTGATCACGATCAAGGGCCGTGACCTTGTGAACGGTGTTCCCAAGGAAATCACCATCAACCAGGCCCATATCGCGGAAGCCTTGTCCGAACCGATCGGAGCGATCGTCGAAGGTGTTCGCATTGCACTTGAGAACACTGCCCCGGAACTGGCTGCCGACATTGTCGACCAGGGTATCGTGCTGACCGGTGGCGGCGCCCTGATCCGCGGATTGGACGATCACCTGAAGGAAGAGACCGGCCTGCCTGTCAGCGTTGCAGAGGATCCGCTGACTTGCGTGGCAATGGGCACCGGCCGCGCCATGGAAGATCCCATCTACCGCGGCGTGCTGATGACCGCGTAGCGATGGCAATGGAGAGCAAGCAAAGGGGGTAAGGCGGTTATGGCACCGCCGGCTGCACATCGATCGGGATCCAACAAACGCGCGCAGCTTGGCCTGTTTGCCGGTTATGTTGTGGCGGGCTCGGGGGCACTGATTGGCGCCGTCCTGCTGATCATCTCGCTCGTCAGCCCCCAGACATTCCAGGGCCTGCGCTCGATGGCTAGCGACCTTGCTGCTCCAGCTGGCCAGGCAGGTGCGGTTGGTCGCACCCAAGGGCGCAGCTTCTTCGAGGCTATCGCAGGCTATTACGACGCCGGCAGCAAGAACGCCGAACTCGAGCGCGAGATAGAGATTGCCCGGGTGCGCCTGGCCGAGGCTGAAGCCTTGCGCCAGGAGAACGAGCGCCTCAAGGGCGTACTCAACCTCGCGTCGGGCGAAACCGAACCTGTTGCCGTGGCTCGGCTGATCGGGTCGACCTCTGCCAGCACCCGGCGCTTTGCCTACCTCTCCGCCGGGCGCGAGGACGGTGTCGCCAACGGGATGCCGGTGACATCTCCTATGGGCCTCGTGGGGCGCGTGCTTGAAGCCGGGGCCAACAGTTCGCGAGTGTTGCTGCTGACGGACAGCGAAAGCCTGGTTCCCGTCCGGCGCGCGACTGACGATGTTGTGGCCTTTGCCGAAGGCCGCGCCGACGGATCCCTGCGCATCCGCCTGATCAACCTCGGCATCAACCCGCTTGAAGAAGGCGATATCTTCGTGACGTCGGGTGCAGGCGGAATGTTCCGGCCGGGCGTTGCCGTGGGGATGATCACGGAAATCACGCCTGATGGCGGCATAGCCCAGTTGCTCAGCAATCCGGCGGCTACCGATGTCGTGATCGTTGAACCGATATGGCAGCAGCCCATTCTGGATGGCATCGAGGAAGTCGATGTGGGCGACGCGGTCGACTGATGGAGCAATTCAATCCGCGAGCCCGGAGTGACCCTTACGGAAAGAAGATCAACCGGGATCAATCGCCCGTGCTGGTCCATGGCATTCCCTGGGCCACGATTATTGTTGCATCGCTCACGCCCATGCTGCCGATCATCGCTGCCGCGCCCGTCCTGCCGCCGCTTGGACTGATTTTCATGGTGGCCTGGCGCCTGCTTCGCCCGGGCCTCCTGCCACTATGGGCAGGTTTCCCCCTCGGCCTGTTCGATGACCTGTATTCCGGCCAACCGCTGGGCAGCGGCATCCTCTTGTTCTCACTCACGCTGATTGCGCTGGATATGCTGGAAGTGCGTTTTCCCTGGCGCAATTTCTGGCAGAACTGGCTGACAGCAACCCTGGTGTTCCTCGTTTATCTTGGTCTCGCGACGCTGTTTTCCGGTGCCAATCCATCCTTGAGGCAATTCGTGGTGGTCGTGCCGCAACTCTTGCTATCGATCCTGCTCTTTCCCATTGTTGCCAGTATCACCGCCTTGCTGGATCGCATCCGCCTCCTGCGCGTGAGGCGCATCGGATAGACATGGAAAAGCCGCTTTCGACCAACAACCTGAAGCAGACCTTCGATCGCCGCACCTTCGTGGTCGGGGCCGTCCAGGGCGGGATCGGACTGCTGCTGGCGGCGCGGATGGGCTACATTGCGGTGGCCGAGAACGAGAAATACCGGATGGAGGCGGAAAGCAACCGGGTAAACCTTACCCTGATCCCTCCCCGCCGCGGTTGGATCCTCGATCGCAATGGCTCTCCCCTTGCCTCCAACCGCGCCGATTTCCGTGTCGACATCATCCCCGAACGGGTCGAGGACGTCGAAGGCACTGTCACGATGCTCGGCGAGCTGCTTGGTTTCGGGCCGGCCGAGGTGCAGGACTTGCGCGACAAGCTGGAGAATGCCGCAGGCTTCAGCGCCGTGCCGGTCGCCAGCGGCCTGCGGTACGAACGTTTTGCCGCCGTCAGCGTGCGCCTGCCCGAACTGCCCGGTGTCGTGCCGCAGCGGGGCTATTCCCGCTATTATCCCACCGGCCCTTCGGTAGGCCACCTGCTCGGCTATGTCGGGGCGGCAAGCCGCGAGGAGTATGAGGAAGAGCCCATCCCTCTCCTCGTCACACCCGGCTTCAAACTCGGCAAGGACGGACTGGAAAAGCAGTTTGAACAGCGCCTGCGCGGTGAACCGGGGGCCAGACGTGTTGAAGTGACAGCATCAGGCAAGATCGTGCGCGATCTCGAAACGCGCGACGATATCCAGGGCGATGCCGTCAAGCTGACGATCGATGGTCCGTTGCAGGATTATGCGGCGCGCAGGCTTGGGCTGGAATCCGGCTCGGTCGTGGTGATGGATTGCCTCACGGGTGATCTCCTGTGCATGGCATCCATGCCCAGTTTCGATCCCAACAGCTTTTCCGACGGCATCGGTCGCGTCGAATACCAGATGTTGAGCGAGAACGAGCGGGTGCCGTTGCGCAACAAGGTGTTGAAGGGCCTCTATCCGCCGGGCTCGACGGTCAAGCCGATGGTATCGATGGCATTCCTCAAAGCCGGCCTCGACCCGGAGGAAACCGTCTTCTGCGGTGGTGGCCTGCAGGTGGGCAACAGGCGTTTCGGCTGCTGGAACCGGCGCGGACACGGCCAGGTCAATATGGCCAAGGGCATCTACCAGAGCTGTGACGTCTATTATTACCATTTTGCCCAGCGCCTGGGCATGGACGTGATCGCCCCCATGGCGCGACGTTGCGGCATGGGCCAGACCTTTCCGCTGCCCGTTGTCAGCCAGTTCTACGGCACCGTTCCCGATCCGGCCTGGAAACAGGAGAAATACGGGCAGGCATGGCAGCCCTTCGATACGGTGAACGCCACCATTGGCCAGGGCTACATGCTGGCCAATCCCTTGCAGCTTGCGGTGATGAGCGCTCGGCTGGCAACCGGGCGGGAAGTGTTGCCGCGCCTGCTACTCGAAGGAACACAGCCCGGTTTCCGGCACATGGGCTTCACCGATGACCATGTTCACGTGATCCAGCAGGCCATGAGCGATGTCGTCAATGGTCCGGGAACGGCAGGTCGCGCCCGCCTGCCGATCGACGATGTGCAGATGGCCGGGAAGACCGGGACTGCGCAGGTTGTCGGGTTGAACATCTCCGACGGGCGTTCAGGTCCGTGGAAATACCGCGATCACGGGCTCTTCATCTTCTTCGCCCCGTTTGACAAGCCACGCTATGCCGGAGCGGTTGTCATCGAACACGGCGGCGGTTCGGGAGCGGCCTATCCCGTCGCCCGTGATGTGATGACCTTCCTCTTCGATCCGCAAAAGGGGCTGGAAGCTCTCCACAGGCTGGAACAACAATGGGGCGGTACGGCCCAGGAAAGGTTGGCAGCGAACTACGCACGATATGCCCAGGAAGCGGGAATTGATCTGCCTCCTCCACCAGACCCGCTGACGCTCGCGAGGCAAGTGGATGCCGAAGCTCGCGCTGCCGCGACGGAGCCGGATAGCGCGGTGACCGGCGCGATTACCCCGCGCGGCGAAGCCAACCCTGTGGCACCCGGAACCAGCACATGAAGCGCGCCGTAACACTACCCGCGCGGCTTGCGGAAATTCCATGGGTCATGTTGCTGCCGCTATTCGCGCTGGTGGCGTTCGGCGCTGCCGTTCTGCATTCGGCGGCAGGCGGATCTATGAGCCCCTATGCCAACTCTCACCTGCTGCGCTTCGGCGTGTTCGCGGTGATGGCTTTCGTGATGTGGCGCGTTCCGCGCGAATGGGCCTTGTGGATCGCCTACCCGGCCTATGTGGCCGTGCTGCTGTTGCTGATCGGCGTTGAAATACTGGGGCAGGTCGGTGGTGGTAGCCAGCGCTGGCTTGAGGTTGGCCCGATCCGTATCCAGCCTTCGGAACTCATGAAGCCGACCGTGGTGCTGGTGCTGGCAAGCTACTTCCACACATTGCCCGTGGCCATGATCGGCACCTGGCGTGCGCTCATTCCGCCTGCGGGCCTGATGGCCCTGCCGATGCTGCTGGTTCTTTTGCAGCCGGACCTTGGAACCACACTGGCGATTGCGCTCTGCGGCGCCGTGGTCTTGTTTCTGGCCGGCCTTCCGGCGCGCTGGTTCATAGGCGGTGGAGTGGCAGCCATGGTCATCGCCCCGCTCGCCTATTTCTTCGGCTTGCAGGATTACCAACGCCGCCGCGTGACGACATTCCTCGATCCCGAGAGTGATCCGTTGGGTGCCGGCTACCACATCACCCAATCCAAGATTGCCATCGGATCAGGGGGTATAACCGGCAAGGGCTTCGGCGAAGGTTCCCAAAGCCACCTTGATTATCTGCCCGAACCGCATACCGATTTCGTGTTCGCCACGATGGCTGAGGAATGGGGTTTGCTGGGCGGCATCTTCGTGTTGCTTGTGTTCGGCATCATCCTGCGCTGGGGCCTCAATGTCGCGCGTGCCGCGCCTGACCGGTTCAGCCGCTTGCTGGCGGGCGGGCTTACCGCCACCACCTTCTTCTATGTCGCGGTGAACCTGATGATGGTGATGGGCCTTGCCCCGGTGGTAGGCATCCCCTTGCCGTTCATGAGTCACGGCGGATCATCCATGATGACGAACATGATCTGCATGGGCGGGCTGATGATGGTGGACCGTTGGAACCGCCAATCGGCCCCGCTCTCGCGTTAATTGGCAACACAGGGCCTTTTCAGCGCCGAAATACCCGCTATATGAGCGCCTCCCGTTGATTCGCAGCGCGCATCACCGGGCCTTTTCGGAATGGCCGGAACGGACGCATAGCTCAGTTGGTAGAGCAGCTGACTCTTAATCAGCGGGTCCTAGGTTCGAGCCCTAGTGCGTCCACCATTCCCCTCCCCCGCACTGCCGAAATCGCTGCTTTCGCTCTCGCAATTGCGCCGCTAATGCCGTTCGCAAGAGAGAGTTGAAGGGGAATATCCGTGAGCAATCTGGAAGGTCGTGTTGCTGTTGTCACCGGTGCCAGCTCGGGCATTGGCGAAGCCTGCGCATTGGGATTTGTCGAGAAAGGCGCAAAGGTCGTGCTTGCGGCCCGGCGTGCGGAACGGCTTACCGCGCTGGTCGAAAAGATCGAGAGCATGGGCGGCGAAGCCCTGGCCGTGGCAACGGACGTGACCGACGAGGATGCCGTTGCAAACCTGTTTGCCAAGGCCGTGGAGCGTTTCGGCACGGTCGATGTTCTTATCAACAACGCCGGCATTGCCGAAAACACCCCCGTTCACGAAACCTCGCTGGAACACTGGAACAAGGTGATCACCACCAACCTGACCAGCGCCTTCTTGTGCTCCAAGCATGCCTGGCCAATTTTTCTGAAGGGCGGGCACGGCCGCATCGTCAACGTTGGCTCGATTTCGGCGAAGGTGCCGCGCAACGAATGCCCCTCCTACACCGCCAGCAAGTTCGGGTTGCAGGGCCTGACCCATGCAATGGCGCTTGACGGTCGAGACAACCAGATTGCCGTGTCGATCTTCCACCCCGGGATCGTGGCCACTGAGATCATGCCAGGATCGGTCAAGCTGCCGGAGAACTTCGCGGCGACACCGGAAGAAGCGGCAGGAATCATCATCCACATGTGCGACATGCCTGATCACCTCAACTTCTATGAAGCGTTGATGGTCCAGAACAAGCTTCCGTTCCTTGGCCGCGGCTGACACGCGATGACGGAAACGCTCGGCTGCTGGAACATCGAGGACCTGCGGCGCAAGGCCCGCAGCCGGCTGCCGCTGGGAGTTTGGGAATATCTCGAGCGCGGCGTCGAGGACGAACTGGGCATGGCGCGCAATCGCCGCGCCTTCGATGACATCACCTTCGTGCCACGCGTGCTGCGCCGGGTGGACAATGTCGACACGACGAGCGCGATTTTCGGAACGCCCGCGGCGATGCCGCTGGCAGTCGCGCCAACGGGTGCGGCCGGTATCATGTGGCACAAGGGCGATACGCACCTTGCCAAGGCCGCAGCCAAGGCATGTGTCCCCTTCACCATCTCCAGTGCCAGCACCATGGATGTCGAGGACATCTACGCGGCCGGTGGGCGGCAGTGGTTCCAGCTTTACCTTTGGGAAAATCGCGAGCTGTCCCATGCCGTGGTCGACCGCGCACAGGACCTGGGCTGCGAAGCCCTGTTCGTCACGCTGGACCTGCCCGTCGCCCCCAACCGCGAATACCTCTATCACAATGGCTTCGGCATGCCCTTCGGCCTCAACCGCCACAACCTGACGGACATGCTGATGCATCCGCGCTGGCTGGCGGGTGTTATCGGGCGTTACATGCTGGATGGCGGCATACCGGCGCAGGCGAACCTTCCCGGGAACCTCAAGCACTCGGTCGCGCGGGGTGCAAAGCCCGGCGCGCTGTTCAAGCAGGACGATCTCGATTGGGATGGCGTGAAACTGCTGCGTGATCGGTGGCAGGGCAAGTTCGTCCTCAAGGGCATCCTTCATCCGGAAGATGCCGTGAGGGCCGTGGAGATGGGCGCTGATGCCATCGTGGTGTCCAACCACGGTGCGCGATCGCTCGACGGCTCGATTGCCTCCATCGACGCCTTGCCGGCCATCGCGGATGCTGTCAGCGGCAAGCTGACGATCATGCTGGACAGCGGAGTTCGCCGGGGCAGCGACGTGGTGAAGGCGATTGCGCTAGGTGCGGACCTTGTCTTGGTCGGCAGGGCAACTCTTTATGGCCTCGCAGCCGCAGGAGAGCCCGGCGTCGCCCGCGCGCTGGAACTGCTGCAGGCCGAGATAGCCCGGGTCATGGCGATGCTGGGTCTCACCGCGATCGACCAGATCGGGCCGGAAGCCTTGCGCCAATCCTGAGCCTGAGAGACTTCTTCAAATTCCGTGGAATTCGCGGAACCAGTCGACGAAGCGCGGCACACCGACATGGACAGAGGTTGTCGGACGATAGCCAAGGTCGCGCTGGATCGCATCGATATCGGCATAGGTGCGCGGCACGTCGCCAGGCTGCATAGGCAGCATCTGCATCTCGGCCTTGCGACCACATGCCTGTTCCAGAACGGCGATCACGTCAGGCAATTTCTCGCACATGTGATTGCCGATGTTGTAGATTGCGTGGGGCTTTGTCGAACCACCCGCCTTTGTCGTGCCATCATCGGCCGGAGGATGATCAACAGCTGCGAGCACCCCTGCCACAATATCATCGATATAGGTGAAATCGCGCCAGACCTCGCCCGCATTGAAGACGGGGATCGGCTCGCCGGCCAGGATCTTCTGGGTGAAGATCCACACCATCATGTCCGGCCTGCCCCACGGCCCGTAGACCGTGAAAAAGCGCAGGCCGGTCTGCGGCACGCGATAGAGATGGGCGTAGGTTTCGCTCATCAACTCGTCCGCCTTCTTGGTTGCAGCGTAGAGCGATAGCGGATGGTCGACCCGGTCCTCGACCGAGAACGGCACTTTCTCTGCCCCGCCATAGACGGAACTGGAACTGGCATAGACCATGTGCTGCACCTGCCGCGCGCGCGCCAGTTCAAGGATATTCAGGTGCCCGCTTATGTTCGCCTCGATATAGGCGCGCGGATTCTCCAGCGAATAGCGCACCCCCGGTTGCGCACCGAGATGGATGATCCGGTCGAACTCTTCGTCCCCAAGGGCAGATTCCAGAGCCTCGTGATCGGCAAAATCGACCTTGATGAAGGCAAAATTGGCGGGATGAAGGCGATTCAACCGGTCGCGCCGCGCCTCCTTCAGTGAAACCTGGTAGTAGTGATTGAGGTTATCGATCCCGACGACGCTATCCCCGCGCGCCAACAGGGCGTCCGATACGGCAGCACCGATAAAGCCTGCAGCGCCGGTTACCAGGTATCGCATGCCATCCCCTGTCTGCTCGCCTCGCGGTCGATGAGGCTTGTCCTACAGCATATTCAGCCGCAGGAAAGCGCGCTTGCCGCACTGTCCCTAGGTTTCGCCACCAGCTCCTAGTGCAAGTAAGGTGAGCAATCTTGAAGCCCGTTGAGACAAAGGCCACTATCCGCTCGTGAAATTCCTGCGCGTTCTCCTGCTCGGCCTCATGCTGATCGTCCTCCCCCGTGCGGCGGGTGCCCAGGAAGACGATGCCCGCGCGCAAAGTTATGCGGCGCTGCAAGCACAGGATGTGCGACTGGCCCTGATCGCTGACAGGATGCTGCAAGCCAACGCGCAGCTTTGTCGCAATACCATGCCCTTGACCGGTATGATCCTGCATAGCTCGGACCAGTATTCAGCACCGCTCGACGGGTGGTTTGCCGATGGCAGCGTCGCCATCTTGTCCATCGTTCCCGGCTCGGCTGCTGAAGCGGCAGGGCTGATGCCCGATGATGGCATCATCGGTCTTGATGGCGTGCCCTTCAGTGCCCTCGCCATGGTGGATGGAGAGCCGCGGCGAGACACGATTTTCGACCTCATCTCCCAGCGTGACTCTACCTCGCCACCGCGATTCAGCTATCGCCGCGCAGGAGAGCAGCAAAGTGTCGAACTGGATGCTCCACAAGGGTGCCGCGCGCTGGTTGAAGTCCTGGCCGATAATGACCGTGTCGCGCGATCCAACGGAAGGGTGATCCAGATCAGCTACGGCATGGCCACAATTCTCGATGATGACCAATTGGCCGTGGTCTTTGCCCACGAACTTGCCCACTCCGTGCTGGAACATCGGCGGCGTCTTTCCGATGCTGGCGTCGATGGGGGATTCTTTGGCGAATTCGGGCGCAACCGCAGGCTGGGCCGCGAGGTCGAAGCTGAAGCGGACCTGCTCTCTGTACACCTTCTCGCCAACGCCGGTTTCGATCCCGCTATCGCACCGCACTTCTGGCGATCCGATGTCAGCCGCAGCCTGGGTGGTGGATTGCTGCGCAGCAGACGTTACCACTCACCGGAAAGACGTGCGGAAATGATGGAAAGAGAGATCGCCGCCTATCGAGAGGGGCCGGACGGCCTTTCGATGGCTCCCCACCTCCTGTCGAGGCGCGACCTGCCCTTTGCAGACTAGGATCGCTCAGGTGCCTGGCTGATATCGATATAGGCGCGATCGAAATAGGTCAGGGGCGTGGCATCCTGGCGATGGCAGGCTTCCAGCAGTTCCCCGATAAACAGGCTGTGCGTGCCGAACTCATGGCGATCGGCCACCCGGCACACGAAGCTGGATTGTCCGTCAGCCAGGACCGGGACGCCTTGCACATCCTCCCACGCGCCGACAGAAAAACGGTCCGGGACATCGGGGTTCATGAAATTGTCAGCCACATTGCGGTTGCCCATGCCGAGCACGTTTACGGCGAATACCTGCTGCGCAAACAGCGGATCGTGCAGTGAAGCAGAGCGATTAATGCACACCAAGAGCGAAGGCGGATCAAAACTGAGCGAGTTTACCGCGGTCGCCAGGATACCGTATCGCTTGCCTTCATGGCGGGTAGTCACGGCATAGACCGTGGCCGCGACATGCCGCATGGCATTGCGATAGGCTTCGAGAAGCTCTTTCCTACTCTGGCTGGATTCGGTCACAGGCCCTCCTGGCGATCATCCATGCGATGCCACTGGACAGAGTTCAAGAGGCAAGGGGAATTTTGAGAATGTGATTCTCGTCCTTGCAATCACATTTTAATGTGAATATCAGCCGCGTCATGTTTGAAGGCACCATTGAACGAGTCCGCAGCTATCTGGCTGAGGGCAAGATGACCAAGGCCGGGCTGGCACGCGCTGCGGGCCTGCATGTCAACACCTTGCGTGACTGCATGGAGGACGCGTGGAACCCAACCGCCGAAACGCTGGGCAAGCTCGACCGGTTCCTGACCGACAATGACGATACGCCGGTCCTCGTGCCGATCGAGGACATCATCAACGAGGCCCGCAACGGCCGCATGTATATCCTCGTGGATGACGAAGACCGGGAGAACGAGGGGGACCTGATTATCCCGGCACAGATGGCGACACCTGATGCGATCAACTTCATGGCAACCCACGGCCGCGGACTGATCTGTCTCGCCCTGACCAAGCAACGTGTCGAAACGCTCGGGCTGGACCTGATGAGCCGCAAGAACCGAACGCGGCACGAAACCGCCTTTACCGTCGCCATCGAGGCGCGCGAAGGCGTGACCACCGGGATCAGCGCTGCCGACCGCGCGCGCACGGTTTCCGTCGCGATCGATGCCAGCAAGGGTGCTGACGACATAGTCACCCCGGGGCACGTCTTCCCCCTTGTCGCCCGCGAAGGCGGCGTGCTGGTGCGGGCGGGCCATACCGAAGCTGCGGTGGATATCTCGCGCCTCGCCGGCCTCAATCCCGCCGGCGTGATCTGCGAAATCATGAACGAGGACGGGACGATGGCCCGCTTCGACGACCTGATGGCCTTTGCCCGCAAGCACGGCCTGAAAGTTGGCACCATCCGCGATCTGATCGCCTATCGCCGCAAGCATGACCATTTGGTGCAAATCCGCGAGGAAGCCCGGTTTGACAGCCATTGGGGCGGCGAATGGCGCGTTCTCAGCTTCTACAACAAGGCTACACAGGGCGAGGCGATGGCGCTGGTCAAGGGCCATGTCGACCCCGAGAAACCCACGCTGGTGCGCATGCACTCGCTGTCCATCTTTGATGATATCTTTGCCCGCAAGACACAGCGGAACACCCTGCTGGAAGGCGCGATGCGCATGATCGGCGAAGAAGGCGCAGGCGTAGTGGTGCTGATCAACCGCCCCTCCCGCGATTTCGCCTCGCGCGCGATCCGCAACCTTGCCCCGCAGCGCCCGCCGCGCGTCGAGACTTCCGAAGCCCAGCCCGAGCAGCGCGATTACGGCGTCGGCGCGCAAATCCTTACCGACCTGGGCGTGCGCGACATGATCCTGCTGACCAACACGCGCCACTCGCTTGTCGGCCTCGAAGGCTACGGTTTGTCGATTGTCGGCGAACGCCCCATTACCCTTGAAGGAAAGAACTGATGGCCCGTTTCCTGATCGTGGAAGCCCGCTTCTACACCCATCTCAACGATATGCTGATCGCCGGTGCAAAAGGCGCTTTGGAGGCGGCCGGTCATGAGGTGGAGATACTCACCGTTCCCGGCGCGCTGGAGGTTCCCGGAGCCATCGCCATGGCAGCTGACAGCGGCCGCTACGATGGCTTCGTCGCCATTGGCGTGGTTATCCGCGGCGAGACCTATCATTTTGAAATCGTTGCCGGGGAGAGTGCGCGCGGGATCATGGCACTGACGATGGACGGCGTTGCCATCGGCAACGGCATCCTCACCACGGAAAACGAGGCGCAGGCGATCTATCGTGCTGACCCGGCCCAGGGCAACAAGGGCGCAGGCGCTGCCGAAGCCGCGATGACACTGCTCGCGCTCAGGGAAAGGTTTGCATGACGCAACACCCATCGATCGCCGGTATCCCGCTGGTGCTGGGCGGGAACGTCTTCGGTTTTACCGCTGACGAGGCGACCAGCTCTGCCGTGCTCGACAGATTCTACGAAGCCGGCGGTCGGATGGTCGATACCGCGCAGGGCTATTCCGTGTGGGTGGAAGGCCATGTCGGCGGTGAGAGCGAGGCCGTAATCGGCAAATGGCTGGACGCACGCGGTGTGCGGGCCGACATGAAGATCGCCACCAAGACCGGAATGTTCGGCAACCCGGGCGACCTTGCACCCGAGAAAGTGGCGGAAGAGCTGGAGAAATCGCTCGAACGCCTGCGCACCGATTATGTCGATCTCTATTACGCCCACCGGGACGAAGAGGAGACACCGCAAGGTGATGTCGCCGCCGGTTTCGATGCCTTGGTCAAAGCGGGAAAGGTGCGAGAACTGGGCGCATCAAACTTCGATGCTGCACGCCTTGCGTCCCTGAACGCGGCGGCTGACGCGGGCGGGCATGCACGTTTCACCGTCCTGCAGAACGAGTACAACCTCGTCTCGCGCGATGCTTTTCCTGCTGATTTACAAGCACTGTGTGCCAAGCAGGATATTGCCCATTTCCCGTGGTTCGGACTTGCTGCCGGCTTCCTGACGGGCAAGTACCGCACTCCTGAGGACCTCGAGAAATTCACCCGTGGCTCGACCGTGCAACGCTTCTTCGACCGCGGGTTGGAGGTGCTTCCCGTGCTGGATGAAGTCGCCGCGGAAACAGGCGCGGCACATGCAACTGTCGCCCTGGCCTGGCTGCTGGCCCAGCCCGGCATCACCGCGCCGATTGCCAGTGCCAGCAAGCCCGAGCAGCTTGACGTGCAGTTTGCCGCAATCAATCTGGCACTGAGTGAAGACCAGCTTGCGCGCCTGACTGCGGCCGGGAACTGAAAAGCACCTGAAGGCACCCAAAGCCCGCTGAACACGCTCGAAGCACACGCAACCAGACCATGCGACGCGTTGATGCGGGGCAAACCCGGCTTTCCGCCGAGGATCCACCCGATCCGCCTTTTCCAACAGCATCACACTGGAATGTGCGAATTGTTGGAAGAGTTGGATTTCTGTTGGATTTGCGGCCCCTCCCGATCACATCGGGACGAGCCGCCGATCGCGATCAAGCGCCAAGGCGACCGAAGCAGTTCCTGCCGGCATAGATCGCGCTGTCGCCCAGTTCTTCCTCGATGCGGATGAGCTGGTTGTACTTGGCCAGGCGATCCGACCGGGCGAGCGAGCCGGTCTTGATCTGGCCGCAGTTGGTGGCAACCGCAAGATCGGCAATCGTCGCATCCTCGGTTTCGCCCGAACGGTGCGACATTACCGAGGTATAGCCCGCACGGTGAGCGATCTCGACCGCTTGCAGCGTTTCGGACAGCGTTCCGATCTGGTTGACCTTCACCAGCAACGAATTGGCCAGTCCCTTTTCGATGCCCATGGCAAGGCGCCTGGGGTTGGTCACGAACAGGTCATCACCCACCAGCTGCACCTTGTTGCCGATCTTGTCGGTCAGCAGCTTCCACCCTTCGAAATCGTCTTCGGCCATGCCGTCCTCGATCGAGCAGATGGGATAGGCGCCGCACAGGTCTGCGAGGTAATCGGCCATTTCCTCTGGGCTCAGCGAAGTGCCCTCGCCCGCCATGTCATAGCGGCCATCGGCGTAGAATTCGGTGGACGCGCAATCCAGCGCCAGCGCCACGTCCTCACCCGGCTTGAAACCGGCGCGTTCGATGGATGCCATGATGAAGTCCAGCGCATCGCGCGTGCTGGCAAGGTCAGGCGCAAAACCGCCTTCATCGCCAACAGCCGTGGACAGGCCCTTTTCGGCCAGCCCCTTCTTCAGCGTGTGGAACACTTCGGCACCCCAGCGCACGCCTTCGGCAATGCTGTCTGCCCCCACGGGCATGATCATGAATTCCTGGATGTCGATCGGGTTGTCCGCATGCTCGCCACCGTTGATGATGTTCATCATCGGAACGGGAAGGACATGGGCCGACACACCGCCGACATAGGCATAGAGCGGCAGTCCGCGTGCATTGGCCGCTGCCTTGGCCACGGCCATGCTGGTGCCGAGGATGGCGTTTGCGCCCAGCTTGCCCTTGTTGTCCGTGCCGTCCAGCTCGATCATCAGCTGGTCGATGTCGCGCTGGTCTTCTGCATCGAGACCAAGCAGGGCATCGGCAATCTCGTTGTTCACCGCATCGACGGCCTTCAGCACGCCCTTGCCCAGGTAGCGGTCCTTGTCGCCATCGCGCAGTTCCACGGCTTCGTGCGCGCCGGTCGAAGCGCCCGAAGGCACTGCCGCGCGGCCGAAGCTGCCATCATCCAGCAGGATGTCGACCTCCACCGTGGGATTGCCCCGGCTGTCGAGGATCTCGCGGCCGTGGATGTCGATAATGGCAGTCATGCTGGTGCTCCGTCTGATGGCTGGTGTTGCAATGCGGTAAGACACCCCCATATCTGGGGTTAGCGGCCTCCTATGCCGGGGAACCGATGCACGCAAGCCGCGTTGATGTTACAAGTGGTGCGAAAATCTTCGCATCGATGGAAATTGCGGGGCAGGATGCCCCGGAAATCAAGGAAGGGGTACACAAAACATGGCTGGAAAGACTGCAAAACCCGCCGCGGCCAAGCCCGCTCCCACACCGGAACCCGAAGTTACTGGCGCTGGCGAAGCGACCACCTCGGAAGCCCGTTCGCGCTTCAATGCCGCGCTTGACGAGGCGAAGGCCGGCGCCGCCGCCCTGCGCGACGAAACGCGCCAGAAGGCCACTGCCTATGCCGACGATGCCAAGGCGCGCGGTGAAGACTGGGCAGCAGAGGCCAAGGTAAAGGCTGGCGAGCTTGCCACCGAAGGCAAGAACAAGGCCGGTGAAGCACTCGGCAACCTGTCGCGCGTAGTGGAGGAAAATGCCGCTGCGATCGACGAGAAGCTGGGTGAAAAATACGGCGATTATGCGCGCAGCGCGTCGCGCTCGATGCAGAACACTGCTAACACGCTCCAGGAAAAGAGCGTGGAGGAACTTGGTGAGAATGCCCGCGAATACGTGCGCCAGAACCCCGGCAAGTCTGTCGGTATCGCCGTGGTCGTCGGATACCTGCTGTCGCGCCTGTTCCGCAGGTAGGACACCTTGAGCGAGGAGCGGGTGGAAGGCCCCGCAAGCCAGCCCGGAAGTGGCAACGGGTCAGAACCCGGTACGCCGGACGGGGGAGATGATCCCTCGCCCGGCGCAACGTGTTCGCTGGTGGACGATATCGAGGACCTGATCAGCGATGCCCGCACCTATGTCGATGCGGAGCTGACCTACCAGAAGTCGCGCGCGGCCTATGTCGGCCACAATCTCAAGCGGATGATCGCCTTCGGCATCGCTGCGCTGGTGCTGGCGCTGTTTGCCTTCGGCGCCTTGACGGTGGGCCTGATCATCGCGCTGACCCCGCTCGTCACAGCCTGGGGCGCAACGGCCATCGTGGTCGGCGTGATGCTGCTGGTGGTTTTCCTGCTGGTGCGCGGCGCAGCCAGCAGTTGGCGCGAGATGATGTCAGCCATCAACGACAAGGACGATGGCGCGATGCAAGAGGACGAAGCCTGAGATGTCGCCGCAGAAACTCCGCTTCCTGGAAGACAAGGCGATGCGCGATGCCGCGCGGCTGAATGTCATGACGGACGTGGAACTGATCAAGGCCGATATCGAGGAGGAAGGCCCGGGCAAGCGTCTTGCCGAAACCGGCGCGGATTATGCTCGCATCCTTGCAGACGGGGCGATGGACGTGGTGCAGGAGAACAAGGGCAGAGCCGCAGGTGCCGCAGCACTGGGCATTGCCGCCGTGGCTGCATGGATCTTCCGCGACGAGATCGCCGAACTGATAGGCTCGTTCCTTCATGATGACGAGCAAGGCGATCCGGAACCGGGCGCCTCGCCGGACGTTTCACAAACAACACCCGAACACACCTTATCCGGAGCAGATTGAGACATGAGCGACGTCCAGGACAGCAAGCGCCAGGAAATCAAGGACCGCATCACCGCCGCGCAGGAACGCAACAAGGCCCGCCAGGTGCCGAGCCTGGGAGAGCGCGTGAGCGAGAAGGCCGTGGCGGCGAAGGACGGTTTCACCAGCTTTGCCAAGGAACACCCGGTGGCCACCGTTGCCGGCGGGCTTGCCATCGGCGTGCTGATTTCCGCCATGTTCAAGAACTCTCCCACCCGCAAGGCCGGCCGTATCGCCGGAGCCAAGGCCGCCGGCCTGGCAGCCTTGGGAAGCGAAATGGCGGCAGCCTTCGCCCAGCAGGTGATGGAAAACACCGCAGATGCCCGCCGGGCCGGTGCCGACAAGATCGAGGATATCGGCGATGCCGTGGGCGATACCGCCCGCAAGGTGCGCCGGGAAGCCAGCTACCGCGTCGGCGGGGCCAGCGATCATGCGCGCACCTCGGCCCGGGATCTGGGCAAGACCATCGCGCGCTCCCTGCGCCGTCATTGAGCATCTTTCGCACTTGCGAAGGACGCGCAAAACAGTAAGTAGCGGCTGAAACCATCCTCAGCTTCAAAGGATCACCGATATGGACAAGCAGCTCCTTCACCTGGTCATGGGCGGTCGCGTTGTCGATCCGCAGGGAACCGATTTCCAGGACCTGAAGGACATCCATGTGGTGGGTTTCTACCCTTCTTACGCCGAGGCTGAGGAAGCCTGGCGTGGCTGGGCCCAGCGCACCGTGGACGATGCCGAGATGAAATACGTCATCGTCCACCTTCACAAGCTGCTGGAACCCAATCTTCCGGGCGCCTGAGACGAAAAAGAAAACCCCCGCCGAAGCGGGGGTTTTTCATTTTCCGGACCTGCGGCTCAAGGTCAGATGAATTCGACCTTCTCGATCAGGAAGAACTTCTCGCCAGAAGGCACAGTCACTTCCACTTCGTCACCCACGGACTTGCCAATCAAGGCGCGCCCCAGCGGGGAATCGAAGGAAATGCGGCCGTTCTTGGCATCGCTCTCCGCCTGCCCCACGATCTGGTAGCGCAGCGGCTTGTCATCCTCGTCCAGCACGGTGACGGTAGCGCCGAACACAACGCGATTGCCCGACAGCGTGGTGGGATCGATGATCTGCGCGCGGCTGATCTTGCTTTCAAGATCGCCGATCTGTGCCTCTACCTGGCCCTGACGCTCCTTGGCAGCGTGATATTCGGCGTTTTCCGACAGGTCGCCATGCGCGCGCGCTTCCTCGATCGCCTCCACGATCTTGGGGCGTTCTTCCCGCAGCAGCTTCAACTCGGCAGTCAGCTTTTCATAGCCTTCCGCCAGCATGGGCACTTTTTCCATCGTATTCCCTGTCTCTGCCTGCAATCCCGTCAAGACCACCCTGCCCGCCCCTGTTGCGGGCGATGGCTGCGGTCACTGATGTCGGGAAAGCGTTTTCTGGTCAGGCAGCATAATAGTCCTGGAGTGACCTGACTTCAAGATCAGCCGCTTTGACGGTGATGATGGCATGTGCCACCGCCGCCGATGCTGCCGCCGTCGTGTAGTAGGGGACCTTCATTTCCAGCGCCGAGGCACGGATGGACTGGCTGTCCTTGTGGCTCTGCCAGCCCTCGGTGGTGTTGAAGATCAGGTCGATCTCTCCATCGACGATCATGTCGACGATATGACGGCGCCCCTCGGCCACCTTGTTCACTCGTTCGACCGGCAGGCCTGCTTCGGCAAGGTAGGACTGCGTGCCGCCCGTGGCGACGACCTTGAAGCCATAGTCCACCAGTTGCTTCACCGGCTCCACGATATGGGCCTTGTCGCCATCCTTGACCGATACGAACAGCGTGCCGCCTTCGGGCAGGTTGGTGCCTTCGGCAATCTGCGACTTGGTGAAGGCCTTGGCGAAATCGCTATCGATTCCCATGACTTCGCCGGTAGACTTCATTTCCGGTGTGAGGACCGGATCGGATCCCGGGAAGCGTGCGAAGGGGAACACGGCTTCCTTCACTGCCATGTAATCCAGATCGCGCTTGATCTTGGGGAAGTCCGCCAGCCTTTCACCGGCCATGATGCGGCTGGCGATCTTGGCGATCGGCTGGCCGATGGCCTTCGCGACGAAGGGCACGGTGCGGCTGGCGCGCGGGTTCACCTCGATCAGGTAGACCTCGCCATCCTTCACCGCGAACTGCACGTTCATCAGGCCGCGCACACCCAGCGAAAGGGCCAACGCCTCGCCCTGGCGTTCCATTTCGGCAATGATATCGGCAGGCAGGCTGTATGGCGGCAGGGTGCAGGCACTGTCGCCCGAATGCACGCCGGCTTCCTCGATATGCTGCATGACGCCGGCGATCACCACCTGCTCGCCGTCGCACAGCACGTCCACATCGCATTCGATGGCATCGCGCAGGTACTGATCCACCAGCACCGGGCTGTCACCCGAGACATTCACCGCGGTGGCGATATAGTCATCGAGCTGCGCTTCGGAATCGACGATCTCCATCGCGCGGCCACCCAGGACATAGGACGGGCGCAGCAGCACCGGATAGCCGATCCGGGCAGCAACAGCGGCGGCCTCGTCCCGGCTGCGGGCAATGCCGTTGGCCGGCTGCTTGAGGTCCAGCTTGTTGACCAGCTTGGCAAAGCGCTCACGGTCTTCGGCAAGGTCGATCGCGTCTGGCGGGGTGCCGAGGATCGGTATGCCCGCCTCTTCCAGCGCGCCGGCAAGCTTCAGCGGGGTCTGCCCGCCGAACTGCACGATCACGCCCTTCAAGGTGCCCTTGGACTGCTCGACGCGCAGGATTTCCAGCACGTCCTCCTCCGTCAACGGCTCGAAATAAAGGCGGTCGGAGGTGTCATAGTCGGTCGAAACCGTTTCCGGATTGCAGTTGACCATGATCGTTTCATAGCCCGCTTCCGACAGCGCGAAGCAGGCGTGGACGCAGCAATAGTCGAATTCGATGCCCTGCCCGATGCGGTTGGGGCCACCACCGAGGATCACCACCTTTTCGCGATCGGAGGGATCGGCCTCGTCCTCGGGAGTACCAAAGCTGGGCGCTTCGTAGGTGGAGTACATGTAGGGCGTGATCGCCTCGAACTCCGCCGCGCAGCTGTCAATCCGCTTGTAGACCGGCAGCACGCCCAGCTTGTGGCGCAGCTGGCGCACCTCCTCTTCGGAAGTGGCACCCGCCATCGCCTGCAGCGCATCGTGCAACAGGCCGGAACGCCTGGCCTGGGTTTCGGCAAGGCCGCCGGCGACACCCACGGAGCGGACCGCCAGGGTGGCAAGCCGCTTGTCGGAAAAGCCCATGGCCTTCAGTCGGCGCAATTCGGCCGCGTTATTGGGCAGGCCTTCCGACGCGATGTGCTTTTCAGCCGCGATGATTTCTTCGATGTGGCGCAGGAACCAGGGATCGTAATGCGTGATCTGCTGGATTTCCTCCATGGTGAAGCCTTCGCGGAAGGCCTGGCCCACCATCAGCAGCCGATCCGGCGTGGCGCGTGACAGGGCAGCGGTGATCTCGTCCCGCCCTGCCCCTTCCAGCTCGACCACGCGGTTGAAGCCGTCGAGCCCGGTCTCGAGGCCGCGCAGCGCCTTCTGCATCGATTCCTTGATGTTGCGGCCGATGGCCATGACTTCGCCGACGGACTTCATCGCCGTGGTCAGGTCATTCTTGGCGCCCTTGAACTTTTCGAACGCAAAGCGCGGGATCTTGGTGACCACGTAATCGATCGTCGGCTCGAAGCTGGCGGGCGTTGCGCCGGTGATCTCGTTGGTGATCTCGTCAAGCGTGTAACCCACGGCCAGCTTGGCGGCGACCTTGGCAATCGGGAAACCGGTGGCCTTCGATGCCAGAGCCGACGAGCGCGACACGCGCGGGTTCATCTCGATCACGATCAGGCGGCCATCCTTGGGATTGACCGCGAACTGCACGTTCGAACCGCCGGTTTCCACGCCCACTTCGCGCAGCACGTTCAGGCTGGCGGTGCGCATGATCTGGTATTCCTTGTCCGTCAGCGTCAGCGCCGGGGCCACGGTGATGGAATCGCCGGTGTGCACGCCCATCGGATCGACGTTCTCGATCGAACAGATGATGATGCAGTTGTCGTGCTTGTCGCGCACGACCTCCATCTCGTATTCCTTCCAGCCCAGCAGGCTTTCCTCGATCAGCACCTCGGTGGTGGGGCTGGCCTCTAAGCCGGAGCGGACAATCGCCTCGAACTCGTTCTTGTTGTAGGCGATGCCGCCGCCGGTGCCGCCCATGGTGAAGCTGGGACGGATGATCGCCGGAAGGCCGGTGCGCTCGAGCACCTCGTAAGCCTCGTCCATGTTGTGCGCGGTGCCGCTGCGCGCGCTTTCCAGGCCGATCTTGTCCATCGCATCGCGGAAACGCATGCGGTTTTCGGCCTTGTCGATCACGTCCGCCTTGGCGCCGATCATTTCCACGCCGTATTTTTCCAGCGTCCCCATCTTCTCCAGCGCCAGCGCGCAGTTGAGCGCGGTCTGCCCGCCCATCGTCGGCAGCAGCGCGTCAGGACGTTCCTTGGCGATGATCTTGGTGACGATATCGGGCGTGATCGGCTCGACATAGGTGGCATCGGCCATGTCCGGATCGGTCATGATCGTGGCGGGGTTGGAATTGACCAGGATGACGCGATAGCCGTCTTCCTTCAGCGCCTTGATCGCCTGGCTGCCGGAATAGTCGAACTCGCAAGCCTGGCCGATGATGATCGGGCCAGCTCCGATTACGAGGATCGAGGAAATGTCTGTACGTTTGGGCATCGGCTATCCGTTGGACTGGGTATTGGGGGCAGGAATGGCGGCGATCAGGTCTCTCACCCCAACATCCCCACGAATTTCTCGAACAGGTAGAAGCTGTCCTGCGGGCCGGGCGATGCTTCGGGGTGGTACTGCACGCCAAAGGCCTTCTTGCCGGTGATCGAAATCCCGCAGTTGGAACCGTCGAACAGCGACTTGTGCGTTTCCACCACGTTATCGGGCAGCGTGGCGGCATCGACCGCGAAGCCGTGGTTCATGCTGGTGATTTCGACGAGGCCTTCGCTCTCCCCCCAGTCACCGCCAACGCGCTGGACGGGATGGTTCGCGCCGCGGTGGCCCTGGTGCATCTTCACCGTCTTCGCGCCGGCAGCCAGTGCCAGCATCTGGTGGCCGAGGCAGATGCCGAACATCGGCATGTCACGCTCCAGCAGCGCCTTGATCACCGGCACGGCATAAACGCCCGTTGCCGCCGGATCGCCCGGGCCATTCGACAGGAATACGCCATCGGGCTTGAGCACGAGGATATCCTCGAGCGAGGTCTTGGCGGGCACTACGGTGACGCGGGCACCGGCGCGCACGAGGTTGCGGAAGATATTGTCCTTCGCGCCGTAATCGATCGCCACCACATGCGGCTTGGCATCGCGGGCGGCGCGGCCATAGCCGTGGCCCAGCTGCCAGTAACCGCCTTCCCAGCTTTCCTGCTTCGGACGGGTCACGCGCTGGGCAAGGTCCATGCCTTCAAGGCCCGGCCATTCCTGTGCGCGTTGCAGCAAGGCATCGATATCGAACTTGCCACCCGGATCATGCGCGATCACGGCATTGGGCGCGCCCAACTGGCGGATCCGGCGGGTGAGTGCGCGCGTATCGACACCGGAAATCCCGATCTTGTCATGTCCGCGCATCCAGTCGACGAAATCGCGCTCTGCACGGAAGTTGGAATGCTTCGTCACTTCCTCGCGCACGACGCAGCCCACGGCGCTTTCCACCGCGCTCTCGACGTCCTCGGCATTGGTGCCGACATTGCCGATATGCGGGAAGGTGAAGGTGACGATCTGCGCCGCGTAGGAGGGATCGGTCATCACCTCCTGGTATCCGGTCATCGAGGTGTTGAAGCAGACTTCGCCGACCTGCGAACCGGTGGCGCCAAAGCCCTTGCCCCAGATCACCGTGCCATCGGCCAGAACCAATACCCCCGTCGCGTCTTTTGGTTGCGCAGACGAAGAGGCGGAAAAGGCCATGATAGGCTCCCGTGAAAAGTGTTACCGGCGATGTTGCTAAGGGGTGGCGGCTAGACCCCGCGCCTGATTCCGTCAACCCGCTTGGGCCATGTTATTTGACTAAGTCGCGGGTTTGCGTAACGCAGCCGCAAAACATCCACAGGAAAGTCCCGAAGGAAAGCCTCGTCATGCTCCGCGAAACCATCAAGACCGAAACCATCGCCGCCATGAAGGCAGGCGACAAGCCGCGCACCGCCGCGCTGCGCCTGATCGGGGCGAAGATCAAGGATCGTGACATCGAACTGCGCACCGGCAAGGCGCCGGACAATGATGACGACCTGGTGATCGAGGTGCTGCAGAAGATGGCCAAGCAGCGCCGCGAATCGATCCAGATGTACGTGGACGGCGGCCGCCAGGAACTCGCTGACCAGGAAAAGGGCGAACTGGCGGTGATCGAGGAATTCCTGCCGCAGATGATGTCCGAAGAAGAAACCAGGGCCGCCATCGAGCAGGTGAAGGCCGATATCGGTGCCGACAGCATGAAGGACATGGGCAAGGTGATGGCCGAACTGAAGAGCCGCCACGGCGCCGTGCTGGACATGAGCAAGGCCAGCGGGCTGGTGAAGGCCTCGTTCTCCTGAATTCATGCACAGGCCCCGCTCGCCGCGAATCGCTGCGCGGTGTAGGGTCAGGCGGTTATGGCACTTTCCCCGCAATGGCTGGATGAACTGAGGTCGCGCGTCACGCTGTCCAGCGTGATCATGCGCACCACCAAGCTGCAGCGCGCGGGGCGTGAATGGAAGGCCTGCTGCCCGTTCCACAATGAAAAGACGCCCAGCTTCACGGTCAATGACCAGAAGGGCTTCTATCACTGTTTCGGCTGCCAGGCGCATGGCGACGTGATCAGCTGGATGACCGACCAGCGCGGCCTGTCCTTCATGGATGCGGTGAAGGAACTGGCGGCGGAAGCGGGCATGGAAGTGCCGCAGCCCGATCCGCGCGAGCGCCAGCGGGCCGAGGAACGTGCCGGACTGCATGACGTGATGCAGGCCGCTCAGGACTGGTTCGTGCAGAACCTCAATTCCCCGCAAGGCGAGCAGGCCCGCGATTACCTGAAGAGGCGCGGCTTCAACCAGCGGACCATCGAGCGTTTCGGCTTCGGCTTTGCCCCCGATGATCGCGGGGCACTGAAAACCGCTCTTTCCCGCTTCGAGCTGCCGATGCTGGTCGAGGCCGGCCTGCTGATCGCGGTGGATGACAAGCAGCCCTATGACCGGTTCCGCGGCCGCCTGATGCTGCCAATCCAGGATGCCCGCGAACGGGTGATCGCATTCGGCGGCCGCATCCTCGAAGATCGCGACGGCGCGCCCAAGTATCTCAACAGTCCCGACACGCCTTTGTTCGACAAGGGACGCACACTCTACAATATCCACCGCGCGGGCCCGGCAAGCCGCAAGTCCGATCGCGTGGTCGTGGTCGAAGGCTACATGGACGTGATCGCCCTTGCCGCGGCCGGTTTCGAGGATGCCGTGGCCCCGATGGGAACCGCGCTTACCGAAAACCAGATCGAACTGCTGTGGCGCATGGTGGACAAGCCCGTGCTGTGTTTCGATGGCGACGCCGCGGGCAAGCGGGCAGCGATGAAAGCCATCGCGCGCACCCTGCCCCAGCTTCGCCCCGGCCATTCGATGCAGATCGTCCAGTTGCCTGCCGGGGTGGACCCGGATGACCTGATCCGCCAGCAGGGCGCGGGCGCAATGGACAAGCTGCTCGCCAGTCCCAAACCGATGCTGGACCTGCTGTGGGAGCATGAACGCGATGCCCTCCCCCTCTCCTCGCCCGAGGACAAGGCAGGGCTCAAGCAGCGCCTGCTCGACCATGTCGATACGATCGAGCATCCCGATATCCGTGCGCTCTATCGCCGCGAACTGATGGACCGATATTCCGGGTTCGCCTTCCCCAAGCGCGAGTTCCAACCGCGTGCCAAATGGCAACCCGGCAGGCCGACGAAGCGCTTTGGCGAAGCACATTCTGCACAATTGACGGACAGCCTGCGCCGCTCCGCTTCGGTCAACCTGCGCGACAAGCTGGTGCAGGCCGTGCTGGCTGGTCTCGCCCGCCATCCCGACCAGGTCGAAAACCATGCGGAGAAGTTGCTGCGCCTTGCCCGGCTGGTGCCCGAAAGCGCGCCAGCAGTGGATTATCTGCTGGATGCAAGCGAAACACTTGAAGACGGCGAAAACTCGCCCATATTCGCTCAAGGCATCCTGCCGCCGCCGCCGGATAACACCCGTTTCTCCTTCCTGATGGAAGGCTCCGATCCGGACGACGCGAGGGAGGATCTGGCTGAAGCAATTGCCCTGCTGGTCGAAAGGCCAGAGCTTGAGGCGGCAATTGCTGCGGCCACAGCCCGTTTCGACAGTGACCCGGAAGGTGCGTTTGCGGAGCAGCAAAGGTTGCGCAAACGAAAGCTGGAAATCGAGTCGCGACTCGGGCAAATGGCACGTAAACGCGCCGCATCTGCGGTGGCAGAAGGACATTCTCCCGATGGTGCAGGAAGCACTATCGGCGAACAGGAAGCGGATTGAACACCATTATGGCCTCGGACGCCAAGACCAGCAAAGACAACGATGACGCCCCCCTGATCGACCTCAACGAGGCATCGATCAAGAAGATGATCGCGAAGGCCAGGCGCAAGGGCTACATCACCTATGATGAGCTGAACGAAGCGCTGCCCGACACCTTGGGAAGCGACCAGATCGAGGATATCCAGACGGCCATTTCCGAAATGGGCGTGCAGATCGTCGAGAATGACGAGGATGCCCAGGACGAGGACGGCGGTGTCGAGGAAATTTCGGCGGACGATTCCTCTCCGGATGACAAGAAGAACGTCCCGGAAAAGAAGAAGTCGGCAGCCACCGGAGAACGCACGGATGACCCGGTGCGCATGTACCTGCGCGAAATGGGCGCGGTGGAACTGCTCAGCCGCGAAGGCGAAATCGCCATCGCCAAACGCATCGAGGCCGGCCGCGACACGATGATCATGGGCCTGTGCGAAAGCCCGATCACCTTCCACGCCATCATCATGTGGTCCGAAGCGCTCAACAACGAGGAAATGCAGCTGCGCGAAATCCTCGACCTTGATGCCATGCTCTCCAAGGAACCGCCCGTCGACAAGATGGAGGAAGGCGCCGAGGACGATGACGATGGCGAGATTTCGGAAGAAACCGCCGGCCCGACCATCCGCGACGACGATGACGACATGGATAATGAGGAAGATGAAGAAGGCGAAGATGGTGAAGAAGGTTCCTCCCGCCGTCGCGATGACGACGAGGAAGAGGACAACACCATGTCCCTCGCCCAGATGGAAGCCGCACTGAAGCCTGATGCGCTCGAACGCTTCGCCCGCATCACGGACCTGTTCAAGAAGTTCGAGAAGCTGCAGGCCGAGCGCGTTGAAGTGCTCGCCAACGGTGACGAATTCCCCAAGGCCAAGGAAAACAAGTACGAGAAGCTGCGCGAGGAGCTGACCGCAGAGGTCGAATCCGTCCAGTTCCATGCCACCAAGATCGAATACCTGGTGGACAACCTCTACGCCTTCAATCGCCGCCTCACCGCGCTTGGCGGCCAGATGCTGCGCCTGGCCGAACGCCACAAGGTGAAGCGTGCGGACTTCCTAAATGCCTATGTCGGCAACGAGATGGACGACAACTGGCTGACCGCAAACGCCAAGAAAGACAAGAAGTGGGCCGCCTTCGCCGAGAAGGAAGCCGACGCGGTGGAGCGTATCCGCGCGGAAATCGCCGATATCGCCAGCCAGACCGGCATGAGCCTCAACGAATTTCGCCGCATCGTGAACATGGTGCAGAAGGGTGAGCGCGAGGCACGCATCGCCAAGAAGGAAATGGTGGAAGCCAACCTTCGCCTGGTGATCTCCATTGCCAAGAAATACACCAACCGCGGCCTGCAATTTCTGGACCTGATCCAGGAAGGCAACATCGGCCTGATGAAGGCAGTCGACAAGTTCGAGTATCGTCGCGGCTACAAGTTCTCCACCTACGCGACGTGGTGGATCCGCCAGGCGATCACCCGCTCGATTGCAGACCAGGCGCGCACGATCCGCATCCCGGTCCACATGATCGAGACGATCAACAAGCTGGTCCGCACGTCCCGCCAGTTCCTGCACGAACAGGGCCGCGAACCCACGCCCGAAGAAATGGCCGAGCGCCTCTCCATGCCGCTGGAGAAGGTGCGCAAGGTGATGAAGATCGCCAAGGAACCGATCAGCCTCGAAACCCCGATCGGGGACGAGGAAGACAGCCACCTGGGCGATTTCATCGAGGACAAGAACGCCGTTATCCCGGTCGATGCCGCGATCCAGGCGAACCTGAAGGAAACCGTCACCCGCGTGCTGGCATCGCTCACCCCGCGTGAGGAGCGTGTGCTGCGCATGCGCTTTGGCATCGGCATGAACACCGATCATACGCTGGAGGAAGTGGGCCAGCAGTTCAGCGTGACGCGCGAACGTATCCGCCAGATCGAGGCGAAGGCCCTGCGCAAGCTGAAGCACCCGAGCCGTTCAAGGAAGATGCGCAGCTTCCTCGACCAGTAAGACAGGACAAGGCCGGTGCAACAAGTCCAGCTTGCGGGCACCGACCTGTCTGTTTCCCGGCTCTCGCTGGGCACTGCATCGCTTGTTTCCGCAGGCTCGCGCAAGGCGCGCGAAGCCGTGCTGCACGCCGCCCTTGAGCCGGTATCACGCACTTCGATACAGCGCCGATCTATGGCTTCGGCAATTCCGAACGCGACCTTGGCCGTGTGATCGGCAAACGCCACGATGTGACTATTGCCACCAAGGTGGGCCTGCGCTCTCCCGGCCACGAGGACCAGAGCGTGGCCGAAACCGTGCTGCGCAAGGCCGCGGGGCGTTTCATCGGCAAGCTGTCGCGGCATTGGCGCGATTATTCGCTAGAATGGGCAAGGCAGAGCCTTGAAGGCAGCCTTGAGCGGCTGGGCCACGAGCAGATCGACCTCTACCTGCTGCATGAACCGGATATCGCCATGCTCGAGCTGGATGAATGGGCGCGCTGGATGGAAGACATCCGCACGGCCGGCAAGGTCCGCCATATCGGGATTGCCGCCACGCCGGAGCTGGTGGAACCGTTCCTGAAAGCCTCTTCCCCGCTTGCCGAGGTCATCCAGATTGCCGATAGCGTGACCGGGCGAGAGGCTGACATGCTCAGGGTCCATGATCGAGAAATGCAGATCAGCTTCGGCTATGTGCGCGGCAGCCAGGGGCTGGATGCAACGGCCGCAATCAAGGGCGCGCTGGAACGCAACCGCTCCGGCAGCGTGATCTATTCCTCGCGCAAGCCGCAGCGGATCACCGAGATGGCCGGGTTGGTGCCGTGATCCGGTCACTCGATGACATTGACCCAGCGGATCTGGCGCAGGCCGATGCCCTTGTCATCGGTGCCGGCATTGCCGGTCTTGTCACGGCCCGCGAACTGGCCCGCAAGGGCTATCGCGTGCTGGTCCTGGAGTCGGGTGGGCGCTCGCAGGACGATGACAGCCACCCCCTCAATGAAGTGGTATCGACCGGCCGCGACTATGGCGGCGTGCAGGCCGGGCGGTTCCGCTGCCTTGGCGGCACTTCCACCCGCTGGGGTGGCGCGTTGATCCCTTTCCTTGATGCCGACCTGAACGAAGCCGGCTGGCCTGTCACCATGGACGACCTTTCCCCCTACATCGGCAAGGTGGAGGAGTTGTTCGGCCTTGCTCCCGGGGCCTATGATGACCCGGACTTGCTGGGGAACGCTGAGAACCCCGATTTCCTCGCCCGCCTTGCCAAGTGGCCAACTTTCAAGCGTCGCAATGTCGCCCGGCTGCTGGAAGCCGAGATTTCCGCCACGGGGCCGATCGACGTGCTGCTGGATGCGCATGTCACAGGCTTCATCCGGCAGGACGGCAGACTCGCCGGGATTACATTGGGCAGTTCCAACGGCACGGAACATCGCCTGTTGGCACCGCATGTCTTCATCTGCGCAGGGGCGATCGAGAGCACCCGCCTGCTGCTGCTGCTTGATCGACAGCTAAGCAACCGCCTGCCGCATGCGGACGAGATCACCGGTCGCTATTTCCACGATCACCTGTCCTGCGCCACGGGCCGGATCGCGATCCGCCAACCCAAGGCCTTCAACAGGCTCGCGGGTTTCCGCTTTGAGGGCGAAACCATGCGCAACCTGCGTTTCGAGCTTTCACCGCACAGCCCCTTGCGACAATCGCTCCCGCCGCAATTTGCGCACATTGCCTTCGTGCCGGGGGAGGAAGGCGGCTTTGCCGTCCTGCGTGACCTGCTGCGCGATGTGCAGCAGCACAAGCCGCCCTCGCCTGCGCTGCTCGGGCGGTTTGCCATGAACATGCCGTGGCTGATCCGCGCGGCCTGGTGGCGCGCGGTTGAAAAGCGCGTGCTCGCCCCCAATGATGGCGAGGTCCGCTTGGTAACCGTGACCCAACAGGAACCGCTGTCATCGAACCGGATCACCCTGTCAGGGGACGAAACGGACAGCTTCGGCATACCCAAGGCGCAGCTCCACTGGTCATGGTCGCCCGGCGATGTGGCGAGGTTGAAGGAAAGCGCCCAGGCCTTTGCCGAATGCTGGCGATCATCCCGCTTCGCTCAACTGGCCGACCTCAACCTTTACGGCGATGCCAGGATCGAGGCCGAGCTGGGCGATGCGCACGGTATCTATCAACCTTGCGGGTCAACGCGCATGGGCACGAGCGCAAAGGATGGTTTGGTCGACGATCATTGCCGCGTCTTCGGGGTGGACAACCTGCGGCTCTTCTCAACCTCGGTCCTGCCCACCAGCGGCGGCGCCAACCCTACGATGATGATGCTGTTGCTGGCCCTGCGTTCGATCGGGCAACTGCCGGACAAGCGATAGCGCCATTTGCTGGACCTGTGCCGCGCCCGGTGGCAGTCTGCGCAAATGGAGAGGGGTTACGATTACATCGTGATCGGTGCCGGTTCGTCCGGGGCCGTGGTGGCGGCTCGCTTGAGCGAGGATCCGACCTGTTCGGTGCTGCTGGTCGAGGCGGGAGGACCCAATCGCCACCCGCTGCAATTGATGCCGCTGGCATTCCCGCGCGTGGCCCTGGGCAGGATCGGCACCTGGCAGTTTGAAAGCGAGCCGGAAATCGCTCTCGACAACCGCACGCTCGGCTTGCCGCGCGGCAGGACGTTGGGCGGAACAAGCTCGATCAACGCCATGATCGCGGTGCGCGGGAACAGGCGCGATTTCGATGACTGGGCCAAGGCTGGCTGCGACGGCTGGGCCTTCGAGGACGTGCTGCCGTGGTTCAGGAAGCTCGAAAGCCACTGGCGCGGCGCGAATGAATGGCACGGCGGGGATGGCCCTATCGGCATCACCCGCATGCAGGGGCCGGACCTGCTGTTCGAAGCGCACCGCAAGGCTGCGGAACTCGCGGGCATTCCCTATTGCGATGATCCAAACGCGGCCGAACAGGACGGCATCAGCCACATGGAATCGACCGTGGCGGCCGGCAGGCGGTCGAGCTCCGCGCGGGCTTATCTCGAACCTGCAAGGGCGCGCGCCAACCTCACCATCATGACCGGGGCGCTGGTGACGCGCATCGTGGTTGAGAACGGGCGGGCCAGCGGGATCGAGATCGCCCGCGGCGGTTCGAAGGAACAGATCTGCGCGCAGAGCGAAGTGATCCTGAGTGCCGGTGCCTATGGCTCTCCGCAAGTGCTGATGCTGTCCGGCATCGGCAACCCCAACGAACTGCGCACCTTGGGGATCGAACCGGTGCATGCCCTGCCCGGCGTCGGCAGCGATCTGGCAGACCATCCGGTGGTGATCCACGAATATGCCCTCAAGGAGGACCTCGGGCTCACGCGCCACTTGCGGATCGACCGGGCGGCGTTCGCCGCGGCACGCTGGTTCGTGAACGGCAGCGGTCCCTTCGCCTATACAGGCACCCTCGCCAATGTTTTCATGCGCTCCGAGCCCGGAATCGACCGGCCCGACATGCAGTTGATGTGCCTGCCGATGAGCGGCAACGCCCGCCTGTGGGTCCCCGGCCTGCAACGCAAGCCCGAGAGTTTCCTGTCCGTGCGCACGGGATACCTGCCGTTGAAGTCTCGCGGTTGGGTCAAGCTGCGCAGCGCCGATCCGCGTGATCCGCCGCGCATCTTCCTCAACATGTTCTCCGCCGCGGGCGACATGGAAGGCATGGTTCGCTCGATCCGCCTGACGCGCGATATCTATGCGCAGGAGCCGCTGGCCCGGCTGATCTCGCGCGAGACCGAGCCCGGCGAGGGCTTGCAAAGCGACGCGCAGCTGGAAACCTTCGTCCGCGCGAATGCCACGCACCGCGCGCATCCGGCCTGTTCGTGCCGCATGGGCAAGGACGAGATGGCCGTGGTCGATCCGCAACTGCGGGTTCACGGGATCGAGGGGCTGCGCGTGGCTGACGCTTCGATCATGCCCGCCCTGCCGCGCGGCAATCCGAACCTTGCCTGCCTGATGATCGGCGAAAAGGCGGCAGACATGATCAGGAATACAGGCTGAAAAGCCTGGGTGAGAGAGTAACCTGGGGATATTTCGGGAGGGTTTTTATGCGTATCATCATGGCCTTGGCCATTTCCTGCCTGGCAATGCTCACAACGCCTGCCATGGCGCAGGGTCGGCATTGCGACCGCGCTTGCCTGGGCGATCTCGTGACGCGCTATGTCGATGCCGTCATCGCGCATGATCACACCATGCTGCCTCTGGCCGACGGTGCCGAATATACCGAGGGTGGCCGTGCCGTGCCGCTGGGTGAAGGTGCCTGGCAAACGATCACGGCGCGTGGCACCTTCCGCCACGATTACCTCGATACATCGCGGCAGGTCGCGGCGGCCCATGTCGACTTCCTGGAAGGGGAAACTCCCGTCCTCATCTCGCTAGCCCTGCATGTCGACGACGGCGAGATTTCCGGCATCGAGACAATCGTCCACCGCGTCACGCCGGCGTCGCCCTTCCAGCCTGCCGTTCTGGACCAGCCCGTGCGCGGCATGGACAGCCCTGTGCCCGACGGCATGCGCCAGTCGCGCGAGGACATGGTGGACATCGCCTACCGCTATGCCGAAGGCCTGCGGCTGGGCAATTTCATCGATGCAGGTGTGCCTTTCGCGCCCGAGGCCTACCGGGTGGAAAATGGCGTGATTACCGCTGGCAACGGCTGCGGGTTTGCACCGTGTGACCCTGCCCGCCAGCGGATCATGGTTCACCCCGGCCTTATTCCCAGCGTGGTCGCCGTGGATGAGGAGAACGGCACCGTGCTGTTGTGGATGAACTTCGGCTACACCGATTCCTACGGTCCGGGAAATGCACTCGTCACCATGGAGGCATTCAAGATCTGGGGCGGTTCGATCCACGCGATCAACGCCTTCTTCGATTTCCTGCCCATCGGCCGTGGCCGTGGCTGGCCTTCGGAAGATCCCGTGCCTCGCCTTTACTGACCGGCAGGCGTCGCCTCGGGCACCCACACGGCGCCCTTGATGTGCTTCACCAGCCCCGCGGCATCGAGTTTGTAGTGGATGTAGAACTCCACCGGCACCGTCATGCCCACGGGGATCGGTGTCATTCCGGGATAGCCGCGGGCGTCGAGCTCGGCCTGTGAAAGCTCCTTAAGTCCGGTGAAGTGGATCGCCACATTCGCCACAAACCCGTTCTTCCCGGGGAAGAACTGCCTGAATTCAACTTCTTCGCGGCAGAACTGGTGAAAGAAGGCATAGAAGTCGCGAAACGCCTTCTTGCCCCGCACGGCAAAGCCGGCGTTCTCCAGCACGAAGTCATCGGCAAAGAACGTTTCAAGCGTGTCATAGTCGCACGCGTTGAAGGCCGTGATGTAGCGGTGATAATCGTCTTCGGTCATGGCGATGTGCTATAGGCACACCAGTGGGGGAGAAACCCCTGATTGGTCCGTTTTTGCGGTAGCATCCTGCGGCGCTAGTCCCTATGTGCGCCACCATGAAGATAGCGATTGCATCGGATCACGCCGCTTTCGACCTGAAACAGGAACTGGCCCGGAACCTGCGCGAGTGGGGGCATGAGGTTATCGACCTCGGCCCGGACAGCGCGGACCGCGTCGATTATCCCGATTTCGGGTACAAGCTGGCCGAGGCCGTCGCCACCGGCGAGGCAGAGCGCGGAGTTGCGCTGTGCGGTTCGGGGATCGGTATTTCGATGGCCGTGAACCGCCATCCAGGGGCACGCTGCGCACTGGTCAATGATCCATATTCCGCCGCGCTTTCGCGTGAGCATAATGATGCCAATGTCATCGCAATGGGCGCGCGCCTGATCGGCCCCGACATGGCGCGCACTTGCCTGCAGACATTCCTGGTCGCCGAGTTTGAAGGTGGCCGTCACGCAGGGCGGGTTGCAAAGCTTACAAACCCGCCCAAGTCCACCACGCAGCAGGAAAGTGCCTGATGTCCACTGCCTCCACTCCCGCCCAGTCCGACGCGCTCAACCGTTTCTGGCAGGAAAGCCTCGAGCAATCCGATCCCGAGGTGCATGCCATCATCGGTCGTGAACTGGGTCGCCAACGGGACCGTATCGAGCTGATCGCCAGCGAGAACATCACCAGCCCGGCCGTGCTCGAAGCCACAGGCAGCGTGTTCACCAACAAGTATGCCGAAGGCTATCCCGGCAAGCGCTATTACGGCGGCTGCGACTATGCCGACGAGGTCGAGAACCTCGCCATCGCACGCGCCAAGCAGCTGTTCGGTTGCAACTTCGCCAATGTGCAGCCTAATTCGGGCAGCCAGATGAACCAGGCCGTGTTCCTGGCCCTGCTCAACCCCGGTGATACCTTCATGGGCCTCGACCTCGCCAGCGGCGGGCACCTGACCCACGGATCACCCGTCAACATGAGCGGAAAGTGGTTCAACGCCGTGCCTTATGGCGTGCGCCGCGAGGACGAGCGCCTGGACATGGACCAGGTTCGTGACCTTGCCCGCAAGCACAAGCCCAAGCTGATCATTTCCGGGGCCACCGCCTATCCGCGCACCTGGGATTTCGCCGCTTTCCGCGAGATTGCCGATGAAGTGGGCGCATATCTGCTGGCAGACATGTCGCACTTCTCCGGCCTCGTGGCGGGCGGTGCACACCCCAGCCCCTTCCCGCATGCCCACATCGTCACCAGCACCACGCACAAGAGCCTGCGCGGCCCGCGCTCCGGTATCATCCTGTGGAATGACGAGGAACTGACCAAGCGGCTCAACATGGCGGTGTTCCCGGGATTGCAGGGCGGCCCGCTGATGCATGTCATCGCCGGCAAGGCCGTGGCCTTCGGCGAGGCGCTGCGGCCCGAGTTCAAGACCTATGCCGCTTCCATCGTGGAGAACGCAAAGGCGCTGGCTGCCAGCCTCGAGGAATCCGGCCTGCGCGTGGTTTCCGGCGGTACGGACAATCACCTGATGCTGGTGGACCTGAGCCCGAAGGACGTGACCGGCAAGGCTGCCGAACATGGCCTCGACCGCGCCTTCCTAACCTGCAACAAGAACGGTATCCCCTTCGACACCAAGTCGCCCTTTGTGACTTCCGGTGTCCGCCTCGGCACGCCGGCCGGCACCACGCGCGGTTTCGGCCCGGCGGAATTCCGCAAGGTTGGCCAGATGATCGCCGAAGTGGTCGATGGCATGAGCCGCAATGGCGAAGAAGGCGATGCCCAGGTCGAAGAGCGCGTGCGTCGCCAGGTGGCCGAATTGTGCGAGGCGTTTCCCGTCTATCCCGGAAGGTAACAGCCATGACTGACAAGCAGGACAAGCCGATCGACAGCCGCATCCTCGTGGATGCGATCGACGAGGCGAAGCAGATCGGCCGAGAAGGGATGGCGCATCCCTCCACCGCTCCTGTGTTGACCGGCGTTGCCGTTGGTGCGGTGGCGGGCTGGATCCTGCCGGTCGTCGGCCCGGTCATCGGCGGCATCGCCGGTGCGGGTTTCATGCTTTACAAGCGCGTGCGACCCTGACCTGCCATGCGTTGCCCCTTCTGCGCCCACGATGACAGCCAGGTAAAGGACTCGCGTCCGACCGAGGACAACACAGCCATCCGCCGCCGCCGCCAGTGCGAGAGCTGCGGCGCGCGCTTCACAACCTTCGAGCGGGTGCAGTTGCGCGATGTTTCGGTGGTGAAGAGCGATGGCAAGCGCGAGAGTTTCGAGCGCAGCAAGATCGAGAAATCGGTTGCCCTGGCCTGCCGCAAGCGCGGGATCGACCAGGAACGGATTGACCAGCTCGTCTCCGGCATCCAGCGGCAGGTCGAAACGGCCGGCGAAAGCGAAGTGAAATCAGACCGGATCGGTGAAATGGTCATGGAAGGCCTGCGCCAGATCGATTCCGTGGCCTACATCCGCTTTGCATCGGTCTATCGCGATTTCAGCGAGGCCAAGGATTTCGAGGCCTTTGCCATCCAGGTTCGCGATGCCGGGAGCGAATAGGAACCCCATCATCGTCCTTGTTCGCCCGCAACTGGGCGAGAACATCGGCAAGGCGGCTCGCGCAATGCTCAATTTCGGGCTCACCGAGTTGCGCCTTGTCGCGCCCCGCGATGGCTGGCCCAACCCATCTGCCGGACCTGCTGCTGCCGGAGCCGACAATGTGCTGGATGCAGCGCAGGTGTTCGAGACAACTGCCGATGCCGTGGCCGATTGCGCCCATGTCTACGCCACCACGGTACGCAAGCGCGGGGTGACAAAGCCTGTCGTCACGCCCGAGGAAGCCGCGAAGGAAATTGCCGTGCAGGAGGGCCGCAGCGCGATCCTGTTCGGACCTGAGCGTTCCGGCCTCGAAACCGCTGACGTGGCCTTGGCGCGCTCAATCCTGACCGTGCCGATCAATCCCGAATTCGGTTCGCTCAACCTGGCGCAAGCGGTGATCCTGTGCGCATATGAATGGTCCAAGCACTGCGACCTCGCCCAGCCCACGCAGGAAGAGCTGCTTCCCCCTGCCCCGCAGGAGGAGCTTGAAGGGCTGATCGAACATCTGGACCGGATGCTGGAACCAAAAGGCTATTTCCTGCCGGAAGCCCGCGCGGATTCCACTCGACGCACTCTTCGCTCGTTGCTGACGAAGCCGGCGTGGAACCACCTGGAAGTGCGCACCCTGCGCGGGGTGCTAAGCAGCCTTGAGCGTGAGGCGCGCAAGCCGGAATAGGCGCCAGCACCCTTTGCGGCGACAAGTCGCGACACATTCTTTCTCCCGCTCCCGCCAACTTTCGTGTAGGCAGGCAGGCAAGTGAGAGAGGAAATTCGATGAGAATCCATATTCTTGCCGCTGCTGCACTGGCTCTTGGAACCTCCGCCGCATGGGCGCAGGACCAGGATGAAGAAGCCGCCGAAACGCAGGCCGTCCAGGCAACCCAGCAACAGGAAGAGGACGATCGCGGCAGCGAAGTCCTTTGCCGGACCGAACGCGTGACCGGGTCGCTGACCCGCCGCACCTGCACCTGCCTTACCCGCGACGAGTGGGACATCGTCGAAGCACGTACCAAGGATCACCTGGACCGCATGGGGCGCAACGCTTCGGGCAGCCAGTGTATTCCGGACAACCCTTTCCAGAACCGTTGCTGACGGTTTTGCAGCTTTTCAGCAACGGTTCATCGGATTGGTGATTTCCTTACAAATTATAATCATGTAGCGAGCCTCCAAGCGAGGGAGAGAATTGATGAAATTGCATATTGTTGCCGCTGCCACTCTGGTTCTGGGCGCCACCGCCGCCATCGCGCAGGATCGCGATGAGGAGGCCATGGTTACCCAGGTTGCCCAGGCTTCCCAGCAGGAAGAACAGGCGGCAGAGGAAGAGGATGACCGCGGCAGCGAAGTCGTTTGCCGGACAGAACGCGTGACCGGGTCGCTGACCCGCCGCACCCGCACCTGCCTGACCCGCGACGAATGGGCCGCAGTGGAAGCACGCACCCGTGACGAGATGAACCGCATGGGTCGCAATGCCTCGGGTGGCAAGTCCTGCAACCAGGACCAGTTCGGCGGCTGCTGAACAGCGTAATTGCCTTGACATAACGGCACGCGCAGCTAAACGCGCGCCTTCACTTCGTCTGACCGTCTGCAAGGCGGGCTTTCGATTGGCCCCGCATCCCGGTGAAGCGGTGGCCGCGTCATGGAACTGCCATGGCGGTGCAATGCCGGGTTGAAGCGCCACCGACGGGGTGGCGATGCAAATTGGAGAAAGACAATGACGAAGCGCACCAGCGCCAAGCACAAGCTCGACCGCCGCATGGGCGAAAACATCTGGGGTCGCCCGAATTCCCCGGTCAACAAGCGTTCCTATGGCCCCGGCCAGCACGGCCAGCGCCGCAAGGGCAAGATGTCCGACTATGGCCTGCAGCTGCGCGCCAAGCAGAAGCTGAAGGGCTATTACGGCGACGTGACCGAAAAGCAGTTCCGCCGCACCTACAAGGAAGCGGCTGCGATGAAGGGTGACACCAGCCAGAACCTGATCGGCCTGCTCGAGCGCCGCCTCGACATGATCGTTTACCGCGCCAAGTTCGCACCGACGATCTTCGCTGCCCGCCAGATCGTTTCGCACGGCCACATCCGCGTGAACGGCGTGAAGTGCAACATCGCAAGCCGTCGCATCAACGTGGGTGACGTGATCTCGCTGGGTGACAAGGCCAAGGAAATGGCTCTCGTCATCGAAGCACAGAGCCTGCCCGAGCGCGACATCCCCGACTATGTCGTTCCCGATGGCACCGACAAGGTTACCTACACCCGCGTTCCCACGCTGGACGAGGTGCCCTATCCGGTGACGATGGAACCGAACCTGGTGGTCGAGTTCTACTCGCGCTGATCCTGCGGGACATCACCAAGCAAACGGGGCGGCCTTTCGTGGCCGCCCTTTTTGTTTGTGCGCCCCGGGGCCTCAGCGGCGGTAGGCGATCCACAGGCTGCCGGCGATGATCGCCGCGATCATGGCGGTGAGCACGATGCCCCAGAACCAGTAAGGCAGGAACAGCGCCCGGGCCATCTGCTCGGTATCGGAATACTGCGCGCCTGCCACCATCACGCCGCCGCGCGAGAACAGGTAATCGAGGCTGACGTAGGTCGAGATGCAGCCCTGTATTCCGCAGAACTTCAAGGCCAGCTGACGATGCTGGACCGAGGCGAAACGGGCAAACCACAGGAGAACCAGCGCCAGTGCCGGCAACACGATCCAGCCCGTCAGGCCATCGACCACCACGAGGGTCGAAACCAGCAAGGCCGCAGCCAGCATGACCAGTGCCCAGACGCTGCCCTTGCGCCAGCGGGAGGCAATGATCAGCGCCCCGCCCGCAATTGCCGGCCCCAACGGCCCACCTGCGCTGACGAAGGCCGCAGCCGCAGAGGAGAACTCCGTGCTGCGCATGCTGGTGGTGTAACCCGACCCGTCCGGCAGGATCACCAGGCTGACGAAATCCGCCCCCACCATCATGCCGGCAAGCCCGTGGCCCATCTCGTGAAACCACGTCGCCAGCAGGGTGAAGGGATAGAGAACGATGGCGAAGGGCGAATGCCACAGGGCAATCGTGACCGCCACGAACAGGGCAAGCCACTTCAGGCTCTCGGACCGTTCCTCTTCCCGGCGGATCGCGCTCATCCCAAATAGTTGCGCCGGAAGTCGCTGGCAAAGGCGGCGAAGCGCCCTTCGGCAATGGCATCGCGCATGGCCTGCATCAATTGCTGGTAGAAGGTGAGGTTGTGTTCGGTCACCAGCATGGCACCCAGGATCTCTCCTGATTTGACGAGATGGTTGAGGTAGGCGCGGGAATAGCTGGTGCAGGCAGAGCAGTGGCAGCTCTCGTCGAGTGGCGCTGTGTCTTCTGCATGGCGGGCATTGCGCAGGTTTACCGGGCCGTTCCAGGTGAAGGCCTGCCCATTGCGGCCTGATCGCGTCGGCAGCACGCAATCGAACATGTCCACCCCGCGCTCCACCGCGCCGACCAGGTCATCCGGCTTGCCCACGCCCATCAGGTAGCGCGGCGCATTTTCGGGCAGCATGCCGGGTGCGAAATCAAGCGTGGCGAACATTGCCTCCTGCCCTTCGCCCACGGCAAGCCCGCCGATGGCATATCCGTCAAAGCCGATCTCGCGCAGTGCCTGTGCCGAATGGCGACGCAGCTCCTCGTCAAGGCAGCCCTGCTGGATGCCGAACAGCGCACTGCGCGCCGCATGTTCCTCGCCGCTGTCGAACCCGTCGCGGCTGCGCCTGGCCCAGCGCATGGACAGTTCCATGCTCGCCTTGATCTCGTCCAGCGGGCGGTCAGCACGCGGACATTCGTCAAACGCCATCACGATATCGGAACCCAGAAGGCGCTGGATTTCCATGCTGCGTTCAGGGGTGAGCATGTGACGGCTGCCGTCGAGGTGGCTCTTGAACTCCACCCCTTCTTCGGTGAGCTTGCGCAGGTCCGACAGGCTCATCACCTGGTACCCGCCGCTATCGGTCAGGATCGGGCGGTGCCAGTTCATGAACTTGTGCAACCCGCCCAGCTTCGCCACCCGCTCCGCGCCGGGGCGCAGCATCAGGTGGTAGGTATTGCCAAGGATGATATCCGCACCCAGCGCCCGCACCGTTTCCGGCTTCATCGCCTTCACCGTTGCCGCCGTTCCCACGGGCATGAAGGCAGGCGTGCGGATGGTGCCGCGCTTCATGGCAATTTCGCCTGTGCGGGCCTTGCCGTCAGTGGCCTTCAGCGTGAAGGCGAAGCGCGGTTTGTCAGAAGCCATAGATCAGCGTGAACCGTGTCATTGTGTCGGTGGAGACAGCTCCGGCGGGCGGGTTGCTGTCATACTCGATCGTATAGCCCAGGCGCGCTGTAAGGGAATCGTTGATCTTGCCTTCCAGCCCGGTGACCAGGTTCAGCGTGACATTGTTGCTGTCCACGATCGCAAGGGCGCTGCCACCGGCATCGGCGACGGCGTTGGTGTCCTGCGTCACCTTGATCCGGTCACTGATCTGCCAATCGAAATCGAGGCCTGCCAGGGCCGCGAAGTTGCTTTCCGACTGGCCATTGACCAGCTGCGTGCGGCGCCATGCGGGGCCGGCCTTCACGGCAAGGCGCAGGTTCTCTCCATCGATCACCCGGTAGCCAAGGCCGCCAGAGAAGGAATAGCGGGCGGAAAAGCCCTGGAACCTGTCCCGCTCGTACTGTCCAAGGGCATAGGCGAAGAGGCGATCGCTGATCTGGTAGCGCGGTTCGTAGACCGCCAGGAACTGCTCGCGATCGGTCGCACCGTTGTTGCGGCGATAATCCACGGCGGCGCGGAACTTGTGCTCCCAGTCGATGCCCTCGCGGTTGAGTTCCACCTGCGCGGTCAGGCCGACGCTGTCGGTGTTGCCGGAAGACTGGAAGAAGCCGATCTGGCCCTGCCCGTTCCAGTTGTCGAGGAGGCCGGCCTCGCGAATGGCCATTTCCTCGGCTTCGGCCTCTGCTGCAGCGAGTTCCGCCTGTTCGGCCTCGAAGGACGCGAACATGGCATCGATCTCTGCCACGTCATCGGGATTGGTCGTGCGGGCCACGTCCACCACGGCTTTCACCGTGTCGGCATCGCCGGTTTCGACGGCAGCCTCGATCATGGCGCGAACGGGCTCGGGAAGTTGGGCGTGGGCGGGCGTTGCAACCAACGCCGCAAGCGGAATGATTGTACTCGTGATCCTCATGCGCGCCGCGTTAGCGGCTCATTCGCGCAATCGCCACCCTGTCCTGAAGATCCAGGCGATAATGGCCACGCACAACGCGAGGAAGGCCAGCGTGAAGCCGAAGGCGATACCGATGGGCACGTCAGACGAACCCGTGAAAGTCCAGCGCAGGCCATTGATCAGGTAGAAAATGGGGTTGAACTGGGCGACGGTGCGCCAAGGCTCGGCCAGCATCTCGATCGAATAGAAAGTGCCGCCAAGGAAGGTGAGCGGCATCAGGATCAGCATCGGCACGATCTGCAGCTTCTCGAACCCGTCCGCCCACAGGCCAAGGATGAAGCCGAACAGCGCGAAGGCTGCCGCCACCAGGACGATATAGCCGATGGCGAGCAAGGGATGGGCAATCGAGTAATCGACGAATACCCGCGCAGTCAGCAGGATGATCCCGGCGATGATCAGCGATTTCATCGCCGCCGCGCCCACGAAACCGATGATGGTTTCCGCCACCCCGACAGGCGCGGACAGCAACTCGTAGATCGCGCCGGTGAACTTGGGCATGTAGATGCCGAAGCTGGCATTGGACGTGCTTTCGGAGAGCAGCGTCAGCATGATCAGGCCTGGCACGAGGAACGCGCCATAGGTGGCACCGCCGAACAGGGACGGATCCATGCGCCCGCCGATCGCAGCCCCGAACACCACGATGTAGAGCGATGTGGTGAGCACCGGTGATAGGATCGATCCGAAAGCCGTGCGGAAGAAGCGCTGCAATTCGTTCTTGAGGATGGCGATGGCACCGCGAATGTTCATGCCGCTTCCTCCTGGCGGTCTTCCAGGAGGCCGACGAAAATCTCCTCCAGCGAGGATTCGTGGGCATCGAGCCCGGTAAAGGCGATGCCGTTGCGCGTCAGGTCCTGCGCCAGTTCGGCCACGTCGCGCTTGCCCTGCCCGGTTCCGTCCCCGCCGCGGTACACGAGCTTGCGGCCATCGTCCTCCAGCACCACCGGATAGCTGGCAATGGCAGCGGGAATCTCGCTCATCGGGTGTGCCAGTTCAAAGACCGCCTCTGTCCGGCCAAGCTGCGCCATGATGGCGGCCTTGTCGTCCGTCAGCAGGATCTGGCCCTTGTTGATCACACCCACGCGGTCGGCAATCTCTTCGGCTTCCTCGATATAGTGGGTGGTCAGGATGATGGTGGTGCCGCGCTCGCGCAGAGCCTCGATCTGCTTCCACATGTCCCGGCGCAGTTCCACGTCCACGCCCGCCGTGGGTTCATCGAGGAACAGCAGGTCAGGCTCGTGGCTCAGCGCCTTGGCAATCATCACCCGGCGCTTCATCCCGCCGGAAAGCTTGCGGATCGGTTCGTTGCGCTTGTCCCAAAGGCTGAGCGAACGCAGCACTTCCTCGATCCTTGCCTCGTCCGGCGCGCAACCGAACATGCCGCGCGAATAGCGCACCTGCCGGATCACCTTGTCGAACATGTCGAAACTGAGTTCCTGCGGCACCAGGCCGATCCGGCGACGCGCCTCGCGCCAGTTGCTGCGGATGTCGCTGCCGAATGCGGTGATCGTTCCGCCGGTGGGGTTCACCAGCCCGCAGACAGAGCCGATCAGCGTCGTCTTGCCGGCACCATTGGGGCCGAGCAGCGCGAAAATCTCGCCCTTGCGGATCTGCAGGTCGACACCGGCCAGCGCCTGCACACCGCCCTTGTAGGTCTTTTCAAGACCGCGGATGTCGAGAATCGTTTCAGGAGTTTTCGTGACCATGCGCGGGACTGTTGGCCAGGGAAAAAGGTTTTACAAGCGAACTGTTTTTGATGTGCCCCAATGATTGCTTGCGTCATCGGGTTCATCGGGAAATCATCCCGTTATCGACCCAACAGGCAGGAGAAGGCACATGAAAGGCTATTTCGACAACATCGAGAAAGCGACCGAGGAAAACGCGCTTTTCCGCAAGGTGCTCTACACCGGGCACAACCTGCAACTGGTGCTGATGACGATCCAGCCCGGCGAGGAAATCGGTGCGGAAGTGCACGATGATCGCGACCAGTTCTTCCGTTTCGAGGCAGGCGAAGGGGAAGTCACCGTGGATGACAACGTCTATGCCGTGAAGGCGGACGATGCCGTGATCGTGCCCCAAGGGGCCAACCATAATGTGCGTTGCACCGGCTCCGAACCGCTCAAGCTCTACACCATCTACGGCCCGCCCGAACATATCGACGGCACGATCCACAAGACCTGCGCCGAAGCAGAAGCGGCGCACGAGCATTTCGACGGGAAAACGACCGAGTAGGCCCTAGCGCTCCGGCAGCAACAGCGAGCTGTCACCGTAACTGTAGAAGCGGTATTCGTGCTCGATCGCATGGGCATAGGCCGCCTGCATCCGGTCCAGCCCCATCAGCGCGCTGACCAGCATGAACAGCGTGGACTTGGGCAGGTGGAAATTGGTCATCAGGCCATCGACCGCGCGGAAAGTGTAGCCCGGCGTGATGAAGATGGAGGTGTCGCCCTCGAACGGGTGGATCACGCCGTCCTCGTCAGCCGCGCTCTCCAGCAACCGCAAGGCCGTGGTGCCCGCGGCAATGATCCGCCCGCCCTTCGCCCGCGCCTCGTTCAGCAGGGCGGCTGTTTGCGCATCGATCCGCCCGAATTCGGCATGCATCTGGTGGTCGGCAGTGTCGTCCGCCTTCACCGGCAGAAAAGTTCCGGCTCCCACATGCAGGGTGAGCGTGGTGCGGATCACTCCTGCATCGTCCAGCTCTTGCAGCAAGCGATCGGTGAAATGCAGCGATGCGGTGGGTGCAGCAACCGCACCATCCTCCTTGGCGAAGATCGTCTGGTAATCCTTGCGGTCTTCCGCATCGGTTTCGCGCTTGCCGGCGATATAGGGCGGCAACGGCATGCGCCCGGCCCTCTCCAGCAGCACCTCCACCGGCTCGTCGCCTGCAAAGGCAATGGTGAAGCTGCCGTCCTCATGGCGGCGTTCCGCCAGGGCGGACACATCCGCGGCGAATTCCAGCAGGTCTCCTTCCCTCACGCGCTTGGCGTTGCGGACGAAGGCTTGCCAACGGCGAAGGTCCACCCGCTTGTGCAATGTCACACCGATGCGCGCCTCGCCCCGCCGGCCTTCGAGCTGTGCGGGTATGACGCGGGTATCGTTGAAGACCATGACATCGCCCGCCCGCAACAGCTGCGGCAGGTCGCGCACGCCCCTGTCCTCGAACGGGGCGTCGCTGCCCTTCACCACCAGCATGCGTGCAGCATCGCGCGGCCGCACGGGGCGCAGCGCTATGCGTTCTTGCGGCAGGTGGAAGTCGAACAGGTCAACACGCATGGGCGGCCCTTATCCGCTCGATGCAGCCGCGCCAACGGGAAAGCGGCTCAGTTGCTTTGCGAGTTGCTCAGCATGTCGGCGGTGAACACCTGCTGCTGCCGGGGTGCCTGCGGCATCAGCTGGGGCACGTTGTCCGCGGCAATCGAGGCCTGCAGGATGCGCGTGGGGTTTGCCGGCGGCTCGCCCCGGGAAATCGCATCCACACCTTCCATGCCATCGATCACGCGGCCGAAATTGGTGTAGTTCCGGTCCAGAGCGAAACGCGGGTAGAAGACGATGAAGAACTGCGAATTGGCGCTGTTCTCATCCTGCGCGCGGGCCATGGAAACCGAACCGCGCACATGGGGGAACTGGTTGAACTCCTCCTCCAGGTCGGGAAGCGTGGAGCCGCCCTGCCCGGTTCCGGTGGGGTCCCCCGTCTGCGCCATGAAGCCATCGATCACGCGATGGAAGATCACGCCGTTGTAGAAGCCGGAGCGGGTCAGTTGCTTGACGCGTTCGACATGGCTGGGAGCCCATTCGGGAACCAGGCGGATGGCCACGCGCGTGCCATTGGACAGGTCGAGATAGAGAATGTTCTCCAGATCTTCCGTGACATCGTAATTGGCGGCAATCGGTATGCGCTGCTGCTGCGGCGGCTCGGCAGTTGCATCCTGCGCCAGGGCGGGTGCGGCCAGGGCGGCACCGGCAGCGATGGCAAGGCAAGTGGCGAAAAGCTTTTTCATGGGTCTGTTCGAACTATCCTGGAAAATCTCTTGGCTGATGCCCTAGTGGCTTGCCGCTGACAGTTCAATGAACATGGCACCCGCAGCCCACAGGGTTACCGTCACCGGCCATCGCCCTTGCGGCCGACCTGTTCTACCCGCGCAACCACCTTTTCGCGGATGGGCGGGCTGACGAAGCGGGAAATATCCCCGCCGTAAAAGGCAATTTCCTTCACCAGCTTGGAAGCGATGGGCTGGAGCGAGATGTCCGCCATCAGGAAGACTGTCTCGATCCCGGCATTCAGTTGCTGGTTCATGCCGGCCATCTGGTATTCGTATTCAAAATCCGCGACGGCGCGCAAACCGCGAATGATGATGCTCGCTCCTTCGCGCTCTGCCACATCCATGAGCAGCGCATCGAACCCCTTGATCTCGACATTGTCGAGACCGAGCCGGGCCACTTCGCTGGCCACCATCTCCATGCGCTCGGCCGGCGTGAACATGGGGTTCTTGGAAGGGTTGGTGGTCACCCCGATGATCAGTCGGTCGACCAGCTTTGATCCGCGCCGCATGATATCGGCATGGCCAAGCGTGAAGGGATCGAACGTCCCGGGATAAAGGCCGACACGCTCGCCCATCAGCGATCACGCTCCACGATGAAGCGGGCCAATTCGCGCAGCAGGTCTGCCTCCTTGCCATGCTGGACGAGATGGCCGATCGCCTGTTCGGACAGTGCGCGCGCCTGCTCGCGGGCCTTTTCCGGCCCCATAAGGCTCACGAAGGTGGCCTTGCCCTGCTCCTCGTCCTTGCGCAGCGCCTTGCCCGCCTTTTCCTCGTCCCCCTCGTAATCGAGAAGGTCGTCGGCGATCTGGAAAGCCAGCCCGATATCACGCGCATAGTTGCGCAGGTGGCCGCGTGCTTCCTCGGGCACCTTGCCCAGGATCGCGCCCATCTCCACCGCCGCACCCAGCAATGCGCCGGTTTTCAGTTGCTGCAGGCGGGTGACGGTGTGGAGGTCGAATTCCTCCTCGTCCGCCGCCATGTCCATCACCTGCCCGCCGGCCATGCCGTTGTGCCCGCTGGCAATGGCTAGCGCGGATACAAGCTCGGCGCGGATGAAGGGATCAGGGCTGATCTCCCGGCTCGAAAGCAGCTCGAAGGACAGCGCATGAAGCGAATCGCCAGCCAGGACCGCAATCGCCTCGTCAAAGACCTTGTGCAGCGTGGGCTTGCCGTGGCGCATGTCGTCATCGTCCATGCACGGCAGGTCGTCATGGATCAGCGAATAGACGTGGATCGCCTCCAGCGCGCAACCGGCCCTGACAGCCGCTGTGCGCGAGCCGCCATACATCTCGGCGACCGTTACCAGCAGCAGCGGCCGCACGCGCTTGCCTCCGCCGATGGCGGCATAGCGCATTGCCTCCACCAGCGGCGCGCGCGCATCGTCCGGCACCGGCAGCACGGCATCGAAGGCAGCGTCGATCTCGCGCTGGATACGTTGCAGGCCGCGGCCCAGCAGGTCATCAGCCAAGGTAAGCCCCATCGCCCGATCCTATCCCGCGTCGAACGGTTCGGTGCCGGCAGCCTTGCCGTCCGGCCCGGCCACGATCTTCTCGATCCGCGCCTGCGCCGCATGAAGCCGCGCCTGGCAGTGGCTGCGCAACTTCTCGCCGCGTTCATACAGTGCAATCGATTCGTCCAGCGGCACTTCGCCGCTTTCGAGCTGCTGCACGACCTGTTCGAGCGCCTTGAGCGCCTGTTCGAAGGACATTTCGTCCAGATTGGGGGCCTGTTGGTCCATGAGCCACGGTTTGGCGGGGACAGCGCGCGTGGTCAAGCACGGCGGGACTAGCGACTCCCCAACTTGCTCGCTAAGGGCCATTGCCATGTCCGAAATCACTCCCGAAGTCGTCGAGGCGCACGGCCTCAGTTGCGAAGAATATGACCGCGTCCTGCACGCGCTGGGCCGCGAGCCCAACCTTGTCGAGCTGGGCATCTTTTCGGTCATGTGGTCCGAGCATTGTTCCTACAAGTCTTCGCGCCTGCACCTGAAGAAGCTGCCGACCGAAGCTCCGTGGGTGATTTGCGGCCCGGGCGAGAATGCCGGCGTGATCGATATCGGCGACGGGCAGGCCTGCATCTTCAAGATGGAGAGCCACAACCACCCCAGCTACATCGAACCCTACCAGGGCGCGGCAACGGGCGTTGGCGGCATCCTGCGCGACGTGTTCACCATGGGTGCTCGTCCGGTGGCGAACATGAACGCGCTGCGCTTCGGCCGTCCCGACCATCCCAAGATGAAGCACCTCGTGCAGGGCGTGGTTGCCGGCATCGGTGGCTACGGCAATTGCGTGGGCGTGCCGACCGTGGGGGGCGAGACCAATTTCCATCGCGCCTATGACGGCAACATCCTCGTCAACGCCATGACCGTCGGCATCGCCGATACGGACAAGATCTTCTATTCGGCGGCCACGGGTGTGGGCAATCCCATCGTCTACGTCGGCTCCAAGACCGGGCGTGACGGCATTCACGGTGCCACGATGGCGAGTGCCGATTTCGGCGAGGATTCCGAAGAGAAGCGCCCCACGGTGCAGGTGGGTGACCCCTTCACCGAGAAGCTGCTGATCGAGGCATGCCTCGAACTGATGGCCACCGATGCGATCGTCGCCATCCAGGACATGGGCGCGGCCGGCCTCACCTCCAGCTCGGTCGAGATGGCCACCAATGGCGAGACGGGCATCCGGCTCGACATGAACAAGGTGCCCTGCCGCGAAGAAGGCATGACACCTTACGAAATGATGCTGAGCGAAAGCCAGGAGCGCATGCTCATGGTTTTGAAGCCCAGCAAGGAAGCGATGGCGGAAGAGATCTTCCGCAAGTGGGAGCTCGATTTCGCCGTGATCGGCGAGGTGACCGATACCCGCCACATGATCCTCGAATTCAACGGCGAAGTGGTCTGCGATATTCCGCTGGACCCGCTTGCCGCAGACGCACCGGAATATGACAGGCCCTATATCAGCCAGGACGAGTACAAGGCCTGGGCCGGCATCAAGCCTGTCAGCAACCCGCCGGAAACCGAAGATCCCGGTGCCGACCTGCTGAAGCTGCTCGCCAGCCCCGACCTGGCAAGCCGCAGCTGGATTGCCCAGCAGTATGACAGCCAGGTGATGGCCGACACGATGCAGACCGGCGGCGATGCGGCGGTGGTCCGCGTCCATGGCACAAGCAAGGCCCTGGCGATCAGCACCGATTGCACCCCGCGCTATTGCTATGCAGACCCCTATGAAGGCGGCAAGCAGGCGATTGCGGAGGCCTATCGCAACATCTGCGCGGTCGGCGGCAAGCCGCTCGCGGTCACCAACTGCCTGAATTTCGCCAATCCGCAGCGCCCGGAAATCATGAGCCAGTTCGTCCATGCGCTGGAAGGTATGGGCAATGCTTGCCGCGTGCTCGATTTCCCGATCGTCTCGGGCAACGTCTCGCTCTACAACGAAAGCAAGGCGACGGGCGGTGGCTCGGCGATCCTGCCCACCCCTGCCATCGGTGGCGTGGGCGTGCTGGAGGACAGCAGCCTGATGGCCACGATGGGCTTCAAGGCCGAAGGCGAGGCAATCTACCTGATCGGCGCCGAGACCTGGGCCACGCCGGAACACATGCGCGGCCACCTGGGCCAGTCATTGTGGCTGCGCGAACTGCACGGCCGCGAGGAAGGCAATGCCCCGCCGGTGGACCTGACCCTGGAAAAGAAAGCCGGCGAGCTGGTCCGCGAACTGATCGCGGCTGGCCTTGTCTCGGCAGTCCATGACGTGTCCGATGGCGGGATCGCTGTGGCGCTGGCCGAAATGGCGATGAAGGGCGGCATCGGTGCCGATGTGAAGCCGCGCGAAGGCTATTCTCCGGCGCGCTGGTGGTTTGGTGAGGACCAGGGCCGCTACATCATCACCGTGCCCGATGTCGAAGCGCTCAACGCCCAGATGGCCAAGGGCACCGAGGATGCGGACACTGCCTCCGCCGGCTTCTTCCGCCTCGGCACCACGGGTGGAGACAGCCTGCTGGGCGTCAGCATTGCCGAGATGAAGGAAGCCCACGCCTCCTTCTTCCGCGACTGGATGGAAGGCTGAGGACTGCCCTAGCCTGCCACCCAGTCCGTTTCGGGAATATCGAACAGCTTGAGCAGCGCCGTCAGGTCGCCGCGATCGATCCAGCCATTTGCAGCCAGCCGCGCCTTGGGCTTGGCGTAATAGGCGATGCCGTAACTCGAAGCCTGCAACATCGGAATGTCGTTCGCGCCGTCTCCGGCGGCCATGCTGTGCGCACCATCACCCAGCGCCGCCACCTCTTCGCGCAGCACGCTCTCCTTGGTGGAACTGTCACAGATTTCGCCGACGAGCCCGCCGGTCATCCTGCCTCCGGCCACTTCCAGCCGGTTTCCGACCACCCTCTCGAATCCGATCTGCTGCGCCACGACATCGGCAAAATGATGGAAACCGCCCGTCACCAGCACCGTGCGGCAGCCGCGTGACTTGAGGGTTTCGACCAGGACGCGAGCGCCGGGATTGGGACGGATACGCTCATCAAGGCACTGCTGGATCGCGCTTTCGCGCAAGCCTTCAAGCAGCCCGACCCGTTCTCGCAAGGCGCTTTCGAAATCCAGCTCACCCAGCATCGCCCGCTCCGTGATCGCGGCGATCTGCGGCTTCAGGCCGGCAAAATCGGCCAGCTCGTCAATGCATTCCTGCCCGATCATGGTGGAATCCATGTCCGATACGAAGACCTGCGGCACGGCGATCTCGTGCCGGGCGATAATGGCGTCGGATGGGGCGAAATGGGAGTCGATCACGCGGCGCAGCGTCTCCGCATCATCGCCCGGCAGTTCCAGCTGCACCACATCGCCGTGGAATTCCAGCATCCGCGCCCCAGCCAGCGGAAGGCCGGCTTCCTGCAAGGCGGCGCTTGCTGCATCGATGCGTGTTTCCAGCGTGTCTGCGTCTGCTATCAGGCGGGCAATGAGCAAGGGTATTTCTCCAGTGGCGAATCCGCCAAGAAACTCGGTCGCGCTCATTGCAGGGCCAACCGCCAGCGGCAAGAGCGATCTCGCCGTGAAGCTGGCAGTGGCCCTGCGCGAGGAGGGCCAACCGGCCGAGGTCATCAATGCCGACAGTGCGCAGGTCTATGCCGATCTGCGCATCCTTAGCGCGCGCCCGGCAGACGCGGAGATGGCCGGCGTGCCGCACACTCTGTTCGGCGAATGGGACGGCTCTCGGCCCTGCTCCGCTGCGGACTGGGCGGCTGCGACAAGGGTTCGAATCGCCGACTGTCACGCAAACGGCGTGGTGCCGATCCTAGTGGGCGGGACCGGCATGTATATCGGCACCTTGCTGGATGGGATTTCCCCCATTCCCCCCATTGATGACGGTGTGCGTGCCGAGGTGCGTGCAATGGATACGCCCGCCGCCTACGCCGCCCTGCAACAGGAAGACCCGGAACGCGCCGCCATGCTGGCACCCGGCGATTCCCAGCGCATCGCCCGATCGCTGGAAGTTGTCCGATCAACCGGCAAGCCGCTTTCCCACTGGCAGCAGGTCAAGACCGGGGGGATCGGCGGTGCCATAACCCTGTGTCCGCTGGTCCTCCTGCCGGACCGGGAAGATGTATATGCAAGGTGCGACAGGCGCTTTGCATGGATGCTGGACCATGGCGCACTGGAGGAAGTCGAGGCCCTGCTCGCCCGCAATCTGGATCCGGACCTGCCCGTGATGCGCGCCATCGGCGTGCCGGAAGTTGCCGCCCTGCTGCGCGGCGAGATCACCCGCGAAGAATCGCTCGAGCGCGGCCAGCAGGCGACGCGAAACTATGCCAAACGGCAGTTTACGTGGCTCAGGAACCAGTTCCCGCAAGAATGGCCACGAACAACGCCCGAAAATGTCGAAATTAGGTCACAGTTTGAAACTTTATTCCATTCTTAGGGGTTGACAGGACATTTCCTGTCGCATAGCTAGGCGCCCACATCGAGTTTTCCAGTTGGGCAGGAGTGACCCGGCGCGAGCAATCGTGCCGGGTCAATCATTTTCCGGCAAACGACCGGCCATTCCGGGAGAAGGTAAAAGTGACTGAGGAACGCAGCGGCGCTGCCATCTTGTGCGAAACACTGGTGCGACAGGGGGTCGAATTCGTCTTCGGCTATCCCGGTGGTGCCGTTCTGCCGATTTACGACGAGTTGTTCTCGGATGATCGCATCCGCCATATCCTCGTGCGCCACGAGGCCGGCGCTGCCCACGCGGCCGAAGGCTATGCCCGCTCCACCGGCAAGCCGGGCGTGGTGCTCGTCACGTCCGGCCCCGGCGCGACCAACGCGCTCACGGGCATTGCCGATGCTTTCCTCGATTCCATTCCGCTGGTGGTGATCACCGGCCAGGTGGCAACCAACCTGATCGGCACCGATGCCTTCCAGGAAGCGGACACCGTCGGCCTGACCCGCCACTGCACCAAGCACAACTACCTGGTGAAGGACCCCAATGAGCTGGCCGCCACGGTGGAAGAGGCTTTCGAGATCGCCACCACCGGTCGCCCGGGGCCGGTCGTGATCGACATTCCCAAGAACGTCCAGGTCGCCACCGCACTGCTGCCCGATGGGCCGGTGCAGCGTCCCAGGCGCTATCACCCGCGCACGGTTGCCGCCGCGGACGAGATCGGCGAGGCCGTGGACATGATCGCCAACGCCAAGGCACCGATCTTCTACACCGGTGGCGGCGTGATCAATTCCGGGCCGCGTGCCACCGAGCTGTTGCGCAAGTTGCAGGAATTGACGGGCGCGCCGGTCACCTCGACGCTGATGGGCCTTGGTGCCTTCCCTGCCGATCATCCCGACTGGCTTGGCATGCTGGGCATGCACGGCACGCTGGAAGCCAACATGGCGATGAACCAGTGCGACGTGATGGTGAACATCGGCGCGCGCTTCGATGACCGCGTGACCGGCCGCCTTGACGCATTCTCGCCGGGATCGAAGAAGATCCACATCGATATCGACCGTTCCAGCATCAACAAGGTGGTGCCGGTGGACCTCGGCATCGTCGGCGATTGCGCGACCGTGCTCGAACAGTTGATCGAGGCCTGGGGCAAGCGCCAGAAGCTGGAACTGGGCGAATGGAAGGCCCGGATCGAGAGCTGGCGTGCGCGCGAAAGCCTGGCCTACCCGGCCCGCGATGACGAGATCATGCCGCAGCTTGCAATCGAGCGGCTGTTCGCCCTCACCCGCGACAAGGACCCCATCATCACCACCGAAGTTGGCCAGCACCAGATGTGGGCGGCACAGTATTTCGGCTTCATGGGGCCCAACAAGTGGCTCACCTCAGGCGGTCTCGGCACGATGGGCTATGGCCTGCCCGCCGCCATCGGTGCGCAACTGGGCAACCCGGATTCGCTGGTGATCGACGTGGCCGGCGAGGCATCGATCCAGATGAACATCCAGGAACTGGGCACCGCCAGCCAGTTCCGCCTGCCGGTGAAGGTGTTCATCCTCAACAACGAATACATGGGCATGGTCCGCCAGTGGCAGGAACTGACCTATGAAAGCCGCTACTCCAACAGCTATTCCGACAGCCTGCCCGATTTCGTGAAGCTGGCGGAGGCCTATGGCTGGAAGGGTATCCGCATTACCGACGAGGCCGATCTCGATGCCGGGATCATCGCGATGATGGAGCATGACGGCCCGGTGATCGTCGATTGCCAGGTGTCGAAGGAAGCCAACTGCTTCCCGATGATCCCCTCGGGCGCGGCGCATACCGAAATGCTGCTCTATGGCGACCAGCACGCCGGAACCATGGAAGACGAAGCAAAGGCACTGGTGTGATGAAAATCCAGCACAGGGAATCCGAACGCCACGTCCTGGCGATCACCGTCGACAACGAGGCAGGCATCCTTGCCAAGATCGCCGGCCTATTCACCGCGCGCGGCTACAATATCGACAGCCTGACCGTGGCCGACATTGCCGAGAACCACTCGGTCAGCCGCATCACCATCGTCACCAACGGTCCGCCGGAGGTGATCGACCAGATCGAGGCACAGCTCGAACGCCTCGTACCGGTACACAAGGTGGTGGACCTGACCCAGGCCGGCCCGCATGTGGAACGCGAGCTGGCGCTGGTGAAAGTGGCAGGAACCGGTGAAAAGCGCGTGGAAGCGCTGCGACTGGCGGATATCTTCCGCGCACGCCCGGTCGACACCACGACGGAGAGCTTCGTTTTCGAGATCACCGGGCCACCCGACAAGATCGACAGCTTCATCGCCCTGATGCGCGAACTGGGGCTCGTCGAAGTCGGCCGCACCGGCATCGTCGGCATGATGCGCGGGGCCGAGCCGGCCTGATCCGGACGGCGCGCCAAACCGGTTGCAAATGCGCCTGTTTCAGGCGGAACCGGTTCTTTTGTTGACCCCGCGAATTTGATGGCTATCGCACGCGCAGAATTTTGAACGGAGCGCGCATCGCTCCGCAGACATACGACCCGTTAGGACGAGACATGAAAGTTTATTACGACGCTGATTGCGACCTGAACCTGATCACCGACAAGAAGATCGCCATCCTGGGCTATGGCAGCCAGGGCCACGCCCACGCGCAGAACCTGCGTGACAGCGGCGTGAAGGAAGTGGCAATCGCCCTGCGTCCCGGTTCGGGCAGCGCCAGGAAGGCAGAAGGTGCCGGCTTCAAGGTCCTTTCGAACAAGGAAGCTGCCGCATGGGCAGACATCCTGATGATCCTTGCGCCGGACGAGCACCAGGCTGCCATCTGGGCGGATGACCTTGCCGGCAACATGAAGCCGGGTGCCGCCCTCGCCTTCGCCCATGGCCTCAACATCCATTTCGGCCTGATCGAAGCCCCGTCGGACATTGACGTGATCATGATCGCGCCCAAGGGCCCGGGCCACACGGTTCGCGGCGAATACCAGAAGGGCGGCGGCGTGCCCTGCCTCGTGGCCGTGCACAACGATGCATCGGGCAACGCCCACGACATCGCGCTGGCCTATGCCTCGGGCGTCGGTGGTGGCCGTTCGGGCATCATCGAAACCAACTTCAAGGAAGAGTGCGAGACTGACCTGTTCGGCGAACAGGCCGTGCTGTGCGGCGGCATCACCCACCTGATCCAGGCCGGTTTCGAAACGCTGACCGAAGCCGGTTACGCGCCCGAGATGGCCTATTTCGAGTGCCTGCACGAAACCAAGCTTATCGTCGACCTGCTGTATGAAGGCGGCATCGCCAACATGCGCTACTCGATCTCCAACACCGCCGAATATGGTGACATCACCACCGGCCCGCGCATCATCACCGCTGAAACCAAGGCGGAAATGAAGCGCGTTCTGGAAGACATCCAGTCCGGCCGCTTCGTGAAGAACTTTGTCCTCGACAACCGCGCCGGCCAGCCCGAACTGAAGGCATCGCGCAAGGCCGCGGCTGCTCATCCGATCGAGGAAACCGGCGCCAAGCTGCGTGCCATGATGCCGTGGATCACCGCCAACAAGCTGGTGGACCAGGAAAAGAACTGATCGGGTCATCCGCCCGGACGAAATGCAGGGGGAGCGGCGCAAACCGCTCCCCCTTTTTTGTAAAACAACGCCCCCCTTTGGACGTATCTGCCGAAATTGTAACTTCTCGTATCAACCACCGCGAATGCTAGACATTAGCACCTTCGCTCGCCACATTGCGCGGCGAAGTTTATCCAATGGGAGACCCCTCAATGCGCAAGACTGTCCTGACCATTGCCGGTGCCGCTGGCGTCACCGCACTCACCTTCGGCGCACTCAACGCCCAGGGTGGCGCACCCGCGCTCGACACCAGCTCCGTTGAATCGGGCACCTATGTCGCCGATGCCGGCCATTCGATGGTCAGCTGGAGCGTCAGCCACCTTGGCTTCAACGACTATTTCGGGATCTTCGGCGATGTTTCCGGCACGCTGGAACTGGATGTCGACAACATCTCGAACTCCTCCGTGGACGTGACCATTCCGATCTCTTCGGTGGTGGTGCCGAGCCAAGGCCTGAAGGATCACTTCTTCCGCGCCGGCGCAAACGGCGGTGCTCCCGATTTCTGGGGTCCGGATCCCGAACCCGCACGCTTCGTGTCCACCATGGTGCATTCCACCGGCGACACCACGGCCGAGATCATGGGCAACCTGACCATGAACGGCGAAACCCATTCGGTTAAGATCCACGCCGAACTTTCGGGCCTCGGCAACAACCCGATGAACCAGAAGGCGACGCTGGGCTTCCACGGCACGGCCACCATCACCCGCTCGCAGTTCGGTGTAAGCTTCGGCATCCCCTTCGGCATCCCGGACCAGGTGCCGCTGGAAATCTCGGTCGCATTCGAAAAGTAAGACCTCGCGGCGATAATCCGCTTGAAGAAGCGCGCGGCATCCAGGCGGTGCCGCGCGCTTTCTTTATGCGCGGGCTAGACTTTCGTTAAGCATGTGCCCATATGCTGCTCACCATGCACAGTCGCACGATCCTATCGCTGCTTCGACTTACACGCCCTTAGGCGTGGCAAAGGCCCTGCGCGCGGCGCACGGGCAACCCGCCTAAGGGTTTTCTTCCTCCAGACGACAGTTGAATTCGGCGCACAGGCCTTGCCGTGCGCGCAATAAGCGATAAGGGCTTCACGCCATGCCAATGCTCAAAGATCCGAGCCGAAAATACCAGCCGTTCCCGCAGGTGAACCTGCCTGACCGGCAATGGCCTTCGCGCACCATCACCGCCCCGCCCCGCTGGCTCTCGACAGACCTGCGCGATGGCAACCAGTCGATCATCGATCCGATGGACGGCGTGAAGAAGAAGCGCTTCTTCGACCTGCTGGTTGAAGTGGGCGTGAAGGAAATCGAGGTCGGCTTTCCCAGCGCGGGCCAGACCGAGTTCGATTTCATTTCCGGCCTCGTGCGTTCGGGGACCATTCCCGACGATGTGACCGTGCAGGTCCTGACCCAGTCCCGCGAAGACCTGATCAAGCGCAGCTTCGAGAGCCTTGAAGGCGCGAAGCAGGCGATCGTCCATCTCTACAATGCCGTCAGTCCGGCCTGGCGCGATATCGTGTTCCGCATGAGCCGTGACGAAGTGCGCCAGATCGCCATCAACGGCGCCAAGCTGCTGCGCGATGAAGCGGCCAAGCGCCCCGAGACGGACTGGCATTTCCAGTATTCGCCGGAAACCTTCTCCACGGCGGAACTCGATTTCAGCCTGGAGGTTTGCGAGGCGGTAATGGATGTGCTCCAGCCCACGCCCGAGCATCCCGTCATCCTGAACCTGCCGGCCACGGTGGAGGCGGCAACGCCCAACATCTATGCCGACCAGATCGAGTATTTCTGCCGCACCCTGCCGAACCGCGACAGCGCCGTGATCAGCCTGCACACGCATAATGACCGCGGCACCGGTGTCGCGGCTGCGGAACTGGGCATGATGGCCGGTGCCGACCGTGTGGAAGGCTGCCTGTTCGGCAATGGCGAACGCACGGGCAACTGCTGCCTCGTTACGGTCGCCATGAACCTCTACACGCAGGGCATCGATCCCAAGCTGGACTTCAGCGATATCGACAAGGTCATCGAGACTGTCGAATATTGCAACCAGCTGCCCGTCCATCCGCGCCACCCTTATGGCGGCGACCTGGTGTTCACCGCCTTTTCCGGCAGCCACCAGGATGCAATCAAGAAGGGCTTCGAAGCACAGGAACAGCGCAATGACGAATTGTGGCGCGTGCCCTACCTGCCGATCGATCCGGCGGACCTTGGCCGCAGCTACGAAGCTGTCATCCGCGTCAATTCGCAAAGCGGCAAAGGCGGTTTTGCCTGGGTTCTGGAGCAGGACCAGGGCCTGAAGCTGCCCAAGAAGCTGCAGGCAGACTTCTCTCGCCATGTCCAGGTGATGGCCGACGAACTGGGCCGCGAGCTCAATGCGGCCGACATCTGGACCTGCTTCAAGCAGGCATATTACGTGAAGGTGGACAAGCGCCACTTCCGGCTCGTCGATTTCGAGGAATCGAAGGGCAGCGACGGCACGCGTATCTTCGCCGGCACGATCGAGGTTGATGGGCACGCGCAAAGCGTTTCGGGTCGCGGCAAGGGCCTGATTTCGTCTGTCGCCGCCACGCTGAGGGAATCCTTCGGGGTAGAGCTGGAAGTGCTCGATTATTCGGAACACGCGCTTGGTGCGGGGACGGATGCACAAGCGGCAGCCTATGCCCAATGCGCCCTTCCCGACGGCGAGATCGTCTGGGGCGTGGGGATTGACGAGGACGTGGCAACTGCAAGCGTTCGCGCCATCCTGTCGGCGGCCAATTCCGCCACCGCACGCCAGTAGCCCGCTCGACTAGGTAGCATTACGGGCCGGCCGACCAGCGCTTTGCCAATCGCTGCATGTGCAAGACCGGTTGCAGGAAACACTGCGACCGGTCTTCATGCTTGAACTCGCCCCTTCGATCGTAATTGCGCTGCTTGTCGTCCTGCTGGCCGGTCATCGGCTGGCGCTGCGCCCTCGCCGCTCGGCACCTGCACGGGAACCGGCGGCTGGCTCGAGCGGAACCGATGAAGGCTTGTGCTTGACGCAGGGAGCGCGCCCGACACCTGAAGCAAGGGCGGATCCACGCGCCCTCGCCCGCCTGAGCCACGAATTGCGCACTCCGCTCAACGGCGTGCTGGGCTTTGCCGAACTGCTGCTGGCCGGGGATATGGAGGAACCGCATCGCGCCCAGGTGCAGCTCATTTCGGAATCAGGCCGCACGATGATGCGCCTGTTGAATGACATCCTGGACCTCAACCGGCTCGAGCGGGGCGATATCCGGCTGGTTCCGGAGGCCGCCGACCTGCGCGAGGACATTGCCTTCTGCACACGGCTGATGGAGCCTCCAGCCAGCGATCGCGGCATTTCCTTGCGAACCACCGTCCCGCCAGACCTGCCGGAAATGCTCACGCTCGATCACTTGCGCCTGCGCGATATCCTGCTGAACCTGATGGGCAACGCCTTGAAGCGACGCGGGGTATCGATGATCGAAGTCAACGTCAGCTTGAGTGGCGAAACCTTGCGTATCGGCGTCAGCGACAATGGACCGGCCATTGCGAGAGCAGAACGCGATAACATCTTCGAGCCCTTCTACGATTGCGATGACGCGGAGACAGCACGGGGCCTGGGACTTGCCATTGCCCTTCAGACAGTTCGCCGGATGGGTGGCGATATCGTGTTGGAGAGCACCCCCGGCGCCGGAATTACATTCACCGTCAATCTCCCGATCATCGTTACCCAGGGAATTCCGGGCAAACCAACAGACAGGCCTGTTCCTGACGACGACCTGTCCGGCACACGCCTGCTGGTGGTGGAAGACAATCCGATCAACCAGCAGTTGATCCTCGCCATGCTGGAAAAGCTGGGTATCCAAACGGTCCTGGTCGGGGACGGCATGCAGGCCATCGCGGCCGTCGACATGGCCCGGTGCGAAGGCGAAGGCTTCGATCTCGTGCTGATGGACCTGCAGATGCCCGGACTGGACGGACTGGAAACCACGCGCCTGATCCGCCAGTCCGGCATCGAGGCAAGCGAGCTTCCGATCCTCGCCCTCACCGCAAACTGTTTTGCAGACGATATCGTCGCATGCCGCGATGCAGGCATGCAGGGCCATATCGCCAAGCCCGTGCAATTGGCCGACCTTTCCGCTCAGATCGCAGCGAACCGCAAGACCGCAAGCGCGATCGAGCATCCGGTTCTGCTGCAAACACGCCAGGCGGCGGACCTCGATATCCGCACTGTCGATGCGAAACTGGGCTCCTCGATACCCGGCCTCGAGGACAAGTTTTCCGCCCGCAAGGCCGAGCTGTTCCGCATGATCCGCCGCCAGTTGTGCGAGGAACCGGAGGAGGTCGATTGGGACAGTCTCCTGCGCGAACTGCACAAGCTCGCCGGGAGCGCCGCCAATTTCGGCGAAGCGGAACTGGGCGATCTGTCTCGCCGGACCAGCCGGGAAATCCGCCAGACACAGAACCCCCGGGCACGCCAGTTGCGCCTCTCACGCGCCTATGCCGAAATGTGCAAGACCGGTTGAGCCATCCGCCTTCACATCAGCGCGCCGGCCTGATCGATGCCTCGACATCGGTATCGGCCCAGATATTGTCCGCCATTGCATCGAGCTCCGCAAAGTCCACGCCATTGCCCAGCGGATCGTTCTTGTTGAGCGTTATCCTGCGTGCAGCCGGCTGCAACAGGCTGCGTCGAAGGGCCGCCTGCAACAATCGCATACGCATCAGGACTTCCTCTGCGGCCAGGTCCTCGTCCTGCTTGCGCTTGCGGTTCCAGTCTGCCTCGATCTGAGAAACGCGCGCGCACACCACCTCGTTGTAACGCCTGTGCGGCCCACGGTGCAGCGGAAGGCCCAGCACAATTGCCGCCTTCTCCAGCGCGGGCAACAAAAGGCCGTTGTACCGGAAGTCGTCAAAGCCGATCCGCTCGCGTCCGACAAAATCGAACAGGCGGGAGAAATGCCCGGCAGAGACAAGTTGGCGAGGCAGCAAGTGGTGTCGTTGCACCCCCTTCTGATAGGCCGGCTTGCCCGGCACGTTGATCCGGCGAAAGGAAAGCCGCCTGCGTCCACCGGGGCAGGCAGGATTGGCCGCCACCCACGTGCGGCTGCTTTCTATCTTGATCCTCTCCACACCGACACAATGCCCTGATCATCGTGCGGCTCCAAGATCAAAGTGTCTCCCGAAGGCCCGGTCAGAGACATGGTTTCGGTGATCCGGCCATTCTCGACCAGCCAGTGCAGCAGGCGAAGGGCAATCTTCGCGCCTTGCGACTTGTCCAGCGCAAGATCGGCATCGAGCACCAGCTCCTGACCGGTGAAGAGCGCCAGCCCCCGGCTGCGCAGTGCACCGTCCGCCTGGCTTTCCAGGCTGGTGAGGCCAAAGCCGGGAAATGCTCCACCGCCCAGCCAGCGGGTGACCGCTTCACGGAAATAGGACGGCTCGCAGATCGAGGCAGCCGGTGGCCAACCGATGCCGCGGACGCCCGACAGGGCAGCCAGTTCCGCCGCCAGCCAGGCAAGACACCGGAGTACCGGAACCATCGGGCCGCCGCTGACCAGGTGTGGGCCGGGAGCCAGCATCACTCCTTCGCAGGCTGCGGGATCGAAGTCACCTTCATAGCCGTAAAGGTGGCTGGCATCCTCCTGGGGGCGGCATGCCCTTCCCGGGGAAAGGCCCGACATATCGAACGTCAGACCGTTGGCCAGCAGTTCGGCCCATTGGTCCGGTTCGCCGGTGTCGGAACATTCAAGGGTGACGGCAAACTGGCCACCGGAGCGCGACAAGCGCTGGATATCATCCACACACGGCCGCTCACCTGCTGCGAACAGCAACATGACAGCGTTATCCAGCTGGTGGCTGGCAGGGCGAGCTTCTGTTGAAATCTTCCCCAATCCCTTGTGCTGGACCCTTGAAATCCCGGCTCAAGCCTTACGTGCCTATGGATATTTCAGGCCAAGGCAAGGCGAAGCGACCGAAATGGTGCCTTTTGTGTAATTCTGTTGTTACAGAGTGGATGAATTAGTTCTTCGCACCCTTCCGGTTTCGACGCTGTGCAGCTAATCACATTCCCATGCAATCCACCTCCGCCGTGTTGGGCATCGAAGCCTCGTTGAGCGGTCGCTGCTGGCAGTGGCTGGGCGGCAATATGCAGTTGTCTTCCTCCATGGATACCAGCGGAAACGACATCGTTGACCAGCTTCTGCTGGCCCGCGGTGCCTCCCGCGAAGACCTGCCCCTGCACAGGGACCCGAGCCTCCGCAGCTTCCTGCCCGACCCTTCCGAATTCAGGGACATGGACCTGGCGGCTGAAAGAATTAGTGAAGCAATAATAAGCTCCGAAAAGGTTACTGTTTATGGTGACTATGATGTGGACGGAGCAACAAGTTCGGCCTTGCTAATCAGGTTCCTGCGAATGCTGAGTCATGATGCCGAATACTATATACCGGACCGCCTGCTGGAGGGATACGGACCATCGGGCGAGGCCCTTGTCAAAATTGGTAAACAGGGCTCCAGCCTGATCGTTACCGTCGATTGCGGCGCGATGGCGCATGATGCCCTGGCGATGGCCAATGATGCCGGGGTGGACGTGATCGTCGTGGACCATCACAAATGCGCACCGGAACTGCCGCGCGCATTGGCGCTGGTGAACCCCAACAGGCTTGATGAGAGCGACCTTGCGGCATCGCATGGCCACCTTGCCGCAGTGGGCGTGGCCTTCCTGCTGGCCGTGGCAGTCACCCGGACGCTGCGCCAGCGCGGCTATTTCGACGGTCGCAAGGAGCCGGACCTTTTTGCGCTGCTTGACCTTGTCGCGCTGGGCACGGTTGCCGATGTCGCCGCCATCCGCGGGCTGAATCGTGCGTTCGTGGCGCAGGGCCTGAAGGTGATGGCGCATCGCCGCAACATCGGCATGGCGGCGCTGATCGATGCCTCGCGTCTGACCCGTTCCCCGACTTGCAGCGATTGCGGCTTTGCGCTGGGGCCGCGCATAAACGCCGGTGGTCGTGTGGGCGAATCGACCCTGGGCGTGCGCTTGCTGACCACCGAGGACCCGGACGAAGCGCGCGAGATCGCGGAGAAGCTCTCCATCCTCAATGACGAGCGACGCGCCATCGAGGCGGCGGTGCAGGAAGCGGCCGAGGAACAATTGGCAGGCCAGCACAACCGCGCCGTCCAGCTTGTGGCCGGCAAGGGGTGGCATCCCGGAGTGATCGGCATCGTCGCCGGACGCATCAAGGAAAAGACCGGCAAGCCGGCCATCGTGATCGCACTCGACGAGGAGAGCGGCCAGGGCAAGGGTTCCGGCCGGTCGATTTCGGGCGTGGACCTTGGCGCAGCCATCATCGGTGCGCGCGAATCGGGCCTGCTGGTTGCAGGCGGCGGCCATGCCATGGCAGCGGGGCTCACCATCGAATCGGACAAGCTCGATGCCTTTGCCGACTGGATGGACGACAGGCTGGCGACGGTGGTTTCCCGCGCCGCGGCCAACCAGGTCCTGAAGCTGGACCTGTCCCTGGCACCGGGCGGCCTCACCCCGGAGCTGGTCGAAACGCTGGAGAAGGCCGGCCCGTTCGGCGTTGGCTGGCCCGGACCGCGCATCGCCGTGGGACCGGTACGGATCGTGAAGGCCGATATCGTCGGCCAGGACCACTTGCGCCTGATCGCTGCGGGAGATGACGGCCGCTCGCTCAAGGCCATCGCCTTTCGCGCTGCGGAAAGCGACATGGGACAGGCGTTGCTGCACGGTTCGCGCGGCCGGAAGGTCTATCTCGCAGGGCGCGCAAAGATCGATGACTGGGGCCCCAGGCGAGCCGCGGAACTACACCTGGAAGATGCCGCCTGGGCAGATTAATGCACTTTGCTGCATTTTAGCTGCTTGCAGGGCTTGACCGTTTGCAAATGCCCCCCTAAGTGCGCCGCTCGCACCGCAGATGGCCCCTTCGTCTAGCGGTTAGGACGCGGCCCTTTCACGGCTGAAACACGGGTTCGATTCCCGTAGGGGTCACCAGCGGTGCGGATTTTCCCCTAACACCGGAAAACAGTTGGCGCAGCCGCTTGGTGCGGTTGTGCGAATACCCTTTGGCGGTCTTGTGGCGGACACATTTTCTGCGTCCCGCGCAGGATCGGAAACTTTCTCGCGCCAAGCTGCATTTTGCCTGTGGTGCGCCTATCGCGATGGCGGTAAGGCTGCCCGGCATGGAGGGGAAGCACATCCCATACGGGGGCATTGCCATTGCCCTTTTGACCGGCATCGTGCTGGTTGTTGCCGGAATCGAGATTCCCATCATCCTGGGTATCCTGCTGGTCTGGTGCACCTCCTTCTGGCTCGCCATGCCGCCGCCGCAGGAGCCGCCCCCACCCAAGCTCGAAGGTGTGCAGTTGACCCGTTCGGGCATGCGCGACCTCATCGAACATTCCGGCCTGCCGATGCTGATGCTGGATACGAATCGCATCATCGTGGCCAACCGCGCGGCACGCGATGCCATCGGCGCGCATATCGTCGGCCAGGACGCGCGCGTTGCCTTGCGCCATCCCGCGGCGGTTGACCTGCTGGGCCGCAAGGGCGGAGGCACCACCACCGTGCAAGGGCTGACCGGCCCGCGCAGTTCGTGGCAGATGTCGAGCCAGCCGATTGACGAGCGATACAGCCTGATCGAGCTGATAAACCGCACATCCGAAGCCGATGTCAGCCGCGCGCATACCGATTTCGTGGCCAATGCCAGCCACGAGCTGCGCACGCCGCTTGCATCCATCATCGGCTATATCGAGACCTTGGCCGAGGCGCGGGACGACCTGCCGCCGAAACAGGCCGAGAAGTTCTTTGCCACTGTCCTGCGCGAAGCGCGCCGGCTGCAATCGCTTGTGGATGACCTCATGTCCCTGAGCAGGGTCGAGGCCGAAAAGCACGACCAGCCGCGCGAGCTCGTCGATTTTGGCAAGATCGTGCAACAAGCCGGGCGGGACGGCGCCGGTCCGGACCGGACAGAGCGCGTGATCTTTGCCCTGCCTGAAGAGCCAATGATGGTTCGCGGCGATCATCGGCAATTGGAACAGCTTGTCCGCAACCTGGTCGATAATGCGCTGAAGTATGGCAGCCTCGATGAAGATGTGACCGTCACCCTCACCCGTGGCCAGCGCGACATGGCCGTTTTGACGGTCGAGGATCGCGGCGAAGGCATTCCCGAGGAACACCTGCCCCACTTGACCCGGCGTTTCTATCGCACCGACCCCAGCCGCAGCCGCGCTGCCGGTGGCACGGGCCTGGGCCTTGCGATCGTCAAGCACATCGTCGAGCGCCATCGGGGACGGCTGGATATCGACAGCAAGCTGGGCAAGGGAACCACTGTCAGCGTGCGCATTCCGCTGGTCGACACGGACAGCTGAGCCGGCCCTGCGAGCCGCCTTGTTCGGGACTTACCCACAGCTTCCTTGCGAATTCGCGACAAACTGCCCCCATACGTCACAAAAGTGTAAACTTGCGGACATAGGTGCGCCCCATAGTTGTCACATTTGGGACAAATAACGGAGCGAATCATGAAAAAGACAATAATTACAGTGCTCTTGACAGGGACTTCGCTCGTTGCCCCTGCAGCACAGGCCCAGGAAGACGAAGTCAGCATGCTGCGCGCGCAGATCGAGGCGCTGCAGGCACAGATCGATGCCCTGTCCAGTCGCCTTGGCGAAATGGAGCAGGAAGCGGACAGCACCCAGGCCGCCGTGGTCGCCAATGCAGCCGCAATCGAATCCACCGCGGCCTCGATCCCTGCAGCATCCGAAGATGACGGCGTGACCATCAGCTTCTCCGGCGCACCGGAGATCGAAGCCCCCGGTGGCTGGTCCTTCAAGCCCTTCGGCCGCCTGATGATGGACGCCGGCACGGTCAACCTGCCTGATTCGCTCGGTCGTAGCGAGGGCTTCGGCAGCGAGATGCGCCGTGCCCGCATCGGCATGTCGGGCGATATCCCCGGCGGTTTCGGCTACAAGTTCGAGGTCGATTTTGCAGACGGTTCGGCTGAACTGACCGATGCGCTGATGACCTACGAGGATGGCGACATCAAGCTGACCGTAGGCCAGCACAACACCTTCCAGTCGCTCGAAGAACTGACCAGCAGCCGTTGGTCATCCTTCATTGAACGCGCGGCCTTCACCGATGCTTTCGGCTTCGAGCGTCGACTTGGCGTATCGGCCGAATATTCCGGTGGGGACGTGCTGGTCCAGGCCGGTATCTTCACGGACAACCTTGGCGATCTTTCCAACAAGAGCTGGAGCGTGGATGGCCGCGTTGTCTATGCCCCGGAAATCGGCGACGCGCAGCTGCACCTGGGCGGATCCGTCCACCTGACCAATCTCGAATCGGGTGATACCGTTCGCTATCGCCAGCGCCCGCTGGTTCACTTCACCTCCGAACGCCTGATCAACACCGGCAATATCGCAGCTGACAGCGAATTCGGCGTCGGTGTCGAGGCTGCCGTGATCGCAGGTCCGTTCCACGCCGTTGGCGAAGCCTTCTGGCAGAACGTCGACATGCTCGGACCGGCGGCGATGGATCCGGGCTTCTTCGGCGGCTACATCGAGGCAGGCTATTTCCTCACCGAGGGTGACAGCCGTGGCTACAGGGGCGGCAAGTTCGAACGCACCCGTCCCGCATCGCCCGTGGGCGAAGGCGGTATCGGCGCGATCCAGGCGATCGTCCGTTACGACCACCTGGACCTGACAGACGGCCCCTTCATCGGCGGTTCGCAGGACGCATTCTTCGCCTCGCTGGTGTGGGTCCCGACAGACTATACCCGCTTCATGCTGAACTACGGCCACCTGCAATACGACAACGCCGTTTTCGCCCTGCCGGGTGGCAGCACCTCCTACAGCGCCGATGTCTTCGGCGTGCGCGGGCAGGTGGACTTCTGAGCAGCCATGTGGAAACAGACACAAGCCTGTCACATTTGGTGATCATGGCGTGTCCGCTTCCTGTCGCGGTCTTGTAACAGACCGCATCTAACCCATCCAATGTCTGAAGTGGAAAATGAGAATGACCAAGACCTTCAAATACGCAGCGGTTGCCCTTGGCGCACTGACCCTCGCCTCTTGCGGTGGCAGCGGCAGCTCCGGCAGCGAGCAGGCGATCCGCGCGGTCGGTTCGTCCACTGTCTATCCCTTTGCCACGGTCGTTTCCGAAACCTTCGCCCGCAACTATCCCGACTTCCCCTCGCCGCTGATCGAATCGACCGGCACGGGTGGCGGCATGGCGCTGTTCTGTGCAGGCGCCGGACCGGATACGCCGAGCCTTGCCAACGCATCGCGCCGCATGAAGGCCTCCGAATTCGCGGATTGCACCGCGAATGCCGTGACGGTGACCGAACTCCAGGTGGGCCTGGACGGCATCGCCTTTGCTTCGGCGAACGGCGGCATCGACATGAACCTGACGCCCGAGATCGTCTATCGTGCGCTGGCTGCTGCTCCCTATGGTGAAGAGCAGACCGCGACGAACTGGTCCGACATCGATCCTTCGCTGCCGAACCTGCCGATCCTGGTCTATGGCCCGCCGTCGACTTCCGGCACGCGCGATGCGCTGAAGGAACTCGTCCTTGAAGTCGGCTGCGCAGCCAACCCTGCGATGGAAGCCATCAAGGAAGAGGATGAGGACCGCTACGACCAGATCTGCACCGAAGTGCGCACCGATGGCGCTTTCGTCGACCAGGGCGAGCAGGACAACCTGATCGTGCAGAAGATCGAGAGCAATTCGAACGCCGTCGGCGTGTTCGGCTACTCCTATCTGGAAGAGAATATCGACCGCGTGCACGGCCTCACCGTGAACGGTGTCGAGCCGACCTACGAGAACATTTCCAGCTTTGCCTATCCCGGCGCACGTCCGCTCTATGTCTACGTCAAGAACGAGCATGTCGATGCCATCCCGGGCCTGCGTGAATTTCTCGCCACCTGGGCAGAAAGTTGGGGAGTGGGCGGCCCGCTGGCCCAGATCGGTCTTGTCGCCAGCCCAGACGACGTTATGGCGCGTAACAACGCTGCCGTGACGGAACTTCCGGCACTGACGGCCGCTGATTTCGAATAAGGTAAGCATCGCGAGCAATGTCATCAGCCATACCGCTTCTCCTCGCCATCGGGCTTGGGCTTGCCGGCTGGCTGGTGGCCCGCTCGCGCGCATGGAAGTTCAAGCGCGAGGCGGCCGACGGTCGCCTCGCCTCGCTTCCCAACTACCACGCCTGGTATGCCGGGCTGTGGGTGGGCCTTCCCGCGTTCCTGTGGGGCGCGCTCTGGAGTGTCATCAGTGACAACCTGATTCTCCAGCACGTGCTGTCTTCCTCAGGCGCAACAGGCCTGCCGGCATTCGGCATGCGCCGCGATGCGATCATCAACGAAGCCCGCAATGTTGCGACAGGCGCGGCTGACCGCGCGCTTTCCCCCGAAGCGCAGGCGCTGGTCGAGCCATTCCGCGAAGCAATAACCCTCTACACCTGGGTCGGCATCGCGATCGTCCTGATCCTGGCCGTGATCGGCGCGGCCTGGGCCTTCCTGCGCCTCAAGCCCGATTTCGGAGCCCGTACACGGGTGGAAAAGGGCGTCTTGTTCGTGCTGTTCGTGGCATCACTCGTCGCAATCCTGACCACCTTCGGCATCTTCCTGACGCTGATTTTCGAGACCTATCGCTTCTTCGAGATGGTCTCTCCCATCGATTTCCTGTTCGGAACGCACTGGGCGCCGGACCCGATGGCCAATGCCCAGAACCCCGACGGCAGCCGATACGGCGCCATCCCGCTGTTCTGGGGCACGATCTTCATCGGCGCGATCATCGCCATGACCGTGGCGATCCCGGTCGGCCTGATGAGCGCCATCTACCTGACCCAATATGCACCGGCCAAACTGCGCAGCTGGATTAAGCCCGCGCTGGAGATCCTCGCCGGCGTGCCGACCGTGGTCTACGGCTATTTCGCTGCACTGACGATTGCCCCGGCCATTCGCGATATCGCCATCTCCGTGGGCATTGCCAACGCCTCCAGCGAAAGCGCCCTGGCCGCGGGCCTGGTGATGGGCGTGATGATCATTCCGTTCGTCTCCTCGATGGCCGACGATTCGATTGCCGCCGTGCCGCAAGCCATGCGCGACGGATCGCTGGCGATGGGCGCAACAACGAACGAGACGATCCGCCGCGTGCTGGTGCCGGCCGCCCTGCCCGGCATCGTGGCCGGTATCATGCTCGCTGTCAGCCGCGCCATCGGCGAGACCATGATCGTGGTGATGGCGGCAGGCTATGCCGCCAACCTGTCCGGCAATCCGCTAGAGGCGATGACCACGGTGACGGTGCAGATCGTGGCCATGCTGACGGGTGAAGCCAGCCTCGACCATCCGGCAACGCTCAGCGCCTTTGCCCTTGGGTTCGTGCTGTTCATCATCACCCTTATCCTGAACGTGATCGCCCTGCGCGTGGTGAAGAGGTTCCGCGAAGCCTATGAGTGAGGTCATCACCCCCACCCGCACGCCGGAATTCGAGGCGCGCCTGAAGAAGCGCTATGCTGCGGAAAAGCGTTTCAAGCTGGCGGGTCTGAGCGCCGTGGTCTTTGCCGTGGCGGTGCTGGTATTCCTTCTCGGCACGATGCTGATGAACGGCCTCGGCGGCTTCCAGCGCACCGTGCTGGACGTGCCGATCGACATGTCGCGCATGGCTCTGTCCATTCCCGATACCGAGAACACCACCTCGGCCATCCGCTCGCTGCAATCGCAGGGCTTGCCCGAAATCGTCCAGTTCGCGGCCGAAGAGGCGTTGGGCGAGGCAGGTGCGGCGCATGTCAACTCCGAAGCATGGCGCGATGTTGCAGAACAACTGGTGGAAGACCGCAGCCTGCTGCAAGGCACGCATACTTTTTCCCTCGTCACCAGCGAGGACCTGGCCTCCGCCTATGCCGGTGACGGGCAGGCTGCCTTGCAGCCATTGGCCCGGGAACTAACGGAAAAGGGCCTGCTGCGTGACGGGCTGGATACCGGTTTCCTCCAGCGCTCGGATGCCACCGACCCGCAGCTGGCCGGCATCTGGGGTGCCTTGAAGGGATCGATCCTGACCATGATCGTCACCCTGTTGCTGGCTTTCCCGGTCGGCGTGCTGGCGGCGCTCTACCTTGAGGAATATGCTCCGCGGAACCGCTGGACGGACATCATCGAGGTGTCGATCAACAACCTGGCGGCCGTTCCATCGATCATCTTCGGCCTGCTTGGCCTCGCTGTCTTCCTCACGATCTTTCCGGGCTATCGCTCTGCCCCGCTGATCGGCGGCATGACGCTTGCCCTGATGACCATGCCGGTCATCGTGATTTCGGGACGCAACGCCATCAAGGCCGTGCCGCCATCGATCCGCGACGGCGCGCTGGCCATCGGCGCATCGCCGGTGCAGGTGGTGTTCCACCACGTCTTGCCGCTTGCCCTGCCCGGCATCCTGACCGGCACGATCATCGGCATGGCCCGCGCTCTGGGCGAAACGGCGCCGTTGCTGCTGATCGGCATGCGCGCTTTCGTTTCCACGCCGCCCGATGGCTTTACCGACAACGCCACCGTGTTGCCGATGCAGATCTTCCTGTGGTCCGACCAGATTGACCGCGGTTTCGTGGAGCGCACCAGCGCGGCCATTATTGTGCTACTGATATTCCTCCTGCTGATGAATGGCCTGGCCATTTACCTGCGCAACAAGTTCGAGAAGAAATGGTGATGGAACAGACCGATCTGGCCGGCGGCAAGAGCCTCGAGGCGGAGGCTGATGCCACCTCTGCCCCCAAGATCAGCGCCAAGGGCGTATCCGTCTTCTATGGCGACAAGAAAGCCATCGATGACGTCTCGATCAATGTCCACACGGAGCATGTGACGGCCTTCATCGGCCCCTCGGGTTGCGGCAAGTCCACCTTCCTGCGCACGCTCAACCGCATGAACGACACCATCCCTTCGGCCCGTGTCGAAGGCACGATCGAACTCGATGGCGAGGATATCTACCATTCCGGCATGGACGTGGTGCAATTGCGCGCGCGCGTCGGCATGGTGTTCCAGAAGCCCAATCCCTTTCCCAAGTCGATCTACGAGAACATCGCCTATGGCCCGCGCATCCACGGGCTTGCGCAAGGCAAGAACGAACTCGACCAGATCGTGGAGCGGAGCCTGCACCGCGCCGGCCTGTGGGAGGAGGTGAAGGATCGCCTGGAGGATTCCGGCACCGCGCTTTCCGGCGGCCAGCAGCAGCGCCTGTGCATCGCCCGCGCGATTGCCGTTGACCCCGAAGTCATCCTCATGGACGAACCGTGCTCCGCACTCGATCCTATCGCCACGGCAAAGATCGAGGAGCTGATCGATGAACTGCGCGGGCGCTATGCCATCGTGATCGTCACCCATTCCATGCAGCAGGCGGCTCGCGTGTCGCAGCGCACGGCCTTTTTCCACCTTGGAAACCTGGTGGAATACGGACATACTTCGGACATCTTCACCAATCCCCGGGAAAAGAAGACCCAGGATTACATCACCGGGCGATACGGATAGCCAGAAAGACAGCAATCCAGTGGCAGAACATACGGTTAAAGCATTCGATGAAGACATCACTCGCCTTCGCGGCCTGATTGCGGAGCTTGGCGGGCTGGCCGAACTTGCCATCCAGCAATCGCTGGAAGCCATCGTCACCGGTGACGAGGAACTGGCCCGCGAAGTGGTGGAACGCGACCCCAAGATGGACGCGCTGGAAGCCGAAGTGGACGCGATGGCCGTGCGCATGCTGGCCCTGCGCGCGCCGATGGCGGACGACCTGCGGGAAATCATCGCCGCGCTGAAGATCGCCGGCGTGGTCGAGCGCATCGGCGACTATGCCAAGAACATCGCCAAGCGGACCGGCCGGATAGAGGGGCGCGCGCGCTTCGAACCGCTCACGCTGCTGCCTGCCATGGGTGAGGTTGCAGCGGAAATGGTGCACGATGTCCTCACGGCCTATGCCGCGCGCGATCCGATCGTTGCCCGCGAGGTGATCGAGCGCGATGCCAAGGTCGATGCCTTCTATGACAGCATCTTCCGCAACCTGGTGAGCCACATGGTCGAGAACCCGGCCACCATCAGCAGCGCTGCCCAGTTGCTGTTCGTTGCCCGGAATATCGAACGCATCGGTGACCACGCCACCAATGTCGCGGAGATGGTTCATTTCGCCGCGCTCGGTTCCTATCCGACCGACGTTGAGCGTTGAAACATTTCTGACACATACTTGTAATATTACGAGGGTCGAATCGTAGGGCAGCGATAGTCGCCGGCCCGGAGGATAAGACTATGTCCGCCCCAAAGCTGTTGCTGGTGGAAGACGACTCGGCACTGGCCGAACTGCTGAAATACCGTTTCGAGAGCGAAGGCTATGACGTTCGCGTTACCGCTGATGGCGAGGAGGCGATGATGCTGGCCGCAGAAGACACGCCCGACCTGGTGATCCTGGACTGGATGATCGAAGGCGTCAGCGGCATCGAGGTCTGCCGTCGTTTGCGGCGCGAGAAGGAAACGGCACACGTCCCGATCATCATGCTGACCGCGCGCGAGGCCGAGGATGACCGCGTGCGCGGACTGGAAACCGGTGCCGACGATTACGTCACAAAACCGTTTTCCCCCCGCGAGTTGCTGGCGCGCGTCTCTGCCGTTCTGCGCCGCGTGCGCCCGGCGCTTGCCGGCGAAACGATCGAGGTTGGAGACCTGAAGCTGGACCCGGTGGCGCACCGCGTGGAACGGCGTGGTCGGCAGTTGCAGATCGGCCCCACGGAATACCGCCTGATCAAGTTTTTCATGGAACATCCGCGCCGCGTGTTCTCGCGCGGGCAGTTGCTTGATGCCGTCTGGGGAACCGGAAGCGAGATCGAGGAACGCACCGTCGATGTCCATATCCGCCGCTTGCGCAAGGCCATCACCGTCGACAACGCGCGCGATCCCATTCGCACGGTCCGTTCGGCAGGTTACGCGCTCGAACCGGTATGAGTGGATACGTAGTTGAAAAGTTTTGCCCCATATTCATGGTGTTGAACTGTCAGCCGATAAAGTGACCATTTTGCACCAGACAGACCAACGCTGCATTTTTAGCGATGTTTGGAACTTGACGGCTCCTTGTGCATTGCACTATGCGTCGGATGACTATTTTGATTAATCTTTACGAAGCGAGTGAGATAGGATGTTGAAGAAATTTATCGCAAGCGCTGTTGCAGGCACGCTGGCCATCTCGTCGGTTGCCGCTGCTGCTGCCCCTACGACATCTCAGTCGGCTGACCGTAAGGCGTCCGCTTTGGGCGCTGCGGAAGAATTGGTCGGAGGCAGTCTGTGGATTGTCATCCTCGGCGCGCTGGTTGCAGCGGGGGTTATCGTACTTGCTGAAGACAGCGACGGCAATGTGGACGATCTGCCCGCCAGCCCGTAATCGCCGGCTGATACGAATTCAAAAAGCCCCTGCTCCGGCGGGGGCTTTTTTTATGCGCCATATAGCCAGTGGCCAATTGGTGTCCTGGCAGGACTCCGGCTGTCAGTGGAAATCGCGCGATTTGGGAATGGTGCGGTGATGGCGCGGGTGGCTGCGCATCGAGGGTGCGCGATTGCCAATCAGGCTGGTAACATGGTCTGCCCGTGCGACGGGGGCCTGCAGCAGGTCGTCAGACAGGCGGTGCAGTTCATGCGTTGCATCAGTCATGTGGTGCGCGATCACATGGATCACCTCGTCATCATGCTCCACGC
>JAUHWC010000009.1 GCA_030424845.1 Alphaproteobacteria bacterium | reverse complement strand
CCTGGGGCATGGTCAATCTCTTTCACCGTGCCGCCAGCCGGAAGTCTGCTCAACTTGATCGGGCCAGCGACGAGATCCGGGTCCTCCTCGCATCCGCCGACGGTTCTGAAGTGCATTCGAGCAATCTTGAAGAACAGGTCGAACGCGCGCAGGCTGCCGAAGCCAGCATGCTGGCCTTCGAGCAGATGCGCGAGGCGGCGGCAGCACTTTACCGCGACGAGACCGGTTCCTCGTGGAAGCCCGTTTCTGGCTCGCGTGCGAGCCATTCGCGCCACCTTACTTCGGCTGTGATCGATGCCCGCGATTTCCTCCGCGCACGTGCCGAGAACAGGCGTCACGCCCTGATACCGGAAGGAACTCCGGTCCTCTTCGCCGGTGGTCGCCAGAGCTTCGAGAGCACCGAGGATGCGAAGCGATATGCCGACAATATCTGGGCAACGCTGGACAAGGTTCGCGATGCGGTTCCCGATCTCTTCCTGGTCCATGGCGGTGACGGCAAGGGAGCCGATCGCCTGGCAGCGAGTTGGGCTGAACGCCGCGAAGTGCAGCAACTGACCTACTCGCTTGATCGTCGGCTTGGTGCCCGCGCCGGGTTCAAGCGCAACGAGCAGATGCTTTCCCTCAATCCGCGTTACGTTGTCGCCTTCCCGGGCAATGGCGTGACCGAACGGCTCGTCATCGATGCCAAGGCGCGCCGGATCACCGTGGTCGATCGTCGCGGTCCCTTGGGCACCTCTCCCGGGTCCTGACGGGCCCTTCGTCATCCATACCCGAATTGCCTGGATGTGCATTCGCCGCCGACCCGGCTATGGACCGGTCATGCAACTTGACGATCTGCTGCAGCGCTACTTTGCCACCACCGACCTCTCCGGGGTTGCTCCTGACACCTTCGCAGCCGGCATCGAGCATTGCCGGGTCGATCTCGGCCTTGAGAAGGACCGGAGCAAGCGCTTTGCACTATGGTCGTTCCTGTACATGTTCGGGTCCGCCCCCGATCTCGATGTGGCGTTCGAGAACGAGGAAGACCGGGAAGCTGCCCGCAACTTCATGGATCTCCTGGCGGCATCGGAGGGCGAAGGGGAAAGCTGATTGCAATAGGGTCTTGGCACCTTCAGACCCGCACCAGATACCCATCCGGCTTTCTTCGCGAACAGTCCTGAATCAGGCCAGCTGAGGACGGCAACCCGTTCCTTTCCGGCCGTGTTGGCAGCTGCGCTGCCTGCCCGCACCACCCGTCATGAACAGGTTTCCCTTCGGCCCTTCGGGCCTGCGGTGCAGTCCTCCCATGCCCTGCTTCTTCTGGATGTTCGCAAGCCGGAGATGGTCTCCGGTTTGAGGAACTGAAGGAATACAACCATGACCAATATCGCAATCCTCACCGGCCGCATCGCCCGCGATCCCGAAAGCCGCGAGACCAAGGGCGGCACCAATGTTACCGGGATCACCGTCGTCACCGATCGCCCCGCACGCGACAAGGACGGCAAGACCTACAAGGACGAGAACGGCTACACCGCCAAGGAAAGCGAGTTCCACCGGGTGACCTGCTTCAACGGCCTCGCCAAGACCGTCGGCCAATACTGCTCCAAGGGCCAGTTGGTCAGCGTCCAGGGCCGCATCCACTACACCCAGTGGGAGGACAAGGACGGGGTCACGCGCTACGGCACCGAGATACTTGCCGACAAGGTCGACTTCCTCTCCCGCGGCAACGGCTCGGGTGACGACAACGACAACACCGACGCTCCCGAGATCGACTGACATCCATCATCATCGATCCCGCTCTAAAGGGGCGCTGTCCAGATCGGACAGCGCCCCTCTTCCTGTTCTAGCCGGACGATGCCTGGGGCTCGCGAGCGGGGGCAGGGCGGGCTCCTTCCAGCCGCCGCAAGCCTTCTTCTTCGCCCAGCTTGCCGAGCAGTTCACCGGCCTTCCTGATGCCCTTCTTCGAGAAGGTCTCGATACCGGTTCCTAGAAGCATCTGGCCCAGTTCAATGGCAGCCTTCTCTTCCAGTTCGCGCTGGCGCTGGTTGAGCGCTTCCCGGTCGGCTTCCAGTTTCTTCAATGCGGCAATCGCGCTTCGTTGCGATGGCATATGGGGGTCCTTTCAATAATCCCCTTGTGGCGGCAGCCCGTACGCATCCTGCCCCGGATCGAGGCATGTAGGAAAATGGAATCTGACATCGCGCCAGGAGGAAAGGAGAGAGGGTCCTGGCTCACTCAGCTCCCATGCTGACGGGAATGCAACCACCGCGTCAAGGACGGCGGGGCCCCACGATTTTGCCTAACCTTCGCTTGCGCTGCGGTCCGACAAAACCGTTACCCCCACCGCCGCTGGCGCGGTCGCCCTTTCGGGCGATCCTGTGACCCGGCGGCCGCATCCCCGTCCGCCAACCTCCTGTCGGCTTCCCGGCACAATCAGGAGGATATCATGGCTACACTTGCAACGGTTCAGACCAATTCGAACAGCTACTTCGAGGCACTCGCCACCGCCGAGCGGCGGGCATTGCACAGCTTCTTCGACCAGCACGTCATCGAGGACGATGATCTTGGTTACTTCGCGCTCGACGAGGGTGACTACAATGCGCTCCCGGCACACCTGGCACACCGCGTGGTACACACGGTCCACGGAGGGCTACTCGACGAATATTGAACAACCGAAGAGGGCGAGGCCGGAAACGGTTCCCGCCCTTTTTTCATGCTCGCCTGCATTGGAAGCCGGGCGAGAAATGGAGCGGGGCTGTGGACGCGCTCTGTCCCGCGCAGCTTGTGCTGCGCTCCTGAGGGCGCGGCCTGATTTGCTCCTGGGCCCCGCACGCACTTGCGCACCGGAACCGGGTCGGACCAGCGCGCGCGGCAGGACCGACTTCGCCCCGTTCCTGCCGCTCCACACGTGGTCCTTGGCCGGTCCCTCTTGCGCAGGTGCGGACTCTTGCTGGGAATGAAGTAAGGGAAAGATCGGTCTCAAAAATAGGCCAGTTCGACGGGTTGCTCACGCTTCCTTGGTAAGGGTAGGCAATGACCCTTGAGACAGAACGGCCTGGGTCACTGGTCACCACCCGCGCAATTGGGACGATGTGCACACCGTACGCAGCCTATGCTGCATGAATGAAAGAAAAGCACGATAAAACAATACGTTCAGTTCCGGCAACATTGGAGCGATCGCATAGTGGCCAAGGCTCAGTCATAGCCCCTCGCAGGCCATCATTCAGACTGAAACTGACTGGACATATCGCTCGTCGCAAGTCGCTTCCCATCGGTATTACCTGGGACACAGAACTTCCCGGCTTCGGACTTCGCAAACGTAAGTCGGGTCACCTTACATGGATAGTGAAGCATAGCCCGCGAGGTGTGCAGCGCATGGTGACGCTGGGTTGCGCGGGGATGGCGGCAGGTGCGCTGAGCGCGCCCGCCGCGCGCGCTGCCGCGCGCAGTTTGCTCATTAAGGCGACGCTTACCGACCTGCCGACCGCGCCCGCGAAGAGGCGAGTGCCACTGTTCGCTGATTATGCCGAAGAGTTCTGGCAGGATTATTCGCCGCATTGGAAGCCAGCGACCCAGCGATCGTCGCGTTCTCGCATCGATCAGTTGCTCGTCCCTAGGTTCGGTGACCTGCCTATCGACATGATTGAACGCGGAGATATCAATCGCTGGCGAGACAGCATGGCGGAGCGGGGAGGGACCTTCAATCGCGCCATCCCCATTATGTCGGTGATGATGCAATATGCCGAGAAGCTGGGTTACCGGGCCAAGAACACCAACCCGTGTCGTGGTGTCTCGCGTTTCAAACGCGATCTTCCCGAGCGCTACCTGTCCGCCGCTGAATACCGAAGGCTGGGCCGCGTTCTGGCCGAACACGATGGGGTCAATCCATTCGTCATTCCTGCGCTGCTCATGCTCATTTACACCGGCGCACGGGCATCCGAGATCGCGACCTTGCGCTGGCGGTTTGTCCAGCCACCAAGGCTGCAACTGCCGGATAGCAAGACCGGCCCGAAGACGATCTATCTCAACCCGCAAGCCACCGCAGTGCTTGAAGGACTGGAATGTCGCGGTGACGAGCTGCTGGTCTTTCCAGCCACACGTAGCGAAGCTCCGATCAATCTCGGTCAGTACTGGGACCGCATCAGGCGCAAGGCGGCGCTGCCCGACGTGCGGCTCCACGATCTGCGCCATAGCTTTGCCTCGGTTGCCATTGCGCAGCACATTCCACTGGCGACAATCGGCAAGCTCCTTGGCCACGCGCTTCCGGAAACCACGGCACGATATGCGCACTTGGCAGACGAAGTGATTGCTGAAAGCGCCGATCGCATCTGTTCCAACCTCGCTAGTGCAATGGGGATCGCTGCATGACCCAGTACGATCTCAGGCAGATCATTGCAGAGGAACTGGCACGCGTCGTTCCGGGCGAGGCAGGCAAGCGTCGCTCGAGATTTGACTATGTGCTCCCCGGCTTTGGTGAGCGGATCCATCCATCGGGCCGCAAGTGCTATGTGCTGCAGCGCACGATGGGCGGCAAGCAACGGCTGATCACAATTGGCGATGCGGCAATTCTGACAGAGCGTATTGCCAAGGACGTCGCACGACGTCTTATCCTGCGCATCGAGCTAGGTGAGAACCCTGCCGACAAGAAGCAGCGGGGGCGCAAGATGCCGACCTATTCGGCATTTCTACAATCCTACTGGGAAATCGCGGCGCCGACTTGGAAGCCATCCACCCGCGAGATCCAGAATATCTACCGGCGGACCCATCTCGATCATGCCTTTCCGGGCAAGTTCATTGACGAGATCAGCCATGCCGATGCGGTTCGGTGGCATTCCGAACTCACGCGATCAGCAGGTCCCGGTGCAGCCAATCGCGCCATGGAAATCCTCAAAGCCATGTTCGGCAAGGCCGAGGCTTGGGGCTATTTGCCAGAACATTCGAATCCGTTTCGCGGTGTGAAGTGCAACAGGGGACGCAAGATCGAGCGCTTCCTGAGCCATGACGAGATGGCTCGGCTTGGCCGCGCGTTGGCTGCACATCGCGCTGAAAACCCCGTCGAAGTCGCAGTGATCTCACTTCTCGCGCTCACTGGTTGTCGGAGAGGCGAAATCCTCAACCTCACTTGGGGCGAAGTGCAGGGCCGCAAGCTGAAACTGATTGATTCCAAGACCGGCCCGCGCATCGTCTGGCTTGGTCAGGAGGCGAGGGCTGTGCTCGACGCATTCACGCGCGGAAGGAAGGACCAGCGCGTTTTCACGTTCGACGTTCTGCCGAGATCAGCCCTCGATTGGTTTTGGCGGAGATTGCGGACCGAAGCCGGGCTGGACGATGTCCGGTTGCACGACCTGAGGCACAACTACGCCAGCCTGGCGGCGCGTTCTTCCGAAACGCTGCCCATGATCGGCAATCTCTTGGGGCACCGGCACGTCACTACTACCGCTCGTTACGCTCACTTGAACGACGGCGTTTTGCTCGAGGCCGCAGCTTTGATCGGCGAGAGCATTTCGCCTCACCTGCCAAGTAGCTGACAAGACAAGTCGGACCGTCCGCAATGACAGATTCGGCAAACTCTTCCCGATCATACCATCGGGCCTTTTGGCGGCTATGCGCCCTCATCTCGGTCATTCGCGTTCTATCCTTCACGCCTTTGTTGCGGACATTCACGGATGCCAAACCGGATGATCCACTGTTGATGATGTCCGCATAGCGCGATTTTCGATAAGCGAGATTCACCTTTGATCATCGGTCTAGCAATATTCCGGCAATCTTTTAGCTGCCTTAGAGACAACGTTGTATTGACCTGAGGCAACGTTGTCTCTAAGGATGCCTCAAATCGCGCGCCCAATCGCGAAAAACACAGGGAGGGAGTTATGAAAGTCACCAAGGGTCTAATGCTGTCGGCGTCGCTCGTGGCGCTTGGAGTCGCCACGCCTGCCATCGCGCAGGACAATCAAGCTGACGACAGCGCCGCCGAAGCAGGCGCAACCAGTTCAAACGCCATCGTGGTGACGGCAACCCTGCGGGAGCAGACGTTGCAGGAAGTGCCGGTCGCGGTCTCCGTGGTGTCTGGCGACCTGCTGGACAGTACCGGTGTCTCAGGCATCAGCCAGATCACCGAAGCTGTTCCCAGCATTACCTTCACCAAGGGCAACAACGAATCGAACAGTTCGCTCAGTATTCGCGGTATCGGCACGAATGTGTTTTCGCCCGCAGTGGAGCCTTCTGTCTCGACCGTTTTCGACGGCGTCGTGATGGCTCGCTCGGGGCAGAGTTTCCAAGACTTCATCGATGTCGAGCGCGTGGAGGTGCTGCGTGGTCCGCAATCGACGCTGTTTGGCAAGAACGCATCGGCAGGCGTGGTCTCGGTAACCACGCAGGATCCGACTGACTACTTCTCCGGCAAGTTCGACGCGATGTATGCAGAGGGCAACGAGTACCAGATTCGTGGTACGGTTTCGGGGCCATTGTCCGATACCGTGGGGATGCGTATCAGCGCGTTTCACCGGTCATTCGACGGGCTTACCACAAACCTTTTTGATGGTTCGGAACTCAACGGCTACGACACCTGGGGCCTGCGCGGAAAGCTGCAGTTTGAGCCTTCGCCTGACCTGACGATCAAGTTGATCGGCGACTATCGCGATTATGAGGCGACGCCCACGTTCGTGTTGCGGGACTTCGACAATCCTGCCGCCCGGGACCTTGTTGCGCCGCTCGATCCGTCGCTTTCCAACATGGATGTCAACGTCAACCTCAATCCGCTCAGCCTCTCGACGCAGGGCGGTGGACAGTTGAACGTCGAATATGTGTTCGCGAACGATATGACGCTGACCTCGATCTCGGCCATTCGCAACTGGCAGTTCGAGAATGAGCTGGACGTCGACGGAACGCCGCTGTCTGTGGGGCAGCCGCCGCTGCTCCCCTTCGCGTGGGATTCCAATTCGGGACGCACCGATCTCGATCAGTACAGCCAGGAAATCCGCCTGGCGTCGCCGGACCTCGGCGGTTTCGATTTCCTCGTCGGTGCTTTCGCCTACAAGCTTAACCTTGATCGCTACTTCCAGCGTCGTTGGGTGTTCGCCGGTCCGCGTCCGCGTAGCGGCACATTCAACAGCACGACGGACACGACCAACCTGGCCGCCTTTGTCAGCGGCAACGCATACTTCGGTGATTTCAACCTGTTCGGCGGTGTCCGCATCATCCACGAAGAACTCGAGTGGGAAGTCGTGCGCGACCCCGCGAATGTTCTGGTGCCGGGCGATGAGCCCCTGCCTGGCGCTGCGGGCCGACCGGCTGACTTTACCGGTTCGACCAGCGACACAGCGCTCACAGGCACGATCGGTCTTCGCTATGACTTCGGCCCTGCAAACGCCTATGTCCGCTATTCGCGCGGTTACAAGGGGCAGGGCTTCAACGTCGCGTTCGCTTCGCTTGAGGGGAGTGAGCCGATCGAGGCCGAATCCGTTGATGCCTTCGAGGCGGGACTGAAGCTGGAGACATATGACGGTGTCTTCGCAGTCAACGCGGCCGCGTTCTACACAAAGTACGACAATTACCAGGCGCAGGCGCAGCGTCCGAACGACATTACGTTCGAGCTGGCGAATGCCGGTGAAATCTCGACCAAGGGTATCGAACTCGAAACCAGTCTGCAGCCCTCGGACCTGACTTCGATCCGGTTTGGTGCCACGCTGATGGATGCGAAGATCGACAACTTCCCGGGCGGACCCTGCTACCCCGGCCAGACCGAGGCCCAGGGCTGCGTCAACGGTGCGCAAGACCTGGCCGGAGCCCCTCTGCCGAATGCCCCCGATCTGCGACTGACGGCTTTCGTAAGGCAGTATGTGCCTCTGGGCGATTCCGCGCCTGTCGACCTCTATGTACAGAGCAACCTCGTCTACCAGTCGGAAGTACAGTGGAGCCTCAACCAGGATCCCCGGACCGAGCAGGATGGCTATGCCGTCGTCAACGGTGCGATTGGGATCGAGGATCGCGACGGGCGTTATTCGCTGAGTGTTTTCGTGCGCAATATTTTCGATCAGCAGCAGCCAGCATCCCTAAGCTATTCGACCACCGCCGGCGGTCGCTCCCTGGCGCAGGTCTGGCGCAATCAGGAACGTTACTTCGGCGTCCAGGGTAGCTTCAGCTTCTGATAACGCCGACTCGGGCGGTCGCTCCTCCTAATCTGGATCGCCCGTGTTCAATGGCGGCAGCGACATTTCCTGTCGCTGCCGCCATATTGTTTTGACGCGGGAGAATCGCATTGTTCAAGAAACAGATCGCCATCTGCGTCACCCTTGTGGCCGGCATTGCTCCCCTGTCCTCCGTCGCACAGGGTGAGGGCGGGGAACGGCCCAATTTCCTGCTCATCGTGTTCGAGGACATGAGCCCGCATATCGGAGCCTACGGCGATCCGGTGGCGCAAACCCCGGTGCTCGATGTCTTTGCCGAAGAGGCAGTGCTCTATGAACGGGCATTTACCACGGCAGGTGTTTGCGCACCCAGTCGTGCGGCGCTGGCCATGGGTGTTCCGCAGCAGTCGATCGGCGCGCAGCAGATGCGGGTCTCTTCGGGCGTGGAACTCGAGGACGGGTCGCGTCTGGCGTACACCGCGGTGCCGCCATCCTATGTGAAGGCCTACCCCGAACTGCTGCGGCGGGCCGGCTATTACACCACCAACAACGGCAAGACCGATTATCAACTGGCTGTAGACAGCTATCGCGGCGGTCCGTTCACGATCTGGGACGATAGCGATGCCGCGCATCCCTGGCGGGGGAGGGCGGAAGGCCAGCCGTTCTTCGCCATGGTAAACATCATGGAGACGCACGAAAGCTGGACTTTCCCGCTCGATCTCGATCCCGATGCCCACCCGATGGCGCAGCGGCTGGGTGCCCAGTTGCGCGAGGCGCTGACGGGGCGTCCACAGGTTCACAATCCCGCCGACGTGGTGGTTCCGCCGTTCTTGCCTGACACCCCGCTCGTGCTCGAAGAGCTCGCGCAGATGCTCGACAATATTCACTATTACGAACGGACGGTGGCGCGCCTGCTGGCAGAGCTCGAGGAAGACGGTCTGGCCGATAACACCATCGTGATCGTCACCACCGATCACGGTGACGGTATTCCGAGGGCGAAGCGATCGCTGTACGACAGCGGGCTGCATGTGCCGCTGATGGTTCGGTGGCCCGACGGGCACGGCGCGGGAACGCGCGATGGCCAGCTTGTCAGCTTCGCAGATATGGCGCCCACGATCCTTCAACTCGCAGGCGAGGATGTGCCAGGATGGCTTGCTGGACGCGTTTTTCTGGGCCCCGAAACTGGGCCTGAGCGCAGGTTTGTCTACGCGGCGATGGACCGACACGACGAGCAGCAGGACTTCTCTCGCGCGGTGCGCGACGACAGGTGGAAATATATTCGCAACTACGAGCCTGAAAGGCCGTTCTTCCGCCACCTCGGCTTTCGTGACATGCAGCGATCGATGCAGGAATTGTGGCGCTTGCACGTAGCAGGCGAATTGCCGCCCCGGATCGAGCAGTACTTCACCGCGCCCCGTCCTGAGGAGGAGTTGTACGACACATGGGCCGATCCATATGAAATGGCCAATCTTGCCCAAGACCAGCGTTACGCACGTGTGCTTGAGCAGATGCGTGCCGCACTGGCACGCTACCAAGACAGGTTCGACGACCGGTCTGTCGGCGGTGAACTTGCAATGGTGGAGCGCATGTGGCCGGGTCTCAAGCAGCCGGTGACGGCCGCCCCTGCCGCGCAGGTAACGCAGGGTGGCCTCGTCAGATTAACCTCCGAAACACCAGGAGCCTCGATCGGTTATCGGATCGATGGCGGACCATGGGAAATCTATGTCGAACCGATCGCTCTCGGCGAGGGTGAGACGCTCGAAGCGAAGGCCGTGCGCTACGGCTTCGCCGAGAGTTCGGCGACGACTAAAGTCGGCGAATGAGAGCCTAGGCTAGCCTTCAATCTCTTGTTGGGCGGGGAGCGCCGTCAGTGCGCGCTCCTCGTCTCAACCTTGCTAGAAACGTCCGAGCGACCGGCAGCAAAAGCGAACACGCAAAGCACAACGTAGCATGTGGCTGGCGCAAGGAAGGCGACGGCAAGGCCTGCGCTATCCGCGATGGCGCCCGCGAGCGGCGGTACGAACGCCCCCCCTATGATGGCGGTGCATAGGAGACCGGAGGTTGCCTCTGCGGAGGCCGTGGACCGTTCCAGCGTAAGAGTGAAGATGACGGGAAACATGATCGAATTGAAGAGTCCGATTGAAAGAGCGACGAAGCCCGCGCCCACGCCACCAATCAGAGCCACGTAAAGGGACATCAGTGCTGCGATCGCCGTGAATGCGATCAGCAGTCGTGCAGCGCGAAAACGCGCAAGCAGCGCGGAGCCTATCGCACGCCCCACCATCGCGCCGCCCCAATAGAAGGAGACTGCCTTACCGGCCTCCTGCAGCGACACGCCGGGGATACCGTCGCTTCCCATCGCAGTGCCGAGGAATGGCACGGCGAACGCGGCATCGGAATTGCCCCAAATTTCTCCTGAGTTCAGGAAGAGCGTAAGCTGGGTGCCGATCGCGACCTCTGCGCCGACGTAGAGAAAGATTGCCGCTCCGCCCAGCAGCGCCCAGCGGGATGACAAGGCGTCGCGCATCATCGCAACCGTACCACCTGCGCTCGGGGCCGGCGGCGCCGCCCGGCTCACCGTCTTACGGCAAACGAAAAAGAAGAGCAGCAGGAGGATTAGAAGGCCGCAGATCCAGAAATAGGCCCGGTCGATCCCTGCAAGCGCAGCGTCGCGCGCTTCGGGGTTGATCGCCGCCCCGTCAGCCACCTCGACGCCTTCGAGAAAGAGCACCGCGCCGATGAAGGGGCCGATAAAAGTGCCAAAGCTGTTGAACGTCTGTGAGAGTGTCAGCCGGAAGTGGCTCCCTGCGGGCGAGCCCAAGTTTGCAGCGAGCGGGTTCGCTGCAACCTGCAATACCGTTATGCCGCTGGCGAGTACAAACAGGCCGAGCAACACCAGCACGTAGACCGTGAGATTGGCCGCCACCAGCATCACCAGACATCCCGCGATCATCATTGTGAGGGCAAGCAAGATCGCACGTGCTGCGTGAAGTCTGGCGATGAGACCGGCGGCTGGAAAGGAAACGAGCCCATAAGCGATGAAGAACGCAGACGCGGACAATTGCGCCTGCAGGTTGGTCAGCGTGAAAATGCCTTTCACAGCGGCAACCAAAGGGTCGATCAACGAGGTGATAAACCCCCATGCGAAGAAGAGTGTGGTCACGGCGATGAAAGCCGTGCGCACGGGGCTTGCGCCAGCGCGATCAGTCATGAGGGCATCTTTCGAAACGAGGGGGCAGCACCGAGGGAGGCTGACGATTACAGTCCGGCGCCGTAGGGATAGAGAGGATCGGCGCTGTCATCGGGTGCCGCAGGATCCTGCGCTCGCACGGCTTCCATCGAACGCGGCAACTCGAATGGGAGACGTCCACGCGCCTCGGCCCGGCCTAGCGCGACGTCCAGCACGGCGGCGTCGCTCGCTCCGAAGTTGGCCAGGATTACGTCTGTAAGTGGCAGCACATCGGTCAGCACGGCAGGCCGGTCGAGGAAAATCGCCAGCATTGTTGGCACCCCAGCGGCATTCGCCTGGGCCAAGGCTTCGTAAGCAGGATCTCCGGGCTCGAAGTTCAGGCGCCCTTCCTTGTAACGGCTACCGAAGAAATGGTTCGGATGGAGCATTTCCGATGGGGTATCGGTACGCACGATGGCGAAATCAGCGTAGGCAATGTCTTCCACTACCTGCAAGCCCGCTGACTGAGCCGCGTCGTGTGACATGCCATGCAGCCAGACCTTTGCACCGGGCGAGAAGGGCAGGGTGGCTCCTTCATTGCGTAGGAGGACCTGCGATTCACGCTGTAGTCTGTCGGCCTTGGCGATATCTTCTGTACCGCCGATCGCTGCCGTCGCTGCTGCGGGGCTGACATAGGGATTTTCGAACAGACCGAGCTGGAACTTGGGCACCATCACGCGGATCACCGACTGATCGACGCGGGCTTCGTCGATCTCACCCGCTTCCATCGCTGCGAGCAGGGGTAGTACATCGTCCGTGCCGCCGAACTGGTCGATCCCGGCCTGCAAGCCTTTGACGTAGCGCTGCTGCACGGTCAGGTCTTCCACCCCCCATGATGTCGCGATGTCCTGCGGGCGCTGCGGAGCCTCGTCGGTGGGATTCATGCACCTCTCGTTGCAATCGCGGGTGATAGCCCAGTCCGACAGGATAATGCCTTCGTAACCCCGGCGCTGGCGCAGCAGGCCGTCGAGCAATTGTGTGCTGTAACCGGGGCTGACGGCTTCGATTGCCTCTCCGTTTAGCGTTGCATCGCGCAGGATCGGGTAGGCGGGCATGATTCCGGCGCTTTTCGCCTCCAGGGCGCCATCGAAGGCCGCGATGTGCTGCGAGAGATAGTCGCCCGGGTCCGCGAAGCGACCATAGTAATTGTGCGCCTCGAACCCTTCTGGTTGCGCGCCGTAACCCACCCAGTGCTTCACCACCGTCATCACGCCATCGGCCTGCAAGCCATTGGCGCTGCCCTGAAAGGATTCGACATAGGCACCGCCCAGTTCACTGCTGAGTTCGGCCTGGCTGCCGAAAGTGCCGCTACCGCGCGGCCAGCGTGGTTCGGTCAGCAGATCGAGCTGCGGCGAGAGCGCCATGTGGATGCCGAGGGCACGATATTCACGGCGGGCAATTTCACCGAACTCGCGGACCAGAGCCGGATCTCTCAGCGCCGCAAATCCGAGAAGCTCCGGCCACTGGGTTGTGCCGCTCCCAGCCTCTGCCGCGCCAAGCACATAGCTGAAATGGTTGCGCGGATCGGTGCTGATCGTCAGTGGTATACCCAGCCGACCGCCGGCTGCGACTTCCTGCGCGAGGTTGTTCTGTTCTGCCAGCTGGGCGGGGGCCAGAGTCAGGCGCGTGATATAGCTGGCGACATGCTTGTCACTCACCAGGGCGCCGAGTGCTTCAAGGTCGTAGCTGTCGGCGCGCCCGAGTTCGCCACCAAGGCCCGGCATTGTCGAATGCATCAACGTGCCGACCTTCTCGGCCTGTGTCATGCGGCCAGCAAGGTCGGTAGCGCGCTCTTCTGGCGACAAGCGCCAATCTTCATAAGGCGACAGTTGCCCGTCGCCATCGGCATCGCGGAACTGCTGCCCATCAATCGCGATTGCGTCTTTCACCCGCAAGCCGAGATCGGGCTGCGTCGGTGGCGAGGGTTGCACGTTGCCGTGGACGCAGCCACTCAATGTAACGGCGCCCAAAACGAGCATCGAGGTTGCCAGTAGCTTTGCGGTCTTCATGTGGGGTCCTGTACTTCAGAAAGGATTGGGGCCAGCATCAGGCCGGCGGCGTATCGTAAGCGAGGCGGAAGCCGACATTGCTCGCTCCCATGCCGGGATCGCGGCCCTGCCGGGACGCGGGGCGATAGCGCTGGCAATAGTTCGGAGCGCACAGGTAGCTGCCGCCTTTCATCACGCGGCTAGGGAAGCCGGGATTCAGCGGGTCATAAGCCTGGTTCTCGCTCGGGCCGCGCGGATTGTCGGTATCCGCCGGATCGTGTCCGGGGCGGAACAGGTCCGCCGTTACTTCCCAAACGTTGCCGACCATGTCGTAAAGCCCATTGGGATTGGGGGCGTAGCATCCAACGGGGGCGATGCCCCTGAACCCGTCCGTCTCGCGGTTGACGGCGGGGAAAACGCCCTGCCAACTGTTGGCTTCCTCCGGCTGCTGGGTGGTGGGAGGCTGTCCGGCTGATGCGGCATACTCCCATTCCGCTTCGGTTGGCATTCGCCCGCCTTTCCAGCGGGCATAGGCCTGCATGTCCTCCCAGCCCAAGTGGACCACTGGCTCATCGGGCTGTGCTTCGGGACCGCTCGGGCCATTGGGCCGCTTCCAATTCGCGCCGGGCACGTACTTCCACCAGTCGGAATAGCTGTTCGACGGCCTTTCGGGAGGGGTGAATACGGCCGAGCCGGGCAGCAGCAGTTCGGGCGGGATCTGATCTTCAGGCACGCCGAAAGCTGCCGGATCGACCGGCTTCTCTGCCAGGGTTACATAGTCGGTGGCCTCGACGAAGGCGGCAAACTGCCTGTTGGTGACCTCGTGCGGATCGATCCAGAAACCGTCGACAGTCGTCTGCCGAACCGGGCCTTCCTCGGCGTAGACCTCGGCCTGGCCCATGGCAAAAGTTCCGCCTTCGAGCCTGACCGGCGTGTCCTCGATTGCGGCGCAGGTGCGGGCAACCTGCTCGTTTTGAGCGGCGGGCGTGTCGGTTCCAGCTCCACATCCCGCGACTGCCAGGCACGCGGCCAGCGCAGCCAAGGCGATTGTCTTGTCCTTGTACATGAAACTCACCTGTCGCCTTCGAGCACCGGTCCGAGAATGGCATCGGGATTCTCGGGATATATCCCGCCGCGATCCACGGCCATTGGTGCGATTTCGGCGCTCATCGCGTCTGCCAGCGCCAGCAGACGGGCGTATTCGTCCGGATACCTGTTGGCGATGTCATAGCGCTCCTGCGGGTCGGCCAGCATGTCGAACAGCTTGGGTGCAGTATAGCGGCGAAAGTCGATGTGGGATGCACGGTAATATTCGCTCAGCAGCAACTTGAAACGCGGGCTGCGAACCGCGGCAAGGCCGTTGTTGTTGATGAAATAGAGGATCTCGTGGGGGCTGGGCGCACCACTCGTCCACATCGCGGTAACGTCGCGTCCGTCGATAGTCCGATCCTGCGGAACCTGCGCACCTGCAAGGCGGGCAAAGCTGGGAAGCATGTCGATGCTCATGCTCATCGCGTCGTTATGGGTTCCAGCAGCTACCGCTGCGGGCCAGCGCAGCAGGAACGGCACGCGATAGCCGCCTTCGTTGGTGTCGCCCTTGTGGCCCTTGAAGGGGCCGCTGCTGCCCTGGAACCAGGGGCCGTTGTCGCTGGTGAAGATGACGACCGTGTTTTCCCGCAGGCCATTCTCGTCGAGAGCGGCAAGAATGCGTCCCACCGCATCGTCCAGTGTTTCGATCGTGTCGCCATAATCTCCGGCGGGTCCGCTGCGGCCCGTGTTCTCGGGCGGGAAGAAAAGCGGGCGATGGGGGAAATTGGTGGCATAGTAGAGGAAGAATGGCTCGCCAGCATGAGCGCCGATGAAGCGCTCGGCTTCCGTCGCGTAGGTATCCTCCAGCGTGGTCTGATCGATTTCGCGCTCGACCGTTTCGGTTCCGCGATAGAGGCTGAACGGCTCTTGGTCGTTGGAATAGGGGACGCCAAGAAAGCTCTCGAAACCCTGTTGGGTGGGCCAGTATTCCAGCCGGTGGCCGAGATGCCACTTGCCGACCATGCCTGTTGCATAACCCGCATCGCGCAGCATCTCGGCAATGGTGATTTCCTCGCCGGGAAGGCCCCAGTCGGAATGCGGCCTCGTCACGAACTGCATGCCGGATCGCGGCGCATACCGACCAGTCAGCAGCGCCGCGCGGCTTGGCGAGCACACGTTCGAGCCAGCGTAGAACTGCGACATGACAAGCCCGTCTGCCCCGATGGAATCGATGTGCGGTGTCTCTATGTATTCCGCGCCGGAAGACGACAGGTCGCCCCAGCCAAGGTCATCGACGAAAATCACAACGAAATTCGGACGCGGCGCGCCTTCCGCCTCCTGCGCCGAAAGTGCAGCGCCCGGGGCCAGAAGTGCCAGCAGAAGGCTCAGGACAAATCTGCCAATCCTGCAAGGTTTCGCGTTCTTCCGATCCGGGCTCATCATTCCATCCTCTCGATGTCGCCGCCTGCCGCAACGACAACTTTTGCCCGATTGGCTATAGACAACGTTGTCTCCAGTCAATACAAAGCAGGGCAGAAACTGCGGACTTTAGCGGGAGAGGCTAGTCGATGGCAAAGGTCACCATAAAGGACATTGCGAAGCACGCAGGCGTTTCGTTCAAGACCGTATCGCGCGTCATCAACAAGAACCCCAGCGTGGGCGAGGACCTTCGCGAAAAGGTCGAAATTTCGATGACGGCGCTTGGTTACAGGCCCAACCGTGCCGCCAGTCTCCTGCGTGGCGGCAAGTCCTACACCGTCGGGCTTATCCTCGGTCCGCTCACCGGATATATCGAACCGGGCTCGGACCGTTCCATCCCGACATATATCACCGACGTCATCACCGGTCTTCTCCAGTCGTGCGGGCGGGCGGGCTATCACCTTCTGATAGAGCCTATTACCAACGTCCAGATCGAGGCCGGAGCAGAAGCGATCGACGCGCTGCTGGAGGATATGACGCTGGACGGACTCGTCCTCGTCCCCCCGTTGTGCGATCGTCTCTGGCTGGTCGACCATCTGGTCAACAAAGGCATGCCCTGCGTACGCATTAATCCGGGCAAGGCGCACGAGCGGACGATTTCCATCGGCTTTGACAACGAGGCGGCAGGCGCAGAGGTGGCCAGTTACATCCTGCGGCACAACCATCGCAAGGTGGGGTATATCGCAGGGCCTCCCAACCACGGTTCGCACCACCTGCGCTGGCAAAGCTTTTCGCGCACGCTTTCCGAGGAACAAGGAGTCGAATTGCGTGACCTTGACGGGAACTTCACCTTCGACAGCGGATGGGCAGCTGCAGCGCAATTCCTGAATGAGAGTTCCGACTGGCGACCGACCGCAATATTCGCCGCCAACGACGAGATGGCCGCCGGTGTCATCGCCTATGCCAAGAGTATCGGCCTCGATATTCCGGGGGACCTTAGCGTAATTGGCTTCGGCGACCTTGCTGTCGCGTCCCAGTGCTTCCCGCGCCTCACCACAGTCCGGCAACCGACGATCGAGATCAGCCGGGACGCCGCCACCGAGCTTATCAACTCGGTGGCCATGCGCGATATGGCCGAAGGCAAGGTCGTGAACCATCCCTATCGCTTCGTCGAACGCGCTTCCTTTGCGGCGATCTGAACGCAGCGGCCAGCCCAACACACGAATACAAGAGGACGTCATGAAATTTGCACCGAGAGCCAAGGCCCTTTTCACAGGGCTGGCGCTGCTAACAGGCGCGTGCGCCCATCCGCTCTCTGCCGAGCAGGCAGGGCCCGCAGATGTTTCCGTCGCCCAGAACCAGCCGCGCAATATCATCTTCATCCTCGTCGACGATCTGCGATTCGACGGGATGGGCTTCCTTCAGCCGGAACTGCAGACGCCGGCACTGGATCGCCTGGCGCGCGGCGGCACCTACATGCCCAATACGTTGGCCACGTCATCGCTTTGCAGCCCCAGCCGCGCAACGATTCTTACCGGAATGACAGCGCGCAATCACGGTATCGTGGACAACAACGATTCCAGCGAGGAAGGCCTGACATTCTTCCCGGCCTACCTGCAACAGGCGGGCTACAGCACGGCCTTCATCGGCAAGTGGCACATGGGCGCAGCCTCTGACGAGCCGCGGGCCGGGTTCGACAAGTGGGTCAGCTTCAAGGGACAGGGAAGCTACTACCCCGATCCCGATGCCCCAGTGGGACGCGAAACGACATACAACGTCGATGGAGAGGTGGTCCCGCAGCGCGGCTACATCACCGATGAGCTGACCGACTATGCGATGAACTGGCTTGAGAGCGAGCGCGACCCCGGCCGACCGTTCATGCTCTATCTCAGCCACAAGGCCGTCCATTCCGATCCGCTGCCCGCCCCGCGCCATGCCGGGCAGTATGACGATGTGGTGTTCGACCTGCCCGAGAGTGCCGCCAACACGCCCGAGAATTACGAGGGCAAGCCGCTTTGGGTCTACAACCAGCGCAACACCTGGCACGGGCTGGATTTCTTCTACAACTCCGACATGTCGATGCAGGAGTACCTGCGTTACTATTATTCGACCCTTTCTTCCGTGGACGACAGTGTGGCGCGGATCCTCGCCTATCTGGAGGCGAACGATCTGGAGGACGATACCCTGATCGTCTTCACCTCTGACAATGGCTACCTGATCGGCGACCACGGCCTGATCGACAAGCGCAACGCCTACCAGCCCTCGGTTCAGGTCCCGATGCTCGTCTACGCTCCGGGTGCGGTGCCGGCAGGTGTGGTGAACCCCGGCCGCATCCGAAATCTCGACTTCGCGCCCACGTTCCTCTCCCTTGCAGGCGTGGAATTGCCGCCGCAGTTCGAAGGGCACAACGCCTGGCCGCTGATGACCGGCGCGACGACGGCAGCCGAGTGGCAGCCCGACGATTTCATCTACGAATATTACTGGGAATGGACGTTCCCGATGACACCGGGGACTTTCGCCATCGTGCGCGACAAACTGAAGTACATCCAGTACTACGGCGTCTACGATATCGAGGAGCTGTACGACCTTTCGCAAGACCCGGAGGAGATGAACAACCTCATCGACGATCCGGACTACCTCGACGCCAGGATCGAACTGCGCCGGGCCCTGTTCGAGCAACTGGCCGACCGGGACGGTCGTCACGTCATTCCCTACACACGGCGGTACTCGCGCGGCAGCGTGCGACGCATGGAAGGCGGCACCCGTGCCGCCGATTTCCCTGCTGATTGGTACGTCGAGCCCAACCGTCTGGACCGTCTTGACGATATTTTCCCGGACAGTCCGGCAAAGGCAGCCGCACAATCGCGCGGTGAAGCCCTGGTCGAATTCCCCGTGCTGGGCACCGGCAGGAACAGCGTGGAAGGGGCGAGCGAGGGGCTGGAGTGATGACGATCCGCAATTACCATCTGCGCACCCTTGCGCTGACAGTCCTGATGATCGTCACGGCACATGCCCCAGCCACGTCTTCCGCCCAGGAAAGTTCTTCACGCGAGCGGCCGAACGTTGTCGTAATCCTTGCCGACGATGTCGGCGTCGAGGCGTTCCGCGCCTATGGCGGAGAACACGACACGCCCAATATCGATCGTCTCGTCCGCGAGGGCGTAACGTTCGACCATGCGTTCTCAACGCCGCTGTGCTCCCCCAGCCGCACGCGCCTGATGACCGGGAAAGAGAACGCCAGCAATTACGAGGCGTTCGGATACCTCGGCGCGGAAGAGCGGACATTCGGCAATCTCTTCAGCGATGCCGGATACGCCACCGGCATCGTGGGCAAGTGGCAACTGAGTGGCAACGGCTTCGATGGACGCACCGGGATCAGTCCCACTCAAGCGGGGTTTGGCCAGTCGCTGCTCTGGCAACTGGAGCCGGGCCCTCAAAAGGGCTCCCGGTACTGGGGGCCGACGCTGTGGCGAGACGGTGGCTGGCTGATCCCGGAGGAAGGGTTTGGTCCCGACTACCTGAGTGACTACGCGCTGTCGTTCCTGGATGAACACGCCGACCGTCCGTTCTTCCTCTACTATCCGATGGTGCTGGTGCACGATCCGTTCGTCGCGACGCCGGCAGAGCGTGTGGGCGGAAACGAGCAGCACAATTTCGGCCTGCTGATGCAATACATGGATCGAATGGTGGGGCGCCTGCTCGATAGGCTGGATACGCTGGGCCTGACAGACGATACGCTGGTGGTCTTCACCGCCGACAACGGCACCAACCGGCGCATCTATTCGGTGCGTAACGGGGAGCGGATCAGGGGTGGAAAGGGTCTGCCTACGCTGACAGGCACCCATGTTCCCCTGATGATGCGCTGGCCGGGTCAGATTCCCGTAGGCGAAAGGCGCAGCGGCCTGGTCGACTTTGTCGACGTGCTGCCCACCATTGCCGACGCGGCGTCCCTGGCTGTGGCCGCCGATGTCGACGGTGTAAGCCAGCTGGCCGTGGCGCAGGGCAGATCGCCGTCGGCGCGCGAGACGATCTTCCAGCACTACGCCCCTGTGTGGAGATGGCCGTCGACCCGCTTCGTCTTCGACCTCGAGCGCAAGCTCTACGAGGATGGCCGCTTCGTCGCGCTCGACCTTTCGCTTGGCGAAGAACGCGAGCTGGACCGACAATCCCTCACCGATGACGATCGGGCACGGCTGGCGCGGTTCCAAGCCATTCTGGATGCCGATACGGTCCCGCTCGATCCCGAACGGTATCCCTGGTGTGCGGGGCTGGAGCCCAGCGTTGAGGGTGGCGATCCGCTGGTCGTGGGCTGCGGCACCGCTCCGGGCAACAGGGCCGATTGAACCCGCAGCTTGGTTAGCGGGCGTTCCTGCCAAGCTGGATGTCCGGATAGAAGAGGCTCCGGATACCTGTCAGCAGGATGGCCAGCGGCGCAATCGAGCCGACGGCGGTGACAATAGCCAGCGAATCCGCCAGCCTATCCGGATCGGCAAAACCGAAGTCTGTCGTCAGAGCCACTGCAACGGGTGCCAGCGCTCCGCCAACCAGGTTGAGGGTAATGCCTGCCACCGCGGTAAGGCGTGCCCTCTGGTCCTCCGGCGCGAGGCTGAGCATGATCGCATATCCAAGCGAGACGATGATCCCGCCCAGTAACGATCTGCATAAGAACAGGGCCAGGCACACGTATGGCGAGGCGACGAGGGGCAAGGCGATGGCGAGCGGTGCCGAAACTGTGGCCGCCACGATCAACAGGAGAACCTGTGGCTTGCCGGTTCGCACGATCCGCTCGATGAATTCGACGAAGTAGCCGCTACCAAGAGTGCCAAGCAGCCCGGCTGCAATCGTGATCGCGCCTGCCCAGAACCCGATGTCCTCTATGGCCCAACCATGCTTGCGCAGGAAAAGTGCTGGCAGCCAGGCTCCGACCGCAGTCGCCACGAAAACAAGCATCGTCAAAGCCAGCATCACGCGCAGGTAATTGGATGGTCGCGCAAAGAGGAAGGCGAACACCGGTTTGAGGGGCTTGCGAGAGGAAGGGCGATTTTCCCTGCGGCCATGGTCGGTCTGCCTGAGCAGCACCGCGGCGAGAATGAGCCCCGGCAACCCTGCGAGCAGATAGATGATTTTCCAACCGCTTAGCGATGGCAGGGGCCCGATCGCAAAACTGCTGAAGGGATCGAAAACGGCGGCAAGGGCGCCGCCTATCAGCATCGAACTTCCCACACCGAAATATATGCCGCTGGCGTAGATTCCCATAGGTTTGGCAAGCTTCGGACCTGCGTAGCGTTCGGCAATGAGCGAGCCGGCTGCGGGCGTTATCCCGGACATGGCGGCTGCCGAGCCGACCCTCAGCAGTAGCAGGGCGGCGAAGCTTGACGCAGCAGCCGCAAGACTAGTCAGCAGGCTCCAGGTCGCGACAAAGATGCCGAGCAAGCGGAACCGGTCTTCGTGGTCCGCCAGATGTCCCAAGGGCAGAGCGGCGATCACGAAGCTGATCGAGAATGCTGCGCCGATGAACATCCCGATCAGCGTATCGCTGACACCGAATTCAAGTCGGATCGGCTCCGCCAGGAGTGTTGCGAGAGTGCGGTGGAAAAAGCCGAGCGTCTGCACTGACGCCAGTAGTGCAACCGCTTTCCAGCTAGCAGACAACATTGCTTGCCTTCCTCGCCCGTATTTCAACCCCGCCCGATCGGGCACTAGCGAGGGTGCTACAGTTTGTCTCGGTGACTCTTACGGATCGATGTACCTGGCACACGGGGTGCCGAGCGTGATCGAGGCTCTTTCGGGCTGGTGCAAACAATCGTTTTCCGGGTCATAACGCAGTGGATCTGGGCGCTCTTCAACATCGTCAGGCAGGAGAGCGCTCAGCCGTCCCACGACATCCGCATAGCGCGGATCGCCGGCCAGATTGCGGGTCTCATGGGGGTCAACGGAATGGTCGAAAAGCTGCGTGCCTTTGCGACCCGCTTCAAATTCGGCGTAATGCCACCGTGCGGTGCGTACGCTGCGTCCACCTGCGATCTGCGTGTAGACAGGGCGATCCCAGCCTTCCAGCGTCGGTTTGTTCAGCAACGGCACCAGGCTGCGTCCCTCGAGTGTGTCTGGAGCGGACAATCCGGCCAGCTGGGCAAGCGTTGGAAAAAGGTCGACCAGTTCGACAAGGCGCGATGATGCACTGCCGTTACCTGTCGATTCCGGTGCATAGATCACCAGCGGAACGCGCGCAGATGGCTCCCACAGCAGGCGCTTTGCCCATTGATCATGCTCACCCAGAAGGAAACCGTGATCGCTGACGAACACGACGATAGTATTGTCTGCCAGACCGTTCTCTTCCAATGCCGTGAGCAGCCTTCCGACCTGCGCATCGACGAAACTGCTGGCAGCGTAATAGGACTGGATGAACCGACGTTGCTCCAGTTCGGTCATGCCCATGTCATCCGGAATGAACAGCGCGCTGGCCTCGGGCGGCGTCGTATGATCGGTGACCGACCAAGCCGGTATGTCGGCTAGATCGTAAAGGTCGAAATAGGGCGCTGGAGCAACCTCGGGCACGTGCGGACGGTAAAACCCAGCCGCGATGAAGAACGGTTCATCCCGGTGTTTCTCGATCAGGTCGATAGCTTCTGAAGCGACCATCCCGTCGCTCTGTTCAAGATCTCCGACGCCATCGCGGTAAAACGCAAGCGCCGACCCAATATGATTGCCGGGCGTCATGTTCTCGAGGCGATCGAGTACCTCGAGATCGTGACCTGCCGGGTCGATAGCAATATCCCAGCTTTGCGGATCGTCAGCACCGGGGCGGCCAACACCGCCCGGTACACCCTGATGGAAGATCTTTCCGACGCGGCCGGTGAAGTAGCCGTTCTGCCGAAACAGTTCAGGGATTGTTACAAGGTGCGGATGCTTTGCGCGAAGGGGCGTGGAGAGATCGGTAACTCCGACGGTGTCAGGTCTCAGTCCCGTCATAAACGACGCCCGGCTCGGCGCGCACCACGGATACTGGGAATAGGCGCGGTCGAAGCGCACGCCTTTGCTGGCAAGTTCGTCGATATGCGGGGTGATGACCTGCGTCCCATATGTTCCCAGACGGGCGTTGAGATCATCCGAGACGATGAAGAGAACGTTAGGTCTTTCGCGTGGCGCCTCAGCGACGGTCTGCTGCGAATGGCTCATACACGAATTCAGCAAGACCGCTGAAAGGAAAAGCCATATTGAGGCAGGAATTCTCATTTTAGATCTCAACCATATGCTTGCATTTTAGCGGTCAAAAGCGTGCACTAGCCGGCTGGGACAACGTTGTCCATAATTGTAGTCTCGAAGCGCGACGAGGGCGGCTAAAACCTTCCGGGCAGAACCAGCAGAATTCCTCCACGCACTCTAGAAAGCTGCGTGGAAGCGTCATCCTGCCCAATTTTGGATTAAACCGCCAAGAATATTCGGTGGTCAGCTATCCGTGTCGAAAAAGCCAAAAGCAGACTGTCGGCAAAGTCCCCGATTGCTGCCGTTCTCGTCCTCCCTCACTTGGCTGACAGGTTAGTCCCGTCCTTTCCATTTTCGGGTCAGCCCCTGACCTCGACTTGGCCTTCGAAAACGAGGAAGATCGGGAAGCAGCCCGCAACTTCATGGATATCCTAGCGGCATCGGAGGGTGATGGGGTAAGCTGATTGCATTGGGGACACGCGAGCCTTCAGACCCACACCCGATACCCATCCGGCTTTTGTCGCGAACAGTCCTGAACCAGGTCAGCTGAGGACGGCAACCCGTTCCTTTCCGGCCGTGTTGGCAGCTGCGCTGCCTGCCCGCACCACCCGTCATGAACAGGTTCCCCTTCGGCCCCCAGACAATGTCTGTCGGCCTGCGGTGCAGTCCTCCCATGCCCTGCTTCTTTCAGCTGTTCGCAAGCCGGAGATGGTCTCCGGTTTGAGGAACTGAAGGAATATCACCATGACCAATATCGCAATCCTCACCGGCCGCATCGCTCGCCGCCCCGACGTCCGCTCGACCCAAGGCGGCACCAACGTCACCGGGATCACCGTCGTCACCGACCGCCCCGCACGCGACAAGGACGGCAAGACCTACAAGGACGAGAACGGCTACACCGCCAAGGAAAGCGAGTTCCACCGGGTGACCTGCTTCAACGGCCTCGCCAAGACCGTCGGCCAGTACTGCTCCAAGGGCCAGCTGGTATCGGTCCAGGGCCGCATCCACTACACCCAGTGGGAAGACAAGGACGGGGTCACCCGCTACGGCACCGAGATCCTCGCCGACAAGGTCGACTTCCTCTCCCGCGGCAATGGTTCGGGTGAAGACAACGACAACACCGACGCTCCCGAGATCGACTGATATCCATCATCATCGATCCCCATCAGAGGGGCGCTGTCCAGACCGGACAGTGCCCCTTCTTGCGTTGTTCAAACACTCCGGCGGGGGAGGGGGCCTGGCTTACGGTTCTCCCATTCTGATGACCGCGCAACCGGCGCGTCAAGGACGACAGGGTCCCACCATTTTGCCTCCCCTTCGCTGCGCTCCGGTCCGACAAAATCGTTACCCCTATCGCCGCTTCGCGGTCGCCCTTCGGGACGATCCCTGACCCGCCGGCCGCACGCCCATCCGTCCTGCTCCTGCCGTCAACGGCAGACACCAGGAGGATATCATGGCTACGCAATTTCAACGCACTTCGACTTCGGATCGCTACTTTGCCGCGCTCGCAGTGGCAGAGCGTCGGGCGCCGCACAGCTTCTTCGATCAGCACATCGTTGAGGACAAGCGTCTCGGGTATTTTGCCCTGGACGAGGGCGACTACAACGCGCTTCCGGCGCACCTGGCAGCGCGCGTGGTGCACACCATCCACGGGGCGATGTCAGACGAATTCTGACTGCACCAGCAGGGCAGGGACCGGTTGCGGTTCCTACCTTTTTCTTGTTCGCAGAAGCGCATCGGAAGACCAATATGTCCCTCGTTGAAAAGGGATCTGTAGAAACGCCCGTGGCATTCGACATCGCCGCATCTCGCGAAGTCTATCTGGTCCCCGCCACAAAGCCGAAAACGTGATCGAACGTATCCTGACTGGTTTAGGGGTTAGCACCAGTCAACCGGTGCCACGGCACCCGTCCGGGGTGCTCTGCCATTCATTTTGAGAGGGTTGGAGAGCTCGACACGACACATTCAGCCGGCCACGATTTCCGTCTAGGTAAGGCCAGTTTGTAGCCCAGCGCATTTTTGGGCTGAAATCTCGGGTTGTCCCAGCAGCGCCCGTTTGCTCTCGCTCCGAAAATAAGGACGTAAAGTCAATCTATTGAACGAGACTGGCAAGCTACTGGAGACGTCCGCGCAATTGGGAGCTTGACAGGCACACCGGACGCAGCGCTGCCGCCTTTGTTCTTCTAATGTTCTCAAGTGGTTGCAGCGCAAATTTGGCGTGTGCATCGACCGATTTGACCGCAATTCGCGAATTGGATTCGCAATTTGGCGCCAATTCACCTTGGTCTAACATACTGGAATAGATAGGGAACTTTTCGTTTTCCTACATGGCCTTCGTTATTTAGTGTGATCTTCGCCTTCCGCAGGTCGAACCAGGCTTCTTGAGCACAAGGAGCTTGGAAAAATGCAACGTTACAGGGTCCTCCAGACCTACGTCCCGCCGCTGATTGCGGACTGGATTCTGGAGCAGTCAAACACCCGCGATACCAGCGTGAGCGTGGTCATTCGTGACCACCTCGTCACCGCCTGGAACCGCGACAACGATAGCGCTGACCGTCCCGGCGGGAGCGATCCGGCACGCCAGATGGTGTTCCTCACCACGGCGCTCGATGCGCTGCTCGCGAGCCATCCTGACGAGAATCTGCGCAAGCGTACCCATGCCGCTTACCACCGCCGCCTCGCCCAGCTCGGCTTCATTCCTGCGCGTGCGAAGGAGGCCGGCGATGAAGAATAGTATCGTCAATTTTACCCGCGGCACCCAGCTGCTGGGGCACTTCGGCTTCATGTTTGCAGCCGGTTTCAAATTGCCGCTTATCATCTCTGCGCTGGTCGTACTGGGGACCTGCTGGTGGCAGGTCAGCAGCGCGCTCGATGACTACCAGGCCTACCTGCTGTGGATGCATCTCTATGCCTCGAGCTACATGTTCTTGGAGTTCGATCCGGCAAAGCTGGTGAACCTGCGGCTGCCCGATGGCGACATGATTGCCTTTCCCATGGCAGTCGTCAGGGACTTTCCGCCGATGCGCGAAGCATGGATCCTGTTCTTCGCCACGGTGAAGCAGGCAGTAATGCTCTCCACGGTCTGCCTTGTGCCGCTCTTGGCACTCTTCTGGTGGGTCGCAGAACACTTCGGCGAGAAGTCCAAAGCCAAGCGCCATCTGCGTGGTGCCAAGCTTGTATCGCTACCCGAACTCAAGGCCGACATCGCCCGCCACAATCGCGGCAAGCGCGCCCTCGAATATGGCCGCGAACTGGGTTGGAAATGGCGTCTGGCCGGACGAAACGCATTGCGTGAAGCGGGCCTCTATGCGCCGGCACATCTCGCCGGTGTCAGCTACCCCTGGCGGCAGGAACAGGGCCACGCCATGCTCGTCGGCACCACCGGCATGGGCAAGACCGTGGCGCTGTTCGAACTCGTCGACGAGATCAGACAGAGGGGAGAACGTGCGGTCATCTTCGACCTCACCGGAGCCTTCATCGAGGCCTTCTACGAGCCCGAACGCGACGTCATCCTGAACCCGCTCGATGCCCGCTGTCCGGCCTGGAGCGTGTTCAATGACTGCACCTCCAGTTCCGAGTTCCATGCCGCTGCGGAGTCCCTCGTGCCGCATGACGGCGGCGGGGCGGAGCAGTTCTGGGTGCTCGCAGCGCGTACCCTGTTTGTCGAGACCTGCCTCAAGCTCGTCGAGAAGGGCAAGGGCACCAACGCGGCGCTCGCGAGCGATATGATGAACGCCAATCTCTCCGACCTGCACCAGCTGCTCGAGGACACGATGGCGGGACCGATGACCGATCCGCAGGCCGCCAAGATGGCGGAATCGGTGCGCGCAGTGTTCAACGTCAATGCCAAGGCGCTGCAATTGCTGCCGACCGAAGGCAAGTCCTTCTCAATCCGCGACTGGGTCAAGGGCGGCGACAAGGAGGGATCGTTCCTGTTCCTCTCGGCGCGCTACGCTGACCTCACCGTCCTGTCGCAAATGCTCACGCTCTGGCTCGATACGGCCATCAACACGCTGATGACCGGGCGGACCTCGTCTGACCTCAGACTATGGTTCCTGATCGACGAGCTGGGCGCGCTGCATCGGCTACCCTCGCTCGAAAAGGGCTTGCAGACCGCGCGCAATTACGGCGGCGCCATCGTCACCGGCGTCCATGCCTATGCCAAGCTGAAGGAGGTCTATGGAGAGAACATGGCGATGACCTTGTCATCGCTCGCCAAGACCAAGCTTATGCTCGGCACCGCTGACCGTGAGACTGCCACCTGGTGTTCCGACACTGTCGGTCACCGCGAGGTGCGCGAGGTCGAAGAGAACCAGAGCTATGGGCACAACAGTGCCCGCGACGCGGTGAGCCTGACAGCCCGCCGCGAGATCGCACCGCTGCTGCTCCCAGACGAGTTCATGGGATTGAAGAGCCTTGAGGGATACATCAAGTTTCCCGAGGGGCTTCCCACCGCACCCATCACGCTTGAGCCCCAGGACTGGCCCCGCATTGCCGAGGGTTTCATCCCCCGCGACACACCGAAGCTCGCCAAACTTGCTGCGAGGCCGGTCACCGGTGAACCGGGCGATGACGACGATACCGGGCATCGTAACGGCGACAGCGACGACTCCGGTGAACGTCGTCGCCGTGACGAGAAGCACCGCGGTCAGCAACTCGATAGCGATCAGGAGAAGCGTCCAAATCGGGGGTCACGGCGCAAGCGCGCAAGAGAACGATCGAGCGAGGAAGCGCAGGACAAGCACTTGGCTGTCGAGCGTGAACGATCGAGGCGCAGCGAGGACCCCGAAAAGGCGCAACGGCGCACCAACCAGGGAAGCAATCGGCAAAGCGAATTGCCGCTTGGTACCGACAAGGATCGGGCGCGCGACGAGACCACCAAGGGTCGGTCCGTGAAGGACGGTGAGGATCATGATCCGGACCGCGCCAAGGCGTCCAGAGAAGCGCGCAATCGTGCCGACCAGGAGCGCCGACAACAGTCTCTGCTTGGTGGTGCCGCGCATGACAGGGACCGCGACAAGCCTGACCGAGACGAACCCGACGTGGGCGATATCGAGCCCGACATCTGATGCGCGGGCGAGCGGCAGCAGTGGGCTTCTTGGAGGACTAGGCAATGCTTTCAATCGCCAATGTGCGTTCGCCTTCTGCTGCCGCCAGCTACTTTGCCGACGACAATTACTATGCCCGGGCCGATGCCGATCGGTCCGGGCAATGGGTCGGCGAGGGCGCGAAATCACTAGGTCTGACAGGGCGCGTCGAGACAAAGCAATTCGATGCACTGTTGCGCGGTGAGCTTCCCGATGGATCGAGTGTCGGCAATCCCGGCCAGGCGCACCGGCCAGGGACCGATCTTACCTTCTCGCTGCCCAAGAGCTGGTCGCTGCTGGCGCTGGTGGGCAAGGACGAGCGGATCGTCGGCGCCTACCGCGAGGCGGTGACCGAGGCCCTCAAATGGGCCGAGAAGAACGCTGCTGAAACCCGCCTTGTCGAACAGGGCAAGGTCAGGACCTTGGCGACCGGCAACCTTGCCATCGGCCTCTTCCAGCACGACACCAACCGCAACCAGGAGCCCAACCTGCACTTCCACGCGGTCATCGCCAATGTGACCAAGGGCAAGGATGGCAAATGGCGAACGCTCAAGAACGACAAGCTCTTTGCGCTCGGCACGCTGCTCAACTCGATGGCCATGGCGCGCTTCCGGATCGCGGTCGAGAAATTGGGCTACGAGCCTGGCCCCGTTGGCAAGCACGGCAATTTCGAGGCGCGCGGGATCACGCGCGAGCAGGTGATGGCCTTCTCATCGCGGCGCAAGGAAGTACTCGAAGCGCGCCGTGGTCCGGGGCTCGAAGCAGGCAAGGTGGCGGCGCTCGCCACCCGATCGCCCAAGCAGCCGATCGAGGATCGTGCGGTCCTCGGCGAGCAATGGCAGGCGGCGGTGAAGACCGTCGGCCTCGATCTCTCGCGATTGGTCGATACCGCGAGGACGCGGGCAAGCGAGCGTGAAACTGCCGATGCTAAGGCTCCCAATTTGGTCGAGCGGGGCCTGGCGCTGCTCAAGGATTTTGCCGTACGCATCAAGGGCAAGGAACGCGATCCGCTGGTTCCCGACCATGTCCTCAAGCGGGGGCCGCAAGAGATTGCGGCAGCGCAGGCCGTGGCATCGGCGGTGCACCATCTGTCGCAGCGCGAGGCGGGGTTCGCGCGTGAAGACCTGTACAAGGCAGCGCTCGATTTTGGTTTGCCGACGACCATCGCGCATATCGAGAAGGCGGCGCGCTCGCTGGTGCGTTCGGGCCAGTTGCTGCGTGGCAAGGGCGAGCACAAGGGATGGCTGGCAAGCCGCGAAGAAGTCGAGCGCGAGGGGCGCATTCTTGCCTGGGCGAATGAAGGTAGGGGCGCTGTCGACCCTATCCTCACCGAGCGTCGCGCCGATGCCAGTGTGCAGGCATCCGCTCTTGTCAGCCCAGGCTTCAAGCTGAACGAAGGCCAGCTGGGCGCTGCCCGACTGATCCTGACCTCGCGCGATCGTACCGTGGCCGTGCAGGGCGTTGCCGGTGCGGGCAAGTCGAGTGTGCTGAAGCCTGTCGCCGATGTCCTGCGCGAAGAAGGCCACAAGGTCCTGGGCCTCTCGGTTCAGAACACGCTGGTGCAAATGTTGGAACGCGACACAGGGATCGAGGCGCAGACGCTCGCGAGCTTTCTCAAGCGCTGGGGGCCGATCACCGACGGGGAGGGGCGGTCCGGCTTCGATCGCGAGGCGAACAAGGAACTGGGAGGCAGCGTCCTCATCCTCGACGAGGCCTCGATGGTCTCCAATGCGGACAAGGAGCAGCTTATCCGCATCGCCAATCGCGCGGGCGCACAACGGCTTGTGCTCATGGGGGACCGCAAGCAACTGGGGGCGGTTGATGCCGGCAAGCCGTTTGACCTCCTGCAGCAGGGAGGAGTTGCCCAAGCGCAGATGACCACCAATTTGCGCGGCCGCGATCCGGTCCTGCGCGAGGCACAGGCGGCTGCGCAGGCAGGGCTGGTTCGCACGGCGCTCGACCACCTCGAGGGCAATACGGTCGAAGCCAAGGGCGACGGTGCGATTGTCGCTGCCGAACGATGGCTGTCGCTTCCGCCGGAAGAACGGGAGAGGACCGCGATCTACGCTTCGGGCCGCAAGATCCGCGCCGCGGTCAACGAGGCGGTCCAGACCGGCCTTGCCGCCAATGGCGAGATCGGCCCGGAAAAGCTCCAGCTCGAAGTCCTCGACCGCGTGAATCTCACGCGCGAGGAACTGCGCTACCTTGCCGTCTACAAGCCCGGCATGCTGCTTGAGGTCACGAAACTCGAGCGCGCGCTCGGCCTCAAGCGCGGCGAATATGCGGTGCGCGAGGTCGGTGACCGCAAGGACACTGTCGAGCTTGAGGATAAGGAGGGCAGGCTGCACAAGCTCAAGCCGTCGCGGATCGGACGTACAGGCAAGGACGACAATATGGCGCTGTTCGACCGGCGCAAGCTTGAAATCCACCAAGGCGATCGAATTCGCTGGACCAGGAACGACCACCGGCGAGGTCTCTTCAATGCCGACCAGGCTCGAGTTGTCCAAATCGACGGCGATCGCGTCACGGTCGAGACTTCCAAAGGTGCCGAGCACAGGCTCGGAAAAGACGACCCAATGCTGAAGCGTCTCGACCTTGCCTACGCGCTCAATGCCCATATGGCGCAGGGCCTCACCTCTGATCGGGGAATTGCGGTGATGGACAGTCGCGAGCGCAATCTTGCCAACCAGAAGACATTCCTGGTGACCGTAACGCGCCTGCGGGACCACCTGACCCTCGTGGTCGATAGTGCAGCAAGGCTCGGCGCTGCAGTCTCAAAGAACAAGGGTGAAAAATCATCGGCGCTCGAGGTCACCGAGCGCTTGAAGACGGCTGCAAAGGCGGGCGCGGGTAAGGCGATGACTGAGAAGGCCCCCAAGGTTCCCGAACCGGAGCTCGCCAAGGAGCGTAATAGGTCGATGGACTTTGGTATCTGATCGGGTACTTCCCCCGAAATGACCGCTTAGCGCCCCCATATCGGTCATTCGATATGTCGATAGAGGGTCCCGAAAGCCGCCGCTGGTTCAGAAAACAATTGGCGGAGTGCGTTTTCGCCGCTGCTTTCCGTTTCTAGCGGAAAGATATGAAATTTAGCGAGTTGGTAAGTTACGGAATAGAATGATGGAATTGCCATGTCCCGCGAGCCAATCGTCGCGATCGGACTATTGACGAAGGATGACCTCAGTGCCGTGGGTAATTGCCTTAAACGTGTTTATGCGGTTGAGGACACTGATCGGTTCGATGATCTTTTGCGACAGCTAGACGATCTCGACCGCAAACGGTCGCGAGGAGGAAGCTAAAGTAAGCTCTGCCAAGCGGAGATAAGTTGCCGTTAAACTGACAGCACTAGTAGGTGTCAATGATGGCCACCACCTGGCCGAGCGTATCACCCTATTTCAGGCCGTGACTAACGGCCCGCGGCGCATTCCACTCGTTGCCGCACGAGCAGCGCGTGGCTCACCAAAATTGCGACCAACACACAGACCACCGCTGGGATCGTCGCCATGCCGAGGAAGAGTTGCGGGGGCACATTGGCAGCGATCATGGCCCCGCCCAGCGGCGGCCCGGCGAAGGCTCCCAGCCTCGCAACCAGCACGCCCATGCCCACCGCGCTCGACAGCAACCGCGCGGGGAACAGGTACGCGCAGAGGCCCGGTAGCACCATGCCGCCCGCGTTGGCGCCGCCGACGCCCACCATCAGCAGAAGCGTCCAACGCGTCTGATCTGGCGGAGTGAGCGCGATGGCGGCAAAGCTGATAGCCATCGAGCCGAACAGCAGCGCGAGCGTGAGGCCCTTGTGCCAGCGGTCGAGCAATAGGCTGGCTCCGATGCCGATGCAGAGCCCGGCGAGGTTGGCAACGCCCGCCACTCGCGCCGCGTCGTCGAGGGTAAGCCCTGCGCCGGGCAGCACGGTCGGTAGCCAAGAGTTGAGGAGGTAAAGGTTGAGCGCGTTGAAGGCGAGCATCGTCGCAAATACCGCGAAGGGAAACAACCATGGCGCGCTAAACAGCACGAGCTGCGGCAGCTTTGCGCCAGGCACAGCCTTGTCCGCGGGTTCGCGCGCGGGGGCGCCGCCTTCGAGCGCGACGAAGAGGGCGAGAGCGAGAATGATGGCGAAGCCACCGGGGACGAGGAAGAGCCCCTCCCAGCCGAGCGACGCGACCAGTTCGGGCGCGAGCAGTCCGGCGGTCGAAAGCCCGACGGGGATGCCTGCGGAAACCACCGCCATTACAGTAGCGCGCAACTTCTCTGGCGCCAATTCGGACGACAGCGCACTGACGTTGGGTAGGCAGGCACCGAGCGCGAGGCCGGTGATCGTGCGCCAAATCAGGAAGTCCGCAAGATCGCTTGAGGTCGCCGTGGCAAGCGTCGCCAAACCGGTGCCGAGGCAGCCGATTACGATTAGCGCTCGGCGGCCGAACCGGTCGCCGAGCGGGGCAAGCAGCGCGCCACCAAGGCCCAGACCGGCCAGAAGCGCGGTGAAGACCCAGCCGAAGTTCGCCGGATCGAGCCCGAGCGCGCCTTCTAGCCGCGGCACGGCGAGGCTCATCGCGGCGATGTCGAAGCCCTCCATCACAAACACGCCCCCCAGCAGGATGAAGGCGAAGACGCAGCGGCTGGTCATGAGCTCAAATTCTCCCAATTCCTCCCGCTCATCCTGAGCCGGTTAAGAACCGTAACAGCTGATCAATAATTGTGTGCAATACCGGGCCCGGCCTAAGACCCGGTCGGTCCCTGACGCATGCTTTCTAGAAATTCGTAAAGGGCGTTTCGCTCGCCCTCTGAAAGGCTTTCCAGCGTCATGATGTCCGCCTCCTTGAGTGCCGCTACCATTTTGATCAGCTGAACCTCGCCCTCGTCCGACACGAACAGCGCATTTGCCCGTGAATCGAGAGTTTTGTCCCGGTGGATCAGCCCCCTCCGTTCGAGAAAATTCACCAGCTTCATCGTACTGGCCCGATTGATGGACAGGGCGTCACCCAATGCACTCTGTGTACACCCGGGATTGTTGGCAACAACGATCAGCGCCGTCACCCGCGCGGGGGTGATATCGAACGGCTCGAGCATCTTGCGTGCAACACGATCAGCTTTGACGTGCATCCTTCGCAGCAGGTAGCCGAACGAACTGTCCAGGCTGATCTTATCGCTACGGTTCATCAAGGCCCTTCCCTCCGTGCGGTGACAATTTCAACGTATCGCGTCAAGCAAACCCCGCACTTGCCTAGAATGTATCCTTGGCATACAATATTCGCAATAGCACGTGAGCTAATCATGTCGAAAAATGGGGCCGTCACGTCCGGCGGTCCTGCATTGGGAGGATTGACGTGACCCGCACATTCCGCATGCTGATCGCTGGCGCCCTGGTGAACGGCGATTCAACATTCGACGTGATTGATCCTGCAACGGAAGCCGTCATCGCCGCCTGTCCCAAGGCGAGCGAGAGTCAGCTAGAGCAGGCTGTCGCTTCGGCAAGGAACGCGTTTCCGGCATTGTCCGCTAAGACCTACGAGCAACGCGCCGCCTATTATCGTAAAGCTTGCCGACGCCCTGTTCGAGCGCAAGGAAGAGTTCGCCCGCTTGCTAACTTCGGAGCAAGGTAAGCCGCTCGATCAGGCTGCATACGAGATCGTGGTCTCGACTTTAGTGTTGCGCGCCTTTGCCGAAATGCGTGCGCCCGAGAACGTGTTGCGCGAAGGGAATGGCCAAACCGTAATCGAACACCGCACCCCGCTGGGCGTTGTCGGATCGATCACGCCGTGGAATTTTCCAGTCATACTGTTGATGAACAAGCTTGGACCGTGCCTTGTCACCGGGAACTGTATGGTGGCAAAACCCGCGCCAACAACTCCGTTGACCACGTTGCTGTTTGGCGAGCTGGCGTCCGAGATCCTGCCCGCAGGCGTGTTTAACACCATCACCAATCAGCACGAGCTGGGTCGTCTGATGACCTCGCACCCGGACATCGAAAAGATCGCCTTCACCGGATCAACCGGGACGGGCATCAAGGTGATGATTTTGGCGGTCGAAAGCATCAAGCGGGTGACTCTTGAGCTGGGCGGTAACGATGCGGCCATCGTGATGGCAGACGTTCCCGCCAAGGAGGCGGCTCAAAAGGTTTATCAAGGCGCGATGACAAACGCCGGGCAGATTTGCGTTGCGATCAAGAGGGCATATGTGCACGATTCCATCTACGACGAGTTCTGCGAGGCAATCGCCGAACTGGCCAATTCAGCGGTCGTCGGTGATGGCAGGCAACAGGGCACTACGATTGGCCCGGTGCAGAACAAGATGCAATACGGCAAGGTTCGCTTGCTGCTCGAAGCTGCAAAGAAGAATGGCACCGTTCTGGCCGGCGGCGAAATGTCCGAAGGCATTGGCTATTTTATCCCGCCTACGATCGTGAAGGATCTCGACGATGATGCTCCGCTGGTCCATGAGGAGCAGTTCGGGCCGGTCCTGCCAGTTCTCAAGTTTTCGGATATCGACGATGTGGTTCGCCGTGCGAACTACAGCAAATATGGTCTTGCAGGAACCATATGGGGCCGCGACCTCGTTCGCGCGGTGGAGATCGCCCGTCGTAGCAATTCCGGCACGGTCTGGATCAACCAGCACCTTGCCATCGATGCCAACCTGCCGTTCCGCGGGTCGAATCAGTCGGGCATCGGTGCGGAACTGGGGCAGGCCGGTCTGCATAAATATACGCAGGCGCACATCATCAGCGCGGTCGAGTTCGACGCGGCGCCGCCGCATTTATCCCGGTCGGTCGGCAGGGACACCACGTCCTTTGCGATGACATCTGGGTTAATCGATGGCCAAGGTGATCTTGCCGATCGCGCTGCGCGGCAAGGATAGCGGATAGGCACGAACATGAACGAGGCAGATATCATCGTCGTCGGCGGGGGGCGGCGGGCTGCGCCATGGCCGGACGATTGGCTGAGGCGGGGCACCGCACCCTGTTGATCGAGGCGGGGAAGAGCGACAGGCACTTGCGCTCGCGTGTTCCTGCGCTGACCAGTTCCTTGGTTCAGAACAGCGAGTACGACTGGTGTTACAAGGCTGAGCCCGACCCATCGCTGGGTGGACGCAGCGATATCTGGCCGGGTGGGAAGCTGCTCGGCGGGGGAAGCTCGCTCAATGGCATGATGTTCGTGCGCGGCCATCGCTGGGATTACGACAATTGGGCAGCGATGGGTGCATCGGGATGGGATTATGCGTCGGTCCTCCCCTATTTCCGGCGCATAGAAGATAACGAACGCGGGGCTGATGAATGGCGCGGTACAGGCGGGCCGATATCCGTTTCTGAAGGGAGGGCTCGCTATCCCGTCGTGGAAAAATGGATAGAGGCGGCGCAGCAGGCAGGTATCCCGCGCTCTCCCGATCTGAACGGCAAGGACGCGGAAGGCGTTGATTACATCCAGGTCTCGCAACGCGGCGGACTGCGTTGTTCGGCGGCGCGTGGTTATCTTGAAAGGTTGGACCATGGCAAGGGCCCGGAAGTACTGCTCGAGGCTCAGGTCCTGCGCATCGTGACGCAGCATGGACGTGCGACCGGTGTCGTGGTGTCGCAAAGCGGGCATACACGTACACTCCACGCCCGCGCCGGCGTTGTCGTTTCGGCCGGTGCGATGAATACTCCGCGTCTGCTGATGCTGTCTGGCATCGGTCCAGCGGCGCATCTAGCGCAACTGGGGATCCAGGTCGTACGCGACCTTCCCGGCGTCGGCGCGAACCTTCAGGATCATGTCGGCACGCATGTCGTGAACGAGGTCAACGCCCGCACGCTGAATCAGGATGCGCGCGGATTGCGCGGAGCCTTGCAAGTGGCAAGGATGGGGCTGCTGCGTCAGGGTGCGCTGACGACTGCGATCGGGCATGCGCAGGCGTTCGTCCGTACGCGGGAAGGATTGCCGGCACCGAATGTTCAGATTTGTTTCGCCGCATTTGCCTTCGACCTCGACAAAAAAGGCCGCCTCGTCCTGCGTCCGACACCTTCGGTGTCGACGTTAGTTGGCCTAATGCGGCCCAGTTACCGCGGCTCGATTACCCTTCGATCGAACGATCCAATGGCTATGCCGGTCATAAATTACCGCCAGTTGGGCAGTGCCGACGATGTGGAGCAACTGGTCGAGGCCATCGGCACGGCACGCGACATTCTATCGCAGCCGGCGATCGCACCGCTTATCGCGAATGAATTGCGCCCGGGTGGCACGGCACAGGATGCACAGACACTGCGCGGCTATGTGGGCGTGGCCGGCGTGCCAATGTTCCATCCCGCCGGAACGGCAAAGATCGGCCGAAGAGAGGATCCGATGGCCGTAGTCGGCCCGGACCTTGCGGTCCGTGGTATTGATGGCCTCTGGGTGGCAGATGCCTCGGTCATGCCCGCGCTGCCCGCCGGGAACACCAATGCCACGGCCATCATGATCGGCGACAAGGGCGCCGATCACGTGGCGCGTACCCTTTCGAACTAATACCTCGGCGCACTTATAGTGGCATCTGGGCACTTTCGTCCAAGTTTGGGCGGCGGGCCATTTGCTACACCAGCTGCTCGCCTTCAAGGCACTACTACTTAAAGGAAACGTTCGATGACGAAGTATCCTGACACTACCCATTTTACCGGGTTGAATGCCCCGGTAAACCTGGAATGGGAAGTCGAAGACCTGCCGGTACTCGGCGACATTCCGACGGATATTGACGGCGCCTTCTTTCGGGCCGTTCCCGACTTTCCCCACCCCCCGATGTTCGAGGACGAGATCGGCTTGTCTGGCGACGGGATGATCTCGAAGTTCACGATACACGAGGGTAAGGTCGGCTATGCGATCCGATACGTTGAAACCGATAGGTACAAGCTTGAAAAAGATGCGGGCAGAGCGCTTTTCGGGCGTTATCGCAACCCGTTTACCGACGATCCTTCGATCGAAGGCAGGGACCGCACCGTCGCCAATACGACACCGGTCTGGCACGCGGGGCGCCTGTTCATGACAAAGGAAGACGGCCTCGGTTATGAGATCGATCCCGAAACGCTGCAGACGCTGGGCCGGTGGGACTATTTTGGCTCGCTGAAATCCGAAACATTCACTGCCCATCCTCGCATCGACCCGGAAACGGGAGAGATGTTCTTTTTTGGCTACGAGGCCGGCGGCTTGTGCACCGACGACGTCGCCTACTGCATCGCGGACAAGGATGGAAGATTGGTATCGGAGCAGTGGTTCAAGCAGCCATATTGTTCGTCAATCCACGATTTCGTGATTACCGAGAAGTACGCAATCTTCCCGATCTTCCCGACCACAGCCAATATTGACAGGCTTAAGGAAGGCGGCGCGCATTGGGCCCATCAGCAAGAGCTTGAAAGCTGGGTCGGGATCATGCCGCGCTACGGCAAAGTCGAAGAATTGCGCTGGTTCAAGGGACGTCCAGGGATCTCGGCGTTCCACATGATCAACGCATTCGACGACGGCAACCTGATCCATATCGACCTGCACGTGTCAGATACGTGCGCTTTCGGTTTCATGCGCGAAGCGGGAGGCATCGACATTCCGCAGCAGGAAATTGGCGGCGGTACCATGCGATGGACGATTGACACGGCATCCGATGCAGAAACTTACGAAGAACGGCCGATTGGACCTCCCGGCGACATGCCGCGCCTGCGCGATGCGGACCAAGGCCGTCGCCACGAGACCGCCTGGTATATGACGCTAAATCCCCAAGGTGGCCCCCCGCTTCCAGGCGGACCCGTGGGATTCGCGTTTAACGCTCTCGTCGAGATTGCGCCCGATCGGGGTGGGATGGACTTGCTCGGCCTCGATCGAGGGATGGGCCTAAACGAGCCGGTTCATGTTCCGTCCAGGCAGGATGGGCACCCCGGCTGGCTACTTTTCGTCGTCGACCGTCAAGTGGGTGAGGGGGACCATTTCGTGTCCGAGCTCTGGATTGTCGAGGCAGGCAATATCTCTGCCGGCCCCGTTGCTCGCGTTCCCTTGCCCGAACGCATGCGCTCGCAGGTACATGGTACCTGGGTTCCCACCGAGCAACTGAAGCAGGCCCGAGCACGCGCCTCGGCCTGAACTCCGTACAAGAAAGAGGAAAAGCAAATGCTTCCAGATTCGATCCGAATTGCGTGTCCCGATAAGATTTTTGTCGGCGGCCAGTGGCTATCTTCGACTGGCAAGGGTGCCATCAGTGTCATTTCGCCCGACACCGAGGAGGTTATCGCGAAAGTCGTGGACGGCACACCGGAGGACATGGACCGCGCCGTCGCGGCCGCGCGCAAGGCATTCGATGAAGGCCGCTGGCCGCGCATGACCCCCGCGGAGCGGGCCGGCTACATTCGCCGGATGGGGACCGAACTGGAAAAGCGGCATTCCGAACTCGCCGAGGCATGGACATTGCAGGTCGGCGGACTCGCGAGCTTCTCGCCAGTCATGACGGCCGGATCGACAATGCAGTTGATGAACATCGCCGATTATGCCGATACCTATCCCTTCACCGAAAAACGGAAAGGGACCGAAGTCGACACCGTCGTCATCGCGCAGGAACCAGTAGGCGTCGTCGCCGCAATTGCACCATGGAATTCGCCCTATGGTATTATGGCCTCCAAAACCGCCTATTCGCTGTTGGCTGGTTGCACCGTGATCATGAAACCCGCGCCCGAAACCCCGCTCGAAGCTTATATCATGGCAGAAGCGGCGGAGGCGGCGGGCTTGCCGGACGGCGTGGTGAACCTCGTCGCCGCGGGTCGCGACGCTTCTGACAATCTGGTTAACAATCCCGGAGTGGACAAGGTAACTTTCACTGGATCGACGGGTGCAGGCAGGCGCATTGGCGAAGTTTGCGCAGGACGTATTGCCCGCTGCACACTGGAGTTGGGCGGGAAATCGGCCGCGATCGTGCGGGATGATTTCCCGATTGAGGTTGCCGCGGCGATTCTGGGTAACACGATCACCGTCATGAGCGGTCAGGTCTGCGCAATGCTGAGCCGCGCGATTGTACCCAGGCACCGCCACGACGAACTTGCAGAGGCGATTGCGCAAGTCATGAAGGGCATCAAGGTGGGCTACAGCACCGACCCCGATACGCAGATGGGCCCGCTCGCGATGCAGCGGCAGCTTGCGCGGGTGGAGGAATACGTCGAGATCGGTCGCGATACGGCGGACCTTGTGACCGGGGGGCAGCGTCCGGCAGGCTTCAATAAAGGCTTCTTCCTAGAGCCGACCCTTTTCGCCAACGTTGATAACAAAAGCAGGATCGCGCAGGAAGAAATCTTCGGGCCGGTCCTGTGCTTGATCCCGGCAGAAGACGAGGCGGACGCGATCCGCATTGCTAACGAAAGCAATTTCGGCCTCAATGGCTCGGTCCTTACGCATGATAAAGATGCCGCCTACCGTATCGCGCGACAAATGCGCACTGGCATGATTGGCCAGAACGGCATGCGCATGGAATTCGGCCAGCCGTTCGGCGGGTTCAAGCAGTCCGGCATCGGGCGTGAAGGTGGACCCGAGGGTCTGGCTTCGTTTCTTGAAACGAAGACCATCCTGCTCGACGGTGCGCCCAGCGCGCTCTGATCCTGGACGAACCTCAGCCTGCGCTTTTCTTCATTTCCCTTTCGGGCGGGAAATTTCCCGCTCGACTGGGATCTCGGAGGATACTTAGGAATGTAATATCAAAATTCGGCTGCCTTGGGTTATTCGCTCCAGAGCGCCAGCCGGTTGGGCGCGCGCCACACGCGGCGGCTGGCGGGCTTTGCGCGGATTGAGCGCGCCAGCTGGAGCGGGACGTGCTCGCGCCCTACGAGGTGGGCATCTTGCCCTCGATAGGATCCTAGTTCCCAGTAGTGTCGGTGCCTACGGATCACTCGTCACGCGCAGCATCGACGGCCTTTTATCGGGCGGCTTATTGGGCGGCCATTATATTCCCTGAGATGCCAACAGCCACGGCTTCGTTCGCAAGGCGTCTTCCTGTCGGACGACGTGGCAATGGAAGTGGCGGGCGAGCGGTCAGCACGGCCTGATCGCAACGGGCAGGGCGATATGACGCTGCCAGACTGTTGGCCGTGCTTAGTTGATGCCCACCACCATCAGGTCACTGCCGAACACGACCTCGCCGCCGAAGGTCTTGCGGATTTCGGCGAGGGTCGTGGCCCGGGCGCTCGGAGTAAGAACCCCGGTGATATGATGCAGCACCAGCCGTTCCACGCCGGCAGAAGCCGCAAGCTGGCCGACCGCGAGAGGGGTCAGGTGCTCGCGCATCATGTGTTCCGAAAGTCCGGCCGCAGATTCGGCTTGAGGCAGGCCCTCCCGCCTTTCCGGATTAAGCACCTCGCTGACCAGTATGTCTGCGCCGCGGGCGAGGTCGACCACGTTTTCGCTAGGGCCGGTATCGCCGGTGAACACAATGCTGCCACCCGCAGTGTCGAAACGGTAGGCGTAGGAGGCGTCGCGCCCGCCAGGACCGTACGTGTCGTGGCTGTAATGCGAGTTCTCTAGCGCCGTAACCGTGACATTCGCATCGGCGTAAATTTCACCCGGGGAGGTGTCATGCCCCCGGTAACGATCGGCAGCGCGTGGGAGGCCGGGAATGCCGCCACGAAAGATTCGCTCCGATACGGCGAGAACCGACAGCACTCCCGCCACGAGTTCGCGCGTTGCCGGAGGCCCGTAGACGTCAACCGTCTCGATCGCGCTGCCACGTAATCCGGTGTTGATCCAGTTCAGCGACAGCAAGGCGGTAAGGCCCGCCGTGTGGTCGAGATGATGATGGGTCAGGAAGATGGTTCTGACATCGGCGGGCTCCACGCCTGCCTCGGCCAGCCGATGCACAGTACCCGCTCCCGCATCGACGATATAGGGCCGGTTGTTGATGACTAGCAGGGAAGCGGGCTCGTATCTTTCGGGATCAGCGACCGGGCCGCCCTTCGTCCCGAGCAGGACCAGCCTGTCCGGTCCCACCGTTGGCCCGGCTCGCGGCGATGCGGGCGTGACTTCGGCGCCGGTGTGCAAGGTGTTCGCAGTCGAACAGCCCGAGGTGGCCAGCGCCATCAGGCCAAAGCCCATAAGAAAAGTAATTGGTTTCATGGTAAAACGTAAGGGGAGCGCGACCTGTCAGGCTCCCCTTTCTTTCGTTGATGATAGGCGTCGGATAATTAGCGGAAAGTCAACTGCAGGCCGATCGTGCGCGGCGGATTGACCAGCGCGGCCACCGTGCCGGGTGCGAGCGGAACGGCCTGCGCGAACTGCGTTGTCAGTCGGTCGGTCAGGTTCTTGCCCACCACTGCGAGTTCCCAGCGTCCGTCGGACGGTCCGAAACCTATCCTGAGATCAATTTTGCTGTAGCCATCCTGCCTAAGCAGCGGGTCCGCGGTCGCGCTAAGAAAATAGCTCGACGAAAAATAGAACAGCGGATTGATCGACACCACGAAGTCTTCCACGGGTATCTCGATGTCCGCGCCGACATTCCCGCTCCATTCGGGAGCATACGGCCGCTGCGCGCCGGTCAGATCCTGCCTGCATCCCGGCGTCTGTGCCAGGGCGAGGATGGTACAAGCCCCGCTGGGGTAGTCGGTGTACTCAGCTTCCAGATAGGCCACACCACTTGTCAGGGTGAGCCAGTCCGTCGCGCGCACAGTCGCATTGAGTTCGGCACCTTGGGACCGCGATGCCGCGACGTTCGCGACCAGCGATGTGATCGCTCCGGTGGGCTGCAATTGCAGGCTGGTTTCCTGCAAATTGGTGTAATTGCTGCGATAGAGCGATGCTTCCAGCGATAGGACGCGGTCGAAGAAGTTGCCCTTCAAGCCGATCTCGTAGGCGTCGACCTCTTCGGGTTCGAACTCCTCGTTGTTGGCGCCGAAGCTGTAGCCACCCGCCTTGAACCCGCTCGCGAAATTCGCATAGACCATCACGTCCGGGCTGACATCGTACTGCACGCCGACAGACGGCATGAAGCGATCGTCGGTGATCGAAGGACTTGGGAAATCGTCCGTGTTCGTGTTGAGTAGACCCGCGATAATCGCGGTCAGCGCGGGCGATTGCGGGAGGAAATCGTTGCGCGGATTAGGCGAAAAGCTGATACCCGGTGTCGCGGCGCGATCGGCTTCCTTGCGAATGTTCGAATACCGGAGGCCAAGGTTCACCCGCAGCGCATCTGTCGGACGGATTGTTGCCGATGCGAACGCCGAGAGCGTGCGATCCTCCTGTTCGATGATGTTGAATCCGGCCAGCGGTGTGCCTGCGTTGAAATTGCCGGTCGTGTCGCGGGCGCCGAAAGGCAGGAAGCGGAAGCCCACGACCGTGTCGAGCTGCAGGTCTCCCTTGGCGACATAGCCGCCGACCATGTAGTCGATCAGGCCGCCGGTATCGGTCTGGTAGCGGATTTCCTGGCTGATCTGTTCGTAGGTCTCGTTCTGTGAGGTGGGGAAGCCGTCCTGCCCGACAATCGCGTTAATCGGGAAAGGCACCGCCTGGCCGCGCGTTTCATTGTTGTGCCAGAAATAGCCGCTGATCGCGCTGAACGCGGCATCGCCAACGTTCAGGGTGTTGACCCAGGCGGCCTCGACGAATTCGTAATCGTTCGAAGTTTCGCCGCTGGCCGTCGTGTAATCCAGCTCGTCGTCGACCGGGCCGCCGGTAAGGTTGATGTACCGTTGGCAGGTATTTACGGGTGCGATGGCGAAGCCAGGGCCGGGAGGGCAGTTCAACGCCTGATAGGCAGCAGCGTTCTTGGTGCTCTGGGTCATCCCGTCGACGCGCAGGACCGATTCGAACGCAGACGAAGGCTCGAACACGAGGCTGACACGACCCTGATAGGTCCGATCGCGCGGACCATCCTCGTCCAGCCGTTCGTTGTAGATGTACCCGTCGCTGCCCGACGCCCGCCCGGCGACACGCACGGCCAGCGTGTCAGTGATCGGCTGATCGACACCCAGTTGCAGGTCGTACCCGCCGGTCTCGAAAGTGTAGGTGGCGGAACCGTTCACGTCCGAGACGAAGCCGGGCTTGCGCGAGACGATGTTCAGCGCGCCCGCAATCGCGTTGGCACCGAAGAAGGTGAGCTGCGGTCCCTTCAGCACCTCGATGCGCTGAAGGTCGAACAGCGCCGCGCGGGTAGCACGCGAGCGGCTGCGATAGACACCGTCCACGAAGGTGGCGACCGACTGTTCGAAACCGGGATTGGGCCCTGACCCGACGCCGCGGATGACGACCGTGTTGGAAATTGTTCCGGATGAGATGTTCACGTTGGGCAGGCGCTGCGAGACATCGCTGAGTTCGGTGATGTTCTGCTCGGTCAGGAACTCGCCGCCGACGACGGATACGGTCACGGGCACGTCTTCGAGGCGCTGTTCCCTCAACTGCGCGGTGACAATGATGGCACCCTCGCTATTCAGCGAGTCTTCGGGTTCATCCTGCGTTGTCTGCACCTGGGCCAGCGCAGGCGCGGCCATGGCGAGCATGGTCGTGCAAAGTGCGGCGTTGCGGAACAAAGCCGCGAAACTTGTTGCATTCATTTGAACTCTCCCAATTCTTATCGGCCAAAATACGGAAACCCGAAATCGCCTGTTTATCAGCCGAATTGCCGCTTCTGGACATTCGGTAACCAGAGTGCCTATGCACGTTTCAAAGTTGTCATGCGTGTATGAGAGTGCCGATTCTTGACTGGCAGCGCCTGCGCATGTTCGGCGCAAAACCACGTCGCCTCTCAGGCCCGTGCGATCGCCTCCTCTCGGCGACCGCTCTGCGCGGCACCGAACAGCAGAAGTGCAGCCAGCACGAAGAAAGCTGCGAAGGCGACGATGGCAAACTGCAATCCGGCAGCCGACGCTGCCGCGCATGCCGAACCCGTGACCTGCGCTGCTGCGCCGGCGCATTCGAGCGAGAAATTGCCCGAGCCGTAAGCGCTCGAGGATGCGGCATCGCTGACGATCCCGATCAGCGGCGGCCCGACCCCTTGGCCGATCATGTAGACGACGAGAAGGAAGATCGCCGAACCGGTGGCACGGCTGTGCGGGCCGAGAAAGCCATGCAGCGTCGCGATCGCCGGGCCCATGCTCGTATAGAAGAAGACAGAACCCACCAGCATCAAGGGCACGGCCGCGACTGCACTTTGCGCCAGCACTCCGATTATGAACAATGGCGTTCCGACAAGCGCACCGAGCGCGGGGAAGCCCAGCAACCAGCGCTGGTCCCACCGCGCCGCCATCCATTCGCTAACATATCCTCCGAGCAGGGTACCCACCAGCGAAGCGACGCCGGAGATGAGTCCGAACGCCAGCCCTGCTTCGCCCGCATTGAAACCGAATTCGCGGGTAAAGAAGGCCGGGAGGAAAGTGTTCACGCCGAAACTTCCCAGGCTGACGGCGGCCACGCCGAAGGTCATCATCACCAACGTTCGGCGTGACGCGATTGCCTTGAAGATCTGCAGGGTTCCGAGGCGCTCCGCGTCGCCTTCGGTCTCGTGCGAGCGCTCCGGTTCCTTCAGCAGGAAGAAGCCCAGAGCGGCGATCAGTGCCCCGCCTGCGCCGAAAACGACGAATGTGTTTCTCCAGCCGAACGACTCGGCGATCTGCCCTCCAGCGAAGGAACCGAACAGGGCTGCGGTCGGGACGCCCAGCATGAAAATGGAAATTGCCGATGCACGCTTTTCGGGCGGGTACATGTCCGAGATGATTGAATGGGGAGGGGCCTCCGTCGCCGCGTTGCCCGCCGCCATGCCGATGCGGCATAACAGCAGATGAAGGAAGCTGCCAGCGGCGCCCGCCAGCGCGGTGGACGTCGATGCCAGCATCAGGAAACCCACCGTCACGCGCGCCCGGCTGAAGTTCTCTGCAAGACGCGCAATGGGTATGCTCGCGAGCGCATGGACGACCGCGAAGGCGGTGCCGCCCAACAGACCGATCTGCGTGTCGGACAGGAAGAATTCGGCTTTGATCTTTTCCGCGACCAAGGCGATCATCACCCGGTCGATGAAGCCGAAGGCGTTTATCGAGGCCAGCAGCAGCAGGGCCAGCGCACGTTGTCTGGTAGTCATTCGAGATCCTCGACCAATCCCGGCAAGTGACGGGTCACGTCCTTACCTGTTTCAGGAAGAGCCTAGATCGGATCGGACCTCATCGCGTGAACCCGGGCGCAGCTATGTGTCCAGGAACGCATTGCAGCGGGTAGGGCAGTCGCGGTATCAATCGAGAAGGTGCATGGCGCGGTAATTGCGCGGGGAACTGTTATACTTGTTCCTGAATGACCTGCTGAAATGCTGGGAGTCGCTGAAACCCCATTCGTGTGCGATTTCGGTGATGGAGCGTGAGGCGAGGGCCGCATCCTGCAATTCCGAACGGCACCGTTCCAGGCGCTTGTCCCAGATGGTTCGCACCACCGTGGTAGGCTGATCTTCGAACAGCTTGTGAATGGTTCTGACCGAGCATCCGAATTCGCGTGCGAGACGCTCTACGTTGAGATCCGGATCGGCAAGGGTGCGATCGATGTAATCGAGCAGTTCGCGGCGCTTCGCTTCGCGAGGATCGGGCATCGCGCCGCCGGTATCGCTGCGAACCGAGATGCCGATCAATTGCGCGACCTGCGCACCGAGACGCTTGCAATCCTGCTCGGACAGATTGCTACCGCACATGATCGACGCGGTAGAACTGGCATGCAATATCTGCGCACCACCACCAAGGTAACTGCGCGGCGTCTGCCAAGCATGCCATGCTTGCGCGTCCACCCCCAGCGCTTCGCTGGAAAGCGTGATGCACAATTGCCTGGATTGGTCAGCCGAATCGAGTTCGTAAGGCAGGTCCTTGCGGATGACATGCCATTGCCCCGGCGCGAGGAGGAATTCTCTCGAACCCTGCCGGATCGTCGCCTCGCCACACTCCTGGAAAATGAATTTGAGCGTCGGTCGGTCCTGATTGCTGTGGGCTGCCGGACCCTGAACGATATGGTGCTTGCCCATCGAAACCAGGCACAGTCGCACGTCGCCGAAATCGCCGCCGCGCAGCGATGCCTCACGCGCGTCGCCAAAGCGCACATGCTCTGCCCGGGTCAGCGCGCACCACTGCCTGCTGCGATCAGCCTCGTTGGACGAGCGTGTAACGAAATTAAGCATGCCTCTCCGCGTCTCATGGCGACGACAGGCGCGATTATCTTCGCGCTCTTGACCAGAAGATAGTACCTTACCGAAACGCGAGTCCAGCAAAAATAGGTCGCAGCAAAGCCCGGTGCACTCCCAGTCAGCGAGCAACACTTTGGGACAAGTCATCGTTTGGCGCCTGTCCTAAACGCTGCCTCGAACCTGTGTTTTCGCCGGGAAGGACGCGCAATGAACAAAATGACCGTGCCTGACAGCACATTGCGCACAGCGGCGCGGCATTTCATCGACGGAGAGCTTTCCCGACCTTCCGGCACGAAGACCTTGCCTGTCGAGGACCCGTCGACCGAAGAGGTGGTCGGCGAGATCGCGGCGGGCGATGCGCAGGACGTGTCGGACGCGGTGGCCGCTGCGAGACAGGCGATGGATCGCACCCTGCGGCACAAATGGTCACCCTCGCAGCGCGGCGATGCCTTGCTCGCACTGTCGGACAAGGTACTTGGAAACGCGGAAGAGCTGGCTTGGCTGGAAACCGTCGACGCGGGCAAGCCGATCTTCAACAACCGACTCATCGATGTGCCGGTATGCGCTATGGCGCTGCGGTATTTCGCGGGCTGGGCTACGAAGATAACGGGCGAAACGGTGGAGATGTCGACGCCCGGTAACTGGCACGGCTATGCCAGCCGCGTGCCGGTGGGGGTTGTTGGCCAGATCAATCCTTGGAACTATCCGCTGATGGGGGCAGTCTTCAAGGTCGCGCCGGCAATCGCGGCAGGGTGTGCCACAGTGCTGAAACCTGCCGAGCAGACTTCGCTGTCCTCACTTCGCCTTGCCGAACTGGCGATGGAAAGCGGCTTTCCCGCCGGCTTCTTCAACGTGGTGACCGGGGTCGGGCACGAGGTTGGCGCCGCGCTGGTGGATCACCCCGATACGGCCAAGATCGCGTTTACCGGCTCGACCGACGTGGGCCGCTCTATCGCGGCTGCCTGCGGTCGGCGGCTGAAGCGCTGCACGGTGGAACTGGGCGGTAAGTCCCCCGTGATCGTCCTGCCCGATGCCGATCTCGACGCCGCAGCGAGGGGTATCGCGTCGGGCATATTCTTCAATACCGGCCAGACCTGCTCCGCTGGTTCGCGGTTGCTAGTCCATGCGTCGGTCGCGGACGAACTGGCGGGTAAGGTGGCCGACATCGCCGCCACCATGACGCTGGGCTCCGCACATGATCCAGAAACGCGTATGGGCCCGGTCGTTTCCTCGCGGCAGCATGACAGGGTGCGCGGCTTCGTGGAGCGCGCGGCGGCAGGCGGGGCGCGCGTAGTGACCGTTGGGCAGGCACCCGAAGGGCCGGGCTGGTTTGTCGAGCCGACGATCCTGCACGAGGTCAGGCCCGACATGGAGGCGGCCCGTGAAGAAATTTTCGGCCCGGTGCTATGCGTGACTCCGTTCGAGACCGCGGACCTCGACGAGATCGCCGCGCTGGCGAACGATAGCCAGTACGGCCTCGCGGCCTATGTCTGGACGCGCGACCTTGCCAAGGCCATGGGTCTGGTAGACCGCATCGCGTCAGGCACGGTCAGGATCAACACTTCAGGCGGCGCAGACCTTTCGCTGCCTTCGGGCGGCGTCAAGCAATCGGGGTTCGGCCGCGAGAACGGGCGCGCCGGAGTGGAGGCCTATACGGAGTTCAAGTCGGTCACGATGAGCTACTGATGGATACGCAAGACTTTACCGCGCCAGAGCCCGCCTTCGAACCCGCTTTCGAAATGCGGATCGATTTCGGCGACACCCACCATGTCGGACATATCGCGACCGGGGGCGCACGCTCATGCCGCCCCGTTGCAGGGGGGGCCTTTGCTGGGGAAGGGTTTTCCGGCTCGCTTGTGGGGGGCAGTGAGACGCTGCTTCACCGGGCGGATGGCGTCACCTCGGTGGAAGCCGAATACTACATTGCGTTTGTAGGTGGAGACGTCGTTCACGCCTTCGGCAAAGGATACGAAGTGCTGCATAACGGCTCGCGCGACTTGCGTTGCACGCTGCTTTTCGAAGCGGACGAGCAGGGCGCGCTGGCCGCGCTGGCTACGCGCGCCTTCATTGCCGAGCGCCGCGAAGGCGCATCCGACACAATCATTTACAGGATCGTGTGATGAAGCTGGAATTTGCGCTGGAATTCAGGATCGCGCTGGGCGCGCGCATGCATATCGAACTCGCGGAAGGATACACGCGCGGCGCGGTGCTGATTGAAAACGGCACCTTCAGCGGTCCAAGCATTGCTGGACGCATCGTCGAAAAGAGCGGCGGTGACTTCCCGATGGTGAGGCAGGACGGAAGCGGCCGGTTCGAATCGCAATATCTGCTGGAAACGGATGACGGTGCGAACATCCTGAAGCGCAGCACGGGCGTGCGCCACGCTCCGCCTGAAGTGGTGCGCAAGCTGATGGCGCAGGAACCGGTCGATCCCACCAGCTACTACATGCGCATGACACCCCGTTTCGAAGCACCCGCCGGCCCCTACGACTGGCTGAACCGGACGATTTTCGTCGGCGTGGGCCAGCGCAATCCGACAGGCTCGATCTTCCGTTTCTGGAAAGTCGTCTGAGGGGCATGGAGACCTTCGATTACATCATCGTGGGTGCGGGCTCCGCGGGGTGCGTGCTGGCAGCGCGGCTTACCGAAGATCGGGACACCCGCGTACTGCTGCTGGAAGCGGGCGGCAGCGGGCGAAGGTGGGATGTCGCGATGCCGCTGGCGGTGTCGCGACTGTGGCCCGATCCGCGTCTGACCTGGGGGTTCATGTCCGAACCCGAACCCGAACTGAACTCCCGCCGCCTGCCGGTCGCGCGCGGCAGGATGCTGGGCGGTACCTCGGCGCTGAACGGCATGATGGCGATCCGTGGCCACCGCGAGGATTACGACTTCTGGCGCGATCTTGGCCTCGAAGGCTGGGGCTTCGAGGACGTCCTGCCGTATTTCCGCAAGCTGGAAAGTCACTGGCGGGGCGATACCCCCCTGCATGGCGGCAGCGGTCCTGTTTCGGTGCAGCAGCATCCCGCGCCCGGCCGCCTGTGGGACCGGGTGGCGCAGGCCGCGACGGCGATGGGCTTCCGGCTGACCGACGATTTCAACGGGGAGCGTACAGACGGCTTCGGCATCCCCGATTTCACCATCACGGCGAAGGGACGCCGCGCCAGCACCGCGCGAGCCTATCTGGACCCTGTTCGCGAGCGGGCGAACCTGACGGTACGCACCGATAGCGAAGTGCAGCGGATCGTTGTCGAGAACGGTGTCGCAACTGGTGTTGCCTATCGTCACGAGGGTGAGGATCGAACCGCACTCGCGGCGGGAGAGGTGCTGCTGTGCGGCGGTGCCATCAACTCGCCGCAACTCCTGCTGCTGTCCGGCATCGGTCCGGGCAGAGATCTGCAAGCGCTTGGCATCGAGGTGAAGGCCGACAGGGCGCAGGTCGGCGCCAATCTGCAGGACCACCCCGGCGCCTCGATGGAGTTCGCGCTCGATCGCGAATGGGGTTTCGAGGAGCAGGTGCGGTTCGACCGTGCAGCGCGTTCGGTGCTGAGGTGGGCGGTGACGGGCAAGGGCATCATGGGCGCCCCCGCGCTCGCCGGATCTGCCAACGTCTCCACCCATCCGAGCGATCCGGCGGTGAATATGCACTTCCTGTTCGTCCCGCTGGCGATGGAAACGAAGGTCTGGTTCCCAGGAATCAGGAAACGGCACGGCACGCGTCTGAGTGCGATGTGGTCGCTCAACTATCCCCAAAGCCGGGGGCGAATATCGCTGGCTTCGCCCGACCCGGCCGATCACCCCTCGATCCTGTTCAATCTGCTTTCGGACGAACGGGACCGGGCCGAGATGATCCACGGCTACCGCGTCCTTCGCGAGGTGGTGCGGCAGCCCGCGCTGGCCGAAGTGACCGGGGCGATGACCCGTCCCGACGAACCCGAGAGCGACAGCGAAATTCTCGCCTATGTTCGCCAGACCGCGGCGACCGCCTATCATCCCTCGGGCACCTGTGCGATGGGTACGGATGCGGAGGCAGTGGTGGACGGCCAATTGAAGGTGCAGGGCGTCGACCGGCTGCGCGTGATCGACGCCTCGATCTTTCCCCGCCTTCCCGGAGGCAATACGAACCTGCCGGTCATCATGGTTGCCGAAAAGGCCGCCGACATGATCCGGCAGCGTCACGGATAAGATGCGGGACGGACGAACCAAACAGGAGAGGACCCGAGGGTGAGAAGTCACATGACCGTGAAGATGTATTGCAGCAGCCTGCTTGCGCTCGCCTGTTCCGCGCTCGCGCTTTCCGCCTGCGAACAATCGGCAGGTGAACAGCTTGAAATGCCGGGAAGCGCAGATCCCCAGGCCAGCAACTACGCCTCGCAGTCGGTCGAAGACCGGCGATTGCTGTGGGGCGATACGCATCTCCACACCAGGAATTCCGCCGATGCCTACGAGAACGGCCTGGTTAATGCCGACATCGATACCGCCTACCGCTTCGCGCGGGGCGAAACGGTGCTGCACCCGCGCCTGGGCACGAAGGTTCGGATCGACCGTCCGCTCGATTTCATCGTGGTCGCCGATCATGCCGAAGCGCTCTCGATTTCGCAGCGCTTGATAGAGCGCAATCCCATCCTGCTCGGCACCGAAGCGGGCAAGGCCTTGCTGGCGCGGTTCCTGGAAGATCCCAACGCGGCGCTTTACACCACGCAGAAATTCGATCCCACTGCGGGTAACAGCCCGACGATACAGGCCATCCAGGACCCCCGCTTGCGGCAGTTGGCATGGGACGACCAGATCGATGCCGCTGAGCGCTATAACGAACCGGGCAAGTTCACGAGCTTCATCGGCTGGGAATGGAGCGCAACGCCGGGCGGGCTGAACCTCCACCGCGTGGTCTTCACCCCCACCGATGGCGAAACCGCGCGCCAGTTCCTGCCGCTATCGAATTATGACACCATGCGGCCCGAGGAGCTGTGGCAGTTCCTGCGCCAGACGCAGGCGCGCACCGGAGCCGAATTTCTGGCCATTCCGCACAATTCGAATTTCTCCAACGGACTCATGTTCTCGCGCACCGACAGCGACGGCAACCCGATCGACGCGGCCTACGCAAGGGAACGCATGACGTGGGAAACGGTGGCTGAAGTTACCCAGTACAAGGGCACGTCGGAAACCTATCCCCTGCTCTCGCCACGAGACGAATTTGCAGGTTTCGAACTGCGCCGCGCACTGCTGGGACCGGGCGAAATGACATTCGAGGAAGGATCCTTCCTGCGCCCGAGCCTTGGCACCGGCCTCGACATCGGTGCGCGCGTCGGCGTCAATCCGTTCGCGCTCGGCATGATTGGCTCGACCGACAGCCATACGGGATTCAGCTCGGTGGAGGAGGACAACTTCCTGGGCAAGTCAGGCTCGGACATCCTGCCAGCAGAGCGCGTGAGCGGCGATACGTCGCGCTACGGAAGCTGGGGCATGTCGGCGGGTGGCCTCGCCGCGGTCTGGGCCGACCGCAACGATCGCCAATCCATCTTCCAGGCGTTCCGGCGCCGCGAAGTCTATGCCACGACCGGGCCGCGCATCCGCCTTCGCGTGTTCGCCGGATACGGCTACGAGGCCGGAAACGAGATGGCGAAGGATTTCGCCGCCATCGGTTATCGCCACGGCGTGCCGATGGGAGGCGAACTGTTCGCCCACGCGCAGGGTCGCGCGCCGTTGTTGCTGATCCGCACGGTGAAGGACCCGGACGGGGCCAACCTCGACAGGGTGCAGGTGGTGAAGGGCTGGCGGTCTGCGGACGGGACGATCCACGAAAAGATCTACGACGTCGCCTGGTCGGACGCGCGCAAGCCCGGTGCCGACGGCAAGCTGCCCGCGGTGGGCAACACGGTGAACCTAGAGACCGCGCGCTACACCAACGCAATCGGCGCCGCCGAGCTGGCGACGCTGTGGCGCGATCCCGATTTCGATTCGGCACAGCCGGCTTATTATTACCTTCGCGTCCTGCAGATACCCACGCCGCGGCACAATCTGTACGACGCGATCGCGCTGGGCCTCGACCCCGCCACGTTGGAACAGCCCGCCACGATTCAGGAACGCGCGTGGAGTTCACCCATCTGGTACCGGCCGTGACCCTGCGGGCTTTCCTGCGCGAGCCCCTGCTGCATTTTCTTCTCGCGGGCTCGGCGATGTTCGTGGCGGTGTCGGCATGGCAGGGCAACGAACCGGCAGGGCAGACAATCCGCATCGACCGGGACGACCTTTTGGTCTTCATGCAGGGCCGCGCCCGGGTCTATGACGAGGAGACGTTTGCGCAGATTTTCGAGCGCATGCCAACAGACGAACGCGCGCAACTGGTGCGCGAAGCGGTGCTACAGGAGGCGCTGTATCGCGAGGGCGAGGCGCTAGGACTGGCAGACGTCGATCCGCTTGTCCGCCAGCGCATCGTGCAGCAGGCGCGCACCTTGCTCACAGAGGAAGCGATGGCCGACCTTGCGGTCAATGACGGCGAGGCGCGGGCCTACTTCGCCGCTAATACGGACCGCTACGCGCAGGCTCCCACGATCACGTTCACGCATGTCTTCGTGCCGGACGAGGACGCAGGCGCTGTGGAAGAGGCGCGCCAAACCTTGCGCGAATTGCGCACGCGCGGGGTGACGGCCGACAGCGCGGGACCTTACGGCGAACGTTTCCTCTACCATTCAAACTATTCGGATACATCGGGCGAGGTCGTCGCCAGCCATTTCGGGTCTGAATTCGCCAAGAGGGTCTTCGCGCTCGAACCCGGCGAGTGGCAGGGGCCGATCCGGTCGCAATACGGGCAGCATCTCGTGTTCCCGCTCGCGATCGCCCCGGTGCGCCGTCCCGCGTTCGACGAGGTCGCTGAAGAGGTGCGCGCCGATGCGCTAGCCGAAAAACGCCAGCGTGCGGCGGATCGCGCGCTCGACCGGTTGATGGAGCGCTATCCGCTCGAACTGGCGGGCGATATCGCGCGATGATGCGCCTGGTCCTCGCCCTGCTGGTCGCTTGGCTGAGTTGGTGGGCCGCACCCGCGCTGGCAGATGATAATCGACCGCTCAATGTAACGTTCGAACTCACCGGCGCGGACGATTTCACGCTGACCTGGCGCGTGCCCGCCAATGTCGAGGCGCGGCATCTGCCCGAGATTACCGTGCAGGGCTGCGACTTTGCCGGTGCGCGACGCCACTGGACAGACAATCTGGGCCACTGGGCGCAGGCGCATCTGCGCTGCCCAGGTGGTCTCGCGGACAGGCAGATTGAGATCGCCTATCCGCAGGCCAATCCCAATCTCGCCACGTTCGCGCGCTATTTCCCGGGTGGGTCGGATGCGGTACAGACGGTGCTGAGCCAGCCTAACGAAAGCAGCTTTGTTTTTGCCCCACCGGGACAGGAAACGGGCACATCCGTCGATTTCCTCGTTCTGGGCGTGGAGCACATCGCGATCGGGTTCGATCATTTGCTGTTCGTCGCTGGGCTGGTGTTTATCGCGCGCACGCCGCGGCGCGTGCTGGTCACGGTGACGGGCTTCACCATAGCCCATTCGATCACGCTAGCACTATCGGCGCTCGACCTGATACGCTTGCCCATTGCCACGGTCGAAGCGGTCATAGCGCTGAGTATCGTGTTCCTCGCGGTGGAGATCTTGCGCGGCGAACGCGATACGCTGACCTGGCGAAAACCCGTCACGGTAGCGGGTGCGTTCGGCCTGTTGCACGGTTTCGGCTTTGCCACGGTGCTGCGCGAGATCGGCCTGCCAGCGGACGGGTTCGTGAGCGCGCTGCTCGCCTTCAATATCGGCATCGAGATCGGGCAGGTCATCTTCGCCACAATATTGATGGCGATCATCTGGGCCCTCGGGCGCTTGGGCGGCGGCCACCCTGCCGCGTTGGCCATGCCCAGATTGGCTGGTTATGCCGTGGGTACGCTAGCGACTTACTGGATGATAGAACGGCTGCTTGGTTGAAATTACCACAAGGTCCGAGAGTTTACACGATGCGCGCAAAGAGTTCCAGGAAGCCCCCGCACGACGGGATGATCGAATTGGCCGGCGGGACCTTCCTAATGGGCTCGAGAGGCTTCTATCCGGAAGAACAGCCGGTCCGCAAAGTGCGCGTCGATCCGTTCCTTGTCGACGAGATCCCGGTTACCAACGCGCAGTTCGCCGCTTTCGTGGAGGCGACCGGCCATACCACGTTCGCCGAAATTCCGCCCGATCCCAGGGATTACCCGGGCATTGACCCAGCATTGTCGCAGCCCGGATCGCTGGTCTTCGTCAGGCCCGGGCACCGGGTTGATCTGCGCGACTGGTCGCAATGGTGGCAATTCAGCCTCGGCGCGGACTGGCGCCACCCCCATGGTCCGGATTCCTCGCTGGATGGGCTGGACGATCACCCGGTGGTGCACGTGACGCACGCCGATGCGCGGGCCTACGCCAAGTGGGCGCGCAAGAGCCTGCCGACCGAAGCCGAATGGGAATTCGCGGCACGCGGCGGTGTCAGCGACGAGCGCGCCTATCAGTGGGGCGACGAACTTGCGCCCGATGGCCGGATGTTGGCCAATTACTGGCAGGGCGATTTCCCGTACGAGAACACGCTGGAGGATGGCTGGGAAGGCACCAGTCCGGTGCGCTCCTATCCAGCGAACGGGTTCGGTCTGTACGACACGATCGGCAATGTCTGGGAATGGACCGACGATTGGTATGCGATGCCCAGGCCTAGGGCGAAGGCGACGCCCGATGCGTGCTGCGACATCGCCAATCCGCGTGGCGGCACGAAGCGGGACAGCATGGACCCGTGCAATCCCGGTCTGAAGATCCCCCGCCGTGTCACCAAGGGTGGATCGCACCTTTGCGCGGAGAATTACTGTCGCCGCTATCGCCCCGCCGCAAGGCAAGGCCAGCCGGTCGACAGTTCCGCCAGCCATTTGGGGTTTCGCTGCGTCGTGCGGAAGAAGTGCTAGGCGCTGCCCGGCGGTCAGGCCCGCCGCGCGCTCAGTCCAGCCGTTTCGAATTGGGGTCGATGCGCGCCATCTGCGGGTTCTTCAGCGCGGGATCCCAGTGCTCCGCGATCTTCCCGTTTTCGAGCCGGAAGGTGTCGAACCAGCTGGTGAAATACTGACCCGAACTCTCGTCCTCCTCGCGGCGAACGAAGACGAAAGTGACCATATCGCGCTCCGCCATGATAGAAACCAGTGGTAGGGCAATGACCGGTTCGATCTCGCGCCGGGGCCGGGAATTGCGAACAAATTCCTCAAGCGCCGCGGCTCCGCTGGCAGCGTTGGGATTGTGCTGGATGTAATCGGCGGCGATGAAATCGCGCACGCGTTCGGCATGGCCCGCCTGCAGGACGGTGCGGTACATGTCGTAGCAGAACCTCTTGTTCGCCTCGAGCTGCGGGTCCGCGCTCGCTAGCAGCGCCTCATGGTCGACGGCGATCATCGGGGCGGCGGTATCACCGCAGGCTTCGGCGGCCTTCTTCAGGCGGGTAACGGCTGACATCGGCTGATCACACCTTGTCGTAATGGAACGGCGCGATCAGCGGCTCGGGATAGCATTCGTATTGCATCGTCGGCGGCAGATCGGGTTGCAGTCCGTCGATCGATCGCAGCAGTGGTACGCCTTCCTTGTTCCAGCCGCGATCGAATTCAACATAGATGTTCATGTAGCCGTGCAGCAGCGAAATTTTCCATTCCTCGCCAACGCGCCGGTACTCGTTTTCGTAGGTGGCTTCACCCCAGCGCGCCTCCTTACCGAGAGAGCCCACCATCATGAAGCTGCGCCAACGCGCCTTGGCGGTGCCCGCCTCGCTGTCGACGTGGATGACTGGCTGCAACTGCATGTGGTTGTAAAGCACGCCCTTGCCGTAGGAGGGCAGGTGGCGGAGATATTCGCGCACCCGTTCGCGCCCCACGAAAACGCCGCGTCCTGCCAGTTCCAGGGAGCCGTCCTCGGCGAACAGCTCTGCCGCCTCGTCCCACAGGCCCTTGTCGACATAGTAACCGTAGGCGGCCTGCAGGTTCTGCACGCTCTGAAAGTCGCGCGCGTGGCGCACCTCCGCTTCGAGCGCGGCTTGCCGGTCTTTCAGGGCAGCGAGTTCGGCAAGCACGGTTTTCATCTGATCGGACATGATCTCTCCTGTTAATTCGCGCCCAGGTCTTCGAAAGACCGGGCCTGGATGAAGGTGCGGATATCCTCCAGCTGCGCTGGCGTCAGCTTGTCGGCGAAGCCGGGCATCCCGTTGGGGGCCAGTGCACCGTCGATCACGACAGTGTGGAAGGCTGGCCCTGACACCAGTCCGGATGCGCGCAGATCGGGATAGGCGCCTGCGCTCACGACGCCAGTGCCATGGCAGCGCAGGCAATAGCGCGCATAAAGCTGGTTGCCGCGCGCAATCGCGGCCTCGTCGGTCGGCCGGGCGGAAACGATGGCGCGCCGTGGCATTGTGGGCGGCGTGAAAGCGGGCAGGGTTTCCTGCCCTTCGAGCGCGAACACCAGCAGGCGGTTGGGCCCCACAGCCTTGCCCGCCTGCAACGCCATTACGCCGCCCGTCAGCGGCCAGCCGCCGCCCCATCCCGATAGTACGGCCACATACTGTACTCCGTCGATGACGTAGGTGATCGGTGGCGCGCTGACGGCGGTCTGCGCGTCGAAAGACCAGAGCCTGTCGCCTGTGCTGGCATCATAGGCCACCAGTTCGCGCGCGGTGTTGCCCGCGAAGACCAGCCCGCCACCGGTGGCGAGGACACCGCCGTTGAAAGGCGCGACTTCGTTCACCCGCCAGGCTTCGCGCTGCGTGTGCGGATTCCAGGCGATGAGATAGCCCTTCATCCCGGCATAGAGCGCATCGCGTTCCTCCTGCGTCATCGCACCGCCGCCATCCATCGCGACGCCGGAGGTATAGGCCCCGATCACCTGCTCCTCCTCCGCCTCCGCGAAAGGCATCCCGACATCCTGTGCCGGGATGTAAACCAAGCCTGTCTCCGGGCTGAAAGCCATGGGCGGCCAGTTGTGACCGCCACCGGAGCTTGGAAACTGGAAGGACGGCTCGCCGGTGCGGTAATATCGCGCGGAAGGCACCTCGATCGGGCGGCCCGTTTTCGGATCCAGACCGGTCGCCCAGGTGACATTGACGAAGGGCTCGCCCGAGATGAACTCGCCCGTTTCGCGGTCCAGCACGTAGAAGAAACCATTCTTGGGAGCCTGCATCAGCACCTTGCGCATGCTCCCGTCGATCTCAAGATCGGCGAGGATGATGTTCTGCGTGGCGGTATAGTCCCAGCTGTCGGCCGGCGTGGTCTGGAAATGCCAGTGATATTCGCCGGTGGCAGCGTCCACCGCCACGATGGAGGAGAGGAAGAGATTGTCCCCCTTCCCGTCGCTGCGCATGTCGTGGTTCCAGGGTGAGCCGTTGCCGACGCCGATATAGACCAGGCCGAGTTCCGGGTCGTATTCAATAGCATCCCAGGCGGTGCCCCCGCCGCCATACTTCCACCATTCGCCGGCCCAGGTCTCGCGCGCTATCGCCATGGCGGAATCGCTGGCTGCATTGTCGGGTACGCCGGGTTCGCCGGGCACGGTGTAGAACCGCCAACGCCGTTCGCCGGTCGCCCGGTCGTGAGCGGTCACGTAGCCACGTGCGCCGAATTCCGCGCCCCCATTGCCGATCAGCACGAGGTCGCCCACCACGCGCGGCGCGCCGGTGATGGTGTAGTTCACCGCCAGCCTATCGTCCTGGTCGATCGTCTGCACTTCCCATACCGGCTGGCCAGTCGTGGCATCGAGCGCGATCAGCCTGCCGTCGATTGCGCCGACGAAAACACGTCCATCTTCCACTGCCACACCGCGCGATACCGGCCCGCAGCAGCCGCGGGCGGATTCCGCGCGAACCTGCGGATCGTATTGCCATAGCAATTCGCCGCTTGTCGCATCGACCGCCTCGATCACATTGTGGGCGCTGGCAAGGTAGAGCACGCCGTCCACCATGATCGGCGTCGCTTCCTGGCCCCGGTCGGTGCCCAGGTCATGCGCGAAGACGAGGCCCAGGCGATCCACCGTGCTGGTATTGATCTGGTCGATCGGCGCAAATCGCTGCGCCGAACTGTCACGACCGTGCAAGGGCCAGGAGGCATTCTGCAATGTCCCTGCGTCGCCGCAGCCCGAGAGGCCCAGCGCGAGTGTGCCGATCAATCCGCCAAACCGTCCGATCATCGTGTCGCCTTTCATCTCCGGATCAGCGCGGCGTGATCGTGACCTGATCGATCGTGCAATCACAGCTGCGCGGACCGGTCCGGTCGTCGATCAGTGGGCGTCCGATCAATGCGGCCCCGTTGAAGACGCGGTAGAAACGCTCGTCGCTGGTCTGCGCGACTTCTTCGCCGTCGACAAGAAGCGACAGGCGGATGCCACCGCCTTCCGGTGAGAAAACGACCGTCACTTCATGGTCGCCAGCGGGCAGGGCGGCGGGAGCCCGCACCGTCATCCGCTCTTCCGGCCGCCCGGTCGGATCGTAGACGAATACGGGCACGCCGTCCTCCAGCATCAGCCGGTAGCCGGTAAAGCGCATGCCCATGCCGAATACCGGGCCGCTGTCCGACGCTGAAACCGTGCTGATGTTGGCCGTCGCTTCCCAGTTGGGGGTCAAGTTGGGCCAAGCCGCTATCGGATAGCGAGCATCGCCTTCGTAGTAGGTGTAGCTTTGCGCGGGTTGCAGGGCGTGCGGGCGATTGTCGGGATTGAGCCGGGCGAGATAGTCCGACGCGAGCGGGTAGACATCGTAGCGCTCCGCCGCTTCGTCGAACGCCGACTTGAGTTCAGCCAGCTTTTCGGGATGGGCGTCGGCTACATTGTCGACCTGCGAAAAATCCTCGTCGAGGTTGTAGAGTTCCCAAGGCAGGGTCGCCGGATCGTAATCGGGGATGCGCCAGGGATCCCATGTCACGCCGGTCGCGGCCAGCCATCCGTCGCGGTAATAGGCGCGGCTGCCCAGCATCTCGTAATATTGCTCCGTGCGATGGCTCGGCGCGTCTTCATCGAAGAAGCTGGTAACGAACGACTTTCCGTCGATCTCCTGCTGCTCCACGCCATCGACCACCGCCGGGGCGGCGATGCCGATGGCTTCGTAAATCGTGGGCGCGACGTCGATCACATGCGTGTATTGCGTGCGGATCGCCCCGCGTTCGGCAATGCGCGCGGGCCAGGATACCGCGAGCGCGTTGCGTGTGCCGCCCAGGTGCGAGGCTACCGCCTTGCCCCACGGGAACGGCGTGTTGAGCGCAAAGGCCCATCCGGCGGGATAGTTTCCGAACGTGTCCTCGCCGCCCGCATCGCCAATCCGCGCGGTAAGTTCCTCGTCCGTGCTCTCGATCTGCGCGAAGCCTTCATAGGCGTTCATCGATCCAGCCAGTTCGTGGATCGCGCCGCCATTGTCTCCCTGCACGTAGAGGATCAGCGTATTGTCCAGTTCGCCCGTCTCGCGCAACGTATCGAGAACCCGGCCGAACTGGAAATCCATGAATGCCATCTGCGCGGCGGCGACTTCCATCAGGCGGGCGTAATTGCTGCGCTGGGAATCGGTGAGGCTGTCCCAGGCCGGCATGCGCGCGGGGCGGGGCGCCAATTCGGCGTCGGCGGGAATGATCCCGGCGGATTTTTGCCGGGCGAAGATCTGTTCGCGCAGCACGTCCCAACCTTGGTCGAACTGGCCGGCAAACCTGTCGATCCATTCGCTCGGCGCCTGTTGCGGCGCGTGCATGGTGCCCGGGGCGAAATAGAGGAGGAAGGGCTGGTCGTCGCGCAGGCTGTCCTGCATATGCAGCCATTCCACCATCTTGTCGGCAAGGTCGCGATCAAGGAAATAGGTCTCGTCGGTGGGATCGCGACGCAGCGTGTTGCGGTTCTCGACCAGTTCGGGATTGATCTGGTCGGCGGCGGGGCCGTTGAAGCCGTAAAAATAGTCGAAGCCCAGCCCGTTAGGCCAACGTTCGAACGGGCCGAGCGGACCCGTCTCCCAGTCGGGCGTGTTGTGGTTCTTGCCGAAGAAGGCGGTGGCGTAGCCATTGGCCTTCAGCACGTCGCCGATGGTCGCGGCGCTTTCGGGAATGACGGAGGTGTAGCCAGGCTGGTCCACCGCTACGTTGGCGATCGCGCCGAAGCCCACCGAATGATGATTGCGCCCGGTCAGCAGCGAAGCGCGCGTGGGCGAACACATCGCGGTGACGTGGAAGCGGGTATAAGTCAGCCCCTGCGCCATGACCGAATCGAATGCGGGCGTGGGAATCGGGCCGCCAAGGCCGCTAGCTGCGGAAAAGCCGACGTCGTCGGTCAGCACGATCAGAACGTTGGGCGCGCCGGCGGGGGCCTCGGCAGGCCTAGGGAAGTAGCGGAAGCCCTCGCCCTCCTGCGCCGGCTGGGGCTCCTGTTGCGCGTGCAACGGCTGGCTCGCGGTGCTGGCGAGGGCCAGCGCGGCGATCGCGCCGGTGAAGGCACGGCGAAGCGGATTCGCCGCTGAGCGGGGGCGTGAAGCTGCCATTTTCGGTATCCTCGTCACATTATCTTGTGCGTCGACAATCGCCCGCCGCCGCTTGCAAAGCAACGGCGCGGTAGGCTATCAATGATGCGTATCAGGCTATAACTCTGACCCGGGACATCCTTTGGCTTTCACGCTGCGCCAACTCGAGATCTTTGCTGAGGCGGCGCGGGACGAGAACTTCCGCAAGACTGCCGATCGGCTGGGCATGGCGCAACCCTCCATCAGCAAGCATATCAAGGCGCTGGAACGCGAAGCCGGGGGCGAGCTATTCCGGCGCATGAGGGGCAGCGCCGCGCGTCTCACGCCACTGGGCACCGAGATGGTGTCGCGCGCGCGTTCGATGCTACGGATGGCAGGCAAGCTTTATGATGCTGGCCACGCGGCGTTGCCGCTACGCGTGGCGGCGGGCGGGTACATACTCGACCATTGGCTGCGGCCCTCGCTACGCAACCTGCTGTTCGAGCCGGACATGCCGGAAATCGCCTTCCTGCGCGCGGACGATCGCGATGCAGTGATAGGGTTGCTGCGGGCAGGGGAGGCCGATTGCGGCTTCTATCACGGGGAACCGGCCGATAGCGCGCAGTTCGCAAGCCGCGTTCTGCGAAGTTCCACGGTAGGACTCTACGCAGCCCCCGCGATAGCGGCTAGGGTGCGCGGAAGGCCGGAAAATATCGGCAGCTTCCCGTTTGTGCTTTCATCGGCCGGCAGCAAGGCGGAAATCTACCAGCGCGCTCAACTCGAAGCCGCCGGCTTCGTCCCCCGTTACGTAGCCGGTCGCTCTGAATATGCTGATTATCAGCTTGAACTCGTGCGCGCAGGCCACGGCATCGGCCTGCTGTTCGACGACGATACGCAACCCGCGGTCTTGGCAGGCGAGCTGGAGCGTTTGCCGTTCGCGTTCGCGCCGGGTTCGCGATGCATGGTAATTAGCCTGGCCGCGCCCCCGGCCCCGCGCTTCGACCGTGCGATCGAACTGATGTGCAACGTGCTGGCCCAGCCTGCTGGCGGAAGATAGCGGACGAACAATGAAGGCGCGCTCCTCGCCAGATCGGTGCTGTCACGTCCGAGCGACAGCGGCCAATTACCGGTCGCGGGGGGCTCGGCAGACGACGTCCCCGGCAGGGTTCGGCCCGTGATAGACCGTGGCCCCTTTCAGTTCGGCCAAGATCGGTGCGCCCACAACGAGGTCCTTATTGCGGTGCGTTTCGAAGCCATGGGTGATCCACATCCCCCCTCCACGCGCTTTCTCAAATTATAGTTCGCAATCGCGACGCGGGTCGTTGACGGCCGCCTGGCCGCTCGACCCGACCAGATAGGACAGGTGGGAAAGGCCGGGTGTCTCTATTTTCTCAAGCGGCATTCATCCTTTTCCTCTCCATTCAGATATTCTGCCAGCTTTGCCAAAGGATGCAGATCGCGACGACGATAATGTGCCAAGCGATAACATTCTTAGCCTTTCCCCTTCCAATAGCCTGCTCGCAAGCAACGTGCCGCCGTAACCGCCAGCGACGCGACCCACGATGAAGTAAACTTCCAACAACCAATTCACCAGACCTAAAAACGCATAATTGGCTGCGGTAGTCAGCCCGAAAGCGGTGATCGCGACTGGGCTCTTGCCGATTGCGTTAGTCATGACCGTGTCGGTCTACGTAATCAAGCCGGGCACAATTAGAAACCCGCCGCGCCAAAGAAATCGTTGAAGGAGCCGATCCGCGAGCCGTAGCTTACTATCTTCGATGCGTTGTGCCGGTTGCACGCCCTGCCCGGCGTGCCTAGATGGCCGCGATCGCGCAGCATCTATGACGCGCTCAGCGCCGAGACATTCGACGCTGTCCGAAGAGCGATCCGCGAGCTGGGACCGATACCGTTCGCAGGCGAGGAGCCCGCTCGACAAGCTGGTCCGAATGTCGCCAATCTCGCGAGGCTATCCAAGCCGCGACCTGCCGATCTCTGACGCCGCGGCATCGAATTAAGGTTCGATGATGCGCGGAGCAAGGACATGTAATTCTTAAGTGGACGCTGTTGCTGGTAGCTGACCGCAATGGACACGCTTTGGCCCTTTTCCTCATGCCAGGCGCGCCTCTCTTCATCGGTGAAAAGACATCCTAGACCTTCTACCCCGAGTTTCGCTCTAGGTGCACTAATGTCCGGTTTCGACATTCGAGTGAAGTTTGCGGACGGTCTGCAAACGGCCCGATTTCAGATATCTTCGCTGCTGCGCTATTAGCGTCACCACGCACCGCCTCGACGACCGGCGAATTCAGCGGGCTATCCGAACTCACAAGCCTAAGAACTTTCGGTACCACATTGGCAGGCCATATCGCTGCTGGGATAACGCGGTCATAGTTCCGGATCATCGTCGATTGAAAGAATGGTAGGAGTTCACCAAGTCCTTGTGATATATGGCATTGATGTATGCCTTTCAGGCTCAGTTCTCAGATGTCGATGATCTCATGCGAGAAGCAGCGCATGGGAGGTTACGGGATCACGGTTCTATAGTGATTGAAGAATCGGGCCGGATCGGCCCGCTAATTGAGTTGTTGGCAGGTGCTCAACAATTCCCGGGCGAGTATGACTCTATTTCATTCGCGGGGGCGTTCGCCTCTAAAGTTCGTGAGGCGTGGGCGACGCGTAAGCCATTCGGCGGCGGCTTCAACGATCAGGCAGGGGTGTTCCCACTGGCTTTTGAAAACCCTGTAGAGACCTGTGACTCAGCTTGGCAGCAATGGCTGCTCCATGCGGAAAATGCCGCGAAGAATCGAGGTTTTCCCGCCGCGCTCGTTGCGTCGCTTGTCGGGGCGTTGGGTGAGATGCAGGACAATGTCTACGAACATAGCGGAGCGGCACAAACAGGGCTGGTCGCCTATGCAGTTACGGATCGGTCTTTCGAGTTTGTGGTGGCGGATCGCGGTAAAGGTGTGCTGGAGACGCTGCGGCAAAATCCAGACTATGCGTATCTGCCAGACGCAGGGGCGGCGCTGGCCGAGGCCATCAAGACCGGTGTGTCGCGCTTTCCTACGGCAAGTGGTCGTGGGCAGGGATTCGTACAGCTCTGCCGGTCAATGGTGACTGACCGTGCGGAGCTTCGCTTCCGTTCCGGTGATCACGCGCTTATGCTTTGCCCTACGAATGATCCCCTCAATGGCGAACAGCATTCAACTCATACGTCAGACCTCGCGGGCATGACGATCAGCGCGATCTGGCGCGCAGAAGCCGTCTGAATTAGCGCCGCGCCGTTTCTCGGCGTGGGTGCGCGCCAGAATGATGTGATGACTGTGAAGCGCCGCGACGTTCTGCTGCAACAACGCATCGATCGGCGCACCAGGAGGAGTCGGATGCTTACGCCAGACCAACTTGCCATCGGGTCGGAACTGGGCTGCCTGACGATAACATGCCTTAGCGAACGCGTCGGTATCGATCATCGTTACCGATGCAAAGGCTGACCGCAGCGGTTCAAGTGCGCGCATGCCGCCACGAACGACCAAACCCATTGGTTGCGGCACCCGCGCGGCGAGCGCAGTCAGCTGCGCCACATGCCAATGCAGCCGGTCTCCACGGCCTGCACCCGTTGCAAACTCGATGGCCAGATATTGAATCTCCGGGCGCTCGGCGATCAGTTCTGCCCAGCGCTCATAATCACGTTCGGTGCGCGCGTTGGGATGCAAGGCGGTCGGAAGCCCCGCCTGCATCATCTCAACAGTCGTCATCAGGATGCGCTTCATGGCATGCAGGTTATCAGTGCGCGGCACATCGGTCAGTACGCTGAAATTGGGAGGCGTGATCAGCGCGATGTCGAGGGCTGCCAGCTGCTGAAGCATGGCAGGCCTACTTTTAGCCGCCCAATAGCGTTCGATTTTCCTGTCCCGCGCCACCCCGGAAACCACCAGCCGGGCATTCGGGTCGATGCCGAATTTCTTACTCAGCGCTGCGCGGTCGGGATAGCGTAGTGTGCCCGCTTCGATGTCCAAAAGCGCATAGAGCGGCAGCGCGACAATCGGGGAATTCAGCCTGCCGACACGCGCTGTGGCATGCTCGATCAACGGGACCATGGGAGGCAATGCCGCGATGGGTACGACTTGAGCGCGGGGCACGTTCGCCAACTCCATCCCATCAACTTCCCTCAGTCGTGCCACGAACTGCTTCGGCTTGCCACGGCAGACAAAGTCACAGGTGGCCTTGTCATTGCAGCGGCAGTAATCGCTGCAGTCGAAGAAGCTGGCGCCGTTATGGACCCCACCGCAGATGGCGCGGTCAACACAGCTCACACACCCCAGCGAACAGGGCTTGGTGGCGGCATCATCCCACAGGCTCTGCGCATTGCGCACGAGGCGGGGCAGCGCATGGTTGTTGGCATTCTTCATTGCAAACGAAGCTCCGCGCTGTTGCCGAGTGACTGACCCTTTCAACGATCCCAAGGGCGACGCCGCCGCATTCGGTAATGGATGTGTGCATGTCGGATGGCAGGCCATTCACCGCACCAATACGGTTTTGCCCTCGGCACACCATGGCGTTGCCAGACCCACACTGCACCACCAACTCGTCGCCAGCTTGCACACTCATACCGGGGTCGATGTCTGCCGTAATGGTGCGCTTCTGCGACCCAAACTGAACATCGAACAGTCCCGTTTCCTTGAGCCGGTCCACACCCTTGTTCCATCGCTTGCGCCAGGGCTGGCCGGATTGTTCGCGGATAAAATCGGCACCCATCAGATCGCCTCCATTACAGGGCTAAACAGCTTGGTTTTCCCGTGGCGTACTTCCTTAAGCATGCCTTTGGCGGACAGCGTCGCTAGCCGGTTGTTCCATGCGGTCGTGCCGATCTTGTCGTCGGGACGGAGCTTGGCCAGCTCCGGCGCGGAAATCGGATAATGCTCGGCGATAAGTTGAATGGTGTTCATCTGCCCGACATCCAGCTCGCCGAGAATGTGCGGGTCGTTGGCTGTACCGTCCGCGTCGAGGGTGCATGCCCAAACGGCGTCATTGCGACCACGAAGGTAGGTCGTAAGTTCTTCCTCAATTGTCGCATTGGCATTGGCGACGACTGGGTAGATCATGCCCGCCGCGTTCCGGCAGAAATCACGGAACCCCATGACGGCCTCGCGGAGGAACGACCCGGTCGCGATGTCCACTTCCGCGAAATCGAGGAAGGCGAGGGTGGGCTCTGCCACCGGTTTCGTCATTTTGATCAACTTGGCGAGCATTTGCCGCCCCATGGCGCTGCCCGCCAGAGTTGTGCTGCCGATTGGGTTGGTCAGCATCGGGTATCGAATCATTTCATAAGCCTCATTCAAGAAAGTGAGATATATGAAGGTCAGATGTTCGTCAAGGGTTGCTCCGAGAACGTTGCGTGCGCTCTGGACCGGTCGGTCAAGCCGATGAGCTGCCGTCCAACCACTCGGCGCGGTCATGCGACCTCCCCCATCATCGTCTTTTTGGTGAAAACGATCATCACGACGCGGACTTGCAGAGGGTTGTCCCTAGACAATCGGAATGAGGGCTAGGATCATATGTGTTGCAAATAAGAAGGTCCGGTTGCTCCCCAGCGCTCCCATGAACGGATACTCAGCTATCGGCGCAGGAACAGGCGCTAAATCGGCTCGGAACCTTCCGTTGCTTCTGGCGAAACGTCGCACCAACCACCTGGACAGATTGTCCGAAATTCGCATGCATTTTTCGGGCAGCTGCCTTTTGACGAAGTGGCTGCACGGCGGAAAGGCTTCGCCATCATGAAGCTCGAGTGAGGCGCTCGCATGCAGGACCGATCAGGGCCCATATGGCATCAACGACCCCCTGCAGTTCGACATTCTCCAGCTCGATCGAGGCTGCGTAGGCTTTCCACTGTCGCTGCTTGTTCGGATCGTCCGCCATCTCCGATGTAAGGCCGGCTGGCCGAGCAGTGGGGATGGCTGTTTCGCGCCGCGCGAAAGTCGCGGCCAAGGCGGCATCGAGCTCGTCGTCCGGGACCTTGATTGACCTTGGGATCGCCCACAGATCGTAGAAATCCTTCATGCGTCCGTTTGCAATTCCGAGCACCACGATCGCCTGGAACTTCTCGGCAATGACTGTCGCGGGAGGGTAGGTCCGGATGTTCGGCGCTGGCAGATCTAGTAGCGTTGGATAGTCCAACTGACGGGTCGGATCGGCCATCGCGTCGCCGAAACCGATGTCGATGGTTATGGGGATGCGCGTCTTCTCGAGATAGGCGACTGTCTTCAGCCGTGTTCCGCCATACTCCATCTCCTCGCGGATTGCCGTCGCCGAGAGATTGTCGACATCGAAGACCAGTCCGTCGTCTACATCAGCGCTCATGATTTCCTGGAAATCGGCCACCAGCCGGTCGGCATCTGCTTCGCCGTGTCCATGGAAGTCCGCATCGCGTGTGACCCGGTTGTCGTCGTCGAGCCAGACGGTCACGAGCATTCCGCCCTTGAGCACGAAACGATCGCGATGCGCGGAGAGGGATAGGCGATAGAGAAGGCGCTCAAGCGCAAAGTGCACGAGTACGACATCGAACACCTTGCCTTCTGCTCGTGCCAGGTTGAGCAGCCGATCCTTGACCGACTTGGCGAGGTTGACCGGCGGCTTAGCCATTGGAGGTGAGGGCCTCGAGATAGGGTTGCATCTTCTTCCAGGCTCCGCCCTCGACGGCCGCCTGGGCTATTTCGCCGGGCTGAGCCTTGCGCTGTTCGATCGCGGCGCGAAGGCCTTCGATTGCGACCGAGCGGTCCACGAGTTTCGGGTTCCGGAAGATGTCCGCGAGCGTCTTGGCCACCGAATAGATCGGTACGGATACGCCCGCGATCTGGTGGTGCTCGACCCCTTGCTGGAGATACTTGTCGCTGAAGCGAACGGTGCGGATTGGCGGATAGGACAGGGTGGGTGACCAGTCCTGGTTTCCGATCGCGACCCAGATGCGGCGCGGCATCTGATCGGTGAGGCCGTGAAAGGCGAGCGCCGAGAGCATCGCAATCACGCCCTTGGGGATCTTCTTAGCTATTTCCGCAAGGGCCTGGTCTGCGTCGTTGTCGGCATCGGCGTATTGATAGAGACCGCGCGATATTCTCTCGATCTCGCCGTCCTCGACCGCGCGGGCTATCGTTTGAGGTGCGACGCCTGCCTTGCGCAGTTCGCGCGCGCGCAGGATGGGCTGCGCGCCGAACAGTTCGCGCAGGGTGTCGCGCTGTGTTTTTTGCTCTTGCGGCATTGCGTGACATTTCCTTAAACTAGAATTCATATTATCCGAGGAATTGTCACATAACACTGGAAAGCTATGGATCGCAAGCGCACAGTCCAGTCCGATCCCTTGACCTCGATCTAACGGCCACAAAAGGTCAGAGTGCCCGCCCAAACCAGATGACCCGTCCGACCACGAGCACTTCGGAGCGATCCATGTCGTTCCAGGTCGGATAGGCCGGATTGTCGCTGGCAACGGTGATCTGCTTGGCTCCCGGCTTGATAGCGATGCGTTTGACGGCCAGCACATCGTCAGTGCGCAAGACGTAGATGCCATCACGCAGCCGGGCGCCATGATCCGATGCATCGACGAGGACTTCGTCACCGTCGCTCAGGGTGGGCTCCATGGAGTCACCCAGTACGCGCACGATCGACAGGCTGGCGCTCTTCGCAGGGGTAAGTGCGCGCAGCCAGCGTTCATCGAAGCCGAACCTTGTGTAGGCATTTTCGCTCGCCGCAATCGCCCCGAAACCGGCCGAGGCCTGGACATCGAGAATGGGGATTTCGACCATGCCATCATTGTCGCTCTTTTCCGGGCCGCCGAGCACATGCTCATCAACCCCGAGGAAGGAAGCGAGCATTCGGCGATCATCCGGTTCGAGCGTCTTGGGCGAACCGCGCTTGATGAACTGCTGGATGTAGCTGGGGTTGCGACCGAGCATACGGGAGATCGCAGCATAGCCGCTCCCTCGCTCACGCAGGAGCCGGTCGAGCTCTTGTCGGACATGTTCCATTGTCTCGTGCCTTCGTTCTGGATCGTAGGATTTTTCCTAGACCTGAGGATGCTTTCCTATTAAGAACATAACAAGAACACAAGTGATTCTTGAAGCGATGCGAGTTGTCAATGACCCTGCTGGAACGGATTGAAAACCATCTGAGAGAAAACGATATTTCCGCGACCACCTT
>JAUHWC010000008.1 GCA_030424845.1 Alphaproteobacteria bacterium | reverse complement strand
CTGGTAACATGGTCTGCCCGTGCGACGGGGGCCTGCAGCAGGTCGTCAGACAGGCGGTGCAGTTCATGCGTTGCATCAGTCATGTGGTGCGCGATCACATGGATCACCTCGTCATCATGCTCCACGCGCCCGCGCACCTCCATCAGGCGCGATCCCATAACCACGCGGCGCTGTTTCTCTTTCAGGTCCGGCCAAACGACGAGGTTGATCACGCCTGTCTCGTCCTCCAGCGTGATGAAGCACACGCCCTTCGCGCTGCCGGGCCGCTGGCGGATCAGCACCACGCCGGCCACCTGCACCATGCTGCGCGTCTTGCGATCCCTGAGGTCACAGGCGCGCACGAAACCGCGTTCTCCAAGCGAAGCCCGCAGGAAGGCCATGGGGTGCGCCTTCAATGACAGGCGCGTGGTCTGGTAATCGGCCACCACCTCTTCTGACAGGGGCATCTGCGGCAGAAGCGCCCTGCCCGCTTCAGCCCCTTGCGAACGGACATGGGCGTGCGCGAACAGCGGCAGGTCGGGCCCTGCCACAAGGCTGCGGGCATCCCACAGGGCTTGCCTGCGCGACAGCTGCATGGAGGTGAAGCAATCGGCGCTGGCCAGGCGTTCAACATGGGCAGGCGAAATACGGGCACGTTCGCGCAGCTGCTCGACATCGCGGTAGGGCCCCTCTTCCATCCGCGCCGCCACCAGACTTGCCGCGACATGTTCGGGCAGGCCGTCCACTTGCCTGAGGCCGAGGCGCAGGGCAGCTCCGCCCTTTTCCAAAGTGCAGTCCCACTCCGAATGGTTCACATCAGCCGGCAGCACTTCGACCCCGTGCTCCCGCGCATCGCGCACGATCTGCGCCGGGGCATAGAATCCCATCGGCTGCGAATTGAGCAACGCGCAGGCAAAGGCCGCGGGGAAATGGCATTTCAGCCAGCTGGAGACATAGACGAGGTGGGCGAAGCTGGCGGCGTGGCTTTCCGGGAAGCCATATTCGCCAAAGCCCTTGATCTGGTTGAAGCAGCGTTCCGCAAAATCAGGATCGTAACCGCGCGCCACCATGCGGCCGACCATCATCTCTTCCAGTTCATGCACCATGCCGCGGCTGCGGAAAGTGGCCATGGCCTTGCGCAAGCGGTTCGCCTCTGCGCCAGAGAACTTGGCGGCATCGAGCGCGATCTTCATCGCCTGTTCCTGGAAGATCGGCACGCCGAGAGTACGGGCAAGGATGCTGGAAAGCTCATCCGGCGGGCCATGCTGCGGCCCCGGCGCGGGGATGACGACCTGCTCCTCCCCCCGGCGGCGCTTGAGGTAGGGGTGGACCATGTCGCCCTGGATCGGGCCGGGTCGCACGATCGCCACCTGGATCACCAGGTCATAGAACTCACGCGGGCGCAGGCGCGGCAGCATGTTCATCTGCGCGCGGCTTTCCACCTGGAACACGCCCAGCGAATCGCCCCTGCGCAGCATGGCGTAGGTCTCCGGATCCTCGCGCGGGACCGTCGCCAGCGTCAGGCTGCGACCGTGGTGCTCTTCCAGGAGGTCGAGGCATTTGCGGATGCAGGTGAGCATGCCCAGCGCCAGCACATCCATCTTCAGGATGCCCAGCGCATCAATGTCATCCTTGTCCCATTCGATGAAGCTGCGGTCCGCCATGGCGCCATTGCCGATGGGCACCGTTTCCACCAGCGGCCCTTCGGTGAGGATGAAGCCGCCGACATGCTGCGAGAGGTGGCGCGGCATGCCGATCATCTGCTCGGTGAGCTTCAGCACGCGGCGCAGGTGCGGGTCGGACAGGTCCATGCCGATCTCCTCGGCGTGCTTTTCCGCCACCTCCTTGCCGTAACTTCCCCACACCGTGCGGGCGAGCGCGCTGGTCACATCCTCGGACAAGCCCATCACCTTACCCACCTCGCGGATCGCCATGCGCGGGCGATAATGGATCACCGTGGCACAAAGGCCGGCACGATGGCGGCCGTATTTTGCGTAGATGTGCTGGATCACCTCCTCGCGTCGCTCATGCTCGAAATCGACATCGATATCGGGCGGTTCGTTGCGGTCTTCGGAGATGAAGCGATCGAACAGCAACGCGTGCTTGGCCGGGTCCACGCTGGTGATGCCAAGGACATAGCAGACGGCGGAGTTGGCCGCGCTGCCCCGCCCTTGGCACAGGATCGGCGGATCCTGCCCACGCGCGAAATCGACGATTTCCTTGATGGTGAGGAAGTATCGCGCCAGTTCGAGCTTGCCGATCAGCGCCAGTTCGCGGTGCAGCACATCGCGCACGCTTTCCGGCACGCCTGCGGGATAGCGCCACTTCGCCCCTTCCCATGTCTGCTGTTCGAGATAGTCCTGCGGGCCCATGCCATCCGGGTAAATCTCCTCCGGATATTCGTATCGCAGCTCGTCGAGGCTGAAATTGCAGGCATCGGCCACCTTGCGCGCAGCGGTGATGGCATGCGGCCATGGCTCGAACAGCCTGGCCATCTCTTCCGGGCTTTTCAGGTGCCGCTCCGCATTCGCCAGCAGCAGGTGCCCGGCAGCCGCCACCGTGGTCTTGTGGCGGATCGCCGTCATCACGTCCTGCAAGGGCCGCCGTTCGGGCGCGTGGTAGAGCACGTCGTTTGTGGCGAGGATCGAGAGGCCATTGACCCGCGCCAACGCATCGAGCCGGCTGATCCGCGCGACATCATCCCCGCGATAGAGGAAGCTCGCCGCGACGTGGCGCATGGAGGGCAATCCGGCGGCAAGGTGGGGCAGGATATCAGGCAGCGGGCCTGTCACCTGCTCCTCGAAACTGTCACCGCCCAGCGTCACCACATTGCTCGCCCAGGCAGGCACGGTGAGGCTGGTGGCAAGGTCATCAGGCGGGATCAGGATGAGATGGATACCCTCGGCATGTTCCGCCAGCATGGGCAGCGAGATGTCACACTGCCCCTTCTCCTGCCATTCGCCGTCGAGCGTGGACATGCGCCCTGCGGAAATCAGCGCGCACAGCCGCCCATAGGCAGCGCGATCCGTGGGGAAGGCGAGAAAGGCGAAGCCTTCCACCACCTCGATCAGGCAGCCGATCACGGGCCGCAAGCGCAGCGTCTTCGCCTCGCTATGCACGCGCACCACGCCGGCCATGGAATTGGCATCGGCAATGCCCAGCGCATCATAGCCAAGCTCTCGCGCGCGCATGACGAGGTCCACCGCATCGGACGCACCGCGCAGGAAGGAGAAACAGCTCGCCACGCCCAGTTCCACGAAGGGCGCGCGCGATGGTGGATCAATCAGGTCCGGATCAAGGGCAATCCGGCGCTTTTCGGGTGTGAGAGGGGCGTCAGGCATGGCGCCTCACCCCTGCGCCAGTTCGGCAAGGCGCGCCTGCACCGCAGCCAGATCGCTGGCAAACAGGCGTTCCTGCTCATCGCGCGCTTCGCCATCGAGGCGCAGCAGATAGGAAGGGTGCGCCGTCACCCACAGCTCGCTGCCATCGTCCAGCGGGATGGGCGCACCGCGAGTGCTGGCAATGCTCACCGTGCGCCCGAGGATGCCGCGCGCAGCAGAAGCTCCCAGCGCCAGAACCAGCTTCGGCCTTACCAGCGCCCGCTCGCCTTCCAGCCACCAGCGGCAGGTGTCGATCTCCTTGGCAGCGGGGTTCTGGTGCAGCCGCCGCTTGCCGCGCATCGTGTATTTGAAATGCTTCACGGCATTGGTGACATAGGCGCTGCTGCGATCGATGCCTGCCTGCCAGAGGTGCCCATCGAGCAATTGCCCTGCCGGACCGACGAAGGGGTGGCCTGCAAGCTCTTCCTGGTCGCCCGGTTGTTCCCCCACAATCATGAGGGGAGCGCCTTGCGGCCCCTCGCCTGCCACAGCGCGGGTTTCGAGAGCGCCGATGGGGCAATTGCGGCATCCGGCAATCCCGCTGGCGATATCCTCCAGCGTGGCGGGGCGCTCGGCAAAACGCGCGCCGCCGGTTTCCACCATCCGTGCTTCGCGGGCCTGCGCGCCTGCCACCAGCGAGGGGATCAGCTCTGCCTCGGGCATGTTCTTCCAGTATTTGCGCGGCATCTCGCTCAACATCGCGCCCACTTTCAGCCGCGCGGGATTGAAGATGGAGGCATAGTAGCGCCGCCACAAATCCTCCGCCGCATCGCCTTGCGGGGCATCGCCCTTGCGCGCTGGCGGGCCTTCGCGCAGCACCTCGCCATCCCAGTGGATCGAGCCCCTGGGTGTCAGGATCGACCAGCGCATATTGGTGAAGCGACGCACGAAGAAGCCTGCATTGGTGCGCAGGATGTGATGTTCCGGCTCGAACCAGGCGACGTAATGCTCGACCCCCTCCTCACCCTCGACACAGCGGAAGCGCACGAAGGCACGCATCTTGTGGATGTCGCGCCGCACGCTGCGGGTAAGCTCATCCAGGCGGCGGATATCGGGATCGGCGCAGTCTTCCATGATGCGCGGGGCAGATTGCAGCCGCCACAGCAAGCGATAGAGCAGCGCGAACCGTTCCGGATCGGAATGGCAGATCGCGCTTTTCGCTGCTTGCAGGAAGGCCTTGCTGGCCCGCACCTGACGCGCGCCCTCTCCCGGTACAGGCAGCCGCGCGCGACCGTGGGAGAAGAGCGAGCCCGTCGCGCCCGGCTCCACCCATGCCACCCGGTCAGGCGGCACATCGCACTGGAGCAACTGGCGTGCGCGATCGCGCCAGAAGGCGAAATCGTCGGCTTGCGGCAGGCTGACCGCATAGATGGCACCGCGCCTGAGTTGCTGGGCGGCAGACATCAGGCGAACAGCTCCAGCTGCTCTTGCCTGGGCACGATCAGGCTTTTGAGGTCATCGCGGTCCGTCAGCATGGTCGGCCGCCAGTCCGCTGCGCAGATGAAGGGGCGCACCCTGGCGATCGACACGGTGAGCCTGGCCACATCATCGAGCCGCAAGGTCCGGTGGCGGCGGCTGGCAAGAATACGGCCCACGGCGCGCGTGCCCAGCCCCGGCACGCGCAGCAACATCTCGCGTGAAGAACGGTTCACATCCACCGGGAATTGCTCGCGAAATTTCAGCGCCCATGCCAATTTCGGATCGATATCGAGCGGCAGATTGCCGTCAGCACCGGTGGCCTGCACCACCTCATGCGGAGCAAAGCCATAGAAGCGCATCAGCCAGTCTGACTGGTACAGCCGGTGTTCGCGGATCAGCGGCGGGCGCTTCAGCGGCAGCACCGCACTGGCATCGGGAATGGGGCTGAAGGCGGAGTAATAGACGCGGCGCAGGCGGAACCGGTCATACAGCGTGCTGGCCTTGCCCACGATATCGGCATCGCTGGCATCATCGGCCCCCACGATCATCTGCGTGGATTGCCCGCCCGGCGCAAAGCGCGGCGCGTGCTTGAAGCGCTTGCGCTCGTCCCTGGCCTGCGCGATCGCCAGTTTCATGCCGCCCATCGTCCCTTCGATGCGGCGGGCATCCTTGTCCGGCGCAAGGCGGGTGAGCCCGGCATCGGTGGGCAGTTCGACATTGATCGACACGCGATCCGCCAGAAGGCCTGCCTGGTGGATCAGGCCGGGATCGGCCTCGGGGATCGTCTTGAGGTGGATATAGCCACAAAAATCGTGTTCTTCCCGCAAGATACGGGCCACTTCTACCATCTGCTCCATCGTGTGGTCGGAGCTCTTGATAATGCCGGAAGAAAGGAACAACCCCTCGATATAATTGCGGCGGTAGAAGCTGAGCGTGAGGTCCGCCACTTCGCGCGGGGTGAAGCGCGCCCGCTCCACGTTCGAGCTCTTGCGGTTCACGCAGTAGTGGCAATCGAAGATGCAGTGGTTGGTCAGCAGGATCTTCAACAGCGATATGCAGCGCCCGTCCGGCGCATAGGAATGGCAGATGCCCATCCCTTCGGTGGAGCCGATGCCCGCACCGCCCTTGCTGTTCTTCTTCGCCGTGCCGGACGAGGCACAGGAGGCATCGTATTTCGCCGCATCCGCAAGGATGGCGAGCTTCTCGATAATCGACTTCTGAGCCATTTGTTCCTTATATGTTCTCACGCACGATTCGGCTAGTGCGCATCTGCCGTTGCGCTAGACTGCACCGCATGAGCGCACCGCCCCCACCCGTCTGTGATCTGGCCTTGCGGCTCGGCGCACGCGAAGATGCGGCACCCACCCTCGCCAGCTTTTCCCAGCGGGGACGGATGCGACAGGACGCGGATTCGCGCTGGATCACGTTCCGCGCCAGGCAGGTCACTTCGGTCCAGCTTTGCGAGTTCACATGGCGGGCGGCGATGGGTCCGCTTGGCATGGTGCGGGTCCACGATGCGCTGGAAGGAGCATCGGGCAGGCTGCGCGCACGCCTGTTCGGCTTGGTTCCGCTGGCCAGCGCTGCCGGCCCGCAAGCCACCCGCGGGCAGGCCATGCGCTATCTTGCAGAACTGCCGTGGTGTCCCGATGCGATATTGCACAACCGTTCTATCCGCTGGGAGGTGGCCGCATCGAACCATATGATCGCTTCGGTCGAACTCGGCATGATCACCGCCGCTGTCGATCTTCACCTCGATGCCGAGGGCCGGATCGCGGCAATCTCCGCGCCTGACAGGCCGCGCAGCATCGGCAAGGGCTTTGTCGACACGCCATGGTGGGGCCGCTTTGCCGATTTTCGCGAAACAGATGGCCGCATCATCCCCTTCTCAGGCGAAGTTGGCTGGGAAATCGGAGGCGAAAAAGTCACCGTCTGGCAAGGCGAGCTGACAGAATGGCTGCCGATCGACTGGTAGGATCGGGCTGTCCTACAAGTATGCCTTGAAGCAGGACGTGGCACGCTCTTTCACACGGTTGATTCCCCGGGATTTCGGTCAATTTCCGGACAAGGCGTTTTCCCGGACAGGACAGTGTTCCATGTGTTCCATCGCGCAAGGATGAAACCTATCCGAACATGCCTTGCAGGAACCAGTCCGGCATCCCCCCGCGCCCGTCATCGGCCAGGCCTGCGCGGTAAATCCAGTAGCGGCGGCCGGCACCGTCCTCGATCCGGTAATAATCGCGCAGGCGGGCAGATCCCTTCTCGCGCCACCATTCAGGCGCGATGCGTTCAGGCCCTTCCACCCGCACCACCTCATGCACATCGCCGCGCCAGCGGAAGCGGCGGGGATAGCCATCGGGGCTGGCATAAAGCACAGCGATCTTCTCCGGCCTTTCCAGTATTTTCAGAGGTCTGGAATGAAAATCGAACAAGTGCTGCGAATCCTGTTCCGGTTCCAGCGGCGGCTGCCAGCCTTGTGCACGCTCCGGCACATGGCTGGCACGCGGCACCGGGCGGCGCACGGCCCTTGCACCAAGGCGCACCGTCAGCCTGTCGATACAGGCCGCAAGCGAGGTGCCGTGTTCTTCCGCTGCCGCATCGAGTTCTGCCTGTGCCAGCACCAAGGGTTCGGACCATGAGGCGCGCAGGCGAAGCATCTCGATCCCGAAACCGGCATCCACGTCATCAAGCCGGGCTGAGAACAAGCGGCAGATATGCGCGGCATCGCGGGTGGAGGCTGCCAGTTCCAGCCGGCGCAGCACCACTTCGCCATCCACGCGCCACATGCCCAGTTCCAGCCTGCGCGCGCCTTCCCCCCGCCCTTCCAGCTCGCGCACCATGTCATCAGCCAGGTCTGCCAGCACCTGGTCCAGCAGGCTGCGATGGCGGATCGGCTCCATCAGGCGACGCTGGACCAGCGGGGCCTCCACCGCCACCACCGGCAGCAGCGGTTCGGGCAGGCGGCCGAGCAGCTGGTCCATCCGCATCAGCGGATTGGCAGAGGGTGCACGTCGCCCGCGGAAGCGGCGCTGCACGGCATCGCGGCCAAGCTGCGCCATGTCGCCCAATTGCTTGAGGCCGAGGCGGCGCAGCACCAGCAGCACATCCGCATCAAGCCGCAATGCCGCCACCGGCAGAGAGGCAAGGCGGGCCGCGCCGTCATCATCAGGAGCAAGGATGGCAGAGGCAGGTCCGTTATCCGCCCCATAGTGCGACAAGGCCCAAGCCGCGCCTGCCGTGGGGGCGATGGCTGCACGAACGGTCAGGCCCTGCGCGGCAAAACGGGTGTGCACATCCTCCAGCAGCCGTTCCTCCCCGCCGAAAAGATGTGCCACCGCTGTCACGTCCACCAGCAAGCCGTCCGGTGCATCGATGGCAGACCACGGCCCCCAGCGCTGCGCCCACAGCGCCAGCCTTTCAAGAAAGGCAAGGTCGCCCGCCGGATCGCTGGGTGCCACTTTCAGCCGCGGGCACAGCGTGCGCGCATCGGCCAGCATCATGCCGCTTTCCGCGCCAGCCTCGCGCCCGGCATCATTGGCCGCATCGACGCGCGGGCCATGCGCGGTTTCGGTGATCAGGACGAGCGGCTGGCTATCCGCCCCCTCGCCCCGCTGGCACTGTTCAGAGTGCCGCCAGCGATCCAGCGCCAGCTGCACCAGCCAGATCGCCATGATCCGGCGTGGCGGCCTGCTCCCCGGTTTGTGCGGAGGCAGTGCCGGCGCCCGGTCGCTCCGCAGCGAGTGACGATCCGTCATCGCGCAAGATCCATTCTCCGGGGGCGTGGCTACGGGCGCGGAACAGTTCGGCATGCCAGCGCGGCTGGCCGGGCGCGAGTGTGTTCCAGCGCGGTTGCAGGGATGGCGCCGAGCGCACCTGCCAGCGCATCCGGGCAGAGTTGGTATCTCGCGCGGCATCATGGCGGATGAGGAACAGCGGCACGCCGTATTTCTCCGCCGCAAGGCTGAGGCGGCGCGAGGCGGTGAGGTCCAGCGCTTGCGGGTTGCCGGCCACCTCGCCGATCACGCAGGCAAGGTCACGGCAGCGCATCCCTTCCTCCAGCGCAAACAGCGCGTCTTCCACCTTGGCGGCAGCGACATGGATCACCCGGTGGCGCAGCTCCCTCGGCAGGCCGGGACGATAGGGAACGCCGGTCTTGCGGCGCGATGCGGCATCCTGCACCCACAGCACGCTCTTTTCCTCGAGCCTGTCCATCTCCGTGTGGCGCATCCCGTCCAGCGCCAGCGCCAGCGCGCAGGCCGCACCTGCTGCCTCGTCCGCCGAAGCGAACAGCTCATTGTGCAGTTGACGCGCCTTTCCCCGGGCAAGGCCCGGTTGCCAGCGCGGCACATGCTGGCCCGGCAATACAAGCTGGGCAGCCTTGGGGAATACGGACAGGTCCATCGAATCGGCTCCAATGTTCTTCTTATGTTCCAGTCTGCTCTCTTTGGCAATGCCCATCCCGGCTCCATCGCTGCTTGTGCACGGCTGACGGACCAATCCGGAACAACACCCCCTTCCCGCCCATTGGTCAGGCAAAGGAGGAAGCAATGACTTCGACACAGCAACTCAAGAACGACTTCTGGAAATCGCTGGCGGAAAGCCCGTTCGTATTCCTCGAACTGGACTCCGATCCGCACTCCGCCGTGCCCATGACAGCGCAGCTCGACAAGGACGCGGACAGCGCCATCTGGTTCTTCACATCAAGGGATCACCCGCTTGCGCAGGGAGGGCAAGCCACGGCGACCTTTGCGGCCAAGGGACACGATATCTTCGCACGTTTCTCCGGCGTGTTGACGCAGGAAACCAGCCGCCAAAGGCTGGACAAGCAATGGTCCAGGTCCGTGGAAGCGTGGTTTCCCGGCGGCAAGAGCGACCCGAACCTGGTGATGCTGCGCATGGATCTCGGCACTGCGGAAATCTGGAACAGCGAACTTGGCTTTATGGATACCGCCAGGATGTTGCTGGGCTTCGACATGAGGGAGAACAGCAGGAAGGACCACACCCACGCCCTGCTCTGACAGGAAAACAACCCCGACAGAAAGGAGCCGCTGCCGGATGGAGCGGCTCCGTTCGTACCGGCTCAGCCGCCCAGCAGGCCGGGGAACAGGCCGACAACGAGGATCGCCAGCAGCGCGAGGGGGCACAGCCAGCGAACAAGCAGCATGAATGTCATGTGCAGCACGCCGGTAAGCCCGTTCTCGCTGTCGACGAGCCGGCGATCAGCAATCCAGCCGATGAAGATGACCGTCAACAGGGCCGCGACCGGCATGGTCAAGCGAGAGGTAAGCGTATCGAGCGTATCGAGCACGCCCTGCCCTTCGAAAAGGCCGATGAAACCCAAGGGGTGAAAACCGGCGAGAGCCCCCGTCGACAAGGCTGACAGAGTGCCCAGAACCACTCCCCCCACGAGAACGATACCGGCCCCTAACGGGCGCGCCAGAGCAAACTTCTCAATCACCCATGCAGTGGGCACTTCCATCAAGGCAACCGAACTGGTGAGCGCTGCAAACCCCACCATGATGAAGAACGCGAGGCCGATAAGCGAACCGGCCGGCATCTCCTGGAACGCATGCGGCAAGGTCTGGAACATCAGGCCAAGCCCGCCGTTGGGCGCAAGACCGGCAGCGAACACGATCGGGAAAATGCACAGTCCGGCGATAATCGCCACGCACGTGTCTGCCGACGCAATCACCAGCGAAGTGCCGCCAAGGTTCACATTCCGCCCGACATAGGCACCGTAAGTGATCATCCCCGCGACCCCTAACGACAGCGAGAAGAACGCCTGCCCAAGGGCTGCCAGCATGACCGGGCCTGTCAGCTTTTCCGGCTCGAACACGAACAGGTAATCCAGCGTCCGCGAGAATGCACCGCCGAAGGCACCATAGATCGTTATCCCGATCAGCAGGACGAAAAAGGCCGGCATCAGCCATACGGCCGCCTTCTCGATGCCGCCGGAAATGCCGCGCATGACGAAAGCGAAGGTAATGAGCAGGAATACGAGGTTGAGGCTTACCGTAAGCATGCCGTTCCCGATCATCGCCGGGAACAGCCCTTCCACTTCGCTTGCCGGCACACCCTGGAAAGCCGTGCCCGAAATCCCTGTTGCGAACAGGTCTTCCAGGAACAGCCAGATATAGTGCAGGACCCAGCCGCCAATGACGCAATAGAAACCAAGGATCAGGAAGCACGACAGCACAGCCAGCCCGGCAACCCATTCCCACCTTGGCGAGGAACCCGATTGTTCGGCGACCCGGCGGAAACTCTCGGGCGCGGAGGCCTGCCCATGCCTGCCGATCAGCGTTTCCGACAAGAGCACCGGCAAACCGATGAGAAGGACACAGCCGATATAGAACAGGACAAAGGCACCGCCGCCGCTTTCCCCCGCTTCGGCAGGAAACCGCACCAGGTTGCCAAGCCCGACCGCCGAACCGATTGCTGCCAGCACGAATGCCGTGCGCGAAGACCAGCCGTCGCTGGCAGTACCCGATCCCGAAAGTGGCATGAATCTGTGCTCCCGTCCCCGAAGGTGCCTTGATGGGATCAGTGATGCAATGAAAACCCCCTCGCGTCGAGGGCAAGCTCTGCTAGAAGGCCCTTATGTCCACGACCTTCAGCCTTGATACGTCCACCAGCCGCGCCAACCCCACGCCCGCGCCGATGCGGCGGCTTACGGTGCCTGCCATTCGCGAACGCAAGCAGGATGGCGTGACCGCAGAACCCATAGTCATGCTGACGGCCTATACCGCGCGGCAAGCCCAGCTGCTGGATACGCATTGTGACATGCTGCTGGTGGGAGACTCGCTTGGACAGGTGATTTACGGCCTGCCCTCCACCATCCCGGTGACGCTGGAGATGATGGCAAACCACGCGGCAGCGGTGGTCCGCGGCTCCTATCACTCGGTTGTCGTGGTCGACATGCCTTTCGGTTCTTACGAAGCCTCGCCACAGGCCGCGTTCGACAGCGCCAGTTACCTGCTCAAGCGGAGCAATGCCGCGGCCGTGAAACTGGAAGGCGGCGAAGCGATGGCCGAAACGGTGGAATTCCTCGTCAAGCGCGGCATTCCCGTGGTCGGCCATGTCGGCCTCACACCCCAGGCCGTGAATGTGCTGGGCGGCTACAAGGCACGCGGCCGCAATGATGCAGAAGCGGAAAAGATCGTGGGCGATGCCAAGGCGCTGTGCGCGGCAGGAGCCTTTGCGATTGTCGTGGAAGGCGTGCTCGAACCCATCGCCATTGCCGCCACACAAGCGGTGGACTGCCCCACCATCGGAATAGGCGCGTCAGCACAATGCGATGGGCAGGTGCTGGTCACGGAAGACATGCTGGGAATGTTCGAGCGGGTTCCGCGTTTCGTGAAACGGTATGGAAACATCGCGGAAACCATCGAAAAGGCAGCGGAAACCTATTCCGCAGAGGTTCGCTCCCGAGCATTTCCCGGCGACGACCAGCTGTACCAGCCCAAATAGGAACCTTGCGCGTTTCCGATCGCTGTCCTAGCGCGTCCTTTCTCCATTCACCCCATCTCAGGTTAGGTTGCCTGCATGCAGACGCTGCTGCGGTTCTACAAGTTCTCCATCGCCTTCACGCTGGGCTGCCTCCTGCTCGGGGCATGGTATGCCTATGCCAGTTCGGGAACGCTCGCAGGCATGGCATCCATCCTGTGGATCATCTTCGTTCTCTCGATCCTGGAAATATCGCTCAGCTTTGACAATGCGGTGGTCAACGCCTCGGTCCTGAAGAACATGGACGAAGTGTGGCAGAAGCGCTTCCTGGTCTGGGGTATCGCCATTGCCGTGTTCGGGACGCGCATCATCTTCCCGCTGGCGATTGTCGCCGTGGCTGCCGGCATCGGCCCCGTGGAGGCGGTGGAACTCTCGCTCAACAAGCCGCAGGAATACGAACGGATCGTCTCCGGTGCTCACGTGGGAATAGCGGGGTTCGGCGGGGCTTTCCTGTTCATGGTCGGCCTGAACTTCTTCTTCGACGGAGAGAAGGACATTCACTGGATCAACGTGGTGGAGCGACAATTGTCCCGCTTTTCCGCACTGCCGGCAGCAGAAATTGCCATCCTGCTGCTCGTGCTCTGGGGAATCTCCGGCATGTTGTCTCCAGACGAGGCGCTTACTTTCCTCACGGCAGGCCTGCTTGGCCTTGTCACTTTCATCCTAGTCCAGGGGATCAGCACGATCCTCGAGATGAAGGAGGAGGCAGCACGCGCTTCGGGGGCAGTCGTGCGCAGCGGTCTTGGCGGTTTTCTCTATCTCGAAGTGCTCGACGCAAGCTTCAGCTTTGACGGCGTGATCGGTGCATTTGCGCTGTCCAACAACATGATCGTGATCGCGCTGGGTCTTTCCATCGGGGCGATGTTCGTGCGTTCGATGACCATCCATCTCGTCCGACAGGGGACGCTGGCGCAGTATCGCTACCTTGAACATGGCGCTTTCTGGGCCATCATAGTCCTGGGAAGCATCATGCTGGTCTCTGCCCGCTTCCACATTCCCGAAACGATTACCGGCCTGATCGGTGCGGTGTTGATCGGCATCTCTCTATGGTGGTCAATCCGCCACAAGAAGAAGTTCGGCGATGGCGCCTCTAGCCATGCCGAGAGCTGAGTCTGCTCGCCAGCGGGGCTGACAGCACCAGCTGCAACAGGTGGTAGACCAGCACCGGCAGAAGCAGCAGGCCCGCGACCGCCGGCGGAAACAGCACCGTGGCAAGCGGGGCGCCGAGAGCGATGCTCTTCTGCCCGCCGGCGAACAGGAAGGATATCCGGTCCGCCCGGACAAGGCCCAGGACACCTGACAAGAGCCAGCTTCCGCCAAAGCCCAGCGCCAGGAACAGCACCACCGCCAGCAACAGCACCGCCCAGTCCTGCAACGCCACCAGCGTCCAGAGCCCCTGCTCCACCGCGCCCGAGAAAGCGACATAGACCGCGATCGCAATGCAGAGCTTGTCTGCCCAACCGATCAGGCTGCGCTTCTCGCGCACCCAGTCACCCAGCCAATGCTGGGCGATCTGCCCGAGGAAAAACGGCAGGAGCAGGATCGTGGCAATGCGCTGCAAGCCATTCATGTCGATGTCCACTGCACCAGTTCCGGCCAGCAATGCCAGCAGCGGCGCGGTTATGAAAACTCCCGCCACGTTGATAACGGCGGCAGCGACAACGGAAGCAGCCACATTCCCGCCGGCTAGCGAGGAATAGGCTGTCGCCGATTGCACGGTGGAAGGCAGGATGCCGAGGAACAGCAGGCCCAGCGCCACCTGTTCGGGCAGCAGCGAGACACCAAGCTGCCAGAATACCCAACCCGCCGCACCCATTCCGAGGAAGCACCAGGCAGAAAGCGGCAGGAGGAAACGCCAGTTGCGCATCCCTGCCAGCACGTCCCTGCGCGGCAGGCGCAGGCCATTGAGCAGGAACAGCAGGAATATGCCGCTGTCCGAGACGGTCCGGGCGATGGCCCGGTGCTCTCCGGTAACGGGGAGCAAGGAGGCAAGCAGGATTGCCACGATCAGCAGTCGCACCAGAGGATCGATGGCAATCAGGATGCGTGACATGGGCATGGCCTGAGCGCACTGCCGCGTGGATGCGGCGCTGTCCAGCGTTCTGCGCGATCTACCGCGATGCCAAGTTCGCAGACATGCCGGCACCGCGTGCCTTTGCCATCAGGACATCCGCACCGCCTGCTTCATGCCCTGCCATCTCCATTGTCACGGCCATCACCCGGGCAACGCGCTGGTTGCCCCGCTGCATACTATGGGCTTGCCCGGCACTGCCAAGCGCGGTCTCGGTATTTCCGATCAAGGCCTCCATTTCCGAGAGTTCGGCAAGGAGCAGGGGATCCGCCGGGCCGCTGCCGGACGCGGTGGCATGGCGGAAAAGCAGGGCTGCCCGGGCCGGATTGCCGGCCGCGCGCTGCATCCTGGCCAACATTGCGGAAGCTGCGCCTTCCCGCGGGTTTAGGGCGATGTAGTTGGCGAGCAGGCGACGCGCACCGATCTCGTCGCCCATACGCGCCCGGGCAAAGGCCATGCGCTGGACCCACGCAAGGTTGTTCGCGACCAGCAGCAGCAAGTCGATCACACCCAGCAGCAGCACCGCGTGCGGCACATAGTGTTTGAACAGTCGGATCATTCTACCAGCCAGTCTCCATCGCCAGTATCGGCAATGAACCGGCTGTTACGCGCGAGAGGTGAAATGTCGGTAAATTTTACACATTTTTGATCGCATCCTTTCCGACCGCGCAAGGAAATGCGGAAAGGTGGGGTTAACCATGTTCGACTGCCGGATGTTCAGCCCTGCGCGCTAAGTCCCGTCCCATGGCAAAGATCAGCAAGAAGTCCACTGTTCCGACAAAGATGTACCGCCACTTCGCGGTAGTGACCGTGCTGTTGACGGCCAGCCTTGCCATGTTCGCCGATGGCGAGAACCGCGAATACTATGCCGAACAGGATAATGCCCAGCAAAGGCAATCAGCCGAGAACTCTCCCTGGGTCGAGAGCGAACAGGAAGACGAAGACCGCGAGGAGAACACCCCCGCCTATGGTCAAGCACAACTCGTGCGACGCGATGGCAGCCAGGCAGTGGGCAGTTTCGGCTCGGAGAATGATCCTTCTTCCTACGGCCGCGCCAGCGGGCCCGGTGCACGCCGGATCAGTTCTCAATTGCTTCCGGCAGAAAACTCCGAAAACGCTGGTTTTACCGCAGCCTATCTGGACAAGCTGAGCGAAGATGAACTGGACCGCCTGCTGGCTGCGCTGGAGGAAGACGGCATCGAAAACGAAGCCGAACGCCGCCAGGCCATCGCAATCCTCGAGGCAGGATCGCTCCGGCGCAGCGGCCACAATGTGAACGTCCTTTGACCGGAACAAGCTTCAGCGGGACTCTTCTCGCCGAAACTACATGCCGTATGTCAGCACCAACAGGATACTGAGGGTAGCCACCATCAACAGGACCAGTGGCACACCGGTCCTCAGGTAGTCCGCAAAGCGATAGTTGCCCTCAGCCATGATCAGCATGTTGGTCTGGTAGGCGATAGGCGTCGCGTAGCACAGGTTGCAGCCGAACAGCACTGCCAGGATCAGGGGTTCTTCGGGCAAGTCCAGCGTCGCCGCGATGTTGAAGGCAATCGGTGTTCCTACCGTCGCGGCAGTCGCATTGGATGCAAAGTTGGTCAGCAAGGTGACGAACAGCATGATCGCGGCCAGCACCCCGGCAGGTGGCAGGAATTGCAGGCCGAGCGACATCACTTCGCCCAACCATTCGGCGGCTCCACTGTCGAGGATGATGCGCCCGATGGCGATACTGGCTGCCACCAGCACGATCACCTTGGCAGACAGCGCCCTGCCAACGCGATCGAATTTCACGCAACCGGTCAGGAACATCAGGATTGCCCCGCCCAGCGCGGCAATGGCGATGGGGAACAGGCCGATCGATGCGGTGAAGATGGAGCCGAACATGATCGCGGCAGCCAGCAGCGCCTTGGACCGGCGGAGCATGTCCTTGGCACCTTCAAGCTGCAACAGGCTGTCCCCGCTGGCGAAATCCTGGATCCCTTCGGGCAGGCCCATGACCAGCAGCACGTCACCCTCGGCCATGCGGATTTCTTCCGTATGATCGATCGGCTTTTTGCTGATCAGCCGTTCGGGGCGATGAATGCCAAGCACCGCGACACCGTAATTGTCAGCAATGCCACTGGTGGCCAGCGTACGACCGATGATGCGCGAATCCGCCGTGACGACCATCTCCACGACCTGGATGTCCTCGCGGTTGGCCACGGAACGTCGGCGTATGCGGTCCATGACCCAGCCCGGTGCCACCTGTCCCTTGAGGATGCGGTTCGCATCTTCAACAGCATCGTGCGTTCCCGAAATCAGCAATCGCTGCCCCGCCTCGAAAGGCCCGTCAGGGCGTTCCTCGAAGCGGAAGTCCTTTGGCAGGCTTTCCATCACCTCATCGAAATGCTTGCCGACCAGGTCGCTGTTTGGCGGAACCCGCATGCGGGTGAAGAAACGCCTGACAGCCTGGATCTGCTCGGGACTGTTGTCCGGCAACAGCCGCGGCATCACCAGCCACAGGTAAGGCAAGGCAACCAGCGCCGCCATGAGCACGATCGGCGTATAATGAAACACGCTCATTTGCGGCATGCCAAGATCGCTTGCGATCGAGACGACAAGCAGGTTTGTCGAGGTGCCGATTGTGGTTGCCATTCCGCCGATCAGCACTGCGGCGTTGAGCGGGATCAGCGTCTTGGATGCCGGCATCGCGCCACGTTGGGCCAGCGCCACGAAGATCGGCAGCAGCAGCACGAGTACCGGCGTGTCGTTCACGATCATCGACAGGCACATCGCCAGCAGCAGTGACACAAGCAGCCCGACCTGCAGGTTGAACTTCCAGACCTTCTCCAGAAGGCGCGCAGCCGGCTCAAGGGCTCCGGTCACGACAAGCCCGCGACCCATGATCATCAGCGAGCAGATGGTGATCAGCGCGTAATGTCCGAAACCACCGAAAGCCAGCGCCAGGCCGTCCGTCGGTTGGGTATGCGGGAGCGGATAGAAATAAAGGCCCACCGCAATCACGGCGATGGTCAGAAGCGAGACAATCTCGGTGGACATCCGCCCGCGCGCAAACAGCACGAAGACCACCACGGTCAAAGCCATGGCGGCTATCGCATGATAGCTGGGAATGTCGATCATCCTGGTGCTCCCCAAGCCGGGAAAGACAGGATGGTACCTCCGGCCGGACTCGAACCGGCACTTCCGAAGAAACTCGATTTTGAGTCGAGCGCGTCTACCAATTCCGCCACGGAGGCCTGCCTCATACCCATGCGATTAGCCGGGCATTGGCGTGTGTTCAAGGAAATGCGAGAAGTATCAGGCCTTCAACGCACCGGCGATGATCTTGTGGATGCGGGAATGCAGCGGATCGTTGCCGGCAATGACCTGTTCGGCACAGATGGCCTGCGAGCGTCCGCGATAATCGGTGACGAATCCGCCCGCCTCACGCACAAGCAGGCAGCCCGCCGCGGTATCCCAAGGTGACAGGTCACTTTCCCAGAAAGCGTCATACCGGCCGGCGGCAACCCAGGCGAGGTCGAGCGCGGCCGACCCGAAACGACGCACGCCGGCAATCTGCGGGCCAAGCGTTCCGTAGATCTTGCTCCATTCCGCAAAGTTGCCATGCGCCTGGTAAGGCATGCCGGTGGCGACCAGCGCATCCGCCAGCTGGCGACGGCCGGAAACGCGCAAGCGGCCGTCATGCAGCCAGGCACCGCGTGATTTTTCGGCCCAGAAGGTCTCATCGGTGATCGGCTGGTAGACCATGCCGGCAACCACCTCGCCCCAACCGCTACCGTCGAGCTTGGGCTCCTGCACGGCGATCGAAATGGCAAAGTGCGGGATGCCATGAAGGAAATTGCTGGTGCCATCCAGCGGATCGATGATGAAGCGGGGCTTGCCCTCCTCTCCTTCGATTTCTCCGCCTTCCTCGAGCAGGAAGCCCCAATCGGGCCGGGCCGTGCGCAATTCGTCCCACAGGATGCGTTCTGCTGCCTCATCCGCCTTTGAAACGAAGTCGGACGGGCCCTTGCGGCTAACCTGCAGGTGCTCGACTTCACCGAAGTCACGACGAAGCCGGCCACCCGCCTTGCGGGCAGCCTTTTCCATCACGCGGATAAGACCGGAAATAGCAGCCATGATGCGTTAGCTGGCCTTCCCGACGTAGCTCTGTTCGTACACGTCGACGATGATCCGGGTACCGCTTTCGATATGCGGCGGGACCATGATGCGCACGCCGTTGTCGAGCACTGCCGGCTTGTAGCTGGAAGAAGCCGTCTGGCCCTTCACCACAGCATCAGCCTCGACGATCTCGGCTTCGATCTGGTTGGGCAACTGGACGGAAATGGGCTTTTCTTCCCAGAGCTCCAGCATCACCTGCATGCCATCCTGCAGGAACGGGCGGGCATCGCCCAGCAGGTCACTCGGCAGGTTGATCTGCTCGTATGTGTCGGTGTCCATGAACACGAGCATTTCGCCGTCTTCATAGAGGAACTGGTAGTCCTTTGTATCGAGGCGCACCTTCTCCACCGTGTCCGCGCTGCGGAAACGGACATTGGTCTTGCGGCCATCCTGCAGGTTCTTCATTTCGACCTGCATGTAGGCACCGCCCTTGCCCGGCTGGGTGTGCTGGATCTTCGCGACCTTCCAGATGCCGCCTTCATACTCGATGATGTTGCCGGGACGGATGTCCACGCCGCTGATCTTCATGGGGCTTCTCGCCTTATGGGAGTTGTTCGGAATTAGAAGTAGCGCGCCCTAGCCCCAAGCCGCGCTTTGGGCAAGGTCGCATTCGCGTGACAATCGTTCATGGCGTTGCAAGCAGGAGGTGCTAAGGGAGGCGACATGAAACGGCTCGCCCTTCTCCCTCTAGCATGGATCGCCCTTTCCGCACCCGCACTTGCGCAGGGTCAGATCGGTACCTTGGAGCGCGGACAGTATGTTTGCGAGCTTCCCGGCGATGCCGGTGGCGACGTGGGGATTGAACAACCGCAGGAGAATTTCCGCATTGCCAGCGCCTCGCGCTATGTCGCCGAGGATGGGAATGGCACTTACCTGCGCCGTGGAGACGTTGTCACCATGACCAGCGGACCGCGCAACGGGGTGCAATACAAGGTGATTTCGGAAGGTTTCCTGCGCAAGATGGAGAATGGCGAGCCAGGCCGCCTGCGCTGCATTCGCCGTGGGCGTTGATCAACCGGCGAGCTTTTCCGCAAAGGCCTTCACAGCCTTCACCTCGTCCCCATTCCAGACCGAACCGGACACCGCCAGGAAATCCGCGCCTGCTTCAATCAGCGGACCGCAGTTTTCAGGCGTGATGCCGCCGATCGCGACACAGGGTATTTCGAACAGCTCCTGCCAGAAGGTCAGCAGTTCCGGCTCGGCCTTGTGCCGGGTTTCCTTGGTCTCGGTTGGAAAGAACGCCCCGAATGCGACATAGTCCGCGCCTGCCTCACCTGCCTCCATCGCAAGGTGGCGGCTGTCATGGCAGGTCACGCCGATCTGCGCTTCCCGGCCCAGTTCCTCGCGCGCTTCCCGCGGGTCTCCATCACCCTGGCCAAGGTGCACGCCATCGGCTTTCAAGCGCTTGGCCAACGCCACGTCATCATTGACGATGAAGGCCACCTCGCGCTCCGCACAGATCGCCTGCAAGGGTTCCGCCAGTCGCGCTGCCTCATGCTGGTCCTTGCCCTTCACGCGAAACTGGAATGCGGCAACAGGGCCAGCATCGAGCGCACGCGCAAGCCTGTCCGGATAGTCACCACCAACTTCGAGCGGTGAAATCAGGTAGAGCTGGCAGCCGGACATCGGATCAGGCGGACAATGCTGCCACGCCGGGCAGTTCCTTGCCTTCCATCCATTCGAGGAAGGCTCCGCCCGCGGTGGAGATATAGGTCACGTCATCAGTCACGCCGGCATGGGCCAGTGCGGCCACGGTATCGCCACCGCCGGCCACGGATACCAACGATCCTTCCACCGTCAGTGCGGCAGCCGTCCGGGCGAGCGCGACCGTGGCGGCATCGAAAGGAGGTGTCTCGAAAGCACCCATCGGACCATTCCACACCAGCGTGCGACAGGTCTTGAGGACGTCGCCCAGTGCTTCGACAGCCTGCGGGCCGACATCGAGGATCATCTCGTCCGGCGCCACTTCATGCACGTTGCAGGTGCGCAGGGACGGCGGGTTGGCAGCAAATTCCTTCGCCACCACCACGTCATACGGCAGGTGGACGGTGCACCCCGCCGCATCGGCTGCTTCCATGATTTCTTCGGCCGTGCCGGTCAGGTCATGCTCGCACAGCGACTTGCCGACATCCACACCGCGAGCGGCAAGGAAAGTGTTAGCCATGCCGCCGCCGATAATCAGGTGCTGCACCTTGCTGACGAGGTTCTGCAACACCGCCAGCTTGGTGGAAACCTTGGCCCCGCCAACCACTGCGGCAACCGGCGTTTCCGGATTGCCGAGTGCGGCATCCAGCGCGGTCAATTCCTTTTCCAGCGCACGACCGGCGTAAGCCGGCAGCAGGTGCGCCAGCCCTTCGGTGGTGGCATGCGCCCGATGAGCGGCGGAGAAGGCATCGTTGACGTAGAAATCGCCGTTGGTCGCAATGCCCTTGGCAAATTCCGGATCGTTGGCTTCTTCACCCGGCCAGAAGCGGGTGTTTTCCAGCATGCCGACGTCACCTGCGCGAAGGATGCCGATGGCCTGGGCTGCGACCGGCCCCTGCACCTCGGGTATGAACATCACTTCCTTGCCGATCACGCGTTCCTGCTCGCCCTGGATCAGGCTGAGGGACATGGTGGAATGACGCTCGCCCTTCGGTCGGCCGAAATGGGCAAGCAGCACAACCTTCGCGCCCTTTTCAGCCAGTTCGAGGATCGTGGGCTTTACCGCAAGCGCGCGGGTCAGGTCCGTGGCGCGGCCATCGGCCATGGGCAAGTTCAGGTCCACCCGAACAAGGGCGACCTTGCCCGTTACATCGCCAAGGTCATCGAGCGTCTTGAAGTTCGCCACACCAGTTCTCCGTTCGGTTCAAGCGCAATCGCCAACCGTTCGCGCGGCGTTTCTTGATCACGCTCGACACGAACGGCCGGTGTGTTTTGATCAGAGCAGGCCAGCCATCACGCCGGCGGTGTCGATCATGCGGTTGGAGAAGCCCCATTCATTGTCATACCAGCTGACCACGCGCGCCAGCTTGCCTTCCATGACCGAGGTTTCCAGGCTGTCGATGGTCGAGCTTGCCGGATGGTGGTTGAAGTCCGAGCTCACCAACGGCTTGTCGGTATAGTCGAGGACACCCTTCATCGGGCCTTCGGCAGCGGCCTTCAGCGCAGCGTTGAGCTCTTCTGCCGAGGTGTCGCGGCCCGGCTGGAACACGAGGTCCACAAGGCTGACATTGGGCGTGGGAACGCGCACGGACGATCCGTCCAGCTTGCCGGCCAGTTCCGGCAGCACCAGGCCAACGGCGCGGGCTGCACCGGTCGTGGTCGGGATCATGTTCTGCGCGCCACCGCGGGCGCGGCGCATGTCCGAATGCATCTGGTCCAGCATGCGCTGGTCATTGGTGTAGGAGTGGATCGTGGTCATGAAACCACGCTCGATCCCGACCAGTTCATTGAGCACCTTCGCCACCGGCGAAAGGCAGTTGGTGGTGCAGCTGGCGTTGGACACGATGATGTCATCTGCCGTCAGGATGGAGTGGTTCACACCGTAAACGACCGTTGCCGAAACACCGCTCGCCGGAGCAGAGATCAGGACACGCTTGGCACCTGCATCAAGGTGAGGCTTGGCAGCGTCATGGCTCTGGAAGAAGCCGGTGCATTCGAGCACGATGTCGATGCCCATGGCCGCATGCGGCAGGTCACCCGGGTTGCGCTCGCTGGTGACCGCGATGGTCTTGCCGTTGACGATCAGGTTGTTGCCATCGACTTCCACGGTGCCGGGGAAGCGGCCATGGGTGCTGTCGAATGCGAACAGCAACGCATTGGCATTGGTGTCTGCCAGATCGTTGATCGCCACCAGTTCAAGATCGTGATCTTCACGTTCGAGAATGGCGCGCGCCACAAGACGGCCAATACGCCCGAAACCGTTGATCGATACCTTCGTCGCCATGGACCTGTCTCCTAAATCAGTTCAGTTTTTCAAGAATTTGCGGAACGATCTTCTCGGCAGAGAAGCCGAAGTGTTCAAACAGCTGTGCCGCAGGTGCAGAGGCACCGAAACGGTCCAGACCGATGTTGAGCCCTGCCACACCGGTGTAGCGCTCCCACCCCTGGGTGACGCCTGCCTCGATCGACACGACCAGCACGTCTGCCGGAATGATGTCGGCCTTGTAGGCCGCATCCTGCATGTTGAAGAGTTCCTGGCAAGGCATGGACACGACATCAGCGCCAATGCCCTGTGCTTCCAGCGCAGCGGCCGTATCAAGAGCGACCGCCACTTCCGATCCCGTTGCCAGCAGCACGACCTTGCGGCCTGCCTCGGCCGCCTTCAGTCGGTAGGCACCCTTGGCGCAACGGTTGGAAAGCGCGCTCCAGGCTTCATCCCCTTCTCCGCGAACCGGCGGCAGGTTCTGGCGCGACAAGGCGATTACCGAAGGCGTTCCCGGCGTCTGCAGCGCCAGCGCCCAGCATTCTGCCGTTTCGATGGCATCGGCGGGGCGATAGACGTTGAGATTGGGGATCAGGCGCAGCGACATGACCTGCTCAACCGGCTGGTGGGTCGGGCCATCTTCGCCAAGGCCGATGGAATCATGTGTCATCACGTATACGACACCGGCCTTCTGCAAGGCGGAAAGTCGGATGGCGTTGCGGGCATAATCGCTGAAGATCAGGAAGGTGCCGCCGTAAGGCACCACACCACCATGCAGCATCATGCCGTTCATGGCCGCAGCCATGCCGAACTCGCGAATACCGTAATAGAGATAGCGACCGCCGTAGTTTTCGGCAGTGAGCGGATCGGTGAACTTGGTCTTGGTGTTGTTCGAGCCGGTGAGGTCGGCCGAACCGCCAATCAGCTGCGGCAGCTTTTCGGTCAGCGGGGTAAGAGCCATTTCGGAGGCCTTGCGGCTGGCGACCTTGGGCGGATCCTTGGCGAGACCTGAGATGTAGGCCTCCAGCGCCGGTGCCGCTAGGTCAGCCACGCTCATCAACTGGTTTGCAAGGTCAGCCTGCTTGCCGCTCGCTTCCAGCGCGGCCTTCCACGCCGCGTTGGCCTTGTTGCCACGTTCCCCCAGAGCGCGCCAGTCAGCCATGATCTTTTCGGGAACCTCGAAGGGAGGGTAATCCCAACCCAGCTCGATGCGAGCCGCAGCCACTTCTTCCTCGCCCAGCGGAGCGCCGTGTACACCGGAAGTGCCCTGCTTGTTCGGCGAGCCCTTGCCGATGATGGTCTTGCAGGCGACGATGGACGGGCGCGGATCTGCGATTGCCTCTTCGATCGCGGCGCGGATCGACGCGGGATCATGGCCATCGCAGCTGACGGTGTGCCAGTTGGTCGCCTGATAACGGGCCAGCACGTCTTCGCTGGAAGACAGATCCACCGATCCATCGATGGTGACGTTGTTGTCGTCCCACAACACGATCAGATTGCCCAGCTTGAGGTGGCCGGCAAGACCGATGGCCTCGTGGTTGATGCCTTCCATCAGGCAGCCGTCGCCAGCCATCACCCAGGTCCGGTGGTTGATCACGTCATCACCGAACTTCGCGTTGAGGTGGCGTTCGGCAATCGCCATGCCCACGCCCATCGCCAGGCCCTGGCCCAGCGGGCCGGTGGTGCATTCCACGCCATCGATCAGGAAGTTTTCCGGATGGCCGGCACAAGGACTGCCCAGCTGGCGGAAGTTACGGATGTCATCCATCGTCGGCTGTTCGTAACCCGTCAGGTGCAGCAGCGCGTAAATCAGCATCGAACCGTGACCGGCCGAAAGCACGAAACGATCACGATCCGGCCAGGCGGGATCGGCGGGGTCGAATTTCAGGTAGTCCGAGTAAAGCACCGTGGCCACGTCAGCCATGCCCATCGGCATGCCCGGATGGCCGATATTGGCGGCCTGCACGGCATCCATTGTGAGCGCCCTGATGGCGTTGGCCATCTGCTGCATGCTGGACGCGTCTTGGCTCATGGATATCTCCCGGGATCTGGAACGTTGGCAAATGTCGCGATTCGATTGCGCGCTCATTGGGGGAGTGCCGCCCCTATCGTCAAGCGCGGCGGGTGCGCTGCCAAAGATGCCGGGCACCGACGCCTCAGGCTTATTCACAGCTTCGCAGGCCAAGGCTTTGCCGAAAATGGCTGTTTCCGGTAAATCTCGCAATGTGGAAGAGGAACGCGTATCGAGGGCCCTTGCCCGGATAGAAGCGGCGGCGCGACGCATCGAAGCCGCGGTCTCCTCTGTCAGTGCCAGCAGAACCCAGGTCAGCCCCGATGCCGAGCTTGCCCGCAAGCATGAGTCGCTGCGCCGCGAAGCCAGTGCCGCATTGGCCGATATGGACAGGCTGATCGGGATGCTGGAACAATGAGCAACGTTACAGTCGAGATCGCCGGCAGGCGCTACACCATCGCCTGTGCGGATGGCGAACAGCCCCACATCGAGAAACTGGCCGGCATGATCGACAGCAAGCTGGCGGACATGCCCAACCTCGCCGGGCAGTCCGAAGCGCGTACGCTGCTTTTCGCAGCACTGCTGCTGGCGGATGAACTGCATGAGGCGAACAACCGGCACCAGCTGCCGACCCGGCCTGCCACAAATGCCGAACCGTTAGAAAACATGGCCGAACGGCTCGAAAGGCTCGCTTCGCGACTTGAGGCGGCGGGCACGAATACCTAAATGGCTTGTTGGCGGGGCTGCCCGGCACGAGCCGTTTGAACATCCCTGAGGCTATAAGCAATCCTAGGGAGCTGTCCCTGCCTTGGTTTACGGGTTCGTCCCGGGGATCAGGGTACACGGCACCCACCTGACGTTTAGGCGTCAGAGGATTTCTCGCGCAAACGACCCATGGTGGTCCCGCCACTCCAACCGGGAAGGAGAACACCTTGAGCGACACCATCGCCGCCCGCAAGGCCGCCCTGCGAAAGGAACTGCGAAGGAAGCGCCGCGAACATGCTGCCGCGTTGCCGAAGCAAGTCAGCGCGCTGGTGTTCAATCGCCCGCCTGCCCCCGTTCTGCAAATGGTGCCCGAAGGCGCGACCATCGGCCTCTACCGTGCTGACACAGGGGAAGCGCCCGCCTTCTCCTATACGAAGTTCTTCTTTGAGGCCGGTCACGACGTTGCCCTGCCGCGCATCACCACGCTGGATGCACCGATGCGGTTTCATGCGCACACCGACCCATATGAGGAAAGCGACCTCGTCGACGGGCCGCTCGGCTTGCGTCAACCGGCCGCGAATCTTCCCGAAATCGTGCCTGATGTCCTGTTCATGCCACTTGTCGGCTTCACCGCGAGCGGAGAAAGACTGGGACAAGGTGGCGGTTTCTACGATCGGTGGCTGCAAGCACACCCGCAGACCATTGCCATCGGCATGGCCTGGGATATCCAGGAAGTCGACAATTTGCCGGTAGAGGATCACGACATGCCGCTTGCCGCCATCATCACTCCCACGCGCATTCTGGGGCCCTTCTGATGCGGACCGAACCCACATGGCGCATCCCCGTGGGCGTTATCGGCCTGTGCATTGCCTTGATCGTCTATGGCCTGGTGATCGCCCGCTATGCCCCGCCACTGATCGGTGACTGGCATGCAATGATCCAGACGGTGATCTACCTCGTGCTCGGGCTTGTCTGGCTGCTGCCGCTGAAGCGATTCCTGATCTGGATGGAAACCGGACGCTGGAAATAGAGCACGCAAATGGATCGCGGCAGGCGCAGGGCCTGCTTCGAAATTCTTTGGCAATGTGTGATTTTGTCCCAAGTGGCGCGAGTGACGAGACTTGAACTCGCGACCTCCGGCGTGACAGGCCGGCGCTCTAACCAACTGAGCTACACCCGCTTGAAAGTGGCGTTGCACCGCTTGGGAAGCGCGCCTCTAGGGCAGGTCAGAAAGGCTGTCAACTAGCCGAATGACAGGAAATGCAATTCCCCGCATTTTCTCCCTGTCGCCCCTGCGGGAGCGCAGGAAAGTCAGACGGCAACAGGTGCGTGGATCACTCCTTGGGGCTCATAATCGCGCACTTCGAAGTCCTCGAAGCTGTATTCGAAAATGGATTCGGGCTGGCGCAGAATCGCCAGTTTGGGTTCACTAGAGGGCGTGCGCGAAAGCTGCTCGTCAACAAGGTGCTCATGATTGAGGTACAGGTGCGTGTCACCGCCCATCCACACCAACTCGCCCGGCTTGTAGCCCGCCTGCTGCGCAAGCATCCTGCCCAGCATCGATGCTCCGAACAGGTTGAACGGCAAGCCCAGCGCGACATCGCAGCTGCGCTGGTAGAGCAAGCAGTTGAGCCGCGCAGATTCCCCCTCGCCTGCAACATGGAACTGGTAGGTCTTGTGGCAGGGAGGCAGCGCCATGCCCTCGAGCTCCGCCACGTTCCAGCCTTCGATGATATGGCGGCGGCTGCCGGGATTGCTGCGCAGGCTTTCCACCACCTGCTGCACCTGGTTGATACCCGGGCCTTGCCGGAAACCGCCCGATCCATCGGGCTGATAGGTCGCCCAGTTCACCCACTGCTTGCCATATACCGGGCCCAGCTCGCCCCATTGCGCTGCAAATTGCTCGTCTGCGAGGATGCGTGCCTCGAAATCCTTCTGGCTGATGTCTTCGCCGCTGGCCGCGCGGTACTTGGCGAGGGGCCAGTCCGACCAGATCGTGACGCCTTCCTGCAGCAAAGGGCGGATGTTGGTATTGCCCGTCAGGAACCACAGCATTTCGCGCGCAGCCGCCTTCCAGAAGACGCGCTTCGTTGTCAGCAGCGGAATCCGGTCATCGGACAGGTCGAAACGCAGTTGGGCACCGAAGATCGACCTTGTGCCCACTCCGGTGCGATCCATCCGCTGATCCCCATGCTCCCAGATATGGCGCATGAGATCGAGATATTGCCATTCGGGATGGCCGGCGTTGTTGCGGGCAGCGTCATTCATGCGATGATCGCTAACAGTTACCTTGGTTTTAGACCAGCCGAGCCGCCGGGGCTTACTCACACTTTTGAACGTTCTTGCCTCCAAACCACCATAATTTAGATGCGATTATCTGAGCTGGAGCCGTGTGGCGGAGCCTGCATATGATGCAGATCAGACGTAGCTAGACCGAATGAAAGTAGGAATTGGACGTCTGCAGGCAGAGCCTACAGGTCTGACACCCCTCGCCAGTCCGCGGGAGGTGCCAAAGTTTTTAACCACGGGTTTGCGTTGGCCCCAAAAAGCAAGCCCAAAAGTCAGCAAAGTATCATCTTGTTGGCGGACAGGATCAGTTCGCTTTCAAGAAAAATGGTCGGGGAGAGAGGATTCGAACCTCCGGCCCCTGCCTCCCGAAGACAGTGCTCTACCAGGCTGAGCTACTCCCCGACCGAAAAGGCCGCTGCGAGAGCGACCTAAAGGCAGGCGCGAGCCTATAGGGGGCGAGATTTGCCCTTGCAAGGTAGGAAATTAGGAGCGGCTAATATTTGCCGGCAAGGTAGAATGTTTTTTTGGGGGCTCAGGGGTAAACTCTCATCTGCGCATTATCGGGCATTTGCCCGGCCAATCGCCAATTTGGCTTTGTTTCGGGAAATCGGTGTTTTCAAGCCTCTGCGGTGTCTCGCTGTTTGATCTCAAGCCAGGCGGCAAAGGCCTTGCGGCGTTTGGATTTGGCTTCGGCAAGATAGCGCTTGAGCAGGCGGCCTTGCTTGCGCTGAGCTTTGTCGTGCTCGGCTTTGTGCTTCAGGAAGCGGAAGGCCAGCTGAACTTCGCTCCAAGGCAGCTTCCCGGTCAGTGCTTGCCCGGCGGTGCTCAACGCCTCCTCCGTCGAACCTGCCAGAGCCTCATTGCTCTCCTCGATAGCCACCTCAAAATCAATCAGTGCTCGTTGAGCCACGGCCAGTCGGGCTTCCGCATCGGCAAGTGCCAATGCCCGGTACGAGAAATCATCCTCGGGCATCAGGTCGCGAGGTTCGATGCCGGGCTTATTGAGGATGAGAGCGAGCCAGGCTGCAATATTGTCAGGGTCGGCACGCGCAGTAGCGCCATGGCGGCGCGCATTGGTGGCGACGATTGCCTTGCCTTCGCTTGTTCTTGGGCCAGTGCTTTTCCTGGCATTGGCCCGGTTGCGCGCGGTGATACCTTGAGGGCTCATCCCTCTATCAGCGTGCCCTCATGAGGTCGCGATTGCTGGAGCTGATCATAATCGCGCTTCACTTCACGCCGGCGGCGCTCGAGTTCACGAACTTTGGCGTCATGGTTTTCGGGTGCCTTATTCGAACTATAATCGTTGCCCAAAGTGCCCCTGTAGGCTTCGCTCATCAATTCAACCGGGTTCAGTCCAAGCTCAGAGACCTCGTCATAGGCTTTCGCCCGTTCTGTCAGATCCCTTGCGGTCGATCGTTCGGCGAGACTTGAACCGAGCTCTTCGGCTTCGTCTTCATCAAAATCGCATTCAGCTTGCCAATCATTTTCGGTGCCCCCGCTTTCAACATGCGCGGCACACGCTTCATCTAGCGCGAGCTCTCTTTGTTGCTCAAACACTGCGTTGGCTATCGCCGGTTTGAGGAGGTGCAGAAGGCAAGCCTCGCGCATCCGGCGGTGCTGCACGAGCTCCCATTCAATCTGAATCAGGTTTTCGGCGATAACGCATTCATAGGGCGTGGTCGGATTCAGAGAGTAGAGCATGCCTTCGCGAAAGCCCTCGAACGAACCAGGGTCCTCGCCCACAATGGGATCACGGCGAGGCAGGAACTCAGCAAAGCTTGTCAGATTGAAACGTTGCGGATCAGGTAACACCTGCTTCTCGGTCGCATTCTTCTTGGGCATGGGCCAACTCCGTAAGTGCGCCGGTATTGTCGAATCTTTGAGTTCGATCCTTGGGGGCGGGGCTCAAAGGTTATGTGCCAGGAGAAGTGCTGGGAAGGCTTGCAACAGAAAATGCAGGACTTTTCCTCCGCTCATAGGGAGGCTTGGTGGCATTTACGTTTTATTTCAATTGGGTAAGGAGACGTCACACAGGGCTGGAGCCGTGACGTCAGGTTTTAGGCTGGCCGATTCGGATGCCTGGCCGATCCTCGGGCGAGCCAATGAATTCGATGCCGGCAGCCTCTAAAGCTGATTTGATCTTCTGGAGTGTTTGCGCATTCGAAGAGGGAACACCCTGCGCGACTTCGATAGATACAACCGTCCGGCGGACAATGCGTTCATCGAGGCGTTCAACAGCAAGCTGCGCAGCGAGTGCCTGAACGCTCACTGGTTCCTGAACCTCGAAGATGCTTGCGAAAAGCTGGAGGCCTGGCGTAGACACTTGTATGATCGAAGTGATGTCAATCCCTTGATTGCTCTCTTTACATTTCTTGTCCACGTCTGGAATGCGGTCGGCTTTACGGCGCATTCAGCGCCTGCACTTTTATACGTTGGGAGCACTGTCCCTAGCCACGATCCCGATTCACGGGGAGCCGAACGCTTCGTGGCGCGGCGTTACCAAACTACAACCCGGCAAGGGTCTTGCCATCTCTACGCACGGCAAACGCCGCACTCTTCACCTGCCCGTCAGCAGGCAAACTCTGAATCAGGAAGTCTTTATTACGGCTCCTTCCGGCACCAGGCCGTGTTCGAGATATCGCCACAACGCGATAGCCAGTTTCCTTGCAAGCGCGATGACCCCAACCTTCTTCGACGTGGCGGCATCCGTACAGAACCGCTTGCGGTACCATTGCGTCAAGGCGCTGTTCGGCTGATAGCGTAGCCAGCACCAGGCAAGCTCGACCATCATCACCCTGGCAGCTTTGTTGCCGGCCTTGCTGATACCTTGATCACGACTTCTGTCGCCGCTGGCATAATGCGCTGGCGAGAGACCGAGATAGGAAGCCAGGTGTTTGCGATTCTGAAATTTGCGCTGGAAGACTTCGGTCACCATCGTCGATGCACCAATCTCTCCAATGCCGCGCAATCGGGTTAACATCTCCACTTTCCTCGATTGCGGTATCTCAGCATCGGCCACCGCCTCGCCGCGCTCCACTTCGAGGGCTTTGATTTGACGGTTGACCAGCTCGAGACGCTCCATCTGGCGCGTCAGCTCACGACGAATGTGCGGTCCCAAAGATCGGCCATCGCCGGTCCTGAGATCAGTCAGCCGGTTCTTCAATACGCCAGTCTGCAAGCCGGCGAAGTCCCGTATGCCGTGAAGGTTGAGCAAAGCCTTTATCCGATTAACGTGCCTGGTTCGTTCCTTGGTCAATTGCGTCCGTTCCCTGCAAATCCGGCGCGAGTCCTCTTCTTCCGGTGTCGGCAGAACCACCGGGCGGCAAACCGATTTATCTCCCAGCAGAAATGCCTTGAGCGTGTTACACATCGCCTCGACATCGACGCGATCAGTCTTCACACGTCGTCCACGCCGGGAAACAAGGAAGCTGGTCGCATCGAGCACAATCGTATCGATGCCCTGGTCGATCAGGAAACGGGCGATCCAGAAGCCATCGTAACCGGCCTCGAAACAGACGCGCAAATTTGCATCGCAATCGCAAGCCTGAACTGCCCTTGCTCTCATCTGCTCGAGGCAGGCCAGCAATGCGGAGGTATCGCCACCGGGCACCGCCATTGTCCGCACTTTCGGGCTATCGGGCAAGATCGCGCCGACGAGCCAGGTTCTCCGGCTAAGCTCGAGCGCTACGTAGCAATCCTGCGTTCTCGTGTTCGATGTCCGGTCCGTGATGTTGTCGCTCCTTGCAATGCTACCCGCGCAAGTTAATCTGCTGGATGCGGGAAGAAGCATAGGATCTACAACGAAGAGCGACCGCACAGCGCGATCGGGAATATCCCTCCGATCATGCTGGCAAACTCAGCCGGTGAAACCAGCCCACCGGACCTGAGCGAGGCGGGAAACTCCAGACCTGAGCGGTCCAAGGTTGATGGGGTGGACGCCCCCCGGCGGCATCGATGTGCCATAGTGGAGGTGTTTTGCACCACTAGAAGGAGGCGTCCATGTCAGATGTTACCACGATTGGGTTGGATATCGCGAAGGCTGTTTTCCATGCGCACGGGGCGGATGCGAGCGGGCGGATGATCTTCAGCAGGCGACTTACCCGGGCGAAGCTTCTTGCGTTTTTTGCCGATCAACCGCGCTGCACCGTTGCGCTCGAGGCGTGCAGAGGCGCCCATCACTGGGCGCGGGAGCTGGCTTCGCTCGGCCATGACGTGCGGCTCATCCCGCCAGCGTATGTAAAGCCGTTTGTGAATCGCTCTAAAAACGATGCTGCGGATGCTGAAGCGATCTGCGAGGCAGCGCAGCGACCAAGCATGCGTTATGCGGCGATCAAGACCGAAAAGCAGCAGGCGGCGGGTATGGTATTCCGCACCCGCGATCTGCTGGTGCGCCAGCGCACGCAGCTGATCAACGCGATCCGCGGCCATCTGACCGAGTACGGATGGGTAGCGCCCAAGGGGCCTTCGCATATATCCGTGCTGGCCGGCCTTCTTGACCAGAGCGAAGAGCTCGGCGCCTCGCTTCCCGAAGCGGCGCGATCGATGTTCGTCGTCATGACCGAACAGCTCGAACAGCTGAACGATCAAATCGCGCTGCTCGACAAAGAGATCGCAAGACGTGCCCGCGAGGATGTATCCGCGCGCCAGCTGATGACCATCCCCGGCATCGGTCCGATCACTGCGACGGCAATCCTCGCGCTCGCACCGCCACCGGAGAGCTTTGCGAAGGGGCGCGACTTTGCGGCTTGGCTCGGCCTCACACCGAGGCAGCACTCCAGCGGCGGGAAGGAGAAGCTGGGCTCGATCTCAAAGATGGGCGAGCGCACATTGCGAAGGTTGCTCATCATCGGCAGCAGCGCGGTCGTGCTTCAGGCCAGTAAGCGAGGAGCAGCGGTCGGGTCATGGCTTGAGCAGATGCTTGCGCGCAAGCCGCGCATGCTGGTGACGGTCGCGCTCGCCAACAAGACGGCACGGATCGTCTGGGCCGTGCTCACGAAGAACGAAGATTACAAAGCTCCGGTCGTAGCTTCGGCATAACCGCAAGCGGACCAGAGGTCGTCGGTAGAAGTAAGGAGATCGAAGGAGGGTATGGCACCACAGTCGGCGAGACGGGGCCGGAAGAGCCAGCGCTACCCAACGTGCCAGGAGCACGAAATGGTTGATATGGTTCCGGTCCGCGAACTCCCATACGGGCCAGCGGCAATGCGCCGCAACAACAGGCCGGACAGATGGCAGCATCCGACTATCGCCACTTACCCGAATTTACCCCTTGCCTCTTCAGGGGCGTCCACAGATGGGTAGCAGTGCAGATACGCCATTCCGGCGGCGTTCGCCGCTGAACTGAAAAAGCAAGGGGCTGCTTCGCTCCGCATAGCCGGAGGCTACGCTACGCAGCCCCTTGCTTCACCCGCGCAATCGCGCAACAATAACGATCGGACTCTAATGCCAACTGGATGAAGGTTGGGGGTCACGTCACGCCCGATTGAGTTGCATGCATCATGCGCTTGCACTACCGGGAAAGGAAGTTCGCAAACCAAGATTTGATGTGGAAAAGTTGGAATGCTCGATCAATTTAGGCGTTTATCTACCCTCAGCCGAAGCCAAAAGGTAGCGCTTCAACTGTTCATTGATGCTGGATTGATCGTCTTTTGCTTCCTCGCAGCGATGACAATTAGGTTAGAAAGTCTAGAATTTCTCTCCGATCTAAACATTTGGTTGCCAGTCTCTGTCGCTGGCGTAGCAGCAATTGGAGTATTTTGGCAGGCTGGGCTGTACCGCACGCTTGTTCGCTTTGTGACAGGTAAGATCCTGATATCAATCGTTAAAGGTGCCTTGATCTTCGTGATTGCCTTGTTCGTGGCCAGCGGTTTGTTGACCTCAGGCATTCCAAGATCTGTACCCATTATATCTGGAATTCTCCTCTTTCTGGCAATGGGAGGGTTACGATTCGCAGTTCGTCAAATCTTCCGAAAGCCAATGCAGGTGAGCAAAAGGCCAGTCGTTATCTATGGCGCAGGAGACGCTGGTCGGGAACTGCTCAACTCACTTTTTCATGGCCGTGACTATACACCCGTCGCTTTCCTCGATGACGATCCAGGACTCCACGGGCTCACGATCGGCGGGTTCCCTGTTTACTCTCCGCAAGCAATCCCGAAACTCGCTGAGGACATGGCGCTTGAGGTCGTTTTGCTTGCGATGCCGAGTCTCAGTCGCGCTCGGCGTCGCGAAATCTTCGCCTCGCTTGAAGGTTTGAGCCTTGAAGTCAAGACCATACCCGGCCTCTCAGACATTATCAGCGGAAAGTCGAAGGTCTCCGAACTGCGCAATGTAACTGCTGAGGACCTGTTGGGCCGCGACGCCGTTGCGCCGAATGAGCAGCTTTTAGAACGAAATATCTCTGGCAAAGTGGTCATGGTGACAGGTGCGGGAGGCTCAATTGGCAGCGAGTTGTGTCGCCAGATTCTCGGCCAAGGGCCAATGTCACTAATCCTTTACGAGATTTCTGAGTATGCTCTCTATTCCATTGAGCAAGAGCTCTGCGAAATGGCCAAGCATATAGCGCCATCAATCAAAATTATACCTGTCCTAGGCTCCGTCCAAAACGCCAGAAGGCTCGATGCAGCAATCAAGGCATTCAAGGTAGAGACAATTTATCATGCAGCCGCCTACAAACACGTCCCCCTCGTCGAAGAGAATGTTGTTGAGGGAATCCGCAATAACGTTTTCGGCACCTGGACCATCGCAAGCCTAGCGCTCGAAAATAAAGTTAGCCACTTCATCCTGATATCGACCGATAAGGCAGTAAGGCCGACCAACGTGATGGGTGCGACTAAGCGCATTGCCGAACTCATTTGCCAGGCCTTTGCAGGAGACGGAGCGGCAACCAATTTCTCAATGGTGCGTTTTGGAAATGTGCTTGGATCGTCCGGTTCAGTTATCCCTCGCTTCCGGTCGCAGATTGAAGCAGGCGGTCCCCTGACTGTGACACACCCCGACATCAACCGCTATTTCATGACTATCCCTGAGGCCTCGCAGCTCGTCATCCAGGCAGGGGCGATGGCCAGAGGGGGGGAAGTGTTCGTCCTCGACATGGGCAAGCCAGTCAAGATCACAGATCTGGCCGTCACCATGGTCAAGCTGCATGGGCTTACGCCTTACTTTGTCGAACATCCCGCCGAAGTAGCCCCAAAAAAGGGGGGCATGCCAATATGTTTCACGGGGCTACGGAAAGGAGAAAAGCTTTATGAGGAGCTTTTACTCGGAAATGATCCGCAAGCTACAGAGCATCCCCGCATTATGTGTGCTAACGAGATTGCAATGTCTCTGGAGCAACTCAAGTTTGTTCTTGACCGACTTCTAGCGGCCTGCAAATCATTCAATCTCCCGGAGATACGGGCGATACTCCGCGACCTCCCGCTTGAATACGCGCCAAATGAGGATCAGCTCTCTGATTTGGTTTGGGAGGCATCTCAAGGAAATGAGCGCGCGGAAAGGCAAGTCCAGAGCGCCGGGACCGGCCAGTGAACTCAACCCGCAAAAGCCTCTTCAAGAGCCCCTGGAGAAAGATGCTCCACCTGATCTTTCGAATCAAGCGAGGCTTGACCTTGGGCGTCCGTGCAGTCGTGATGAATGAGAATGGAAAGGTTTTGCTCGTTCGGCATACCTATACGAACGGATGGTATTTTCCCGGAGGAGGTGTAGAACCCGGTCAGGCCGCTAAGGAAGCGCTAGCTGATGAGCTGCGACAGGAAACCAACCTGCATCTTATAAGCAAGCCGAAACTTCATGGGATTTTTCTAAACCGAGCGGTTAGCAGACGGGACCATATCCTCGTCTATCTTTGCGATACTGATAGCCACGCCCCGGCCATCTCGCATAGCTTAGAAATTGCCGAGATTGGTTTCTTTAGCATAGAAGAATTGCCAGTCGAGATTGATCAAGGCACGAGCCGCCGGATAAAGGAAATTGTCGGGAGGCAGGAGCCAGATTCCGATTGGTAAACTCCCAAAGCAAAAATTCCCCTTTTCATAGGGCAGGACACGGACGGTCCTATACTTGGTCGCGGATGGGATTCCCTGTTTTCCGCCACCGGGACTAAGTCATAAACTAATAAATCGGGTTCCCAAGGGTGAGGCAATCTGATCCTGCCTCGGAAGGAAGGCCGGAGATGACGACGCGAATCTCTGATCTCCATGGTGTCGAATGATCGGTAGCCGAGCCACTGCTGCCAAACCTAATATACCCCACGGGCGCCTCCGGCCCATGAACGTCGTGTCTTGAAGGGGATCTACTGGTAGCTTCGAACTGATCCGCTGTGAGCGGAATTCCTGGAACGGCATGGCCCCGCGGCGACCTGCTGGAACCAGTTCATGCGTGCTGGAAGTTGGAGTGCTGAATCTCCTCTTAGAAGCGGTTTGAGCGTATTACGCCGGCGATCTGTAGATGATCGATTTTTCCTCGATGCGGGCACTCCAGCATGGCGCCAACGACAAAGAGCGGGTCGGCGCACACCAACTGCGGACGATGCTCACAGCACATGCATGGAACACTCATTCATAAATAGCTATGAATCGGGCTTCTCATCGAAAGAGAATTTCCACCCAGCCTTTGTCAACAGAGCCCAAGTTATCAGCCAATTCCATGCTAGAGGGCGATCAACCCATTCGCGTTGCCTTTTCGCGCTTGCGAGTTTCTTTGATCTGTACCATGAGACGCGTACACGGCTAACAGATTGTCGCTGCGAAGACGCGTTACTGCGTGCACGGGGCGAGAAAAGGCCTGTAATTCTCATTTCTCGTCAAGTGGCCATCTCAAATCATGAAAATCTCGATTCTACAAATGTGTAGTGACATAGATACTGACAAGAACATCGATTTCGTAGAATGCCATCTTCGCAATTCTATCAAGAAGGATTGCAAGATGGTATTCTTACCCGAGTATTCGGGCCTTTGCGACCGGGACTATGAGCGAGCAAAGCAAAGCGTGACACTTGAGGGGCAATCCGTATATGTGCAGAAAATGCTCGGCCTCGCAAAGGAATTATCCACTTGGATCCACATAGGCACAATACCATTATTTAATGAAAAGACAAAAAAGTGGGTCAACCGTACCATTGTTATTGATAGTTCTGGCCAAATAAGGGCCCGATATGATAAAATTCATCTATTTGGCGCAAAATTGGATAATGGCGAGAGTTGGTCAGAGGCGTCCATTTTCTCTCCAGGTGACGAAGCTGTGCTTGTGGATACGCCCCTCGGGTCAATGGGCCTTACGATTTGTTATGATTTGAGATTCCCTTCACTATATGCAGCGCTGGGGAATTGTGGCGCAACAGTATTTGCGATTCCATCCGCCTTCACTGTTCCGACCGGCAGGGCGCACTGGGAGACCCTTCTCAGGGCGCGGGCTATTGAGTCGGGATGTTATGTCATTGCCGCAGCGCAAACGGGTAGTCACTCTGATGGAAGAAAAACTTACGGGCACTCGCTCGTAGTTGATCCGTGGGGGGATGTCCTATTGGACATGGGTGGGGAGACCGGCGTGGGCAATGTGGACTTGGATTTAGGACTAGTTCAAGAAGCACGGAGACAAATACCAGCCATCGCTAATCGCGCGGATTTTCGAGGGCCAACGCGATATTAAATGATCGACCATACACCCTTCAAGCACATTTAATCATAACTAACGCAGAGATTTAGTATCATGAGCTCGCTACACGGAAGCGACCCAAAAGTCGCACTCATTACTGGCATAACCGGTCAAGACGGTTCGTATCTGGCGGAATTCCTGCTCAAGAAGGGTTATAGGGTACACGGCATCAAGCGGCGGGCGAGCCTTTTCAACACCGAACGCGTCGATCACATTTATCAAGATATTCACGAAGCCGACGTGCGCTTCACGATGCATTACGGCGATTTGTCTGACACAAGCAATTTGGTCCGGATCATCAGCGAGGTTCAGCCCGACGAGGTCTACAACCTCGGCGCACAAAGCCACGTTGCAGTCAGCTTCGAATGCCCAGAATACACCGCTGATGTTGATGCGATCGGCCCACTGCGGCTTCTCGAGGCGATCCGATTCCTGGGTCTGGAGCAGAAAACGCGCTTCTATCAGGCCTCTACCTCGGAACTGTACGGGCTAGTCCAGGAGGTCCCGCAGAAGGAAACCACGCCCTTCTACCCTCGCAGCCCTTATGCGGTGGCGAAGCTTTATGCGTACTGGATCACGGTCAATTACCGCGAAGCCTACGGAATGTATGCTTGTAATGGCATCCTCTTCAATCACGAGTCCGAGCGCCGCGGCGAGACCTTCGTTACTCGCAAGATCACCCGCGAGCTTGCTCATATCGCGCAAGGGCTCAGTGATTGCCTCTACCTCGGCAACATGGACGCCTTGCGCGACTGGGGCCATGCAAAGGATTATGTGCGGATGCAGTGGATGATGCTTCAGCAGGACCAACCAAGAGACTATGTCATTGCGACCGGACAGCAGTATTCGGTGCGCGAATTCGTCGCCCGCGCTGCAGCGCGCCTTGGCATCACAATGCGATGGGAAGGCGAGGGCATTGCGGAGATTGGGATCGTCGAGAAGCTCGAAGGCGACGATCTTCAGCTTCGCGTGCCCGCGATCAAGGAAGGCCAGACGATCGTGCGCGTCGATCCGCGCTATTTCCGCCCCGCCGAAGTCGAAACGCTGCTGGGCGATGCCTCGAAGGCGCGGGCTGAACTTGGTTGGGAAAACGAGATTAGCTTTGAGGAAATGGTCGAGGAAATGGTCGAGTGCGATCTACTCGCCGCACGTCAACACGCAATGATCAGGGGTGTGAAATGGTGAGCCAGGACGCCTTGTTCGGATTACTGGAGCAGGAACCTCTGCACTTCGCAGACAATCGCGGCTGGCTCAAAGTGTTCTACGAGGAGAGTAATATGGTCCTCAAGCGTTCCTTCTCAAAAGCGGGCGTGTTTCGTGGCCTGCACTGGCAGAGGCCCCCGGCGAGCCAGACCAAGATCATCCGCGTGGTCGAGGGCGCAATCATGGATGTGGCGGCCGATATAGATGATCCCGCACGGCAAATCCGCACTATGGATATGGATCCCAGCAGCGGTTGGGTGCGCATTCCCGAGCGCTCGGCACACGGTTTTTACGCACGCACTGACACGATCTTTGAGTATATCTGCCACGGTTCCTACAGCCCCGATTGCGAAATTGCGCTCTCGATAGAGCCGTGGCTGCGCAGCAAACTGGACGGAGCGCAACTAATCCTGTCCGATAAAGATCGTACCGCTCAGCCGCTCGAGGATTTTGTGGGCTAGGCGTGATTGGGGTCGGGCTCCCGACAGTGGGCCGTGGGCCGAAGAAGGACCTGTGGACTGTAATGGAGCCGGTCTAGATGATCCGCTTCACGCCTGCCTTACTAGGATCGCGCATCAACGCGGCAGTTCCATCAATATTGACGTGGCGGGATTCGGCAAACGCTTTTGCATCACCCTCCTCGTCCACCCAAGTCAACGCCGCAACATGGACCACACAATCAAGATCATCAGCGCCGCGCTCTAGTGAAGCTCGCCGTAAAAGGGGCCGAAAGCGACTTGTCAATCTCCAGTACTGTCCGCGGCTGCAAGCGTCCCTTCTCAACGAAGCCCCAGTCTGCCACCATGGCATGGTGACAAGTCGGGCTTCCAATGGAGGCCGAAGCTCTTCTGACAAGCACTTTGCTTATGGACGCTCTCTAGCCAGGTTGCGCACCCAGTGAATCCTTTGGGACTCGTCCACAAGCCTTGACTTCAAAGTGTTCCGGAGTAAATCAGCACCTCTTAGAAAAACGGCCACGATGACCAATGCACCGGCCCGGCGACGGTCTGCGGCATAGGCCCTGTGCAGAGGATCGGCCAGTGTCCAAGATATCTCTGATTACAACCTCGTATAACAGCGCCGCGACGATCGCAGACACTTTGCGCTCGGTCTCCGCCCAGACCTATCCGAACATCCAACATGTTGTGATCGACGGTGCCTCGAAAGACGATACCATGGCAGTCATCGAGCGAGAGGGCGCGCATCTTGACGCTGTGATCTCAGGGCCAGACAAAGGCATCTACGATGCCTACAATCGCGGCCTTGAAAAGGTTGATGGAGACATCGTTGGCTACATCAATTCTGACGATTTCTATTACGATGAAACTGTAATCGAGCAGGTTGCCAAGGCTTTCGAAGACCATCCCGAAGCGAAGGCGGTCCATGCCGACCTGATCTATGTTGATCCCAAAGATACCGATATTGTCGTGCGCCACTGGCGCGGCCGGGAAATGACCCCGAAGAATATACAACGCGGCTTCATGCCAGCGCATCCGACACTGTTCCTCAAGCGAGAGGTGTATGATGAGTTCGGCGGGTACGATACGAGATACCGCCTGGCCGCCGACTACGAATTCATGCTCCGCATACTGGAAACGCATGGCACGCCTTCGGTCCATGTGCCGTCGATCTGGGTTCGCATGCGGACCGGAGGAGCTACCGGCGCTGGCTACTTGGGCGTGAAGCAGCAGAACGAGGAAATCCGTGAAGCCCAGCGCCTTCACGGTATTCGTTACCCCGCTCCCCTGTTTGCGATGCACAAGATTGTCGATCGCTCGATGCAGCACTTGAGGGCAAAGAGACACCAATGATCGAGGGACACCACATCCTCGCTCTCGTTCCGGCGCGAGCCGGGTCCAAGGGACTTCCTGGCAAGAATGTTCGCGAGCTGCTCGGTAAGCCCTTGCTCGCCTGGCCAATCGAGGCCGCGCGTAAATCCACTTATGTCGATGATGTGGTCATCAGCACAGATAGTGCCGATTTTGCCGCTCTGGCCGAACAACATGGCGCGCGCGCGCCGTTTCTGCGCCCCGCCCAACTAGCAACCGACACGGCCAGCAGCATCGACGCCGTCCTCCACGCTATAGACACGCTCGAAGAGCAAGGCGAAACGGTCGACATCCTGCTATTGCTGGAGCCGACATCCCCGTTGACCGAAGCTCGCGATATCGACCGCGCGCTCGAATCCTTCGTCAAGGGCCTGCCAGACATGGACTCGCTGGTCGGTGTGGCCGAGGTTGTGACGGGCAACCCCGCCTTTCTCGTACGCAAAGCCAAAGACGGCGCTATCAAACCTTATCTTGGCGGGAGCTTCGGTGAGTTGCCGCGGCGCCAAGATATTGAGCCCTGTTATGCGCTCGATGGCAGCCTATATATAGCAACGCCCGCTGCGCTGAGGCGTGAGCGGTCTTTTTGTCACGCGCGCACGGCAGGGTTCGAGATGCCCGCGCACAAGTCTTTCGAAGTCGATGGTCTGGTCGATTTCATCTGTGTCGAGGCCATCGCAGGCCAACTCCAAGCCATTTTCGCTGAACAAGCGGCAGACTAGCCAGAAGGAACATCCGATGCGTAAATGCACTCGTTGCCTCGTGCCTGAAACGGTCGACACTATCAGCTTTGATGAGGCGGGTGCCTGTTCAGTCTGCAACCAGGTTGAGGCCAAGTTCGACGCGATTAACTGGGAAGAACGCGGGAGACAGCTCGACGAGATCGTCGCGGAGTACAGGGACAAGGGTACCTACGATTGCGTCGTTCCCTATTCAGGCGGCAAGGATAGCGTCTTCCAGCTCTATTATATCGTCAAGGTGCTTGGCCTGAAGCCGCTCGTCGTTCGCTACAACCACTGGGGATACCGCCCGCTTGTGGAAGAGAACAACACTAAGGTGTTCAAGCGATTAGGCGTCGATGTGGTGGAGTTCACAACCAGCTTCCACACTGTGCGCGAAACCATGTTGGAGGCGTTCAAGCGCCGCGGCGATTTCTGCTGGCACTGCCACACCGGCATCTATGCAGGTGTCATGCACATGGCCCTGCGCTTCGAGACACCGCTCATTTTCTGGGGCGAGAGCACCGCAGAATATCACAGCTGGTATACGTTTGAGGAAATGGAAGAAGTCGACGAGCGCCGCTTTAATCGCTTGATGAACCAGGGCATTACCGCCGACGACATGTATGAATTTCTGCAGGGCCGCGTGAAGCGGCGCGACCTGTGGATGTTCGACTATCCCAAGCGCAAGGACCTTATCAAGTTGAAGGTTCGGTCAATCTGTCTCGGCAACTACATCCAGTGGGATACGAAGAAGAATGTCGAGATCATCAAACGCGAACTCGACTGGAAAGGGCAGCCGGTCGAGGGCGTGCCGCCCGAATATGACTACGAGAAAATCGAATGCACCTTTCAGGGCATGCGCGACTATTCGAAGTTCGTGAAGCGTGGATACGGGCGGGCGAATCACCTACTCTCAATCGATATACGCCACGGCCGCAAGACGCGCCAAGAGGCGGAGCAGATCGAGTATCAGTATGACGGCAAGCGCCCTGCTTCGATGGACTGGTTCCTCGACATCCTGAAATTGTCTGAGGAAGAATATTACGAGATCTTAGAACCACATGCCGTCCACCCGTGGAAATTCGATCCCAGTCAAGTCGAGCCGGGCGCCGAAATGCCCGATTTCGAAGATTGGGACCGGACCGATCTCAGCGATTTTCCACTTGGACCGGAACAGCGCTGACGCGCGGCGCCTCGCCCGATCGTCGATGGCTGCAGCACCAGCATTATGACAACCGCGATCATAGATTATGGGATGGGAAACGTACGATCCATGATGAACGCGCTCGAATATTGCGGTGAGGATACCGTCATTACTGACGATCTAGGCGAATTGGCCGAGGCCGACCGGCTAGTGCTACCCGGGGTCGGCGCGTTCGGCGACGCGATGGCGGCGATCCGCAGCAAGGGGCTGCAGGATCCGCTGACGAAATTCGCGCTGGAGGATCGTAAGCCGATCCTCGGCGTGTGCCTGGGCATGCAGCTGTTCGCGAAGCGCAGCTTCGAACATGGCGAGACCGAGGGGTTAGGCTGGATCGATGCCGAAGTCCTTCCTCTGAAAGTGGCCGCCCCGCACAAGGTGCCGCATGTGGGATGGAACGATTGCGACTGGTCCGAAGGCGACTGGCTGTTCGCCGGCATCCCGAACAGCCAGACCAATTTCTATTTCGTGCACAGCTACCACATGGTCTGCGCCGACTCGGCAGACCGGATCGCGACCTGCGACCATGGTGGGACGGTCACCGCCGCGGTGCGCAGAGACAATCTCGTTGCGACCCAATTCCATCCAGAGAAGAGCCAGGACAACGGCATTCAGCTGATCGATAACTGGCTTGGACATGAATTCTAGGATCGGCAGAGTGCACAGCTTGCTGATTGGAATGGCACTGCTTGCGACCGGCGTTTTATACGGCATCGCCAGCGCACAGTTTCGCTGGTTTCCAGCCTCTCAGCTGACTTCGGCTTGGCATGAATGGAAGAGAGCTTCTAGCGAGAGGGGATTGATCGGTGACCGGACGGTTGCTGCTGCGGCTCTTTCGGACGATCCGGTCGCACCCGGCACAGATCTTGTCATGCTGGGAGATTCGCTCACGCTCAAAGGCCGATGGGCAGAGCGATTCACCGGGCTAAAGGTCGCCAATCGTGGAATCGGTGGTGATGGCATTGGCGGAATCGAGAATCGGCTCGATCCTATCGTTAATGGTAAACCTTCCCTAGTGTTTCTAATGGCCGGAGCCAATGATCTGTTGGCAGGCAACAACCAACGCGACATTCTACTTGGTTTCGAACGGGTAGCCGCGCGCATTCCGGTTGGGACCGAGCTCGTCGTCCAGTCGGTTCTCCCCTGCGCAGCACCGCGGTGTAGCTCAGACGACAACGCCCGGATCAGGCAGTTCAACACTAAACTCGAAACATGGTCACGGGAGAGGGGTCACGTCTACATCGACCTTCATCGGGCATTCCTGAAGGATGGAGCCATCGATCCCGCGCTAACGAGTGATGGCCTTCATTTGAACGCGGCCGGATACCAAGTGTGGCAGAATGCAATCGCGCCGCTGGTTGCGCGTGCCAGAAGGACCGAACACCTTCCCACAGAGAGCTGAGTGTGGCAAGGAGCGACCCACGATGCTGAAGAAGAGAATCATCCCGAAATTCCTGGTCCGCGGCGGGCGGCTGGTTAAGGCGCGCCGCTTCTTCGATGATGTTCGCGAGGCGGGGAATCCCGTTTCAACTGCCCGAGTCTATGACAGCTACGGCGTGGACGAGATGATCTTCGTCGACATCGACGCAACGCGCGAGGGCCGGATCATCGACGGTACGATCATCGAGCGGGTGTCGGAAGAAGTGTTCATGCCTTTCGCCGTTGGTGGAGGCGTGACCACACTGCGCCAGATCGAAAAGCTGCTGGCCTCTGGCGCGGACAAGGTCTCGATCAACAGTGCGGCGGTCGACCGTCCCGACTTCGTGACCCAAGCGGCCTCGCGTTTCGGCGATCAGTGCATCATCGTCTCGATCGATTATCGCGAGCTGGAAGACGGCAGGCGGCAGGTCGTGAGCCGCGCAGGCGACGAGCGAACTGAGCTCGATGCGGAGGATTTCGCGCTGAGGATGCAGGATGCGCATGCTGGTGAAATCCTTCTCACGTCAATCGATCGCGACGGTATGATGGGTGGCTACGATGTCGACCTGGTCGAACGTCTCGCACCCCAGCTCGACATCCCGCTCATCGCCTCAAGCGGCGCGGGTAGCCTCAAGCATGTCCAAGACGTGCTTGAGGCGGGCGCATCGGCGGCGACGATCTCGTCCATGTTCATCTTTTCGGACCACAGTCCGATAAAGGTACGGACATACCTGTCGAGCAACGGCGTGCACGTGCGCAGTCAAGTTGGCGGGCGGTCGTGAGCTTTGAAGATGTCGCCTATTGGACGGATCGCATCATTGCATCCGCCCTTCGCAACCTAGCGGCCGAATGGCATTTCCTCACAATCATGGGGATCGCTTTCGCGCTCAGCCTCTTTATGGATCTGTGGCGTAGGCGAAATCTGCGCGAGCGCTATCTGTCACGGAATTTCCGTGTCGATCTAACCTATGCTGGGCTAGACCTCGCTCATGTTCCGCATTTTTTCATCCTTGTTCCGCTGGGCACCTTGCTAGCGGGTTGGCTGAAGGCCAATGCGGCTTGGATGGAAATCGAAGCCGCCTCGTCCCTGCCGCTAGGGGCGCAGCTGCTGCTCGCTTTCCTGTTGCTGGATTTCTGGGTCTATTGGTGGCATCGCCTGCAGCATTTCAGCTCTGTCTTCTGGCAGTTCCACAAGACGCACCATTCGCAGGAAGTGCTGAACCCGCTAACGGTGTTTCGAATAACGGTCATCGATCGCATCATTATGCTACTGGTCTTCGCATTGCCTCCGGTGATTCTCGACATCAGGTTCGAATATCCCCTCGCGATGCTGATGCTGATCCAGTTGCACCAACTGATCATCCATTCCGACACCGGATGGAATTTCGGTCCGCTGGAGAAGATTTTTATTTCTCCCTCTTATCACGAAGTCCATCATTCGATCGCGCCCGAGCACCGGGATCGGAATTTCGGCGGCGCTCTTGTGATCTGGGATCACCTTTTCGGAACGTATGCCGAACGTAGCAAGGATCGCCTCGAATATGGCCTGGTGGGTGAACGAATTCCCGAATCGTATCTGCGACAGTTCTTCGTCCCCATAGCGGGACTGTTCGCGCTTGCGCGCGTGCGGTTCTTCAGCAGCCGCCAAACTGAACCCGAAATTGATAGGCAGGTTGCAGCGTGATCAGTTCAAGCCTCGAAGTCGACGGGCTGGCCGCGTATGCCACTTCGCAGCTGAACGCGATGTTTGCCGACGGCAATGAGGTCGCCCCCAAGGCTCTTGCCGGCTCAATTCCAGCCGCACTGAAGCGCCTAGCAACGTGCTTTGCCGAGGTCGAAAACAAGTATTTCTTCGACGGCAAGGGCGCGGTGTTCAGCCATCTCCACGGCGACCAATACGCTATGTGGCTCTATTTCCTTTCGAACCAACTCCATCGCGACGGCGGCAATCCCGCAGTTTGCACCAAGCTGTTCCTACTCAACAAGGCGCTGCATGGTTGCGACATCTTCTACGAGATCGCGCTCCCACATGTGTTCCTTTTGGTCCACCCGCTAGCGACGGTGCTAGGACGTGGCAATTATTCGGATTATTTCGTTGCCTATCAGCGCTGCGGCGTCGGCTCTAATCACGATATCTACCCTACGTTCGGGGAGCATGTTACGCTGCGCCCAGGCAGCGCGGTTTTGGGCGACAGTACGATCGGGCGCGGGTGCCAGATTGCTGCGGAGTCGCTGGTTCTTGACCGCTCATTGCCCGACAATTCACTGTATATCGGCAATCCGAAAACTGCCGTAGTCAAAGACAACTCGGCCCCCTATCCCCTCTGGCGAAAGGCATCGAAGACAAATTATGACTGAGAAAGCTGGCCACAACCTGGATGCCGAACGCGCGGAGCTTCGCCGTAGACTGCATGGTGCGATCCCGGGCGGAGCACACACCTATTCGCGCGGCGACGACCAGTTTCCAGGCAACGCACCTCCGCTGCTTGAACGCGGCAAGGGTGCTTATGTGTGGGATGGTCACGGCGAACGCTATCTCGACTACGGCATGGCGCTGCGGGCCAACACGCTGGGCTATGCCGACGAGCGTGTGAACGCGGCTGCGATCCGGGAGATCGAAAAGGGCAACAATCTCACACGCGCCTCGCGCATAGAACTCGAAGCCGCCGAATTATTGTGCGACACTATCGACAGCGCCGAAATGGTGAAATTCGGCAAAAATGGCTCCAACGTCACGACCGCTGCGGTCAAGATTGCCCGGGCCTATACGAGTCGGCGCTTCGTTTGCATTCCGCGCCAACATCCGTTTTTCAGCTTTGACGACTGGTTCATTGGGACGACCGCATTAAAACGCGGGGTGGACGAGCGGCAATCGAGTTCAACGCTGGTTTTCGATTATAATGATATCGAGTCGCTGAAGCGCCTTTTCGCCGAACATCCAGGCCAGATTGCTGCTGTAATGCTAGAACCAGCGACACACCTCACACCGTGTGGCCAGTGTCCCCAATTCAACGATTGGCCGCAAAAGCCGTGCAGCGAATGCCCGAAAAGCAACGGCAATTTCCTGCATCAAGTGCGCGATGTGACCACGCAAGAGGGAGCGCTGCTGATCCTTGATGAAATGATCACGGGCTTTCGCTGGCACCTCAAGGGCGCACAACATTTCTTCGGCGTGAAGCCCGATATCTCTACATTCGGCAAAGCCATGGCCAACGGCTTCTCGCTTGCAGCCGTGTGCGGGCGACGCGATGTAATGGAAGTCGGATCGATCGATAAGCTGGGCATGGAGCGCACCTTTTTGCTTTCGTCTACACACGGAAGTGAAATGTCCTCGCTGGGTGCGTTCGTTGAAGCAACACGGATCAATCGCGAGGAGAATGTCTGCTTGCATCTGTGGGATTACGGTGCGCGCCTGCGAGACCTTTTGTGCGCCAAGGCAGCAGAGCAGGATCTGGGCGGCGCATTCCGAGTGGAAGGTCCGGCGATCGCTCTCAACTATGTCGTTGCCAACCGCGAAGGAACAGCCGATCCGGCGCTGCGTACATTATTTTTACAGGAAATGCTTAAGGGCGGCGTCCTGATGCCCTGGATCGCAGTTAGCCAAGCGCACGGCGAAGCTGAGTTGGAGCTTACCGCCAAGGCACTCGATGGCGCAATGGCAGTACTAGCGCGCGCTCTTGACGAGGGAACCGGCAAGTATCTCAACGGCCCGGCGATCAAGCCCGTCTTCAGGACTCACAATTAATGGCTGGTTCGCTATTCCGCCTTGACGGCGATGTCGCGCTGGTCACGGGCGGGGCGGGCATTCTAGGCTCGACATTCAGCCACGCGCTGGCCGAACAGGGTGCAAAGGTGGCGGTGGTCGATTTGGCGCAAGAGGCCGCGGACGAGGTCGCTGACGAAATTGGTGAGAATGCCGCTGGGTTCGCGTGCAATGTCGCCGATGCGGCGTCGGTTGCGAACTGCGTCGAGGCCGTGACTAAGCGCTTCGGTGGAATCGATATCCTGCTCAACAATGCCGCGACAAAGACTGCCGACCCGCGACGCTTCTTCGAACCTTTCGAGGAATACAGTCCAGCAATATGGCGCGAGGTCATGGCCGTTAACATCGATGGGGTTTTCCTAGTGGCGCAGGCTGTCGGAAAGCACATGCTCGAGACGGAAAGAGATGGCCGTATCGTCCAGACCGCTTCGATCTACGGGCTCGTCGGCCCGGACAAGCGGATCTACGAAGGGTCGGACTATCTCGGTGGGCCGATCAACACGCCGGCCGTCTATGCCGCGTCCAAGGCGGGTGTGGTTGGCTTTACAAGATGGCTGGCAACGCACTGGGCCGATAAGAATATCCGGGTGAACTGCCTCGTCCCCGGCGGGATCGGCAGCGGGCAGAATTCGGAATTCGCCACGAAATATTCCGACCGCGTCCCGATGGGCCGCATGGCCCGAGCCGACGAGATGATCGCGCCCATGCTGTTTCTTGTGAGCCGCGAGGCAAGCTATGTAACCGGGCAGGTCCTGGCTGCCGATGGAGGCTGGACCGCCTGGTAGGCGGCGCGAGGCTCAAGCACTATGAAACTCATTATCATCAAGTTGTTTGAGGTCGCAGCGCGCGCCGTGTTCACGGTGCTCGTCAGCTTTTCACTTCCGCTTGATGAAGCGGGACAGTTCGGCCTCGCCGCAACAATCATCAACTTGTTCGCCTTCGGCCTCGGTTGGGAGCGCCATGTCGACCTCCAGCGCCGTCTTGTCGGCAGCTCTAACGAGGTGTTTGATGCCGGTGTGATTGCCGGGCTCAAGGTCTACGCTGGAAATTCTGTGTTTCTGTTGCCGCTGTTTTTGCTGGTTGCTCTGACGCTCGCACGACTTGACATTGATCTTGCGCTCGTGGCCACAGTCATTGTGGTCTCCGAACTTCTGGCCAATCAATTGTACAACATCACGCTCGTCCAGCAGCGTTATATCTCGGTGCTGCTTAGCGTGCTGCTCAAGAACCTCGCCCTGCTAGGCTCGATGATGTGGCTGGCCTTTGTCAGCCGAGAAGCATTGAGCCTGGAGCGCGTGCTCTATGTATGGTCTGGTCTTTCCCTGGCGGGCATGCTTGCACTCGTAGTGCTGTGGTGGTGGCGGACGAGACCTCTCGATCTGAACGTGAACATCCCGATCGCAACCGGGATTAATGCCCAGCGCAAGGCCTCCCTCATGCATTTCTACATTGGCCTGCTTGGCATTTTGAGCCTGCAGGCCGACCGCTTCGTCATCGGGGCGCTCTTACCGCTGGAAACAGTTGGTGTTTTCTTCCGCCATGCTCTGCTCGTCTCGCTCACATATCAGCTCTTCAATATTGGATCACACAACCGGATCCTGCCGCGCGTGTTTTCCGGAGCGAAGACCCAGCCCGCTTCTGCGCTTGCTACAATCGTCTTCCGCGAATGGCTGCTGGTAGCGGCGCTGGTCGTCATCGGCTTCACGGCGGCTGTCGGTCTCGATGCGCTTACCGATCGGGTGTATTCTGAGCGATTCTCGCTCAATCCTGTGCTTGCTGCGATCCTTTTGACGGGCGTTGTGATCCGCACAGGCGCGGATTTCTGCGCGATGTTATGCAATGCGATGCATAATGAGCGCGAGATTATCCGCTCTCAGGCGATCGCGTTTTCGATCGGCGCAGTGGCGATAGTCTTGCTGGCCTCGTGCTACGGGCTATACGGGGCGGCTACGGGCGGGACGGCCGCCTCGCTTCTATATCTCATCGTCATCTTCAGACGTTTTGTCAAAACGAAGGACACCGCGTGAGCGAACAGCCCCAGCACCAAGGCACGATCCTGATTTACACGATCCATCGGGTCGAGCCATGGTTCAAATATCTCGGCCAGCAAATGGGGTTCGAGGAATCGGTCACCTTTTCGGATATTCGCGGCGACGCCGATATCTCCATCACGGACGATTTCTACGCCGCCTACAAACGCGCCTATAAGGCGAGTGCCACTACCTCGAGCCTTGTCGACCAGAAGGCAATGACGGAAATCATCGCGCGGTGCCGCCTACTGCGCTGGCTACAACCCCGCCGTGCCCACGCCATGGTCATCGCCATGGCTGCCGTGATCGACGCTTTGGTAGAGCGTATTTCTCCGCGCGCCGTGCTTAGTTTTCCGATCGATCGGTACATCATGGATATTTTGTCCCGCCGGGCCCAGGCTAGGGGAATTCCGTATTATGAGTACACGACGGCGCCGTTTGCGGGGATGTCAATGTTGCTGCACGAAGGCCGCCTACTGACATTGGACATCGAGCCGGACCCGGCCACGGTCGAAGAGAGGCGCTCGGAGCTCACCGATCCGCTATTCAAACCGCCCTATGTCGCGAAAAAGACGGCTTACGGAAAAGTCAAATTCCTCAAAACGTTCGGTTATTTCAAGCTTCGGGGGCGGTTCTTCCAGGTGCTCTCCTGGCTGAAGTGCGATCCGCTAGGCTTACACTATCTCGACGCGCAGTCTTTCCTGGGCCACAAGCCACGCCTGTCCGATATCCGGTATGACCAATACATCGATCCGGACTGGGTAGATCGGTTGGTCGATTTCCCCCCACAAAAGCGCATCGCTATGCCGCTGGCGCTCTTCCCCGAGGCCTCGATCGATTACTGGGTCCGCGACCTCGGCCTCGTCGATTACGAGAATATGCTGGTAGAGGCCGCGCAGGCCTATTCCGACTCCGGGTTCCTGGTTCTGGTCAAGGATCATCCGCTCCAATTTGGATTCCGCCAGCTCGGCCTGCTAAAGCGCTTGCGCAAGGTCAAAAATCTCGTGGTGTTGCCGTACGAAGTCTCTGGTAACGCGTTGCTCGATGCGGTCGATAATTGCTTTGTGCTTACCGGCACACTCGGCTTGCAGGCCGCAATGCTCGGCAAGACTGCCGTGGTGACAGACAATTACTACACGAATGAGCATGATTTCGTGATCTATCGCAGCCGTGACGAGATTCCCGCACTTCCCAGGCGCACCTCCGCTTTCCGGATGAAAGATCCGATTAGTGAAGTGCAAACCCGTTTGGTCCACGACCTGCTTAAGGGCTGTTTCGACGGCGACTACTCCACATTCCGCAATTTCGAGCCCGACAACCCCTCGTCGGGCGCTACCGAGCTTGGTCGGAATATGGGTGCCCATGTGGCCGCACTGCTCGAGCGCGAGAAAGTGGAGGCGGCGCGATGATTGTTGGGCTATATGGTTCTGGCGGTTGCGGGCGCAGCCTCATGCCTTTAGCGCGCGAACAATTCGGAGCGGACAAATGCTTCTGGATCGACGATCATCCGGCGAGCGAAACAATTAACGGGACACCCATTCTGACCTTCTCACAATTCCTCATGCAGGATGACCCAGACAAGCGCGCATGTATCACCGTCGCCAACAGCAAAGTGCGCGCCAAACTAGTCGAGAAATGTGCTGCGGAAGGTATCGCATTCGTCACGCTGCAGGCCGCGAATACGGTGGTGATGGACGACGTTGAAGTGGGCGAGGGCGCGGCACTGAGCCCGTTCGTCACGCTAACAAGTAATATCCGCATCGGCCGACACTTTCACGCCAATCTCTACAGCTATGTCGAGCACAACTGCGTTATCGGCGACTACGTCACCTTTGCGCCAGGCGTGCGCTGCAATGGCTACATCCATATTGGCGATCACGCCTACATTGGCTCGGGTGCGATAATCCGTAATGGTCGCCCCGATGCGCCGTTGACTATCGGTGATGGTGCCGTGATCGGCATGGGGGCCGTGGTAACCCGCAGCGTGCCAGCGGGCGAAATCTGGATCGGAAATCCGGCGGCACCGATCGCTCGCGATTGAAGAGCAATCGCGACTAGTGTGAGATGCCGTCCGCGCGCAGCACTTTCAGGACTGTGCGCCAGATAATCAACAGATCAAAGCCAATGGATTGGCGATCGCGGTATTCCGCTTCCAGCATGACTTTCTCTGGGATCGACAGTGAGTCACGGCCGTTGATTTGCGCCCAGCCGGTAAGCCCGGGTCGAAAACAGTTGATCCCTTCTGCTTGGCGCAGCGCCAATAAATCGTGTTGGCTGGTCAGCGCGGGCCGCGGACCCACCACGCTCATCTCGCCCTTGAACACGCACCAGATCTGCGGCAGCTCGTCCACGCTCGAGCGCCTCAGTAAATCGCCAATTGGCGTCAAATAGGACCCGCCGCCGGTCAGCATGTGCGTGGGTAAAAGCGGAGTATCGATCCGCATTGAACGGAACTTGGGCATGCGGAATGGCTTGCCGTTCTGGCCCACACGGTCTGACCAGTAAAGTGCCGGACCTTCGGAGGTCAGCTTCACCGCAATCGCCACAATCGCCATCGGGATTGCGAAGACAAGTAGAGCGCAGAGCGCAAGAACGATGTCCGTCAATCGCTTAAGCATACCTTCTCACGAATCCGCTCGATTACCCGATCGACTTCGCGATCGGTCAGGTTGGAGCCAGAAGGCAGGCACAGGCCGGTCGCAAACAACTCGTCGCAAACTGAAGCACTGCCGTGTTGGAAATACTCAGCGCCCTTAAAGAGCGGTTGCAGATGCATCGGCTTCCACACTGGACGGGTTTCGATGCCCTGATCCTGTAGCGCTTCGCGCAGGCTCGCAGCATCCATGCCAAAGATTTCAGCGTTGATAGTGCATGTCGTCAGCCAGCGGGTCGAAAAGCTCCATTCGGGCTCGGGCATCCAGTTGATACCCCCAATATCGGCCAGACCATCGCGATAGCGCTCGAACACCGCGCGGCGCGAAGCGATCCGCTGGTCCAGAACGCGTAGCTGTCCCCTGCCGACACCGGCCAGGATGTTGCTCATGCGATAGTTGTAGCCGATCTCCGTGTGCTCGTAGTGCGGCGCCGGTTCGCGCGCCTGCGTCGCCAGATGGCGGGCGCGCGCGACAGAGTCTGGATCGTCGCAAGTCAGCATGCCGCCGCCCGAGGTAGTGATGATCTTGTTGCCGTTGAACGAATAGGCTGCGATGCGCCCGAAGCTGCCCGAGGGCTTGCCTTTATAGAGCGTGCCCACTGTTTCGGCCGCATCCTCGATCACTGGTACGCCATAGGCATCACAGATCGCCATGATCGGATCCATGTCCGCCGACTGCCCGTAAAGATGCGCGACCAGAACCGCCTTGGGCATCTTGCCGCTCCTCTTCGCGTTTTCGAAGGCACGTTCCAGAGCGACTGGGGACATGTTCCAGCTCGCAGGGTCGGAGTCGATCAGCACCGGGATTGCCTTTTCGTACAGCACCGGATTGACCGTCGCGACAAAAGTGAAGGAACTGCAGAACACGATGTCGCCCTGCCGTAAATCGAGCAAACGGAGCGCAAGGTGGATGGCGGCAGTGCCCGAAGAAAGCGCTGCGGCATGCTTGTGGCCGAGCTTCTCGCAGAATTCCTGCTCAAACGCGTCGACATTGGGTCCGAGCGGGGCGATCCAGTTGGTGCGGAACGCCTCTTGTACGAACCCGAATTCGTCCTTGCCCATATGCGGCGTAGACAGCAAGATACGGCTGTCGAAGTCGCGTCGGTCGTGAAGGGCGAGCACCTTGCCGTAATCGTCGACCACTGGCAGCTGGTTGATATTAGCCTCATCCATCACTGCGAGCGCTTCGACAGAGCCGGCTTCGGGGGCGATCGTGCGCGGGGTGCGCTGCGGCAGCATCTCGAGCGTGTCTTCGAGTCTGCGCTCAGCCAGCAATTCCCGACGCAGATCACCATCAGTGATTGTGCGTTCAAGCCGCCCCTTGCCATCGATAAGCAGGAGAATACCCGCGCCGGAACGATCGAGAAGCTCGAACGCGTCACGGATCCGCGCAGCGCGCGTGATGAACAACTTTCTGAAATCCTTGGGCAATGTTATTCCCGACCTATTTCTGTCCACCGCGCCTAATAGCTGTTCACTTTGTCCAGCACTTCGCGTTCCAAAGAAAGCGTTTCAAGCAGGCGAACAATGCGCACTGCCGTCTGTCCGTCGCCATAGCGGTTGTCCGGCGAAAAGCGACCCCCCTTCAAAGCCGCGGCAATCGCTTGTGCGATCTCATCCCTCTCGACTGATACGTCGCGCACATTGGGATTGCGTTCGCGAAGGTTCTGGCGCGAGCCTATATTCACTACTGGTGTGCCGAAGCTCGCCGCCTCGATGATCCCGGCGCTGCTATTCCCGACCATCACTGCGCAGCGGGCCATCGCACCAACAAACTGCCCGCGTTCGAGATGGCGCAAGACCGCAACTTCTCCAGGCCGCGCACGCCGTGCCAGCACGCTGCGAATCGCTTCGCTACCCGCATCCGCATTGGGCTGAAGCGCGAGCGCTGCAATACCCGCGTGGCGCAGCGCATCGAGGATGGTTTCCATCTGCGAATCGCAAGCCCGATCCTCCTGTACCACGGGATGGAACACCACCAGCGCGAAAGGGCGTTCTGGGTCGAGACCGGTCGTAGCGAGGAACTCGGCAAAGCCGGACGTGTCAGTCTCGGTCAGCCCGTCGAGCCCGGGCGCCCCAACGACATGGATTTGGGTCCGCTCCTCACCCATCGCGGCGATCCGCTCGGCACTTTCCTGCGTGGCGGGTAGATGAATGTGGGACAGCTTCGAAATCGCGTGGCGCAAGGCCTCATCGATCGTGCCTGAGCGCTCGCCGCCATGGATATGCACCACAGGCACATTGAGATGCAGTCCGCAGATCGCGCCCGCCAGCATTTCGCCGCGATCTCCCAGCAACAAGATCAGATCGGGTCCCCAATCGAGAATGGCGTCGGTGAAGGCGCTCACCATTTTTCCCAGCCCGCGCGCCATCGTGGCGCCGGTCGTCGGCGAGAGTGGCACTGGCACGCGCTCGATGATGGCAAACCCCGCATCCTCGATCTCGCGCACGGTCTCACCATAGGCGGGGTCGAGATGCATGCTGGTCACCAGCACGCCCAGTTCCAGCTCGATCGATTGATCAATGGCCGCCAGCGTCCGGCGCATAAGGCCAAAATCGGCGCGGGTGCCCGAGATGTAGAGTACCCGGCGCATCAGTCGGTGAAATCTTCGTTGGTCGGCTGCGTTCCGGCGCGAAGGTCGCGCTTTGCTTTTTGACCGATGAGTGCGTCGAGATGTTTGGGAGCGACTCCGCTGCCGGGGCGCATCAGTATTAAATGCTCGCGCGTCACCGCCTCGCCCTGGGTCAGTGATTTAGCGAGAGTTATCGAGCGACGGACGATGAGCCGGGTCTGTATTTCGGAGTGGGTCGGCCCTTTGTCACTGCTGCCCAGCATAGTCTCGGCGGTGCGCACCTCGCGCACAAATGATTCGAACTCGTCCGGTTCAAGCGAGGCCTTGTGGTCGGGGCCAGGTAAGCTGCTATCCTCAGTGAAGTGCTTCTCGATCACCGTTGCGCCTAGAGCGGTGCATGCGATCGCTGCGACCGATCCGTTGCTATGGTCCGAATAGCCCACTGGGCGACCGGTCGCCTCTGCGATGGCCTGCATGGCGCGCAAGTTCAGTTCTTCGGGTTCGGCGGGATAGTTCGACGTGCAATGGAGGATGGTAAGATTAACGTCCTTGCCATGCGGGGAAACCTCTTCGATTGCGGCGACAGCATCCTCGATCTCGCCCATCGTTGCCATGCCGGTTGAGAGGATCATCGCTGCACCCTTTGCCGCGATATGGCGCAGATACGGCAGGTTGGTAATCTCGCCAGACGGAATCTTGAATCGTCGCATACCCAGATGGGCGAGGAAATCGGCAGCCTGTTCGTCAAAGGGCGTCGACATGAATTCGATGCCCTTTTCCCCGCAGCGTGCGAAGAGCTGGCGATGGAGCCCCTCGTCCAATTCCAGCGCCCGCAGCATGTCATACTGATTGCCTTCGCCAGTATTGGCCTTTTGATAGGCCGCCTTGGGCGCATCGCGAGTCACGAGCCGGTCGGCGCTGAAGGTCTGGAACTTAATCGCGTCCGCCCCGCAGCGCGCGGCCGTGTCGACCATCTGCAAGGCCCGCTCGGCCGAGCCGTTATGATTCACGCCGGCTTCGGCAATGATGAAAACAGGGGTCATGGGGTACCTTGCTGGTGCTGCTCGTAATCGTCGAGGATCGCATTTGCCGCGCTCCCATCCACTTCCAGATCACCCAGCAACTGATTGGCCAAATCACCCTTGCCGAGCAAGCCCAGACCAAACGAGAGAAGGCCCGGCGGCACAGGAACCAAACGCAGCTTCACGCCAAGGCGCGCGGCCTCGCCGGCAATGAAAGCCCGGGTCGAAAGCGGCTGCGGATCGGCGAGTGTAAATGTTGTATTGGCCGCGCGGTCTTCGACCAAGCACGCCACAAGAATATGGGCCAGCCGCTCCGCCGTGACGAAGCTGCGCCGGTTTTTGTCGACCATCGCAAAGGGCAGCGGTAGCCCGCGTCGCAAGGTCTGGTGAATGAGCGCGAGATTGCCCTTGGGGTTTTCGCCTAGAATCAGCGGCGGGCGCAGAATAACGATTTCCATGGCGCTCGCCTCAGCCAGCTTTCCCAGCGCCTGCTCTGCCTCCCATTTCGAAACCGCATAGGGCGAATGCGGCTGTGGCGTATCGACAGCGGTAAAGGGTGTTCCATGCGTCTCGCTCCCATTGACCCCGATCGTCGAGACGAAAACGAACCGCTTCACCCCGGCCTCCTGCGCTGCTTCGGCGAGACTTATTGTGGCATCGGTATTGACCTTGCGGAACTCTGCCAGCGGATCGCGCGCATCGTCGCGCAGCCTGTGTGCACGTCCTGCGACATGAACGACGTAATCGGTGTCTGCGACGGCGGGTACCCAGTCCACGCCATCGCTCATGTCGCCTACCGCGATCTGGTTCACGTCGGCTGGCAGCGCCGGGCTTTGTTCGCGTACCGCCCCGCGCACGGTGTAGCCCGCTTGCCGGAGCACATCTACCAAGCGTCGCCCCAAAAAGCCGGTCGCGCCAGTGACGAGGACAGTACTCATCGCGAGATTCCGGATGGGAGGTAAGGGCCCAACTGACTTTCGACTACCCGCGCGGCACCTGGCAGCGACAGGTGGTTGTCGTCGAAATACAAAACCTCGCTATCTGCGATAACCGCACATCCCTGCTTATCGCAAAGCGCCTCGTTTGTATCGATCAAAACCGTACCGCGGGTCGAAGAAACGATACGCTGGAGGTTTTGGCGTACCTCACTTTGGCGTTTGCGCACCCCATCCATTGGAATGGAAGCTTTCACGCTGGAGAGAAACGGCCAGCGGCCGGTATAAACATAATCCATCGGATTGCGGGGCAATTCGGGAACGGTTGTCACTACGAATACGCGGCGTCCATCTTCAGCGATCCGCCCCACCAGCTGGGCGAAATCTTCCCAATAGGCTCTCTTGGCAAGCTCTGGCGGTACCGAGCGGAGGAAAGGCGGGTGGAAGATGTCGGCTCCGCCGAGCGGTGTACGGATTGGCCCGAGCAAATATTGCGAATGGCGGAACACGATCACCACGTTGCGGATCTCTTCGTTGTCAGCGAGCCAGTCCGTGGTCGAGCGCAGCCATTGTGTGCAGCCGGTGCCCTCGACCTTTTCGCGCAACAGCGGCGGACACGCACTATAGGTTAGGTGAACAATGCCCTTCCCGCTAGGCTCCAACGCTTGCGACAGGGCGTAGCCTAGCTCTACGCCGTGGCTGTCACCAAGGACTGCCCAAGACGTGTCTGCTCCACCGTAACGGCAGGCACTTTGCGCCGTCAACTGGTTCCATGCTTCGGCATGGCAGGCGCCACGCTTTGGGCTGAGCTCAGCTGTCGCAGCCAATTGAAGGGCGCGGCTCTCGAAGCGATGCGGCAAGCCCTTTCCGAAATGAAGTGCGAGGCCCATCCCGGCGATCAAAGCGGAGGTAATTGCGGCGAAGAGGAACACCTGCCGTCTCGCAAGGAAATTGCTGTCACGAAACGGGCGCTCGACCGAGCGCCATGACACATAAGCAAAGCCCAGTGCAGCCAGGCACAACAAATTGGCCTGCCAGGTAGCCAGCTCAAACCCGGTACGCAGTCGGGCGATCACGAGCAGCGGTTGGTGCCAAAGATAAGCGCTGTACGAAATGAGCCCGATCAGCGTCATGGGCTTCCACGCGAGCAACCGCCCCACCGGCGTGTGAGCGCGCGAAACCGCGATCAGGATCGCGGTACCCAGCACCGGTGGAATCGCCGTCAACCCTGGAAACGGCGTATCCGCATTATAGCCGAGCACGGGTATTGCAATGCATGCAAGGGCAAAAAATTCGAGTAGGTAGCTCGTTGGCTTGCTTACACCATCGGCGAAAAACCCTGCTCGCATCCAAAGAGCAAGGATGCACCCTACGAGCAGTTCCCAGCCGCGGAAATGTGGGAGATAGAAAACGCCCGCGGGATCAGAGGTGCTCTTGGCAACCGAAGCGACCAACGAGGCGACGAGTATTGTTGCGAGCAAAGGGATAAGCCACCGCCTTCCCCACTGTGAGACCAACAGGAGAAATACCGGGAAGAAAATGTAGAACTGTTCCTCAACGCCCAAGCTCCACATATGCAGCAGCGGCTGCGTCTCGCCGTCGGGGTCAAAATAGCCGCTCTTGAAATAGAAGAAAATGTTGCCGGCGAAAGCGACGGTCGCGAACACGCTTTGCCCAAGATTTCGTAACTCGGGTGGGGTCAAAAATACCAGGCCTGCAAGTAGGACGGAAAGCAGCAAGAAATAGAGGGCAGGGAAGATGCGCCGAATGCGGCGCTCATAGAAGTGCGCGAAGGAAAATTGTTTGTTATCAACTTCCTTGCTGATGATCGAGGTGATAAGGAAACCGCTGATCACAAAAAAAATATCGACCCCTACATAACCGCCAGGAAAGGCCCGGTTCCCGGCGTGGAACAGCATCACGGCGAGCACAGCCAACGCGCGCAGGCCATCTATTTCGGGGCGGTATCTCAGTGCAGCTGACACAGTTTACACCCCCGTCGGATCAAAGGCCCCGCAAACGCAAAGGTAGGCATCTGCCAGCGCTTCAGAGGGGAGGGGGCTTTGAGACAAAGAACTTCAGCGTGAGCCAAAGATGGGCCGCGATGCCATTGTTCAAGAAAACTTAAGTATCGATGCTGCTCGAGTTCCGGCCGACGCGTGGGGCCTTCGCCCGAGTGGTCTCCGGCCTGTGTATGCTCTTGCCCGCCGTGCGGGCTAGGGTAATCGACAAGGTCTTGACCTGCTTTGATGCCGGGCTCACCGAGTAGAAGGGCCGAAAGGGCCCGAGGCCAATCGATGCCGGCGGGATAAAGCGCGGCACTTTTAGGCCTGGGCGAACACCGCATTTCCGATTCCGTATCAAGCCGCGACAAACTGAGTGCGTGTCCCATGAACCCTCCTGATCAATAACGTCACGGCCAGAAACCAAATATGGGTGGTAAATCCGTTGTTAAAGCCCAGAGGGGTATTTAGCAGGCTGAAAATCAGGCCGACTGAAATGAGCGGCCAAACAAAGAGCCAGCGGGCATCGCTTGATCGCATCGTTCGGCGATAAACAAAACCACAAGCAAATCCCCACGCAAATGTCAGAACCAGGCCGAAGAATTTGAAATCAACGTAGAGGGAGCCAAATGCATTGGGAAGAAAACCGTAAACATTAAGGCCTGCCAGAGACAAAAACCTTGATGAGACAAATTCGGGATCAATACGACGGGCCACCGCAGTGGCAAGGTCAACCCCGTAAATGCCAAGCGTCGGGTCGCCGGTAAACTCGGAAAAAATGGTGTTGGAGATCAGCAACCCCTGCACTAGGTACCAAATGAAAACATAGATAAGGTATGCGTTGCTCTCACCGACAATTGCGTAGAGCGTTTCTGACCCCTTTCCGTTGAAGCTGACGCCCCAGTTGTATGCGGCTATTTGTGACATCGCTTGGACGCCTCCAGCCACATTGGCTCGCACCAGAAACACGTCCACAAAATAGTCCATTGCGACCATCATACCAGCCGCGACGGCAATGGCCGTAACTACGCGTCTCCCCCTCGATTCTTTGCTCCGCACCTTCTTGCTACGGGGAAACAATACGCCCCGCGTCCAAAAGGCGGCTACGAGAACAACAAATGCAAAAAGAATGGTGCCGCGACCGCCCATGACGAGCGCCGCCAAAACCGGCGGCAAGAAGCCGAAGAATGCCAAAGCGTAAATACGGATCCGCTCCCGAAACAGTATTTCTCGCACTATGGCAACAAAGGCAATCGGATAGGTAAGAAAGCCGATTTGAAAGAAAATGGATCCACCCGTATCCTGTCCCAGCAACACGCCAACCGAACGCTCGTTACGATCCAGGAAGGCGCCCTCTAGGGTAGTGACCGAAGTCGTCGCGCTTTCGGCCAACAGCGCAAAAATCGCAACTAAGGTCCCAAAGAAAATGAGCTTGTCTGCTCGGGCCATATCAAGCCTCTCGTAAACGATTTGCTTTTTTCGCGGCAAAATCGGAGAGGCAAGAAAAGAACCTGCTACAAATGTCCCCAGGAAAAGGGCGAGAATCAAGAATCCGTGAGTGGTCACAGTCCGTGTTTCGATCTGGAACGGTAGGATTACAAAGGCCGCCACCGCCATAGCCCAGACGATGAGCATGGTAATGCCGGGGTGCGTTCTCACTCCGAGAATCTCCTGGAGCGTTGGTTCTGGTTATCCAAGTACACAGGTGATTACCCTTCGCTCGCCGTGCTCCACCATGCCGCCGCGATGGATGCCTTTGGTGTCAAATAGGACTATGGAGCCAGCAGGGCCCTCGATTGACCAACTGCGCTCGGCAATCAGGCGCGCAGCGTCCGATCCCGGCTCGAGATCATTTCCGAAAGAGCCCTTTCTCCTGAGGGCTTTGGGCAAGGCAGCAAAGAGCGACCGGGTCGCTCGGTCAGTCGCTGATAGACCATGGTCATTCGCCTCGCAAATCAGGTCATCAATCCGACGTACATCGGCTTGGTGCGACCCAAGGACATAAGTGAATGGGCCATTCTTCGGCCCAACATCAGAGATATAGAATATGGCCTTAAGATCGCCGCCGGAAGCATCGCGATGGTAGTATGCAGTCGGCGACAAGGGAGTCTCCGGCATGTCCGGAAATATATCACGCCAGAAACTGTCGCTCGCATCGTTGATCTGAGGGTTGACGTCAGCCAACTGCACCGCGCGCCCCAGATACGCGCTCGCGGCATCCATGATCCCCGCTGCGTGCAACAGCGATTCAATGCGGTCAAACAGCTCCGGTTCAGATGTGCGGCTAACCGTGCTGCGAGAATCTTCAAACTGTCGTGTCTCGTTTTCGCGTTCCTTGCGGCGTTTGGTCAGCATATCGAAATGCGCCGCCGCGATGGCCTCGAGCCGGTCGTGCGCTTGTTCGTCAATCTGAACAACCGCGATGCCATGATCGCGAAGTGAGGCAAGCACGGGGGCATCGCCTGAGAACGGAGCTGTAGGAGAATTCAGTCTGAGGGCGTTCTTCAGCCCTTGCCTTGCCATCGCCAGCCCACCAGAATTGCGCAAATCATAAGGTATCATTTCATAGCGTGTGATGCGCTTGGCCAACAGTCCAGTGAAAGTTTTGACAAAACTACCGAGCGCGCGCAGGCGCAGGAACAACCCCGCCTGCGTAACCAGCGTCTGATAGGCGGGATGGCGCCCGTAATCCACGGATCGCGCTAAATCGGGAAACTGACTTCCGCGAGGTAACGGGGCAGGGATAATTTGTACTGAAAATGATTCTGAATTGGTCTCCATAACGAGCGCGGCATAGTCGCACGGATTTGATATGGCAAGCTTGGTCTGACCGGGTTGATCTAGGCTCAGGTTTTGTAAATTGCAGGTGCTTAATGTATGCACCTTGGGGGCCTCAAGGATCTGTCCGTCCTCGTCGCCCTAAGGGTCGGCGATCGTGTAGCGGGCCTCACAAGGCCTAGCGCTGCATTGACTCTAGGCAGGCTTCGAGCCCATCCGGCAACCTTCGCAGATCGTTGGGCCCTGCGTTCTCCCGTGAGACTCGCCACCACTTCCGTGAAGACCTAACGACCCGAGGCATTTTGCCGATGTCCCCAACCCGATTAAGCCCCCGATAACGCAAACTCTCGAAGGACCGCCTGACAAGGCCACAAAAAGCGATCACCGCCCCGCCCTGTCCGCTAACTTACCCTTACTAGAGCTTGCCGCATTTTCTTGCCCTAACTCCTCTTCAAGCTCTGCAATTTCTTGGCGAAGAGCGTTGTACTCAGCAATCTTGCGCTCAAGGAAGCGTCCTGTGATAGCCGACTTCTCGGCAATCCCAGCTGGCGTTAAAATATATGCATAGCGCCGCTTATCGCTCGAGGATTTGAAATTTTCCAATTTCACGAGCCCGACCTTGACAAGGCCGGCTATGATATAGTGCGCTGCCCCTGAGCTAATACCCAATTGCTCGGCCAATTGCCGCTGAGAAATCTCAGGATTATCAGCCAAAAGACGAAGGACGCGAAAGCGCGTATCTTCGCGGATTTGCTCTGAGCGATCAGACAAATGCCGCCCCAAAGCTACCGCACAAGGCGTGGAGCGAGCCAGCCTTGAAAACATGGTTTTTGCAATGGGCATAAGGCATGTACATTGCTCAATGTTGAGCGTAGTCTAGGTCAAGCCCGACAGCAACCCTAATCTTTGCAAAAACGCAGTGGATAACCGCCCTGCCCCAGCCTAAAACATCAAGCTCACAGGCAAAGCCTAGATACCCCAACGCAGACAGGCCAAAGCGCAATCCATGAAGCCAATCGCAGACACTTCTGACTGGTACCTTGCCCAGCTTAAGCCAAACTGTGCCAATATCGCCAAGCGCAATTTGGAGCGGCAAGGTTTTACCAGCTTTCTGCCACTCGAAGCCTATACCAAAGTGCGTGGCGGCAAATTTGTGGAGGCAACCAGGCCCTATTTTCCAGGGTACATATTCATCTCAATCTGCCAAAAATCGGCGCCATGGCGCGCCCTCCGCTCAACTTCTGGCATCGCTCGTTTGATCAGCTTCAACGACACTCCGGCAAAGATACCCCAGCAAGTCATGACGGAAATATTCAGCGCCAGCGATGAGCGAGGAATAATCCACCATCACGAGGATCTGAAGCCGGGCAATCAGGTAGAAATTACCAAGGGCTCACTCACCGGATTTATCGGCAGGATTGACAAGCTCACTGCGCAACATCGCGCCTGGGTCCTCATCGATATCATGGGCAAGGAAACCCGCGCCTCAGTAAAAATTTCAGATATAAAATGACGGGACCCCGAAAATCCGGCCACCGAAAAATAGTTTGCCGTAAAATAAATTCAAATATTTGCCAAAATCCTTCATCGCTTCCTAAATAGATTCCATTCGTAAATTATCTTTATGATGTAAATTAACAGCCAAGTACCGATTAAATCCCCGATAAAAACAGCTATGTGACTGCTCAAACTATGCCCTTCAAAGTTGATTGCCGTCAAACCGAGATGGTAGAAAAGGGCGTTGCCAAATGCGCAACCCAGAGAAAGGAAAAAAAGGTCTTTCGGCGATACACCTCTTAGGTCAGTCGCTATTCTTAGAAGACCTGCAACGAGAGCAGCACCCAAAGGCCCACCTGCAGCCAGGAAGGCAGCCAAAATAACTTTATCAGAAAAACCCAACCCCAAATCGATGCAGAATAATGCAGAAACGAAAAGAAAAGGAATGATCCGATAGCCGATTATTAAGAATCCGATGAGGCGAATAAATGCAGGCAGAAAAACGAAACTAGCAATTCCGTAGAAATTCTCTGATCCCCCAAAAAGAAAGTCAGAAATATAAAAAAGCGCGACATACAGAACGCCGAAACAAAGCCCGAATAAATTGTCAATCCATTTCATATACTTGAAACCCCTCTCGGGGGGGGGGGGGGCTGTTATCCGAGAACCTTAAAAAAGTTCTTAGCATCGCTGGTAAAATGGACGGTACGCTTGCGCCCATCTGCGCCATCAACACTGATTGAAACAAGCCCCTTATCATAAGATTGCGATAGGATGTTGTTGCTGATTTGCCAGATATCAAATCATAAGCATCTGAGACAGACAAGAAACCCTGCTCATCATAAAGCGATTTGAGCTCAAATAACAGCCGCTCTTCCTCGCCTGTTAACTCAGACAAAGGCGGCAGGCGGCGAAGCCCGACCAGAAGATTGATAACCTTTAACATAGAACATATATCATTTTCTTATATTTATTAGCTCAAATTTTTAGTTATTCATCGCCGGAAACAGACCACTTGCCGTATTGATCTCTAACGAGCTTTACGCCGCAATTAACACAATTGGCGGCCCATCTCGTCCCATCCGGGTAGACATGTTTTCTGATCCGACGATGCTTACCTACTCGACAGAGGGTATGTCTTGCAATCCATTTCATATCTGCCGGCTATTTGCAAATATGCAAAGAGTCAAGCGGATAACGCAGGGCTTTTTCACGGCGATCAACTCAGCTTCGTCAGCGAGGGTCGTCCCAAAGATCTTTTCAGAAAAAACTGGATTTTATTGTCACCTAAGCCAAAGAGCGAATCTTTGGCTTAGGAACCGAGGCACGCGCCTTTAGCCGCGATCGTTTAGCGTTCGAAAAGAACCCAGATATGCAGGATTTTTGAGCTAGTCAGCCTGCATGAGTTGCATGTCGGATATCGTAGCGCGAAGCGGCGTTCGTCTCGTCCACGCAGTGCCCGACAACACCAACCAATAGACCTCGCAGCTTTCCTCAGCTGACCAGATCACCTCAGCATCTAATTGCTGGCTCGGCAAGCTGGGTGCTGCAGAGCCATCTGTGCTCGCACACTCCAAGCTTACCTCAATGCTGCTTGCAGCAGATACTGGAGAGACCCTAGCAACAAAAGCATAAGCTCCAGGCTTTAAACGTACCAGCTGTCTCGCTAGCTCGCCGAACGTCTGGTCTTCGACATAAATGTCGAAAACATTGCTGCCACTAGCGGAAAAGCCCCTATCTGGCGATCGTTCAACTTGCCAACCTATGGGAGCAAAATCTGTAGATTGAGTAAAGCCAAGTTCGTTGGCGCTTGGTCCGGAAAGGGACGCACCAAAATCAAGAGCCTCATCTAGCGCTCCAACCCTTGCAAGAGCTGCCAGCAATCTAGCGTCGCTTGCTGGACTGGCGCCCGCCTGCGTCAAACCGCGCAGAGTATACATGTTGGTTACGCCGCGACGGGTGGCAGGAATCGTGTTCCAAAAAGCCCGCTCCCAGCTAACCCCCTCATCGAGCCGCTCGCGGAGCTCTGGGATCAGCCTCTCGTCCTCGAGTGCCTGCGAAAGCGGGCGCACAAAATCACCGGCTAGACGAGGATGGGTACGAACAAGCCGATCGATAATTTCAAATGTCTGGTCCAAGTCTCCAGCAAGACCAGCCTGCTCGAGCTGCATGGCGCCAATCTTATGGTTGCGCCTATCCATTGCGCTACCAATAGACAGAAGCTCTGTCATGGCTTCAGAATTACCTTGCGCCCGGTAATCCGCCGCAAACAAAAACAAGGCGTTTGTTGCCAATGGCTCCCTAGAGAAGGCCTCTAGTGCCATAGCCTTGCCGCCATCTTGGACCGCTAACTGAAGCTCTCCCCCCCTCTCATCAAGCTGCACATAGGCCTGCGCGACATCTGCCTGCCAGAACCCGTTCCAGCCAATAGGGCCCGGCGCAAGGCGCGCATTGGCAAGGCCCTGAAGCAGTAACAAGGGAGCCGCGAGAGCGACTAGGACAGCGAGGATGAGGCGCGCCATGCTCATGCCTGCTGCGCATCCTCCTCGTCTGCTTTATCCTTCCCCGCACCATAGCCATAGCCATAGCCGTAGCCATAGCCATAGCCGTAGGTGTGGTTGCGATCGTCAAGCTTAGTCACCAGGGCGCCAACCAGATCCGCATTGCCCTCCGTAAGCCTCGCCATGGCTCCCTCGACGTAGCGCCACCTTCCTTCATTAGCCTCGATGACGAGAACTACTCGGCTTACAGCCGAAGCAATCAACGGTGCATCGGCAAGTCCGAGAACCGGCGGCCCATCGATCACGACGTGGTCATAAGCATTTTCCAGCTCGTCCAGAAGTTGCTGGAAACGTCCGTTAGAAAGCAGCTCTGCGACAGCAAGGCTCTTGCGCCCGGCTACTATCACGTCAAAGCCGCCTAAGGGATCAGGCGGACAGATCATCTCCTGCCAGCTATCATTGCCTTGCAGATATTGGGTAACGCCAAGCGACTGATCAGTGTTGATATATTTGTTAATACCGGACTTACGCAGATCGCTATCAACCAAAACAACGCGCTTACCTTGACGAGCCAACATATATGCAAGCGCAACAGCTGAGATCGACTTGCCTTCCCACGGACGCGATGAGGTCAACATGACAGAGCGCGGAACCGCCCCGCCAGCATTAAAAGCAAGTGTCGAGGTCGTGCTAAAATAGCTCTCATATAGGTCAGAAAATGCGAGCTGAAGCTCGTCTATAATCTTGTCTTCTTCGATCCTTGGGATGGATCCAAGAAGAGGTAGACCAAGCCGCTCTTTAACCTGGCGAGGATCGCGAAGGCTCTGGTTCAAGATATCGTAGAGATAAATGCCTGCACCCACGACAACTAGGCCGCCAACAAGGGCAATAGCCAAGTTCAGCAGAAGGTTCGGCGAGAAAGGCTTCTGCGGAACCCGTGCTTGATCGACTATGAGGATATTGCTCTCCCCGACGCCAACCACACCGATTTCACGATAACGCTGCAGGAGCCCTGCGTAGAGCTCCCGGTTCGTGTCAACTTCACGCTGCAGAATATTGAGCTGCACACTGTCCTGCTGCTGCGCAAGATAGCGCGCACCAACCTCTGCAACGCGCGCTCGCAGCTGTTCTTCCCGGGCAAGCGCTTCTCTAAAATCAGCCTCCCGCCGCGCGAGAGAGCGCCCCTCTTCTTCACTCACCACTCGTTCTATCTCAGCCAGCTGCGCTTTCGCTGCTTGTAGGGGAGGATAACTATCCCCAAAACGAGATTGAAGTTCGGCTAATTCAGTTTGCAGGACTGCGCGCCTTTGCCGAAGCTGATCAATAGTGGCGGAACCCGGCTCACTAGCAAGAGCCGCAGTATCACTGTCCCTCACTCTTAGTGCAGCTTCTGCCGCAATTCTGGCTGCAGAAGCCTCTAAAAGAGCCTGGTTGAATTCAGCAAGCTCATTGGCAACGAGTGTTTGCGCAACAGTATCTACGCTGCTGCCCCCGTCCGCTCTCACCCTGACCGTCAACAGCCCTTGATCCGAAGCATAGGAGATGAGCTCCCGCTCGGCTTGCTCCAAGCGTTCTCGAGTTTGCTGCAGACGCTCTTCAAGAAAGTCGCGCGCCTCGATTGTTGCACCAAAACGACGATCGAGGTTCTCATCAATATAGCCCTCAGCCCAAGCGTTAGCCACTCTCGCTGATAGGCCGGGCGAAGGGCTCTTAAAGCTTATGTCCACCAGCAAGCTATTTGTGATCGGCGCAATCTCGATGTTATCTAATAACACCGCGTTTACGGCCGCCTGCTTATCTTCGACGAGCGCCAGATCGATCCGAAATGCCGTCAGGAAATCGGCGTCGTTAATAAGGTCCAGCTCGCGGCTAACCCTGCTGGCGAGAGAATAAGATTCGAGCAGCTCGTATTGCGTCGGCAGGTACGACCTATCAGTCAACAAGGCCTCGCTTTCGAGCCCCTCAACGTTGGTAACGTTCTGCTGCACAGGGCTGATTTCCACCCGAGCCGTCGACCGATATTGGGGAGTAGCGAGCAAAGTAGCAGCCAGCCCCAAGCCTAAAGCGAGTGCCAGAATGCCAGCGATAAGCAGCTTGTTGGCGCGGAGGATATCGTAGTATTTTTCAAGGTTGAGACTGAAACTTTCGTTCGACTCAGTTTCGTAAAAGTCAGCTTGCTGCCTCGGATTGTAGGGCTCGGAAGCGGTCATTAGCGGGGCTTTATCCTTGTTCATGATTAGCGCCTCACAACACGTTCAAGCAGGATAAGCGGGTTTGTGACTAGAGGCACAATACGTGCAAGATTTGCCAGCTGACGTGTAGAAGGCGACTCACCAACCATGATCACATCATGGGCGTATATTTGTGGATCCGCATAATTGCCTCTTTGGATAGCGCTGACATCATAAATGCCGATATAGCGCTGCCCATCGACCTCACGGAAAATCATAACTTCCCGCAACTGCGCGTAATCTGAGCGGCCCTGGCCAAGCGCGACTGCCTCTAGCAGAGAAGTCGGCTGTATAATCGGGTATTGACCGGGCATCCGAACCTCGCCCCCGATCGTGAACACCTGCCCCTCACGAGATACGAAATTTACCTGTATGTCGGGATTGCGAACATAGGAGTCTGAAAATCGCACTTCCATTTCGTGACCAATTTCGGCCAAAGACCGGCCATTGGCCTGAACAGCTCCGATCAAGGGATAATCAAAATAGCCCCCAAGACCAACGCGCACTTCCTCGCGCGAGAGCTCTTCAACACCAAATACAGAGACCTCAAGCACATCCAATGGACGCACAAGTTCGATAGCATTGGCAGGGGTCAACTCCCGACCCGAAGGTGCGGGCAATACGGTCAGATCAGCTACTGCAATCGAGGGGTCTTCCCCGATAGGCCCACCAGATGTCGCACAGCTAGCTAGAAGCGAGGCGAAAAGCAGGCAGGCAAGCTGCCTTCCAAAACGAAAGTTCATTTAGAGATCAAGCCTTTCAATTGCTTCAAAAGCATTGCAGAAAACTGACGCCGGGCATTAGAGAGGATAGCAGCAGGCATCAACCCCGGCCCATTACATTACGTGTCCGGAAAATCCATCCCACGGCGATCGCTGCAACAAACATGATAATCGGAGTGCGGAGCGGGTAATCAAAGAAGCTGTGCGCACCGATCATGATAAGCACCAGAAAACCTAAAAGGGGCTCTGACAGGCTGGCTGCACTTGCCTTCCTTAATTTCCAAATGCTCCAACCTCGTCTGCCGATAAGGAATAGCCCTAAGCAGAGAATGAGAATGGCTGGCACGCCTCCTTCGATCATGATCTGCAACCAATCATTATGGGCCTGATTGAAATACGCAGAACTTAGCAGAGCATCGGACTCCACTGTACGATAAGCCGGCTCAAAGGCTCCAAAGCCAACCCCAAAAAGTAGGTTGTCGCTCGCCATCTGCCAGACAGTCGCGAAGGCTCGCGCTCTTAAATCCTGCGCCACATCCTGCTCGAAAAGTCTGGTAAGCGCCGGGATACGATCAAGCAGAACAAATAAGGCGATAACGCTAAGCGATGCAGCTCCGCCGAGGAAGGCTAGCATCTGCTGTCGCACGGAGCGTGATTGCCCAAGCTTTCCTTCGGACTGCATCTGCAGAAAAGCTCGGACAGCAAAAATAAGTGCTACGAAGCCAAACAGCGCAAAACCAAACCGAGACCCGTTAATCAAAACACCCAAGAGCAAAATCAATTGCCCAGCTGCGGTTAAGAGACTGGCAGGTGTCCACCGTGGGCCTTCTCGCGAAACCCGCCAAAAACTGATGAGCAAGGCAATGTTCAGAAACAAGGCGTTGTGATTGCGATTAGAGAAAAACCCAACCGCACTCCCCTGATTGGTGATTTCATAAAAATATAAGCTAGCCGCTCCGGGAAGCGTAACTTGCGCTATGCCAAGCAGTGCGCTTGCGACCCCAGCTCCGACAATCAATTTAGGGACACGGCGCCAACCATCTTCGTTCAAAAGCGCAAGCAACATGAGTGTCGCTAGTGGTGCAACTAGCGATGCTAGCGCATTTAGCGTTCTTAACGGCGATAAGGTAATCGGCCGCCAGACCTCACTTGCACCAACAAGGGAGCCAGCCTCGAATATTGCCTCTCGTCCAGGCAGGTCACTCCACCAGGCCGGTGGCAAGGGCACAAGCTGGGCCGCCATCCACATCCCAAAAATTATGAGCAGAGAAACGGGTGGAGCAACCTTTTGGAAACTCTTCTGCGTCTGGGCATATATGGAAATGGCCAGAAATAGCGCCGAAATCGCCCGAAGCGGACCAACGCTGGAGATATCATAACGCGACCCGCCGCCGGTTAAGAGCACCAGGAGCATGAAAAGAGCAAAAAGCCAAAACGCCTTGTCAGGCGTCACCGCATGCCACGGTGACTTGACTGTCCCGCTCCTTACCCTCTTGTTTGCCTGCCCTGTCATGCGCTTCTCAAATTCTTGAATTTTCCTGCAGCCAGCTCGTCTCGTGGACCGAAGCAATTGCAGCCTAGATTAACCGAAGGGAAGGTTCGAGCCCCCATCGGAGGAAACCCCTGTCAACGTGCCCCGCGCCATGACAGCTTTACCAAGATCGTGCGGAAAGCGATTAGAAGGTCGAGCCATATCGATAAGTTCTTGATATAATAGAAGTCGTATTGGAGTTTGATGTATACGTCATCGAGTTCGGTCACGTGTCCTTGGTTCACCTGCGCCCAGCCCGTAATTCCTGGTCGTAGAATGTGCCGATATTCATAAAAATCAAGGTGTTCGTGATACCAACGAGATAGGGCAAGTGCTTCAGGGCGTGGTCCGATTAAGCTCATCTCGTTGCGCAGCACATTGATTAGCTGCGGAAGTTCATCGAGCCTAGACTTGCGCAAGAGGCGCCCGATCGAAGTGACACGAGGATCCTTGTGCAGCGTCTTCTGAGAATCAAGGTCAGTCGGATCATCTTCAGACCAATACATCGTGCGGAACTTGATCGTGTCAAATTCAGCCCCACGATAGCCCACGCGGCGGTGGCGATAGAGCGCTGGACCCGGCGAATTGATGCGAATGGCGATTGCGATCAGGACCATCGGTAGCGCCAAAACGATAAGAGCAAAAGCAGCGCCAAAAAAGTCGATGGCGCGCTTCAGGAGCAGGTAACTTTGCGAGGGTAAAAGAGCGCCGAAGGTATTTTCAGACATAGCCTCGATCATTACGCGACCCATCAGCGATTCGCGGAACTGTTTAATGTGGTAGATTGGTACGCCGTTTATAACGGCATGGGCAATGTCACGCTCCCAGTCGCGGGAGAGATCCTGGCGGAGATCCACCACCACCAAGCCATCTGCGCAGCGGTTAAGCTCATCGGACGAAGTCAAGATCTCAGGATCGAGAAACGGCAACTCTTTCGCGAGATCCAAGGTCTTCGCGCCTGGTACGAGGTAGATCTTGCGGCTTGTAATCGGCTTTTTTAGCCCAACAACGAGGGATATCAGCACCAGACCTGAAGCAAGCCCAGGTAGGAGCACCGCGTTACTGTACGGCAATCGCCCGACCAGCAGAAAAAGCGACAAGATCAGGATCGGTAAGACAAAGCTCGGTAGGATAAGCGCAAACCTTTGAGTGCCAGGCGACTGCTGAAACCCTCGGACAATTATGCCTGCGGCCGCATTGGTGCAGGCAGTAGCGATCATGGAATTGATGACAGCCTCATTCGGGAACGGCCCACCGAACAAGATTTCAGCAATCAACGTCTGCAGGGCAAAAACCAAGACGCCCATCAAGGGCAGAACAAAGGTGAATCGCTCCAGCAATTTTCTGTTACCCACCGCAGCAGCATATCCAAGGAGCCCAGGATCTGCCCTCGACGGCGTTGTAGGGCCGTTTCTCGTCACTGTTTTCACCATTCGGGGGGCCTCCCCTTTTCTATTCAGTTATGCAAGAAATTTTTTGAGTGATGCTCAGCTCTTGACTGATCCGTCTCCGAAGGTCTACGGACGGGCGTAAGAGATGGAAATCGTCGAAAGAGTCTAGAGAGTTATGTTCAAAAAGTTAGTTGCCAGCGCCGTTGCAGGCACGCTGGCCATCTCGTCGGTTGCCGCTGCTGCTGCCCCTACGACATCTCAGTCGGCTGACCGTAAGGCGTCCGCTTTGGGCGCTGCGGAAGAATTGG
>JAUHWC010000007.1 GCA_030424845.1 Alphaproteobacteria bacterium | reverse complement strand
TGCGAGCCAGCGATCCATGATGACCGCGGCGATCTGCCGTCCTTTGCCCGCTCCGGTTCCGTCGCCGAGGAAGAAGCCTTGGCGGTAGGAGTGTCCGTCCTCGGAGAGTTCCAGCGAGGTGCCTTCCGGGCTGACCCTGAAGCGACCCGGGAGATCGCGCGCGAATGCCTGGGCAGCGTAGACCAGTGTCTCGCATTGCGCTTCGGACAAGAGGCCATCGGCCTGCCAATCTACGGGGAGACGCGGGGTAACGTCCGGCGGGGGCGCCACGACCGACCCCATCGCGACCGATTCCACGAGCGGGGTGGGATGGGCCGGCGCGCCTTCGAACGCGATGCGGGTGGGCCGGTAAGGCAGATAGATGCCCGTCTGTTCAGGCACCGGCGCCGGGTCGGTCAAAACCGAATAGGCAAGATCGATCGCATTCGCTTTGGCTGCTAGTTTCGTCGCGAAGGGCGCCAACGGCCGGATAGACGTGCGTTGGGTCGAAGCCTTGCCCGCAAGGCGCACTGGCGTGCCGATTGGCAGGTGATGAAGGCGGGCGGATGTTTGCGCGCGTCGCGGAAGCTCCGTGACAAGTCCGTGGAGCGTGATCAGGTCGCAGGTGTGTCCGGTGATCGCGGGCAAGGACGTTGTCGGCGTCTTGTCGATCACGACCAGGCGAACAACGATCCCCGTTCCTGTCCGCCGAAACATCTGCTGCAGCCGGACATCGAGGAGCAGCGATGCTTCGCCCTGTGCTTCGGCGAAAGTGGAAGCATCGAATCCTTCGGGCATGATGGCGACTATCCTCGCCCCACTGGCAGCGGCCCGGATCGCACCGCGCAGGTGACGCATGGCAGTGTCTCCATCCTTGCCGCGGTTCTGGCTGCGGGCGAACGGCGGGTTCATCAGCACAACCGATGGAACAGGGCCGCGAAGCAGGTCGGCGATCAGTTCCCCGTCATGCGCAGTGATCGCGGCCGAAGCGAAGATGTGGCCCAGGCTGACTCGTCTCGCCGGATCGATCTCGTTGAGGACCAACGAGGCGTTCTCAACGCTGCCCCAGAGAGCAAGGGCACCATTGCCTGCGGACGGTTCGAGTAGCGTGTCTTGCGCAGAGACAGCTGCGGCCTTCGCCATAAGCCAGGCCAGCATCGGCGGGGTCGAGAACTGCTGGAGCTCGACCTGTGCTTCGCTGCGCACATGCCGCGGCGGCAAGGCTGCTTCGAGCCAGTCGAACCGCGCCTCGGCCTCGTGCACGCTTGTCGCCTGATCGATGCGCGAAGCCTCACGAAGCCAGAGCTGACCGCCGATCTCGACCGCGTTGTTGTAGTCATCGATGGTCCAGGCCCTTCCCCAGTCCAAGGTGCCGGTCTCGTCGGCGAACAGCCCGGAAATATCAGCGCGGGCAAGATGACGTCCCGAAGCGAGAAGTTCGGCAACTCGGGTGCCGATGGCATAGGCCAAAGGCATTGACGGCAACTGCTCGCCGGCGGGAAACAGGTCTGATTGAAACATGGCAATTCGTCCTCCTGATAAGGGCATCGGGACACGCCCTCTGCCGGATCAGGAATTCGAGAAGCCTTCTCTCCTCTACCGCGCTGCTTTGCGGCGCAGCCATGCTGTCAGTTCATCGTTCCAGTCGGTGTCGCTTGAGGAAGGCTTGCGAACCTGGATCGTCCGTCCATCGCGGGCATAAGCGGCCAGGCCACGCGACGCCGCCAGCTCGCCGCCCGCATCATGATCGACGAAGAGGTGAAGCTCGGTCACGCTCTCGGGCACGCTGACGAGGCCGAAGCGCTCATTGCCCAGGGTCGCCCAGACTGGGATGCCGGTAAGAGCATAGGCCGACATGGCGCTCTCGATCCCCTCAGCAAGGCCGAGTTTGCCGGAATCCGGAGCGAAAAGGCGAACAGCAGCTTCACCAAGCGCGCCAAGCGCGCGCTTCGGCTTGTCGAAGTCGGCCTTGGCGTCACCCGAAAGGAATGTGCGATGGATGGCGATCGGCCCCTCGTCGAGACTAACTGCCGCAATCATGGCGGGCAAAAAGCGAGTGCGTCCCTTCGGACCAAGCGGCGTTCGTGGGTGGAAGCGGAGCGCCGGCGATGCGGCGAGGATGCCGCGGCTTTCAAGATATGCCTTTGCCGGACTGGCACGCAGTGGCTGTGCATCGCGCCAGATCCTCAGCGCTGCCGCCGAGGGTTTGCGGGTGCTGGTCGATTCGGGTTCGTCGTTGCTCGCATAACCGGAAAAAAGCGCCGGTGCCTCGAAACCTTCACGCGCCAAAGCAGCCAGCACGCTCTGCTGATCGCATCCCGCGAAACAGTGGAAGAGGATGGCCTGTCGGCCGAGCGACACACTGAGTGACGGCGTGCGGTCATCATGCGCGGGGCAACAGGCCATGCCCTTTGTGCCGGACCATTTACCACCACGGCTTTCACAAATGCGTCTCGCCGTCTCGGCTAGCGGATGGCTGGTCGTGGAAACGGGCATAAGGGCTCCTTCGCATGCTCGGTTCCCCCATGACCGCTGTCCTCCCCTCTCACTGTCGGGACGGACAATGCGTTTTCCTACATGTTCTAATTATGTTCTTATCTGATTCGCTGCAAGCGACAGGAGTGTGAACGATGAGACTGGCTTTGATGATCGGCATAATGGCGAGCGCCAGTATCGTAGCGCCTAGCGCACAAGCACAGGAGTTCGCCCTTCTGGAGCATCGCTATGAGCAGCCTGAAATCCCTGGTGTGGATCTCTGGACCAGCGAGGAAGCGCGGTCGAGGGTGCTGCTACCTGCATCCTACCGCGAAGCACTTTACGAGCCTCTGATCAGAGAAGCTGAGGTTCGGTATCGTCTTCCGCCTGGACTGATGCAGGCACTGGTTTGGGCCGAGTCCCGCTTCAATCCGATGGCGATCAGCCCGGCTGGTGCTGCCGGACTTGCGCAGTTGATGCCGGCAACCGCCCGCGAGCTTGGCGTTCGCAACCGGCATGATCCTCGCCAGAACATCGATGGAGGCGCGCGCTACCTGCGACAGATGCTGGACCGTTTTGGCGAGGTCCATCTGGCACTCGCCGCTTACAATGCTGGTCCGGGCGCAGTTGCTCGTGCCGGTGGCATCCCGAGAAATCGGGAAACGCCCGCATATGTCAGGAGCGTTTTGCAGCGATGGATGGCATACAGGCCTTCATGAATACGAATCGGCAACGTATCAGCGGACGGCTCGAGCAACTGCCACGCGGCTTCGCCATCGTAACCGAGGCGGGCGATCACTGGGTGCTCGAATACGTCGAGCCGGCGAATGATCATTTCGGCAACGAGGTGACAGCGGAAGGCGAAGTCGTTGGTCTCGATCGCTTGCGCGTCGATTGGCTAGGCGAGATCTAGACAGAAGCTCACAGCGCTAGCTGAGCCAATGCATGCTCTGCATCGTTCCTCACCAAGTGACCATAGTGCTTTTCAATCATAGCGACACTCGTATCCGACAGTTGCGCAACGGTAAGAATCGGCAGTCCAGCGCGCACCAAGTCAGTTATTACGCTGTGGCGAAGAGTGTAAGCAGAAGTACCCTGCGGAAGACGAACGACCTTCACCGCGTCCTTGATCGGACCTTTCCATTTGTCCTTGGACCAAGGCACCCCATCTGCGCGCATGAACATCGATGCAGTGGGTAACTTGCTCTTGCACTGTTCTGCCAAAAATCCGGCGATTGTTTCAGGAACACTGATTTGTCGAGGAACGCCGTTCTTGTCGGCACCAATCGTCAGCGTCCTAGTCCTCTTGTCAAAGTTGCTCACCTTCAGTCCTGCAAGAGCTCCAGGCCTCAGCGGCAACAGACAAAGGCCCCGGACAAAAGGCTCTATATCCTCAGGAAGGGCGGCCAGAAGTTTCTTGCGTTCTGGTCGATCCAAATAGACATCGCGACGCCGGTCCGCACCCTTTATCGGCTTCAAAGCTTCTTGCCAGGCAGCGTCAGTATTTGGTGCACCAGGGGAGAGGACACGCCAAAGTGCCGCGCGAAGTGGGACCATGTCACGATTAACTGTGGAAGCAGCTCTGGTCTTGAAGCGAGGCTCCCCATCCTTGCTTCGAGTGATAAGCGCAGGCGCATTCTCAAGCCGCTTTCGCCATGCACGCAGATGATGCTTTCGGAGCTTGTCTAACTTAACCTTGGCAATGGCGTCATCGAATACGTGACGGCGAAACACGCCTTCAGCAATTGGCCCCGGTTTGTCGCTAAGATAAGCCCGACACGCATCTTCAACCGTATCCAGCTTCTCTGTTCGCAGCCCTCCAGCTTCTACCAACTCGGCGAACGCCTCTGCATCCCTCTTGGCTGTGGCGAACACATCATGTCCGGACAACGTCCCATAAGGTCCAAGATTCTTGCGGCGGTACTTGCGCGCGTCTTCATCATAGGCGCGAGCGAACCATGACCCCTTTCCGCCTCTTCGGGACGGTCGATATCCTACATACCAACCAGCCTGGAGCCGTTGCCAATGAGGTTCTTTGTCGCTTCGCGGCTTCAGTTTATCACGTTCGCCGATCTTGCTCAGGTCAGGCATTCCCGCACAGCCTTTGTATGAAACGTATGAAACAAGTATGAAAAACTTGGGTGGATCAATTGAGACAAGTTTAGACAAATCTACCTGTTTTTCAAGACTTTTTTTAGTCCCAGATAATCCCAGATAGTCCGTATTCCCATCCTTCACACGGGTGGGGTCGCAAGTTCAATCCTTGCCGCGCCCACCATCCTTTCACCTGTCAGGCCAAGGATGGTTACGCCCGCATGCGCACGGGCCCCTGCAACTATCGCTTAGAACCAGCGGCCACAGCGGCCAGGTCAGTTGACGATCATTTCCAAACGATAATCGGCCGTCTCGTCGCGCCTCGCGGCCGAGCGCATCATGTCTGCCGCTGACGGCCTTGTTCGTGCTGCGCACCATCATGCAGATGGACATTGCCACGGTGGAGCACATCAGCCGCTGCACCGACCTTCCCGCCCATACCGTTGCCGATGCCTTGCGCAGCCTGGAGCGGATCGGCGTGATCACATCGGGGGCAGAAGGGTACCAAGTGACACTGAAATGGTGGCTGGAAGTCTACAGGCTACTGGCAAGGCGCAACCTGATCGTGCGGGAAAAGCCATGACCGGAATGATCCGCAAATACGCCCGGTGCCTGGCACCCGTCGCCGCCCTTGCAGCGCTGTTGCCGGCAGGACCTGCGGCTGCGCAGGGCGAAGTGACGCTGGAGAGCCTCGACCAGCTGAACCAGATCATCCGCTGGAGCGGCGTGTTCGCCTCGATCGTGCTGGTCACCGCGGCCTGGCTGACGCTGCGCCTGCTCGCCCGTTTCGTGCAGATCTTCAGCGGCGAATTCTCATCCCGCAGGATGACGCTGCAGAAGGTCTACACCGTCGCGCAATTCTTCATCTACGTGGCCACCAGCATCGCGATTGTCCTGCTGTCCTTCCGCATGGACGAGACCACGCTGGCGGTGATCGGCGGCTCCATCGCCGTTGCTGTCGGCTTTGCGATGAAGGACCTTGTGGCCTCCTATATCGCCGGGCTGATCGTGATGCTGGACCGGCCTTTCCAGGTTGGCGACCGGGTGAAGTTCGGCGGCGAATATGGTGACATCACCTCGATCGGACTGCGCAGCGTGACCATGCAAACGCTGGACGACAACACCGTCACCATCCCCAACAGCAAGTTCCTGAGCGATATCACCGCATCGAGCAATTATGGCGCGCTCGACATGCAGGTGGTCCTTACCTTCGTCATCGCCGAGGGGCAGGATATCGACGGCGCGCGCGAGATCATCAACGAGGCGGCGCTTTCCAGCCGCTACCTGCTGCTGTCGAAACCGGTCGTGGTGCTGGTCAACCAATGGACAACCCAAACGCTTGTCGGCGTGGAATTCACGCTCAAGGCCTATGTGCTTGATACCGAATATGAAAAACCCTTCGGTTCGGACATCAGCCTGCGCGTGCTGCGCGCCTTTGCCGAAGAGGGATTCCGCTTCCCCCGGGTGGACACCGGCGCACGCCCTGCCTCCTGAAACGCCCCTTTCCCCGCAAACGCGCCTGCGGTTAGGAACTTGTTCGTAACTTCACATTAAGCCTGCTTTTTCGTGAATATGCGCATGCAGGACTGAGTTATGGCGCACAAGCTGCCGACAGAAACGATCGTCTTCGCGGTCAGCTTCCTGCTGATCGGCGCGGAATTCGTCCTGATGGGCGATTCCGACGAGCATGACCTGATGGCCCGGCAAACTGCCGTGCAGGCCAGCGCGCGCCATCTTCCCGAACCCGAGCCGGAACCCGGCACCGTGGGCCCGCGCCCCGACTTCATGCCCGAAGAAACCGAGGTGGTGGAGGAAGAAGCGGGCTTCGACGATGACGAAGCCTTCGATGACGAGGTCGCCTTCGGCCAACCGCTGGACAACACCAGGCCGCTGGTATCGACTAGCCCGGAATTCGACGAACCGTTTTCAGCAGAGCCCGAATTCGATGACGGCTTCGACGGCAGCTTCGGCATGCCGACCATGCCTGACCCGATGACGGACGACCTCGGCGAATAGGCGCTGGCAGGATCGGCTGCCGCGTTTGACGGCGGTCAAAGCACTTTCCTTCCCCTGAGCTAGGGATACGCGCAGGAAAGGAGCGTCATCATGTTCGCTACCAATGTCGGCACCGTCGATCGCGCCCTGCGCATCATCCTTGGCCTTGTGCTGTTGTCCCTCACGATGATCGGGCTGCAAACCCCGTGGGGCTTTATCGGATTGGTGCCGCTGATTACCGGCATCTTCCGGACCTGCCCGCTCTATTCGCTGGTCGGCATCAACACCTGCGCCAAGAAATAGGCAAGGCCCCGGGCGGGCATTGTCCGGCCTGCTCCAGAGGTGGCTGCTGCGTCGCGATTCCCGGCATCCGAGCATCCTTGCCGGGTATCCTGCATCGTCCGGCGATCAGCCGGATGCCATGCGCGTCTCTCCACTGGACAATCCATGCCGCGAAAAGGCATAGGCTGGCGCCATGCATGACCTTCGCACCATTCGGGAAAATCCCGAGGCTTTCGATGCCGCCCTCGCCAAGCGAGGGCTGGAACCCGTATCTGCCAGCCTGCTGGCTCTCGATGAGGAACGCCGCGCACTGACCACGCGCCTGCAGGAAATGCAGAGCCGCCGCAACGATGCCTCCAAGCAGATCGGCCAGGCGATGGGCCAGGGTGACAAGGACAAGGCCGAAGCCTTGAAGGCCGAAGTCGCCGAACTCAAGCAGTCCATGCCCGCGCTCGAGGAAGAGGAGCGCGCAAAGGCCAAGGCACTTAACGATGCGCTGGCGGCCATCCCCAATCTTCCCGGCGAAGGCGTGCCGGTGGGCGCGGACGAGGATGACAACCAGGAGGTCGAGCGCTGGACAACCCCGCAAGCCTTTCACTTCACGCCGCGGGAACATGCGGACCTGGGCCCGGCTCTGGGCATGGATTTCGAGACCGGAGCCAAGATGTCCGGTGCGCGCTTCACCTTCCTGAAGGGCGGCATGGCCCGCCTCAACCGCGCCATCGCGCAGTTCATGCTCGACCTGCAGACAGGCGAGCACGGCTACACCGAATGCGCCCCGCCGCTGCTTGTGCGCGACGAAGCGGTTTACGGCACGGGCCAGTTGCCCAAGTTTGCAGAGGACCTGTTCCGTACCACCGATGATCGCTGGCTGATCCCGACGGCAGAAGTCAGCCTCACCAATTCCGTGCGCGAGATGATCATCGATGATCTTTCCACCCCGATCCGCCTCACCGCGCTCACTCCCTGCTTCCGCAGCGAGGCGGGCGCGGCCGGCAAGGACACGCGCGGCTTCATCCGCCAGCACCAGTTCGACAAGGTGGAGTTGGTATCCATCTGCCGTCCAGAAGATGCCCATGCCGAACACATGCACATGGTCGAAAGCGCCGAGGCGGTGCTCAAGGCGTTGAAGCTGCCGTTCCGCAAGGTGCTGCTGTGCACCGGTGACATGGGCTTCGGCGCGCGCAAGACCTTCGACCTGGAAGTGTGGCTGCCGGGCCAGGACGCCTATCGCGAGATCAGCTCGATCAGCTGGTGCGGCGATTTCCAGGCGCGGCGCATGAACGCACGCTATCGCCCCGAAGACGGCGGCAAGAAAACCGATTTCGTCCACACGCTGAACGGTTCCGGCCTCGCCGTGGGCCGCACGCTGGTGGCGGTGCTGGAGAACTACCAGAACGAGGATGGCTCGGTCACCGTTCCGGACGTGCTGAAGCCCTATATGGGCGGGCTGGAAAAGCTGCTACCTGACGGCTGATGCGCATATTGCTCACCAATGACGATGGCATCCACGCTCCCGGACTGGAGCTGCTGGAAGCTGTCGCGAGCAAGCTGTCGGACGATGTATGGGTTTGCGCCCCCGCTGAGGAGCAATCGGGCGCGGGCCACTCGCTTACCCTGCAACACCCGGTGCGGCTGCGTGAACACGGCCACCAGCGCTTTTCCGTCACCGGCACGCCGACGGACGCGGTGAACCTTGCGCTGCGCAAGCTGTTCCCGGACAAGCGGCCCGACCTCGTGATTTCCGGCATCAATGCAGGCGAGAACCTGGCGGACGACATCACCTATTCGGGCACCATTTCCGCCGCGATGGAAGGGGCGCTCGCCGGCATTCCCGCCATCGCGCTGAGCCAGGTGCAGATGGTGGCGGGACGCATCGGCGGCTCGGTTTTCGATGCGGCCGAAGGCTGGGCCGAGAAGGTGCTGCGCGTGCTGGTGGATGCGCCGATGGCGAAGCGCTCGCTCATCAACGTCAATTTCCCCGGTCTTGCCGCAGACAAGGTCAAGGGCGTGCGCGTGGTGCGGCAGGGCTTCCATGATTACGATCGCGGCAGCCTGGTCGAAGGCACCGATCCGCGCGGCCGGCCCTATTTCTGGTTCGGTCTCGAGGAGATGGAGCACACACTCGACCATGGCACGGACCTCGAAGCCGTGGCCGATGGGTATGTCGCCGTCACCCCGCTGCAGCTGGACCTGACGAACCACGCCGCCATCGGCACCTTGTCGGAACGGTTCGTGGCATGAGCCAGGATCGCAGCCCGACCGTTCGCAAGGAGGTGCGCCGCCGCCAGTTCCGTCCGCTGCGCCGTGCCGTGAAGGTTCCGGTGTGGGGCGACCTGGGTATCAGGCTGGGCCTTGCCTTCCTGCTCATCATGTCCGTGGTGATGATCCACTATCTCGATCGCGATGGCCTGATCGACAATCACGATGGCCATGTCAGCTTCATGGATGTGGTCTATTTCACGATGATATCCATCACCACCACCGGCTTTGGCGATATCGCCCCGATCAGCGAACGCGCGCGCCTGGTGGAGGCCCTGATCGTGACGCCGGTGCGCTTTGCCGTGCTCTTCATTTTCGTCGGCACGGCCTATAATTTCATCATCAAGAGAAGCTGGGAGAAGTTCCGCATGGCCCGCATCCAGAGCCAGCTTTCGGATCACGTGGTGGTCCTGGGGTTCGGCGTGTCCGGCTCCGAAGCCGTTCACGAGCTGATCGAACGCGGCACCGATCCCGGCAACATCGTGGTCATGGACCCAAACGAGGAACGCCGGCAACTGGCGGAGGAGTTGGGCTGCAACGTCATCGAGGGCGACGCCTCGCGCGATGACAGCCTGATGGCGGTGCGCATTTCCGAAGCCCAGACCGTGCTGGTTTCAGCCGGGCGCGACGATGCCAGCATCCTGATCGTGCTGACGGTGCGCCACCTTGCGCCCAATGTCCCGATCAGCGTGGTGGTGCGCGCTGCGGATAACGAAATCCTCGCCCGCCAGGCGGGTGCGGACAATGTGATCAACCCGGTGCGCTTCACCGGCCTGTTGCTGGCCGGCAGTGCGCAAGGCGCGCACATCTCGGATTACCTGGCAGACCTCGCCTCCGTCACCGGGCGCGTGCAGCTGGTGGAACGCCCCGTGCGTCCGGAAGAAATCGGCAGGTCCCTCAATGACCTGACTACCGGCGGCAAGGGCCTGCGGATCTATCGCAACGGCGGTGCCAGAGGCTTCTGGGAGGACGAGGCCGGTGCGCTCCAGGCAGGGGATATCGTGGTGGAAATCCGTCCCACGGATGTTCCTGCGGTTGATGACGAAATTTCGACCGCGCCACCGACGGGCGATTGAGAACGCGCCCGCCCTGCCTTCAGCTCAACGCGACGAAGACGGCGCCCATCACCGTCATGCCGACGATGAAATGCCCGGCATCGATCAGGAACAGCTTCAGCGACTTGCGCTGGTAGAGATAGTTGATCCCGATCGCCGGGGTCATCAGGAACGCCCCGAAGCCCGCGGCGAACATCATGATCACATGCGGCGCCGGGCTGGTTCGCGCGATCAGGTGGCCCAGCATCCAGGCGATCACCAACTCCGCCAGGAAACACAGAGCGAAGATCATCGGCATGTTGCTTGCGGCGATCTGCTCCTCGGTCACTCCCGCCTCGCGCTGCCATGCCTTGCCGAACAGGGCGCTGTACCACACGGCCCCCGTGGCAAAGAATGCCGCCGCCCCCACGAACACTGCCAGCCAGTTTACCGGTCCCATGATCCTGCTCCCGAAAAGTCCGTCCCATCGGGGAGACTAGCGCAAAGCTTCGCGCAGGTGTAGTGGCGCGCGCCATGGCTAGCCGTATTCCAGAACAGAAGCGCATCGGCATGGTCAGCCTGGGCTGTCCGAAGGCGCTGGTCGATTCCGAACGCATCCTCACCCGGTTGCGGGCCGATGGCTATGCCATGTCACCCGACTACGAAGGCGCGGACGTGGTGCTGGTCAACACCTGCGGCTTCCTCGATTCCGCCAAGGAAGAAAGCCTCGATGCGATTGGCGAGGCGATCGCCGAAAACGGCCGCGTGATCGTGACCGGCTGCATGGGGGACGAGGCCGAACTGATCCGCCAACGCCACCCGGGCGTGCTGGCGATTACCGGCGCGCACCAGTACGAGGACGTGGTCGAAGCGGTGCACAAGGCCGCGCCGCCCAGCCAGGGCCCCTTCATCGACCTCGTTCCGCAGCCCAGCGACGAGATGGTCAAGCTGACCCCGCGCCATTACAGCTACCTGAAGATTTCCGAAGGCTGCAATCACTCCTGCGCCTTCTGCATCATCCCGGACCTGCGCGGCAAACTGGCCAGCCGCCGGGTGGATGCCGTGTTGCGCGAAGCCGAAAAGCTGGTCGCCGCAGGCACCAAGGAACTGCTGGTGATCAGCCAGGACACCTCGGCCTATGGCGTGGATATCCGCCACGAGGAGCGGATGTGGAAGGGCCACCCCGTGCGCGCCCACATGACCGACCTCGCACGCGAACTGGGCCAGCTGCGCACCCCGCAAGGCGAGACGCCGTGGGTACGGCTGCACTATGTCTACCCCTATCCACATGTCGACGCGGTGATCCCGCTGATGGCCGAAGGGCTCATCACGCCCTATCTCGACATTCCCTTCCAGCACGCCAGCCCCAAGGTGCTGAAGGCCATGAAGCGCCCCGCGAACGAGGCGAAGGTGCTCGAACGGCTCACCAAGTGGCGCGAGATCTGCCCCGATATCGCGATCCGTTCCAGCTTCGTGGTCGGCTTCCCGGGAGAGACAGAGGCGGATTTCGAATACCTCCTCGAATGGCTGCAGGAAGCCCGGCTTGACCGCGTCGGCGCATTCCGCTTCGAGCCGGTCGAGGGCGCGCAAGCCAATGCCTTGCCTGACCACGTGCCGGAGGAAGTGAAGGAAGAGCGCTTCGCCCGCGTGATGGAACTGACCGAACAGATCAGCGCCGCCAAGCTCGCCGCCAAGGTGGGCCGCACCATTCCCGTCATCATCGACGAGGTGGGCGAGCCTGACGAGGACGGCGACATCGGCGCAACCGGCCGCAGCCAGGCCGATGCACCGGAGATCGACGGCGCGGTATACCTGCGTAGCGTGCCGGCAGACTTGCAGCCGGGCGACTTCGTGGATGTCGAAGTCGAGGAATCGGACGCGCACGACCTGTTCGGCGCAATCCGTTCATAAACCGCGCGATCCATCTGAACGATGGAACACATGGAACACTGTTCTTGAGTTGAAAATCCGCTCCCCGGTAAGCAGGCAGGATCCGCCCGCCGGAAGTCGGGCGAAGGTGATCGACAGTTGGGAAAGAGCCGCCCGGCTCCTGCCAGCGGCAGGATGATGTAGGAAAGCGCCATGCCCTCGCGCTCGGATGCAAGCTCTTGTATAGCCGGTCCATGCCTCACCACACGCAGAGCTTCACCATCTCCACCCACGGCAAGTCGCTGGTGGAATTCACCGAGGAGGTTGCCCGCTGGCTTGCCGGCACCGGCATCGAGACTGGCCTTGTCACGCTGTTCTGCCGGCACACCTCCGCCAGCCTGCTGATCAACGAGAATGCGGCCCCCGCCGTGCGGCGCGATATCCTGCGCTGGTTCGAGATGGTGGCCCCCGAAGGCGCGGGCTTTGAGCATGACGACGAAGGGCCGGATGACATGCCTGCCCACATCCGCAGCGCGCTGACCGGTGCCTCGCTGGCGATCCCGGTGGTCAACGGGCGCATGGCGCTGGGCACCTGGCAGGGCATTTATCTTGCCGAACACCGATCCCACCCCCACAGGCGGCAGGTCGTCGCCCATGTCAGCGGCGACTGACAAAGCGCTGCCCCTCCATCCGGTCAAAGGCCCCTATGCCTCTCGATATCTCCGCCCGCTTCTCCTTCACGCTCGAACGGCCGAGCGATACGCTGCTTCAGTTCGAGGTTGTCGACCTGCCCGAACAGCGCGTGCTGGAAAACCGTTGCCGGATATCCGAAACGCAGCACATGGCCCGGGTCCCGGCACAGGATGGGATCGGGGAACGGATCTGGTTGCGTGGAGAAGGCGAGATCACGGTCGATTACGCGGCACGCGTCGATGTGCAACGCCTCGCACCGGAGATCGAGACGTTGCCGGCGATGGACCCGCACAGCCTTCCGGGCGAAACCGTGCAATACCTGTTCGACAGCCGATATTGCCAGGCAGACAGGATGCAGAGCTTCGTGCAGAACCGCTTTGGCGATCAGCAAGGCGGGGCGAAGATCGCCGCCATGTCCCGCTGGATTGCCGAGGAGATCGCTTACGAGCCGGGCAGCAGCAATACCAGCACCAGCGCGGTCGACACCTTCGTTGAGCGGCGCGGCATCTGCCGCGACTTTGCCCATGGCATGATTGCCCTGTCCCGCGCCGCCACCATCCCGGCCCGCTATGTCAGTTGCTTTGCCCCGGGCGTGACCCCGCAGGACTTCCATGCCGTGGCCGAGGTTTTCCTGGCTGATCCGCAAACACCCGGCGGCGGCGCGTGGTTCATGATCGACCCCACCGGCATGGCAGACCCTGTCCAAACGGCCAAGATCGGCGTGGGGCGTGACGCGGCCGATGTCAGCTTCATGACCGTGTTCGGGTTCGCGATTTATGGCGAGCACGCCATCAGCGTGTCGGCCGGCGCGGGCGAATAGCCCTTGCCAGCGCCCTCGGGCGCCTCTATTGTGAACGTTCACAAAATTTGGTGGGCCGCACAAGCCAAGTGACCGGACCAAGCCAGTGGAAGAGGATTTTCGGGCGGAAAATGCGTATAATGCCCCGCTTCTATTGCAGTGCAGCAAGAGGCAGGCGTAGTATGCAGGGCATTCCCACCGCCAACAGGGATTTTGTATGACTTCACAAGCCCAGACCCTCCTGCTTTTCGGTGCTACCGGAGACCTTTCGCGCCGGATGCTGCTGCCCAGCCTTTGCGCCCTGCATACCGAGGGGCTGGTGGCGGAGGACCTGCGGATTGTCGGCACGGCACGGTCGGAAATGACCGATGGCGAGTTCCGCAACTTCGCCCGCGATGCGCTGGAGAAGTTCCTGCCCGCCGAACGGCGCGGCGGCATGGCGGACTTCATGGCCCGGCTGCATTACCAGCAGCTCGATGTCACCACGCCCGAAGGATACAAGGAACTGGCCAAGAAGGCCGGGCCGGGCGAGGACCTGGCGATTTTCCTCTCCACCGCTCCGGGCCTGTTCAAGCCGACCATCGAAGGACTGGCCGCTGCCGGCCTTGCCGGGGAAGGTGCGCGCATCAGCCTGGAAAAGCCGCTGGGGACCGATCTTGCATCGAGCTGCGAGATCAACGACGCGGTGGCATCGGCCTTCCCGGAAAGCCGGATCTTCCGCATCGACCATTACCTCGGCAAGGAGACGGTGCAGAACCTGCTCGCCTTGCGCTTTGCGAACCTGATGTTCGAGCCGCTGTGGCGCTCGCAATATATCGACCACGTCCAGATCACCGTGGCGGAAACCGTGGGGCTGGAAAGCCGCGTGGAATATTACGACGGCTCGGGCGCGCTGCGCGACATGGTGCAGAACCACATGCTGCAATTGCTGGCGCTGGTGGCGATGGAGCCCCCCTCCAGTTTCACGGCCAACGCCGTGCGCGATGAAAAGGTGAAGGTGCTGCGCGCACTGCGCCCGATCTCGGCTGACGAGACCGTGACGGGCCAGTATCGCGGCGGGGCAAGCAACGGCCAGATCGTGCCCGGCTATGACGAGGAGCTGGGGCGCGACAGCGATACCGAGACGTTCGTTGCCCTTAAGGCGCATGTCGACAACTGGCGCTGGCGCGGCGTGCCGTTCTACCTGCGCACGGGCAAGCGCCTGCACGAGCGCGTGACCGAGATCGTGGTCCAGTTCAAGCAGGTGCCGCACTCGATCTTCCCCGGCGCGAGGATGAAGGCCAACAAGCTGCTGATCGGTATCCAGCCGGAAGAAAACATCTCCTTCACCCTGATGGCCAAGGTGCCCGGCATCGACCAGGAAGGCATGACCCTGCGTTCCGTGCCGCTGGATATCGCCATGCCCGATGCGTTCAAGGGAACCCATCACCGCATCGCCTATGAACGCCTGCTGCTGGACCTGATCGACGGTGACCAGACCTTGTTCGTGCGGCGTGACGAGGTCGAGGCGCAGTGGCAATGGATCGATGCCATCCGCGAGACATGGGCCAAGGAGGGCGTTCTGCCCAAGCCCTATGCCTCCGGCAGCTGGGGGCCGAGCGCAGCCATCGCCCTTGCCGAACGCGACGGAGTGAGCTGGCATGAGTAACCTGCACCCTGCCCTGGAACGCGTGACAGACCGGATCATCGAAAGGTCGCGCAAATCGCGTGCGGCCTACCTGTCGCTGATGGAAGAGGAAGGCGAGCGGCACAAGGACCGCAACGCCTCGCTGCCCTGCTCCAACCTTGCCCACGGCTTTGCCGCCGCGGAAGAGGACAAGGCCAGCATCGCCACCCGCGCAGGCCCCAATATCGGCATCATCAGCGCCTATAACGACAGCATTTCCGCTCACCAGCCCTACGGTGCCTATCCGCCGCGCTTGAAGCTCTATGCCCGCGAAGTGGGCGCCACCGCGCAGGTCGGCGGGGCAACTCCGGCCATGTGTGACGGGGTGACGCAGGGCAAGGAAGGCATGGAGCTGTCGCTGTTCAGCCGCGACGTGATCGCCCTGGCTGCCAGCGTGGGCCTGTCCCACCACATGTATGACAGCGTGGCCCTGCTCGGCATTTGCGACAAGATCGTGCCGGGCCTGCTGATGGGTACGCTGCGCTTCGGCTGGCTGCCGGCCATGTTCGTGCCGTCCGGTCCGATGCCCAGCGGCATTCCCAACAAGGAAAAGCAGCGCGTCCGGCAGCTGTATGCGGAAGGCAAGGTCGGCCGTGCGGAGCTGCTCGAAAGCGAGAGCAAGAGCTACCATTCGCCCGGCACCTGCACCTTCTACGGCACGGCCAATTCCAACCAGATGATGATGGAGCTGATGGGCCTGCACATGCCCGGCGCCGCATTCGTCACCCCAGGCACCCCGCTGCGGCAGGAACTGGACCGCGCGGCCGTGCACCGCCTCGCCGCGATCACGGCTGACGGCAATGACTATCGCCCGCTGGCGAAATGCGTGGACGAAAAGGCCATTGTGAACGCCGCCGTGGGCCTGCTCGCGACGGGCGGTTCCACCAATCACGCCATCCACATCCCGGCCTTTGCCCGCGCTGCCGGCATCACCATCGACTGGACGGACCTTGCCGAACTGAGCGCCGCCGTGCCGCTGCTCGCCCATGTCTATCCCAACGGCTCGGGCGACGTGAACCACTTCCACAACGCCGGTGGCATCGGCTTCGTCATTCGCGAGCTGCTCTCTGCCGGCCTGGCGCATGAGGACGTGCTGACCGTGGCCGGCGAAAAGGGGCTGGCCGACTACGCGAAGGAACCCTGGCTCGACGAGGGCCGGCTGGCCTGGCGCGATGTTGGCGAGAGCGGGGACGAGGACATGCTGCGCCCCGTGACCAACCCCTTCCAGCCCGATGGCGGGATGCGCCTTGTCGAAGGCAACCTGGGCCGCGCCTGCTTCAAGACCAGCGCCGTCACGAAGGACCGCTATACCATCGAGGCGCCGTGCCGCGTCTTTGCCGACCAGGAAAGCGTGAAGGCCGCCTTCAAGGCCGGCGAACTCGACCGCGACGTGGTGGTGGTCGTGCGCTTCCAGGGGCCGCGCGCCAACGGCATGCCGGAACTCCACGCCCTCACCCCGTCGCTGGGCGTGCTGCAGGACAAGGGTTACCGCGTGGCGCTTGTTACCGACGGGCGCATGTCGGGCGCATCGGGCAAGGTTCCTGCCGCCATTCACTGTTCGCCCGAAGCGCTGGGCGGCGGACCGCTGTCCCTGCTCAGGGATGGAGACGTGGTGAAGCTGTGCGCCGAAACCGGCACGCTTTCCACCACTGCCGACCTGTCATCACGCACGCCCGCCGAAGCGCCGCCTGCCGCCACCGGTACCGGCCGGGAGATCTTCGCCATGTTCCGCATGGGCGCGGATGAGGCGGAAAAGGGCGGCAGCGCCATGCTCGCTGCAGCGGGGCTGTGACGATGCAGCTGGTTGCGATCGACATCGGCGGCACGCACGCACGCTTTTCCATCGCCACGATCGGCGAGGATGGCGCCATCACGCTGGATGATCCTGTCACTCTGCACACAGAAGACCACGCCAGCTTCCAGACCGCGTGGGAGGATTACCGCGAGCGCAAGGGCGGCGCGCTGCCCGACAAGGTGGCCATGGCCATCGCCGGCCCGGTTGGCGGCGATGTCATTCGCTTTACCAACAACCCGTGGATCATCCGCCCGGCGCTGATCAAGCAGAAGCTGGGCGTATCGCAATACAAGCTGGTCAATGATTTCGAGGCTGTGGCCCATGCCGTGGCACAGGCACCCGATGACCAGTTCCTCCATTTGGCAGGGCCGGAAGGCCCGCTTCCCGCCAGCGGCACGATCAGCGTGCTTGGCCCGGGCACCGGCCTTGGCGTTGCCTGGCTCCTGAGATCCCCGGGGCGCAACGGCAAGGGCTTCGTCCATGTGCAGGCAACCGAAGGCGGCCATGTCGATTTCGCCCCGCTCGACCCGATCGAGGACGCGATCCTCGCCCGCTTGCGCAAGAGGCTGACCCGCGTATCTGCCGAGCGCGTCGTCTCCGGCCCGGCGATTGTCGATATCTACGCCACGCTGGCCGCTCTCGAGGGCAAGGCCGTGCGCGAGCAGGACGATGTCGCCATCTGGACAGCCGCGCAGGACGGCACGGACAGCCTTGCCGCTGCCGCGATGGACCGCTTCTGCCTGTCGCTGGGCGCTGTCGCCGGGGATACCGCCCTGGCGCAAGGAGCCAGCGGCGTGGTGATCGCAGGGGGCCTGGGATACCGCCTGCGCGACTACCTGCCGACATCGGGGTTTGCCGAACGCTTCTGCGCCAAGGGACGCTTTGCCGGCCTTATGGCCAAGCTGCCCGTCCAGCTCATCACCCATCCGCAGCCCGGCCTGTTCGGGGCGGCTGCCGCCTTTGCATCGGAACACAGCCAATGAATGGAATCGAACAGGTCATGAAGGCCGCACCGGTCATCCCGGTGCTGGTGATCGAAGATGACGGCGAAGCGCGCGAGATCGCCTCTGCGCTGGTCGAGGGCGGGCTGAAGGCGCTCGAAGTCACCTTGCGCACCGAGGCCGCGCTGGCCGTCATCAAGCGCATGAACCTGGTAAAGGGCGCCATCGTCGGCGCCGGCACCGTCACCAACAAGAAGCAACTGGAAGAATCGCTCGCCGCCGGGGCGGAATTCATCGTTTCCCCGGGATTGACGGAGCCCTTGGGACAGGCCGCGATCCGGTCCGGCGTCCCCTTCCTGCCCGGTATCGCCACGGCGGGAGACATCATGCGCGGGCTCGACATGGGGCTGGAGCATTTCAAGTTCTTCCCCGCCACCGCAGCAGGCGGCATCCCGGCGCTCAAGGCGCTGGCCGCCCCCTTCCACAAGGTGAAGTTCTGCCCCACCGGCGGCATCAGCGCAGCCAGCGCGGCAGACTGGTTGGCCATCCCCAGCGTCTTGTGCGTGGGCGGCAGCTGGGTCGTCCCCAAGGGCGCATCGCCTGAGGAAATCCATCGCCTTGCCAGGGAAGCATCGGAGCTGGCCAAGGCATGAAGACACTCGCCGAGCTGACCGAACGCCTGCAACTCAACCACCGGCGGACGGAGGAAACACCCCTGTTCAACCCGGTGTTCCAGCTTTCGCTGGACCTGTCGCGGATGCTCGAAAGCGGCCAACTGACCCTGGCCGATTGCGAGGCCATGATCGCCGAACTGGAATGTTCGGCCCTCGGCCTGCGAGCAGAGCGACTTTCCGAAATGGTCTCTCCGGTTGGCGCGGCAGCCAATACCGCAGGCCTGCTCGCCGCATCGCAGGAGGAGGACTTCGCGGCTTTTGCGGACCGCTGGGGCAGTCCGCAGCTGCACGCGGTGTTCACCGCGCATCCCACCTTCCTGATGACACCGGACCAGTCCGAAGCGGTGGCTGCCACGGCATCGGGCAAGGGTGCGATCAGCGAAGGCTGCACCAGCGGCGAGCGCCCGCAGGTCACTCTCGCCTATGAACACGAGCGGGCCATGCGCGCCATCGCCCATGCACAGGGCGCGCGCGACGTGATCAACGCCACGCTGCTCGATCATGCCCGCAAGACATGGCCGGACCAGTGGCTTGCCATGAAGCCGCTGCCGTTCCGTTTCGCCAGCTGGGTCGGCTATGACATGGACGGGCGCACCGACATCACCTGGTCCAATTCCATCGGCTTCCGCTTGTGGGAAAAGGCCCAGCGCCTGCAACGCTATGCCTTGTCGCTGGGAGAGATTGACCCAGCCCACCCGCTGCTTGGGGAACTGCATCCGGCGGCCGAATACGCGGCGGAAAGGGCGCAGGATTTCTCTGCCGACCTGTCAGACCCGGCAGCGCTTTCGGTGGCGGCAAACCGCCTTACCGCAAACGATCCGCGCAAGGTCCTCAGCCTGTCACGCTATATCGACGCGCTCGAAGCCGAAGCGGCCGAAACGGGCGATGGCGCGCGCGCCGTAGCTTTGAAAACACTTGCCGCAGCCATGCGGGCGGACGGGCTCGGCATGGGCTGGATACACTTCCGCGTGAACGCCAAGCAGCTGAACAACGCGATCCGCCGCAAGCTCGACCCGTCCGGCGCGATCGACCTCGCCAGCAAGGGCGCGATCGTCCATATCCGCCGCGCGATAGAGGACGTGAAGCCGCACCGTTCCAACTTCGCCGCGCTCGCCATCGAAAGCTCCACCGCGATCCGCCAGTTCCTGGCGATGGCGCAGATCCTTGCCCATGTGGATGCCGATGCGCCGATCCGCATGCTGATTGCAGAGTGCGAGGAACCGGCGACGATCCTCGCCGCGCTCTACTTCGCCAAGCTGTTCGGGATCGAGGACAAGGTCGATATCTCGCCCCTGTTCGAAACCGAAAGCGCGCTGGAACACGGCGGGCGCTTCGTCGATGCGCTGCTGTCGGAGGAGATCTACCGCACATACGCCAAGGGTCGCGGACGCGTGGCAATCCAGACCGGCTTTTCCGATGCCGGGCGCTTTGTCGGCCAGATACCGGCCAGCCTTGCCATCGAGCGCCTGCAGGGCCGACTTGCCGAAGCCATGGCCGAACACGGCATGACCGGCGTTGCCGCGCTGATCTTCAACACCCACGGCGAGAGCATGGGCCGCGGCGCGCATCCCTCCTCGCTGGAGGACCGGCTGAACTGGCCACTGTCCCCCTGGGCCAAGCGCCGCTATGCCCGCGCGGGCATCACGCTGGAGCCGGAAGTCAGCTTCCAGGGCGGGGACGGGTACCTGTGGTTCTCCACGCCCGAACTGGCGCTGGCGACGCTCACCCGCATCGCGGTGATCCGGCCGGCGCATACAAACCCGGACGCACCGACCGATCCCTTCTATCGCCGCACGGACCTCAGCCTCGATTTCTACCGTGCGATCCGTGACCACCAGCGCTCGCACCTTGAAAGCCGGACCTACAGCCGCGCGGTGACGGCCTTCGGGCTTGGCCTGCTCAATCCTACCGGCAGCCGCGTCAGCCGCCGCCAGAGCGACCTCAGCGCCGACCGCGAGATGAGCCTGCGCCAGATCCGCGCCATCCCCCACAACGCGATCCTGCAACAGCTTGGCTATCCGGTAAACGTGATCGCCGGCATCGGCCATGCGGCGGAAGGCAATTACGAGGAGATGGCCCAGCTGCTGAAGGACAGCGAGCGTGGCCGCCAGCTGATCCGGCTGGTGCGTGCATCCAATGCCCTCGCGTCCGTCAAGACAGTCGCCGCCTATGGCGAGTTGTTCAACTCCGCCTATTGGGCCAGCCGCCCCTATCGCGGCACGGAAAGCCACCTCACCTCCGCATGCGAGAAGCTGGCCGAATATCTCGTCAAGGATGACCGGGTCGGCGTGTTCCGCCGCCTCGCCAGCCGTCTGCGCGTCGATGCGCTGAAGCTGCACCGCCTGCTGGACATGATCCCGGACGAGGACCCGGCCAGCAACCGCGAAGACAAGCGCCGCATGATCGGCGTGTTGCAGGGGCTGCGGCTGGCGCTGCTGCAATACATGTTCATCCGCGCTGTCAGCGTGCCGGCGTTCAGCCGCGCCAATGACGTGAGCCGGGATGACGTGCTGGAGATGGTCTTTACCCTGCGCGTGGACGAGGCACTGGCGCAGTTGCGCCGCGCCTATCCCACCAGCTTCCCCAAGATCACCGATTTCCAGCTCGACGAGCCCACCGATTACCCCGAAGGCGAGGACCACGGCTATGAGGCGATCCGGCGGGATTTCATCGATCCGATCGAGAACGCCTACGGCCTGTCACTGAGGATCAGCACTGCCATCGCCAACATCTTCGGCGCTCACGGCTAGCCGTTAACTCCTCCCCGAAGCCGCGTCCCTTTTCGGGACTGGGCTGCTGTAACCACTGGATTTCGGCGGTTTGGCGCGCATAATCGCGGCCATGAACAGCTTCACCAAATGGATCGGCGGATCGACCGTTGTCGCCCTTGCCCTGATCGCCACCATGGCATTCGGCGGCAATGCGCTTGTCGCCCAGTCGGGTGAGCAGGGCATGTCCGGCTGGATGCAGGCGGATGACGTGCTGACCGAAGACACATCGGTGCTGGCCGCCAGCGACATCGACCTGTCGCTTGATGAGCAGGTAGACACGCTTCCCGAATTCGTTTCCGATCCGGTGGTCCAGGAAACCCCGGCCTATGATCCGGACAACCCCTTCGTGATCAAGCGCGTGCTGCCCATCAACGGCCCGATCCGCTATGGCGAATGGCACTGGGACGATGCAGGCGTTCCCGATGGCCCGCTGGTCATCACCGTGGACCTGCAGGCCCGCGTGATCAGCGTGTTCCGCGATGGCTATGAAATCGGCGCCGCCGCCGCCCTGCTTGGCACGCCGGAGCATCCCACGCCGGTCGGCACCTTCCCGATCCTCACCAAGGAACGCCACAACGTTTCGGAAAAGTACAACAACGCCCCCATGCCGTGGACGCTGCGCATGACCTGGGATGGCGTTGCCATCCATGGCGGTTCCACCGTCGAGCGCGGCTATGCCAGCCACGGCTGCGTGGGCGTGCCGGACGAATTCGCCAGCCGCCTGTTCGATATCGCCAAGGTGGGTGACGTGGTGATCGTGACTGACGGCGTGATGACCGGCGTCGGCGGCGCGCTGGGCGGCTGAACGCTAACCCGTCCGGCGTGGCGGCTCGGGTGACAGCACCCATTCCCCGCCACAGACACGGGCCAGAACACCGGCAACATTCCCGCCCTCGCCGCGCTCCAGCCGGGTCAGCAGCCTTGCGACATCGCCGCCACGCGGCCTGCCGCCAAGCTGTTCCATGATCCGCGCCAGCAAGCGGCGATTCATCTCGCGAGCGTCGACGGGCGCAAGGACATATCCATCGCCTTCCCGCCGCACGGCCTGCGGCCACAGGAGCTCGGCATAGGCCTGCAAGGCCTCATAGGCTTCGGCCACGATGGCGGCCGACTGGGCAATCGCCGCAGGATCGAGCCAGTCGCACCCGTCAAGGTTCGCGCGCATGCGGACGCGGTCAAAACGCGGGTCCTCGTTGCTCGGATCACGCGCCACCTTCTCGCCCGCGACCACGCGCTCCAGTTCGGCACGGCGGAAGGACAACAGCGGGCGGATGATCGGCGTGGCGCAACCGGGGGCACGGCCCGCCTCGCGCACCCCGGCCAGGCCCGCCACCCCGCTGCCACGGTTGAGCCGCATCAGCAGCGTTTCGGCCTGGTCATCGACGTGATGCGCCGTGGCGATGGCCTTGAGCCCTCGCTCGCCCGCCCAGCGATCAAGCGCGGCATAACGCGCTTCCCGCGCCCTAGCCTGCAAATTGCCCTCGCCCACATCCACCGCCAGCACGGTGCCGGGAACGCCGCGTGCAGCACATGCTGCCATGACGAGATGGCATTCGTCCTGCGCCTCGGCCCGCAAGCCGTGGTTGACGCAGGCCACCTCGAAGGTTCCGGGCACCGCGGCATGGGCCAGGAGGAGCATGGCCATAGAGTCCGGCCCGCCCGATACGGCAAGGCCGATGCGGTCACCATCAGGGATCAGCCTGCCGAGTGCCGCCCGGAACCGTTCGACCAGTTCCGGGGCAATCACATCACTCGCAGTCGACACGGCCCAGGTTGGATTCGTAGAGTTCCTGCAGGCGGCCGGTGGCCAGCGCCGGATAGGTTTCCCCGAATTCGGCCAGCGCGATGCAGGCACGGCGGGTATCGCCCAGCTCGATCATGCTCTGCGACAGGTACAGCAGGCTGTCAGGCGCACGGGCAGCCTGCTTGTCTGCCTGGTAGTTCTCGAAGAAGTGCGTTGCCGCCCGGCGCGCATCGCCCGCGTCAAGGAAGGCGCGGCCCAGCAGGTTGCGGCCGTATGTGGTTCGCCAGTGCTGCGGATAACGTTCCACGAACAGCGCCAGCTGCTGCTGCGCTTCGGAGAAATAGCCCGCATCCCACAAGCGGAAGCCGTAGACATATTCATCATCGCCCGCGTCATCGGTGGCGGGCTTGGTGATGGCCTGCACGCCGGCGAGCCGTTCCGGCGAAGGGCCGGTGGCCCCTTCGGTCGCGAGATTGGTTTCGGGCACAAGCTCGACCGGGCCTTCTTCCTCGCCGCCGACGGCAATCACGCCGGTGGGCTGCTGGTTCGTGGCAGCGGCGAGCCGGGATTGCTCCAGTTCCGCCATGCGCATTTCCAGGAGGGCCAGCGAGTTCTCGTTGACTTCGGTCGCCGCAGTCAGCCGGGCAAGCTGGATCTCGATGGCATCAAGCCGGGCCAGCACATCGGTCAGGGCGCTCGCGGAAGGCGTGCCCACCTGGCGGGTGGTCGCTCCTTGCGTTTGAGGAGTGATCTCCGGCTCGAAAAAGCGCTGGTCGCCCCCCGGGAAAACCGCCCGCTGCAAGGCGCGCAACTGGGTTTCGATCCTCTCCAGCCGGTCATCCACCTGGGCCGCTGCCGCATGCGGCATCATGCCGATCACGAGGCCGGCAGCCAGCAGGCCACCGGTTGATTTGCGCAAAGACGCGATCTTGCCTGTCATTGCTGTCTTTTCCCTTTCCCCTCAGCGGATCCCGCTCAACCGGGACCGGGATGATACTGCCTGAACCAGCTGGAATAGCCGATTAACCGTGATTGTTGGAGCCGCGGGCGCGCGAAATCCACCGTGGCGGTTGCGTATTATCCATCAGTTGCAGTGGTTTCCGCCTCTTCTCCCAAGTCGCGCGACAGCAGGGATGCGGCATCGACCGGCACATCGCGCATGGTCTGCATTTCGTCCGCCAGCGGCTCGATGGCCTGTCCGCCCACGGTGATCGCCAGCGCTTCGGGCCTTCCGGTCCACAATTGCGGCCTCTCGGCATCGGCGGGGATGGTATAGCTCTCACCCTCGGCCATCTCCGTTTCCATCAGGCGGCGTCCCTCACCGTCATAGAAACGCACCCAAACGCCATCATCGGTGGCGGTAAAGACGACTTCACCGGCTGGATCGGCAGCAGTGGCGGCTTGTGCCGCCGCCTGGGCCGCTGCCGCAGCGGCAGCCGCTTCTTCGGCTTCCTGTTGCGCGATCAGCGACGGCATGTCTGCCGCCGGGAACACTGCCACGCGATAGGCGGTAAACAGGCCCGCAAGCAGCAACACGATGGCGATGATCGAGAACCACACCAAGCGCCCGGACGGCGCACGGGCCGGATCGCCCGGTTGGTAGGTCTGCCGCCGCTCCTCGTTGAGCGGACCTGCCGTGTTCAGCTCTGCCCGGACCATGGCCGCGACATCGCCCTCGTCCAGTTCCACCACCTTGGCGATATTCCGCGCGAACCCGACGGCATAGGTGCGACCGGGCAGGACGCTGAAGTCCCCGGCTTCGATTGCTTCGATATAACGCGAGGAAATGCGGGTCTGCTCGGCCACGTCCTTGACCGTCAGGCCCAGCTTCTCCCGCGCATGGCGCAGCTGCGGCCCCACACCCCGCGGAAGAAGGGATTCCTCTGGCAATTCAATCTGATCGCTCATTGCGGTTACGGCCTTTCCGGCACCTTGCTGCACACCCTGCATCGCCATCAATGAAGCGCCCGGGGCGCATGTCAAGCGGGCAACGCCGAAGCGGGGCTAATCCACTTCGATTCCCCGCTCTTCTGCCCAAGCGGAAAGCGCGGCCCGCATGTCCGGCGGCGGCGAGGCGAGCCATTCCTCCATGGCCGTGCCGATTTCCACCATGTCGATCCTGGATACAAGTTCCTTGATCGGGCCGACGGCAGCGGGCGTGATCGACAGGCGGCGGATACCAAGGCCGATCAGCGCCAGCGCCTCAAGGCGGCGGCCACCCATCTCACCACACACGCCCAGGTCCACGCCGGAGCCTTCGGTATTGCGAACCACCCGGCGCAGGAAGCGCAGGATCGCGGGACTGAGCCAGTCATAGCGTTCCGCAAGGGCCGGGTTCGCCCGATCCGCAGCAAACAGGAACTGGGTCAGGTCGTTCGTGCCGATGGAAATGAAGCTGACCCTGGGCAAGAGCAGGTCCAGCACCTCCGCCAGCGACGGCACTTCCAGCATCACGCCATAGCGGATCGCGGTCGGCAACTTGTGCTTGCGCTTCTTGAGGAAGGCAAGCTGGCTGTCGAACACGGCCTTGGCGGCATCGAATTCCCAGGGTTCGGAAACCATCGGGAACATCACGTTGAGCTCGTGCCCGGCCGCGCCTTCCAGCAAGGCGCGGGCCTGCACCTTCAGCAAGCCTTCGCGCTCCAGCGCCAGGCGCAATGCGCGCCAGCCCATCGCAGGGTTCTCGTCCTCGCTGGTGTGGTCGCTCGTCAGGTAGGGCAGGGACTTGTCACCGCCGATGTCCACCGTGCGGAAGATCACCCGCTTGTCCCCTGCGGCTTCCAGCACGTCGTGGTACAGGCGGGTCTGCCTGTCGCGCTGCGGCAGGGCAGCCGATACCAGGAACTGGAACTCCGTGCGGTAAAGGCCGATGCCGTCTGCGCCGGTCAGCCCCAGCATAGCCACGTCATCGCGCAGGCCGGCATTCATCATCACTTCGATGCGCTGGCCATCGGCCGTGAACGGTTCGACATCGCGCAGCTTGGCATATTCGGCCTGCCGCTGCTTCTTGCGTGCCAGGCGGGTGTCGAAGGCATCGAGCACGGCCTGTCCGGGGCGAATGGTGACCTTGGCGGCATCACCGTCCACCAGCAGGTCGTCTCCTTCGCGTACCAGCCCGCGGACATTGCGCACCCGGCCGATCACCGGCACGCCCATTGCGCGCGCCACGATCACCACATGCGCGGTCAGCGAACCCTGTTCCAGCACCACGCCTTTCAGTCGCCGCTTGTCATATTCCAGCAGCTCGGCCGGGCCGAGGTTCTTGGCAATCAGGATGGTGTCGTTTTGCAGGCCGGTGCGCGCAGCAGTGCCCAGCTGGCCCGAAACGATGCGGATCAGGCGGTTGGCGAGGTCCTCAAGGTCATGCATCCGGTCCTGCAGCAGCGGGTCGGAAATCTCGCGCATGCGCTGGCGCGTGCGCTGCTGCACGCGCTCGATCGCGGCTTCGGCGGTGAGGCCGGAATCGATCGCTTCATTAATGCGGCGCGACCAGCCTTCGTCATAGGCGAACATCTTGTAGGTCTCGAGCACCTGCTCATGCTCGCCGCCAACGCCGAATTCGGCCTGGTTGGTCATGGCGTCGATCTGTTCGCGCATCTTGTCGAAGGCGAGGTAGACGCGCTGGCGCTCCGCCTCGGTGTCCTCGGCCACCGTATGCTCGATGGTCACGCGGGGCTGGTGGAACACGGCCTTGCCATAGGCGAGGCCCTTCACCAGCCGCATCCCCTCCAGCACCTGCTGCCCGCTTTGCGCGGCGGAGCGTTCGTCAAGCTGTTCCTCGTCCACCAGGCCTGCATTGTGGATCAGTTCGGCCAGCACCATGGCGACCGTCTGCAAGGCCTCGATCTCCACTTCCTCGTACTTGCGCGGCTCGACGTGCTGCACCGTCAGCACGCCGATGGCGCGGGCATTGCGCACGATCGGCACGCCAGCGAAGGAGTGGAACTTCTCCTCGCCCGTTTCCGGGCGGTACTGGAATTCGGGATGGGTGGCGGCCTCATCCAGGTTGAGCGTCTCGATGTTCTCGGCAATCGTGCCGGTCAGGCCCTCGCCCACGCCCAGCCGGGTGACGTGGACCGCGCTCTGGTTCAGGCCGCGGGTAGCGAACAGCTCCAGCATCCCCTCACGCAGGAGGTAGATCGAGCACACCTCGCTCGTCAGCGCCTCGCCGATGATGTCGACGATCTTGTTGAGCTTGGCCTGCGCGTGGGTGCGCGCTGCCATCACCTCGTGCAGCTGGGTGAGGATCGATCGTGCGGCGGCGGCGGCTCCTGGCATGGCTATGGCCTAGAGCATTTCTGCGCCTTTGGGAATGTCCGGAATGTTGCGGTGCAAAGCTGCCGCAACGGCAATCAGTGGAGGGAGATTTCTTCCTTCAACCGCAGCTTTGCCTTCTTGATTGCCTGGATCTTCCCCATGTCCGGTGCCGGGCGGCTCATCTCTTCCTTGAGCCTGCGTTCCAACCCTTCCTTCTTGGCCTGGAGGGCGGCGACATGCGAAGTTTCCATTGGGCAATCTCCTGTCGATTTGTGCGGTCCCGGGCCCCTGTTTTCAGGGTGCCTGCAAGCAAGGCCACCGGCCTTGCCGCAGCGCGACTCGGGAACCTGTTGAGCCGCGCGATTGTCATCAAATCACGAAACGCCTAGATCGGCAAATAGGGGCTGCTACGAGCCGTGCTGCCGCTGCGACAGCAGGGCTGCTCAAACGGCCTTTGAAGGGAGTTTCGGGACCCGCCGTGACCGAAGATGAAATGCGCAAGAAGCTGGCGTCACTGCGTGTCGAGCATCGCGATCTCGACGCGGCCATTGCCGCGCTTACCGAATCCGGCGGGCCGGACCAGTTGCAGGTTGCCCGACTCAAGAAACGCAAGCTGGCCCTGAAGGACCAGATCGCGATCATCGAGGATTACCTCACGCCGGACATCATTGCCTGAATTTGCTCGCCTTTTGCGCGGGCAAAGCGTTCCTTGCCGGGACAGTGTGTCAGGAAATGGGAAATTAACCACAATGCCACTGGCGCGATCCGCATGGCTTGGTTAGCGATGGCCCACATGGGAGACCCGGCAGATATCAGCCCCACGATCGTGGAGACGCTTTACCGTGACGCGCTGGAGCTGGCTGACGAAGCCCGCGCCGCATTCGACATGTCGGGCCGGCTGGACATGGTCGGTGCGGACGAGGATTTGTCTCGCGTTGCCTTGTCGTGCGAGGCGCTGCGCACCACCACGCGCATGATGCACGCCATCGCCTGGCTGCTGAACCACCGCGCCTATTTCGCGGGCGAGATGAGCGAGTTCCAGCTGCGCCGCCACGGCCGCCTGCCGCCGCCGCAGCCGGAAAGCGATCCGGAACAGCTGGCCATGCTGAGCCCGGAATTGCGGATGCTGGTGGGCCGCACCCAGCGCTTCTATGACCGTGTCTCGCGATTGGACCGCGCCTGGCAGGACCGTTTCACCATGCACCCCGCCGCCATCCACCGCCTGCGCGAACGCCTGGGTTCGGCGGTAAGCAGCGCCTAGACCTTCGCCAGCGCCCCTGCCCAATCGGCAAGGCGCCGTGAGCGCACCGCGTCATCCATTTCCGGCGTGAACACGCTTCTTGCACCGATCATCGCCTGTGCTGCGTCTGCCAGCGAGGGATGGATGCCGGCCCCCACCGCCGCGAGCATCGCCGCGCCCAGCGCCGTGGTTTCCACGAAATCGGGCCGCGTCACCTCAAGCTCCAGCAAGTCCGCGATGTCCTGCACCATCCAGTTGTTGGCCACCATGCCCCCATCGACCTTCAGGCTGGTCCATTGCGCACCATCGGCAGCAAAGGCGGCGGCCAGATCGCGTGTCTGGTGCGCCATGGCTTCAAGCGCGGCGCGGGCGATATGCGCCCGGCCGTTGGCAAAGCTGAGGCCGGAAATGCTGGCCCGCGCTTCGGGCCGCCAATGCGGTGCACCGAGGCCGGACAAGGCCGGCACCAGCACCACGCCATCGCTGTCGGGGATCGAGCGGGCGAGTTCCTCGGTCTCTGCTGCGCTCTCGATCAGCCCCAGCGTGTCGCGCAGCCACTGCACCAGCGATCCGGCAACGAAGACGGAGCCTTCCAGGGCATAGCTGCGCTCGCCATCGCGCTGGCTGAGCACGGTGCCGAGCAGGCGGTTGCGCGATTGCGGCACCTGCTGGCCCATGTTGGCGAGCACGAATGCCCCGGTGCCGTATGTCGCCTTGGTATCGCCAGGGGTGAGGCAGCCCTGGCCGATGGTGGCGGCCTGCTGGTCCCCCGCCATGCCGCAAATCGGGATCGGCGCACCGAACAGCGATGTTTGTCCCAATACCCCATGCGTATCGACAACCTGCGGCAGCGCATCGCGCGGCACACCCAGCAATTCGCACAGCTCCGCATCGAAATCCGCACCATCCAGCGCCAGCAAGAGCGTGCGGCTGGCATTGCTGGCATCGGTCACGTGCAAGTCCCCGCCCGTCAGACGGAACACCAGCCAGCTTTCCACCGTGCCCAGCGCCAGTTGCCCGGCCTTCGCTGCCTCGGCCACGGCTGGCTCGTTGTCGAGCATCCAGCGCATCTTGGTGCCGGAGAAATAGGGGTCCAGCAGCAGGCCGGTGCGCGCCGAAATCATTTCCTCATGCCCGGCCTCCTTCAACGCCGCACAGAAATCCGCCGTGCGCCTGTCCTGCCAGACGATCGCGCGGCACAGCGGCTCGCCCGTCTCGCGGTCCCATGCAACCACGGTTTCGCGCTGGTTGGTGATGCCGATCGCTGCAATGCGATCCGCCCCGCCTGCCCTGGCCACCATCTCCTTCGCGCAGGCGAGCGTTTCAGCCCATATCTCGCCCGCGTCATGCTCGACCCATCCGGAGCGCGGATAGTGCTGTGTCAAATCCCTTTGCGAAACGCCCAGTTGCACCCCGTCGGCGGAAAACAGCATGGCGCGGGTGGAGGTCGTTCCCTCATCAAGAACAAGGATTTGGGCACTGGTCATGGCATTCCCCTCTCTCTTGCCCCATATGCCGCCCATGGCCCTTCCCCCGCAACCCTGGCCGACAGGCGAATGTGAGCAACTCGAACCGCTGGTGCGGCGCGTGCTTGCACCCAATGGCTCGTCCTTCACCTTCACCGGCACGCAAAGCTACCTGATCGGCATCGATCAGGGGTTGGCGGTGATCGATCCCGGACCGGATGATCCCGACCACCTCGCCGCACTGGAAACCGCGATTGGCGAAGCGAAGGTCGTGGCGATCCTGTGCACGCATACCCACCGCGACCACTCGCCTGCCGCGGCCCCGCTTTCCGCCAGCACCGGCGCGCCGATCATCGGCTGCGCGCCGCTGGTGATCGAAAGCGATGCCCCGCGCGTGGATGCTCCGTTCGACAAGGCCTATGCGCCTGACCGCGTGCTGGCAGACGGAGAGAGCGTTTCCGGCCCGGGCTGGACGCTCACCGCTGTCGCCACGCCCGGCCATACCTCGAACCATTTGTGCTACGCGCTGGAGGAAAGCGGCGCGCTGTTCACCGGCGATCATGTGATGGGATGGTCCACCAGCGTCGTGGTGCCGCCCGATGGCGACATGGGCGATTACATGGCCAGCCTGATGAAGCTCTATGAACGCGAGGACCGCATCTACTATCCCGCGCATGGCCCGGCGGTGGAAAAGACCCGCCAGCTGGTGCGCGGCATGGCCGGCCATCGCCGCGCACGCGAACGGCAGATCGTCTCGCTGCTCAGCGAAAAGCCGCAAGCGATCAAGGACATGGTGCCGGTGATGTACAAAGGCGTGCATGAAGGCCTGTGGCCTGCCGCAGCGCAAAGCGTGCATGCCCATCTCATCGAACTGGAAAAGCAGGGCACCGTCACCTGCGCTGGAAACATCTGGTCAATCAGTGCGTGAAATTGCCGAAGCACGCGCTATATCGGGCGCATGACTGACCAGACTGCACTTCCCGCCGGCACCGACCTGATTGAAGAGATCAACCGCCTCCGCAAGGAGAAGAACGCGGTGATCCTGGCGCATTACTACCAGACGCCTGACCTGCAGGACATTGCCGACTTCGTGGGTGACAGCCTCGAGCTGTCGAGGAAGGCCGCCGAAACCGATGCCGACGTGATCGCGTTCTGCGGCGTGAAGTTCATGGCCGAAACCGCCAAGATCCTCAGCCCCGAGAAGATCGTTGTCCTGCCGGACATGGAAGCAGGCTGCAGCCTGGAAGACAGCTGCCCGCCGGAAAAGTTCGCTGCCTTCCGCGCCCAGCACCCCGATCACATCGCGCTCACCTACATCAACTGTTCGACCGAGGTGAAGGCGCTCAGCGACATCATCGTGACCAGCTCCTCGGCGGAAACGATCCTTGCCCAGATCCCCGAAGACCAGAAGATCATCTTCGGGCCGGACCGCCACCTTGGCGGATATCTGTCGCGCAAGTTCAACCGGGAGATGCTGCTGTGGCCGGGCGTGTGCATCGTGCACGAAGCCTTCAGCGAAAAGGAACTCCTCAAGCTCAAGGAACAGCACCCCGATGCGCCGATTGCCGCGCACCCGGAATGCCCGCCGCACATCCTCGACCATGCCGACCACGTCGGTTCGACCAGCTCGATCCTCAACTTCGCCAAGACCTTCGAGGGCGATACGCTGATCGTGGCGACCGAGCCGCACATCATCCACCAGATGGAAAAGGCGCTGCCCGAAAAGACCTTCATCGGTGCGCCGGGTGCTGACGGGAACTGTTCCTGCAACATCTGCCCCTACATGGCGCTGAACACCATGGAGAAGCTCTACGCCTGCCTGCGCGACCTCGAGCCCCGCATCGAAATCGAGGAGCAACTGCGGCTGGATGCGAAGAAGAGCCTCGACCGCATGCTGGAAATGGCCAGCGCTACCGTGGGCAAGGGTGACCTTGGCGCGCGGTGACGGGTTCATCCCTACCACGCCCTTAACCTTGCCGCTTCACCCGGCACTCAGCCTTTTCGCTTACCACCGCAGCTGGTAAAACAATCCACCAGCCACAGGCGGGAGCATTGCGACTATGAAGATGCGGTCATGGCTTTTCGTGCCCGGAGACAGCGAGCGCAAGCTGGCCAAGGTTGGCGCATGCGGCGCCGACGTGGTGGTGATCGACCTTGAGGACGCGGTTGCCGATCATGGCAAGATCCCGGCCCGCAAGCTGGCAACCCAGTGGCTCGCCTCGCACCGCCAGCAGGTGACATCCGGCGGGGGTTTCCGCCGCTGGGTGCGCATCAACAAGCTGGACGGACACATCTGGCGCGAGGATCTGGCGCAGGTGATGACAGGCCAGCCCGATGGCATCATCATTCCCAAGGCCACCGGCCCGGAACAGCTGCGCATGTTCTCTGCCGAGCTTTACGAAACCGAACAGCGCAACAGTATCCAGCCCAACACCACGCGGATCATGCCGATGGTGGGCGAAACCGCGAAGACCGCGCTCAACATCCCGGCCTATGCCAGCGAGGAACTGCCGCGCCTGGGCGGCTTGACCTGGGGATCGGAAGACCTGGCCAATGCGCTGGGTGCCAGCCGCAAGCGCGACGAAGGCGGGCAGTGGACAGATGTGTTCCGCATGGTCCGTGCCCATGTGCTGCTGGCCGCACGCGCAACCGGCGTTGCCGCCATCGATACGCTGCATGGCAATTTCCGCGACCTTGACGGGCTGAAGGCCGCCGCCAGGGCGAGCTATGCCGACGGCTTTACCGGCATGCTGGCGATCCATCCGGACCAGGTGCCGGTGATCAACGAGGCATTCACTCCGGGCAAGGAGCAGGTGAACGAAGCGCAGGCCATCGTGGACCTGTTTGCCGCCAATCCCGGTGCAGGCGCCTTGTCGCTTGACGGGCGCATGGTGGAACAGCCGCACCTGATGCAGGCGCGGCGCGTGCTGGAAAGCGCGCGCTAGCGATCAGTCGTTCGGCAGGGGGACCGGTTCGGCTTCCGGCATGGCTGCCGGGGCAGTAGCCGCGTCAGGCGCGCCCTCGCCCGGCATGTCCGCGGTGGCGCCGTCAGTGCCTGCTTCCGCCGGTGCGCCAGCACCCGCTGCCGTCGGCTCCTCCACCATAAGCGGCGGCTGCGAGCGCAGGCGATCGGTCGCGATCATGTCATCGCTGATGGAGGATGGCAGGATTTCGCCCGAAGCCTCGCGCCCGTCATCGGCAGTAGTGCCAGCATCGCCTTCAGCCGCATCGTCTCCGCAAGCGGCCAGCACGGCCAGCGGCAGGACAGATGCAACCAGCAGACGGGAAAAACGTTTCTCGGACAACGGCCTCAATCCTCCAGCGCGGCAAGGAAAGCGCCGCTGCGTTTCTGCAATGCCTCATCCCACTCGCCCGGCGCAAGCGTAATGCCGAGGCGCTTCATGCTGGTGACGCCATATTCGGCGATGCCGCAAGGCACGATGCCGGTGAAATGGGAGAGGTCCGGATCGAGATTGACCGACAGGCCATGCATGGTCACCCAGCGCCGCACGCGCACGCCGATGGCACCGATCTTGGCTTCGCGCCCGTCGATATCCCTGGTCCAGATGCCCACCCGGTCCGGCACGGCCCAGCCTTCCACGCCGAAATCGGCCAGCGTGTCGATCACCCAGGATTCCAGCCCGTGGACGAAGCGGCGTATGTCCTTCCCGCGGCGGGACAGGTCCAGCAGCAGGTAGCCCACCCGCTGGCCCGGGCCGTGGTAGGTGTGCCGCCCGCCGCGCCCGGTTGCCACCACGTCGAAACGCGGGTCCAGCACTTCGGCAGGGTCGGCACTGGTACCGGCGGTGTAGACAGGGGGATGCTCCAGCAGCCAGATCATCTCCGGCGCCTCGCCTGCGCGGATCGCCTCGTTGCGCGCCTCCTGCGTGGCCAGCGCCTCGCGATAGGGAACCGGCTGGTCCGAAATGCGCCATTCGATGGCGGAAGGGGTATTGGTGACATTCATGGCTTTGGCGATTGCGTGGCGCAGCCGCTCCGGTTTATCAAGCATCTAACTGAGAGAGGATGGCCGAGCATGAATTTCGACATGAACCGCACCTGGTCGCAGGCCGTATCGCTGGTGCAGTCCAATTTCCAGCTGCTGGCCGTGATCGCCGGCCTGTTCATCCTTGTTCCCAACATGATCTTCTACATCGCGGTGCCCGATGTGATGGCGATGGCCACGTCGGTCAATCCGGATCCTGACCAGATGATGGCCCTGCTTTCCGCCAACGCGGGGAGGCTGATCGGCTTCGGCCTGCTCGTCGTGGTGGCGCAGTTCATCTGCTATGCGGCGCTGGTCGCGCTGATGGGTCAGTCCCGCCCGACCGTGGGCGAGGCATTGCGCCAATCGCTGTCCGCCATCCCCACCCTGTTCGGCGTGACCGTGCTGACGATGATCGTCTATGTCGTGGTCGGCCTGGTGCTGGCGCTGGTGGTGGGGATCGTCACCGCCTTGCTGACGATGGTGGCCGGCGCGGCCGGGGCGGTACTGGGATCGACAGTGGCGCTGGTGCTGCTGTTCGTGGGCATGATCTATGTCGTGGCCCGCTTTATCATGGTCTACCCGGCAATCATGCTGGAAGGCATCGGCAACCCGCTGGAGATGATGAAGCGGTCCTGGGCGCTGACCAGGCCGCAGGCCAAGCGCATCTTCCTGTTCCTGATGCTGCTGCTGGTGGCCTATCTTGTCATCAGCCTCGTCGTCGGCGGCATGTTCGGCGTGCTGGTGGCCATGCTGGGAGGCGGGCCGGCCGCGGCCATGGTCTCGGGCCTGTTCAACGGCATCCTGGGATCACTCGTGGCGATGATCTATGCCGGGATCATGGTGGCAATGCACCGGCAACTCGCCGGTACCGACACCGACGAGATTGGCGAGACATTCGACTGACGGGGGATAATGTGCCGGCTGCCTGTGGCCAGCATCAGTCCTGCCAGGCCCAGCCAAGGAAGCAGGGCGGCACGTTCAGCCAGCAGATGCCCTTTTCCACGCGCGGGAAATACTTGCGCGAATAGTCGCGGGCAACGCTGGTGTACTGGTACGTCAGGAACGCACCACCCTTGCGGATGACGCGGGCCGTGGCGCTGGCAATCGCCGGGCCCACACCATCAGGCAGGGTGCTGAAAGGCAATCCCGACAGCACATAGTCCGCCTTGTCATGGCCGATCGACTTCACGATCTCCTCCACGTCCTCGGCAGAGCCGAGCACGGCATGGAAGCGGCTGTCGGTGATCGTCTTGCGCAGGTAGTCGATGTAGAGCGGGTTGGTGTCTATCACCAGCAGCTCGCCATCACGCGGCAAGCGGTCGAGCACCGGTTGGCAAAAGGTGCCGACACCGGGGCCATATTCCACGAACAGCCTGGTATTCGCCCAGTCCACCGGCTCGAGCATCGCCTTGATGACAGCCGGGCTCGAGGGGAGGATGGCGCCCACCATGCGGGGATTTTCCAGGAAACCGCGGAAGAACACGCCCGCGGGGCCGGTGGCACGCTTGATCTTCCGCACAAGACGCGGAAGCCCGCGCCTTTCGGCCAGTTCGTTGCCATTCATTGGAAAAACGTCCGCCCCCAGGTCAGCTGACGCAGTAGCGCGCGCCATGTTGCTGGCCACCGGACTAGGCGCAAGAGCGCTGCCATTGCAACGGATTGGCGACGAATTGTCCCCATTTGGCGCTCAGGTGATATCCTCGATCCGTTCCGGCGGGCGACACAGGCGCACGCCCTTGGCCGTCTCCACCAGCGGGCGCTCGATCAGCTTGGGGTCTGCCGCCATCGCGTCCAGCACGGTATCCGGATCGGCATCGGGCAAGCCGCGTTCCTTCGCGTCGGTTCCGCCGAGGCGAAGGCCTTCGGCAGGGCTCATCCCGGCATCGGCATAGAGCTGGGCCAGTTTTTCCCGGGATGGCGGGTGCTTGAGATACTCGACAACCTCCACCTCATAGCCCTTGTCCTGCAAGGCCTGGAGCGCCAGCCGCGACTTGCTGCACCGGGGATTGTGCCAGATGGTTGCCTTCATGTCCTCGCCTCCTGCCGAATGGGTCCTGTCAGCAATTGCCTAGCGGCACACGGAAAATTCGCCAAGTGGGGGGAAATTAGCCATTGCGAATGCAAACGATTCGCAATAGAGGCGCTCTTGCAAATCAATTGCAACAAAGAGTCGTTACCGGGGGTTCCTTGCTACATTCCGCCAATATCCGCCGCCTCGCGCTTGTCAGCGCCAGTGCCAGTACCATCGCCTTCGTCATGCCGGCGCAGGCCGCAGACGACACGCAACGCGATTACCTGCCGACCTCCATCGTGATCACCGCAGATCGCGAAAGCTATGTCGCGGATGACGGGTCCACGGCCACCAAGACGCCCACCCCGCTGATCGATGTGCCGCAAAGCGTGAGCGTGATCACCGCCGACCAGATCGAGGACCAGGGCGTCACCCAGCTCAACCAGGCGCTGCGCTTCGTGCCCGGCGTGAGCCTTGAAACCGGCGAAGGCCATCGTGACGAGGTCTTCATTCGCGGACAGGAGACGACGGCAGACTTCTACCTCGACGGCCTGCGCGACGATGCGCAGTATTATCGCTCGCTCTACAATGTGGAGCGGATCGAGGTGCTCAAGGGTGCCAATGCGCTGATCTTCGGCCGCGGGGCCGGCGGTGGCGCAATCAACCGCGTCAGCAAGACGGCGCGCACTTCCGGCGCCTTCGTGAACGGAGCCGCCTTCGTGGACAGCTTCGGCGCCTTCTCCGTCGCGGGTGACGTGAACACGCCGCTTGCCGACAATGTCGCGCTGCGCATCAATTCCACTTACGAGGAGTTCGACAGCCACCGCGATTTCTACGAAGGCCGCTTCATCGGCTTCACCCCCACGCTGACGCTGGATGCAGGCCCCGATACGCGCCTTGTCGCCAGCTATAGCTATGACGATGACGAGCGCGTGGTGGATCGCGGCATTCCCAGCCTCAACGGCGAGCCGCTGGCAGGTTACGACAAGACCTTCTTCGGCGATCCCGATTACAACTTCAGCGACGTCGAAGTGCATATCGCCCGCCTCCGGGTGGAACATGATTTCAGCTCGGCGCTCAATTTCAATGCCAGCCTGCAGTATGCCGATTACGACAAGTTCTATGCCAACCTCGTTCCCGGCGGTGGCACCACGGCGACCACGGCGAGCATTTCCGGCTATGACAGCGGTACGGACAGGCAGAACCTGATCGGCCAGATGAACCTGATCGGCTCGTTCGAGACGGGCGGCATCAGCCACACGCTTCTGGTTGGCGGTGAATTCACCACCTCGGAAACCGATTCCGTGCGCGACCAGGCGCGATTCAACAACGGCGCGGATAGCTCCGTCACGGTGCCGCTGGCCGACGTGATCGCAACGCCTGCCTTCATCCTTGTGCCGCAGCGCGCCAGCACGTCCGACCTCAACACCGTGTCCTTCTATGTCCAGGACCAGGTCGATTTCGGCATCGTGCAGTTGATCGGCGGGGTGCGCTATGACGAGTTCCGCCTGCAAAGCGAGGACCTGATCGGCGGCTTTGCCGGCCAGCGCAAGGACAGCCGCTGGAGCCCGCGACTCGGCGCTGTGGTCAAGCCGATGGACAACTTCTCGCTCTATGCCAGCTGGTCGGAAACCTTCCTGCCGCAATCGGGCGACCAGTTCACCGTGCTCAGCACCACCAGCGCCAATCTCGATCCGGAGACTTTCGAGAACCTGGAAGCGGGCATCAAGTGGTCGATCAAGCCCGAGCTGCTCCTGACGGCCGCGGTCTTCCGCCTGACGCGCGACAACACGCAGGCGCCCGATCCGGCAAATCCGGGCTTCGTGATCCTGGCCGGGGAAAGCCGCGTGGAAGGCTTCGAGATCGGGCTCGCCGGCGAAGTGGTGCCCAGCCTGAACGTCAGCCTCGGCTATGCCTATCTCGATGGCAAGGTGACGCAGACAACCAGCTCGGCGGTGGCCGGCACCACCCTGCAGCAAGTGCCGGAACACCATTTCACCGCCTGGGCGCGCTATGACGTGACCGACAGGCTGGGCATCGGTGCCGGTCTTGTCCACCAGTCGAGCCAGTTTGCCAGCATGTCGAACAACGTGGTGCTTCCTTCCTACACGCGGGTGGATGCGGCGATCTTCTTCGACGTGACCGACAGCATCGCATTGCAGCTGAATGTGGAGAACCTGTTCGACGAGGAATATTATCCCTCGGCGCATGGCGACAACAACATCCAGCCAGCCGAGCCGCTCAACGCCTCGCTTGGCGCGCGAATTCGCTTCTGACGATCTTGGGGAGCCTATGGTCCGGCGGGTACCCCCAAGTCCCGTCGGGCCACCCGGCTTGCGCCTTTGACAATCGGCGCGCGGGCTACTCGGCGCTTTCGCTTGCGGCAGCCGTTGCTCCCCTAAGGGCCGGAACGGCTTCTGCCGCATCTGCCGGATCGATCCCGGGCGCGGGCGCAGCGCTGATGCGTTCGCGGCGGCGAGCCACCCGGCCGGCCCTTTGCACCGCGCTGATCAGGCGGGGATAGACCCCGCAGCGGCACAGATTGGGGATGGCCTCGCGAATGTCCTGTTCGCTGGGATCCGGGTTGCGGGCGATCAGCGCCGCTGCCGCCATGGCGATGCCCGGAGTGCAGAAGCCGCACTGGATCGCCTGTTCCGCCACCAGCGCCTGTTGCACCGGATGGCTGCGATCCTCGCTCAATCCCTCGATGGTGGTGATGAAGCGGCCTTCCGCTTCTGCCAGGGTGACGAGGCAGGAACGCAGCGCCTCGCCATCGATCAGCACCATGCACGCGCCGCAATCGCCCACCCCGCAACCATATTTGGCGCCTGTCAGGTTCGCCGCATCTCGCAGCGCCCACAAGAGCGGGGTCTGCGGATCCATGTCGAACCGCACCGGACGGTTGTTGACGGTCATCTGGGTCATGCGACGGTCAGCGCGTTCCTAGTTGCGCCAGCTGGCGTCGATCGTGTCGATCTTGCGGGTCCACGCCTCGAAGTCGAGCTTTCCGAAAGCATCGGTCAACTGCTCGTCGCGGTCGCGCTGGTGGATGGCGATGACTTCCGGCGGCACCACGATGGGCGCGCCAAGGCTGGCGGTCTTCACCTGCACCTCGCACGCACGCTGGAGCATGTAATAGAGCAGGAACATCTCGTGGATCGTGCGGCCCATCACCACCGGGCCGTGGTTTCTCAGCATCAGGATCTGGTGATTGCCGACATTGCGCACCAGCCGTTCGCCCTCTTCCGCACGCACGGTGATGCCTTCGAAGTCGTGATAGCCGATGGCCCCTTCGAAGAAGCACGAATAGAAATTGCTTGGCTGCAAGCCACCCTCGGTGCTGCAGACGGCCATGGTATCGGGCGTGTGGGTGTGGACGATGGCATGGGCATGCGGCAGGTTCTTGTGGAACACGCTGTGCTGGGTGAACCCGGCCAGGTTCACAGGGTAGGGATTGTCGCCAACCTTGTTTCCGTCTCCATCGATCTTGACCAGCGAGCTGGCAGTCACCTCTTCCCACAGCAGGCCGTAGGGGTTGATGAGGAAGGCGTTGTCCTCTCCCGGCACCCGCAAGGTGATGTGGTTGTAGATGCTCTCGCACCAGCCGAGATGGGCGAAGATGCGATAGGCCGCAGCCAGATCAAGCCGCGCCTGCCACTCCTCGTCGCTGCAATCGATTGGTCGCTCTGCCGTATCGGGCTTAAGCTGCGTTGCCACTGGCGTTCTCTCCATCTGCGCTTTTCCAGACGCCCTTCTAGAGATAGCTTTGCGCCAAGCCAATGGGGAGGAATCGCGACATGACAAGGATGATGGGCTTCGGACGCCCGACGCGCACGGTGATGCAGACCTGCTACGTCGTCGAGGATATCATGGCGGCAATCCACTATTACACGCGCACGCTCAACATCGGGCCGTTCTACCTGCTTTCGCGGGCGAAGGGGCAGGACCGGATGTATCGCGGGCGGAATATGCCGAGCGAAACCAGCGTGGCCATGGCATTTTCCGGCAATATGAATGTCGAACTGGTCCAGCAGCATGATGACGTGCCATCGGTGGTGAAAGAGCATGTCGACCGATACGGCTACGGCTTCCACCATTTCGGCCTTGCCTATGAAGATGTCGAAGCGGTCATTCCGCTTTATCAGGGAGAGGGTTTCGAGGTGGTCGGCAGCAATCCCGTGCCGACCGGCGGGACAGTCTATTTCCTGCAGGACGATAATCCGGTGCAGCCCGGCTATGTTGAATTGATCCCCTTCAACGAAGGTATGGACGAGACCTTCACCCGCTTCTGGCAAGCCGCGCAGGATTGGGACGGTAGCGATCCGGTGCGACCCTTCATTTAGGGCGCGATTGCCACAAGCGAATTGACTTTGCCCTCCCAATTGGCGAGCGATGCCGTGCACGACCGTACAAACGGCGGCGACGGGGAGAGGAAACCAGGAATGACAACTGAAGCACAGACCGATTCGGGAACCGAACCGCAGGGTAATTGGGTTACCAACTCACCCGCCTACCAGACCCTGCTGGTATTCCTGCTGGCGCTGAATTTCGGGATCGTCTTCTTCGACCGGCAGGCACTGAATGCGCTGATGCCGTTCGTGCAGCCGGACCTGATGCTGTCGCAGACGCAGATCGGCCTCCTGGCCAGCGGCCTGTCGTTCACCTGGGCGATCGCGGCTTTCTTCGTGGGCCGCCTGTCCGACAGCCTGGGCAAGCGCAAGATCCTGCTGGTGATCTCCACCATTGCCTTTTCGCTCTGTTCCTTCCTTTCAGGTATTGCCACCAGCTTCCTGTTCCTTTTCGCTGCCCGCCTGCTGATGGGCGCGGCTGAAGGCGGCGTGATGCCGATCAGCCATGCGATGGTCGCTTCCGAAGTCGATCCGAAGCGCCGCGGCTTGGCGCAGGGCGTGGCGCAGAACCTCGGCTCCAACCTGCTCGGCAGCTTCCTCGCGCCGGTGGTGCTGGTCTGGTTTGCCACCATGTTCAGCTGGCGCGAGGCTTTCTACCTTGCCGCACTGCCCGGCCTGATCAGCGCGGCGATGATCTGGTTCATGCTGCGCGAGCCCGAGATGCCCAAGCGCGAGCCGAAGCCGAAGGCCGCAGGATCGAACGCGGTCAGCGACTATCTGGCGGAAGTCGGCCGGGCGATGAAGATCCGCAACATGTGGATCAGCGTGGTCGTGGGCATGCTGATGGTGGCCCATTTCGTTACCACCTGGGCATTCATGCCGCTCTACCTGACCGAGGTGAAGGGCTATGACCCCGAAACGATGAGCTGGATCATGGGCGCGCTGGGCATCGCAGCGGCGATCTACAGCTTCACCGTGGCAGGCATCTCCGATGTCATCGGTCGCAAGCCGGTGATGGTGGCGCTGCCCTTGCTGGCCGTGATCGGCCCGCTGGGCGCCATGTATTATGACGGCGGGGCATTCGGCCTTGCGGCGATCTTCTTCGTCGGCTGGGCGGTAAACGGGATCTTCCCGATCTTCATGGCCACCATCCCGTCCGAGACTTTCAAGCCGGTCCATCACGCGACCGTGCTGGGCCTGGCCATGGGCAGTTGCGAAGTGCTGGGCGGCGTGTTCGGGCCGATCATCGGCGGCGCGCTGAACGATGCTTTCGGCCTCGACAGCTTCCTGTGGTTGCTGATCGGCCTGTCACTTGTCAGCGGCGTGATCTCGATGGGCCTGCAGGAAACCGCACCGGCGGCACTCAAGCGCAAGGGCCTCGCCTTCAATCCCGTGTGAGCCGGGCTCTCGCATCGCAAGCTGCGTTAGTTTACAATACGTCCAATTCGAATCCCGCGCTCAGAACGGGATCGACCTGACCATTTGAGAGGAAAGACATGCCTGAAGCACCGACAACCGAGCCGTGGGCGGGCACCCCGCCCGTGCCGCATCCGTTGCGCCCCGGCGCCAAGCCCGAAGCATACATGGCCAATATCGCCGAGGGCGACGAGCGGCTTTATGTGCCCATCGTGGAGGATGTCTATTCCAAGCCGGTGTGGATCAGCCCGTCGCTCAACATGTGGGCCGATGTGCTGATGGCCAAGAAGGCCACCATCGTGAACCGGCACTACCACCCCAAGCCGATCTGGGCCTACACGATCAGCGGCAAATGGGCCTATCTCGAGCATGACTGGACGGCGACGGCTGGCGATTTCATCTTTGAAACGCCGGGCGAAAGCCACACGCTGGTGTCCTACGAACATCCCGATCCGATGAAGGTCTTCTTCGTCGTTTCCGGCCCGCTGATGTGGCTTGACGAACAGGGCAACACCGTGGGCCATTTCGACGTGTTCGATTACATGAAGCTCGCCCGCGATCATTACGACAAGGTCGGCATCGGTGCCGATTATGTCGATACGCTGATCCGCTAACCCGCAGGAGCTTGCCTCATGGCTGAAAACAAGATGAAAGCCCCGGCTTCGGCCACGCAGGAAATCGTCGATGTTCCCTGGGCCTATCGCGATACGGTGGAACGCCTCAGCCCCGGCGGGCGCTACATCGACATGGAAACCGATGTCGACAGCCCGTGGGTCCCCTTCGGCGATGGCGCGGCCATCAAGCACCTGAGCTTCGATGTCCGCACCAACACCTATTCCAACGTGCTGTGGATGAAGGGGCCGGGCACCATCGGCACCCACCTGCATCGCGGCACGGTCACCATGGTGCCGATCACCGGCAGCGTGCGCTATCTGGAATATGACTGGGTGGGCACACCCGGCGGGCTGATCCTGGAGGTCCCCGGCGAAGCGCACACGCTGGTCACCGACCATCCCGAAGGCTGCAAGCTTTTCGGCTGGATGCAGGGACCGATCGAGTTCTATGACGACCAGGGCAATTATGCCGATACGGTGGACGTGTGGTGGATGATCACCCACTACGAGACCTACTGCCGCGAGAACGGCATCCCGATCAACGACAAGCTCTACCTCTGATCGGGAGATGGGGGATAACGCCTTCCTCGATGCCGTGGGCGGGCAGCACCCGCGCAACGCCTGGTACATGGCCGGCTGGGACAAGGATGTTCCCGAAGGCGAGGTGATTGCCTGCACCATGCTGGGCCAGCCGCTTGCCATAGCGCGCGGAGATGGTGGCGCGGTTTTCGCGATGGAGGACCGCTGCCCGCATCGTGCCGCGCCGCTCAGCCTTGGCAAATGCGAAGGCGGCGGCTTGCGCTGCTGGTATCACGGCGTGCGTTTTGCCGCCGATGGCACATGCGTGGAGATACCGGGGCAGGACACGATCCCGCCCGCGCTCAAGGTCCGTACCTTTCCGGCGGTGGAACGCCACGCGGCAATCTGGGTGTGGATGGGCGATCCTGATCTGGCGGATGACACGCTGATCCCGCCGTTCGTGGGCTATCGCAGTCCGGAATGGGCGATGACGCCCGGCCGCCTCGACTATCAGGCCCCTGCCCGGCTGATCCACGACAACCTGCTGGACCTGTCGCACATCGCCTATGTCCACCATGAAACCTTCGGCGGCGGCAGCGATGCCTCCACGCAAGGATGGTTGGCCACCAATGTCACCACCACGTCCCTTGCTGATGGCGTGGCGGTGGAACGCGCCAATTGCGGCATGCCGCCCAACCGCAACAGCGGGCTGCAGGATGGCGAGAGCGCAGACTTGTGGAGCCGCTACAGCTTCACCATTCCCGGCATCTTCATCCTCAACACGGACCGTTATCCCCCCAACACGATGGACCCGGATGACATGCAGCGCTGCCCCGAAAAGTCGCTGCTGACCACCTTTACCTGCCAGGCGGTAACGCCGCTTACTGCGGATACCACCTGCTATTTCTTCGCCTTTGGCGGCCCGTCAGCCACCCATGCGCACATGCAGGATTTCTTCGCGGACCTGGGCGTGCGCGCCTTCAATGAAGACAAGGTGATGATCGAGGCGCAGTGGAAGATCATGCAGGCAACCCATAGCCGGATCATGCCGCTGGCGATGGACCAGGCCGTTCTCAAATATGAAGCCGTGCTCAAGCGCTATCTCGCCAACGGGCCGGCCAGGACAAGACAAGAGGAAAACGCGTGAAGACTCTCGACCAGTTCGATCTTTCGGGCCGCAGCGGCCTGGTGACCGGGGCCGCATCGGGCATCGGCCTAGCCTATGCCGAAGTGCTGGCGGAAGCCGGGGCCAAGGTCACCCTGACGGATATCGACGCGGAAGGCGCGGCGCGCGAGGCGCAGCGCCTCGCCGATGAAGGCCACGAGGTGCGCTGGGATGTTTGCGATGTCTCGGACCTTGACCAGGTGGCGGCAGCCTTCGATGCCCATGTGAAGGCCTATGGCGGCTGCGACGTGGCCTTTGCCAATGCCGGCCTCGACGTGGGCGATGGCTTCTGGACGCCCGAGGAAACCCGCAATCCCAGCGGCCAGATCGATGTCTATTCCAAGGAAAAGTGGGACAAGTCGATCGGCATCAACCTGACCGGCGTGTTCCACACCGTGCGCGAGGCTGCACGGGTGATGAAGGCGAATGAAGGCAACGGCTATCGCCGCGGCGGCTCCATCGTCATCACCAGTTCCAACGCGGCTGAAGTGAACGAGGCGATCGTCGGCGTCCCCTACATGGCGGCAAAGGCGGGCGTGAAGCATTTCATGCGCCATGCCGCCTATGAACTGGCGGCTTTCGGCATCCGCGTGAATGCCATCGCGCCCGGGCCCTTTGTCACCAATATCGGTGATGGCTGGGTCAAGAAGAACCCGGCAGCGAAGGAAGCGTGGGACAAGCTGGTGCCGGTTGGCCGCATGGCCGAGACCTACCAGATCAAGCCGCTCGCCCTGCTGCTGGCATCGGATGCCGGCAGCTACATGACCGGCGCGCACGTGATGATCGATGGCGGCATGCAATTGGGGCCGATCAAGCCCCTCAACGATTGACTCGGCAAGCGCCAATCGACAATTTTACAGACAGTCCATTTCCAAGCGGACACTTGAGGAGAGGCCATGACTACCCCCGCCCGCGCGGCCATCTGCCGCGGCAATACCCAGCCCTTCAGCATCGAGGATGTCGAGCTGGACGACCTGAAGCCCGATGAACTGCGGGTGCGCGTGGTCGCTTGCGGGGTGTGCCATACCGACATGGCCGTGCGCGATGCGCAGCTGCCCGTTCCGCACCCGGTGGTGCTCGGCCATGAAGGTGCCGGCATCGTGGAGGAAGTGGGCAGCGCCGTCACCGTCGCCAAGCCGGGTGATCGGGTGGTGATGAGCTTCAATTCCTGCGGCTCCTGCCCCAGCTGCGATATCCACGCACCCACCTATTGCTACAACTTCTTCCCGCACAACTGGTCCGGCACGCGGGCGGACGGATCGCCCACCATGTTCATGGGCGGCGAGAAGATGAATGCGAACTTCTTCGGCCAGTCCAGCTTCGCCACCCATGCCATCGCGCATCAGGCGAACACCGTGAAGGTCGCCGATTCCGCCAAGGACATTCCGCTCGAACGGATTGCCCCCATCGGCTGCGGCCTGATGACCGGTGCCGGCGCGGTGCTGCGTTCGATGAAGGTGCGTGCCGGAATGCCGATTGCCGTATTCGGTGCAGGCACGGTGGGCATGGCCGCGATCATGGCGGCAAAGATCGTGGGCGCGAACCCGATTATCGCCGTGGACGTGAACGACAGCCGCCTGGAGCTGGCAAGGGAGCTGGGCGCCACCCACGCCTTCAACGCCAAGGATGGCGCGATCGACAAGATCAGGGAGCTGGTGCCGCAGGGCCTTGGCTATGTGTTCGACACCACCGGCATCAACACCGTGATCCAGGATGCGTGGAACCTGCTGGCACCCATGGGCATTTGCGGCATCGTCGGCGCGTCCGATCCGGCCGACAACCTGACCTTCAACGAAGCTGCCTTCATGGGCGGTGGCCGCCGCGTGATGGGCATCCTTGGCGGGGACAGCGATGTGGGCCCGTTCCTGAACGAGCTGCTCGATTATCACGTGAAGGGCCAGTTCCCCTTCGAGAAGCTGATCGGCTATTTCGATTTCGACGAGATCAACGAAGCCATCGAGGCCAGCGAGAACGGCTCCGTCGTGAAGCCGGTGCTGCGCATCTCACCGGAGTAAGCGCCATGTTGAAGCGCCTCATCGCCATCGCCGCCCTGCTCCTTGCCCCGCCCGCGCTGGCCGAGCATCACGAGGAGGAACCGCCGCTGACGGTGCAGGTGCTGCGCACCAGCGCGGGATCGCTGCATGTCAATTCCGCGCTGATCATGGGCAAGCAGGATGCGGTCCTGGTCGATCCGCCCTTTACCCTTGCCGATGCCCACCGCGTTGCGGGCATGGTGCTGGATAGCGGCAAGCGGCTGACCCACATCTTCGTCACCCATGATCATCCGGACCACTTCTTCGCCATGGAAGTGCTCGAAGCAGCCTTCCCCGATGCGGAGATCGTGGCCCACCCCACGGTGGTTGCGGACATCTGGCGCTCCCTGCCGTTCAAGGTCGAGCGTTGGAGCCCGATGCTGGCAGACAACGGCCCGGCCTACCCCAGCGCCCCGCACGCGCTCTCCAGTGATGTGATCATGCTGGAAGGCCACGAACTGCGCGTGCTCGGCCCCATGCAGGGCGACCATCGCCACTCCACCGCGCTGTGGGTGCCGGAAATCCGCGCCCTCCTGCCCGGAGACCTGGTGTTCAACGAAGTGCACCTGTGGCTGGGCGAACATACGCTGGAAGAAGTCGCCGCATGGCGCGCCTCGATGGACATGCTGGAGGAACTGCAACCTGAAATCGTGGTTGCCGGCCATGCCCGCCCCGGCCTGCCTGACGATGCCAGCGGGATCGAATTCACCTATCGCTATCTCGACGCATGGCCGGGCCTGGTGGAACGCTCCGCCAACGCCGCTCAGATGCAGCAGATGGTGCGCGAGGCATTTCCCACCACGATCGATGTGCTGGACGATTTCATCCTCGTGAATTCGACCGAAGTGGCCAAGGGCGAACAACCCATCTGGGAAGAATAGGACAGGATCGATGAAAGCCGTCACATTCCAGGGGCTGCATACGCCCCTTGCCTTCGAGGAGATCGCCGACCCCACGCCGGGCGAAGGAGAGCTGGTCGTGAAGGTCGGCCGCTGCGGCATTTGCGGCAGCGATCTGCACATGACGGAGGACGCTGCATACGGTTGCAAGCACGGCGATGTGCTGGGCCATGAATTCGCCGGCGAAGTGGTGGCTCTGGGCAAGAACACCACCGGCCAGAAGGTGGGCGACCTGGTTTCCGTGATCCCGCTGAAGAGCTGCGGGACTTGCGAGCATTGCCGCAAGGGCGCGGTGCAATGGTGCAGGAATTTCGGCCTGCAGGGCGGCGGTTATGCCGAATATGCCGTCACCCGCCCCAACCAGTGCGTAACCCTGCCTTCCGACCTTACGCTGGCTGACGGCGCGATCATCGAACCGCTGGCCGTGGCGCTGCATGGCATCAACCTGTCCGGCCTGAGGACCGGAGACAAGGTGCTGGTGCTGGGCGCGGGCCCCATCGGCCTTGCCGTGGCCTTCTGGGCCAAGCGCTACGGCGCAGGCAAGGTGGCGGTGCAGGACATTTCCGACTGGCAGCAACAGCGTGCGCTCGACATGGGCGCGGACGTGTTCGTGGTCGATCCGGAGAACCCCGTCGAAAGCGCAATCCAGGGCCTTGGTGGCGAGGCGGACATCGTGTTCGAATGCGTCGGCATCCCCGGCCTGATCGACCAGGCGGTGAACCAGGTTCGGCCGGATGGCACCATCGTCCTGCTGGGGCTGTGCACCAAGCCCGATACGATCCACACCTTCCCCATGCTGTCCAAGCAGGTGAAGCTGGTGACCTCGGCCTTCTTCACGGTGCAGGAATATGAAGCGGCACTGGCCGCGCTGGATACCGGTGCCATGGAGCCGCGCCTGCTGGTGACCGACACCATAAGCCTGACAGACACACCCGATGTGTTCGAGAGCCTGAAGAAGCGCACCGAGCAGTGCAAGGTGCTGATCGCTCCCTGACAAAGATGCGGATGACAATCCTGGTCTCTGGCCAATGCCGCGAGGCTCGGCCATAGGCAGCTGATGTCCGAAAAGGCGAAACTTACCCGCGGATCGATCGCGCGGCACCTGGTGGAACAGACCGCACCGCTGATCATCGGCGTGACGGCAATGATTTCCATCGGGCTGGTCGATGCCTATTACATCGGCCGCCTTGGCGCGACCGAACTGGCCGCGATGAGCTTTGTCTTCCCGGTCACCACCGCGCTGTCCAGCCTTGGCGTCGGCGTGATGGCCGGCACCAGCTCGGTGGTGAGCCGGGCTATCGGGGCAGGCGATGACGAACGCGCCAGCCGCTGCGCCGCGCTGGGCATTCTGCTGGGCCTTGCCACCGGAATCGTGGTGGCGGCAGCCCTTGCCCTGTTCCACGACCCGCTGTTCACCCTGTTGCAGGCCGATGGGGCGATGCTGCACCAGATCGGCCTCTACATGCTGCCCTTCGCGCTGGGCTTCCCGCTGCTGCTGACCATCTCCGGCATGAACGGCGTGTTGCGCGCCCAGGGGGCGGCACGGCGCAGCACGATGGTTTCCATCAGCTTTGCGCTGGCCAACTGGGTGCTTGATCCGATCCTGATCGATGGTGCTTTCGGCTTTGCCGGTTTCGGGATTGCCGGGGCTGCCTATGCCACCATCGGCGGCTGGCTGCTGGGCCTGGCCGTGGGTTTCTGGAACGTCCAGCGCGGCGAGATCCCGTTTCATCCTGCCGTGCTGCGCGGTGCCCATGTGGCCCGCGGCGTGGCCGACGTGCTGCGGGTGGCCGTGCCTGCCGCCTTCACCAACTCCATCAATCCGGTCGGCCTGGCGGTGATGACCGGCTTCCTCGCCAGCGCTGGCGAGGCCGCGGTTGGCGGCTTCGGCGTGGGCGGAAGGTTGCAGACACTGGCGGTGGTCCCGCTGCTCGGCCTGTCAGGCTCGATCGGCGCCATCGTTGGCCAGAACTGGGGTGCCCAGAGGTATGACCGGGCGCGGCTTGCCATGATCCAGGCTGGCGGTTTCTGCGTCGTTTACGGCTTGCTGGCGGGCGCGGTCCTGTACTTCGCGCGTGAATGGTTCGCCGGCCAGTTCAGCGAGGATGCGGACACGATTGCCGCCGCCATGCGCTACCTGGAAATCTCGGTCTGGGGTTATGCGGCCTATGGCCTGTTCATCATGGGCAACGGCAGCTTCAACGCCATCGACCATGCCTCCACCGCTCTCACCCTGTCGCTCGCGCGCGTGCTGCTGGTGATGGTGCCCTTCGCCTTGCTGCTGCAGCCTGCGTGGGGCAGCGATGCGGTCTACGGCGCGGAACTGCTGGCCAACCTTGCGGGAGGCGCGGTGTCGATGCTGCTCGCCTGGTACTTCCTGGCCTACCGCCACAAGGCAAAGGCCGCAGCCGAGGCGGCCTGAGCGCGCCTCAGCCGACCGTCAGCCCGCCATCCACGACCAGCGGGTGGCCGACCATGTAACTGCTGTCATCCGAAGCCAGGAATGCCACGGCCTTGGCGATATCATCGACCGATGCCAGCCGCTTGACTGGAACGGTCTCGGCAAAGGGGCTGGTATCCGGAGCGCCGAGATTGTGGACGATGTCCGTCAGCATGCGGCTGTCGACAAAGCCGGGGTGGATCGAATTGACCCGCACGCCATGTTCCGCCCCTTCAAGTGCCGCAGTCCGGGTCAGGCCCAGCACAGCGTGCTTGGACATGATGTAGCCGGACATGTTGGCCGAACCGATCAACCCCGCAATCGAGGAGGTGTTGATGATCGAACCGCTCTGCTGCTCGCGCATCACGGGCATGACGTATTTCAGGCCCAGGAACACGCCCAGCACATTCACGCCGAAGATCTTCTCGAATTCTGCGGTAGGGTAATCGGGAATGGAAGCCTGGGCGCCTTCGATACCGGCATTGTTGAAGAAGATGTCGATCGTGCCGAAGCGTTCCACCGCTGCATCGACATAGGCTTTGACGTCAGCCTCCTTGCTCACGTCCGCACGCAGCAGCAGAAAGTCATCATTGCCCGCAAAACCGGCCTCCAGCGCGGTGCAATCGGCGGCGGGATGTTCGACCGCCACGATCCTTGCACCGCGCCGGGCAAGCAGCTTGGCTGTGGCATGGCCGATATTGCCCGCCGCGCCGGTGATGACGGCAGTCTTTCCCGAAAGCGGCATGGCGCCCCCGGCCTCGCTCACTTGAACGTTCCGAGCAGCACGCCGCCGTCGATTGGTATTTCAACGCCCGTCACAAAGTCCGATGCGTCGGAAGCAAGGAACAGCGCCAGGGGTTTCACCTGGTCCACTTCGCCCATGTGGCCCATCGGCACATAGGCGCCCATCGCCTTGCGCGCCTCGGGATTGGCCAGGTAGCCGCCACCGATATTGGTCACGATCATGCCCGGCGAGATCGAATTGACGCGAATCTTGAACTCGGCCAGCTCCTGCGCGACCTGCCGCACGAGGTGCGAAAGCCCGGCCTTGGAGGCCATGTAGCCCGTGGCGATGGTGGGGAATGTCTTGGTCGATGCGACCGAGGAGGTGACCACGATCGAGCCGGGCTTGCCCAGCGCCTTCATCGCCCGCGCTGCCTCGGCAATGGTGTAGGCCGTACCGTTCAGGTTGACGTCGATGATCTTCGACCATGTGGAATCGACGAGGTTCTCGATGGACCCGGCAGGATTGCGCTCATGCGCGCCGCCATTCCAGAAGCCCGGCCCGTCGCCGATCCCGGCATTGGCAAACACCGCATCGAGGCTGCCGAAGCGTTCGACATGCTCTTCGATTGCCTTGCGTGTGTCGGCCGCGTCGCTGACATCAAGTTGCCGGGCGACAACGTCCCAGCCCAGATCGCGCATGCGCGCAGCCTCGGCCTCGATATTCTCCTTCGAGCGGCCGCTAATCGTCACGCTGGCACCGCTTTCCGCAACTGCCTCGGCATAGCCAAGGCCGAGGCCCGAACCACCGCCTGTCACGAAAACCGACTTGCCCTTCATATCGAACTTGTTGAGTACCGAGTTCATTGCATCTCTCCTCTCCCGCGCCGCATTCCCGTGCGGCGTCTGGGCCTCTCATTCAGTGCTGGCGGTTACTTGCCCTTCCAGCTGGCGCGCGCGGCATTGATCACTTCGCTGGTCTTGGCAAAGCTCACTTCCGCCAGGGTCTCCAGCGGCCAGTAGCGCAAATACTCGTTGATGGTTTCGACGCCGATGGGGCCATCGAAGCCGGCATTCCATACCGCGTGCAGGAAGCCTTCGATATCGAACTCGCCATCGCCGGGCAGCAGGCGACGGTTGATCACTGTGTCCTCGAACTTCAGCGGCGTACCCAGGAAACCGTCATTGATTTCCACGGCGATCACGGCATTGCTGGCGCCCAGCTTGGCTTCCAGCTCGTCAAAACCGATGCCGCAACGCTGGACATGCAGGTTGTCGACCATGACGCCGCCGTTGCTGGCCCCGGAATCCTCCACCAGCTTGAGCACCAGGTCGAGCGAAGGCAGGCTGGAAAACTGGCTGGGCAGCATTTCGAACACCACATTGGTGCCATGGTCTGCCGCCTCGGCGCAAAGCTCCGCGAAGGCCGGTGTCATCTGCTCGACCGACACGTCGTGATTGTCGAGGTCGGCAATCTTGATGTGTCGACCGCCAAGCTGCTGGGCCGCGTCAAGCAGCAAGGCCCGCCACTTGTCCGATTCCACCCGGCGTTCATCGGTGCGGAACCACTCGTTCAGCCATTCGATCTCGACATGGACGATGCCGTTGTCATCCAGCATCTTGCGCACGTCGGCAAGGCTGGTGTGTTCCTTGATGGCCGCGATATCGGTGTGCCAGAAACCCATGCCGGTAAAGCCGGCGCGGGCAGCGGTCTCGATACGGGTCCTGATATCGCGGGCGCAGACATCCGGCCCGGTGGGGGCGGTGCCTTCTGCCAGCGTCCAGAAGGAACCGAGGATGGGAACTTCCGACATTTCTTGCTCCGTCAATCTGGAGTTCTGGGTGCCCGAAGGCGGGATCAGCCGGCGGTTTCAACCACGCAGACAGCTTCACCCACCTCGGCAATCTCGTCTTCCGGAACGAGGATTTCCACCATCGTGCCATCGCCCACGGCTTCCACCACCTGCGTGACCTTCTCGGTCTCGATCTCGTACAGGCCATCGCCTTCCTTGATCGCATCGCCGGGCTGCTTCAGCCACTTCACGATCGTGGCTTCTTCCATGTTCATGCCATAGCGCGGGAGCTTGAGCTTGATCTTCATGCGCTTGCTCCTGCCAGTTCACCGGTGACGGACTTGACCGCGGCGACAATCTTTTCAGGCGTGGGGAAGATCGCCATTTCGGCGACACCCGCATAAGGCATCGACACGTTGGGCACGGTCACGCGCTTGATCGGGGCCTTCAGGTCACCGAAGCACTTGTCCGCCATTACCGCCGCGATGTGCGAAGCGGCGCTGCAACGGTCCTTGCACTCATCGACCAGCACCAGGCGGCCCGTCTTGCTGACCGAAGCGGCGATGCCGTCCTCATCCAGCGGAACCAGCGTGCGCGGATCGACCACTTCGGCGGAAATGCCTTCCGCTTCCAGCGTCTTTGCCGCGCGCAGTGCCGGGCGCACCATCGTGCCGATCGCGCAGATGGTCACGTCACTGCCTTCCTTGTGAACGGTGGCCTTGCCGAAAGGCACCAGGTATTCGCCATCGGGCACTTCCCCGCTGTCACCGCCGCGACCGCTGGCCTCCAGGAAGAAGGTGGGATTGTTGCCGCGAATGGCGGTGGTCAGCAGGCCCTTGGCATCAGCCGGGGTTGCCGGAGTCACCACGTTCACCCCGCCGATGTTCATCAGCACGGGAAACGGCGTGTCGGAATGCTGGCCGGCCAGCGAGCGGCCGCCACCATAGCCCGCGATCACGGTGATCGGCAGGTCCATCTGGCCACCGGTCATCATCCGCAGCTTGGCCATCTGGTGCGCAATCGCATCCATGCCGGTATACACGAAGTTGCCGAACATCAGGTGCAGGATCACCCGGCGGCCTGCCGCGGCAGCGCCCACGGCCATGCCGGTCAGCGAGTTTTCGCAGATCGGGGTGTTGTAGACACGCTCGGGGCCGAAGGTCTTGTAGACCTCGCGCGTGTCACCGAAGATCGCCAGTTCGACATCCTCGCCGAACAGCATGATGTTCTTGTCGCGTTCCATCTCGTCGAGGAACACCTGGTTGATCGCCTGGATATAGCGCATTTTTGCCATGTTCTTGCTCCTCAGGGACGCTGGTCAGCGAAGGTAATGTCGAAAATCAGCTCGGGATCGGCATCCTCGCTCGCCAGGGCGAACTCCACCGCCTCCTCGACCTGCTTGCTGACGCGATCCTCGATCTCGTCAAGGTCAGCCTGCGACGCACCGCCCTCGGCCAGCAGGCGCGAGGCAAAGCGCAGGATCGGGTCCTTGTCAGGCGTCTTCCACGCGTCGATCTCTTCCTGCGTGCGATAGGAATAACCGCCCAGGAACGCGTCTTCCGCTTCCAGGTGGCCGCGAATGCGGTAGGTCTTGCATTCGATGAAGCTGGGGCCTTCGCCTGCGCGGGCGCGATCGACCGCTTCCTTCATCGCCTCCTGCACGGCGATCACGTCATTCCCGTCCACCGTGACGGCAGGCATGCCAACGGCACGCGCGCGGTCGGTCTGCTCACCGGCAGTCACCTTGTCGGTAATCGTGAATTCGGACAGGCCGTTGTTTTCCAGCACCCAGATCACCGGGAACTTCCAGACCATCGACATGTTGAGGCATTCCATCAGCACGCCCTGGTTCGCCGCACCATCGCCGAACAGGCAGACCGACACGGCCTTTTCCTTGCCGACCTTGATGCCCATGCCCGCGCCATTGGCAATGGCAATGCCGCCGCCGACAATGCCGTTGGCGCCCAGGATGCCCTTGCTCACGTCAGCCACGTGCATGGAACCGCCCATGCCCTTGCAGATGCCGGTGCGCTTGCCCCACAGCTCGGCAAACATGGCCTTCACATCGCCACCCTTGGCCAGGAAATGGCCGTGGCCGCGATGGGTGCTGGTGATGAAGTCGGTGTCTTCCAGAACCGAGCAGGCACCAACGCCAGAGGCTTCCTGCCCGATGTAAAGGTGCACGCCGCCAGGCATCTCGCCGGCCTGGGCAGCCTTGCCGACGCGCTCCTCGGAGCGCCGGATCAGCAGCATTCTTTCATACAGCGCCAGCCATTCGGCACGGCGTTGCTCATCAACGTTGGGTATTTCTGTCACTGTTTCCTCTCCTGCCTGCGCACGGGTACGGGCACTCGCGCAAGCGCCAGTCGGAATTGACTCGCTGGCTATTTTGATTCCCACGACTTCCTATTCGGTGCATCGCCGCAGTGACAAGCCCAAATGTTGGCGAAACCCGGCGCAAACCGCGAATCTCTGCCCCTTGTGGCTATCCGGCCGGAGGCTTCGGGCTGTCCCGCAAGAGCTGCTCGATCTGCGTGTAGGGGGACCCGAGTGCGCCCTGCTCCACGGTCGCGGAAAGGCTGCGATAGGCGGCAAGCACCTGCCCGCCAGCGGAGGTCAGGACGGCACCGGCCGTCTTCCCCCCGCCCGGCCGCGTTTCCACGAGCTTGTGAGTGAAGCAGCGGTTCATCACATCCACCAGCAGCCACGCACGGCGATAGCTCATGCCCATCGCGCGCGCGGCGGCGGAAATCGATCCGGTTTCGGCAATCGCTTCAAGCAGGTCAGCCTTGCCCGGGCCGATGGCAATCTCGTCCCCGCAGTAGAGCTGCACCTTGAGCTTGAGCCGCGCCATCGCCTGCGCCCGCCTGTTGTCAGGAAATCGGGCTGCTGGAACCGAAGAACAGCGCCTGGCTGATCGCGGCACGCACCGTGTCTTCCTGGAAGGGCTTGGTGATGAGGTAGGTCGGCTCCGGCCGGTCCCCGGTCAGCAGGCGTTCGGGATAGGCCGTGATGAAGATCACCGGGACGGTGGCGTTTGCCAGGATGTCGTCCACGGCATCGAGGCCGCTTGACCCGTCGGCCAGCTGGATATCGGCCAGCACCAGGCCGGGCATCTTCTCGGCAACCACTTCCTGTGCCTGCGTGCGCGTGGCGGCAGTGCCGCAAATCTCGTGACCCAGCGAGCGGACAAGGTCTTCAAGCTGCATCGAGATCAGCGGCTCGTCCTCGATGATCAGGACGCTGGTGGCGCTTTCCCTGTCGATCTCCGCCACGGATTCACGGACCAGCGCATCCACATCGGCAGCCGGCACACCCATGATCACGCCGGCTTCTTCGGCCGTAAAATCCTCCACCGTGGTCAACAGCAATGCCTGGCGATTGAGCGGCGTCACCTTGCACAGCTGGCTTTGCGCAGCCGCTTCGTGAAGCGATGCAGCGGCGGGCTCTCCGGTCACTTCCATGTGGGCACTGGCCCACAGCTTGTTGAAGGCGGCATAGAGCGGCACGCGGCCACCGCGCAGGCTTTCCGCCACTGCCTCGTCAGTCAGCGCGGCTTCCAGCGTCTGCTTCACGAAGGCATCGCCGCTGGCCTGCGATCCGGTCAGGGCGCGGGCGTAGCGACGCAGATAGGGGAGATGTGCGGCGACTTCGGCACCGATGGACATGAATAGTTACCTTCCCGGTTGATCCTTGCGAAATGAACGCGGCTTGGCCGAACGGGTTCCGGCCGATTCAGCAGATTGTTGGCCCCAAAGACAGGCAGAGCCCGGCAATTGCAACCCCTCGCCCCGCAACAGCTCGCCCCGCAACAGCTCGCCCTGCAACGGCTCGCCCTGCAACGGCTCGCCCTGCAACAGCTCGCCAGGCCGCAGCGGGTGAAGAAAGAATTTTCTGCCGATGCGGGAACCCATCTTGAAACTCCGCGTTTCTGCCAATGTCACCACAGACACCCCCTCCCGTCCAAACGGTGGTGACACGATCCCGAACGCCCCCCGCTCGCCAACCGAGCGGGGGGCTTCTTATTAGAGCTGGCTTATTAGGGCTGGCAGCAATCCGGCCTCGCAGGCAGCAAAAGAGCCTTCGGGCCAATCCTACCGCAGGGCGCCTTTGAGGCGTGCGATCAGGGCGGTCTTCTTCTGGTTGAGCAGCACATCGGCCAACTGCGCGGGGTCATAGGGCTTTTCGAAAACGCAGCCCATTTCCTTCACGGCGCGCGGGATCTCGTCGGGAGAGCCGGTGGAAAAGGCGATCCGCGGACGCCGCGAGCCGAGCAGTGTCGCCAGCTCGGCAATCGCCCAGCCATCGTTCCGGTCCGCAAGGTGGACATCCAGCACCAGCGCATCGGGCCGCAGCTTGTCCAGCTGGGCCATCGCATCGGCCATGCGCGTCGCGATCACGACCTGCCCGGCCCCTGCATCGAGAAGGGCAGCCTCCAGCGCCAGGCCAAGGACGGCATCGTCCTCCACCACCAGCACCCGGCGACCGGGTGCCTTCGCTGGCTTGTCCTTCTTGATGATTGCCATTGCAGTTGGGTTTCCCGACAGCGGCAACACGCCGCCCGCAAGCTGAAACGCAAAGGCCGCGCCAGCGTTCCCGAATTGCGCAACGAAATTACAGTTGCTTGGAATAAATCTGGTATTCGCGGTTCTGCTTCGCCTCGATGGCATCGGCGATGGCAACCATTCCCTGATTGTCTTCGAGGATCCAGCCGATCTCGGCACGCTTCGCCCCATGGTTGGCCACGGCATATCGGCGAATATATTCGATCATCATGAAGGCCAGCTGGCTGGCGATGCGGGTGTTCTGGTATTTGCCGACAACCCCCATCAGCGGCACGCGGAAACCTTCGCTTTGCGGGTTGCGCAGCCACCACAGGAGCTTGGCCCAATTGAAGGGGAACAGCTTGCCGCCCATGTCCTTCAGCTTCACGTTGAGGTCAGGCAGGCTGATCATGAAGGCAACCGGCTCACCATCGATTTCGGCGATCATGTTCGCCCCTTCGATAATGATCGGCTTCAGCTTCTTTGCGCCATAGGCCTTCTCGGTCTCGGTAAAAGGCACGAAGCCCCAGTTCTTCGACCATGCCTCGTTCAGGATATCGATGATGATCGCGGCATCCCGCTCGAACTGGCTCTTGTCGACGTTGCGGACCACGATCTTGTCGTTGCGCTCGCCTGACTTGACGATGCGGTTGACGATCGGCGGGAAGCCGTCCTCCACTTCGAGGTCATAGGTCAGCAGGCGCTTGGCGACACCATAGCCGGCGCTTTCCACCCAGCCTTCATAGGCCGCGTTGTCATGGCCCATCAGCACCATCGGCGAATGGTCATGGCCCAGCGTCAGGAGGCCGGGTTCCTCCCAGATCGACAGGCTTATCGGGCCGAGCACGCGGGTCATGCCCTGGCCGCGCAGCCACTCTTCGGCAGCAGCGATCAGCGCATGGGCAACGGCCTCGTCCTCCGCTTCCAGCAGTCCCCACATGCCGGTGCCGGGACCCATGCCCTGCTCGACCGGCTGGGTCAGCGCCAGCTCGTCAATATGCGCGGAGATGCGGCCCACGTCCTTGCCCCCGCGGCGAGCGAGGAACAATTGCATGCGGGCATGTTCGTGAAACGGGTTCCGCCCGGGGGTGAGCAGTTCGACCATGTCGGCACGCAGCGGCGGCACCCAGTTCGGGTCATTTGCATTCAAGCGATAAGTGAGATCGATAAACCTCGCGAGCTCACCCTTGCCCGAAACAGGCACAATATCTATTTTGTCTGCCACCACTCGTTATGCCCCCGGGCAAATATGTTCGTTCATTCGCGGTTCGCTCTGCTTGTGCTTTGGGCGCGATGTCAAGCCAACTGACGCAAGGGACGGGCCTTGATACAGGACAAGGCAAGCCCGCAGGAGACCATCCAGAAGCATCGCCATGACCGCTTTTGACACCATCGAACCTGCCGGCAACGGCAAGGCGCAGGCAGCGATGCCGCCGAAGAAGTCCGAAATCCCGGACGATATGGACATGCTGCGCACCGCGGCCGAGTTGACGCGCGACATCAGCACGGCCCGCCCGGAGATCTACTGGCCGGACATGCTGGTTTCGGCAACCGTGGGCTATGCCACGCTGGCCGGCGCGATCCTGGCGGAAAGCACCTGGGTGGCCCTCACCTTCGCCTTCATCAGCTTCGTGGCGCTCTACCGCGCGCTGCTGTTCATCCACGAGATCACCCATTTGCATCGCAATGCCCTGCCCGGTTTCCGCACGGCGTGGAACCTGCTGGTCGGCATTCCCATGCTCACCCCCAGCCTGATGTACGAGCAGGTGCACACCATCCACCACTCGCGCATGCGCTATGGCACGCCGGAGGACCCGGAGTACCTGCCGCTGGCGCTGATGAAACCGTGGAGCCTGCCGGTTTTCGTCCTGATCGCGCTGCTCGCACCCATCGGCCTGCTGATCCGCTGGGGCGTGCTCGCACCCATCGGCCTGCTGATCCCGGCAGTGCGCAAGTTTGCCTGGGAGCGCCTGTCCTCGCTGTCGATCAATCCCGATTTCCGCCGCCGCCCGCCGGAAACGGAAGAGCAGCGCCGCTGGTTTGCCTGGCAGCAGGTCGGGGCCAGCATCTGGGCGATGTTCCTGCTGACGACACCGTTCTGGCTGGGCTGGAAGCCGCTGCTGGTGGCTATGGCCATTGCCTCCACCGTGGCGGTGTTCAACCAGCTGCGCACCCTTGTCGCCCACCTGTGGGAGAACGACGGCGAACGCATGACGGTGACGGCGCAATATCTCGACAGCGTCAACGTGCCCAATATCGTGGCCGGTTTCTGGGCCCCTGTGGGCCTGCGCTATCACGCGACGCACCACCTGCTGCCCAGCCTGCCCTACCACTCGCTGCACGAGGCGCATAAGCGTATCAGCGCGAAGCTTGGGGTGGAGTCGACATACCAGGGCGCGATCCATGCAGGAATGATCCCGCTGGTCGGCAAGATTGCCCGCAGCACGATGGGGCGGCGCGGCTGAGGCTGCCCTATTCCTCGGTGCGGATCAGCACCGTCTCTCCGACAAGGAAGAACAGGCAGAAGGGTGCCCATGCAGCCAGCAGCGGCGGGTATCCGCCGAAGCTTCCCATGGCGAGGGCGGCGTTCTCCACCACGAAATAGGCAAAGCCCAGCGCCATGCCGATCACCGCGCGGGCAAACAGCTTGCCCGATCGGGCGAGCCCGAAGCCTGCCACCGCACCCAGCAAGGGCATCAGGAAGGCCGCTAGCGGCCCGGTGATCTTGTGCCACCAGCGCCCTTCCAGCTCTGCCGTGCGACGGCCCGCAGCCTTCAGCGCAGCAATGGAATCGGACAGTTCGGACAGGGTTTCGGCATCCGGATCGACATTGCGCAGCGCCACCTGGTCCAGCGTTGTGCCGGGCGCCACCAGCACGGGCGCTTCCTCATCGATGGTCTGCGTGGTGGTGACGTTGAAGCTCTCGGCATCCTCGACCAGCCAGCCCGGGCCTGCAAAGGTGGCGCGACTGCCCGTGACCTGGCGGGCGATCATGCCGCTGTCATCGCGTTCGTAGAAGGTGACACCGGTAAGCACCACGTCAGCACCCCGGCCCGACAGCTCGCGCGCCATCAGCACGTCATTGCCATCGTTGAAATAGACGTTGAGGCGCACGTCCGGATCATCCGGAACCTGCCCGTAATCGACCGCCTGCCATGCCTTGAGCGTGGCCGTGGCGCGGGTGACGATCCGTTCGTTGAAGGCAAAGCTGATGCCGGAGACGACCAGACCGGTCAGCAGAAGCGGTGCCAGGATCTGGTGAGCGGAAAGCCCCGCGGCCTTCATCGCGGTGACTTCCGAATTCTGGTTGAGGCCCGCCAGCGTGATGATGGTGGCCAGCAGCACGGAGTTGTGCAGGAATGTCTGCACCAGTTGCGGCACCCGCAGCGAGGCGTAGCGCCAGACATCGGCCTGCGTATTGCCTTCAACGGCCAGGATGTCTCCCGACCGGCCGAGCAGGTCCAGCATCGTCAGCACCAGCACCAGCATGGCCAGCACCGCCACGATGCGCACGATGAACATCTTGGCGAGGTAGACGGTCAGCTTTCGCGAAGGGAAGAAATCAAGCAGCAAGGACCGGGTCTTCCGTTTCCGAAGTTGCGCCCAGACCGCCTCGCTTCTTGCGGCCGAACAGCTTCTTCACCCGCTTGGCGAGCTTGCCATAGACATTCTCCAGCGCGCCGATGGGCTGGCCGCCGGGCACGAAAGCGATGCGGTAATACATCCAGGCAATCAGCACGAAGAGCACCGCGAACGGCCCCCACAGGGCCAGGAAGGGATCGATCCGGCCCAGCTGGGCCACGTCTTCTCCATACTGGTTGATCTTGTGATAGGCGACGACGATCACGATCGACAGGAAGATGCCCAGCGCCGAAGTGGAACGCTTGGGCGGCACGGCCAGCGCCACCGCCAGCAACGGCAGCATGATCATCATCACCACCTCGACCATGCGATAGTTGAAATTGGCCAGCGATCCGGCGCGATCCTGCGCGCTCACTTCCTCGCTCCAGCCGATTTCCAGCAGTTCCGGAAGGATATACTCGCGCTCGTCCTCGCCGCGATCGCGGAATCGCTCCAGCGCCGGCAGGTCTATCGGCAAGTCATGCTGGCTGAAGCTGAGTACGCGCGGGGTGCCATTGGGCACATCATGCACGATGGTGCCATCGGTAAGGCGCAGGATGATGGTGTTGCGATCCTCGCGATTGGCCAGGAAGCGGCCCTCGCGCGCAGAGATCGACAGGACCTGGCCGTTATTGCTGGCAAGCCGGGCGAAGATGCCGATCAGTTCGCGCCCGTCGTCGCGGCTTTCCTCGATCCGCAGCGCCATGCGATCCTCGATGGTGTTGAACTCGCCCACCTTGATCGATGCGCCCAACGCGCCCGAGCGCAGCTCGAACTCCATCTCCTCATAGGCAAAGCGCGCCTTGGGCTGGAGGTAGCCGACGATGGCGAAGTTGAGGGCCATCAGCGCCAGCGTCATCATGTACGGCACGCGCAGCAGGCGGGTGTAGGACCAGCCGACCGCGCGCATCACGTCGAGCTCGCTGGTAATGGCCAGTTTGCGGAAGGCGAACAGGATGCCCAGCATCAGCCCCAATGGAATGGCAAGACCCGCATACTCCGGGATGAGGTTCAGCAGCATCTCGAACACGACGTTGATCGGCCCGCCTTCGGTGGAGACGAACTCGAACAGGCGCAGCATCTTTTCCAGCAGCAGCAGGCTGGCCGCGAGCAGGAAAACGCCCAGCATCGGCACCAGCACCAGCCGGAAGATGTAGCGGTCAACTGACGTGATGAAGTTCGACAAGGGGGTTTCTCGAAGGGCTCAACAATGTCCTGCTGAATGGCCCTTAGCGAAGAATGGCACCGGGGTCATGCCCGATATGTCGCTTTTTGCCGCACCGGCGCCTTGCGCCGCGATCAGGCCTTTTCCAGCGTGCATTGCAGCGGGTGCTGGTTCTCGCGTGCGCAGTCCATCACCTGGTTCACCTTGGTTTCGGCAACTTCATAGGGGAAGATGCCGCATACGCCCACACCGCGCTGGTGGACATGCAGCATCACGCGGGTGGCCTGTTCCAGGTCCATGCGGAAGAAACGCTTGAGGACCATCACGACGAATTCCATCGGCGTGTAGTCGTCATTGAGCATCAGCACCTTGTACTGGCTGGGCTTCTTGGGCTTGGCGCGGGTCTTGGTGGCAAGGCCGACCTGGCCATCACCCTGACCGCCGCCCGGCTTGTCGCCTTCGCCGCCGTCATCATCGTCCGCGCGCCATTCCAGCACGGGCCATTGCGCCTCGAAGGGCTCAGGGGTGACGCGAGTTTTGCTCATGGCGCTGTGGAATATCGTATCGGCGCCCTGTGGTGCAAGATGCCGGATGAAATTTGATCCTTAACGCCATGGCGAAAAGAAAAGGGCCGGACAGTCGAAACTGTCCGGCCCGTTCCGTGTCGCCGGGGGGAGAGGAGAGAGCCCGGCGAGGGAATTTTCTTGCGAAAACCGCTATCAGGCGGCCTTCGACATCTTTTCGACCGCCAGGTTCACGCGGGCGGAAATCGGAGCGAAAGCATCGTTGGCGAGCTTCATGGCGCTTTCCGAATTCTTGGATGCGGTGGCGACCATGGCATCGAAGTTGCGACGCATGATCTTGCCCTGGAGCTGGAACAGTTCCGTCGGGCTCTTCACGCCGGCCATTTCCTTGAGGTCGGCGGTCAGCGTTTCGTAAGCCGACTTTGCTTCTTCGGCATAGCTCTTGCCCATGTCCTGCATGCCGGCAGCCATGATCTTGCCGCTTTCGACGACGGCTTCGACATTGCCCTTGGCAGCTTCGGTCATTTCCGAAACCATGCTGGTGCCCTTGTCATAGGCTTCCTGCGCCTTCGCCTGCATTTCGGCGACGGCTTCGTTCACGGACTTGCTCATCATTTCGGTAAAATCGGTGGTCTTGGTGGCCATGATCTTTTCCTTCAATTCCTTAACTGTCGGCTTTGCGATGGCTGCGGGTACAGGCTTGGGAGAAGCCTTTTTCGCGGTCGCAATCTTTGCCCTGCGAGGTTTGGTTGTTTTCTTTGCCGCTGCCGGTGCAGGCTTGGACGCGGCCTTCCTGGCGGCCGGCTTCCTGGCCGGTGCCTTGTTGGCCACTTTCTTCTCGACCGGTTCCGCCTTTTCCGCCTTGGCGGCGGGAGCGGCAGGGGCCGGGCTTACGCTGGAGGCAGCTTCGGCATAGGCCTTCTCGGCGCTAGCGTCGGTGTCCTTCGGGTCAGCCATGTGTCCTCGCTTAGTCTGCACATCGAACAACAGCATTTGTTGCAATGCACAAAATAGCTATCGCACGTGCGAAGTCAAGCATTTTTGTGCAGTGCACAATATACGTAGGAATACGAGGCCTTTACGGATGCAGACGCTCAATCGCCGACAGGCACCACGACGTTGGGAGAGCCGGAATTGGCAAAGACGATATCGGCCACGCCGTCGCCGGTCATGTCGCCGATCGCAACGCCATAAGTCGTTGCCCTCCCGCCCGGCAGGGGAACGGAAGAGAAGCTGCCGCTTCCGTCATTGACCAGCGCAAGGTTGGTGCCGCCGGTACCAAGGACAAGGTCCATGCTGCCATCGCCATCCAGGTCCGCACGGGCCAGGCTCATGACCGCATCCTCGCTGTCGAAGACCTCGCGGGCGCCGGCAAAGCCGCCGTTCCCGTCTCCGGCAAAGAGCGTCAGGTTGCCAGCAGTGGAAGCAAGCAAGGCATCGACCACGCCATCGCCATCGAAATCTGCCAGCACGCCCTTGCGGTGGTCCCCAACGCTGCCGGGGATCTCGTGAACGGCGAACTTGCTCTGCCCGTCGTTCAACAGCAGCAAACTGGCATTCCCGTCGCGCCGGGCAACGAGGATGTCCACGTCCCCATCGCCATCCACGTCGGCATTGTCGCCGCCGGTCGCCCCGCCGCCGGGCGTGGCGATCCCCTGCGCCGGATCGAAACCGCCCGCGCTGTCTCCGGCAAGGAACAGCAGCGGACCGCCGCGGCGCAGCACCATCAGGTCCATGATCCCGTCACCATCGGCATCGAAGCTCAAGGCACCGCGGGCAGCCCCGCCGGTGCCGGGAACAATGCCTGCAACGGCGAATCGACCGCTGCCGTCATTGTGGAGCAGGAGGATCGGCAATTCATCGCGCACGACGGCGGCATCAATGTCTCCGTCCGCATCAAGGTCCATCGCACTGATCGTATAGCTTGCCGCCGGGTCGGCACCCAATGCGCGCGCTTCCAGCAGGCGCCCGTCACCCAGGTTGAGATAGGCAAAGTCGGGCTCTGCCCAATGCCGCCCGTTGGCAGTGAGCACGTCGAGGTCCCCGTCACCATCGACATCGGCCAAGGTCACGTCCGCGGTCATGTGCCGGGCAATGTCGAATTGCAGGAAGACGAGGTCCATATCGCCATCCGGCTGTGCGGCCAGCGGTGCGGTGCCATACAGGGCAAGAAAGGGAAGAGCGGACAGCAGCAAGCGCGCGCGAAGCATCATCGCATCCTTACATAACGTCCCGGTGCATCCTCTATCGCAGGATTGGATTTCGATCCAGGCTTTCGCCGCCCCTTGGCTTTCACCCGCCCGGGAGCCTGGCTCTCGATCCAGCCGAACCAGTCCGGCCACCAGCTGCCCGGATGCTCGGTAGCCCTGGCGGCATAATCCTCCAGCGTTTCGGCATCCTGCGGGCCGATCCAGTATTGGTACTTGCCGGAGGACGGCGGGTTCACCACGCCGGCGATATGCCCGCTGCCTGCCAGCACGAAGCGCACCGGACCTTGCAACGTCCTGTTCAGGCGGAAGACGCTGTCAGGCGGGGCGATATGGTCCTCTCGGCCTGCCTGTACATAGGCGGGCGTCTTCACCAGCGAGAGGTCGATCTTCGTGCCATCGGCTTCCAGCGCATCCGGCTGCACCAGCTTGTTGTCGCGATAGCAGTTCTTCAGGTAGGCCTCGTGCCACTTGGCCGGAAGGTTGGTGACATCCCCGTTCCAGAACAGAAGATCGAACGCTGGGTAGTCCTTGCCCAGCAGGTAGTGATTGACGACGTAGTTCCAGATCAGGTCACTGCCACGCAGCAGGTTGAAGGTCGCTGCCATGTAGCGGCCGTCAAGGTAGCCGCCCTGGCTCGCCTGCTTGACGATATCGAGCATCGCGTCATCGGTGAAAAGCTTCAGCTCGCCCGCCCGCTCGAAATCGACCTGTGCTGTCAGGAAAGTGGCGCTGGCGACCTTGTCCGCCTCTCCCCGGCGGGCGAGCACGGCCAGCGTGGCGGCCAGCGTGGTCCCCGCCACGCAATATCCCAGCGTGTGGACGGCAGGCACGTCCAGCCGTTCGCGCACCACGTCGATCGCCTCGATCTGGGCGCGGACATAGTCGTCCCACCCGATATGGGCGAGGATCTCGTCAGCCGAGCGCCATGAAACCAGCACGATGGTAAGTCCCTGCTCCACCGCCCATTTGACGAAGCTCTTCTTCGGGTTGAGGTCGAGGATGTAGAACCGGTTGATCCACGGCGGGAAGATCAGCAGCGGCACCTCCAGCACCTCTTCGGTAGCCGGCGAATACTGGATCAGCTGGAACAGCTCCGTCTCGTAGATCACCTTGCCGGGCGTGGCCGCCACGTTCTCCCCCAGCACGAACTGGCTGGTATCGGTATGCGTCAGCTGGCCTTTTTCCAGGTCTGCCGCCAGCCTCTCCATGCCCTTCACCAGGTTTTCGCCCTGGCTTTCGATGGTCTGTTCCAGCACCACCGGGTTCATCATCGGGAAGTTGGACGGGCTCATCGCATCGAGTGTGGCCTTGGTGGCAAAGCGCAGCTGTTCGCGCTCCTCCTCGTCAAGGCCCTGCACGCTGTCGACCGCCTCGGCGATCCTGTCTGCCAGCAGCAGGTAGGTCTGGTGGATCAGCGCGAAGACCGGCTGCTCACGCCACGCCGGATCATCGAAGCGGCGGTCGAAACGGGGGAAGTGCTTGTCGCCGCCTTCGGCGCTCGCATCCTCTTCCTCCCCTTCCGGTGTGAAATGGGCGAGGATCTGCTGCCAAAGCTCGGCCGCTTCCTCCACCAGCAATTGCTGGCGTTCGGGATCAAGCACCGGGACCTGGCTGTACCAGGCCTGCATCATTGCCAGCCACTGCGCCGGGTCGGCCATGAACGGGGCAAGGTAGCTTGTCCCATCCTCGCTTGCCTTGGTGTTGAGCTTGAACCAGGTCTGCTGGAATTCGAGGATCGAGGCGCCCAGCGCGTCGATATCCTTCCTGTCCGGCAGCGATTCCACCGCCTGCGGGGCGAAGGCTTCCATCACCTGCCGGGCGGCTTCACCCTGTATCCGCAGCATCTCGGTAAAGATATCGGCGACATCTTCGCCTGCCTGATTCTTCTTGGCCATGGCATCACCATAAGCCACGGAAATGAGATTTGGGAGACAAAGCAATCGGGCGTGGCTAAAGCGCCGCGCGGGCCCGGCTGTGCGCGCGAAAACCACGCGTTGCGCAATGCTGCGGATTCCGCCACAATTCGCGTGCGGGTGCGATCAAGCGCCCCGCCAAGTTGAATCGAAGGAAGAAATGGACACCGAATTCTACCGCATCAAGCGCCTGCCGCCCTATGTCATCGCCGAAGTCAATGCGATGCGAGCGGCCGCGCGTGCGGAAGGCCGGGACATTATCGACCTTGGCATGGGCAACCCTGACCAGCCGCCGCCGCAGCACGTGATCGACAAGCTGTGCGAAGTGGCCCAGAAGCCCGATGCGCACGGCTATTCGCAGTCCAAGGGGATTCCCGGGCTGCGCAAGGCACAGGCGAATTACTACCAGCGCCGCTTCGGGGTCGAGCTCGATCCCGAAAGCGAAGTGGTTGTCACGCTGGGCTCCAAGGAAGGGCTCGCCAGCCTCGCCACCGCGATCACCGCTCCGGGCGACACGATCATGGCGCCCAACCCCAGCTATCCCATCCACACGTTCGGCTTCATCATTGCCGGCGCATCGATCCGTTCGGTGCCGACCACGCCGGATGACCATTACTGGGAAGAGCTGGAAGCGGCGATGAACTTCACCGTGCCGCGCCCGACGATCCTGGTCGTGAATTTCCCGTCCAACCCGACGGCCGAAGTGGTGGACCTGGAATTCTACAAGAAGCTGGTGGACTGGGCGAAGTTCCACAAGGTGTGGATCCTGTCCGACCTCGCCTATTCCGAGCTCTATTATGACGGCAACCCGACGCCTTCTATCCTGCAGGTGCCCGGCGCCAAGGACGTGGCTGTGGAGTTCACATCGCTGTCCAAGACCTATGGCATGGCCGGTTGGCGCATCGGTTTCGCCGTCGGCAACAAGACGCTGATCAGCGCCCTCACCCGCGTGAAGAGCTACATCGATTACGGTGCCTTCACGCCGATCCAGGCTGCGGCCTGCGCCGCGCTGAACGGTCCGCAGGATTATGTCGAGCAGACCCGCCGGATGTACCACAAGCGGCGTGATGTGATGGTCGAGGCCTTCGGCCGGGCCGGCTGGGACATTCCCGCACCGCCTGCCTCCATGTTCGCATGGGCTCCGTTGCCGCCGGCACTCAGGGACATGGGCAGCATGGAGTTCTCCAAGCAGCTCCTCACCCATGCAGACGTGGCGGTTGCACCCGGCGTCGGATATGGCGAGGACGGCGAAGGCTATGTCCGCATCGGCATGGTCGAGAACGAGCAGCGCCTTCGCCAGGCTGCGCGCAACATCAAGCGCTACCTGCAGAGCATGGGGGTCAATTCCTCGGCCGCCTGACCGGGCTTTCCGCTCGCCGTTCGGGGTGCCTTGACACCTGCGGGTGTCGATTACCTACCTGCAAAACAAGGCATTTGGTTCTGCCATGGACCTGCGAGACAAAGCGGGAGTGGCAAATTGACGACATTCGGCTGGGTCGCCCCGACACGGGAGCCACCGGATCACTGGAACATGCAGCTGGCCGGCTGGACACTGTGCCAGGGGCATGGCGGGAGCCGCGCCGATTGCAAGCACGTGCTGGTTTGCGACGTGCGCCAGCTGACGCAGGCACAACGTGCCGGCATGGCCGAGGCAGACCGGCCTGCCTGGCGGCTGATCATGCTGGGGGTGGAAGAAGCGGCCGAACGCGCCCACCTGCTGACCATCGGTTGCGCCGAGGCCCTGCCGGCCTCGACCTCGCTGCGCGAACTGGCGGCTCGGGCCCGCCGGGTGGACGACATGTTCGGCATGTTGCCGCGATGGCGCACGCTGGGCCCGCTGACGCTTGACCTGTTCCACCGCGATGCCCGCAAGGGAGCGCGCTGGCTGCATCTGCACCCGCGTGAATTCGGCGTGCTGTGGCGGTTGGCGGACCAGCCCGGGGAACGGGTGACACGCCAGCAATTGCTGAAGGATGTATGGCGCATCAACAGCGCGCCGGAGACGAACAGCGTTGAGGTGCACGTCTCGCGCCTGCGATCGAAACTTGCCGATGCGGGGTGCGAAAAGCTGGTGGAGACAGTGCCCGAGGGCGGATACCGGCTTGGGCGGGACCTGCCCTTCCTCTTCGCCGGAGCAACCCATGAGGCTGATGCGCTCGATCGCTACCTGCGCCAGGTCGACTGGAACGCCCGCGAAAAGGCGCGCAGCCATTTCCACAACTGCGGCGACAGTTAGTTAGCATCCACACAATTGCCCTAGATTAGCAAGGCCAGTGCCTCTATCGTCCGCCACCAGACGTTGGTGGGAGAGGATCAACAATGGCAACGGCCCAGGGCAAGACGCTCGACGTTTCGACATACCTGCAGGAACAACCCTTCGGTCGCTACCATGTGACCCTGCTGGTGCTGTGCGCCCTTGTGACATTCTTTGACGGGCAGGATTTCACCGCCCTTCCCTATGCCCTGCCCTATATCCGCGAGGAATGGGGGATCGACGATACCACCACCAGCTATGTCACCTCCGCCGCCTTCCTTGGCCAGATGATCGGTTCGCTGTTCGGCTCCTATCTCGGGGACGTGTTCGGCAGGCGCCCCGTCATCATCGTTTCGACCATCGGCAGCGCGGTGCTGACCACGGCGGTGGGCTTTGCCCAGACGCCCGAACAGCTCATGGCGCTGCGTTTCGTATCCGGCCTTGCCATTGGCGGCCTGCTGGCCCCCACATGGGCGCTAGGGATCGAAAGCATGCCCAAGTCGATGCGCGCGACCAGCGTGACCATCATCATGCTGGGCTTCAGCTTCGGCGCTTCCTCCGCAGCCCCGATCGCCAACTGGACCGCGCCCGTGCTGGGCTGGGAAGGCATCTTCTGGGTCTGCGGTGCGATGACCGGCGTGTTCTCGCTGGTGCTGATCTTCATGCTGCCTGAATCGACCCGCTGGATGGTCGCCACGCACAAGCCGCCGGCACAGATCGCGCCGATGCTTGCGCGCTTCAACCCCGCTTTCGATCCGGCCGCATGGCAAGGCTATTACCTGTCCGACGAACGCAAGGTGAAGACCAACGAGAACCGCGAGATCAATGCCTTCTTCCGCCAGGCGGCGAACGTGTTCCTGCGCTTCCGCGAGCTGTTCGTGGGCAAGCTGGTGCTGATCACCCTGTTCATCTGGGCGGCCTATTTCTTCTCCAGCATCGCGATCTACCTCAAGAATGCCTATGGCGTGCTATTCATGGAAAACCTCGGCATCGCGCGACAGGATGCGGCCTGGCTTTCCGGTGCCAGCGGCATGGTCGGCGCGATCGGTGGCGTGGTGCTGCTCTCCCTGACGGAAAAGCGCGGTCCGGGCTGGATTGCCCTGGCACCTCTGATCGGCATTCCCATCGTCCTGCTGGTGGGACTGGGCTATGTCGGCAGCGGCTTCAACCTGGCTGCCGTGCTTCTCATCGGTGCAATCTTCGTGGGCGCAGGCCATGCTGCGGTGATCTCCATCACCAGCATCTATTACCCCAGTGCCGTGCGCGCCTTCGGCGGTGGCTGGGCCAGCTTCATGGCCAAGTTCGGTGCCGTGGCGGCTCCCTTCATCGGGTCCGGCGCGGGCTTCCTGCAAGGCGCGGAGGGCGCACGCCAGGGATATGTCTTTACCGCCTTCTGCCTGGCAGGCATCGTCATCTTCGTGCTGTTGCTGGCATCGGTCGCCCGCAACCTGAAGGACGAACCCACCCCGCAAAAGGCAGAAGCCCAGCCTGCCGAATAGGACAGTTCCGCAATGACCAAACTGCGCTCGCTCGCCGCCAATTCGCCCGGACGCCGTGCCAACTGGCGCGCGCTTGGCCTCAGCAAGGAGGACATGGAGAAGCCCAAGATCGCGGTGGTCAATTCCTCCAGCGAGCTGGCGATCTGCTATGCCCACCTCGATGGCATCGCGAAAATCGTGAAGGAAGAGATCCGCAAGGCAGGCGGTGTCCCGTTCGAGGTGCGCACCGCAGCCCCTTCGGACTTCATCACCGGTGCCAACAAGGCCGGCTCCTACATCCTTGCCGGGCGCGACATCATTGCCAACGATATCGAGGTGCAGGTGGAAGCCGCCATGCTGGACGGCATGATCTGCCTGACCAGCTGCGACAAGACGCCGCCGGGCCACCTGATGGCCGCAGCGCGCCTCAACATTCCCACCATCCTGGTGATCGGCGGATACCAGCCTGCCGGTGAAATCGATGGCGAGCCGGTGGACGTGGAAGATGTATGGTCCGGACAGGTGGACGAACGCTTCGGCAAGACACCCAAGTTCCCTGTCGCCGACATGGCCGAAAACGCCATCATGGGGCCGGGTGTCTGCGCCGGCATGGCCACCGCCAACACCATGCACTCCGTGGTCGAGGCGCTGGGCATGACCTTGCCCGGCAATGCCCCCGTGCGTGCCAATTCGCCCAAGATGCAGGACAACGCGCGAGCCTGCGCTCGCCGCATCGTGGAGATGGTGGACGAGCAGCTGCTGCCGCGCGATATCATGACCGAAGGCGCCTTCCGCAACGCCGTGGCCACCGTGCTGGGTGTATCCGGATCGATCAATGCCATCAAGCACCTGCAGGCCACCGCCATCGAGGCGGAGAGCGACATCGACATTTTCGCCATGTGGGAGGAAATGAGCGACGTGCCGGTCCTGTCCGCTGTGCGCCCCACCGGCCATGTGCGGATCGAGCAGTTCGAGGATGCCGGCGGCGCGCGCGCCGTGCTGAAGCGCCTGCTGCCGCATATCGATGGCAATGCGCTTACCTGCACCGGCAAGACGCTGGCGGAAAACCTCGCCGGTTACGAGATCGAAGGCCCCGACGTGATCCGCCCGATGGACGATCCTGTCGGCCCCGGCCCCGCCATCGCCATCCTGAAGGGCAGTTTCGCGACCAGCGCAGTGGTGCGCCTGGGCATCCGCGACGGTTCACGCCCGGAGGAGTTCAGCGGCCCTGCCCGCGTGTTTGAAAGCACGGCGGAATGCATGCAGGCGATCGAGGATGGCGTGGTCAAGCAAGGCGATGTCGTCATCAGCCGCAACCAGGGCCTGAAAGGCGGACCGGCCATGGGCGGCGGGGCATCGCTGGTGCTGTTCGCACTGGATGCGGCGGGCCTTGCCAAGACCACCGCATTCGTCACCGACGGGCAGCTTTCGGGCCTGTGCCTGAAGGGGCTGACCGTGGCCGAGGTTGCGCCCGAGGCGGCCACAGGCGGCCCCATCGGCAAGGTGCGCGATGGTGACATCGTGCGCATCTCCGTTGCCAATCGCAGCATCGATATCGATGTCCCGGCAGAGGAGCTGGCAGCGCGCGAAGGCCCGGGCTATCGCATCCCGGCAACCGGTTACCTGGCGAATTTCCGCCAGGATGTGCGCGGCATGGAAACAGGCGGCGTCTTGCTGCCCGAAAAGGACTGACCCCTTCTTTTCCAGCCTTGTCGTGCCCGGCCGCTATTCGGCCGGGACAGCCTCGCCACGCACGGCCTTGACGCTCTCGTCATCGCTGAGGAATGCGCCCTGCTGGCGCAGCACCTTGCGGATCGCGTCTACATCCACATCGCGCGGCTGGATCCCGGCATCGGCCGCCAGCGCAGCGCCCACGCCCGCTGCATGGCCGGTAAGCCAGCATTGCGGGATCTCGCGCATGAAGCCGTGGGAATTCGCATCGCAGCTGATGTGCCGTCCCGCCGCAAGCAATCCATCGAGTTGCAGCGGCAACAGTGAACCGTAGGGCACGGAAACCAGCGGGTACTTGGGGTTGATCGACGGGCTGAGGCCCACCTCGTCCGCCTCGGGGGCTTCCTTCTCCCAATCGCCGCGCACGATCTTGCCCACGCCCGCCAGCCGCCGCGTGTGCCGCACGCCAAGCTGGCTGGCGCTCTGCAACATGTAGGCATTCTCGAAACCCGGTGCGTGCTTGCGGAAGAATTCGCAGTGCCCCTGCATCAGTCGGTGGCTGCGGATTTCCACCTCGGTCATGTCATCCACGTCCAGCGCGGAAAGGCCGGACTGGCGCGGGCCGAGGAACAGCGCGATGTCGGGCCGCCAGCTGACATAGGGTGTCTGGAAGAAGCCAAGCGCCTCGCGACCGTCCGCCATCAGCTGGCGCAACTCGTCCGGATGCTCTTCCTTCCAGTCCAGCCAGCGGTCCATGTTGACCCCGCCAAGGATCCAGCTGGTGTTCATCGAATGATGCGGGTCCTTGCCTTCGATGTCGGTGTGATAGTCTGCACCCGAACGGGCGAACATGTCCCCGTCACCCGTTGTATCGACCACCACATCGGCCAGCAGCGCGTTGCGCCCCGCCTTGCTCTCGAAGATCACGCCCTTGGCCACATTGTCCTGCACCAGCGGGCGCGCTGCCCATGCGTGAAAGACGATGCGCACGCCCGCTTCCAGCAGCATTTCCTGCGCGTTGAGCTTCATTCGCTCCGGGTCCAGCGTGGGTGCCCATTGCACGATGCCGTGCTGCGCCGTGGTCCGGTTGCGCCAGTAGGTGACCTTGCGTTCCTCGCGCTGGCCCCAGTCCTCGCGCGGCGGCCCGGCCACGCCTTCGGCCGGCATCCGTTCGATGAATTCGCGGGCGAAGCCATGGATCACCAGGTTGCCGGACCAGTCCGTCATCCGGTCGATCCACATCACCAGCCCGCCCGTGGAAAGCCCGCCCAGGCAGTTGTAGCGCTCCACCAGCGTCACATCCGCGCCGGCCTTCGCCGCCGCCCATGCTGCCGCGCAGCCGGCAGGGCCGCCGCCCACGACCACCACATCGCACTTGTGGTAGATATCGATATCGCGCGCTTCCTCGGTGATGGTGCCCGTGCCGTTGGCAGGCGGCAGGTTCCGGCCGGCGCTTTCGAACACGTCGGAACTCAGGATCCGTTCCTCGTTCGCACCTGCCATGTGCTGCATCTTGACGTCTTTGCCGGACATGATCTGCCTTTCGCTGGGACTTGCCTAGCGTGCTAACGATACCCGCCGCTTCCCGCAAGCGAAGCGATGCACGAAACCCATTGCGCATTAGGTTTGCATTCGTTAGTTGCCCGCGCTCTCCATTGGGGAATTGAGGCCCGATGGCGGAGTGGTTACGCAGAGGACTGCAAATCCTTGCACGCCGGTTCGATTCCGGCTCGGGCCTCCACATAGTTTGCGCCTCACCGCGCAAAGGGCCGCTTTAGCTCAGTTGGTAGAGCACATCATTCGTAATGATGGGGTCACTGGTTCGAGTCCAGTAAGCGGCACCACCCACTCCCAAAATTACCCGACTTCCAAGGCATTCACGCGATGGGGCCTGTGTAGCCCGCATTTCCGCGGGCTTTGTCGGGCCCAGCATTTCATATGAGGTAGTGAGACTGGCGGATCGGGTCGTTCATGCAGGATTTTCGGCCTCGGTCTCAGGAGGCCGTTTTGCAGACCTCACTTGCCTTGAGTGCTAGAAGCCCAAGGCGGCCTTCTGATCCGACCAGTCCAACGGCAGATCGGCTGTGAGCAGCGACCTGGTTGTCACCGCGTGAAGCTGCTCCCCAGCCAGAATCGCATCGACGATCTCCGGCGCGATCCATGAGAGGCGAAACAATCGCGTCATCGGCTTTCGGCAACGCCCGCTGGATGCGGCGTTCTCGGCAATGGTCATTTCAGGTTCTGACAAGACCTCTTCCCTGATCGCCAGTGCCTCGCGCAGCAGAGATACTAGCGTCTCGTCGCGCTCTGCTCCGGTACTATCGGAGATGACGAGCTTGATCTCCTTGCCCTTCCGAATGCGGGATACGGGAGCGGTGATGAGAGGCAATCTCTGTGCATAGCTTTCAGGGTCGCGGGCATCGGCAACCAGCAAGTGATGCCTACCAATGATCCAGTGGTCACCCAATCGCGAAAGCGGTTCGCGCTCATCCGGCAGCTCGACCGCTTCCTCGTCCTCGGCGGCGCCGCCGTCAGTGCCGGTGTCATCAAACGAGAGCAGGCTGTCGATCTCGACCGTGTCGAACCCGGTCAGCTCGAGATCGAAACCAAGCTCGATCAGCCCCCCGAGTTCACTGCGCAACAGTTCCTGCGACCACCCGGCCTTCTCGGCAAGGGCATTGTCGGCGATGACATAGGCCCGGCGTTGTGCCTCATCGAGGTGCGAGATCTGGATGACCGGCACCTTGGCGATGCCTTCCGCGATACTCGCCTCCAGCCGACCATGCCCGCACAATACGACCCCCTGGTCATCAACGAGGATCGGGTTGGTGAAGCCGAACTCGCGGAGCGAGCAGCGCAGCTTGTGGATCTGATCCTTTGAATGCTGGCGCGGGTTGTTGGGACTGCGCTTGAGCGATGCAGGTTCACGCCACTCGATCGCGAGCTCGCGGTGGCGATAGAGGGAAACTTTCATGTCTTTCATGGCGGAATTCTCCGGGTGAATTTCGCCAAGGCTAGGATCAGCCAGCATCGAATTTCAAGACATGCGAACGCGCTCGAAACACTCCCATCTATCTTTAATCATTGCAGATTCTCAAACTAGCGCGTCGTTTGCGCGTCGTTTGAAAGATCAGGCCGATTGAAAAATTTGCCGCAGCGAAAACTAGCTGTGGATATCCCTTTCGGAAGCCGAAATCGGCGAACTCGCACACCGCGATTGGCGGCGAATCCGCCTGACTTTGAGTGATCTGGCAGCAGCTGCGCGTCTTTTGCGCTGTCCAAGTTCCGCTGATCATCGAAGGCTTCAGGTTCGGTTCTCAGGAGACCCGAGATTTTTCCCAGGAACGTCGATATGGGAAAGCGCCGGAATAACTATTCTGATTGAGCAAGCTAAACGTAGTGCGCGCCAAAAGTCGGGCGATTTCCGCGTGATTTCCCACTATTTTCCCATTGATATGGGAACTTTGGCCGTGAGACCGAAGCGCTCTTGACTGCGTCGCGCACCACCTCTTTCACTTGGAAATTTCAGAGCATACGGCGGAAAAGTCGTTCGGCTGGTAGCCCTTGGCAAACCGGCATCCTCGCGGCAAACTCGATCCCGATCATAGTTGCGGGACAGGGAGCCCGCCGGAGGGGAAATCACCATGCGCTTGCAGCTCTGCTTGCTCAAATCCGTCATGCTTGTGCCAATTGCCGCGCTGCTGGGCGTGGCTTCGGCCGCAAATGCCCAGTCGCTCTGGTCCGATGCGTCGACCTGGCCAAGCGGACAGGTGCCTGCAGCGGGCGATACGGTGGTTATCTCCCGCGATATGGATGTGGTGCTGGACGTTGACGCGCCAGGCCTGCGCGGCCTGACCATTCAGGGCAGCCTGACATTCTCCGACGACCGCGACATCAGCCTCGAGAGCGAGTGGATCTACGTTCCGGGCGGATCGCTCACCATCGGCACGGCTGACACCCCCCACCGGCACAATGCCACCATCACGCTGACCGACAATGTTGCGGGCGAGGACATCAACACGATGGGAGATCGCGGCATCATGCTGATGCGCGGTACACTCAACCTCCACGGCACGCGTGACCACACGTGGAGCAAGCTTTCGGCCACCGCCGAGGCTGGCAGCACGTCCTTCATGG
>JAUHWC010000004.1 GCA_030424845.1 Alphaproteobacteria bacterium | reverse complement strand
GCCGCCGCCGCCGCCGCCGCCTCCGCCGCCGCCGCCTGCGCCAGAGGAGCCCCCTGTTGACGGGCCGACCACTGAGGAGCCCCCTATTGACGGGCCGACCACTGAGGAGCCTCCTATTGACGGGCCGACCACTGAGGAGCCCCCTATTGACGGGCCGACCACTGAGGAGCCTCCTGTTGACGGGCCGACCACTGAGGAGCCTCCTATTGACGGGCCGACCACTGAAGAGCCCCCTGTTGACGAGCCGCCTGCTGAAGAACAGTCGCCGTCAACGGTGGTCGCCGCCGAAAACCTAGTTAACCAGGTCTCGTCTATTCAGGCGCCGCCGCCGCCGCCTCCGCCGCCGCCTCCGCCGCCTCCGCCGCCTCCGCCTCCGCCGCCTCCGCCGCCGCCGCCTCCGCCTCCGCCGCCTCCGCCTCCGCCTCCGCCGCCGCCTTCTCCGGAGGGTTCTTCACCGTCCGACCAGCCACTGCCGGAGGGTCCACCCCCGTCCGACCAGCCACCGCCGGAGGGTTCACCCCCGTCCGATCAGCCACCGCCGGAGGATTCATCGCCGTCCGATCAGCCACCGCCGGAGGATTCATCGCCGTCCGATCAGCCACCGCCGGAGGGTTCGCCACCGCCCGATCAGCCTATGCTAGACCCGGCGCCAGCTCAGCCCTCGTCGGACCAGCCACCAGCTGGCCAGGCGCCAGCTCAGCCTCCGGTTGGCCAATCCGGGCCCTCTTTGGTTGCTGTTGAGGTTGAACCTGCGGCCCCTTTGCCGCCTTCGCCAGTGGGTGAGGAGCCGACCCCGACCCCTAGTGACCCTGAGGATGGTTCTGACCCAGTTCTGGCCGCTCTCTCTGACGAGCAAAGCGCCGATGTTTCAACAACTAATGCGCAGCAAGAGGTTGTGCAGCTTACAGCCTCAATATCGGTCGTTCCAAGGCCACCGGCTAACTCTGCCCTTCCGGTGCCTGATGCCAATCCAGTTTCAATAAATGTTTCATTAAACTTCTGATTTTTGCGATGTAGTCTCTCTTAAGAAGGATTTTTCAACCGCTGTCCGCTCGGGGGCGCTCTACCAAAAGGAGCAGGGAGAATGGGTTTCTCTGGGGGCTGAATTTACCTAGCGCGTTGACCAGACTGAAGAGGGGCGCAATTTCTATCAGTGGCAGGAGGGGAGCCTAAACCGATCTGCATTCGATTGTCTTTTGATCCTAATTTCTGCTCGTCATTTCTACTTTCCCCTTGGCAGCCGATGAGCGCCCCTAAGAAAGGCTCTAGTGAGCTGGATACCATCGGCCACTGAGCCACAGGACCGCATATGAAAAAGGTTTTAATCATTCTAGCTGCGCTGGGCGTACTCGTTTGCCTAGTAGCCTTCGCTTGGAGCCTTGTGGCGAATAACGTTGAAACACCCGCTTACGATGTGGTCGCCAGCGAGGGGCAGATCGAAATTCGTCGTTATGGAGCGATGATCGTTGCCGAAGCGGACGTCGAAGGCGAACGCGAAGATGCCATCGGAGACGGTTTTCGCGTAATCGCAGACTATATCTTCGGTAATAACCTCGCCTCAGAAAATGTGGCAATGACCGCGCCGGTGACGCAGCAGGCCAACGAGACGATTGCGATGACTGCGCCGGTCACTCAACAGAGCGATGGCGCTTCGTGGAAAGTCCGTTTCGTCATGCCTTCGGAATATACTATGGCAACGCTCCCTCAGCCGGTAAATCCAGAAGTTCAGTTGATCGAAGTGCCCTCCAGTCGCTTTGCTGCGATCCAGTTTTCAGGTTTCGGCAACCAGACTTCGCTCGACGAACATACAGAGCAGTTGCTCGCCTATCTCGAGCGGGAAGGTTTTAGACCCCAAGGTCATCCAACATACGCCTTTTATAATGCACCTTGGACGCTACCGTTCATGCGACGCAACGAGGTCATGATTGAAATCGGCAACTAGACCTTAGGTACGGATCCGCAACTAGCGGGGTTGGCCGCCCAGCCTATTGACATTGTCCAGCCCCCATCGAGCGGCCTGCCGCATAATTCAGCGCTTGCCTGCTGCTGGGTCGTTTTGTGAAAAATAAGTTAAAATCTTCCGCCGACTGGTATCGGAGCGCATAGCAAGCGTGAGAACTAAGTGCGGTGCAGCAAGGATAGAAAGTAGTCTGAACGCTTCGGCCGACATCTCCTTTGATTTGCCAGATATCAAATCAGGTAACAGCAGAGTTGCGACAACAAGACACCCAAGGCAAATAAGAGTTCCGTAGAACCAGAAACGTTTTTTTGACCAACTTGGCAGCATTATAACAACCTCTCTCATGTGGAGAGGAGAGTGAAGAAAGCCAAAATAAAGGAGAAACCCGACTTGTGGCGGAAGTACAGCCAGCCCAATTAAAGATGCAGTTTGGGCACATACCCAAGCCTTGTTTCCCCTCCGCCAGGAGATCGTCATTCCAACTGCCGTAACCAAAATTGCAACTGGGGTGGCAGCGATCAAGACAGCCACAACCCACCTAATTTCATTTTGAGCCAGCGCCCTGAATAAAACGAGCACGGCCTCTGTTTGAAAGAAAGTGGGGATGCAAACAATGCTTGCGCCCGCAAGGAACCTTAGCAGGCCCGATTCCAGCATCTGCCAATCATCGCCAAAATGTATTGCAGAAAAAGTCAGGAAAAGAACGAGGGTAGCTATCGGATCGCTGGACCACATTGCTAGCATAAAAAATGAGGTTGAAAGGTAAATGCTAAAAATCAGAGCGGCCGGCTTTTTGCCTAAGGAAAACGCATGAGATGCAACCGCAAGGTCATAGGCTCCGTGAGGCAATCCAACAAAAAGCATAAGGACAGCAGCGGCCGCGAGCGTTAGGTTGGTGTCGAAGCTCCCCCCCCAAATCGAAAAGGCCAAGCCCCCGACGAGAGCGGGCCAAAATATAAAAGGAACCGCCGCCCCTGCTGAAGGGGCGGCGGCTTCTCTGTTCAAGGACAATGCTGCGAAAGTTTCCATTCGCAAGTTGGCCGGTTCTTAAGCGCCTTGTTCGGCTTCTGATTTGCGAACGGCAATGACCCAAATCAGCACGCCTACGCCTGCTTTGGCAACAAGGTCAGCAATCGTGTAGCCAATTTGAATGGCCGTTGTCGCAGTTGCGCCGGAGATTTCGGCATAGGGCGCCATGTAGACGATGGGATAAAATCCCCAAGATGCGAAGGTCAGAAGACGGGCCTTTTTTACTAGGCCCTTCACATTCTCGGGCTGCCGCTCAATGGATGCGCCAAGGCCGCTGAACAATTCATATACAATGTACAAGAACGGGATCGCCGAGAGCGTACCCCAGATCACGCGCGTCTGTATATCAGTCGCAATTTCGCCAGGATACCCGAGGACAATCATCAAGGCTGCGGCGAAACCAAGCTTAGTCGCTTTGCTTACAGTTTCTTCGCGGCTCAAGCGCATTACCAGAACCAACTCAATTAGAAGGAGCGGGACCGTTAGCAACCAGTCGACGTAACGGTATGCATCGTTGAAGGCGTAGCCTGTAGCGGTGATGACCCCGTTCGTAACATCGTAAGCGGCGTCCCAGCTATCGAAAATCCTCCAATAGTGGTATGCGGCGATCGCGCAAACGAGGCCAGAAATCGTCACAGCAGTTTTGTAGTTTTTCGAAACTTGTGAACGCCCAAGCCAAAGAAAGAGCGTGGCAGCCGCCATAGTTGCAAAGGTAAATGAGAATGAGTTGTAAACCAGTGAAAACTGGAAAACCGATATTGCCTCCATAGGATCCTCCCGTTGAGAACGCTCATTATTATTTTTCAGAGCAGCTACGGCTTAACATGGAAACTGCGGTATGCAAATCCGACTTTGGTCCATGTCTATATTTGGCTGAAGAGAATTGGCGATTTTCCTTGCATTTTATAGTTCTACGCTTGCGCCGCCAATGCAGTTATGCCTGCAAATCAATAGGCAAACTGTAATCCCACATCTGTTTAGGATGGGAGCGGCTTCATTCGTCGTACCCAACGTCTGCGGATCGGGCTCTCGGATGTTGCGGCATGCAAGATAGATGTAGCCTGCCGAAGCCACCAACTTGGCCCTGATGCTAGCGCGGGGGAAGACCGAGATGCTTTTGTGAAACTTGTGGGTCGGCCGACCGGCCGTTGCTCCTCGGGGCATGTTCTTGTTGAAGGGCCAGCAATGAATTGCACGGCATTTGGTAACGTTGACGGAAGCCACACTACTGCCTGGCGCGTTTCGCCCACCAGCGGAGATCTGGCCTGCGCCCTGGTTGCCAGCCCTTGGGCCTTGCGTTGGAAGCGCTGTCGGCGCGATCACCGCTGGGTATAAACTTCTTTCTTGGAGCCTGATCCAAAATTAAGTTGCGTGGCGCTTGTAGGTTTGGTTGACGCGAGCCCAATTCGCCAATCCACGGAGTTTTGCAACAAATTTCGGGAATTCAACGATATGAACTGACGCCATCCAGGCGCAGGATTGCGGAGTGTAGGCAAGTCAGAGGAGAGGCGTTTCATACTCAAAATCCGAACTGACCTTAGGCAAAAATCGGGCGCGCGGCCAAATTACAAGCCATAAGCCTATGATAATAGGGTAATAAAATAACAGACAACCGCCCTCCGAAGGCAGAGGCCACAGGTTCGAATCCTGTCGGGTGCGCCAAGGGCGGGGTTCCTTAGGGGAGCCTCGCCCTTGGCGTATCCACGGAGACGAGACCTGTTCGGAGTCGGAGGCGCTTGGGCGCCGGAGACGTGCGAAGCGAAGCGGAGCACAATCCTGTCGGGTGCGCCATCAGGCTCTTGCCAAGGCCACCCAGTTGGCCAGTTCCTGCCCTTGTGCCAACTCCGGCGTGACCGGGCCGAGCGATCCGTCAAGGCGCAACTCGCGCAAGGCGTAGCCTGCGTCGGCAAGGATCTGTGCCGGGCCTGAAGGGTCAAAGCCGGCGCGGCGGGTAAGCGTGGGGCAGACCTCGAAATAGATCACCGAGGGGCGGATTTCATTCAGCACGCGCGTGGCGCCTTGCAGCACAGGCGTTTCAAAGCCCTCGGTGTCGATCTTCAGCAGGCCGATCTCGGCAATGCCGAATTCCGCCACCACGCTGTCCAGCGTCCTGGTCGGCACGCGCACGCCTTCGCCATCGGTGGAGATGGAGGAATTGGCCCGCGCATTCTCGCGCATGGCAAACACGACCTCGCCATCGCGGTCGCTCAGGGCAAGGCGATGGCATTCCACATTCGCGCCATTGCGACGCACGCTGGACTGCAGGGCGGGGAAGGTGGACGGGCCGGGCTCGAAGGCGAGGATGCGCCTGCCGGGACGCAACTGCGCGACAAGGCAACTGAACATGCCGAGATTGGCCCCTATGTCGAGCACGGCACCGGGGCCGATGTCGAAGTCCTTGAGAAAGGCATGTTCCTCCGGCGCGATGGTGGCGCGGAAGGTATGGTATTCGCTGAAATCCACGAAACTGCCGATCTGCACGCCGTAATGCTCACGCGTCGGCTCGCTGCGCAACACGTGACGCGTGAAGAGCCAGTTCGCCGCTTCCGGGAAGATCGAGGGTTCCTTGAGGGCGTTCTTGAGAAGGTGCAGCATGGCTTGTGCTCTAGGCGGTCAGGGCCAGGGGTCAACCGCGCATGTCGCTTACCCTGCCCAGCCTTCCTCGAGGAATTTCAAGGCACAAGCAGCAAGATAGGCGGAGCCCTTGGGCAGCACGCTTTCATCCACCATCATGCGGTTGGAGTGTATGCCGCAGCAGCCCTTCCAGTCCGCCCCGTCTTCCGCCACGCCGAGAAACAGCATGGCGCCGGGTACGTTCTCGAGGACATAGGAGAAGTCTTCCGCGCCCATCAGCGAGTGGGACAGTTCCTGCCAGCCTGCCTCGCCACCCAGTTCCATTGCCACCTTGCGCGCAAGGTCGATCGCGCGCGCATCGTTCAAGGTGACGGGAAAGCCTTCCTCGATCACCACTTCGGCATAGCAGCGATGGGCCTCGGCAATATGGCGGGCGGTTTCGCGCATGGCTTCATGCACCGCCTCGCGCCGTTCGGCAGACAGGGTGCGGATCGTGCCGCGCAGCATTGCGTCATCGGCGATGATGTTGTGCGCCGTGCCCGCATCGAGACGGGTGACGGTAACCACGGTAGCCTCGGCGGCAGAAAAGCGGCGCGTCACCATTGTCTGCAGGGCAAGCACGATCTCGGCGGCCACGGGGACGGGATCGCGCGTGTCATGCGGCAGGCTGGCATGGCCGCCTGCGCCCTTGACGGTGATCTGGAACTGGTCCGCTGCCGCCAGCATCGCGCCCACCTTGCCGGCGATCACGCCATGCGGCGAATTGGGCATGATGTGGAGGGCAAAGGCAGCATCGGGCATGGGATCGAGCAGCCCGTCCTCGATCATGTAGCGCGCGCCGTGGAAGCCTTCCTCGCCCGGCTGGAACATGAAGCGCACTTCGCCGGGCAGCTCGGCCTGTCGCGCAGCCAGGATCCGCGCAGCCCCTGCCAGCATGGCGGTGTGCGTGTCATGCCCGCAGGCATGCATCCTGCCGGGGATGGTGGAGGCAAAGGGCAGGCCTGTTTCTTCCTGCATCGGCAGCGCGTCCATGTCGCCGCGCAGCAAGGCGGCCTTGCCGGGCTTCCCGCCCTTGAGGATGGCGACGGCGCCCGTGGCGGAGGTGCCTTCCTTCCATTCCAGTGGCAGGTCAGCCAGCTCGGTGCGCACCTTGGCAAGGGTGAGCGGGGTTTCGAGGCCCAGTTCGGGCTCGGCATGGATGGCACGGCGAAGCGCGGTGATGCGCGGTTCGATCTCTCGGGCTGCGGCAAGCAGGTTTTCTGTCAGCATGGGGCACTTTCTATCGCTCTGTCGCGCGCTATGCCAGCGAATGTGCAGGCAAGGCTTGCCAGTTGCACGGTAAAACCTATCTTTGCCGGGCTGCAGGGCGCCGAGGGCGTTTAGTGTGGCAAGAATGCGCCATCGGGACTGGCGGACTGTTGTAGTTTCACGACATATGGCGGCCAATTGCACAAAGCCGTAGTAATTCTGGCCGGTTAACGGGTAAGGCGGCACCATGCACGGAGCGATCCACCTTTTTGACAGCCTGCCGCAAGTCGATGCGGCGGAGCAGATGGCGAGCGGGCCATCCATGGCGCCTGCCCGCAGCGAGCCGCTGGTGGGGCTGATCCGCAATCCGCACAGCCACGGCAACGAAGGTTCGCGCGCACGGCAGGACGATCCGCACGGGGTGATTGTCGCAGCGCCGGAAAAGCGCAGCGAGTTGTTCGATATCCTCGCCGACTTTGCGGCCAAGGGTGTTGACTATATCGCCATCGACGGCGGTGACGGGACCGTGCGCGACGTGCTGACCTGCGGCGCAAGTGCATTTGGCGAGAGCTGGCCGACACTGATCCTCCTGCCCAGCGGCAAGACCAATGCCCTGGCGCATGACCTTGGTATTCCCGAAGGCTGGACACTGGCCGATGCGCTGGCCAGTTCCAAGCGGGACAGTGCCGTGATCCGGCGGCCGCTGGTGGTATCCCAGCGCGACAAGGCCAATGCCCAGGTGCGCGGCTTCGTGCTTGGGGCCGGGGCCTATACCTATGCCATCAGCCTTGGCCAGGATGCGCACAACTTCGGCGCGTTCAATGCCGCGGCCGTGGGCGTGACCGCGGTCTGGAGCGGGCTGCAGGCCTTCTTCGGCGGCAAGGACAACCCCTGGCGTCGCGGCACGCGCATGCGTTTGCGCCAGAAGGACGGCTGGGAGATCGAGCACGCTGGTGGCGGTGCCTTCTCCGAACGTTATTTCATGTTCGCATCGACCCTGCGCCGCTTCCCGGCGGGCTTGCGTCCCTTCCGCGATATCGAGGGCGAAATCCGCATGGCGGTGTTCGACAATTCGCGCCGTCGCCTGCTGCTGCGCCTGCCGGCGATCTTCCGCGGCAAGGCCGGGGACGGCACGCGCCGGAGGGGCTTCCATACCCATGGCATGGATGCCTTCGATTTCGATATCGCCGATCGCTTCATCCTTGATGGCGAAGCCTTTCCGCCCGGCCATTACAGCGTCACGGCGGGTCCGCGCCTGCGCTTTATCGTCCCGTGAGCAGCACGCTCGGCGCACGCATCGGCGTGGCGCTGCAACGCGACGTCCACCCTGCCATTCGCCAGTTCGCCGCGCGCCTTGCCGATGAAGCAGGCGGAGAGGCGGTGCTGTTCTATGGCTCCAACCTGCGCACTGGCTTGCTGGAAGGGGTGATCGATTATTACGTGCTGACTACGGGCGAGGCCGAAAAGGGCATGTGGCCGCGTGTATCCTATCGCGAATGGATGCATGATGGCGAAACCCTGCGCGCCAAGATCGCCACCATGACGCTGGCGAAATTCGCCGCGGCGTGCCGGGGCGAAAGCCGCGATACCACCATATGGGCGCGCTTCGTGCAGCCTAGCGCCGTGGTCTTCGCAAGGGATGCCGCCGCACAGGACAAGGTCCTCTCGGCGCTGGCCTATGCCGCACGCACCGCAGCGCGCCTGGCGGTTGCGGTCGGGCCTGCGAGCGGGACGGAGGAGGACTATTGGCGGGCGCTCTTCCGCGCGACCTACAAGGCCGAACTGCGGGTGGAAAAGCCGGGACGCGAGAATGCCATCCTCGAAGCCAATGCCGCGCATTTCGCCGGGCTTCTGCCCGCCGCGCTGGAAGCGGAGGGCATTGCCCTTGCCGCAAGGGGAGATGTGCTCACCCCGGCCATGCCGCAAGCGCAGCGCCGCCGCGTGCTCGGCTGGTGGAAGCGCCGCCGCCGCCTTGGAAAAGCGATCAACATCGCACGCCTGCTTCGGGCCACGCGCACCTTCGATGGAGCGGGCCGCTATGCGGCGTGGAAGGTGGAACGGCACACCGGCGTGAAGGTTGACGTCACCCCGTGGCGGGAAAAGCATCCCGTGCTTTCTGCCCCGGCGGTCCTGTGGAAGGTGTGGCGGGCAAGGCGCCGAGGCTGATCGCCCGCCCTGCGCATCCTACATGTAGCGCATCCGCAAGGTCATCGAGATCACCTCGTTACCCACGTCGAAGCGGGTCTTACGGTAGCTCGGCTTGCCAAGGTTGAAGATGTTGAGGCTGGGGTTGCCCGACATCGCACCGCCATCGCGCGTGATGTCGGTGCTGCCATTGCCGTTCACGTCATGGCGCACCGCGATGCCATAGGTCCCCGCTTGCGGCACGGGCATGCAGAAGCTCATGCTGCCTTCGCGCGCGGGGGCTTCCATGCGGTAGATCCACCGGCCGCTTTCCAGCCAGTCCGATTCGGTGCCGCGGTAAAGCTGCACGCGGATGGTGCCGCTGGAGTTCTTGATCTCGTTCACGGTCACCCGCACGGCCGGGCCTGCCCCGCGGCATTGTGCCGGATTATTGCGGATTTCCTGCCGGTACTGCGCCTGCACAGGTGCAGCCAAGGCAAGCCCGGCTGCAAGGGCCCCGGCAATGGCAAACGCCGATGCGGCGCGTCGAAAACTCTTGGCCATGATCTTTCTCTTGAGGACCATAATTGACAGGGCAGTAACCCTGTTTGCCTGAATTCCTAGTGCCTTGCCAGTGAATGGCGGGTGAAGCGCCCGGTCAGCAACGGGAAAACCCGGGGAAACACCTGATGCTCGCCCGTGTGGAAATGTCGCGCGCGCTGCTTGTTCGGCGATTCGCGCAGGCGTATCGCACAGACCCAACATGGGCACCCCTCTGATCTCTCCTTCGATCCTTTCCGCCGACTTCGCGAAGTTGGGCGAGGAAGTGCGCGCCATCGATGCTGCCGGGGCGGACTGGGTGCATGTCGACGTGATGGACGGGCATTACGTCCCCAACCTCACCATCGGGCCGGGCGTGGTAAAAGCGCTGCGTCCCCATACCGAGAAGGTGCTGGACGTGCACCTGATGGTCTCGCCGGTCGACATGTGGATCGACCAGTTCGCCGAAGCAGGTGCGGACATCATCACCGTGCACCCGGAAGCAGGCCCGCATGTCCACCGCAGCGTGCAGGCGATCAAGGCCGCCGGATGCAAGGCCGGCCTGTCGCTCAACCCCGGCACGCCCGCCAAGATGCTCGACTACCTCTATGAGGACATCGACCTCGTGCTGGTGATGAGTGTCAATCCCGGTTTCGGCGGGCAGAGCTTCATTGCCAGCCAGCTCAGGAAGATCGAGGCGATCCGCTCGACCATCGACAAGCGCGGGCTGGACGTGCTGATCGAAGTGGATGGCGGCGTGAATGCCGAAACCGCGCGGCTGTGCGTGGATGCCGGGGCGGATGTGCTGGTGGCCGGTTCCGCCACCTTCAAGGGCGGGCCGGATTGCTATGCCGACAACATACGCGCTTTGAAGGGCGGCTAGGGCATGGACGATCTCGCAACGCGCCTCCACGACACGGATCACTCGGGTGCGGACAGCCACGAGAGCGGGAACGATGGCGCGCGGCAGATGGCGATCCCGCTCGACAATGACCGGCCGGAAGAGCTTGCACTGGATGCGCCTGCACCGCCCCCTGCCGCAAAGGCGGAAGCGCAAACCGCTGCACCCTCGCGCGAACTGGTGCTCAGCGATTTCAACCCGCCCGATGCCAGCCCCGGCGAAAGGCTGATCCGCTTCGCCTATCGCATGGGCATTCCCGGCCACACGCTTGCTGCGCCGTTCCGCAAGCCGATCCGACCGCGGCTGCTGGCGGCGGTGCAAAGCCCGCTCAAGGGCGATCGCGTGGCAGGCATGGCACTGCGGGCAGGCCACTTCCTGATCCACGGCGTGAAGGACCCCATCGGGCAGGTGGATTGCTCGCCGGCCGCCAAGCTGACCCCGCCTTTCGAGCGCGCGATTCACGGCTTCACCTGGCTGTGCGACCTTTCGGCTGGCGGAACGCTGCCGCAATGTGCGCCCACCGCGCAGCGCATCCTCGAGGCATGGCTCGATGCCAATGGCGATCCTGGCCAGAAGGGCGCTGCCTGGAAGGTTGAGAACGCGGGGCATCGGCTGCTTGCCTGGCTGGTCCATGCACCGCTTGTCCTCTCGCAGCAGGACAAGGGCCAGTGCGGCCGGCTGATGGATGCCATCAGCGAAACCGCCCGCTGGCTCGATCGCAACGTCACCCGCGCGGATGATCGCCAGGGGGAGGTTATCGGGTGGTGCGCGATCACCGCTGCCGGCCTGCTCATGCCGGAAGGCAAGCCGCGCCGGCTGTTTGGCGAGGCGGGTCTTGTCCGCGCCCTGGGCGAGCTGGTGGGCGATGATGGCGGCGTGCTGTCGCGCAGCCCGTTGGCGCAGATGGACGTGATCGCCGCCTTGGTGGACCTGTCCGCCTGTTATCGCGCGACAGAGATGGAGCCGCCGCAAGCGATCGAAACCATGCTCGGCCTGCTGGTGCCGCCCTTGCTGGCCCTGACCCACGCCGATGGCAGCCTGGGCAATTGGCAGGGAGCCGGTGCCGTGAGTGCGGAGAAGGTGCAGGCGCTGGTCCAGGCCAGCGGCATACGCACCCGCCCGCTGCGCGAGCCGCGGCAATGGGGATACCAGCGGGTCTCCGCGCGAAAGGGCGCGCAGCAGGCCGTGCTGCAATTCGACACATCGCCGCCGCCGCTCGCCCGCCACGCACGCAGCGGCTGTGCCTCCACTCTCGCCTTCGAATTCAGCCACGGTGACTATCGCCTTGTCGGCAATTGCGGCGGTGCGGGTTTTGCCGGTGGGCAGGTGCCGACCCGGATCGAACAGGGCCTGCGGGCAACGGCTGCCCATTCGACCATGGTGCTGGGCGATTCCAATTCCACCGCCGTGCTGATCAACGGCAAGCTGGGCAATGGCGTGGGCGCGGTCGACGTGGACCGGCGCATCGTTCGCACTTCGCAGGGCGATGCCACGCGGATCGAGGCGAGCCACGATGGCTATGCCCAGCGCTTCGGCCTGTTGCACCGGCGCATCCTGATCCTGCGGGAAGACGGCAGCGAATTGCGCGGCGAGGATGTGCTCGAACCATCCGGCCGCAAGGGCAAGCGGGGCAAGGTGCCCTATGCCATCCGCTTCCACCTTGGCCCCCAAGTCACGCTCAAGCTGGCGGAAAGCGGCAAGGGCGCCACCCTGTCGCTGCCCGATGGCAGCTATTGGCAATTTCATACCAGCGCCGAAAAGCTCGAGGCGGAAGAAAGCCTCTGGGTCGATGGCGAAGGCCGTCCGCATCCTGTAGAGCAGCTGGTGATTCAGGGACTCGTTTCGCGTGGCGGCGGAAATTTCGGCTGGCTGCTGAAGAAGATAGGATAATCGACCACAATGACCGATGTGACCATCAAGCGGGCGCTGCTCTCGGTGTCCGACAAGAGCGGCGTTGTCGAACTGGCCGGCGCACTGGCGGCCAAGGGCGTGGAACTCGTTTCCACCGGCGGCACGGCCAAGGCGATCCGCGATGCCGGCCTGCCGGTAAAGGACATTTCCGAACTTACCGGTTTCCCCGAGATGATGGATGGCCGGGTCAAGACGCTGCACCCGGTGGTCCACGGCGGCCTGCTGGCGGTGCGCGACAACGATGAACATGTCGCTGCCATGGCCGCGCACGGAATCGGCGCGATCGACCTGCTGGTGGTGAACCTCTACCCGTTCGAACAGACGGTGGCACGTGGTGCCAGCCGCGAGGAGATCATCGAGAACATTGATATCGGCGGCCCCGCCATGGTCCGTTCCTCGGCCAAGAACCACGCATTTGTCACCATCGTTACCGATCCGGCCGATTATGCGGAGTTGCTGGCGGAACTGGATGCAAGGGATTGCGCCACCAGCCATGCCTTCCGCATCCGCATGGCAGGCAAGGCCTACGCCCGCACGGCCAGCTATGACGCGGCAATTGCCAACTGGTTCGCCTTTGCCGAGGCCTTCACCAACCCGCTGGGAGCAGAGGCGCTGAAGGCAACGCCGTTCGTGGACAGGCTGCCGATGGCCTTCAGCCTCAAGGACACCTTGCGTTACGGTGAAAACCCGCACCAGACGGCAGCGGTCTATGTCCCGCAAGCCATTGGCGCACAGGGCATCCCCCAGGCGGTCCAGCTGCAGGGCAAGGAACTGTCCTACAACAATTACAACGATGCCGATGCCGCGCTGGAACTGGTAAGCGAATTTGCCGGTGGCGATCCTGCGGTGGCGATCATCAAGCACGCCAACCCCTGCGGTGTGGCGCAGGCCTCCACTCTGCTTGAGGCGTGGGAGGCAGCGCTGGCTTGTGACAGCGTTTCGGCATTCGGCGGGATCGTCGCCACCAATGTCCCGCTCGATGGCCCGACCGCGAATGCGATCTGCGAGATCTTTACCGAAGTGGTCATCGCGCCGGGCGCTGACGATGCGGCGAAGGCGGCCTTTGCCGCAAAGAAGAACCTGCGCCTGTTGCTGCTCGACCAGCTGCCACCTGCGGCGCGACCGGGCTTCCAGATGAAGACGATCGCGGGCGGCATGCTGCTGCAATCGCGCGACGCTGGCGAGATCGGCCTCGATGACCTCAAGGTCGTCTCCAGGCGCCAGCCTACCGCGCAGGAACTGGCAGACTGCCTGTTCGCCTGGAAAGTGGCGAAGCACGTGAAGTCCAACGCCATCGTCTTTGCCAAGGATGGCTCCACCGCCGGCATTGGTGCCGGCCAGATGAACCGCCGCGATTCGGGCCGGATCGCCGCTGTGCGCGCGCGCGAGGCGGCCGAGACTGCCGGCTGGGTCGAAAGCCGCACCATCGGCAGCGCGATGGCATCCGATGCCTTCCTGCCCTTTGCCGATGGCATCGAGGTTGCCCTTGACGCCGGGGCCAGCGTGGTGATCCAGCCGGGCGGCGCCATGCGTGACGAGGAAGTGATCAAGGCCGCTGACGAAGCGGGCCTGGCGATGGTCTTCACCGGAAGGCGCCACTTCCGCCACTAGGTTCGATCCCCCAAGGATTCGTTAACCATCTTCGGCGATAGCTGTTTGCTGACGGCCCCATTCAGCGCGCTGACAGATTGCGCTTGTTAGGTGCCCGGGCAACAGACGGCGCAGAAAGACAAGGCCATGGGTCTCTTCACTTCCGAACTCTACCGTTCATTCTTCCTCGGCTTTGGTGTAACTGCGGCCGTGCTTGCGGCGAATATCCTGCCGAAGCTGGGGGGCATCTAGGCCCGGGAGCAATTCCGGGTCAGGCAAGAGAGGTCTGATACGGTGAAGTTCAAAGCTGCCCTGATCGCTGCGGCCTTGTCCGCAACTGTTTTCGTCAATGTCCCTGCCACGGCGGAAGAGTTCTTCGACGCCCCCGTCGCCATGCGACAGGCGGACGAGACCGGCTTGCAGACAGCCATCTTCGCCGGTGGCTGCTTCTGGGGAATCGAGGCGATCTTTGCCCATACCAACGGCGTGCACAGCGCGGTGTCCGGCTATCACGGCGGCACCCAGCGCCAGGCCAGCTATCGCCTTGTCGCATCAGGCGTGACGGACCATGCGGAAGCGGTGCGCGTGGTCTATGACCCTTCCGTCATCCGCTATGACCAACTGTTGCAGATCCTCTTTTCCGTCGGCGCGGACCCGACCTTGCTGAACCGCCAGGGCCCGGACCGCGGCCCGCAGTATCGCAGCGCCATCGTGCCGCTTTCGGCCGAACAGCGTGCCGTGGCGCAAGCCTATCTCCGCCAGATGGGTCGCTCGGGCGTGTGGGATGATCCCATCGTCGTGGCGATCGAGGATCCCAAGCGCTTCTACGAAGCGGAAGCCTATCACCAGGACTTTGCCTACAAGAATCCCGACAACGCCTATATCCGGCGTTGGGATGCGCCCAAGGTCCGCGCATTGCGCGAGATGTTCCCGCAGTTCTATCGCAGCGAGTACAAGACAGGCTGATCCCGGCCCTCGCAGCATTTGCCGCCTGCGCGAAGCGCGCCTATATATCGGGGCATGACTGCGCACAGCCATCACGAACACAGCGGCGAAACCCTGATCGAGGAGGCCGAACGCGTCCTTTCGCAATCGGGCGAACAGTGGACGGCCATGCGCGCCGACGTGTTCCGCGCGCTCGCCGCGCATGAACGCCCGGCCTCGGCCTATGACGTTGCCGAAGACGTGGGCAAGGCGCGCGGCAAGCGCGTGGCGGCCAACAGCGTCTATCGCATCCTTGACCTGTTCGTGCGCACCAACCTTGCCAACCGCATCGAGAGCGCCAACGCCTATCTTGCCAACAGCCACCCCGGCTGCCGGCACGATTGCATCTTCCTGATCTGCGACGATTGCGGCCAGGCCAGCCATTTCGATGACGACAGGCTGACAAGCGCCTTGCGCGAAGCGGGGCAGGCGCATGGTTACAGCGGGGTGCGCCCGGTTGTGGAGCTGCGCGGCCTGTGTTCCGACTGCACCTCCTAAGTCCCGTAATCTCGTTCATCGACAGGCAGGATTGGCATCTGTAAGGCTTACCTATGACAACAGGGCCCCACACTCCGCTGCTCGACACGGTCGATACGCCAACCGACCTGCGCAAGCTCAAGCCGGAACAGTTGCGCCAGCTGGCAGACGAGCTGCGCGAAGAGATGATCGACACGGTCGGCACCACCGGCGGGCACCTCGGTTCCGGACTCGGCGTGGTGGAGCTGACGGTGGCGATCCACTATGTCTTCAACACCCCGGAAGACCGGCTGATCTGGGATGTCGGCCACCAGGCCTATCCCCACAAGATCATCACCGGCAGGCGCGACCGTATCCGCACCATCCGCCAGGGCGGCGGGCTGTCCGGCTTCACCAAGCGCAGCGAAAGCGAATACGATCCGTTCGGTGCGGCGCATTCCTCCACCTCGATCTCGGCCGGCCTCGGCTTTGCCATCGCCAACAAGCTGAACGGCGATCCGGGCAAGGCCATTGCGGTGATCGGTGATGGCGCGATGAGCGCGGGCATGGCCTATGAGGCGATGAACAATGCCGAAGCCGCCGGCAACCGGCTGGTCGTGATCCTCAACGACAATGACATGTCGATCGCTCCGCCGGTGGGCGGCCTGTCCGGCTATCTTGCGCGCCTGGTCACCTCCGGGCAGTTCCTCGGCCTACGCGAGCTGGCCAAGCGCTTTGCCCGCAAGTTGCCCAAGCCGCTGCACAAGGCGGCCAAGAAGACGGATGAATATGCCCGCGGCATGGCCATGGGCGGCACGCTGTTCGAGGAACTCGGCTTCTATTACGTCGGCCCGATTGACGGGCATGACATGGACCAGCTGGTGCCGGTGCTGGAAAATGTCCGCGATGCTGCGGAAGGCCCCTGCCTGATCCACGTGGTGACGCAGAAGGGCAAGGGATACCGCCCGGCCGAGGAATCGGCGGACAAGTATCACGGGGTCGCCAAGTTCGACGTGATCACCGGCGAGCAGAAGAAATCGAGTGGCGGCCCGCCTGCCTACCAGAACGTGTTCGGCGAAACGCTGGCCAAGCTGGCGCAGAGCGATCCGCGCATTTGCGCGATCACCGCCGCCATGCCTTCGGGCACTGGCGTGGACAAGTTTGCCAAGGCGCACCCCACCCGCGCCTTCGACGTGGGCATTGCCGAACAGCACGCGGTAACATTCGCTGCCGGCCTCGCGGCACAAGGCATGCGGCCTTTCGCGGCGATCTATTCCACCTTCCTGCAGCGCGCCTTCGACCAGATCGTGCATGATGTGGCGATCCAGAACCTGCCGGTGCGCTTCGCGATTGACCGCGCCGGGCTGGTGGGTGCCGATGGCGCCACCCATGCGGGCAGCTTCGACATCACCTATCTTGCCACCCTGCCCAACATGGTCGTCATGTCTCCCTCGGATGAGGCGGAACTGGCGCACATGACCTACACCGCCGCAGAACATGACGAAGGCCCCATCGCCTTCCGCTATCCGCGCGGCGCGGGCGTGGGCGTGGAAATGCCCGAGGTGCTGGAGAAGCTGCCGATCGGCAAGGGCCGTATCGTCCGTGGTGACGAGAAGGGCGGCAAGGTCGCCATCCTCTCACTGGGCGCGCGCCTCGCCGAAGCGCAGAAGGCGGCGGACACGCTGGAAGCCAAGGGTCTAGCGACCACCATTGCCGACATGCGCTTTGCCAAGCCGCTGGATGCGGAACTCATCCGCAAGCTCGCCACCACCCATGAGGTTGTGGTGACGATCGAGGAGGGCAGCATTGGCGGCCTCGGCGCGCATGTGCTCACGCTGGCGTCGGACGAAGGGCTGGTCGATGTCGGCCTCAAGATCCGCACCATGCGCCTGCCCGATATCTTCCAGGACCAGGACGCGCCGGAAAAGCAGTATGACGAGGCAGGGCTCAACGCCCCGCATATCGTCGAGACGGTGCTCTCCGCGCTGCGCCACAACAGCGCAGGTGTTGCCGAGGCGAGAGCCTAGGCTTTTTGCACGTCCGGGCCTGAGGGCGGAGGAGCAAACGGTCCCCGGCCGCGTCATGCGCCCGGCCTGGCCTAGCTCCGCACCTCGGGATGCATGCCGGCAGCTTGCGGTTCGCCCACTTCCTCGCCGCCGCGCAGGTCGTCTCCCACATTGTCATCGCCCAGCGTATCGAGGTGCATCCACTTCTTCACTATGGGGCTCACTGCGAGGACCACCACGCCCACGCCGATCGCGATCCAGCCGATCTGGCCGTAGATCGACAGGGTGAGTTCCTTCGACATCTCGCCGCTTTCGCCGCCCGTCGCCTCGCCGATCTTGCCAGCCACGAAGCTGCCCACGGCGGTCATGTAGAACCATGCACCCATGATCAGGCTGGCCATGAATTTCGGTGCCAGCCGGTTCATCGCGGAAAGGCCGACAGGGGAAAGGCACAGCTCGCCCGTGGTGTGCAGCAGGTAGATCAGGAACAGGAAGATCACCGGCGTCATCGCTTCCATGCCCACGCTCTGCGCGCCCCATGCAAAGACGAGGAAGCCCGCGCCAACCTGGAACAGGGCGAGGGCAAACTTGGCCGGTGCCGATGGTTCCAGCCCGCGCTTGCCGAGGAACTGCCACAAGCCTGCAAACAGCGGTGCGAACAGGATGATGTAGATCGGGTTGATCGACTGGAACACCGAAGCCGGGATGTTGCCGGTATCGATATGCTCGTCGGTATAGATGTTGAGGCTGCCCGGCGCCTGGTCGAACAGGCCCCAGAACAAGGGGTTCAGCGCGATCAGGAACAGGATGGCGAAGATCCGCTCGCGCGGCTGCTTGGGCAGCTTGAACGCCTCGAACAGGACATAGCCCAACAGGCCCACGCCGCATACGATCAGCAGCAGCTGGATCACGTCGCGATACTGGATCAGGAACCACATCACCGCCACGGCGGCAAAGCCCCCGATATAAATCAGCAGTTCCTTGTTCTTCGGCAGCAGCGAGGGCGCTTCACCGGCACCGCGCAGCGCGTTCTTGCCCAGCACGAAGACGATCAGCCCTGCCACCATGCCGATGCCCGAAAGGCCGAAGCCATAGGCCCAGCCGACGGTCTGGCCAAGGTAGCCGACAAGGATGGTACCGGCGGCGGCACCCACGTTGATGCCCATGTAGAAGATCGTATAGGCGGCGTCGCGGCGGCTGTCGGTCAGCTTGTAGAGCTGGCCCACCATCACCGAGATATTGGCCTTGAGGAAACCGGAGCCCACGATGATCAGTGCCAGCGCCATCCAGAACACGTTGATGGTGGGATCGTCCTGTCCGCCGGTGCCCTCAAAGGCCATGAACAGGTGGCCCAATGCCAGCAGGATGCCACCGAACAGCACCGCCTTGCGCTGGCCCAGGTAACGGTCCGCCAGCCAGCCGCCGAGCACGGGGGTGATGTAGACCATCGAGCCATAGGCGCCGAGGATGAGGTTCCCCTCGCCCTGGCTGAAGGCCCAGTGCTGCACGAGGTAGAAGATCAATATGCCGCGCATGCCGTAGAAGCTGAAGCGCTCCCACATCTCGGCGAAGAACAGCATGTACAGGCCCTTGGGATGGCCGAGCGCCTCCTCCTTGCGGCTGGCAGCGATGGCCAGTCCCCCGGCCAGGAATGCGCCCAGGATCACCGTCGCGATGGCGGCAACCCAGTCCCCCTCGTTCCACAAGGCCATGTCTTTCATATGCGATCCCGTCCCCGTTGCTGCCCGGGCCATCCCCGACCCGGAAAGCGGGCAACCTAGCGCCTTGCCTGCTTTTGTGAAGCGCGTTTCGTTACAGCCGAAACCGGCGTGCCTTGCGACACAGTACGCCAGCGCACTTGACCTGACGCGCTGTATTATGGCACTGCATCACCTGACATGAGCGACAACAAACCCGTCTATTTGCGCCTGCGCGATCGCATCGCCGCCTCCATCATCGAAGGCGAATATGCGGAAGGGGACATGCTGCCTTCGGTCCGCGCCTTCGCGGCAGAACAGGGTGCCAACCCGCTCACCGTGGCCAAGGCCTACCAGCAGTTCCAGGCAGACGGGCTGATTCGCGTTCAGCGCGGTGTCGGCATGTTCGTGCGCGAAGGCGCCGCAGCCAAGCTGCGCGAAAGTGAGAAGCAGGCTTTCCTGCAGGAAGAATGGCCGGAGATTCGCCGCAAGATGGATCGGCTGGCAATCGCGCTCGAAGACCTGACGGACCCCGCCTGAGCGAAACCTGCCAAACCGCCAGGCTTTGCGCGCCACTCGGCAATTGCACTGTGCGGCATGTTCTGCCATCCTAAATGACAGCTGCGTACATGGGCATCGGGTCGCACCGTGCGTACGAACAAGAATCTCTGAGATGCTTCGGCGTGTGCCGGGCCCGGAAAGGGGTGGTAATGATAAGATCCGAACTGCTGCAGTCACTTGCGGCTGATAATCCTGAATTGCGACCGGAAGAAATCGAACAGGTCGTCGACGTATTCTTCGAAGAACTAGCGGCAAGGCTTGCGGAAGGCGGGCGCGTTGAACTGCGCGGCTTCGGCACCTTCTCCACGCGCCAGCGCGAAGGCCGCATCGGGCGCAATCCGCGCACTGGTGATGCAGTGGATGTGCCGCCCAAGCGCGTGCCCTATTTCAAGCCGGGCAAGGAAATGCGTGAAAGGCTGAACCGCGACAACTGACTGCAGTTACGGGGTATCAACCGCGATAGCAGGCCTTCCAACATGAAAAAGGGGCGCAGACCTTTTTTGGTCTGCGCCCCTTTTGTGTTTTCCTCTAGGCCGGTTGGGTTCCTGCGCTAGCAGGAACCCTTGATCCGAATTAGAAGTTGCGGGTGACCGAAACCTTCCAAGTACGTGGAAGGCCGGGAACACCGGTGACGACGCCGAGTGATCCAGGGGTGGTGACGTCGCTCTTCGAGAGGAAGTAGAACTTGTCGAAGACGTTTTCCACTTCCAGAGCCATGACCCATTCATCCTCCGGATCGGTGTAGGCAAGCCTAAAGTTACCGAGGAAGCGATCATCCACCCTTGAGAGCTCCGTATTCTCCGAGTTCGAGTAGATGTCGTCCTGGAAGGCGCCATCGAAACGAGCGGAGATGAGCGCGCCACTGTCCAGCTCGTGGTCATACTGGATGCCGATCGAGTAGGTCAGCTCTGGCGTGTAGGGCGTGATGTTCGTACCCGCGATGGACGTACCGAGGAGATTCCCATTGGCATCGAGGCCAGTCGTGTAGTCGAAGTCGAGGATTGCGAGACTTCCGTCGATCGTCAGACCGTCTACCGGCTCGGATGCCACTTCCAACTCCAAGCCCTTCACATCAGCCGAACCGATATTTTCCGGCCGCAGACACGGTGTCGGAAGGCTCGATTCCGGGCAGACTAGCTTGCCCAGAATGATGTTGTTGTACTTGTTGAGGAAGGCCGCGCCGTTAATCCGAAGACGACGATCTAGGAGGTCGGACTTGAAGCCCATTTCATAGGTCGTCGCTGTTTCCGGCGAGAACGGCAGCGCTTGGTCCGGAACGAATGGACGCGGGTTCACACCACCGCCCTTGTAACCGGTTGAGATCGAGCCATAGGCCAGGAAGGAGTCGGAGAACCGGTAGTCAGCAACGACGCGCCAGTCCCAGCGGGTGCCTTTGAACAGCCCAGGCAAGTCATACAAGCCAGTCAGGACGCAGTTCGGGCTCGAGTCGAGCGAACTTGGGTTTCCGCCGGGGTCGTCGAAACAACCGGCGCCAGGAATGCCGCCATCCGGGTTTGAACGGAAGTACGTGTAGACCTTCTTGTCCTTCGTGTAACGCAAGCCGCCAGTCAGGCTGAAATCCTCGGTGGGCCGCAGAGTGACCGTTCCGAAAAGTGCCTTGCTGGTGCTGGGCGTGGTATCCGGACCGTGGATGAAGTCGATCGTGTGACCTACGTAGTTGAGGTCAACGCGTGCTTCGTAGTCACCCTCCTGGTCCAGATAGTAGCCACCGACAGTACCCTGCAGGAGTCCCTCAGCCGCCTCAAAATTCAGGCGGATTTCCGAACTCCAAGCACTGTGGTCAAGCTTGTTGTCCAGCTGGGCAACAGGGATCGGCGTTGCGTCCTGATCCTGGCCCCACTTAGACGTGTAGGCTCGGTAAGAACCAATGTAGACCAGCTGCATGTTGTCGCTGAGATCCACAGTAACATTACCATGCACACCATAGCCTTCGAATTCGCTGATAGGCAGTGCAAAATAGGGCTTGAATGGCGCCTGCGGATTGGGTTCCATCCCATCCATGAACGTTGAATAGCTGACGAAACGAGCGTCGTAGCCGGCAATTCGGCCGCCGTTATTCGCCGTGTCGCAGCTATTCGGCCCAGCAGGAACGAATGCGCAGTTTAGAAGAACTGCATTCCCGTCCTTACCAACGAGCCACGGAATAGACTGGCCGTCAGAGCCCACGGACACCGATGGATTGCTCGAGAACGGATCAAAAGAACCGATTGGCGCCGGGTTGCCAGCCGCAAGCAAAACCGTAGGAACAGCCTGCGAGTCCTCACGGGTGTAATCGCCCGAGACATTGATCTCGAAACCGTCACCTTCATAGCGAAGGGCGGCACGGGCAGCGACAAGATTTTCACCACCCATCGCTTCGTAGTCTGTGTTGGTATACGGACCACGGCCTACGGTAAGTACATTTGAATCGGGATGCAGGGCGCCATAGTCGAGCATTGCTACATAGCCATCGCGGCTTCGTCCCATTCCCGAAACACGCATGGACAGGTTGTCGGTAATGGAGAAGTCCGCCATCGCGCGCACTTGAATATGGTCGTACGAACCGTATTCCACCGACATGGATCCCGAGCCATCGCCCCGCGGCTTCTGCGAGAACAGCTTAATCGAACCACCGATCGAGTTCTTGCCAGCCAATGTGCCCTGCGGGCCACGCAGTATTTCTACGCGCTCGAGATCCATAAGCTCGAGGAGTGAGCTCGACAGCGTCGGGATGAACACGTCATCGATATAAACGCCGACACCGGGGTCAAGCGCATAGTTGAAGTCTACCTGGCCCACGCCGCGAATAAACGCGATGAGACCTGACCCGCCGTTCTGGGGCTGTGGGCGAAGCGACACGTTCGGCGCTTGCGCCGCGATATCTTCAATGCCGGTCTGGCCGCGAGCTTCGAGCATCTCCGCATTGACCGCGGTAATGGCGATCGGCGTGTCTTGCAGGTTGGCTTCGCGGAATTCTGCGGTAACCACGATAACGTTGCCGGGACGATCTTCTCCGTCATCCTGTGCGTATGCAGGCGCTGCCATGCTGGCTATGATGGCCAGCGATGATGCAACGCTGAGAGTCTTTAACTTCATCAGGCATCCTCCCCTGACGGCACCGACATGGTGCCGCGTATTGAAACGACCCGCCCGGCCCGGTTCATTCGCCACCGGGATTCTCGGGCAGCTATGGATCGGAGAAAAACGCAGGCATAATTGGCCTATTCTTCTCTTCTCCCGTGCTCTTTCTAGCCCTACTTTGGTCTCGAGCAACCACTTTGAAGCAAAAAACCGTTCCAAACGCCGCGCATTGTCGTAATCAAGCAACACAGAAACAGACCGGTTACGCACATAATCATGGCTGCCGACGACACAATGTTGTGCAATCAACACAATGCCGCCGGTCCGCCAACAGGAATTGCCGGCTTTGGGAGGGGGATCAGATGGATAACGCCAAGCAGACATTCCTGCCGCGCGGTTATGAATTGCGGGTGCTTGTGCTGTTGGGCCTGGCATGGGGCTTTGCCTATTTCGACCGCATGGCGCTCACGTTCCTTGCGCCGTTCGTGCAGGAGGACCTCGGCCTTTCCAACGAAGAGATCGGCTGGGCCAATTCCGGCCTGTCGCTGACCTGGGCGATCGGCGCCTATGTCATCGGCCGCTGGTCGGACCTGATCGGCAAGCGCAAGCCATTCCTGATCACGGCCCTGCTGCTGTTTTCAGCCTGTTCGGTGCTTTCCGGTTTCGCCTGGAACTTCGAGACCCTGCTGGCTTCGCGGGTGATCATGGGCGTGGCCGAAGGGCCGTTCCTGCCGATCTGCCTTGCCATCATGGCCGCGGCATCGGCATCGAGCCGGCAGGCGCTGAATGCCGGGATCCTGCAGAATGTCTTCGGGCCGATCGTGGGTACGGCCCTTGGCTCCTACACGCTGGTGCGAATCGCCGCGGCCTATGATTGGCACGCCGCCTTCTTCATCGCTGCCGTGCCGGGCGTGATCCTTGCTTTCCTGATCTGGCGTTTCATCGATGAACCGGAAGCATCCGGTGGCGCGGCAAACCAGCCTCCGCCGGGCGGATTCCTGCCGCTCGAAGTGCTGTTCACGCGCAATGTGATGGTCTGTTCGCTGGTCAGCATCTGCGCGGTGGGTTCCATCGTGGTCGGCTCGATCTTCATGCCGCTCTATCTCGACGGCCCGCGCGCCTATGATGACCTGGTGTGGAGCAACGTGATGACGGTGGTCGGCTTCTGCCCCGCCGTCGGCGCGATCCTTGTGGCGCTGCTCTCGGACCGCATCGGGCGCAAGCCGCCGCTGGTGTTCTTCCTGTTCCTGATGATGATCGCACCGGCCGCCCTGCTGTTCTTCAACGGGCCGGTGACCTTGCTGGCCATGCTGATGTTCGTCAGCTGGATGGGCCTTGGCACCTTCCCGCTGTTCATGGGTGTCATACCGACCGAAACCGTGGGCCGGCTGCAGGCGGCGACGGCCATGGGCATCGTGGTGATGATCGGCGAGCTGATCGGCGGCGTCCTCGGCCCGCCCATCGCCGGACGACTGGCTGACAGCTATGGGCTCGATGTCGCCATGTACATCCAATTGGGCCTTGCCTTCATGGCAGGTGTCTTCGCCCTGTTCGTGGTCGAAACGAAGGGGCGCAATCCCGAAGCAGTTGCAGGAGCAAGCGCATGACAATCGATTATCGCCAGGCCGCGCTCGACTACCTGGAATGCGTGCGCCGCCTGGATACGCAAGCCATGTAGGCCTGCTATGCCGACGGGGCGCAGGTGTGGTTGCCGGGGCAGGGCTGGATGGAGCCGGCGGGCCTTGCCGCCTTGCTCGACGGAGCGAGCAGCCTGCTGCAGGACGGTATCCGCTTTGCCCACGAAGGCGTGCTGGTCGACGGCAACCGGGTGGTGGTGATGACGGCCTGTGACAGCCCGCTCGCCAAGGGCGGATCCTACGTCAACCAGTTCTGCTTCGTCATGACCTTCGACGATGCCGGAAAGATCACCGAGCTGCGCGAATATACCGACAGCGGGCCGGCCATCGCGGCCTTCCACTCCTGACGAATTGCAAGCGAGGGACGAAGGCTCAGGCCTGCGTCTCCCACTTGCGCGCGCGGCTGAAGGTGATTGCGGACAGAACCGAGGATACCGCTATGATCGCGCAGACCGAGGCGATTGTCATGGTGGCATCGAAGCTGAACAGTCCCAGGTCCACCTCGCCACTGGCGCGGCTGTCCAGCAGGCGCCCGCCGACCCACGGCCCGCCCACCGCGCCAATGCGGCCGGCGGTCGTCGCAAAGCCCAAGCCGGTGGCGCGCAATTGCGGCGGGAAGGCAAAGGCGATGGTCAGCCAGTTGGCCGTGGCCGACCCGAACAGGGCCGCGCCCACGAAGGGGGCCAGCACCAGGATCACCGTGGCATTGTCGACATAGAGGCCGAACAGCGCGATCAGCGCCCCCATGCCGATCATGGTCGTCCACATGATCTGCCGCGTGCCGAACAGGCCGCAAAGATAGCCGGCGGTCATGCCGCCGATGATCCCGCCGTAGGAGAAGTACTGCGAATAGTTGGCCCCCAGCACGGGATCGCCCGAAGTCTCGGCAATCAGCGGCGGGGCCCACTGGATGATGAAGTACCAGCCGAACATGTTGAGCGCATGGGCAAGGAACAGCTTGAGCAGCTCCTTCACGTGAAGCGGCTGGCGAATCTCCTTGAGCACCGCATCTGCAGAACCTTCGGGCTTGGGCGGCAATTGGGCGATTTCGGGAATGCCCATGCGGCGCAGCACCTTGTTGGTGGCCTTGAGGGCATTCTTCGGCTGGCGGCCTAGCAGGAAATCCAGGCTTTCGGACATGAACAGGAAAGCAAGCGGAAAGAGCAAGGCCGACAGCAGCGCGCCGACCCAGAAGATCGCCCGCCAGTCGAAGCTGTCCAGCGCCGCGGCCGCCACCAGCGCGCCGATGATGGTGCCGACCGGATAGGCGGAAGCAACCACGCTGGCGGTGAATTCCCGCCGCTTGAAGTGCGCATATTCCAGCGCCAGCATGCCCACCGTCGATGTCATGCCGCCGATGCCCAGCCCGGTCACGAGGCGTCCTGCCACCATCTGCCAATAGGCATCGGATCCGGAACACACGCCCATGCCGATGCTCATCAGGACCAGGCAGGCCAGCACGGCGGGCCGCCTGCCCCATTGGTCGGCAACAGGGGAGACCGCCAGCGCACCGGCTGCCATGCCGACAAGATGCATGGCCAGCAGCGTGCCCAGCGCCGCATCGGACAGGCCCCATGCCGTCTTCAGCGAGGACCCGGCAAGCGATATGGCAAGGATGTCATAGCCATCGATCATGTTCACCAGCACGCAGATGGCGATCACGCGATATTGCGCGAAGGTCATCTTGCGGTTGCCCAGCACGGCGCGCGGATCATCCGCCGCCAGCGATTGCGGTGTGGCCATGTGTACTCCCTCTCCATGCCGCTCGACGGCGGCTTGGGTAGAAGGCTATGGGGAGAATCGGAAGCCGTCAAAAGATAAGATGGCCTAGAGGAGAGAGCGAGCGAGATGGACAGCGTCACCTGCGATGTCACCGCGACCATGAAATATGTCGTGCGCGGAGAGAAGGCGACCTTCTATGCCGGCGAACGCGACAAGAGCTATTGGCCGGGAGAGGAGCACGAGGTCACGATCCACGACCTGCGTCCCCATGCCGCCGAACTGGCACTGGAACGCAACGGCTTCGTGCTGCTGGATGAGCCTGACGAGACGACCGACTATACCGACAAGGCCCAGCTGGCAGCCTATTGCCGTCGAACCGAAGCGATGGTGCAACGCCTGACCGGCGCGGAAAAGGTGGTCAGCTTCGGTCCCGTCGTGCGCACCAATGCCACCGGCACACATGGCCACAACCAGCCGGCCTTCGGCGCCCATGTCGATTACGGCGCAAGGACAGTGGCCGATTACACCCATGACCTCTTGCCCAGGGAAGAGGCGGACAGGCGGCTGGCCGGGCGGCACATGCTGATCAACGTCTGGCGGCCCATCGTGATGGTGGAAAGCGCCCCCTTTGCCGTGTGCGATGCGCGCACGGTGAAGCGGCAGGACCTGTTCCCGAGCGAGATCATCGGTGGGCTTGGCGGCGTGAACCGTTCGCTGTGGGGCTTCAACCTGGCCTACCAGCCGGACCACAAATGGTACTGGGTACCGCACATGCAACCCTGGGAAGTGCTCGCCTTCAAGCTGTTCGACAGCGATGACGATGCCGTCCAGTTCACCGCGCACAGCGCTTTCGATGATCCTAATGCCCCGCCCGATGCCGCGCCACGCCAGAGCATCGAACTGCGCACGATCGCCTACCTGCCCGGCTAACGCTCCGCCGGGCTGGTGGTCTCCAGCCCCTTGGTGAACATCAGCCGCTTGCGGCAATAGTCCGGATCGTCCTGCATCCGGCGCATCCCGGCGATCGCCTCGTCCAGTTCCGCGCGATTGCCGCCGTATTCGTGGAACAGGAAATGCTTATACTGGCAGGCCATCGGGCTGGTGCGTTCCAGGAAGATGTCCCGCCGTTCTTCTGCCCAGATGTCCAGCAGGCCGGGGTCTGCGCGCTCCAGCACGATAGCCGCCAGCGTGGGCCAGAGCGCATAGCAATCGAACAACCCGGTGGTGAGGCCGAAACCGCCGGTGGGATTGGTGACATGCGCGCTGTCCCCTGCCAGCACCACGCGCCCCTTGCGGAAGGTGGAGGCGCAGCGCTGGTGCATCCGGTAAGGCGATGCCTGCGACAATTCGTAGCCGCCCGATCCCGGCAACAGGTGCTCATAGGCAGCGGGCAGGCGCTCCAGGTAGCTTTCTTCGGGCAGCGAGGCGTCTTCCATGTAGGTGCAGCGCCACAAGCCGTCCTGCGCGATGATCACGATCACCGCGCCCCACTTGTCGTCCACCACCATTGTCGAGAGCCCGTAACCGGCGCCGGCAAAGTCGTGATAGACGTTGGTGGCGATGAAGCGTTCGGGCCAGGTGAAGCCATCGAAGGTCAGGCCCAGGCAGTCGCGCACGGTGCTGCCCGCGCCATCGGCCCCCACAACATATTGCGCGCGCAATTCCTCGCCGTCGGCCAGTTGCACGCTCACCCCGTCGGCATCCTGCGCAAGGCTGTTCACCCGTGTGCCGAAGCGGATCTCGGCATTGGACAGTTTCTCCAGCCGTGTGCGGGCGATGTTGGCCAGCACGTCCTGGCCCATGTTGATGTTGTAGTTGAACGGCGTGCGGTCATCGAGGACATCGAGCCGGTAGCGGATATGTTCGCCGGTCTTCTTGATCAGCCAGGTGTAATCGTCCTTCACGATCCCGGTTGCCTCGGCCTCCTCGCGAATGCCGAGCCGCTCCAGCCCGTCCAGCAGGGACCAGTGGTAAACGGCGGCGCGGGGGCTGTCGACGATCTGCTCGCCCGCCTCCAGCAGCAGCACTGCCACCCCGGCCTGGGCCAGTCCCAGCGCCGTCAGGAAGCCGGTCGGGCCGCCGCCCACGATAATCACCTGGTGCATGCAATCTCTCTCCCTCGGCGCAGGATGGCCCAATCCGATTGCTTGCGTAAAGCCACTTTCGCGATGGCCGTGAGTATCCTAGCAGTAACGCTCGTTAGAGTCGCAAAGACCGGCTTTCAGGGGAGAGAGAGCTTGCCGCAGGCAGAATTTCACGAGGTTGTCGAAGCACGCGGGGGCAGCTTTGCGCTGCATGGCCGCTATGATGAACGGTTCCGTCCCGCGGTGGATGCCTTCATCACCAATTTCCGCGAGGAAGATGAACTGGGTGCCGGCTGCAGCGTGGTGGTCGATGGCGAGACGGTGGTGGACCTGTGGGGCGGCTGGGCCAATGCCGGGCGCACGCGCGAGTGGGACGAGCATTCCACCGTATGCATGATGAGCACCGCCAAGGGCGTGACCGGAATCGCCTTCAACATGCTCGTCGACCAGGGCCTCGTCGATATCGACAAGCCGGTGGCACATTACTGGCCCGAGTTCGCCCAGAACGGCAAGGAAGACATCCTCGTGCGCTGGTGTCTCGATCACCGCGCCGCCATTCCCGTGCTCACCACCGATGTGCTCTACCCCGGCGCCTTCCTCGAGTACGAGCCCTACATCAAGGCGCTGGAAGTGCAGGAACCGCTGTGGCAGCCGGGTACGCGCGCCGCCTATCACGTGCACAACCAGGGCTTCCTGCTGGGCGAGATCATGCGGCGTGTCACCGGCAAGACGGTGGGGCCGTTCCTGCGCGAACATGTCTGCGGCCCGCTGGGCGCGGAATATTACATCGGCGGCATGGATGCCGAAGAGCAGTCCCACGTTGCCGAAGTGCTGCCCAACACCAAGGCGCGGCTGTTTGCGGCGAAGGACACTGCCATGCCCGAAAAGCCCACCGCGCCCGAGGGCTGGCAGGACGGCGCGGTATTGCGCAAGTTCGCTTTCCTGCAGAACCCGGACGAACCGTGGCACACCACGATGAACAGCCCCACCTGGCGCACCTGCGAGATTGCCAGCGGGTCCGGCCACGGCAATGCCCGCGGCGTGGCGCGCGTCTACGGCGCGGCGACAGGCTCTGTCGATGGCATCTCGCTGCTGTCCAAAGGGGCGCTCGAGAACATGATCGAAGAACAGCACAACCAGGTGGAGCTGCTGCAGGATCGCCCCTATCACCAGGCCTTGGGCGTGCTGCTCAATACGCCGGAAGCGGTCTACATGGGACCGAACATGCGCAGTTTCGGCCATCATGGCCTTGGCGGCTCGATCGGCTTCGGCGATCCCGATGCCAAGCTCGGCTTCTCGTACTGCTGCAACCAGATGCATGCCGTGGGCGACAATGGCCCGCGTGCACGGCGGCTTATCGATGCCGTCTATTCCGTGATGTGAGGAAGGATCACCGATGAGTGAGAAGAAAAGCGCGCCTGAAATGACGGGTAAGGAAATGTTCGACCGCGGCATGGCAATCCGCCGCAAGGTGCTGGGCGATGAATATGTCGACAAGGCGCTGGCCAAGTCCGGCCCGTTCAACGAACCGTTGCAGGAACTGGTCACCACCTATTGCTGGGGCTGGAACTGGGGGCGTGAGGGATTGCCGCTGCGCGATCGCAGCCTGATCAACCTTGCGATGATTGCGGTGCTCGGGCGCGAGAACGAGCTCAAGATCCACATCCACGGCGCGCTCAACAACGGCCTTTCCAAGGACGAGATCCGCGAAGTGCTGCTGCAAGTGGGGATCTACGGCGGCATTCCGGCGGCGGTGGACAGCTTCCGCATCGCCAATGAAGCCTTTGCCCAGATCGAAGCGGAAGAGGCGGAATGATGGACGCTGCAACCCGCCTCCTGATCGAGCATGAATGCGGCAAGCTGCCGCTGCTCTTTGCCAAGTACGCCGATGATGGCGACCATGCGGCGCTGCGCGAACTGTTCACGGCAGATGCCACCTATGACAGGCCGTTCCAGCCGGGCTATCCCTTCCACGGGCAGGACGCGATCCAGGCGATCTTCCGCGATCGCCCGCCGATCCTGGTGCGCCACCTCGTCACCAACGTGCTGGTCGAGGCGATCTCGGCAACCGAGGCGCGCGGCACCAATTACGTCGTGATGATGAGCAACCACGCCCAGATCGAGCCGCCGCAATCGGCCAACGGCATCTTCGTCGGCGGGTTCGAGGATGAATACCGGCTGGTTGACGGCGCATGGCGTTTCGCCAGCCGCAAGGGCCACCTTGCGCTGCACGAAGGGGGAACGATCCCCAGTTTCCCGCCGCCGACCGACGAAGCGCGCGGGTTGAAATAGACGTTCCACGGGAGAGGAAGACAATGACGGTCAAAGCCGCAAATGCAGACGAACAGCTGGTGCTGGATTTCTTCGAGGTCCTGTCCTCGGGCGACCTGGAGGAGCTGCGCAAGTTCTATCACGACGAAAGCGTGTGGGAGCCCAAGGTGAAGGACATCGCCGGTGCAGGCCGCCATGTCGGCATGGATATCATCGACAAGTTCCTTGCGCCCGTGCGCGGCATGTTCAACCCCGGCGATCCCAAGATCCACGTGCACAACATGTTCAGTCGTGATGGCTGGGTTTGCGTGGAGAGCAATTCCACCGGCGGCCTGCCGGACGGCAAGGTCTATGACAATGACTATTGCTGGGTGTTCGAGATCTCGAACGGCAAGATTGACAAGATGCGCGAGTACATGGATTCGCACTACACCGCCAAGCTGTTCGGAATGGACTGATGGCGGGACGTTTCGACGGACAGCCGATCCTCATTTCCGGCGCCGGTCGCGGGCTGGGCGAGGGGATTGCCAGGCATCTCGCCGCCGAAGGGGCGATTGTCGGTGTTGCCGATATCGACGCCAAGAACGCGCTGCATGTTGCAGAAGCCATCTGCGAAAGCGGTGGCCGTGCCTTCAGCTATGGCGCGGATTGCGGCAGCCGCGATGCCTTCTTCCAGCTGGCAGAGGATTTCGCGAGCGATGCCGGCCCCTTGCGGGCAGTGATCAACAATGCCTCCGTGCTGGTTTACGAGCCGATCGAGAATGTGACCGAGGAAACGCTCGACAGGATGCTGTCGGCCGGCCTCAAGAGCGTGTTCTGGGGCGTGCAGGCCTTCCTCGCGCATCGCGACGAGAACGCGCAAGGCAACATCCTCAACTACAGCTCGCCCGTTGCCTATCGCGGGCGGCCCAACACCGGGGCCTACACCACCATCAAGGCGGGGATCGCGGGGCTGACCAAGGTGCTTGCCGGCGAACTCGGCCCGCGCAATATCCGCGTCAACGCCATCGCGCCGGGCAGCGTGCCCACGCCTGCCACCGAAGGTTTCGTGACGGCGGAGCAATATGAGCAGCGGGCGAAGAACATTCCCCTGCGCCGCAACGGCACGCCCGAAGACGTGGCGCAGGCCGCCGCCTTCCTCCTTTCGGACGAGGCGCAATTCATCAACGGGGCGATGCTCGCCGTCGACGGCGGCATCATCGCCGCTGGTTAGGAAAGCAAGGACATGACAGCCATCTGGCAGGAACGGCTCGACGAGCTGAAGCAGGTTATCGAGGCAGACATCGCCCGCGACGAGTATTTCGGCGTGGTGCTGCGCATCGCCCGCGGCGGTGTGGTGGTGTTCGATGAGGCGATCGGCAGCGCCTATGCCGGCGGCGAACGTCCGCTGAAGAAGGACGACGTCTTCTCGCTCTTCTCCGTCACCAAGGCCTTTACCAACGTGCTGATCATGCGCGCGATGGAGCAGGGGCGCTTCAGCCTCAACACCAAGGTGCGCGACGTGCTGCCCGAATTCACCGGCGCGCCGCGGGACGAGGCCACCTTCTGGCACCTGATCACCCACCAGGCCGGCATGCCCGGTGTGTGGACGCCGAAGCCCGGCATGTATCTCGACCGGCTGCAGGAGCTCTACGACGAGAGCATCGCCAACGTCCACGGTGCCAGTCGGCCGGGCGAGAAGTGCGACTATTCGCCGCTGGTGAACCATGTGCTCATGGGCATGGCGCTGGTCCGTACCGACCCGAAGGGCCGCAGCTACCAGGAACTGCTGCACGAGGACCTGTTCGCGCCCCTCAAGATGGAGTCCACCAGCATGGGCCTGCGCGCCGATCTGGATAGCCGCCACGTGCGCCCGGACATGCGCGGCACGGTTCCGATCAAGCACCTTTCGCGCAATATCGAGGGCGACCATGCCCTGTTCGAGGACCCGCAGGTCGAGGCTCCGCATGTCGGCTGCGCCAGCACCTGCGGCGACCTGTGGCGCTTTGCCGAAATGCTGCGCCGTGAAGGCGAACTGGACGGCGCGCGCATCCTGTCCCCGCGCATGGTGCGCCTTGCGCGCAAGGTGCACAGCGGCGACAAGCCCAACGAGCTCTACAAGGGCGTGGCGCTGAAGGCCGGTTGGACCGTGCCGCCCGCCAACCAGGGCCTGGGCTTCCAGGTGCGCGGGACCGGCGTGTTCCAGCACCTGTTCGGCCAGCTCTCCTCGCCTGAGACTTTCGGCAATTACGGTGCCGGTTCGACCATGTTCTGGATCGACCCCGAAGCCGACGTCACCTTCTCCTTCCTCAGCGCAGGCGTGATGACGCAGGCAGCGAACATCGAACGCTGCGGCAAGCTCTCCGACCTCGCGCTTTCGGCTTGCCTGTAAAAGGATCACCACATGGCAGACGCAGACATCATCATCATCGGATCGGGCCACAACGGGCTGGTGGCGGGCGCTTACCTGGCCTGCGCGGGCAAGAGCGTGCTCGTGCTGGAGCGCAACCAGTGGCACGGCGGCGGCGTGGTCAGCCGCGAACTGACGCACCCCGGCTTTCGTCACGACCAGCATTCGATGAGCCACATCTTCATCCAGGGCAATCCGCTGCTGTTGAACGACGACCTCGGCCTGAAATCGAAATACGGCCTCAAGTATGTCTTCCCCGATGTGCCGATGATGAGCGTGTGGGAGGATGGCTCCACCCTGCCGCTGCACCGCGATCCGGCGAAGAGCGCCGAAGCGATCCGCCACTTCAGCGAGAAGGATGCCAACACCTTCCTGGAAATGAGCCGTCAGGCCGCCGAATGGCTGCCGATGATAATGGCGGGCCTTTATTCCCCGCCCATGCCGGTTGGGGCGCAGACCGCGATGATGGACCAGTCCTCCGAAGGGCAGGAGATCATGCGCACCATGGGCGTTTCGACCTTCGACCTGATGGAAGAGCTGTTCGAGCATGACAAGGTAAAGGCCCATTTCGGCCGCGTGGCAGGCGAGAACCTCGTCAGCCCGGACGAGAAGGCCACCGGCATCGGCGCCTATGTCTTCCTCGGCTTCCTGGAAAAGTTCGGCTTCGGTGTGCCTGTCGGCGGCTCCGGCAGCCTCACCAATGCGCTGATCGCGTGCATCGAGGACCACGGCGGCACGGTGCGCGCGGGCTGCGAGGTGCGCGAGGTGTTCACCGATGGCGAGAAGGCGGCCGGCGTGGTGCTCGACAATGGCGAGCGCCTCTCCTGCGCAGACGGCATCATCGGCGCGCTGCACCCGCATGTCCTGCCCGATATCGTGCCCAGCCTGCCTGCCGAAGTGGGGCGCAAGGCCAAGCGCACGCATATCACCGATGCGGCTTGCTTCACCGTCCATGCCGCGCTCGATGCGCCGATGAAGTTCAAGGCCAAGCGCGCCGACGGGGCTGACCTCTCGGCCGTGATGTACGAGCTGATGCCTGCCGAATACGAGGACATGCGCCGCGCCTTTGACGAGCTGCGCTATGGCAATTTCAGCAGCACGCCGCTGGTCGGCGTGGGCCAGCTGACGCAGCATGACCCTTCGCGCGCGCCTGAAGGCAAGGCGATCTTCCATGCATGGGACTATGTACCCTACGAGCGCAAGGACGGGCGAGACTGGGACGAGGCAAAGGGCGAGTTTGCCGAAAAGATGATCGCCCGCATGGGCGATTTCATCGAGAACGTGCCGGACGCGATCCTCGGCTATCACTGTGACAGCCCGGTGGACATGGAGCGCACCAGCCCCAGCTTCTATCGCGGGGACCTGCACGGCATTGCCACCACCACTTACCAGTCCGGCAGCCACCGCCCGACACCTGACCTTGGCCAGTACCGCGTGCCGGGTGTCGACCGGCTCTACCTTGTCGGCCCGTTCCAGCATCCGGGCGGCGGCGTGTTCGGCGCAGGCCGTGCAACGGCGATGGTGATGGCCGAGGACCTCGGCATCGATTTCGACGAGATCAGGCCATGAAGATCCGCGCCGCAGACAAGAGCGAGCTGATGCAGGTCAGCAAGATCGAGCGGAAGGGCAATGACCTTGTCCTGAAGGGCAAGGTCTACGGCACCATGCCGATGACCGCCACGCTCACGCCGGAAGAGGCGAAGAACTTCCTCAAGCTGCTGACACCGAAACTGGCATGGTTCCTGATCACCCTGCCGTTCCGCAAATCGAAGGGATAAAGCCCATGCGCCACGAAGGAAAATCCATCATCGTCACCGGGGCCGCCGGCTCCATCGGCTTTGCCACATGCGAAATCCTCGCGCGCGAAGGGGCGCGGGTGATGCTGGTCGATATCGACGCGGACCGCTTGCACGACTGCACGGCCAGGCTGAAGGCGGCAGGGCACGAGGCGGTGGCCTTCCATGCCGATTGCGCGAACGAGGACGAAGTGCGCGCCTATGCCGAAACCGCGCACAACAAATTCGGCCATATCGACGGCTTCTTCAACAATGCCGGGATCGAGGGGGACCTTGCCCCCACGCATGAATATGACATCGAGATGTTCGACAAGATCATCCGGGTGAACCTGCGCAGCATGTTCCTCGGCCTGCGTTTCGTGCTTCCCTACATGGTCGCCGCCGGAAAGGGCGCGGTGGTCAACACCGCCAGCATCGGTTCGGAACGCGGCCTTGCGGGTGCCTGTGCCTACAATGCCGCCAAGCACGGCGCGGTCGGCCTCACCCGTACGGCCGCCAGCGAGGTGGCGCAGAAGGGCGTGCGCGTGAACTGCGTGATGCCCGGCGTGATCGAGACCCCGTTGCTGGTCGGCATGCTCGAACAGATGTTCGATGGCGACGTGCAGGCCGGCATGGACAAGCTGGGCCAGGTCGCCACCTTGAACCGCGTGGGCCAGCCGCGCGAGGTGGGCGATGTGGTGAGCTTCCTGCTTTCGGACGAGGCCAGCTATGTCAACGGCGCGAAGTGGGAGATCGACGGCGGCGCACTGGCGACCATCCGCAACGACATCTGACGACAGTATCAGCGCGCGTCGTTGATGCTGGAGATGGTGAAGTTGGCAAGGATGGTGGCGTGGCGGGCGTAGGCCGAACAGGCCACGTTCGACAGTTTCCCGTTGGCAAAGGACAAGTCGCACACGCCGCGCACCGGCCATTCGCGAGCGATTGGCCGGGTGATCGAGGTGACCGTCAGCCGGTTGCCATCAAACGTGCCGTTGAAGCGTGTGCGCGATTGCCAGCTGCGCAGCCCGAAAGAAATCTGGCCGGGAGCGATCTCCACCTGGTTGCATGTCACCAGCGCTCCCTCGCCGGAACGATCCTGCAAGGCTTCGGGATATTCGCACAGGCCATCGAACCTGCCCTCCACCGGAGGCTGGGCCGCAAGCTGTGCCAAAAGGAAGATGACGGATGCGATCAACATGGAAGCCTCAGGCTAAGCCCCGGAACCTGAACGCGAGCAGTCCGCTTGCTTCCCGCCACCGCATCGCCAGCCGCCCGGCCTCGGGCATCAGGGCTGGATGGTGAGCAGCCAATAGTCGCGCGCGGGGTTGCCATCGGCATCCAGCGCCGGTTCGAAGCGGGCCTTGTCACGCGCGGTTTCGCAAGCTCGCGCCGCATCCTGTTCGCTGGCGGCACCGGTCAGGTGGCAATCGGCCACTCGCCCGGTTTCATCGACGATCAGGCGAAGGCTCCACCAGGAACCCTCGGCAAGACGTCGCTGGAAGCTGCGCGAACCGAGCCAGCGAAAGGGACCGTCCGGCTTGGCAATGCGCGACAAGGCCATGTGCTCCTCGAAGCTGACTCCCCAATCGTCCGGCAGTTGCCGTGCGCATTGGCGCAGCGCGTCCATCACATGGCCGAGCGATCCGGTTTCCAGCGCGAATTGCGGCTGCATCCCGTCAAGGAAGCGGAATTCCCGCACACCAGCTTCTGCCGCCGGCTCGGAATAGCTCTGCACGGGAAGGTCGGCAGCCATCCGCTCTTCCGCCTCCCTGGCCAGCGGGCCGAGCGAGAACGCGGGCTTGAGCATCGTCGTGGTGCGCCCGGCAATGGTTCCGGAGACAAATGTCGGATCGTGATATTCGCCCGTGCCCATGACGAAGCGGATCCTTTCCGCTGTCGGCACCGGTTGCGCCAGCCCGCCTGAAACAAGCACGTAGAACAGCCCTTCGGGCCGATAGCTGCGCAGGTCGAGATGGGTTGCCTGCGCACCTTCGCCGAAGTTGCGCGCGATAACGCAGTAATCATCGGTGCGGGTCAGTGCCCAGTCCGAACTGGGTTGCAGGCTGACGAATTCCTGCGCCTGTGCCGGCAGGGTGATCGCAGAAGCCAGCGCGATTGCCGCAAGATGCCGTAAACCCATCGAAATCCTCCCGATTTCCGGATCAACGGTGTCTCATTCCTTGCGCTCGGGATCAAGCCCGGCGGCTTCCTCCACAACCTTGGCGATGGCGGTGAAATCGGCATCCGCGCCTTCGCGCGCCAAGGTGCGTTCGAGGTAGTCCTGCACGATCCGGCCCAGCGGCAGGGGAACTTCGGCAGCCTCTGCCTCGTCCATCAGAAGCTTGGTGTCCTTCAGGCTCAGGGCCGCGGCGAATCCGAAGTCGAAGGTGCGTGGCAGCACGCTCTTCGGCCATTTGTCGCGGGTCGCGGAATTGATGCCGGTGGACTTGTTGAGCACGTCGATCATGCGGGCCGGGTCCAGTCCGGCCTTGATGCCGAAGGCCATGCCCTCGGCCGTGACGCCGATGGCAACCGCGCCCAGCAAATTGTTGACCAGCTTCATCGTCTGCCCGGCGCCCGGGGTTTCGCCCATGTGGGTGGGCTTGCCGATCACTTCCAGCAGCGGGCGAAGGACGCTCTCGTATTCCGCCTCGGGGCCGCCCACCATGATCGAGATTGTGGCTTCCCTCGCGCCCTTGATGCCGCCGGAAACCGGTGCATCGAAACAGGCGACACCTTGCGGGGCGAGAGCTGCGGACAGTTCCTTGGCGAGGGCCGGGCCGGAGGTGGACAGGTCACAGAACACGCGCGGCTTGCCGCGGATGAAGATGCTGTCCGGGCCGAGCGCCGCCTCGCGCACGATGGCCGGGGTTGGCAGGCTGGTGAAGACGACATCGCACAACCGCCCCAGCGCGGACGCGGAACCGGCTGCTTGCGCGCCTTCGCGCACGAGGGCCGCGACCGCATCGGGCGAGACGTCATGCACGTAGAGCGTGTAGCCTGCCTTCAGCAGGTTGCCGGCCATGGGCGCGCCCATGCGGCCAAGGCCGAGGAATCCGATGGTGATCTCGCTGTTGTTCATGCTGTCCCTGCAAGTGCTTCGCTGATCGGCCTATGCGGCGGCAGGTCGACGCGGGCAATATCGTTTTCCGCCGGGAAACAGGAAAGCACGAGCGGGTCATGCCCGGGGATCACGTGGTCGAGCGATCCGCCCGCCAGCGCCATCACCTTGTCCTGGGCGGCAGCATAGGCCTTTGCGTCCACGAAGATCGGGAAGGGGATCGCGCGGGTGATATTGGCGTAAAGGTGCGCGGCATCGCTGCACAGCACCACGGGCCCGCGCGCCGTATCGCACACCACCACCATCAGCCCGGCAGTGTGGCCTTCTGCCTTCACCAGGCGGATGCCGGGAGCGAAATCCGCGTCCCCATCGTGGAAGATCACGTGATCGGCATAGAGCTTGCGCACCAGCTGGGCGACAGGCTCGCCATCGAAGGGCGCCCGCACGCCATGGTCGCAGACATGGCGGCTGGTGGCGAAAGCCATTTCCGCATCCTGCACGTGGAATTTCGCGTTCGGGAATACGTTGAGCGAACCGGCATGATCGTAATGCAGGTGGGTCAGGATCACGTCCTCCACCAGCAGGTGATCGATACCGGCGGCGCGCAGGCCTTCCTCGACGCTGCGGGTCAGGGTGCGCCCGCGGGCCACGGCGGCATGTTCGCCGAAACCGGTGTCCACGATCAGCGGTGGATGCCCTTCGCGGTGGATCGCCCAGACGAAGTAATCGAGCGGCATGGGCAGGTCATGATCATCGACCGGAGCGCTGAAATTGGCTTCGGCCACCCGTTCGTGCCGCGCATAGCGGATGGCATCGATGCGGGTGACGGCAGGCTGCGCCATCTCAGGCGAACTTCAGCCGCACGGGCTGTTTTATCGGGCCATGGCCGACGGTGGTCATCCACGGTTCGTAATCGCCCGCGATCTCGAAGCTCTCCACTTCGCGGATGATCGTGCCGAGAAAGGCCTGCGCTTCGGTCTGCGCCAGCATCCGGCCCACGCAGCCATGCACGCCGTAACCCCAGCCCAGCGAGTGCTTGTTGTCGCGTTCGATATCGTAGGCTTCGGGATCGTCCCAGAAACGCGGATCGCGGTTGGCGGCAGCAAACATCAGCCCGCAGCGCGTGCCCGCGGGGATCACGTAATCCTCGATCTCGACATCGCAGGTGGTGATGCGGCCCGCCATGCGGCTGGGCGAATCCCACCTGAGCGATTCGTCGAAGGCGCTGCGCAGCAGCTTGGGATTGGCGCGCAGCCTGGCGTACTGGTCAGGGAACATCGCCCATGCGCGGATCGCGTTGGCCATGGTGAGGTAGGTGGTATCCGCGCCTGCGGACAGGATCGTCTGCAACAGCAGCTTGGCCTCGTCCATCGTGACCTGGCCCTCGTCGGCGGCGGCGAAGATGGTCTGGCCGATCCCGTCAGGGGACAGGGCAGTGCGATCGCAAGCGACATCGAGCCACTCGATCACGCCGGAGAAGTCTGCCTTCATCGCCTCGTCGAACAGCTCGCCGGGAGGGCCCATCGTGGCCCAGACCATCTGGCTGAAGTCATGCATGAAGTGCCGCCCTTCCTTGGGCAGGCCCAGCACATCGGGCAGCACGCGGAAGATATAGGCCTGGGTGATGTCGCCCACGGCATCCACGACCTCGCCCTCTTTCGCGCGCAGTTCGGCAACGAATTCCTCCGCTGCCTGCTGGAAAGTGGCCTTGGCACCTTCGAGCGCGCGGGGAGACAGGGCATCCTGCACCACCTTGCGCACCTGCGTGTGGCGGGGCGGATCATCGGTCAGGAGGATTTCCGGGCGCGGGCTGTTGGGATCGTGCCACGGGCGGCTTGTCGAGGAAAAGCTCTTCCAGTCGAGCAACCCCTTGGTCACGTGTTCGTGCCGGGCGATCATCACCACATCGTCATGCAGCCGCACGGCGGGGGCGAATTCGCGCACCTCGTCATCAACGCTGCGGGCATTGCGCACCGCATCGGGGGTGAAGATGTCATAGGGAAAGAGCGGGATTTCCTTGCTCATCGCGTTGCTGCTTCCCTGCTAAAGGCCGAGGCCGTGGAACCAGGTTTCGCCGTCTTCCTTCGTCTCGATATGGCCGGCGGTGGGATCGAAGAAATGCGCGCCGATCACCACGGTGCCGCTGTCCTTGTACTTGGAGACGAAATCCACGCGGGACTGCTTGCCGCCTTCCTTGTCCATGTCGAAGGTCGCATGGCGGTGCGGCATGGCGCATTGCATCGGGTGGTGCATCAAATCACCGGTGATCACCGCGCGCTCGCCCTTGCTTTCGATCACGACATGGACGTGGCCCGGCGTGTGGCCGTGGCTGGGTTCGGTGACGATACCGGGGGCGATCTGGTGGTGGTTGTCGATGAACACCGCCATCCCGGCTTCCACGATGGGATCGACGCTCTCGATCATGTGGTTGGGATTGTGGATCCCGTCATTGCGCAGGTGGTTCTGCCACGCGTCATACTCGGTCTTGCCGAAGAGGTATTTCGCATTGGGGAAGGTGGGCTTGAACTCGCCTGTCTCCGGGTCCTTGTAGGTGTTCCAGCCGACATGGTCGAAGTGCAGGTGCGTGCACATCACGATGTCGATATCGTGGCGGGTGATGCCGAGGCTCTCCAGGTCCTCGATGAAGCCTTCCGGTAGGTCGCAGAACACGTCGAACTCGCGCTCGCGCCCCGCGCCGATGCAGCTGTCCACCACGATGTTATGGTCCGGCGTCTGCACCACGAAGCCCTGGAAGTTCATCCGCTGCTGGCCATCGGGCGTGGCGTAATGCGGGTGCAGCCATTCCAGCGCGATCACCTCTTCCGGCGTCGCGTCGGGCATGGTCATGTTGATGTGATCGGTGAAGTTGTAGATCTCGACAATGCGGGTGATTGTCACATCGCCCACCTGCCAGCTCATCATCGTGTCCTTGGCCATCGGCCCTCTCTCCCAATTCCTACTTGTACCGTGCCACGCTTTCGGGTGGCAGCTTGGCGGGCGCCATCTGCGGCTTGCCCAGGATGAAGTCTGCACAGCGTTCACCGATCATGACGCAAGGCGCATTGGTGTTGCCGCCGATGACGGTGGGCATGACCGAAGCATCCGCCACGCGCAGGCCGGCAATGCCCTTCACGCGTAGCTCAGGGTCGACCACGGCTGCATCGTCCGTGCCCATCTTGCAGGTGCCGACGGGGTGGTGAACGGTATAGCCGGTCTCGCGGATATAGGCGTCCCACTCGTCGTCGCTCTGGCAACCGGGGCCGGGGGCGACTTCCACGCCGTTGTACTTCTCGAACGGCTTGGACGCGAACGCCTCGCGGCTGATCTTCAGCGCCCGGATCAGCGGCTTGATATCGTCGGGATGCTCCAGCAGGTGCGGATCGATCACCGGCGCGGCTGTCGGGTCCTTGCTGCCCAGCGTCACGCTGCCGCGGCTCTTGGGGTAAAGCGCCACCGGGCTGATCGCATAGCCATGGCCCACCGGGAAGGGTACGCCTTTCACCGTCAGCCGCTTGGCGGGCTGGAACACGAACTGCACGTCGGGCTTGGCAAGGCTTTTATCCGTGCGCAGGAAAGCGACGCTTTCGAACACATTGCCTGCCAGCGGCCCCTTGCGGGTGGCGAGGTAATAGAAGAACCAGAAGATATCGCGCGGCATGGCCTTCCAGCTGATCCCGTAGGACGTGGAGTCCGATGTCTCCATGTGGATCGGGCTGGCGACATGGTCCTGGTAGTTCTGGCCAACGCCGGCAAGGTCCTGCACCACCTCGATGCCCATCTCCTTCAGATGCGCGGCAGGGCCGATGCCGGAAAGCATCAGGATCTGCGGGGACTGGATGGTGCCGGCAGACAGCACCACTTCGTGCCGCGCCTTGATGATCCGGCCATCGATCAGTTCCACGCCGGTTGCGCGAAGTCCCGCGTCCGTGGTTTCCACGATGATGCGGGCAACGCGGGCATGGGTCTGCACGTGGATATTGCCGCGCTCCATTGCCGGGCGCAGCATGTTCTTGGCGGTGCTTTCGCGGCGGCCATCGCGGATGAGGCCCTGCCGCCTGCCATAGCCTTCCGGGTCCGCACCGTTGAAATCCGGGCAGGCCTTGAACTGCAGCGAGGCGAGCGCATCCATGAAGTCGTAATTCAGCTGGTTCGGGTCTTCCACCACCTTGGCGTTGATGGGGCCGGACTTGCCATGGAACACGCTTTCGGGGTGGTCCTCGTTATGCTCGGTGCGGGTGAAGTAGGGCAGCACCTCGCGGTATGACCAGCCGGTTGCCCCGCCATCGGACCAGTCATCATAATCGGTGGGGTGGCCGCGGAAATAGACCATGCCGTTGATGGAGCCGGAACCGCCCAGCACGCGCCCGCGCGGCACGGGGATTTCACGGCCCGCCATGCCCGCCTGCGGCACGGTGGCAAAGCGCCAGTTCGTCTCCTCCCGCCCGATGGCGGCGGCCACGAAGCTGGGCACCTGGATGAAGGGATGGCCATCATCCCCGCCTGCTTCCAGCACGCATGTGGTCTTGCTGGCATCCTCGCCCAGCCGCGCCGCAACGCACGCGCCGGACGAGCCCGCGCCAATCACCACGTAATCAAATTCGCCTGCAATCATTGGTGTCTCTCTCCCGCTGGCTACTCTGCTTAGCGGGCGGGAAGATGGCAAGAGGTGATTGTAACGACGGTTAGGGTTGGGTCACGTCTGCTACGTATCGGCAGCGATACATCCCGGGCAGCGCAGAAATAGATTGGTCCTCGATGTATGGTGCAACAAGCTCGTGACAGACGGAAAGGTTATCCGGATACCCATGAATCGTTGCAAGCCATGCGCGGCCTGCAAGGCCATCTTTAAAGAGTGCTACGGGGTCAGCGCTCCCTTCCGGTCGAGTGGCGAATGCTTCTTGGAGATTGGCTTCATACTTGGCTTGGTTCGAAGCTCTGTCCGAAAGCAAGTTCGAACAACCCGCTAAGCTGAAAACTAATAACCCCGAGAGGAGACGCTTATTCCCCATCATACTCGATCGCCTTCGCCGCTGCTCCTGACATCACAAAGCCGATAGGCCGTTGCGCTTCTTCGGTGAGGTGGCCGATCAGGCTGGCGGTGCGGCAGAGCAGGCCGATGCCCTTAAGCGCTGCCACCGGCCAGCCAAGGTCGAGCATGATCGCAGGAATCGGGCCGTTGACGTTGACGGGCAGTTCGCGGCCGATGGTTTCGGGCAGGGCAGCTTGTAAAGCGCGCATCATGGCGACATGTTCGCCGCTCACCCCGCGTTCGTCTGCCAGCTTGAGCAGCAGGTTGGCGCGCGGGTCGCCTTCGGAATGTTGCGGGTGGCCGAAGCCGGGCACGGCCTTGGTGGTCTGCCTGAGTTCGGTGATCTGGCGGACGGCAACGGTGTTCAGATCATCGCCGCTCTGCCGCTGGTCCTCTACGCATCTGGCATAGAAGCGGCCCGCCACTTCGGCGCTGCCCAGCACCACCGATCCGCAGCCCAGCAAGCCTGCCGCCACCGCGCCCTGCACCGCTTCGGGCGCTGCGGCCAGCGTCATCCGCGCGGCGACGACCGAGGGCACCAGGCCATGCTCGGCCAGCGCGCACAGCACGGCATTGAGGAAGAAGGACTGGTCCTCGTTCGGCTCCTCGCCCGTCACCAGGAACCAGAAGTAGGAGCTGAAATCGAGTCTGCCGATGATGTCTGAGCACAGGTCCTTGCCGCGCACCGTGATGCTGTCTGCATCCGATGTGCAGATGGCGCTGAAAGGCTGGTCCTGCTTGCCGATACGCATTTTCGTCTCCCGTGGAATTATGGCGGTTGCCGTTACCGCGCCTGTTCTATAGCCAAACGCGCAAAGGGAAACAGGAGAGGCAAATTGGCCAAGCCATTGCAAGGCGTACGCGTGCTCGACATGGGCACTTTCATCACCGGCCCGGCATGCGGGATGCTGCTGGCAGACCTCGGTGCCGAGGTGATCAAGGTGGAAATGCCCGAAACGGGCGATCCCTTCCGTGCCTTCAAGGGCGATCTCTATTCGCCGCATTTCCAGACCTATAATCGCAACAAGAAATCCATCACGCTCAACACCAAGGCTAACCCCGAGGATCTCGCGGCGCTGGACGAGCTGGTGAAGGGCGCGGACGTGTTCATCCAGAACTTCCGTCCCGGCGTGGCAGAGCGGCTGGGCGTTGGTTGCGAGCGGCTGCAAGGCATCAACCCGCAGCTGATCTATGCCGATATCTCCGGTTTCGGCAACGACGGCCCGTGGAAGGACAGACCGGCGTTCGACACCGTCAGCCAGGCTTCCAGCGGCTTCCTGCGCCTCCTGGTGAACCCCGAGAACCCGCGCGTGGTCGGCCCCGCCATTGGCGATGCCGTCACCGGTTTCTACACCGCTTACGGCATCCTTGCCGCGCTGTACGAGCGCGAGAAGACCGGGAAAGGCCGCAAGGTCGAAACCTCGATGTTCGAGGCGATGAGCCACTTCAACCTCGACGATTTCACGCATTACCTTTCCGTGGACGAGGTGATGGGCCCGTGGTCGCGCCCGCATGTCTCGCAAAGCTACGTCTTCCAGTGTTCGGACGGCGGCTGGATCGCGCTGCACATGTCATCACCGCCCAAGTTCTGGGAAAACCTCGCCACTGCGGTGGGCCAGCCCGACATGCTGCAACGGCCCGAATTCGAGAGCCGCCCCGCGCGCATCGCGAATTACGAGAAGGTGATCGATTTCCTCGCGCCGATCTTCGCCACCCGGCCGCGCGAGCATTGGGAGGCGGAACTGACGCGCCTGGAAGTACCGCACTCGGCGGTCTACACCTCGAAGGAAGTGGTCGAGGGCGACCTCGCCAAGCATCACCGGCTGGTGATCGAAGGCCAGGGCGCACGCGGCACCTTCCGCACCATCCGCAACCCGATCCGCTTCGATGGCGAAGTGGAAACCGATGTCGTCCCGCCGCCGGAACTGGGCGCGGACAACGAGGAGATCCTGGGCCGAAAGGGTTGAATTGCACCCGCGCCCAGCTTTGATAGAGTGACCATGTGAGGAGCCGGCAAGATTCGGCCCAAGGGAGAGACATGATGAGCAATTTGCCAAGCCGCCTGCACCATACCGCCTATGTGACCAAGGACATGGAGGCGACCCGCCACTTCTACGAGGATATCCTTGGCTTGCCGCTGGTGGCCACCTGGTGCGAGAGCGACGAGCTTTTCGGCAAGGTGCGCACCTATTGCCACTGCTTCTTCGGCATCGGTGACGGCGGGGCGCTCGCCTTCTTCCAGTTCGCCGACAAGGAGGACGAGGAGCTTTTCGTGCCCGACATTCCGTCCACGCCCTTCGTGCACCTGGCCCTGAACGTGGATGACGAGTTCCAGGCCGCGGTGGAAAAGCGCATCAAGGATGCCGGCCTCGAGGCGACCTATGTGCTGGAACACGGCTATTGCCGTTCGGTATATGTCGTCGATCCCAACGGCATGACCGTGGAATTCACCAATGACGATCCGCGTGTCGAAGCCGGCGCAGAAGAGCGCAAGGCCAATGCCCATGCAGAACTGAAGCGCTGGCTGGCCGGGGACCACACCTCGAACAACACCTTTCGCAGCGAAGAAGCCGCGTAATGGCCCTGCCTCTGCTGCCGACTCAAGTACATGCCGCGCGACGTGGCACTGGCCAAGATGAAGGCCATGGCTGACGGCGCGCGCATCGTGCGCGAGGAATTGTCCTAACGGGAGAAGCCGGCGTGGCTTTCAAGACGACACACACGGGCAGCCTGCCGCGGCCCGAATACCTGCTTGACCGCATGTTCGCCCGCGAAAGCGGCGAGGCGGTGGATCAGGCGGCGTTGAAGGAGGCGATCGAGCGGGCGACTGCCGGTGTCATCGCCGAACAGGTGAAGGCAGACATCACCGTCGTGGGCGATGGCGAGATGTCCAAGCCCTCCTATGCCACCTACATCAAGCACCGACTGTCGGGCTTCGGCGGCGAGGCCGGGCAGTACGAGTTTCAGGACCTGGAGGACTTTCCCGGCGCCAAGGCGCAGGTCTTCGGCAACAAGGGCCGCGCCAAGCGTTCTGCCCCCGCCTGCACCGCGCCGATCGAAGTGATCGACATGGAAGCGCCGCGCATCGATGCTGAACGCCTCGTGCGGCTGGCCGGAGGCCGCGAAACCTTCATGTCCGCTGCCTCGCCCGGCGTAACCGCGCTGTTCTTCCCCAACAAGTATTATGCAAGCGACGAGGAATATGTCTTCGCGCTGGCAGAGGGCCTGCGCCACGAATACGAAACCATCGCGGCGGCCGGGATCACCTTGCAGGTGGATTGCCCTGACCTGGCAATGGGTCGCCACGTGCAGTTCACCGATCTCAGCCTCGAGGAATTCCGCAAGCGCATCGGCATGAACATCGCCGCGCTCAACCATGCCTTGCGGAACATTCCGGCAGAACAGTGCCGCATGCACCTGTGCTGGGGGAACTATCCCGGGCCGCATCATTGCGACGTGCCGCTGCACGACATTGCCGACATCGTCTGGTCCGCCAGGCCGCAGACGGTGCTGCTGGAAGGGGCGAACCCGCGCCACGCGCATGAATTCGCCTTCTTCGAGGAAAATCCCCTGCCCGAGGGAAAAATTCTGTGTCCGGGCATGATCGAGCCGCAGAGCACCTATATCGAACATCCCGAACTGATCGCCCAGCGCATCGGCCGCTATGCCGACCTGCTCGGCCGTGAGCGGGTGATGGCCGGAGTCGACTGCGGTTTCTCGGTGCACGCCGGCAGCAACAACCTGGACGCCGCAGTGGTCTGGGCCAAGCTCGCCGCACTGGCCGAAGGCGCGGCATTAGCAAGCAAGCGCTACTGGTAAGCGAAGCAGCGCCGCGCTAAGCGCTGGAAGGCGCCAAGCGGGCGTGGCGGAATTGGTAGACGCCGGGGACTTAAAATCCCCTGATCCACGGATCGTGCGGGTTCGAGTCCCGCCGCCCGCACCATGATTTTTGCGCCCGCCCATCCGGGGCATCCTCGGCGCTTTCCCTCCACTCCGCTTCGGGGCGCCTGCGGGCGGCCGGTCGGGCTTGCGAACGCCTGCGTCGTTCGTTTGAGCCGAGAGACGATTCATTCCGAAGCCTCAGAACGGCTGGACCAGTTCGATCTGGATGCCCCTTGTCGCGATGGGGTTGATGAAGTTGCACCAGAAGTCACCGGCGCCCTTGATCGGTTCGGGTTCGAGCAGCCGCAGGTCGTTTTCCTCGCAACATCTCGTTGCCGCGTCGAAATCGTCGATCTCGTAGGCGAAGTGATGCACGCCGCCGATCCCCTTGTCGAACTTCAGCAGCGGTCCTGCATCAGCCAACACAAGTTCGATGGCTGTCCCGTCATGACCGGGATCGACGAAGATGCACCAGCTGTTCCAGGGCTCGACATAGCCGCCATAGTCTTCCTTCAGTCCGACGGCCTGCATGTGCGCCTCCGCATCCTCGATCGATGGGAACACCACGCCGACATGGTGCAGGCGGTACTGGCTGAACATGGGGAATTCCTTTGGCTCGGCTATCGCAGCTGCAATCTGCTCACTTTTCCGGCGGTGGTGCAAGCTCGGGCTGGACGCGCTTGCCTGCGGCGATCACCATTCGGCACGTGGGCAACTCGAAAAACCTGTGACTGAGCCATGAAAGCAGCGTGATGATGGCGGTTACGCCAAGGAGCCAGCCCATCACTTCGGTTACGCTTGTGGTGGGGTTGGGCCCCATCACCACATCGAAGATGACGATGCCGACCGGGGAATGGATCAGGTAGACCGAATAGGACACCTCGCCCATCAGCACCGGGAACGGGCGGCACAGGCTCGAAAGGTGACCCTGTCGCTCGGCATCGGCAGAAGCGAAGAACAGGCACGCGCGATCATCGCGGCGCGGATTATCTCGTCACCTGTTCCCTGAAGGATGACCTTGCGCTCTACCGTGCGGCCGGCAGCGGCAATTTCGCCGATATGCTGATTGACGGCGATGTGCCGCAGTGGCTGGAGCCTGTTGCAGGATTCGAGAGCGTCGCGCTGCGGGTCTATCGCCTGCCCTGAGCCAGCACGTCAGGCGGGGCGGAAATCCAGCGCGATCCCGTTGATGCAATGGCGCTTGCCGGTCGGCGGCGGTCCGTCATCGAACACATGTCCCAGGTGCCCGCCGCAATCAGCGCAGTGCACCTCGCGGCGCGGATAACCCAGCTTGTAATCGGTGGAATAGCCCACCGCGCCGCTGTCGATCGCGCGCCAGAAGCTGGGCCAGCCGGTGCTACTGTCATACTTGGTGGTCGAGGAATAGAGCGCGTTGCCGCAACCGGCGCAGACGAAGGTGCCTGCGCGCTTCTCGTCATTGAGGGGCGAGGTGAAGGCGCGTTCGGTCCCTTCCTCGCGCAGGATGCGGAACTCCTCAGCGGTCAGCCGGCGGCGCCATTCGGCTTCGGTATAGTTGACGCGGTAGCCGCCTTGCGCGCTTGCTGGCGATCCACATGCGGAAACGGCGGGCATGGCGACACCGGTCGCCAGCCAGCCCAGCGCCTTGCGGCGGTTTATGTGCTTGTCAGTCATAACAGCTCTCTTCCTAGCTGTTCTTCCCCGAAGCGAAGCTGAACAGCCTTTTCCTCTTCTTGCCCGCTCCCTGCGGCCCGGACTTCAGCACCTTCTTGCGGAACAGTGCCGCACCCACGCGGATGAACACGGCAACGCAGAGGGCCTGCCAGGCCAGGGCCACGAAATGCGGCCAGATCGCCTCGTCGACCGCCGCCCGCGCCAGCATCGAGAAGGGCGAGCTCAGCGGAAAGGCCATCGCAGCAAATTCGAACCAGCTACCCATCCTGGTTACAGCAAGGCTGGCAAAGAAGAAAACCAGCACTTGGGCCATGGTGACAGGCATGTTCAGCGTCTGCACTTCGCGCACGGTGGCCGCCATCGAACCGATGGTCAGGAAGATCGATCCCAGCAGCAGGTAGCCCATGGCGAAATAGATCGCGCCGAAGGTGAAGAACAGCGGCCAGCCCACCCCCGGATTGGCGAATTCGGACAGCGAACGTCCGCCCAGCGACAGGATCACCGTGCCGGCAACGCCCCACACGGCAATGCCGATTATGGAGATCGCCAGCAGGGCAAACAGCTTGCCCATGAACAGCGCATCCATCGGGATCGCCGCGGCCAGGATCTCGATGATCTTGTTGCCCTTTTCTTCCACGAGGTTCGACAGCACCATGCCCGCCAGCAGCATGATCAGCAGGAACAGCAGCACCATGCCGCTTTGCGCGGTCTGGAAGCGCCCTCGGTTCTCGCGCGCGCCACTGGTGGCGACGATGGTGCTGGCGACTTCGGGATAGGAATTCGCCTCGGTCCGCGAAGCGGTGGCGGCGATCATCGAAATGGTGCCGCTCCAGCGCGCTATGTTCGCTTCGGGTGCCGTCAGCTGCGGTTCTGCCACCGTTCCGGTCACGATCGCGGCGAGCCGCCCCTCGCGCCCTTCGAGTGCGGCGACGGGATCGAATTCCTCGCCTTCTCGCAGCCGCTGCAATTCCACGAAAGGAGGGATGGCAGGGCCGATGCGCTCGGCCAGCTCGTCACGTGCCGCCAGCATGGCCTCCATGTCCTCTGCCGGCATGGCTATGCCGACATCGGCGGAAAGCGCCTCGCTCTGCACCTGTGCGCCGATCCCGCCGGCCAGAGCGCCGACCACGATGGGGAACAAGGGGCCAAGCAGGAAGAAGATGAAGGCCCGGCTGAACAGGATCGCCAGGAAATCCCGGCGCGCCACCACGATTGCCGCACGCCACAGCGGCAGGCGGCCGGCCTTTCGGCTGATCTCCTCCATCACGCGTCCTCGCTTTCGGGAGTGGTGACCATGTCCGCCGCGGCAGCCTCGCCGGCAATGGCGACAAAGGCATCATGCAGTCCGGCGCGCTCGATGCTGAGCGACTGGATACCTGCATTGCCATCGATCAGCGCACGGAGCAGCGGCTCGATGCCGCTTTCGGGCAGGGGGAAATACCAGAACTGGCCCACGCGCCGGGTATCGGCGGGCAGGGCGTCGCGCCATGGACCCTCTTCGGCGCTGGTTTCCAGCCGCACCTGCGCGGGTATGCGATCACGCGCGTCGTCCACACGGCCGGCAAAGGGCACCTTGCCGCCGGCGATGATCGCGATTGCTTCGCAAAGCCGTTCCGCATGGGCGATGACGTGGGTGGAGAAGATCACCGTCACGCCCTTGTCAGCCAGGCTGCGGATCAGAACCTCCAGCTTGCTCTGCTTGATCGCATCGAGGCCGGAGAACGGCTCGTCGAGCACCACGATCTGCGGCTCGTGCACCAGCGTGCCTAGCAGTTGCACGATCTGCGCCATGCCCTTGGAAAGCTGGCGAATCTCCCGTTCGGCGGCATGTTCCAGGCCATACTGTTCCAGCAGTTCGCGCCCCCGCCTTCGCCCGTCTGCAAGCGGCAGGCCGCGCAGCGCGCCCATGAAGGCAATCGCCTCGATCGCCTTCATCGCGGCGTAGAGGCCGCGCTCCTCCGGAAGATAGCCGATCAGGCGTGCGACATCCTTGGGATTCTCATGGCCCAGAACGCGCCGTTCGCCCTCGTCCGGATCGATGATGCCCAGCAGCATCCGCAAGGTCGTGGTCTTGCCCGCGCCGTTGGGGCCGAGGATGCCGGTGATGGATCCCCGGCGCACGGTTATGTCCACGCCGTCGACGGCAAGCGTATCGTCGAAACGCTTCACCAGTCCGCGCGCGATAATTGCGGGTTCCGCCTGTTCGCTGGTCGCATTGTCCATGCGCAGGGGTTACAGGCTAACCATGAACGCTAACAAGATCGTTTATGGTTAACGCGCAGGTCATCTCGTCCCTTCAGCAAGGGTTGCGGGACAAGGCGGCGGAGCTGGGCTTTGCCGCCATCGGCTTTGCCCCGGCCGCCGACGATCCCGTCCGCGCCCGGCGTTTGCATGACTGGCTGGGCGAGGGCTTCCATGCGACCATGCAATGGATGAAGGATCGCGCTGAGGTTCGCCAGGGGCCGCAGAGCATGTGGCCCGAGGCGCAAAGCGTGATCTCCCTGGCGATGTCCTATGCCCCCGATGGCGATCCGCTGGCGCTCGAAGGCGACGGCGAGAAGGCGCGCATTTCGGTCTATGCGCAAGGCCGGGACTACCACGATGTCGTGAAGAAGGCCGAGAAGGCGCTGGCCCGCTGGCTGGTGGCCGAAGCCGAGAAGCAGGCTATCGAGGTGGCGCTGAAGGTCTTTGTCGACACGGCACCGGTGATGGAAAAGCCGCTGGCGGCGGCTGCCGGTATCGGCTGGCAGGGCAAGCACACCAACCTGCTGAGCCGTGAGCATGGCAACTGGCTGTTCCTCGGCGCGATCTACTGCACGCTGCCCTTCGTGCCAGACGAGCCGCATGAGGACCGTTGCGGCTCCTGCACGGCCTGCCAGGCAGCATGTCCGACCGATGCCTTTATAGAACCATACCGGTTAGATGCAAGAAGATGTTTATCCTATTTGACCATCGAGCACAAGGGGCCGATCCCGCACGAATTTCGCGAGGCGATGGGAAACCGCATCTATGGCTGCGACGATTGCCTGGCCGTGTGTCCATGGAACAAGTTTGCCCAAGCTGCTGCGCGCCACCGCGCGCTCACCCCGCGCGAAGAGCTGGTAGAGCCGTTGCTGGCGGAACTGCTGGCGCTGGACGATGCTGCCTTCCGGGCAAAATTCTCCGGTTCGCCTGTCAAGCGCACCGGGCGCGACCGCTTTGTGCGCAACTGCCTGGTTGCAGCGGGCAACAGCGGCAATGCCGCCTTGCTGCCGCGAGTGGAGGAACTTTGCGGCGATCCCGATCCGGTCGTGGCCGAGGCGGCGGAATGGGCCGCGCAGCGGCTGCGCGCGCTCTAGGGCTTCAGCGCATTTCCTTTAGCGGGATGGCGGTATTGGCCAACTGCTCCGGATCAATCTCGCGCCGTTCCTTCACCAGCTTCTGGCCTTGGGCATAATCCTTCACCATGTTCACCGCATCCACGGCGACCACATGGCGATCCTTCAGGTATATGACCGAAAAGCTGCGGCTTGCCGGGTCTCCGCGCAGCACTGTCTGGTCATGGCCGGTGCTCAGCCCCGCCGTCTGCAGCCGGATGTCATACTGGTTGGACCAGAACCACGGCATCGCCTCGTAAGGTTCGCCCTTGCCGCAAATGTCCTTCGCCGCGGTAGTTGCCATGTCGTTGGCGTTCTGGACGCTTTCGAGCCGGATCACCTCGCCATCGGCGTAGGGGTTGGCGTGTGCGGCACAGTCGCCCACGGCGTAGACATCTTCCAGGCTGGTGCGGCAGAACTCGTCCACGTCCACGCCGTTCGCGCCGCTAGCGCCAGCCGCAATCAACGGGCCGACAGCCGGCACGATGCCGATTCCGGCCACCACCATCTCGCACGGGATCTCCTCCCCGGTGGATAGTTTCACGCCGGTTACGCGATCGCCATCACCGAGGATGCTTTCCACGCCGGTGCCAAGGCGGATATCCACCCCGTGGCGACGATGCTCTTCCTCGAAAAAGCGGGACAGGTCCTCGCCGGCGACGCGCGCCAGGACGTGGTCCTGGAATTCGACCACCGTGACCTTGCAATCGAACTTGGTCAGCACCGCTGCCGCTTCCAGCCCGATGTAGCCACCGCCGATCACCACCACGCGCTTCGCGCCTCCTTCGAGGTCAGCCATCATCGCGTCGACATCGGGCTTGTGGCGCACCGCGTGGATGCCTTCGAGATGCGCCCCGGGGCAATCCAGCCGTCGGGCATCGCCACCGGCTGCCCAGATCAGCCTGCCGTAGCGAATCGGCCCGCCCTTTGTCAGCGTCATCTCTTTCATCAGCGGATCGATGCGGGTCACGGTGGTTCCCAGCATCAGCTGTATGTCCTTTTCCGCCCAGAAATTCTCCGGACGGATCAGCAGCCTTTCGAACGGCTTTTCCCCGGCGAGATATTCCTTCGACAGCGGCGGCCGCTCATAAGGCGGCGCACTGTCGCGGCCGACCAGCAGGATCGAACCCTCGAATCCGTTCTGGCGCAGGGCAATCGCCGCTTGCGCGCCGCCGTGCCCGGTGCCGACGATGACAACGTCACTACTATCCATGGCTTAGGGATTTGCCGTTATCGCGCGCAAGGTCAAGCGCCGAGCCTCAGGCTACTCCTGCAACAGGTTGCGTGCCTGGCTGGCAATCTGGGCCAAGCCTGCGGGTGCGACGGGGGCGCTGGCCTCTCCCTTCGACCCGAGTACACAGGTCAAACCCATGATAGCGCCGGGCGTTCCGGCAATTCCCGGAGACGACCTCTAGCCCTTCGCAATGGAGAAGGCACCCGAAAACTGGTAAAGAGTGAAACTATTTTATGCGGTGAGGGCCGACACGGTCAGCCGCAGCGATTCCTGCCGAGCCAGTGGATCGAATGTCGCGCCGGAAACGATGATCTCGTCCGCTTGCGTCCGCTCGATGAAACGGCCCATCTTCTCGCGCACGGTTTGCGGCGAACCGACGGCGCGGGCAACGTCCATGCGTTCGAGCATGGCCCTTGCCGTCATGTCGAGGCTGTCGCGATAGCCGGGGACGGGCGGCGGCAGCTTGCCGGGATCGCCGGTTCGCAGCGTTACGAAGGACTGGTCCTGTGACGAGGCGAGCAACCGCGCCTCTTCATCGGTGTCCGCGCAGATCACCGTCATCGCCGCCATCGCGTGGGGCGCATCCAGATAGTCCGAAGGGCGGAATTGCGAGCGATAGGCCTGCAATGCCGCATCGAGGTGATCAGGCGCGAAATGGCTGGCAAAGGCATAGGGCATGCCCAGCCGTGCGGCGAGCTGCGCCCCGAACAGGCTGGAGCCCAGCATCCACATCTCCACCTTGGCTCCCAGGCCGGGGGTGGCGGTGATCGGCAGGTCGATATCGCCTGTCAGCAAGGCGCGCAGTTCCACCACGTCTTGCGGGAAGTATTCAGCGGCGCGGGACAGGTCCTTGCGCAGCGCCTGGCCAAGCACCGGCGCTGCGCCCGGCGCACGGCCCAGGCCTAGGTCCACCCGGCCGGGGAACAGGCCGTCCAGTGCACCGAACTGTTCGGCAATCACGAAAGGGTTGTGGTTGGGCAGCATGATGCCGCCGGCCCCGATGCGGATCGTGCTGGTGCAATGGCCGATATGGGCAATCACCACCGAAGTCGCGCCCCCGGCGATGCCTGGCGTTGCATGATGCTCTGCCACCCAGAAGCGCTTGTATCCTGCCTCTTCCGCCACTTTGGCCAGTGCGCCGGCTTCGGCCAGTGCGGTCGAGACATCGGAGCCTTCGCGAATGGGGACAAGGTCAAGGACGGACAAGGGTGTCATCGTGGGGGGACTTCCACTCCCAGTTGTTCAAGATAGCCGCGGGCGGTTTCCGCCTGCGGCGTGCTGCCCGCCGTGGCAATAACCGAAAGCCAGCTGTCGCGCGCGGCTTCCGGGAACCCGGCAAGCGCGGCGATCACGCCCGCTTCCAGCCCGATGGACGGATTGGCCGGATCAAGGCCGGCTGCGGTTTCGATCCACCCCTGCGCGGTGGGCAGGTCATCCATGCGCCGCGCCAGCGTGGCCGAAAGCAGCCAGACTTCCGCGTTCTGCGGGGCAAGGTCGCGCGCCTCCTCCAGTGCAGTTGCCGCATCCGTTGTGCGGCCGAGCCCGACCAGCGCCCGCGCCTTTTCCGAGGCGATCTGGCCGGCCATTACACGGTCCTGCGCGGCGATGGCATCGTCCTGCGCGGTTTGCAGCAGCACCAGAGCCTGGCCATTGGCATCGCCCGCCAGGGCCGCATTGCCAGCCATCGCACCAAGGCGGGCGCGCTCGGCATGATCGTCAAACACCCGGGAATCGCGCGCCAGCACGAAACTGTCCTTCGCCGCCTGCCAGCGCAGGATCCCCATGTAGGCAAAGCCAAGGCATTCCTGCGGCAGGCTGGCGGGCGGCCCGGATGTGCCCTGCAACCATTCCACCGCCGTATTGATTGCCTGCGCCGGATCACTGCGCGCCTCGCGCTTGCAGGCCAGCAAACGATCATCCTCCACCGTCGGCAAGGCAGCCGGGATGGCAGCTTCTGGAGCAGTGGCCTGGGCGAGGATCAGCGTGGCGGCAAGAAGTGCGGGCATGGTTTTGCGGGTCCGTTCAGTGGATCGATGCCACCGTCCGCAGCAGCAAGGCAATATCGCTTTCACTCGACAGGCGGTGGTCCCCGCCCTTGACCAGCGTCACCTGCACGTCCTCTGAACGCAGCGCCGCGGCAAGGCGCAGCGATGTCTCAGGCGGCACATCGGCATCCTCCTGGCCGTGCAGCAGGCGAACCGGGCAGGAAAGCCCGATCTCGCCACCTAGCTGCAATTGTGCTTCGCCATCTGCCCAGAAGCCGGGATGGGTGGGCATGGGGTCATAGCCGTAATCGCTATCCTCGTAGATCGTCTCACCGTTGGCGAGAGCGGCCTTCTGCTCGGCGGAATAACCCCAACTGGTGAAATCGGGCGCCGCGGCAATGCCCACCAGCCCGGCCACCGGTTTTTCGAGTGCTTGCGCCACCAGCAGCATCAGCCAGCCTCCCATGGAAGACCCGGTGATGACCACGCGTTCGCTGCGGATTTCCTGCTGCACCAGCCCCACCACTTCCTCGCGCCAGCGCGACAGCGTGCCTTCAGCAAAGTCGCCGGGACTCTCGCCGCAGCCGGAATAGTCCATCAACAGGCATTCGCGCCCCGTGGCCATGCACCAGTCGAAGATCGCGGTGGCCTTGCCGCCCGCCATGTCCGACATGTAGCCGGGCAGGAAGATGATGGCAGGGCCCGTGCCGGGGGCATGGCGAAAGGCGATGCGGCGGCCTGCCATCTCGGCGAATTGTGTGTCGGTTCCACTCATTGCGCACCAACATGGCCTTTCATGCGGCCAGCGCCAAGGGGCCTCTGTTGCAGACCCCATGTTCTGGCTTAGTGACTTTGCAGGATTCGCGCCCTATATGGTGTCCCGTCATGATGCAGCAGCGCACCATCACCACCACAACCACTACCACCCCGCCTTGCCGGGGGCGGCTGGTCGTGGCCTGATACGCGACTGCCGCCACCCGGCTTCGGGTGGCGCGGCGTCTGCTACCCGAAACTGCCCATACTCTGACGCCGCCCCTTTGCGTGCGCGCCGCTCTATGCCATGGCGCGTCGCAGTGAATTTGAGAGCGAGTTTCGATGAGCGAGTTGTTGAAGATCAGCCTTCCCGATGGTTCGGTGCGCGAGATGCCCGCGGGCTCGACGCCTGCCGATGTCGCGGCAGCGATCGGCCCCGGCCTTGCCAAGGCCGCGATTGCCGCGCGCGTGGACGGGGAATTGCGCGACCTCACCCGCCCCTTCGATGGCGATGCCGAACTGGCGCTGGTCACCTCTCGCGACGAGGAAGACGCGCTCGAACTGGCGCGGCACGACTATGCCCATGTGCTGGCGGAAGCGGTGCAGGCCTTGTGGCCGGGCACGCAGATCACCTTCGGCCCGGCGACCGACGATGGCTTCTATTATGACGTGATGGCCCCTGCCAGTCGCGAGCCTTTCGGCATGGATGACCTGCCCGCCATCGAGGAAAAGATGCGCGAGATCATCAAGGCCGACAAGCCGCTGCGCCGTGAGGCGTGGAGCCGGGCGGACCTGATCGCCAAGTGGGAAGCCGATGGCGAGAGCTTCAAGGCCGAATGGGCGAAGGAACTGCCGGAAGGCGAGGAACTGACGGTCTACTGGTCAGGCGATGACTGGCTGGACATGTGCCGCGGTCCGCATCTGCCTTCCACCGGCAAGCTCGACCCGCAGGCCTTCAAGCTGATGCGTGTTGCCGGGGCTTACTGGCGCGGTGACCAGAAGAATGCGCAGCTGACGCGCATCTACGGTACCGGCTGGCTCAACAAGAAGCAGCTCAACGAACACCTCACGCGGCTGGAAGAGGCCGCCAAGCGCGACCACCGCAAGCTGGGCCGCGAGATGGACCTGTTCCACCTGCAGGAAGAGGCGCATGGCTCTGTCTTCTGGCATCCCAATGGCTACAAGATCTGGCGCGAGCTGGAGGCCTACATGCGCCGCGCGATCGACGCTGCCGGCTACCAGGAAATCAAGACGCCGCAGGTGATGGATGCCCGCCAGTGGGAGAAATCCGGCCACTGGGGCAAGTATCGCGAAAACATGTTCGTCATCCCCGACGAGGTGCCGAACACCGAGGATGACGGCCCGATCGTGTCCGACGATGCGGACTGGATGGCGCTGAAGCCGATGAACTGCCCGGCCCATGTGCAGGTCTTCAAGCAGGGCATCACCTCCTATCGCGAGCTGCCCATCCGCCTGTACGAGAACGGATGCTGCCACCGCAACGAACCGCATGGCGCACTGCACGGCCTGATGCGCGTGCGCCAGTTCACGCAGGACGATGCGCACATCTTCTGCCGCGAGGACCAGATCGTGTCCGAAGTGCGCGCCTTCTGCGAGCTGGCGGACCGGATCTACAAGGACTTCGGCTTCACCTACGAGATCAAGCTGGCCCTGCGCCCCGAACAGCGCTTCGGTTCCGATGCGGACTGGGACAAGGCCGAGGAAGAGCTGCGCCAGGCCGTGCGCGATGCCGGCATGGCGACCGAGGAGTTCGGCTGGGAGGAACTGCCCGGCGAAGGGGCGTTCTATGCGCCCAAGCTGGAATGGCACCTGACCGATGCCATCGGCCGCACCTGGCAGGTGGGCACGATCCAGTCCGACCGCGTGCTGCCCGAACGCCTCGATGCGACCTATATCGGCGAGGATGGCGAGAAGCATCGCCCGGTCATGCTGCACCGCGCGATCTTCGGTTCCTATGAGCGTTTCATCGGTATCCTTATCGAACATTTCGCAGGCCGCGTGCCGGCATGGCTTGCCCCGGTGCAGGCCGTGGTCGCCACCATCGTTTCCGACGCCGATGCCTATGGGCAGAAGGTGGCGGACCAGCTGGCCGCGCTCGGCATCCGGGTGGAGACGGACTTCCGCAACGAATCCATCAACTACAAGGTGCGCGAACACAGCCACGCCAAGGTCCCCTACATCCTCGTGCTGGGCAAGCGCGAGGCGGAGGAAGGCACGGTCGCGCTGCGCACGCTGGGCGAGAAGCAGCAGCAGTTCCTCAAGCTGGATGAAGCTGTTGCCCTGCTCAAGGATGCGGCGACCGCGCCTGACCTGAAGAGCAAATAGCCTGGGCGAGCTCCTGCCGCATTTGCCGCCCGAGGCATGGGGCGCGGCGATCATTGCTGCGCTGGCGGCCGGCTTCGTGCGCGGCCTGGCGGGCTTTGGCCTGTCGGTCGTGCTGGTTCCGGTGCTGCAACTGGCCATCGCCCCGCAATTGGCCGTGTTTGTCGGGCTGGTTTCGCTGTTCCTCATCGGCTTGACCGATATCGGCCGCATCCGCCGCGATGCGGATCGCTCGGCCATTCCCATTACCGCCATCGCAATTGCCTGCACGCCCCTGGGCCTGTGGGCGCTTACCGCCCTGCCGGCGGACTGGGCGCGCGTACTGATTGCGCTGGTTTCGCTGGGGGCCTTCGTGCTGGTGGTGGTGCCGCTGGGCCCGTTTCGGCTGGCCCGCAGGCCGGCCATGGCCGTTTCCGGCTTCTTCACCGGATTCCTGGGAGGCTTTGCCGGCATGCCGGGGCCGGGCATGGGGCCGTTCTACCTGCGCGGGCGGCTTGAGCCCAGGGCGGCGCGCGCCAGCATGATGGCAATATTCCTGGTGCTCACCCCGGTTTCGGCCGCGATTTTCCTGTGGCGGGGCGTGGGATCGGCGGCGGACATGCTGCTTGCCGCCTGCCTGTTCGTTCCGGTTCTCGCGGGTGACTGGCTGGGCCACGCGGCATTCGGCAAGGTCACCACGCGCCAATGGCAAGTGGCAACGGCCCTGGTTCTGGGAATTGCGGCCGTGGCCGCGTGCTGGAAGCTGTTCGCCTAGAAGGGCAGGACAGCGCCGGCAGCGATCAGGCTGCAACCGCACACGGCAACGATGGCGAAGCGCGCGGCTTCAACCGTGTCGAAGGTGATCTGGCGGGAAAGGGCGATGGCCTTGCTCATGCCACGCCTTTTGCGCCCGAAAGTCCTAACGAAGCGTTAAGGTTTGCCTTTCAGCCCGCCTTGGGAACGTGCTGGCTGCAACAATGGAAGCTGCCACCGCCGGTCAGCACGGCATCGGCCATCAGGCCCACGGCCCTCCTGCCGGGGAACAGCCTGCCGATGGCTTCCACGGCGGCATCGTCCATTTCCGAACCATAGATGGGCACCACCACCACGCCATTGGCGATCACGAAATTCATGTAGCTGGCAGGCTCCACATCATCGCCTGCACCCATCGGCCCGGGCGAGGGGATGCGGGCAACCTCGAGGCCGAAGGCTTCGGCGCGAGCGGCCGCATCGTCATAGGTTTGCGCATTGGGATCGCCGGGCAGGATTGCCTCGGGAATGGCGATCTTTCCGGGAGCCACGAAGCGGGCAAGGTTGTCGACATGGCCATCGGTGTGATCGCCCAGCAGGCCGTTGCCCAGCCACAGGATGCGTTCGAAGCCGAGGTCCCGCCCCAGCCGCATGGCGATGTCATCGCGCGACAGTTGCGGGTTGCGGTTGGGGTTCAGCAGGCACTGCTCGGTGGTCGCGACAAGACCCGTGCCGTCACTGTCGATCGCGCCGCCTTCCAGCACCCAGTCTGCCTTGCCGCGATCCGCGAGGTCTCCTGCCGCGACCATGGATGCACCTGTTTCCTGGTCGCCGTCGAGCAGGTACTTGCCGCCCCAGCCATTGAAGCCGAAGCGCTGCGCGGCGCGCGCGCCGTTATAGTCGAGCAGCACCAGCGGGCCGGTGTCGCGCAGCCAGATATCGCCATAGGGGTGGCGTTCGAAGATGATGGAGGGATGCGCCAGCGCGCGTGCCTGCGCCTCGCTCTCCTCATCGCGCACCACCAGCCGCACTTCCTGGCCGGTTTCGGCGATGGCATTGGCAAAGGCGGCCACCTGCTCCTGTGCAGGTTCGAGATCATCCTCCCACAGGTCTGCCGCGGCCGGAAAGCCGATCCATATCCACTGCTGTTCGGCCCATTCCGCGGGCATCAGATAGGTCATGGCGTCCGGTATTCCTCGGTCTTGCGAGCCGGGAGGCGACTCGATCTGACGTGCCATCTGGCAAAGGCGCGGCGCTTGGGCAAGCGTGGCCCTTGCCCCGCGCGCAATTGCCATGCAGTGCTGCGTGCATGACAGCGGACTGGACACACGCCCTGCAGCGCGCACGCGATCATTCGCCCTTCCTGGCGCTCGCCCTGCAACGCTTTCCCGACCTCGCCGGATTGCTGGCCGAGGGGAAAGCGGACGAAGCGCTGGCAATGGCGCTGGCGACCGAGAACGAGGATCTTGGCGTGGCCCTGCGGCGCGAGCGGGTGGGGCTGGCGCTGGTGCTGGGTATCGGTGACCTTGCAGGGCATTTCCCCCTGCTCAAGGTGACGGGCGAGTTGTCAGCCTGCGCAGACCGGGCGCTCGACAAGGCCATCGCCCATGTCATCACGCGGCGCGTGCCGGATGCGGAGCCGGCGGGCCTTGCCGCGATCGCGCTTGGCAAGCAGGGGGCAGGCGAGCTCAACTACAGTTCGGACATTGACCCGATCCTGCTGTTCGACCCGGCAACCCTGCCGCGGCGCGAGCGGGACGATCCGGGAGAGGCCGCGCAGCGCTATGCCCGCCAGCTGGTCGAACTGCTCTCGCACCAGACCGGCGATGGCTATGTATTCCGGGTGGACCTGCGCTTGCGCCCGGCATCCGAAGTCAGCCCCTTGGCGATCAGCTTCTCGGCAGCGCTCAGCCATTACGAATCCTCCGCGCTGGCGTGGGAGCGGGCAGCTTACATCCGCGCACGCGCTGCCGGCGGAGACATAGCGGCGGGCGAGGCCTTCCTCGAACAGTTGCGCCCCTTCATCTGGCGCAAGAACCTCGATTTCACCGCGATCGAGGAAATCCGGCGGCTGACATCACGCATCCGGCAGGCCTTTTCCGGCCCGCGTGTGCCGGCGCCGGGCTTTGACGTGAAGAAGGGCCGCGGGGGTATCCGCGAAGTCGAATTCTTCGCCCAGACACACCAGTTGATCTATGGCGGGCGATTGCCGGGCCTGCGCAAGAAAGGCACCCGCGCAGCTCTCGATGCTCTGGCCGCGGAAGGCATCGTTGCTGCCGAGGATGCCCGTGTGCTGGGTGAAGCCTATGACCGGCTGCGACAGGTCGAACACCGGTTGCAGATGGTCAACGACCAACAGACCCATGAATTGCCGCTCAAGGCCGAAGCGCTGGACAATGTCGCGCGGCTTGATGGCTTGCCTGACGGGGCGGCGCTGCTTGCCGAACTGCAGCAGGTCTGCGGCGCAGTGGCGGACCGGTACGACAGCCTCCTGGGCGATGATGCCGAAACCGTGGGCGCCTCGGCTGACGGACCTGTCCCCTTGCCGGAGGACTTTGCGCAGAAAGCGGCACATTGGAAGGAGACGATCCGCGCGCTCAAGGGGCACGAGGCGCAGCTTGCCTTCGATGCCATCGCGCCCGATCTGTGCGAGGCGCTGTCCAATGCCACCGATCCGGATCGTGCCACCGCGCGCTGGGAAACCTTATTGGCACGCTTGCCGACTGCAATTAACCTGTTTCGCCTGTTCGAACAGCGACCCGGCCTGCTCGGCCAGGTCCTGCGCATCCTCACCATCGCTCCGCCCCTGGCGGATGCGCTGGCGCGGCGTGCAGACCTGCTCGATGCGCTGATCGATTCCAGTGCCTTCGACCTGCCCGAGGATGTCGCGACGCTGGCGGCGCGCATGGCGGCATGCGAGGACGACATTTACGAGGCGCGGCTCGACCATATCCGCCAGGTGGTGGGCGAGGAGCGTTTCGCGCTTGGCGTGCAACTGGTGGAAGGCAAGCAGGATCCGCTGGATATCGCCGAAGGGGCGTGCCGCGTGGCCGAAGCCGCGCTGGAGACGGCAGCCAAGGCCGCCTGTGCGGAATTTGCCAGCAAGCACGGCCGGATCGAAGGGGGCGAATTGCTGGTGCTCGGCCTCGGCCGCCTGGGCGGCGGGGCGCTGACCCATGCGTCGGACCTCGACGTCGTCTACCTGTTCGACGGTGCCATCGGTTCCGAATCGGACGGTGACCGGCCGCTGACGACATCGCTCTACTTCAACCGCCTCGCCACCCGGGTCACGGCGGCGATGAGCGTGCCGACCGCCGAAGGCGCGCTGTATGAGATCGACACCCGCCTGCGCCCGCAAGGCAACCAGGGGCCCTTGGCCGTCAGCGTGGAGAGTTTCGCCCAGTACCAGTGCGAGGATGCCTGGACGTGGGAGCATATGGCTCTGTGCCGGGCTCGCCCGATCTACGGCTCTCTCCAGGCGCGAGAGAAGTTGCAGGGCATCATTCGCCAGGTGCTGGAAACCAAGCGCGAGGCCGGGGCGCTCAAGCAGGATGTGCTCAAGATGCGCGGGGAAATGGCCAAGCACAAGCCGGCTCGCGGGCCGCTGGATGTGAAGCTGCTGCGTGGCGGCCTGGTGGATTGCGAATTCCTCGTCCACTTCCTGCAATTGCGCGAGAATATCGCCCTTACCCCGCAGATCGAGCAAGCCATTGCCCAGCTGTCCGAGGCCGGCCACCTGCCCAGCGGCTTCGTGGATCATTTCTCGGCAATGGCGCGCTTGCTGATCGCTGCCCGCCTGCTCGCGCCGGAAAGCGACTTGCCACCGCCTGCCGCCCGTATTGCGCTCGCCCGTGCCTGTGGCCAAACCGACATGGATGCGCTGCTGGCTCGCCTCGCACAGGCTCGCGAAGCGGTGGCCGAACAATGGCAGCGCCATTTTGACGAGAAACTGGAGATAGATTGATGAGCAACCGCCCTGATGTTGGAGATGCCGTTCCCGATGTAGCGATGGAGACGCCGGATGGCGGCAGTGTGAAGCCTTCCGATTTCAAGGGCGGCAAGCTGGTGCTGTTCTTCTATCCCAAGGACAACACCCCCGGCTGCACGACCGAGAACATCGACTTCTCCGCGCTGGTGGACGAGTTCAGTGCCGCCGGCACCAGCCTGCTGGGCATCAGCAAGGATTCGGCCAAGAAGCACCAGAACTTCATCGCCAAGCACGCATTGAAGGCACCACTCGCCACGGATCCGGAGGAGGACGGGCTGGCCGATGCGCTGGGCATCTGGGTTGAAAAGTCCATGTATGGTCGAAGCTACATGGGCATGGAACGGACCACCTTCCTCGTCGATGCGGATGGCAAGATCGCGCAGGTCTGGCGCAAGGTGAAGGTCAAGGGCCACGCTGCCGAGGTGCTGGAAGCCGCCAAGGCGCTGTAGGACGCGGGTTCGGCGATGGCAGATCTCTCGACAGCCATTCGCGATGCGCTGCTGACTGCAGAACCGCGAAACAAGGTGATGGCCACCAGGCGGCTGGTGCGCGAATGGCGCAAGGGCCGCCTGCCCGCCAGCTTTACCGTCGCCATGCCCGACAGGCCTGCGTGGCCGGACCGTCTGGAGCTGTTGCATCCCGGGCAAATGCCCAAGCGCGGGCGCGGTGGATCGGAAAGGAACCGCATCGCCCTGTGGCATTCCCTCGCCCATATCGAATTCGTCGCCATCGACCTGGCGCTCGATATCGTCGGGCGCTTCGGTGCGGAGATGGGAGCGGCCTTCATCGCCGATTTCCTGGCCGTTGCTGCGGACGAGGCGATGCATTTCGCGCTCATCGAACGCAAGCTCAACCAGATGGGGGCAAGCTACACAGACCTTCCGGCGCATGACGGCTTGTGGAGCGCGGCGCAGGAAACCGCTGGCGATGTCGCGGCGCGCCTCGCCATCGTGCCCATGGTGCTGGAAGCGCGCGGGCTGGATGTCACGCCGACCACGCTGGAGAGGGTGCGCGCACAGGGTGATGAAAACGGTGCGCGAATCCTCAAACGAATCCTTGACGACGAAATCCGCCACGTCCGTGCGGGATCAACCCATTTTCGCGAAATCTGCCGCAGGCGCGGAGAATCCGCCGAAAATCACTGGCAAATGCTGGTCAAAAGGCACTTCAGGGGGGCTCTGAAGCCTCCATTCAACGACTCGGCGCGTCTTGCAGCCGGTTTGTCGCGCCAGGCCTATGAGGCGCTTGCCTAATTAACCTTCCCCCACTTACCCCTGTAATCGGCCAGACGGGAAACGGTTCCCGTTCGGTCACAAAGTCTCGGACGGGAGGCCCGATCAGAGGGCAATTTGGGGTCCGGCGAAAACAGAACAGGCGCTGCAAGGCGTTGAAAACAAAAGGGATCACATGATCACCAAGTCTGTCCTCGGTGTCGCCGCCGCACTTGCCTTCACGGCAAACCCCGCTTTCGCGAAGGAGGCTACAGCGCCCGCCTCCACCCAGATCACCAGTGCCGTCGAACGTGCCGAAAGCGCCGCTTCTGTCGCGGACGAGGAATTCGGCGAGCTGTTCGCCAGCTGGGAAGCGCTTGACGATGGTGGCCGCATTACCGCCAGTGGCGAAATTGCCGCAGCCCCGCGCATTTCGGTTTCCGTCCCGTCGCGCATGCCGGTCGAAGGCGTGCGACTCACCAGCGGTTACGGCATGCGCAACCACCCGATCCTGCGCCAGCGCCGCCAGCATAATGGTGTGGACCTGGCTGCTGCCCAAGGCACCCCTGTCTACGCCACGGCCGATGGCCGCGTGGGCCGTGCCGAATGGTTCGGGTCCTATGGCAACTACGTCCAGCTCGAGCATGGCGCCGATCTCCAGACCCGCTATGCCCACCTCTCTTCCTATACGGTTCAGGAAGGTGAAACGGTCCGCAAGGGTGACCTGATCGGCTATATCGGCTCCACCGGCCGTTCCACCGGGCCGCACCTGCACTATGAAGTGCGCGTCGATGGCGAACCGGTCGATCCCATTCCCTACATGGTGCCGCAGTATGCCTCGCTTGACGAAGGCGCCGGTGCACAGGGCGGCCCCGAAGAATAAGCCCGCAGCAATAGCGGGCATGAAAAAGGCGGCAGGGTAACTGCCGCCTTTTTCATGTCTGCCGGTCTCTTCCCGCGCCCTGATCAGCCCCGCAGAAGCCGCTCCGCCACCGCGCGAACCTCCGCGCCCATGTCCTCGCGTTCCAGCGCCAAGGCAAGCGTTGCTTCCACGAACCCTGTCTTGCTGCCGCAATCGAAGCGCCGGCCATCGAAGGTCACGGCGTGGAACGGCTGGTTGCCGATCATCCGGGCCATCGCATCGGTCAACTGGATCTCGCCCCCGGCGCCCTTGCCCTGCGTTTCCAGCGTGCGCATGACTTCGGGTTGCAGGATGTAACGGCCGGATATGATCTTGTTGGAGGGCGCCTCGGCCACGGGTGGTTTCTCGACCAGGCCTTTCACCTCGGTCAATGCGCCGCTTGTCGCACCCGGATCGATCACGCCGTAGCTGGAGACCTCCTCATGCGGGACTTCCAGGACCGAGATCAGGTTCCCGCCCACTTCATTATAGGCATCCACCATCTGCTTCATGCAGCCTTTGCCGGGGGCGCCGACCATGAGTTCGTCAGGCAGCATGATGGCGAAGGGTTCATCGCCGACGATGGCGCGGGCGCACCAGATCGCGTGGCCAAGGCCCATCGGCACCTGCTGGCGCACGGTTATGATGTCCCCGGGCGTGGCGCGGGTGGGTTCGAGCACGTCGAGCGACTTGCCGCGCTCGTTCATCGTGGTCTCGAGCTCGTAGGCGACATCGAAATGTTCGACGATCGCTGTCTTGCCGCGGCCGGTTACGAAGATCATCTGTTCGATCCCCGCCTCCCGCGCTTCATCCACCGCATACTGGATCAGCGGGCGGTCGACGATCGGCAACAGTTCCTTGGGGATCGCCTTGGTGGCGGGAAGGAAACGGGTGCCAAGCCCGGCAACGGGGAACACGGCTTTGCGGATCGGTTTCTTTTCGCTCATGCAAAAACATTAGGGGCAAGACGTAACCGGTCAATGCCCATTGTCATGCATCCGCCTCATTCCACTCGATGAATTGCGCCACGAGCCAGACCCTGATGGCGCTGGCGAGGCCCGGTGGATTGTCGGCTTCGATCCGCTCGGCATCGATGCGGGCAATCAGGGCGTTTACCGGAACGCCTTCTTCCTGCGCGCGGGCATTGAGCATTTCCCAGAAGAGCGGTTCCAGGCTGATGGAGGTCTTGTGTCCTGCAATTTCGACGGAATGCTTGCGAGGCGGATGGTAGATTTCGCTCATGCGCGCATCCCTAGCCATTGCAGCGCGCGGGATACACGATTTTCTGGGGTTGGCTGCAATGCGCCACGAGGCACCGGCCTCCCCCTTCGGGGAGTGCCGGTTCCCAGGCAAGCTCAATACATGTGCTGGCCACCGTTGATCGACAGGGTAGAGCCGGTGATGAAGCCGCCGTCCTCCGATGCCAGGAAGCTGACACCGCGGGCAATCTCGTCCGCATGGCCCAGGCGGCCGACAGGGATACGGGCAACGATCTTCTCGAGCACGTTCTCGGGCACGGCCGCGACCATGTCGGTATCGATATAGCCGGGCGCGATGGCGTTCACGGTGATGCCGTAGCGCGCGCCTTCCTGCGCCAGTGCCTTGGTGAAACCGTGGATGCCGCTTTTCGCGGCGGCATAGTTCACCTGGCCATACTGGCCGGCCTGGCCGTTGATGGAACCGATATTGATGATGCGGCCCCACTTCTGGTCGCGCATGTGCGGGAAACAGGCCTTGGCCATGTTGAAACAGCCACCAAGGTTGATGCGCAGGACATCGGTCCAGTCGTCATAGCTCATCTTCATCAGCGTGCCGTCACGCGTGATACCGGCATTGTTGACCACAACGTCGATCGGACCGACTTCTTCGGCTACCTTGGCGCAGCCTGCCAGGCATTCCTCATGATCGCCCACGTTCCACTTGTAGGCGGGGATGCCCGTCTCATCCGTGAAGGCGCGCGCCTTTTCCTCGTTGCCGGCATAATTGGCCACCACTGTGAAGCCGTCTTCCTTCAGGGCTTCGCAGATTGCCCTGCCGATACCCCGTGTTCCGCCTGTAACGATTGCGACGCGTGCCATTATTGTATTCCTTCCGAATCGAGTTGGAGAGAATGCCCGAACAGTAGGCATTGCAGGCGCGATGGGTAAAGAAAAACCCCGCCGGGGCGGGGTTCGCCGAGCATGTGGCAAAGCGACCGCTGATCAGAAGCGGAACTGTGTACCGATGTAGACGGCCTGGCTGTCCTGCTGCTCCAGATCAGGCAGGGCGCGCAGGTGATCGCGATCCTGCTGGTACCGCACGCCGGCCCGCACATCGAGGTTGTTGGTCAGGCGATAGCTGCCGACCACATCGAGCGACTGGTCGCTCAGTGCGTCCAGAGTGCGCGGCGCTGCTGCAGCGGTGCGCTGTTCCTCTTCCAGCGCGATGCGGGCGGCAAACCGGCTCGGCTCGTCACGAACGCCGGCAGACGGTTCGAATTCGCGAAGGTCGGGAATGGCCGCACTGCTGAGCGGTTCGGAAAGCGCCGGTGCTTCGGCAAAGCTGCGGTAACCGCGGGCGAGGCCGAGGTTGTAACGCGTTCCGGCGATCCGGACCTGCGCTTTCGCGGCGGGTTCACGCGCGATGCTGATGGCATTGCGGACCGAGATTGCCTGCGCCGATTCATCGTCAACACGAACTGCCACGGTGACAGAGCGATCCTGCACACCCTTGGTGCCGGCAGGAGTAAAGCGCACGAGGCGCGCCTGCGTCTTGCGGGCTTCGACAAGCTGCGCAACACGCGGATCGGCATCGGCAGGGGTGAAGGTGGCAAAGCTGTTGAGCGCGGAAGCGGCAACATCGCCACCGATCAGGTTGAAGGCGAGGCTGGCAGTGGGAATCGCGAGGACAAGCGCGGAGCAGGCAATGCCTGCCGCGATGCGGCCCCTGATCCCTGTTGTTGCCTTCCTGCTCACTTCAAATCGCCTCTCGCCCCAGGAACTGGTCGTCGGAGAAGACAGCATCCAACCTTAACGGATGCTGATCGGCATCTTTGTCCCTTACTCCTCCGATTCGCATGATTACTGGCTCGGGACATCATTTGCCAGTGTCGTGCGCGGGCAGGGACCTGTTTTTCCAAAGTGTTGCATCCGCTCCACACGGCGTGCTCGCGGTTCAGCAGGTGTTCACGGCTGTGGACCGCATTGGGGGCAGAGCGCCTGCTTCACCTTGCCGACAGGCTCTGGCGGGCTATAGAGGCCAGTGTAAGGATGCCCGCGTGCATCGAACCAACTGATTTACAGGACCGCAAATGGCAATTTCCAAGTTCCGCATGGTTTCCACCGGCAAGACAATCGCAGCACGGATGGGGCGCGGCGTCGTGCTGGGCACGCTGGCGCTTGGCGTTGCAGCCTGCGGCGGCGGTGATGATCGTCCGCGGGCAGACCTTGCGGCAGCACAGGTCACCAGCATCGGGGTGAATTCCTATCTCTGGCGCGCCAGCCTGGAAACGCTGTCCTTCATGCCGCTGACCCAGGCAGACAGCGCGGGCGGCGTGATCGTGACCGACTGGTATGCCAATCCGGACAGCCCCAACGAGCGCGTGAAGGTTTCCGTCTCCATCCTCGATTCCGACCTGCGTGCCGATGCGATCCGCGTCGCGGCCAGCCGCCAGGTCCTTCAGGGCGGTGTCTGGGTCGAGGCTGCCGTGCAGGCATCCACTGTCCAGCGGCTAGAGGACATCATCCTCACCAAGGCGCGTGACCTGCGCCGTTCCGCCATCAGCTGACCAGACCGCACTTCGGGGCAAAATCCATGACTGATTCGCGATTCGATGTCCGGTTCGACCCCGGGCAGGCCGATAGTCGTTGGCAGCAGGCCTGGGAAAAGGCGCGCTGCTTCGAGGCTGAAAGCAACTCCGCCAAGCCCAAGAGCTATGTGCTGGAGATGTTTCCCTATCCCAGCGGGCGCATCCATATCGGCCACGTCCGCAACTACACGATGGGTGACGTGCTGGCGCGCTACAAGAAGATGTGCGGCCATGAAGTGCTGCATCCGATGGGCTGGGATGCCTTCGGCATGCCGGCGGAAAACGCGGCGATGGAAAAGGGCGTCCATCCTGCCGGCTGGACCTACGAGAACATCGCCACGATGAAGGGCCAGCTCAAGCAGCTGGGTTTCGCGCTGGACTGGAGCCGCGAGCTGGCAACCTGCGATCCCGAATACTACGGGAAGGAACAGGCGCTCTTCATCGACATGTATAATGCCGGGCTCGTCTATCGCCGCGAAAGCGCCGTGAACTGGGACCCGGTGGACCAGACCGTGCTGGCCAACGAACAGGTGGTCGACGGGCGCGGCTGGCGTTCGGGTGCGCTGGTGGAGAAGCGCAAGCTGAACCAGTGGTTCCTCAAGATCACCCACTTCGCGCAGGACCTGCTCGATGGCCTCGGCACATTGGATGGCTGGCCGGAAAAGGTCCGGCTGATGCAGGAGAACTGGATCGGCAAGAGCACCGGCCTGCAGTTCGCCTTCGACCTGTCGAACGGCGAGAAGCTGGAAGTCTACACCACGCGGCCCGACACGATCTTCGGTGCCAGCTTTGTCGCCGTCGCCGCAGACCACCCGCTGGCGCAGGGTGTCGCTGGAGGCAGCGAGGCCGCGCAAGCCTTCATCGAGGAATGCAAGAAGGGCGGGACCACCGCTGCCGAACTCGAAACGGCCGAAAAGCTGGGCTTCGACACCGGCATCACCGCGAAGCATCCCTTCACCGGTGAGGACCTGCCCGTCTACATCGCCAATTTCGTGCTGATGGATTACGGCACCGGCGCGATCATGGCAGTGCCGGGGCATGACCAGCGCGACTTCGATTTCGCCACCAAGTACGGCCTGCCGATCATGCGGGTCATCGCCGCCAGCGCCGACCAGGCCAATGCGCCGTTGACCGAAGCCGAGGCTGGTGACGGTATCTGCGTCAATTCGGGTTTCCTTGATGGCATGAGCGTGGCCGATGCCAAGGCCGAGGTGATCAGGCGCATCGAAGCTGCAGGTTCCGGCGAAGGCAAGACCGTATGGCGACTGCGCGACTGGGGCGTTTCGCGCCAGCGCTACTGGGGCACACCCATCCCCTTCATCCATTGCGATGCCTGCGGCGTGGTGCCTGTTCCCAAGGACCAGCTGCCCGTGATCCTGCCGGAAGACGTGGATTTCTCCACCCCCGGCAACCCGCTGCTGCGCCACCCGACGTGGAAGCATGTCGACTGCCCCAAATGCGGCGGCAAGGCAGAGCGCGAGACCGACACGCTCGACACCTTCGTCAACTCAAGCTGGTATTTCCTGCGCTTTGCCAGCCAGCCGGGTGACAAGCCCTTCGATGCGGCCGAAGTCGCGCAGTGGTTGCCGGTCGAGCAGTATATCGGCGGGATCGAGCATGCGATCCTGCACTTGCTCTATGCCCGTTTCTGGACGCGCGCGCTGAGCGCTTGCGGACTGGTGGATGTGGAGGAACCCTTCGCCTCGCTGTTCACCCAGGGCATGGTCACGCACGAGACCTATTTCCGCAAGGACGGCCCTCGCGAGACCTACTACACGCCGGGTGAGATCGATCGCACCGGTGATGGCGCGACGTTGAAGGCCGATGGCCAGCCGGTCTCGATCGGCAAGGTCATCAAGATGTCCAAGTCGAAGAAGAACGTCGTCGATCCCGAGGACATCATTCGCGACTATGGCGCGGACGCGGTGCGCTGGTTCATGCTGTCAGACAGTCCGCCCGAACGTGACCTGCCGTGGTCCGAAGCCGGTATCGAGGGTTGCGGGCGTTTCGTGCAGCGCTTGTGGCGCCTGTTCGGACAGTTCGACCCCGCTGCGGCAGGTGGGGACAAGGCACTCACCCGCAAGACCCACCAGACCGTGGCGGCAGTCTCCGAGGATATCGAGGCGCTGGCCTTCAACAAGGCCGTGGCCCGGATCTACGAGCTGACCTCTGCCGTCGAGAAGGCGCAGCCTTCCGCCAGCCGCAACGAGGCGATCCGCACCATCCTGCTGCTGGTCTCGCCGATGATGCCGCACCTTGCCGAGGAAGGCTGGGAGGCGCTGGAAGGCGGTTCGCTGGTGGCTGAGGCCGCGTGGCCCGAAGTCGATCCCGCCATGCTGGTGGAGGACGAGGTGACCATTGCCGTCCAGGTCAAGGGCAAGCTGCGCGACACGCTCACCGTGGCCAAGGGCTTGCCGAAAGAGGAACTCGAGGCGCTTGCACTTGCCAGCGAGAAGGTCCAGCGTTCGATCGATGGAGCAGAGGTCAGGAAAGTGATCGTGGTGCCCGACAGGCTGGTGAACATCGTCACGTGATGACCGGCGCACGCCTTGCCGTGGTCCTTGGCCTGCTTGCCGCGCTCTCGGCCTGCGGCATGCGCCCGATCTATGCCGGTGGTTCGCAAGGCGTGGTGGCGCAGGGGCTGGCGGCTGTCGAGGTTTCCCCCATTGCCGGGCGCGAAGGCTGGCTGGTGCGCAACGCCCTTAACGACAGGCTGGGCCAGGCCGGCGTGGATGTCACCCCGCGCTACCGGCTGGACGTGCTGCTGGACGACCAGCTCGAGGGCCTTGGCCTGTTGACCGATGACACGATCGGCCGCGAGCGCCGCACCCTCCGCGCGCGCTACCAGCTGGTTGATCTCGACAGCGGGATGGTGCTGGTCGATGCCACTGCCGGTTCCGATGCCGGGATCGATGTCGTCTCGTCCGAATACGCCACCATCGCCGCTGAACAGACCGCGCTCGAGAACCTTGCGCAGCAAGTGGCAGACCGCATCGTGACGCGCCTTACCCTGGCGCTGAATTCGCCCTCGTGAAGGCGACCCAGCGGGACATCCTATCCGTTGCGCAACGCGCGCTGGGCAAGTGCGCGATCTGGTTCTTCTGCGGGCCGGATGAAGCCGGTGCTTCGGCTGCGGCCGCCAAGGTCATTGCCATGCTGCCGGACGCAGGCGAGCGCGTCGAGCTGTCGGGCGGCGATCTGCGCAACGATCCAGTGTTGCTGGTGGATGAAGCCCGCTCGACCTCGCTGTTCGGCAGCGCACGGCATATCCTGGCGCGGGTTTCGGGCGAGGAAGCGCATGACGCGGTGAAGGCATACCTGGCGCTCGCCGACATGGGCGAGACCCAAGGTGCCTGCCCGATATTCATCATCGCCACGTCCGCCACGGACAAGTCTCGCACGGCGAAGCTGCTGGTCAAGCGGGACGATGGGCTGGTAGCCATGTTCTATCCGCCGGATTTGAGTTCGGTCACGGCGGAGGTGCGCCAACTGGCTGATGCCGCCGGTCTGCGGTTGGGCGGGGACCTCGCCGAACGGATTGCCCGCGGTGCCAACCTCGATATCCGGCTGGCGCAGTCCGAGGTGGAGAAGCTGGCGCTCTATCTTGATGCCACGCCGCAATCGCCCAAGACGGCGGATGCACAGGCGCATGATGCCATTGGTGCAAGAACCGAAGAGGACGGCTTCATGCCGCTGGTCAACGTGGTGCTTTCCGGCGAGGTGCGCAAACTGCCGCCGGAACTGGCCCGGGCCCGTGAAGTGGGCCTAAACCCCGTGGCGGTGGCGCTGGCGCTGGAGCGGCGCGCGGCGCAACTGGCGGGCCTCGCCGCCAAGCTGGAACCCGGCACCGACATCGGCGAGCTCCTGGACCGCCAGCACGTATTCTTCCGCGACAAACGTGACCTCAGCGTGCAGCTGCGCAAATGGCCCGCGCACAAGCTGGAACGACTCGTTCCACGCCTTGCCGAATTGCATTGTGCACTGTTGGCCAACAGCCAGATGGCGGATCTGATGCTGGCGCAATCGTTAACGCAGATTACCCGCGTGGCGGCAGCCCGCCGCTGATCCACGCCAAGTTTCCCAAACAGAAACACTCCGAAATCGCCTCTTTATTGCGAGTGCGAAATCAGCTGGTTAATTCGGCATTGAGTCTATATACGTAGAAATACGCGATCCGACATTCAGGCATATGGGGGCCTCCGGCAGGAACATGGACCTCTCCGGAACGAAGCACAGATTGTTGAGCGGGGTGCCCAGGGCGGGCATGTCGCCCCGATCGAGGTCGAGCCGGTCCGCCGCCTGCCACGCGCCCCGGTCAATGGCCTTGCCATGTCGCTGGAACGGCGACGGCTGCAATTCTATCTTGCGTTGGTGTTGGCAGATGCGTTGCTGATACTCGGCAGTTTCGCCGCGTCGATCCTGATATACGAACGCACGCAGTTGACGCATGATTCCATGCTCGCCGCCTACCTGTTGCTGCCGCTCTACCAGACAATCGCCTTCTACAATTCGACCTATACACGCGATGGGTTGACCAACTGGCGGACCGCGGGCTGGCGCGCGCTGATGGCGCTTGGCGTGTCTGCCCTGCGCAGCTTGCGGTAGCGGAAGCGGCGATGGCCACGGGAAACCATCCCGCTGCGGCTGACCGCCTGGCAGCAGTGATCGCCCTTGGTTCGGAGGATCCCAACGGCAGGCTGGTGCTGCAATCCATGCTCGCCGTGCCCGAGGGGCGTCAGGCGATGGCGGACCGGCTGGCGACCGATGGCAACTGGCGACCGCGCTTCGTGCGTTATGCGATCGACGCGCTGCCGGCGATGGACATCTGGCTGACGCTGGAGGCCACCGAAGAGGCCGGAGCGCCCTTGCCGTGCACCGACCTGCAACAGGTCCATCGCCGCTTGCTACGGGAAAACGGGGATGCACCGCCGATGCCCGCCCGTTGCGGCTAGGCATCTAGTCGAAAGGCGCCCTCATTCAGGAACCGCGAAAGTCCCCGATACGCGCCCGCCCGCAGAGCGATTGCCGGCGGCATTCCCGTCCACGCTCGAAACGCCGCTGTTGAGGTCAATCACCAGCCTGCCGCCGTTCAGCACGTCGCCGCCGCGCCGCAGGGTGACCCCGCCGGACAGGATGATCAGCTTGCGATTGAAGTCATAGACACCCGCCGCGCCGCTGGCGCGTTCATTGCCGCGCACCACGTTGACATTGCCGCTGGCATCGAGGCGCTGGATCGTCAGCGTACCGTTGTCGGTAAAGGACACGGTGGTCCGGTCGGCATTGAGGCGCAGGTCACCCTGCTGGATGCGCACGCTGCCGGACAGGATCACGCGGTTCTGGCGATCGAGGAAATCGATACTGTCGGCATCTAATTCCACCGGGAGGTTGGAATTGAAGCCGGCAATGTTCTGCGCCTCGGCCACCGAACCGAACGGCAAGGCGGCAATGCTGCCGGCCAGCGCTCCGGCCATCAGGCCGCGCAGGGCGAGTTTGCGCAAAGGCGTGCGTGCAGGCTCCATGGCCTGATGCGATAGACGATCCGCGGTTTCAGGCAAGCGCATCATTCACTCTCCTCCCGGCATTTGCAGACGGCCGGGGACTATGCGGAGGAAGGCATTCCCGCGCAGGGTCAGGCGGCGCTCCGCCAGGTCCACGCGCAGGTCGTCCGCTTCGAAAGTGCCTGCAGGGATGGAACCCTCGACCCGGCCATCCCCGTGCAGGGTCCGCGAGGGCAGGTCCACCGTGACGTTGCGGGCCATCAGCCGATACCCGTCCGCGGCATCGAACTGGACGATGCCCGGGATACGCACCTGCTCCGCATCGATATCATATTCCCCGGCGGGCGAGCTCAGCACGGCCGGCCCTTCGGGAAGCACGATCCTGGCTACCAGTTCGTGCAACTGGACAACCGGCACGCTGGCGCTGGCCTGCACCGCATCCCCGGCAGACAGGCTGAAGGGGCGGCCGTTGGAATCCTCCCCTCGATACATGGCATTGTCCACGCGCAGCCGGTCTTCGGCGATGGCCACCTTGTTCCGGTCAAGCAGGAAGGAGATTTCCGCCGTCGGGCTGAGCGGCGTGATCAGCATCATCGCCGCCACCACGCCGACTCCCGCCGGCAGGCCGACGGACAGCACGCGCACGAGCTTGTCCAGCGATGAGCCGGGTGCGGCAAAATGCTGGCGGCGGCTGCGCTTCCTGTCGGCTTCTGCGGTCATGGCATCATGCCTCTTGCCTGCACGAGCTTACTCGTGGCTGAAGATGTCCTTGTCGATCCATCCGGCCATGTCCAGCCTGGCGCGCGTCGGCAGGAAATCGAAGCATGCCTGCGCGATCTCCAGGCGGCCTTCACGCTCCAGCCGCGGGATCAGCTTGTCCCGCAAGGCATGCAGGAAGCGCACGTCCGAAGCGGCATATTCGCGCTGGGCCTCGGTCAGCTCGTCCGCGCCCCAGTCACTCGATTGCTGCTGCTTGGAAATCTCCTCGCCCAGCATTTCGCTCACGAGGTTCTTCAGGCCATGCCGGTCGGTATAGGTACGGGTCAGCTTGCTGGCGATCTTGGTGCAGAACACCGGGGCCGCCATCACGCCGAGGTAATGGTAGATCGCCGCCAGGTCGAAGCGGGCATAGTGATACAGCTTCAGCCGCTCCGGATCCGCCAGCACGGCTTTCAGGTTCGGCGCGTCATAGCTGCTGCCGTTGGCAAAACGGATGAGGTGTTCATCGCCATTGCCATCGCTGATCTGCAGCACGCACAGCCTGTCGCGATGGGTGACGAGGCCCATGGTTTCGGTATCCACGGCAACGGGGCCGGGTGCCAGCACGCCAGCCGGCAGGTCTTCTTCGTGATAATATACAGCCATATGCGAATTGCCTTAGGCGCATTGGGGAAAGAGGGAAAGGGGATGCTGGCTGCCGCGTGCCACCGGCAGTAGGAAAGGGGCATGTCCGAATCCGTTCCCGAAAGCTGGCGCGATGCGCTCGATCCCGTGCTGGCCGCGCCGGAAGCGCGCCGGCTGGGCGGCTGGCTGCGGGCCGAGGAGGATGCCGGCAAGGTCATCTACCCGCCGCGCGGCAGCAGGCTGAAGGCCCTTGAACTGACCCCGCTGGACCGGGTGAAAGTGGTGATCCTCGGGCAGGACCCCTATCACGGTCCGGGGCAGGCGCATGGCCTCTCCTTCTCCGTTCCGCAGGGCGTGAAGCAGCCGCCGTCGCTGGTGAACATATTGAAGGAGCTTGAGGCAGACCTCGGCATCACCCGGCCCGATCATGGCAACCTTGAAAGATGGGCAAGGCAGGGCGTGCTGCTGCTGAACAACGCGCTGACGGTGGAGGCGGGACAAGCCGGATCGCACCAGATGCGCGGGTGGGAAGAGATCACCGATGCGGCCGTTGCCGCAGTGGCGCAAGGCGACAAGCCCAGCGTGTTCATCCTGTGGGGCAGCCACGCGCAGAAGAAGGCGCAGCGCATTGCCGCGCTCAATTCCGGTCGCCACCTGGTGATCCGTTCACCGCACCCCAGCCCGCTGTCCGCGCATCGCGGCTTCTTCGGTTCAAGGCCCTTCAGCAAGGCCAATGCCTTCCTGGAAGCGAACGGCCGCGGCGCCGTGGACTGGAATCCCTGAAAATCAATGGCTTGACCTGCGATATGGAACACTTGGAACACAGTCCTGATGTGGAAAAGACCTTGGGGCCTCCCTTGGGCAGACAACGATGGCAAAGAGCGCATTCCCTTTGACAGCGCGCGTGCTTGTAGGACAGCATGGCCCGCATGACCGAAGAGGAGGCCCGCAAGGCGCTGGAGGCACGGCTGGAGGAGCTTGACCGGCTCGATGCGTTGAGCGCGGGCGGTCGTCAGCCGGTGACACTGCAACAGGATGCCGTGGGCCGCCTGTCCCGAATGGACGCGATGCAGCAGCAGGCCATGGCGCAGGCAGAGGAACGCCGGCGCGGGGCTGAACGCACCCGTATCCGCCGCGCGCTGGATCGGATCGGCGAAGGCGAATGGGGCTGGTGCGTCACCTGCGGCGAGGAAATCGCCGAGGGCCGCCTGCGGGGCGATCCCGGCGTCGCGACCTGCGTGCGCTGTGCGGGTTAGCAAAGGCGCGGGTCAGGAAAGGGCGAAGAACGGCCTCAGGGTGACGACAAACCCGTTCTGCAAGGACAGGCCGATGTCGGTGAATGCCAGGGCGAGCATGGCGACCTCGAAGGCAATGCAAAGCGGGATCGCGATCACATAGACCCGGTGGGCCTTGCCGGTGATCAGCCGATCCCCGATGGCGGCGATCACCAACACCAGGTTGGTCAGCAGAATCCCCGCCGGCACGGCAAAGAAGCCGGGGCCGACCATCACCACCAGGATGCGGAACACCGCCGCACCACTGCCGCTGGCTGCAGCAACAATCATGAGCCGCCGGTGCTGGTCCGCGCGGTTCCGTTTCAGCAGGGCCAGCACGTAATAGGCGGCGAAGAGGATAAGGTTGGAGAGGATCATCAGGCTGAAGGCTGCCCAGAACTGGTCATCGGCAAAAAGGCCGCCTTCCATCCGCACGGCAATCACCAGCAGGCCGGTAAGCACCATCAGCAAGGCGAGCGGTATGCTGAGATAGCCGAGCCAGCGATGGAGCTTCATCGGGCCGGCAAGGACCAGCAGGGCCTGCACGCCAAGCAGCGCATACCATGCGAGGAAGGATATCCCGTGGACATGGACGGAGATCGGCAAGTCGGACATTGGCGCTCCGGCCAGCCTGTCTCCGAGATAGGTGTAGAAGAAGCCCCAGTAGACATATGCCGTTATCGCCAGGGCGAGCAGGAGGTAGAACAGTCTTTCCCTGGCCAGGCGCTTCATCATCTTGCTTCCCCCCCCGGAAATACAGCGCGATGGCCATACCACAGCTTGCCACCCGACCTAAACCGCAAGCGGCCGGCAATGCCGGTTTGCGCCACGTCAATGTCATTAGCGTGCTAAGGATATAGCTCTCCGGTCCTGACCAGACCGGGAGAGTTGAATCATGGCCATCACCATCACACCGTTGAGCGAGCGTTTCGGCGCGGAGATTTCGGGCGTCGACATCAGCAAGCCGCTGGACGAGGCGACGCAGCAGGAAATCCGCGAGGCGCAGGACAAATGGGGCGTGACCGTTTGGCGCAAGACCGGGCTGGATGATGCCGCCCATGTCGCCTTCAGCCGCATCTTCGGCGAAGTGGAGCTTGCCCCGCGCCATCCCGGCAAGCCTAGCCGCATGCCGGAACCCGAACTGTTCGACGCCTCCAACCTCGATATCGAAGGCAATATCACCGACAACGCCAGTATCCGCCTGGGCGCGGCAGGCAACCGGCTGTGGCATTCGGACAGCTCCTTCATGGATATCCGCGCTGCCCAGGCCTTGCTGCTGTGCCACGAGGCGCCCCCGCACGGAGGGCCGACCTGGTTTGCCGATACGCGCAGCGCTTATGACGACTTGCCGCAGGAAATGAAGGACAAGCTGGAAGGGCTGGAAGCCACGCACAGCTATTTCTGGAGCCGCCGCCGTGCGGGCTATCCCTATACCGAGGAAGAGGTGGACGCGAAGCCGCACGCCACCCATCCGGTGGTCCACACCCACGCCTCGGGCCGCAAGGCGATCTTCGTGGGCGCGCACACCCGCGACATCGTGGGCATGGACCGCGAGGAAGGCCGCAAGCTGATCGATGACCTCATCGCCTGGTGCACGCAGGACAAGTACACGCTGGCGGTGCATTACAAGCCGGGCGACATGACCATCTGGGACAATCTGTGCACCCTCCACCGCGGCGGCGAGTATGATGACACCGAATATCGCCGCGACATGCGCCGCACAACCGTGCGCGCGGCCGGGCAGCAGGAGGTGGCGCGCGACCACTACACCACCATGTTCTCCGCCGCGGGCGATACGCCCTTCAGCCCCAGCGAGGAGACCAGGAAGCGGGTGCTGGAAACGCTGTGAGCCAACGAAAAAGGGGGCCGCGAAGCCCCCTTTCCCGTGTCACGTGATGTGAGCGGTGCCTAGCGCGGCAGTTCGCTCACGCCCATCAGTGCCTCGTCAACGCTGCGGGCGCACTGGCGGCCTTCGCGGATCGCCCAGACGACCAGCGACTGGCCACGGCGCATGTCGCCGCAAGCCCAGATCTGCTCGTCCGAGGTGCGATAGTCGACGGTGTTGGCATCGACATTGCCGCGATCGGTCAGCGCCACGCCGGCCTGGTCGATCATGCCGGCCTTCTTCGGGCCGAGGAAGCCCATCGCCAGCAGGATCAGGTCCGCCTTCAGCGTGAATTCGCTGTCCGGCACTTCCTTCAGCTGGCCTTCGGACCAATCGGCACGCACGCACTTGAGGCCGGTGACCTTGCCATCCTCGCTCACCACTTCCTTGGTCAGCACGGCCCAGTCGCGGGTCACGCCTTCTTCGTGGCTGGTTGAGGTGCGCAGCTTCATCGGCCAGTCGGGCCAGGTCAGCAGCTTGTTTTCCTTCTCCGGCGGCTGCGGCATGATCTCGATCTGGGTGACGCTCCTGGCGCCCTGGCGGTTGGAGGTGCCGACACAGTCGGAGCCGGTGTCGCCACCGCCGATCACGATCACGTCCTTGCCGGTGGCGACCAGCGTGCCGCGCGGCGCGGCGCGTTCCTCGCTGTCCCCGGCATTGCGCTTGTTCTGCTGGGTCAGGAATTCCATCGCCAGGCGCACGCCGGGCAGTTCCGCGCCGGGGATCTGCAGCATGCGGGCATCTTCCGCGCCGCCTGCCATCACGATGGCATCGAAGTTTTCCTTCAGGCTCTTGACCGAAACATCCACGCCCACCTCGGTGGATGTGCGGATGGTCACCCCTTCGGCTTCCATCTGCACCGCGCGGCGGTTGATCAGGTGCTTTTCCATCTTGAAGTCGGGGATGCCGTAGCGAAGCAGGCCGCCGATCCGGTCATTCTTCTCGAACAGCGTCACCGAATGGCCGGCGCGGGCAAGCTGCTGCGCGCAAGCCATGCCTGCCGGGCCGGAACCGACCACGGCCACGCTCTTGCCGGTCTTCTTCGCCGGCACCTGCGGCTCGATCCAGCCTTCCTTCCAACCGCGATCGACGATGGCGCATTCGATGCTCTTGATCGTCACCGGCTGGTCGGAAAGGTTCAGCGTGCAGCTTTCCTCGCACGGTGCGGGGCAGATGCGGCCGGTGAATTCCGGGAAGTTGTTGGTCGAATGCAGCACTTCCAGCGCGTCCTGCCAGTCACCCTTGTAGACCAGGTCATTCCAGTCCGGGATGATGTTGTTCACCGGGCAGCCGTTGTGGCAGTAGGGAATGCCGCAATTCATGCACCGCGAAGCCTGGGCCTTGAGGGCCTCCTCGCTGTGCGGAACCACGAATTCCTTGTAGTGCTTCAGCCGTTCCTTGGGATCGGCATAGGTCCGATCCTTGCGATCGAGCTCGAGAAAGCCGGTTTCTTTACCCATCGTTCCTGACCCTTATTCAGCTGCGACCGAAGCGGCGTTCTCACGCTCTGCCTCGAGGTCCTTCAGGGCACGCTCGTAATCGAGCGGCATGACCTTGACGAATTTCGCCAGTACATTGTCCCAATCGTCGAGAAGCGCTGCGGCCCGGGCAGAGCCGGTGTGCAGCTTGTGGCGTTCGACCAGCACCTTGACGCGCTCCGCATCGTGATAGAGCGGGTCACCCATGCCGTAGTCCAGCACGCTTGCAGGGCGCTGGGCGGGCCGGCCGGTCCCTTCCGGATCATTGGCGCCCGCCGCGATCGGCACCAGCTTGACCTGCGCCATGTTGCAGCGATCCCTGAAGCTGCCGTCCTCGTCATAGACATAGGCGATGCCGCCGCTCATGCCGGCTGCGAAGTTGCGGCCGGTCTTGCCCAGCACGCAGACGACGCCGCCCGTCATGTATTCGCAGGTGTGGTCACCCGTGCCTTCGACCACGGCAATCGCGCCGGAGTTGCGGACAGCAAAACGCTCGCCGCCAACGCCGTTGAAGTATGCCTCACCGGCAATCGCGCCGAACAGCACGGTGTTGCCGATGATGATGTTGTTCTCCGCGGCGCGGTCCACGCCTTCGGGCTGGCGCACGATGATGCGGCCACCCGACAGGCCCTTGCCGACATAGTCGTTGGCATCGCCAACAAGGTCCAGCGTCACGCCATGGGCCAGCCATGCGCCGAAGCTCTGGCCGGCAACACCGGTCAGGTTGATGCGCAGCTGTTCCGCCTGCAAGCCGGCATGGCCGAACTTGCGGGCGATCTCGCCCGAAAGCATCGTGCCGACGGTGCGGTTGACGTTGCGGATCGGGAAATCGAGCACCAGCGTCTCGCCGTGGTCGATGGCGGGGCGCGCGGCCTGGATCAGCTCGTTGTCGAGCGCGGCCTCGAGGCCGTGATCCTGCGTTTCGGTGTGATAGAGCGACTTGCCTTCGGGCACTTCGATCTTCGTCAGCAGGCGCGACAGGTCGATGCCCGCAGCCTTCCAGTGACGATCCACGCGGCGCATGTCGATCCGGTCCACGCGGCCGATCATCTCGTTCAGGTTGCGGAAGCCCATTTCCGCCATGATCTGGCGCAGCTCTTCGGCAACGAAGAAGAAGTAGTTGATGACATGCTCGGGCTGGCCGACGAAGCGCTTGCGCAGTTCGGGGTTCTGCGTGGCCACGCCCACCGGGCAGGTGTTGAGGTGGCACTTGCGCATCATGATGCAGCCGGCCGCGATCAGCGGGGCGGTGGCAAAACCGAATTCGTCCGCACCCAGCAATGCGCCGATGGCAACGTCACGGCCCGTACGCAGGCCGCCGTCCACCTGGACAGCCACACGGCTGCGCAGGTCATTCAGAAGCAGCGTCTGCTGGGTTTCGGCAAGGCCGATTTCCCACGGGCTGCCAGCGTGCGTCAGCGAAGTCAGCGGCGAAGCGCCGGTGCCGCCTTCGTAGCCGGAGATGGTGATATGGTCGGCACGCGCCTTGGAAACGCCTGCGGCCACCGTGCCAACGCCCACTTCGGACACCAGCTTCACCGACACGCGGGCGGCCGGGTTGGTGTTCTTCAGGTCATGGATCAGCTGTGCCAGATCCTCGATCGAGTAGATGTCGTGGTGCGGCGGCGGGGAAATCAGGCCCACGCCGGGCGTCGAATAGCGGGTGGCGCCGATCGTCTTGTCGACCTTGTGGCCGGGCAGCTGGCCGCCTTCGCCGGGCTTTGCGCCCTGCGCCATCTTGATCTGGATGTCATCGGCATTGACGAGGTATTCGGTGGTCACGCCGAAACGGCCCGATGCCACCTGCTTGATGGCGGAGCGCAGGTTGCGCCCGTCTTCCATCGGCTTGAAGCGGCGCGGATCCTCGCCGCCTTCACCGGTGTTGGACTTGCCGCCGATCTGGTTCATCGCGGCTGCCAGCGTGGTGTGCGCTTCCCAGCTGATCGAGCCGTAGCTCATCGCGCCGGTGGCAAAGCGCTTGACGATCTCCTCTGCCGGCTCGACTTCGGAGATATCCAGCGGCTTGTCAGCCGGCTTCAGTTCCATCAGCCCGCGGATCGTCAGCATGCGCTCCGCCTGGTCGTTCAGGCTGGCGGCGAATTCCTGGTAGTTCTCCCACTTGTTGCCGCGCACGGCGTGCTGCAGGGCGGCCACGTTGGCCGGCGTCCAGGCGTGTTCCTCGCCGCGCAGGCGGTACTGGTAGATACCGCCGACATCGAGCATGTTCTTGTAGATCGGGTTTTCACCGAAGGCGGCGGCGTGGCGGCGCACCGTCTCTTCGGCCACTTCCTTCAGGCCGATGCCCTCGATGGTGGTGGCGGTGCCGGTGAAATACTTCTCGATGAAGTCGGAAGACAGGCCGACAGCATCGAAGATCTGCGCCCCGCAATAGGACTGGTAGGTCGAGATGCCCATCTTGGACATGACCTTCTGGATGCCCTTGCCGACAGCCTTGATGTAGTTCTTCTGGACATCCGAGGTGGTCAGCTCCGGGTGCTTTTCCACGCGGATCGCTTCCAGTGTCTCGAAGGCGAGATAGGGGTTGATGGCTTCGGCGCCATAGCCCGCCAGTGCGCAGAAGTGGTGCACTTCGCGCGCTTCGCCGGTTTCGACGACGAGGCCGGTCTGCATGCGCAGGCCCTGGCGCACCAGGTGATGGTGCACGGCAGCCGTTGCCAGCAGCGCGGGCATCGGGATGCGGTCGTGGCCCGCGGCACGGTCGGACAGGATCAGGATGTTCCTGTCCTGCAGCACGGCTTCCGTGGCTGCCCAGCACATTTCCTTGATCGCCATTTCCAGGCCTTCGGCGCCGGTTTCCGCGTCCCAGGTAATGTCGATCGTCTCGGTGCGGAACGCGCCGTCCAGCGATGCCTCGACCGAACGGATCTTCTCCATGTCGGTGTTGGTCAGGATCGGCTGGTCGACTTCCAGCCGCTTGTGCAGGCCGGCATCGCGGCCCAGCAGGTTGGGGCGCGGGCCGATCATCGACAGCAGGCTCATCACCAGTTCCTCGCGGATCGGGTCGATCGGCGGGTTGGTGACCTGGGCGAAGTTCTGCTTGAAGTAATCGTAGAGCAGGCGGCTCTTGTTCGACAGCACGGCAATCGGCGTGTCGGTGCCCATCGAGCCGATCGGATCGTCGGCGTTCACCGCCATCGGCTCAAGGAACTTGACGATGTCTTCCTGCGTGTAACCAAAGGCCTGCTGGCGATCGAGCAGGGTTTCCTCCGTCGCCTGCACGGCTTCGGCATCGGTCTCGATCGTGTCGAGATCCTTCAGCTTGTACTGCGCCTGCTTCAGCCACTTCTCGTACGGCTGCGCGGCAGCGAGTTCCGCCTTGAGTTCCTCGTCCTCGATGATGCGGCCTTCCTCGAGGTCGATCAGCAGCATCTTGCCGGGCTGGAGGCGCCACTTGCGGACGATGTCCTCCTCGGCGAAGGGCAGTACGCCGCTTTCCGATGCCATGCAGACGGTGTCATCCCTGGTCACGCACCAGCGGGCCGGGCGCAGGCCGTTGCGGTCCAGCGTGGCGGCGATCTGGCGCCCATCGGTGAAGGCCACGGCAGCCGGGCCGTCCCACGGCTCCATCAGCGCGGCATGGTATTCGTAGAACGCCTTGCGCGCCGGATCGATCAGCGGATCGCGGGCCCATGCTTCCGGGATCAGCATCATCATGGCGTGCGCCAGGCTGAAGCCGCCGAGCAGCAGCAGTTCCAGCGCGTTGTCGAGGCAGGCCGTGTCGGACTGGCCATGCGGCACGATCGGCCACAGCTTGTCGAGGTCGGCACCCAGAAGGTCGCTTTCCATCGTGCGGCGGCGCGCGTTCATCCAGTTCACGTTGCCGCGAACGGTGTTGATTTCGCCATTGTGGGCGATCAGGCGGAACGGCTGCGCCAGGCGCCATGACGGGAAGGTGTTGGTGGAGAAGCGCTGGTGGACAAGGCCCAGCGCGCTTTCGCAATCGGGATCGCGCAGGTCGTCATAGAAGCTCTTCACCTGGTGCGCGAGCAGCAGGCCCTTGTAGACGACGGTGCGGCTGGAGAAGCTGGGCATGTACAGCTTCAGCAGGCCCGGCATGTCATGCTTGGCGGCCAGTTCCTTCAGCGGGTTCTGGGTCTGCTTGCGGATCACGATCAGCTTGCGCTCGAACGCGTCCTGGTCCTCGCAGTTTTCGCCGCGCGCGATGAAGCACTGGCGGATCACCGGCATGGAATCGAGCACGGCCTTGCCCAGGCCCTCGAGGTTGGTCGGCACATCGCGCCAGCCGATCAGGTGCTGGCCTTCCTTCTTGATGAACTTCTCGAACTGGCCGGTGATGAATTCGCGCGCCTTGTCGTCCTGCGGCATGAAGCACATGGCCACGGCGTAATCGCCTGCCGGCGGCAAGGTTAGGCCCTCGGCATCGGCCCACTTGCGATAGAGCTTGTCCGGGATCTGCATCAGCAGGCCGGCGCCATCGCCCAGCAGCGGATCAGCGCCAACGGCACCGCGATGGTCGATGTTCTCCAGGATCTGCAAGGCCTGGTTCACAATCGCGTGCGATTTCACGCCTTTGATGTTGGCGACGAAGCCTACACCACAGTTGTCGTGTTCGTTGCGCGGATCGTAAAGGCCCTGCGGGGCTGGTAGCTCAGTCAACTCTTCTATCCTGTCGATTCTTCGGTCTGCTCTCAGGCCGATCAGAGAGAGCGCTTCGACACCGGCACAAGCGGGCAGCGAAACGCGACTCACCCCGGCATGGGAATGCACGAAAATGTCGCGAGTGCCCCCCATGGAGACAGGAAAGTGTTTTTGCAAGGTTGCAGGGGACGCAAAATGCGGCCTCTGCACCGGAAAATACGTGATTAGAAAGACTTAGTCCTGTTCTACTGGACCAAGGGATGTGTCAGCCGCCGCCGCCCATGCGTTGCAGGTTGAGCAGCGCTTCGCGCAGGGCGCGTTCGTTCTCCTCGGCATCCACCGGCGCGCTGGCCGGTGACGGCCTGGCGGCAGGGCGATCGAAGCGCTGGGCTTCGGACGGGAACACCACGGCGGGCTCGACGATGCCGTCCTCCGCCCCGGGCTCGTCCTCGATCCGCACGAACTCCTCGCTGTTGGACTTGAACTGGTTCTTCATGCCCAGCAGCGACGCGAAGTTCGCGCCGTCATCATCGGCAACGTCGTCCTCGTCCGGGTCGTCGGCAGCAAAGGATGCAACCTGTTCGGTAGCAGGACGAGCGAAGGGAGGAGCGGCCTCATCTTCACTGGCAGGCGTTTCCACTTCGGGCATGGGAGCGGGTTCAGGCTCGGGCTGCGGGGCGGCCTGTTGCTGTTCCTGCATCCGGCCCAGCGGCAGCGCGAAGGATGCGGAAAGGTCTTCAAGATCGTCCTCGTCCTCATCATCGGGCAGCGAAAGGTGGGCAAAGCTTGCGGGAGCCTGGTAGCCTGCACCATGGCTTTCCTGCTCATTCGGCAGGGGCTGGAAGACCTGGCGTTCCTGCTGCGGTTCTTCCTGCTTTGCGGCAGGGGCATGGAAACCGGCAAAGGGATCACCCTGCTCGATCTCGTCGAAACCGGGCGTTTCTTCCGCTTCACCTTCTTCGTCCCACACGTCCTGCGGAGCGGAAGGGGGCGGCCGGTTCGGCCTCGCCGGCAGGTTCCGCCTCGCCGGCAGGTTCCGCCGGCTTGCCGAAATAGGCGGCCATCGCCTGTGCGGCATCTTCCTCGCCGATCATGTCGAGATCGTCATCGACCATCGGTGCAGGCACGGCGCGCGGGGTGTGCGCGGTGCTGGCTGCAAGGCTTGCCCTGGCTTCACGCATCGCGCGACGCTTCTCGATGGAATTGCCGAGGCGCTGGGCAAGCTGGACAAGGCCCAGGTCTTCTAGCGGAGCGGTGTCGCGATCATGCTCGACCGGTGCTTCGTTCATGTCTTCCATCTCCAGATAGTCCTGCTTCGGCTCGGCTGCGGCGGCAGCTTCTTCCGGCGCGGCAAAGGGTGCAGCGGTGAATTCCCGGCGGTCCGGCGCCATGTCGCCTTCGGGCTGCGGCTCGGGGGCCATTGGCTCATCCTCCACCCAGCCATCGGCATCGGCGTGGGCAGCTTCTGCCCAATCTTCTTCTGCCCAATCTTCTTCTGCCCGGTCTTCTTCTGCCCGGTCTTCTTCAAGAACCTGCGCGTCATCGAGGATGAATTCCTGGCGGCCTGCCGGCATATCCTCCTCGCTCCCGGCGTCGAGCGAGGCGAAGCCGGGCAGCGGGTTGCTGAGGTCTTCCTCGACCGGTGCCGGCTCGATATCCTCCTCGGACAGCTCGAAGGCATCCTCGGCGTAGTCAGCCGAGAGCGGTTCATCCGCATGGTCCTGGAAGGCGAATTCTTCGGTCACCTCGTGGTTCGTCACGACCGCTTCGGGCAGTTCCGCTTCGGCGACAAGCTCGACCTCGTCTGCCGCAGGCATGTCCTCATGGCTCGTGCCGGGGAGCGGAACCACGTGGAGGTAATCGCTCGGGCGGCTTTCTTCCTCGATGGCCAGCGCACGGCGGCCGCGGCGGGTGGTGCCGTCGAAACCCTCGTCACCCAGCTCGTCATGCGCGGCGATCGGGCGGCGGCCGGAATTGCCAAGTTCCCCGTGATGGGCCTTCGCCACCTGGCGGGCGATGAACAGGCCGGCTGCGGCACCGACAAGGGTGAATGCGATCGCGATCAACGCACGGGCGGTGAAACCGAGCGGCGGCGCCGTGGCCGGAACGATGGAGGAGATGCCGCTGGAAACCACCAGCTGTTCCACCAGTTCAACGGGCACCACCATGCTGCCAAGACCCAGCAGCGCGGCAAACCACAGGGCCACGATGAAGGGGAAGGCACGATGCGTGCTGATCGGCGGCTTGGCAGCCTTGCCGTTGGAGCTGTCTTCCTGAGCGAGTGTCGCCACGGTTCTTTCCTGTCCAGCGCCGGTCCCGTCGACGCCGCCTTGCATCAGGCGGCGGCGCAGACCCGGCCATTCGCCTTCGGGCCTAACAGGCTTTGGTAAACGTCTTGATAACGATGGACATTGTGCTCCCAGCTATGGCGCTGGCGCACGTGGCTGGCCGCGGCATCGCGCATCCCGTCCCATTGCTCGCGCCGGTCGAGCAGGCGGGCAAGCGCCTGTGCACAGGCAGCGGGATCATCCGGCGCGAAAAGCGTGCCGGTCTGTCCGTCTGCCATCAGTTCCCGGTGCCCGCCCACGTCGCTGGCGGCCACCAGCTTCATCTGTGCCATCGCCTCCAGCGGTTTGAACGGTGTGACGAGGTCGGTCAGGCGGCTCTTCTTGCGCGGATAGGCCATGATGTCGGCCAGCGCGTAATAGCGTTCCACTTCCGTGTGCGGCACGCGGCCGACAAACCGGATGGCATCGGCAGCGGGCGATGCTTCGGCCTGCGCGCGCAAGGCATCGGCCATCGGGCCGCCGCCCACCAGCAGCAGGCGGGCCTCGGCATGGCGATCCAGCAGCGCGGGCATGGCGGCGACAAGGTCGTCCAGCCCTTCATAGTCATAGAAGCTGCCGATGAAGCCGATCACCGGGCCATCGCCCAGCCCCAGTTCTTCGGCCAGAGCGCTGTCGCGCGGCACGGGATTGCCGAACAGCGATAGGTCCACGCCGTTGCGCATGATGGAGATCTTCGCGCCATCGAAGCCGCGGCTGACCAGGTCATCGCGCAGGCCGTCGCAGATGGTGACCACCCTGCCCGCCTCGGTCACGACATGGTTTTCCAGCGCGCGCGTCAGGCGATATTTCAGCGATCCTTCGCTGCCGGTGCCATTGCCCACCGCCGCATCTTCCCAGAAGGCGCGGATTTCATAGACCACGGGGATGCCCAGCCTGCGGCCTGCGCGGATCGCGGCAAGGCCGTTGAGCGCGGGCGAATGGGCGTGGAGCAGATCCGGCCGCCATTGGCCGGCCAGCTGGCAGATCGAATCGGCAAGGGCGGCAACCTCGCGCCATTCGCGCAGGACAGCAGGGCCATCGGCCGCACCGCGCGTGCGGTGGAAGGTGAGGCCGTCCGCCTCCTCCACGTCCGGTCCCTGCTCGGTGTGGCGCAAGCCGGTGATCCCGCGCACGTCCCAGCCCATGCCTTTCTGCGCATGCAGGATCGCGCGCGTGCGGAAGGTATAGCCGCTGTGCATCGGCAGGGAATGGTCAAGGACGTGGAGAATGCGTGTCATCGTCGGCCTGTCTGTTCGCCAGCGGACCTAACCGAACAACCTTAACGCCGCGTCAATTCGTTGCCGTTACAGCGGCATGAGAAACTGCCGGAAACACGCCTTGATCAACCTGCTCACCCTTGCCCTGACGCACAGCCTGATGGCCCTTGCGGCGATCATGCTGCTGTCGCGCGAGAAGCTGGACGACGACGATGCGAGCGAAGCCGGGTCCGGCAAGTGGCGCCGCCCCGATGCCGGTGGCGGGGAAGGCTGAGCCATGCTGGACCTTGCCCTCCTCGCTTTCGTCGGCCTGCTGCTGGCCTGCGGGCTGAAGCGCCCCTTCCTGTGGGTGCTGACCTATATCTACATCGATATCGTGGCCCCGCAGAAGGTCGGCTGGGGGATCATCCAGTCCATACCGCTGTCGCTGATTGCCTTTCTCGCCGCATTTGCGGGCTGGGCGCTGCTCGATTCCAAGAAGGGCTCTCGCTTCACCTTCCGCCAGGGGCTGATCCTCGCCCTGCTGGCATGGTGCGGCATGACCACGCTGATGGCCGAATTCCAGGATTCGGCCTGGCTGAAATGGGACTGGGTGTGGAAGGCGCTGATCTTCGCCGCCTTCCTGCCGCTGACGCTGCGCACCAGGCTCCGGCTGGAATCGGCCATCCTGTTCATCGTGCTGGCGGTGGGCACCATTGCCATCAACGGCGGCTTGAAGACGGTGCTGGGCGGCGGGGGCTACGGCACGCTCAGCCTGCTGGTGCAGGAGAATGCCGGCCTTTACGAAGGCTCCATCATCTCCACCGTCGCCATCTGCATCATCCCGCTGGCGCTGTGGCTGGCGCGGCACGGCACGATCTTCAAGCCCGGCTGGCATGTCTGGCTGTTCGTTGCCGGGCTCATCTTCGCCTGCCTGCTCATTCCCATCGGCACTTCGGCGCGCACGGGCCTGGTCTGCATCGCCGCGCTGGGCGTGCTGCTGCTTCGATCGGTGCGCTATCGTTTCGTCTATGCGGGGCTGGCCGGGCTTGCCCTGGTGGCGTCGATCCCCTTCCTGCCGCAGAGCTATCTTGACCGCATGACGACGATCACCGGCTACCAGGGCGACCAATCCGCCTCGACGCGCCTTGCCGTGTGGGCGTGGACGATCGATTACGCCAAGGCCAATCCGCTGGGCGGCGGTTTCGATGCCTACAAGTCGAACAGTTTCACCTATTACACCCGCACGGTAAGCGGCGATGGCCCGATGCAGCAGGTCGAATACAACCAGGTGACCGAGGAGGCGCGCGCCTATCATTCCTCCTATTTCGAGCTTCTTGGCGAGCAGGGCTATGTCGGCTTCGGCCTGTGGCTGTGGCTGAACCTTCTGGGCCTGTGGCACATGGAACGGCTGCGCTGGCGATTTGCCAAACAAGAGGGGGGCCGCAAGAGCTGGCAGTGGGGCCTCGCCACGGCCTTGCAACAGGCGCACGCGGTCTATCTTGTCGGCGCGCCGTTCGTGGGGATCGGCTACCAGCCCTTCCTGTTCATGCTCATCGGCCTGCAGTGCGCGCTGTGGTCCTATGTCAAGCGGACCGAGGCGCCGCCAGCCAAGGTTTCCGTCAGGAGGCCGGGCGAGGCTCTGGCGAAAGCAGCCGACAAGCCGGGCCAGCCCGCCGCGGCCTGACACGCACCTGGCACCTTTGCTCGACATTCCGGGCATTTGATGGCTAACCTGCCGGCATGGACGCGCCTGCATCCCTCGGGATCATCGAGATCCTCGGCATCGCCACCAGCGCCAGCCTGCTGGCCGGGTGGCGCCTGTACCTCGTGGTGCTGGTGACAGGCATTGCCATGCGCAGCGGCATGGTGCCTCTTCCCGAACATCTCGAGAGCCTGTCCGTGCTGGCCAATCCGTGGGTGATGGCTGTCGCCGGCATCGGCGCATTCTGCGAATTCTTCGCCGACAAGATCATGTGGCTCGATACCGCGTGGGACAGCGTGCACACGCTGGTGCGCCCGATTGGCGGGGCCTTGCTGACGCTGGCCATCGTCGATCCGGGCGATCCGGCGATGCAGGTGATCGCCTTCCTGCTGGGCGGGGGCGGATCGCTGCTGGCGCATGGCGGCAAGGCCAGCGCGCGGGCCGTGGTCAACACAAGCCCCGAACCGGTCAGCAATGTCGCGGTATCGACGGTGGAGGATGTGGCGACCGTGGGCCTTCTCTGGCTTGCCTACGAATATCCCTGGGCTGCCGCTGCCGTGGCGCTGGCGGTGCTGGGCCTGTGCGTCTGGGGCCTGTTCTGGGCCCGCCGCGTGCTGCGCCGCCTGTTCTGGAAAAGCGGGCCGGAAACCCACTTGCCGCCGCAAGCGGACTAGCCCGCGCCGTCAACCGCCGTTGGCGCGGATCCAGTCTTCCACCACCGGGGCGATGCGATTGCGCCACTTGCTGCCGTTGAAGATGCCGTAATGGCCGACGTCCTTTGCCAGCAGGTACTGCTTCTTCTCGTCAGGCAGGTGTTCGGCAAGGTCCAGCGCCGCACGGGTCTGGCCGATGCCGGAGATGTCGTCGCGCTCTCCCTCGATCGCCAGCAGCGCCGTCTCGCGGATGGCATCGGGATCGATCAGCTTGCCGCGATGGTTGAAGGTGCCCCTGGGCAGCGAGTGTTCCTGGAACACGTGCTCGATCGTCTGGAGATAGAATTCCGCCGTCATGTCGCAGACCGACAGGTATTCGTCATAGAAGGCCTTGGTCGCGTCCGCGCTTTCCTGGTCGCCCACGGTGAGATGCTTGAACATCTCGTAATGGCTCATCATGTGGCTTTCGAGGTTCATCGAGATGAAGCCCGCCAGCTGCAGGAAGCCGGGATAGACCTTTCGGCCCGCGCCGGGATAGGTGAGCGGTACCGTGGCGATCACGTTGTTCTGGAACCAGCTCAGGGGCTTGTCCATCGCCACGTCGTTCACGCTGGTGGGGCTGGCGCGGGTATCGATCGGACCGCCCATCATGGTCAGGCTGGCCGGGCGGCAGGGATCCTTGTCCGCGCCCATCACGGCAGCAGCGGCAAAGGCCGGCACCGAAGGCTGGCACACGGCCAGCATGTGGGTGTTCGGCCCGAGGAACTGCAGGAACTCGATCAGGTAATCGATATAATCGTCGAGGTCGAAATTGCCGGCGGATACGGGCACGTTCTTGGCATCGGCCCAGTCGGTGATCCACACCTCCTGGTTTTCCACCATGCGCGCCACCGTGCCGCGCAGCAGCGTGGCGAAGTGCCCGCTCATCGGGGCCACGATCAGCAGCTTGGGCGCGTCCTTGGGCAGGCCCTTGCGCTTGAAATGCCGGAGTGCGCCGAACGGCTTGTGCAGCACCACGTCCTCGGCAACCGGATAGCTCTTGCCGTCAATCTCGACGCTGTCGATGCCGAAGGCCGGCTTGCCGCGGTCCTCATAGACATGCGCGAACACCTTGAGCGCGCTGGCAATCGCCGGGCCCATGCCGAAATAGCCGATGGGCAACGCCGGGTTGCTCAGCATCTGGGCGCTCACCGCTGCCCAGTTGCTGGCGGCGGTCATGAATGTCCGGTGCATCTCATATGCGGAATAGAGCATGCGGTTCCCCTGACTGTGCCCCGGCGGCGACTCTGGCGGTGCGCTCAAGACTCGGTTGCGACTCTTCGACGGCATTTGCTGCCATGAAAGTGCTGGATAGACCATGTTGCAATGCAGCAAAAGAGGTATTGTGCCCGGATTTTGCCCACATGGCCGAAATTTCGTGGCTACAGCCGCTTCAATAGTCAACTGGAATGGGCTAGGCGCTCCCGCGATATGGCCAGCCGATCCGCCCGACAAGACGTTCCCAAGGCAGACAGCCTAGGCCCGCTGGGCATGATCGTGCGCGCTGCCGGGAACTATCCCGGCCTGGTCCTTTCGGCCAGTATCGCGCTGGTGATCACGGCGGCGGCCACGCTGGCGATTCCCGCCGGTTTGCAACTGATCGTCGATCGCGGCTTTGCCGAAGGGGCGGACCCGGAAGAGATCGGCCGCTGGTTCCGCTACCTGCTGATGATCGTCACCGTGCTGGCGCTGGGCACGGCGCTGCGATTCTATTTCGTCTCCATCCTTGGCGAGCGGGTGGTCGCCGATATCCGTCTTGCCGTGCAGGAAAACCTGCTGCGCCTGTCTCCCGGTTTCTTCGAGGAGAACAGCCCGAGCGAGATTTCCAGCCGCATGACGGCGGATACCGCGCAGATCGAACATGTGGTGGGCACCACCGTTTCCGTGGCGCTGCGCAATGCGATCATGGTGATCGGCGGCACGGCCTACCTGATCTGGCTTGCCCCTTCGCTGACCCTGCTGCTCGCCATCGCGATTCCCGTGGTGCTCGTGCCGATCTTCGTCATCGGCCGGAAACTGCGGCTGGTCAGCCGGGAAAGCCAGGACCGCGTGGCGGAAGTCGGCAGCCGCGTGTCGGAGGCCCTGGGCGCGATGAAGATCGTGCAGGGTTTCAACCAGGAAGCGCGCGAGCTGGAGCGCTTTGCCGGCAGCGTGGAGAGCACCTTCGATACTGCCCGCCGCCGCATCCGCCTGCGCGCTGTGATGACGGCGGTGGTGATCGCGCTGGTGTTCTTCTCGATCACCGCGGTGATGTGGCGCGGCGCCTTGCAGGTGGCCGATGGCACGCTGTCCGGCGGCACGATCACCGCCTTTGTCTTCACCGGCGTGCTGGTGGCGGGGGCATTTGGCGCGCTGGCGGAAGTCTATGGCGAACTGTTGCGCGGCGCGGGTGCTGCCAGCCGGCTGGACGAACTGCTCAGGGAACAGCCCGCCATCGCCCCGCCGGCCCGGCCGGTGCCGCTGCCCGAGCCGCCGCGGGGCAGCCTGGCGTTCGAGAATGTCACCTTCAGCTATCCCACCCGCCCGCACGAAAAGGCGATCGACGGCTTCACCCTGAAGGTGGAGCCGGGTGAAACCGTGGCCATCGTCGGCCCGTCCGGCGCTGGCAAGTCCACCATCTTCCAGCTGGCCGAGCGGTTCTACGATCCCCAGTCCGGCACGGTGAAGGTGGACGGCGTCCCGCTGACGCAGGCGGACCCTGCGGCGATCCGCAAGCGCATGGCGCTGGTGCCGCAGGATGGCACGCTGTTTGCCGCCAGCGCGCGCGACAACCTTCGCTATGGCGCATGGGATGCGGCTGAGGAGGCGATCTGGGAAGCGGCCCGCGCGGCCAATGCCGAACAGTTCCTGCGCCAGCTTCCCGAGGCGCTCGACACTTACCTTGGCGAAGGCGGCGCGCGCCTGTCCGGCGGCCAGCGCCAGCGCGTGGCGATTGCCCGGGCGCTGCTGCGCGATGCCCCGATCCTGCTGCTGGACGAGGCGACCAGCGCACTCGATGCCGAAAGCGAGCGGCTGGTGCAGGAAGCGCTCGACCACTTGATGGAAGACCGCACCACCATCGTCATCGCCCACCGTCTTGCCACCATCCGCGCGGCAGACCGGATCGTGGTGATGGACGAAGGGCGGATCGTCGAGGAAGGCGACCATGCCTCGCTGATCGGCAAGGGCGGGCTCTATGCGCGCCTCGCCGCGCTGCAATTCAACGAGGCCGCGCTGGGCTGAATTGGGCACCAGGCCCTTGCCCACCCCTTGCCCACCCTGTGCGAAAGCCCACTTGAGGCATCGGCCAGCGCTCGTTAATCGACGAAGTATCATATGTAACCGACAAACGGCGACTCCCGTTCCGGAGAGGCGCTAGGAAGAATCCACGAGACCATTTTCCATGCCGGGGGCCGCGGGCCCTTCCCTGCATGGGTCGCAACACGGGACTGACACATGATCCGAAAGTTACTTGCCACCGGCATCTCCGCCATTGCGCTTGCTGCCGCCACTCCTGCCATCGCGCAGGAGCAGGTCACCGAAACGCCCACCATGAGCTGGGGCGAATGGGGCGTGGACCTTACGCAGATTGACGAGAACCGCGATCCGGGCGCCGATTTCAACGCCTATATCAACGGCAAGTGGGTTGCCTCCAACCCGATCCCGCCGGACCTTTCGCGCTATGGCGCTTTCGACATGCTGCGGGAAAAGTCGGTCGAGGATGTCGAAGGCCTGGTGGCCGAACTGGTCGCTGCCAATCCCGCGCCCGGCACGTCGGCGCGCAGCGTGGTCGATGCCTACAACGCCTTCCTTGACCAGGAAGCCATCAATGCCGCGGGGCTTGCCCCGGCCTATCCCTTCCTGACCGAGATCTTCACCGCGCCTGACCTGGCTGCCCTGGTGACGCTGTTCGAAAAGCCGGGATACCCGGCGATGGTTTCCGCCACCGTCGATATCGACACGCGCGATCCGTTCAACCACGCCGTTTCGGTCGGCTTTGACGGCATGGGGCTGGGTGACCGCGACTATTACCTGGTCGACAGCGAACGGAACCTGGAAATCCGCGCCGCCTACATGGACTATCTCGCCTTCATGCTCGGCAAGGCCGGATATGCCGATCCTGAGGCTGCGGCTCGCCATGTCTATGATTTCGAACACCGCGTGGCGCAGCTGGAATGGGACGGCGAAGTGCTGCGCATCCCGGAACTGCGCTACAATGAACTGAGCCGCGAAGAACTTGTCGCGCTCGTCCCGCAGTTTCCAACCGAAACGCTGTTGCAGGCCGGCGGCTTCGGCGACGTGCAGCGCTTCATCGTGCCGCAGATCGAGCCGACCGAAGAGGAAATCGCCGAGCTGGGCCTGACCGAAGAGCAGGTGGCCATGATCGGCGGCGGCTTGCCGGCGATGATGGAACTGGTGGCGGATACGCCGCTGCCCAACCTCAAGGCGTGGATGGCGGTGCGCTTCCTGTCTGCCTATGCCGCCGTATTGCCCAGCGATCTCGATGATGCGCAATTCGCCTTCTACGAAGGCGTGATCAACGGCCGCGACGAACAGCGCCCGCGCTGGAAACGGGCCATCGCCGAAGTGGAAGGCCTGCTGGGTGAACAGCTGGCATCGCTCTATGTCGAGAAGCACTTCCCGCCCGAAAGCAAGGAGCAGATGGACGAGCTGGTTGCCAACCTGATGCGGGCCATGGCGGCCGACCTTGAAGAAAACACCTGGATGACCGAGGCGACGCTTGCCGAAGCGCGGGCCAAGCTGGAATCCTTCACCACGCAGATCGGCTATCCCGAGGAATTCGAGGCTTACGAGGGTCTCCAGATCACGGCCGGCAACCCGCTTGCCAACCGCGTGAGCGGTGCTGCCTGGGCGCAGGCCGATAACCTGGCCGACCTTGATCGGCCGGTCGACCGCATGGAATGGCTGATGCTGCCGCAGACGGTGAATGCCTATTACATGCCGCCGTTCAACCAGATCGTGTTCCCGGCGGCGATCCTGCAGCCGCCCTTCTTCAACCCGGATGCCGATCCGGCGGTGAACTACGGTGCGATCGGTGCTGTTATCGGCCACGAGATCGGCCACGGTTTCGATGACAACGGCTCGCGCTATGACGGTACGGGTACGCTCAGGAACTGGTGGCAGCCGGAAGACCTTGCCGGCTTCCGCGCACAGACCGCCAAGTTGCTCGAACTTCTCGAAGCCTATTGCGTCGATGACGGCGAGCTGTGCCTGACCAGCCGCGGCATGGGTGAAACGCTGGGCGATGTCGTGGGCCTGCAGATGGCCTATCGCGCCTATCGCCTTTCGCTGGGTGGCGAGGAGCCGCCGGTGATTGACGGGCTGACCGGCGACCAGCGCTTCTTCCTCGGCTTCGGCCAGGTGTGGCGCGCGGTCTGGCGGCCCGAGGCCCAGCGCAACCAGATGATCTCGGGCACCCACCCGCCCAGCGATTTCCGCCTCAACAACGCGGTGCGCCACATCGATGCCTGGTACGATGCCTTCAACATCACCGAGGATGATCCGCTCTACCTTCCGCCGGAAGAGCGTGTTTCCATCTGGTAAGAGGGGCCTTGTGCGCTGTTCTGCTTGACTTCGCAGCGCAGCATGTGAACTTCGCAAGCGCAAGAGGGCGGGGCATATTGTCCCGCCCGCCTCTTCCAGTGGCGGAGCTTCCGAGAGCGCATGACCCTTTTCCAGCAACTGCTGATCGCGGTGGTCCAGGGGATCACCGAATTCCTGCCGATTTCGTCATCCGGCCACCTGATCCTCATCCCCTATCTCACCAACCTACCTGACCAGGGGCCGATGATCGATGTCGCGGTGCATGTCGGCTCGCTGCTGGCGATCGTGATCTATTTCTGGCGCGATGTGCTGGGGCTGGCGCGCGGCGGTTTCGCCTCGGTCGGAATCGGCAAGGATCCGCAGCAGCGCCGCCTGTTCTGGTGGGTGGTGGTGGGCACCATTCCCGCCGTGCTGCTCGGCCTGTTCCTCAAGCTCAACGGCTACCTGGAAAGCTTCCGCGTCACCGATCTGGTGGCGGTGAACCTCATTGTCTACGGCCTGCTGCTGGGTGCGGCGGACCATTTCGGCAAGCAGGAAAAGAGCTTCGAGGACGTGACGCTGCGCGATGCGATCCTTGTCGGTATTGCCCAGGCGATGGCGCTGATTCCCGGCACCAGCCGTTCCGGCGTCACCATGACGGCGGCGCGCGCACTGGGATACAAGCGCGTGGAAGCGGCCCGATTCTCCTTCCTGCTGGCGATCCCCGCAGTGGCCGGGGCCGGCCTGCTGGCGGTGCTCGACCTGGCCGAGGCATCCGCGCAGATGCAATGGGATGCGCTCGTGACCGGCGTGTTCACCTTCATTGCCGCCTTCGCCACCATGGCCTTCCTGATGAACTTCCTGAAGAAGGCATCGATGATGGTCTTCGTGATCTATCGCGTGGCGATGGGCGTGGCCCTGCTGGTGTTCTTCTAGGCAACGTCGGGGGCCGCCAACTTCGGAACCACGCTTTCGCGCCTGCGTTTCACAGGCGGTATGAGAGCAGGTTTCGGATCATGGGGCTGATATTCTACACCATGCTGGGAGCGATTCTCGGCTGGATCGCCACGATTGTTCGCCAGGCGAGCAATTCTCGTGCACTCCGGCGCAACGTCCTTTCCGGCATCGGAGGGGCCCTGGCTGGCGCGATATCCAGTAAAATGCTGACAGATAAGCAAAATTCGCTTCTCGGCGCGTCCAGTGTCGAAGCCCTGTTGATTTCTCTGGTCGGTGCGTTAGCCCTATTGGCGTCGGTAAACCTGTTGCATCGCAACAAAATGCGCTAAGCAGGCTATCGAAGGGGCTACGGGCTCATTCATTGGGGGCGGCTGATGCCGCCTCGAATTCTTGAAGGGGAATACTGATGAAGAAGATTATCGCTGTTGCTTCGGCTGCCGTTCTCGGCCTGGGCGTTGCTGCATGTGCTGCTGAAGAAGAAGCACCCGCAGAAGAAGCCATGGAAGAAGCTGCTGACGCCATGGAAGAAGCCGAAGGCGCCATGGAAGAAGCAACCGACGCCATGGAAGAAGGCGCTGAAGAAGCTGGTGAAGCTGCTGAAGAAGCCGTCGAAGGCGCAGAAGAAGCCATGGAAGAAGCTGCCGAAGCCATGTGATCGGCAGCTCCGAACGGAGCTTATGCAAAGGGCCGGCCCTGCCATCGCAGGACCGGCCCTTTTCTTTTCCCCCGCAGGCGTGACTGCGGCGGGTGGTTCATTCGCCTTCGACAGGCTCGGGATCGCCCTGCGGCGTGGCCGAATCGCCCGGTTCGGTCAGCGCTTCAGCGGGCAGGCGCTGCTGGTCGAGCATTTCCGCCGCCTCATCCAGCGCCCGCGCCTCGCCAACGCTCACGCCGCCAGGGCCGGGATCATTGTCTGCCGACCCGCAGGCGGTGAGCAGCGCTGGCCCGGCCAGCACCACGACAGCAAGAGCCCGGCCGCGCGCCAGCATCACTCGGCGGCAGCTTCGGCTGCGTCTTCCTCGACGGCTTCAACGGCGGCATCGGCTGCTTCGATCGCATCCATTTCACCGGCCTCTTCCGTCGCGGCGTCTTCGGTGGTGGCAGCTGCATCCTCGACCGGTTCGGGCGTGTCGGTCATGGCCTGGTCCGCCGGCATTTCGACATTGTCGGCCATCGCGTCTTCCGATGCATCGGTGGTGCCGCCGCATGCGGCCAGCGCAAGCGTGGCGATGGAGGCGAAAGCAAGGCTGGTGAATGTCTTCATGGGATAATCTCTCCGTCTAAAGGATTGCCCGAACCGATTACCGCACGCGAACGGGGAATAAAATCCAAAATAGCCGATCGCCCGGTTCACCTGTCCGGCGCGCTGTGCCAATCGGTGTGGCATGGCTTCCACCGCAATCGCCCATCCCCCGGTGCCGCAAGCGGCGCATGAGGCGCTGCGCAGCGTCTTCGGTTTCGAGGCGTTTCGCGGGGTGCAGGAGGATGTGCTGGCCCGCGTGATGGCAGGGAAGGGCACGCTGGCGATCATGCCCACGGGGGCAGGAAAGTCGCTCACCTACCAGCTGCCCGCCACGCTGCTGGAGGGCACGTGCATCGTGATTTCCCCGCTGATCGCGCTGATGCATGACCAGCTGCGCGCCGCGCGCGCCAACGGTATCCGCGCCGCCACGCTGACCAGCGTCGATGCCGACTGGCGCGAGACGCAGGATGCTTTCCGCAATGGCGAGCTGGACCTGCTCTATGTCGCGCCCGAACGGGCCAGCCAGCCGCATTTCCGCGATCTCCTGGGCCAGGGCCGCATTGCCCTGTTCGCGGTGGACGAGGCACATTGCGTGTCCGAATGGGGCCATGATTTCCGGCCCGATTATCGCCAGCTTGCCCCGCTGATGGAGCAGTTCGCCGGCGTGCCGCGCCTCGCGCTCACGGCCACGGCGGACGCGCATACGCGCAGGGACATCCTGCACCAACTGGGCATCCCGGAAGAAGGCATGATCATCGCCGGCTTCGACCGGCCCAATATCCGCTATGCCATCCGCCACCGGCAAGGCCTGCAGGGGCAGCTGGAACGGCTGATGGGCGAGCACCCGGGCCCCGGCATCATCTACGCCCCAACCCGCCGCAAGGTGGAGGAACTGGCCGAGAAGCTCTCGGCATCGACCGGCCGCACGGTGTTGCCCTATCATGCAGGCCTGCCGCCCGAACAGCGCGCCGCCAACCAGTCCGCCTTCGTGGCGAGCGAGGACATGGTGGTGGTCGCCACCATCGCTTTCGGCATGGGGATCGACAAGCCGGACGTGCGTTTTGTCGCCCATGCCGGCATCCCCAAGTCGATCGAAGCCTATTACCAGGAGACCGGCCGCGCAGGCCGCGATGGCGATCCGGCGCAGGCGGTGATGTTCTGGAGCGCAGGCGATTTCGCGCAAGCCCGCCTCAGGCTGGGCGAAGTGGACGAGGCGCGCCAGCAAGGCGAGCGCCAGCGGCTCGACGCCCTCGCTTCACTGGTGGAGGCGCCCACCTGCCGCCGCGCGGTGCTGCTGCGTCACTTCGGCGAGGATCCACCCGAAACCTGCGGCAATTGCGACAATTGCCTCCAGCCGCCCCAGGTCGTCGAAGCGACCGAACTGGCGCGCAAGCTGCTGTCGGCCGTCTATCGCACCGGGCAGAGCTTCGGCTTCGGCCATGTGCAGAAGGTGCTAACCGGCGCCAGCGATGACCGCGTGATCCAGCGCGGGCATGACCGGCTTTCTGTCTTCGGCATTGTCGAGGGCGAGGACGCGCGGCTGCTGCAACCGCTTGCCCGCGCGCTGCAGGCCAGCGGCGCGCTGGTGCAGACCGAGCATGGCGGGCTTGCGCTGGGCGGCGATGCCCGCGAAATCCTCAAGGGCGAAAAGCAGGTCTCGATCATTCGGCCGCCCGAAGGCCAGTCTCGCCGCGGCGGACGCAAGGGTCGCAGCAGCGCGCCCAACCCGGTAGGCGATCCCTTGTTCGATGCCCTGCGCGCCTTGCGCCGCGATATCGCACAGGAACTGGAAGTGCCGCCCTACGTGATCTTCCATGATGCCACCTTGCGGGAAATGGCGGCCGCGCGGCCTGCTTCGCTGGCTGAGATGGGCAGTATCACGGGGGTGGGCGCGAAGAAGCTGGAGGCCCATGGCGAGGCCTTCCTCTCCGTCATCCGCCAGCACTGATCGCAACGCGCAAATCCGATTTCCATTGAAATCACGGGCTTTCCTGATAAATATGATATCATAATGATATCATACAGGAGATTCGCATGTCCGAGAATGTTTCAACCATGATCCGCAGCCGGGAAGGCCCGGCCAGCACCTACAGCGGCTATCCCATGCTTCTGGTGTTGCTGGCGACCGTCGCCCTTGTCCTTTGGATGCTGCTGGGCGCCATTCCCGATCCCGGTTCATCCAAGCTGGTGAAGATCGCCTTTGTCGGCAGCATCTTTGCGGCCGGCCTCGTGGTGCTGCTTGTTGCCACCGGCTTCTACATGATCCAGCCCAACCAGAGCGCGGTGATCACGCTGTTCGGCGAATATCGCGGGACGGACCGGAAGGACGGGCTGCGTTGGCGCTGGCCGTGGATGGGGCGCAACAAGGTGTCCGTGCGCAGCCACAACATCCATTCCGAACGCATCAAGATCAACGACAAGCGCGGCAACCCGATCGACATTGCCTGCAACGTCGTGTGGCGCGTGCGCGATACCGCGCAGGCGGTGTTCGACGTGGATGATTATCGCGAATTCGTGAACATCCAGATCGAGGCAGGGCTTCGCACCGTGGGCGCGCGCCATCCCTATGACGATTTCGAGAATGACGAGACAACGCTGCGCGGCAGCCCGGACGTGATCAACGCCGAACTCCAGGCCGAACTCAACGAGAGGCTGGAAGTGGCCGGTATCGTGGTTGACGAGGCGGGCCTGACCCACCTCGCCTATGCCAGCGAGATCGCCGGGGCGATGCTCCGCCGCCAGCAGGCCGAAGCGGTGATCGCTGCGCGCGCCAAGCTGGTGATGGGTGCCGTCTCGATGGTCGACATGGCGCTCGACAAGCTCAAGACCGACGGCGTGATCGAGCTGGATGACGAACGCCGCGCCGCGATGGTCTCCAACCTGATGGTGGTGCTGTGCGGGGAGCGCGAGGTGAACCCGGTCGTCAATGCGGGTTCGCTCTACCAGTAAGACCATGCCTGCAGCGAAGAAGAAGGCCTTTGCCCTGCGGCTCGACCCGGCGCTCCACGATGCGGTGGAGCGCCTTGCCGCGCGCGAGCTTCGTTCGGTGAATGCCGAGCTGGAAATACTCATCCGCGAGGCAATGAAGAAACGCGGCATCGAGGTGCCGATCAGCGAGCGGCCGAAGCGGGGCAGGCCGCCCAAGGAAGGAGATGGCGATGCGTGAAGAGGACAAGCCCTATATCTGCGTGCGAAATGGCTGGATGCTCCAGATCACCCCGCGCAATGCCGAAGGCTGGCGCGGCATGGGGGCATGGCTGCTGGCCCTGATGGTGCTGACCGGGGCCTTTGTCGCTGCGGTTTCCACCGAACCCGGCGATGCGGTGGTGCTGGCAATCACCGGCCTGTTCCTGCTCGTGGTGCTCGGCTGGACGATCCTGATGATCCGCTGGATGATGGTGCGCAGCGAGATCGTCGACCTCAAGGATTTCGAGGCCTTCAAGCGGCAGCGGAATGGGGACAGGAAGCGCTGACCCTCGCCCGGATTATTGACCCGCCCGGCCACGGCGGTAACGTGCCGTCCGGAAGAGGGGGCAGTCATGCAATTCGGCATTTTCGACCATGTGGATGACAGCGGCTTGCCGCTGCCGGAGCATTTCGAGGCGCGCCTGCAAATGGTCGAGGCGTTCGAGGCGGCGGGCTTTTCCCGCTATCACGTGGCAGAGCATCACGGCACGCCGCTGGGCCATGCGCCTTCGCCCGGCATCTACCTTTCGGCCATCGCCCAGCGCACCGCCACGATCCGCTTCGGGCCGCTGGTCTACCTGCTGCCGCTCTATCATCCGTTGCGGCTGATAGAGGAGGTCTGCATGCTCGATGCCCTGTCCGGCGGGAGGCTGGAACTGGGCTATGGCCGCGGGATCTCGCCCATCGAAATGGGTTTCTATGGCGTCGACATGGATCACCAGCAGGACCTGTCCGCGGAGAGCTTCGAGGTGCTGGTAAAGGGCCTGGTCAATGACCGGCTGGATCACCGCGGGCGCTTCTTTGCCTTCGATGACGTGCCCATGACCTTGCGCCCGCAGCAGCGGCCGCACCCGCCGCTGTGGTATGGCACCAATTCCCTGCCTTCGGTGGAGCGTTGCGCGCGCGATCGCCTCAACATGGTCACCTTGCTCGCCGGCGAGCGGATGCAGCAGATGGTGGCGGGCTACAAGCAGGCCTATGCCGCCAGCGGAGGGGTGGCGGCGGACATGCCGCTGATCGGCGTGGGACGACACATCGTCGTGGCCGATAGCGACGAGGAGGCACTCGCCATTGCCCGCCCGGCCTTTGCCCGCTGGCGGGCCAGCTTCGTCCACTTGTGGGAAGCGCGCGGCGGCAACAATCCCTTCGTCGCCAGCTTCCCGAAGGACTGGGACGCGCTGGAAGCATCGGGTTCGGCCTGCGCGGGATCGCCTGACAGGGTGGGTGCCTTCCTCGAGCGGGACGTGGAGCTTGGCGGCTACAATTATTGCCTGGCGCAGATGGCCTTCGGCAACATGAGCGTGGAGCAGGTGCGGCGATCGGCGCAATTGTTCGGTGCCGAGGTGATGCCCGCCTTTGCCTGACAGGCTTTGCGCGGCGTTAACCAATCGCGCGTAAAGCGGCAGCATGACACGCGATGCATCCCTGCCCCCGGCACGTCCTTCGCTGCGCCTTGCCGGCGCCCTTGCGGCTCTTGCCATAGCGGCGATCCCGCTGACCGCCTTGCTCGCCCAACCCGAACGCGCTGCCTTTACCGTGCTGGAGACGGGCCAGGGCTTCTCGCGCCTGCAGGACGCGGTCAACGCCATCGGCGATGCGCGCGGCACGATTGCGATTGCACCGGGCAACCATCGCCAGTGCGCGGTGCAGGAAGCCGGCTTCATTTCCTACCTCTCCGAAGAACCGGGCGCTGCTGTGTTCGACGCCGTGACCTGCGAAGGCAAGGCCGCGCTGGTGCTGCGCGGGCGCGGGGCCGAAGTATCCGGCCTGGTGTTCCAGAACATGCGCGTTCGCGATTACAACGGCGCAGGCATCCGCCTCGAGACAGGTGACCTTACCGTGGCGCAAAGCTGGTTCCGGGACAGCCAGCAAGGCATCCTTACCGCCTATGACAACACCGCCCAGCTGGTGGTGGACCGGTCCACCTTCACCCGCCTTGGCACCTGCGAAGGCGCGGGCGGTTGCGCCCACTCGATCTACACCGGTGCGCTGCGCCAGGTGCGGATCACCAACAGCCGTTTCGAACAGGGCCGCGGCGGCCATTACGTCAAGGTGCGCGCGCCGATCGTGCAGATCGCCAGCTCCAGCTTCGATGACGCGGGCGGGCAGGGCACCAACTACATGATCGACCTGCCGGCCGGTGCCAGCGGCCAGATCACCAACAACTGGTTCGTCCAGGGGCGCGACAAGGAAAACTACTCCGCCTTCATCGCGGTGGCGGCCGAGAGCCGCGAATTCACCAGCGCCGGCCTGGTGGTGGCGGGCAATTACGCGCGCTTTGCACCGGGCGTGGATCGCAACAGCACCTTCGTGGCGGACTGGTCGGGCGAGGTGCAGCAGATCGAGGACAACCGCCTCGCCGCCAACCTGCAGCGCTACGAAATCCGCTAGGCAGCGTTAACGGTTCTTCGGCCTGGCAAAGACGAATGCCGGTGCGAACTTGACCACGGCTTCGGGAATGTCATCGGTAAACGGCAGGACCTGCAGATAGGCATTCAGCGCGCCGAGCATGGTGATCGGCGTATCCTGCACGAAACCGAAGCGTGAGTAGAAGCCGACATCGCCCACCAGCATGACGCCTTCCGCGCCCAGATCGCGGCATCTGCCGCACGCCTCTTCCATCAGCTTGCTGCCGATGCCCTGGCCCTGGCGGGACGGGATCACGGCAATCGGTCCAAGGCCCAGCCAGCCGGGCGATCCGTCAGACAGGCGCGCCGGGGAAATGGCAACATGCCCCACGATCTCGCCGGTTTCGCTGTCCTCTGCCACCAGGGACAGGATCAGGTCGTCATCGCGGCGAAGCTGCTCCACGATCAGCGGTTCGGTGCCTTCGCCGTGGGGGTGGTCGGTAAAAGCGGCTTCCTGGACTGCGAAGATGGCCTGTCGGTCTTCTTCAGTCTCGAGCCGGTATGTAATCATGTCAGCAAATGTCCTGCACGGTCGCGCTTGGTGGCGAGGTAGCGTACGTTATGCGGGTTGGCGGGCAACTGGTGGGCCACCCGCTCGGTAATCTTAACGCCTGCCCCTTCCAGCGCATTTACCTTTTCAGGATTGTTGGTCAGCAAACGTGCCTGGTTAACCCCGAGCAAATCGAGCATTTTTGCCGCTGTGGGAAAATCGCGTGCTTCCACGGGCAGGCCCAGCCGCGCATTGGCATCGACGGTGTCGAAGCCGGCATCCTGCAACCGGTAGGCGCGCAGCTTGTTGACGATACCGATGCCGCGCCCTTCCTGTCTGAGGTAGAGCAGGATGCCCCAGCCGCCCTTGCGCGCCTCCTCGGCCATCTGGGCAAGGGCAGCATCCAGCTGCGGGCCGCAGTCGCACTTGAGGCTGGCGAAGATATCGCCCGTCAGGCACTCGGAATGCAGCCGCACCAGCGGCACCTTGCCATGGTCCGGATCGCCGATCACCAGGGCGATGTGCTCGCGCATGTCATCCACCTTGCGGAAGGCGACGATCTCCGCATCCTCCGCGGCAGAGATGGGCAGGTGCGCGCGGGTGGCGATTGTCAGCAGCGCGGGATCTTCCCATGCGGCAAGGTCCGCCGCTTTCAGCGTCACGGCTTCCCCGGCATCGCTTGGATCGAACAGGAAGGCCGGCAGAATCCCGGCGATCCGCGCCAGCGCCATGGCCGCCTCGGCCTCCGCCATGCAGGCGATGGGCTCCACCCTGAACGGGCCCTTGAGCGGCACCACGGGATCAAGCGCGGGGTCGGCTATGGGCAGGGCGGCTGCAAGGTCGATCGGATCGGCGGCGCGGATCAGCACCGGATGGTGCCCGTCGGCGGCATCGCGCTGGTTGGTCAGCTTCAGTGTCGCCGCGCGGGCAGCAGAGATCAGCGCACGCTCCGCCCGTGCACCGGCAGCGAGCGCGGTTTCCACCGGCAGCAGCACCGGTGCCTCGCCGACCTTGATCGGCCAGCCGTGGCGCAAGGCATCGACGGCCTGTGCCACCCTGCGCGAGGGAGAAGGGGCGGACGGCGCGCTCAGCTTGCGAATTCCGTGGTGATGGGGATGTGATCGGAAGGCTTATCCCAGCTGCGCGCATCCTCCAGGATGCGGTGGCCGGTCGCCTGCGCTGCCAGTTCGGGGCTGGCCCACATGTGATCGAGGCGGCGGCCACGGTCATTCTCGCGCCAGTCCTTCGCGCGATAGCTCCACCAGCTGTAATAGCGTTCCGGATCGCGGATGAACTCTCGGCCGACATCGGTCCAGCCGTGGGCATCCTTGAAGCGTTGCAGGGTCTCCACCTCGATCGGCGTGTGCGAGACGACCTTGAGCAGCTGCTTGTGGTTCCACACGTCACTTTGCAGCGGGGCGATATTGAAATCGCCGACGATCATCGTGGGACGGTCCACCTTGTCGGCCCAGCGCGTCATCCTTTCGAGGAAATCGAGCTTCTGGCCGAACTTGGGATTCACCTCGCGGTCCGGCTCGTCCCCGCCAGCGGGGATATAGACGTTTTCCAGCACCATGCCGTTGAGCGCGCCGGCCTCCTTGCCGGCCAGTTCCACGCCGACATGGCGCGCCTCGCCATTGGCCTGCCAGTCATGGCGGGAGAATTCGGTGATCGGGATGCGGCTGACGGTGGCAACACCGTGATAGCCCTTCTGCCCGTGCACGGCGAAGTGGTTGTAGCCGAGCTCCTCGAACGCCTTGTAGGGGAACTGGTGCTCCTGGCACTTGATCTCCTGCAGGCACAGGATGTCGGGCGCTTCCTGCTCGAGGAATTGCGCCACGATTGGCATCCGCAGGCGGACCGAATTGATGTTCCAGCTGGTAATCGAAATCATGCCGCTTTGCTTAGGTTGCTTGCCGCCTTGCAGCAAGCGCGCTGGCAGCTTCACCACCGGCAAAGAAAAACCCCCGTCCCGGGGGCAAATGGGACGGGGGTTTCCGTTCTTAGCGTTCGTCACGCTTGGTAAGGCGGGCCATGAGGGCGGTCGGGCAACAGGGGGGAAACCCGCATCCACCAGCCGTTCTTACAAGTCACAATATAGGTATCGGCGCCTGTCGTTTGAATGAATGAAAGGTCGCAATTTGTCGCACGGCCACCACCGTTCGGCGGCGATCCGTTTACCTTGGGCGACGGGACGTTCCGCGCGGATCGCGATAGGTGAACGCACTGTCCGGCACCGACATGCCATAGCGGTGGTTGGACAGGCGCACCGTGGTGCGCACGTTCTGCGAATCCAGCGCCACCCAGGCGCTCAGTTCCAGTCCCGCAGGCGCGCCGGGCTTCTCCACGAAGATCAGCGTCAGTTCCGGGAATTCGGGCTTGTTCGGGTCAGACACCGCGACGCTGATGACCTGCGGCGAATTGGTGGCCACCACCCTGCCATACTGCGCCAGGTCCTTGTCCGGATCGAGCAGCGCGCCCAGCGGCGAATCGCTGATCGGATAGCGTTCAAGCTGCTGCACGTCGTAATCGGCAATCGCCAGCGATCGCCCGTTGGAGACGATCAGCATGTTCACATCATTGGAATATTCGAAGCGGATGCGGCCCGGGTTGCGCAGGGTCAGCTCGCCGGTCAGCACCTGGCCGCCGCGGTCTGTCTGCGTGAAATTCGCCTTCATCGTGATGATGGAGCGCAAGGCCCGCACGGCGCGGTCCAGCCGGGCATCGCTTTGCGCGGCAGCCGGTGTGGCCGGGGCCAGCAGCGCCACCGGCGCACAAACAGCAAGGGCGCCGGCAGTCGCGGCGCCCAGGGCTTTGATCGAAAGGGCTTTCAGTCGGTCCATGCTCGCAATCCTAGTGGCGGAGCATTGAACTGTCACTGAACCGGAAGGGTTCCGATCGTTCAGCATGTCCGTATCCCGAACGGGAACGGCCTGCTTACTTGATCTTGCCTTCCTTGAACTCGACGTGCTTCTTCACGATCGGGTCATACTTGCGGAAGGACAGCTTCTCGGTGATGTTGCGCGGGTTCTTCTTCGTCACGTAGAAGAAGCCGGATTCGGTCGAGTTAAGCCGGACTTTGACGGTTGCGGGCTTCGCCATGTCTCTATTCCCAAAAAGGTCTGGTTGAGGGCATCACGGCCCTGAAAAACAACAGGCGACGCAACAGGCGCCGCCCTTCGACGCGCGCCATTGGGGGAGAATCGGGGAAAAGTCAAGGCGGCAGGGGCCTTGATGGCAGCCGTTACCAACTCACCTTGCCGCGATTGGCCTTCTTTTCGCTGTGTTCCTTCTTGGCCTTCAACCGCTTGACCTTGCCAACGCGGTTGACCCTTGTTTGCGCACGCTTTTTCGGTTCCTTCAGGCTCGCCTCGATCAGTTCTGCCAGCCTTTCGCGGGCATCGGCGCGGTTGGCTTCCTGCGTGCGGAAACGGCGTGCATCGATCACGATTTCGCCGCGCGCGTTGAGGCGGCTTCCCGCCAGTTCCTTCAGCCGGGCAAAGATTCGCGGCGGCAGGCCAAGGCGGTAGATATTGACCCGCAGCTGCACTGCGGTTGCCACCTTGTTGACGTTCTGCCCACCCGGGCCGGACGCGGCGCTGAAGCTCTCCTCGGCCAGTGCCTGCGCCCTATCGAGGATCGCGCCCATCTCACCCGGCCTCCGCGGGCTTCGGTGGGGCAAAACCCAGCGAGACGAAGTCGGCCGGCATGGGGGCATGCGCCTCGATTGCGGGCTTGTTCTCGCGCGGAACGGTGAGTGCGCTGGCATGCAGCATGGTGCGCGCAAAGCCGGCCTTCTCGCCATAGACCGGGTCGCTCAGAAGGGGGATGCCGATGCCGCTGGCGGCATGGACGCGGATCTGGTGCGTGCGCCCGGTTTCCGGGCGGAACTCCACCAGTGCGCGGCCGTTGGCCTCTGCCACGACGCGCCAATGGGTGACGGAGGGCTTGCCCTTCTTCGCCGGGATCATCCGCCAGCCCTTCTGCGCGCTGCTGACCTTGGACAGGGAAAGCGAAACGGTGCCTTCCTTCTCCTGTGGAATGCCTGCCAGCACGCCGAGATAGGTCTTGTCGACCAGCTTTTCCTCGAAGGCCTTGTTGAGGCGCTTGAGCACCTTGGGATTGCGCGCCAGCAGCAGGCAGCCGCTGGTGTCGGTATCCAGCCGGTGGACTGCTTGCGGCAGCCGCTGGAAGCCCAGCTTCAGCTCGTCCAGCCGCGCTTCGAGCGATGGGCCACCCTTGCGCGGGGTATCGACCGGCAGGCCCGAAGGCTTGTCGATCACCAGGGCTTCGCCGTCTTCGAACAGGATTTCGAGGTCACTCATGCGGCGGCCCCTAGCACGAATGGCTCAGCCAAGCGCTACCCCAATGCGCCGGACTGCCTCTTCCAGCAGTTTTTCATCCGTGGCGAAGGAGATGCGGAAGCCGTTCCTGCCGCCGAAGGCGCTGGCGGCGACCACGGCCACGCCGTGATCGAGCAGGTGCAGCGCCAGCTTGCCATCGTCCCCGCCGAAGCGGTCCATGTGCTCGCTCGCATCGATGTAGCAGTAGAAGGCGCCATCCGGCACAGGCGTGGACAGGCCGGGAATCGCGTTGATCGCCTGCACCACCATGTCGCGCCGGGCGATGAAGCGGTCGCGCCAGTCCCTGAGGAAATCCTGCGGGCCTTCGAATGCGGCGACGGCGGCGGCCTGGCTGATGCTGGCGGGATTGCCGCTGGAATTGCTCTGCAGCCGGCCCATCGCGTCGATCAGCCATTTCGGCCCCGTGGCCACGCCGATACGGAAGCCGGTCATGGCATGGCTTTTCGATACGCCGGAGACGGTGCAGATGCGGTCTGCCAGGTCCGGGCACAGGTTCGCCAGGGTGGCATGCGGCCCGTCGGTATAGTTGAGCGGCGCGTAGATATCGTCGGACAGCACCATCACCTGCGGGTGGCGGCGCAGGACGTCGCCAATGCCCTTGAGCATGTCGGCAGGATAGACAGCGCCCGTGGGGTTGCCGGGCGAATTGAGCATCAGCCAGTTGGTGCGCGGGGTGATGAGCGATTCCACCTCGCCCGGATCGAAACGGAAGTTGCGATGGGCATGGGTGCGCAAGGGCACCACGCTGCCGCCGGCAAAGCGCACCATCTGCGGATAGCTGACCCACCATGGCGAGGGCACGATGACCTCGTCCCCTTCGGACACGGTGGCAACAATGGCTTCGAACAGCGCCTGCTTGCCGCCGGAGGTGACGATGATCCGCGAGGGATCGGTGGTGATGCCAAGGTCCCGCTCGAAATGCAGCGCCGCGGCCTTCTTCAGGGCCATCGTGCCGGTGACGGGCGTGTACTTTGTGTCCCCGCCATCCAGCGCGGCCTTGGCGGCTGCGATGACATGCGGCGGGGTGGCGAAATCGGGTTCGCCGACCGAAAGCGAGATGATGTCCCGGCCCTGTTCGCGCAGCTCCGTGGCGCGATCGGTCATGGCCGTTGTGGGGGATGCTTCGATCCGCCCCAGCATCTCGCTTACCTGTCCACTCATGCCAGCACTGCCTTCATCAATCCGCGCACCGAATTGCCGAGCAGGAACCCGTTTGCCAGGTCGTCCAGCGTCAGCTCCGCTTCCTCGGCGCGGCCATCCTCCATCAGCGAGCGGCGCAGCACACCCGGCAGCAGGCCCAGCGCCAGCGGCGGGGTGAGGAGCTTGCCATCCCGCTCCACGAAGATGTTGGAGTAGCTCGCTTCGGTTACCAGACCGTCATCACGCAGGAAAATCGCCTCTGCCGCGCCTTCGTCCTGCGCGGCCTTGCGGGCCATGTCGTAGAACGCGCGGTCCGTGGTCTTGTGCCGCAGCCGCCAGTCCCCCGTCACCACCGGCAGCGGCATGGGCTTGCAGGTGACGGGCTGCGGCATCACCCCGTCGCCCAGCGCCACGGCTTGCAGGGTCACGTCGCCGCTGCGGGCCAGCAGGATGCGCAACTTGGCCGCTTCCTCCAGCTCGAAGCACAGCGCCTGGATGCGGTTGCGGGTCTCGTGGCGGTCGAAGGAAAAGCCCAGTTCCAGCGCGCTTGCCTTCATCCGTTCAAGGTGCAGTTCAAGCAGCGGTATGCCCTTCTCGGGGTCGAACAGCATGCTCTCGATCAGGTCCGCGCCGGAAGCCTCGCGGCGCAGGAAGCTGCCTTTCACCAGGCATTCGCGCCACTCGCTCATGCCTTCGCTGTCGGCCACGATGGCCCCGCCCACGCCGGCAACCACATGGTGGCGGTTGTTCTCGCCCGGGGTCAGGCGCACGGTGCGGATGGCGACGTTGAAGGCGGCATCGCCCTTGCCGTCGATCCGGCCGATCGCCCCGCAATAGGGACCGCGGGCATCGCGTTCGACCTCGTCGATCAGTTCCATCGCGCGGATCTTCGGCGCGCCGGTGATGGAGCCGCAGGGAAACAGCGCGTGCAACAAGTCCATCGCGCCCTTGCCGCTCTGCATGGTGGCGCGCACGGTGGAGACCATCTGGTGCACCGTGGGATAGCTTTCGATGGCGAAGGGCCTGTCCACCCGCACGCTGCCGGCTTCGGCCACGCGGGAGAGGTCGTTGCGCATGAGATCCACGATCATCAGGTTTTCGGCCTTGTCCTTCACCGATCCGGCAAGCTCCTCGGCAAAGGCCTTGTCGAGCGCCTCGGTGCTGCCGCGCGGGCGGGTGCCCTTCATCGGCTTCACCTTTGCCTCGCCATCGTGGAGGGTGAAGAACAATTCCGGGCTGAAGGACAGCAGCCAGTGCGACCCGTCGAAGATCACCCCGCCATATCCGGCTGCGGCAGCAGGGCGGATGGCGCGATAGATGGCCAGCGGTTCGCCATGGGCCGCGCCTGCCAGCATCATGGTGTAATTGGCCTGGTAGATGTCGCCCGCGCGGATCGCTTCCTGCAGCCGGTCGAACTGTTCAAGATAGGCGCCGGTGGAGATCTGCGGGTCCATCGGGCCGATGCTGGCAGGCCCGGTGCCGCCCTTTCCCTCCAGCCAGGCGGGCACATCGGCGCTGGCAATCGTGGTCACGTCATCGAACAGGCCGAACCATACCAGCGGGCCTGCCGCACCGCTGCGCGCAGCGGCCAGCGGGCCAAGGCGCGGCTCCATCGCAAGACCCGCCTCGTAAGCGAGATAGCCTGCCAGCGTGCCGCCGGTCTCAATCCGCGCGGCCTCTGCCTCGGCCAGCACCCGCTCCACATCGCCCGGCCGGTGCGCCACGAAAACGGCGCGCGGGTTCTCATACAGCTGCGCATCATGCGGCGCATCGCTGCGCGCATCATCCAGCAATACAAAGGGCGTGGTTCCGGACATTCGCCTCGCTCTAGCCGGAAATCGGCTGATGTCTATGACTTGACCGCGAATAGCGGCATGCGCCAAGCAACAGCCATACAGACTTCGGCAGGGGAACGGGACGTAATCATGGGTGAAATCTTCATCGGCAATGACCTGGCTGGCAACCGGCAGAGCCTGAACCTGGGCCGGGCCAACCGCCACGGCCTGATCGCGGGGGCCACCGGCACCGGCAAGACGGTGACCTTGCAGGGCCTTGCGGAAAGCTTCTCCGCCGCGGGCGTGCCTGTGTTCGTGGCCGACGTGAAGGGCGACCTTTCCGGTGTCTCGATGCCCGGATCGCCCACCTTCAAGCATGCCGACAAGCTGGAAGGTCGCGCGAAGGAACTGGGCATGGACGACTATGCCTACTCCGATAACCCGGTGATCTTCTGGGACCTCTATGGCGAGCAGGGCCATCCGGTGCGCACCACCGTTTCCGAAATGGGGCCGCTGCTCCTGTCGCGCCTGCTCGATCTCAACGACACGCAGGAAGGCGTGCTGCAGATCATCTTCCGCCATGCCGACGATGAAGGCCTGCTGCTGCTCGATTTCGAGGACCTGCAGGCGGTGCTCGCCTGGGCGGCGGAGAATTCCAAGGAACTGTCCGGCGAATACGGCAATGTCACCAAGGCCAGCGTCGGTGCGATCCAGCGCCAGCTGCTGAGTTTCGAGAGCCAGGGAGCCAACCTGTTCTTCGGCGAGCCCGCGCTGGAGATCGACGATTTCCTGCAGGTGGACGAGCAGGGCCGCGGCTACATCAACGTGCTTGCCGCCGACAAGCTGATGCGCAGCCCCAAGCTCTACGCCACCTTCCTGCTGTGGCTGCTGGCCGAACTGTTCGAAACGCTGCCCGAAGTGGGCGATCCGGAAAAGCCCAAGCTGGTGTTCTTCTTCGACGAGGCGCACCTCCTGTTCGACGATGCGCCCAAGGCGCTGGAGGAAAAGATCGAACAGGTCGTGCGCCTGATCCGGTCCAAGGGCGTGGGCGTCTATTTCGTGACGCAGAACCCGATCGACATCCCTGAGGAGGTGGCCGGCCAGCTGGGCAACCGCATCCAGCACGCGCTGCGCGCCTTCACCCCGCGCGACAAGCGGGCGATCAAGGCTGCTGCCGAAACCTTCCGCATCAATCCCGATCTCGACGTGGAAGAGGCGATCACCGAACTGCGCGTGGGCGAGGCGCTTGTTTCCACCCTGATGGATGACGGCGCGCCCTCCATCGTGCAGCGCACGCTGGTCAAGCCGCCGCGCTCGCGCCTTGGCCCGGTGACGGCGAAGGAACGCGCGATCATCCAGTCCGTCAGCCCGGTGGATGGCAAATATGACGAGAAGGTGGACCGCGAAAGCGCCGAGGAAGTGCTGCTGGCCAAGGCCGCCGATGCTGCCGAAACCGCAAAGGAGGTGGAAGAGCAGGGCGAGGAGGAAGTGCGCAAGCGCAGCCGCAAGACAACCTCGCTGTGGGAGAAGGCCGGCAAGGCCGCATTGGGCGCTGCTGCCAGCTCCGCCGCCACGATCATTGCCGCCAAGGTCACCGGCCGCCGCAGCCGGTCAGACCCGATGCGCAATGCCGCCACCAGCGCAGCCGGCACCATCGCCAGCGAATTCGGCGGTTCGGTTGCGGGCCGCTTCGTGCGCAACCTTGTCGGCGGGCTGATGCGTTAACCCAGCGGCAGGCGGATTTCCGCGAGCAGCCCGATCACTTCGTTGCCTTCGCCCAGCCGGTTGGCCAGCGTCAGCGTGCCGCCGTGCTGTTCGGCAATGGCGCGTGCCAGCGTGAGGCCGAGGCCCGCGCCGCCGGTTTCGCGATTGCGTGATGCTTCGCCGCGGGTGAAAGGCTCTAGCATGTCGGTGATTTCATCCTGCGGGATGCCGGGGCCGGTATCCTCGATGCGGATAACGGCCTGTTCGCCATCCTTGAGCACCGAAACCACGGGCTTCTCGCCATAGCGCAGCGCATTGCCGATGAGGTTGCGCAGCGCACGGCGCAGCCAGGTGGCGCGCAGCCGCAGGGCGATGCGCTGGGTTTCGCCCAGCGTCACGTCATTGCCCATGTCCTCGTATTCCTCGACCACCGAGGCGACGAGGGCGGAAAGCTCGGTGCGTTCCAGCGGATCGCTGGGGCGACCCACGCGGGCGAGCGAGAGGATATCGTCGAGCGAGCTGGTGATGTCCTCGATCGTGGCGGCCATCTTGGCGCGCTCGGCATCGTCCTCGACCGATTCGATGCGCACGCGCAGCGCGGCCAGCGGTGTCTTCAGGTCATGCCCGATGGCGCCCAGCATCACGTCCTTTTCGCCCAGCAGCGCGGCAATGCGCGCCTCCATGGCGTTGTGCGCGCTGATCAGGCGGCGGGTGTCCTCCGGGCCTGACGGTTCGAGCTGGCCGGTGGTTTCGCGCGTGGCGGCGAAGGTTTCCATGCGGTTGCGCAGCGCGGCCAGCGGGCGGGTGATCCGCCGCAGCAGCAGCGCCAGCCCGCCGACAAGGATGATGTAGATCAGCAGGGTCTGGATGATGATGCCGGTATACCGCCGCGGATCGTCACTGGGCAGCGGCACGCGGGCCACCAGCCACTGCTCCTCCCCCTCGCGCTTGAGGCCGGCGAGGAGCATGTCACCCTCGGCATCCCAGCCATCGCGATTGGTTATGTCGGAATCGCTGCGCATCCGGCGCAGGCTGCGCATGATGTAATCGTCTTCGGCCACGGGGCGCGTCAGCACCACCAGCTGGTCGATCTGCGTGCCCTGTTCGGTCAGCACCGTGCGCAACCGTTCGAGCCGTTCGGCATCCTGCCGCTCACCCCTGTGGACCGGCGATGCCAGCGCGCGCTCGATGCGCAGCCGGCGGCGTTCCTGGCGGGGTGTCTCCCTGCTGCGCTCACCGGTGCGGTAATCGACCCGCGGGTCTGCCACCAGTTGGAAGGCGAGTGCATTGATCAGCCCGTTTTCGCGCCGCAATTCCTCTGCCCTGAAGCGCAGGAAACCGGACAGCGTCTGTGCCACCAGCAGCGCCAGCGCCACGGCCAGCAGCATCTGCCCAAGCAGGCTCTTCGGCAGGAAGCGGCGCATCAGTCCTTTTCCGGCGCCGTGCGCTTGACGTCTGCTGCCAGGCGATAGCCGCCGCCCCAGACGGTCTGGATCAACTTGGGATCGCGGCTGTCCTCCTCGATCTTGCGGCGCAGGCGGCTGACCTGGTTATCCACCGCGCGATCGAACAGATGGGCTTCGCGGCCCTGCACCATGTCCAGCAGCCGGTCACGGTCGAGTACCTGCCGCGGATGGTCAAGGAAGGCGCAGAGCAGCCGGAACTCGGCCGATGATATGGGGATCACCGTTCCTTCCGGGTCAGTCAGGCGGCGCTTGAGCGGATCGAGCGTCCAGCCTTCGAATTCATACAGCGAATCGGCTTCGGCAGCTGGTGCCTGCTTGTTGGCCCGGCGCAGCACGGAACGGATGCGCGCCACCAGCTCGCGCGGTTCGAACGGCTTGACGACATAGTCGTCCGCGCCGATTTCCAGCCCCACGATACGGTCTGTTGCCTCGCCCTTGGCGGACAGGAAAATGACCGGCAGCTGCTTGGCCTCGATCAAGTGGCGGCACAGCGAAAGGCCGTCCTCCCCCGGCATCATGATGTCCAGCAGGACAAGGTCCGGCCTGCCGTCCAGCAGCAGGCTGCGCGCCTTGGATGCATCGGCAGCCTGTTCGACGACGAACCCCTGGCGGACCAGATACTCCGCCAGGGGTTCGCGCAGGCTGGCTTCGTCATCGACCAGCAGCAGCTTGATTTCGGCCTGTTCGCCCATTCTTGTTGTCAGCCCCTGTTGAGCGAACCTGTTTAGCCTCTTGCGCCGCCACGTCCATGCCTGCCTTCGGGGCGGGCATTGCGGCGCTCCTCGCGGGTGAGGGTCCCGTCATTGTTCGCATCGGCGGCATCGAAGCGCGCCAGTGCGGCGCTGACGAACTCTTCCTGCGACACCGCGCCATTGGCATCGGCATCGGCGGCGCGCAGCAAGCCGCGTGCACCGCGCATTGCGCCGCCACGGCGGCCGTCGCGGCGGGCCATGCGCTCACCACCTTCGGCGCTGCGCTGGCCGGCCTGGGCGCGCATTTCGGCGCGGCGTTCGCGGCGTTCGCCCATGCGTTCCTGGCGGTTTTCGCGGATGGCAGCGAATTCCTCGCGCGAGATGGTGCCATCGCCATCCGCATCGGCGGCATCGAAGCGCTGGTTGGCGAGGGCTTCGCGGTCGGCAGAGCTGATCTGGCCGTCCTGGTTCACGTCAAGCCGGACAAACATGTGCGTGGCGCGCATTTCCGCGCGTTCGCGGGTTTGTTCGGCACCGCGCATCGACCCGCGTTCGGGCACCTGGGTGGCGTTCTGGGCCGCGGCGGCACCGCCGGCGCAAAGCGCAAGCGCGGCGAGGGACAGGGTGAGGGTTTTTCGCATCGGACTCTCCATTCGGGACATGGTTTAGAGCAACGGTGTGCCGCCTTGAAGGGGTGGGAGGATTGCGGCACCCCGTTGCCCATGTTCGATGTTCTAGGCGGCGATTGTCGCAGCTGTATGCCGCGCGAAGGCCTTTGTGTCGCAATTTGTCGCGTTTTCACAAGGCTGTTCAGCGCCCTGCAAGACCCGGTTTAGCTGGGGGTTCAGACTGGCTGCTCAGAGCGGTTGGCAGGCCCGTTGCAGCCAGGCGAGGGCCTCGCCCTCCAGTTGCGGGCCGACGACTTCCAGCACCTGTGCGTGATAGGCATTCCACCAGGCGCGCTCGGCCTCGCTCAGCAGCGCGGGTTCAACCAGCGTGGCATCGATGGGCGCGAGGGTGAGCGTTTCAAAGCCCATCCATTCCCCTTCCATGCCATCGATCCGGCGGCTTTCCACCAGCACCAGGTTTTCGATGCGGATGCCGTATTCGCCGGTCTTGTAATAGCCGGGCTCGTTGGAAAGGATCATGCCCGGCAGCAGGTCCTGTTCGGTTCCTGCCTGCCCGCCGCGCGGCTTGGCGATCCGCTGCGGGCCTTCGTGGACCGACAGGAAGCTGCCCACGCCGTGGCCCGTGCCGTGGGCATAATCGACGCCTGCTGCCCACAGGTGCTGGCGCGCGAGCACGTCCAGCTGCGAACCGGTGGTGCCGGCCGGGAAGGTCTGCAACGCCAGCGCGATATGGCCCTTGAGCACGCGGGTATAGCGGTCCTTCACCTCCCGCGGCGGGGCATCGGGGCCGATCCACACGGTGCGGGTAATGTCGGTCGTGCCGTCAGGATACTGGCCGCCACTGTCGACCAGGTAGACGCTGTTGGGTTCCAGGTGGCGGTTGGTTTCCTCGCTCACGCGATAATGGACGATCGCGCCATTGGGGCCGGCGCCGCTGATCGTGTCGAAGGACAGGTCCCGCAGGTCACCGCAGGCTTCGCGGCAGGCCTGCAGCTTCGCGGCAGCGGAAAGCTCGTCCACCGTGCCTTGCGGGCCTTCGACCGAGAGCCAGTGGAGGAAGCGGGAAACGGCCGCCCCGTCGCGCCGCTGGGCAGCGCGGTGGCCTTGCTGTTCGGCCTCGGTCTTCACGGCCTTGGGCAGCACCGCCGGGTCCGTTGCCGAAACGATGGTCGCCCCGCCTGCTTCCAGCGCCTCGAAAATGGCGACGACAGAGCGGCCCGGATCGGTGGAAACGCGCTTGCCGGAAAATTCCGCCAGCGATGCAGCGAAGTCATCGCGCGGGCGGACGCGCACGGCATTGCCCAGTGCAGCTGCCACTTCGGCAGGGACTTTCTCCGGCGCAATGAACCAGTCCGCCGTGCCATCGGCATGGACGGTGAGGTAGGACAGGGCCACCGGCGTCCGCTCCACGTCGGAGCCGCGGATGTTGAGCACCCATGCCACCGAATCGAGGGCGGAGATGACCACGGCATCGCAGTCTTCGTGCTTCAGCCATTCGGCGATCTCGCCGCGCTTGTCCGCACTGGAGCGCCCGGCCAGCGCCTCGTCCTGCAGGAAGGCGCGGGCGGCAGACGGTTCGGGCCGGTCCTCCCACACAGTGTCGACCGGGTTGCTGTCCACGGCCACCAGCTGCGCGCCGACCTTTTCCAGCTCCTTGCGCGCGGCCTTGGCCCAGCCTTGCGTGTGCAGCCAGGGATCGAAGCCGACCTGCGCGCCTTCGCCGGTATTGTCCGCCAGCCACCGGGGCAGCGAATCCTCGGGCACGGATTTGTATTCGTAGAACCTGCCGTCCACCTGGTCGCGCACCTGGATGGTGTATCGGCCATCGACGAATATCGCCGCGCCCTTGCCGCCTTTCGGGTCCGTGAGCACGGCCACCGTCCCGGCTGAGCCGCCGAAGCCGGTCAGCCAGGCCAGCCTCTGCGCGTAGCTGCCGACATATTCGGACAGATGCTCGTCGCTGATCGGGATCACGAACCCGTCAAGCTGGCGGCGTGCCAGCTCCTTTCGCAGGGCGGCGAGGCGGGTTTCACGGGTCTTCATCAGCATGGGGTTTGAATCCGGTTGTCTGTGTAACCAGATGCGCTAGCACATCTTCGCCCCCTGCCTAAAGCTGGAACTGCGGACTTTCCAGCCGTGTCCAGTCCTGCCAAGGAACGAAACAACCAATTGAAGTCTGCTATTGCCGTGGCCTCATCCGCCATCCCGCTGGCAAGCGGAACAGGCGCGGCGGCCCAATCCAGCGAGAATTCCAGCGTGAGCGAAACCACTCCCACAGCGCCTCCCATCGCCGAACAGCGACCCTATTCCTATTCCTGTCACGGCATCACGATCGAGGACCCCTACCACTGGCTGAAGGACCCGTCCTATCCGGTCATCGAAGATGCGGGCGTGCTGGATTACGTGAAGGCCGAAAATGCCTGGTTCGAAGCGCAGATGGCCCCGCACAAGGACCGGGTGGAGCGCATCTTTGCCGAGATGCGCGCGCGGCTGAAGGAGGACGATGCCAGCGTCCCGGTGAAGGACGGCGATTGGGAATACTGGTCTGAGTACGAAGCGGGCAAGGAATACCGCAAGTATTATCGCCGCCCCGTCGGCGGTGGCGAGACCCAGCTCTATCTCGACGTCAACCAGTTGGCCGAAGGCCACGACTACATCAGCATCAACGATATCTCGGTCAGCCGGAACGGGCGCTACGTGGCGTGGTCCGTCGATAAGGACGGTGCCGAACGCTACACGGTCTACATCAAGGACCTGGAAACCGGCGAAATGCTGCCCGACGTGATCGAGGACACCAATACCGATCTCGTCTGGGCCGCCAATGACACCATGCTGATCTACGGCCGGGCGAACAAGAACTGGCGGGTGGAGAACGTGCGCGTGCACCGGCTTGGCACCGATGCCGGCGAGGACGTGCAGATCTACACCGAGCACCAGCTGGGCTTCACCGCCGAAGCGGGCCTTTCCGCGAACGAGCAGTGGATCGTGATCTCCACCGGCGACAATGAAACCTCCGAGGCATGGCTGCTGCCGGCTTCCAACCCGCTGGCTGAAGCGCAGCTGGTGCGCGCCCGCGAAACCGGCGTGGAATATGCAGTCGACGTGCGCGATGACACGCTGTTCATCCTGTCCAATCGCGATCACGTGAATTTCAGCGTCCATACCGCGCCGCTCAGCGATCCCGCCGCCTGGACCACGCTGATCGGCGGGTCGGATGATTTCTACCTCACCGGTCTTTCGCTGTTCCGCGACTTCTACGTTACCGAAGGCCGGCTGGCCGGTCTCGACCAGGTGCAGGTGCGTTATTACGACGAGCCTGGCCGGATGGACCAGATCGAGTTTCCCGAAGCCTCCTATAGCGCCGGGCTCGGGGCCAATGCCGAATGGGCGATGGACAAGCTGCGCCTGAATTACGAATCGATGATCACGCCGGACACGGTCTATGACTACGATGTCGCCACCCGCGAGCTGGAAGTGCTCAAGGTGCAGAAGATCCCCAGCGGTTTCGATCCTTCGCTCTATACGGTGGAGCGGCTGCAGATCCCGGTGCGCGATGGCACGCTGGTGCCGGTCAGCATCGTCTATCGCAAGGATCGCGAAATGGGCGGGCCGCTGCATCTCTATGGCTACGGCGCTTATGGCTATGCCGTTGCGCCGGGCTTTTCGACCACGCGTTTCTCCTATGTCGATCGCGGCATGGCCTATGCCATCGCCCATATCCGCGGCGGCGATGACCTGGGCCGCAGATGGTACCTCCAGGGCAAGATGGAAGAGCGGACCAACACCTTCAACGACTTCGTCGATGTCGCTCGCGGGCTGGTCCGGCTGGGCTATACCGGCGAAGGCCGGATCAGCGCGGCGGGCCGTTCCGCCGGGGGCGAACTGATGGGCGCGGTGGTCAACCAGGCGCCCGAACTCTTCGGTGCCGTGGTGGCCGGCGTGCCCTTTGTCGATGTGCTGGGCACGATGCTCGATGAGAGCCTGCCGCTGACACCGGGCGAATGGCCGGAATGGGGCAACCCTGTGACAAGCAAGGCGGCCTTCACGCATATCCTGTCCTATTCCCCCTATGACCAGGTGGTGGCGCAGGATTATCCGCCGATGCTGGTCACCGCGGGCCTCAACGATCCGCGCGTGACCTATTGGGAACCGGCCAAGTGGGTCGCCAAGCTGCGTGTCACCAAGACCGATGACAACGTGCTGCTGCTGAAGACCAACATGGGTGCCGGCCATGCGGGGCGTTCGGGCCGCTTCGAAAGCCTGCGTGAAGATGCCGAGGAAGCCGCCTTCATCTTCTGGCAGCTGGGCGTGAGCGACTGATGGCCAACCGCTTTGCGATGACCTTCACCGCGCGGCGAGAGCACATCGACGAGATGGGCCACGTGAACAACGCCGTCTGGGTGAACTGGATGGAGGACGTGGCCACGTCGCACTGGAAACAGGACGGGCGCCCGCAGGACGTGGAAGCCTATGCCTGGGTCGTGACCCGGCACGAGATCGATTATCGCGGCAATGTGCGCGAGGGCGATCAGGTGGAAGCGGTGACGCAAATCCGCGAAGGGCCCACGGGCGCGCGTTTCGATCGCCACATCACTTTCAGCGATGCCTCGGGCAAGGCCATCGTCAAGGCGAAGACGACATGGGCGATGGTGGACCGGGCAAGCGGCAGGTTGATGCGCGTCCCGGCGGAAGTCGCTGCGCCCTTCATGGTCGATCCGGCCGAAGGATAGGCGCAGGCGCGCGTTTCGGTCAGGCGGCGGCCTTCTTCCGGCGGCGCGTTTCCTTCTGTCCCCCGAAGGCCTGCATCCTGACGCTCATCATCCGGTTGCGGCCGGCGGCCTTGGCTTCATAAAGCAGCCTGTCGGCGTGGCGGTAGATGTCTTCGAAGCGCGCCTTGGAGAGGGCATCGAGCGGAATGTCGACCACGTCCATGCTGGCGGTCTGCAACCTGTCCAGCCGGACTGCTGCGGCCACTGTGCGCGGGATTGCCTTGCGCCGATGTTCGGCCCGCGCCAGCGCGTTGCGGCCGCGCAGCAGGATGGCGAATTCCTCTCCGCCCATCCGCACCACCTTGGTGTCATCATCGGGGGCAAGTGCCACGGCCACGGCGCGCAGCACATCATCGCCCACGCCGTGGCCGAAGGTGTCGTTGACATGCTTGAAATGGTCGAGGTCGAGCAGGGCGACCACGGTAAAGCCGGAGCTGCGCAGATAGGCAAAGCGCTCCTCGATCACGCGGCGGTTGTAGAGGCCTGTCAGCGTATCGCGTTCGGAAATGCGTTCGAGCATCTGTGCCTCGGTGCGGGCCCGGTCACGCTGGTGCTTCAGCGCCATGAAACGGTCGGTCACGCCGAAGGTCGTTGCCACGACCTCGAACACGCAGCCGACATAGAACAGCACCATTGCGTCCGTCGGCTCCAGCATCGGGGTGAACTGGCCCAGCTGGCGGACGATCCCGACCAGCAGCAAGGGGCCCCAGCCGATAGCTTGGAAACGCGCGGCCATGCTGCCGCGGCGCAGCGCATCGCCGATCGTCGCGATGAACAGGACCAGCACCGGAAGATAGGCAAGGTAATAGGCATCGGTCTGCCAGACACGTCCGACGAAGGGGAAGTTGGCGTGGACATAGCTCAACAAGAGAGACCAGATCGCCGCCCACGGCAGCGCCCGGCGCAGCAGCGGATGCAGGCGGTCTGCTTCGATGAAGCTGTGGGCGAACATCGCGCCTGATGCGATGGCGAGGCCCAGCGCCAGGACAGACATTTGGCTGATGGTCGGCCCGGACACATCCACCAGGCTGACGATCAGGCCGGAGTTGAACAGCACCGTCAGCACCAGCGAGATGGCCATTGCCGAATGCCACAGCACGAAGGGTTCGCGCAGGATGCGGAAGAAGGCCGCGTTCAGCACCAGCGGCATCAGCAGCATGCCGGATATGATTGCCAGCAACACCATCATGTCCTGTCCGGCCGGGGTATTGCCGGGATCGCTTGCCACAAGCCGGGCCTGCTGCAAGATCATGACATGGGTGGGCCGGTCGACGACGGCGAAGACCTCGCGGGTGTCGGCGGTGATTTCGGGCAGCGGGATCATGAAGTAGGACCCGGCGCGGGCAACACCCATTTCGGCAGGAGTGTAGCTGGCGCTGCGGATGGCCCCGTTCTCGTCGCGCGCCAGCAGATGCACTTCCCCGACCGGGCTGCGGCGGCTGACCAGGTAGCGCAGCGCCTCGCCGCTGCTGTCGCTTTCGAGCGTGAAGCGCAGGATCGTGCGTTCGGGTGCCAGTGCATGGCCCTGCCCGTCGCATCGCCAATCGGCAGCGGCAGCGGCAATTGCATCCGGCAAGGGCAAGGCGATATCGCCGGACGAGACACAATGGTCCTGCAGCACCGGACTGCCCGAAGGGTCGGCAGCACGCAGGGTGGCCGGCGCGCACAACGCCAGCAGCAAAGCGGCCATTCGCAGGAACAGCCCCCAAGTTTGCCTGCAATCCATTCCCGCGCATTAGCGCCAAGGCATTAGAAGCCGGTTAATCCGGCGATCGGGCCTTCAGGAAAGGATGCCCGCGATATCAACCGCTTCGTAGCCCAGTTCGCGCGCCACGGCCGGGAATGTGACCGCGCCATGACAGACGTTGAGGCCCTGCGCCAGGTGCGGATCGGCGCGCAAGGCATCGCGCCAGCCCATGTCCGCGATGCGCAGGGCATGTGGCAGGGTGACATTGTTGAGCGCATAGGTGCTGGTGCGGGCAACGGCCCCCGGCATGTTGGCGACGCAATAATGCACGATGTCATCGACGATATAGGTCGGCTCGTCATGCGTGGTGGGCCGGCTGGTCTCGAAGCAGCCGCCCTGGTCGATGGCGACATCCACCAGCACCGCGCCGGGCTTCATTTCCTTGAGCATCTCGCGCCTCACCAGCTTGGGGGCCGCCGCGCCCGGGATCAGCACTGCGCCGATCACCAGGTCAGCCTGGCGGATGGCGTCGAGCAGGTTCGCCTCGTTGGAAAAGCGGGTGTTGGCGCGGCTTTCGAAATGGGTGCCGACCTTCTCCAGCACTTCCGAGTTCCGGTCGAGGATGGTGGTCTGCCCGCCCATCCCGGCAGACATCTGCGCGGCGTTGAAGCCGACAACCCCGCCGCCGATCATCACCACATTGGCCGGCATCACGCCCGGTACGCCACCGATCAGCACGCCGCGCCCGCCGTGGACCTTCTCCAGCGCATTGGCACCGGCATGGATCGACATGCGGCCTGCCACCTGGCTCATCGGCTTGAGCAGCGGCAGCGATCCGCCCGGCCCGGTGACGGTTTCATAGGCGATGCCGACCACGCCCGATTTGAGGAGGTCCGCGGTCTGCCCAGGGTCCGGGGCAAGGTGGAGGTAGGTGTAGAGGATCTGCCCTTCGCGCAGTTGGGCGCGTTCCTGGGGCTGCAGTTCCTTGGCACTCTCGGGCGTCAGGCCCACACGATATTCGCGGTTCTTGATCTCTCGCGGGCAGCCGATGCGCATGGAGGTTCTCCTTCTTCCGGCTAATTCGTTACAGGCGAAACTGCCCTGCGGCAATCATGCGTGCATTGCGTCATGCGATGAGTGTTCCTAGCTCTGCTCCCATGCAATTCGCGATGAACGAACTCGATCCCGCCACGCGCTACAAGCTGCTGGTAAACACCATCACCCCGCGTCCCATTGCATGGGTGCTGACAAGGGATGGGCAAGGCCGCAACAATGCCGCGCCCTATTCCTTCTTCAACGCCATGGGCGGAACTCCGCCGCTGGTGGCGATCGGCATGGCGGCAGACGCTCAGCGCGATGGCGTGGCGGAAAAGGACAGCCTCGCCAATATCCGCGCCTCGGGCCAGTTTGCCGTGGCGCTGGTGGGGGAGGCGCAGGCCGAAGCGATGAACGTGACCGCCTGCGATGCCCCGCCGGGCATCGACGAGCTGGCGCTGGCCGGACTCGAGGCGCGTCCTTCGGCGCAGGTGGACGCGCCGCTGATCGCCGGTGCGCCGGTGCAGTTCGAATGCAAGCTCTGGAAGCTGGTGGAAACCGGCCCGCATTCCGCCATCGTGATCGGCGAGGTCGTGGTCGCCCATGTGGACGATGCCTTCCTGGGCGAGGAAGAGGGACGGTTGCGGATCGACAATCCGGCGATGAAGCTGGTGGGTCGCACCTATGCCGCAGGCGAATATGTGAAGACCGACAGCCCGCTGCACATGGATCGCCTGAGCTGGAAGGAGTTTTCGGGCGATTAGCCCGCGAACTCCTCCAGCCCCGGGACGCTGATCGAACGCTCGCCGCCGAAATCCTCGCGCACCACGATCAGCCCGGTCTTTTCGAGATGTTCGAGCAGGCGCCGGATACGGCCGGGTGACGAGGTGCCGTAAACGCGCGCCAGTTCCTCCTCGTCCGGCGCGCTCCGGCCTTCCGCCGCCGCCGCCGCGATGGCGAGATAAGGCGCCAGCACATCATCGCTGACATTCTCGGCAAGGCGTTCGACTGCGCCGCGTCGCGTCTCGTCGAGCCGCCCGAGCCCGGCACTGGCGATGGCGAACAGGCGCTTGAACGCCATCATGTCGACATGGGCGGAAGCTACGCCGCGCTGGCGGCAGCGGATGGCGAAATCGCGGAACAGGTTGGCCGCCGGCTGGAATGTCGCGCCTTCTTCCGCCGCCATTTCCTGCAGGATGGCATCGATGCCGCCTTCGCTCGATGGCTGCGCGGACGGAGCGACTGCGCCATCGGTTGCGGCCTCCACCAGCGGCTCCTCCGCGGCGGCGAGCGAGATCGCCTCGGCCAGTTCCTCCACCGGAGGGGAAGGCGGCGGCGCGGGCGCGGCGCGTGCGGGTGCAGCCTCGGCGGCCTCCTCTGCCAGCGATGCGTGGAGCAGGGCCTCCATGTCCTCGCTCGGCGCGTCAGGCAGCGGCATCAGGCCGGAGGCCGCGTTCTTGCCGCCCGTCTTTACCGATCCGATCATCACCGCCACCGGCTTGCGGCTGACAGCCGGGCCAAGGCCGAGGAAATGGCCGCGCCCGAGATCGCGGATACGCTCGGCCTGCCTGCGGTCCATGCCGAGCAGGTCCGCTGCGCGTTGCATGTCGATGTCGAGGAAGGTGCGGCCCATCAGGAAATTGGAAGCTTCCGCCGCGACATTCTTGGCCAGTTTTGCCAGTCGCTGTGTGGCGACAATCCCGGCCAGCCCGCGCTTGCGCCCGCGGCACATCAGGTTGGTCATGGCGGATAGCGTCATGCGCCGGGTGTCCTCGGCCATTTCGCCGGCGGCAGAAGGCGCGAACATCTGCGCTTCGTCCACCGCAACCAGAGCGGGATACCAATGTTCGCGAGGGGCATCGAACAGGGCGGTCAAGAACTGTGCGGCGCAGCGGATCTGCTGTTCCACTTCCAGGTCGTCCAGCGAAAGCACCACCGATGCGCGGTGCTGGCGGATCCGGCCTGCCAGTGCCTCTATCTCGCGGCTGGTGTAGCTGCCGCCTTCGATCACGATGTGGCCGAACTGGTCGGAAAGCGAGGCAAAATCCCCTTCGGGGTCGATCACCACCTGCTGTACCAGGTGGGCGCTCTGTTCCAGCAGGCGGCGCAGCAGGTGCGACTTGCCGCTGCCCGAATTGCCCTGCACCAGCAGGCGCGTGGCGAGCAGCTCCTCCACGTCGATATGAACGGGATTGCCGCCCGAATCCCTGCCGATTTCGATATTCGCCTGCACGGGCGGCAAAATAGCAGGCCGCCCGAAGCCGGAAAGCTGCGGGCGGCCAGTTATCCAGTGCTGCGGTCAGCCTATTTGTCGTCGAACAGCGCCAGGTCGATGCTTTCGCCCACCGCCTTCAGCCCCGCGTCGCTGCCGTGCAGGAAGTCACCTATGTGATAGCCTTCGCGCATCTGCGCCGGGTCCGCGGGGTCGGCGAAGGCGACATCGAGCCGCACGGTGGCATCGAACTCGCCGGAATTGAGGATCCAGTCATTGATCGTCTGGCGAGCGGCTTCGCCTTCCTCGCTCCAGTAGCTTGCGCCCTTGTAGGGGCCGATGGGGCTGCCGATGACCGTGATTCCCTCGGCCCGCGCGCGGGCGATCAGCTGGCGGTAGCCTGCGATCATCTGCGCTGCATCGATCTGCGGCTGGTCCAGCGTCAGCCCGCCCACGCCGCCGCGTACCGGGCCGTAGCGGTTGCCGATATCGTTGACGCCCACGAAGATGATCATGTGGGTGACGTTGGGCAGGCTCAGCAGATCCTCGTCAAAGCGGGAGAGCGCGCTTTCGCCCATGCCTGGGCTGAGCACGCGATTGCCGGAGATGCCGGCATTGGCGACGGCAAATTCCATGCCGGCCGCTTCCAGCCTTTCCGCCAGTACGTCCGGCCAGCGGCGATCCTCGCCCGGGGTGGAACCCACGCCATCGGTGATCGAATCGCCATAGGTGACGATGGTGCCCCGGGCATCGTCGGACAACACTTCCACCGTGTGCAGGAAGGCGCGGTGCATGGCGGTAGAGGCAGGCTCGAAATCCTCGCCCACGTGGTTGCCGGGGGCCGAGACGGCCAGCGTGTCGAGGCCGGTCAGGTGGCAGGTGCACGGGCCGGTGCTGTCCGGCAGGTACATGACCACCTTGGCCTTCTGGAAATCCTGTGTCGCCAGTTCCACCACGTCACTGGCGAAGGGCGCGCCGCGCGGGATCACCGCCCCCGCCTCGCCGCCGAAGGTCAGCGCGCGGCTGGAGCCGGGAATCTCGTTGCCGTCATCGTCCAGCAGCACGATGCGCGCCTCGCCAATGTGCAAGGGGGCCGGGCCATAACGATTGGTGAAGCGCACGCGCAGGGCAGAGCCGCCTTCGGACAGGCGGATCACCTGGCTGATGGTGACGTTCTCGTAACTGGCGGCGGCAAACGGCCCCTCGCTCGTCAGCGGGGCATGCGGGCTGGCTGTCCAGCTGCCAACCCAGGTTCCCTTGGCGTGCTCGTCGGCCATGGCGGGCGTTGCCCCGAGCAGGCCTGCGGCCAGGGCAAGGCCGGTAAAGATATTTCGCATCGTGTTCTCTCCCATCTAAGCGGGAGGTTAGCTTTGCTGGCATGCGATACAAGTCGCGTTGTGTATCGCACGCGGCCTTGGTAGCGAGAAACCACTGGGGAAGAGGGGATTTCCACACATGACGAACCGCATTCGCATCATCGCCACGCTCTTGCTGGGAACCGCCGTTGCCGCGCCCTTTGCTGCCAGTTCCGCGCTGGGCGAGGGAGAGGCGAGCGCTGCCGAACGTTGCGAGATGATGGCGGGTCAGCGCATGGGTGACATGCAGATCAAGGCGGCGACCTATTTTGCCGAAGGGCGACATGAATCGACCGGCACTGGCTTGCCGCCGCTGATTGCCCCGCCGCATTGCCGCATCGAAGGCATGATCAACGAGCGTGCAGGTGCCGGCGGCGTGACTTACGGCATCGGCTTTGAACTCGCCTTGCCGGACGAATGGAACGGGCGTTACCTGTTGCAGGGCGGCGGCGGCCTCAACGGCAGCGTGCGGCCGGCGCTCGGCCCCACCGCGTCGGGCGAGGACAACGCGCTGCAACGCGGATTTGCCGTGGCGAGCCATGACAGCGGCCACAAGGGTGCGGGTTTCGATGACAGCTTCATGGCGGACCAGCGCGCCGCGCTCGATTTTGCCGAGACCTCGGTGCGCACGGTCACCCTCGCCACGCGCGAACTGGTTAACAGCTATTACGGCAAGGCGCCGCACCATTCCTACATGGCTGGCTGTTCCACCGGGGGTCGCGAGGGGATGCTGGCGAGCCAGCGCTATCCCGAACTGTTCGACGGGATCGTGGTGGGCGCGCCGGCCATGCGTCCGGGCCATTCCAACCTCGCCATCGAATATGCCCAGGTGATGATCAACCGCACCCTGCCTGAAGGAGACCTGCGTGCAGGCGGCTTCTCGCCCGCGCAGCGCGCGGCGATCCACGCTGAAGTGCTGAAGCAGTGCGACGCGCGCGACGGGCTGGCCGACGGGATCATCGCCAATGTCGAGGCATGTCGCAGCTTCGATGCCGGTGCCTTGCAGTGCGAGGGCGGCGAAGGCTGCCTGTCCGCCGCGGAAGTGGAGGCGCTGGAACTGGCCTTTGCCGGGCCACGCGATGCCAGCGGCCGGCCGACCTATGTGCCGATCCCCTGGGATACCGGCATCACCTTCGACGGCCCGGGCCTGCCGGGCTATGTCCCCAGCGGCCAGCCGGGCGTGTTCGGCCCGGCCAATGCCAGCCGCGAGATCGATATCGATGCACGCATGCATGATGTTCGCATGGATGCGGTTGGGCGGCTGACTGACACGGCCTACTGGACCAACCTGTCCACCTATCTCGGCCGCGGCGGCAAGATGATGTTCTTCCACGGCGTTTCGGACCCGTGGTTCTCCGCCTTCGACACCTGGGACTGGTTCCAGCGTGCGGGCGCGGCCAATGGCGAGCGCTGGGATGATGCCGCGCGCTTCTACATGGTGCCGGGCATGATGCATTGTTCGGGCGGTGATGCCTATGAAACCTTCGACCTGCTCGGCCCGCTGGTGGAATGGGTGGAGGAAGGCAAGGCGCCGTCATCGGTGACTGCATCACGCGGATACGGGTCCGACACGCAAGGCCGGATGCCACTTTGCCCGCACCCGCAATATGCGCATTACGAGGGTGGGCCGGAAGGCGAGGCATCAAGCTATTCCTGCCGCATGCCGACCGCGGCTGACTAGGCCAGCGTTACAAGGGATTGCCGTCCCGGTCGCGGTAGATCTCGCGCCGGCCCACGTGGTTGGCTGGTCCGACAAGGCCATCCTCCTCCATCCGCTCGATCAGCTTGGCGGCGGTGTTGTAGCCCACGCCAAGCTGGCGCTGCAGCCATGATCCGGATGCCTTCTGGTTCTCCCAGACGATCTGGCATGCCTGGAGGTAGCGGCGTTCTTCGGGGTTGTCCGATGCCGTCAGGTCATCATCGAAGCTGAAACCGCCGTCTTCCGGCTCCTCGGTGACGGAATCGATGTAGTCGGGCTCACCCTGGCTGCGCCAGTGGCTGGCCACCTTCTCCACTTCCTCGTCGGACACGAAGGGCCCGTGCACGCGGCGCAGCGCGCCTGATGTGGGCTTGTAGAGCATGTCGCCCTTGCCCAGCAGCTGTTCCGCGCCCTGCTCGCCGAGGATGGTGCGGGAATCGATCCGGCTGGTGACGTTGAAGGCGATGCGGGTGGGCATGTTGGCCTTGATCACGCCGGTGATGACATCGACCGAGGGGCGCTGCGTGGCCATGATCAGGTGAATGCCGGCAGCACGCGATTTCTGCGCCAGGCGCTGGATCAGCACCTCGATTTCCTTGCCGACGGTGACCATGAGGTCGGCCAGCTCGTCCACGATCACCACGATCTGCGGCAGCACCTCGTAGTCGAGCTGCTTTTCCTCGAACAGTTCCTCGCCCGTGTCAGGGTCGAAACCGGTCTGCACGCGGCGGCCCAGGGGCTGGCCCTTGGCGGCAGCGGCCTTCACGCGCTCGTTGAAGCCGCCGATGTTGCGCGCGCCGATTTCGGACATCATGCGATAGCGCTTCTCCATCTCCTCGACCGCCCATTTAAGCGCGCGCACGGACTTGTGCGGCTCTGTCACCACGGGGGAGAGGAGGTGCGGGATATCGTCGTAGCTCTTCAGTTCCAGAACCTTGGGATCGATCAGGATCATGCGGCATTCGGTGGGGCTGAAGCGATAGAGCAGCGACAGCAGGATGCAGTTGATGCCGACCGACTTGCCCGAGCCGGTGGTACCCGCGACCAGCAGGTGCGGCATGGCGGCAAGGTCTGCCACCACGGGTTCGCCGGCAATGTCCTTGCCCAGGATCACCGGCAGGTTGCCCTTGGCCGAAGCAAAGGCTTCGGAACCGACCATTTCCTTGAAGCTGACCATCTGCCTGTCGGCATTGGGCAGTTCGATGCCCATCACCGTCTTGCCTGGGATGGGGCTGACGCGGGCGGATATGGCGGACATGTTGCGGGCGATGTCTTCAGCCAGGCCGACCACGCGGCTGGCCTTGATGCCGGGTGCAGGCTCCAGCTCGTACATCGTCACCACCGGGCCGGTGCGCACGGCGGTGATCTCGCCCTTCACGTTGAAATCGTCGAGCACGTTTTCCAGCAGGCGTGCATTGCGTTCCAGCGCATGCTTGTCCAGTGCCGGGGCATTGTTGGCCGGCGGGTCTTCCAGCAGATCAAGGCCGGGCAGGTCGAATTCGGCGAACAGGTCCTTCTGCCTGGCCTTGGTCGGCGGTGCCTGCCGCGGCGGGGCGGAAGGATCGGAAATTTCCGGCGGCTTGCGATCTGGCTGGGCGATGGTGACGGGCCCGGTCTTGGTCTTTTCGGCCGTGGCCTTGCGCTTTTCTGCCTGTTCCTTGAACGGGTTGGCGCTGCTGCGGGGCAGGCTGGGTGCGCGCTTTGCCCATTCCGGAATGGTCAGCAGGCCCGCCCAGTCGATGGCAAAGACCTTGCCCGCCAGCAAGGCACCCCCCACCAGCGCGGCAAAGCCGCCGGTAAGGATGGCCCAGAATTGCGCCGCTTCGGGCAGGCGACCGGCCAGGGCGCGCAAGCCGCCTTCGCCCAGCAGGCCCACCAGCCCGCCCCATCCGGCGGGCCAGTTGCGTTGTGCGGGGTCGGTAACAAGGGCGAGCACGGTGGAGAGCAAGGCCATGCCGGCCAGCAGCACCAGCAGCGTTTGCCACCATCGGCCTTGCGCCATGCGCGGTGCATCTTCCTCGTCCTCGGCTTCGGAATCGCGCCACAGCTTGCGGGCAAAGGCATAGAGCAGCGGCAACAGCAGGATGGACACGATGCCGAACAGGCCCAGCGCCCGATCCGCGGCCCATGCGCCGGGGCGGCCCATCCAGTTCTGCACCACTTCGCCAGCGGCGGTGGATGGCGACGGGTCTGTCTGGCTGTAGCTGATCAGCGACAGCGCAAGGAAGGCCAACAGGCCATGGAGGATGATCGATCCGCCCCGCTGGAGAATGCGCGACAGCGAGCGGCGGAACGCCGCTTTCCAGTCCCCGGACTGCGCCGAATTGCGGGCGCTTGTCGCCATGTTTCTGCTCCCTCGATGTCCCGCGGAGGCGCATAGTGAATCCGTGCGGACTCGAGGTCAAATTGTTTGTGATTTGTTTGCCTCATGAACTCGCATCCGCGGGTTCGTCCTCGGGGCTGATCCCTCCGCTTCGCTGCGGGGCCCCTGCGGGCGGCTTGTCGGCCTTTGACTTCCGTGACCAAGAACCGGGTGCGATCTGATTGGCCGGCAATGCTCGCTGAGCCGAAGGCGAAGCCAGCGCGCGACCGCGCGCCGCCCGTTAGGGCGAAAGCCAAGCAGGCCGGATGGCCTGCGCCCGGCGCTTGAGAGGCGAAAAAGCTAAATACTCAAACCGTCGATGGCGGCCCATCGCTCGCAACCGAGCCGCCGTGCGTTCTGGCCATCCATCCCGCCCAGCGCGATCACCGGTATCCGGGCATGTCGCGCGAGCATCCGCCATTTCACCGGGCCGAGCGAAGGTGCGCCAGGGTGGGTGTTGGTGGGAAAGGCGGGGGAGAGCAGCGCGGCATCCGCGCCCACGCGGTTCGCCTGGCCGATCTCGCGCATGTCATGCACGCTCGCCAGCATCAGCAGGTCGCGCCTCGGGTAGAGCGACAGGGGCGCGCCGTAGATGCCGTCCGCGCCCCATTCGAGCGCGGTGAGCGCGCTGTCTGCCAGCACCACGACGTGTTCGCGCCCGCGGGCGATCCGCGCAAGCGCGAAATAGCGTGCCACCCGCTCCGCATCGGGCAGGTGGTAGTGGCGGTAGATGAAGCCGCTGCCGCGCGGCAGGCGGACGAGCGCCCGTTCCAGCACGGCATCGTTGCGCGCATCGGAGACGAGCCAGACATTCGGGAAGGGCTGGATTGCTGCCATGCCCGCGCTATAGCGCGCCCATGAGCGAAAACGCAGCCCAATTGCTGGACAATGTGCAGGCAGAGATCGCCCGCGCTTGCATGATTGCCCGCCGCAAGGCGGACGAGGTGACGCTGATTGCGATCAGCAAGACGCATGACGGCGATGCCATCCGACCGTTGCTCGATGCGGGCCACCGCGTGTTCGGCGAGAACCGCGTGCAGGAAGCGCAAGGCAAGTGGCCCGCGCTGAAAGAGGCGTATGACGGCGTGGAACTGCACCTCGTCGGCCAGTTGCAGTCCAACAAGGCGGATGACGCGGTGGACCTGTTCGACTGCATCCATTCGCTTGACCGGCCGAGCCTGGTGAAGGCGCTGGCAAAGGCGATGGACAAGGCGCAGCGGCGCGTGCCGTGCTTCATCCAGGTCAATATCGGCGAGGAAGAGCAGAAAGGCGGCTGTGCGATTGCCGATGTGCCTGCCCTTGTGGAACAGGCCCGCGCGGCGGATATCCCGCTTGCCGGGCTGATGTGCGTGCCGCCGCTCGGAATCGAGCCTGCGCCCTTCTTCGCATTGCTCGACAAGCTCGCCCGCGAACAAGGCCTGGCCGGGCGCAGCATGGGCATGAGCGGGGACTATCCCACCGCCATCATGCTGGGAGCGACCCATGTGCGCGTCGGCACGGCCCTGTTCGGAGAACGCGGCTGAGGTTGCCGGGAGAATTCGGGGTGGATGCCTTCGAGGAACTGGATGGCTTCGACAGCACGCGCTCCACCTTGCAGGCAGCGCTGGACACGAGGTGGGAATGCATCGCCGGGCGCAGCTTTGCGGTGGCAATGTCAGACTATCCGGACATCCAGTTCGAGTTGGCCAGCCGGGATTAGCTCGTGGTGCCGAGGTCGCGGACCATGTGCACCGCGATATTGCCCATGTCTTCCTGCGTCTCCGTCTCGATCCGAAATCCCAGCTTTTCGTAGAGTGCCACGTTCTCGCGCATGAGCTTATTGGTGAGCAGTCGCATGCTGCTGGCGCCTGCCTTGCGCGCCAATTCCTCCGCGTACCGCATCAGGTGAGTGCCGAGGCCCTTGCCCTGATGGTCAGGAGCGATGGCGACATTGACGATCCTGAGTTCGCCTTCCTTCACACTGGTGCCTATCACGCCGGCCAGCTGCTCACCGCAGAACAGCAGATCATAGCGGTAGTCGGCGATGGCGAGAGCATAGTCGGTCGTCATCGGACGCGGCTTGCGCGGCGTGATCGGCACCCATTTCGCGTAGGCGCGTAGCACCAGGTCACGGATAGCATCGACATCTGCGGGCGTTGCGCGGCGGATGGAAAGTGCTGCTGTCATTCACTGCTCTCCATCCTGCAGCCGGACCTGTTACTCCGCCGCCTCGGTTTTCGGTTCTCCCGCGGCGATGGCCGCCAGAAGCGCCTCTTCCACGCCTTTCAGCCGGTCCTTGCTGTAGATCTTGTGACCCAGCAGGTCGGTTACGTAGAAGGTGTCCTCCGCCTTCTCGCCATATTGGGTGATATGGGCGGAATTGATGATCAGGCTGCGCTCGAACATCGCCCGGGTCAGGCGGTTCAACAGCGCCGGACGGTCCCGCGCATGCACCTCGATCACCGTGAAGCGATCGGATGCGTCATTGTCGAAGAAGATCTGCGGGGCCACGGTGAAGGCTTCTGCACGGGTGCGCGGCAGCGGACGCTGGGCGAGGCTGCCGACCATGTCGATCCGGCCCATGAGCGCGTCCTCGATCTTCTTCTTGAGCCGCTCGATCTGGATGTCCTCGCGGAACGGCTTGCCGAGCGGGTCCTGCACCAGGAAGTTGTCGACCGCCTTGCCTACCTTGGTGGTGTGGATGCGGGCGTCGATCACGTTGGCGCCGGCCAGGTTGATTGCGCCTGCAATGCGGAAGAACAGGCCGGGATGGTCATCGCCGATAACGGTGATCAGCGTGGCCCCGCGTGCCGGATAGTACTCGGCATGGATCGACAGCGAATGCTCCAGCCGCTTGGCGGCGGCATAGTGCGGCAGGTTGATGGCGATGATGTCGGCAGGCTCGGCCATCCAGTAGTCGCGGTCGAACCGGCTATCGAGCTCTTCCACCAGGTGCGCCTTGTCAGCTCCCAGCATGGCGGCCACTTCGGCGCGTTTGTTGGCATAGCGCCGTTCGCGCTGCTGTTCGTCATTTGCGCCAACGCGCAGCTGCTCGTCAGCCAGTGAGTAGAGATCTCCCAGCAACTGCCGTTTCCAGCTGTTCCAGATGCCCGGGCCGACCGCGCGGATATCGACAATGGTCAGCACGGTCAGCTGGCCGAGGTGCTCAGCATCATCCACCACTTCCAGGAAATCGTCGATCGTCTTGGGGTCGGAAAGGTCGCGCTTGAAGGCCATGGCGCTCATCAGCAGGTGATGGCGCACCAGCCAGCTGACCAGCTTGGTTTCCTGTTCCGTCATGCCCATGCGCGGGCACAGGTTCAGCGCGACTTCCGCACCCAGCACCGAATGGTCGCCCCCGCGCCCCTTGGCGATGTCGTGCAGCAGCACGGCGACATAGAGCGCGCGGCGGTATTTCAGCGCGGGAAGGATGCGGGTGGCCAGCGGATGGTCTTCCTCCAGCTCGCCTTTCTCGATCTGGCTCAGAAGGCCGATGGCGCGGATCGTGTGTTCGTCCACCGTATAGTGGTGGTACATGTCGAACTGCATCTGCGCGTTGACCTTGCCGAAATCGGGCACGAAGCGGCCGAATACGCCGGCCTCGTTCATCCAGCGCAGCACCATTTCGGGATCGTTGCGCCCGGTCAGCAGGTCCAGGAAGGCGGCATTGGCCCGCTCGTTCGTGCGCACGTTGTCGTGGATCAGGCTGGCATCGCGGCGTGCCATGCGGATCGTCTCGGAATGGATTTCCATCCCCTCGCGCTCGGCCAGGGTGAAGATCTCGACCAGCCGCACGGGATCGTCCTGGAACCAGCGGTCATCGGGGGCGGCCAGCTTGCCGCTGCGCACGCGATAGCCCTCGATGGTGCGGTCCTCCTCGCGCCGGCGGCCGAGGAAGCGTTCCAGCAGCCGGTTGCGCGGCTTCTTCTCGACCGTCTGTTCCTCCATCTGTGCCAGGAACACGCCGGTCAGGTTGCCGACGTGCTGGGCCTGCATGAAGTAGAACTGCATGAAGCGTTCCACCGCGCTCTTGCCGGGCCGGTCGGAGTAATTCATCCGCCGCGCCACTTCGCGCTGCAGGTCGAAGGTCAGGCGGTCCTCGCCGCGCTTGGCGATGGTGTGAAGGTGGCAGCGCACCGCCAGCAGGAAGCGTTCGGCGCGGCGGAAGGTGCGGTATTCGGCAGCGGTGAACAGCCCCTTGTCCACCAGTTCGGCTGCCTCGCGCACGCGGTAGACATACTTGCCGATCCAGTAGAGCGTCTGCAGGTCGCGCAGGCCGCCCTTGCCGTCCTTCACATTGGGTTCCACGACATAGCGGGAATCGCCCATGCGCTTGTGCCGCGCATCGCGTTCGGCCAGCTTTTCGGACACGAACTGGCGCTCCGATCCGGGCACGACCTCGCCCCAGAAGCGGTCCTGCGCCATCTGGTAAACGTCCCTGTCGCCCCACAGGTAGCGGCCTTCCAGGATCGCGGTGCAGATCGTCAGGTCCTCGCGGGCCATGCGCACCATCTCGTCCAGCGAGCGGCTGGAGTGGCCCACCGTCAGGCTCAGGTCCCACAGGAAATAGAGGATGGCCTCGATAACCTGCTCGCTCCAGTCGCTGGGCTTCGTGGGCGTGATGAAGGCGATGTCGACATCCGAGAAGGGCGCCATTTCCCCGCGGCCGTAGCCACCCACGGCGATCAGCGCCAGGCGGTCCCCGCCGGACGGTTTGCCCAGGGGATGGACGTGGTGCACCACGTGGTCGTGCACCACGCGGATCAGCTGGTCGACGAGGAAGGCATAGCCATTGGTGATCTCGTGCCCGGCGCCGGGCTTTTCGGCAAGCCGCTCTGCCAGCGCATGGCGACCCTGCTGCATCGCGCCGCGCAGCAGCTCGACGATGGGTTGGCGCGCGGCTTCGGCACCGTGTTCCTCCACGGCTGCCTCGATGGCGGATGTCAGCGCGCGCCGATCGATGATCTCGCGCTGGTGGGGTATTTTCAGCTGGGTCACGGCAACCAGATAGTGTGCTGCGGGCAATTGTGCAAAACCTTGCTGCAGGGCCGTTGCCGGCAGCGCAGGGCTTTCGTGAGCGGGCGCTCTGTGCCATTGCCCGGTGCAGCAGGAAAGGCATCAGACCATGCTCGAATTCTTGGCCGCATCGGCCCCCGCGATCAACTGGAGCGACCTCGGCCTGATCGACGGCATCGATCTCGGCTTCTTCAAGCTGCGCTTCTATTCGCTGGCCTATCTCGTCGGCCTGTTCATCGCCTACTTCCACTTGCGCAAGATGCTGACCGCTCCGGGCGCCCCGATGGCGAAGCGGCATGCCGATGACCTGTTCTTCTACTGCATGCTGGGCGTGATCGTGGGTGGCCGCTTCGGCTATGTGCTGTTCTACCGCCCGGACCTGCTGGGCACTGCGGACATGTTCAAGACGTGGGAAGGCGGGATGAGCTTCCACGGCGGCCTGATCGGGGTGGTGCTCGCCATCGCCTTCGTTGCCTGGCGCGGCGGCCTCTCCTTCATTCGCGTGTGCGATTACATCGCCGTGAACGTGGGTGCGGCCATGCTGCTGGGCCGAATGGCCAATTTCGTGAACGGTGAACTGTGGGGCAGGCCGGCAGGCCCCGAAGTGCCGTGGGCGATGACCTTCTGCGACCTTGGCCATGCCGACGGCCAGTGCCTGTCATCCTTCGTGCCGCGCCATCCCAGCCAATTGTATGAAGCCTTGCTGGAAGGCCTGCTGGTGGCCGTGGTGCTCTATACCCTGTTCTGGCTCACCCGCGCGCGGTATCGGCCGGGGCTGCTGGTCGGCGTGTTCACCGCGATGATTTCTGCCGGGCGCTTCATCGTCGAATACTTCCGCGAGCCCGATGCGCACCTGGCCTGGGTGGTGGCGGAAACCGGCCTCAGCCGCGGGCAATGGCTCACCCTGCCGCTGATCGCGCTGGGGATCGGCCTTGTCATATGGTCCTTGCGGCGCCCGCCGATCGATGGCGCCTATGTCCCGCCAAGGGAGCAGGCTGCCAATGGCTGACGGCGATCTGGCCGAAAGTTTCCGGCGGCTGATATCGGTTACCGGGCCGATCAGCCTGATGCAGTTCATGGGTGAGAGCAACGCCCGCTACTACTCGCAGGCCGAGGTGCTGGGCGAGGAAGGCGATTTCATCACATCGCCCGAGATCAGCCAGATGTTCGGCGAACTGATCGGCCTGTGGCTGGCCGATATCTGGATCCGGGCCGGGCACACCGAACCGGTGCATTATGTCGAGCTGGGGCCGGGGCGCGGCTTCCTGGCGCGCGATGCGCAGCGGGCGATGAAGCGCTACGGGCTGGAGCCGCGGATCAACCTTGTCGAGACCTCCACAAAGATGCGCGACATCCAGCTGGAGCAGGTGCCCGGCGCGGTCTTCCATCACGACCTGTCCACCATCCCGATGGAAGGGCCGGTGCTGGTTGTGGCCAACGAATTCCTCGATGCCCTGCCGGTGCGCCAGCTGGTGATGACCGGCAACGGCTGGCGCGAGGTGATGGTGGACGTTGCCGAGGATGGCGAGGGTTTCCGCTTCGTCGCCGGCAGCCAGCCGATGGACAGCGCTGTTCCCGAAGCGCGGCGCAAGGCCGATGTCGGCACGGTGATCGAAACCTGCCCCGGGGCCGCGGCAACGCTGTTCGAAGTGGCCGGCCGGCTGGTCAACCAGGGCGGTGTCGCCCTGTTCATCGATTACGGCTATCTCCAGCCGCGCACCGGCTCCACCCTCCAGGCGATCCGCGAGCATCGCAAGCTGGGCCCGCTCGATGCGCCGGGCGAGGCTGACCTGACGGCCCATGTCGATTTCGACCAGATGACGCAGATTGCCTTGTCTCGCGGCGCCAAGTGGCTGGGCACGGCCACGCAGGGCGATTGGCTCAACGCGCTGGGTATTCGCGAACGCGCCGATGCGCTGGCGGAATTCGCGCCGCAGCACCGCGAGGCGCTGCGGCGTGCGCGTGACAGGCTGACCGATCCCGACCAGATGGGCGATCTGTTCAAGGTGCTGGCGCTGGCGGATCCGGACTGGCCCGAGGGAACCGGCTTCGCGGTGGAGGACTAGGCCTCTGGCGCGATAACGCTCGCGGGAATGACAAGCTCGACTGCCAGCCCGTCCTGTTCGAAACGCTTTTCCCAACTGCCCTGCAATTGCCCGGTCACGGCAAGGTCCACCATGCGCGAACCGAAACCGGCCTCGCCCTGTTGCGTGACCGGCGGCCCGCCGTGCTCCTTCCACTGGAGGTGCAACTGGCCTTGTGAGGAATCGATATCCAGCGTGACGTGGCCGCCTTCGGCCGACAAGGCGCCATACTTGGCGGAATTGGTGGCCAGTTCATGGAAGATGAGTGCCATTGGCGTTGCCGCCTTGTGGCTGATCGCGCCCTCGTCTCCGCGCACCAAGACGCGCGGTTCGCCTGCCCCGTTTCGATAGGGGGTGAAGATCACTTCGAGCAGGCCCAGCAGGCTTTCGCGCGCGCTGGCACCGGAAGGACGCACGAAGTCATGCGCCCGGCCCAGCGCCTGCAAGGTCTGCGTCAGGCGATCGGCGAAATCGGCGTGCTCGGGTTCCTTGCGTGCCTGCAGCGAGATCAGGCCACTGATCACGGCAAAGATGTTCTTGATCCGGTGCGACAGTTCCTTGGCCAGCATGTCGCGGCTCTCTGATATCTCGTGCGCATCGTGAATGTCGGTGATGGTGCCGAACCAGCGGCATTCGTCATCCCTGCCCACCTTCACCGGCAGCGCACGCACGATGACCCAGCGCCATTCGCCATCGGCGCGGCGCAGCCGGTGCTGCCGTTCATAGGGTTTGCCCGCCTCCACCGCCGCCTGCCAGTCGGCGGTGACCGCATCGTATTCATCCGGGTGGAGGACCTGGTGGCCGTGTTCGTCGGTATAGGGCAGGGGCAGGCCGGTGAAGTCCTGCCAGCGCTGGTTGAAATAATCGAATGTCCCGTCGCAACTGGCGGAAAAGGCGATGTCGGGCATGGAATCGGCCAGCGCGCGGAAGCGTTGCTCGCTCTGAGCAATCTCGCGGCTGGCGAGCAGACTGGCGCGGCGCGCGCGCAGGCGGCGCATCGCGGCCTGGGCCAGCACCGCCATGCCCTCGCGCTGGAACGCGTTCAGCGGCTCGGCATGCAGTTCCACGTCGACCACGCAGAGCGTGCCCAGCGGCGCGCCTTCGGCAGAAACGAGCGGCTGGCCGGCATAATAGCGCACGCCCGGTGCGCCGGTGACGAGCGGGTTGTCGGCAAAGCGCGGATCCTTTGTGGCATCCTCCACCTCGAACACGTCGGACATTCCCAGCGCATGGGTGCAGAAGGAAATGTCGCGCGGCGTTTCGCGCTCCTCGATCCCGGTGCGGGCGAGGAAGTATTGCCTTTGGTCATCGATCAGGGAGACCATCGAGGCCGGCACGTTGCACAGCTTGGCGGCGAACTGCACGATCGCCTGCAACTCGGGATCATCCTCCAGCGCTTCCGAATCGAAATCGGACAGCACCTCGAGCCGGGCCTTCTCGTCCGCGAATTCGGGGGCGGGGCTCGGCATGGTTGCCTGAGAGATCGGTGCGTGCATTCGTGTCAATTCCCGTCAGTCGCCGTCTTGAGGCGGCCCTTGCGGGCATTTCCTCGAATCTAGACCATGCGCCTGCCGAGCGGAAGCTCTTCGTACATTTGATTACTGGACAGGCGGGGGCGCAATGTGGACAGTCTGCGCAGCAATGGCCCTGCGGGGCCGAGAGGGGAGAGACCATGTTGAAATTCGCCATCGGCGCACTGGGCGCCGCCAGCCTTGCGATCGCCGCACCTGCCCTGGCGCAGGAAGAAGCGCGGATCGAGTTGCTGACGTTCCATTCGCCATCGATCGAGGGGAACCTTGAAGGCAACGATGCCAACCGCAAGGTCTATGTCGTCACCCCGCCCGGCTATGACGAGAATCCCGACCGGCGCTATCCGGTGATCTATTACCTGCACGGCTACTGGGCGCCGGTGGAAGCGCAGCAGGCCGGTTTCCAGATCCAGGAAGCGGTCCAGGCAGCGTCCGATGCCGGCAACGACTTCATCATGGTCATGCCCGATGGCTATTCGCTGCGCCGCGGCGGGTTCTATTCCAGCAGCCCGACCGTGGGGGATTACGAGGGCATGGTGGCCAGTGACCTGGTCAGCTGGGTGGACGGCAATTTCCGCACCATTGCCGACCGGGCAAGCCGCGGCCTGGCCGGCCATTCGATGGGCGGCTACGGCACCATCCGCATTGCCATGAAGCACCCCGAAGTCTTTTCCAGCATCTACATGATGAGCGCCTGCTGCCTGCCGCCGCAACCGGTCGATGCGCAAGCCGCCGCGCGCATCGAAGCGATGAGCGAGGAAGACGTGGCCAATGCCCAGTTCGGTGAACTGGCGGGCGTTTCCACGCTGGCTGCATGGTCGCCCGATCCCACCTCCGGCAACTTCCTCAAGGTCGATACCGGCCTGCGCGAGGACCGCTCGATGGACAAGCTGGCCGAATATCGCATGGCCGCCAATTCGCCGCTGGTCATGCTGCCGCAGTACCTGCCGGCGCTGGAAAGCCTCGAAGCCATCGCCATCGACATCGGCGACCAGGACTTCCTGCTGGAGGGCAACCGCGCCTTCATGGCCGAGCTCGACCGGTTCGGCGTGGAATATGATTTCGAGCTCTATGAGGGCGATCACGGCAATCGCATCCGCGAGCGCATCCGCACCGAGGTCATGCCCTTCTTTGCCGAGCACCTCGACGTGCTGGCGCGCACTGCTGACGGGGAGTGATGGCGATGAAGACCTTGCTCCTTGCCACGGCGGCGCTGCTTTCGCTGGCCGCCGCCCCCGCCGCCGCGCAGAACATCACCGCGCCTGATGCCGTGGTGCCCGAGGGCATTACCGTGGAAGCGGTGATGGTCGACGGCGCCTCGCTGGAAGGCAATCTGGAAGGAAATGCGCTGGAGCGCGAGGTGATGGTCGTGCTCCCGCCCAGCTATGGCGAGGACCCGACGCGGCATTACCCGGTGGTCTACTACCTCCACGGCTTCGCCATCTCGGGCCGCGATTTCTACGACTACATGCAGGTGCCGACTGCGGTTGCCGAGAATGCGGCTGCCGGCCGCGAGTTCATCGTGGTGGTGCCGGACACGCTCACCGCGATGGGCGGTTCGATGTATTCCAACAGCGTCACCACCGGCAATTTCCGTGATTTCATCGCCACCGACCTCGTCGCCTATATCGATGCCAATTACCGCACGATCCCGACGCGGGAGGGACGCGGCCTCGTGGGCCATTCGATGGGCGGTTACGGCACCTGGGTGGTGGCCATGACGCATCCGCAAGTGTTCGACAGCATCTGGGCGCAGAGCGCCTGCTGCGTCTCCGCTCGTCGCGAGACGGTGGAAAGCGCAACGGCGATGGCATCGGTACCGCGTGAAGGCGTGGACCAGTCAGGCTTCGGGATGCGCGCAGGGCTGGCGAGCGCGGTGGCTTGGTCACCCAACCCGAACAAGCCGCCCTTCTATGTCGATTGGGCCGTCACCGATGACGGCACGCTGGATGAAGCGGTGCTCGCCCGCTGGGCCAACAATGCCCCGCTGGCGATGGTCTCCAGCCACGTCACGGCGCTGGAAAGCTTCGACGGTATCGGCCTCGACGTGGGCGACAGGGACGGGCTGGTGCGCGATGACACGCTGATCCATCAGGAGCTCGTGAAGTTCGGCATCGATCATTTCTGGGAAGTCTACGAGGGCACCCATACGGACAAGATCGGTGCGCGCTTCAAGGATGTCGTGCTGCCCTGGCTTGCAGATCACCTCGATATGGGGGAGTGAGGCGTTCTCATTCCTCCTGCCCGGAGCTCGATAACCCGCATTGCCCCATTCCAGACTCTCGCTGCTCACCCGGATAACCCGGCGCGTGCTCGTGTGGCTGTTCCATGTCCGTGGCTGGCGGGTGGAAGGCCATGCCCCGCCGGCTGACAGGCGCTGCATCTTCGTGGCGGTGCCGCATACCACCAACTGGGATTTCGTCACCTTCATGGGCATTGCCGATGCCAATGGCGTGACACCTGCCTTCATGGGCAAGGATACGCTGTTCAGATGGCCGATGGAACGCTTCATGCGCGAAATGGGCGGCGTGCCGGTTGATCGCAGCGCCGGCAGCGGCGTGGTGCGGCAGGTGGTGGACGAATTTGCCGCCCGGCAAGAGTTCAGGCTGGTGATTGCGCCCGAAGGCACGCGCAAGGCAACGGCAAGGTGGAAGACCGGCTTCTATCGCATCGCCATGCTGGCGGGCGTGCCGCTGGTCTGCGGCTTTGCCGATCACCGGCGCAAGGTTGCAGGGCTTGGCCCGGCGGTGATGCCCACGGGCGATTACCACGCCGACATGGCGAAGCTGTTTGCCTTCCTCGATGCCGAAACCAGCATCAGTTCGCAGGAGATGGTGGCAGCGGCGACCGCAGGTCAGCCTGCCCGGATCGGCTAGCCGCCCGCCCCGGCGCGGCGATGCGTGCCGTCCTGGTCTGCAAACACGTTCCATGCGGCGATGAACAGGCCTGCTACCAGCGGGCCCAGCACGATGCCGGACAGGCCCATCAGGGCGATGCCGCCCAGCGTGGTGACAAGGATCAGCCAATCGGGAATGCCGGTATCGCGCCCCACCAGCAGGGGGCGCAACAGGTTGTCCGCCATCCCGATGATGGCAACGCCGGAGACGATGACGAACAGGCCCTGCCAGATCTCGCCCACCGCCAGCAGGTAGATTGCTGCCGGGACCCAGACGATCGCCGGGCCGATCGCCGGCAACAGCGAAAACAGCGCCATGATCACGCCGAACAGGATGGCGGAGGGTATGCCGGCAATCCAGAAGGTGATCGCGCCCAGTGCGCCTTGCACCAGTCCGACCACCACCGAACCCTTGATTGTCGCCCGCACGATGGTGAGGAACCGTTCCGCCATGCGCTCGGCAATGCTCTTTTCGATGGGGAAGGCGTGGATCAGCCTGGGGGTGATCTGCTTGCCGTCGCGCAGCAGGAAGAAGGTGACGTAGAGCCCCACGCCGAAAGCGAGCAGCCATTCGGCCATGCCTTCGCCGATGGAAACCGCATGGCGCGCGATGAGGCCGATGGAGTCTTCCGCCACTTCCTGCGCCCGGGCCTGCAGCGTTGCCATGTCGCCCCAGCCTGATTCCACCATCCGCGCACCGATGCCAGCGGGAAGCATGTCGATCATCTGGTGCAGCGCGCCTGCCACGTCGATCTCGCCAGCGCGGAAAGCGGAAAACAGGCCGATCGCCTGGTTCACCACCATGCTGCCGATGATCACTGCCGGCGCGATCACCGCGATGGTGATGACCAGCAAGGCCAGCGCCGCGGCCTGGTTTTCGCGCCCTTTCCGGAAGCGAAGCATCCGGGCATAAAGCGGCTGGAACATGATCGCGGCCAATGTCGCCCATACCAGCGGGGCGACAAAGGGCCACACCACCAGCAGCATGGCCGCCGTGACGAGCGCCAGGAACAGCAGGAAGCCCCCGCGTTCGGTCGCCGTCATGGCGCGGCCATCATCCATCAGATATCGAGATTGGCGACATTGAGCGCATTGTCCTGGATGAACTCGCGGCGCGGTTCGACCACGTCGCCCATCAGGCGGGTGAAGATCTCGTCCGTGACATCGGCATCCTCCACCTTCACCTGCAGCAGCACGCGAACCTCGGGGTCCAGCGTGGTCTCCCACAGCTGTTCGGCGTTCATTTCGCCCAGCCCCTTGTAGCGCTGGATGGACAGGCCCTTGCGGCCCGCTGCCATCACGGCGTCAACCAGCTGGGTGGGCAGGATGATCGCGTCATCGGCAGCGGCGATGGCGGCTTCCACTTCCTCGCCGGTGTCCGCCTCGCTGCTGTCGGCATCGGCCTCTGCCCCGGAGCGGACCAGCCGCACCGGCGTGGCGAAGATATCACCCTGCTCCTGGGCGCGGGAATGGAGCTTGCGGGCCTCCGCACTGTCGAGGAACTTGGGTTCGATCAGGTGGGCATCGGTCACGCCGCGCCACACGCGGTTGAAGCGGACATAGCCTTCACCGGTGATGAGCGCGGACCATTCCGCTTCCGGGTCGCCCAGTTGCAGGTGCGCGGCCGCTGCTTCAAGGCAGGCAAGCCGCTCGGCATCGGAAAGGCCGGGTGCCAGCGCGCCCTTCAGGGCCATCGCTTCCACCACATTGCTTTCATACTTGCGCGGCACGAAGGCCAGCGTGTTCTTGAGGCGCAGCGCCCTGGCCACGATGTCCGCCAGCTCGCTGCCGGCGCGCGCGCCGCCCGGGCTCTCCAGCACGCGGTTCTGCAGCCCGCCCTCGACAAGGTAGCGGTCCATTGCGGCCTGGTCCTTGAGGTAGACCTCGCTGCGGCCCTTGCTCACCTTGTAGAGCGGCGGCTGGGCGATGAAGAGGTGCCCGGCCTTGACGATTTCGGGCATCTGCCGGTGGAAGAAGGTGAGCAGCAGCGTGCGGATATGCGCGCCGTCAACGTCGGCGTCGGTCATGATCACGATCTTGTGATAGCGCAGCTTCTCGAGGTCGAATTCATCGCGCAGGCCAGTGCCCATCGCCTGGATCAGCGTGCCCACTTCCTTCGACGAGATGATCCGGTCGAACCGGGCGCGCTCGACATTGAGGATCTTGCCGCGCAAGGGCAGGATCGCCTGGGTCTTGCGGTCACGGCCCTGCTTGGCGCTGCCGCCTGCCGAATCGCCCTCGACCAGGAACAGTTCCGACTTGGCCGGATCGCGTTCCTGGCAATCGGCCAGCTTGCCGGGCAGGCTGGCCACGCTCATCGCGCCCTTGCGGCTCATCTCGCGCGCCTTGCGGGCGGCCTCGCGCGCGGCGGCGGCATCGATGATCTTCTGGATGATGGCCTTGGCATCGGCCGGGTTTTCTTCCAGCCACTCGGTCATCTTCTCGCCCATCAGGCTTTCCAGCGGCTGGCGCACTTCGGATGACACCAGCTTGTCCTTCGTCTGGCTGCCGAACTTGGGATCAGGCAGCTTGACGGACACGATCGCGGTCAGGCCTTCGCGCATGTCCTCGCCCGAAAGGCTGACCTTCTCCTTCTTGAGGAGGCCCGATGCGCTGGCGTAGTTGTTGAGCGTGCGCGTCAGCGCGGCGCGGAATGCGGCAAGGTGCGTGCCGCCGTCGCGCTGCGGGATGTTGTTGGTGAAGCACAGCACGTTCTCGTAGTAGGAATCGTTCCATTCCAGCGCCACGTCGATGCCGATGCCGTCCTTTTCCGCGCTCACCGAAATGGGTTCGGCGATCAGGGGCTGCTTGTTGCGGTCGAGGTATTTCACGAAGGCGCCGATCCCGCCTTCGTAGAACATGTCATGCTCTTCGGGCTCTTCGGGGCGGTTGTCGCGAATGAGGATGCGCACGCCGGAATTGAGGAAGGCGAGTTCGCGATAGCGATGCTCGAGCTTGTCGAAATCGAACTCGGTGACGTTCTTGAAGGTCTCCTCGGAGGCCTTGAAGGTCACCCGGGTGCCCTTCTTGAAGCCGTTGTCGTCCGCGTTGCGATCCACCCTGGGGGCATCGCCCTTCACTTCCAGCGGGGCGACGGCATCGCCGTGCTCGAAGCGCATCCAGTGTTCCTTGCCATCGCGCCAGATGGTCAGCTCCAGCCATTCGGACAGCGCGTTGACCACCGACACGCCCACGCCGTGCAGGCCGCCGGACACCTTGTAGGCGTTGTCATCGCTGGTGTTCTCGAACTTGCCGCCGGCGTGCAGCTGGGTCATGATGACCTCTGCCGCGGACACGCCTTCTTCCTTGTGCATGTCCACCGGGATGCCGCGGCCGTTGTCCTCCACCGAAACCGAGCCATCGGCATTGAGTTCGATCAGCACGAGGTCGCAATGGCCGGCCAGCGCCTCGTCGATCGCATTGTCGGACACTTCGAACACCATGTGGTGCAGGCCCGAACCGTCATCGGTGTCGCCGATATACATACCCGGCCTCTTGCGCACCGCGTCCAGGCCCTTGAGAACCTTGATGCTGTCCGCGCCGTACTCGCCGGTGCGCTTTTCGCCGTTCTGCCCGTTTTTGGGCGTGTTTTCTGCCTTGTCCGTCATGCGCATCATATAGGAAGCCACAGGGCGCAAAGGAAGCTGGCTGCGCCGTGTTCCACATGTTTTCGCAAGGCGCGGCGCGCCCCTTCACAAACGCACACGGCCGCCCGTTGCGGGGCGGCCGTTCGGTCTGCTTCGGCCTCGGGCCTGTCAGGCCATCCAGATGGCCGGATAGGGCAGGCGCGAAACGCTGTTGAAGTAGGACTGGAAGATGCTCTTGAGCAGGGTCTTCATGGCGTGATCCTTATCGGGAGAGAGGGAGGAGAGAAGGATAGGTGCCGTTGTCAGACGATGATCGCGTTCAGCGTGGTGGCGGTGATCGCGATGGAAGCGGCTGCGGCAAAGAGGGTGGTTGCGAAATTGCGCATGGTTTCAAACTCCAGTTGGCCGGGACGAGGGGGAGGGAGAGAGGGAGTCCCGTTGTGCGATTGCTAAATATGCGCGCAATAAAATTGTGCAATTGCGAAGAATTCGACAACTGTTGCAAGTTTTGCAACAACGTGCAGGCCGTTGATCCGCCCAGGGTCATTCCCCGGCCTGTGGGCGGGCCGCACGCCTGCGCTGGACAGCACGCGCGCAAGGCGGCAATGGCTTTGTCCCATGGACCAAGACCATCTCCCCGATTCCATCCTTATCGTCGATTTCGGCAGCCAGGTGACCCAGTTGATCGCGCGCCGCGTGCGCGAAGCCGGCGTCTATTGCGAGATCGCGCCCTTCTCCCTCGCCGAAGAAGCCTTCGGCAGGCTCAAGCCCAAGGGCATCATCCTGTCCGGCTCGCCCGCCAGCGTGCCTGACGAGGGATCCCCGCGCGCTCCGCAGATGCTGTTCGACAGCGGCTTGCCGATCCTCGGCATCTGCTATGGCCAGCAGGTGATGAGCAAGCAGCTGGGCGGCGAGGTGCGGCCCGGCCACGAAACCGGCGACGGCGGCGAATTCGGTCGTGCCTACCTCACCGTCACCAAGAGCTGCGCGCTGTTCGAAGGCCTGTGGGACGTGGGAGAACGCCACCAGGTGTGGATGAGCCACGGCGACAAGGTGACGCAGTTCGCCCCGGGCTTCGAGATCGTTGCCACCAGTGACGGCGCGCCTTTCGCGGTGATCGCGGACGAGGCTCGCAGGTATTATGGCACGCAGTTCCACCCCGAAGTGGTGCACACGCCCGATGGCGCGAAGCTGCTGGCCAATTTCGTGCACAATGTCTGCGGCCTTGCCGGGGACTGGACCATGGCCGCCTATCGCGAAACCAAGATCGCCGAGATCCGCGAGCAGGTGGGCGATGGCCGGGTGATCTGCGGCCTTTCGGGCGGCGTGGACAGTTCGGTTGCCGCGATCCTGATCCACGAGGCGATCGGTGACCAGCTGACCTGCGTCTTCGTGGATCACGGCCTGCTGCGCCTCAATGAGCGCGAGCAGGTGGAGACCATGTTCCGCGACCACTACAACATTCCGCTGGTGGTGGTGGATGCCGAGGCCCGCTTCATGGCAGGCCTCGACGGGGTCACCGACCCTGAAAGGAAGCGCAAGTTCATCGGCGCTGAATTCATCAACGTGTTCGAGGAAGAAGCCAGGAAGATAGGCGGCGCCGATTTCCTGGCGCAAGGCACCCTCTACCCTGACGTGATCGAGAGCGTGTCCTTCACCGGCGGACCGTCGGTCACGATCAAGAGCCACCACAACGTCGGCGGCTTGCCCGAACGCATGAACATGAAGCTGGTCGAGCCCTTGCGCGAACTGTTCAAGGACGAGGTCCGCGAACTGGGCCGCGAACTGGGCCTGCCCGATATCTTCGTTGGCCGTCACCCCTTCCCGGGGCCGGGCCTTGCCATCCGCATTCCGGGCGAGGTGAACAAGGAACGCTGCGATATCCTGCGCAAGGCCGACGCGATCTATCTCGACGAGATCCGCAAGGCCGGCCTCTATGACGCGATCTGGCAGGCCTTTGCCGTGCTGCTGCCGGTGAAGACCGTTGGCGTGATGGGTGACGGGCGCACCTATGATTCGGTCTGCGGCCTGCGCGCCGTTACCAGCACCGACGGGATGACGGCCGATGTCTATCCCTTCGATCCGCACTTCCTGACCAATGTCGCTACGCGCATCGTCAACGAGGTGCAAGGCATCAACCGGGTGGTCTATGACTATACGTCGAAGCCACCGGGCACGATTGAGTGGGAATAGGCAGCCAAGACCTGCGATCGACCTGGGGAGGGGATCATGGCCGGATACTGGAAAGGCATTGTCATCGCCGGGATCGCGATAGAATTGCTCTACGCGGTCTATGTCTACTTTCTCGCAACAGCCGACCTGGTTGGCTACAAGCCGGAAGGGCTGGCGGTGGCCTTCGTCCTCTTCGCCATCGGCGGATACTGGGCCGCGCGACCTGCTGCCGACAGCCGCCTGGCAATCGGCGCGGCTGTCGGGGTGGTGGGCATCCTGTTCTATTACGTCATCTCCATGCCGACGCTGCTTGCCGGTGAAATGGATTTCCCGCTGATGGCGTGGGTCAATCACGGGCTGAAGGTGGCCGGCGGAGCAACAGGCGCGCTGATCGCGGGCGTGCTGGCGCGCAAGGTGGCCTGACGAGCTGCCCCCGCATTCCAGGAGCCGATGCAACTCCTCCTCGATGATCCGCGCACCGATCAACTGCGGCGCGTCCATGCCGGGCTCATCGGGTGTTTCGGGCGCATCATCCGCCCGCCGGACAAGCGCCGCACGCCCGAATGGACGCTGGTGCAGGGAGTGATCGGCGCGCAGACCAAGACGGCGATTTCCAATGCCTCTACCGATGCGCTTCTCGCCCGCTTCGGCACTTGGGATGCCGTGGCCGATGTGCCGGTGGAGGAACTGGAGGCCATGCTTGCCGCACAGAGCTTCCCCCGCGTTGCCGCAGAGCGCCTGTCTGCCTGCCTCAAGGCCATTCGCAAGCAGCGCGGCTCGGTGACGCTCGCCCATCTTTCGAACCTGCCGACGCCAGAGGCGATGGCGTGGCTGGAGATCTTGCCCGGCGTGGCGCGCAAGAACAGTGCCGGGGTGATGAATGCCTCAACCTTCAACCGCAAGGCGATGGTGATCGACGGACATCACCGCCGCACCATGCAACGCATCGGTATCGTGGCGGAGAAGGCCGATACGGCGAAGACCTATGACACGTTGATGCCGATCCTGCCGGAGGAATGGAGCGCGGCCGACATGGACGAGCATCACCTGCTGTTGAAGAAACTGGGCCAGCGATTTTGCAAACCGCGCAGCATGGATTGTCCAAATTGCCCGGTTCTGGCCGATTGCCGGACAGGCAGCGCTCGCCTCAATCGATAGGGACGAACTTTCCGGCCGCCCTGTCCTTGCGCACTTTCAGCCCGTCGAACACCTGCCCGCTCATCGCGATATAGGTGCCGGGCGCGCATGTCTGCGCGGCAGCGAAGGCCATGCCGAGGTTGAAGGCGGCATCGCTCTCGGCAAAGCGCGCCGGCGCGAGGGCGCCCGTGAGAACCACGGTCTTGCCCGTGATGTCCGTCAGCGCCTTGGCCGTATCGGTCATCGTGTCGGTGCCATGGGTGATCACGATATGCGTTTCGGGCGCTTCGGCCACCCGGGCCGCGATCAGCGCGCGGTCATCCTCCGTCAGTTCGAGGCTGTCCTTGCGCAGCACTTCCTCCACCCGGAAGGGTGCCGCCACCCGGGCGATGCGCAGCAGCATGCCAACGGCGGTTTCGCCCACCTGGTATTCGCTCATCGCGTCGAAATACTGCTTGTCGATCGTCCCGCCGTTGGTGAGGACGAGTATCCGGGCATTGTCCATGGCAAGGCCCATACAGCGCTTCACCGCCGGGGGAAACGATCAGTCCGCCGTTCCCTTGCGCAGGGCATTCACCAGCCCGACCAGCAGGATCACGCCGGGATAGGCGAGCGTGACCATGCCCGTGGTGCCATTGGTGAAAGGCACGACATACCAGAAGAACCACATGGCCGCCGCCCAGACGGCAAAGCCGGCGAGATAGGACTTGGCCGGCGCGCCGCTGAAGGGGTTGGCGAACAGGCTGTTGTAATAGTCGCCTTCCGTGGCGCTTTCCCCGTCTGCCAGGCCGCCGCCATGCCGGTCACTCTCCAGCACGCCCTTGTAGTGGGGCAGGTAAGCCAGCATCAGCAGGCCGTTTGCCGCCAGCAGGGCCAGCGCCAGCGCTGCCAGCAATGCGTCACCCTCGACGAATACGGCAATATGGGCCGCGCAGACATGCACCGGCATCATCGCCGCCAGCGCCAGCGGGACTACGCGGTCCAGCACCAGCAATGCGCCGCCTGCCAGCAGGATGAACTTCGCCACCGCCAAGAGGCCGCTGGTGGTGAACACGCCAACCAGCTGCGCCGCCATCGGATCGGCAAAGTCGCGATCGGGCATGAAGGGCATCAGGAACGGCATGAACCAGTCGAGCGAGGTGATCACCAGGATCGCGCCCAGCACGATGCGCAGAATGTCGAGCACGCGGGTCATGCCTGCGCCTCCATTGCAGAGCCTTCATCCCCCGCGCCGCCTGCCCACGGCAGGTGTGGGCGCGCATGGCGGGTGAAGAAATCGCGGTAATTGTCCCAATAGGCGAGCAGCAGCGCCACGTTGCAGCCGACAACCGCCCAGCCATAGATGGCAGAGGCCGTCCACCAGCCTTGCAACTCGGTGTCCCAGTACCAGACCGTGAAGCTGACCGGCAGCACCATGATCAGGGCCAGCGGCACGCGCCATCCCACCAGCAGCATCACCCCGGCAACCAGTTCCACCGCCTTGACCACCGTGAACAGCCCGCTGTCGAGCAGCGCGGTGAATACCGCAATGCTGATCGGCTGGTTGCCCAGTGGTTGCGGATAGAGCTGGTAGAAATGATTGAGCCCGGCCGGGATCATCCACCCGGCATAGACAAGGCGCACGAACCACACGGCATACTGCATGACCATCCCCTCCCACGCATTTCGCATGCGGCCCGCCTTATGGCCAGCGGGTCCGCCATTGGCGGGAGCCTAGTCCCGGCCAAGGCGGAAAGTAAATGGCCCGGCATTCTTGCGCGGGCATCGCGACCGACCGCACTGCAATATTGTGCAGGTGCGAAATACTGTGTAACCAAAACTCGGCGGGCAGGCGCAGACAGGGATCCAGGCCAATGAAATACAGGGCGGAAGTGGATGGCCTGCGGGCGCTGGCCGTTGTTCCTGTCCTCCTGTTCCATGCCGGTTTTCCCGCCTTCCACGGCGGCTACCTGGGTGTCGATGTCTTCTTCGTCATCAGCGGCTACCTGATTACCGCCATCATCGCCAACGGGCTGGATGCGGGCGATTTCAGCATCAAGCGCTTCTACCAGCGGCGTGCGCGAAGGATCCTGCCGGCGCTGTGGATCGTGCTGCTTGCCAGCATGATCGCCGCGTGGTTCCTGCTGTCAGGGCGGGACGTGCGCAATTTCGTGCAGAGCCTGGTGGCGATCCGCGCCTTTGCATCGAATTTCCTGTTCTACATCGAGGACGATTATTTCGGGCAGGCAAGCGAGCTGAAACCCCTGCTCCACACATGGAGCCTGGCGGTCGAGGAGCAGTTCTACATCTTCTTCCCGCTGGGCATGATGCTGGTATGGAAGTTCGCCCGCAGCGCCTTGATGAAGGTGCTGGTCATATCCTTCCTCGCCGGGCTGGGGCTCAGCTGGTGGTTGGCGGAACAGGATGCCAATCTCGCCTTCTTCATGCTGCCGGCGCGTGCCTAGGAACTGTTGATCGGCAGCCTGTGCGCCATCTGGCTGCGCAATCCGGTTCGCGCCAACAGCCCGCCCTCGCTGGCCATGCCGGCGCAATTGGCGGGCCTCGCCGGCATCGTGCTGATCGTGGTTTCGGTGATGACCATGGCCGAGGACATGCCGCTGCCCGGCATCAAGGGGCTGGTGCCCACGGTGGGGGCCGCCCTCATCATCCTCTATGCCCGCGAAGGGACATGGGCGGCCAGGATCCTGTTATTCCCGGTTTTCGTGGGGATCGGCTTGATCTCCTACAGCCTGTACCTGTGGCACTACCCGGTGTTCGTCTTCTATCGCTATTATTCCGCGCTCTCGCTCGATGCGGAATACGAGTTCCTCTACCATATCCCCACCGTTACGGCGTGGTGGCTGATGGCGCTGTCCTTCGTGCTGGCGATCATAACCTATTTCGTGATCGAGCAACCCTTCCGCAAACGCCGGATTGACGGGTGGCCCGCGCTCTTCGGCCTTGCCGCATGCTATGCCGTTGCCGCAGTCTATTCGCTGGTTGCCTACAAGACCGATACGCAGGAGCGTTTCTACCTTTCGCAGACGCTGGGGGTGGAGCAGGCGGAAATTGACCTCCACACCGATCATTTCTCCCGCTTCAACTGGCTGGGCGGGCTCGAAAGGCTCGGCGATGGCGATTGCGTCTTCGTGACCAGCCAGCTCGATGATGAGATGCTCCAACGCTTTTCCGAATGTCGCGATAAGCATGGCCCGGGCACCTTGCTGATGGGCGACAGCCATGCGGAGAACCTGCACAACATCCTCTATCGCATGGCGCCTGAAAGCCGCTTCCAGGTCACGCTCGCCCGCGACGGATGCAGCCTGTGGCGCAAGGAGTGTTTCTTCGACCTGATCGAGGAGCGCCTGTTTGCTTCCAGAGAAGGCTATTTCGCCTCGGTCTATTACCACCAGCTGGGTGGCAGCCTGATCCTCGACAGCGAGGGTGACCCGGATGACCAGGACGCCTTCATGGATCCGGCCAATGCCATGGGTGTGTGGCACGAGAGGATCGACCAGGGTGTTGCCTGGCTGGCACGGGTGCAGGGCCAATACGGCTATGACGTCACCTGGATCGGCGCCTATTACGAACCGCGGATCAATTCGCGGCGTTACCAGCACTTGCTGAAGGGCTGGGAGCCGCGACCCACGGTGCTGCCACAATTCATCGAACTGGACGAAGCGCTTGGCGCGCGCGCAAGGGCGGCCGGCATCGGCTATATCTCCATGATGCAGCCGGAACTGGTCTTTTCGGAAAGCCTGATTGTCGATGATTGCCTGATGTATCGCGATCTCGACCACTTCACACCATGCGGGGAACAGGCGATGGCCCGCGCCATCTCGCAAAGCGGGCACCCCCTCCTGCGGCTGGTGGATCGGCAAGGCGGGGAAACGGCGGCGGACTGACCGGGCGGCCTCGGCCATTTGCCGGGCCTTGCTCCAGCCACCTCCCAAAGACAGACGGCGACCTGCCCGGGGCAAGCCGCCGTCCGCAAATCATTCCGGCCTGTGCCGGCAGGCCTGAGGCCCGGCGAGGGATCAGCCCTCGCCTTCTTCGACCTTGGTGTAGGGGACGAAGTCCTCGAGGAACAGCACGCCGGTTGTGAAACCGCTGTGTCGGTCGATCGTGCGCATCACGTCCTGGCGGCACAACTGGCTGCCGTGACGCTCGATGATCGGGACATCGCTGTTGCGCAGCCGCTCGGGCCTGCTGGCGCGGGCGACATAGATCGTATCCCCGGCATCATAGACGATGCCGATATAGGGGATGACCTCGATATCGTTGGAACGGAATGCCGTGACGCAGCTTTGCGGCTCCCCGGCCACGCGGCCTTCGATCATTTCCGCAAGCCGGGCTTCGGCGCGTTCCTGGCGGGTTTCGGCCTGGACGCCTGTTGCACCGGCGACAAGCGCGGCACCGGCAGCGGCCATTGCAAAAAGCTTTTTCATGTCATTTCTCCCATGATTGGAGACAACATTACATGAGTCGCCTGAACACGCGCTGACCAGCTGTCAGGCTGCCTTGCCGCCGCTTTCCACGTCAGCCGGGCCGCCTTTCAGGATGAAACGCCGATCACAGTAACCGCAATCGACAAAGCCCGTGTCATCGATCTGCATGTAGACGCGCGGGTGCCCCAGGGCGGCGGAACGGAAGTTCTCGCCATTGCGGATATCACCGGCGCCATCGCACCAGACGCGGGCCGTTTCGACAAGGGTGGTTTCGGGTGTGTCGCTCATGCCTCACGCCCTACTGCGCAAGGGCGATTCAGGCAATATGGCTTGGGCCCGGCATCACGCGCTCTCTTTACGCAAGCCCGGCAAGGGGCCAATAGGGGCGCCATGTCCGACAACACCCCCGCAATCGAGATCCGCGATGTCGTCAAACGCTATGCCGGCAGCAAGAAGTCAGGTCCCAAGCTGGCGCTGAAGGGCCTCAGCTTCGATGTGCCCGAAGGCGGGGTGTTCGGCCTGCTCGGCCCCAATGGTGCGGGCAAGTCCACCCTCATCAACATCATGGCCGGCACGGTGAACAAGACCGGCGGGTCCATCCGCATCTGGGGCCATGACATTGACGAGGACCCGCGCAACGCGAAGCTTTCCATCGGCATCGTGCCGCAGGAGATCATCTTCGACCCCTTCTTCACGCCCTACGAGGTGCTGGAGAACCAGGGCGGGCTCTATGGCATTGCCAAGGCGCTGCGCCGGTCGGACGAGCTGTTGCGTGCGGTGCGGCTGGAAGACAAGCGCAATGCCTATGCCCGCACGCTGTCAGGCGGGATGAAGCGCCGCCTGCTGATCGCCAAGGCCATGGTCCACTCCCCGCCGATCCTGGTGCTGGACGAGCCCACGGCCGGTGTCGACGTGGAACTGCGCAAGCAGCTGTGGGAGCTGGTCGGCGAACTGAATGCGGAAGGTGTGACCGTGGTGCTGACCACGCATTACCTGGAAGAAGCCGAAGAGTTGTGCGACCGGATCGCCATCATCAACCACGGCGAACTCATCGCCAACAAGCCCACGCGCGAGCTGGTGGGCATGATGGGCGAGAAGATCGTCGCCGTCACGGTCGACAAGGACATTGCCGAACTGCCGCATGATCCGCGCTTCCACAAATGCGAGAAGGTGGGCGAGCGGGTGATCGAGGTGACCTATGACAAGGCGGAGATGACTGCCGGACAAGTGCTTGCCAATTTGCAGGAACAGGGCTTTGCGATCGAGGATGTCTCGACCCGCGAGGCAGACCTCGAGGACGTGTTCGTGCAGCTCACCAGCGCGGTGGAAGCGGCCTGATCCGTCCGTTCAGGCAGCAGCTGGTACCGCAGTATCGCTGTTCGCATGGCGGCGGGTGAACCAGGCGAGGTTCGCGCGGTAAACGCCAAGCGCCACGATGCCGCCGACGATCCCGTCGAGCGCATAATGCCACCCGAGCGCGACAGACAGCATCGTCACGACACCACAGGCAAGCGCCACCGGCACCAGGATGCGTGCGGCGATCACCGCGCTGGCAATCACCATCCATGCGGCCATCGTTACATGCATCGACGGCATGGCCGAGATGCCCGAACCTGCGCCGAAGGATCCGGTGGAATAGGTCGCCCAGAGATATTGCGCCACGCCGGCGGTTTCGGGCGTGGGGGTGATATCGGCAAAGCGCGGGCCGTAACCCATCGCTTCGTAGAAGATCGGCCCGCCGGCAGGCAGCAGGCAATGGATCAGCGGCCCGGCCAGCGACCAGAGGATGAAATAGCTCATCAGCACGGCGCTGCGCTGCGGGCTCTTCGGCGCCCAGGCGGCAATCGCCAGCAGCACGATCATGATCAGGAACCACAAGGGGTGGTAGACCTGTCCGGCCTGCGGAAAGACCTAGGGGGCCAGCAGCCGCCACGGGTCATGGCCGAGGAAGATCGCGGCATCGGCGCGGGCCAGCATCGGGTCAGCCCAGAACGGCACGAGGTAGTTGAGCAACGTCTTGACCCACATGAAGGAGACCATGTTGAGGCCCGCCAGCAGCAGGATCGCCAGCGCGGCGAACACGCGGGGCCGCTCATTGCGCCAGATCTTCGCGAATTCGGCAGCCGGGCTTTCCACCTTGTTCAGCGCCATCTGGCCGAACAGCATGATGATGCCCGCGATCACCGTGCCCAGCATCCAAGCCGGCAGGATGCGCAGCGCAGGCAGCAAGCCGTCGATACGCGGCATCAGGCCCAGCGCCAGCACCACGCACAGCGCGGTCAGCACGGCTGCCGCATAGATCCATTCGCGCTCTGACTTCATGCTCGCCTGCCCTCATGCGCGGCACCCGTTGGGGCGCGGCCCTGTCGATGGAATCCCTAGGCGAACAGGGTTAATGCGTAGTTAGCACGGCCACCCTGTTCGATGGCCCATGCTTGCAGCGCTGGCCCGCTGCGGGCATGAGGGCGCCATGTCCACGATGTGTGAAGATCATGATGTCCTGGTAATCGGTTCCGGCGCCGCCGGACTGACGGCTGCCTTGTCGCTGGCGCGCAAGCTCAAGGTGCTGGTGCTGGCCAAGGGCAAGCTCGATTCCGGCTCCACCGCATGGGCGCAGGGCGGGATCGCGGCCGTGCTCGATGCCGGCGACACCTTTGACGACCATATCCGCGACACCATGATCGCCGGCGCGGGCCTGAACGATCGCGAGACGGTGGAATTCGTGATCGAACGCGCGCCTGCCGCGATCGACCGGCTGTGCGAACTGGGCGTGCCGTTCAACCGCGACAGCGGGGACCTGCACCTCACGCGCGAAGGTGGCCATTCGCACCGCCGCATCGTGCATGTGGACGATGCCACCGGCTGGGCCGTGCAGGCAGCGCTGCTCAAGGCGGCTGAGGAAAATCCCAACATCACCCTGCTGCCGCACCAGAGCTGCATCGACCTCATCACCGGCCGGCATGAGGAGAAATACTCCGCTTCCGGACGCGTCTGGGGTGCCTATGCGCTGGACGAGCGCACCGGCGAGGTGAAGGCCCATGTCGCGCGCGCCACGGTAATGGCGGCCGGCGGCGCGGGGCGTGTCTACCAGTTCTCCACCGCGCCGCGCGGGGCCACCGGGGATGGCATCGCGATGGCATGGCGTGCCGGTGCGCGCGTCTCCAACATGGAGATGATGCAGTTCCACCCCACCTGCCTCTACAACCTCGAGGTCAAGAACTTCCTGATTACCGAGGCGGTGCGGGGCGAGGGCGGGCACCTGCTGCACCCGGAAACCGGCCACCGCTTCATGGCGGACTATGATCCCGAGCGCATGGAACTGGCCCCGCGCGACGTGGTGGCCCGCGCCATCGACGACCAGATCAAGCGCTATGGCCTCGACTATGTCCATCTCGACATCAGCCACCAGCCGCCCGAATTCGTGCGCGAGCACTTCCCCACGATCCACGAGAAGCTGATCGGACTCGGCATCGACATGACGACGCAGCCGATTCCCGTGGTGCCCGCGCAGCATTATACTTGCGGCGGGATCGTGATCGGGCTCGATGCCAGCACCGACCTGCCCGGCCTGTGGGCGGCGGGGGAATGCACCGAGAGCGGGTTGCACGGGGCCAATCGCCTGGCATCCAACAGCTTGCTGGAATGCTTCGTGTTCGGCGAAGCCGCCGCGCAGGACATCCTGTGCAAATGGGACAGCTTCGATGCCCCGCCCACCGTTCGCGAATGGGACGAGAGCCGCGTGACCGATTCCGACGAGGAAGTGGTGATCAAGCAAAACTGGACCGAGATCCGTCGCTTCATGTGGAACTACGTCGGGATCGTGCGCACCACCAAGCGGCTCGAGCGCGCCTCGCACCGGATCAAGCTGCTGGGCGAGGAGATCGAGGACTATTACGGCCACTTCCGCGTGACCACCGACCTGATCGAACTGCGCAACCTCCACCAGTGCGCCCAGCTGATCGTGGAAAGCGCCTTGCGCCGCCACGAAAGCCGGGGCCTGCATTACACGCTCGACTACCCGGCCCTGGCCGAGGCCCCGGTGGACACGGTGCTGGTGCCGTAGGGGCGGCCATTCACTGGCAATTCACCGTCAGCCGCACACCAGTGCGACATGGTTCGACACAGATTTGCCCGCCATGCCCTGCTGCTGGCTGCCGCTTGCCTTCCTTTGCCCGCCGCCGCGCAGAATGCGCCCGAAGCCGGTTTGGACGAAGACGCGATTGTCGTCACCGCTCAGCGGTCTGGTGCGCCGATGTGGACCATCGACACGCCGCGCGGCACCATCATCGTCGTGGGAGAGATTGCCGCCGTGCCCAAGAGCACGCCGTGGCAACCGGACCGGCTGGAAGAAGCGACACGGCAGGCCGGCCGCGTCATCCTGCGGTCACGTGCGCGCTTTTCTCCCGGTGATGCCTTGCGCCTGATCTTTGCCGGTGGCGATATCCTGCGCCTGCCGGACAAGAGCGTTGCGGCAGACTATCTCGATACCGCCCAGCGCCAGCGCCTGGCCGCACTGGAGGAGGCCCATGACGTCGATTATGACCGCCGGTCTTTCCTCATCACCAGTTTCGACCTGCTGGCGCGGCGGCTGGACTTCGATGATGACACCACGCGGGATGCATCGGACGTGGTGCAGCGCGCGGCGGACCGTGCGGATGTGCCGACCGAGAGGATCGAGAGCTTTCGCGGGGAAGACCTGCTGGATGACCTGGCTGCCGCCGATCCGCGCAGCCATATCCCGTGCCTGGAAGCGGCGATGACCGCCACGGAAATCGGACCGGAGCTGATTGGGAAACGCGGCGATGACTGGCGCAAATATGATGTGCCGGCCGTAATGGCCAATCCGCTGGAAGTGGCGCTGGGCCGCTGCTGGCCGTGGGCCGATGCGGAGATTGGCGAACAGCTGCGCGACTTGTGGACCGATGCCATCACGCAAAGCGTGGCCAGCGACGGGGTGACGCTGGCCGTGGTTCCCCTGCGCGTGCTGGCAGAGCCCGGCGGCGTGCTGGACATGCTGGAAGCGCGCGGGCTGGATGTGGCAGGGCCGGACTGGCGCTGAAATCGCGCCCGGGGGGCGGGCCCTCAATCCATCATGTGGAGGATGGCCCAGGACAGGCCGGTTCCGGCAAGGAACATCGGCCAGGACCAGTAGAGGTCGAAATTCAGGCTCAGCTCGCGCACCACCACGTCGAACTTGAAGATGTTGAGGAAGCCGCCGCTGGACCCGGCGGAGCCGATGAACAGGCAGACCACGATCGTCAGGAAAATTCCCAGCGGTATGGCCTTCAAAAAGGCGATCATTTCACCCTCCTAGGTCGAACACCGTGTATTGTGTCGCAAGCTGTCGCGGCGGTCCAGCTTTTCGCTGCGCATACCCACATCCGGGTGCCGCAGCGCAGCAATGTTTCAATGCCGGATTCAAAAGATTCACAGCCGGGAAATTGCACAGGTTTTTTTCCGCAGATCGATTTTAGGGCTTGCGCAGCTCGCAAGTGGAGGACTCTCCACGCGTCGCGCCGTATTGCCTGTGTCATACACCCCTAATATTTGCTCATCAGCGCCGGTAAATCGTGATTAACCCTCTTGCGTCCGGAATCGGTCCGATTCACTATGGGTTGTGGCAAGGTTGCAGGGGGCACCCACAAGACCTAGATTCCAATGGACGGTTCCGGACCTCGTGAACGGGCTTTTCCAGGGGTTGGAAAACGGTCTTGGCAAGCTTCGCCTGTGGGTAGGCGGGGGATAAGTTTTTCCCTGCCGACGCATGAAAAACGATAGGCTGGATGCTTCCCGCCGATTCGAACACATGCGGAACATCTGGTGTTGTGAGAGAGATCGGGGACGGGCGCGAAAATGGAATTCAGGAATACGGACGAAGCAGCAATGGGTCTGGACGAAAACGCGGCTGCAGAAGCCCCCGAAAACAAGACCGAAAAGGCAGTGGCGATGGAAAAGAAGGATGCCGGCAGCGAGGAGCTGGTGAGCGAAGCTGCGGCTGAAGCCCTGGCCGAGGCGGTGAAGGTTGCCGCCCAGCCCAAGAGCGATTCGAAGACGGTCAATCCGCGCCGTTTCAACATCGTCACCGATCCGGCGCGTGATGCGAACCTGACGGCCTTCGGCAAGGAAACGCTGACCGACCGCTACCTGCTGCCCAACGAGACATACCAGGACCTGTTCGCCCGCGTGGCCGATGCCTATGCCGACGATGCGGAGCACGCCCAGCGCCTGTATGATTACATCTCGAACCTGTGGTTCATGCCGGCAACGCCTGTCCTGTCCAACGGCGGCACCGGCCGCGGCCTGCCGATCTCCTGCTACCTGAACTCGGTTTCCGACAGCCTCGACGGCATCGTCGGCACCTGGAACGAGAACGTGTGGCTGGCTTCCAAGGGTGGCGGCATCGGCACCTACTGGGGCAATGTGCGCGGCATCGGCGAGCCGGTGGGCCTCAACGGCAAGACCAGCGGCATCATTCCCTTCGTGCGCGTGATGGATTCGCTGACGCTGGCGATTTCGCAGGGCTCGCTGCGCCGGGGTTCGGCAGCCTGCTACATCGATATCCACCATCCGGAAATCGAGGAGTTCCTGGAGATCCGCAAGCCTTCGGGGGACTTCAACCGCAAGGCGCTCAACCTGCACCACGGCGTGCTGCTGACGGACGAGTTCATGGAAGCCGTCCGTGCGGGTGAGGATTTCGAGCTGAAGAGCCCGAAGGACGGTTCCGTGCGCGGCAAGGTGAACGCCCGTTCGCTGTTCCAGAAGCTGGTGGAAACCCGCCTGGCCACCGGTGAGCCCTACATCGTCTTCTCCGACACGGTGAACCGCATGATGCCCAAGCATCACCGCGAGCTGGGCCTGAAGGTCTCCACCTCCAACCTGTGTTCGGAGATCACCCTGCCCACCGGTATCGACCACCTCGGCAATGATCGCACGGCGGTGTGCTGCCTCAGCTCGCTCAACCTTGAGAAGTGGGACGAGTGGAACACCGACAAGCAGTTCATCGAGGACGTGATGCGTTTCCTCGACAACGTGCTGCAGGACTACATCGACCGCGCGCCGGAAGAGATGGCCCGCGCCAAGTATTCGGCCATGCGCGAACGTTCCGTCGGCATGGGCGTGATGGGCTTCCACTCCTTCCTCCAGTCGAAGAACATCGGTTTCGAAAGCCCGATGGCAAAGGTGTGGAACCTGAAGATGTTCAAGCACATCAACGCCAAGGCGAACGAGGCATCGATGATGCTCGCCAAGGAGCGCGGACCCTGCCCCGATGCAGAGGAAATGGGCGCGATGGAACGCTTCAGCTGCAAGATGGCGATCGCGCCGACCGCCTCGATCTCCATCATCTGCGGCGGCACCAGCGCCTGCATCGAGCCGATCCCGGCGAACATCTACACGCACAAGACGCTGTCCGGCAGCTTCGTGGTGAAGAACCCCTACCTCGAGAAGATCCTCGACAAGAAGAGCAAGAATTCCACCAATGTGTGGAACTCGATCCTCGAGAAGGGCGGCAGCGTCCAGCACCTCGATTTCCTGACGCCGGAAGAAAAGGCCACCTTCAAGACCAGCTTCGAGATCGACCAGCGCTGGCTGCTCGAATTCGCGGCGGACCGTGCGCCCTTCATCGATCAGGCGCAGTCATTGAACCTGTTCATCCCGGCTGACGTCGACAAGTGGGACCTGATGATGCTGCACTTCCAGGCATGGGAAAAGGGCATCAAGTCGCTCTACTACCTGCGGTCCAAATCTGTGCAGCGCGCCGGGTTTGCCGGCGGCGTGGAGGCTGACAACACCTCCGAACCGTCAAAGTACGAACTGCCGACGACGGACTATGACGAGTGCCTCGCCTGCCAGTAGGCCGACAAGCTCTGTCACGCGAAGACGGCGGCCCGCTCGGGTCGCCGTTTTTCGTTGGGTGCATTGTCCGGGAACCATCTGTGTGTTATGTCAATGACACACCTTGGAGTTCGCCCATGACCACGCGCCATATTCCCCGCATCGCCGCTGCCGTCGGGCTTGCCCTGCTGCTCTCTGCCTGTGCCAACCAGATCGACGCCGGCGTGGCTTCGGGAAGCGAGGTGCCCGGCTTCTGGTGGGGTCTGTGGCACGGGTTCATCTTCCCCTAGGCAGGTGCCGTTATGGGGACGCGCAGTTGCCGTCCTCCTGCATGCTGGACGGCCTTTGGAAGGCCTAAGCCTGTTCCTTCTACCTGCCCGAGAACGGCAGCTGGCGGGAGGCATCGCTGCTGACGTGGCTGTGGTCCAGGCCGATCCTGGGGCTGCTGGAAATCGCGCGCCGCATGGGCAAGGACAAGGACTGAACTTTCTGTTCCGGCCGGCGCCACTCCACCCGACTCGCACCAGCAACGCTTCGTCGCACGATTTATCCCCGCAAAAACTTAGCCCATTGCCTTCGAATCCCGGTCGTGTTTTCCTATCTTCGAATTTCGTGATTCACGCCGGAGGTACAACATGTCGTTGCTGGAAGCCCGTAAGGCCTACAAGCCCTTTGAATATCCCTGGGCCTATGAGTTCTGGAAGCGCCAGCAACAGGTCCACTGGATGCCGGAAGAGGTGCCCCTGGGCGAGGACTGCCGTGACTGGGCGCAGAACCTCACCGAGCATGAGCGCAACCTGCTGACGCAGATCTTCCGCTTCTTCACGCAGGCGGACGTGGAAGTGCAGGATTGTTATCACGAGAAATACGGCCGCGTTTTCAAGCCGACCGAAGTGAAGATGATGCTGGCCGCCTTCTCTAACATGGAGACGGTCCATATCGCGGCATACTCGCACTTGCTGGACACCATCGGCATGCCCGAAAGCGAATACGGCATGTTCCTCGAATATGAGGAAATGAAGGCCAAGCACGATTACCTTCAGGAATTCGGCGTCGAGACGGACGAGGACATCGCCCGCACGCTCGCCATGTTCGGCGGCTTTACGGAAGGCCTCCAGCTCTTCGCCAGCTTCGCCATGCTGATGAACTTCCCGCGCTTCAACAAGATGAAGGGCATGGGGCAGATCGTGTCGTGGTCCGTGCGTGACGAGAGCCTGCACTGCGAAGGCATCACCCGACTCTATCACGCCTTTACCAAGGAGCGAGACTGCCTAACCAAGGCGGTGAAGGAAGACATCATGGATATGTGCCAGAAGACGGTGCGCCTCGAGGATGCCTTCATCGATCTCGCCTTCGAACAGGGCCCCGTGCCCGGCATGACGGCGAAGGAAATCAAGCGCTACATCCGCTATATCGCGGACTGGCGCCTGTCGCAGCTGGGCCTGCCGGCGATCTACATGATCGACGACCACCCGCTGCCTTGGCTCGCCCCGCTGCTCAACGGCGTGGAGCACGCCAACTTCTTCGAAACCCGCGCCACCGAATATTCCAAGGGCGCGACCAAGGGCAACTGGCAGGACGTTTGGTCCAGCTTCGACAAGCGCCAGAACGCCAAGGCCGCCAACGAGGAAGAGGCTGAGGACGACGGCCCCGGCCTATTCGGCGACGGCGAAAGGGGAGTGCAGGCGGCCGAGTGATGCCGCCCCCCTCGCGTTGGCGGGAGGGGTTGCCCCCTAGGACAACCAAGTCTCCGGCTTGGGTATCGGTTTCCTGTCTCCCGCTTTGACGAGGGACAGTAGGCAGCGGATGCAGAACCAGATGGCGGTTGCGAGCATCAGGGCCAAGCCGTCCATGATGATAGCGAACATGCCGGCGGGCGGCGGGCCATCCTGTCCTGCCTGGTCGATGGAAATGCCCACCATCGTCGCCACCAACAGCACGAACATGCCCACGATCACCGCCAGCCCGATCCAGCAGGTGCGGATGAGATAAGTGAAGTATGTCTTCTCCCACTACTGCGTCGCCGCATCGCTGCGCCAGATGCAGGCGAGGATCAGCCCGATGAAGACCGAGAAGCCCAGGAAGATGTTGAGCAGGTAAAGCGCCCCGACAATCGTCGGCCGCATAAGCGTGACACCGGTCGCCTGCGCGGGATCTTCCGCCTGGCCTTGCTGCGTGCCGTTCTCTTCCATCGTGTCACCTCCCTCGCAATCGGGGCGCAGGCATACCATGCCCGGGCCGCGTTCCGAAATCGTCTGCGCGGGGCCTTGTTCGCGCACTTGCGCCTAGCACCCCGCCAGCAATACCCGCGAATACCACCGGTGCGGGTGGAGCATGACCCGCTAGCCCGAGTTGACGACGTTGCCGACCCAGGATCCGAACAGCAAGGTGGTGCCGGAAGGGGCGGGTGTCACCGCCAGCCAGCTTGCAGTGCCGGTATCGGGCGAATGCAGCAGTATTTCTGTCCCGCTGCGCTCCACCACTTGCCACACCGCGATTGCGCCTGCCTCGCCGCGGGCTAGCTTGCGGGCATCGGCATTGGACGCACCGCGGCCCATCAGGCCCAGCACCACCCTTTCCGGGCGGAAGGCCAGACTGCAATAGAAGCGCTCTATGAATTGCTCCAGCGAGACATCGCCTGCCACCTCGCGGGCAAAGGCGTCGCGATAATCGCCAGGCCCGCCGAACCGGGCGAGCAGGCTGCCTTCGGGCACGGCGATGGCGCGGATACCGCTCATGCAGGCAAGGATAGGGCGAGGTGTTGCCGGATGGAAGTATCGCCATCATCGCCCTGCCGGCGCTCGCAGACGGGTGCCAGGCGAAGGCATTGACCTGCCTCAATGCGGAAACATCTGCCGTCTGGTTCATTCCATTTCCAGGAAAGGAGAGAAAAGATGCAGGAAACAACGATCGACGATCGCAAGAAGGAGCTGCGCAATCTCCTCGACTTGATCGAGGCGCACCCGGAAAAGGCGTTCACCGAAGAGCGCAAGCGCGTGGCCGTGTTGCAGAACATGCTCACCGCGCATGAGAAGGCGAAGGGCTGAAGCCGGGCGCCGGTGCTGTCAGCGGGGCTTTTGCGCCCTTGCGTCAGGCCGCGTCATTTCGCATGAATCCGGCACTGGTCGGGTGGCATCGGGTCGCCCGCAGACAAGGGAGTGTGAACCCATGAAATCACCCGCCAAGACCGCCCTGCGCGCTGCCGTTGTCGGCGCCTTTGCCCTTTCGCTGGCTGCCTGCCAGTCCGAGGAAGTGGAACTGGAAGCCGATGCCGAGGACCTGAGCGGCGGTGAGCTGATCACCACGCCGGTCGATGCAGAAGGCGTGGAAGTCGACCTTCCCGAAACCGAGATGACCCCGGTGGCGGAAGAAGGGATGGAAGCAGCAGACGCGGAAGCCGCCGCCGAATAAGCACAGGGCCCGCCCTGCTAGCGCCCGGGCGGCATCACCGGCACCAGTCCGGCTTGCCGCCCCGGCCATAGTCCGCCGCGTGGCCCGCGCGCACCAGCATGCGTGCCAGGTCCTGCCGGCGGCCATCCGCATCCATGCGCCAAACGCTTTGCAGTTCGCGGCCATACCGGTCGCGCGGGACAGTGCCTTCGGGCAGCATGTGGAAGGGTGCTTCGTTCAACCAGTCATTGAGCGCGCGGGTCGCCCGCGCGGCGGCCTGCGTTTCGGCCACGCATTGCCCTTCGCGTTCGGGCGCGTCGATCCCCTGTATCCTTATGCGCCGGTTGTTGATGCGGAAGGTATCCCCGTCCACCACGCAGCGGCTGGCATAGCCCGGCGCATCGCACAGCGCGAAGCCGCCGGTCACCAGTTCGCTTGCCTCCTGCTCCAGGCCCAGCATCGCGCGCAGGCGCGGCTGGTTCCACACTTGCCATGCGGCAAGGATCAGCAGCAGCGGCAGGATGATGCGCAGGCTGCGCCAGATGCGCTTCCACCGGTTGCGGCGGGCAGCGGGACCGCGATCGAAACGGGCAGGGCGAACCATGCGCCCAGCCTTGCGGCAACCCCCTTCAAGACACAAGCCGACATGGCCCTTATCCCGTAGGCGATCCGCGGGAATTCGATAAGACACTGAAATAAATAGAGAAAAAAATTTCAAAAACCCCCTTGAAATCGGAGCGATTCGCTCGCAATTTCAATGTGCGGGCCGGGCCCCTCTGGCGGGCGTTGTTCTACGACGCTCGTGATGTCGGACCGCATCGGACAGCCGATGCGTTTCTGACCGGGTTCCCCCCTCCCCCCGGAAATCGAAGCGCACCGGCTGACCGATCACCCTCGTGACTCTCGTTATGGAGACCAAGGATGACGGCCCGTTTGTATCGTTTGACCGAAATGCACCAGCGCATTGATACTGCCTTGCGCGCGGCGATGATGCGCCGCGATGCGGACCCGCTGGAGCTTACCCGTCTCAAGAAGATGAAGCTGCGGGTGAAGGACCTGATTCACAGACTGAATCCGCAGGTGGCCTGAAAGGCATCTGCGTGCGCGCGGGAGGTGGGCCGGTCACGACCCCATCCCCACCCCCCCCTTGCGGGCCGGCTGATGCCTTCCGCGCGCTTCCATTCCGCCATCGCCCGGCTCCCTCAGATGTACCGAAACAGGGATAATCCATGATCGCCACAATCGCTCCCATGCTGCGCGAGTTCCTGCAGAAGGAAAGCGCCGCCGGCATCGTGCTGATGATTGCGGCCGCCATTGCGCTGGTCGTTGCCAACAGCCCGGCCGCGCCGCTCTATGCCCAATGGCTGCAGACCACGGCAATCGCCGGGATCGGCCCGCTGGTGATCGAGAAGCCGCTGATCCTGTGGATCAACGACGCGCTGATGGCGGTGTTCTTCTTCCTGGTGGGGCTGGAGGTGAAGCGCGAGGCGCTGGATGGCCAGCTCGACAGCTGGGACAAGGCATCGCTGCCGTTGTTCGCCGCGATCGGCGGCATGGCGATCCCGGCGCTCATCTTCGTGGCGATCAACTGGGGCAGTCCGGAAAACCTGGCGGGCTGGGCAATTCCCGCCGCGACCGACATTGCCTTCGCCCTCGGCATCCTCTCGCTGCTCGGCCAGCGCGTGCCGGTGGCGCTGAAGGCGCTGCTGCTGGCGATTGCCGTGATCGACGACATTGGCGCGATCGCGATCATCGCCTTGTTCTACACCGCCGAAACCGACCTTGCGATGCTGGGCGGTGCTGCGGCGACGCTGGCTGTGCTGGCGGTCTTCGGGCGGGCGAAGGTCGCCTCTTCGGTGCCCTATGTCGTGCTCGGCGTGATCCTGTGGGTCTTCGTGCTGAAGAGCGGGGTGCACGCCACGCTGGCCGGTGTGGCAGCGGCCATGTGCGTGCCGCTGAAATCGGGCGACGGCTCCCCGCTGGAGCGGATGGAGCACGGCCTGCACCCCTATGTCGCCTTCCTCGTCATCCCGGTCTTCGGCTTTGCCAACGCCGGCGTGTCGCTGGGCGGGCTGGAACTGGCAGACCTTGTCGCGCCGCTGCCATTGGGCATCGCGCTGGGCCTGTTGCTGGGCAAGCAGCTGGGCATCTTCGGATTTGCCTGGGCGGCGGTGAAACTGGGCTGGGCCAAGCTGCCGGACAGTATCGGATGGCGCCAGCTGCATGGCTTGTCGCTGCTTGCCGCGATCGGTTTCACCATGAGCCTGTTCATCGGCAACCTCGCCTTCGACGACCAGCAGACCATCGATGCCGTGAAGATCGGCGTGCTGGGTGGATCGCTGATCGCCGCGCTTGTCGGCTACCTCATGCTGGCGCGCAGCCTGCCTGCGGCCGCGAACGCGGGCGCCGGGAGTCTGCCGGCAAAAGAATCTCAACCCGTTGAAGGATCCGCTTCCTGATGGAATTCCTTACCGCCGCCTGGCTGGGCACGCCCGTATGGTTCTGGGCTGCCTTCCTTGCCATTGTTGTCCTGTTGACCGCCTTCGACCTTGGCGTGCTGCACAAGGAGGACAAGGAGCTTGGCATTGCCGAGAGCCTTAAGCTGTCCGCCTTCTACATCGGCGTGGCGCTGTTGTTCGGCGTGTGGGTGTGGGTCGAGCGCGGGGCCACCGCGGTCAGCGAATACTACACCGGCTTCTTCATCGAGAAGGCGCTGTCGATCGACAATGTCTTCGTGATCAGCCTGATCTTCACCTATTTCGCGATTCCCGCGAAGTACCAGTATCGCGCGCTGCTGTGGGGCATCATGGCGGTGATCGTGCTACGCGGCCTGATGATCGCGGGCGGCGCGGCGCTGCTCGCCCAGGCCTATTGGGTGCTCTACCTGTTCGCGGCCTTCCTGATCGTGACCGGGGTGAAGATGTTCTTTGCCGGCGATGCGCCGATGGATGTGGGCAACAATCCGGTGGTCCGCTGGATCAGCACGCACATGCGCGTGACCAAGGAACTGCACGGCCAGCACTTCTTCGTGAAGGTGCCGGATGAAAAGACCGGCAGGATGGTGCGCGCGGCCACCCCGCTGTTGCTGGCGCTGGTGGTGATCAACCTGGCGGACCTGGTGTTCGCGCTGGACAGCGTGCCGGCGATCTTCGCGATCACGACCGATACCTTCATCGTCTACACGTCCAACATCTTCGCCATCCTCGGCCTGCGCGCGCTCTATTTCGCGCTGGCGGCGATGGTGCACCGGTTCCATTACCTGAAATATGCGCTGGCCGCGGTGCTGGTGTTTATCGGCTCGAAGATCTTCGTGGCCGACTTCCTGCTCGACGGCGGCAAGATTCCCGCCTGGGTGAGCCTTGGCGTCACCTTCGCGCTGATCGCGGCGGGCATTTTCTATTCCCTCTGGAAGACAAGGGGCGAACCGGAGGCCGAATGGCCGGCGAAGGCCGGCTGACCACCAACACTTTCAATCGATGCCCAAGAACAAGGAGCACCTGGAATGCGAAAGACTGTGATTTCCCTCGTTGCCGCCACCGCACTGGCGGCCCCCGCTGTTGCAGCAACCGACTGGACCTATACCGGAGACACCGGTGCTGACCGTTGGGGCCAGCTTCACCAGGACTTCGAGCTGTGCGAGCGCGGCATCATGCAGTCCCCCATCGACCTGGGCCAGGCGAATGCCACCGGCGAGGTCGAGGTCGACGTGATGTGGCAACCCGGATTGCAGAGCCTGGTCCATAACGGCCATACGCTGCAGGCGAATTTCGCCCCCGGCTCGGCCATGATGAGCGGCGGCAAGACCTTCAACCTCGTGCAGGTGCACTTCCACACCCCGTCCGAGCACACGGTTGATGGCGAGCATTATCCGCTGACGGCCCACTTCGTCCACGCCAGCGATGCCGGGGAACTGGCCGTGCTGGGCGTGATGTTCGAAGAAGGTGCCGCGAACGCCGAACTGCAGAAACTGATCGATGCCGCCCCGCCGGCGCATACCGAAACGATGGATTTCGACGCGGCCGGCTTCAACCCGGCGGCGATGCTGCCCGGCGATGCCGAGGATATCGCTGTCTACCGCTACATGGGTTCGCTGACCACGCCGCCGTGCAGCGAAGGGGTGAACTGGCACGTCATCCCCGCGCCGGTCAGCGCCAGCGCGGAACAGATTGCCGCAATGGAAACCGCCATGGGCATGACTGCCCGTCCCGTACAGCTCCTGAACGGCCGCCTGCTCGTCGCACCCGAGTAAGCGCCGCTTCCGGGACCCGGGGGCCGGGCCTTTGCCGGTCCGGCCCCATCCACCGCGGGCACCTGTCCGCCTGTCTCCCCACCCAGCCTGCGGGAAAACTCGCCTAGGCCTGGCCGCGCTCCAGCTTGCTGACGACATGTTGCGCCAGGCGGTGCGCCGTTTCCGAAAGGCCGGGGGCCTCGATCAGGGCGATCTCGGTGTCGTAGAGTGGCGGCAACTCGTCGCTGCCGCTGATGGCGCACAGGGTTGCCGGCACCATCTCGCGCGGAAGAACGGCAAGGCCCAAGCCTGCGGCCACGGCTGAGATGCTGCCTGCCAGGCTGGTCGAGGTATAGGACACGCGCCATTCGCGCCCCATCGCATCGAGCGCGTCCGTTGCCCGCTTGCGATAGACGCAGGGTTCGGGAGAAACCACGAGGGGCACGCTGGCAAGGTCGGTTGCCGCATCCTCGTCGCGTGCGACCCAGACCAGCGGTTCGCGCCAGACGCACACCCCTTCAAGCCGGGCCGATGGCTCGCGCTTCACCAGCACGAAATCGAAATTTCCGGCATGGAACTGCTCCAGCAGGTTGAGCGTGAGGTCGCATGTGACCTCCAGCTCCACCAGCGGGTGGGCTGCGGTGAAGGCTGACAAGACGGCGGGCAGGTGTGCCGTGGCAAAATCCTCTGGAACGCCAAGCCGGACGCGCCCGGCCATGTCCGGTTCGAACAGGCGCGCAATGGTGGAATCGTTCAGCCGCAGCAATTGCCGCGCAGGCCCCAGCAGGCGCTCGCCTTCCTCGGTCAGCTCCAGGGCGCGCGGCGTGCGGTTGAACACCTTGCGGCCCAGCTGCTCCTCCAGCCGCTTTACCTGCAGGCTGACCGTTGACTGGGTTCGCCCCAGCCTTTCCCCCGCCCGGGTGAAGCCGCCTGCTTCGGCGATCGTGACAAAGCAGCGCAGCAGGTCGAGATCGAGATTGCGAAGTCCGGACATGGTGCCGGTGCTTGCCTCAATCATTTACAATGTCAATGGTTGATATTTTAAAAACTCGTTTCAAAAATGATTGAAGCATGGGTATCGGGGCGCCCGAAAGGGAGTTTCCATGCAAGCAGTCAAGACGATTTACCCGGTTTCCCGACTTGCCGACCTTGTTCCCGTGCTCCTGTGGGCCGGGCTGGCGGTCCTGCTGGCCGCTGCCATTGCGTTCTCCGGGCCGGGCTCGCCGATTACCGGCCTGCAAGTGATGATCTGCGCCCTGACCCTGTTCGTGGGAGCGATCGTGGCGAGCTTTTCCCGCCGCTACATGCGGGCGGACAGCCGGCAGGCGCCGTTCTTCGCCACCCTTGCGGCATTGCTCGCTTCGGTCCTGGCTGTCGTGCTCGCGGGCAACCTGCCGGTGCTGGCCATTGCCTGGCTTGCCAGCGGCTTGCTGCTGGCGCGGCTGGTCGGGCATGCGGATGGCTGGGCGGAAGCGCAGGCATCCGCCCGCCGCATTCGGCGCACCTTCCTGCTGGGCGATGGCGCGCTGCTGCTGGCGCTGGCACTGCTGGGCCTGAACGCGCAATCGACGGACATCACCCGGGTGCTGGCAGCGGTTCCGGCCCTGCATGCCCTCGAGGTCACGGTGATCGCATTGCTGATGCTCGTGGCTGCGGCTGCGCGCTGCGCCCTGCCGCCCTTCTCGGGCTGGCTGCTGTCATCGATGACCGCGCCGACCCCGGTTTCCGCGCTGATGCATGCCGGGCTGGTCAATGCCGGGGGCTTCCTGCTGCTGCGTTTCGCGCCGGTGCTGGAGGCAGCACCCCTCGCTCGCTACGCCGCGCTGGCCATCGGCCTTCTCGCCGCGCTGTGGGGACTGGCGATCATGGCGGTGCGGCCAGACATCAAGCGCTCGCTGGCCGGATCCACCGTGTCGCAAATGGGCTTCATGATCATGAGCTGCGGGCTTGGTGCCTACACCGCGGCACTGTGGCACATCGTGGCGCACGGGCTGTTCAAGGCCTGGCTTTTCCTCGGCGCAGGATCGGCCCTGGGCATGCGGGACGGGCGCGACACACTCATGGCTGGCAGCCGCACCGTAGGGCTGGTCGCCGCGCTGTGCCTCCTCGCCGGAAGCTACCTTGCCTTCGGCACTGGCATGAACGGTGAACTGCTGCCGCTGATGCTGGCGATCGCCACCGCGGCGGCAACACTGGTGATGGCCGTTGCGCGCGCTTCCGCGCTTAAGGCCAGGCTGGTTCTGCTCGCCGCGGTGGCGGCGCTGCTGGGCTTTCACGTGCTTGGTTATGCGCTGGTGGATATCCTCCAGCCGGGTGAAGCCGCGCCGCTGCTGCCCCCCTTCGCCATCCTGCTGCTGCTGGCCTGCTTCCTTGCCAGCTGGTGGTGGCAGGCCCTGCGCATGGAGCGCGGGAACTCGCTTCCGCCAGCGCTCTATGTCCGCCTGCTCAACGCCGGGGCCCTTGCGCCTGCAACCGTGGGAGAATCCAGATGAACATGCACGCAGATATCGCGCTAGCCGAACGGATGCCGACACGCACCGAGGTGGCGGGCCTGGTCGGCCTGGCATCGCGCACGGTGGCACCGCTGTGGCCGCTGGAGAGTGCCATTGCGGTCAACCCGCTCGCCGGATTCGAGGATATGCCCTTTGCCCGGGCGGTGCAAATAGCGGCCCAACGCTTCGGTGCGCGCCGGTCCCTGCCGCTGCCGCTGTGGCGCGCCGTGTTGCGCACAGGACGGATCGAGGAGCGCGCCTTGCGCGATGCCGCGATCCGGCACCTTGGCGGAAGCCTTGCGGCGGCGGCGCACATCGCGCCCGGCGTCACCGCGCTGGACCTCCTGCTTGCAAGGATGGTGCAGATTGCGCCCGAGAATGCGCCCGAACAGGTCGGAGCCCTGCCGCCTGATGCCGCCTTCATTGCCAAGTGGTGCGGTGCCTTTTTCGATCATGGTGCGGCAGCAACGCCGATGCCGCATCGCGAACTGGGGCTCTACCGGGCGGTGCTGGCACTGGCCGGGCATGATCCCGAATATCGCGCATTGGCGGGGAAGGCGGGGCGTGACCTCTTGTTGCAGGTTCCGCGCGATCCGCTCGAAGCCATTGCCGAAGGCCTTGTCGAGATCGCCGGCGAAGCTGACGAGCTTGAAGTGCTGTCTTCTCTGGTGGCCCGTCTTCCCGGATGGGCCGGGCATATCCGCTGGCGGTGCGAACATGCCGATGCGGAGCTGGTGGCCGGCGCACCGGCCACCATGGCCGATCTGCTTGCCTTGTGGATGCTCCTGGCGCGCGCGGGCGCCTTGTGCGAGGGCCATGGCGCTGCTCCCCTGCGAGAGAATGTCGCGGACTGCCTCGCCGGGCATTTCGGCCTGGAACTGGATGCGCTGGCCAGGGGCGCGCTGGCCCGCTTGCAGGCTGTCGCGAACATCGAAGAGGATGCGCTGGGCGCGATCTTCATGGCGGCGGCGGAATGGACCTATGCCAACGACCTGGTGCCCCGGTTGCAGGGTGCAAGCCGGCTGGGCAGGCAAGGCGTGCAGCCCGACGCACAGCTGGTCTTCTGCATCGACGTGCGGTCGGAACCGTTCCGCCGTGCGCTCGAAGCGCAGGGCAAGTTCGAGACGCTGGGCTACGCCGGCTTCTTCGGCCTGCCGATCGCGCTGCATCCGTTTGGCGGAACGCGCCGGTCGCGCCTTTTGCCGGTGTTGCTTTCACCGCAGCATGACGTTGCCGAAACCGTTGTCGAGGGCCGCGAGGCGGAGGCCGGTCAACTGGCCGAAATCCAGCAGCGCAATGCCGCCGGTGCGCAGATCTTCACCGCGGCCAAGCTGTCTGCGGGAATGGCATTTGCCACCGCCGAGGCGACCGGCCCGGTCGCAGCGCTTGCCATGATGGGACGGACGCTTGCGCCCCGGCTGGCCACCCGCGCACAGTCGGTGCTGCGCAAACGCCGCGAACAGGCCTTCACGCCGGCGTTGCACGGGCCGGGCAGGCACTGCGGCTTCTCGCTGGAGGAGAAGGTCGGCTATGCCCTGGCCCTGTTCCGCCTGACCGGGCTTGGCCAGGATACGGCACGCCTTGTGGTTCTTGCCGGGCACGGCGGCAGCGCGGTGAACAATCCCTATGCGGCTGCGCTCGACTGCGGAGCCTGCGGCGGTCATGGCGGTGGCCATAACGCGCGCCTGCTGGCAGCCATGCTCAATGATCCGGCTGTTCGCGAGGCGCTTGCGGAGCATGATGTCGCCATCCCGCAGAGCACGCTCTTCCTTGCGGCCGAACACGACACGACCACCGACGAGGTGCGGATTTTCGATCGCGACCTTGTTCCGGAAAGCCATCGCGAAGACCTGGCGCGGCTGGACGCGGGGCTGGCAAGGGCCGGCCAGCAGAACCGCGTGCGCCGTGCAGGATTGCTTGGTCGTTCGCCCGGCGAACTGCTGGCAGGTGCCGGTGACTGGAGCGAGGTGCGGCCTGAATGGGGCCTCGCCGGCAATGCCGGCTTCATTGTCGGCCCGCGCTGGCTGTCGCAGGATATCGACCTCGATGGCAGGGCGTTCCTGCACAGCTATGACTGGCGGGCGGATGCGGACGGCACTGCGCTGACAACCATCCTGACCGCCCCGATGGTGGTGGCCCAGTGGATCAACTGCCAGTACCTGTTCTCGACCATCGACAACCAGCGCTACGGCTCGGGCGACAAGGTCACGCAGAACCTGATCGGTCGCATCGGGGTGGTGCAAGGCAACGGCGGGGACCTGAAGGTGGGGCTGCCGCGCCAATCGCTGTTCAAGGACGATGGCACCCCCTTCCATGTCCCGCAAAGGCTGCTGGCGATCGTCCATGCACCGACGGACCGGGTTGCCCGGGTGGTCGAGGCGAATGACATCCTGGGCCGGCTGTTCGGCAATGGCTGGGTGCAGCTTGTCGTGATCGATCCCGAAACCGGCCGCGCAAGCCGCTGGCGCGAGGGCGAAGCCGTGCCTGGCGAAGGCCGGGACCAACATTCCCTTACCTGCTGAACCGGAGAAGCAGAATGAGTGACACAAAGGTTGCGGATATTCCGCTGTATCCGCTGAGGAAGATAGAGATCGTGGTCCTGGCCGAGGATCACCTGCTGGTGCAGGACCTGCTCAAGGCTGCCGGTGTCGGCGGCTGGACGATGATCCGCGATGTCGCCGGCATGGGCCATCACGGATTCCACCAGGGCAAGACGATCTTCAATGACCAGAGCGGGCTCGTGATGTTCTTGGGCGTTGGCGAAGGCAAGGTCATTGCCGATGTCGCCCGCGGCCTTTCGCGACTGTTCGAAAGCCGCCCGGGTGTCACCTTCCTGTCCGACGTGCAGGTGATGCGATCGGACTATTTCGCCAAGGCCAATGCCTGAACGGCCCGCGCGGTTGGCGGCGGGTGACCGCGAGCCTGCAGCTGCCGGCGGCCTGAAGGGCGCACAGCGGGTGTCCGTCATGCCGCCGGTCTGGCCCGGCGCGGAATTCCTGACCCTTGAAGGATGTCTCCATGACGAAGACCCTGACCCACCTCGACCGGCTTGAAGCCGAAAGCATCCACATCATGCGCGAGGTGGTGGCCGAGGCGCAGAACCCCGTGTTCCTCTACTCGGTCGGCAAGGACAGTTCCGTCATGCTGCACGTGGCGGCGAAGGCGTTCTTTCCCTCGCCACCGCCATTTCCCTTCCTGCATATCGAATCCGGATGGGATTTTCGCGACCTGATCGCCCATCGCGACCGGATGGCCGAGCGTTATGGCTTCGAGCTGCTGGTGGCGCGCAACGAGGATGCCGCGAGCCAGGGCATCAATCCTTTCGACACGCCAACCGGCATCTATGCGCAGATGATGCTGATCGATCCGCTCAAGCAGGCGCTGGATCGCCACGGCTTCGATGTGGCCTTCGGCGGTGCCCGGCGAGACGAGGAGAAGGCCAGGGCGAAGGAGCGCATCTTTTCCTTCCGTTCGGCCAGTCACGGATGGGACCCCAAGAACCAGCGCCCGGAATTGTGGAACCTCTACAACGCGCGCAAGGCGAAGGGCGAATCCATTCGCGTGTTCCCGCTGTCCAATTGGACCGAGCTGGATATCTGGCAATATATCCTGCGCGAGGACATCCCGATCTTGCCCCTCTACCTTGCCGCTGAAAGACCGACCATCGAGCGCGACGGACTGATCCTGATGGTCGATGACGAGCGGCTGCGCATGGAGCCAGGCGACAGGGTGGAAATGCGCCGTGTGCGTTTCCGCACGCTGGGCTGCTATCCCTTGACCGGCGCGACCCAAAGCGGTGCGCACAGCCTTACGGAAGTCATTCGCGAGATGCTCTTGTCCAACACCTCGGAAAGACAGGGGCGTGCTGTCGACCATGACGAGGCGGCATCGATGGAGATCAAGAAGCAGGCCGGATATTTCTGAAGGCCGCAAGGCCCGCGCGGCACCTTCAGACCAGCCAGCTGCGCGGGCGCGGGATCGGCTGCTGTTTCTGGGCGCACACCAGGGCGTAGATGCAGCGCACGAATGCCATGATGTTGATGGCAAGGAATGCCAGCCCGAATATGATGGCGGCCGCCTGGGCTGCCATTCCCGGGCCATCGGAACCGATCCCGCTGAAAACGCAGATCAAGGCGATCAGGCCCATCGGGAAGGTCATCAGGCTGATCCAGAAAGTGCGGATCAGGTAGGGAAAATGGCTGGTTTCCCACGCGTCCTGCTCTTCGCCCTTCCAGATATAGGCAAGCACCACGCCGACAACCGCGGAAAACACGGTGAAATAGGTGGCGAGGTAGAACAGCACGATCACCGTCGGCCGGTTGAAGAAGCCGCGCGAAGCCGAGCGCTGTGGAGGTGCGCCTTGGCGCTCGCCGTCAGTCATCCCTTGCCTCGAAGGCCGGGATCGGCTTCAGCAGGTGGAAATCCTCGTCCAGCGGCGCATGCCCCAGTTCCGGCCAGTCGATCTCCTCCGGCGGGATGGTGGTGTCGGGCAAGCGGTCCAGCAGGTTGCGGATCAGCGTCAGGCGGCCCTGTTTCTGGTCATTGTAATCCACCACCGTCCACGGAGCATGGTCAGTGTGGGTGGCCTTGAACATCGCCTCGCGCGCGGCGGAATATTCGGCAAAGCGGGTGCGCGCCTTGATGTCGATGGGCGAGAGTTTCCAGCGTTTCAGCGGGTCTTCCAGCCGTTCGGCGAAGCGTTCCTCCTGCGCTTCCTGGTCGCAGCTGAGCCAGTATTTGAACAGGCGGATGCCATCATCCACCAGCATCTTCTCGAATACCGGGGCAGCGCGCAGGAAAGCCTCGACCTGCTCCGGGGTGGCAAAGCCCATCACCTTTTCCACGCCGGCGCGGTTGTACCAGCTGCGGTCGAACAGCACGATCTCGCCTGCTGCGGGAAGGTGGGGGACATAGCGCTGGAAATACCATTGCGTGGTTTCCGTCTCGGTCGGCTTGGGCAAGGCCACCACGCGCAGCTGGCGCGGGTTGATGCGCTGGCTGATGGCCTTGATGGTGCCGCCCTTGCCGGCGGTATCGCGCCCCTCCAGGACCACGCAGATCCGCTCGCCCCTGGCCTTGGCCCAGCGCGCCATGGCGACAAGCTCGTGCTCCAGCGGCTCGAGCGCCTCTTCATATGCCTTGCGTTTCATGGGGACAGCATCACCGCCGCCGCGGGATTTGGCAAGCGGGGAGTAGCGGCCCTATGCGCTGCACCAATTGCCGCGGCGGCCTTGCCATTGCTCGGCCAACCCTTCGTCCACCAGCATTGCGCCAAGGCTCTGCCCCTCGCGCGTGATCACGCGTAGCAGCCGCCCGTAGCGGTCGGCATCGCGCCCTTCGCGTTCGAGCGTGAAGGGGCCGGCGTTGAGCAGGGCAAGCAGGCGCAAGGTCGCCCGTTCGCCCAGTTCGGCTTCTTCCGCGCAGGACGGGCGGGAGATTTCCGGCGTGTTGATATCGGCGATGCGGATCTTCTGGCCGCGATACCAGATGGTGTCGCCATCGACCACGCAGGTTACCCGTCCGCTGCCCTCGCAGATCGAAAAGGCACCCTGCTCCCGATCCTGTGCCTGCACGATTTGGGGTACGCAAGCCAGCAGCAGGAAGGGAAGCAGGGCGAGGCGGAGTGCGGTCTTGTGTGGCGACATGCAGGCAAGGCTATGGCGGCCTGCCTTGCCGCGGCATCCGGCACACTACGTGGTTTGCCGGCAATCGCCTCCACTTCCACTCGACTATGGATGTAGCCAGCACCGCACAAAGCGACTATTGCGCGCTTCATTATGACGAACACTCGCGACAAGCAGATGCTGGCCAAGGCCGAAACGCTGATCGAGGCCCTGCCTTATTTCCAGCGCTACGCCGGGCGCAGCTTCGTGGTGAAATATGGCGGCCACGCGATGGGCGACCCCGAAGCGGCGCAGGATTTCGCCGAGGACATCGTGCTGCTCAAGGCCGTGGGCATCAACCCCGTGGTGGTGCATGGCGGCGGCCCGCAGATCGGCGCCATGCTCAAGAAGCTGGGCGTGGAATCGCAATTCGTCGATGGCTTGCGCGTGACGGACAAGGCCACGGCGGAAGTGGCAGAAATGGTACTGTCCGGCGCCATCAACAAGGAACTGGTCGGCTGGGTCAACCAGGCTGGCGGCAAGGCCATCGGCCTGTCCGGCAAGGATGGCAAGATGGTGCGCGCCGAGAAAGTCCAGCGCACGGTGAAGGACCCGGACAGCCAGATCGAACAGGCGATCGACCTGGGCTTCGTGGGCGAACCCAAGGAGGTGGACACCACCATCCTCAAGACCGTGAGCGATGCCGGCATGATCCCGATCATCGCCCCCATTGCCACGGACGGGAAGGGCCACACCTACAACATCAATGCCGATACGATGGCAGGCGCGATTGCCGCGGCGCTGGGTGCCGCGCGCCTGTTCCTGCTGACGGACGTGACCGGCGTGCTCGACAAGGAGGGCAACCTCCTGACAGATCTTCGCCCCGGCGACATCGCCCGCCTGCGCGAGGATGGCACGATCTCGGGCGGCATGATCCCCAAGCTGGAAACCTGCGTCCATGCCGTGGAGGGCGGTTGCGAGGCGGCCGTCGTGCTCGACGGGCGCGTGCCGCATGCCATGCTGCTGGAATTCTTCACCAGTCGCGGTGCCGGTACGCTGGTTTCCGCCTGAGGCCTTGCGCGGTCATCACTGCGTCTTACATGGTTGATACACCTTGCCGGGACGGGTAGGCTCCCGGCTCGGGACGCAAATTGAAAGGTTTGGCACGTGTTGCTGTTCACGCTCTCGCAGATCATCGGTTACCTGGTCTCGATCCTCATCATCTTCGTCATCGCGCAATTCGTGCTGAGCCTGTTGATCAGCTTCAACGTGGTCAACATGCACAACAATTTCGTGGCGGCGATCTGGCAGGCCCTGAACGCGATCCTCGACCCGATCCTCAATCCCATCCGGCGCCTGATGCCGAACACGGGCGCGATCGATTTCTCGCCGATGGTGCTGATCATCGGCCTCAACATCCTGAACATCGTCATTTCGAACATCGCCTATTCGACCATGTAGGGCGAATGGCGCTGCTGCCCTTTGACTTTCCGTGCCGCCGGGAGCAGGGCGGTTTCATGGCAAACTTCTTTTCCGGCAGGTCTGTTCTCGCATGCCTTGGCGCTGCCGCGATGCTGGCGGCGGGCGTTTCTCCGGCAGAAGCCCAATCGCGCCGCTCGCGCGAAGCACCGCGACCCTTGCCGTCGGTGGGAGAGCCGGGGCTGGTGGTGGCCGCGGATATCGCCTTCGCCAAGTCCGTGCGCGAGGATGGCGCGAGCGCTGCGCTGGGCGAACATGCGGCAACCGGTGCGGTGGTGCACACACCGTTTGGCCGCATTCCCGCAGCTGAGCTGGCCGCAGGCGAACTGGCGCACGAACTTTCCCCCAATTCGGTCTGGACCAGCTGCGATGGTTCGCTGGCCGTCAGCTTCGGGCGCTACAGCCTCGATGATGGCACGGTCGGCAATTATGCCAGCGTATGGGAACTGGATGATGGCCGCGACTACAAGTGGTCCTACCGCCTGGCAGCGGCAGACGATCCGCAGCCGGTGAAGCCGCCGTCGGATGGCGATATCGCGGACCCGGACAACACCATCGTCGTCCCCAGCCTCGATGTCATCCAGGGGCAGGTGGCCGATTGTGCGCGCTTCTCCGATATACCAGACCTGCGCATTGCCATGATGGGCAATTCCATCAGCGATGCAGGCGAAGCCTCTCGCGATGGCACGCTCTACTGGCGCTGGTCCGCCAGCAGCGATGGCAGCGCCCGCCTCAGGGTTTTCATCCTGCGCGGCGGCGAATGGGAAAGCGCCCTTGATTTCGGTACCGGGCGATGGAGTGATGTGCGATGATCGAACTGTTCCTGTCCGCTTTCGTCACCCTGTTCGTGGTGATCGACCCGCCGGGATGCGCGCCGATCTATGCCGGACTGACCGCCAATGCCACGCCCAAGGCCCGGCGCAGCATGGCCTTGCGCGCCTGCCTGATCGCCGGGGTGATCCTGGTGGGGTTCGCCCTGTTCGGGCAGGACCTGCTCGGTGCCATGCATATCGAGCTCGATGCCTTCCGCATTGCCGGCGGCATCATGCTATTCCTTATCGCGCTGGAAATGGTGTTCGAGAAGCGCACCGAGCGCCGCGAGGACCGCGCCGAGAAACTGAAGGAAGATCCCGATCACGAGGATGTCTCCGTCTTCCCCATGGCCATGCCGATGCTGGCGGGGCCTGGCGCGATCGCCTCGATCATGCTGCTCGAAGGCGAGGCGCAGGGACTTGAAGGAACGCTGGTGGTGCTGGGCGCGCTGGGCGCGGTGCTGCTGCTCACCCTGCTGGCCCTGATCGCCGCGAGCCCGCTGATGAAGATCTTCGGCGCCAAGGTCGAAGCCGTGATCACACGGCTGCTGGGAGTGTTGCTGGCGGCCTTGGCAGCGCAGTATGTGATCGACGGTTTGAGGAGCAGTTTCGGGTGAAGTTTGTGTTCCGCACGCCCATCCGGGCGTGCGGTCCTCGGGGCTAATCCCTCCGCTTCGCTGCGGGGCCCCTGCGGGCGGGCGGTCGCCCTTGCGGGCCTGCGGCCCGTTATCAGTGCGCCATATTTGGCCTGGAATGGTCGTCGAGCGACTGGCGAAACCAGCGCGTGACCACGCGCCGGCCGGTAGGCCGAAAGCCAGGGAGCGCGGATGCACTCCGCCCGGCGCTTGAGGGGCTAAAGAAAACTACTGCAACGTTACTCGATCCTCGTCCGGATCGCTGCGGCCGTAGAATTCCATCAGCTGCACGAGCAGCTCGCACCGGCTCTTCAGGTCGGGTGCTTCAAGCAGCGCCTGCTTGCTCGCCGCGTCGAAGGGCGCGATTTGCGAGAGGCCGTTGATGAGCGAGACATCATCCAGCCGGGCGACCGATTCCCAGTCCACCGAATAGCCCTGGGCATCGGCAAAACTGCGCGCCTCGCTCTCGAAGCCGGCACGTTCGGCAAAGGCGAGCACTTCGTTCGCCGGTTCCTCGATCAGCTCTGCCTCGACCTGCCGGAAGGGCGTGCTCACCTCCAGTTCGCGCAGCACGCGAAAGCGCGCCTCGCCGGTCAGGACAATGTTGTAGCGCCCGTCCTCGCTGGTCTCGACATCCTCGATCTTGCCAAGGCAGCCGATGGTATAGAGCGGCGCACCCTCGCGGTTCTCCTGCGGCTGGATCATGCCGATCATCCTGTCCCGCGCCAGCGAATCGCCCACCATCGCGCGGTAACGCGGTTCGAAGATATGCAGCGGCAATTGCAGGCCGGGGAACAGCAGCGCGCCCGTCAGCGGGAAGATGGAGATGCGCCTCGCGCTCATCCGAACAGGATCAGGGACAGCTTGCGGCGCTGGGCGGAAACCCACGGGTCCTCAAGGCCCACGGCCTCGAAGATCTGCAACAGCTTGGCCTTGGCGGCGCCTTCGTTCCATGCCGGGTCTGCCTGCACCATGGCCAGCAGCACTTCTGCTGCCTCGTCGCGAGCGCCAGCGGCAAAAGCCCCTTCGGCAAGCGCCATCTGTGCTTCCATGTTCGACTTGTCCGCCGCCGCTTCGCGCAAGGCGACCAGCGCGCTGTCGTCAACGTCGGCCGCCACCAGTTCCAGCGCGCTGTAGGCCTGCTTGACTGCCTCGGCTTCCTTCACCTCGTCCGGCAAGCCGTCATAGGCGGATTGCGCGGCATCCTTGTGCCCGGCAGCCACCAGCGCGCGGATCAGGCCGGCGAAGACTTCGGGCTTCGACTGGTCCATCTGCGCGATCTGCATGAACATCTGCGCGGCGCGTTCGGCATCGCCTTCGGCCAGTTCCTTCTCGGCCATCGCGATCAGTTCACCGATCTCGGGCATCTGCTGGCCGTCGCCGGCCCCGCCATCTCCGCCTTCGATCGGCAGCTGCTTCAGGATCTGGTCCAGCGCCCCCTTCAGCTGCGATTCGCTGCGGGCCGGGGTCAGGTCCGCCACGGGCTGGCCTCGGAACATGGCGTAGACGGTGGGGATGGACTGCACCTGGAACTGGGCGGCGATGAACTTCTCCTCGTCCACGTTCACCTTGGCCAGCACCACGCCCTTGTCGGCATATTCGGCGCAGACCTTTTCCAGCACCGGGGTCAGCGCCTTGCACGGGCCGCACCACTCGGCCCAGAAATCGAGGATCACAAGCTTGGTCTGGCTGGGTTCCACCACCTGCTTCTGGAATCGTTCGACGGCTTTCTGTTCGTCGAGATTAAGGCCCATGCTTGCCAATTGGCTGCTCCTGCTGAAGTGTTTTGTCCGTGCTGCACCCTAAATGGCGCATCCAGCGCATTTGTGAAGGGTGTAGAGGGGTTTTCGCCTGCGGTGAATTTTGCTGCGATTTGCCTCTTGCGCACTTCAAAAGCTGGTGTTAGTTGCGCGCCTCCCCACCGGGACACGAGGGTTTCAGCCCTCCCGGTGAAGCGTCAGTGAGCGGGCGTAGCTCAGGGGTAGAGCATCACCTTGCCAAGGTGAGGGTCGGGCGTTCGAATCGCCTCGCCCGCTCCAGTTTCCTTCCTTCAAAGGTCTTTCCTCGACAGCGCAGCGCGCTGCGATTAGCCCTGTCTGCAAGGGAGAGAATGTGCATGGGAATACTTGACGGGCGGGTCGCGCTGGTAACCGGCGCAGGGCGCGGCTTCGGTCGCGCCATCGCCGAGCGGCTGGCGCACGAGGGCGCGAAGGTGGCGCTCGCATCGCGCACGATCGGCCAGCTGGAAGAGGTCGCCGCCGCAATCCGCGATTCGGGCGGCGTGGCGCATGCCGTGGCTTGCGATGTGACGGACCCTGCCAGCGTTGGTGCCGCGATTGCCGACATCGAACAGGCGCTCGGCCCGGTCGACCTGCTGGTTTCCAACGCGGGCGTGCCCGGCCCGTTCGGCCCCTTGTGGGAAGTGGATGGCGATGAATGGTGGCGTGCGCAGGAAGTGCACCAGCGCGCGCCCATGCTGCTGATGCAGGCCGTGCTGCCCGGCATGATCGAACGCGGGACAGGGCGGATCGTGTGCATTTCGGCCAAGGCGGTGCGCATCGTTGCCCCGCATCTTTCCGCCTATTGCGTGGGCAAGGTGGCGCTGAACCGCCTGGTCGAGCAGGTCGGCGTGGAACTGCAAGGCACGGGCGTTGCCGCCTTCTCGCTCGATCCCGGCTTTGCCTTCACCCAGCTCGGGCGTGACACGATGGAAAGCCCGGACGCGCAGAAGTACCTGGGCGGCATGGTCAAGCGCCTGCAGGCCAAGCAGGCCGAGCCTGATGCCTTTGACGACCTGGCCCGCACGGCGGATCGCTGTGTCGAACTCGCCTCGGGCCGGTATGACGCGCTGTCCGGCGGTTTCGTGACGCTTGATGATGACCTTGCGGCGCGGCTGGCCGAGGCGGAAGCCGCAGCAGGCTAGGCTTCCTGCGAATCCTCGCTTCCGTCATCGACATAGCTGTCCAGCTCGTCACCGGTGAGGCTGACGACATGCAGCAGGTTGGTGGCGCCTGACTTGCCGAAAGGCACGCCCGCCAGCATGGCGATGTTCTCGCCACCTTCGGCAAAGCCGTGGCGCAGGGCCATGCGCTTGCCCTTGGCGATCATCTCCTCGAAGCTGCCGATATCCTTGGTCGCCACCGGATGCGCGCCCCATAGCAGGGTGACGCGCCGCGCCACCGAGATCGACGGGGTGAGCACCATCACCGGCACGTTGGGCCGTTCGCGCGCCACGCGCCGCGCGGTGGAACCGGTCGAGGTGAAGACGCACACCGCCTTCAGGTCGATGGTGTCGCCAATGGTCATGCAGGCATGGGCCAGCGCGTCTGCGGTGGTGGCATCGGGCGGGGTGTCGAGCATGCGCACGCGCTGCTTGTAATCCTCGTCCCGCTCCACCTGGCGGGCGATGGAGTTCATCATCATCACCGCCTCTTCCGGCCAGTCACCCGCTGCCGTTTCGGCAGAAAGCATCACCGCATCGGCCCCGTCATAGACGGCATTGGCCACGTCCGAGACCTCGGCGCGCGTGGGGGTGGGACTTTCGATCATGCTTTCCAGCATCTGCGTGGCCACGATAACCGGTTTGCCGGTGAGGCGCGTGGCGTTGACGATCTTCTTCTGCAGCGGAGGCACTTCCTCGGGGTTCAGTTCCACGCCCAGGTCCCCGCGGGCGACCATGATCCCGTCCGCCGCGGCGATGATCTCGTTGATGCGCTGCACGGCCTGCGGCTTCTCGATCTTGGCGCACAGGAAGCCGCGCCCGGCCATGAGTTCCTTGGCCTCGGCGATATCCGCCGGGCGTTGCACGAAGGACAGGCCGATCCAGTCCGCGCCCTGTTCCATGGCGAAGGCGAGGTCCTTCTTGTCCTTGGGGGTGAGCGCGGGGATCGGCACTTCGGCATCAGGCACGTTCACGCCCTTGCGGTCGGAGATCACGCCGCCGACCTCGGCCACGCAATGCGCGGCATCGGCCGTCATTTCCTTCACCCGCAGGCGGATCTTGCCGTCATTGATCAGCAGGCGCTGGCCTTCGGAAAGCGCCTCGAACAGTTCGGGGTGCGGCAGGCACACGCGGGTCGCATCGCCGGGCGCCTCGTTCCGGTCGAGCGTGAAGCTGGCACCGTGGGCAATGGTGGCCTTGCCGTCCTTGAAGGTGCCGACGCGCAGTTTCGGGCCTTGCAGGTCGCACAGGATGGCGATGGGACGGCCGAATTCCTTTTCCAGCGCGCGCACTGTCTTGAAGTTTTCGGCATGCTGCGCATGTTCGCCATGGCTCATGTTGAAGCGGAAGGCGTCGGCGCCAGCGCGGAACAGTTCGCGCATCACATCGGGATCGCTGCTGGCAGGGCCGATGGTGGCGAGGATTTTGACCTTGCGGCCGCGGGGTTTGAATTTCAGCGTCTCGGCTTTTGTCATGGGAGGGAGCCTATGGCAGAGCCGTGCGACAAAACAAGGACGAGAATATGCCTGTGAACACCGACCAACTCGACCAGCTGCCCGATGACGTGGCCGCTGCCGCCTTTCGCCGCCTGGTGCGCCACCTGCAAAAGCGCCACGACGCGCAGAACATCGACCTCATGGGCCTCTCCGGCTTCTGTCGCAATTGCCTGGCGGACTGGATCCGCGATGCCGGTTATCCCGGTGACAAGGGCCAGGCGCGCGAAGTCATCCACGGCATGCCGATGGATGAGTGGAAGGCGAAGTACCAGAGCGAGGCGACGCCCGAACAGCTGGCCCGCATGGAAGAAAGCCTGAAGAAGAACGCCGCGCTCTGAACAGCACAATTGTCCACAGGCAGGCGGGGAAAAGTTGCGCTTCACCCGCGCCACTTGCCCCGCTAACCAGCGGCCAACCGATTCTCATTTCACTGGAGTTTTGCACCCATGGCCGAAGCCACCGATGATCGCCTGCGCCTTCTGATCGAGCGTATCGAACGCCTCGAGGAAGAGAAGAAGGGCATCGCCGACGACATCCGGGACGTCTATGCCGAAGCCAAGGCCGTGGGCTATGACGTGAAGATCATGCGCCAGGTCGTGCGCCTGCGGAAGATGGACGTGAACGACCGCCGCGAAATGGAAATGGTGCTGGAAACCTACAAGGCGGCGTTGGGCCTGGGCTGAGCGCGCCTTTTCGCGGACCTTTGCGGGAACCTTCCCCGGCTCGCTGTGTTATGCTAGTAACACGGCAACTCAAGAGGAGGGATTCTTACCCATGTCAGGCCCCTGGAAAGACGCACGCGGCGTCATCGTCACCACCACCCCCACCATCGAAGGCCAGTCGATCCGGGAATACCTGGGCGTGATCACCGGCGAGGTGATCGTCGGTGCCAATATCTTCCGCGACCTGTTTGCCGGGATCCGCGATATCGTGGGCGGGCGTTCGGGCTCCTACGAACGCGTGCTGGCCGATGCGCGCGAGCAGGCGATCGCCGAACTGCAGGCCGAGTGCGCGTCTCGCGGTGGCAATGCCGTGGTCGGCATCGACCTCGATTACGAGGTGATCGGCGCCAATGGCTCGATGCTGATGGTCAGCGCCAGCGGCACGGCAGTGAAGGTGTGACGCAATGCAGGTTCGGCGTCTCGGCGCGGGGGACCTGGTCGCCTTCCGGGCAATGAACCAGCTGTTCGCCGACGTCTTTGGCGAGCCGGAGAACTACAGCCGCAGGCAACCCGATGATGCTTATGCGCAAAGCCTGCTGAAGCGCAGCGAGGTTCTCCTGCTGGTTGCCGAGGAGGAAGGCAGGGTCACCGGCGCGATCGGCGGCTATATCCTGCCCAAGTTCGAGCAGCAGCGATCGGAGATGTTCATCTACGATCTTGCCGTGGCCGAAGATCGCCGGCGAGAAGGGATCGCATCTGCCATGATCGAGACTTGCCGGGCAATCGCGCGCAGCGAAGGATGCTGGACAATCTTTGTTCAGGCAGACGTCTTCCCGGAGGACGAACCCGCCCGGGCGCTCTATCGCAAGTTCGCACGCGAAGAGATCAGGGCCCATCACTTCGACATTGCGCCCTGACGGATTGCCTGCAACGCATCCCTTGGCTAGGGCTTCGCGCAGATTCTTCATAACTTCAGAACAAGCGAACCATGGCAGGCCATTCCAAATTCAAGAATATCATGCACCGCAAGGGTGCGCAGGACAAGAAGCGGTCCAACCTCTTCTCCAAGCTCAGCCGCGAAATCACCGTGGCAGCCAAGATGGGTACGCCCGATCCGGACATGAACCCGCGCCTTCGCCTTGCGGTCAATACCGCCAAGGCGCAGTCCATGCCGAAGGACAACATCCAGCGCGCCATCGACAAGGCGAGCGCCAATGATGGCGAGAACTACGAGGAAGTGCGCTACGAGGGCTATGGCCCCGGCGGCAGCGCGATCATCGTCGAGGCGCTGACCGACAACCGCAACCGCACCGCCACCTCGATCCGCACGGCCTTCTCGAAGAACGGCGGCAACCTTGGTGCCTCGGGCGCGGTGAGCCATGGCTTCGAACGGCTGGGCTATATCGAATATGGCGCCGAAGCGGGCGATGAGGAAAAGGTCCTCGAAGCTGCCCTGGAAGCGGGCGCGCAGGATATTTCCTCGTCTGAAGACGGCCATGAAATCTGGACTGCGGCAGAGGACCTTCACGGCGTTGCCACCGCGCTGGAAGCGGCGCTGGGCGAGGCGAAGGAAGTCAAGCTGGCCTGGAAGCCCAACCTCACCGTCGAACTGGACGAGAAGGATGCCGCAACGCTTCTCAAGCTGGTCGATGCGCTGGACGATGATGACGATGTGCAGACCGTCTGGGGCAATTACGAGATCAGCGACGAGGTGATGGAAAAGCTCGGCTGATGTGGCAGCTGGTCGCCAAGGCGCTTCTCGCAGGCGTCATGATCGCGGCCATTGCCGAGCTTGGCCGCCGCCTGCCTGCCATGGCGGCGCTGGTGGCCAGCCTGCCGCTGGTCAGCGTGCTGGGGATGATCTTCCTGTGGCACGCCAGGCCCGATGCAGAAAACATGGCGGTGCATGCCGAGGCGACCTTCTGGTACGTCTTGCCCAGCCTGCCGATGTTCCTTGCCATTCCCGCCATGCTGCGTTCCGGCGTGAACTTCTGGGTCGCACTGGTGGCGGGCTGCGTGCTGACCGTGGCGCTTTACCTCTTGATGATGAATATCGGCCCGCGCTTCGGCCTGCGGCTGTGATGCGGCGATGATCATTCTCGGCCTTGATCCCTCGCTCAGCTGCACCGGCTGGGGCGTGGTGCGCAGCGAAGGATCGCGCATCAGCCATGTCGCCAACGGGCAGGTGAAGACCGATGCCAAGGCACCCATCGCAGCACGCCTCTCTCACCTTGTCACCGCGATCGAGGCCGTGATTGCCGAGCATGCGCCGGATCATGCGGCGGCAGAGGAAATCTTCGTCAACAAGAACCCGCAATCGACGCTCAAGCTGGCGCAGGCCCGCGGGGCGGTGCTGGCCGCATGCGGTGCGCGCGGGCTGGAGGTGCGCGAACATGCGGCGCGCAAGGTGAAGAAGGCGGTGGTGGGCACCGGCGGCGCTGAAAAGGAGCAGGTGCTGGCCATGCTCAAGGTGCTGCTGCCCGGCGTGGCGGTTGCCGGGCCGGACGCGGCAGACGCGCTGGCCGTGGCCATTGCCGATGCGCATCTGGGTTAGGCTGTCCTACTGCAGGCGATCAGGCTAGCTTGCGCGCCATGAACCGGCTTTTCCCCTCTTCCTGCTGTCGCCAGAAAGGCATTTCGGGCGGGCGAGGGATTTCCATCTCAAGACCGTGTTCCATGTGTTCCATCCGTGCCGTCCATGCGGCGGGGCGAGGGGGCTTGCGCTGATGTTCCTTGTCGTCTTTCGCAACCGCAAGCGCGCTGACATGGACGAAGTTGCCTACGCCGCAGACGCGGCGCGCATGGAGGAACTTGCCCGCGCGCGGCCCGGCTTCCTCTCGTTCAAGAGCTATACAGCCGAAGATGGCGAAGTGGTGGCGATATCCGAATGGGCGGACGAGGCTTCGGCCCGGGCATGGGGACAACAGGCAGACCATGCCGTGGTGCAAAAGCGCGGCCGCGATGCCTATTATGACAGCTACACGCTGTTTGCCTGCGATGCCCCGCGCATCCACCAATTCGAGAGGAAGCGATGACCATCCATTTCTACGGCATTCCCAATTGCGACACGGTGAAGAAGGCCCGTGGCTGGCTCGAAGCCGAAGGGCTCGACTACACCTTCCATGACTACAAGAAGGAAGGCGCTGACCGGGCGAAGGTCGCAGGCTGGATTGCCGACAAGGGCGTGGACATCGTGCTCAACAAGCGCGGCACCACCTTCCGCAAGCTGGACGATGCCGAAAAGGCGGCCGCGGAAGATGCCTCCGGCGCGGTCGAATTGCTGGTGGCCAACCCCTCGATGATCAAGCGCCCGGTGGTGGAGCACGACGGCGGATTGCTGGTGGGTTTCAAGGCTGACGAATGGGCGGCGGCGCTCAAGTGAGGTGGCTTCTCGCTTGCTTCGCGCCCATGCTCGCGCTTGGGCTTGCCGCGCCTGCGCATGCACAACAGCAGGAGGACAATGCCATGCTGATCATCGCCCATCGCGGGGCCAGCGGGGACCGGCCCGAGCACACGCTGGCGGCTTACGAGCTGGCGATTGACCAGGGCGCGGATTACATCGAGCCGGACCTCGTGGCGACCAAGGACGGCGTGCTTGTCGCCCGGCACGAGAACGAGATTTCCGGCACCACCGATGTCGGCCAGCGGCCCGAGTTTGCCGCCCGCCTAACCACCCGCGTGATCGACGGGCAGGAAATGACCGGCTGGTTCACAGAGGATTTCACGCTGGAAGAACTGCGCACGCTGCGCGCCCGCGAGCGCTTGCCGCACATCCGCGCCGCCAACACCGCATATGACGGCCTCTACCAGATCCCTACGCTGGAAGAGATCATCGCGCTGGTCCGGGCCAAGGAGGCGGAGACGGGCCGGGTGATCGGCCTCTATCCCGAAATCAAGCACCCCGGATATTTTCGCAGCATCGGCCATGACCTTGCCGACATGCTGATGGATGCGCTGGACGAGGCTGGCTACGACCAGCCCGATGCGCCGGTGTTCATCCAGAGCTTCGAGGTCGATCCGCTGGTCAAGCTGAACGAGCTTTCGGAGTTCAGGCTGGTGCAACTGATCGCGGCCGATGAAGGCCCGGTGGATCGTCCCGAATGGACGGCGCAATGGATGACTTCGCCCGAGGGGCTGGAAATCGTCAGCCAGTATGTCGACGCGGTCGGGGTGGATATGCAGCTGGTCTTGGCGGAAGACGGCTCGCCGACCCGACTTGTTGCTGATGCCCATGCGGCGGGCTTGCTGGTCCATGCCTGGACCTTGCGCGCCGAAAACGCCTTCATGCCACCCGCGCTTGCCAGCAACGACAACCCGCGCGGCCTGGGCGGCCTGCCGCCGCTGCTCGGGCTATTGGTGCGTGCCGGGGTCGATGGTGTCTTCACCGACCACACGCAGGCCGCGGTGACGGTGCTGGAAAGCGGCGACTACGCGCCCTGACGCTGCGCCGTGACGATGTAGTTGAGCGCCAGGTTGTCCGACAGGTGCAGGCCCTTTCCTACACTGAAGGAAATCCCCTTCGGTTCGGACATGGCCAGACCCGCACCGGCAAGCAGTTCGCGCAATTCATCAGGCGTGATGAAATCCTCCCAATGGTGCGTGCCCTTGGGAACCGCGCCCAGTGCCTCTGCCGCCCCGATCAGCAGTGTGCGGCTGGCAGTGGTGCGGTTGGGGGTGGAAAGCACCATCAGCCCGCCAGGCGCGAGGTGGCTGGCGATTTCGGCGGCGAAGGCTGCCTTGTCCGCCACATGCTCGATCACTTCCATGCTGGTGACGAGGTCGAATGTGCCAAGGCCCAGCGCGGACAGTTCGCCATGGCGGTAATCGATATCAAGGCCCACACCCGCTGCATGGTCACGCGCCGCCGCGATGTTCTCTGCCGCTGCATCAACGCCTGTCACGCTTGCGCCAAGGCGGGCAAGCGGCTCGCACAAGAGGCCGGCGCCGCAGCCGACGTCCAGCGCGGCCTTGCCTGCCAGCGGCCTGATTGCGCGGATGTCGCCCGCCCAATGCAGGTCGATCGCGTCCCGAATGAAGGCCAGGCGCACGGGGTTGAGCTTGTGCAGCATGGCGCTGGAACCCTTCGGATCCCACCATTCCGCCGCCAGAGCGCCGAAATGCGCAGCCTCTTCGGCCCGGATGGTTGCATTTGCGACAGTTGCATCGGTCATGCCCTGCTACTAACAGCGCGCGATGCTTCGAGCCAGACTCGAATGCTTGACCCCAAGGGCACGACAAGGAGCATATCTTGGCCCGTATCGTGATGAAATTCGGCGGCACCTCCATGGCCGGGACGGAACGCATTCGCCGCGTTGCCAATCTCGTGCGCGCGCAGGCAGCCGGCGGCAATGAAGTGGCCGTGGTGGTTTCCGCCATGGCGGGCGAGACCGATCGCCTCGTCAACTTCTGCCGCGAAGCCAACCCGCTGTATGACCCGGCGGAATACGACGTCGTGGTATCAAGCGGCGAACAGGTGACGGCCGGCCTGCTGGCTCTGACGCTGCAGGCCATGGGCTGCAAGGCGCGCAGCTGGCTGGGCTGGCAGGTGCCGATCAAGACCTTCTCCGCCCATGCCAATGCCCGCATTGACGATTTTCCCGCAGACACGCTGATCGAAAGCATGCAGGCCGGCCAGATCGTGGTGATCCCCGGCTTCCAGGGCATTTCCGAAGACGGGCGCGTCTCGACCATGGGCCGTGGCGGTTCTGACACCAGCGCGGTGGCGGTGGCAGCGGCGGTGAACGCCGATCGCTGCGACATCTACACCGATGTGGACGGCGTCTACACCACCGATCCGCGCATCGTGGCCAAGGCGCGCAAGCAGAAATACGTCACCTTTGAAGAGATGCTGGAGCTTGCCTCTGTCGGTGCCAAGGTGCTGCAGACCCGCTCTGTCAGCCTTGCGATGAAGCGCAACGTGCGCCTGCAGGTGCTCAGCAGCTTTGTCGATGATGATGCCCCCAGTGCCGATACCCTGCCCGGCACGATGATCGTCTCCGAAGAGGAGATGGACGAAATCCTGAAGGAAGCGAAGATGGAACGCCAGACTGTGACCGGTATCGCGCTCGACAAGAACGAAGCGCGCGTTGTGCTGACCCGCGTGCCCGACAAGCCGGGTGCCGTGGCCGAGATATTCATCCCGCTGGGTGAAGCCGGCATCAATGTGGACATGATCATCCAGAACGTGGGCCGCGACAAGGGCGAGACCGACGTGACCTTCACCGTGCCGCAGGCGGAACTCGCCCGCGCACAGGCGCTGCTGGAGGACCGCAAGGACAAGATCGGCTTCAACCGCATCATCACCGATGCCAATGTCGCCAAGGTTTCCGTGGTCGGGATGGGCATGAAGAGCCACGCGGGCGTCGCCTCCACCATGTTCAAGGCGCTGGCCGATCGCGGCATCAACGTGCAGGCGATCTCCACCAGCGAGATCAAGATCTCCGTTCTGATCGATGCCGACGAGACCGAGCTGGCCGTGCGCGTGCTGCACTCGACCTACGGCCTCGACGACACGAGTGCTGCTGCCTGATACGCAAAGGGCCCGCCATGATGGCGGGCCCTGCTGATGGTTGCGACAGAGTGCTGCGCGATCAGTCGAAGGTGACGGTGAACACGCCGCAGACGTTCACGTCGCGCCGCTCGATCTCGCGGCCGCTCGCGGTAACCGCGCGGAAATCGAAGCGGCATGCACCTGACCCATCGTCCACGGTCACGTTCCATTGCTGGCCTTCGGACAGCACGTTGCTGCCCAGCCGGTCCTCGCCCCAGCTGCCTGACCCGGTGTTGGACCAGTAGAGGTAGAAGATCGTTTCCTTGGTGTTGTTCACCAGCGAAACCTCGCGGTTCCAATCATCCTTCGATCCGCTGCGCGCGTCGCTGCGCACCGTCTCCATCACGACTTCATAGCGGTTCCAGACCTCGCCGAGGTTGTTCACCACAAGCTGGAAGTTCTCGCACTGCACTCCGCTGCGACGATACAGCGTGGTGAAGGTGATGTCGGTCAGGTCGTAATCGGAATGGACGATCTCGCCGTTCGAGTTGCGAATGGTGAAATCGAGGTCCGTATCCCCATCCCCGGTCACCGAGATGAAGACTTCCGGATTGCAGATGTTGAGGTTGATGGTCTGCTCGGAATGCGCCTCCACCCGATAGCTGTCGGTCTGCGCGGCAGCAGGCGTGGAAATGGCGGCGCCGATCCCTGCAAGGATGGCGGCGGCGATACTCAACTGCTTCATGATGGCCCCCTTCGTTTGCCAGTCCCGGTCTACGGGCAGGGGGATCGGCAACGATCGTTCGCGATCCGGCTGTCCGGCGACAGTGCGACAAAGGCATATGCCTGCGACTGATGGATGACAACTGAACACCGCGTTTCGGCGTGGCTTGTAACAGCTTTTGTGTGCAATTTTCTTGCGCCGGGGCGCAACTGGCGCCGGTGTTTGCGGCCTATCTGTCCTTGTCGGCTTCCTGCAACGGGCCTAAACGCCCTGTTCCGATGGCGCCGCGCGCCGCAGCAATGGTAATGTCATGACCGCTTATCCCAAGACCGAAGCCCTGATGCAGCGCGGGTGCGAATTCCTCGGTACGGAAACCGCCATCCTGTGCGGGGCGATGAGCTGGGTGTCGGAGCGCAACCTCGTGTCTGCCATATCCAATGCCGGCGGTTTCGGGGTGATCGCCTGCGGTGCGATGACGCCCGAACTGCTCGATGCGGAGATCGCCGCGACCAGGGCCATGACGGACAAGCCCTTCGGCGTGAACCTGATCACCATGCATCCGCAGCTGTTCGACCTGATCGAAGTTTGCGCAAAGCACCAGGTCGGCCATGTCGTGCTGGCTGGCGGCCTGCCGCCCAAGGGCAGCCTCGACGCGATCAAGCAGAGCGGTGCCAAGGTCATTGTCTTTGCCCCCACGCTGGCGCTGGCCAAGAAGCAGTTTCGCGCAGGGGCCGATGCGCTGGTGATCGAAGGCAGCGAGGCAGGCGGCCACATCGGCCCGGTTGCCACCAGCGTGCTGGCGCAGGAATTCCTCCCCGAACTGGCGGCAGATCACCTCGTCTTCGTGGCCGGTGGCATCGGCCGGGGGGACATGATCGCAAGCTATCTTGAAATGGGCGCGGTAGGCGTGCAGCTGGGCACGCGATTTGCCTGTGCCACCGAAAGCATCGCCCATCCCGACTTCAAGCAGGCCTTCTTCCGTGCCAAGGCTCGCGATGCCGAAGCCAGCGTGCAGCTGGACCCGCGCCTGCCGGTGATCCCGGTCCGTGCGCTGAAGAACAAGGGCACCGCCGAATTCACCGAGAAGCAGCGCGAGGTCGGCCTCCTGCTCGACCAGGGCAGCGTGGACATGGCCGAGGCCCAGTTGAGGATCGAACATTTCTGGGCCGGTGCGCTGCGCCGTGCGGTGATCGATGGCGATGTTGAAAACGGATCGCTGATGGCGGGGCAGAGTGTCGGGATGGTCACCAGGGAAGAACCGGTGGCCGAAATCATCGCAACGCTGATGTCCGAGTGCGAGGCTGCGCTCGCCAGGAGGTAGGGCCCGCCAGCCAAGAGGGGTGTGACATGATGCGGATCGGCAAGGCAGCGGCAATGGCATTTGCCTTGGCGATCCCTGCCCATGCGGCGCCAGCCAGCGCGCAGCAACGGGTGCTGATCGAGAATGTCGGGCCTGACGGGCGCTCGATCATGGTCGATCATGGCACGATCGTGGAAAGCGCTGGTGGCGAGAGCTTGCCTGCCGCCGAACTGCGCGTGGATGCCGGCGGGCTGCACGCGCTGCCGGGCCTCATCGACATGCATGTGCATGTCTGGGGCGAGGCGGAGCTCAACGCCTATCTCGCCTATGGCGTGACGACCGTGCGAAACATGTCCGGAATGCCCTTCCACCTGCAAATGGCGGAGCGGATCGAGGCCGGGACGTTGCAAGGCCCCCGTCTCTTCACCGCCGGCCCCATCCTCAATTCGCCTGGCCCCAACGCGCAGATAAACCACCTGATCGTGGTGAGCGAAGCAGAAGGGCGGGAGGCCGTGCGCGCCCAGGCCGAGGCCGGCTACACCCGCATCAAGACCTATTCCAATCTCCACGAAGATGCGTGGCGTGGCATCTTGGCAGAGGCGCAGGAACGGGGGCTGTCGATCACCGGGCACACGCCCGAAGGCGAGCGGCTGGAAGGGATCCCGCATGACCGGCCCTTCGCGCTCTCCTTTGCCGATATCTTCGGTGCCGGGTGGGAGACGATCGAACATGCCGAGAGCATCTACTTTCACGCCCTGCGTGATCGGTGGGACGAGCTGGCGGCCCGCAACACCGCCAGTGCGCTTGCCGCATCGGGCAATCCCGTCACACCCACGCTGATCGCGCATCGCAACCTGGTGCGCATGGCGCAGACGCAAGGCGGCCTGGCCGAACGCGACGGGATCGAATGGATGAACCCGGTGCTCCAGCAGCTCGAGCAGGAGGTCATTTCCTTCTGGGCAGCGCAGGACCCTGCCTTCGAGCGCGGGCGTGCCGCGCATTATGCGGATTTCACGCGCATGATGCATGAAGAAGGCGTGCTGCTGGTTGCAGGCAGCGATGCAGGCATATTCGCCAATGTCCCCGGCCTGTCATTGGTGGAGGAGCTGGAGCTGCTGGTGCAGGCCCGGCTCACGCCGCGGCAGGTCTTGGAAGCAGCCACCGTCAATGCCGCGCGTGCGCTGGGCGAGGAGGGGCGGCTTGGATGCCTCGATGCAGGCTGCGCGGCGGACCTCGTGTTCTACGCATGTGATCCGCTGGCGGATATCGGCTGCCTGCGTTCCCCTGCCGCCATGATGCGCGGCGGTCGATGGTACGATGCGGCCGGGCTCGCTGCGCTGCGCGCCGCTGCTGCGGACCATGACATGGAACAGATCGTGCAGGATATCGCCGCGGGCATGGCCGCGCAGGGCACCCCGCTCGATCCCGCCATGCTGGGGATGTAGCCGCCTGTCAGGGAAGACCGCGGGTGATGATGACCCGGTTGGGCACGCAGGGCTTGCCGTTGATGGGCGCATCGTAGGCCGTGGAAACCGGCGGTAGCGAACCGTCATTGAGCCAGGTGGTGAGGTATCCCGCCCCCATATTGGCCCATTGCGGGCAGTAGACGCTGCTGTAGCCGGGTGCGGGTTGATAGCGCTGCTGGCGTTGCTGCAAGCGCAGCAGGGCAGTGCGCTTCCTTTCCAGGCAGACGCTGTCGTATCCGGCGAAATCGCCATCCCGGTCGTAGACGGAACATTGTTCGTAATCGCCTTGCGTCAGGGTCTGGGCCGCAGCCGGTGCCGCGCTGGCTGTAAGGGCAATCGTCCCCAATGCGAGGGTCGTCGCGGCCAAGGCGATTTTCCGGGATGTGCGCATGGATCATCTCCCCTGATTCGACCTGTTGCAGATGTGATCGCAAGGCTGGCTGGGTGATACTGTATCCTCACTGAACGCCGGTCAGGCGAGGCCGGCAAGGACCTTCACTGTAAGGTCCGGGTCCTTCTCCATCACGAAGTGATCCGTGTCCGTTTCATGATATTCCCAGCCTGCCGCCCTGGCCTTTTCGGCAAAGCGCGGGAAGGGCGTGGGCTGATATCCGGTGGCGAAGATGTATGCCTTCCTCGGGATCGCCTGCTCGTCCCCCGACATCGGGATGGCTTCCAGCAAGGTCAGGATGGGATGGTATCCGCGAACGCCGGGCTGGACGGTGAATTCACCCGGAAAGCCGATGGGCGTGACATAGCCGGGATTGTGCCTTTGGCTGTTCACGTACCAGTTGTGCTCGAACGCGCCGGTAATGTCCCACAGGCTCTGGTCGTCATCGGGCCAGAACGCATCGATATAGCAGATGGCATCGATGCTCTTGCCGAGGCGGCTGGAAACCCCGGTGATCACCATTCCGCCATAGGAATGACCGGCCAGGATGAAACGCTCGAACCCGGCTTCCCGAACCTGCTGGCAGACATCGTCGACATGGTCCGACAAGGTGATGCCGCAGTGCAGTTCGTCCTGCCTGCTGCCAAGTCCGCGCAGTGTGCAATTGATGACCCTGTGCCCGAGCGCCTCCAGCCGCGCAGGCACCTCGCCATAGGTGTGGTTGCCGCCCCATGCGCCATGGACGAGTACGTAATTGGCCATTTGGTCTGATGCTCCTCTATGGGTCCGTTCAGGCGTAGTCGGGCCCGTGATAATCGTAATCGCGCCCGAAATCGAAGGGCAGCGTGGTGGAAGGGACCCACCAGCCATGCACCTGCATGTGCAGGCGGAACGGCATCAGCACCCGCGCAACAGGCCCATCGGCAAGATGCTGCGCGTCGGCGATCACCAGCTCGCTGCGCATGGCGGCAAGGTCATTGGCGACACCCAGGATATAGCCATCGCCTTCCGGCGCATCGTCCCGGCGCGGCACGAACTGCGGCTCGAACAGCACATGGGCGGGGCCGGCAAAGAATTTCGCGATGGCCATGCCGTGATGGTCGAAGCGGTACCAGGCATTGGTTGCAGCCCCTGCGGGAACACCGCTGGCCTGCGCATCCCACGGCAGGTCGGGATCACCCAGCAGGTTGAAGCTCCAGCGGAAGTCCTGCGTCAGGAAGCGGTCATCCATGCGGGCAAAGCTTGTGGGCCTGATCCCGGGGAAGATGATCTCCTCCTCCCACGTGTCCGATGCAGAATCGAGATCGAAGGTCCAGCGGCGCATGGTGTTGCGGCGCGCATCGTGGTCGAATGGCGAGCCGTCGATGTTGGCGAACTGCGGGTTGAAATTGCCGCCTGCCACGGGCGTATCGAGGATGACCTTGTTGCCGATGGTCCGGGCATTGAGCGTATGGACGACCATTGCCCGTTCAGGCGGGCCGCGGAACCAGCGGATATCCTTCGCATCGCCATCGCGCGGCATGATGCCGACATAGGCGGGCTGGTCCGGGTCGTAATAGAAATGGTCGCCTCCCGCTTCCAGCCGCGCACGATCGGTTACCATGCTGGTGGTGGGCAGGATCACGTGTTTGTCGGTGATCGCCCAGTCATGCATCATGGTAACGGCAGGCGCCTTCACCCAGACGCTGCGCTCCAGCGTGCCGTCAGCCGCGAAGAAGTGGATCGCCAGGTCATCGCTGAGGTCGCCCTTCGCCTCGTAGGAGAAGGCGAGCATTTCGCCCGTCACAGGATCGATCTTGGGATGCGCGGTGAAGCTTGTCGCGGTCATCGCCCCGCCGAAGTCATGCTCCTCGAATGTCTCCAGCGTATGCGGATCGAGCAGCATGGGCGGGCTGCTTTCCTTCAGCGCGAAGAGCTTGCCGGCATGGACGATGGGCGTGGTGTTGGCCGTGTTGATCGAGACATCGCGCACCAGCGGATCACTGGTCAGCTTGTTGCGATAGACGCCGAACAGGCTGCGCCGTTCGCGCCGCTCGATGACGTAGCGCGGCGTGCGGACATATTTCGTGCGGAAATCGCAATGACCGTTCCGGATGCGGAACATGTCGACCATGCCATCGGCATTGTAGGGAATGTCGCGCGGATGGCGCTGCGGATAGCGGCGATCAACGCAGGTCCGGTAGAAGGTGCCGTCGATATCCTGCGGGATATCGCCCTCCACCTCGCAATCATGGATATCCGCTTCGAAACGCGTGGGCGCGAAGAAGCCCTTCGCAAACGGATCACCGCTGAAATCGATGGCCATGTCCTCTCCCCTGAAGGGCAGAGATTAGCGGGCGCAGGGGCAAAAGGAATAGCCGCATGGAAAAAGGGGAGCCACCTTGCGGTAGCTCCCCCGATCCTGTTTGCCGATTGGCTGCGAAGACTTACGAGAACGTCTTCTTGGTACGCCAGCCGGTGGCATAGGTGTCGGCAGCCATCTTGCCGTAGGGCACCGGCGAAACGATGACCTTGACGTCCAGCTGCTTGTGCGGCTCGACGGTGGTCTTCTCGGTGCCGCCGTTTTCTTCGCCCCAGGTGAGGGCCAGCTCGGTGCCCAGCGGAACGTCAGCGTCGACGAAGCCGAGCGAGAGGGCCTTCTTCTCGTTCCACGAGTAGCCGGTGAACATCGACTTGCCGATCACGGTGCCGTCGGCATCCTTCACAGCGTCGAAGCTGGAGTTGCCGTAGTTGGCCAGCGGCAGGTCGAAGAACTTGTACTGCTCGCCTTCCGGATCGAACATGGAACCGACGATCTTCTTCATGTCGTCAGCGTTCCACTCGAAGGTGACCTTCTTGTAACGGTCCTTGGTGCCGTCTTCTTCCATCTTCTTCAGTGCATCGGCACCGATGAAGTCGTGGTCGAACTTGACGAACGGACCGTAACCCAGCTGGTAGGGGTTGGTGTAGTAGTCTTCGATGTTGTCGGAGACGAACGAACCAGCAATCGAACCGGTGGCTTCGTAGCCGTCGGACGGCAGCCAGTTGCGATAGTCTTCCAGTTCGTCACCGGTGTAGATCGGAGGCAGCGGGCTGGGGATCCAGCCGGATTCCAGCGTGTTCGACGGATAGGCGCGCGAGCCGACCGGGATCAGGCCGAATTCTTCACCGGCTTCCAGGATCTTTTCGCGGACATATTCCTGATCTTCGTACGGACCCCAGATTTCGAGGCCCGGCGAGCCGGCCATGCCGTGACGCAGGGTGCGGATCGTCTTGTCGCCGATCTTCATGGTCGACATGTTGAAGAACTTCAGCTTGTCCAGCGGAGCGCCGTTCAGCTTCTCGATCACGTCCCAGGCGCGCGGGCCCTGGATCTGGAAACGCCAGGAAATGCGCTTCACCGGCTTGCCCATCGGACGCGAGGGCGAGCGCGGGTCGTTGATGATGTCGACGTTGTAGCCGCCCTTTTCGGCCTGGTACATCAGCCAGTTGGCAGCCGGAGCACGGCCGACATAGACATATTCTTCTTCAGCGAGACGGAAGATGATGCCGTCGCCGATCACGTGGCCGGCCGGGGTGGTCGGCACATACTGCTTGGCCTTGTTGACATCCCAACCCTTGGACGAGTTGACCATCGTGTCGGACAGCAGCTTACCGGCGTCCGGGCCGTTGATGTAGAGGTCGAACATGTGGTGCGACTGGTCGAACAGCACGGCGCCGTGCTGCCAAGCCCACTGCTCGTCACGCCAGTTGGAGAATTCCGGAGCAACCACCGGGTACACATAGGCACCGATCTTGTTGTTGCGCAGCTGGCCGACGATGTCGCCATTGGCCTTCGCCAGAACCTGATTCAGATTGTCTGCCATTTCACTTCCTCTCATTCGTGAAAGAATCATATATGCGAAATTTGTATGCGTCACATACAATGTTGCGCTAGAGGTGCAAGCAATAAGGCACAGATTGCGGCAGGAGGTTGTGCATGAAAGTCGAAGCCCTCGATCACGTGAACATCATCACCGACGACCTCGACGGGACGGCACGCTTCTACGAGGAGCTGCTGGGGCTTGAACGGCGCGATGGCCCGCCGCCGCTGACACCGACAACCGCGCAATGGATGTTCGATGCCGAGAACCGGGCGATCATCCATATCAACTCGCTCGATTGCGTGCGCGCCTATGACCGCGAGATCACACCGGGCGAACTTACCGGCGCTTTGCACCACGTGGCGCTGCGACTGTCGGGCTATGACGAGACCAAGGCCCGCCTCGATGCGCGCGGCGCGGATTACCAGGAGAACCTGGTGGAGGCGATCGGCTTGCGCCAGATCTTCACCGCCGATCCGAACAACGTGCTGCTGGAGCTGAACTTCTTCGGGGAGTAGGGTTCGCGGCATGCTGGAGATACGCCCTGCGAAGCCCGAGGATGTGCCGCAGATACTCGCCTTTATCCGGGAGCTTGCGGAATTCGAGCAAGAGCCAGAAGCGGTTGTAGCCACGGAAGCGTCACTGCACCACGCGCTGTTCGAGGAGCGCTCGTGCGAAGCGGTGACGGCAGAGGTGGACGGCAAGCCCGTCGGCTTTGCGCTGTTCTTCCACAACTTCTCGACCTGGGAGGGGAGGAAGGGGCTTTACCTCGAAGACCTCTACATCACCCCCGATGCGCGCGGGCAAGGGGTCGGCACGCGGCTGCTGGAACATCTGGCGGCAATCGCGCTGGACCGCGATTGCGCACGCTTCGAATGGGCCGTGCTCGACTGGAACCAGCAAGCCATCGATGTCTACCGCAAGATCGGAGCGGTCGGCATGGATGAATGGCGCATCCAGCGCGTCAGCGGTCCGGCGCTGGAAAGGCTTGCCGCCGGCAGCGGTTAGCGATCGCGTCCTAGACCGGCACGCCGCCCGCGATCGTGGTGCGGTACATCTCGCGCCGGAAGCCGTCGTAATCGTTCGGCCCCAAATGCATGGTGGCGGCATTGTCCCACATGCAGACCATGCCCGGCTTCCACTTCAACCGGCAGGTGAAGGCATGCTGCGTGCAGTGCCAAACCAGGTAATCGATGATCGGCTTGGCCTCATGCGTGGTCATGCCCTCGATGCCGGCGGCATAGGTGTCGCAGATGTACAGCGAAGGCTCGCCCGTGTGCGGATGGGTGCGCACGAAGGGGTGGTAGGTGCCCTTGATCCCTTGCTCGTGCTTTTCCTTGTTGCCGAACTGGATGGCCTCGCCGCGCAGGAAGGTCTGCGTGGCAAAGTTGTTCGCCGCGCTCATGTGCACGCGCAAGGGCCGCAGCATGTCCTGATAGGTCTTGGAAAGGTGCTTGAAGGCGAGCGCGCAGTTGGTCCAGGTCGTGTCGCCGCCATAGGGCGGGCCTTCGACCTGGCGCAGGAATGTGATGCTGGGCGGTTCTTCAAGGAAGGGGCTGTCGGTATGCCAGCCGCCACCGAACAGGCTGGGTGTCACTTCGTCCGCTTCCTTGATGATCGGATGCACGTCGCGGTGGCCTTCCACGCCTTGTGTGTAGGCATCCACGGCGAAGGAGCCGAGGCGGCTGGAAAATTCCTCATGCTCGGCATGGCTGAGGTGCTGCTCTTCCAGGTAAAGCATCTTGTGCTTCCACAGCGCCTGCTTGAGCGATTCCACCCCGTCTTCGGACAGTTCAGGCAGGCGGACACCTTTCACCTTCGCGCCCATCGCGGCGGCCAGCGGCTCGACCTCGAAATGGTTGGACTTGAATGGATGGTTGTCGAAATCGCCGCAGGGGCTGACGCGCACTTGCCACATGGTATTTATCCGCTCCTCTCCAAAGCAGTCGGGCCGGGCAGCCATGCTACCCGGCCCGCTCGTGGTTCCCTAGCCCGTCAAACGGGATTTGGGAATTGACGAATGGCAAAAATCGGAAATTCGCGACCGCGCGATCAGTCCAGTTCGATCACTGTCTTGGCGAAGCTGTCCGCCCCCCAGGCATGGGCATAGGCACCACCGGCATTGTCGAAGCTGAAACGCCCGCCGATGGGCGGCTCGATGCCGTGCTGGTCGACGAAGGCATTGAGGTCACGCGCCATCTGCGCGCTACCCACGAAGATGCCGCGGATCGATCCGCCGGTCAGCATGAGGCCGTGCGGGCTGGGCGGCTCGCCCTGGCTGAGCACGCCGATCAGGGCGATCTCGCCTTCATTGGCAAGCGCCTGCATGGACTGGCCGAGCGTCCCCACGCCGCCCACTTCCACCACCTGGTCCGCGCCGCCGAACTTCTCGCGGATCGCGGCGCCCCATTCGGGCGTATCCTTGTAGTTGATGACATGGTCCGCGCCGAGGTTCTTGACCCGCTCCAGCTTCTCGTCGCTGGAGGAGGTGGCGATCACTTCCGCGCCCATCGCCTTGGCCAGCAGCAGCGCGATCATCGATACGCCGCCGGTGCCCAGCACCAGCACCTTGTCGCCCGCCTTGACCGGTCGGCCACGGGTGAGCGCGTTCCACGCGGTGACACCGGCGCAAGGCATGCAGGCTGCCTGCGCAAGGTCGAGGCTGCCGGCAATCTTGACCACGCCCTGTTCGGGCAGGACGACCTTCTCCGCCAGCATGCCGGGGCCGTGGCCGTCACCCAGCGCGCGGCCCATGACCTGCGGGCCATCCACCCAGTCGAGGAAGAAGGAGCCCTGCACCTTGTCGCCCACGGCAACGGAGGAAACGCCTTCGCCCACCGCGATCACCTCGCCCGCACCATCGGAAAGGGGAATGGCAGGCTGCTGCAACGCACCGCCGAAGTAATGGCCGCTGGCCACGGCAAAATCGCGATAGTTGATCGACCACGCCTTCGGCGCGATCAGCACTTCGCCCGGGCCCGGTTCGGGATCGGGCAGGTTGTCCATGTACAGCTTGTCGAAACCGTCTGACCCGGCGGGCAGCATCCATGCGCGCATTGTTTTCTCTCCTTGGATTGCAGTTATTCTTCGCGTCCGTCCCCGCTCCAGGTCCTCAGGCCCGGTTGCGTGCGATCCTCGGCAGCAAGGGCTTTCTGGACTGCGGGGCGATCCGAAATCGTCTCGCGCCAGCGTACGAGATTGGGCAAGCGCGTGTCCACTTCCAGATCGGGGAACATGCGGTTCACCATCAGGCCGCAGTGCGAATAGAAATTGATGTCCGCCAGCGTGTAGGCATCGCCGGCGAGATAGCGGGTTTCGCCAAGCTGTGCTTCCACCTTTGCCAGCGCATATTCGATTTTCTCCATCGCGTGGTCGAGATCCTTCTGCTCGAAACCTGAACGCGCGGTCATCCACTTCTTGCGCTGGTCGGGCAGCGGCACGTGGCTCATCAGTTCCTCGAACTTGTCGTCCTCGATGCTCCTGGTGATTACCCTGATCAGCCGGTGCCAGCCATGCATGGAGACATAGTTCATCACCTGCTCGTCAACGAACTTGTTCCAGTATCGCATGCGCGCGGTACCCACCGCATCGCACGGGCGCAAGGGGCCGTCAGCGGGATTGGCATCGGGGAAGGCGTCTTCCAGGTATTCGTTGATCACCGTGGTATGGGTGATGATCGTCCCGTCGTGGTCGAGCACCGGAACCTGCCCTTCGGGATTGCTCGCCGTGAACCAGTCCGAATGCTGTTCGAACTTGTGCAGGTCGACATAGATGCCTTCGAAGTCGAGGCCCTTCTCGACCAGCGGGATCAGCGACTTCAGGGAATTGGCCAGCGGTTCGGCGTGGTAGTATTTCAGCGCCATCGGGCGGCCTCCTTCATCAGACCTCGATACTCTCCAGCACGCCGCCGTCCACGGCCCAGTCCTGCCCGGTCACGTGGCTGGCGGCATCGGACAGCAGGAAGCAGGCGACTTCGGCCAGTTCCTCGCACGATCCCATGCGCCGCTGCGGGACGCGGGCTTCTATCTTGCCCTTCTGCTCTTCGGGAATACGGTCCAAGGCCTCTGTCACGATGAAGCCGGGGATGATGCAGTTGGCGCGGATGCCGTGCGGGGCCATTTCCACGGCGATGGCGCGGGTCAGGCCCAGCACGCCATGCTTGGAAGCGACATAGGCCGGGTTCATCGCCATGCCGCGCTTGGACCCCATCGATCCGGTGACGAGGATCGAGCCCTTGCCCGCCTCGATCATCGCCGGGATCACCTTTTGCGCTGCCCAGAACACACTGGTGAGGTTGACCTTCACCGTCTCGGCAAACACTTCCGGATCGAAAGCGGTGAAGGGGGTGAAGCCACCGGTCAGGCCGGCATTGGCGAACAGCCCCTCGATCGGTCCGAAATGATCGGCGGCGGCATCCAGTGCCGCTTCAAGGGCGGCCTTGTCACCCACGTCGGCGGCAAATCCTGCCGCCTTGTCACCCAGTTCCGCGCTCCCCTCGTCCAGCTTGTCCTTGCGCCGGGCGATCAGCGAGACGCGCGCACCGCGTTCAACCAGCATCCTCGCAGCGACCAGGCCGATGCCTGATGAAGCGCCCGTCACGCAGATATGCTTGCCGTTGAAATTCATGCCTCTCCCACTCTCTCTACAAAGGCGCGCCATGGCGGCACTGCCAGTTCGTCTGTCCGGTGCGGAACCCACACCCTCTCCATCAATGCGCGTGCCTCACCTTCCGCCATCCCGCAAGCCTCGACATGGTAGCGGTAGAAGAAAGCCGAGACGCGAAAATTCATGATGCAATGGATGTGCACCGGCGTGTCATCGGCTTCCAGCGCGGACACGAAGGCCGTGTAATGCTCGCTTGCCGGTGCGTCGAACGGCACCGGGATGTGCGTGTATTCAAGACCCGCAGCAGCCATCAGGGCCTCGGCATCGGGCAGCGCTTCGGGATGATCATCCAACGCAAGGTTGATCACCCGTTTGACGCCGATTTCGGCCAGCCGCTGCGGGTCGGCCGGATCGAGCTTGCCCGATGTGGTTATGCGGTCAGACAGCCGCTGCCAGTTGCGGATGTCATCCGGCTCGTTCACGCCAAGCCGAGAACCCTTGCGGCATTGTCCTTCATGATGCCCGGCATTACCTCTTCCTTGAAACCAACTTCCTTGGCCGCAGCCATCCACTTGTCCGGATGGATCAGCGGGAAGTCGGTGCCGAACAGCATCTTCTTCTTCAGCTGGGTGTTCGCATATTGGATCACCTGCTTGGGGAAGTACTTGGGGCTCCAGCCGGACAGGTCGATGTAGACGTTGGTCTTGTGCAGCGCCATCGACAGGCTCTGGTCCACCCACGGCCAGCTGGGGTGGGCAAGGATGATCTTCATGTCCGGGAAGTCCACCGCCACGTCATCCACCAGCATCGGCTCGCCATATTTCAAGCGCATGCCGCCGCCGCCGCGCATGCCCGTTCCCATGCCGGAATGGCCGGTGTGGAAGATGGCCGGCAGCTTGTATTCGTTGATCACTTCATAGATCGGGTACCCGACCTTGTCCGCCGGATGGCAATCCTGCGCGATGCCGTGGAACTTGAAGCCCTTCACGCCGTGGTTCTCGATCAAATCGATTGCCTCGCGTGCGCCGTACTTGCCCTTGCGCGGATCGATACTGGCAAAGGGAATGCACACGTCATCATACTTGGCCGCCACTTCGGCGACTTCGTAGTTCGACACTCGCTTGGCGCCCATGCCGCTCTCGCAGTCCACCGTGAACATGCAGAAGGCGATGTTGGATTCGCGGTAAAGCTCGCAAATCTCGGGCATTTTCGGCCGTTCGCGCGGAGCCTTGAAATAGGCGGACGCGGCATCGAAGAACTTGCCCATCACCGGGTCTTCCGGATCATGGCAGCTGACTTCGGCGTGGACGTGCACGTCAATGGCGCGGATCTTGTTGAGGTCTATCGGCATGGTGGAATCCTGCTGCGGTATTGTTCGTCTTCATCACAGTCTGAACACGAAAAAGCCCGCCCCGGCAATGCCGAAGCGGGCCATTTCTTCGTGAAACCGGCTGATCAGAGCTTCATCATGACCGACTTGGTTTCGAGGTAGGCTTCAAGGCCCAGGCGGCCCTGTTCGTGGCCGATGCCCGATTCCTTGTAGCCGCCGAACGGGATGCCGGCGTCGATCATGGCGTGGCAGTTCACCCACACGGTGCCCGCCTGCAGCTTGCTGGCGATCCGGTGGGCGGCCGATGCGTCCTTGGTCCACACGCCGGCGGCGAGGCCGTACTGCGTGTCGTTCGCGTCCTTCACCACTTCGTCGAGGTCCTCGAAGCGCTGGGCAACGACCACCGGGCCGAAGATTTCCTCGCGCACGACGCTCATCTGCGGGTTCACGTCGGTCAGGATGGTGGGGTTCACGTAGTAACCGCCATCGCTGGCCGGAACGTCACCGCCCATCAGCACCGATGCGCCGTCGCGCTTGCCGGCTTCGATATAGCCCATCACGCGCTCGTGCTGTTCCTTGGATACCAGCGGGCCCATGTGTGCGGCGGGATCGAGCGAGGGGCGCGGCGCCCAGAAGTCCTTGGTCTCGGCCATGCCTTCCACGACCTTGTCGAACACGGACTTGTGCGCATAGAGGCGCGAACCGGCGACGCAGACCTGGCCGGAGTTGAAGAAGATCGCCTGCGACACGCCCGGGGCGGTTTCGGCAACGTCCACGTCGGGCATCACCACCACCGGGCTCTTGCCGCCCAGTTCGAGGGTGACGTGCTTCAGCGTTTCGGTGGCGTTGCGGTTGATCAGCTTGCCGATCTCGGTCGAGCCGGTGAAGGCCACCTTGTCGACATCCGGGTGCTTCACCAGGCGGTCACCACCGGTGTGGCCATAGCCGGTCACCACGTTGACGACGCCGGCCGGGATGCCGGATTCCAGCACCAGGTCAGCCAGGCGCAGGGCGGTGAGGCTGGTCTGTTCGGCAGGCTTGAGGATGGTGGTGCAGCCCGATGCCAGCACCGGTGCGATCTTCAGGCAGGCCATCAGCAGCGGGAAGTTCCACGGCACGATCTGCGCGCAGACGCCAACCGGCTCCTTCAGCGTGTAGGCGAACATCATGCCGTTGGGCATGGTGTAGGGGGGCAGCGTTTCGCCGCCCACCTTGCCGGCCCAGCCAGCCATGTAGCGGATGTGCGCCACGGAGCCGGGAACGTCGATCGCGGCAGCCATACCCTTGGGCTTGCCCACGTCGATGGCTTCCAGTTCGGCGAACTCGTCAGCATTTTCCTCGATCAGGTCCGCCAGACGATGCATGATCTTCTCGCGCGCGATCGGCGGCATGTTCCGCCAGCGGCCATCGTCGAACGCGGTGCGTGCAGCGGCAACCGCACGGTCGATATCCTTGTCGGTGGCTTCGACGAAGCTGGAGATGATCTTGCCCGAGGACGGGTCTTCGACATCGATGGTCTCGCCGCCGGAGCTGTCGACCCATTCGCCGTTGATGAAAAGCTGCGGCTTGCGGGCCAGGGCCTTCTTCACGGCATCCGAATATTCGCGCTGCGTGCGATCGATGGTGGTAACTTCATTCATGACGGGCTTCCTCTCCCAATCCTTGAAAGTTGCGTGATCCGACTCCGGGGAGTCCTTGATGTGGATGTCTACCAGAACAGCCTATGGCTGCCTATCGCCGAGCAATCAAGCTAACGACCGTTACAATCGTTTCGCCCGATTGCTCGCCGTGTCAGCCGCCCTGCGCGCCGATGCCTCCCAGTTCCTTGTCCTGGTTGGCGCGGAAGATCACATACTGGCGGATGCCCTCGATACGTTCGGCGCTGAGCGAATCGCTGAAGCCGACCATGCCGTTGAAGGAGAGCGCGCCGTCGTGGACGATCTGCTGCCACGTATTGGAATTGTCGAGCACGGCGCTGCGGCGAAGGTCGGGCAGGACAGTCGATCCGATGGCCGCATCGCCGTGGCAACCGCCGCAATAACGACCATAATCGTAGGTTGCCTGCGCCAGGTCGTTCACGTTGCCGCGGAACGGCGGCGGGTCAAGCGGCCGGCGGGCAAGTTCGGGAGCAGGCGGAAGTTCCGCCGTGCCGCCCAGCTTGAAGACCAGCAGGCGCGAGATGTTCGGCACAGGGCCGGAGGTTTCGTTCAGGATGCCACCCGGTGCCAGGGCCCAGATGCCACCCCAGCCAGCCAGAACGGCGACATATTGCTCGCCGTCAACCGTATAGGTCATGGCCGGCGCAACCACGCCGGTTTGCGCAGCGAAGCTCCACACTTGCGAACCGTCTGCCGCGTTGTAGGCGTTGAAATAGCCGCCTGCGGTGCCCTGGAACACGATGCCGCCCCCGGTAGCGAGGACGCCACCGTTCCACGGCCCGGGATATTGCACGCGCCAGCGTTCGGTCTGCGTCACCGGATCCCATGCGATCAGCGATCCCTTGGTGGCAGCCGCCGCACCTTCACGCACGGCGTTATCTGCCGGCATGGCGCCTGCCGACTGGTCCACGCCGACATTGAAGCCGCGGGCCGGGTCAGCCTGCCAGTTTTCTTCCGGGAAGTAGGGGAAGGCCGCCTCGATGGCGGGGATGTAGACCAGCCCTTCGCCCGGGTGGAACGCCATGGGGTGCCAGTTGTGACCGCCACCTGCGCCCGGGGTGGAGACGAAAGGCACGCCGGTCTTGTCGAAGCGCGCCTCGGGCACTTCGATCGGCCTGCCGGTCTCCACGTCGATGCCGGTGGCCCAATTGACAGGAACGTAGTTGTCCGCGCTGATCAGTTCGCCGGTGGCGCGATCGATCACGTAGAAAAAGCCGTTCTTGGGGGCCTGCATCAGTACCTGGCGTTCGGTCCCGTCGATCTCGATATCCGCCAGCATGATGTGCTGGGTCGCCGTGAAGTCCCAGGTTTCGCCGGGTGTGGACTGGTAATGCCAGACATATTCGCCGGTCTCCGGGCGCAGTGCCACGATGCTGGACAGGTAGAGGTTGTCGCCGCCGCCGGGGCTGCGATAGGCCTGGTTCCAGGGCGAGCCGTTGCCGACACCGATATAGAGCAGGTCCAGCTCGGGGTCATAGGCCATGGCATCCCACACGGTGCCGCCACCACCCAGTTTCCACCATTCGCCGTTCCAGGTTTCGCGCGCGGCGGCCATGGCCTCGGATTCGGTCTCCGCTTCCTCGGGCGAGCCGGGCACGGTGTAGAAGCGCCACAGCATCTCGCCATCGTCCGCATCGTAAGCCGAGATGTAACCGCGCACGCCATATTCAGCGCCGCCGTTGCCGATGAGCACCTTGCCATTGATCACGCGCGGTGCACCGGTGATGGTGTAGGCCTTGGACTGGTCCACGGTCACTTCGGACCAGACTTCCTCTCCCGTATCGCGGTCGAGCGCAATCAGGCGACCGTCGAGCGTGCCAAGGTAGAGCCGGTCACCCCAGGCCGCGAGGCCGCGGTTCACCACGTCGCAACAGGCCTTGACCGCGGTTTCGCCGGGAACTTCGGGATCATATTCCCACAAGGGTTCGCCGGTCGCGGCGTTGTAGGCCTTCACCTTGGACCAGGCCGTGGTGACATAGAGCTTGCCGTCCATCACCAGCGGCGTGGCTTCCTGTCCGCGCGAAGTGTCGAGATCGGCATACCAGGCAAGGCCAAGGTCGCTCACGGTTTCCAGGTTCACCTGGTCCAGCGGGCTGTAGCGCTGCTCGGCATAATCGCGGCCATAGGTGATCCAGTTGGCGGTATCCTGAGCGGCATTGATCAGCCGATCCGCATCGATGCCGCCTTCGGGCACGTCGCTGCCACAGGCAGACAGGGCCAGCGCGCCTGCCAGAACACCCAAGAACTTGTTACGCATTCCTTGTCCTCTCCCAAGAACCTTGCCGCGGAGCACCTCAGCCCCAGCGGTTGATTTCCGGTCCGGGCGCGAAGGCCCGTTCTGGCTCACCCGTTGTCGAGCGGGCGAGCGCTGCCTGCACGCTGGGCCGCGACTCAACACGCGCCAGCCAGGCGTTCAATGCTTCCTTGCCAGAAAACGCCCCTGCCTCAAGGGTGCGCATGGACCGTATCCAGGCGAATGTTTCCAGGTCCGCAATGGAAAAGCTGCCCATCAACCATTCGCGGCCGTCGGCAAGCTGGTCCTCGATACGCTGGCAAAACTGCGCCACCTTGGCGCGGCTGTCAGCCAGCTTGGCTTCGTCGAACCGGCCATCCAGCCAATCCTGCCAGCGCGCGCGAAGGTCGTCAGACCGGATCGTGTCGAGCGCGGCTTCACCTGCCGCACTCGCATGCAAACCGATATAGGCCGCGGCAGGTGACAGGCGCTCGGTCGCCTGGCGGCACCACATGAGCATCTGCCAGCGGGCATAGGGATCGGCAGGCTGCAGGCCGCAACCGCCGGCAGCCTCGTCGAGATACTGTGCGATGAAGACCGCCTCGCTCATCGCTTCGCCATCGATCACCAGCACCGGGCCTTCGCCTTCTACTGCGAAGTCGAGTGCGGTACTGTCGGACACCTCAGGCAAGCCATGCCTCTCGCCGGCGCGAAGGCTGATCGCCCGGCATTCGATCTCCAGCCCGCTTTCTGCAAGAGCCGCCAGCACGGACAGCGAAGGGCCGTTGGGTTCGCCGTGGTAGAGAATGGCCATGCTCATGCGGCGAAGTCCTCCATCACGGCGGTAAAGCGATCGGTGAAGCGTCCCGAACCCTTGGCCCAGGTGCGCTGCACGGCTGGCCGCTGATAGACTTCCCGCAGCCAGCGCCAGATATTGGGCGTGAGGTCGGGGCTGCAGATATCGGCATTGCCGACGGGCAGCATGTAGGTGGAATTGAAGATGTTGATGTCCGCCAGCGAATAGGCGTTGCTTGCCACGAACTGCCGCTTGCCCAGCTCTTCTTCCAAGAGTTCCACGCCCTTGCCGATCCGGCGGCGGCTTTCAGCCAGTTCCGCCTCGCTGAATTCGGCGAACATGGCCTTGCGCCAGGCTACGCGGCGTTCGGGCAGGGGGATGCGTGCCAGCATCGCTTCGCGCTCTTCTTCCGACTTGTGGGCGAGCGAAGGACCGACGAAGGTGCACCAGCCGATCATCGAGAAGCTGGGGCCAAGCCACTGGTCCATGAACTTCATCCACCAGCGCACCCGCCACCTGTCCCGCGGATCAGCGGGCATCAGGGCCGGGCCGTCGAAGGCCTCGTCGACATATTCCATGATCGCCGTGCTTTCCGTCAGCACCAGCTTGCTATGCGTCATGGCGGGGATGGTCCCTTGCGGGTTGACGGCCAGGTACTCGGGCTGGTGCTGGTCGAATTCCAGCATGTTGATGTAGTGGCTGTCATAGGCCACGCCCTTTTCCTCAAGCGCCAGCATGGGCTTGCCCGAATTGGCATTCGGCTCCCAATGATAGAGCGTGATGTCGGCCATTCCTCTCCCCGGGCTGGCCCGCCGGGCCGGTTCGGCCGCGCGCGCCAGTATTTGTATGCAGCACTTACTAAAGCGCGCTGGCGCATCGGGCAAGCGCCCAAAAACCGCGAAATTCCGCCGTTCCGGCGTGTATGAACGAGATTTCGCAGGCGCAGCATAGCCTCTTGCCAGAGCCGACCCGCACGCCGTATAAGCGGCAGCATCCAGGCCAGCGCGAGCCCGCGCCACGATCCTGGGTTGCCGTGTCAGTCGAGCGCGAGCCCGCGCCATGACCCTGGCTTAGTAACTGCTAACGCCATCACAGGACCAAACAGATGACTACCAAATTGCCCCTGCGTGCCGATCACGTCGGCTCATTCCTGCGCCCGCGCGAAGTGATCGAAGCTCGTCAGCATCGTGCCGCAAACAACATCTCCTATGACGAGTTGCGCGCCATCGAGGATGAAGCCATTGCCGAGCTTGTCGCCTGGCAGGAAGGCCTTGGCTTGAAGGCCATCACCGACGGCGAATTCCGGCGCTACTTCTTCCATACCGATTTCCTGTTGCAGCTTTCCGGTGTGGAGGAACGCGGCGGGCTGAAGAAGGCCTTCAAGAACGATTCCGGCAAGGACGTGAGCTTTGCCCCGCCGGTCATGGTGGTGACGGGCAAGGTCGCGCATGAAAAGCCGATCCAGCTTGCAGACTACAAGTTCCTCGCCGGCAAGGTGGGCGATGGGGCGATGCCGAAGGTCGCCATTCCCAGCCCGACCATGCTGCACTTCCGCGCCGGTCGCGATGGCATCCCGGCCGATGTCTATCCCGAAATGGACGAATTCTTCGAAGATGTCGCAACCGCCTATCGCGCCGAAGTGGACAGCCTGGCCGAAGCCGGCTGCCGCTATATCCAGTTCGACGATACCAACCTCGCCTACCTGTGCGATGATGCGCACCGGGCCGATGCCGCCAAGCGCGGCCTCGATCCCGATGCCACAACCAAGCAGTATGCCAAGCTGATTTCGGACAGCTTTGCCTCGGCTCCGGCTGACATGGTCAAGGCCATGCACCTGTGCCGCGGCAATTTCCGTTCCAGCTGGGCGGCCGAAGGCGGCTATGACCCGGTGGCGGAAATCATGTTCAACGAATGCGACATCGACGCATTCTTCCTTGAATATGACGATGCCCGTTCAGGCGATTTCTCGCCGCTGCGTTTCCTGCCCAAGGGCAAGACCGTGGTGCTGGGACTGGTATCCACCAAGCTTGGCGACATGGAGAGCAAGGACGATATCAAGCGCCGGATCGAGGAAGCGACCAAATACGCCGATATCGACCAGCTGGCCCTGTCCCCGCAGTGCGGCTTTGCCAGCACCGTGCACGGCAATGACATCACCACCGCCCAGCAGGCAGAGAAGATCCGTCTGTGCGTGGAAGTGGCAGAGGAAGTGTGGGGATCGGGTTCGGCCGCTGCGGCTGCCTGATCGATCCGCACCGGACATCAAATCCGGGAAAGGGTGGCTCCTCGCGGGGGGGGGGGGCGCCCTTTTGCGTTGCTGATTGCGCGATTAACGGGCCGAACACGGCATGTTAACCATATCTTGCTTAACCCTTGGCCCGTGAAACCGTCTTTCGGACGGGACAAGGAGATCGGGCATGGCAAGGCGTGATGCTGCACCTGCCAAGTTGAAGATCGGCGCGCTTTGCGATTGCGCCTGCCAGTTATTTCCCGTCGCCATTTCCCAGATCAGCCCGGAAGGCTGCTGTGCCGAAGCCGATGCTTCATGGGCAGGGGGCGATGATTTCATCCACCTGACCATTGCCGACAGGATCGAGGTCAACGGCTGCATCGCCGCGCGCAACGGCCGCAAGGCGACGATCCGCTTCTTCGGGCAGATCCATCCCCACGTGATCGAGCAGTTGGCGCGCAAGGCGGCCTGACCAGCCGCCAGGCATCACCTAACCGGTGATGCGGAACACGTGGCGGGCGTTGTCTTCCATCAGCATCTTCTTGTGTTCATCGCTCATGTCCATCCGGTCATAGGCGGCGACCTCGTCGGAGCTTTGCTGATAGGGGTAATCCATCGCGTAGATCACCCGCTCGGGCCCGAGCACTTCCTGGCAGAACCTGATCGCCGGTTCCCAGCCCACGCCGCTGGTGGTGATCCAGATGTTGTGCTTGAAGTAATAGCTGGCCGGATGCTTCAGCTTGGGCGTCTGGTCCACCGGGAACATGTCGGGCCGCGGGCGGCCATCGGCATTCCCCTGCATCCAGTCGAAGCGATAGAGATGCAGCGGCATGCATTCGCCCATGTGGCCGATCACCAGCCTCAGCTTGGGGAAGCGGTCGAAGGCGCCGGACATGATCAGGCCCATCGTGTGCAGCCACACATCGTGCGGGAAGCCGCCCAGCGCGCCGAAGAAGCCGCGCTTCTCGTAATGCGGCGCGTTGAAGGGCGCTGTGGGGTGGATGTAGAGCGCAAGGTCATTGGCCTCGAGCGCTTCGAGGATCGGCCAGAACTCCAACTCGTCCAGATAGCGGCCCTGGAAGTGCGAATTGAGCACCGCGCCGTTGAGGCCCAGCTTTGCCGCGCGTTCCAGTTCCTTCACCGATCCTGCGACATCGCGCGGGTCGAAAGCCGCGCAGGCGGAAAAGCGATCAGGGTATCTGGCGCAGGCTTCTGCCGCGATGTCATTCGCCTGGACGGAGAGCGGCGTGCCATCGCCCGGGCGCACCACCTGTACGCCCGGGGCGGTGAGCAGGAGCAGCTGCCGGTCGATGCCGAGTTCGTCCATATGGCTGATGCGCAGTTCGCCAAGGTCCTGCAGCATGTCCTGCAAGCTGGGCATGCGGGCGAACATGCCGGCCATCTTGAGCGAATCGTCATGCGGCATGTCGCCGCTCTCAAGGTATTCGACCTGCGCCTTCACAAGGTCAGGGAATGTCCATGCCTCTTCCGTCGCGATGCGCTTGTAGGGGGCATCGCGGTTGATGTGTCCGGCGCGCGGGGCAAGGCCCACGCGTTCCCGATGGCTGAAGTCTTCCCTGAAGTGGCCCTTCAGGCCCTTCTCGCTGCCATCTTCCAGTTTCGCCATATCGTGTCCTCCCCCACAAATTTCCGACCGGTCAGAACATTCCGTTATCGTTCTTCGTTGTCCCCGGTTCGGGTATTTCCTGCATCACGTCCCAGTGTTCCACCAGATAGCCATCGGCAAAGCGCAGCAGGTCCACGATGGCATAGCCGCGCTCCTCCCTCGTGCGCCTGAAGTGGAAATGCACCGCCACCATCGAACAATCCGGCTGGCCCCAGATGATCCGCTTCACATCATGGGTCAGGTCGGGGAACTTGGCCATGCTGGTGCGCATCATTGCCAGCGTGTTGTCCCGCCCGGTAGGCGCATTGGGATTGTGCTGGATGTAATCGGGATGCACCCAGCAGGTGAAAGCCTCTTCCGGATTGTCCTCCTCGTAGAAGAGGTGGATGAACCGCTCCGCCACTTCCCGGTTGGAAAGCGCGGCGCGGTTCGATGTATCGACCGGGTCGAAGCCGAGCTGCGACCGATCCTTCATGCCTATTTTTCCTGCCCGGCCAGCACGGCCCCGAACTTGGGGTGCGCGAAGTGCATCGGCACGTCCTGGCGATAGGGCCAGGTTTCGCGGTGCTCGCTTTCCGGCAGCAGGATATCGGGACCGAGCGGATCTTCCGGGAAGGTCTTGGTGGCCGGCTGCAGGTGCGCGGTGGTGTGCGCCCAGCCGCTTTCGTAATCGCCCTGCCACTGCATCATGTAATCGAGGCGCTTGATCTTCCAGATGCCGTCGACGTTGACGTAATCGTTCTCGTAGATGCCTGCTTCGAGGAACTGCTGCGGCATCATCTCTTCGCGCGTTTCCTGGAAATCATCGTGCCATCCGCCCAGCAGGATGCCGTGGAAGCGGCCCTTGGCCGTCTTGCGGTCGGGTGCCACGGTAATGATGTCCTGCATCTGGAAATGGTCCAGCAACAGGCCGTTCACCGGGCCCGGGCGGCCACCGGTGAAACGCCCGGCGATCCAGTCTCCGTACAGGCGCTTTACGCCCGCATGGCCGACATATTCGCCTGACAGGAAAACGACGGAGCCATCCTCGGCGAACAGGTCTGCCACCTCGTCCGGACGGTTGAAATCGATGTAATAGCCATAGGCCCAGTGCAGGCGGCGGATGGCCTGGATATCCTCGAGGACACCAACCTTGTGCTCCAGCTCTGCCAGGCGTGCTTCCACATCACTCATATCGACTCTCTCCCTCAAATCGTTATGTGGCTTAGTAACGAACGATAGTGTCATTACCAGCCTTTGGGTGAGAGGATTTTCGGAAAAATGGATTTCAGCCCCAGCGAATTTCGTGACCAGTGGGAAGGCCGCGTGGCTTTCGTGACCGGTGCGGTAACCGGGATCGGCCTTGGCGTGGCCCAGGCCTTTGCCGATGCCGGGATGCGCCTGGCGCTGTCCTATCGCAACGAGGACGACAAGGCCTCCACCGCCAGGTGGTTCGAGGAGAAGGGCTACGAGCAGCCGCTGTTCATCAAGCTGGACGTGACCGATCGCGAGGCTTTTGCCGCTGCTGCCGACAAGGTGGTGGAGCACTTCGGTGAAGTGCATGTGCTGGTCAACAATGCCGGCGTGTCGGTATTCGGCCCGACCGATGAAGCCAGCTATGACGATTTCGACTGGATCATGGGCGTGAATTTCGGGGGTGTGGTCAACGGCATCGTGTCCTTCCTTCCCAGGATCAAGGCCAGCGAAGGCCGCCGCCATGTGGTGAACGTGGCTTCCATGGCAGCATTCCTCCCCGGGCCGCAGGCCGGCATCTACACCGCCAGCAAGTTCGCCGTGCGCGGCCTGACCGAGAGCCTGCGCTACAACCTTGCCCCGCATGGCATCGGCTGTTCGCTGTGCTGCCCCGCGCTGACCCGCACCAACGCCTGGACCAGCGCGATGAAGCGGCCTGACAGCTTCGGTGAAAGCGGCTTTCCCGAAACCAGTGACGAGCAGCTCAGGCAGTTCGGTACGGCATTCGAGGAAGGGATGGACCCCTACGAGGTGGGCGCCAAGATCCTGCGCGGGATGACCCGGCAGGACGGCCTGATCCTGACGCACCCGGAGCATGGCCCCGACTTCGAGGAGATCCACGAGAAGGTCATGGCCGCGCTGCCCGAGGAAGAAGCCCCTGCCGGTCGCCTGAAGATCGAGCAGTTGCGCCGCGATGCGATGAAGGCCGCAGAAGAAGGGCTGATCATCGATCTGGATGATCTCACCTGATCCTTTACCTCGCATATTGCTCTGTTATCCTCCGGCCCGAATTATCGGATCAACCGGGAGAGAAGAGATGTGTGATCAGGAACTCGTAAGCGCGATGCCGCGCGTGAACCGCCGGCAGTTTGCCCGCATGGGTGCCGTTGCCGGTGCGGGAGCGCTGGCTGCCTGCACCAGTGGCGAGAGCGTGGCAGAAGAAGCTGGGGCGGTGGAAGGTGCGCTGGTGGAAAACGCCGTGACGTTCGAGGCACCGGGCGGCACGTTCGACGGCGTGTTCATCCATCCCGCGGGCGTGGCCTCTCCGGCCGTCATCCTGTGGCCGGACATCGCCGGCCTGCGTCCTGCCAAGGTCGAGATGGGGCGCCGCCTTGCCGAGGAAGGCTATGCCGTACTCGTCGCCAATCCCTATTACCGTTCCGTCGCCGGCCAACAGTTCGAGGATTTCGATGCCTGGCGTGAAGGCGGCGGCTTTGAGACGGTCGGCCCGTGGATGGCAGCGAACACGCCGGAAGCCATTGCTGAAACGGTTCAGGCCGTGGTCGCGTGGCTCGACAGCCAGGACGCGGTCGACAGCTCGCGCGGGATCGGCAACCAGGGCTACTGCATGACCGGTAGCTGGACCATTCGTGCCGCTGCGGCCGTGCCGGACCGGGTGAAGGCGGCCGCCAGCTTCCACGGCGGCGGGCTCGTGGGCGAGGATGATGCAGCGCCGGTCAACCTGCTCGATGATGTTGCGGCCGATGCCAAGGTGCTCATTGCCATTGCCAGGAATGACGATGCCAACGCGCCGACCGATAAGGATGCGCTGGCTGCAGCCGGTGAAGCTGCCGCTGCCGAAGTGACGGTGGAAGTCTATCAGGGGGACCACGGCTGGACGGTGCTCGACAGCCCGGTTTACGATGAGGCCGAAGCCGACCGCGCATGGTCCAACCTGCTCGCGCTCTACAGCTCGGCACTCTGAAACAGATAGTCGACGTGGCATGCGGCCCGGTCTCGCCCTGACAACAGGGAGGGGCCGGGCCGTTTGTGCAAATTTGCCCCAAATCAAGGCAGGACGAATCGCCCGTGCCTATCCCACGATCACTCATTCGGGCCGAAAGCGGCCAACAGGAGAGATTGGGGGAAACACGATGAAGACGCTCACACTCGCCGCACTGGCACCCGCGCTGCTGCTGACCGCTTGCGGTGGCGGTGATCCGGCAGAAACTGTTGCGGCCATCCGCCAGACGGAAATGTCCCAGCTGCAATCGATCGAATCCGGTGACCTGGTCGGCATTGCCCGGCTCTATGCTGACGAAGCCGTGCTGGTCCGTCCGGATGGCACGATCGTCGACGGCGGTGCCGCCATTGCCAATGCCTTTGGCGACCTGCTGGAAGACCCGAATTTCGCGCTGAGCACCGAACCGCTCAACGGCTGGGCTTCCAGTGCGGATGACCTGGCCGTGGTCACCTCGCTTGTCGATTTCACCACCACCGATCCCGAAACGGGCGAAGCCGTCACCATGCCGCTGATCAGCCAGACGGTTTGGGAACGCGCCCCGGGTTCGAGCTGGAAGATCGTTTCCGCCTATAATGTCGAGCGCGCAGCCGAGGCTGCGCCCGCAGAAGAGGCGGAACCGGAAGCGGCGGAGTAACGGGGCAAACGCTCCGCTGCTTCCACCTCGCGTCGGTGCCGGGGCAGGTTCGTCCTCCCGACATCGTGGCCGCGCCTCGGTGCCGTCGCGTATAATTGATGCCAGTGCCGGACCCTGTCCGGTCAGGGCAGCAGTTGCAGGTTCTTCGCCTCGATCGTGGCTTCGGGATCGGTGCAGAGGCGGCAGTTCTCGCCCATGAACGTGCGCCTCGCGCCTTCGTCATCGCGCAATTGCCACTCCAGCCAGTCGACCACGATCATCGCGTTCCGGCCGCCCATCGGCTCGTGATAGGTGCCACCGTGGCCGGTGGGCGTGTTGATCCAGAATGCCGGCACGTGGGTGATGCGGTTGTAGTCATCAAGGCCGTTCTCGTAGGCGATATCCGTCGGTCCGCCGTCGAGGTAGATCACCGGCGTATGCAGGGCTGATAGCCCGTCCTTGCCCAGCTCCATCCCGCCAAGCCGCGGGGCACCTTCGGGCAAGAGGCCGGAATTCTGCACCACGACAGTATCGAAGCGGGGATCACCGGCAACGGTCAGCGCCTGCACGCCGCCACAGGAGAACCCGCCCACGGCAAGGGCATTTTCGTCCACCAGGCCGTGATATCGGCTTCCCGTTCGGCTGTTTTCGGCCAGCGCCCAGTCCAAAGCCTCGACAAGCTGCGCGGCATTGGTGGGCGATGGCGGAAACTGCCCGTCCGGCCCGGGGCTGCGCGCAGGGGCCGCATCCTCCTTGCGATCGGGGCCGCTGCGCCATCCGCCCGGTGCGATCACGAGATAGCCATAGGACGCGATCTGCGAGAGGTGGAAGCGGCTGCTGGTGCCATCCGCCGCGCAGCCGCCATTGCCCCAGACAAACACCCCGAGGCCATCAGGACCGATGGCGGACAGGTCCTGCGGGCGATAGATGACGAAGCCGGGCAAGCCCTCGTCCAATTCGATCAGCGAAGGATGGGGGCCATCGCCTGCCGTGTCCGGCAGCAGGTTGACCCTGGCCATCATCGCGGCGAAATCCTCTTCCCCGTCATTGTCCTGTGCCAGCGCGGGTATGGCAGCCAGCGCAAGGGCCAGTGCGGCCGTGGAAATCACTCGCTTCATGGTTTTCCTCTCCTGTCCCATCAGGCCGCGATATCGATCGCTCACCCGAACCAGTATGCCGTGCCGCGCATTTCCAGGCTGATGCGCGGCGGCGAATCCGGCCCTGCCAGCGGGTTGTCGAACGCACCGTGCGGCATCAGCTGCGCGCGGTCGGGATCGCTTTCCGACGTCTTGAAGACCAGCGCCTCGCCCACGTGCATGTTGGAATAATAGAACCAGCGGTGGGCCGGATTGTATTCCAGCAGGTAATTGCCGAAACCCCACTCCGGGCTGCCGTCCAGCGGATCGAAAATGGCATCGCAATCAATGAGATCGTCAGCCGAGATGCTGGTGTAGTCGCACACGCCCAGTGGCACGTCCTGCGGCGGTGCGGACAACACGCGCCAGACGTTGTATTGCGCGCTGCGGATGATCTTGCGGCCTTCCGGCGCGGTTTGCGCGCGGGCAGCCGCCGCATCGTCCTTCGCCATGTCGACATGGACGAAGCGGGCCGGATGCGAGTTGTCATGGGCTTCGTTCGATCCGGACTTTTCCGAAAAGCGCAGGATGCCGAAGGGCGTGGTCTGCACATGGTCACAGCCGCTGACCTGCTTGATCAGCTCGACGATTTCGGGGGCGTGGACGCGCTTGACGGCATCGAGATCGGTCAGGTCATCCAGCACGCTCTTGTGCTCGACCAGGATGAAGCCTTCACGGTCGAGATCGGTGTCGATCCCGCGCGCGTCCCTGATCTCCACTTCCACCGGCTTCAGCGGAACGAAGTCCTTTTCATGCGCGTTGGCGTAGAAATAGGGTTTCCTTTCCGTGCGCTCGCTATAGCCGATCTCGGCCCTGATATCCGTGTCTGCCATGGCCCCTCTCCAAGCCGGTGAATGTATAGCCTTCTGCCCGTCTCGGCTTTACCCGCAGCGAACAGGCCGGATCTTGATCAAGCGTCCTCGAACTCTTCGGTGTCGATGGTTGGCTTGATCGCATCGTGATAGCGATGGCCATGCACCGTGCCGTGGTTGATGATCTCGCCGGCACGCGCAATCGCGGCTGCCGGGATATCCAGATTGGCAGCCTCGAAGTTCTCTTCGAGGTGAGCGATGGAGGTTGTGCCGGGGATGACATGGCAGACATCGCCCTGCTCCAGCACCCAGCGCAGCGCCAGTTGCGCAGGGCGCACGCCGGTATCCGCCGCCAGTTGCTCGAACTCGGCAATCACCTTCAGGTTCCTTGGCCAGTTCTCGGCATTGAAGCGCGGCATCTTGGTGCGCAGGTCCTTCTCCTCAAGCGTGGAGGGATCGCGCAGAACGCCGCCGAATGCGCCGCGACCGGTGGGGCTGAAAGCGACGAGCGGGATGCCCAACTCCTCGCAAGCCTGCAGCACGCCAAGCTCCACATTGCGGGTCCACAGCGAATATTCGGGCTGCACCGCGCCAACCGGATGGACGGCATGGGCTTCACGCAGGTGCGCCGCATTCCATTCGGACACGCCATAAGCGCCGATCTTTCCTGCCTCGATCGCGCGAACCATGGCGCCCACGCTGTCGGCAACCGGCACCTTGGGATCGAAGCGGTGCATGTAGAACAGGTCGATATGGTCGGTGCCCAGTCGCTTCAGGCTCTTGTCGAGGTTCTCGGTGATGGATTCGGGCGAACAGCTGACACCGCGCTTCACCCCGTCCACCACGATGCCGCACTTGGAGGCGAGGAAGAACTCCTTGCGGCGGTGCATCACCGCTTCGGCCAGCAGTTCCTCGTTCGCGCCGCCGCCATAGATATTGGCAGTGTCGAGATGGTCATAGCCCAGGTCCAGCGCGCGGTTGAGCAGCTTGACCTTTTCTTCATGCGGAGGCGGCGAACCATAGGCCCATGACAGGTTCATGCAGCCCAGGCCCACGGGATGGAGGGAACGGCCGGCAATAGCTCTCTTGGGAATGGAAATCGGACTTCTCCTGCTTGGTGAATGCAAAATTCGGTGCAGGGAAGCGTTACACAATCGGGCGGGCGCGATGCAATGGATATGCCGCTGATTTGGCGGCCTTGCACAGCCAGCAGGCGCGATTTGCCGGTGTCAGGTGCCCAGCCTCGCGCGGGCGTTGGCGATGAACTGCTCCACCACCGTATTCACCGCGCCGGAAGCCTTGCGATAGGCTTCGGGGTTCTGCTCGATACTTTCACCCTGCCACTTCAGCTGGTGGGCAGACATGCGCGCGCGCATGTTCTCCAGCCCTTCCTGCAATTCGTTGAAGATGGCCCGGTTGTCGAAGATGCGCGGATCATCGCACATGGCCTTCAGCAGGTTGCCGCATTCGGTGGTGAATTCCTGGCGCAGGCCGATGATGCTGGCCAGGCGGTCGCTTCCGCCAGAACTGTCTGCGCCCCCGATCCGGCGGCTGAGTTCCTCCATGCGATCGAGAATCTCGTTTACGCTCATGGCGTCCCGTCCCCTTCTGCTTCCGGCCTTAGGCCTAACAGATAAAGGTCGCCAAGTTAAGCAAGCGGGCAAAGGGCTGGTGGGCGCAAGGTTACCACCCAGCATTTATGCGCGGTAAACCGGCTGTCCTGCCGGTGACGGGTCCGCCCCGGCGTGCGGTTGCCGCGGTTGGCAAGGCTGCACGCCGGGACAGGCCGAACGGATCAGGACCAGCCGTCCTGTTCTTCCAGGCTCGCGGCCAGCTGGCCGATGGTGCGATAGCATTCGATCACGCCGTGGACCGAGCTGTTGGGCTCGCGCCCTTCGCGGATCGCGGCGATGAACTCGCGGTCCTGCAGTTCGATGCCGTTGTTGGACGGCACGTCGACCCCGGAAAGGTCAACCGGCTCGTCAGCCCCGGTGTAGAGGTCGTCATAACGGGCAAGGTAGGTTGCCGTATCGCCGATGTAGCGGAAGAAGGTGCCGAAGGGCCCTTCGTTGTTGAAGGACAGCGACAGGGTCAGGATCTGGCCCTTTTCGGTCTTCATCTGGATCGACTGGTCCATCGCGATGCCCAGGTCAGGGTGCTTGGGGCCCTGCAGGATGTTCGCGGCAATGACCTTGGAGCCGGTCATGTACTGGAAGATGTCGATCGTGTGCGCGGAATGGTGCCACAGCAGGTGGTCCGTCCAGCTGCGCGGTTCGCCCTTGGCGTTCTTGTTCTCGCGGCGGAAGAAGTAGGTCTCCACGTCCATCGACAGGACGTTGAACTTACCCGCTTCGATCTGCTGCTTCACATACTGGTGCGAAGGGTTGAAGCGGCGGGTGTGGCCGGCCATGCAGACAAGGCCGGTTTCTTCCTGCTTCTTCAGCACGGCTTCGGCATCGGCCCAGCTGTCGGCCAGCGGGATTTCCACTTCGACATGCTTGCCGGCATCCATCGCCTTGATGGCCTGGTCGGCATGCATCTGCGTGGGGGTGCAAAGGATCACCGCGTCGACATCGTCGCGTTCCAGCATGGCTTCGTAATCGGTCGTGGCGAAGGGTACGCCGTATTTGTCAGCCATGGCCTGTGTCGGTTCCAGGCGGCGGCCGACCAGTGCGGTCACTTCCACGCCTTCGATGTTCTTGAGGCCGTCGAGGTGCTTTTCACCAAATGCGCCGCCACCGGCGAGTGCGATTCTCATGTGATCTTTCTCCCTGTCGAGAGTTCGAGTTTTCGGTCGTGTTGAATCAAAGGGCGCCCGGCGGAATTGTTCCGAACGGGCGCCCCTGTCGGCTTATTCGGCAGCCTGCAGGCTGTGGCCCGACAGCACGCGCTTGGGATCCAGTGCCTCGCCAGCGGTTTCCTCCGGCTGCAGGATCAGCGCGCCAAGCGCGGTGTTGGAGGCCGGGATGTGGTAGAAGTTGTAAAGCTCCTTCACCTTGTCACCCAGCGCGCCACGCATGATCAGCCACATGACCAGTTCGATGCCTTCGCTGCCTGCTTCGCGCAGGTAATCGATGTGCGGCATCTTCGCGAGGTCTTCCGGATCGTTGATCAGGCGTTCGATGAAGTCGAGGTCGAACTCCTTGTTGATCAGGCCTGCGCGCGGGCCCTGCAACTGGTGGCTCATGCCGCCCGTGCCCCAAACGTGGACGTTGAGGTCCTCCGGGAAGCTCTCGACAGCAGCCTTGATGGAATCGCCAAGCGCAAAGCAGCGTGCGCCCGAGGGCGGCGGATAGGTGACGACGTTCACCGGCAGCGGGATGACCTTGCAGGGCCATTCTTCCGGCTCGCCGAAGATCATCGACAGCGGCACGGTGCAGCCGTGGTCCACGTCCATGTCGTTCATGATGCACATGTCGAAATCGTCGAGGATCAGGCTCTGGGCGATGTGCCAGGCGAGGTCCGGATGGCCGATGACGTCAGGCACCGGGCGCGGGCCCCAGCCTTCGTCGGCCGGCTTGAAGCGCTCGGCACAGCCGATGGCGAAAGTGGGGATGATGTTCATGTCGAAAGCGGAAGCGTGGTCATTGTAGACCAGCACCACCACGTCGGGCATGTTCTCTTCCTTGGCGATCCATTCCTTGATCGCATCGTAGCCCTGGAAAACCGGGCCCCAGTATTCGTTCTGGCTGGTGCCGGTCTGCAGGGCAGCGCCAAGCGCCGGGATGTGGCTGGACGTGATGCCCGTGGTAACGCGTGCCATGATCAGTAACCTCCCTTGATGGAGCGAACGCCTTCAGGCGAGCGGCCGCCATCGATCATCATCTGTGCATATTCTTCCTGGGTCATGCCGGTCATCGAACCGGCCGCGAACTGGAAGCTCTTGCCGTCGGTGGAGAAGAGCTTGGACAGGAAATAGACATTGCCGCCTTCGTCGATCATCGCGTTGTAATCGCGATCGAGCACAGCCTGCTTGGCTGCCGGCGTCAGGTTCCATTCGTCGAGATAGGCGCTTTCATCAGCCTTGAACCGCTCGCGGTTCTCCGCCTTCATCAGGCTCATCGCGAACTGGTTGAGGTTGTAGCCCTTGCGGGCGCGCTGCGCGGTGAACACGCGGGTTCCGGGGATATCATCAAACGCAGCAAGATAGCTGTGGATGTCGATCCGCTCTTTCTTTCGTTCAGTCATGATCAGGCTTCCTTGGTTTCTTTCCATTCGTATGTCAGCGGAGCTTCCTTGAAGGCGAAGCGGTCGATGTGCCGCTCGATCACGCCGCGCATGTGCTCGTTTCGCTCCCGCTCCGCGGTGGTCAGCAAGATGGAGATGCCGTCCTTGTGCGCTGTCAAGGCGGCGGTCTCGTGTTCCGAAAAGGGGAACATGCCCATGCCGTCGCCCTCGTCATAGCTGGTGGCGTATTTGTGCCCCCAGTGCTTGACCAGTTGCTGGATATAGCGCTCGGGCCGTTCGCACCTGGCGAAGCCCATGGCGGAAACAGGGGTGTCGTTCTGGCTCAATATCCCTTTTCCTCCAGCACCTTGTTGAGGCGGCCATAGACCCGGCGGGCATTGCCCTCGAAGATCATGTGCTTTTCTTCCTCCGAGATATCCAGGGCGTCGATGTAACGCTTGGTGTCGTCGAAATAATGGCCGGTCGTCGGGTCGATGCCGCGCACCGCGCCCACCATCTCGCTGCCAAACAGGATGTTCTTGTTCTCGATCACGTCGGCCAGCAGGTTGATGCCCGGCTGGTGGTAGACGCAGGTATCGAAGAACACGTTGTTCATCAGGTGATCATCGAGATTGGGCTGCTTGAGCATGTCCGCAAGGCCGCGATAACGGCCCCAGTGGTAAGGCACGGCGCCGCCGCCGTGGGGGATGATCATCTTCAGCTTCGGGAAGCGGGAGAACAGGTCGCCCTGCAGCAGCTGCATGAAGGCCACTGTGTCCGCTGCCAGGTAATAGCCGCCGGTGGCGTGCATGGCCGGATTGCACGAACCCGATACGTGGATCATCGCGGGCACATCCAGTTCTTCCATCACTTCGTAGATGGGGAACCAGTATTCGTCCGTCAGCGGCGGGTGCTCGAAATGGCCGCCGCCCGGATCGGGGTTGAGGTTGCAGACCACGAAGTTCAGCTCTTCCACGCAGCGGCGAAGTTCCCTGACGCTTTCGGAAAGGTCCGACTTCGGGCTCTGCGGCAGCATGCAACCGCCGATGAAGGTATCGGGAAACAGTTGGGTGACGCGGTAGATCAGGTCATTGCAGCGGCGGGCCCATTCGCTTGCCACTGCCTGGTCACCCACGTGCGGGGCCATGGCCGAAGCGCGCGGGCTGAAGATGGTGAAGTCCGCGCCGCGTTCCTTGATCAGCTTGAGCTGGTTCTGCTCGATCGTCTCGCGAATCTCGTCATCGGAGATTTCCGGGTAGGGCGGGCATTCGGTGCCGTTCTTGTAGGCTTCCTTCTGCGCCTCGCGCCAGGCATCGTGCCCCTTGGGGAGCACGGTGTAGTGGCCATGACAATCGATGATCAGAGACATTTGCTCAGTCTTCTCCCTTATATTGCTGCGAGTTTGCGATCGCTGCGATCTTGCCTTCGAGGCCTTGCGGCAGCGGGTCAATGCCCAGTGCGCCGAGTCCCTGCTGCCAGCTTACAGTATTATCCGTCATCATGGGGGTGATTCCGAGATGCCGCACCATTTGCGCTGCCTCGGCCATTTCCGCCGAGCGGCGGCGGCCATGCAGCAACATGCGGTCAAGGTTGTAATCCGCGCGTTCGTGCCAGCTGACATGCTTTTCGCTGGCGTCGAGCGATGACAGGACCTCCTCGAGCACGCCTGCCTGCGAGGCGGACAGCACCATTTCCGCAGTCAGCGCCTCCAGCCCCTTCACCATGATCGAACGGCACAGCTTGATCGCGCTGGCCTGGCCGATCTCGGTGCCTACCACCCGTGTCTTGGCAAAACCCAGGGCGCGCAGCAGCATCATGGCTTCATGCGCGTCGGCCCCGGCGAACAGCAGCGGCACGTTGAGCCGTGCGGGATCGACAGGCGCCATCAACGCCACGTCGACATAACGGCCACCGGCAGCCCGCACAGCCTTGGCAGCGGCGCGCTTGGTATCGGGCGCGACGGAGTTCATGTCGCACCAGATCGCGCCCTTGGGCAGGAACGCGGCATAGCTTTCGGCAGCCGCAACGGCCTGGTCTGCCGTGACGAGCGAAAGCACGACCTGTGCGCCCTCCAGTGCTTCGGCAGCAGAAGCGGCCGCGACAACGCCGCACTCTTGCATCGCCGCCTTGCGGGCGGGCAATATGTCCCATGCGCGGGCCGCGTCTTCCCAACCGCCGGCATGCGCAAAGGTGGAGCCGGCTTCACCGAAGCCGACCAGGCCCACGCGCGGGGCATCGGGGAGGGAGTGCGAGTCAGTCATCCTTCTGTGGGCGCGATCTACATAATGTATGTATTGCTTACAAGTTTGCGCATGATGCGTCGTGACTGCCCTTGACGAAGGGCCTGCGCACGCGCAACCGGAGCGCGCGCAAGATTCAAGCAGGAGACTCGTGAATGACCGGTATCGTCGTCCAGAACATCGAACGTGCGGACAAGGAAGTTGTCGAGGCGCTGGGTGCCTGCGGTGTTGCCACCGTGCACGAGGCGCAGGGCCGCAAGGGCTTGCTCGCCAGCTACATGCGCCCGATCTATTCCGGCATGCGCGTGGGCGCTTCTGCCGTGACGATTTCCGTCCCTCCGGGTGACAACTACATGGTCCATGCCGCCATCGAGCAGTGCCGCGATGGCGATATCCTGGTGATCGCGCCGACGTCGCCTTGCGAGGACGGCTATTTCGGGGACCTGCTGGCCACCTCCGCCCAGGCTCGCGGCGTGAAGGGTCTGATCATCGATGCCGGTATCCGCGACGTGCGCGACCTCACGGAGATGCAGTTCCCCGTCTGGGCCAAGCGCGTCTTCGCGCAAGGCACGATCAAGGCCTCGCTCGGCAGCGTGAACGTGGACGTGGTCTGCGCCGGTGCCTTCATCCGCCCGGGCGACGTGATCGTCGCCGATGATGACGGCGTATGCGTGGTCCGCCGCGAGGAAGCCGAAGAGGTGCTGAAGAAGGCGCAGGCCCGCGAGGCGAACGAGGAAGAAAAGCGCAAGAAGCTGGCAGACGGCGTGCTCGGCCTCGACATGTACGGCTTCCGCCAGAAGCTGACCGACATGGGCCTGAAGTGGGTCTGAGCGATACCGAGGCGAACGGAAGTGGCATATGAACCAGGCACCTGTCATCTGGATGCGCGGCGGCACTTCGAAGGGTGCCTATTTCCTTGCCGAGGACCTGCCCGCTGACGAGAAGGAGCGCGCCGAATTCCTGCTGGGCGTCATGGGCAGCCCTGACCCGCGCCAGATTGACGGCATGGGCGGGGCGGACCCGCTGACCAGCAAGGTGGCCGTGGTGAAGAAGAGCGAGCGGCCTGGGATCGATGTCGATTACCTGTTCCTGCAGGTCTTCGTCGACGAGCCGATCGTCACTGACGCGCAGAACTGCGGCAATATCCTTGCCGGTGTCGGCCCCTTCGCCATCGAGCGCGGGCTGGTGGAGCCTTCGGGGGACGAGACGCGGGTTGCCATCTACATGGAGAACACCGGCCAGGTGGCCATCGCCACAGTGGAAACGCCGGTGGACGAGATCGGCCGTCGCGACGTGAACTATTCGGGCGATGCGCGCATCGATGGCGTGCCCGGCACCCATGCGCCGATCCCGGTGGAGTTCCGCGACACGGCAGGCTCCAGCTGCGGCGCGCTGCTGCCCACCGGCAATGCCTTTGACGAAATCGAGGGCGTGCGCTGCACGCTGATCGACAACGGCATGCCCTGCATCGTGATGAAAGCCGAGGACCTCGGCGCGACGGGGTATGAAACCCGCGAGGAAATGGAGGCCGAAGGCTTCGCCGGGATCCGCGCCAAGATCGAGGCGATACGCCTTGCAGCCGGCCCGCTGATGAACCTTGGCGACGTGTCCGAAAAGTCCGTGCCCAAGATGACGCTGGTTTCGCCGCCCAGGGATGGCGGGGCCATCTGTACCCGCAGCTTCATCCCCAAGCGCGCCCATGCCAGCATCGGCGTTCTCGCGGCGGTGACCGTGGCGACGGCGTGCCTTGTCGAAGGTTCGCCCGCCTCCGAAGTGGCGACGATCCCGGACGGAAAGAAGAAGACCCTGAGCGTCGAGCACCCGACAGGCGAGATGACCTGCGTGCTCACAATGAATGACAGCGGCGAAGTGGAGAGCGCGGCGCTGCTGCGCACCGCTCGCAAGCTGATGGAAGGAACAGTTTTCGCATGAGCGCCCAAGACTCCGGCCGCATTACAAGTTGGCACCCGAATCCCAGCAAGCCCAGCTACACCCCGCCGCCCGGCGCGGTGGACGCGCACTGCCACGTGTTCGGGCCGATGGATCCCTTCGGCTTCTCGCCCAAGGCCAAGTACCTGCCCGCCGATGCCGGGCCGGACATGCTGTTCGCCCTGCGTGATCACCTTGGTTTTTCCAAGAACGTGATCGTGCAGGCCAGCTGCCACGGCACCGATAATGCCGCCACGCTGGATGCCATCGCCAAGTCGAACGGCAAGGCGCGCGGTGTCGCCGTGGTCGATCCCGATATCTCGGAAGAAGGCCTTGCTGACCTGCACGAAGGCGGCATGCGCGGCATCCGCTTCAACTTCCTGAAGCGCCTTGTCGACAATGCGCCGAAGGACAAGTTTCTCGAAGTCTCCAGGCGGCTGCCGAAGGGCTGGCACGTGGTGATCTATTTCGAGGCCGATATCCTCGAAGAACTGCGCCCCTTCATGGACGCGATCCCCGTCCCGCTGGTGATCGACCACATGGGCCGCCCGGACGTGACGCAAGGCCCCGATGGCGCGGACATGAAGGCGTTCCGCAACTTCCTCGATTCGCGCGACGATATCTGGTTCAAGCCGACCTGTCCGGACCGGCTCGATGCCGTCAAGGAAGGCGGCAAGGGCGATCCGTGGGACAATTTCGCCAATGCCGTTGCCCCGCTGGTGGAGGATTACCAGGACCGCGTGATCTGGGGCACCGACTGGCCGCATCCCAACATGCAGGACGAGATCCCCGATGATGGGCACATCGTCGACATGATCCCGCACATCGCGCCCACGGCGCAGCTGCAGGAAAAGCTGCTCGTCACCAATCCCAACCGCCTTTACTGGGCGGACTGACGCGGCATCAGCTGGCAGCCAATGCCGCCTTCACGCGATCAGGCGTGAAGGGGAAGGTCGCCATGCGCTTGCCGGTTGCGGCGTGGAAGGCGTTGGCGATGGCCGCGGCGGCGGCGGCCATCACTTCCTCGCCCGCCCCGGTTGAACGTTCATCCAGGCGCTGGACGATGACCGGGGTGATTTCCGGGCAATCGGAGAAGCGGGCCACCTTGTAGCTGTTCCAGTCGAGCGTGGTGACGCCCTGCGGCGTGAAACGCACCTCTTCATGCAGCATGCGGCTGACCGTCTGCACCAGCTGTCCGGTGATCTGGGCTTCCACGATATCGGGATTGACGGTGCAGCCGGCATCCAGCGATCCCCACAGGCGGGTGACGCGCACCCGCCCGCTTTCGGGCTCCACCTCCACCTCGGCTACCGCGCCGCCCCAGCCTTGCAGGTGGGTGCCCAGGCCGACGCCGCGCCCGGTCAGCTTGCCGCCCGAGGCATTGGATTGCGGACCGTTCCAGCCAGCCGCTTCGGCAGCCGCATCAAGCACGCCCTGCCAGCGGTGGTCGGCAATGTTGAGGCGGCGGAAGGCAACCGGGTCCATGCCAAGCTGCGCCGCAAGGTCATCAATCGCCTGTTCGGATGCGAAGGCAAAGGACAGGTCGAGCGGCGAGCGCAGCCAGGCGCCGCGTGGCCAGTGGGCGGTGTCGAGCACATGGTCCACCAGCTTGCGCCGGGGCAGCGCATACATGCCGCCGCAAACCGCCGGATTGACGCTGCGCGAAGGCCCCATCGGCCAGCCGTTGGCCGCCGTGCCGCGCGCCAGCTGGTCGTTGGTTTCGGTAAAGGCCCAGCTGTGCTGCCAGCCTTCGTACTCATAGTCGGTCAGCTTGCCCGCCGCGTCGCAGGCGATCGCCACCTTGCCGATATGCGCCGGGCCGAAGGTGTCCCAGCCATGTTCGTCCTCGCGGCTGTATTGCAGCCGCACCGGGCGGCCCAGCTTCTGGCTCAGCAACGCGGCGCCAAGCGCCACATCGTCATAGAGGCTGTGGCCATAGGTGCCCGAGCCTTCTGCGAACTGCACCGTCACGTCCAGCTGCTCCATGCCCAGAAGGTCAGCCAGCGACCTGCGCAGGGCATAGATGTCCTGGCTCGATGCCCAGACCCGGGCCTTGCCGTCCTTCACATCGGCAACGGCGCAGTTGGGGGCCATGGTCGCATGCGCCTGGTAGGGGGTTTCGGAAGTGAAGGCGGCGCTATGCACGCCTGCGCCTGCCTGTCCTTCCTCCAGCACCACCCTGGTTTCCATCACGGCCTCGCGCATGGCCGGATACAGGTCATTGCTGTCCGGCAGGCTGGCCGGGATGTCCCATTGCGCATCGACCAGCCGGGCGGCCTTCACCGCGTGCCATTCGCTGTCTGCCAGCACGGCAAGGAAGTTGCCCTGGCGATAGACGCGGGCATCGGGGATTGCGGAAAGGGCCGATGCATCATGCGACAGCAATTGGGGCGGCGCGCCATAGGCCCCCTGTCCGCGCGGACGGATGATGCGGGCGTGGAGCATGTCCGGCAGGCGCTTGTGCTGGACATAGGCGAACGTGCCCATGACCTTTTCGGCAAGGTCGGCGCGGGCCTGGCGCTGGCCCACGATGCGGTATTGCGAAGGGTCCTTGGGAAGGGCCTCGCCATCCATCGTCACCTCGAAGGGCCGGTCGCCCAACAGCTCGCCATAGCTGACGGAGCGGGTTGCATCGCCGCGCACGGACACCACGCCGCGCGTGATCACCAGGTCATCCGGCGCAGCACCAAGCCGTTGCGCCGCGCGCTTGAGCAATTCCGCGCGGGCATGGGCGGCGGCGCGCTGCACCTGCGGGCGGCCGTTGGCAATCGCGCTGGAGGAGTAGGTGCCGCCCTGGAAAGGCGTGACTTCCGTCTCGTCCGCCACGGTCCTGACCTGGTCCATGCCAAGGTCCAGCTCTTCGGCGGCGACCTGCGGCAGGGCGGTGGTGGCCCCTTGTCCCAGCTCGACGAAGCCGATGAGGATTGTCGCGGTATTGTCCGCATGGATCATGATCCAGCTGTCGATTGCGTCCCGGTCCGGACCCGGCAGCGGGCCGAATTGCGCAGCGGCCTTGCCGGCCAGCGAAAAGCCCACCAGCAACACGCCGCCTGCCTTCAGCAAGCCGCGACGCGAAAGGGCGGCGGGGGAAGACAGCGCGCCCGTCATGCGTCTGCCCGCATGCGCCCGGCAGCGCGTTCGATCGCCACGAGCAGGCGCGGATAGGTGCCGCAGCGGCAGAGATGCCCGTCCATGTGGGCGATGATCTCCTCGCGCGAGGGATCGGGATTGGCAGCCAGCAGTTCCGCGGCCTTCACCATCATCCCGCCATAGCAGAAGCCGCATTGCGGAGCTTGCGCGGCGATCAGTTCTTGCTGCAAGGGGTGGGGCGAGCCATCGGCTGCGGCGATACCTTCGGCGGTGACCACTTCGGCACCGGCGGTCGAGGCGGCCGGGTAGACACAGCTGCGCACCTCGCGCCCGTTGACCAGCACCGAACAGGCCCCGCATTGCGCCAGGCCGCAGCCGAAGCGCGGGCCTTTCAGGCCCAGTTCGTCTGCCAGCAGGTAGAGCAACGGCATGTCGGCATCGGCTTCAACCTCGTGCCGCTCGCCATTGACGGTGATTGCAAATGCCTGCGCCATCCCAGCCTCCCCCATTGCTGCCCCGACAGACTACGCCTGCCGGTGGGTGAGGCAAGGGGGCTTAGAACCAGCTGCGCATGCCCAGCAGCAGGACGAAGCGCGAAGGATCCTCGCCATTGCCGCGTGCGATGCGGCGCGTCTCGCCCAGCTTCTGTTCCCAGCCGACCCCGATATAGGGTGCCACCTCGCGAAGGATTTCGTAGCGCAGCCGCAACCCGGCCTCGACCTTGGTGAGCCCGGAACCGGTTTCGCGCTCGGGAATGTCCTGGGCAGAAAGGGCCAGCTCCACCCGCGGTTGCAGGATCAGGCGCTGGGTGATCTTCTGGTCATATTCCGCCTCGATCCGCGCGGTCAGGTCGCCCCGGTCGGACAGGAAAGCGGCGGCATCCACGTGCCACATGTAGGGCGCAAGGCCCTGCAGGCCGAGCACCAGGTGGCTGCGCGTTTCGGGTTCTACATCCAGCCGCGCGCCGGCCTGCAGGTCGAAGTAGGGGCCGATCGCGTGGCTCCACAGCGCCTGCACCTCGGCATCTTCCACATGGCCGATAGGCAACTCGCCTTCGCCTTCGGATTTCAGCACGAAGCGGTCGATATCCCCGCCCCAGAAGCCCTGCACGTCCCACAGGAAGGCATCCCCGGCATCGTCCAGCCGCGTTTCGAGCCGTTCGACCATGATCATGCCGGTCTGCATGTCACCATGACCGCGGGCAAGCTGGCGGCGTGCCGGCTCCATCGCGGCCGCACCCCAGATGGCATCGGCGGCATGGTCCGGGCCTTGCAGGGCGCGGGCCGGCGGCTCGGCATTCGCGGCGGGTGCAGGCATGTCATGGCCCATTGCCGAATGGTCCATCTCGCCGTGGTCCATCTCGCCGTGGTCCATTGTCGAATGGTCCATGTCACCATGGTTGTGCGGCCCATGGTGCATTGTCGAATGGTCGGTTTCGCCGTGATCCATCTCGCCATGATCGGCGGGCACAGGGCCATGTTCGTCTTGGAGCGGGGCAGGCGCGTGCGCGGAATGGTCCATCCCGGCATGGTCATGCTCTTGCGCCGCAAGCGGGCTGGCGAGCGCGAGCAACGGCAGGGCGAGGGCGGCGCGCATCATGCCAGCGGCCTCACCGTCACCACCTGCATCATGCCGGCGTGCATGTGATAGAGCAGGTGGCAGTGGAAGGCCCAGTCACCCGGTTCGTTGGCAGTGAGATCGAAGGCGGCCTTGCTTCCCGGCTGCACGATCACCGTATGCTTCAACGGCTGGTGGCGATCGTCCGCGCCGTTCACCAGTTCGAAGAAGTGACCGTGCAGGTGGATCGGGTGCGCCATCATCGTGTCGTTCACCAGCGTCACGCGCACCCGCTCGTCAAAGCCGAAGCGAATCGGGTTGTCGGTGACGGCGCTGAACTTGCGCCCGTCGAAGGACCACATGTAGCGTTCCATGTTGCCGGTGAGGTGGATCTGCAGCTCGCGCTCCGGTGCGCGCCGCGGATTGGCATTGGCGGCCTTGAGATCGGTATAGCGCAGCACGCGGTGGCCGACATTGTCGAGGCCGAGGCCGGGATAATCCATCCGGTCCACCGGCATGGCGGAGACCATGTCCACCCCGGGGCCGGTGGCGACATGGGCGGGCAGCAGGCTGGTGTCGCGCATCGAATGGTCCATCGCGTGGCCATCGCCATGGTCCATCCCGCCCATTCCCATGTCCGTCATGGTGAGGGTGACGGGCTCGCGCAGCGGCGGGGCTTCGGCCCGCGCAGAAGGCTGGCTGGTCAGCGTGGCCACGCCCATGCCGGAACGGTCCATCGCTTCGGCGACAATGCAATGCGCGCCGTCTGCCGGCTGCACGATCACGTCATAGGTTTCGGCAACACCGATCTGGAACTCCTCCACCGGCACCGGATCGACATCCTGCCCGTCTGCCTGCACCACCAGCATTTCGGTGCCGGGAATACGGAAATTGAAGAAGGTCATCGCGCTGCCGTTGATCACGCGCAGGCGCACGCGCTCCCCGGGATTGAACATCAGCCTCAAGTCGTCCGCAGGGCCGTGACCGTTGACGAGATAGGTGTATTCCGCGCCCGTCACATCGGAGATGTCACGCGGGTTCATCCGCATCCGGCCCCACATCAGCCGGTCGGCAAGGGACATGTCGCCATCGGTGGCGGTCATCATCTGGCGGTTGAAATAGTGCTCGCCCACCTTCAGCTTGTGCATCACCTCGTGCGGATGCATCGGCGTGAATTCGCTCAAGAGCACCACATGGTCGCGGTCCCACGCCGCGCCGCGATGCGCGTCATGGTCCATCGCCGGTTCGATGATGATCGGGCCGTAATGGCCCATCTGTTCCTGCAGGCCGGAATGCGAATGCCACCAGTATGTGCCGGCTTGCCTGATCGGGAATTCGTAAGTGAAGGTCTCTCCCGGCCTGATGCCGGGAAAGCTGACGCCGGGCACCCCGTCATACTGGAATGGCAACAGCAGCCCGTGCCAGTGGATCGAGCTGTCCTCGTCGAGGTTGTTGGTGACATGCAGCCGCACGTCCTGGCCTTCGCGCAACCGGATCAGCGGGCCGGGAACGGTGCCGTTGACGGTGACGGCATGGCCGGAGCGGCCACCGGTTTCGAAATGCGTGCGGTCGATGGTGAGGTGAATGTCCTCGCCCGAAAGCTCGTCATGCCCCTTGCGCGCATGCGGGGTGCCAGTGGCCCAGGCGGGCACGGGCAGGGCCGAGAGCGCGGCAATGCCGGCGCCCGAACGGATGAGGTATCTGCGTGAAAGCATGTGCTCCAACGGCTTCTTGTGCTCGTTTTCCTTTGCAACTAGTATACCCGGTAGGGGTATTTCAAGGGGAATGTCAGGGGACGATGGGAAAACAGAGTTCGGCCATTCGCAATCGCCTTCGCCGGATCGAAGGGCAGGTTCGCGGAATCGCGCAGATGGTGGAGGATGATCGCTACTGCATCGATATCCTCACCCAGATCCAGGCCGTGAAGTCGGCCTTGGCGAAAGCGGAAAGCGAAGTCCTGAAGCAGCATGCCGCCTGCTGTGTGGCCGAAGCCATTGCCAGTGGAGACGAAGCCGAACAGCGGACCAAGTTCAACGAACTTGTAGACCTGTTCGAGCGCGCTCGCCGTTAGGCGGCGCTGCATCCCGGCCTAATCGGGCAGTGCCATGGCGCGGTCTGCCATGGCCCGGGCCTGCGCGCGCAGTTGCGGTGTCAGCTTGGTGGTTCTGGCGGGTATCGGTGTGCCATCGCCGAGTTCACCGTTTTCCTCGATGTCTGCCAGCAGCATCTCCATCGTCGCGATTTCCTTCACCTGCGCCTCGATGATGTCGTCAGCCAGGCTGCGGACGCGAGGATCGCTGATTTCGGCCCTGGCACTGGTCAGGACTGCAATCGAATGATGCGGGATCATGGCGCTCATCCACGCCTCGTCCTCCACCGTGCTCTGGCTGCGGGCGAGGAACATGAACAGGCCGAAGCCGAGGAGCGCGGCAACCATCACGCCCAGCTTTGTCTTGAGCGAGGCGTACATGCCCCACATGAAGCCGAGCATGATGATGATCATCGCCATGCCCATCATCAGTGCCATCCACATGCGGGTCTGGCTGAAGAAGGCATCCGAGGCCTGCCAGACGTTGGAATACTTGAGCACGAACATCGTCACGATCGAGGTTGCGATCATGGCGAAGAAGGTGGTCCATCTGCCGTGGCCGGTCTGGTCTGTCTGCTTTTCGCTGCGGTCGTCCGGGTGTTCAAGCACGGGAGCCTCCTTTGCCTTGCCAACGGGTATCGGCACGGCGTGGTTCCGAATTGGCCCCGAACGAAAAAGGGCCGGCGCAGCGGTCGGCCCCTTTGAGTGTTGGATTGCCGGAAGGCTCAGCCTTCGACCACCATGCGGACGAAATCGACCGTCTGGCGGGTGGCGGCGGCAAACTCGGTCGCGGTTGCCTGGAAGCTGCCGTACTTGCTGAATTCGGTGACCTGCTGGCCTTCGAACTCGTAGGCCTGGCGGAAGCTGGGCAGCTTCATCAGCTTTTCGATGCTGGCGGGGTTCGGTTCGCGGTTGATGGCGTTGGGATCGAAATCGGCCAGCTCGTCCTCGACCTTCATCAGGCCGTGGATGTAGCTGGGCGGGCAGGTATAGACGAAGTCGCCACCGGCAAAGTCTTCGATGTGGCGCGACACGGTCTTGCCGTTGCCATCCTTCTCCACGCGCATAGAACACTGCAGCATCTTGGACGGGTGGTTGTTGTCCTTGCCCCAGTGATAGGCGCGCTTGAGCACGGCTTCCTCGCCATCGCGGATTTCATCCAGCGATAGGTCGATGCCGCGAACGGCGGCTTCCTTCGCCCAGTCGCCCTTCTCGCCCAGGCGGCTGGACATGTGGGTGATGACGCTGCGCCACTTGGACAGGTCAACACCGGCGGCGCGGGCGCGCTGGAGGCCGGCGGTGACGGCAGCCATGCAGCGCATGTACTGGCTGACGGTGAAGCTGGTGGTGTTATTGGTGGAAATGCCGCGCGCGGTCAGTTCCTCGATCACCTCGTAGCCTTCCTTGGAGCCGGGGATCTTGACCATCACGTTCTCGCCCATGGCGGCGATCGACAGGCCCTGCTTCAGCATGGCATCGAAATCGGTGACGAAGCGCGGATCGACCTGGCCGGACAGCATGCCGTACTTGCCGCCGGACTTGTCGAACGCCGGCTTGATGGCATCGGCACCCAGCTTCACCAGGTGCAGATAGGTCTTCCAGTAAACGCCTTCCACGTCGAGGCCGGGGTTGGCAGCGGCGATGTCCTTGATGATCTTGGTCCAGCCTGCGGGATCGAGCTGGATCGCCTGCAACGACAGCGGCGGATTGGTGGTAACGCCCCGGAAACCCATTTCTCCGGTGGCATTCAGGGTGTCCTGGTCGAACAGCCGGTCCAGCTGGCCCTGCCAGCTGTCCTTCTTGTCAGCCGGAGCCGATGCCAGCACCTCTTCCTTCCAGCTGGGGTAGATTAGCGGCGAGCTGTCCCACCAGATTTCGCATTCCGGATTGGTTTCGGCGAGCTTTTCGAGGACATTCTTGGACATGGGCTACTCCTGCGGGGCGCTGGCTAGAATCGCGCCTGACTTCACACTCGCGGCCCCTCTAACGCAATTGTGCGGCGGGTTTAACCCCGTGCGTCCTTTCGCCTGTGAAAGGCCTGCTTTCGACCGTGATTGCACAATACCCCCCGACTTGTGCTATGATGGAATGCGAAGGGGCTTCGTGGGGCAGACAATGGAGCTTGGAAGAGAGATGAAAGCCTTTATCCGCCGCAGCCTGGCCGGCCTTGCCGCCGCTGCCATCGCCTTTACTGCAACGCCTGCCGCGGCCGACGGCATCAATGATGAACCGCTGGCCCGTTTCCAGGAACCGCTGTGCCCCGGCATTATCGGCATGCAGGCTGACTTTGCCGCTGCCATGGTGGCCAGAATCCGCGAAAACGCGCAGCGTCTGGGGCTGGAAACCGCACCGGAAGAAGCGTGCCAGCCCAACATGATCGTGGCCTTCCTGCATGACGGGCAGGACTATCTCCAGCGCCTCAACCGCTCGCGTGGCTGGATGTTCGAATCGATGGACGAGACGGAGAAGCGCCGCCTGCTCTCGACCACCGGGCCGACTCGCGCCTGGGTCACCACCGAAACCCGCACGCGGGACGGCCTGCGAATCGGGCGGCGCGAGAACCTGATGGACCTGCCGCAGGCAATGATGTGGTCCGCCCATTCCAAGATCTACGTGCCCACCCGCGTCGATATCACCGCCTCGATGGTGTTGATCGACCGGGACGCGATCGCCGATCGTTCGCTGGTGCAGTTGGCGGATTATGCCACCTTGCGCGGCCTTGCAGAGGTTGTCCCGCAGACGCGTGACGGCGTGGCATCGATGCAGCGCCTGTTCGATGCGGGCGAGAGTGCCCCAGAAAGCCTGACCGAATTCGACATGGCCTATCTGGAAGGGCTTTATTCGGCCATGCCCAACATGCCGGCCTATACCATGCTGGACGGGCTTGAAGATGCGGTCGGGCGCAATTGATCGCGCCCGGCACGCCACCGGCTGACATCGCGACAAACTGATACATTGTCCCGGCTGCTGTGCCCGGTGAAAAGCTCTATTGCGCCAATGCCTTGGTCATGAAATCCGGAGCTGTGCGATGAGGATCCCCGCGAGCATTGCCGCCACCCTGCTTGTCGCGGGTCTTTACGCCTTGCCGGCAGCAGCCCAGGACTATGCCAACGAAGCCGGCGAACAGCTGCGCGAGGAGCGCCAGCAGCGTGCCGAGGATGACCAGATCATCGTCACCGGGCGGGCGCAGGATGCCAGCGCGGCGGAAATCCACCGGCAGGCGCGCGACATCGCGGTGTCCGGCAATGTCTATGACGTCCCGCTCGCCCGGTTCGAGGATCCGCTGTGCCCCGGCATCGCCGGCCTGACGGCGGAAAGTGCAGGCATCATGATCGAACGCATCCGCGCCAATGCGCGTTTCGTCGACATGCGCGTGCAGGATGATGATTGCGAGGCCAACTTCGTGGTCGCCTTCGTCGATGACGGGCAGGCCATGCTCCGGCGCATGATGGATGATAGCCCGGCCCGCTTCCAGTATCTCACCTCGGTCGAAAAGCGCGAAATGCTGGAGCCGGGACCGGTCCGGGTGTGGACCGACGTCCAGCCCACCAGCCGTGACGGCATGCGCATCGGGCGTGGCCGCAACCTCGTCAATCCGCCCAACATGCGGGCGGAAATGGCGCATTCCAAGATCTACACCACCATTCGCAATGACATCGTGATGGTGTGGGTGATCATCGATCGCGAGGCGGCGCGCGGCATGAGCCTGCAGCAGCTGGCCGATTATGCCACCATGCGCGGCCTGGTGCGGACCGAGCCGGAAGAGGACATGCGGATTTCCAGCATCCTCGGCCTGTTCAACCGGAACGGACCCTGGCCCGAGGAACTGACCGATTTCGACCGTGCCTATCTGACGGCAGTCTATGACTCGATCCCCAACCTCCCCGCCTTCCGCAAGATCGGCCGCGTGGCGACCGAACTGCGCTATATCGAGGATGCGAGGGACGAAGCCGAAACGGGCGAAACCGCGGAGTAGGGCGCGGGCCGATCAGGCCTTTTCGACCGTAAAGCGACCGTGTTTGCGGTAGCGCGTCATCCACTTGTCGAGGAACAGCGAAAGCGGCCGCGGCGTGATGCCCAGCTTGTCGATGCCCGGCAGCTTGCCTTGTGCCACGCTGCCGGCCTTCAGCATGTTCCACTGGTCAGTGGACATGGGCGTGCCCGGCAAGGCGGCGAAGAGGCCGCTCAGCGTGTCGGGCACGGGGATGAACCCGCGCGAACGGCCCTGTGCCTCGGCAATCGCCTCGTGCAGCTCCATCATGGTCACGGTGTCAGGCCCGGCCAGCTCATAGGTCTTGCCGCCATGGCCAGCAGGATCTGCCAGCGCGGCCACGGCAGCCTCTGCCACGTCGTTCACCCATACGGGCTGCAGCCGTGCCTGCGGACCGAACACGGGCAGGACGGGCATGATCGACACCAGCCCGGCGAACATGTTGATGAACTGGTCATCCTCGCCGAAGATCACGGAAGGGCGCAGGATGGTGGCCTTGGGGAAGGCTTCGAGCACCTGGCTTTCACCCAGCGCCTTGGTGCTGGCATAACGGCCTTCGCTTTCGGCGTCCGCAGCCATGCTCGACAGATAGACGAAACCGGTTGCGCCCTGGCTTGCAGCCTCTTGCGCGGCGATACGGGCGCCCTCTGCATGCAGGTCCTTCGCATCGGCCCCGAAGGTGCCGACCATGTAGACAACGCCGTCCGCACCCTGCAGGCAGGCGCGCAGGCTCTCCGGCTTCTTCACGTCGCAGCGCACCAGCTGCAACTGGCCAAGGTTGGCAAGCGGCTTGAGCTTGCGCGCAGCTTCGGGGTTGCGCGAGGCGATCCGCAGGCGTGCGCCGCGCTCGAGAAGTTCCTGCGCGACCTGGCTGCCCACGAAGCCGCTGCCACCGACCAGCACGACCAGCTTGTTTTCCAGCGCGTTGCTCTTTGCCATTGTCCTGTATCCGTCAGATGGAATGAAAAGCGATTGCCCGCCCTATGCACATCGCTGCCGCGGCGGGCAATGGCCAATGCGGAAAGGGCTGCTTCGGGCAGGCCAGATTTATTGCAAGGCGAGTATTTAACGCGTTGACAAGGCCAAGCCTCAACCGCTAGTGGCGCGCCCCTAACCGCTGCACGGACTCGGATGACCGCGCAGCACTGTGTGCCCAGATGGCGGAATTGGTAGACGCACCGTCTTCAGGTGGCGGCGCTCGCAAGGGCGTGGAGGTTCGAGTCCTCTTCTGGGCACCATTTCATAGCTTTCCGACATGGCCGGTGATCTCAAAAAACCTTCAAGCCGTTGCGTTGAGGGCTTTTCTCCGCGTGTCACGTCCTTATGATGCCTGCCCGGCGACCGCAACGGCGCAGGGAGGGGAACTTATGGACAAGCTATTGCTGCCCCAGGGCCGCTTGGGTCTCGCCGCGCTGGGCATTGCGGCGCTTGGACTTTCGGCTTGTTCGGATGGACAGGAGCCTGCCAACGCCGATCCCGCGCCGCCGGTCATCGTGCTGGAGGGGGAACGGCTGTTCCCGGAGAGCATAACCTCCGATGCGGCAGGCAATATCTATGTCGGCAGCAATCCCGGGCTGATCTTCCGCACCTCCGCCGGGAGCGAGAGCGCGCCTGTCTGGATCGAGCCGAACGAGGAGAACGGCCTGCAGAACGTCTTCGGCGTGCTGGCGGACGATGGTCGCGGGCTCTTGTGGGTGTGTTCCAACCCGCAGATGGGCGGCGAGGGCTCTCCCATGATCGTGACCTTCAGCCTCGAGGATGGCTCCCTGCAGGCTCGCTATCCCTTCCCGGACGATGGCCCTTCGATGTGCAACGACATGACGGTTGCCGCCAATGGCGATGTCTATGCCAGCGAGATGCTGGGCGGACGAATCCTGAAACTGGCCAATGGTGCCAGCGAGTGGGAAGTCTTCGCCGTGGATGAGAAATTCGCGACGATCGACGGCATCGCATTGGCAGAGGACGGCACGCTCTATGCCAACGCCATCCAGCGCAACAACCTGCTGCGGGTGGACGTGGATGCAGACAGCGCCTTTGCCGGCGTCACTGTTCTCACCCCGTCGCAGGAGATGGCCGGGCCTGACGGGCTGCGCCTCGTCTCCGGCAACACCTTCGTGCAGAGCGAAGGCAATTCCGGCCTGATCACGCTGGTCACCATCGAAGGGGACAATGCGCAGATCGAAGTGCTGGCGAGCGGCGTGGACTATGCCAGTTCGGTGACTCCGCTCGATGGCCGCGTGTTCTATCCCGAAGGCAAGCTGTCCTACATGTTCGATCCCAACAAGCAGATGCAGGACCCGGGTGAATTCCGCGTGTTCAACGTGGCCTTGCCGGGAGGCGAATGATGCGCCGTCCGCTGCTTGCCGCTGCCGCCGTGCTTGCCGCGCTGCCATTGCCGGCGCAGGCGCAGATGAGCGATGCCGAGATCCGGCGGGAAGCTGCCGAACTCGCCTTGCGGGTGGAACGGCTGGAAGGCGTGCGGGCGATCAAGACGCTGCAACGCGCCTTTGCCTATTATGTCGATCGCGGCCTCTGGAGCGAGGCGGCAGACCTGTTTGCCGATGATGGCACCTTCGAGATCGGGGTGGATGGCGTCTACGTCGGGACAGAGCGGATCGCGGAGTATTTGCGGCGGCTCTATGGTGGGCAAGAGGGCCTGATCTACGGCCAGCTCAACGAATGGGTGACGCTGCAACCCGCGATCACCATGGCGGACGACGCGACCAGCGCCACCGCCCGCTGGCGTGACCTTGGAATGCTGGGGCAATACAAGGAACATGCCGAATGGCGCGACGGCATCTACGAGAATGCCTATGTGCGCGAGGATGGCGTGTGGAAGATCAAGTCGCTCCACCTCTATGTGAATTTCGTTGCGCCTTATGCGCAAGGTTGGGCGCGGCTGGGCGAGGGCGAGGGACTGGCTCGCAGCCGGGCATCGATCGATTTCCCGCCTGACATGCCGCCGACACACGATCTTCCCAGTTTCCCGGCAGTGCAGATCCCGCCCTTTGCCGCACCGCACCCGGTCACCGGAAGGCAGGTGCAGTGATGTTGCGATTTGCACTTGCCGCCGCGCTGGCCCTCGGCATCGCCACGCCTGCGAGCGCCCAGTCGGCAAAGGAACGCCTTGCCGCCTATCGCGAGCGGGTCGAGCGGCTGGAGGACCAGAACAATATCGAGGTGCTGCAGGCGGCTTACGGTTATTACTTCGACAAGGGCATGTGGAGCGAGGTGGCAGACCTGTTCACCCGCGATGGCCGGTTCGAATACGGGATGCGCGGTGTCTATATCGGGCGTGACAGGATCGAACGGGCCTTGCTGCTGTTCGGTCCGGAACGGCTCGCGCCCGGACACCTCAACAACCACATGCAATTGCAGGCAGTGATCCGCGTGGCCGAGGATGGCCGCACCGCCACGGCGCGCTGGCAAGGCATGGTGATGCTGTCCGAACCCGGCGCCAACGGCATCTGGGGCGTGGGCATCTACGAGAACGAATATGTGAAGGAAGGTGGCACCTGGAAGATTGCCGACCTGCACTTCTACGTCACCGGCATGACCGATTACGACGCCGGCTGGATGCGCAGCTTCGTGCCCATGGAAGGCATGAGCGCTCTCTTCCCGCCGGACGAGCCGCCCAGCGAACGCTATCGCGCCTTCCCGTCCAACTACATCCCGCCGTTCAGCTTCCCGCATCCGGTTACGGGCCAGCCGATCGACGTGGTGCAGCCGCGTGACGATCTTTCGGGAAGGGAGTGATGATGAAGACGCTACTTTCCGCTGCCGCTTTGCTGGCCCTTGCGGCCCCTGCTCTCGCGCAGGAGGAGGCAGAGGTGGATGCGATACTCGATGAACTCGATGCGCGCATCACCCGGCTGGAGGACATGAACGACATCGAGCGTGTACAGCGTACCTATGGCTATTTCGTCGACAAGGGGCAGTGGACGCACCTGAGCGAGCTGTTCACTGAGGATGCGACGCTGGAAATCGGCGGAAAGGGCATCTTCGTGGGCAAGCACCGGGTGCTGGAATACATGCAGACAGCCTTCGGCCCCGATGGTGCGAATGTGGGCATGATCTCCAACCACATGCAGTTCCAGCCCATCGTGAACATCTCGCCTGATGGCGAGACCGGATGGATCCGCAGCCGCGCCTGGGTGATGGCATCGAGCGGCTGGGGCTTGCCGCTGTATGAGGACGAGTTCGAGAAGGGCGAGGACGGCATATGGCGCATGAGCCGCCTGACCGGGCCTTTCACCATGTACACCAACTGGCAGGGCTGGGGCGAGAATGCGCTCAACAACACCTGGCCGGACAAGTTCGACCCGCCGCCGGACTTGCCGCCCTCCACCGTCTACCTGACCTATCCCGCCTATTACATCATCCCCTTCCATTACCCGAACCCGGTGACAGGGCAGGCCTTTGCGCCGGATACGGGAACGGTCGGGGCCTATCACCGCCCGCCGGGAACCACCGAACAGCAAGAGGCCTTGCAGGTGGGCAGGCAGGCAGACGGAACGCAGCCCATCGCGCTGCCACCGCGGGATTGAGAGCAATGCAAACCACATTGAAAGCCGCCCTGCTGGGAGGGCTTGCCGTGACGATTGCCAGTTGTACAACGCATGACAGCGCGCCTGTCGCGACACTTGCAGCCAGTGCTTCGGTGCAGGACCCGCTGGCCAATCCGGCAGCTGGCGAATGGACTAGCGACGGGCGCGATTACACCGCCCAGCGCTTCAGCCCGCTTACCCAGATCAATGCGGAGAACGTCTCGCAGCTCGGCCTTGCATGGTATGCCGATCTCGACACCTATCGCGGGGTTGAGGCGACCCCGCTTTATGCAGACGGTGTGCTCTACAATACGCTCAGCTGGAACATCACCACCGCCTATGACGCGACAACGGGAGAGGTGCTGTGGACCTATGACCCCAGGACCCCGCGCGAGTTCGGGCGCTTTGCCTGTTGCGAGCCTGTCAGCCGCGGGCTCGCGATGCACCGGAACAAGATCATCATTGCCACGCTGGACGGCCGGCTGATTGCGCTCGACAAGGATACCGGTGCGGAAATCTGGACCTCGCGCGCCTTCCCGCTGGGTACCGACTATGCCTATTCCATCACCGGCACGCCGCGCGTGTTCGGGGACAAGGTGGTGGTCGGCCAATCCGGCGGGGACCTTGGCGTGCGCGGCTTTGCCGCCGCATTCGATGTCGAGACGGGCGAGCAGGTGTGGAAGTTCTTCCTCACCCCCAACCCGGATGACATGCCCGATGGCGAGGCGTCGGACAGCGTCAATGCCATGATGCGCGCGACATGGTCCGATGAAGGGCTGTGGCGGCAGCTGGGCGGCGGGGCCAATCCGTGGGATGCCATCGCCTATGATCCGGAATTGAACCTCGTCTATGTCGGTACCGGCAATTCGGTGCCGCATTCGCGCTTCTACCGCTCGAATGACGAAGGCGATAACCTGTTTGTCTGCTCCATCGTGGCGCTGAATGCCGACAGCGGGGAATATCGCTGGCACTACCAGATGAACCCCGGCGAGGAATGGGACTGGACCTGTACCCAGTCCATGATCAGCGCAGACCTCACTATCGATGGCGCAGAGCGCAAGGTGCTGATGCAGGCACCCAAGAACGGCTTCTTCTATGTGCTGGACCGCGCAACGGGAGAGTTCATCTCTGCCGAAGCGCATGTGTTCCAGAACTGGAATGCCGGCTTTGACGAGAATGGCCGCCCCATCGTGCGGGACGAGGTGCGATACACCACCACGCCGGAGCTGGTTGCGCCCGGGCCGGGCGGGGCGCACAACTGGTTCCCCATGGCCTACAGCCCGCGCACCGGGCTTGCCTATTTCCCCGCCTACCAATCGGCCTTTCCCTATGCGGTGATGCCCGGCTGGCAGCCGCAGCCGTTCCGGTCCAACAGCGGCTGGGGGGCGATTGGCGAGGAAGCGGCGCGGGCGCAGGGCAATCTGTTTGCCGAAGCAGCGCAGTATGAAAAGGCATGGCTTACCGCGTGGGACCCGGTGAAGCAGGAAGCCGCATGGCAGGTGGAACTGCCGCGCCACGGCAACGGCGGTGTGTTCGTGACCGCATCGGACCTCGTCTTCGAAGGCACCACCAAGCAGACCCTGAGCGCGTTCGATGCGCGCACCGGCGCGGTCTTGTGGGAATATCCCACGCAAAGCGCGCCGGTGGCGGGCGGCCTCACCTACATGGTGGATGGCGTGCAATATATCGCCATCAACGCGGGTTGGGGTGGCGGCGCAGCGCAGATCGAGCGCGGCGCGGGCATCGAAATGCCGCGGGCGCCCGCGCGCCTGCTGGTGTTCAGGCTGGGCGGCACGGTGCAATTGCCGCCGCTACCGGAAAATGCCTCTTCCCCGCCAGAACCGCCGCGGCTGCGCGCTTCAGAAGAAGTCGTCCTGCGCGGCAGGCAACTGTTCCAGCAGACCTGTGCCGTGTGCCATGGCCAGAACGCCATCGGCGGAGTGGCTGACCTGCGCCACATGGATGCCGAGACGCACGGGCTGTTCAACCGGATCGTGCTCGAAGGCATCTATCTCGACAAGGGCATGGCCAGCTTCAGCGATATCCTGAACGAGGAGGAAGTGGATGCGATCCATGCCTATGTGATCGCCCGCGCCAACGAGGACTGGGGGCGCTGACGGCATCGGCATTCGCTCGCCGGTAGACGGCAAATGACAAGGGCGGCTCCCCGTTGGGGAAGCCGCCCTCTCCTTGAATTCTGGCAGCAAAATTGAAGCTGCCGCCTTTGCCCTACAAGCCCAGTGCCTCTGCCGCGGCGCGCAACTGCGCCTGCGCATCGGGGTTGGCTTCAAGCGCCGTTTCCAGCGCGTCGCGCGCCTGGCCGTTGCGTCCGAGCGTGCGATAGCTGCGCATCAGCATGATCCAGCCATCGACATTTCGCGGATCGTCCTCCAGCCGCGCGGCAAGGCGCGAAACCATCTCTTCGGCCATGTCCTGCTGCTGGTTGGGTGACAGGGAAGAAGCTGCAGCCATCTGTTCCTGGGTGGGGCCGGGTATCCCGCTTGCGACCGGGGCGGGCAGGATGTTGCGCGTGCCCATCGCCTGCTCGATCCTTGCGGCCACGGCGATGTCATTGATATGGCCGACCTGGGTGATCGTGCGGACAAGGTCCGTCTCCCAGGGCGCACCTGCCGGGGTGTCGGCCAGCAAGGCCAGCCAGTCGGCAATCGCGCCTTCGTGGTCTTGCGCAAGGTCTTTCTCGACCGCGCGGTAATAGCGCGCCCGCGGCTCGGCCGCATCGAGTTCGACGGCGCGACGGAAGGCCGCGCTTGCCGCGTCGGGCATCGGGTCCGTTTCGCTGGCCATCACCAGTGCCTCGCCCAGGGCGGACCACAGAACCGCGCTGTCAGGCGCCACCTGAGTCGCCTGTTCATAGGCAGAGGCAGCATCGGCAAAGCGGTTGGCATTGAAATAGGCCAGGCCCAGCCGCTGCCAGGCCTTCGCATCGTTGGCAGCCTCTGCCTCGCGTTGCATGTCCTCCAGCGTTGGCGCGCCTCCCTGGGCGGCAATGGTGCTGTCAGCGCTTGTGGAGCGTGCCGACGGATCGTCCATGAGCCGCCATGTTAACGCGCCTGCAAGCACCACCACGGCGGCGATGGCCAGCCAGGCGCCGCGCGGCAGGGTGGAAGTGTCGTTGTCGTCCAAGAAATTGCCCCTGATTCATCCGGTTCAAACCGTCCCGGACACAAAAGCATTGCCGCACACTATTTTCAATGCGGCATCTTTCATGCATAAGGATCGCCAGGGAGGACGGGAATGGCATCAGGTCAAGACCGTATTAAAGTGGCGATTGTCGGTTCGGGTCCTGCAGGCCTGAGCGCCGCCGGGCATGCCGCCCGGCTGGGGATGAGCCACCTGCTCATCGAGAAGACGGACCATCTGTCCGACACGATCTTCAAATACCAGAAGGGCAAGCACGTGATGGCCACGCCATCAAACCTCGTGCTGCGATCGGACCTGGATTTTGACGCGGGCAGCCGCGAGAAGATCCTCGGAATCTGGGACGAGCAGGTTGCTGGGCAAGGGGTGAATGTCCGCTTCAATGCCGAAGTGACGGCAATCACCGGCGAACAGGGCAATTTCACCATCGAGATCAAGGGCGGCGAGCCCGTGCTTGCCGAAAACGTGGTGCTGGCCATCGGCACGCAGGGCAATCCCAACCTCTTGCGCATTCCCGGTGCGGACATGCCGCTGGTCCAGTACCAGCTGGATGATCCGGGCGAGTATTTCGACGAGCATATCACCGTCATCGGTTCGGGCGACGCCGGGATCGAGAACGCGCTGGGCCTCGCGGCAGACCCGGCGCAGCGCAATATCGTCACCATCCTCAACCGGCGCGACAGTTTCGCCCGCGCCAAGGGTGCCAACGTCAAGCTGCTGGAAGAGGCGGAGGCAGATGGCCGCATATCGGTGCGGCGAGAAACCTCCCCGCAGGAAGTCCGCATGGGCGAGAATGGCAGCGAACTGGTGCTCGACACCCGCGATGGCGAGGAGGTGATCAGGTGCGATCGCATCATCGCCCGTACCGGCTCGCAGCCGCCGCGCGGCTTCGTGGAGGCCATCGGAATCCAGTTCACCAGCGAGGAGCGCGATGCCTTCCCCGCGCTGACGCCCACTTTCGAGACGACCAAGAACGGCATCCACGTGATCGGTGCGCTGGCCGGCTATCCGCTGATCAAGCACTGCATGAACCAGGGCTATGACGTGATCGAGTTCCTCAACGGGAACGCCGATCTCAAGCCCGCCGACCAGCCGATCCTCGAAGAGAAATTCGCCCGGCTGCCGGGCAACAAGCCGGTGGAGCACTGGCTGGATGTGTTCGGCAGCAATGTGCGCATCTTCAAGGAACTCTCGCCGCTGCAACTGCGCGAGCTGCTGCTGGATTCCACCGTCCATCACTACCAGAAGGGCGAAGTGGTATTCACCCGCAACGAGCCCGGCTCATCGATGTTCGCCATCGCGCAGGGCTCGGTCGCGGTGGAGGTCAACCCGAACGATCCATCCATCACCGTTCCCATCGAGGAAGGCTCCATCTTCGGCGAAGTCGGCCTGATTTCCGGCCGCCGCCGCGGTGCCACCATTCGCGCTGCCGAACCGCTGGTGGCGGTGGAACTGTCGCGCACGGCGGCGCTCAAGCTGATCGCCACTGTTCCCAGCGCGGGCCGCGTGGTCAACCAGATCAGCATCGAGCGGCAGTTGTTGCAGATGTTCGGTTCCGGTCTCACGCCGGAGGATGTCTCAACCCTCGTCGAGGCGGCGGAGGTGATGGACGTGCGCGCGGGCCAGAAGGTCATCGAGGAAGGGGCGGACGACAAGGACTTCTTCGTGATCCGTCGCGGTTCGATGATCGTCGAGAAGGACATCGGCGGCAAGCCGGTATTCCTCTCCTACCTGCCGGCCGGTTCCTATTTCGGCGAAATGGCGGTGATCGACGGGTCGAAGCGTACCGCCACGGTGAAGGCCGCGATCAAGAGCGAGGTGGTGCGTTTCCCGGGCGAGGCGTTCAACGCCCTGCTCGATGCCAAGCCCAAGTTGCGCGAGAAGGCGCTGCAGGACATGGCCGGCCGCCGCGAGGTGACGGCCTTTGTCGAGGCGCGCAAGGACAGCTTCGGTTCGGCAGCGGACATGTATTCCGAAACCGCGCAGTTCCTGGTCGACAACGGCATCGGCGAAGCGACCGACGTGCTGCTGATCGACGAGACCTTGTGCGTCGGCTGCGACAATTGCGAAAAGGCCTGTGCAGACAGCCACGAAGGCCTCTCGCGGCTCGATCGCGAGGCCGGGCGTACCTATGCCCACCTGCACGTGCCGACCAGCTGCCGCCACTGCGAACACCCGCATTGCATGGCCGATTGCCCACCCAATGCGATCAAGCGCGGCCCGGACGGCGAGGTCTTCATCGATGACACCTGCATCGGCTGCGGCAATTGCCAGCGCAACTGCCCCTATGGCGTGATCCGCCTGGATGCCCGCCCGCCGGAAAAACCGGGTCTGCTCAGCTGGCTGCTGTTCGGCATGGGCCCCGGGCCGGGCGAGGCAAGCTATGGCTGGCGCAAGAAGAAGGCGGAAGAGCAGGGCACCACTTCCGCCAAGCTGGCGATCAAGTGCGACATGTGCCTGGGCATCGAAGGTGGCCCGGCCTGTGTCCGCGCCTGTCCCACGGGTGCCGCTATCCGCGTGGCGCCTGAAAAGTTCCTCTCGGTAACGCAGGGAGGGATCGACTGATGGCCACTGTCGCCGAAGACGAAAACCCGCGCCGCGAACGCGCCAGCCACCACGAGGGGTTCCTTTCGCACAAGCGCATGCGCTGGCTCAAGCTGGCGCTAATCCTGTGTCTGGTGGCGATCGTCTCCTATGCCTTCGTGGACGTGGAACCGCGCCACAACGGGGGCAGCTGGTATGGCTACACGCTGGGCACCATCGGTGCGCTGCTGATCGTTTGGCTGTCGCTGCTGGGTATTCGCAAGCGCAAGATGACGGCGGGCAAGTGGTCGCTGAAGGCGTGGACATCCGCCCATGTCTACCTTGGCCTGGCACTGATCGTGATCGCTACGCTGCACACCGGATTCCAGTTCGGCTGGAACGTCCACACGCTGGCCTACGCGCTGATGATGGTGGTGATCCTGTCAGGCATCTACGGCATCTCGGTCTATGCCAACCTGCCGGTCCCGCTCTCCAACAACCGGCGCGAAATGACCAAGGGCCAGATGCTGGATGCGCTCGATGCGATCGACCGGCAGCTGGAGAAGGCCGCGCAGCCGCTCGGCCGCGCGGAGAGCGATTTCGTGATTGCCGCGCTGGAGCAGGATACATTCGCAGGCGGGCTCGGGGCGCGGCTTTCGGGCAATTACCGCAATTGCCGCACCACCGAAGCGCTCGACATGCTGGCTGATCGGGAGGGCGATCCGGCTACCGCCAAGGTCCTTTCCCTGCTGCGCAAGCGCAAGGCCCAGCTGGACCAGATCCGCCGCCACCTGCGTATCAAGGCGCTGCTGGAAATCTGGCTCTATATCCATGTGCCGGTCACCATCGCGCTGCTCGGCGCGCTGGCGGCGCATATCGTAAGCGTATTCTACTACTGGTGAGGGCGCGCATGGATTTCCGGATACGCAGCATAGACTTCACGGCCGCTGGGCGAGAGATCGTCCGGGAGCGGGAAGTGGCTGCCGACGAGGTTCTGGTCGGCCGCAATGCCGGTTGCGCGATCCACCTGCCCGACCTTGCGGTGGAACAGCAGCATGTGCGCATCACTCCTAAGCCGGGTGGGGGCTTGAAGCTGGATGCGGTCGCCTCTCTGGGTTTCACCATCGATGGCCGCAACACGCAGTCTGCCAGCATCGATCCCGCCAAGGGTGCGGAGCTGGGTGTCGGCTCCTACCTGCTCGAATTCTCGCGCGAGGACGATGGCCGGGTTGCCATCACCGTGCGCCAGCGCGCCGATGACGAGGGTGAGGGCAAGGACCGCCTGCGCGGTTTCTCGCTTGGCGGTGCCTTGCCCGGCAAGCGCGCCATGTCATGGATCGCGCTGACCGCCATACTCCTGCTATTCCTCGCCGTACCTGTCGTCTCCCATCTTACCCGCGTGGAAGTGGAGCCGGACATTGAAGGCGAGGGCGCCGTGCTGATGGATGCCAGCTGGAGCACGGGCGATCTGTCTTCCGTCCACCACGGGCTGGAGGACAATTGCGAGGCTTGCCACACCGAGCCTTTCGTGGCTGTGCGCGACGAGACCTGCCTCACCTGCCATGAAGGAATTGCCGACCATGCCGCTGATACCCGCATGGCGCTGGGCATGCCTGCCCCCCAGGGCGCGGACGCGCTGCTGTGGGATATCGCCCATGCCTTCAACAAGCCCGGTCCGGGTGCCTGCACCGATTGCCACACCGAGCACGAAGGTGCAGGCCGCATGGAGCCGACCGCACAGCAGTTCTGCGCCGATTGCCATGACACGCTGGATAGCCGCCTGACCGATACCCAGCTGGGCAATGCGGCGGACTTTGGCGAGCTGCATCCCGAATTCAAGGTGGCCGTCCTGCCCCGGAAGGGAGCGGTTGAAACCGTGCGCACATCGCTTTCCGCCAACCCGAGGGACTGGAACGGCCTGCGCTTCCCGCACGATCTGCACCTCGATCCGGAGAGCGGGGTGACGCAGATGGCCCGCCGGCTTGGCGAACAGGCCGGTTATGGCGACATGCTCGAATGCAGCAGCTGCCACACGCCCACGGCGGACGGCGTGCGTTTCCTGCCGGTCAACATGGAGGAGAACTGCGAGGCCTGTCACAGCCTTGTCTATGACCGTGTCGGAACCACGTTCCGCACGCTGAGCCATGGCAATATCGACCAGATCGAGGCAGACCTGATGGCCGCCGATCGCAGCCCGCGTCGCCCGATCACCACCGGGCGCCGCCGGCCGGGTGAATTTGCCGAAGGCGGCCTCTATTACGGCAATTTCAGCAGCGTTGCCCCGGCCGTGTTGCGCTCAAACGCGCTGGAGCCTGACGGGTTGTGCGGCGAATGCCATTATCCCGGCGACACGGCAGGCGGCGTCCTGTCCGTGGCTCCTGTCACGCAGACGGCCCGCTTCATGATGCATGGCTGGTTCGACCATGACGCGCATACCCAGGAAGATTGCGCCACCTGCCACGCCGCCGATACCTCCAGCGATGCAAGCGACCTGCTGTTGCCCAACCTGTCCTCCTGCCGCGATTGTCACGAGGGCGAGAATTCGCTGACGGCCGAAGTCCCCTCAGGCTGCGCCATGTGCCATTCCTATCACCCGCGCGAGGGCGCAGCCGCGGCACCGCCGCGGATCGCAGGTAACCTTTCCTTGCGGGAACGAAATTAGAGAGAGACTGGCAACAGGCTCGCCACGGGAGAGCGCGCAGATGATCATCGCGCAAATGACGGATATCCATATCGGGTTCGAACCAGACGCCCGTCCCGAGGAGCTGAACCGCCAGCGGTTCCGCGCCACGCTCGACCGCCTGTTGAAGCAGCCCAACACGCCGGACCTGCTGATCTGTTCCGGCGACATCACCGACCGCGGTGACGAGGAGAGCTTCCGCAAGACGGCGAACTTGCTCGCCGAATGTCCTTTCCCCGTACACGTGATGGTGGGCAACCATGACAGCCGCGAAGGCCTGTTGGCTGCCTTCCCGGATACAAGGCACGAAGGTGACGGCTTCATCCAGACCGCGTTCGAGAAGGACGGCTTGCTCATCATCCTGCTCGATACGCTGGAAATGGGCCGTCATAGCGGCGCCTTCTGCAACAAGCGGCGGGACTGGCTACGCGGCAAGCTGGAGGCCAATCGCGATACGCCCACGGTGATCTTCATGCATCACCCGCCTGTCGTGGCCGGTATCGGCTGGATGGACCCGCGGGCCGATGAGCAATGGATCCTCAACCTTGCCGCCGCGCTTGACGGGATGGACCAGGTGCAGGCCATCCATTGCGGCCATCTCCACCGCCAGATCGTGACGGATTTCTGCGGTATCCCCTTGAGCGTCACACCGTCAGTCGCGCCGCTGGTGAGCATGGATTTGCGCCCGATCTCGGCCGACAAGCCCGATGCCCGCGCGCTGATCACCACCGAACCGCCCAGCTATGCGCTGCATCGCTGGGATGGCACGCGGCTTGTTAGCCATTACGAGAAGGTCTGCGACTGGGACGTGATCGCCTATTACAACCGGCATTTGCAGCCGATGATCCGCGAAATGGAGCGCGAGAAGCTGGCGCAATAGCGTCCCGCGCAGCCTGCTTGCCTCAATGCCCCAGTTTGCCCGCCTCAGGGTCTAGGGTGGCCTGATCGCGGGCCGCTTCCCGTTGCCGGTATCGCTGGCCCACCCAGCGTGAACGCAGGCCCTGCAAGGGCATGTCGACCCATCGCAGGATGACGATCGAGAGCAGGATCGATCCCGCCAGCGTGTACAGCAGGCGCGAAATGCCATCGTCAGGCAAATATTGGTAAGCAAGGACCACCAGCAGCCAGTGAACGAGATAGATCGGGTAGGACAGGTCCCCCAGGAACCTGTCCCGACCATCGCTCGCCTGATGGCAAGAGCGCACGGCCAGCGGCACCAGTATCGCAGCGAGCAGCCAGTTGAGAGCAGTGTTCTGGCTGTGGAAATTGCGGTCAGTCACGATGGCCTGCATGTCGCTCGCAAGCACAAGCAGCAGCAGGGCCACGGCCGCGAGGATACAGCAGGCCACCAGCCGCTTTCCCGGCCGCCACGGCAAGGCCGCCGCTGCCATGCCTACGGCAAACCACCCCACCAGTTGCAGCTGGCCCGGCATGTCCAGCAACCAGGCAAGCGCGGTGAAGCCAATCAGCACCGCGGCAAAACGCAGCGCGCCGAGTTTTGTCAACACCAGCGCAAGGACCGGTGCGACAAGGTAGAACTGCATTTCCACATCGAGCGACCACGCCGGTTCCAGCAGGCGCGGGGCGAGGCCGGTATAGCCCACGAAGAACAGGAACACTGCGCCGCGGCCCAGCATCACGTCGGCAACATGCTCGTAAACCACGAGCAATGCCAGAAAGAGGCGAAAATGCCCCGGCCCGGGCGACAGGATAGGCGAGCGATCTTCCACGTACTCGCGGGTAAGAGAAAATGGTGAATTTGGCGTTTAGACTTGCCGAAGGGCCGGCCGTTGGAGGCGCTGCCGATGATCCGCGAAACGGAGCGCGGGAAGCCGGGTCAGTCAAGGGGCAGAACGTCAGTCCGCCTTCCTGGCGATGTAGAAGCCGTAGCTCACGAAATCGGCAAAACGTTCGTACAAATCGATTTCCGCTTCTTCGGCCTTCACGATCTCGCGCGCTTGATCGGTGTTTCCATTCCGCTGCAGGAAGGAGGCGAAGCGTTCCTGCATCGGGCGGTAGTAGTTCTGCAACCAACATTCGGGCGGCAGCGGGAAGTAACCGATGAGCCTGCATCCTGCATCCTCGAGCTGTGCGATCTTGCACGAGGCCTTGGCCACTTCGGGATACTCGTTCAGCCAATGCCGCTCCAGCTCCTCCGGGCGATCCGCCGTCAGCCAGGTGAGCGCGGCAACAGCCAGTATCCCGCCCGGTTTCAGAAAACGGTTCCAGCTGCGAATGCCGTTATCGAAGCCGATGTTGTAGATCGCGCCTTCGGACCAGATCGCGTCGAGGCTGTTGTCATCAAACGGCAGGCAATCCATCGATGCGGCCATCGTCTCGATGGTCGATGGAAAACTTCCAGAGCTGACCGTTCTGTCGAGTTCCTCGAGGAACTCGGGGAACAGGTCCACCGCCGTGATATGGGCCTTGAGCGTCCTTGCCAGCACAAGCGTGGATGCGCCCGATCCGCAGCCGATATCGGCAACCCTGATGCCTTCGTGGTTCGCGAGGCCGGAAAGCGTGATGGCCAGCGCAGTATGGTCATCGCTGCCCGGACCCTGGCGTGGGGCATCCTTGTGGAGGTCAATCAGCAGTTGCAACCCGTCCATCGACAAAAGGCTCCTCGGTCCGGGCTGGTCACTGCAAGCGGTGCTGGTGGCAGCGCCTGCTTGCCTATTGCGTATTGGCTGCCAGCACCGGTCCGCGGCCCGGCACCCATGCGGTCATGTCCACCTCGTCGCTCACGCGCCAGGGGATGCCGGCATCGTTGAGGAAGAAGTCCTCCATTTCGGCGCGGGTGAAGGGACGGCTGCCAAGGCGGCCGAAAATCGCGATCTGGCCGCCGGTCTCGTCCACCGCACGGTCACGGTCGAGGCCCTTGGACATCGACAATGCAGGCGTGGGTGTCGAGGCCCAGGCAATCAGTTCGGGCATCGGCGCGGGGCTGAAGCCGTAGAAATTGCGTTGGCTGTCAGGGCTGGTCAGTTGCAGCACCTTCACCCCGTTCCTGCCATCAGCAACATAGGCAAAGAGGCTGGCATTGGTGGAGGCAACGGTCACGTCTTCCACGTCTGTCATCGTGCCGCCGAGGGTCTCGCGGCGGTAGACCCGGGGGTTGAGCGGCCGGGTCACGTCCACGATCACCAGCCCTTCGTGCTTGCCGGCGACATAGGCATAGGTGCGCGCGACATAGATGCGCTGTGCGTTCTCCATCTGCACGGTTCCCTCGGGCCGCAGCACCGGATTGCGCAGGTCGGTGACATCGAACACCTTCATGCCTTCGGCATCCGTCACCCACAGGTAGCGGAACTGGATGGCAGAGGCGCGGGCATCGTCCATCTCGCGCACGGCGGCCAGTTGCGGGCTCTCCGGGTTCGAGAGGTCGACCACCACAAGGCCGATATCGGCGGTGATATAGGCGATCTCACCGGCCAGGTTGATGTGCCGTGCACCGTCCAGCACCCCGTTCGGGTTCCAGGCATCGCTGCCGTCCGTGTACTCGAGGCGGCGCAGGTCGTTGTTGCGCAGCTCGCCGTCGGCGAAGGTATCGACATTGACGAGGATCAGGCCCTCCACCGCGTCCGTCACCACGGCATAGTGGTAGATCGGCAGGAACGGCTGCTCCTGGTTCATCTCGCGCATCTGTTCGGTATTGCGTTCCGGCGCGATGGCCTGGTTGGTCGGGATGGCCATGCAGGTGGCGTTCTCGGTCCCCACGTGGCTGTCATGCCCCAGCGGGCTGAACGGCGCGGAGATGATGCGTTCGGAGAAGCCCTTGTTGGCGATGCTGGCGATGTCGTAGACGCGGAAGCCGCCCTTGCCTTCGGCGACGAACATGTATTCGCCGCGCATCTGCAGGCAGCGGACCGCATCCCTCGTGCCTTCGACAACGTTGGCAAACTCTTCCAGCGCCTTGGTTTCGCCTGACAGGTTGGCATCGAACGGGTCGCCACGCGTCCAGTTCCTCAGTTCGCGGTTGTTGTCCTCCACATGCATGCGCCAGTAATCGGGATAGGCATAGCGGTGCAGGTAGGAACCGATCACCGCCTGCGGCTCGTCCCATTCGGTGACGCGGGTGGCCTGGAAACCGCCTTCGAGGCCGGTCCAGGCATTCATGCCGATGAAGTTCACGTAATTGGTGCCCAGCAACAGCAGCTGCGCCATGATGGCGTTGTTGTCTTCCGCTTCGGACAGGTGGCAGTCCGAGCAGGTCTTGGTTTCCGTCAGCCGCACGGTGTGCGGGAAATGCGGCGCAAAGGCCTGGCTGGAGAAGCCGACAGCACTGATCGGCGGCTGCTGGATATAGATCCGCTCGCGGTTGATGTTGGTGGAGGAGAGCACCAGCGCGGAAGAGGAGCGGACCGGGGCGATCTGGTTGCCCTTGGTGGTCTGGTGGATGCCCAGCTGGAACATCTGGTCGCGCGCGACCTGCGGGTTGTAGGTTGCGAAGTTGCGCGTCGTCTCGCCTTCGTAGCGGTGGACTTCGGTTTCCCAGTTCGCCTCGATCGGCAGGTGGCAGCCGCCGCAACTAGTGGTCCATGACAGGTGGCAGGTGAAGCAGGCCATGTCATCGTCGCCATGGGCGCGGTTGTCGGCCGGAATCCCCAGGCCGAACTCGAAATTGCCGGTTTCCGCGCCATCGCGGCTCATCAGCTTGGCGCGGGCCGACTTGCCGTTGAAATCGGGGCTGGTCGGGTCGACGCTGTTGCGCACTAGGCTGACTTCCCATTCGAGTTCGGGGTCGACGATGGAGCGCTGGATCAGCGTGCGGCGACCGTTGTCACCCTCGACCCATTCAAAGCGGCGACGGCCATCCGGGTTGCGGATCAGGGACAGGTCATGGCCTTCGGGCGGGGCTGCGGGGCCGGAGGTGCGCAGGGTCGGGTAATTGTCCGCCGTGCCGTGGCAGTCCTTGCAGCCGATCTCGATCGCGTTGGCGACCTCGCCATAGATCAGGCCGTTGCCGTGGCTGTCCTGGCTGAAGTGGCAATCGGCGCATTGCATGCCTTTCTCCGCATGGATCGACATCATGTGCACCGCCTTGCCCGGGTTCACGCCTGCTTCGACGAACTGGCCCTCGCCTTCGCGTCGCCAGATCTCGGGATCATCCGGGTCGAGGATGTTGCCTTCCGCGTCGAGCAGATTGCCTTCCCGGTCGCGCTTGAAGATGGCGCGGAAGTTCCAGCCGTGGCCGTGGTAATCGCCAAACTGCGTGTCGCGCGCCTCGGCGTTGAGGTCATAGACATTGCGCAGGAAATCGACATCCGCCCACAGGCCGCGCGGGGAGGCGCCCTCGGGGTTGCGATCGAGCACGGCGCGCACTTCTTCGGCGGTGGGATAGCGCTGCCGAAGATAGGTGGCGGCATAGTCCTCGTCACTCATGCCTTCGGGGCGCGGGGTGCGGTTTTCCGGCCCCGGCCACATCAGCGGCGCATCGCTCTCGTAATCCCACATGGTGTAGCCGAGGTAGGAATTCAGGAAGATGTTCGGCTGGTGCATGTGGCAGTTCATGCACTGGCTGGTGGGGATTGCACGGGTGAAGACATGTTGCAGCGGGTGGCCGCGCTCGCGGTTCGGGTCAAACTCGCCGCCGCCCGGTTGGATCAGTCCGCCGTGGCCACTGGACGAGTGGCCGTCCGATCCGTGGCTGTCGCCCGTGTGACCATTGCCGTGACCATCGCCGTGGTCATCGCCATGACCGGCTCCATGATCGCCTTGCATCTTGCGGTTGATCGTTGGATCGACGGTGATGGTCTGCCCGTCGCGACCATATTGCGAATAGGTCAGCGAATGGCGTGGCTCGCGGTCATTGGCATAGACCACGTGACAGGCCGCGCAGCCCGAATGGCGATAATCGCCGGGCTGGTCATTCGTGCCCATGAACCAGGTGAAGGGATCGTTGAGGCGCGTCTTGTGGATATTGAGCACGGGGATCGCGGCACGCAGGCCGGTGGCGGGGCCACGGTTCGACTGGCGCAGATCGGGGCGGCCCGGCTCCTCCAGCCGCTGGATCAGGCCGGTAGGGTTGGGAATGCCGATTTCGGGAAACTGGCTGGCGATGTTGCGCCCGCCGCGCTCGAACACGCGGAACACGTCAGCAGGCGGGACCACATGCCAGGTGGGCAGCGGATAGAGCGCGGCCAGCGCGCCGCGTGCAGCCTGTTCCGGCGTGACCGTTCCCGCAGGAGCGCCGGGGCTCTGGATCACGGCGCCCACGCCATCGCGCGTGTAGGCTTCGCCCAGCAAGTAATTCTTGAAGGGCAAGATGCCGTTGTTGTAGCTCGCGCCGCCCCACAGCATCGCGCCGGTTGCCATCAGCGACCGTTCGTTGGCTTCCACCAGTTCCATGTGGCAGGCCCCGCACGCCTCGCGCGCTACGCGGTAGTCGGACGGATTGACGAAGCGGACGAATTCCGGGCTCTCGCGGTTGAGCAGCGAATAGGAGCGTTCCGGGTTTGCCGAGCTGGGGAAATGCCAGCTTTCCGGCAGCGTGGGCAGCACGTGGGCCGCATCGCGCGCGGCGATATATTCCGGGTGGTCGAAAGCGAGATCGGGATTGCCGATCACGTCCGGATTGCCGCCGTGGCAATCCACGCAGCCGATCCGCACCGCATCGCTGGCATGCATGGTCGGCGCATCGGTCTGCACGTGACAGGAGAAGCAGCCGTCCGATTTCGCCATCATCTCTTCGATGGACTGGTTTTGCGGCGCAGGGCCTGCGCGGACTAGGGAGTAGTCCCGCTCGATCGGAGTTTCGCCGCCACCTGCGGCCTGGGTTTCCGGGCCGAGCACGAAGGCGGCGGCGGCAACTGCCAGGCTGGCGGCGAGGGCGATATGGCGCTTCAGCATCATCAGTAGCTCAACGTCAGGTTGGCGAGGACGGAGTAATAGGTCCGGTCGTTGCCGAGATTGTCATAGATGTCGCGGAAGCCGTCCCCGGCAACCAGCGCCGCACCGGACAGGCGGGCGACGATGTTCTGCGTTGCCAGCGGGCGCCAGATGGCAGAGGCCGACAGGTCGAAGCCAATGTCCGACGGGATGGAGCCCTCGACCCGCAGCGCCTCCAGCACCGCGGTGTCCTCGAACCACAGGTGGTTGGCATTGGCCGACACCCGCAGTTCGGGCGAAATGTCGAAATCGGCGCCAAGCCCGGCAAGGATCAGGCCGGGGTTGTTGAAGTTGGACTGGCCCTGTTCCTTCGACGAACGCAGCGAATTGAGGATGCCGTTGCGCCCGTTCACGCTGATCACGCGGCCACCGCCGGCAAAGGGCAGCGTCTGGCGGATCCAGTAGCTGGTATCCGCGCCTGCAAACACCGGGTTCTCGAAGATCGCGTCGAAACCGGTTTCCTTGTCGTCGAAGGGATCGCCATCGCCGTTGGCCCATGCGCCGGACAGGCGGAAGCGCGCCCAGTCCCGGTCATAGGAGAGCTCGATCGCGCTGAACTGGGCGTTGATGTCTGCCGGCCGGTCGGTGAAGAAGGAGTTGCGGTCCTCTCCCAGCGCCCAGTAGGCGCTTGCGGTCACGTTGATGCGGCCCACGCGGCCATCGGCGTTGTAGCCAAGGTAGACCACGTCATAGTCCCGCCCCCGCAAGCTGCCGATCAGGGCCGGGCGCACCGGGAAGCCGTTGTCGTCAATCTCGATCTCGTCGCCTTCGCGGTTGCGGTTGTAGACGATGGTGAACTGGCTGGTCAGCGCCGGGATCAGGAAATCCTGGCGATAGGCATTGGCCATGAACACCCAGTCATCGCGCGGGCGCTGCACCACCGAATTGAGGCCGGAGTTGGTGTCCTTCTCCAGCCGCCAGAACACCCCGAGGTTGTACTGGAAGCGGTTGTTGTCCCGTGTGCCGAAGAGGCGGAAGCCGAGCTGGTTGTCATTGAACAGGAAGCCGCGGAAATCCGCCTGGATCGGCTGGATCCCGATGCGGAAGCTGTCGAAGTCATACCGCTTGCCGGTGTTGCGGATGTGATAGTCGAAGAAGGCTTCCTGCACGCCCAGGAAATGGTCCGTGCGGTGGGTGGGTGCGCTGGGTTCGACAAGCAGCACGCGCCGTTCCGGCACGTCCACGTGGTTCACGTTGAGTGCCAGCGTCACGCGGTATTCCACGTCCGGCGGCTTGTAGGCGGTGGAGCCTTTCAGCAGCGCGAAACCGGCGATGAAGGTCTGCGAAAGGACATAGGAGAAGTCCTGCCCGAACACGTCCACCCTGTCCGGGTCCTGGGTGGTCTGCACGCCGACCGGTACGGGGAAGGTGCGCGGTTCGAAAACCGTGTCCGAAATGGCGTTGACGATGAAGAACCACTTGCCTTCTTCCAGCCCCAGCCAACTCGGCGTGATGCAGCGGGCGCTGCCATAGGGGGCTTCGGTGCCGGCAGCAGCCGCGGCTTCGCGTGCTGCCGCGCGCCGCTCGCGTTCCTCGTCGCTGTTGCCGCAGATCGGACGGTCGCCCTTGTAGGTGTTCTGGTTGTAGGGATCGAGCGCGTCCTCGGTCACCAGGCCAAGGTTCTGGATCAGGCGCCAGCGATCGGGGATCGGGATCTGGTCGGTCGGGAAGGCCTGCGGCGGCGGTGCCCGCACCGCACCGGGATTGTCCTGCGTGACGGCGTCCGGCAGCGGGGCGACATAGCCGGGGCGGGTGCGCCCTTCCAACACGCCGGGATCGACCGGGCTGGGCGCAGGCGGATCCACCTGCGTGCCAAGCCCGCCTTCGGGTGCAACGCCTTCATAGCCGGGCTGCTGGTCCTGCACTTCCTCGACCGGCGCGGGATTGGCCGGCGGCTGGTCTGCCGGCGCTTGCGCCTGGGCCAGCATGGGCAGGAGGAAAAGCGCCGCGTTCACAGGCCCTGGCACACATTCTGCTCGGCCGTGTCGAGGAACGGCGCAAATGGGCAGTTGATGTAACGCAGGCGGACAATGCGCCCGTTCACGTTCACCTCGATCCTGTCCGCCCGGATCGCCGGCGCGGCATTGCCGATGGAGCCGACGCGCTGGCCTGCATTGTGCAGGCCGAGGAAGCTGACCATGTCATCTTGGTCGATCCCGTCACCTGATACGCCGATGCCGCCGACCAGCTGTCCGCCGCGATAGATCGGCACGGAGCCGGGGAAGACCTGGATGCCGTTGGCGATGCGGCGCTGGCCGGGCGCGGCCTCGGGCACCTGCGTGCAGCCGACCGGGGTATCCGCAGTGGCGCCATTGCTGTCGACATAATTGAGATGCGCACCGATATTGGGCGTGACGAGGTCCGTCTGCAGGCCCACTGCAAACGGGCTGAACAGTTCCGAGGCGGTAACCGACAGCGGGCCGGGCACCTGGCCGACTTCGCCATCCGGGAAATAGGGGCGCGAGAGGTTGCCGCCCGACCTGTCTGCAAAGGCGTGTGTGCCGGTCAATGCGTTCTGATTGCCCAGGAAGTCACGCACGCGCTGCACATAGGCAGGGATATTGCTGATGCCGGGGACGACGGGCGTTGCCAGCAGTTGCTGGGCGGCGACCGGATTGGAGAAGAAGGCCGCAGTACGGGCCTTCTGCAAGCTGACATCGGTGCCAAACAGCGGGCCGTCAGGCGAACGCACGATGCCCAGCACCGCGCCATGCGTATCCACCACGCTGATGGTGGCCTGCATGCGGCTGTCCAGCGGACGGCGGATCTGCGCCCGGCTGCGGGACAGCACGGCGAAAGCCTCCTCCATGATGGCGCGCACCTCTGCCTGCGTCAGCGGCTGGGCGATGCTGGCACCATCGGTGCCGCCGCGAATGCGGAAGCGCGGATTGCCGTTGCCGTCCGTCAGGACGAAGGCATCGCGGTTGGAAAACTCGGCGGCCGTTGCCGCGCGTACGCCCGAAGCCTCGCTGCCATAGGCAACGCCGGCGCGGATCGTGCCGTCACTGTATCCGGTAACCGCCACCAGGCTGCCGTTCGCCGCGGCGAAACTGGTTTGCAGCGGGGCAAGCTGGCTCGGCACGGCATCGCTGAAGCGCAGCGCCGTGCCATCCACGAAGATGCGCTCGGCGCGGATGTCGGTGGGCGGTTCGAAGCCCTGGATGCCGGCTAGGGCGATCGCTTCCTCGTCATCGAGATCGGTGTCGAGGATATTCTCGTCAAAGCCGTAGTCGCCATCGCCCATCACGCCGATGCCGCCCACGACCACACCGTTCTTGTAGATCGGGAAGCCGCCCGGGTCGGCTGCAAGGCCAAGCGGCGAACGCTTCGGTCCGATCAGGGCCGAATTGCCCCCGCCGGGATTGAAGCGCTGGTTGAGGTCGGAGCAGGGCAGCTGGCTGAACTGCACGCCGAACAGCGGCCCGCTTTCCAACCCCGCGGTGTTGGGCGCAGGCGGGAAGTGCTGCTGTACGATCTGGCTTGCCGTGCGGCTGGAAAAGGCATTGCCGCCGCTGGAAAGATAGGCACCGGTCAGTGCCTTGGCGATGGCGGCAGTCGTCGCCGGGACCATCGCGCCCTGCAGGCCGATCTCCGCGCCGGGAGCGGCGTTGCCACCAATCCGCCGGGTGGAGAGCTGCGCGGTGCCGGGCGCGCCGGCCATGCGGAAGACCGCCAGCACATTGCCGACACGGTCCGTCACCGCGATGATCGACGGCAGGCCGCGCGCCTGTGCCTCGCCAGCGGCCTGGGCGATGATCCGCTGCACTTCGCTGACCGTCAGTGCCTCGAGAGCGGGTGGGGTGAACAGGCCGCCGGGCGCAGGTGCCGGGGTGGGCGCGGGCGCGGGGGTTGGCGTGCCGCCGGTGTTGCCGCCGGGCGCGCTGCTGCCGCCGCAGCCCGAAAGAACCAGTGCGGCGCTCGCCAGAAGTGCTGTTACCCCGCGCATTGCCATTACCGCAGCCGTCCGATCGCGTTCACCGCATTGCCCAGCGCGCCGCGGAACTCTGAAGGATTGTAGCTCTCGGGACTGCGCACCGCTTGGTAGGCCCGGTTGATGTCCGAGCGGATACCGGCCGCTGCGCCAACCGTGATGCGGCCTTGCGTCACCAGCGCGTTGAGCAGCGTATCGACTGCCATCACCGCCTGGGCCGAACCGGTATAATCGGTAAAGCGGCTGCTGGTGGTGCGGTTGCCGATCGTGGCAATCACCTCGAATGCGTCATTCCCGCCATAGGAGCGGGCGGCCAGTGCATCCGACAGGCGGGCGGCCTCTGTACGCAGCGCCATCGCCGCGGCCTGTGCCTGCGGGCGCCCCTCATCCATTGCATCGTGGAAATTGCGGCTGGCGGCGCGGAAGGCGTCGGCGCGCGACGGGGCGAGCGCCTGCGCGACGGCATCCAGCATGATGATGTTCTCGTCATTGAACGGCGGCTGACCGAACGGGATGGGGCGCTGCGGGTTTGTCTCGAACGTCAGGCGCCGTTCGGGCCCGTCAGTGATAGGCCGGTGGCAGCTGTGGCAATCGTAGAAATAGAATTCCGGGAACACCCCTTCGGTTGCAAGGTCCGGTCGGGCGAACAGGTCCGTTGCCCGGGCAACGGCTTCGGCCTGGCCCACGGCCCACAGCTGGACATTGTCCGTCGCGCCCTTGCGCTGGAGGTAATCGGCATCCTCGTCATGATGCTGCTGGAAGGCGCTGAAAAGGTCCAGCTCGAAAGACACGCGCGGATGGCCGGCAGCCATCATCGCATGGGTCACGAACTGGCCCTCGTCCGCACTGCCATAATGGCAATCGAGGCAGACCCTGGCGCGCACTTGCGGCTGTTCCAGCGGGACAAGGCCGTTGCTGACATTGTTGGCGTGGCTACCGGCCACCTCGTAATGGTTGGCGAGCCAACCTGCGGCAGCACCGTGGCAGCTTTCGCAGCCGACGCCATCGCTGGTGTGGAAGCGCGGCCCTCGTTCGGATGCGGGCACATAGGTGGCATGGCAGCCAAGGCATTCGGAACGCGTTGTGGCATTGTCCCAGCCAAGCGACTGGGCGATTTGCCGGCCACGGCGGCCGGCCAACAGTGAATAGGCGCGGCTGTGCGCCCCGCTGACGGCGGCGGGGCTTTGCCAGGTGGCGATCTCGTCCTGCCGGACGACAGCGCCGTTGCCCTCGCTGCGCCCGTGGCAGGTGGAACCGGCACAGGAGGCGACACCGGTATAGGAATAGCCGCCCTCGGCATTGGCGCTGCCGTCCTTCGGCATGCCGATGACAAGCGCAGATGCGGCAAAGATAGATAGCAGCAGTGGGGGAAGCATCCGGCGAGCGCGCGCTAGACCCGTCTTGCCTGCGGTCAGCCGGTCACGCTTAGTCATGCCTCTCCCCCCAGTTCGCACAGCAGGCAGCGCCTCTTGCTACCCTGTGCCGGGGCGATCCCTTATCGCCCCTTGCCAACTGCCCGGCGTCGCCCACGCGACGGTCCCGGACAGGTCAAACACCTTCGATCAGCTGCCTATCATAGCTTTGGACATCTGTTCAAGCTGCGCCAGGCAGCCATTGGCGATCAGCGCATTGGCCATGCCTTCCGCATCCTCCGGCGTTTCCTCGAGGACGACGAAAGTCACTTCCACGGCATTGCTGCCAAGGCCGATATTGTAGGTCTTGCCGGCTTCCGGCGGATTTTAGATGTCCCACGCCGCCAGCAGCACCGCCAGCACCAACGTGAGCGCAAACCGCTGCGGCCCGGCCTCGCGCACGCCGCGCCAGTCGGCTGAGAATATTGTCCTGGCTGCTTGTTTCGGCACATCAGGCGCGCACCTGCCGCAAGCGCGTCCAGATAGTCACTCAACCGCCCTTCGGAACGATTCCCTGTGACCCGATGCTACCAAGGGTGCGGCATTGACGGCGGCATGGCAAGCCCAAAGGCGGTCAAAATGACCAGCCTTTATTTCGCCGGCTTTCCGTGGTTTGGTTCCACGGTAAGAGATGCTAGGGCGAGTCGCGACGGGGCCAGCAGGGGGCGGTCCGCGCTCCGCATCTGACTTAGAGGGGATATAATATGGCCGTTTCCGATCACGTCGATTTTCCGACTTTCATGGAGGGCGTCAAAAAGCGCAATCCGGGGCAGACCGAGTTCATCCAGGCGGTGCAGGAAGTCGCCCAGGACATCTTCGAATTCATCGAGGACAAGGAAGAATATCACGAAGCGCAGATCCTGCGCCGGATCGCCGAGCCCGATCGCGTGGTGTCCTTCCGCGTCTGCTGGGAGGATGACAACCACAACATCCGCGTGCAGCGCGGCTGGCGCGTGCAGAACAACAACGCCATCGGTCCCTACAAGGGCGGCATCCGCTTCCACCCGAGCGTGACCGAGAGCGTGCTGAAGTTCCTCGCCTTCGAGCAGACCTTCAAGAACTCGCTCACCGGCCTGCCGATGGGCGGCGGCAAGGGCGGTTCCAACTTCAATCCCAAGGGCAAGAGCGACAGCGAAGTGATGCGCTTCTGCCAGAGCTTCATGACCGAGCTTTACCGTCACATCGGCCCGGACACGGACGTTCCGGCCGGCGATATCGGCGTGGGCGGGCGCGAGATCGGCTACATGTTCGGCCAGTACAAGCGCATCACCAACCGCTGGGAAGGCGTGCTGACGGGCAAGGGCCAGGAATATGGCGGCAGCCAAATGCGGCCCGAGGCGACCGGTTACGGTGCCGTCTATTTCCTGCAGAACATGCTCAAGCACAAGGGGCAGGACATCGAAGGCAAGACCGCCGTCATTTCCGGTTCGGGCAATGTGGCGACCCATGCGGCAGAAAAGATCACCCAGCTTGGCGGCAAGGTGCTGACCATGTCGGACAGCGGCGGGTTCATCTATGATCCCGATGGCATCGACCAGGAAAAGATCGACTGGATCAAGCACCACAAGACGCATACCCGTGGCCGCATCTCGGACTATGCCGATCACTTCACCAACGCCACCTTCCACGAAGGCAAGCGCCCCTGGGCGGTTTCGTGTGACCTGGCCCTGCCGTGCGCCACGCAGAACGAACTCAACGAGGAAGAGGCGAAGGAGCTGGTGCAGAACGGCGTGCAAGCCGTCTCCGAGGGCGCCAACATGCCCACCACGCTGGAAGGGGTGCATGTCTTCCACGATGCCAAGATCATGTATGGCCCGGGCAAGGCGGCCAACGCCGGCGGCGTGGCCGTTTCGGGCCTGGAGATGAGCCAGAACTCCGAGCGCATCAGCTGGAACCACGAGCGCCTTGGCCAGATGCTGACCGAACTGATGGAAGGCATCCACGGCAAGTGCGTGGAATATGGCGACCAGGGCGATGGCTATGTCGACTATGTGAAGGGCGCGAATATCGCGGGCTTCAAGAAGGTGGCCGACGCAATGCTGGCATTCGGCGTGGTCTGATCATATCAGGGCGACATGGCCCGATATGAAAACCTGATCGTGGAGCAGCGTGGCGCGGTAACCCTCGTCACGCTGAACCGCCCGCAAGCGCTCAACGCGCTCAACTCCGCTGTCCTTGAAGAGCTGATCACGGCCTTCGCCGCTTTCGAGGCTGACCCCTCGCAAGGCTGCGCGGTGGTGACCGGCGCCGGCGAGAAAGCCTTTGCCGCAGGGGCGGACATCAAGGAGATGGCCGAAAGGCCGTTCGCTGACTTCTACGCGGAGGACATGTTCAGCCGCTGGCAGAACCGGTTGGTCGAGGCCACGCGCAAGCCGTGGATCGCGGCGGTGAACGGCTTTGCCCTGGGCGGCGGGTGCGAACTGGCGATGATGGCCGATTTCATCATTGCATCGGACAAGGCGAGATTCGGCCAGCCGGAAATCACCCTCGGCGTCATTCCCGGCATGGGCGGATCGCAGCGCCTGACCCGCGCTGTGGGGAAGGCGAAAGCGATGGACCTTGTCCTTACCGGCAGGATGATGGACGCCGCCGAGGCGGAAGGCGCAGGACTGGTGGCCCGTGTTGTTGCTGCTGAAAGCCTGCTGGAGGAGGCGCTGGCCGCGGCGGAAAAGATCGCCGCCATGCCCCCGCTCGCGGCCAAGGCGGCAAAGGAAGCTGTCAACGCGGCCGATGAGCACAGCCTGTCCGGCGGCATCCGGCTTGAGCGGCGGTTGTTCCACATGCTGGCGGGAACCGAAGACAAGGAGGAAGGAATGGCGGCCTTTATTCAAAAACGCCCGCCACAATTCAAAGGTCGCTGATGGCTGCATAAGTGGTTGCACCTATTCGGCATTTTCCCAAAATTAACCATTTTCCTGCGGGGGATGTTATTTAGCACGCCTGTAAAGCGTGCGTCATGTTTGAGAAAAACTTCGCCCTTTACCTGTTGCGTGACTTGCTTCGCGATACCGTTGCCGGTGTCACGACGATCGCAACTCTGGCGTTGCCCATTGTCGTCGGTGCGGCGGGCCTGGCGTTCGACCTCAACCGTGGATACCAGCAGCGGGTGATCATCCAGCGCGCCGCAGACATGGCGGCGCTGGGTGCCGCCATGGCCTATCGCGATTCCGGCGAGGAATCGGTCATCACCCCCGTGGCGCAGGACATCGCTGCCGCCAACGGGCTGAGCGGTGCCGTGGTGGTGGCCACCCTGCAGGCCGATTTCCCGTCGGCCGGCCAGGAAGCCATCCTGGTAACCGTGAGCATGCCCACCCCCTACATCCTGGCCAGCGTCCTCGGGTTTTCCGGTTCCTTCAATGTCACGGCAGAAAGCTATTCCAGCGTTTCCGGTGGAGGAGGATCGGCCTATTCCTCCTGCCTGCTGGCCCTCGATGAAACGGAATCGAAGGCGATCTGGTTCAACGGCAATCCGACGGTGGATTCACCTTGCGGGATTGCAGCCCTGTCCAATGCATCGGATGTCATCCGGATCAGCGGCGCCCCGGGCGACTACAACGTCGGCACCGTCGTGACGGCGGGCGGTGTTTATGACCAGCACGGTGGTTTTTCCTCTGCCACTGTGCTGACCGGCATCACCGGCATGGTGGACCCTTATGCCGGCCTCACCCTGCCGGACAATCCCACCGAACGTTCGCTGTCCTGCGAGCCGGCGACCACCACCTTCACGGCCGATGCCACCACGACGGTGAGCGTGACCTACGAGTATTACAAGGGCCAGAACCAGAACAAGGCGACGCCCTACAACCACCCCGACCCGCAGCCCGACAGCACGAGTTCGTCAACCCAATATGGGCAGACCTATTCTTCCGTTCCTTCCGGCTCATCATCCAGCTCCACGAACTGGACGCAGATCGGCGGCAGCGGCAAGAACAAGATCTACGAGGTGGCAACGACCACCGAAACGGTCAGCTATTCCAACGTCCAGACGCAGACCAGCGGCGGCGGCAACATGCAGCCGGGGACCTACTCCGACTTCACGATCAGTTGCGACACCACGCTCGATCCCGGCATCTACGTGCTGGAGGGCATTTTCTCCATGGCCGGCGGCAACTCGCTGACCGGGACGGGAGTGATGTTCGTGCTGAAGGATGGGGCCAGCATCTCGATCACCGGCAATTCCACCCTCAACATTTCGGGCATGAGCGAGCAGCAGCTGATCAGCGCAGGCGTGAACCCCATCGATGCCGCGCGCATGGACGGCATGCTGGTGTTCGAGGACCCGGACGGCCCCGGCGCTGCCGAACACAAGTTCCGCGGCACCACCGACCTCTACATGAGCGGGGTGATCTACACGCCCAAGACCGAGGTTTCGCTGCTGGGCACGCCCGTTGGGGTTGACCGCTGCGTGTCGATCGCCGCGCGCATGATCCAGATCGGCGGGACGGCAGACCTCTACAACATGTGCCCGCCGGGGATGCAGTCGGAAATCGAAGTCCAGCCAGGAGGCGGCGACCAGATTCGCCTGATCAAGTGATGATGGACCTGTTCAGACAACTTCGGCGCCGGGACGATGGCGTTGCCTCGGTGGAATTCGCCCTGTGGAGCACCTTCTTCTTCGTCATCATCATGGTGGCGCTGGATTTCGGCTCGCTCTACCTGCAGCGCGGCAAGTTGAACGAGGCTGTCGGCGCGGCTGCCGTGGCCAGCTTCAACAATGCCGACAATGTCAGCTTCGGCAGTCTGCCGCTCTATGTGCGCGGCCTGACCGAGGACCAGTCCACCGCCGTCACCGTGTCCTGCAACGGCAGTGCAGGCGCGTGCACCAATTTCAACCGCACCTGCGCCTGCCTGAAGCAGGATGGCACCTATGTCGCCAACAGTTGCGGCAATACCTGTTCCGGCCCCGGCATGACCACCGGATCGACGGCAGGTTATTACCTGACGATCAATGCCAGCCGCTCGTTCGACCCGATGATGGTGCCGCGCAGCGTGCTGTCCGGCGCATCGGTCTCGCAGCAGGCCACGGTCAGGCTGCAATAGGCATGACGCGGCGCCTGCAATCGATCCTCGCTGACGAGACGGGTTCGGTGGTCACGGACTTCGCGCTCGTGGCGCCGGTGCTGTTCCTCTTGCTGTTCGGGGTGATCGAAGGCAGCCGTTTGCTGTGGACGCAGCAGACGCTGGAAGAGGTGGCCTATTCCACCGCGCGCTGCATGTCCGTGAGCACGAGCTGCGCTGACGAGACCGAGCGTCGGTCCTTCGCGGTTGCCCGCGCATCCTCCTTCGGGATCGGCGTCACCAATGAGAGCATCACGACACAAAGCGGCGTCACCTGCCGCGGCTTTCCCAATTCGAGCCGCGTGGCGATACGTCACGGTTTCGATTCCGTGATGACCGGCTTCCTGCCCGGCTGGGAAGGACTGGTTACCGTCGAAAGCTGCTATCCGGTGCTTCCTTCGGCCTGATCGGCCGTCTCAGCCTCGCCTTGGGCGGGCGATGAGGCATTTGCCGTCGGTTGCGAAGGTGACCGATGCCAGGTCAGGCGCAAGGGCACATTCGCCCGCGCGCACGATATCCGCCCCGCCAACCAGCACATCGCCCGCCACCGGGATCACCAGCAGCGGCTCTGCATAGCTGTAGAGCAGGGCATCGTCCGCCACGCCATCCACCAGGTCGAGCGTGAAGCAGGGGCCATCCACCAGCGATGCATGGCCACTGGCAGGCAACCGGCTGCGCAGTTCGGCCGGATAGGGGCGGCCGTGTGCGACCTTGATGCCTTCATCCAGGTGCAGTTCGCGCGGGCGGCCGTAATCATACAGGCGATAGGTGATGTCGGTATTCTGCTGCACCTCGATGATCGAGACGCCCGGTCCGATGGCATGGACCGTGCCGGCCGGGATGTAGAAGAAATCGCCTGCCGCCACTTCATGCCATTCGAGCATTTCCTCGATCGAACCGTCCAGTGCGGCCTCGCGCATGGTTTCGGCATCGATCGGTTCGCGGAAACCGATGCCCAGCGTGGCCCCGGCCTGGGCTTCGACCACCAGCCAGCATTCCTCCTTGCCCTTGTTGCCGATCCCGGCGGCCTTTGCCTGGGCATCCCCCGGGTGGCACTGGATGGACAGCTTCTCGGAGGTGAAGATGTATTTCACCAGCAGCTCGGGCATGGCCGGCGGCGGTTCGAACCAGATCTCGCCAATGCGCTTGCCCGCCACGGAGGCGAAGGGCGCGGGCAGGATGTCGCGTCCCCAGGGTTTCTCGACTGTGCTGGTCGGCAGGATCATGGATTTGCTCAATGGCCGCCATGTGCCTCTTCGACAATGGATAAATCCCATTCCAGCTTGCCGAGGTCGTCGCGCCGGAAGGTGCGGATGGCCTTGTAATCGCCTGCTTCCACCTTGGCCACGAAATCCGGATCGCCGATCAGGGCGCGACCAACCGCCACCATGTCGAATTCACCGGCTGCCATGCGGACGGCCAGTTCATCGATCGCCAGCTTCACGCGCGGCTGCGGGTCCACCTGTTTCCTGAACACGTCCATCACGTCCGTATCGAGGCCGACCGACCCCACCGTGATCACCGGCAGGCCGCCGCCAGCCTTGGTCCAGCCGGCAAGGTTGCGACCATCGCCTGCCCATTCGGCTTCCCAGAAACGGCGGGTGGAGGCGTGCAGCACATCCACGCCGGCCTGGCGGAAAATGGTGGCCATTTCGGCCAGCTCGTCAGGCGAGGGGGCAACCTTCGCCTCGTAATCGACCTCCTTCCATTGGGAGAAGCGCAGCGAGATCAGGAAGTCCGGCCCGCATTCGGCGCGGATGGCGGCGACGATCTCTGCCGGGAAGCGGGCGCGGTGGGCGATCAGCGGGCCGCCATAGCCATCATCGCGGATGTTCGATCCGTGCCACAGGAACTGGTCGAGGAAATAACCGTGCGCGGCGTGCACCTCCACGCCGCAAGCGCCAATGTCCTTCGCGATGCGGGCCGAGCGGGCGAAACCGTCGCGGATTTCGGCCAGCTCATCCAGCGTGGCAGCGCGGCCGCTTTGCTTGCCGGGATGGGCAAGTCCGGACGGGCTCAGCGCCTGTCCATCCGTGCGCATGGCGCCTTCGTGCCAGAGTTGCAGCATCATTTCGCCGCCGGCCGCTTGTACCTCGTCCACGCAGCGTGCCCAGGCATCGCCAGTGGCGGCATTGATATGCGCGCTGGTCGGCTGGACCGTGGCAGAGGGATGGTCGATCGCTGCGCTTTCCCCGATGACCAGCGCCGTCCCGCCTTGCGCCCTGCGGCGGTAATAGGCGGCGAGTTCTGCCGAAGGGGCGCCGTTCTCGCACATGCCGCGCTGCATGGCGGGCATCACCCAGCGGTTGCGAAAAGTCGTCCCGTTTATGGTGACGGGGGTGAACAGGATCGAAGGGTCCGGGGGCGTCATTTGGTCCATCGCGAAACTTGTAATGAAGTGTCGCAGAATAGCCAGATGAAGCTGAAACGACTCGACCTTGCCCCTGCGTGGCCTAGATTGCCGCCATTGTGACAGGGAACTCCGAACTGCTGCTGCCCATCGCCGCCCTGCTTGCAGCCGGGGCAGGGGCCGGTTTTGCCGGCGGCCTGTTCGGCATCGGCGGCGGTTTCGTGGTGGTGCCGGCTCTGATCCTTATCCTGCCGCTGCTGGGCGCATCTCCTGACCAGTTGACCCACATTGCCGTCGGCACCTCGCTTGCCACCATCATCTTCACCTCGTTGCGCTCGGTCCGCAGCCATGCGCAGCGCGATTCGGTGGATTTCGACGTGCTCAGGAGCTGGGGCCCCTGGGTGGTTGCCGGCACGGTGCTGGGCGCTGCGATTGCCGATGTTGTCTCCAGTGCGACGCTGGCGCTGATCTTCGGCATCGGCGTGCTCGGCTTTGCTGTCCATTTCCTGAGCCCGCGCATCCATGACCGGCAAGTGCTGGACCGGATGCCCGGCGGGGCCGCCAAGGTGGGGCTTGCGGGCGGTCTCGGCCTGCTGTCCAGCCTGCTGGGCATCGGTGGCGGCACGATCACCACGGTGGTGATGACCTTGTGCGGCACTTCGATCCACCGCGCCATCGGCACCGCCAGCGGGATGGGCGCGATCATCGCGGTTCCCGGCACCATCGGCTTCATCCTGATCGGCCTTTCGGAGAGCGGCCTGCCTCCCGGATCGCTGGGCTATGTGAACTGGCCCGCCGCACTGGCGATCATTGTCACATCGGTGCTGTTCGCACCGCTCGGCGTGGCGGCGGCGCACAAGTTGAGCGCGCGCTTGCTGCGGCTGGTTTTCGGGCTTTACCTGATCGTCGTGGGGGTCACGATAATCACCAACGGATAAACAGCACATCGCATTTTGAGGAACACCAGAGGATCACGAAGGGAGTACACATGATGCACAAGACGATACTCGCCGCAGGTGCCGCCGTGATGGCGCTGGCGGTGGCTGCGCCCGCCGCAGCGCAGACGCTGGTCGATATCACCAGCGACCGGGTGAACACCGAACACCCGTTTCCCGTGTTCAAGGCCGATGCCGACTGGCCGGACCTTCCCGGTGACATGATGCTCGGCCAGGTGTCCGGGATCGCCGTGGGTCCGGATGACCACGTCTGGCTGACGCAGCGCCCGCATTCCCTTGGCCCGACCGATACCGGGCTCGCCAGCGGCCAGGCCATCGCCTGCTGCATCGTCCCGCCCCCCGTCTTGCGGCTCGACCCGCAAGGCCGGGTAGTCGCCGGCTGGGGCGGTGCCGAGAGCGCGCCGACGATCGACGGTGTCAACCAGTGGCCGGCCAACACCCATGGTATCTTCGCGGATGAGGACAGCAATGTCTGGATCGGCGGCAACGGCGCCGGGGACCATATCGCGATCAAGTATTCCGCGGAGGGCGAATACCTCGGCCAGATCGGACGCAGGGAACAGACCGACGGCAATTTCTCCGAAGAGCTCCTGGGGCTGCCGGCCGACATCAGCTCTGTCGGCGGCGATATCCTGATTGCGGACGGCTATGCCAACAAGCGAATCGTCGGTTTTGCAGAGGATGATGCCCACAACCACAGCTTCGACGGGCTGTTCGGGGCATGGGGCCAACCGCCGATGGCGCCGGTTCGCGAGGGCGATTTCGACCAGAGCCAGGCCACCAGCACCGGCGATGGCGGGCCGCAGGTGGAAGGCGAGAATTTCGGCGATATCGTGCACTGCGTGGTGCGCGGTCCGGAATCCACCATCTATGTTTGTGACCGGCGCAACAACCGCGTGCAGATCTTCCGCGAGACGGAAGATGGCGTGGAATTCCTCCAGAACCTGGTGATCGCCGGGGAAACCGGCGGCACCCGCACGGCGACCGATGTCGGCTTCAGCCCCGATGGCAAGTATGTCTATGTCGCGGACATGATGAACGGCCGGGTGTGGATCCTGCTGCGCGAAACGCACGAGGTGCTCGGCAGCTTCGGCAAGAACGGCCGCTACCTTGGCGAGTTCATCTGGCTGCACAGCCTCGATGTGGACTCCCAGGGCAATATCTACACCAGCGAGGTGAACACCGGCCGCCGCGTGCAGAAGTTCGTGATGACCGGGTTCGAGGAGTAGGGATCAGGCGGCCAGCGCGGGCTGGCCGCCCCAAAGGACCTGCGAACTGACGATAGGCGTGCCATAGAGCAGGCGGCGTTCCGACGCGTCGAAGGCTTCGCGGCGATGGGCGCAGGCGCGGTTGTCCCAGATCAGGATGTCGCCCTGCTGCCACTGGTGCCAGTAATTGAATTCGGGCTTCGCCACATGGTCGTAGATCGCATCGAGCAGTTCTGCGGAGGCTTGCTTGTCCAGCCCGGTGATGCGCGGCGCGGTGTCGATGTAGGAGAGGATCCTGCGCGCGCCGAGGAACAGGAACTTCGCGCCTGACACCGCGTGGCACTGCACCAGCGGAACCTTGCGGAACAGCGCCGGGTCCTCGATGTCGGCCGCATCCAGCGCGCCTTCGAAATCGTTGACCTGCAGCGGGAAATGGATGCTGCGCCCTTCGATCCGGGCGCGCAGGCCGGCGGGAAGCGCCTCGAAGGCCGCGACAAGGCTGGCGATGCCGGTGCGGCCGCCCCTGCTCGTCACTTCCACGCCATGCAGCGCGGTGGCGGGCGGCGGCGCCTCGTCTGTCCATCGGTCCTGGTGCCAGCCCATCTCGTCATTTCCGAATTGCCCGATGGTCTTGCCGCCTTCGGAGATGTTGGAGACGAGGCGCAGGCCCTTGAAGCCATCGATATCGATCGGCTCGTGATAACGGCTGGTGTCCGAGGGATCGGGCTCGCCCAGTTGCCGGATGAAGGCGACATACTGGTGAGGGGTGAGCACCGGGCTGCGGATGGCAAGCGCGAGGTGCTTGTGGAACAGCGCCACCAACGCATCGCGCTCAGGTCCGTCCATCGGCGTGCTGGTGTCCAGCCCCTCGACAAGGCAGCCGATATTGTCCGTCAGTGGTGTTGCGGTGAATCCGGCCATGATCCTCTCCCGATCCGGGCGCTGCCTGCGCCTTTGCCTTTAATATAAACCTGCTTTACATTGATGGCAAATGGGAGAGAGAATTCAGCCTTCGTCGAACCGCCGCGCCACGCGTGCCAGCAGGCGCTTGAGCGTTGCGCGTTCGGCGGGGGTAAAGTCCGGCAGCAGCTTGTCCTCGACAAGCGGGGACAGCTTGCGCGCCCTTGCCAGGATTGCCGCGCCCTTGTCTGTCAGTCGCAACAGCAGGCGGCGGGCATGGGCTTCATCAGTGCGGCGGGCGATCAATCCGTCATCGCGCAGGGGCTTGAGCAGGGTGGTGAGGGCTTGCGGGGTGATCCGCATCATCCGCGCCAGCTGGGCAGAGGTCGCCTCGCCACGATCCTGCAGCAGCACCAGCACGAAGAGCTGCGAGCTGGAAACGGGCATGTCGCGCATCGCCTGTTCGGTCTCTGCGCGGGTGACCATCTCCACCCATTTGACCAGCTGGGGAAAGCTCAGCCGGTCTTCGTCGTTCGCATCATCCTGCGCCATCACCGCAGGCCTGCCGCATGCGCGCCTACTTGCCAATCTCTGACCCGAGGCAATCCCCCATGATCACACGCAGCCCCGAATTCATCTGGAACGCCTGGCATGTCGCCGCGCTCGCCAACGAGGTGGCAGGCGATGCGCTGTTTGCCCGCCGGCTGCTGGATGTGCCGGTGCTGATCTACCGCAAGCAGGGATCGGGCGAGGCAGTGGCCATGCTCGATCGTTGTCCGCACCGCTTCGCCTACCTGTCCAAGGGCCTGCGCAAGGGGGACGAGGTCGAATGCATCTATCATGGGCTGCGCTTCGGCGCGGACGGTCGTTGCACCCACAGCCCCTACCAGGATGCGCCGCCGCCCGGTGCCGACGTGCAGACATTCCCGCTGGTCGAGAAGCACCGGATGCTGTGGATCTGGCTGGGCGATGCGGACAAGGCCGATCCTTCGGCCATCCCCGATCACAGCCACATGGACCGGGACGATATGCGCCCGCTGCTGTGGCACTATCACTTCAACGGCAACTGGCAGTTGGGGAACGACAACCTGATGGAGCTGACCCACCTGTTCTTCCTCCACACCAGCACCATCGGCGGCTGGAAGGAAGAACCGGGCAAGGTGCCGGGCGAAGTCTATACCGCAAGGTCAGACGAACAGGGCCGGGTGCTCAGCCGCACTTTCGTGCCGAACATTCCCGAACATGGCACTTTCGACAACGGGGTGCCGCACGGTACGCCGTTCGACCAGTGGAATGACACGGTCTGGGAAGCACCGGCCAACATGCGTTTCACCATGGGCGCGGTGCCGGCGGGCGATGATCCGGCCAGTTGCCGGCAGCCCTATATGGAGCAGACCCACTGCATCACGCCCGAAACCGCCACCACCAGCCACTATTTCTCCGGCTTCACCCGCATTATCGAGCTGGAGCGCGATGCGGCGGGGGACCAGCAGTTCATCGACTTCTTCAGCGGCATCTTCGCGCGCGAGGACGGGCCGATCATGGAGGATATCGAAGCGCAGATGTCCAGCCATGACCTGTTGGCCCACAACCCCGTGGTGCTGCCGCGCGACAAGGGCGCGATCCTCGTGCGCAGGCTGGTGGCGCAGAGGATCGCGGCGGAGCAGGGGTAATTGCAGCGAAGAGAAAGGCCCGACTGTCGCCATGCATGACAGCCGGGCCCTTCGATTGGTGACGGCGCGCACGCGATCCGCGCCATCACCTGCAAGTCCGCATCAGGCCGCGCGCATCAGAACCTCTTGGTCAGGCCCACGCGGACCTGGCGCGGTTCCACGATGCGGCTGTTGAGGCCCTCGATCCCTTCGGCGGGCTCGCCGGGGAAGCGGGTGGCGTAGAAATAGGCGATGTCGTTGTCCTTGGAATCGAATGCATTGAGCAGTTCGCCGTAGATCTCCAGGCCCCAGAAGTTGTTCGGTGTCCATGCTGCCCGGAAATTCACCAGCGTGGTGGCCGGTCCGCGAACCGAATTGTCCTCGATCAGCGGGTGCGGTCCGAGATGGCGTATGCGCGCAGAAGCGTTCCAGTTGGGGAAAGCGGCAGAGATGCCCAGTTCGCCCGCTGTATCGAGCGCGCCGGGGATATGGTTCTGGCCATCGGGCAGGTTGGCGAAGCGGCTGCGTGTGCCGGTCCATACCGCGTCCACGGCCAACCAGTTGTTCGGCTTCCAGAAGGCGGTGAGTTCATAGCCGCGGCGCTTGCCGGGGTCTGAAGGTTCCACCGCGCCCGCATCGCCGAGATAGATCAGCTCGCTTTCGATGCTGGACCACCAGTATACGCCGGTAAAGATCAGCCCGCCGCGTTCGAAGCGAAAGCCAATTTCCTCGAAATCGCCTTCGACGAGGCCGGTTGCCGGGTCAGTCGGCGCAGTCACGCCGCGCGCGTCGTTGGAATGGAAGCCTTCGCCGTAGTTGGCATAAAGGGCGATGCCCTCCGCCACCTCGTAGTTCAGGCCGATCTTGGGTGCGAAGGTGTCGTCCGTTACCTTGCCGGACCAGCTTGCCGGGCCGCCAAGCGCGGTGGTTTCGAAACCGTAGAAATCGCCGCGCAAGCCTGCAGTAAGGAACAGCCGGTCGACGGGTTCGACAATCATCTCGGCATACAGGCCGACGGATTCCTCGTAGACACGGAACGCGCCGATGGTGGCATCGAACTGGCCATCGATGGTTTCATCGAGGCCGACGCGATCGATATGGTCCCAGCGCGCTTCGGCGCCGGCGCGCAGCGACACGCGATTGCCGATACGGAAATTGCGTTCCAGCCTCCCGCCGAAGGTCCACAGGCTATCATACTGGCGCAGCTGGTCACCGTTCACCGGATCATCGAGGAAGAAGGTGAAGTTGGACAGCAGGTCCCAGTCGTAATGCTGGACATAGGCGGTGATGCGCCAGTCACCGCTTTGGTAATTCGCTGTCAGCACCTGCCTTTCGGTGGAGCCGCGCAGGGTCTTGTCGAGCGAGCAGAAACGGTCTGCGCACAAGGCTGTGCCGACAGCGCGTTCGGGTATCTGTTCGGTCGGTGACCAGTTGGCGTCATAGACATGCAGGGCAATCTGGAAGTCCGCATTGCCGATGGGGGCGGAGTACTTGATGAGGCCGGAGTAGCCTTCGAAGTCTTCCGGCAGTTCCCACGGCCCGTCGTTGAACTTGGCCTGGCCGATGGCGAGCAGGTCACCGCTGCCGACCTTTGCCGACCCGCCCGCCACGAAACGGCGGTAACCGTAGGAGCCCACCTCTGCGGTGGCGAAGGGTTCCACGCGGTCCTTGGTGGTGATGAAGCTGGAGCCGACGAAGCTGAAATCGCCGGTGTCCGCGCGATAGGGGCCCTTGCGGTAATCCACCCGCTCCATGCTTTCCGGGATCAACCCGTTGACATCAAGGTAGCCCTGGCCGTGCCCGTGGGTGCGAAAGTTCATCGGCATGTCGTCGATGTAGACGGCATAATCCGTGCCATGATCGAGGTTGAAGCCGCGCAGGAAGAACTGGTTGGCCTTGCCCCCGCCCGAATGCTGGGTGGCGATCAGGCCCGGTGTCGCCTCGAGGATTTCGCCGGGACGCAAGAGCGGGCGGATTTCAAGGTCTGCCCCGGCCACGCCGCCTTCGCTGGCGGCAATGGCTTCGCCGATGCGCCTTTCGCCGCGGCCATAGACGTACATGATGTCCCCGCTCGCCTCGTCGCGCACGATGCCGATATTCTCGCGGGCCAGTGCGTCCGAGGAGGTCTGCACATCCTCCTGCACCTCGACCTGCGCCAGTGCGGGGTGAGCAAAACAGGCGCAGGCGAGGGCAGCCGTACCGGCAAGGAAACCGGCGCGGGGGGTGGATCTGAAACTCTTTCCGGTACTGGGGTTCACTGTGTAACCTTGCTTGATAAACTCTGTGGTTTGCGATCTGTCCCATGGGCTTGCGCGCTGCCACGTAAATTACGGTAATCGCCCTGTTACAAGCACGTTACGCAGTGAAACAGGCATCTGGCGGAGGGGTTCTTGGCGAACGGGGAAGATAGTAACGCCGCCTTTCAGGCAGAAGTGGAAAGGCTTCGCGGATGCGGCGTGGTCGGGCAATCGGGCCGTTTGCGCGAATTGTTCGATTTTCTGGCCGAGCGTGGCCCGCAAGCGCAAAGCGCCAGCCAGCAGGACATTTCCGCGCAGGTTTTCGGGCAGGAGCAGACCGACGCGGACGATGCGACAGTGCGCGTCTATGTCCACCGCTTGCGCAAGAAGCTGGACGATCATTATCGCATCCACCCGCCGGCCGATGGCGCACCGCAGCTCGAACTGCCCGCCGGCGTCTATGCCCTGCGCATGCTTCGCGAGGAGGAAGCGGATACGGCAACGGCCATGTCGGGGGTGAGGACCGGCAAGGGCCTGGTGAGGCCGCTTGTCCTGGGGCTTCTGGCCATGATCGCTGCCTTCGTGGCCGGCATGCTGTTGTCGCGTGGTTCGGGTGTGCCAGCCAATTCGATCTGGGATCCGCTGCTGGAATCCGACCGTCCCGTGCTGCTGGTGCTGGGCGATTACTACCTGTTCGGGGAAATCGATCCGCTTTATCCCGAGGACGGACGGTTGATCCGCGATTTCCGCGTCGATTCCGCGAAAGACCTGCTGCGGCTGCAGGAAGCCGATCCGGAGCGCTATGCCAATGCAGAGGATGTCGGCCTCAATTACCTGCCGTTCCAGACCGCTTATGCCTTGCAGAACGTCACCCCGCTGCTGGCGAGCAGCGGCAAGCGGGTGGATATCATCGCGGCATCCGAACTGACATCGGACCAGCTCAATACCCATGACGTGGTCTATCTCGGCCTGCTTTCGGGGATGGGCCTGCTGGAAGACATCACCTTTGCGGGCAGCTCGCTGAGGATCGGTGAAAGCTATGACGAGATCATCGATCGCGAGAGCGGCGAACGCTGGATGAGCGACGAAGCGCGCCGGCTCGCCTCTCCCGCCTTCTATCGCGATTTCGCCTATGTCTCGCGCTACACGGCACCTGGCGGCGCTCTGGTCACGGTCGTGGCCAGCGAACGCGTGACCGGGCTTCGCGGAGTGGGGCCGCTGGTGGCTTCCGGCGAGCTGGATGACGCGCTCGATGACGCGGCAGCCAGTCCGTCCTTCGAGGCGCTGTTCCAGATTACCGGGCAGCAGGGAGCAGACCTGTCAGACAGGCTGGTGCTGGCAAGGGCGCGCGAGTAGGCCCGCCCGGCCCGGTTGCGGAACGATGCCTCTTCGCACCGATCTGGCCGGCCCCGGCCATCCTGCCACGGGCTTACCCCCGCAACACTGCGCCAAAACGACCGGAATACGGGCCAGAATCCGTATCCCATTAGCTTGCCATTCACCCGCGCGATCCTACATTGGCTCACACGAAAGGAATGCGAGAGCATGAGCGACAATCCCGAACCGGAATACAACCCCAACCCCTGGGTGAAAAGCCTGCTTGTATGGGGCGGCATTTTCATGGCGCTGCTGCTGATGGTTTCCATGTTCGGGAACTCCGGCGAGGCACCTGGCACGCAGATCACCTATTCCGACTTCCGCGAAAAGGTGGCCGAAGGTAGCGTGGAGGAAGTGATCATCGCGCCTGACCGGATCACCGGAACCTTCAAGAACAGCGAGCCCTTCACCACGACGCCGGTCGGCAATGACATGCGGCTTACCGAATTGCTGGACGAAAACGGCGTGACCTACACCGGTGCCCAGCCTGACAGCGGCAACCTGCTGCTCGCCATCCTGATCAATACCCTGCCCTTCCTGCTGATCCTGGGCATCGCCTTCTTTGCCCTGCGGCAGGTGCAGAAAGGCGGCGGATCGGGCGCCATGGGCTTCGGCAAGTCCAAGGCCAAGCTGCTGACCGAAAAGCAGGGGCGCGTCACCTTTGACGATGTCGCCGGCATCGACGAGGCACGCGAGGAATTGCAGGAAATCGTCGAGTTCCTGAAGGACCCGCAGCGTTTCTCCAAGCTCGGCGGCACCATCCCCAAGGGCGCGCTGCTGGTCGGCTCGCCCGGCACCGGCAAGACGCTGCTCGCCCGCGCGATTGCGGGTGAAGCGCGCGTGCCCTTCTTCACCATTTCCGGCTCGGACTTCGTAGAGATGTTCGTGGGCGTGGGCGCAAGCCGCGTGCGCGACATGTTCGAACAGGCCAAGAAGAACGCCCCCTGCATCGTGTTCATTGACGAAATCGACGCAGTCGGCCGCCATCGCGGCAACGGCATCGGCAATTCCAATGACGAGCGCGAGCAGACGCTGAACCAGTTGCTGGTGGAGATGGATGGTTTCGAGGCCAATGAAGGCATCATCATCATCGCTGCCACCAACCGCCCTGACGTGCTCGACCCGGCGCTCTTGCGTCCGGGCCGCTTTGACCGCCAGGTGGTGGTGCCGATCCCCGATATCGACGGGCGCGAGAAGATCCTTGCCGTGCACATGAAGAAGGTGCCGCTGGCACCTGACGTGAACGCGCGCACCATCGCCCGCGGCACGCCCGGCTTTTCCGGCGCGGACCTTGCCAACCTCGTCAACGAAGCTGCCTTGCTGGCAGCGCGGCGCAACAAGCGCCTTGTCGCCATGCAGGAGTTCGAGGACGCCAAGGACAAGGTGATGATGGGTGCCGAGCGCAAGTCCATGGTCATGACCGAGGACGAGAAGAAGATGACCGCCTATCACGAGGCCGGTCACGCCATCGTCGCCGTGCATGAGGAGGCATCGGACCCGATCCACAAGGCCACCATCATCCCGCGCGGCCGTGCGCTGGGCATGGTCATGCGCCTGCCGGAACGGGACAACTACTCCTACCACCGCGACAAGATGCACGCGAACCTGTCTGTCAGCATGGGTGGCCGCGTGGCCGAGGAAATCATCTTCGGTTACGACAAGGTCAGCTCCGGCGCGTCGTCCGACATCCAGTATGCGACGGACCTTGCCCGCAACATGGTGACCAAGTGGGGCATGTCCGACAAGCTCGGCCCGCTGCAGTACGAGGCGAGCCAGGAAGGCTACCTCGGCATGGGCCAGACGGTGCGGACCATGGCTTCGGACGAGACCAACAAGCTGATCGACAGCGAGATCAAGACGCTGGTCGAAGGCTCGCACAAGCGCGCGACCGATATCCTCACCACGCACAAGGACCAGCTGCACCTGCTGGCGGAAGCCCTGCTGGAGTACGAGACGCTGACCGGCGAGGAGATCAAGCAGCTGCTCGACGATGGCAAGATCGATCGTCCGGACGAGCCCAAGGGCCCTGTTGCCGTGCAGCCGGTCCACGGTTCCTCGATCCCGAAGGCCGGCAAGCGCTTCGGCGGATCGGACGAGGCTCCGCAAGGCGCCTGAGGCCGGCGGCCTATCCAGCGGCTTTGAGACAATGACAGGGCGGTGCAGCGATGCGCCGCCCTTTCACCTTGTCAAAACGCCCCGAGCAGCAGCAGGATCTGCAGGAACAGCACAAGGATCAGCCAGATGCAGGCGGACAGCGCGAACAGTCGCCAGATGGCCGAGAAGCGCGAGAGTTCATAGGCTCCTCGCAATTGCTTGTAGAGGTGCAGCGGCGGGGCGATGGCCATCAGCGTCATGATCAGGGCTTCGGCAACATCGAAGGCGTAGAGCACGGATACAGTGACGAACAGCAGCGTCATGAAGCTCAGTGAATAGGTCACGAAAATGGCGTGATCATAGCCGCGATAGCGCCGCTTCCACACGAACAGCAGCCACATGAAGGGGATCGACAGCGGAATGAGCAGCCACGAGAATTTGTAGGCATTGGCCTGCATCTTGTAGAGCATCAGCGAGGGGTTCTCGCGCCACTTCACGCCCAGCGGGTTGTTGAGGAAGGGATCGAGGTATTCATTCCCCGAAGGCCCGGAAGTCATCTGCGTGGAGCCGTCTTCGCGCACCGGAATGGCCTCGCCCTCACTGCTCTGCGGATCGACTGCGGGATCGTCAGGGTTGGCGGGCGGTTCGATCTCGGCTGCGATGCCGTCCTCAAGGCTCGCCTGCATCTCCTCGATCTGGGCGCTGGTGTCCGCATCTGTCGGTGCGTTGATGCCCAGCACCTGGAATACGGCGAACATCAGGAAGACGCTGAACAGGAACAGCGCCATCGGCGAGACGAAGCGCGCCCGCGCGCCTTCGATATAGCGCCGGGTCAGCGCGCCGGGACGCAGCACGAGCAAGGGCAAGGTGCGCCACATCTTGCCTTCGAAATGGAGCGCGCCGTGGAGCAGATCGTGCAGGAAAGCGCCGATTGTGCGGTGGATGTGGCCGCTCTGCCCGCAAGCATGGCAATAGGCACCGACGAGCTGGGTGCCGCAATTGAGGCATTTGTCCGGCCCGTGGGGATGCCGCTCCTTCGCGCCCGACGCGGGATCGAGCACGCGCGCGAACAGGCGGCCTTCCACGGCTGTTCCCAGGCCTTCGCCGATATCGCTCATGCTGTCCCCGCCATGGGTTGCGAGTGTAACCCGAAGCGGCGTGGAGGCAAACAGCACGAACAAAAAGGGCCGCACCAGCGTGGTGCGGCCCCTTTGGGATCGGGATCGGCCGGATCAGCCGTCGTAGTCGGCGCCGATCGAGGTCGAACGCGTCGGAGCCGAAGCGGACAGGCGCATGGCCTCTGCCGACTGGCTCAGCGAACCGATGTCATCAGCTTCGTCCTCTTCATCGGGCAGGAAGTTCTGCATCGACTGGACGAGCGATTCCTTCAGCTGCTTGGGCTTCACGGTCTGCTCGGCAATTTCGCGCAGGGCCACAACCGGGTTCTTGTCCCGGTCGCGGTCAATGGTCAGTTCGGCACCGCCGGAAATCTCGCGCGCACGCTGGGCTGCCAGCAGGACGAGATCGAAACGGTTCGGGACCTTGTCGACGCAATCTTCGACGGTAACGCGCGCCATGGGGCACTCCAATTTGTATGCAACTTGTGCGGAAAGAGATCCAGTTAGGCGGGAACAACGATTCCGTCAAGGTTTTCCGCTGGCGCTGCGGTGCTAGAAGGGGGCATGGAAACGGTCCCGGACACGGCAGGGGAAGGCGCTGCGGCTTATCGCGACCCGGCGCCGTTCCATGCCGAATTGCCGGGGCTCGCGCTCGGCTTCTATCCCGGAGGCCCGGACAGGCTGGAACGGCTCTTGCGCCTGATCGAGGAGGCGCAGCACAGCCTCAAGCTGGCGTTCTACATCTTCGCGCGGGACGAGGCAGGGCGTATTGTGCGCGATGCGCTGGTGGCCGCGGCCGTGCGCGGCGTGGCCGTGACCGTGATCGTCGACGGGTTCGGCTCGCAAGCCGACGCCGTGTTCTTTGCGCCCCTGACCGAAGCCGGCGGCGACTTCCGCATTTTCCAGGCGCGCTGGTCCCGCCGCTACCTCATCCGCAACCACCAGAAGATCGTCGTGGCAGACGGCAACACCGCGATGCTCGGCGGGTTCAACATCGAGAACGACTATTTTGAACTGCCGGAGCAGGACGGCTGGAATGACCTTGCGGTGACCCTGACCGGGGACATCGTCGAGCAGGTGGAGGCCTGGTTCGGCGAACTCGAGGCATGGACGGCGAGCGACAAGGCGCAATTCCGCGCCATCCGCAAGAGCGTGCGCGAATGGGAAGGCGGCGATGGGCCTGTCAGGCTGCTGATCGGGGGGCCGACCAAGGGGCTGTCCAGCTGGGCGCGGATCATCGGGCGGGACCTGATGTATGGCCGGAAACTGGACGTCATGATGGCCTATTTCGCGCCGCCCCGCCGCTTGCGCCGCCGGATGCGCGAGATCGCCCGCAAGGGGCAGACGCGGCTGCTGCTGCCGGGCAAGACGGACAATGGCGCCACGCTGGGTGCCGCGAGGCTGCTCTATCGCGCCTTCCTGCGTTCCGGCGCACGCATCTGGGAATTCCAGCCCTGCAAGCTGCACACGAAGCTGATCGTCCTCGACGATGCCGTGTACCTGGGCAGCGCGAATTTCGACATGCGCAGCCTTTACCTCAACCTGGAGATCGTCCTGCGGGTGGAGGACAGGGCGCTGGCCGAGCGGATGCGCGGCTTCATCGCGGACCATTTTGCCGCCTCGCAGGAGATCACGGCGGACATCCACCGCCAGCAGGCGGGATGGTTCAACCGGCTGCGCTGGATCGCCAGCTGGTTCCTCGTCTCGGTGGTTGACTACACCGTGAGCCGCAAGCTCAACCTGGGCTTGTGAAGCGCGCGGGCAAGCGGCCGGGCAGGAAGCAGCCCTATTCGTAACCCCAGTCCGAATAGTCCTTCGTCGCGGGCGAGGAGAACTTGGTGTATTCGGCCTGGAACAGCAGCGGCACATTACCGGTGGAACCATGGCGCTGCTTGGCGACGATCAGCGTCGCCTTGTTCTTCAGCTCCAGATAACGCTGTTCCCACTGGGCGTATTTCTCGTTCGTCTCGGAAGAGCTGCTTTCCGAAGGCGCATCGGGACGCGAGGCTTCGAGGTAATAGTCCGCGCGGTAGATGAACCAGACCATGTCCGCGTCCTGCTCGATCGAGCCGGATTCACGCAGGTCGGACAGCATCGGGCGCTTGTCTTCGCGCTGTTCCACGGCTCGGCTGAGCTGGGACAGGGCAATCACCGGCACGCCCAGTTCCTTGGCCAGCGTCTTAAGCCCGCGCGAGATCTCCGAGATCTCGTTCACGCGGTTGTCCTGTGCGCGGCCGGAGCCTTGCAGCAGCTGGAGGTAGTCGATCACGATCAGGCCGATCTCGTGGCGGCGCTTCAGCCGGCGGGCGCGGGTGCGCAGGCCGGCAATGGTGAGGCCGGGCGTATCGTCGATGTAGAGCGGCAGGTCCGCCAGTTCCTGGCTGGCGCGGGACAGGCGCTGGAAATCCTCGCGCTTCATGTCACCGCTACGCAGCGCCTCGGAGCTGATCTCCGCCTGTTCGGCAAGGATACGCGTGGCCAGCTGGTCGGCGCTCATTTCCAGGCTGAAGAAGGCGACTGGCGCGCCATAGTTGAATTCGCCGCCATCGCGCTGCCAGTTGAGGTGTTCCTTCGCGCAGTTGAAGGCGATGTTGGTGGCGAGCGAGGTCTTGCCCATGCCCGGGCGCCCGGCAAGGATGATGAGGTCGGAATCGTGCAGGCCGGCGGTCTTGCTGTCGATCGTGGCAAGGCCGGTGGTCTTGCCGGACAGGCCGCCGCCCGAATTCATGGCCGCTTCGGCCAGCTTGATGGCGGTGAGCGAGGCAGCCTTGAAGGTCGATGCCTCGTTCCCGGTGGTGGCCCCCTCGGCCACTTCGAACAGGCGGGCTTCGGCCTGTTCGATCTGGCGCATCGGCTCCACTTCGTCCGAGGTGTCGAGCGCTTCTTCGACCAGGCTGCGGCCCACGCTCACCAGTTCGCGCAGCAAGGACAGGTCATAGATCTGCTGGGCCAGTTCGCGCGGGGCCAGCAGGCCCTGCCCGTCAGCGGTAAGCTGCGCGAGATAGGCGGTGCCGCCCAGTTCCTTCAGCGCCTCGTCCCCTTCGAAATAGGGCTTCAGCGTGACCGGTGTGACCACCATCTGGCGGTCCGTCAGCGTCACGATCCGGTCGAAGATGCGCTGGTGCAACGGCACGAAGAAGTGTTCGGCGCGGATCGGCGCGTTGAGCTCCTCGAGCACCCGGTTGTCGATCAGCACGGCGCCAAGGAAGGCGGCCTCCGCTTCCAGGTTGGCGGGCAGGGCACGGCCCCTCGCATCGCCGGAGGCAGTGTCAGCGGCGGATCGGATCAGCAGGTCTTCATCGGACATTGGCAACTGATGCGCTTTCTGGACTCCTGCATCAAGCCGCCAGCGCAACTGATCGGATTTTTAATCTGTGGGCAGCTGTGGAAAGCGAGGATAGCCGGTTTCGGGGGCATCATTTCGCAATTGCAGCATGAGCCGCTCTCTGCGAAAAGGCGGCCATCATGTTGACGACACCGCCAGAGGACCGGATTGCCACGATCGCGCTTGACGAGGCGACGATCATTGCCCGCAGTCCCGATGTCGAAAACGAGCGCGAGATTGCCCTGCGCGACCTTGTGGAAGACAATGAATTCCGCCCGCTGGCAGCCGTTGCCAAGGGGCACAAGGGACCCTGGCAGCTGCACCTGTCCGTGGTCGACGGAATGCTGGCAGTCGGGATCACCGATGCCGAGGGCAAGGCCGCAGGCACCATCGGCCTCGGCATGGGCCGGCTGCGCCGCGTGATCCGCGAATATTTCGCGATCTGCGATTCCTATTACAAGGCGCTGCGCAAGGCGACGGCGGCAGAGATCGAAACGCTGGACATGGCGCGCCGCGCCATCCACGATCGCGGCACGCGCCACCTGCTCAACATATTGGAAGGCAAGATCATTACCGATTTTGCTACGGCAAGGCGGCTGTTCACTTTGATCTGCGTACTGCATATCAAGGCGTGATGGAATCGGCGTGCGCTGCTGCACGCGCAGGTGAGGGTCGCAAGGTTCAATGGGACGCAAGAGGGCATTTCCCTGGCGCTGGCGCATCGCTGCCTTTTTCGTGCTGCTGGCGGCCCTTGCCGGCATCTATGCCTGGTGGGAAGCACAGCACTGGGTTCCCTCCCGCGAAGCCTATCCGGTGCAGGGTGTGCTGATCGGCGCGCGCGATGGCGCGGTGGATTTTCGCGCGCTGGAAGCAACCAATGCCAGCTTCGCCTATATCGAGGCGAGCGAGGGGGAGAGCGGGCGTGACCCGATGCTGGGTGACAACCTGCGTGCGCTGTCTGAAACCAGGCTGCCCCACGGCGTGGTCCACGCCTATGACCCGTGCATCCCGGCAGAGCGGCAGGCAGCCAACTTCGTCACCATCGTGCCGCGCGATGCCACCATGCTGCCGCCTGTGATCGCGCTGGAGAAACTGGCGAACGATTGCGCTGATCTGGTATCGGAAGCAGGCGTGGAAAGCGAGCTGACGACCTTCCTCAACCAGGTGGAATCGCATACCGGCCAGCGCGCCATCCTGAAGCTTTCGGCGGATTTCGAGGCGGCATACCGCATCGCCAGCCGCATCGAGCGCGACTTGTGGCTGGCACGCGCCTGGCTGGAGCCGGAATATGCCGGTCGCCCCTGGACCTTGTGGACGGCCAATCCGGCCTTGTGGTCGGATGTCACGACCAACCCGGTCCGCTGGGTGGTGGCGCAGCCGTGAGCCTGTCCGCACCCGAATTGCTCGACCGGGCCCGCGCCGCATCGGCCCATGCCTATGCTCCCTATTCGCGTTTCCGCGTGGGCGCGGCGCTGCTGTTCGCCGATGGTAGCCTGGTGACCGCGAGCAATGTCGAGAACGCCAGCTATGGCCTCTCGCTGTGCGCGGAAACCGCGGCCGTGGCGAAGGCGATGGGCGATGGGCGAAGGGGTGGCCTGCTGGCGATAGCTATCCACACGCCCGATGCGGAAGAGATCAGCCCGTGCGGCAGGTGCCGTCAGGTGCTGCTCGAACTCGCCGGGCAGGATGGCAGCGATCCGCTGGTGATCGGCCAGGGGACCGGCGAGCCGCGCGAATGGCGCTTGTCGCAGCTGCTGCCCGATGCCTTCGGTCCGCTACCCTGATCGACCTTCGGCGATCATCCGTTCTTGCGCCTCGTCGGCAGGCGACATAGCATCGCGCAAGGGGCATCTGGGTAGAGGGATAATCTCATGCGACACATTCGATTTGCCGCGCTGGCGCTGGGCGCTTCGCTGCTCGCCACGCCGGCATGGGCGCAGGGATCGCCCGTAGTCGTTACATGGAATACCGAAGCGGTGACCGACTTCGGCACTTTTGCTGCCACCATGATCGTTGTCGAAAGCGCCGATGGCTACAGCGTCGAAATCATCGACCAGGCACCGGCCGGCGGCGCGCAGGCCGGTGCTCCGCCGCAGATGGAAAGCTCCATCAGCGATGTGACGGTGGACGGCTCCACCTTCTCCTTCAAGCGCAGCCTTGATACGCCGCAGGGGCCGATGGAACTGAGCTATACCGGCAGCGTGGATGGCGATGCGTTGACGGCGCAGGTCGGCTCCAGCTTCGGCAATATCCCGGTAACAGGCACCCGCGCCGAAGAGGAATAGGACGCAAGGCAGGCCGGCAGGCTGGCGCGGTAGGCGCGTCAGGCCTCCAGCCATTCCAGCAGCGCGCCCATGCAGTCGCGTGCCAGCAGCTTGCAGCGCTCCGGGCTCCAGCCCTGTGCCGGATCGGGCATGGGGTCGTGGTCCTTGAACGGCATTTCCAGCGTCATCGCCACCGCGCCGAAGCGTTCGGCCACCTGGTTGGTGCTCATCGTCAGGTTGGCCTTGCCCGGCGCTGCCGTGGGATAGCCAAGCTTCGTCTGGAAATCAGGCGTGCGGCGTTCAAGGATTGCGCGATAGCGTGCGTATCCCTCGCCCTGCGTGTCTGTCCATGAGGGGATGCCCTCGAAGCCGGCAAGGAAGTTGGCGGGGATTGCCTCGTCCCCGTGCACGTCCATCGCGAAGTCCACGCCGCTCTCGTCCATCGCGTTACGGATGGCGAGCACTTCGGGTGATCGCTGGGCAGTCGGATTGTCCCATTCGCGGTTGAGGTTCACGCCAGCGGCATTGGTGCGCAGGTGCCCGCGGAAGCTGCCGTCCGGGTTGCAGTTGGGCACGATGTGGAACCGGGCCAGCTTGCGCAGCCTGCGCGCGACCGGATCGGCTTCATCGCACAGCATTTCCAGCGCGCCTTCCATCCACCATTCGGCCATGCTTTCGCCCGGATGCTGGCGGGCGTAGAGCCACACCTGGCGCTCGCCTTCACCCATGTCGAGGCAATCGAGCGTGCGGCCATCCAGCGTCAGGCCCAGCGTGCGGTGCGATACACCTTCGGCCAGCGCGGCTTCGGCGACAAGGTCAAGGTGCCGCTCGTGGCTGTAAGGCGCGAAATAGGCGAAGGATACGAGGTTGGCAGAGGGCGCGTGGCGGATCGTCAGCTTGCCCCCTGCCTCGGCCTTGTCATAGCTGCTTTCGGCCCGGCCCCAGAAGGCGCGATCTTCGGAATAGCAGGCATTGTAGCCCGGCCAGCCTTGCGGATAGGCGCTGGCTTCCAGCCCGGTAATCTTCAGCTCCAGTTCGCGCCCGGCACAATTGGACACGCGGAAATGGAACCACTGGGCAAATTCGCTGTCCTTGTCCTTGCGGATGGCAAGGCAGGCCGTGTTGCCCTCGATGGAAAGCACTTCGATATTGCCGCTGTCGAAAGCGGCATTGATCTGGATATTGCTCATGCCGGGCCGCTCGGATCAGTCGATGGTGACGGTTTCGCCCGATTCGCCGGGGAAGCCGTTGAACAGGGCGGAAATGGCACGGTCTGCAGCCAGCGCCGGATCGGCATATTCGCTGTTCGCAGTGGCCGTGAAGGCAGCGCGGCCCTCCCACAGGTTGGAGCCGCCACCGGCACCGCGGATGGTGCCGGCCACAAGCCGGTCGATCTGTTCCGACGGACGCCCGGCGAGGCTGGAGAGGTCGATGCCTACCCCCAGGCTGACGCCTGATCCCCAAGAGCCGACACTGCCGCCACCGCCAACGCTGACGGGGCCGCGGCGGGTTTTGGGCTGGCTCACGGCTTCGCGGATCTCCAGCGTGGCGACTTGCGAAGCCTCGCCCTGGACCACGCTGTAACCCAGTGCCGCGAGTTGCGAGGCAAGCTGGCTTTCGTAAAGGCCGTATTCGATGGATTGCGGATCGAGCCCGGTTGCCGGTTCGATGCGGATGGTGCCGCTTCCCAGCAGGGCGGTTTCGGCGGCGCTGAAGCGCGTCACCTCGACCGGCGAGACATAGGCGGGCGAGGTGCAGGCAGCCAGTGCCGCGCTGCCCAGCGCAATTGCGGCGATGCGGGTCAACCCTTGCATGCGGCCAGAACGCCCGAGGGAGAAAATCTTTGCGTGCATCGCGGTTAATCCTTGCTTTGCCATATGCTGTTATCGGCTCTTTTCATGAGCCAAACTCTTCCTGTTCTCGTGACCGGCGGCGCCGGTTACATCGGTAGCCACGCCGTGCTGGCGCTGCGTGATCGCGGCACGCCCGTGGCCGTGATCGACAACCTGACGACCGGCTTCCGCTTTGCCATACCCGACGGCGTCCCCTTCTACGAGGGTGATATCGAGGATGGCGCGCTGTTGGCACGCATCTTCGCCGAACAGGGAATGCAGGCCGTGATGCACTTCGCAGGCTCCATCGTGGTGCCCGAGAGTGTAGAGAACCCGCTGAAATATTACCACAACAACACGGCCAAGAGCCGGGCGCTGATCGAGGCCGTGGTGCAGGCCGGCGTGCCGCACATGATCTTTTCCAGCACGGCGGCGACCTACGGCATTCCCGATGTCTCGCCGGTGAGCGAGGACGTGCCGAAGCAGCCGATCAACCCCTATGGCTGGTCCAAGCTGATGACGGAGCAGATGCTGGGCGATGTGGCTGCGGCGCATGACTTCAACTACTGCGCGCTCAGGTATTTCAACGTCGCAGGGGCCGATCCGGCAGGGCGCAGCGGGCAATCGACCGCCGGGGCGACTCACCTGATCAAGGTGGCCGTGGAAGCCGCCCTTGGCATGCGCGAGAGCGTGGGCGTGTTCGGCACCGATTACGACACCCCGGATGGCACAGGCGTGCGCGACTATATCCATGTCAGCGACCTGGCGGCGGCCCATGTGCTGGCGCTGGATGCGCTCGCCGCCGATCCTTCGCGTTCGATGACGATGAATTGTGGCTATGGCCGGGGGTTCTCCGTACTCGAGGTGCTCGATGCGGTGGACCGGGTCACGGGCGGGCAGATCACCCGCATCATGGGCCCGCGAAGGGCAGGCGATCCCGATTCGCTGATTTCGGACCCCTCGCGCATCAAGGCGACGCTTCCCTGGGTGCCGAAACACGCCGATCTGGACGAAATCGTCGCCCATGCGCTGGCGTGGGAGCGGAAACTGGCCCAATTGCGCGCCCGGGAGCCCGCTTACGCTTGACTTATGGGGCGCAGGCCCATAACTGCGCCTTCGAAATTCCGGCATCGGGGTATCGCCTCGGTGCCGATTATTTTTCAGGAAAGCAGTCATGAAGATCCGCAACAGCCTCAAGTCGCTGAAGAACCGCCATCGCGATTGCCGCGTCATTCGCCGCCGCGGTCGCACCTATGTGATCAACAAGACCAACCGCCGCTTCAAGGCCCGCCAAGGCTGATGCAGCCGGCCGTGCCGCCTCTTGGGTGCGGCGATGGTCTCTTGAAAAGCCCCCGCCACAACGGGGGCTTTTTGCATGTCTGAAATGCACAAACCGCAAGCAGTCGTCTTCGATATCGGCCGGGTCATCATCCAGTGGGACCTGCGCCACCTGTTCGCCAAGCTCATCTCTGACGAGCAGGAGCTGGACTGGTTCCTGGCCAATGTCGTGTCCGAAGCGTGGCACCACCAGCAGGACGAAGGCCGTCCGCTGGCGGAGATGGTGCCCGAGCGCAAGCGCGAATTTCCCCTGCATGCGCCGCTGATCGATGCCTATGCGACGCGGTTCGCAGAGACGATACCCGGTCCGGTGCCGGGAACCCATGCGCTGATAGAGCGGCTGGATGCCGCTGGCGTGCCGCTGTTCGGCCTGTCCAACTTCGGTGCCGATTTCTGGGACGACTTCCGGGCCGACTGGCCGTTCTTCGATGCCTTCCGCGATATCGTGGTGTCAGGCCACGAGAAATGCGCCAAGCCCGATCCGGCGATCTACGCCATTGCCGAGGCGCGCTTCGGCCTGCCGCCACAGCAGCTGCTGTTCGTGGATGACAAGGCAGAAAACATCGCCGCCGCCACGGCGCGCGGCTGGCAGGGGCATGTCTTCACCGATGCCGCGGCGCTGGAAGCGGATCTGCGCGCTCGCGCCCTGCTTTAGCTTCCGGCATTGGAAAACGGGCCCCGGTGCAAGGTTGCGCCGGGGCCCAGTGCTTCTCACCAGGGTGATGGAATGTCTGGGACTGGTGAAAATCCGGGGTCAGCCGTTGCAGCGGGCCAGCCGGTCTTCTGCCAGCGCCTCGCCATTGATGCTGAAGCTGCTCAACTTGCCCACTTCGCGGTTGAGGTCGCGGCATACACGCAGCGGGCGCTTGCCGTTTTCGGGGGCGATGCAGCTGGTTCCTTCGCAGCGCCACAAGACACCACCGGCGATCACGCGGGCCTCGTCAGCCGGGTTGACCAGCTCTGCGCGGAAGTAGGGAGCCGAGCCCTGTGCACCGGCGGGCGCGGCGGCAAGGCCCATGCCGAGGGCGGAGACGGAAAGGAGCGCAGCAAGCGGGGCGGCGATGCGGCGGAAGGTCATGGGAGGGTGTCCTCGACTAGGTTGCATTGAAAAACTGGTTGTGAATCGCTACCTATATTTATGAGTTTTGTTTCGCAACCCTTTTCTCGAATATTTTTGGCTTTGCGGCGGAAGGTTGTAGGAACGGCTGCAAGGACTGGTGTGATCTATGGGCAAATTGCGTGAACCGCTGAGCGAGCTGGCAACCTGCGGGTTGCCTTCCGCGCTTGAGGTGATGGGGGAGAGGTGGTCTTTCCTGATCCTGCGCGCGGCCTTCAACGGGCTCGTCCATTTCGAGGAATTCTCCAGCGAGCTCGGGATTGCCCGCAACATCCTGTCCAACCGCCTGTCACGCCTTGTCGAGAATGGGGTGATGCGGCGTTCGCCTTGCGAACATGATCGCCGCAAGATCGAATACCGGCTGACCGAAAAGGGTCATGACCTGCTTCCGGCGATGCTCGCCCTGCGCCAGTGGGGCGAGAAGTATGGCGAGAACGTGAGCCCCGAACTGGTGCTGGTGGATGCGGAGAAGGGGCAGCCGATCTCACCGATCTCGATCCATGCTGCCGATGGCCGCGAACTGGGCTGGCATGACCTGGCGTGGAAAGCGCGCGATGAAGTGGGCAAGGACGGCAAGGGGGAAGGCTGCTGACCTGCTCAGGCAAGGTGCTCCAGCAGGATCTTCGCGCCCAGCCCCACCAGCACGATCCCGCCAACCGCTTCTGCCAGGTGGCCGATGCGTGATCCGATCCTTGCGGCAAACCAGTATGCCGGGATGCACAGTGCCGCCGTGACTGCGCCGATCACCAGGCAGGACAGCCAGATCGGCGTGGCGAACAGGTCCAGCGTAAGGCCCGCAGCAGCGGCATCGATGCTTGTGGCAACAGCGGCAGCGAACAACGCCCACCAATAGCTGCCAAGCCTGTCCGATTGTCCGGCCGCCTCGGCCTGTTCAGCATCATCCTCGCCTGACAGGGCTTCCACCAGCATGCGCACGCCCAGGAAGGACAGCAGGCCAAAGGCGATCCAGTGATCGACCGCCTCGATCCAGCGCATGAACAGGCTGCCGATCGCCCATCCGGCAAGCGGCATGATCCCCTGCGCGACCCCGAAGGCGAGGCCGGTTTCCAGCGCATAGCGGATGCGGTGCCGCCCCGCCGCGCCGCGCACGATGGCAACGGCAAAGGCATCCATGGCGAGTGCCAGGGCAAGAAGCAGGAGAGCGGTCATGAGCCCGCGCCTAGCCTTATCTCTTGCCGGCCGCCAGCCTTACAGCAGGCAATACATGACCAGCGCATCGACATGGGTGCCGTCGGGCAGGCGGAAAGCCTCGGCCAGCCGGCCGACCTCCTCCATGCCAACGGATCGCCACAGGTGTATGGCTGGAGCATTGGTGGCGATCACCAGGTTGAACTGCATCGCGCGATAGCCCTGCCGCCGTGCCTCTTCAAAGCAGTGCAGTGCCATTGCGCGCCCGACCCCGCGCAGGCGGGCGCAAGGCAGCACCATGAAGCCGGCATTGGCCACATGGTCGGCCGGTCCGGTGGAATTGGGCTTGATGTAATAGGTGCCGACCAACCGGCCGGTCGCATCCTGCGCCACGAACACCTGCTTGTCCGGTGCGAACCAATAGGCAAGCATGCCTTCCCGGGTGGCGTCGGGGGCAACCGGATAGGTCAGCCCTTCGCGAACCACGGGTTCGAGGATCGCGAGCAGCGGGGCTTCATCCTCCGCACGATCGGCTTTTCGGAATACGAGCTCAGCCATGGCGCTTCGGCATGAACAGCCCTGCGGCCAGCAGGCCGAACAGGAAGCCGCCCAGATGCCCCTCCCACGCGATCAGGATGCCCGTCCCGCCGAGGAAGAAGGGAATCGCGAAAATGGCGATCAGGATCAGGTTGGCCTTCACGAATTCCCAGATCCGCGCCCACATGCCGTTGCTTGCCAGAGGCAGCAATTGCGCCTTGCTTCCCAACCGCGAGATGAAGCCGATCATGCCGGAGATGGCGCCCGATGCCCCTACCGCCGGGATAGTGCCTTCAGGGTTGAGGCCGACATAGAGCAACGCGCCGGCAAGCCCTGCCAGCAGGTAGAAGGCGAGGAAGCGCAGCGACCCGCCGATCCCCCCGCCCATCGCCCAGACCACGGGGCCGCCGAAGGCGAACAGCACCAGCGAGTTCATGCCGATATGGAACAGCCCGGCGTGGGCGAACATGTGCAGCCACAGCGTGTCCCAGCGGCCTTCCTGCAGGGCAGCGGCGGAAACGCCCCACTCGCGCATGTCGCCGCCCTGGGTGACAAGGCTCCAGCCCCATGCCAGCCAGCACAAGGCCAGCAGGATGACAGCGGCCGCATGGGTGCCGGGAGGCAGCGCGCGCGGCCTGCCGGTGCGCGGGACCGAAACGGTCAGGTCAGGCGCGGGGTGCCTGCCTTCTGTAGCTGAGGGCTTCTGCGACATGGACCCTGCCTACATCGGTACTGCCGGCCAGATCCGCAATGGTTCGGGCAACGCGCAATATGCGGGTATAGCTGCGGGCCGACAAGCGCATCGCCTCTGCTGCCTGCACCAGCAGTTGCCGCCCGGCATCGTCCGGCGTGGCAAATTCCTCCAGCGCATCGCCTTCCAGCTCCGCATTGGAGCGCACCCCGCGCTTGCCCTGGAGCGCACGTGCGGTTGCCACACGGGCTGCCACTTCGGCGCTGCCCTCGGCTGGCGGGGGCAAGGCAAGGTCTGCCGCGGAGACGGGATCGACCTCCACATGCAGGTCGATCCGGTCGAGCATGGGGCCGGATACCTTGGACTGGTAATCCGCTGCACAGCGCGGTGCGCGGCTGCATGCCAGCGCGGCATCGCCCAGGTGGCCGCAACGGCACGGGTTCATCGCCGCCACCAGTTGCACCCGGGCGGGATAGGCGACATGGGCGTTGGCGCGTGCGACATCGACCTTGCCCGTTTCCAGCGGCTGGCGCAGCGAATCGAGCACGGCGCGCTGGAATTCGGGCAATTCGTCGAGGAACAGCACGCCCAGGTGCGCCAGGCTGACCTCGCCCGGTTTCACCCGCAGGCCGCCGCCTGTCAGCGCAGCCATGCTGGCCGAATGGTGCGGTGCGCGGAACGGGCGCGTCCGGCTGATCTTGCCGCCTTCCAGCGTCCCCGCGACAGAGGCGACCATGCTGGCTTCCAGCGTCCCCGCGACAGAGGCGACCATGCTGGCTTCCAGCGCTTCTGCGGGAGAGAGCGGAGGAAGGATGCCCGGCAGGCAGCTGGCCAGCAGGCTCTTGCCCGCGCCCGGCGGGCCGATCATCAGCAGATTGTGGCCACCGGCCGCGGCGATCTCCAGCGCGCGCTTGGCGGTTTCCTGCCCTTTCACCTGCTTCAGGTCCGGCCCGCAGGCGGCTTCCGCCACTTCGCCGGGTTCGGGATCGGGCAGGCGGCTGGTGCCCTTCAGGTGGTTGAGCAGGCTGACCAGGTCCGGGGCTGCAAGCACCGGCACGTCCGATGCCCAGCGTGCTTCGCTGCCTTGCACGGCGGGGCAGATCAGGCCCTTCTCCTCCTCGCTGGCATGAAGCGCTGCCAGCAGGACACCGGGCGAGGGCACGATCCTGCCATCGAGCGCGAGTTCCCCCACCGCCACGAAATCGGCAAGCTGTTCGGCATCGGTTACCCCCATCGCCGCCAGCAGGGCGAGGGCGATCGGCAGGTCGTAGTGCGATCCTTCCTTGGGCAGGTCTGCGGGCGAGAGGTTGATGGTGATCCGCTTGGGCGGCAAGGCGAGGCCCATGCTGGCGAGCGCGCTCTGTACCCGTTCGCGGCTTTCGCCCACGGCCTTGTCCGGCAAGCCGACGATGGCAAAGCGCGGCATGCCGGCTGCCACCTGGCACTGCACCTCCACGGCCCGCGCATCGAGGCCGAGATAGGCCACTGTCTGTACGAGTGCGACCACGTCTGTTTTCCCCTCAAGCGCCGGTGGGGCGATCCGGCCCCTTGGCTATCCTCGCCATGCGGGCGGCCGAACTGCTCCCGCCGCGGGCGCGCAGTCGCGCTTGCGGTCTGCATGCGGCAACCCGTTGATTCCATGAGTGATAGCGCCCCGTTTGCCCTTGTCGAGCGCCGACATGGTAAATTGATCGGAAACCGAGTTTGTTGAGGATTGTGCAGGGCCCCGCGCGCGAGAGCGGCAGGCATGCGTTTCGCTGCCACCCTTGCTGCCGCCCTTGCCGTGCCTGCCGGTGCGCAAACCTATGTCTACGAGGAAGTGGTCGAGGAATGGGTGGAGACCTCGGCCAGCCGCTTCGTTTCGCCGCAGCTGGCGCAGGCCGAACGGCAGGCCATCGCATCCTACGGCCCGTTCCACGTGCTGGATGATCGCCGCGCCGCACTGGTCGGCATCACTACCAGCTACACGCCGGCGGAGTTCGACCTGATGATGGCGAACCACCCGGACATCGCCGTGATCGAGTTCATCGAATGCCCCGGAACGCATGATGACCGCGCCAACCTGCGCCTCGGCCGGATGATTCGCGCACGCGGCATTGCTGCCGCGGTGCCTGAAGGCGGTTCGGTGCGCTCCGGCGCGGTGGAACTGTTCCTGGCAGGCGCCACTCGCCAGATTGACGAGGATGCCGAATTCGCCGTGCATGCATGGCTGGATGATCGCGGGCTTGGCGCGTGGGATTACGCCGCCGATTCGCCCGAGCATCGCAAGTACATCGATTACTACCGCGAGATGGGCATGGCCGAGGATCAGGCTGCGCGCTTTTATGCCATGACCAATTCGGTGCCTTTCGAATCGGCCCTGTGGCTGACGGGAGAGGAGATGCAGGGCTGGATCGGCACGAGCGCGCCTGCGGCCGATTACGCCGAGGAAGAGCAACGGGACGAGCAAGAGCCGCGCCTTGCCTATCTTGACTTGGACCTCTCGCTCAACTAACTGCGCGCCCATGTGATGGCCGCCCTCGCTGGCGGCCCTATTTGTTTTGAATTCTGAGGACACAAACCATGAAGCGCACTTTCCAGCCGAGCAACCTCGTGCGTGCCCGCCGCCACGGCTTCTTCGCCCGCAAGGCAACCCCGGGTGGCCGCAAGGTCCTGCGCAACCGTCGCAAGCGCGGTCGCAAGAAGCTCTGCGCCTGATTCCCTTTGCGCTCGCCCATCCGGGCGAGCGTCCTCGCGTGGCGGCCAGCAGAGCTGGCCCCGCTGCGGACGGCCACTTGGCCTTGCGGGTCCCCTTCGGGACCCGTTTTTATGTTTGTTTTCCTTGCGCACGCCCATCCCGGCGCGCGGTCCTCGGGGCTGATCCCTCCGTTACGCTTCGCTTCACTGCAGGGCCCCTGCGGGCGGGCGGTCGCCCTTGCGGTTTCTGGCGAGACCGTTTTCAGCGCGACCAGCTCGACTTGGAATGGTTGCTGAGCCGAAGGCGAAGCCAGCGCATGACCATGCGCCGCCCGTTAGGGGGAAAGCCAAGCGGGGCGGATGCCCCGCGCCCGGCGCTTGAGGGACCCAAACAAAAGAATCGCAGATTTCTGCAACGCTTCCTATCTACCCTTTGCAATGACCATCGAGGTGCTCACCAAGCGGGCGGATTTCCTTCTCGCCAACAAGGGGCTGCGCAATGCGCGGCCCGGCTTCGTGCTGCTGACACGTCCGAACCAGGGCAAGGGCAAGCGATTCGGCATCACGGTGACCAAGAAGGTCGGCAATGCGGTGGTGCGCAACCGGATGAAGCGCCAGTTTCGCGAACTCCTGCGCGATGCCCTGCCGGGCGAGGGCCTGGCTGATCACGATCATGTGCTGGTTGGGCGCAGCGGCGGGATCACGCGGGATTACCACCGCATGCGCAAGGAATTGAGCCACGCGCTCGAAGCCGCCGCCACGGGCAAGGGCGATCGCCCACGCGCCCGCCGCCCGCAAGGCGGGAAGCCGCGCACATGAAGCGCATCCTCATCCTTGTCGCCCGCGGCTGGCAGCTTGGCCCGAGCCGCATCCTGCCGCCGACATGCCGCTATCAACCCTCGTGCAGCGAATATGCAATCGACGCGCTCGAAAAACATGGTGCAATCAAGGGTGGATGGCTGGCGTTGAAGCGGCTATTGCGCTGCCACCCTTGGGGGGGACACGGATATGATCCCGTGCCGTGACGGGCGCGGGAGACGAATTGACCGGACGGGAAAGAACCTTGGACAACCAGCGTAACCTCATCCTCGCCGTCGTGCTGAGCCTGGCCCTTATCGTGGGCTGGGACTTTGTCATGTCGCGCTTTTTCCCCGAACCGGCGGAAACCCCGGCGGAAGCCGTGGCAGGTGCCCATGGCACGCCCTTGACCAGCAGCGATGCGCCGCTGGAAGTGGATGTGGAACTGGACCTGGCTGCCGAGCTGGCAAGCGACCAGCGGGTGCGCATCGATGCCCCCGAATTGGAAGGTTCGATCAACCTTGTCGGCGCTCGCATCGATGACATCGAGCTGAAGAAGCACCGCGAAAGCGTGGAAGCCGATTCCGGCCCCGTGCAGTTCATGGCGCCGCTCGGCACCCCCTTGCAGCACTTCGCCCGCTTCGGCTGGGAAGGCAGCGGCATTGCCCTGCCGGCAGGCGACAGTGTCTGGACCGCCGATGGCGAAGTGCTGACGCAGGACAATCCCGTCACCCTCAGCTGGGACAATGGCGAAGGCCAGGTCTTCACCCAGACCATTTCGATCGACGAGCATTACATGCTCACCATCGAACACGGCGTGACCAACAATGCCGAAGGCTCGATCGCACTGCGCCCCTACGGCCTGATCAACCGCACCGCGCTGACGGCTGACCCCAGCAATTTCAACGTCCATTCCGGCCCCATCGCCGCCATCGACGATGCGGTGGATTTCGACTGGGATTACGAGGACATCAATGACGATGGCCAGCTGACCGAGAACGGCAGCCGGGTTGTCAGCATGCCGGGTACGGTGGGCTGGATCGGCTTTACCGACATCTACTGGATGTCCGCCCTGATCCCGACCGATGCCAACGGGGCTTCGGCATCCTTCGTGACGGCCGGCACGGACCGCTATGCCGCGCGCCTGGCCTACGAGGCGAGCACCGTGGCATCGGGACAGAGCCTGTCTCACACCACCCGACTGTTCGCCGGGGCCAAGGAAAGCGCGGTGATGGACCAGTACGAGCAGGCCGGCATTCCCAAGTTCGGCCTTGCCATCGACTGGGGCTGGTTCCGCTGGATCGCCTGGCCGATGTGGCAGGTGCTGATCTTCCTGTTCGGCCTGGTCGGCAATTTCGGCCTCGCCATCATCGGGCTGACGGTGATCATCCGCCTGCTGATGTTCCCCATCGCGCAGAAGCAGTTCGCCTCTATGGCGCAGATGCGTGCGGTGCAGCCGAAGATGAAGGCGCTGCAGGAACGCTACAAGGATGACAAGCCGCAGCTGCAACAGGAAATGGCCAAGCTGTACAAGGAAGAGAAGATCAACCCGCTGGCCGGCTGCCTGCCGATCTTCCTGCAAATCCCGATCTTCTTCGCCCTCTACAAGGTCCTGCGCCTCGCCATCGAGATGCGGCACGAGCCTTTCTATGGCTGGCTCCACGACCTGTCCGCGCCTGATCCGGCGAAGATCCTGAACCTGTTCGGCCTGCTGCCGTTCGATCCGCCGGGCTTCCTGGGTATCGGCATCCTGGCCGTGCTGCTGGGCTTCACCATGTGGTTACAGTTCAAGCTGAACCCGGCCGCGATGGACCCGATGCAGCAGCAGATCTTCATGATCATGCCGTGGGTGCTGATGTTCGTGATGGCTCCCTTTGCCGCGGGCTTGCTGCTGTACTGGATCACCTCCAACATCCTCACGCTGGCGCAGCAGAAGTACCTTTATTCCAAGCATCCGCAGCTGAAGGCCCAGGCCGAGAAGGAAGCAGCGGAAAAGGCGCGCGCCGCGCAAGCGGACAAGGGATAGCAGGGCAGGGCGCATGACACCGGAGGAAGAACAACTGGCCGAGGAGGCACGCCGCCTGTTCTCGGGCCGGGTGGAATTCCTGCTGTCTGCACCGCAGCTGAAGTTCCTGCCTGATCCGGATTACCCGGAAGTCGCCTTTTGCGGGCGGTCGAACGTCGGCAAGAGCTCGCTGATCAACGCGCTGACCGGGCGCAAGGCGATTGCCCGTACATCGGTTACTCCTGGCCGCACGCAGGAACTGAACTTCTTCGAGGTGGGCGATCCCACCCAGTTCCGCTTTGTCGACATGCCGGGCTATGGCTTTGCCAAGGCACCGGGGAAGGTGGTCGAGAAATGGCGCAAGCTGGTCCGCACCTACCTGCGTGGCCGCGTGCCGCTGAAGCGCACGCTGGTGCTGGTCGATGCCAGGCACGGCCTCAAGGACAGCGATCGCGAGATGATGCAGATGCTGGACGAGGCGGCCGTGGGCTATCGCATGGTGCTGACCAAGGCTGACAAGATCAAGGCCAGCGCGCTGGAGGCGGTGGCCGAAAAGGTTGCCGCCGAAGCGCGCAAGCATCCTGCCGCGCATCCGCGCCTGCACATCACGTCATCGGAAAAGGGCATGGGGCTCGATGAACTGCGGGCCGCCTTGCTGGAGGATGTGCGCAGCTGATGCGGTGGCATTCTGCCGGCACGCCTCTGCCGGTTGGAATGCTGCTTTCCGGGCCGCTGGAACGGCAACAAAAAAGGGCGCCGAAAGGCGCCCTTTTCCGTATCTTTGTGGTTCGGGATTAGCCGGCGCGGCCGCCAAAAAGCCAATCGTAAATGCTGCCACCCATGGTTTGTCTCCTTACTTGGACACAACCCATATCGGTTAACCATGCCTGTTTGTAGGTCTAAACCATGTTTCTTAGGCGGTCTTCCTTACCAACATTCTGAACTTTAAGGAGTTCTTCAAACGGAATGGGGCGGGAAATCCCGAATCCCTGGGCCACGAGGCACCCCGAATCACGCAAAATGGTTAATGTCGAATCGTCTTCGACGCCCTCTGCTACCACAATGATTCGCAAGTCTTTTCCAAGCTGAAGGACGTTGCGGACGATGCCTGCGGACTTGGGGTCATCCTAGATCGCGGCAATGAAGCTGCGGTCGATCTTGAGCTCGCTGAACGGCAGGCGTTGCAGCGCCTCCAGGCTGGCCGCGCCAACGCCGAAATCGTCCATCGAGATCTTCGGGCCAAGCGCTGCAAGGTCGGACAGGATATCGGCCGCCCGGTCGAAGTTGGAGATGCGATAGGTCTCGGTGATCTCCAGCGTCAGGCGGCGCGGGTCGAAGCCGGTTTCGCGCAGCACCTCGCTCACCATCGTCACGATATCGCGTTCGTGCACCAGCGTGGCGGAGATGTTGACGGCAACCGGGATGTGCAGCCCCTGCTCCTCGAAGGCGATGCCGGCCTTGCAGCCTTCCCTCAGCACATGGCGCGTCAGGTGGCTCATCCGGCATTCTCGCACTGGCGGATGAAGTGGTCCGGGGGAATCAGGCCCTTTACCGGATCGCGCCAGCGCACCAGCGCCTCCACGCCGACGATCTCGCCCGTCTGGACGAGGATCTTGGGCTGGTAGATCAGGTAGATCTCGCCATTGGCCAACGCGGCATCGATGCGGGCCTGCAGCGAGATGTTCCAGATCAGGTCCTCGTCACTGGCCATCTCCGCGATCTCGATCGGCTCGTAGGTCTCGGTCGTGCTTTCGGCTGCCTCGACGGCTGCGGCGAGGCGCTTGGTGACGTTCGGGCTGGGCGTGATGTCCACGCCGAAGGTGATGCCCACGTCCACCTGGTTGTCACCCACCAGCAAGGGTGAGGAGAACAGGGCGCGCAGGCCTTCCAGGTGCTCGCGGATCAGCGCGGGCTCCTTCTCGGGGAAGGTCCAGGCAATCAGGTGGCCCGGCCCGACATAGATCTTCACATCGTCCTTGGCGGCCTTCAGGCGACCGATGATGCGCAGCAGGTATTCGCTGTGCAGCTCGGACGGCAGCGTCTTGCGGACTTCCTCGAAGCGGTGGATCTTGGCAACGATGATGGCCGGCACGGTTTCCGAGGTGGTCTTGTCAGCCTCAAGCGCGGCGAAAGTCGGCAATCCGGTATCCGGATCGACGAGGCGGAAATTGCTCTTCCAGTTCGCGCGGGCCCGCAGGAAGCCATAGAAGGCCAGCAGCGCGCAGGCGCCGGACACGCTGATCTTCATGCCCATCAGGGCCGAGATGTAGATCGCACCAGCAAGCGCCAGGGGGATGGCGGCATAGGTTGTCATGCGCAGCCACCGGCGACGGGACTGGCCCAGCAGGCACAAGGCGGACAGCACGGCCAGCAGCACCACCATGCCGCTGATCATGTCCGTGTGGCCCGCCATCAGTGTTTCTGCGGCGTAGATCGCCACCATCGACGCAGGCACATCGATGTGCCCGGGAATATTGGGGGCGTTGGTATCGCCGCGATTGGTGTTGCCGATCACCACGGTCTTGCCGGCAACGTCGATCTCCGGTGCATGGCTGGTGCCCATCGGGCCGGGTTCGGGCAATGTGTCGAGGAAATCGTAGGTCGGGATCGAGGCGAGATCGAAACCGTAGCTGATCGGGAACTGGTCCCCGCTGGTGCCGCGCACCCCTGCGATCGATGCCGGCAGGCTGGGAACCTGCTCGTCACGATAGGTGACGACATAGGGCATGGCCCAGGTGTAGCCGAGGTAGTTCTGCCAGCGATAGCTGCCTACTCCGGGGACATCGCCGGACACCTGCGGCACGCTGGTCTCGGGCGCGACTTCGCCATTGAGCCCGGTACCATGTTTCGCACAAGGTAGGCATTGCCATCATAGGACTTCAGCGCGGAATTCAGCGCGGTGTCCACCTTGTCCCCGGCCGGGCGGTCGAACACCATGTCGACATAGACACATTCGGCACCTGCCTCTCGCAGCGTTTCCAGCGTCTCGGCCAGCTCTGCGCGGCGTTCGGGATAGGCTGGATCGGTCAGCTCATCGCGCGAACCGACATAGACGACATCGCCCGAAGCCTGGAAATTGGCGATGCGCGACTGGGTGACCCAGGTGAACTGGTCAACGATATCGAACACGGTTAGGAAGGACAGAACGAGCGCCACCAGGCCCGCCAGGGAGGCGTGCTGGATGCGTTGCGTCGCACTGTTCCTGTCCTTGCTAGCCGGCATGCGCTCGACCCTTGTTCACCTTTTTCGCGGCCTTTTTCGACCCAGATACGCATTCACTAGCCTCATGATGGTAAACAAAGTGCTGACAGCACCGATTTCGTAAGAAACGGGTTAACCCCGTTTCGGGACATCCGATTTCCCGTTCAGGCTCGACAGTAAGTTTGTGAACGAGTAGGGCGCAGCGACGGGAAACAGGGACCTGTGCATGAAGCTGATCATCGGCAACAAGAACTACTCCAGCTGGTCGTTGCGCGGCTGGCTGGCGGCCAAGCAATCGGGCCTTTCCTTCGAGGAACTGACCGTCCCGCTCTACGGCGAGGACTGGGAAGCCATGCGGCGTGATGGCGGTGAATTCCAGCCGTCCGACGGCAAGGTGCCGGTGCTGTGGGATGGCGATGTGGTGGTGTGGGACAGCCTCGCCATCCTGGAATATCTTGCCGACAAGGTGGGCCGGGACCGGTTCTGGCCGAAGGAGGACGACGCGCGCGGAATGGCCCGGGCGGTGGTGGCGGAAATGCACAGCTCCTATCTCGCGCTGCGCCGCGAGTGCCCGATGAACATCCGCGCACGAACCGAAGTGCAGCTGTCCGAGGAATGCAAGCATGACATCGTGCGTATCCTGGGCCTGTGGGCAGAGGCGCGCGCGCGCTTCGGCAAGGGCGGGCCGTTCCTGTTCGGCACCTTCAGCGCGGCCGACATCTTCTATGCCCCGATCGTCAGCCGTTTCCTGACCTATGGCATCGGCGTTCCCGGCTTCGCGCAAGCTTACATGGAAGCCGTGTGGGAACATGACTGGCTGCAGCAATGGATCGAAGCCGCCAACCAGGAGGAATGGACCATTTCCGCCTATGAACCGGGAAGCGTGAAGTGAGCCTTGCAGCGGAACTGACAAAGCGCCTGATCGCGTGTGAAAGCGTCACGCCTGCACGCGGGGAAGTGTTCGATTGCCTTGAGGAGATGCTTTCCCCGCTCGGCTTTGCGGTGACACGCTTTACCCGCGGGGATGGCGAGCAAGGCAGTGACGAGGAGCCGGTCGAGAACCTCCTTGCCGTGCGTCGCGGCCCCGCAGGCACCAGGCATTTCGCCTTTGCCGGCCATGTCGATGTCGTGCCGCCCGGCCATGGCTGGGCTTCGGAAGCCTTCGCGCCGGAAGTTCGTGGCGACCTTCTGTACGGTCGCGGGGCGGTGGACATGAAGGGCGCGGTCGCCTGCTTCATCGCCGCGCTTGCCGATATGCCCGCAGATGCCGGCACCATCAGCCTGATCATCACCGGTGACGAGGAAGGCCCGGCGCTGCACGGCACGCGCGCCCTGATCGACCTGATGAACGAGCGGGGCGAGAAGCCGGACCTGATCCTGGTGGGTGAGCCCACCAGCGTGAACCGGCTGGGGGACATGATGAAGATCGGCCGCCGCGGTTCGGTCAACATCTGGCTGGAAGTGGACGGGGTGCAGGGCCATGTCGCCTATCCGCACCTGGCAGACAATCCCATGCCCAAGCTGGTTGCCATGCTGGCGGAACTGGATGCGCTGGTGCTGGATGAAGGGACCGACTGGTTCCAGCCGTCCAACCTGGAGATTACCGAGATCGACGTGCCCAACCGCGCGCATAACGTGATCCCGGGCAAGGCGAAGGCGCGCATCTCCATCCGCTTCAACGACCTGCATACAGGCGCGGAGCTTTCCGAACGGGTCAGCGCGATTGCCGAAAGGCATGGCGGGCGGGCGCTGCCGATCATTTCGGGCGAGCCCTTCCTCACCCCGCCCGGCGCATTCTCGCAGATGATTGCCGATGCGGTGGAGGCCGAGACCAGGATCGTGCCCGAAGCGAGCACCAGCGGCGGCACGTCCGATGCGCGCTTCCTCAAGGCGGTGGCACCCGTCATCGAATTCGGGCTGGTCAATGCCACCATGCACAAGACGGACGAGGCCGTTGCGCTGGAGGATCTCGACACGCTCACCCGCATCTATGCCCGCATAGTCCGTTCGGCGTTAGGCGCTTGACCTGAACAGTGCGCGTTGCGAGCCTGCACCCCTGACGAAGGGGATCATTGCCGCATGTTGAAATTCTGGTTCGCCATTCCGCTGTGGCAACGCGTGGTCGCTGCGCTGGTGCTGGGTATCGTCGTGGGCCTCTTCTGGGGGCCGGGTGCGGAGACCATCAAGTGGATCGGCGATTTCTTCATCGCCGCGATCAAGATGCTGGTGGTTCCGCTGATCTTCTTCAGCCTGGTTTCCGGCGTTGCCTCCATCGGTGACCTCAGGAAGCTCGGCAAGGTCGGCGGGCGGGCGATCATCCTGTTCCTTGTCACCGGACAGATCGCGGTGTGGCTCGGTTTGAGCCTCGGCACGATCTTCCAGCCGGGCGCGGGCCTCGATACCTCCGCCATCCAGACGGGCGAGGTGCCGCAAAGCAACTTCACCGGCTGGACGGACATGATCGTCGCTACCGTGCCGGCAAGCCCGGTGCAGGTGATGGCCGATGGCGCGGTGCTGCCGCTGATCGTGTTCTCGCTGCTGATCGGCATCGGCATATTGATGGCGAAATCCGAAGGAGAGCCTGTCGCAAGGGTCTTCGACAGCGGTTCCATCGTGATGCAGAAGGTCACCGCCATCGTTATGGAACTGACCCCCTTCGGCGTCTTTGCGCTGATCGCCTGGGTGGCCGGCACGCTGGGCGTGGATGCGCTTCTGGCGTTGGGCCAGATGGTGGTGCTCAATTATGTCGGCTGCCTGCTGCTGATCGGCGTGGTCTATGTCGCCCTGCTCAAGCTGGTGGCGAAAGTGCCGGTGGTGGCCTTCTTCCGCGGCATGATCGATGCGATTGCCGTCTCCTATTCCACCGCCAGTTCCAGCGCGACGCTGCCGGTGACCTTGCGCTGCCTTGAACGCAACGTGGGCGTGGGCCGCTCTGTCTCCAGCTTCACTGCATCCCTGGGCGCGACGATCAACATGGACGGCACGGCGATGTACCTCGGCCTTGCCACGCTGTTCGGCGCGCAGATCTTCGGTATCGAGCTAGGCTTTGCCGATTATATCCTGATCGCCGTTACCGCGACGCTCGGCTCGATCGGCGCGGCGGGCATTCCCGGCACCGGCCTGATCATGATGACGCTGGTGATGGGCAGCGTGGGCGTGCCGCTGGAAACCATTGCCTTCGTGGCAGGGGCAGACCGGATCATGGACATGATGCGCACCACAACCAACGTGACCTCGGACGCGACCATCGCCACCACCGTCGCCGCGATGACGGGTGATCTCGACCGGGCGGAACTGGTCAGCGCGGATGACGTCTAGCGCCCCTTGGGCTTTTCCAGCACCTTCTTCCTGAAGCTGCACAGGTCTGCCACCTGGCAGCGCCAGCATTCGGGCGTGCGGGCCTTGCAGACATAGCGCCCGTGCAGGATCAGCCAGTGATGCGCGCCCAGGCGGAAAGGCTGGGGCACGCGTTTTTCCAGCTTGGCTTCGACATGATCGGGCGTCTTGCCCTTGGCGAGGCCGGTGCGGTTGCCCACGCGGAAGATGTGGGTGTCGACCGCAAAGGTTTCCTGCCCGAACCAGCAATTTAGCACGACATTGGCCGTCTTGCGGCCCACGCCGGGCAGGCGGACAAGGTCCTCGCGCGTATCCGGCACCTCGCCGCCATATTCATCGACTAGAAGTTGTGAGAGGAGGATCACGTTCTTGGCCTTGGAATTGAACAGGCCGATGGTCTTGATGTGCTCCTTCAAGCCTTCCTCGCCGAGATCGAGCATCTGCTGCGGGGTTTTCACCTTTGCAAACAGCGCCCGCGTGGCCTTGTTCACGCCCACGTCCGTTGCCTGCGCGGATAGCGCCACGGCCACGACGAGCTGGTAGGCATTGCCATATTCCAGCTCGGTCTGCGGATCGGGATTGTCCTCCGCAAGACGGCGGAAAAACTCGAAGATCTGGTCCTTGGTCATGCGGTGTGGTTCAGCAGCAATCCCACGAATAGGCAACGCGGCTGAAGTCGCCTTTCCGCAAATCCTCGCTGCGGATCAGGAACACGCATTCGCCGCTGTCCCCCCACATGATGGTATCATCCGAGGTCAGGCGCAGCAGCACGTGGTCAAACGGCTGGCCAGCGGGTGTGGCGGTGATGTCCGCCTGCGTGAATGCCGGATAGCCGCCGGTGTGGTGTGAAAGTCCGCGCCCCATGTGTGCCACGTCCAGCCACGCATCGATTTCCGAAAGGTCGTAGTCATCGATGAACGCGTAGATACGATCATAGACGCCATCGCTGTTGCCATCGATCGTGTCAGTAAAAGGCTGCGCGTCGACCATCACGCCTGTGCCGCGAACCGCGGACCTGCCGAACGGGGAATAGTCGCTGCCGAACTCTCCATTCACCTCTGCCAGCAGCGGCGGGGCGTGCAGCCTGCCCGTGTCACCGCGCTGGCGCGCATGGATGAGGAAATCGCCTGTCACCAGCTCGTCGAAATTGAAGCCGTAAAGGTCGCTGCGCCCAATGAAGAATTGCAGGATCATATCTTCCGGATAGCCGTCCAGCGTAGCACAATCGGCGCAATCGAGCTGGAACACGAATTCCAGCGGGACCCCATCAGCAGCGACTGGCCATTCCTCCCCCTCGGCCAGCCAGACCGGGCCGCCCAGCCTGCTGCCCTGTTCAGTGATCTCGCGGTCTGGAGCGGGAATGAAGCGGACGGCTGGCCGCTGGTGAGAGGTGAACCAGCTGGTAAAACCGTCGAAATCCTCCTTTGGCAGCGGCGGCTTGGCTGGCTTCTTCGGCGCAGGGCGGGACGGCGGCGGAGCAGGTTTGCCGCCCCCGAACAGCTTCTTGAGGAAATCCATCACAGACCCAGCACGTCCGTCATCGCATAGCGGCCCGGTTGCTTGCCGATCAGCCATGTTGCACCCTTCACCGCGCCATTGGCAAAGATCATGCGGTTTTCAGCAAGGTGGGTGAGAGTGATCCGTTCCTGCTCGCCAGCGAAATAGACCGAGTGTTCGCCTGCCACCGTCCCGCCGCGCAGGGCAGCGAAGCCGATCGCGCCTTCCTGCCGCTTGCCGGTGTGGCCGTGGCGGCCGCTTTCCATGTTGCCCACCAGCGAGACATTGCGGCCCTTCGCCGCCGCTTGCCCCAGCAGCAGCGCGGTGCCTGAGGGCGCATCCACCTTCATCCGGTGGTGCATCTCGACAATCTCGATATCCCAGTCCGGCCCCAGCTTCGATGCCGCTTCCTCGACAAGGTGCGCGAGCAGGGTGACACCAAGCGAGGTATTGCCCGTCTGCAGCACCGGCACTGCGCGGGCGGCATTGTCGATGGCCTGCATGTGGCTGTCGTCCAGCCCCGTGGTGCCGACCAGGATGGGAATGCCCGCGCCGATGGCTGCGCGCAAATTGCCCGCCAGCGCCACCGGTGCGGAGAAATCCACCAGCGCATCGCTCGCGTCCGCCAGCTTCTCGACATCGCCGCCCTTGTCCACGCCGCCCGCGCATTCGTGGCCTGCGCTCACGATGGCCTGCTCCAGCGCTTGCCCCATGCGCCCTGCGCTGCCGATGATTCCGATCCGTGCCATTGCCATTTTCCCTTCGCTGATGCTTCATGCGGGCAATGAGCGATATCCGCAACATCGTGATCCTTACCGGCGCGGGGATAAGCGCCGAAAGTGGCCTGCGCACCTTCCGCGCAGAAGACGGCCTGTGGGAAGAGCATCCGGTGGAGGAAGTGGCAACGCCAGAGGGATTCCGCCGCGATCCCGCGCTTGTGCAGCGCTTCTATGACGAACGCCGCGCCGGCGTGCAGGCGGTGCAGCCCAATGCCGCGCACGAAGCGCTGGGTCGTCTGGACCGGGAATGGAGCGGCGAATTGCTGATCGTCACCCAGAATATCGACGACCTGCACGAACGCGGCGGGGCGCGGCGCGTGCTGCACATGCATGGCGAGGCCTTGAGTGCCTGGTGCACATCCTGCGATGCGCGCCACCGCTGGGAAACCACCTTGCTTGATGGCCCGCCGTGCCCTGCCTGCGGGCAGGCGAGCATGCGGCCAGACATCGTGTGGTTCGGCGAAATGCCATACCGGATGGGCGAAATCTTCCACGCCCTTTCACGCGCGGACCTGTTCGTTTCCATCGGCACCTCGGGCGCGGTCTATCCGGCGGCGGGCTTTGTCCAGCACGCTAGGGAAAGCGGCGCACGCACGCTGGAACTCAACCTTGAGGAAAGCCTCGGCAGCCGCATGTTTGCAGAGACGCGGCTGGGGCGAGCCAGCGAACTGGTGCCCCGGTGGGTGGACGAATTGCTGCGCGGCCTGCAACATGGATGAGAGACGAGAGAAGGAGGCACTTGCAAGAAATGACCAGGGCACTCGGCATATCCGGCGCAATTGCATTGGTTGCATTGGCCACACCGGCGCAGGGGCAATTCATCGGCTTCGAGCGTGACGATCTCGAGAGTGGCTATGACCTCTTGCGGTTCTGCAGTCAGGCGGATGGAGATAGCCGTCCGATTTGCGGGGCCTATCTCGAAGGGGTGGCGCGTGCCCTGGAGCAGGGGGGAACGGTTTGCCTGGCCGCAGATGTCGAGACGCGCGATATCTACACCACCGTGATGCACTTCATCCAGCTGAACCGCGTGCGCGACAGGGAGGATTCGCAGGTCCTGATTGCCGATGCGCTGGAAGATGCCTTCCCCTGCGCAGGGTAAGCCAGGCCGTTTGCAGGCGATGGCTTTGCATTTGATTGCCGCATCTTAACCTTGTCCGGCTAGGTTGCCGTCCATGTCCCGCGTGTTCAGAATCCTCGGCCTGCTGTTGCTGCTGCCCTATGGCTATGTCGGCTATTACTGGCTGTCATACTATCTGGCCGATTGTGCGAGCTGCCAGATCGACGCGCACATGCTGTTCTATTCCTTCGTCCTGCTTGTGGCATCGCCATTCCTCCTTGCAGGTTGGGGCCTGACTTCCGCCATATCCGCCGGGCGGGCGATGCGCTCCGATTTGCAGGAAAGGCAGCCGGTCCAAGCAGCGGCGAATGGCGGCATGATGTGGCTGGCCATGCTGGTTGCCGTCCCTGCGTTCTATGCCTCGTGGCAGATGTACGACCTGCTCTTTCCCGAAGTCGAGGAAGGCCGCGACCGGCTGGGCCGGATCTGCGAGAAGGAGGGCAGCCGCACCGTCTGCCGCCCCGATCCCGACAGCGGCGATGAGATGACGGAAACGCTGAACGCGATGAACCGCAAGCAGCGCGGTTTCTGAGGCGGCAAACGGCCTTGCCGGTCCGGTAAGGATTGATTCGCGCAGGCCGCGTGAATCCCAGAGCAGTAGCGGGTTGTAAAGGTTAACAATCGCCCCTCAATCGAGCGATTCCAGCGGGATAAGGGTTGATGGGCCGTTAACCGTCGAAGCCCTAGAATTTCCGTTGGTGCGGGCGGTCTGTCGGAGCCACCCATGGGCCGTCCGTGCCACCCGTGATCAGGTAAAGTCGCCACAAGCCCGGCAACCCGGATCCTTGGCGATCGTCAAAGTCCGCAAGCCCGGTTTCAATCCGTCCATCAGGTGCAGCTTGCCCCATTGCGGATCTCCCATGCCGCCGGTCGCGGCGATCAGGATGCGCACGGCTTGCATGGCGGCAAAGCTGGCGGTCCAGCCGGCCATCGCGCCCAGCATCCCGTCTTCCGCGCAAGTGTCGCAATCCTCGGCATCGAAAGCATCGCCGACATAGCAGCGATAGCAGGGCGAAGAGACAAGGTGCCCGGCAAAGGCGCCCACCTGCCCCTGGAAACGGCCAACAGCGGCAGAGAGCAAGGGCACGCGTTCGGCCACGCAGGCATCGGACACGGCAAGGCGGGTGGCGAAATTGTCCGTCCCGTCCAGCACCAGGTCCACGCCTTCCACCATGCGCGCGGCGGTTTCCGGCGTGATGCGCGTGTCGGAAATCGTCACGTCCAGCGCATTGTCGAAATTGCTGACCCAGCGGCGCGCGGCCACGGCCTTGCCATGGCCCACATCGCGGGTGGTGTAGATTGTCTGGCGTTGCAGGTTGGAGATATCGACATCGTCATCATCCACCAGCGTCAGCCGACCGATGCCGGCGGCAGCGAGATATTGCAGCGCAGGTGCGCCGATGCCGCCCAGGCCCACCAGCAGCACATGCGCCTTGGCCAGCGCTGCCTGGCCCGCACCGCCCACTTCGGGCAGCACGATGTGGCGCGCAAAGCGTTCAAGCCGCTTGGCATCCAGCTGTTGCGGGTTGTGGGCAGGCGTGTCGTCCATCCGTGCATCCCTAGACAGATTGGCGAGCGGGTAAAGCTGTTGGCGCGCTTTCCTACAGCATGTGGACAAGGCGATCCCCGGGCCATGGAGCCTTCGACTGTCGAAATCGCCGAAACTGCGCCCTGCCGCGGCAGGTCGGCAGTCCGCCGGTTTTCCCCTTCAGGACCGTGTTCCATGTGTTCCATCGGCACCAGATGCACGCCTGCGCGCAGCCTTGTGGAAACCTTGCGGACAAGCCTGTGCACCGCGTCGGGAAAACCCCGGGCGGGCACATGTGGACAGATTGGTGGTGAAGCTGTGGAGCCGATCGGGATATTCAGGTCCCGCAAGGCCGACCGGCCGCGCCGGCGCTTGGGGGCAACAAAGGCTCCTCAGCTTTCCAGCTGGCGTAACAGGCTGCGAACGTCTCCGTCCATGTCGGCATCGCGCTGGCGCAGGTCCTCGATCAGGCGCACCGCGTGGATCACGGTGGAATGATCGCGGCCGCCGAACTTGCGTCCGATCTCCGGATAGGACCGCGGGGTAAGCACCTTGGCCAGGTACATCGCCACCTGCCGCGGACGGACCACGGCGCGGGCGCGGCGCTTGCTGCTCATCTCGCTGCGGTCGATCCGGTAGAACTGGCACACGGTCCGCTGGATCTCGTCAATCGTGATCCGGCGGCGGTTGGCCGACAGGATATCGGTCAGCTGTTCCTCTGCCAGTTGCAGCGATACTTCCTGCCCCGTCAGCTGGGCGTAGGCGACCAGCTTGTTGAGGCCGCCGACCAGTTCGCGCACGTTGCGGTTGATGGTACGGGCGAGGAAGTCGATCACGTCGTCCGGCACGTCCAGCGGTGCGAACTTGGTCAGCTTCGATTCGAGGATCGAGCGGCGCAGTTCGATATCGGCAGGCTGGATGTCTGCCACCAGGCCCATCGACAGGCGCGAAAGAAGGCGAGGTTCCACCCCGTCCAGCGCCTGCGGGGCGCGGTCGGCGGCGAAGACCAGCCGCTTGCCTTCGGCCAGCAGCGCATCGATCGTGTAGAGCAGTTCTTCCTGTGCCGATGCCTTGCCGATGATGAACTGGATATCGTCCACCAGCAGCAAGTCGAAACCGCGCAGGCGGGCCTTGAACTCGATCATCTCGTTCGACTTCAGCGCCTGCACGAACTCGACCATGAAGCGCTCGGCGCTGCAATAGAAGATGCGCGCGCGCGGGTGCGCCTGCAGGTAGGCGTGGCCAATGGCGTGCAGCAGGTGCGTCTTGCCCTGGCCGGTGGCGGCCTTGAGGTAGAGCGGCGAGAACTGCGGCTTTTCGGCCTTGGCCATGCGCTCTGCCGCGTTCTTGGCGAGCACGTTGGTGGAGCCGGTCACGAAGGCGGCAAAGGTCAGCGACGGGTCGAGGCCGACGGACGAGGTGAAGCCGTCATCGCCGATCGATTCCATCGCCAGCGTGGCATCGTTCGCCGCGCGGTGGCCGAAACCGTCATCGCCGCGCAGGTCCAGGTCTGCCAGCTTGCGGCGGCCCGGGTGCACCTTGATGGAGACATGGCGCACTTCGCTGCGGGCGATCTTCCACGCCAGCGACAGCCGGTCATGGAAGCGGTCATTCACCCAGTTCGCGGAAAATTCCGTGGGCAGGAACAGTTCCAGCGTGCCGGTTTCCTTGTCGAATCCACCCACCTGGATCGGGCGGATCCACTGGGTGAAAAGCTGGTGGCCCAGATCCTTGCGAAGCCCCTGGCTGATGTCCGACCAATCCGCTGCCAGATCCAGGGCTTCCTGCTCTTCCATCTTCTCTTTCGCCTCATCACGCTTTGCCGGATTTTGATGTCCGGAATGCGGTCCCACACGTATCATGCCTATCCCCGTCAACGTCCCGAATGCCTGCCCGGCTTCTGCCCCAGAACCACTGCCCGAAAGGCACGACTTTCACCTGCCGAAAATCCGCACGAGCGGACATCCGGGGCCCCCGTTCAATGGTTCGTTTAATGCCGATCGGGACAGGTCCGCCCCAACCGGTTTTCCCGTTATGAAGGCTCGGTCGCGGGCCGCAAGGGGGCGGTGTCAAAAAATCGCAAAATATTTCTATTGACTCGCCGCGAGGCTAGGTTTTGCATTGAAGTAACTGATTTCAAACGATTTGATTGTGGAAGTCTCGCGAATCGTGGATTTCCTAGGGTTTGTTGCGCTGCGATGTTGTCACATGCTGCACATGCGAAAAGGGCCGGCGGCAAATGCCCCGGCCCCGTTCCGATTTCGTTCTTCCCGGAAACCCTCCGGAAGGCGAATCAGAGAGCAGCGACTCGCTTGCTCAGACGGCTCATCTTGCGAGCCGCGGTGTTCTTGTGGAGCACACCCTTGGCAACGCCCTTGGCCAGTTCCGGCTGGGCAACCTTCAGGGCAGCTTCGGCAGCAGCCTTGTCACCGGCGGTGCAGGCCTGCTCGACCTTCTTCACCTGGGTGCGGATGCGGCTCATGCGCGCACCATTGATCTCGGCGCGCTTGTTGTTGCGGCGGATGCGCTTGCGGGCTTGCGGCGTGTTGGCCATGTTCGTCCTTGTCTCGGGCCGGTTGTGGCGGCCGGAATGATTGTCTGTTCAAAACTGCTGGAACGGCGGTTGCCCGCCGGAAAGCGCGCCACATAGGCGGCAACACCCGAAAGGTCAAGCAATCTGCCTATTTCTGGCAGGAAGGGCAGAACCACGTGCTGCGCCCGCCTTGGACGATCCTTCTGACCGTGCCGCCGTCGCAGCGATGGCAGGCTTCGCCTTCGCGCCCGTAGACATCGAATCGGGTGGCGAAATAGCCCAGCTCGCCATCGGGCCGGGCATAGTCGCGCAGGCTTGATCCGCCATCCTCGATCGACTGCGCCAGCACCTCGCGAATGGCGGGCACCAGCCGGGCAAGGGCGGGGCGATAGACCAGCCCGCCGGCCTTGCGCGGATGGATGCCGGCACGGAACAGCGCTTCGCATACATATATATTGCCAAGCCCTGCCACGATCCGCTGGTCGAGCAGCAGCAGCTTGATCGCCTGCTTGCGGCCCTTGAGCGCTGCGCGCAGGTGATCCACCGTAAGCGCATCGCCCAGCGGCTCCGGCCCCATGACCGAAAAGGCCGGCCATGTGTCCAGCCGGGCGGTATCGACCAGGTCGACATAGCCGAAGCGGCGCGGATCGTTGAGGGCGAAGCGGTTGGCTGCGGTTTCGAGCACGAGATGGTCGTGCTTCTCGTCCGCTTCCGGATCGATCCTCCAGCGCCCGCTCATGCCCAGGTGGAAGATCAGCGTCGAATCGCGGTCGGTATGGATCAGGCCGTATTTGGCGCGCCGTCCGAGCGATGTGACCCGTGCCCCGGTCAATGCCTGCACCAGTCCTTCGGGGAAGGGAAAGCGCATGTCCGGCCGGTTCTGCACCACGCGCGTGATGCGCTGGCCGTCAAGGAAACGGGCAAGGCCACGCACCGTGGTTTCGACTTCGGGAAGTTCCGGCATGGGCGGGTTGGTAAGGCGCGCCATGCCGCTTGTCTATGGGCTGCGCTGGCCCTAGCGTCCGGCCTGCAACCAGAGACGAGGATCCCATTTCCATCACTGCATACAATGGCAGCATACCGGTGTTCGTCACCGTGCTTACAAACATGAAGAACTGGCTCGACAAGGCCGCGGCACAGAAGGACGAGGCGGAACTGATCGAGGCCCGGCTCGCACCGGACATGTACCCGCTGTCCAGGCAGGTGCAGCTGGTGTCCGACAGCGCGAAGGGCTGCGGCGCGCGCCTTGCCGGTGTGGAAGCGCCGTCCATGCCCGATACCGAGGCAAGCTTTGCCGAGCTGAAGGAACGCTGCGACAAGACCATCGCCTTCCTCGAAAGCCTCGATCCCGCAGCCATCGAGGCGGGCCTGTCGAAGGAGATCGAACTGAAGTTCCCCAATGGCGGCGGCATGCGCTTTGACGGGCTGACCTATCTCAACGGCTTCGTGCTGCCCAACGTCTATTTCCATGCCAGCATGCTCTATGCGATCCTGCGTGCGGCAGGCGTGGATATCGGCAAGCTCGATTACCTTGCCCACCTTGGTCCCAATGTCTTCCCGCCACCCGATTCCGCCGCGTGACTCTTTCACTGGAACGCCTCGCCGTCAGAGGCTAAGGCCCGCTCCCATGAACGACCAAGTCTCCTTCGGCTACGAAGACGTCGCCCCGGAAGAGAAGACCCGCCGCGTGGGCGCGGTCTTTTCCAATGTTGCCGCCAAGTATGACAGCATGAACGATGCCATGTCCGCCGGCATGCATCGCTTGTGGAAGGACCGTTTCGTATCGCGCGTGAAGCCGCAACCGGGCGAGGCGATCCTGGACATGGCCGGCGGCACCGGCGACATCGCCTTCCGCATGGCGGAAAAGGGCGCGGAAGTGGTCGTTGCCGACATCAACCAGGACATGCTCGATGTCGGCATCGAGCGGGCGATGGATCGCGGGATCACCGGCCTCACCTGGTCGTGCCAGAATGCCGAAGAGCTGGACTACATGGACAGGCAGTTCGATGCCTACACGATCGTGTTCGGCATCCGCAACGTGACCCATATCGACAAGGCGCTGGCCGAAGCCCACCGCGTGCTGAAATATGGTGGGCGCTTCTACTGCATGGAATTTTCGACCACGGACTGGCCGGGATTCAAGGAAGTCTACGATGCCTATTCGCACAAGCTGATGCCCAAGATCGGCAAGTGGATCGCCGATGACGAGGACAGCTACCGCTACCTGGCGGAAAGCATCCGCCGCTTCCCCAAGCCGGCAGAATTCGAAGCCATGATCAGGGCCGCAGGTTTCCAGAACACCCGGGTCGAACAGATCCTTGGCGGCGCGGTGAACATCCATTCGGGATGGAAGGTGTAAGCCGCATTGACCCGTCCATCGACGCATATCTTCAGGCTGCTGAAATGGGGCCGCACGCTGGCACGCCATGGCGCGTTGCGCGGTATCGAGCGTGATCCCAATACCCCCGCACCTGTTCGCCGGCTGGCGCGGATCGCCCGCCTGGGCACGATCCAGCCCAAGGTGCCGGACTATGCCAGCGCCTTTCAGGAAATCGGCCCTGCCGCGATCAAGCTGGGGCAGACGCTGGCCACGCGGCCCGACCTCGTGGGCGAGGAAGCCGCGCACAATTTGCTGAGCCTGCAGGACAGCCTGCCGCCGGTGCCCTTTTCCCAGATCGAGGCGCAGATCGAGGCAACCTTCGGCGTGCCGGTGTCTGCGCTCTATTCGCATATCGACCCCGAACCGGTTGGCGCTGCCTCCATCGCGCAGGTCCACAAGGGCGTGACAACCGACGGACGCACCGTGGCGATCAAGGTGCTGCGCCCGGGCATTCGCGAACGTTTCGCGCGCGATATCGACACCTATGAATGGGCAGCGGCGCACCTGGAGGAAATGGGCGGCGAGGCCCAGCGCCTGCGCCCCGCGCTGACCATCGCCAATTTCAAGCGCTGGACCAATCGCGAGCTCGACTTGCGGCGCGAGGCGGCTTCGGCATCGGAACTGGCCGAGGCGATGCGCGGCTTCCACGATTACCACATTCCCGACATCGACTGGGACCGCACCAACGGCCGGGTGATGACGATCGAGTGGATCGACGGGGTGAAGATCAGCAATGTCGAGGCGCTGAAGGCCGCCGGGCATGACCTGCCCGACCTTGCCAAGCGGCTGGTGCTCGCCTTCCTGACGCAGGCGATCAGCGCCGGCTATTTCCATGCCGACATGCACCAGGGCAACCTGTTCGTGCGGCCCGACGGGTCCATCGTTGCCATCGATTTCGGGATCATGGGCCGGATCGACCGGCGCGCCAGGCAGTGGCTGGCGGAAATCCTCTATGGCCTGACCACGGGCAACTACAAGCGCGTGGCCGAGATCCACTTCGAGGCGCAATATGTGCCGAGCTACCATTCGGTGGGCGAGTTCGCCACGGCGCTGCGCGCGGTGGGCGAGCCGATGCGCGGCAAGCCGGTGAGCGAGCTTTCGGTCGGCCAGATGCTTGACGGCCTCTTCGCCATCACCCGCGATTTCGACATGCAGACCCAGCCGCACCTGCTGCTGCTGCAGAAGACCATGGTCATGGTGGAGGGGATCGCCACCCAGCTGCATCCCGAAATCAACATGTGGGACATCTCCGGCCCTTACGTGAAGAGCTGGATCCGTGACGAGCTCGGCCCCGAGGCCGCCATTGCCGACCGGATCAAGGAAGATACCGACACGCTGCTGCGCATCCCCGCGCTGGTGCGCCGCCTGGAGGAACAGTTCCCGCCCAAGGGCGGTGCGCCCGAACCGCCGCCGCTGCCGGAAGTGGAACTGATCTGGGATCGCCGCCGCCGCAAGCGCGAAGGGCGCGGCTGGATCGGTTACGTGCTGGCCGCCGCGGCAGGTGCAGCAGCGATGTGGGGAGGCTTTGCGGCCGGATGGCTGGGCTGAGGGGGCGCACCCATTCGTGGGACAGGTTCGTCACCTGGGCGCCGGGTGCATCCATGCTCGTCATCGCGTTGACCGTGGCAATGCTGCTGGCCGCGGCATTGACCGATCGCTCCGAGATTGCCGCGCAGCTTCCCGCCACCGAGACCGCACAGCCCGCCGGCCCGGCTGATGGCGGCGCGCCCGCTGCGCAATCATCGGGCGAAGAGGACCTGGAGCTTTACGCCACCATCGCGCGGCGCGTGGGCGCGGGCGAGGATTACCATGCGGTCGCCGTTGAGGAGCAGCGCGCGCGGGACTTCCCCGTTCGGCCCGGCCTTGCCGTCCGCTTGCCCACGCTCGCATACCTTACCGCTTGGCTGGGGCTGGGCGGCATGGCGGCGCTGGCAGGCATTATCGCCCTGCTGACCATCATCGCATGGTACCGGCGCCTGGGAGACGAGCCTGGCGGGGAGAGCCACCGCACCATTGCCATGCTGCTGCTGGTGATCGGCGGAGTGATCGGGCTGAAGGCGCAGTACCTTGTGCTGCACGAGGTCTGGGCAGGCCTGCTGCTGGCGCTTTCCTTCGGCCTCCACCGTCCCGGCAAGTGGCTGCTCGCCTGGCTGGCCGCCGCCGCGGCACTGGCCATTCGCGAACATGCCTTGCCCTTCGTGTTGCTGATGGGGGCGATGGCGCTGTTCCGGCGCGACTGGCGCGAGATGCTGGCATGGGGCGTGCTGGTGCTGCTGTTCGTTGCCGGGCTGGCCGTCCACCTGTCGCAGGTTTCCGCACTGGTGTCCGAAGCGGACCCGGCATCGCCGCCGTGGCTGGTGCTGCGCGGACTGGGCGGCTGGACATCCAACATCGTGCTGTCGAGTTCGCTCTACCTGCTGCCCGGCGTGATCGCCGCGCCGCTGGCGCTGCTGCCCTTGCTGGGCTGGGCCGGATGGAGGAGCGATGCCGGCCTGTTCGGCCTGTTGCTGTTTGCCGGATACGGCCTGTTCTTCATGCTCGCCGGGCGGGACAACAACTTCTACTGGGCGCTGGTCGTCATGCCGTGCTGGTTCATGGGGCTGGTGTTCGTGCCCCGGACGCTGAAATCGCTGTGGTATTCCGCGCGCGGGCGCTAGCGGGCAGAGGCTGGCAAAAAGCCAATCTTAACCATATTGGGGCAGTGCTGGCCTTGGAATCGATCCAGGGCTAGGCTGGTTGTGACAGGCTGAGCCGCCGGAAGGACCGGAAAGAGGGAATGGACGGGCCACGCATACTCCTGGTCGTGGGCGGCGGGATCGCTGCCTACAAGTCATGCGAACTGGTGCGCCTCATCCGCAAGGGTGGGGGCGATGTCACCTGCGTGCTGACCAATGGCGGCGCGCAGTTCGTTACCCCGATGGCGCTCGCCGCCTTGTCCGGCAACCAGGTGCACACCAGCCTGTGGGACCTCAAGAACGAGGCCGAGATCGGCCATATCCAGTTGAGCCGCGATGCCGACCTCGTGGTCGTCTGCCCGGCCACGGCGGACCTGATGGCCAAGATGGCTGCCGGTATCGCCGATGACATGGGCACCACGCTGATCCTGGCAACGGACAAGCCGGTGCTGTGCGTGCCGGCCATGAACGTGCGCATGTGGGAACACGAGGCGACCCTGCGCAATGTGCAGTGGCTTTCCGACAGCGGCGTGCGCGTGATGCTGCCGGATGAAGGCGAGATGGCGTGCGGCGAATTCGGTCGTGGCCGCCTGCCCGAACCGCGTGACGTGATCCGCGAGATTGCCGCCATGCTCGATCCCGATGCCGAGCACGAGAGGATCGCTGCCGAACTGCGCCGCCTGGCGGAAGAGGAAGTGGAGGAAGAGGATTTCGAGATCGTCGATCCGCTTCCCGATCGCCAGGAAGATGGCGCAAGCGCCGGCGGCCTTGGCGGCTTGCTCGGTTCGATCATCCAGCGTTCGACAGGCAGGGGCAAGGGCGGCGATGACCTGCCCGATGCCGGCGAGGACGGCGAAGGCCATGTCGGGCCCGAACTGCCCGAACCCGATCCCGATGCCGCGCCGGTGCTGGCCCGCAAGGGTGCCGCCTCTGCCGCGCCGCCGACCGATCGCGAAGCCATCAACCACACCGTCAACGCCCGCCAGTCCGCGCCCGAACCCTTCGAGGGCGAGGAGGCCGCGGCCCCGGTGGGTGCGATGGCCAAGGTGATGGCAGACCCGCTCGAGGGCCAGCCCGCCTTCGACGACGATCCCGAACATCGCCCGCTCTACGGCAAGCATGTGCTGGTGACCGCCGGCCCCACGCATGAGCCGATCGACCCGGTGCGCTACATCGCCAACCGGTCCTCCGGCAAGCAGGGCTTCGCCATTGCCGAGGCTGCGGCAGCTGCCGGCGCGCGCGTCACGCTGGTGGCAGGCCCGGTGCATCTCGATACCCCGCTCGGCGTGGACCGGATCGACGTGGAAAGCGCCGAGGAAATGCTCAAGGCCGTCAAGGAAGCGCTGCCCGCCGATTGCGCCATCATGGTCGCTGCGGTGGCTGACTGGCGTACCAAGGATTTCCACGAGGAAAAGATCAAGAAGCGCGGCTCTGCCCCGCCGGCACTGCTGCTGACCGAGAACCCCGATATCCTGGCGATGGTCGCCGCCAGTTCCAAGCGTCCCGACCTGCTGATCGGCTTTGCCGCCGAAACGGAAAAGGTGGTCGAACACGCCCGCAAGAAGCGCAAGAGCAAGGGCGTGGACTGGATCGTCGCCAATGACGTATCAGGCGATGTGATGGGCGGCGCCAACAACAAGGTGCATATCGTGCGCGAGCGCAATGTCGAGGACTGGGAAGAAATGAGCAAGACCGAGGTGGCCTGGAAGCTGGTCGAAAGCATTGCCGAGCACCTGGAGAAGGCCGATGCCTGATCGCGTTCCCGTGCGCATCAAGCGCTTGCCGCATGGCCACGGCCTGGACCTGCCCGCCTATGCCACGGACGGCGCGGCAGGCATGGATGTGCTGGCGGCGGAACCGCTGATCCTGCGCCCCGGCGCTCGTGCTGCGGTGGGCACCGGCCTCGCCGTGGCGATCCCGCCCGGTTACGAGATCCAGGTCCGCCCGCGTTCGGGCCTTGCCCTGAAGCACGGCATTTCGGTGCCCAATACGCCCGGCACCGTGGATTCAGACTATCGCGGCGAGCTGAAGGTGATCCTGATCAACCATTCGCAGGACAATTTCACCATCCAGCGCGGTGACCGCATTGCCCAGCTGGTCGTCTCCCCCGTCACCCTGGCGGTGTGGGACGAGGTGGAAGAGCTGGACGACACCACGCGCGGGAGCGGCGGCTTCGGCTCCACCGGCGGGCACGCGGCTCTTTAGGGGAGTCGCGCGGCCCGCTAGCGCTCGCCCAGCAATGGCGTGCAAGCCGTGTCCTGCAGGGCAAGCTGCGACAGGTCGTTCTTCAAGGCATAGGCCAGTCGGGCATGTTGCAGGTGGCGGTCTGCCATTAGCCCGTAATGTCCGGTTGCTTCCAGCAACGAGAGTGATGACTGGTCCATGTCCTGCGCCCATGCGGGCGTGAGGACGAAGATGTCCTTCAGGCTGAACAAGATGTCCAGATGGCCCAGTGTCGCTCCGGCCGCAGTGTAGCCCGCTCCGACACCGGCAAGGCCCAGGCCCTCGTTCAGCAACAGCCCCAAGGTTTCCATCCCGACCAGCGTTCCAAAACCCGTGGCCATGCCCCTCAAGGCCTCGCCTGGTGGGGCAGGAAGACCGGCCTTGCCATAAATCTCGGAAGTGCGCCGCTCGACCTCCGACTGGGACAGGGGCGCGCCGCGCGCCTCGGCATCGCGGATATCCTCGCGCAAGGCACGCAGGCCCGGCAAGATCTGCCCCTGCTGTTCCAGCGAACGCTCGTCGCGTGTCATGCGCAGCAGCGTGTCCATCGTTCCGCCGACGTCGTTGATCCGCGTAAGGTACCGCCTGAGTTCGCGATCAGCGATCACCGAGGATGCACCATATTCCGACAACAACTCCCGCCAGCGCGCATCCAGCGCCGCATCCAGCGCTGCAATCTCGCGAGCGGGGGCGCTGTCACGAAGTACGAGCTGCCTGTCCCCGCCATTCGCAATCGCCTGCTTCAGCTCTCCTGCCAGCTGGCGATAGAGATCGAGGTACTTGCCGCGCGCATCGCGCAAGGCATTGTCGGGGCCGCGGTTGGCTGCCGCTTCGCGCACGAAGGCGTCCCACCTGCGCGCCATTTCATTCTCTTGCGAGGTGAGGTTGTCATCGAAGGAATAGGGATGACCCCTTTCGCTGATGAAGTCCTGCGAGGCGGTGTTCAGCGGTTCGCTTTCACGGGCAAATTGCGAGATGCGCTGGAAAGCTGCGCCTTCGAAAACGGCTCCCAACTGAAAGCTGCAGGAGTGGAAGCGCAACTCGCTGCGAGCCGACGTGGCACCTGCATTGCTGCCAGATGCATCGGCCCCGATTGCCAGCGCATCGCGATACCTGCCCAGGCTGTCCAGCGGGCCCATCAGCCCCGGTTCGGGCATTTGCAGCGCGAAGCCCACGCGGACGGTCGAGCGCGGCGCGATGACCTGCGTCGTGCAATCGACCGTCCGGGCGAAATAATTGGCGGCGCAGTTCATACCCTGCGCCGTCGCCCGGTCGATGGCGGGGATGGAGGTCTGCAGTTGCAGCCGCGCGTTCAGCACCGGCTCGTTGGAGGTGTTGGCAACATCGACATAAAGCCAGCCGCTGGGAAAGACGTCGGCATAGCTGGGGGCGGTGGTGTCGGGCATGGTGATTCGCAAGCCGGCGTTCTGCCGGTCATCCTGGTCGCCGCCCGGGAAGCCGTTGATGCGCACGTCGAGCATGAATTCGCGTCCGTCTACCAACATGCGCTTGCGCCCCGGTGTCGCGCCGGGCCAAAGCCGCACGGCCACTTCGCTGCCAATCACGCTCCCGTCATTGCCAGTAATCGGGCGGGATTCGTCCGGGCGGTATTCCGGCGCCTCGGGGAATTCCACCGTGTGCACGCCGTCCATGTTCGTGCCGTAGATGCGGATGGCGAACTTCGGACGGGTGAAGGCGTTGGTCTGCTCGTTTGTCCAGAACTCGCCGAGATACTCGCCTTCCACCGCCAGCGCCTGGCCGGGCGCGAAGCTTGTGACTTCCTGGGGATCGTAATAGCCGGTCACTTCCGAGAAGCCGAAGCGGCTGATCGCGCTTGGTTCGCGCCGCCATGAAGAACGGCCCATCAATTCACCGTTCATGCTCCAGACCCCGGTCATGGTCGAGCCATCGTAGAGCAGCTGTTCCTCAACCTCGGTATTCGGGAAATAGCTGTGTTTAAGGACGACCGAGCCGCCGCCTGCTTGGGACCCGCCGATCATGTTGTAGCCACGATCGATGTGGCGTGGGCTTCCGCTTGCCTGGTATCGCCCGCCTGCGGTGGTTTGCCAGCGCCAGATGCACAGGCCTTCGCCCGTCCGCTGGCAAACCTGCTCCATTTCAGGTGAACAGGTAACAGTACCGCTGGTTGGCTCGCCACGGATCGGTTCGACCGTGACCGACCATGTCCCCTTCAGCGGCGTGGCGGAATTGTCCTGCGCCCGGGCAGAGGGAACCAGGCAAAGGGCAATGCTTGCCGCTCCCGCGCCAAGCAGGATGCGCAGCCTGCCGCGATGATCGCAATTCGTTGCCGGCTTGTTCCCCGTCATCCGTCCCATCCTCCCCAAGTCACGATCCTGCATTCCCGCACTTGCCGATCCAGACAGCGATCCCGCCATCTATCGAATCCTGTACCGCCCGTTGCCATTGCGCCCCGCATGCTCCGCCGCATTTCGGGCAAGGCCTGTCCAGGGCAAAACCGCCGCAACAGGGGCAATCCCGGCTTGCCTCGCCCGATTGCCAGTCTGCGCTGCATGACGGGCATGGCGGAACGCGTTCGCCATCCCCGGTATCCAGCGCGGCAAGAAGCTGGTCGATCCCGTCGAAGAAGTGTGTATCGGGCAGCGCCGGATCGCTGCTGTCCTGCCATTCCAGGTGGACAAGGCACAGCCGGCCATCGGCGCATTGGAAGAGCACGTCATCGCTTGCGCATGCCTGCGCCAGGGCGACAGGCGACTGACCGTGGAGCGGATGCGCAGGATGCAGGCGTCTGGCCAGTTCGGGGGTGAGAGCCCGTGCTTGCCGGTGGTCCGGCTGTTCCCAATCGTGCCTCACGCGGAGGAATGGCCGCACGATCGCCGCGCGGTCACGCTTACGCAGGAACGAGAGCCAATCCGGCAAATCCCCACTCCCCCCGGGTTTTACGGAGCGAGACTAGGTCCGGATTTTGCGGCGAGTCAATCCGGACGTGCGCTTCCTTGCAGCAGGCCCCGCCCGCGCGGGCTTGACCGGAGACCTCGGGCCAACATAGAAACCCGGTCAATTCCACACCCAGAAGGGTCTTATGTTCGAGCTTGTTCTCGCCTGACAGCAACCGGATGCGCGAAAAAGCGCAATCGGTTCGTCGCGTTCCACGCAGGTGCGGCCGCGTTGCCCACCTGAACCCTTTCGCGTGGTGCGCAGGACTTTGTTCCCAGCGAACGAGACAAGCATTGAACATTTCAAAGCATGAACAGCGCGTGCTGCACGCGCTTGCCCAAGGTGGGCAAATCCGCGTCATCCGCGATGCGTCCGGCAAGGTCGTGGTAGTCGACTGCTTCAATCGCGATGGCTTCCGCCTTGCTGATTGCACCTTGCCGGTGTTCCAGAAACTGCGGCGCCGGCGGCTGATCGTGAGCCGCGGCGGCCAGCCTTACCGCATCACGCGGGCGGGCCTTCTGGCGGTGCGGGCCCAGCTCGACAACAGGTGAGCGGAAGAGGGGCGGGGTGGCCGATCGGCTTCCCCGCCCTTTGCAAGCATCTGCCTAAAGCCCCGTCAGCCAGACGCTGAACGGGCCGGAGAAGCTTTCGTCCACCGTGCCGATGCTGGCACCTTCGGTCATGTGGTTGTGGTCTGCCAGTTCCAGCAGCGTGGGGCAGTTCAATTCGCTGCCGTCAGCGCAAAGCGTCGAAGCCGCCGTGTCGGCGAAGGTGCGGAAGACTTCCGGGTCGTATTCGGCCCAGACCAGCATCAACGGGAAAGTCGTTGCGCCCAGCCTCTCCAGCGCCGGGGCTGCGGTCTGCAGCGAAGCATCCTCGCCGTAATAGACATGCGGCTCCTCGCCCATGTCGAGCGTGTAATAGGGGCTCATCAGCAGTGCGCCCTTCACGCCGGACAGGTTGCCGCCATTGATGCCTTCGGTGGAGATGTAATCCGCCACGATATTGCCGCCGGCGGAATGGCCCCAGATCACGATATGGTGCGGATCGCCGCCATGTTCGGCGATATTCGCGCGGACCCAGTCAATCGCTGAGGCAAGGTCTGCACTGGCAGCCGGATATGTGCTTGCGGGGGCGAGGCGGTAATCGATGTTCACACCGACCATGCCGTTCCTTGCGGCCCAGGCGGTGGCGCTTTGCGGGTAATAACCGTTCCCGGCCTTGGTGCCGCCGGTGAAACCCCCACCGTGGACATAGACGAGCACCGGCCGGCTCTCGCCTTCGGCAGCATCGTTTGAGGTATAGACGTCAAGCTTGTGGGCCGCATCCTCGCCATAGGCAATGTCGCTGTTCACAGTGACATCGTCATAGGGCGGGAAATCCGCCAGCGGCGCATAGATGTCGAAACTGGCCGGATCGATCACATATCCCATCTCGCGGATCTGTGCGGCCTGTTCTTCGGGAACGCCCGGCCACGTGGTCCCGGCTTCGGCCGCCGCCGTGGCATCATCATCGGCACCATCGGCGCAAGCTGCCAGTGCGAGGGCCAGCGACATCGCGCTGGTGGCCAGAAGTTTCCTCATCATCCATCTCCCTGATCCAATCGGTACGGGAAACAGACTGCCTTATTGATCAATCAATGAAAAGGCGGACTTTCCGCAAAATGGGAAAGCCCGCCTGTCCTGCCCGCAATCGGGAATTTGTCAGCGTTCGTTGCGCTGTACCGGCTGGTCTTCGGGAGCGATGGAGATGCGCACGGTTTCACCCGAATTGCCGGGGAAATCGGTGAACATCGCCTCGACCAGGTTGGGCACGAGGTACTGCAACCGGTTGGAGGTGGAGACGGCCTGCGCCTCACCTTCGAACAGACGTTCGCCGGTGGCGGCATTGTCGATCTTCAGCGCGATGCCGCTGGTGTAGATGGTATAGCTTTCCACATCGCGGTCGAACCGGTCATCGAAGAAGGGATCGTAGAAGCCGTAGCCCCAGGTGCGGCTGGGCAGGTAGGCAACGCGCGGCCGCCCCGCACCGTCGCGGTAGACCACCGGTCGATAGCTGTACCAGCTGGAATAGAAGGGATCGCGATAGACGCGATAGGTGGAGCGCAGCCGTTCGCGGCCATTGTCCACGCCATAGTCGAAGCGCACCAGCAAGGTGGCATCCTCGGGCGATGCGGCCTGGGTATATCCCAGCTCCTGCAGCTCTGCCTCGACCCGGTCGGCATAGAGCGCGAATTCAAGGCCGCCTGCCAGCGCAGGGTCTTCCGCCACGACGGCGAAGGTCTGTCCCTGTGGTGCCGGCAATTGCGACTGGAAGCGCGACACATCGGCGCGGAAGGGGGTGGCACAGGCAGCAAGGCCGGCCAGCAGCACAGCGCCGGCGGCGATCTTGAGGCCTTTCGTCATCTTGTTCAGTGCGAACATGGCAAGCTCTTTCAGAATTGCCGGGTCTTGCGCCCGGTTGCGACCTATCACTGGAGACTATGTCTCCACCATGGGCGGCGCAATAGCAATTGCGGCCTGAACCGGGTTTGAATGGTCCAGGCCGGAAATGTCCGGAAAATCAGCGCGGTGATTCTGCTTGCGCGCTGCTAGCCGCGGATCAGGCCGAGGGCCTTGTAGGCACTCTTCAGGGTCGGCATGCCGATCTCGCGGGCCTGCGCCGCACCGCGTGCCAGGATGGCATCCAGCGATTCCCGGTCATCCTTCAGTTCGACAAAGCGCTGCTGGATGGGGCCGAGCTTTTCGACCAGCAGTTCCGCCAGTGCGGGCTTGAACACGCCGAAGCCCTGTCCGCCGAAATCTGCCAGAACGCTGTCCGCGTTCACGCCGGCGAGAGCGGCATAGATGGTGACGAGGTTGAGCGCCTCGGGACGGTCCTCGAGGCCCTTGGTCTCGCTCGGCAGCGGTTCGGGGTCCGTCTTGGCCTTCTTGATCTTCTTGGCCATGGTATCGGCATCGTCCGCCAGGTTGATGCGGCTCATCTCCGACACGTCCGACTTGCTCATCTTGGCGCTGCCATCGCGCAGGCTCATGATGCGCGCGGCTTCGGGCGGGATGATCGGATCGGGCAGGGTAAAGACCGGCTCTTCTTCCGAAGCGAAGTCGTTGTTGAACTTCTGTGCAATGTCGCGCGCCAGCTCCAGGTGCTGCTTCTGGTCCTCGCCCACGGGCACGTGGGTAGCCTGGTAGAGCAGCACGTCGGCCGCCTGCAGCACCGGATAGGTGAACAGCGCCACCGAGGCGCCTTCGCGGTTCTTGCCGGACTTGTCCTTGAACTGCGTCATGCGGTTCAGCCAGCCCATGCGGGCAGTGCCGTTCAACAGCCATTGCAGCTCTGCATGGGCGGGAACCTGTGCCTGGTTGAACAGGATCGCCTTGTTCGGATCGACCCCGCAGGCAACCAGCGTTGCCACCAGTTCCAGCGTGGATGAGTGCAGTTCCGCCGGATCATGCGGCATGGAGATGGCGTGAAGATCGGCAAGGAAGATCAGGCACTCGCCGCCCGCAGCGACAGCCTCGTCCTGCAACTTCACGTAATTGCGGATCGCGCCAAGGTAATTGCCGAGGTGCGGTTGGCCCGTGGGCTGGATGCCGGATACTACTCTCATCGTGTGGTCTTGGGGCGCATCAGCCCTCGGCCTTTCTCTTCTTCGTAAGCTTCGCGATGCGTTCCCTGTCTATCGCCCCGACAAGGAATGCAACCGCGAAATAGATTCCCGCGCCGGTCACGGTGAGCGCAGCGAGCGCGCCGGCCTTCTCCAGCACGTTGCCGGCATACCAGCCGGACAGCGCATCGCCGAGGAACCACAGTGCCGTGCCCATGGCGGCCGCGGCGACCACTTGCCTTGCCAGCCTGCCCAGCAGGGCAACAGGTGCGCGGTAATGTCCGCGACGGGCGAGGATTGCATAGAGCATCGCGCAGTTGAGCCATGCGCCCACCGCGCTGGCACCGGCGACACCCACCACGCCGAAGCGGTGGAGGAAGGCAAGGTTGAAGCCGATGAAGAAGGCGAGCGCCACCAGCGCCGCATAGACCGGCGTGCGTGTGTCCGACCGGGCGTAGAACGCGGGCACCAGCACGCGCACCAGCACATAGGCCGGCAGCCCGAAGACCAGCGCCACAAGCACCTCGCCTGCCACCTGCGCATCGGCCACCGTCATGCGGCCACCTTCGAAGAAGATGGTCACGAAAGGCACGCCGCAGATCGCCATCGCCACCGCAGCGGGCAGGGTCAGCAGCATGGCAAGCTCGATCGCGTCGGTCTGGACGGCTGATGCGCCCTCCTTGTCCTTCGCCGCGATATGGCGCGAGAGCGAGGGCAGGATCGCTGTCGCCAGCGCAATGCCGATGATCCCCAGCGGAAGCTGGTTCAGCCTGTCGGCATAGTTCATGTAGGTCACGTTGGAGCCGGGCAGGTCGTTCAGGAAATAGACCTGCACGATGGTGTTGATCTGGTAGGCACCGGCACCGAATGCGGCAGGCAGGGCAATCCAGCACAGGCGCTTCACCTCCGGCGTCACCTTTGGCCATTGCAGGCTGGGCTTGAAGCCCGCCACGCGCACCCAGATGAACAGCCAGGCCAGCTGCAACAGGCCTGCACCGCTGACGGCAAAGGCCAGCAGGTAGACCGCATCCTCCATGCTCCGGCCCTGCTCCAGCCAGAAATGGCCCACGCCGAGCGCGGCGATCAGCACCAGGTTGAGGATGATGGGAAAGCTCGCGCCGGGGGCAAAGCGGCTGACCGAATTGAGCATCCCGGTGAACAGGGTCACCAGGCTGATCAGGGCTATATAGGGGAAGGTGATCCGCGCGAGGCCGATCGCCAGGTCCATCTGGCCGGTATCGCCGCGCCATTCGGGAGACCACAGCCAGATGATGCCCGGCATGGCGATCTCGGCAATCGCCACCAGCACGATCAGTACCGGGAGGAAGACGCTGAGCACGTCATTGGAAAACTGCGCGGCCATCTCGTGGCCGTCATCCCCCTCGTCCTCGCCGCGCTGCACGCGCTTGGAGAACATCGGCACGAAGGCAGCCGAAAACGCGCCTTCGGCAAACAGGCGGCGAAAGACATTGGGCAGGATGAAGGCCTGCAGGAAGGCGTCGGTCGCCGCACTGGCGCCCAGCACGCGCGCAAAGATCATCTCGCGCGCAAGGCCGGCAATGCGGCTGACCAGTGTCAGCGAACTGATCGTCCCGACGTTTCGCAGCAGGCCCATCCGTCCCGCTCCTTACCGAGCCTCAGGCCCGCAGGGCTGCATCAGCCCTCGTCACCCGCAGGCTTTGCCTCGCCAGCTTCGGCCTGGGCTGCCGCTGCGGCATCCTGCGCCTGCTTCTGGCGCAGCTGCTGGACATAGAGGCCGTTGAAGTCGATCGGGTCGAGCAGCAGCGGCGTGAAGCCTGCATCGCGCACGGCATCGGCGATGACGCGGCGGGCGAAGGGGAACAGGATGCGCGGTGCCTCGGCATAGGTGAAGGCGTGCTTGGCATCCTCGGGCATGTTGCGCATGCCGACGAGGCCGCAGTAGGTCAGGTCGATGATGTAGGCCACGCCTTCGCCGGTCTTGGCCGTGGCGGTGATCTTCAGTTCGACTTCGGACACCTCGGCACTGATGGACCTGGCAGCGATGTTGAACTGCACGTCCATTTCCGGCTTGCTCTGCCACTGGAAGCTTTCCGGTGCCTTGGGGTTCTCGACCGACAGGTCCTTCACATACTGGCTGATCACGCCGGCCACGGGCTGCGTGTCTGCGCCATTGCCGGCCTGCTGGGGGTTGAGGTTGGTCAGGACGTCGCCTTCTTCGGCCATGATCTCTTCGACTTTCGTTTCGCTGCGCAGCGTGCCCGGATTGCGGGCGGCTGCCTGATCTGTTTGGTACTGGCTGGCGCGCCTAGCACCAGCGTCGCTTCCCCGCAACGCCGCTGCCGCCATTCACCCCACGTTCGGCCAGAATGTTGCACCATTGGGACGTATTGCGGAATTGTGGAACTACGGGCTGTTGTCCATTTGTATTTACGCCCTATCTGGGCCACACATGCAGCTAACAAGCAGGATTGCGCCAAAGAGCCCTTCCGCCGAACCGCGAATCGGGAATTTGTAGTGATATATGAGATAGTCATTCTCGCGATGGTTGCAGCCTTCCTCGGCCTGCGCCTCTATTCCGTCCTCGGCCGCCGCGCCGAGGGGGAAGAGGAGGTCGTGCACAATGGCTTTGACCGTGGGGACGAACAGAAGCGTGACCGGTCCGCACCCGCGCCGGTGGTGGAAATGCCGCGCAACGAACGCAGCTTTGCCGGTTTCCCGCCTGCGATTGACCAGGGCCTGCGCGAAATCGCCTCCGCCGATCGCCGGTTTGACCTGCTGTCATTCATGGAAGGGGCCAAGGGCGCTTACGAGATGGTGCTCGAGGCCTTCTGGCGCGGTGACCGCGAGGAACTTCGCGAGCTGTGTAACGACGATGTCTACGAAGGCTTCTCCAGCGCGCTCGACGCGCGCGAGGCTGCCGGCCACACGCTGGACAACAAGCTGATCCGGATCGAGGACACCAAGATCCATTCCGCCATGCTGGATGGCAAGACCGCCCGCATCGCTGTGCTGTTCGTGTCCGATATCGCCGCCGTCACGCGCGATGCTGATGGCAATGTCGTGGCCGGTTCGCTCGATGATGCGGTGGAAAGCCGCGATGTCTGGACCTTCAGCCGCGACGTGCGTAGCAACGATCCGGCCTGGCTGCTCGACGAAACCGACGAAGGTTGATCAGGCGGGGGAGCGGCACCTGACATGGCGGCGCGCTTTCCCTTTCCGGCAAAGGTCCTCGCGGCGATCCCCGCGCTGGCATTCCTGGCATCCTGTGTCAGCGTGGTCCCTGCGGTGCCTCCTGCCAATGCGCCTGCGGCATCGGCGGCACTCAATGCCGCCGCGCTGGGCATCGCCCGTGCTCCCAACATCGAATTCTACGGCCTGCTGCCGCGAGACAGTGCGGCTGCGCTCGATGCGTTCGAGGCGAGTTGCGGCGTTGTCACCCGCCGGCAGGACGAAACGGGCCTGACCCGTCCGGAGGACTGGACGCTGGCCTGCGCCAATGCGCCGGGCTGGCCACGGGACAACGCCTCCCGCTTCTTCGCCACCTATTTCGAGGCCGTGCGCGTGGGCGACGGGCAGGCCTTCGCCACCGGTTATTTCGAGCCCGAAATCCTCGGCTCGCGCGAGTGGCGCCCGGGTTTCGAGGTGCCGGTCTATTCCCTGCCGCCCGATCTCGTGCGCGCCTGGCCGGACGATGTGCCGGAGGACCAGCGCACCGGCCGCCCGCCGCTGGGGCGCTTCGATGCCAATGGCGATTTCGTCGATTACCATGACCGCACGCAGATAGAGGAGGGCGCACTGGCCGGCCGCGGGCTGGAGATTGCCTGGGCGGCAGACCCGGTGGAATTCTTCTTCCTGCAGATCCAGGGTTCGGGCCGGCTCATCACGCCTGAAGGCGAGGTGATCCGCATCGGCTATGCCGGGCAGAACGGCCATGCCTATACCGGCATCGGCGGCGTGATGCGTGACCGCGGCCTGCTGGGTGACGGGCCGGGCCAGTATCCCGGATCGATGCAGGGGATCATGCAGTATATCCGCGAGAACCCGGCCGAGGGCCGCGACCTGATGCGGATGAATGCCAGCTGGGTGTTCTTCACCGAGCTTGGGGGCGATGGTCCGCTGGGCAGCATCGGCGTGCCCGTGCGCGGGGAAAGCTCGGTCGCGGTGGACCCGAAGTTCGTGCCCTATGGCGCGCCGGTGTTCCTTTCCACCGACCGGGTGGAGGCGCGCGGGCTGTGGGTGGCGCAGGACACCGGCGGCGCCATTCGCGGTCCCAACCGGTTCGACACCTTCTGGGGCGCGGGCGAGCGTGCCCGGGAGATTGCCGGCGGCATGAGCGCGCGCGGCAATGCGGTGATCTTCCTTCCCAGGGGTACGCTGGACCGGCTGGGCATCAACTGATGGCCAGGGTGCCGCGTGGCTTGACGCCCGAGGAGGCGGCACTGTGGGCAAGGCTGGCGGCCAGCGTCACGCCGCTGGAACCGCGCCATTCTGTCAGGCATGCGCCGCTGCTTTCGCATCCTGCCAAGACGGCCGTCTCGTCCGCCGCGAACAAGCCCAGGGGGCGCGTGCCTGATCCGGTGGTGCCGCCGCGACCTGCCACAACGGCACCGCCTGCGACCGACAAGGGACTCGATTCGCATTGGGAACGGCGCCTCGCGCGCGCTGCGGTGGAGCCCGATTTCACGCTCGACCTGCACGGCCATACGCTGGAACAGGCACACCGGCGGCTGGACACGGGCATCGGACAGGCCAAGGCGATGGGTGCGCGGCTGGTGTTGCTGGTCACCGGCAAGCCGCGCCCTGTCGATGCGGCAGACCGCGGCGAGCGGCGCGGGGCAATTCGTGCCAAGATCCTCGACTGGCTGGCTGCCGGGCCGCACGGACCGGACATCGCCGCCATCCGCAAGGCGCATCGCCGCCACGGGGGCGAGGGTGCGCTCTACCTCGTTCTCAAGCGGCGCCGCTAGCTGCCATGCAAATGGCCCCCGGCATCGCTGCCAGGGGCCTTCTTGTTGCAACCGGTTGGCGGCCGTTAGCCGTCAGGCGAGGTCGAAGCGGTCGGCGTCCATCACCTTGGTCCACGCGGCGACGAAGTCATTGACGAACTTCGCTTCTGCCCCGTCCTCGGCGTAGATTTCGGCCTGCGCGCGCAGCTGCGAGTTGGAACCGAAGACAAGGTCCGTGCGGGTGGCGCGCCACTTTTCAGCGCCGCTCTTGCGGTCCTTGCCGACGAATTCCTCGTCCTCGCTCTCGTCCACCACGACCCACTTCGTACCCATGTCGAGCAGGTTCACGAAGAAGTCGTTGGTGAGCGTTCCGGGCCTGTCGGTCAGCACGCCGTGGCCGGTATTGCCGGACACCGCGCCAAGCGCGCGCATGCCGCCGACCAGCACGGTCATCTCGGGGATCGAGAGGCCGAGCAGGTGCGCACGGTCAACCAGCATGTCTTCCGTCTTCACGCTGGCCTTCATCCGCAGGTAGTTGCGGAAGCCGTCTGCCCAGGGCTCGAGCGGCTCGAAGCTTTCCGCATCGGTCTGCTCCTCGCTTGCATCGCCGCGACCGGTGGAGACGTTGACGCTGACCTTGTGGCCGGCATCTGCCGCTGCCTTCTCGACCGCTGCCGCACCGGCCAGCACGATGGCATCGGCCATCGAGAGACTGCCGCGAAGCTCGTCGATCTTGCCCAGCACCTTGGCCAGCTCGTCCGGATCGTTGACCGCCCAGCCGTTCTGCGGGGCAAGGCGAACGCGGGCACCGTTGGCACCGCCGCGATGGTCCGAATTGCGATAGGTCGAGGCCGAGGCCCATGCCGCCTTGACCAGTTCGGAAACGCCGAGGCCGCTGGAGAGGATGGCCGACTTGAAGGCGGCAACATCGCTGTCCGAAGGCTTGGTGCCTGCCGGCACCGGGTCCTGCCAGATCAGGTCCTCTTCCGGCACTTCCGGACCGAGGTAGCGGACCTTGGGTCCCATGTCGCGGTGGCACAGCTTGAACCATGCACGGGCGAAGGCATCGTCCAGCGCGGCCTGGTCATTGAGGAAGCGTTCGGAAATCTTGCGATATTCCGGGTCGAGCTTCAGCGCCATGTCCGCCGTGGTCATCATGGTCGGGACCTTCTTGTTCGGGTCCCGCGCGTCAGGCGCCATGTCCTCCGGATCGGGATCGATCGGGGTCCACTGGTTGGCGCCGGCCGGGCTTTGCACCAGCTTGTAGTCATACTTGAACAGCAGGCGGAAATAGTCGTTGCCCCACTGCGTCGGGTTGGGCGTCCATGCACCTTCGATGCCCGACGTGGTGATCCGGCCAGCGGCAATGTCTTCCTCGTTGGTTGCCCAGCCGAAGCCTTGCAGCGCCAGTGCTTCACTTTCCGGAGAGCCGGAGAGCGTGTCCGCCGGAGCAGCGCCATGTGCCTTGCCGAAGGCGTGGCCGCCAGCGGTGAGGGCAACGGTTTCCTCGTCGTTCATGGCCATGCGGGCGAAGGTTTCGCGCATGTCGCGGGCCATGCCTTCGGGATCGTGCGGATTGCCGCCCGGTCCTTCGGGGTTGACGTAGATAAGGCCCATCTGGATTGCCGCGAGCGGGCCGTCCAGCGCCTTGCCTTCATCGGGGATGATGCGGGTTTCGACACCTTCGTTAACCCACAGTTCTTCCGTGCCCCAATAGACGGTTTCAGGCTCGAACACGTCCTTGCGGCCGCCGCCGAAGCCGAACACCGGCCCACCCATGCTCTCGATGGCGACATTGCCGGTCAGGATGAACAGGTCGGCCCAGCTGATGTGCTTGCCGTACTTCTTCTTGATCGGCCACAGCAGGCGGCGCGCCTTGTCGAGGTTGCCGTTGTCCGGCCAGCTGTTGAGCGGGGCGAAGCGCTGCTGGCCGCTGCCTGCGCCGCCGCGCCCGTCACCGGTGCGATAGGTGCCGGCGGCGTGCCATGCCATGCGGATGAAGAACGGGCCGTAATGGCCATAGTCTGCCGGCCACCATTCCTGGCTGTCGGTCATCAGTGCGGTGAGGTCTGCCTTGAGGGCGTTGTAGTCGAGCGCGTTGAAGGCCTCGGCATAATCGAAATCATCGCCCATCGGGTCTGCATTGCGGCCCTGCTGGGTCAGGATTTCAAGCTGGAGCGCATCAGGCCACCAATCCTTGTTGGTGCGGCCCAGAAGGGAACGTGTTTCGCCGTGGAAGGGGCAGCCCCCGCCAGAAATCGAACCGGTTTCAGCATCCATGATTGTCTCTCCTCGCAAATGTTCAGCGTGATGCCGAATCAATACGTGGAGGATGGCTTCGATCCGGTAATTAGTCCAACCGATTAAACTGCGATCAATAATCGAATTTGTTGGTTTAAGGTCGTTGCCGGGCAAGTGCTTGAACAAAAACAAAAACCCCGCCCTGCGGTTTGGCAAGGCGGGGTTTCTGCTGTGATGTGGTGCGTTGCCCTACTCGGCAGCTTCCCTGACCTGTTCCACCGGTGCGGGGTTGCGGATCAGGTAATCGAAGGCGGACAGCGCCGCTTTGGAACCTTCGCCCATCGCGATGATGATCTGCTTGTAAGGCACTGTGGTGGCATCGCCTGCCGCGAACACGCCGGGCAGGTTGGTGGCGGCCTTGTGGTCGATCTCGATCTCGCCGAACTTCGACAGTGCGAGGCCGGAATCCTTCAGCCATTCGGTGTTGGGCACCAGGCCGATCTGGACGAACACGCCTTCGAGTTCGACCTTGCGTTCCTCGCCGCTCGTCCGGTCCTTGTAGACCAGGCCCGACACGCGCTCGCCATCGCCGGTGATCTCGGTCGTCTGGGCGGACACGAGGATGTCGACATTGGACATGGAGCGCAGCTTCTTCTGCAGCACCTCGTCAGCGCGAAGCTGGCTGTCGAACTCGATCAGCGTGACGTGGCCGACGATGCCGGCAAGGTCGATCGCGGCTTCGACGCCGGAATTGCCGCCGCCGATCACGGCAACGCGCTTGCCCTTGAACAGCGGGCCGTCGCAGTGCGGGCAATAGGCGACACCGCGGTTGCGGTATTCGAACTCGCCGGGAACGCCCAGGTTGCGCCAGCGCGCGCCGGTGGACAGGATGATGGAGCGGGCCTTCAGCGTGACGCCGTTTTCCAGCTCGACCTCGTGATAGCCGCCCGCCTCGCTGGCGGGGACAAGCTTGCGGGCCGTCTGCAGGTTCATCACGTCGATGTCATATTCACCCACGTGGCTTTCCAGCTGGGCGGCCAGCTTGGGGCCTTCGGTGTAAGGCACGGAGATGAAGTTCTCGATGCCCATGGTATCCAGCACCTGGCCGCCGAAACGTTCGGCCGCGATGCCGGTGGAGAAGCCCTTGCGCGCGGTGTAGATCGCCGCAGAGGCACCGGCCGGGCCGCCGCCGATCACGAGGACCTCGAACGGGTCCTTGTCGGCGATCTTGGCTGCCGCACGGGCAGAGGCATTGCCGTCCAGCTTCTGGAGGATTTCCTCCACGCCCATCTTGCCGCTGGCGAACATCTCGCCATTCAGGAAGGTGGCGGGAACGGCCATCACATTGCGTGCGTCAACCTCTTCCTGGAAGGCGCCGCCTTCGATCAGGGTGGCGGTGATCCGGCTGTTGTAGAGGGCCATGAGGGTGAGGGCCTGCACCACGTCCGGGCAGTTGTGGCACGAGAGCGAGAAATACATCTCGAAGTCGTAGTCACCTTCCAGCGCGGCGATCTGGTCCAGCACTTCCTGCTCGACCTTGGGCGGATGTCCTCCAGCCCACAGCAGGGCGAGGACAAGCGAGGTGAATTCATGGCCCATCGGCAGGCCGGCAAAGCGCACCCACTTGCCGGCATCCGCGGCGCGGCGAATGATGAAGCTGGGCTTGCGCTCGTGGTCGCCATCGAATGTGGCGGAAACCTTGTCGGAAAGCGCGGCGATCTCTTCCAGCAGTTCGCGCATGTCGGCAGAGCGCTTGTCATCGCCAAGGCTGGCGACAAGCTCGATCGGCTCGCGCAGATTGCCGAGATACTGCTTCAGCTGTGCGGTCATGTTGGCATCGAGCATCGCGTTTTCTCCTTGATTGGGACGTAAAACGACCCGGGGCTTCCGAGGGATGGGGGGGATGGAAGGCCCCGGGCCGTTCGTGCGACCCGTCGGGGGGCGACGGGACTTGGTTGAAGCGTCAGGCGCTTCGAACCTTAGATCTTGCCGACCAGGTCAAGCGAAGGTGCCAGCGTTTCCGAACCTTCTTCCCAGGCAGCCGGGCAGACCTGGCCGGGGTTGTTGCGGACGTACTGTGCAGCCTTGATCTTGCGGGTCAGTTCGTTGGCATTGCGGCCCACGCCTTCGCAGGTGATTTCCATGATCTGGATCACGCCATCGGGATCGATCACGAACGTCGCGCGGTCAGCCAGGCCCATGTCTTCGCGCAGGACGCCGAAGTTGTTGGACAGCGTGTGCAGCTGGTCGCCGAGGAAGGCGTACTGGATCTTGCCGATCTTCTCGGACGTGTCGTGCCATGCCTTGTGGCTGAAGTGGGTGTCGGTCGACACGGCGAAGACCTCCACGCCCATGCTTTGCAGCATGCCGTACTTTTCGTTCAGGTCTTCCAGCTCGGTCGGGCAGACGAAGGTGAAGTCTGCCGGATAGAAGAAGAACACGGCCCACTTGCCTTCGATGTCCTTTTCGGTGACGTCGAAGAAGTCCTTGCCGGCCTGGAAGGCGGTGGCCTTGAACGGCTTGATGGTGCTGCCGATGATACCCATTGTCGTTTGTCTCCTGATATGTCCCGTGACCGGGTGTTCACGAATTGCGGTTTGAATTGCAGGACGGCAGATAGGCAGTGATTTGACGCAAGAAAGCCGATTGATGCGATTGAAGTGATCGAAACAATCGATCACCTCCGTGAAATTTTCGAAAAGCGCAACAGCTGTTGCATTTTTTTCATCATTCCTCGGTGAACCCCCGCCCTCCCGATGGCGAATCGCCCCCTTGCAATGCCGATTGCGCCGCCCGCTGCCTGCGCTAGACTGGGTGGTGGAGAGGGGTATTTCATGACAGCAGACACTGCGGCCGCTGCGCGTGGGTTCCAGCCGAGTTTCCATTTCTGGCTCGTGCTGGCGATGTGCTTTTTCGTGTTTGCAGGGTTCGGGCTGCATTCTGCCTTGCCCGCCTTGCAAGGCAATTTCCCACCTGCGCCGCCCTTCGTGCATATCCACGCCGTGGTGTTCTGTGCATGGATGCTGCTCTTGCTGGCGCAGACCGGCCTTGTATGTGCCGGCAATGTGAAGCTGCACTGCAGCATGGGGATGTGGGGCATCGCCCATGCCAGCGCGATCATGCTGATCGGCCTGTCGATCCAGCTGATCGCATCGCGCGCGGGGATGGATGCCGGGCGCGACCCGGGAACGGACGGGCTTTACCTCGGCATCCTCGCCGTGATCGGCTTCACCATCCTGTTCACGGGCGCGATCCGCAACAGGCAGCGCCCGCAGGTTCACCGGCAGGCGATCTGTTTCGCGATGCTGCCCGTCCTGCCGCCGGGAGTGAACCGCTTCTGGTTCAACGTGCTGGGGCTTGACGATCCCATCCCCACCTTCTGGCTCTACCTCACCTTGTGGAGCATGGCCGCAGCCCTGCTGGTGTTCGAGTGGCGCAGTGCGGGGCGGATCGGCAAATGGTCGCTGTTCGGCGCCGGCTGGATCCTGCTGCAAGGCGCGGTGCACGAGGCGGTTGTCGGAGCCGGGTGGTTCAGCGAGTTCTCGCGGATGGTGCTGGGGTTGGCGGTTTATCGATAAGAGCGGTCTGCCTCGCTGTTCGCGCTTGAACGGGCCAAAGGCCCGCAAGGCCGACCGGCCGCCCGCAGGTGCCCCGCAGCGAAGCGGAGGGAACAGCACCGAGGATGCTCGCCCGGATGGGCGAGCGTATCCTCAACCGATTTGCGCCCGGTGCAGCAGCTTCTGGTCCGCCAGCACCAGCGCCATCATCGCTTCGACAACCGGCGCGCCGCGGATGCCCACGCAGGGGTCGTGGCGGCCCTTGGTGCGGATATCGACCGCCTCGCCTTGCGAGTTGATCGACTGGCGCGGGATCAGGATCGAACTGGTCGGCTTGAACGCCACGCGGCACACAACCGGCTGGCCGGTGGAGATGCCGCCCGCAATCCCGCCTGCATGGTTGGCAAGGAACTCCGGGCCTTCGCCTTCGGCACCGGGGCGCATCTCGTCCGCATTGTCTTCACCGCGCAAGGCAGCTGCCGCCATGCCTTCGCCGATCTCCACGCCCTTCACCGCGTTGATGCCCATCATCGCGGCGGCCAGCTCTGCATCGAGCTTGGCATAGAGCGGCGCGCCCCAGCCGGCGGGAACGCCGGTGGCAACGCATTCCACCGTCGCGCCGAGGGACGAGCCTGCCTTGCGTGCCTCGTCCACCAGCTTCTCCCACCGTTCGGCAGCAGCACGATCGGGGCAGAAGAAGGGGTTCTGGTCGATGAAGGAATAGTCCACATTGCTGCGGTCGATCTCGTCGCCGCCGATGGCGCTGACATAGGCAATCACCGTCACTTCGGGGATCACCAGGCGCGCAATGGCGCCAGCCGCCACGCGTGCTGCCGTCTCGCGTGCTGAAGAGCGCCCCCCGCCACGATAATCGCGATGGCCGTATTTCGTGTCATAGGCATAGTCGGCATGGCCGGGGCGATAGGCCTTGGCGATCTCGCCATAATCCTTGGACCGCTGATCGGTGTTCTCGATCATCAGGCTGATCGGCGTGCCGGTGGTCTTGCCTTCGAACACGCCCGAAAGGATCTTCACCTGGTCCGGCTCGTTGCGCTGGGTGGTAAAGCGGCTGGTGCCGGGTCGGCGCGCATCGAGGAACGGCTGGATGTCCTCTTCGCTCACTGTCAGCCCGGGCGGGCACCCGTCCACCACCGCACCCAGGGCAGGCCCGTGGCTTTCACCCCAGGTGGTGAAGCGGAAAACGCGTCCGAATGTGTTCATGCTCATGGTGCAGAGCCTTTGGCGCAGAATTTTCGCGCTGTCCATTTCCTACTCGTGCGAACCCGGGGCAGACCTGCGCTCATGTCCTGCCTGAACCCCCGCTTGACCGACAATGTGACAGGGCCGGTGCGAGCCGGGAAGTTTTTCCCGCCAATAACCGTGTTCCATGTGTTCCAGATGTTAACGCCGCGCCTTGCGGATAAGGGGCAACATGCGCTGGCGTTTCGCGCGGGGCAGTGGCAAGAACATAACATGATCGCGAAGCTCAAAGGCCTGCTTGACGAAACCGGTGAAGACTGGGCGGTGATTGATGTGCAGGGCGTGGGCTACCTCGTCCATTGCTCATCCAAGACATTGAACGCGCTGGGCGAGAAGGGCGAGGCCTGCACCGTCTACACCGATTTGCAGGTGAGCGAGAACGACATGCGCCTGCTCGGTTTCGCCGAGGCGGGAGAACGCGACTGGTTCCGCTTACTGACGAGCGTTCAGGGCGTTGGGTCCAAGGTGGCGCTGGCCATCCTTTCCGCGCTCAGCACCGGCGAAGTGCGCGATGCCTGCGCAGCCGTCGATGCCGCCGCAATCGCCCGCGCCAAGGGCGTTGGCCCCAAACTGGCGGGCCGCATCGTCAACGAGTTGAAGGACAAGGCGGGTGCATTGCCCGGTGGCGGTGCCGCTGCTGGCGGTGTGTCGGTGGCAGCAACCCCTGCCGGTTCTGCCAGCGCCGATGCGGTGAGCGCGCTGGAAAACCTCGGCTTCAAGCCTGCGGTCGCCGCACAGGCGGTGGCCCGCGCACAAGCCGAACTGGGCGAGGGCGCTGGCGAGAGCGAGTTGATCCGAGTTGCGCTGAAGAGGGCGGCGGGGTGATGGAAGACACACAGCCCTATCGCTGGCGAACAAGACTACGCCGAATGTCGCCATGGTCGCTATTACCCCTCTTGCCGAAAGGCACGGATTGCGAGGCTTCGGGCGGTCGCCATGTATGGTATAATCAAGATGGCCATTTTTCCGCGTGCTATCATTGCAAGATAGTTCGAAAGGGTCAGTTGTGGAAATGACCTTCGCCGCATCCACCGACCGTCACCCCGGACTTGATCCGGGGTCCATCCCGCCATCAGCGCGGAGCCAGCGGCTTCAACCCCAACCCAACCGCCAGATCATGCCAGTCGGGGTTTTCACTCTCGATCAGTTCGATCTTCCAGCGCCTTTGCCAATTCTTGAGCTGCTTTTCACGAGCAATGGCATTCTCCATGTCGTCGAACAGTTCGTAACGGACGAGGCGGTGGACTTTGTAACGGCTGGTGAACCCCGGAACCTGAGCCTCGCGATGCTGCCACAGGCGCTGGATGAGGTCGGATGTGACGCCGATGTACAGCGTTCCGTGGGGTTCGCTCGCAAGGATGTAGACGCAAGGCTGGCGCTCGAATGGCATGAGGCTGAGCCTGCCTCCCGATGGACCCCGGATCAAGTCCGGGGTGACGAAGCGAGGTCGTTTGGGATGCATCCACAATGACCACCAACCCTGACCTCACCCCCAACCGCCTGCCGGAGGACCCGGACGCGGCGCTGCGCCCGAAATCGCTGGCCGAATTCGTCGGGCAGCAGGCCGCACGCGAGAACCTGCGCGTGTTCATCGAAGCCGCCAAGGGACGCGGCGAGGCGATGGACCACGTGCTGTTCTTCGGCCCGCCCGGATTGGGCAAGACCACGCTGGCGCAGATCGTGGCGAAGGAGCTGGGCGTGGGTTTCCGCGCCACGTCCGGTCCGGTGATCGCCAAGGCGGGAGACCTTGCCGCGCTGCTCACCAATCTTGAACCCAATGACGTGCTGTTCATTGACGAGATCCACCGCCTCAATCCCGTGGTGGAGGAAGTGCTCTATCCCGCGATGGAGGACCGCGCGCTCGACATCATCATTGGCGAGGGGCCGTCCGCGCGCAGTGTGCGGATCGATCTGCCGCCCTTCACGCTGGTGGGCGCGACCACGCGGCAGGGCCTGCTGACCACCCCTTTGCGGGACCGTTTCGGCATTCCGGTGCGCCTCAATTTCTACACCGAGGAGGAGCTGGAGCGGGTGGTGACGCGCGGGGCAATGCTTCTCGGCATGGAAATAGACCCCGCGGGCGCGCGCGAGATTGCCCGCCGTTCGCGCGGCACGCCGCGGGTGGCCGGCCGGTTGATGCGCCGCGTGCGCGATTTTGCCCATGTCGGCGGCGGCGGGGTGGTGACGGCCGATGTCGCGGACAAGGCGCTCACCAGGCTGGAGATCGACGGCCTCGGGCTCGATGCGATGGACCGGCGCTATTTAACCATGATCGCCGAAACTTATGCCGGTGGCCCGGTGGGGGTGGAAACGCTCGCCGCGGGCCTGTCTGAACCGCGTGACACGGTGGAGGAGGTGGTCGAACCCTACCTGATCCAGCTGGGCCTCGTCGCCCGCACGGCGCGGGGACGGTGCCTCAATGCCGGGGGCTGGGCCCACCTGGGGCTGCAACCGCCGGGTGATTCGGCAAATGGCGGGCAGGCAGGGCTGTTCGATCCCGGAAAATAGCCTTTATGCATTAACCTTTATTAGGAATTGGCCTGCGTTTCGGTTCCATTGTGGGACAAAGCGGGGCGCGGGCATCGAAAAGCGCCAAAAAACTGCCTTGGCGGCAGCGATTTAGGGCCGTTTGCCATTGTCACTGGAGGCAAGGCAGGTCTCTTTGGCAGCGTTGGAAGGACCGTATTGGCCGCAAATGGCCTCACCCGGTCGATGGGAAAACGCGAAGAGAGACAAGCATGTCGGTAAGAATGGCCCTTGCGAAATTGTCGGCAGCCGCCGCGGGCAGTGCCCTTGCGGTGGGTGGCGCAGTTCATGTTGCCGAGCCGCAGGCTAACGAGGTCAGCTACAAGTCCGACAAGGACCAGCAAGCCGCGCCCGAACTGGCTTATGTGAAGGATGTTCCGGCTCGCCGCGAAATCCCGCCGCGTGAAACGCGCCGCATTCGCCGCGTGGTTGAAGTGGAGCCCGAGCCGCTGCCCCTGCCGCTGCCCCCGCTCCCGCTTCCCCAGGGTTCGCCCGTTCGCGGCGGCGGCGGTGGCCAGCCGATCATCATCGGTGGCTCCGGCGGCTTCGGCGGCGGCTTCGGTGGTGGCTTCTTCGGCGGCTTCTTCGGCGGCAGCGGTGGTGGCGGCAGCGCCAACATCGACCTGTCGACCACCACCACTACCTCCACGTCCGGCAGCAGCGGTACGACCAGCGGCACACCGCCGACGTCCTCCGGCGATCCCTCGCCGCCGCCGTCTCCGCCGCCGCCGAGTTCTTCCGGCGATCCGGCTCCGCCTCCCTCGCCGCCGAGTTCCTCGACCGGCTCGACCGGCTCGAGCAGCGGTGGTGGCGATATCTACATCGACATCAACATCGACAATTCGAGCACCGGCTCGTCCACCTCGACATCTTCGGGCGGATCGGGCGGCTCCTCGACATCGACGACGACCGGTGGTGTCAGCACCTCGACCGGTAGCGTGAGCACCTCCACCTCGACCGGTGGTGTCTCGACCTCCACTGGCGGTGTCTCCACCTCGACCGGTGGTGTCACGAGCACGACCTCGACCACCTCGGGCAACGTGTCGTCCTCGAGCGGCAATGTCTCCAGTTCCACGGGCGGTGTCTCCAGCAGCTCGGGCAATGTATCCTCTTCGAGCGGCAATGTGTCCTCCTCGAGTTCGTCGAGTTCTTCCAGCTCCTCGTCGTCGTCGAGTTCGTCTTCCTCCAGCTCCTCCTCGTCGGGTGGCTCGGGAGGTTCGGGCGGCTCCTCGGGTGGTAGCAGTGGCGGTAGCTCCGGTTCCTCCGGTTCGAGTTCCTCGTCCGGTGGCTCGTGCGGCTCCTCGGGTGGCAGCTCGGGCTCGTCTTCGAGCAGCAGTTCCTCCTCGAGTTCCTCGAGCTCGTCCTCGTCTTCGGGCGTTTCGGGTGGATCGGGCGGTTCGTCGGGTGGCAGCTCGGGCTCGTCGTCCAGCAGTTCGTCCTCGTCGAGTTCGTCCAGTTCCAGCTCCTCGAGTTCGGGCAACATGACAAGCTCCACCGGCTCGTCGTCTACAGGCTCGTCTTCTTCGGGCAGCAGCTCCTCCTCGAGCGGTTCTTCGTCTTCGAGCAGCAGCTCATCCTCCAGCAGCTCGTCCAGCTCGTCCGGCTCGAGTTCGTCTTCCGGCGGCACCAGTTCCGGCACGCAGGTGCCCGAACCCGGCATGCTGTTGCTGTTCGGTGCAGGCGCCGGTGCGGTCGCAGCGCGTCGCCGCCGCAAGAAGAAGGTTGGGCAAGAAACCGAAGCCTGATCGATGCCCGGGCATCACCGGAGATGACAAAGGGCGGCCCCTACGGGTCGCCCTTTCCTTTTCCAGCCTGGCAGAAGCATTCAACCGGATGCGCGGTTGCCGCGGTGGCTTACCCGTTCAGCAGGCGCCACGGATCCTGTCGGAACCACAGTGTGATCACATGCTTCATTCCGCGTATCACCGGCATGCCGGCATGCAGCGTCTTCATGTTCGGGCGACCATCCGGGGTCATGTTGTTCCACAGGACGAGCTGCCCGGTCTTGGGCTTGAACCGCATGCCCAGGTGAGGGAAATCGGTTTCGCCGCCCTCTCTCGGTTCGTTGAGGTTGATCATCGCGGTCCAGGTTCGTTGCCCGCCGCGCACGGCTTCACCCGGCCAGTATGAGTCGCCGAGATGGAAGAAATCGTGGTGGTGCTTGTATTCCTGGTTCTTGCCGTAACGCTGCCCCTGCATGGCTTCGGCCTGCAGGATATCCAGCCCGGTCACCTCGCAGATGTAGAGTTCCAGGTCGTGGGTGTAGGCATTCCCGACATCGAAATGATGGGTTGAAGACGTGCGATAGAGCTTGTCGTGATTGCCCTTGTAGAGCGTGGATGGCACCGCTTTGGAATTGATCACCTGGACGATGCGCCGGCAATCCTGACCGGTCAGGAAGCGATCGATCACATAGACTTCGGCAAGATCGGTGGGCTGTCGGCGTGCCTCGGGAACGCGGGCAAGGTGCGTGCGGACCGTCTCGCCGATTGCGGCGAGTTTTGCAGGATCGCAAGCATAGGCGAAATCACCGCCTGCCGATGATGCGACAACCTCGTTCATGGTCGCAATCATCGCAGGAAATCGTGACCAAAGCGCTAACCATATCGAGCGCGCTCCGCCTCTTCAGCGCAGGTGCAGGCTCCATTCGTCCTGCCGGAACCACTGGGTGATCACGTATTTGCTGCCCTTGCGGACCGGTGTGCCGGCATGCAGCGTGTTCTCGTTCGGTTGGCCGTGATGGCCCATGTTGTTCCACACGACGAGCGTGCCGGTCTTTGGCGGGATCGAGATATCGGGCCTGGCGAAATTGGTTTCGCCGCCTGCTTCCGGCTCGTTCAAACACAGCATCGCCGTCCAGCTTCGCTGCCCGCCGCGGCGGCGTTCCTGCTGCCAGTATTCCTGCGAGGGGAAGAAGTAGTCATAGTGATGCTTGTACTGCTGGCCGGGCATGTAGCGTTGGCCCTGCATGGTCTCGGCATGCACCTCGTCAATGCCCAGCGCCTTGCAGATGCGGCTGCGAACGGCGGCGATCTCTGGCTCTGTTCCGTCGAAATGATGGGTGGAGCTGGTACGGAAACCGTCGATCTCGGTCCCCTTGAACAGGGTGGACGGGCCGATCTTGCTGTCGATCCCCTGCACCAGGCGCGCGCATTCTGCCTCGTTCATGAATTGCGGGATCAGGTAGAGATCCAGCATGTCGCCGCCCAGCGACACGATGCCCGGCTTGCCTGCCAGGCGTTCGCGAACCTTCGCGCCGGTGGCCGCCAGCCTGGCGGGATCATTGGCGGGATCGGTCACCGCTCCGGAAAGATTGGGTGGCGAAAAGGTGAACCTGTCCATCGGTCAGGTCAGCCGGCAGGTTCCGGTTCAGCCATAGTTTCCATGCCCGCATCCTGCCATGCCACGATCCCGCCTTCGAGATGGCGCACGGTGCCGCCGATGTGGTTGGCCAGGATATCGGCCGCTTCGCCCGAACGGCGCGAAGAACGGCAATAGAGGATCGTTTCGCGGCCCTCCTCCATCGGAATGCTGGCCGGATCGAAAGTGGAAAGCGGCGCGTTGAGCGCGCCTGAAAGCCGTGCCTCGGCAAACTCCGCAGGGGTGCGCACATCCACCAGGATTGCCTCGCCAGCTTCAAGTATGGCGGCAAGCTCCGCCGCCGAGATGGTCTCCACCGCCGCGACGGCCGCGACCGCCGCCTCCTCGCTCGTGGCCGCTTCCGCTTGCGGTTCAGGCGTGCAGCCGGTGAGGCCGATGGCCAGTGCCAGGGCGAAGGGGGCGGCGGTGCGGATCATGCGTGTTCTCCCGATCAGGCGGCCAGCTTGCGCAGCACGTACTGCAGGATGCCGCCGTTGCGATAATACTCCATTTCATTGGCAGTATCGATGCGCGACTTGGCGGTGAAGGTGAAGGTGGTGCCGTCTGCACGGGTCACCTTGACTTCCACATCCTGTTGCGGGGTCATGGTGGCGAGGCCTGCAATCGTGAAGCTGTCATCACCCGAAAGGCCCAGCGTCTCGCGCGTATCGCCATCCTTGAACTGCAAGGGCAGCACGCCCATGCCGATCAGGTTGGAACGGTGGATGCGCTCGAAGCTTTCCACGATCACCGCGCGCACGCCCAGCAGGATGGTGCCCTTGGCTGCCCAGTCACGGCTGGAGCCGGTGCCGTATTCCTTGCCGCCAACGACAACCAGCGGGGTGCCGTCTTCCTTGTGCTTCATGGCGGCATCGTAAATCGCCATCTGCTCGCCCTTGTAGGTGGTGTAGCCACCTTCCACGCCGGGAACCATTTCGTTCTTGATGCGGATGTTGGCGAAGGTGCCGCGCATCATCACTTCATGGTTGCCGCGGCGCGAGCCGTAGGAGTTGAAGTCCGCCTTGGCGACCTGGTTGGCGAGCAGGTAACGGCCTGCCGGGCTGTCTTCCTTGATCGAGCCTGCCGGGCTGATGTGGTCGGTTGTCACCGAATCGCCGAGGATGGCGAGCGGCTTGGCCTCGACGATGTCCGTCACCGGATCGGGCGTCATGCCCATGCCTTCGAAGTAGGGCGGATTGGCGACGTAGGTGCTGCCCGGCTTCCAGGCATAGGTGTCGGAGGCTTCGACCTTGATGGCCTGCCAGTGCTCGTCACCCTTGTAGACATCGGCATAGCGGCTCTCGAACATGGCGCGATCGATCGAGTTCGCGCGGATGTCGGCGATTTCCTGGCTGGTCGGCCAGAGGTCTGCCAGCATCACGTCATTGCCGTCCTGGTCCTGGCCGATGGGGGTTTCGGTGATGTCCTCGGTAACGGTGCCCTTCAGGGCATAGGCCACCACCAGCGGCGGCGACGCGAGGAAGTTGGCGCGCACGTCAGGCGATACGCGGCCTTCGAAGTTGCGGTTGCCGGAAAGGACCGATGCGGCGACGATGTCATTGCCGTTGATCGCCTTGCTGATCGGCTCTGCCAGGGGGCCGGAGTTGCCGATGCAGGTGGTGCAGCCATAACCGACGAGGTCGAAGCCGATGGCATCGAGGTGGTCCTGCAGGCCCGCCTTCTCCAGGTAGTCGGTCACGACCTGCGACCCCGGTGCGAGGCTGGTCTTGACCCACGGCTTGGGCTTCAGGCCCTTTTCATTGGCCTTCTTGGCAACCAGGCCGGCGGCAATCAGCACGTCAGGGTTGGAGGTGTTGGTGCAGCTGGTGATGGCGGCGATCACCACGTCGCCATCGCCCACGTCGTGGTCCTTGCCCTCCACGGCCACGCGCGCCGGTGCGGACTTGCCATAGACCTTGGACAGGTCGCCGTTGAACAGCTCGTCCACCATCGGCAGCGTCACCTTGTCCTGCGGGCGCTTGGGGCCTGCGAGCGAGGGGACGACGGCCGCCATGTCCAGTTCCAGCGTGCTGGAGAAGACCGGCTCGTTTTCAGGGGTGAACCACATGCCCTGCTCTTTCGCATAGGCTTCGACCAGCGCGATATCATCTTCACTGCGACCGGTCAGGCGCAGGTAGTCCAGCGTCTTGTCGTCAACGCCGAAGAAGCCGCAGGTTGCGCCATATTCGGGTGCCATGTTGGCGATGGTTGCACGGTCGGCCAGCGACAGGTTGGAAACGCCCGGGCCGTAGAATTCCACTAAGCGGCCGACAACACCGTGCTCGCGCAGCATCTGCACGCAGGTGAGTACCAGGTCGGTGGCGGTCACGCCTTCGGCCATCGCGCCTTCCAGCTTGAAGCCGACCACTTCGGGGATCAGCATGGAGATCGGCTGGCCCAGCATCGCGGCCTCTGCCTCGATCCCGCCGACACCCCAGCCCAGCACGCCAAGGCCGTTGATCATGGTGGTGTGGCTGTCGGTGCCCACGCAGGTATCGGGATAGGCGACAAGCTCGCCGTTCTGGTCTTCGCTGGACCACACGCCCTTGGCGATGTTTTCCAGGTTTACCTGGTGGCAGATGCCGGTGCCCGGCGGCACGGCATAGAAATTCTGCAGGCTCTTTGCGCCCCACTTGAGGAAGTCATAACGCTCGGCATTGCGGGCGTATTCCAGTTCCATGTTCTTTTCGAACGCCTTGGGGTGGCCGAATTCGTCCACCATCACCGAGTGGTCGATGACAAGGTTCACGGGAACCTGCGGATTGATCTTGGCGGTATCGCCGCCCAGCTTGGCGATCGCATCGCGCATGGCGGCAAGGTCCACCACGCAGGGAACGCCGGTGAAGTCCTGCAGCAGCACGCGGGCGGGACGATACTGGATCTCGTTGCCAGTGGTCGGGTTCTTCTGCCAGTCGGCAATTGCCTGGATATGGTCCTTGCCGACGGTGAAGCCTTCGTCCTCGAAGCGCAGCAGGTTTTCCAGCAGGACCTTCATCGAGAAGGGCAGGCGGCTCACATCGCCGATCGTATCGGCCGCCTTGGCCAGCGAGTAATAGGCGTAGGTCTTGCCGCCTACGTCGAGAGTGCTGCGGGTGGAGAGCGAGTTCGATCCGACCTGGGTCATGTAATGCCTTGTCCTTTGCCCTGTTGGAGGCAGATGCCTGTTGCTGTTCCGGCCCCGTTGGAGGACAGGGCGGGGCCTTTCGTGCGCGGGTTGCTCTTTTGGACGGCTCAGGTCAAGGGGACAGGGCCTTTACTGCAGGCAACCAGACGTTTTTCGGGGAGTTGGAGCAATGCCATTTGCAGCAGGAGACAGCGGACGCCCCCGGATCGGTGTGATGCGCATGCTGTTTGCCCTGCTCCTTGCCGCCTTCCTCGGCGGAGCCCTCGGCCTTGTCTGGCAAAGCACCAGCTTCTTCGAGGATGACGAGGAGCAAGTGCTCGCCGTCGATGAAGATACGGCCGAGGGAGCGCCCTAGCCGATATCTGCTGCGGCTCCGGTCGCGGCCTGTTCGGTGTGTTTCCTGGGAGCTGCGATCCAGCAACCCACGATGATCAGCGCCGCGCCGGCCAGCGTAGGCCATTGCACTCCTTCGCCGAACAGAAGCCAGCCGAACAGTGCGGCCCATGCAAAGCCGGAATATTCCACCGGAACCAGCACTTGCGCTTCTGCCCGGGCATAGGCCCAAGCCAGCATCAGCGCGCCGGAAATGCTGAGCACGGCAGTAAGGGCGATGGTAATCCAGGTGTCTGATTCTCCGGGCCAGGCAAAGAAGAACGGCGCGGCCAGAAGCAGCACGCTGCCGGAAATACTGCTTTGAAAAGTAACGATTTCCACCGGCTTTGCCACCAGCGCCTGCTGGCGTTGCAGGATCAGCTTCCAGGCATAGAGCAACGCTGATACCAGCACCAGGACGACACCCAGCGCGGCATCGTCATCCATTTCGGCAGCACCGATGCGCCCGCCTACGATCACCGCCACGCCCACGAGGCCCAGCACCGCGGCGACCAAGGTCTTGCCGGCAAGGGTCTCACCCAGGATCACCACTGCCAGCCCGAGAGCGATCAGCGGGCTTATGAAGGACAAGGCAATCGCCTCGGCCAATGGCAGGTAGACGAGGGCGGAAAAGAAGGTGAGCGCCATGAAGGCCGAGATCACGCCGCGGATGCAGTGCACCCGCATGACCTTCTTCGCCGGCCAGTTGGCTCCTTGCCACAACCATACGGGAGCAATCAGCGAGATGGACATGGCCGAACGGATCACCAGCGCGCTGTAGGCACCCACCGCGATTGCCGCGCTCTTCATGAACCCGTCCATCAGGCTGAGAAGCCCGATGGCCACCAGAGTGACGAGAAACGGATAGAAGGCCGGATTGCGATTCATGGCCCGGCTTTACGCGGGCCGGGCGGCGCGAGCCATGAATTTGGCGAAAGTTGCTGTGATTCCTTGCCCGAATCGGGCCGCGGGGCCAGACTGGGATCATGGTTAACGCGGCAAAATCACTTGCCTTTCTTGGCGCGGCCATTGCGCTTGGCGTGTCCGCAACCACGCCTTCGGCGCAGACGCTGCCTTTCGAATCGGTGCTGGAAGACGATGCGGTGCAGGTCATGGCCAGCCAATGGCCGGCGGCGACCGCACGCTGCGTGATCCCGCCGCGCAGCATGGCCAGCACGCAATGGCCGGCGGAACGGGCGCAGCAATTGCTGGAAGTCGTGATGGCGATCAGCGCGGAAGGGCTCGATCCCGCCGATTACCGCCCGGACGAGCTGCGCGCTGCCATCTTGGCGGGAGAAGGGGACCTGCTGGACAATACCGCCGGTGCGATTTTCACGTGGCTGGTGCAGGACCTGCGCGATGGCCGCACACCGGTGATTGCCCGCCGCAACTACCTGATGGATGATCCCGATGCGGAACGCCTGCCGGTCGGCGCGCTGATGGAATGCGCCCTGGCGACGGGCGATGTCGCCGGGGTTCTCGAATCGATCAACCCCTCCCACAAGCAATATGCAGCCTTGCGCGCTGCGCTTGCCGCCACGCCGATAACGCAGGTGGAGCGTCGCAACGCCATCCGCGCCAATATGGATCGCTGGCGGTGGCTGCCGCGCGATCTTGGCGGGATACACCTGCTGGTAAACGTGCCGGAATTCATGCTGCGCCTGAACGTGAACGGCGAGACGATGCGCAGCTATCGGACCATCGTGGGCACCCCGGGGCGCAATGCCACGCCGCAGATGTCGGAAATGGTGGAAGGGGTGATCTTCAATCCCAACTGGACCGTGCCGCAGAGCATCGTCGTCGGCGAAGGATTGGGGCGGCGCGTGCTCAACAATCCGGTATGGGCCCGCAGCATGGGATATACCGCTTCGCGCGGGGCCAACGGTTATGTCAGCGTGGTCCAGCAGCCCGGTCCGCGCAACGCACTGGGACTGATGAAGCTGGACATGCCGAATGCCCACGCGATCTTCCTGCATGACACGCCCAACCGCAACCTGTTCGAGCGCGATGCGCGGGCGCTCAGCCACGGCTGCGTGCGGGTGGAAGATGCGATGGAACTGGCAGTAACACTGGCACTGCTGGGTGAGGGGACAAGTGCGCATGAGGCCATGCGGTATTCCGCCAGCCGGGAATATACCAAGGTTCCGCTTCAGCAGCAGGTGCCGGTCTACCTGTCCTATTTCACCATGCGGGTGAACGAGGCGGGCGAGTTGGAGGAGTTTGCCGATCTCTACAGCCGCGATGCTCCGGTCCTTGCGGCGCTGGCCGCGCCCAGCCAGCGGCGGCTGTTGATGGTGGCGGGGCTCTAGGCGCTAACCCCCTTCGCCAAGCGAGCGGTCTTCGGCGATGCCGTATTCCGCATCCGCCTCCTCCATTTCGGCCCGGCGCTGGGCGATGGCAGCCTCGAAATCCACCGGACCTTGATCGGGCATGGCAATATCCTCGCCATTCTCGCCAATGCCGATGGCATCGGCGAACAGCAGGCGACCGCTGGAAAGGTGATAAAGCGCCGAGCGGAACTGCTCCGGCCCGATGGCAAAGCAACCGTTCGAACGGCCCAGCCTGCCCCAGCGCTCCACATGCGCCGGCGTGGCGTAATCGGCTGCATGCATCACGATGGCGCGCGGATAGGCGTTGGAATTGCTCTCGTCCAAACCCTCAAGCCGCATGGATGTACCATAGCGCCCTTCATACCATTCCCAGCTGACATAGGCCCCGCGGCTGGTGGCCCAGCTGTCGTGGAGGTTGGAAAAGGCATTGAGCCAGCCATCATGTTCCGGATCGGACCCGCTGCCGTGGCTCACCAGCAGGCTGCGCACGGTGCCCGCTTCCATGTCGGCGATATGGAAGCGGGGGACAGTGGAGTGGACACCGAAATCGATGATTGCAGCCTTGTCCTGCCGCCACAGCACATCGCCTGCCCGGTCGATCTCTCGCCGGGCGATGTCCAGGATTCGTCGGGTCTTCGCGTCCGGCCCGGCCTGCGCGGCAAGACGCATGGGCGAACCAAGGCTCGCGATGCCGAGCCCGGCGGCAGTCAAGAAACGGCGGCGGTCCATGAAGGCAGTATAATCGCTCGCGCGAGCGAATGCGATGGCAATGCCGGTCAGGCGCCCAGTTCCGCGATCGCTTCCTGGCTGGCATCGGCATAGGCGCCATTGTCATAGCGATGCGAGCCCACGAAATGGATAAAGGCCGTGCCATGTTCCCACGGCTCGCCCCAGTAGTTCATGTAGCGCGAATAAGGCAGGCAGACAGGCATGCCTTCATTGGCGATCAGGAAGTTGGAGGCGACCTGCTCGGTCCCCCAGGTGGCGGCGTCCTCTTCGCCGATCACGCCTTTCATGCGGGCCAGGAAGGCGGCGGCAAGTTCGCGCCCGCCCCGGCCAGCGGCAAAGCCTGCAAAGCCGGCGCAGCCGCGGATGTATTTCCATCCCAGGTTGGGGGCGAGGCGAGCCATCCGGCTCTCGATACGGCTCTGCACATGCCCGTCTTCCTCGCCATCGGGATAGGCAAGTCGGGCATAGGCGGAAAGCTCCATCGCTTCTTCCGGAGAATCCGCACCGCCGAGAAGGGTGAAGCTGCGGTTGGCGGCAATGGCGCGTTCAAGCTCCCACACCGGGCCCAGCGTCACCGTGTCGCTATCCAGTTGCAGCCAGTATTCGCCGGCGCGGTTGTCGAGGATGGTAAGCAAGCGTTCCCAGCAACCACCTTGCGGGAAGGGGCCGCGATGCACCTCGTCAATGCGGAAGATCTGCGGATCGCCGCAATGCTGGGCCAGGATCGCGCGGTCGGCAGCCGTCAGCGTGCCGTCATCAAGGATGGCGATGCGCCCGCGCTTCAACTGGTGCCACAGCGATTTCACGGCCACCAGGTAAGGCAGCACGACCGCGGTGCCGATCATGGAGAAGATCACCAGCCCGTCCCGCTTGGGAACGATCGGCGGGGTATGGAGGATGCCGGCAATCGCTTCGTTGTGCCGTCCCGCCTCGCGCTTCACGCGCCAGCGATGGGGAAGGAGGCTGGACATGTTCATGATGGGTTTCTCTCCGCCCCTGCTCAGTTGCCCAGCACCATGCGGTCGCCGGAAATCTCCACCCGGCCCACGGTGCTGAGGAAGGATTGCCCGAGCAGCGAGATGCCCGTGCTGTCCGGCATGATGATGGCTCGCACGCCCTGGGCTTCAAGGCTCCCCAGCGCCATGCGGTTGATGGTTGTGTTGACCCCGTGCACAGCGCCGGATGCACCCTGTGCGACCGGCGCAACGTCTTCATCGAACCAGTGCAGGCCCATGGCGGAAGCATCCTCGCCGGTCAGCGCGACAACGCTGGCCCCGGTATCCACCAGCATGCGGAATTCGCGCCCTTCGACCGAGACATCCGCGTAGAAGTGCCCGTCCGGTTCGCGGTGGAGGACAATCTCCTCGCCCCAACCGGGCAAGGTGGGGGCAGGCGGTGAAGCGGTCACACGGTTGAGTTGCAGGTCACGCTGGGGATCACCGCGCATTTCGGCCCTCGCGGCCTGTCCGTCGGCCGTGGATGCAACCTCTCCTTCGCCGGGCAAGGCCAGCCCGATCGCTCCGCCAACAACGAGCATGGCAGCAAGGGGAATCTTGATGTCCATATCGCGCGCCAGGATAGCGGCGCGGGGTTACTGCGGAGTAAAGCCCTCCAGCCAGGAGAAAATCTCGTCCTCGCTGCGCATGGAGGCGTTGCGCCATGCCCTCGCATCGGCGGGCGTGTTGAGCAGCTTTCCATCGGCATCGAGCACCAGCATGGTGGGCGTGCCCGTGATGCCTGAAACGCCCAGTTCCCCCGCCAGTTCGAGGTTGCGATCTTCACCGGTCTGCGGAACGCCCGCGTCGATATAGACGACCATGAAATGCGCGTCTGTCACCGCGCGAAAACGCGGGGTTTCGAGCCATCCGGCCAGCGCGCGGCTGTCATGGCACCAGTTTGCACCGAAAACGGCGAGGATGTTGAGCTTGCCCTGGCCGGCCGCATCCTGGGCCGTGGCCACCGCGAAAGCCACTTCCAGCTCGCTGCGCGCATCGCGTGCCGGATCGAACGGCGTTGCCTCGGGCCAGTTGCCGGCATGGGCGTGGTGATCTTGCCGGGTGTCGGTGGTGGCGCAGGCTGCAAGGCAAAGGGCCGCCAATGCAGCGAGGATGGTCCTGAAAATCATTCGCCAGCGCTGATATGATCGATTTCAAGTTCGCCCACGCTCAAGCGGTCGATCCGGGCATCGCGCAAATGCATCCGCCCGATGGCGAGCCTGCCGATGGCCAGCGCCCCGATTGCAAGTGCGCCCATCGCCACTGCCCCTAGCGCAAACGCACCGACCGCGACTGCGCCCGTTGCCTGCGCTCCTCTTGCTTCAACCGGGTCCTTGGCATCAGCAGTTGCGGGCAGAACTTCTGCCTCGCCCGCGCTGCCACGCGCATTATTCCGCGGCTTCGACTGCACCTTCGGCTTTTCCGGCATCGATCATGCCCTCCTCGATCTCGGCAGCCTTCTTTTCCACCAGCGACACGATGTGTTCGATCATGTCCTGGTCCTGCACGTGATGGTCGGTCACGCCGGAAAGGTAGACCATGTGCTTGCCTGCGCCGCCGCCGGTGATGCCGATATCGGTTTCGCGCGCTTCGCCGGGTCCGTTGACGACGCAACCGAGAACGGAAAGCGATAGCGGCGTCTTGATGTGCTGCAGGCGTTCCTCCAGCACCTGCACTGTCCTGATCACGTCAAAACCCTGCCGCGCGCAGCTGGGGCAGGAGACCACGCGCACGCCGCGGGTTCGCAGGCCGAGCGACTTGAGGATCTCGAACCCGACCCGCACTTCCTGTTCCGGTTCTGCCGAAAGCGATACGCGGATCGTGTCGCCGATCCCGGCCCACAGCAAATTGCCAAGACCGATGGAGCTCTTGACCGTTCCTCCGATGAGGCCGCCAGCCTCGGTGATACCAAGGTGCAGCGGGCAATCCACCGCGTCTGCCAGTTCCATGTAGGCTGCCACGGCAAGGAACACGTCGGATGCCTTCACCGCCACCTTGTATTCGTGGAAGTCATGGTCCTGCAGCAGCTTGATATGATCGAGCGCACTTTCGACCAGCGCTTCCGGGCAGGGCTCGCCGTATTTTTCCAGCAGGTCCTTTTCGAGGGAACCTGCGTTCACGCCGATGCGGATCGCACAACCATTGGCCTTGGCCGCACGGACGACTTCGGCCACCCGCTCGGAAGAGCCGATATTGCCGGGATTGATGCGCAGGCAGGCCGCGCCCTTGTCCGCCGCTTCCAGCGCCCGTTTGTAGTGGAAGTGGATATCCGCCACGATCGGGATGTTGGATGCCCTGGTGATCTTGTCGAAATTCTCGGTCGATTCCGCGGTCGGGCACGACACGCGGATGATGTCGGCACCGGCATCCTCGCAACGGCGAATCTGGTCGATCGTGGCCGCGACGTCTTCTGTCGGGGTGTTGGTCATGGTCTGCACCGTGATCGGCGCATCGCCACCAACGGGAACATTGCCGACCATGATCTGGCGGGACTTGCGGCGATCGATATCGCGCCACGGGCGTACGGATGAGGACATGACAGCTATATAGTCCTGCGCGGATGAAGGGGCAATGACAGGCGTGCGACTTTGCGGCATGGTGGAGCCATGACCAAGATGGACGAACAGCCGGGTGTGCCCCAGGTCGAGGAGGGCTGCCCGCCGGACAATCCCATGATCTTCGGCCGCGTGCTGGACGGCAAGGGCGCCGGACGGCCGCTGGACTGGGACGAGGCGCGCCGCTGGCAACCCGATCGCGAAGGCGAGGTGCTGTGGGTCCACCTGTGTCGCAATCGACCCGGCGTGGACGAGTGGCTGGAGGATCTCGCCATTCCCGAACCCACGCGCGAACTGCTCGTCAGCGACAGGACCCGGCCGCGTGCTTTCCGCGAAGGCGATACGCTGGTGGCGACGCTGCGGGGGATCAATTTCAACCCCGGCGCGCAACCGGAAGACATGCTGTCGATCCAGTTGTGGTGTGACGGCAAGCGCCTTGTCACCTTGCGCAAGCAACCGTTGCAGACACCGCGCCTCGTGCTGAAGATGATCGACCGGCGCGAGGCGGGGCCCAATGACTGCGGCGCGCTGATCACCGAGATCACCGAAGCGATGATCACCCGCATGAACCGCTCGATCGTCGACATGAATGACCACCTTGACGAGCTCGAAGAGCGCGATGTGGACGATGATGCCGAAGAAGCGCTGGACAGGATTGCCACCATCCGCCGCAATTGCCTTGGCCTGAAGCGGCACATGGGGCCGATGCACGAGGCGCTGGAGGCGATCAGTCGCTATGCCCCGCCATGGTTCGAGGACCATGACCGGCGCGAGATAGCCGAAAGCATCGACCGGTTGCGGCGCTACCTGGAAGACCTCGATATCAGCAAGGAAAGTGCGGTCGTGCTGATGGATGATATCCGCGGCCGCTCGATCGCCCGCAACGAACAGGCGACCTACATACTGACAATCGTGGCGGGCATCTTCCTGCCGCTCAGCTTCCTCACCGGCTTGCTGGGCATCAATGTCGGCGGCGTGCCGGGGATGGATGATCCCTTGGCCTTCTGGGAAGTGGTTGCGCTGTGCACGGGAATCTTTGCCGTGCTGCTCTACCTTTTCTGGCGATGGAAATGGTTGTGATGCGCTGCTTGCCGAAGGTGTCCGGCTGATGGAAGTGCATGCTGCTGCGGACTTCCTGCATGACGGCGCGATCCTGCTGGGCTTTGCGCTCGCCTTCGTCTTGCTGTTCCGCCAGCTCGGTCTGGGGGCGACCCTTGGATACCTGATTGCCGGGGCCGTGGTGGGACCGCAGGTGCTTGGCCTTGCCGGCAATGCGGAGACCATCATCGGCATTGCCGAACTTGGCATCGTGCTGCTGCTGTTCATCGTCGGCCTCGAGCTGAACCCGGCGCGGCTGTGGCGCATGCGGTCCGAGATCTTCGGGCTCGGGTTGGTGCAAGTGGTGCTTTGCGGCCTGGTGATGTTCGCCACCGTGCTTGCAATTGCAGGATACCCGCTGGAGGCCGCCCTTGCGATCGGCTTGCCACTTGGCCTTTCCTCTACGGCGCAGGTCTTGCCCATGCTGCAATCCGGGGGGCGGCTGAAAACCCCGTTCGGCGAGCGTGCCTTTGCCATATTGCTGTTCCAGGACCTGTCGATCATTCCGCTGATCACCATCGTTGCCGCCCTGGGCAACTCCGGTGCGGCGGAAGAGAGAATGCCCGGTTGGCAATTGGTGCTGCTGACCGTTGCCGTGCTCCTGGGGCTGATCGTTGCCGGTCGCTTTGTCATTCGTCCGCTGTTCCGGCTGATCGGCGGCCTGGGCGAGCGCGAGATGTTCGTCGTGGCCGGCCTGTTCACTGTGGGCGCATCGGCGCTGGTGATGGAAATGGTCGGTCTATCGACTGCCCTTGGGGCTTTCATCGCCGGTGTAATGCTGGCCGATACGCCCTATCGACACGAGTTGGAGGCGGATATCGAGCCTTTCCGTTCCATCCTGCTCGGCCTGTTCTTCCTCGCTGTCGGCATGATGCTGGACATTGGCGCCATCGCCGAACGGCCTTTGTTCGTCATCGGCATGGCGTTGCTCCTCATCGCGCTCAAGACCGCCATCATCACCGGCCTGGGAATGCTGTTCAAGATGCGCTGGCGTCGCGCACTGGCGCTGGGCTTGCTGCTCAGCCAGGGGGGTGAATTCGGCTTCGTCCTGTATACGCAGGCGCAGATTGCCGGGGTCATCGAAAGCGATGTCGCCAGCCTGTTCGGCGCGATCATCACCTTGTCCATGATCGCCACGCCCTTCCTGATGAAGGCCACCGCCCGTATTCGTCGGGAACCGGTCCGGGGATCCGGCGAAGTCCGGCCGGAACCCGAGAACGATCACGCCAATGCCGTGGTGATCGGGTATGGCCGTTTCGGCCAGACCGTGGCGCAAACGCTGATGTCCGGCGGTGTGTCCGTGACCTTGGTCGATAACAAGGTGCAGCAGATCGACCTGTCGGGAGAGTTCGGCAGCAAGGTCTATTACGGCGACGGGACGCGTATCGACATCCTGCGGCAGGCGGGGGCAGGCGATGCCCAGCTGATCATGTTCTGCATTTCCGACGAACATATCGAACCGGGCCTGATCGCGTCCGTGACGCAGGCGTTCCCGAATGCCGCTGTGTACCTACGCACCTATGACCGGCTCAGCGTGATGCGCCTGCACGGCAATGGCGAGACGTTCCTGATGCGCGAGATGTTCGAATCTGCACTGCGGATGGCATTGATGGCGCTGGAGGAAGTGGGGCTGAGCCAGGAGGAGCTGGACAGCGCCGAGGACACCTATCGCCAGAGCGACTGGAAGCGGTTGGAACGCCAGCTTGAAGAAGGCAACATGCACGCGGCCCGCGAACACATCGTGACGGAGCCGCGCGAGCGCGGGCCCAGGCGCAAGTCAGAGGACATAAGGAAAGACTAGCCGACCGCAGAACCGCGGCCGCCCGTTCATTCACCTGTACTGCGCAATTGCGGCTGGTCGCTTTCGGCGGGCATGCCGCGCGTTGCATGTTCACCGCGATCTGGTGTTCGATCCTGGTCGCGATAACCCAGCATGTGCTGCTGTGCCGCCACAACGGGCAGTGGACGGGCAAAGTAATAACCCTGCCCGTAATTCACCCCGAGAACCGCCATCGCGTGGCATTCCTCGAAAGTCTCGATCCCTTCGGCAACCAGCTTGCAGCCGATATCGCGTGCCAGCTGCACAAGCGCGCCGGTCAGCGCCCGGCGGGCAGGGTCGCGGTCGACATCGCGGGTCAACGACATGTCCATCTTCAGGATGTCGGGCTTCAGGTCGACGATATGCCGCAGCCCGGAATACCCGGTGCCGACATCGTCGATGGCAATGCGGACCTTCCCTTTCAGTCGCTCGAGCGCCCGCGAGAGAGTGGCATAATCCTGCACGTTCTGGTGCTCGGTGACTTCCACGACCAGCTTGGACGTTTCGATGCCTTCCAGTTCCTTCTCCAGCACGCCGGAGAGGATCGTGGCCGGTGATACGTTGACAGCGGCATAGGCCCCGTCGGGAACATGGTTCAGCGTGTCGATGGCATTGCGCACGGCAGCCATTTCAAGCTCGACGCCCAGGCCTGCCTTTTTGGCATCCTCGAACCAGGCATCCGGGCCGCGCTTGGTGGTGTTGGGGAAGCGGGCGAGGCATTCCACGCCCACCGGTTCGCCGGTGCTCAGGCAATGGATCGGCTGGTGGAAGATGGTGACGGCATGGCCATCGAGCATTTCCTCCACCCGGCTTCGGGCGGCGGCCAGTTCCATCTTGCCTGCCACGCTCTGTTCGATGCGTTCGGCGACAAGCCCGGCGAAGGCGCGCACGACATTCAGGTCGCGCTGGCCCAGTGTCCTGTCCGCCTCCCGCCCGAGAGCGCAGAAGCTGCCCCACACACTGCCATCGGACAGGCGCAGGGGCACATTCAGGTGGCAACCCAACGGCAGCATGTCGGTGATCGCCAGCGTCCTGGTGAAAGGAAAATCCGCCGGGTCCTGGATCAGTTCGGGAAGTCGCCCTTCGAGGATGTGCCAGCAGTACGAATTCTCCACCGGTTCGCGAAAGCCCGGGCCCATCGGCAGGTCGAGATCGGTGTGGACATGCGTCAGCTCGCGCTGGCCACCTGCAACATAGCGCGACACGAAAGCGATCTCGAGGCCGAGATGGCCGCGAACGGCGGCCAGCACGCGCTCGATTGCCTCATCATGCAGCAATTCGTCGCCCAGCGGACCGTCAGGCAATCCGGTTTCGGGTAGCTGGAATTCGGCAACGGCCATGCGGCGATCTTTCCCCAAGTGTGTGCTGTCACGGCGAACTTGGCGCAAAATCCCTAAACCACCATTAACTGAAGGCTTGGCATGACCGTCAAAGCCGCAATTCGTAAAGGAATTCGTCGTCGCGGTGGTTGCCGACCCAGAAGGAAATATCGGCGATCTTGGCAAAGCCGTAGCGCTGGTAGAAGCGTTGCGCGCCGAAATTCTCGCTCCACACCGAAAGCTGCACGGAATCGCACTGCCTTTCGCGGGCGATGGATAGCGCCCATTCCATCAGCTTTGCCCCGATCCCTTCACCGGTTCGCGCCGGATCGGTGTAGAGCTGGCACAGCACGATGGGGTTGGCCGCATCCGAATGGCCTTCATAGCTGCCCGGGTATTGCATCTTGCAAAAGCCCGCCAGCGACCCGTCCTTGTCCGCCAGGCGATGGATATAGGCGGGATCGGCGATCTCCTTCGCGACGGCTTCTTCGGAATAGGCCTTGGCCAGGAAGGTGTTCAGGTCTTCCGGCTTGTAGAGATGCGCGAAGGCCGCACAGAAGCTGTCGCGCCCCAATCGGGCGAGCGCGGGCGCATCGCCCGGTGTTGCCGGACGCAGAATCACGAGTACTTGTCCGCCTTGCGCTTGCCGAACCGCATGCCGCGTTCCAGATGCGCCCGCAGCGCGGCGTAGAAGGCTTCGAGGAATTCGCGTTCGTGGCCCGTGCCGGCCTGCCAGCCGATCTTGCGGCAGATGGCGAACATCACCTCGCGCATGGCTTCCGGGTTGTCCTGCCTCAGCACGCCCTCGAGCACCTGCAACTCGTGTTCGCCGTAGACGGAGAGTTCCTCCTCACCGAAGCGGTATTCCTGGCTGCGGTCGGGCGCGGTGGACATGGCTTCGGCCAGTTTCACCTTCTGCGCTTCCACCACCCACGTTCCGGCGACCAGGTCGCCTGCCCGCAGGTGATCCTTGTTGAAGACGGGAAACAGCACGAAGACCAGCAACCAGACGAAGGCCGCCGCGCCCATGACCCCGTCGGACTGACCGCCCAAGAGGAGGAAGAATGTGGGTATGAACACCTCGATATCGCGCAAAAGGTTGCGTGCGATTACTGCTTCTGCGGTCAAGCGCCCGCCATCGCGTGCGGCCACGCGGATACCCAGCGCGCGCTTGCCCGGTGTCGCACCCTTCGGTCCCAGCTCGAAGAACAGGAAATAGCCATAGCGCGCCAGGAACAGCAGCAGGATGATCAGGACGATGAAGAATTCGGCTGCCCCGCTCATTTCGCCATCGGTGCCGGCATCGAGCACGCTGAAGCCGAGCAGGCCCAGCGCAAGCAGGATTGCAAGGGCCCCGAAGAAGATGATCAGCAGGTCCAGCATCAGGGCCCCTGCGCGCGCACCCTTTGTGGCAATCGTCAGCGGCAGGGCAAGGCCCTCCGGCGTGACCAGCTGGCGCTGGCGCTTCAATTGCCCGGCGTTGAGACGTGCTGCGACGGAGGCGCTCATCCCTCGGCCTCCCCGTCATGGTCACGCGGGCGCGGGGCAAAGGCGAAATAGCTGATCCAGAAGAACAGCATGACACCGCCTATCGCGTATCGGCCGAAGCTGGTGTCCACCAGCTGGCGGGCATAGCCTTCAAGGATACCGGCAATGACCAGCATCAGCACGCATCCTGCCATCACCTGGGCGGAGCGCTTGCCCGCTGCCGCGGCAGAGGAAAGGATGCTGCGTGAACCCGGGAAGGCCATCGAACGTCCGATATGCAAGCCGGCAGCGCCCGAAAGCAGGATGGCGAAGAGTTCCGTGGTGCCGTGGACGGACAGCCAGGCGGCAAATTCCCAACCCAGTCCGGCATCGAAGAACAGCCACAGCATCGCACCCAGCAAGGTCATGTTGTAGACCAGCAGCAGCATCGTGGGGGTGCCGAAGCAGAAGCCCAGCGCAAAGGCGAGGATGCAGACGCCGCTGTTGTTGGAGAACAGCGAGGCAGCAAAGACGGTGAGGCCTTCCGCCCCTTCCGTGCCCTTCAGGGTTTCCGCCAGCTCTTCGGCCGTGGCACCCGGCTGGCGCCCGCCGGCCATGTCAGCCGAAACCAGCGCATAGTACCATTCGCGATCGCTCGCCACGAGAAGCCAGCCGACCACCGTTCCCGCCACCATCACGAACAGCGCAATGCAGATGTCGAGCCAGATGTCGCGCACCGATGCGCTCCACCCGCCCAGCAGGAAATGCCGCAGCCAGGCGAACAGGCCGGTGCGCGGACCATAGACCTGGAACCACGCACGGCGCACCAGCGCCTCGAGGTAGGAAAGCGTTGCCGCATCAAGCGAGGTCTCGCGCGCCACGGCCAGGCTGGATGCCGCCTTGCGGTAGAGTACCGGCAGTTCCAGCAGGTCGTCATCGGCAATGCGGCCCAGCCGGTTCTTCTCCAGCGCCTCGACAATCTGTTCCAGCCGTTGCCAGTCCACTTCGCGTTCCAGCCGGAAGCGGTCCGAACGCAGGCTCGCCGCCGAGATATCGGCAGGCGGATCGATGTCGTTGAAGCCGAACAGGTTCACGCCGGTCATCCCACTGCCTCCAGCCGCTTTGCTTCAAGGTAGCGGTCGATCAGGCGATAGCCGATGTTCTGGTGCGGGGCCTCGATCACGTCCACGCCCATCTGGCGCAGGCGCTGCAGCACGATGGCGCGCTGGTGAGCCAGCGACGCAGCGGAAACCGCGGTGGAGATATCCGCCAGCGTGGCAGGATCGCGGGCGGCCAGGCTGTCCAACTCGGTGTCCACCATGGTCACGAAAATCACGAGGTGATGGCGCACCAGGCGCGCGACGCTTTCCACCATCAGTTCCGCGGAAGTGGGGTCGGTGAAATCGGAAAACAGCACGATCAGGCTGCGGCGTTGCAACTTGGCCGTCAGCGTGGCGAGGGCGAGGGTGAAATTGGGTTCCCTGGGAACGTAGTCGAGTTCCGCCGCCGCTGTCTGCAAGCGGAGGAAGGCGTGTGTATCGGTGACAAACGGGGTGACGAGGCTGGGCATGTCCGCAAAGCCGAAAAAGGCCACGCGGTCCCCGCCCTTGAGCGCCACATAGCTGGCCGTGAGGGCAGCGGTCACCGCCCGGTCGATGCGCGGCAGGCCATCAACCGGTTCGCACATCGACTGGCCGCAATCGAAGGCGAAGACGATCTGGTTGTCCCGCTCCGCCTCGTTCTCGCGGGCATAGAGCGAAGTGTGCCGCGCCGATGCCTTCCAGTCGATCCGCCGCCGGTCCATGCCCGGTTCGTATTCCGACAGCGCCTCGAACTGTGTGCCTTCCCCGCGGATCCGCCGGGCGATCAGGCCGAACTGGGCATCGCGCAGGAAGGCCTGCAAGGTCGGCGAACGGGTGGGGGACAGGTCCGGCCAGACGCGCAGCCTGTCCTCCAGCTTGCGGTGGACCTGCCGCACCCCGAGACCCAAGGGGCCGCGCCAGCGCAGCCACATGTCGTGCAGCTCGCCCGTCCCGCGGCGGCGCGGCGTGAGCGTGCCGGTGCCGGAAAAGGCAGAGGGCGCACCGGTGCCGGAGAGGGTGAAATAGGCGACACCCCGATCGCCAAGCCGGGCATCGAAACCGAGCGCCGCTTCTGGGTCGCTGGCATCGCTGTCCCGGTCTATCTCGGCAAGGATCCGCACTTCAGCCGGTTGGCCCACTTCGGCATCGCTCGGCACGATGATCTGCAGATCGTGCAACGGCCCCGCCAGCCAGCCATCCACCAGCATCACCAGCAGCAGCGCCAGCGCCGCAGCCGGTGCCACGACCCATGCCGACGGCGCCGTTGCCGCCAGCACCACGGCAGCGGGTGCCAGCAGGCCAAGCAGCACCAGCAGCCGGGCAGTCGGGACAATGGGGAAGGCGGGCAGGCGCATCAGCTTGCTTTATCTGGGAGCCTCGGTCTGCTCGACCAGCTCTGCCACAAGGTCCTCCATCTGCCGGCCTTCGATTTCGGCGGCAGGGCTCAACAACAGGCGATGGCGCAGCGCGGCAATGGCCAGCGCCTTCACATCGTCCGGGATCACGTAACCGCGTCCATGCAGCGCGGCGCGTGCGCGTGCGGCATTGGCCAGCAGCACGGCTGCGCGTGGCGAGGCCCCGCTGGCCAGTTCCGCATTGTCCCGCGTGGCGCGGACAAGGTTGACCGTGTAGTCGATGATTTCCTTCGCCAGCGTAACGGTGCCGACAGCTTCCTGCGCGGCGGTGATCCGTGCCGCGTCTGCCACCTGCGTGATGCCGAAATCGTCGATGCGCGGCGGGCCTGAGGACTTGCCGAAGCGCTCGACGATGCGCGCCTCTTCCTCGGCGCTGGGATAAGGCACCAGCAGTTTGAAGGAGAAGCGGTCCAGCTGCGCTTCGGGCAACGGATAGACACCCTGGTTCTCGATCGGGTTTTGCGTGGCGACCACCATGAAATGCTCGCCCAGCGCGTGGGTTTCGCCATCCAGCGTGACCCGGCGTTCCTGCATCGCTTCCAGCAGTGCGGCCTGCGTCTTGGGCGGCGTGCGGTTGATCTCGTCCGCAAGCAGCAGTTCGCAGAAGATCGGCCCGCGCGTCAGGGTGAACTGGCTGGTCTGGAAGTTGAACAGGTTGGAGCCGAGGATATCGCCCGGCAGCAGGTCCGGGGTGAACTGGATGCGACCGAAATCGAGGCCGGTCGCACGGCTGAAACACTGGGCAAGGAAGGTCTTGGCCGTTCCCGGCGGGCCCTCCAGCAGCACATGCCCGCGGGAAATCAGCGCGATCAGCAGGTGCTCGATCGTTTCTTCCTGGCCAACGATGGCCTTGCCCACTTCATCGCGGATCGACTGCGCCAGGGCGCGTGTCTCGTCCAGTGTCATGCTCATCGTGTCAGCATCCTTTCGATCGCTTTCAATGCGCTTGCCGCGCGTATCATTTCTGCCGGCCCGCGCGCATTGCGCAGCGCATGGGCCTTTTCCCGGAAATTCGTGCCAGCCAGGCCCCGCCTGGCAAGGGCGGCATCGATCGCCTCCTCGCGATGCTCGGCATCCTGGATCCGGATGTTGAGCAGGGCTGCGACGCGCCCAGCCATCATGCTGGCATAGGGAGCACCCAGCAGGTGCCAGCGACGTGCCCGCTCCACCAGCGCGGCGCCGTTGCGCGCCAGTTGCGTCTTGCCACGGGCAAACACCTCATCTTCCGCCACCGGCGGGCCGAAACGGCGGAATGCCCGCCAGCCGATGACCATGAAGGCGATCAGCAGGCACAAGGTCGCCGCCAGGAAGGGCGGGCGGAAAGCCAGCGTCAGCAGGTTCTCTGCCGTGCCGTATCCCGGAAGCGTCATGTCGAAGACGATATTGTATTCATATCCGTCCATGGTCGCATCGATCATGTCCACGGCAGCGCGGGCGCGCGTCATGTCGGCCATGCCGTAATTGTTCATCAGGTCCGGCTCCGCGACGATGACCAGCGGATAGGTGCCTTCGTCCTGCAGGTATTCTTCCTCTTCCGAGAAGCGGACACCGGCGGCATCGGCAAGGTAGGGGTGGAAGCCGCCGCGGTTCCAGTATCCTGCCAGCAGGTCTCCCTCGGTATCGGTGATGATGGGAAAAAGCTGCTTTTCCGGGATGTCGATTACCGCCTGGATATACTCCTGGTCGGGCAGCTGGCCGGAATAGCCGAGGCCGGACCAGCCCCTTGTCGAGCCGACACCCAGTTCCATCGGCTCGAAATCCTCGACCTGCTCGAACCAGACCGGCGTGAAGCCTCCGCTCAGTCGCACCCAGTCCGATGGTGCATCGCCGCCCAGTTCCGCCGGCAGGGGTGCGCTCATCCACTTGGGCAGGATCACCAGCGTCGGGCCTGCAAATCGCCGCGCCTGCATCAGTTCCTGCAATTCGGCGGGATCGGTGGTGAGGCCGGGAGTGAGGATCATCAGCACCTGCTCCTGCCGGACAGCCCTGTCGCGCGCCACCTCGACCGAATAGCCGCGCCGTTCCAGCAAGGTGACAAGCGCCGAGTAGCCATCCAGCGCGTTGGAATTGGCATGGCCGGTGGCGGACCGCCTGCTGTCGCCAGTCCAGCCCGCGCCGATGGCATAGAGGAACAGCAGGAAGGCACTTGCCCCGACCAGCAGCACCAGCGCCACCTTGCCGGCGCTGAACGGATTTGCCCGCCTGCTCACGAGCGCACCCCGCGATAGCCGAGCGCGAAGTCCGAATAGGCGCTGCGTGCTGCCTGCCAGTCTTCGTCCGAAAGGCTGGAGAGGGCGAACAGGCTGCGCTCCACCCGTTCGGCGATGGTGGCAAAGGCGGTGCGTGCCGCGCCGGGCAGGGCGGGCAGCGCGGCGATTTCCCGTGCGGTGCTGGAGGGATCGATCAGGTCGGGGCGGATCTCAGCGATCTGGCCGACTGACCGCATGAGCAGCAGGTGGGTCGCCTCGTCGAAGCGGCCATCGCGGGCCAGCCGGTCGGCTTCCTCCAGCAGTTCCAGCGCCTTTGCTTCTTCCGGCACCCATTCGCTGTCATCAGCACTCCGGCGGCGGCGGGCGAAGCGAGCCGGATCCACGAGGCGGTAGATCGCATAGCCGATCAGGGCGAGGCCGATGGCCACCAGGATCCAGAAGATGACAGGCCAGGCGGCACCGATTGCCCTGCCAACCGGTTCCAGCACGTCACCCAGCCAGCTGAACACATCCTGCAGCCAATCGGGCGGTTCGGAAGGCGGGGTGTCCGGGGCCTCGACCGGTGCGAACTGGATATCGCCATCGGAACGCATCGCGTCCCAGTCATCGGCAAACCCGTTATCCCCCGCAATCCTCGTCACAATTTGCTTGGTGGCATGCCTTTGGGCGTGAAGCAACGACTTCGCATTGCGTCGGCGCGAATGTGCCTCCAATATGGCGACATGACACACTACGCATCGGGCGAATACCTGCCCCGGGTTCCGGCACAGGAACGGGTTCGCAAAGTTCTGGTGGTGGGGGGCGGCTCATCCGGATGGATGGCGGCGACCATGCTGGCCACGGCCCTTTCGAAGGACATTTCCGTTGAACTGGTGGAAAGCGATGCCATCGGCATTGTCGGCGTGGGGGAAGCCACGATCCCGCCGATGAAGCAGTTCAACCGCTTCGTGAAGCTGGACGAAGCAGCCTTCATGGCGGACACGCAGGGCACCTTCAAACTGGGGATCGAGTTCCACAACTGGGGCCGCATCGGGGACAAGTACCTGCACCAGTTCGGGGCCGTGGGCCGCGAGATCGACGGGCTGGTCAAGCTGCATCACTGGTGGGCGCTCGGTCGCCTGGCCGACCGCGGCGAGGATTACCCGGAGTACCAGGACCTGTTCGTGGCGCGTGCCGCAGCGCGCGAGGATCGCTTTCGCCCGTCGGGCCCGCAAAAGCAGCAGATGGCGAACCGCTATACCCATGCCTATCATTTCGACGCGCATCTCTATGCCGCGCACCTGCGCAAGATTGCCGAAGCGCGCGGGGCCAAGCGCCACGAGGGCCGGATTGTCGATGTCGAGCGCAATGGTGAGAACGGTTTTGTCTCGGCTGTCGTGCTCGAGGATGGACGCAGGCTCGAGGCAGATTTCTTCATCGACTGTTCGGGCTTTCGCAGCCTCTTGCTCGGCGGTGCGCTGCAAGAACCCTATGACGACTGGAGCAAGTACATCCCTTCCGACCGGGCGCTGGCCGTTCCCAGCAAGCGCGAAGGCCGCGATATCACGCCCTATACCAAGGGCATCGCCCATACCGTGGGCTGGCAATGGCGCATCCCCCTGCAGCACCGGACCGGCAACGGCCACGTGTTCTGCAGCGCCTTTTCGAGCGAGAGCGAGGCGGAAGAACGGCTGCTGGCAACGCTGGATGCGCCGGCACTGGATACGCCGCGCCTCATCAAGTTCACGACAGGGCGCCGCAAGCGGACATGGGTGAACAATGTCGTGGCGCTGGGCTTGTCCTCGGGCTTCCTCGAACCGCTCGAATCGACATCGATCCACTTCGTCCAGTCCTCGCTGGAACGGCTGCTGGAATACTTCCCCACGCGGGCGATGGATCCTTCCCTGCGCAGGGCCTACAACATGCGCACCGAACAGGAATGGACCGATGTGCGCGATTTCATCATCGCCCATTACCATCTGTCCGAGCGCGACGATTCGGAATTCTGGCGCTATGTCCGCAACATGGATGTGCCTGACAGCCTCGGGCACACGGTGGAACTGTGGCGCGCGCGCGGGATACTCGACATATCCGGCGGCCATTTGTTCCAGCTGGGCAGCTGGTCATCGATGCTGATCGGACAGCGGGTGATGCCCGGCGGCGTGCATGCGCTGGCCGACAGGGCAACGCCCGAGTTCGCCGCTGCAGAAGTCCGCAAGATCGCGGCCGAATGCCGGGCGGCTGCAGCGCAGATACCCAAGCATGTCGATTTCATAGAGAGCCACTGCAAGGCAGCCCGGGCAGAACTGGCGTGACCGGCGATCAGCCCCGCGGGCGGGCCGAGCGATAGGTGCCGAGCATGCGCACTTCCTTGGAATGGAAGGCCAGTTCCTCCAGCGCGCGGTCCACGGCCGGTTCTCCGGGCGCGCCAACGATATCGGCATAGAACATGGTGGCGGCAAAGCTGGCGCCCTTCTGGTAGCTTTCCAGCTTGGTCATGTTCACGCCATTCGTGGCGAAGCAGCCGAGCGCCTTGTAAAGCGCGGCCGGCACGTTGTTCACTTCAAAGACGAAGGTGGTCATCGCCTCTTCACCGGCAAGGCTTGCCGGGTCCAGCGGTTCCTTCGCCAGCACCACGAATCGGGTGGTGTTGTCCTCGGTATCCTCGACCCTACGATCCACGATCGTCAGCCCGTAGAGGTCTGCCGCGATGGCAGGGGCGATCGCGGCAATCGCCGGATCGCCGGTTTCGGCGACATGGGCCGCGGCGCCGGCGGTGTCCGCATGGCTCAGTGGCACGATGTTGCGGTCTGCCAGGTACTTGCGCGATTGGCCAAGCGCGTGCGGGTGGCTGTAGGCCGCCTCGAACGGGCCAAGCTCGCCCTTGTCGTTGGGCAGCGCCATCAGCGCATGATGGATGGGCATGAAATATTCGCCCACGATGGAAAGCCCGCTTTCCGGGAGCAGGAAGTGGATGTCCGCCACCCGGCCAGCCTGCGAATTCTCGATCGGGATCATCGCGCAGCCAGCTTCGCCTTGCTTCACCGCTTCCAGCGCCTCGGCAAAGCTGAAGCAGGGCAAGGGCAGGCAATCGGGCGCATATTCCATCGCCGCGCGGTGGGAATTGGCGCCCGGAGCGCCCTGGAAAGCCACTGCGCGCGCGGGATCTGCGGCGCAGGCGGCGCGCATTTTCTCGACCAGTTCGAGGGCGGGAGAAGGGAAACTGTGCATGGTGAAAAGCCGCCTAAAGCGACCTTTGGCTGCAAACAAGCCACTATCGGCACTTGCGCCGAGCGCGCTCGCCCACTAGAGCGCCCCAAAACAGGCTCAATCTGGCAGATGAATCATCCATGACTGACCGTCTTAATACCATCTTTGGCTGGCTGCTCTTTGCCGGCGTCGTCGCCCTCATGTTGCGTTTTGGCATGAACCTTATCATGCCCGATGCGGAACGCCCGGAACAACTCGGTTATGTCATAGAAGGCGTTGAAACCGGTGATGGCGCGGCAGAAGGTCCGGCCCTGGCAACGCTGCTTGCAATGGGTGATGCTGCTGCTGGCGAGAACTCCTTCTCCAAGTGTGCCGCTTGTCACACGATCGAACAGGGCGGTGCCAACGGCATCGGTCCGAATCTCTTTGCGGTGATGGGCCAGCCTATCGGTTCGCACGTGCCCGGCTTCGAATATTCCAGCGCGCTCGCCGGTCATGGTGGTGAATGGACTTACGAGAACATGGACGCATGGCTTGCCAGCCCGCGTGCCTTTGCCAACGGCACCAAGATGAGCTTTGCCGGCCTGTCCGACCCGCAGGAACGCGCCAACATGATGCTCTACCTGCTGCAATATGGCGGTGGCCCGGCCTTGCCCGAACCGCCCGCTGAAGAACCGGCTGCCGAAGAAGGCGTCGAAGGTGAGGCAGCAGAAGCGGTCGAAGGCGAAGAAACCGAAGCTGGTGCGGAAGGCGAAGAGGCAGCGGCTGCCGAAGCCGCCTGATCCGCTTTCCAGGCAACTCGCAAACGAAAAGGGCCGGGGTCATTCCCGGCCCTTTTCGTTTGTCCGCAGGCATTCAGTCGGTGAAGGGCTCAATCCTCCCGTCGGCCCTTGAAGCCCTGCGCGATCACGTACCATTCCGATGATCCCTTGCGGCTGGCAGGCGGCTTGGCGTGCTTCACGGACCGGAAGTGCTTCTTCAACAGGTCCAGCAGGTCCTTGTCCGTCCCGCCGGCCAGGACCTTGGCGATGAAGGCGCCGCCTTCCTCCAGCGTTTCGCAAGCAAACCATGCGGCCGTTTCCACCAGCGCCATGGTGCGCAAGTGGTCGGTCTGCTTGTGGCCCACGGTATTGGCCGCCATGTCCGACATCACCAGGTCCGGCGGGCCGTCCAGCGCATCGCGCAGCAGGCCGGGTGCGGCATCGTCCATGAAATCCATCTGGAAGATCGTCACGCCCTCGATCGGATCGGTTTCGAGCAGGTCGATGCCGACGACCTTCGCCTTGGGTGCGCGCTTCCTGACCACCTGCGACCAGCCGCCCGGCGTGATGCCCAGGTCGACCACGCGCCTGGCACCTTTCACAAGGCCGAAGCGGTCATCCAGCTCGATCAGCTTGTAGGCTGCGCGGCTGCGATATCCGTCAGCCTTGGCCTGCTTCACATAGGGATCGTTCAATTGCCGCTCCAGCCAGCGCTGCGAGCTGGCCTTGCGCTTCTTGGCAGTCTTCAGCCGACGGTCCGCGTCCTTGCCTGCTCTGGACATCATTGCCCTCCGTTGGGTCGCAGGGCCTGCTGCTTTTCCAGGCCTTCGGCATCGGCGCTCATCATCGAGCGCAGGATGCCTTCGCGGATGCCGCGGTCAGCCACGCCAAGGCGCGGGGCGGGCCAGATATCGAGGATGGCCTCGAGGATCGCGCAGCCTGCCACCACCAGGTCTGCCCGCTCGTTGCCGATGCACGGCAGCTGGCACCGCTCTTCGGGAGACATGGTGGACAGGCGCTGCGAGATATCGCGCATGGAGCTGGAGGGCACGATCAGCCCGTCCACCGCGCGCCTGTCATACTGCGGCAGGTCGAGATGCAGGCTGGCAAGTGTCGTCACCGTGCCGCTGGTGCCCAGAAGGCGAAGGTCCGGTGAGCGCTTGTGATCGATCCGGCGTGCGAAATCGGCGAAGCTCTCGGACACCAGGCGCTTCATTTCGGTGTAGCGGGCGATGCGTCCGGCTTCGTCCTCGGCTTCCTCGCCTACGGTTTCGGTCAGCGAGACGACCCCCCAGGGTACGCTCTGCCAATCGAGGATGCGCGGCACCGGAGCGCCTGTTTCGATCAGCACCAGTTCGGTGGAACCGCCGCCGATATCGAAGATCACGGCCGGACCTATGCCGTCTTCCAACAGGATGTGGCATCCCAGCACGGCAAGGCGGGCTTCCTCTTCGGCGCTGATGATATCGAGCACGATGCCGGTCTCGCGGCGCACGCGTTCGATGAATTCCTCACCGTTTTCCGCGCGGCGGCACGCTTCGGTGGCCACGGAACGGGCAAGGTGGACGTTGCGCTTCCTCAGCTTGTCGGAACAGATCTTCAATGCGCCCACCGCACGATCCATCGCCTTTTGCGACAGGCGGCCCGTCTGCGCCAGGCCTTCGCCCAGCCGGACGACGCGCGAGAAGGCATCGATGACCACGAAGTTCTCGTCAGCCGGCTTGGCGATCAGCAGGCGGCAGTTGTTGGTGCCAAGGTCGATCGCGGCATAGGCTTGGCGGTAGTTGTGGTGCGGCGGGCGGCGCCAGCTGTTGGCGTCGCGCAATTGCGGCTGCTTGTCAGGTGGACCGGGCTGTTGCCTTGCGGCGTGCCGGTTGCTGTTGCCGGATTCCGGGCGCCTGTTGGTCGGCTTCCTGTCCGGGCGGCGCCTTCGCCTGCCCTTTCCATCACCGGCCTGATTGCTGCGGCCGTCCGGCGGAGAGATGTCCGCCATCTTTGAAGAACTCGCTACTTCCAATACCCGCCACATGAGCGGAACCTGCCCTCAGGCTAGCCGAAGGTCGGGTTTGTAGCAAGGATGCTGGTCTCAGCCTTCGCCGCGAGTGGCCGGGGATCGTGCCGGGGCGAGCAGGGCAGGCCCGATCGCCACATCGCGTTCGGCCATGGGATCGTCCACGCCGATCACGATTTCCTCCTGGGCCACATCGTCGCGATAGGTGCCGTGCAAGTGGTCCCACACCGCGATGCCGCTCGACCAGTTGCTGTCCATCTCGGACAGGTCCCGGCTGTGGTGGATGCCGTGCATCCTTGGTGTCGTTATGATCCTGCTGAGTGCCTTGTCCCACCCCTTGGGCAGCCTTGTGTTCGAGTGGTGGAACAGCACGGACAGGAGGAAGAACAATTGCCAGTTCTTCAGCATCTGCGGGCCGATGCCGGATACGCGCACCTGCACCAGCCGCCAGGGCAGGGATACCAGCATGTCGACGAAGTGGAAGCGCAGGGCCGTGCTCATGTCCATGTCCGGGTCGACATGGTGGACGCGGTGGAAGCGCCACAGGAAGGGCACCTTGTGGGTGGCGATGTGCCAGAGGTAGAAACCGTAATCCATCGCCAGGAAGGCTGCCGCCTTGCCGATCACGCCGCTGCCCAGCCAGTGCTGCAAACCGCGTCTCCGGCTGGCGTTGCGCCTCGCGATGGCCCGGGTGGCCGGAGCCTCGCTGATCGTGATCATCGCCTGGCAAGTGGCCCCCATGGCAAGGTTGCGGACCGTGCGTGGGACCACGTCACGCTTCCGGCTGCGCAAGGGATGCCGGCGTTCGGCCAGGGCAATCGCGCCCACCGCCCCGATGGTGACGGCCCAGCCGGCCAGCTTGAGGAATCGCGATGCCATGACAGGTCCAAACATGGGGGTTCGCCAAAGCCGCGTCTACAGTCTAGGACACATCCCATGATGCCATCGCACCCGCCGAAGATCGCGCTGTTTGCGAGATATCCCACGCCGGGAAAGGCAAAGACCAGGCTTGTCCCGGCGCTTGGCGAACAAGGTGCGGCTGACCTGCATCGCAAGCTGGTGGAACGCACCATTGCCACCATCCGGACAAGCGGAGTGCCATTTGCCGTCTGGTTCACCGGTGCCCCGCGCGCGGACTTTGCAGCTTGGCTGGGCGATGATGTGGAACTGGTGGATCAGGGCGATGGCGACCTTGGCGACAGGCTGGCCCGCGTGCCCGCACCCGCCATCCTGCTGGGCGCTGATATCCCCGGCTTGCATGCGCTCTGCCTGCGCCAAGCGGCAAGCGCGCTGGCCAGGAGCCAAACGGTGATCGGACCGGCCCTTGATGGCGGATATTACCTCATGGGTTTCAACGAACCCGTCCCATTCCTCTTTCATGACATGGCCTGGGGGCAAGAGACCGTGCTGGAGGAAACACTTGTCCGCCTTGCCGGCCGCGGTTCTTCCCCCCTGATGCTGCAACCTCTGGGAGATTGCGACAGGCCTGAAGACCTCCTCCATTATCCAGAGCTTGCCGGCTGATGCGCATTTCCATCGTCATCCCCATGCTCAACGAGGAGGCCGCCCTGCCGCGCCTCGCCGAAGTGCTCGCCAGGCTTGATCCGGCACCTCATGAAGTGCTGTGCGTCGATGGTGGCAGCGAGGATGCCAGTGTGGAGCTGGCCCGAGGGTATGGCTGGCGGGTGGTCGAGACTATCCGCGGGCGGGGCCTGCAGATCAATGCCGGGGTGGAGGCTGCCAGTGGCGAGACGGTGCTGGTGCTGCATGCCGATACCTATCCGCCCGGCGATGCGATGCAGGTGATCGCCGATACGCTGGCGGATCAGCGGATTGCGCTCGCCAGTTTCACGCCGGTCATCAAGGGGCCGGAAAGGACGCGCTGGGGTACCACGGCGCATAATTGGGCCAAGACATGGTACGCGCCGCTGTTGTTCCGCCCGCACCTGTTCGCGAAAGGCGTGCGGCTGCTGTTCGGTGACCATGGCATGTTCTTCCGCCGCGACCAGTTCCTTGCCGTGGGCGGCTGCGACCCGTCCGCGCGGGTGATGGAAGAAGCCGATATCTGCGTGAAACTGGCCAGCCTGGGGCGGGTGAAACTGGTTCCCCGCCGCATCGAGACCAGTGACCGTCGCATCGCCGAATGGGGTGCGCTGAAAGCCAACTGGATATACCTGAAGGTCGGCTTCCTGTGGGCTATGGGTGTGCGGCAGAGGCTTGAGCGGCTTTATCCCGACGTGCGCTAGGCGCCGGGCAGATATCCCGAAGCAATGCCATAAGCGATCAGCCGGTCCAGCCACGCATCATCGGTGGCAGGGCATGACAGGCCGGTCAGGGCGCGTAGCTTCGCGTCAGCGAAACGCGGATTGCGGGTGAAATAGGTTCCAAAGGTTGCCAGCATGCGCCCAGCCACGCGCTGCTCCACCAGGCTGAGAGATGCCGGTTCATAATCTTGCGGCAGTACCACTTGCGGATCGGGGAAATGCGCCACCCTCGCCACTCCATGCGCCAGGGCGGCGGCGGGCAGGGGGCTGGCGGCGGTAAGGTGGAAATGGCCGCCCTGCGCTTGTTCCATGCGCGCAGCGATGCGAGTGATGCCTTCGGCAACGTGATCGATGGGGACAGGGTCCAGCGTGGCAGCAGGGTCTGCGGGAAACACCGTGACCTTGCCCCGCGCCATCAGGCGAAAGACGTTGCACAGGGATGGAAAGTCCCGGATCTGTCCGGTCCGTGAATGGCCCAGCGTGATTGACGGGCGGGCGATGGCAAAGGGCAGGCCGCTTGCCTCCACCAACGCCTCGGCCCGGGCCTTGCTCGCCTCGTAATTATTGGCAAAGCGCGTGCCCGCAGGGACCGGTCCTTCGCGGATATCGCCTTGGGCCAGGCCGCAGACATAGGCCGTGCTGACATGCAGGAAGCGCGCACCGGCAGCGCGGGCAAAGGCAAGCGCATGGGCGGTGCCTTGAACGTTGTCGCGCTCCAGTTCCTCCTCTGGCGCGTCAAAGGTGAGCGAGGCGGCGCAGTGGATCACCAGGTCGATGTCATGGTCGGCGGGATCGAGGCCCATCATCGGCAGTGTCACATCGCCCGATACAATGCGGGTTACGGCTACAAGCTCCCCGTCATTGCCGCGCACTTCACGGGTGCGGCGGACCATTGCGATAACCGCATGGCCGCTTGCCACAAGGCGTGCGCAGACTTCTCCGCCGATCAGCCCGGCGCTGCCGGTAACGAGGATGTTCAACAGCCCGAAACCCTCAGCAACACGGTGCGGCGTCGCTCTTGACCGGGTTGGCATCGCTCTGTCCGAAGGGAACGGCCGTGCCGCAGCCCGGGAATACGCCGTAATGGGTGTCGAAATTCCCTATGAACTCGAAATGCGGGGCAAAGCGGGTTTCGGCCAGCATCAGCCACGAATTGCCGCAAACGGGGAAGATGCGCCCGCGTTCGATGGCGTGGTGGTTGTCGAGGTGGAACATCTGCTCCTCACCCGCCACCGTACCCTGGTAGATTACGGCCTGCCCATAATCCTCGCATTGCGGTTCCAGCCCTGCCAGCTTGAACAGGCGATAGGTTGCAGACACGAAGGAGATGCCCTCCAGTTTCCTTGCCACCTCGGCATCGTTGATGCCGAGCGGACGGTCCGTGACGAGGCGCGGATCGGCAAAGCCTGCGCGCTTGGCCAGCATGTCGAAGTCGCCCCAGTAGAGCGCGCCGGACAGGCACTCTCCATGCAGCACGGGATCGTTCAGCAGGTGTGCGGGAACGCGGCGATCGGCATAGACATCGGAGAAATAGAGTTCGCCGCCGGGCTTGAGCAGGCGGTGTGCAGCGCGGAAGACGGCTTCCTTGTCGGCGACAAGGTTAATCACGCAGTTGGACACGATCACGTCGAAGCTTTCCGCCGCAAGGTCCAGCTCCTCCAGCTTCTCGATATCGCCTTCCACGAAACGGACATTGGAGAAGCCGAAGCGTTCGGCATGCCAGTCGAGATGCCTGTTCGCCACGGCGAGTTGTTCGGGTGTTGCATCCACACCGGTAACGCTGCCGTTCGGTCCCACCATCTGCGCCAGCAGGTAGGCATCCTGTCCGGCACCGGAACCAAGGTCGAGCACGTTGCAGCCTTCGATGGCCTGCGGGACGACGAGGCCGCAGCCATAGTAGCGCGCCTTCACTTCGGGATGGACATTGGCAAGCGCTGCCAGGATTTTAGGCGCAGGGGCGTCCATGGTGCAGCATGCATCGGTGCGCAGGTCCGCGCTGCCGCCCAGAACCTTGCCGTAATAATCCTGCGAATTTTCCAGATTCATGAAACCGCCTGTCCCTTTCGTGCGAATGGCGTGAGCATAGACAGGATTATTGTCGCATGGCACCGCATTTCGGTTACCTTGGGGAACAATGAATTATTCGCATGACGTGATCGTGATCGGTGGCGGGGCCGCCGGGCTGACAGCGGCCGGCGGCTGCGCACTGTTCGGCTTGCAGGTGGCGCTTGTCGAGAAGGGGGCGATGGGCGGCGAATGCCTGAACAACGGGTGCGTTCCTTCCAAGGCCCTGATTTCCTCTGCCCGCCGGGCGGCTGAAGCGCGCGAGGAGAAACGGCTGGGTGTCGGGCTGGCGCCGCCGCAAGTGGACTGGATGGGCGTGCACAGGCACATTCACGATGCCATTGCCGCGATTGCCCCGCATGATTCGCAAGAGCGCTTCGAAGGCATGGGTTGCGAGGTGTTTCGCGATCACGCCACGATCCGGGATCGATACACGGTGGAGGTCGCAGGCCGCACCCTTGCCGCGCCGCGCATGGTGATCGCCACCGGCTCCGAACCTGTCATTCCGCCAATCGAGGGGATTGCGGATGTTCCCTGCCTGACCAACGAGAACCTTTTCGAGCTGACCGAGCAGCCGGAACACCTGCTGATCATTGGCGGCGGTGTGATCGGCATGGAAATGGGGCAGAGCTTTCGCCGCCTCGGAAGTGCAGTCACCATCATCAATCCCGGCCCCTTGCTGGGGCGCGACGATCCGGAATCGGTTGCCGTCGTGCGCGGGCAGATGGAGCGCGAAGGTGTGCGCTTCATCGATGGCAAGGCCGCGAAAGTCGCCGGGACGACGGGCGCGATCACGCTGGAAACCGACGGCGGGGAAAGCCTGTCCGGCTCGCACCTGCTGCTGGCGGTCGGGCGCAAGGCGCGCACCTCCGGCTTCGGGCTGGAGGAACTGGGCGTGGAACTGGGGCGCAACGGCATCAAGGTGGATGCGCGCCGCCGCACCTCGGTGAAGAACATCTATGCCATCGGCGATTGCCGCGATGGGCCGCGGCTCACCCATGTCTCGGGCTATGAAGGCTCCAACGTCGCGTTGGAGATTGCCACGGGCCTGCCGACCAAGGTGGATTGGCGCGCCTTGCCCTGGTGTACCTATACCTCGCCCGAAGTGGCGCAGATCGGCATGACCGAGGCGGAGGCGCGCGCCCGGCACGGCGATGCCATTAGCGTGGTGCGCGAGGGGTTTGACCACAATGATCGCGCCGTGGCCGAAGGCGAGGTGGCCGGCCACATGAAGCTGGTGCTGAAGGGCAAGAAGGTGCTCGGTGCCAGCATCGTGGGCCACAATGCAGGTGAACTGCTGTTGCCGTTGACGCAAGCGATCACGGGCAAGGCATCGACCTTTGCGCTGGGCAGCGCGGTGATCGCCTATCCCACGCGATCGGAGATCATCAAGGCGCTGGCCTTCAAGGCGTGGGAGCCAACCGTGTTCGCCGCGCTGCCCAGGAGATATGCCCGCCTCGTGGCAAGACTGCGCAGGTTCCTGTGATGGCTACGCGCAGCAAGAACCGCCCGCAGACGCGCAATGCTCCCACCGGGCCTTCCCCCTTTGCCATTGCCGGCAAGGTGCCGCTGAAGGCAGGAAAGTTCGTCGATCCGGCGATTACGGCGGATGGCAGCGAACGGGCAACCGTGGCGCTGGAAAAGCTCGATACGCTGTGGCTGAACACGGGCACGCTGTGCAACCTTGCCTGCGCCAGCTGCTACATCGAAAGCTCGCCCACCAATGATGCGCTGGTCTACCTGTCGGCAGGGGAGGCGGCCCGCTTCTACGAGGAGATTGCAGCCTCGGGCCGCGCGGTGCGCGAGATCGGCTTCACCGGCGGCGAGCCCTTCATGAACCCGCATTTCCTGTCCATGCTGGAGGACGCGCTGGAACGCGGGCACGAGGCGCTGGTCCTGACCAATGCGATGAAGCCCATGCGCCGGCACGAGGATGCGCTTCTGGCGTTGAAAGAGCGCTTCGGCACCAGGCTGACGCTGCGCGTTTCGATCGATCACCACACTTGCGCCGTGCACGAAGGCGAACGCGGGCCGAACAGCTGGCAGCCGATGATCGAAGGGCTGCAATGGCTTTCCGCGCAGGGATTTTCAATCGCTGCGGCGGGCCGGTCATTGGCAGGCGAGGACATGGCTGCAGCACGTGCTGCCTATGCCGCGCTGTTCGCCCGCGAAGGCATCACCATCGATGCCGGCGATCCGGCGCGCCTTGTCCTGTTCCCGGAAATGGACGAGAGCGCCGACGTGCCTGAGATCACCACCGCTTGCTGGGGTATCCTGGGCAAGTCCCCATCCGATGTGATGTGTGCCAGCAGCCGCATGGTCGTGCATCGCAAGGGCGAGGAGCGTGCCCGCGTGGTCGCTTGCACCCTGCTGCCCTATTCGCCCGGCTTTGACCTTGGGGAAACCCTCGCAGAGGCTGACCGGTCGGTTCCGCTCAACCATCCCCATTGCGCGCGCTTCTGCGTGCTGGGCGGTGCGAGTTGTTCTGCCTAATGTCATAACAGGTTCACTCCCGTCAGGCACAAGGGCGGGATGGGACCAAGATTTCTTGCCGCAGCGTTGGCCGCCTTTGCCTTCCTGTCCGCTCCGGCGGCAGCACAGGCGGAGATTGCCGGGACCTATATCGATTCAGGCGGTTTCGTAGAGATTACCGTGGCGCGCTGCGGTTCGGCCCGTTGCGGAACCATCACCCGGATCATTCGCCACAAGCCGGGCGAATCCGACCGTGATGCACATAATGAGGACCCTGCGCTGAGGAACCGGCCGATCCTGGGGATCACCTTGCTCAAGGATTTGCGCTGGGATGACGGGGTCTGGCGCGGTGAGGTTTACAACCCGGAAGACGGCGGAACCTACCGCACCCAAGTCAGGCCCGCAGAGAACGGTGCGCTAGAAGTGAAAGGCTGTGTCGCCTTCTTCTGCCGCACCCGCATCTGGCCTGCCGCCGATTGATTGAAATCCCCGCAAGGGACCCCTTGACCGAATCCCGGACGCGGGCTAGTGGCGCGCCCTCTGTTGCCCCGTCGTCTAATGGTAAGACTACGGACTCTGACTCCGTCAATTGAGGTTCGAATCCTCACGGGGCATCCAGACTTCTAACAAGTTCAGTTAGCCAGCTTCGCCTATTCCGCAGGCGGAATGTTCATATGCGCCAGCGTTTGCTCGTCGAACGGGGCATAGAGGTCGAACACTTCCAGCGTCGGATCGAAATGGTCCCAGCTCACCGCATCCTTGGCGTAGATCACGTTTTGCGGGGTGACGGCGGAGGGATCGTCGAGCGAGCCTGCTTGGATCATCACGACGTCGCCGGGAAGGCTACCGGAAGTATAGAGCCGCCCGCCGCATTCACCGCAGAAGTGGCGCTTGACCCAGCCGCCGCTTTCGCCGTCGCTGGTATAAATCTTGGGATCGCCCAAAACCGTAAGCTGAATGTTGACCACGCCGACAATGGTGGTGTGGCCAGTGCCGGTCGCCAGCTGGCAATCGCGGCAGCTGCGTTGCTTTTCCCATGCACCCCATGCGAGGAACTGACAAGAGAAGAGCATTCACAACGCGCCTCGCTGACAGCGATCGTCGAGCAGGAGGTGCGCGCGCTGTTGCATGACCCTGTCGCTCCCGATGCCGCGCGCTTTGCCCGCTCGCTGATCGCTACCGTGCATGGCCATTCCGACTACGTGATCAGCGGCAGCTTTGCCCTGCTGGACGAGAACGATCCGGTGGGTAGCGCGCTTGCCCGCGTGCGCGAGTGCCTAGCTGCCCATGGCGCTCCCGGTCCCCGACCTGCCTAGCCTTTTCAATTCGTTCCCCGTAATGCAGCGCAAACTTTTTGGGAGGATCAGCCTTGAACAAGCGCCCCGACGAACGTGAGCACGACCACAACCTGGTCAACCGCAAGTTCTACCCGGCGGAAATGGAAGCCGGCTTTGCCGATGCCGACGTTTCGGACACGCCGCAGACCCGGCATCCCACGTACAAGCTGGCTTTCCGCGATACCGATTTCCTGCTGCGCGAGGAGCTGCGGCCGGTGCGCTTCCAGCTGGAACTGCTTAAACCCACCATGTTGCTGGACGAGGCGCGCGTGGGTTCCACACTGGTGATGTATGGCTCTGCCCGCATCCCGGCACCGGAGCAGATCGACGAGGTGTTTGCCAAGGCCGACACGCCGGAAAAGAAGAAGATCGCCGAAAAGCTGGCGGAGAAATCGCGCTACTACGTCGAGGCGCACAAGCTGGCGAAACTGGTCAGCGAAAAGTCCATCATCGAGGACGGCATGCGCCAGTTCGTGGTTTGCTCCGGTGGTGGGCCGTCGATCATGGAGGCCGCCAATCGCGGTGCCAGCGAGGCAGGCGGCGAAAGCATCGGCCTCAATATCGTGCTGCCCCATGAACAGGCGCCTAATTCCTATGTCACGCCGTACCTGTCGCTCAATTTCCACTATTTCGCGCTGAGGAAGATGCACTTCCTGATCCGCGCGCGGGCCGTGGCGGTGTTCCCGGGCGGTTTCGGCACTTGCGATGAGCTGTTCGAGCTGCTGACCCTGATCCAGACCGGCAAGATGAAGCCGATCCCGATCCTGCTGTTCGGCAGGAACTTCTGGGACAGGGTGATCAATTTCGAAGCGCTGGTGGAAGAAGGCACGATCAGTGCCGATGACCTTGACCTGTTCACCCGCTGCGAAACGGCGGATGAGGCATGGAAGCAGATCGCTGCCTTCTATGAACTCAAGCGCTAACGCCTAGCGTTTGAGGTAAACCCCCATCGGACCGTTCCCGGTACCAAAACCGGGGGCGGCTTCCAGCGCGGTGCGCACGAAACTGCGCGCTTCCCCTGCTGCCTCGGCCAGCGGCAGACCGTGGCCCATCAGGGTGGCGATGGCGCTGGAAAGTGTGCAGCCGGTGCCGTGGCTATGGCGTGTTTCAATGCGCGGTTCGCTCCACATCAGCGGTGCCTTGCCGGGGACGTGCAGCCGGTCTTCAACCGTGGGACCATCGGCATCGCCGCCCTTGGCAAGATAGGCGATGCCTCGCTCCGCCATCGCCGCATCACCGCCCAGCGCGGCCAGTTCCGGCACATTGGGCGTGGTGAGCGTGGCCAGTTCCATCAGCCATTCGAACACCTCGATCGTGGCTTCATCGGCCAATGCTGCTCCGCTGGTGGCGATCATCACCGGGTCGAAGATGATCGGGCAGGGAAGGTCCTCCAGCCGGTCAGCCACCACCTCGGCGATGTCGGCACTGCCAAGCATGCCTATCTTGACCGCGTCCACGCCGATATCGGTCATGCAGGCATCCATCTGCGCCGCCACGAAATCGGGCGGGAGCGTCTCCACCCCCGTCACGCCCTTGCTGTTCTGCGCGGTCACGGCGGTGATCGCCGTCATCGCATAACCGCCCAGCATGGTAATGGCCTTGATGTCCGCCTGAATGCCGGCACCGCCGGAACTGTCCGATCCGGCAATGGCAAGCACGCGTGGCGGGCGATGGCTCATAAGGTGATCCTGCAGGGCTTCGGCTGCTTCAAGCCGCCTCTTCCACAGCGGCACAGATATTGTCGACAAGGCGCTGGACCTGCGCCTCGTCGTCGCCTTCGGCCATCACGCGGATCAGCGGCTCGGTCCCGGACTTGCGGATGACCAGCCTGCCGGATCCGGCAAGGTCGGCCTCGGCCGCGGCGATCGCGTCCTTCACATTGGCGGCCGACAGCGGGTCGCCGCTTTCATAGCGCACGTTCTTCAGCAGTTGCGGCACGGGATCGAACAGGTGCAGCAGTTCGGAAGCCGGCTTGCCGCTGCGGACGAGTGCGCCCAGCACCTGCAGGGCGGCGATGGTGCCATCGCCCGTTGTCGCATGGTCCAGCACGATCATGTGGCCGGATTGCTCGCCGCCGACATTGTAGCCGCCGGCCTTCATCGCCTCGAGGACATAGCGGTCACCCACTTTTGCGCGGATCAGGTCAAGCCCCTTGTCGGCCAGGAACCGCTCAAGCCCCAGGTTGGACATGACCGTGGCAACGATCCCGGCGCGGCTGAGCAGGCCCTGGTCAGCCATGGTGGTGCCGATCAGCGCCATGATCTGGTCCCCGTCGACCTCTGCGCCCTTCTCGTCGATCACGATCAACCGGTCGGCATCACCGTCCAGCGCGATGCCGATATCGGCGCCTTCATCCAGCACGCGCGCCTTGATTGCGCCCAGGTCTGTCGATCCGACACCGTCATTGATGTTGAGGCCATTGGGATTGACGCCCATCGCCACCACTTTCGCGCCCAGTTCCCAGATCGCGGTGGGTGTGACGTTGTAGGCTGCGCCGTGAGCGCAATCGACCACGATCTTCAGGCCATCCAGCCGGATGTCGGCGGGCAGGGACTGCTTGACCGCATGGATATAGCGCCCGCGGGCATCGTCGATCCGGCGTGCCCGGCCGATGTGCTGGGCTTGTGCCAGCTCCTGCTCGCGGCCCATTTCCGCCTCGATGGCTTCCTCGTCCTCGTCCGACAGCTTGAACCCGTCCGGTCCGAACAGCTTGATGCCGTTGTCGGCAAACTTGTTGTGACTGGCGGAAATCATCACCCCAAGGTCTGCGCGCATTTCGCGGGCGAGCATCGCCACGGCGGGAGTTGGCAGCGGACCGGTAAGGATCACGTCCATGCCCACACTGGTGAAACCGGCGGTCAGCGCATTCTCCATCATGTAACCGGACAGGCGCGTATCCTTGCCGATCACGACCCGGTGCTTGTGGTCACCACGCAGGAAGTGCTTTCCGGCAGCCTGGCCGACTTTCATCGCCGTCGCGGCGGTCAGCTTGCCGGCATTGGCGCGCCCGCGGATACCGTCAGTCCCGAAATAGCTACGTGCCATTCAACCTCGTCCTTTGGCCCATGATAGCAAATCTGCCCTTGCAATGGCGCGCTGCAGCGCCAATGTCACGCCCACAAGGTAATGGCCCAACAGATTTGGCACCATTGCGCTTCTCGCGCATTGGTCTGATAACGTAGCATTTCAACAGGAAGGATCCCTCATGGCTTTTGAACTTCTGCCGCTGCCCTATGACAGCGAAGCGCTGGCTCCCGCGATCAGCGCGGAGACGCTCGGCTTCCATCACGGCAAGCACCACGCGACCTATATCACCAAGATGAACGATGCCATTTCCGGCACCGACCTTGACGGCAAGAGCATGGAAGAGGTGATCGTTGCGGCTCGCGGTTCCAACCAGGGCCTGTTCAACAACGCCGCGCAGAGCTGGAACCACGGTTTCTACTGGCACTCGCTGACGCCGTCCTCCAGCGGCCCCTCGGGCGACCTGGCGGACAAGATCGACGCTGCCTTCGGTTCCCTCGATCAACTCAAGGCCCAGCTGGAAGCACGCGGTGCAGGCCACTTCGCCAGCGGCTGGGTGTGGCTGGCCGAGAAGGACGGCAAGCTCTCGATCGAGGAAACCCACGATGGTGACACGCTGGCAGACAGCGGTTTCAACCCGCTGCTGGTGATCGACGTGTGGGAGCACGCCTATTACATCGACCACCGCAATGCCCGTCCCGCCTACCTGAAGGCCGTGGTGAATGACCTGCTGAACTGGGATTTCGCTGCTGACAACCTGGTGCGCGGTTCGGCCTGGACCTATCCCGCCTGATAGCGCGCACTGCGCACGAAAAAAGGCCCGCCCTGCTGCAATGGCAGGGCGGGCCTTTTTCGTGCCGCTGTCGGCCTTACTGGGCTATCGGGTTGGCGCTGTCGCTGCAGCTTTCGAACACGCGGTTGATGGCATCGCGTGCGCCGGTAACGGTGAAGCTCATGCGGATTTCCGATCCGTCTTCGGGATCAAGCCAGATTGTCACTTCGTTCGCATCGACCATCGGACCCAGCAGGTCCGACAACACGCTCTCGCGACGGTTGTTGAGGGCGATCGCGGTATTGGGGTGATAGCGGAAACGCGTATCGACGATCCGGCCACCATCGAATTGCAGCTTCACGTCGCGTGCCGGAGGACGCTGGCGAACGCCTGCCAGGCTTGTCGGCGAATGGATGGCTGCGAAGACCTTGTTGTCGCCACTCTCGTCACACTTGATGATGATCTGCTGGCCTTCCGCATTGCCGACACCGGCCTGCAGCAACCCGTTCTCTCCTTCGAAATAGCCCCAGGCCGAGCCCTGGGCCTGGGCCGCGCCGGCAGCCAGCGCGGTTGCCGCGCCCAGCCCGATCACAAGTTTATGCATGGTCTCCCTCCCATGATTTCCAATATGTCGGCGCCCCGTCCATGCGGAGCCTTGAGCAAGCCTATCGTCTTGTGGTCAAAAGGCAATCCTTAGCCGGACAAACTAATCGGGTTCGGAGAGGTCCAGCACGTTGGTGGCAAACAGGGGCTCGCCGAACAGGAAACCGACAAGGTTGGGCCGGCCCAGGTGATCCACCAGCGCAGTAAGTGCCAGAAGGATCGGCACTGACAGGAGAGCGCCGGTAACCCCCCAGATCCAGCTGAAATAGGACAGGGCCAGCAGGATGACGACAGGGTTCATGGTAAAGCGCGCGCCGAGCACGGCCGGCGTGATGATGTTCGATTCCACCGTATGCAGGCCGAGATAGGCTGCGGCAGGGATCAGGCCCAGCAACGGCGCTTCCGCCGTGCCCAGCCCGAACAGCGCGACCAGCGCGGTCATCATCAGGGGGCCGATATAGGGGAGGAAGTTTAGCAGTGCGGCAAGGCCGCCCCACATCACCGGCGCCTCCATCCCCAGCGCCCATGCGCCAAGCCCAACGATCACGCCAACGCCCACGTTGATGACGCCGACGGTGAGGATATAGGCTGCGACCCTGTCCTGCACTTCGCGCATGACGCGCGCGGCCTTGAGGCTCGAATCGACGGCAGCACGTTGCAGCAGCAGGCGATGACGCAGGCGGATTCGCGCCTCGATCATGAAGAAAGCCAGCATGAAGGTCAGCAGCACTTCGAGCAGCACGGTCGGTGTCGCAAAGGCCAGTTCCTGAAGGAACGACGGTCCTGCCAGCACCACTTCCCGCCCCTCTTCGCTTCCCATAAGTGCACCGACCTGTTCGTTGAGGCGCGTGACCCATTCAAGGCTGCCGCGTAGCTGGCTGAAGTGCTCGCCGACCCGCGCGATCATCGCCGGCACGCGGTCATAGAGCGATATGGCCGGTCGGAGCACTGCCGTCAGCGCAACGGAGAGGATGGCGAAGAAAACCACCAGCGCCATGAAGGATGCCAGGAAATTCGGCACACCCCAGCTCGCCAGCCGATCCGCCAGCGGGGAAAGCAGGATGGTGAGGATGATCGCCGTGACCAGCGGCAGGAACACCACCGCGCCGATGGACAGCACGAAGGGAAGGGCGAGGAACAATCCGATCGCCAGCAGCACCACCAACGCGGAGATAAGTCGCAGTTCCTGGGCGGCAAAGGTCATCGCGCGGCTCTGTGCACGCGCGTTGGGCGACGAGGACCGTTCCGTTTCGTCAGGCGTTTCCATTGCCGCGCAGTCTTTCCCCCAGCTGGTCTTGTCGCAGGATGGACCTCCAGCCGCGCGCGATCAAGCTGTCATCATCGGTTCGGTTCGGTAACACCGTTGCCTGCGGCAACCTCGTCCAGTTCCTGCAGGATCGCGCGATGCGCCGAAGGGTCTTCCAGGGTGCGTTCCGGCACCTTTCCTTCCTCGATCATGCTGGCGATTGTTGCACGTGCGCGTCCCACGCGGCTCTTGATGGTGCCCACCGCGCAACCGCAGATCTCGGCCGCTTCTTCATAGGAGAAGCCGCCGGCACCCACCAGCAACAGGGCTTCGCGCCGTTCTGCCGGCAGGGTCAGCAATGCTCGGTGCAGGTCGGAAAGGTGGATCGGTTCCTCCTGCCCGGCAGGTGCCGTCAGGATTCGTTCGGCCACGCCTTCATCATACTCGCCGCGGAAGCGATTGCGGCGCATGTCTGTCAGATAGACGTTTCGCAGGATGACGAAAGTCCATGCGCGCATGGATGTACCGGGTTCGAAACGGTCCTGCGCTGCCCAGGCCTTCAACAGCGCTTCCTGCACCAGGTCGTCGGCCATGTCGGCCCGCCCGCACAGGCCGCGGGCAAATGCACGCAGGTGCGGCACCACCTCGGTCAGTTCGCGCTTGAAGGCGGCCTTGTCTGCCGCAGATCTTGCGGGGCGGTCTTTCTTGGGCTTGCCGGACATCAGGCCTCGTCTTCGTCGAAACGTGCGAGGAGCTGTGCCAGCTCGTCGGGAAGCGGTTCATCGACCACGGAATCGTAGAACTGCTTGAGGCCGTCTGCCCAATCCGGCTTGGGAACGGCCTGCACCGCCTTTTCCTTCGCCGCAGTCGCGGCTGCCTTTGCGGCTCCGCTGGTCTTTTCCTGGTTGCTCATGCGCTCTCAAACATCTGCTGTTCATGCCTTGCGCCTGCGTGCCTAGCGCGAAGAGCGGTGTTGCAACAAGGCATCGCTCGCGCAAGCATGGTGCGGCATATCGTCATGCGTGGGGAACGAAACTGGCGCGATCAAGTTCCTGCATCTGCCACGCAAACCGAAAAAATGTTGCATGGCCCGTTGCCAGTGACGGTAAGCAGGGGATTTCGTAGGGGCAGCCGCCTCGGGGGCAAGGGAGTACGTCTTGAGCAGGCGGACAGGCAAACGCAGCAAGACCAAGCGCTGGCTTGTGCGCTTTCCGCGTGCGCTGCCGGTTGGCATCTTCCTGCTGGTTGCGGCGATCACCATCCTCTCGATCTTTGCCATCGAGCGCAGCGAGACGCAGCGGGCCAATGCCCAGCTCAGCAGTCGCACGACAGCCATTTCCTCGGCGCTTGAACGCCGCGCCAACGCCAGCAGCGCCTACTTGCGCGCAGGTGCCGCCTTGCTCGCATCCGTGGGTGATATCGAGCCTGACCAGTTCCGTCGCTTTGTGTCCGAGCTTCGTCTCGATGCAGATTACCGCGGGGCAGACGGGATCGGCTGGGCAATGGTTGTCCGGCCGGGCGGGGTTGCGGCTTTCAACCAGTTGTTGGCCGAGGCATCGCCGGTTCCGGCAGAGCTTTATCCCTTGCCCTCGGGCGAACAGCCCTTTTCCGTCCCGGTTACCTTCCTGCATCCCGACACCGAGCGGAACCGCCGCGCGCTGGGTTACGACATGTTCTCAGAGCGTGTGCGCCGCGAAGCAATGCAGGAAGCCGAGCGTACTGCGCGCCCAACCGCCAGCGGCAAGGTGGTGCTCGTTCAGGAGGGGGGTGGCGAGGCTCCCGGCTTCCTGATCTACATGCCCGTTTTTGAAGCGGCACCAGGAGGCAGGCGGCTGCGCGGCTTCATCTACAGCCCGTTCAACGCACAGGATTTCCTGTCCAGCGCGCTGGAACTGGAGGATGCCGGTCACTACGGCGTACAGCTCTTCTATGGGTCCGCGGCAGAAGAAAACCGGCTTGCCAGCACCTCGATTGCCGATGGACAGGCCAGCGACAGCACCAGCCAGCAGGTGACGATCGCCAACGCGCCCTTCGTCCTCCAGGTCAGCCGGGCGGACAGCGGAGTGTTGTCAGGCCTGTCGATGGCCACGCTGATATTCGGGCTTCTGGTGGCCAGCCTCTTGATGCTGGTGGTCCGCATGCTGACGCAGCAGGCGATGGAGGACGAGGCATCGCTGGTCTGGTTCGAGGAGCAGGCATCGATCCGCAACTCGCTCACCCGCGAACTCAACCACCGGGTCAAGAACACGCTGGCCAATGTCCTGTCGATCATCGCCCTGACAAGGCGCCGGGCGGAAGACGTGAACGACTTTGCCGATGGCCTTGACGGGCGGATCCGCGCATTGTCTGCCACGCATGACCTGCTGACCAAGTCGGACTGGGGGACCACTCCGGTTGCGGCCGTCATCCAGGCTGAACTGCGGCCCTACGCGCAGGACAGTGAACATACGGTGGAGTCCGCCGGCCCGGACGTCGAACTTGCGCCCAATGATGCGCTTTCGCTGGGCTTGGCAGTGCACGAACTGGCGACCAACGCCGCCAAATATGGTGCGCTCAGCCAGCCGGGTGGCAATGTCTCTGTGACCTGGGAACTGGTGGAGCCCGAACTGGTGCGCGTGCGCTGGGTGGAAAGCGGCGGGCCACCGGTGCCGCAGGATCGCGGGCGCGGCTTCGGCACCGACCTGATCGAACGGGTCGTGGCCAGCGAACTGCGCAATCCGGTCAAGCTTGAATTCCCGGAGGAAGGCGTGCGCTGCGAATTGATGATCCCGGTGCGCGAACCGACCGAATTTGCCATTCGCGCCAGCAAGGCAAAGGCCTTGAAGCGCCTCAAGACATCCGACCTCGAAGGCTGATGCGAAGGCTTGTGCAGGCAAGGGGCCTTTCATGGCTGGACGCACTATATCCGGCAATATACAGCACTCGACCGTGATCTCTTCTTGCCGAATCCTGTTGTGCAGCCTGCTGGCCGGGTTGCTGCTTGGCGCCTGTTCCGGTGCGGACCGGGCGCGCGGGCCGGTTGTGCTTGCGCCTTCGAGCATGGCCGACGTCATCGAAGACCTGGCCGATGCCTGGGAAGCGAAGGGGCATGCGCGGCCGGTGCTGTCGCTTGCCGGAACGCCATCGCTGGCAAGGCAGGTTGAAGCGGGCGCACCGGCGGATGTTGTGATCTCTGCCGATGAGCAATGGATGGACTGGCTTGAAGGCCGGGCGCTTGTTGATCCGGCCAGCAGGAGGACCATAGCCGGCAACGCATTGGTCTATGTGATGCATGACGTGCCTGCCGACGCCGAGGTGGCGGCCGGGCAGAAGGTGCCGCTTTACGGCGGCAAGCTGGCGATGGCGGACCCCGAAACCGTGCCGGCGGGAAGATATGCCAGGGCAGCCCTTGAAGCTGCTGGACTGTGGGCCGGCGTGAAGGATGCAGTAGTGCCGACGGAGAACGTTCGCGCTGCACTGGTGCTGGTCCAGCGCGGAGAGGCGCAGACTGGGGTCGTCTATGCCAGCGATGCCGCAACGGCAGACGAGCTGGGAGCAATAGGTTTCCAGCATCCGCTGCCCGATGGCTTGGCCATCCGCTATCCCGCAGCTCGCGTCACCGGCAGCACGCATGGCGATGCAACCGTCTTCCTCGATTTTCTCGCCAGTAACGAGGTCGCCACGATCATCTGCGCGCGCGGTTTCACCATGCCTGAAGGGCGCACCCCATGCTGACCGGTTTGGAATGGGCGGTGGTCGCCCTCTCGTTGAAAGTCAGCCTGGTGGCGGTGCTGTGCACCCTGCCAGTTGCCTATGGCCTCGCGTGGCTGCTTGCGCGCAAGCGCTTTGCCGGATTGATCGTGCTGGACGCGCTGGTGCACCTGCCGCTTGTGGTCCCGCCGGTTGTCACCGGCTGGCTGTTGCTGATTGCCTTCGGTCGCAACGGCCCTGTTGGCCAATGGCTGGAAAGCGTGTTCGGCATCACCCTGGTGTTCAGCTGGACCGGGGCGGCGCTGGCTGCGGCGGTCATGGCCTTGCCGCTGATGGTGCGCGCCATGCGCCTTTCCATCGAGGCGGTCGACCGCCGGCTGGTGGGCGCAGCGCGCAGCCTTGGTGCAACGCGCTGGCATGCATTCCGCACCATCACCTTGCCACTCAGCCTGCCCGGGATTGCCGCGGGGGCGATGCTGGGCTTTGCCCGTTCGCTGGGCGAGTTCGGCGCGACCATCACCTTTGCCAGCAATATTGCGGGCGAGACGCGCACCCTGCCGCTGGCGATCTACAGCGGGCTGCAGGTTCCCGGCGCAGAGGACCAGGTTGCGCGGTTGGCGGTCATCTCCATCCTTCTCTCGCTGCTGGCCCTGCTGGTGTCCGAAGTGCTGGTGCGCCGTTCGGCCGGGAGGCGCGCGCATGTCCTTTGAGGTCGATATCAATCACCGCTTCGGGCAGCGGGCCATCGCCTGCTCGTTTCACAGCACCGCCGTCCTGACGGCGCTGGTCGGCGTGTCTGGCGCAGGCAAGACCACGGTGCTCAATGCCATTGCCGGCTTGCTGAAGCCCGATAGCGGGCGCGTTGCGGTGGACGGAGACGTGCTCTTCGATGCCGCTGCCGGGATCAACCTGCCGCCGGAGAAGCGGCGGGCCGGATACGTCTTCCAGGACGCACGGCTGTTTCCGCACATGAAGGTGGCTGCCAACCTTGCCTATGGCGAAAGGTTGGCCCCTGCCCGAGACGGCTGGATCGGCAGGGACGGGGTGGTGGAGCTGCTCGGCATCGGGGATCTGCTGGATCGCTATCCGCCGACGCTTTCAGGTGGAGAAATGCGCCGCGTCGCGATTGGCCGCGCCTTGCTGGCTGCACCGCGTTTCCTGCTGCTGGATGAGCCGATGGCATCGCTTGACGAAGCGCGCGCCGAACGCATGCGGCGCCTGATAGAGCAGATCCGCGACGAATTGCGCCTGCCCATGCTGCTGGTCAGCCACGATCGGGAGGAGGTTGAGCGGCTGGCGGACCGGGTCGTCACTCTGAACTGACCCGGCCCGCGTTAGTCTTTGCTCTACACCAGCTTCGAGGTGTCGATCGGCAGGTCGCGCACGCGCTTGCCGGTCAGGGCATGCAGTGCGTTGGTGAGCGCCGGGATCACCGGGGGCAGGGCAGGTTCGCCAAGTCCGGTGGGTGAATGGTCGCTCAGCACCCATTCCACGTGGATCTGCGGCGTCATGGGCATGCGCGGCAGCTGGTAGTTGTGGAAGTTGGACTGCTTGACCGCGCCGCCTTCGATTTCCACCGCCAGCTGCAGGGCCTGGCCCAGGCCATCGATGACAGAGCCTTCCACCTGGTTCAGCGCGCCATAGGGATTGATGATGTGGCTGCCCACGTCACCGGCCACCCAGACATTGTGCACCACCACCTGGTTGCGATCGTTCAGGCTGGCTTCCACCACTTCCGCGAAATAGCCTTGGTGGCTCCAGTAATATCCGAAGCCCAGTGCATGGCCTTCAGCAACCGGCTTGCCCCATTCGGCCATCTGCATGACCTTGGTGGTGACATCGCGCAGACGCTGCGGCTTGAAGCCGGGTTGCGGGCCGACAAAACCCATCGTGTCAGGCTCGGCCTCCGCACCTTCAACCAGCTCAAGCATGAGTGTGGGCAGGTCCTTGCCCTGAGCCTGTGCCACTTCGTCCAGGAAGCTCTGGAAAACGAATGCGATGGCGTTGGATGTCGGTGCGCGCAGTGCGCCCATGGGCACGGCAGTCGGCATCTTCGTCATCGCATAGCTGACGTTGTCGACATAGTTGAACGGGAACTCGTTGGCCGGCATCACCGCAGGGTTGAATGCACCGCCATCGATGTCCCAGGTCACGAAGTGATCCTTCAGGCCGACCAGCTTGCCGTCTTCATCCAGCGCCGCGCTCAGCTTGTGCCAGCCTGCCGGGCGGTAGAAATCGCTGCGGACATCGTCCTCCCGGCTCCAGATCAGCTGCACCGGCGTGCCGGGCATCTGCTTGGCGATGGCGGCGACCTGCACCATGTAGTCATTGTTCAGGCGGCGACCGAAGCCGCCACCCATGCGGGTGATGTGCACCGTGACCTTGTCAGGCGTGATGCCGAGATACTGGGCAACGGCACCCTGCCCGCCCTGCGGCGTCTGGCTGGGGGCCCACATTTCGATGGAGCCGTCTTCCTTCATCAGCGCGGTGCAGTTCATCGGCTCCATCGCGACATGGGCGAGGAACGGATAGGAATATTCGCCTTCCACCACCTTGGCCGCGGAGGCAAAGGCGCTCTCGGCATCGCCCTTGGCAGAGAACACTTCCTGAGGGTTGCCGCCGGCCATGAAGGTGCGCGCATCCTCGTCATACTTGGCCGAGGAATGGCTCGCCCATTCGGCGTTGTCCCACTGCACGTCTAGCTTGGCGCGCGCCTTGTTGGCCAACCACCAGTTGCTGGCGATCACGGCCACGCCGTCGACCAGTTCGGTCGGGTTGCCATTGCCTTCGATCACGAAGGCATCGATCACGCCCGGCTCTGCCTTGGCGGCTTCGGTATTGGCCGAAAGCAGCTTGGCTCCGAAGACCGGCGACCGCTCGAAAGCGGCATAGACCATGCCTTCCAGCTGGGTATCCACACCGAAGATCGGTTCGCCACGGACAATCTTGGGGCTGTCGATCCCGCCAATGGGCGTGCCGATGATGCGGAAATCCGCGGCATCCTTCAGCGGCACCGATGCCATGTCCGGCACCGGCATCATGGCGGCATCGCCGGCCAGTTCGCCATAGGTGGCGCTGCGGCCGGAAGCCTCGTGGACGACGACGCTGGGCCGGGTGCTCAAGGATGCGACATCCACGCCCCAGCGCTGGGCCGCGGCGGCCAACAGCATCTGGCGGGCCACGGCGCCGGTCTGGCGCATGGGCATCCAGTTCATCGGGGTCGCAAAACTGCCGCCGGCCAGCTGCGGACCGTATTTCGCGGCGTTGGTGTCACCCTGAAGGATGGATACCGTATCCCAGTCGGCATCAAGCTCTTCGGCGATCAGCATGGGCAGCATGGTCTTGATGCCCTGGCCGATCTCCGGGTTCTTGCCGATGATGGTGATGGTGTTGTCGGGATTGATCGTGATGAAGGCGTTCAGCTCTGCCGGCGCGCCTTGCGCCATGGCCCTGGCGGCCACCGGCAGGGTGGCGGCAATGGCAACGCCGCCGCCGGCAAGGGCGGAAACCTTGAGGAATGCGCGACGGCCGAGTGCCGGGCCGTGGTTCATGGTTGCGGTGTCAGACATTGGCCGTGTCCTCCTCACGAGCGACCGATGCAATGGCGGACTGGATCCGCTTATAGCACGCACAGCGGCAGATGTTGCCGCGCATCGCATTGTCGATTTCCTCGTCCGAGGGGTTGGGATTGCTGTTGAGCAGGGCGGTGGCCGTCATCAACTGGCCAGCCTGGCAATAACCGCACTGCATCACGTCCTTGTCCAGCCACGCTTGCTGCAGCGCCTGGCCCACGGGCGTATTGCCCAGCGATTCGATGGTGGAGACTTCGCGATCGCCGATTGCGCCGATCGGCAGTGCGCAACTGCGCGTGGCCTGACCGTCCACATGCACGGTGCAGGCACCGCACATGCCGATGCCGCAACCGAACTTGGTGCCGGTCATGCCCAGTTCCTGCCGCAGAGCCCACAGCAGAGGCATGTCTTCGGGTGCGTCGATATCGCGTGTTTCGCCGTTAATCTTGACCGTGACGGCCATAAGCGTCTCCTTGCGTTTCGCAATTCAGCGTGACACCCGAAATCCATCGGGTGCAATTGATCCTCTTGGCCGCAGACTACCCTGTGCGTGCATCCCTGCCAAGTGGACCAAGGGCCCGGCTTTGCATCAATTTGTAGCAGCGCTCCGGATCAGGCATAGGGCCGGGCGATGACGGCAAAATGGCACTTCTGGATCGATCGCGGCGGGACCTTTACCGATGTGGTGGCACTCCGGCCTGACGGCGTGGCCGTGACCGCCAAGTACCTATCTGAAAACCCGGATCAATATGACGATGCGGCGGTTGCCGCGATCCGCCGGTTGACCGGCGTGGCGAAGGGGCCCTTGCCGCAAGCCGACATCCGCATCGGCACCACCGTTGCCACCAACGCCCTGCTGGAACGCAAGGGAGAGCCGGTTCTTCTGGCGATCACGCAGGGACTTGGCGATGCGCTGGCCATCGGCACGCAGGAGCGTCCCGATATCTTCGCGCGCGAAATCGTGAAGCCGCGACCCTTGCCCGCCGAGGTGCTTGAAGTTTCCGAGCGCGTCGGCGCAGACGGAACCGTGTACAAGCCGCTGGATGCAGTCGCAGCGCGGGCCGGGATGCAAGCAGCGTTCGACCGGGGGCTGCGGGCGATCGCCATCGTGCTTATGCACGGCTGGAAATACACCGCTCACGAGGAGGAACTGGCACGCATTGCGGCCCAGGTCGGCTTTGCGGAAATTGCCACCAGCCACTCCACCAGCCCGTTGGCACGGCTTGTCGGCCGTGCGGATACGACCTGTGTCGATGCCTATCTTTCTCCCGTCCTGGGGCGCTATGTCGACGGGCTGATGGTCGCCTTGGGCGAGGGGCAGGAGCCGCTGTTCATGGCCAGCAGTGGCGGGCTTGTGGCGGCGGACAGGCTGCGGGGCAAGGATGCGATCCTTTCCGGCCCGGCGGGCGGTATCGTGGGCATGGCGGAGACGAGCCGCAAGGCCGGTTTCGACAAGGCCATCGGCTTCGACATGGGCGGCACCTCCACCGATGTCTCGCTGTTTGCCGGTCACTACGAGCGCGATACCGACAACCGCGTTGCCGGCGTGAGGGTGCGCGCACCGATGATGCGGATCCACACCGTGGCGGCGGGCGGCGGGTCTGTCTGTTCCTTTGACGGCGCGCGCTTCCTCGTCGGTCCGGAAAGTGCAGGCGCGCAGCCGGGGCCGGCCTGCTATCGCCAGGGCGGACCGCTGACGGTGACCGATTGCAACCTGATCCTCGGCAAGTTGCAGCCGGAACATTTCCCTGCCGTCTTCGGCCCGGCCGCAGACCGGAAGCTCGATCCGCAAGCGGCACACAACCGTATGGCAGAGGTACTGAGCGCACTCGAGGCGGCCACAGGACAGGCCATGAGCGCGAAGGAAGCGGCGCAAGGCTTCATTGCCATCGCCGTTGCCAACATGGCCAATGCCGTTCGCGCCATTTCGGTCGCCAGGGGTCATGACCTCGCCCACTTCGCGCTCAACTGCTTTGGCGGGGCGGGAGGGCAGCATGCGTGCCTTGTGGCTGATGCGCTGGGCATCGATACCGTGCTGGTCCACCCCCTTTCGGGCGTGTTGTCGGCCTATGGCATGGGGCTTGCCGATCGCAGCGCCATGCGCGAGGGCACCGTGCAATTGCCACTTGGCGAGGAGCACGCGGCGGCCTTGTGCGAAGCTATCGAAAGGCTGCGTGAGGATGCAGTGGCGGATATGACCGCGCAGGGCCTGCCTGCCGGCAATCTCGAACTGGAAGGCGAGGCGCATATCCGGCCCGAGGGCGGGGAGGCGACCATCGCTGTTCCCTTCGGACCCATCGCCGAAATGCGCGATGCCTTCGCCAGCGCGCATCGCCAGCGCTTCGGCTATGACAGCGAAGCGAAACTGGTGGTCGAAAGCCTGCGCGCCACGGCCATTGCCCCCACGCAACACGGTGACGCGCTCAAGCTCGAAACGGGCGACAAGGCGCGGCGCGGCGAGACTGCCACCTGCCACATGGCAGGCGTGGACCATCAATGCCCGGTCCTGCCACGATCCGCGCTGGCGCAAGGCGAGGAGTTGCACGGCCCCGCGCTGGTGATTGATCCGGTGGCAACGCTGGTGATCGAACCCGGCTGGAAGCTGCGCCGTGCGGAAGAGGGGATGCTGATCCTCACCCGCCACGCCAGCCGCAAGAACGAGCAGGTTTCCTCTGAGGTCGATCCCGTCAGGCTGGAGATCTTCGGCGGCCTGTTCATGGCGATCGCCGAGGAAATGGGCGCGGCTTTGCAGAATTCCGCCCGTTCGGTGAATATCCGCGAGCGGCTGGACTTCAGCTGCGCGATCTTCGATGCGGCGGGCAACCTCATCGCCAATGCCCCGCATATGCCGGTGCACCTTGGCAGCATGGGTGACAGCGTGCGCGCGGTGATGGCGAAGCACGGCGGCACCATGCGCGAAGGTGATGCCTATGCCCTGAACGCACCATACGAGGGCGGCACCCACCTTCCCGATATCACCGTGGTGCGACCGGTGTTCGTGGATGGCGAGGGCTCGCCGTCCTTCTTCACCGCCGCGCGCGGGCACCACGCGGACGTCGGCGGCATCGCGCCCGGCTCCATGCCGTCTGCCAGCAAGACAATCGCGGATGAAGGCGTGGTCCTAGATGGCCTGCCGCTGCTGCACGATGGCAAGCTGCTGGAAGCGGACATCCGCAAGGCCCTGGCATCCGGCCCGCATCCGGCGCGCAATATCGACCAGAACATCGCCGACCTTGCCGCCCAGCTCGCCGCTTGCCAGCGCGGAGCCACCCGCCTGCTGGAGATGGTGGGCAACTATGGTGAGGACGTGGTCAGGGCCTACATGGGCCACCTGCTCGACCATGCCGAACATGCCGCGCGCCAAGTGCTGCGCGGTTTGCGCGATGGCCGGCGAACGGTCGAATTCGACGATGGCGCGCAGATCGCCGTCAGCATCACGGTGGAACGCGATACAGGCAGCGCACAGATAGACTTTGCCGGCACGAGCCCGCAGCGGCCGAACAACTTCAATGCCCCGTCATCGGTGGTGCGCGCCGCGGCGCTCTATGCCATCCGTTGCCTGACGGACCTGCCCGTGCCGCTGAATGACGGCTTCCTGCGCCCTGTCAGCATCCACATTCCGGAAAGCTCGATGCTTGCCCCTGAATACCCGGCAGCGGTGGTGGCGGGCAATGTCGAGACCAGCCAGATGGTGACAGACGCACTGCTGGGCGCGATGGGCGCGATGGCGGCATCCCAGGGCACGATGAACAATTTCACCTTCGGCGATGCCACGCACCAGTATTACGAGACCATCGCCGGCGGAGCAGGGGCAGGGCCGGGCTTCGCCGGGGCCAATGCGGTGCAGACCCACATGACCAATTCCCGCCTGACCGATCCCGAGATCCTCGAAATGCGCTTCCCCGTGCTGCTGGAGGAATTCGCGTTACGCGAAGGCTCAGGCGGCAAGGGCGAATGGACCGGCGGCAACGGTGCTCGCCGCCGCGTGAAGTTCCTTGCCCCGATGGAGGCCAATATCCTGTCCGGCAGGCGCACGGTCGTACCTTTCGGCCTCGCTGGCGGAGAAGACGGAGCCTGCGGCGTGAACCGCGTGATCCGCAAGGACGGCGCGGTGGAGGAACTGCCCGCGACGGCATCGGTCAGGCTGGACGCCGGCGATGTGTTCGAGGTGCTGACGCCAGGTGGCGGGGGATATGGCGTGCCGTCAGGGAGCAGCTAACACGCGGGCCTTCAGCTCCTCGAATTCCTCGTCGGTCAGCACACCGCGATCGCGCAGATCGGCAAGCCGCTCCAGCTCTTCCAGCGTGTCCCGCGTTCCATCGGGCTGCGCAACCGGTTCCGAAGGGGCCGTTGCTTCGCCCGGCTTTGCAGGCGCATCTGCCGTGGCAGCGGCAAACAGTTGCACGGGAACGGATGCCGAGCCTGCCTCCCCGCCGCGCAGGTATCGGACCGCGAAGCTATCGAGGTCAGCCGCGTGCTCCAGCCCGTCGAACAGCGTGGCCGTGCTGTAGACACGGATGCCGGCAATGTGGGTGATGACATCGCCGGTAGCGAACCCTGCGCCGGCAGCCGGTTCGCCCGGTACGATCTCGGCCACTTGCAGGGCTTGTACCGGCGCTTTCACGGCTTGCAGGCGCAAGCCCAGCGAGGCGCGGGGCGCGTTTCATCAGGTGTGAAGGGAACGGTGGCGACATAGCGGGCGAGCAACCTCTGGCTGTCCGTCGCGCCGGTTGTCTTGGCAGGCTGGTCGCCGTCTTCCGCATTGCCACCGCCATCCAGCAGCGAAGCTCCCGCGGCGGCGAGCAGGAAATCGGTGCTCGATCCGCCCAGTGCAGCGCCCAGTGCAAGGTCCCCCAGGCCGCCGAACAGGCCACCGCCGCCGCTGTCGCCGCCGGAGCTGCCGCCTCGGTTGCGGGATGTGTCATCCACCAGTTCAACGAACCGGTCGTTGCGCGATGCAGCCAGGATCTGCGGGTCAAGCAATTCGGCAAATGCCGCCAGCGAGCGATCCTTGTTGCTGCGGCGGGCGCGATAGGCAGCCAGCAGCAATTGCCCGTCACGCGTCAGGTTCTCGCCGCGTCGACCGCCAAGGTGGTAATAGCTCGCCTCGTTGGACAGGAGGGCACTGGTGAGCTCGTAGTCGTTCTCGCTCACGGCGTATTGCAGGGGGGAAATCACGCCGCTGCCGACATATTCCTGCTCCACTTCCGCCATCCATTCCGGTGTCAGGAACTGCTGCAGGAAGGCGCTCTCTTCCTCGTATATGGCGCAAACGAACATGCGGATGCGCAGGTCGGGTTCGGTCTGTTGCAGCGAATATCCGGAATCGACCAGCGCCTGCATCAGGTCCGCCCTTCCGCGGCAGCCGAAGCGGCGGAAATCGCCTTCCTCATTGGCGACATACAACGCGGGATTGCCGCCATGCTCGCTGGCGATGATCTGCCGCAGTTCCTCGGGCGTTTCCGGGAAGGCATGGGCAGTGGCGGGCACGAGCAGGCTGGCTGCGGCGATGGCCTTCAGGCTTCTTGTCAATCGCATGCGGGCGATACTGGCCAAAGCAGGCGATGGGGGCAAGGGGATTGCGCGGGAAGCGCGAGTCTGGGACTAACCGGCGCAAGCCATGTGCGGAAGAGGGGCAGCTGTGACGACAATCGGATTCATCGGCCTGGGGATCATGGGCAAGCCGATGGCGACCCACCTCGCCAGGGCCGGCCACGACTTGCACATCAGCAATGCCAGTGGTGCTGCGGCAGAGCTGAAAGGCCTCGGGGCAAGGGGGCATGACAGCCTGTCGGATCTTGCCGCCGCCTGCGAGGTGGTGATCCTGATGGTGCCAGATACGCCAGAAGTGGAATCCGTCCTGTTCGGCGATGACGGCGTTGTTGCGGGCCTGGCGCCGGGAACGCTGGTTATCGACATGAGCTCGATCGATCCCATCGCCACCCGGGATTTTGCAGGCAGGGTGCGGGCCGCCGGCGGTGACTATGTCGATGCGCCTGTATCGGGCGGCGAGGTGGGGGCGAAGGCGGCGACGCTCACCATCATGGCAGGTGGCAGCGCGGAAGGCTTTGCCCGCGCGCTTCCGCTCTTCAAGGTCATGGGCGGCAACATTACCCATATAGGCGATGTCGGTGCGGGGCAGACCTGCAAGGTCGCAAATCAGATCATCGTCGCGCTGAACATCGCGGCAGTGGGCGAAGCGCTGATCTTCGCCAGCAAGGCAGGTGCTGATCCTGCCCGCGTGCGCGAGGCGTTGCTGGGCGGCTTTGCCTCGTCAAAGGTGCTGGAGGTGCATGGGGAGCGGATGATCGAGCGCAACTTCGATCCCGGCTTCCGCATGGACCTGCACCTCAAGGACCTGTCGCTGGCCTTGCAGGGGGCGGAAGCCCTTGGCCTGTCGCTGCCGCAGACGGCCTTCTGCAAGCAATTGCTGGCCAGCGCGCGCGAAGCGGGTGAAGGAGATCTCGACCATTCGGCCATGGTGCGGCAACTGGAACGGCTGGCCGGCCACAGCCTGGCGGATTGAGGAGCAGGACATGCGTATCGGGATAATCGGCTGCGGGATGATGGGGGCCGGCGTGGGGGCATTCCTGCAGCATCGCGGGGCCGAGGTGCTGATGCTGCTGGAAGGGCGCAGCGATGCCAGCCGCCGGCGCGCTGCCGCGGCAGGCCTCGGCGAAGGGTCTGCTGCGCAGGTAGGGGCCTGTGACATGGTGCTGTCGATCGTCCCGCCCGATGCCGCCGAACCGGTGGTGGATGTCATCCTGCCGCATCTGGGCGCAGGCAGCCTGTTCGTGGAATGCAATGCCGTGGCGCCTGACCTTGCCCGCAGGCTTTGCCACCGTGTTGCAGGAGCCGGGCGTGCCTGCGCGGATGCGGGGATCGTGGGGCCTGCTCCATCGCTCGATGGCAAGCAGAACCCGGTGTTCTACCTTTCCGGAGACGGGGCGCAGGCCGCAGCCCGGCTGGCCGATCACGGCCTCGACATTGCGGTTCTCGATGCGCCCTTCGGCATCGCCTCTGCCTTGAAGATGACCTTTGCCGGCGTCTCCAAGAGCGTGACCGGCCTGATGGCGCAGATGCTGCTCTATGCCCGCTCGGAACATGTGCTGGAACCTGCGCTGGCGCAGTTGCGCCTTTCCCATCCCGGGCTCGTGGCATGGGCGGAACGGCAGTTTCCGCTGCTTGACCGGAAGGCGGGGCGATGGGTGCAGGAAATGGAAATCCTTGCCGACCTCGGGGCCGATGTGGCCGGGTGCAGCGCGCATTTTGCCGGCATGGCGGAGCTCTACCGGGCGATTGCCGAGGACCCTGAAGACCTGGTCCCGCCAGACTTGTTGCCCCCAGCATCCTGAGGCTGCGGGCGCAGGACCACAGGCAGCAGACGGGCATGGCAAGACGACGGATCATCATCATCGGCGGCGGTTTCAGCGGCGCATCCGCAGCCGTACAGCTTGTCCGCAAGCTTGCTGATCCGCTGGCGATCACGGTGATCGAACCGTCGCCTGCCATCGGCCCCGGCCTCGCCTACAGCACCGATGATCCGGCCTTTCGCCTCAACGCGATTTCCGCCGCGCATTCGATCGATGTCGCAGACCCTGCCCATTTCACCGATTGGTGCTGGAAGGAGCGCTTGCACGAGAGGGATCCGGACGGGCTGGTTGCCAATGGCGAGATATTCGCCCGGCGGCGCGATTTCGGGCGTTACCTGCGCGAAACTGTGCAGGCTCATGCCGAAATGCCCAACGGTTCTACCATCGCGCACGTCCATGGCCGGGCCATCGACCTGGTCAGCGAAGATGAACAGGTGCAGGTCTTGCTCGAGGGCGGGCGCGAACTGCTGGCCGAGATGGTGCTGCTGGCCCCCGGCAATCCCCCCTTGCGGCGCCCTGCATGGGCGAGTGGCGAACTGGAAGGCCACCCGGCAATTGCCCTCGATCCCTTGCGCGCCGGTCTTGCGGCCATCGACCCTGACGCGGATGTGCTGGTGGTTGGCGCCGGGCTGACCGCGCTGGACGTGATCGCTAGCCTGGCAGCGCGCGGCCACCGGGGTCGGATCACTGCCATTTCGCGCCGCGGCCTTCGCCCCCACGCACAGGCGCCGCGGATTCTTGCCCCGGCGGCCGATCCGCCCGAACCGCCGGTGGTCCCGCTTGACCTGTTGCAAGGCGAATTGCCCGGATATCTTGCGCGCGAACAGCTTACCGCGCTGTCGATCCTGAGGGGCTTGCGCCGCCATGCTGCTGAAACTGAAGGAGAAGGGATGGGTTGGCAGGCGGCCTTCGATGCCTTGTCCATGCCCTTGTCGCGGATATGGCCCCGGCTTGCGCTGGTGGAGAAGCAGCGCGCCTTGCGCCACCTGCGCCATTTCTACGATGCCCATCGCTTCCGCACGCCGCCGATGACCGAAGCCCGCGTCCGCCAGCTGGAGGAGGCAGGGCAGGTGGCCTACCGCAAGGGGATGATCGAACGGCTCGAGGTGCAGGGCGCGCACGAGCTTGTCGCGCATCTGCGGGTTCCCGGTGGCGAGACGGCGCGCGAGAGGTTCGGGGCGGTGGTCAATTGCAGCGGCTTCGACAATGCGCGGCTGTTGCGGGATGACAGCCTGCTTGCCGCGTTGCGGGGCAAGGGAAAGGTCACCCCGCATCCGACCGGGCTGGGCATCGTTACCGACATGGAAAACCGCATCCTTGGCGCAGATGGCAACGTGATGCCTCGCGCACGCGCTATCGGCCCGCTGAGCGCAGGCACCTTCGGTGATCCGCTGGGGGTGTTCTTCATCTCCGCCCAGGTCCATCGCCTTCTCCCGGGGATTGCGCGGGAGTTGGGCGCAGGGTTGGCGAGCTAAGGCTGGCTATCAGGCCGGCGTGCCTGCCACGTATAGCAAACGGCCGGGGCCGAGCAGTTCCAGGACCTCGTTGATCTCACTGCGCTCAAAGGCAAAGCAGCCCAGGCTGCGGCCGACCCGGCCCTGGTTCAATGCCATGCCGTGATCGACGTAATCGGCACCGTGGATCACGATGGCGCGATCGAAGGCAAGATCGTTCTGCGCTTCCAGCCCGTGCAGGCGGCGCGAGCGACCATGCTTGCCGACATAGGCTTCGCCGGTGACGAAGCTGCCTTGCGAAGAAGCGTTGGAGCCGGGGACATTGGAGAAGCTGCGGGCAAAACCGCTGTTCTGCGGATCGGAGCCGCGGCCATGCGAAACGAGATAGGAGCGGATGATCTCCCCGCCTTCGACATCGGCGATGTGGAAGCGGAATTCGCGTGAATGGAGCGTGTAGTCGGCAATGCCGATACGGTCGCGCTCGGTGATGCTGGCCGCATGGCTGTCGAGCGCTGCCAGCGCCTGGCCCACCACCCCGTCCGGCCTTGTCGCCGCCTTGTTGCCTGCACTGTCGAAAGGTGTCGGCACCAGGGTGCTGTTCGTGGGTGCGGCAAGCGATGCCGGATTGAGAATTGCCGTGCCACCTGCAGCAAGCGAGGCGGCCATGAAGCTGCGCCTTGTGAATTTCATTTTTTGCGTACCCGTGTATCTTTTGATGACAAAATGGGAGTTTTGACTGGCCTCGGCAAGACAGGATACGGGTGCGCGACATGCGGGTTGCTGTAATCATTTCGTTTTTTCTGGCAATTTGCGCCAGTCCGGTTTCTGCGCAGGACGGGCAGGAATGGTCTTCCGCCGACCTGTCGACCCTCCAGCGCTGGGTGAATGTCGCGCCGATCGATGCCTTGCCCCGGCTTTCCACTGCCGAGCTTGTCGCCGCGCGCGCGTCCGGCGACCCCCAAGCCATCGATACAGCCGCCAACGCGCTGGCCTTGCGACTGGCGCGCATGCACCTGCTCGGCAATGCCGCATCGGGCGAGCGGGGCGGCTGGAATATCCAGGATTCCGACCGCGAGCTGCCACTGGAGGCCATGCTTGCCGCAGCAGTAGCGGATGACACGCTGGATACCCTTTTTGCGCTGATGCGTCCGGCGCACCCGCAATATTCCGCGCTCATGGCAGCCTACGGCGAGGAGGAAGATCCCGAACGCGCCGCCACGATTGCCCGGAACATGGAACGCTGGCGCTGGATGCCCCGTTCGCTTGGGGAAAGCTATGTCCTGGTCAATGCCGCCCGCTTCGAGGCCGATCTGTGGCGCCAGGGCAGCCACGTCGGCACCTGGCGCGTGATCGTGGGCAAGCAGAGCACGCCGACACCGGTGTTCCAGGCCACGATCGAAGGGGTCGTCCTCAATCCCTGGTGGGAGATTCCCGCCAGTATCGTGCGCGAAAGCGTGGGCGCGCTGGTGCGCAACAATCCCTCGCTGGCGCGGGCGCGCGGCTATGTCGTGCAGAACGGCCGTTATCGCCAGCGTCCGGGCCCGAACAATGCGCTGGGCCAGATGAAGCTGGTGATGCCCAACCCCTATTCGGTCTACATGCACGATACGCCGAACCGGCAGTTGTTCGACGAGGAGGTGCGCAGCTTCAGCCACGGCTGCATCCGTACGGGTGATGCCATCGGTTTTGCCACCACGCTGCTGGAAGGCGCCGCCTCGCGCGAGGAGGTCGATCGCATCCTTGAATCGCGCGAGACGCGAACGCTGTCGATTGTCGATCCGATGCCGGTCTACGTCACCTATTTCACCGCCGTTGCCGAAGCAGACGGGACGGTGACGATCCTTGATGATCTGTATGGCCGGGATGGCCGGATCCGGGTGGTTGCACGCGAGGAGGCAGTGCCGCCTGCGGCAGCAGGAGCTGCAGCCGTATCGATCGAGGCGGCAATGGGTGACCTGCCTGTTGCCGGTTCCGATTGTCTCGCCTGATGTCGAGCAGGCTGATGCCCCGCCGTTGAGCGCAGCATCGGTCCGTCGAACCCGGGCGATCAGCCGGGTCGGACCTGCCTGCTCACATCCAGCGTTGCGCCGGCGTCAAAGGCACCGCCCGGACCGGTGCCGACGGTGCTGACACCGAAACCGGGCCTGCCGATCTGCACGCTTTCGCCTGCACCATTGTCGACCACCAGCTTGACCCACAGGGAATCCTCGCCCTGGAACCAGCCGGTTTCCCCGGCTTCACGCAAGGCCTCAAGGCTGTCCTGCTGCACGCCACCGGCAGTGGTGGTGAAGCCGGGCAGCTCGAACAGGACCCATGACCCATCATCCATTTCCCGCAAGGATAGCGAGAGGCTCTCGCGGCTGGTTTCCACGCGCACTTCCGCACCGCTGCGGATTGTCGTCTGGCCGGTGTATTCCCAGCGCCTGCCGTTGCGGCTGAGCATGATCGGATCGGTGATCGGCGCGCTGCCGAAGCCCATGTTGCCGCCCAGGCCGAAATGGCCGAAATCACCCCTGCAAACCGCTGCGCCCCAGTCGGGCTTGATCTCGCAAGCCTCCTCGTCAGAGGCGATGCCGTTGTCGAGCACGATGAAGCCGCCCGGCACGCCGCCGACCGAACCGTCCTTGTCGTGGATCGCCGCTCCGCGCCAGGCGTTCTGCCGGCCGAAGTCGGAAGCCCAGCGGCGCACGACGGGCGGGAAGGAAACCGGCTTGGCGTTTTCGAAAGTGGCCCCTTCGATGGCGTTTTCCGTGCTCATGCCGAAACTGGTGTACATGAGGTAGGAGATCGCCCCGGCATCGCGCAGCGTGTTGGGCACGAAGTTCACGAAATGCGTGTTTTCCACATCGTGGCGCATGTCATAGTACTCATAGCCGCGGATCGGGAAATCCGCGCTTTCGCCGGGCAGGCTGCGGCCATAGGCGATCTCTTCCGGCGTGGTCGGGTTGCCGATGTTGTCGCTCTCGCCCACGAAAATCGAATCAACGATCTTGGAGGTGTAGGCTGCACGGCCCACCGCCGATGCGGCATGGGTGAAGCCGATGGCGTTGTCTGCCACGCGCAGGTTGGTGAACAGGTGCAGCTCGCCGCGCCCCCAGACCGCGCCGTTGCGGTTCTTGTAGCCGGTGAAGCTCTCGAAATGCGAAACCAGCGGTTCGCCGTTCGGGTCTGCCCCGTCAGCCACGGGGAAGTGGTAGTTGCTGCCGCCCACGCTGAAAGTGCCGTCCGGGTTGGGCCCGCGATCGAACATCAGGCCGTCGAAATTGGAATGGGCGGTATTGCCGCTGAATTCGCGCAGGCGCGTGCGGCGCGGCCAGGTGCTCTCGCTGATGGGCGTGCCTTCGAAGGCGCCGGTGGGATGCACCGGCAAGGCGAACCAGAAGCCGATCTGGTCCGAACCTGCGGCCACATTGTCGCGATAGGTATTGTCCGGATTTGTGATCCAGAAGGTTGCCGCCGTATTGTCCGAAGGCAGCAGGACATGTTCCGCCCGCTGGCCCGCCATCCCGGTCAGGCCCCGGCCCGGGCCAAGGTTGGTGGGATCGCAGGGCAGGGTGGGATGGCACTTGGTCTGGATGCCCAGGTTGCGGGCGAAGACATTGCCCGTTTCTACCCCGTCCTCCAAGAAGAAACAGTGGCCGACATTGTTGAAGGTGACGTTGTTTTCCACCAGCACATTGTTGGTGCCGTGCACCGTCACGCAGCGGTTGTAGGTGTCATGGATGGCGGAGTTGCGGATATACTGGCCCTGTCCTTCGCCGACCAGGTGCCAGTGCATCGGATAGCGCGCCAGGTTCATGTGCTGGCCCATGCGGTAAAGCTCGACACCGGAAATCCGCACATCGGGAGAGAGCATCGCCATGATGTGGCCGCCGAAGTAATTCTCCAGCGAATCCTCGGAAGACTGGACCAGGATATTGCGCGTGAGCATGCCTACTTCGCCGCGCTGGTCGACGCCGAAGGTGATCTCGCCGAAATGCATGTAGTCGAGCGGCCTGTCGAGCGTGATGACATTGCCGTTGATGGCGGCAATAGTCCGCTTCTCGGCCTGCCGCGGATTGAAGTCGGTGGAGGCAAGGACGATCTCGTCCCCTGCACGCCAGCCGCTGGCATCGAGCACTTCGATTTCTGCTGAGCCCGCCTCGGCCGTGCGGGCCAGCTTGGTCCAGCTGTTCTCGCGATTGCCATGCATGCTGAGCGTGCCGCCCATCAGCATGATGCCGCGGTCACCCATCGTGTTGATGTCCTCGCCAGGCACCTTGTCGGTCAGGGTGATCGTGGCCTTGCGCGTGTGCGGCTGTTCCTCGCTGCCGATGTGCAGTTCGCCGCGGCGCAGGTAGATCCAGTCGGTCTCCAACTCGATATCGATCTCGTCGGAAAAGGTCAGCTTGCCGTCGATCGTCAGGCTGCGCAGGGCCGGCGGATCGATATCCAGCAGCACGTCGGCGTCGCGCGGGATCAGCACCGCATCGCCTTCGGCAGGGACCTTGCCATCAGGCCAGGCAGCCGGATCGGACCAGCGCACCTGCCTTGCCTCGGCCGGAACCTCTGCCGCATCAGCCGCCATGTCGGCATGAGCATGATTGTCCTGTGCGGAAGCGCCGACAACCATGCCGGGCAAGGCAGCACCGGACAGGAGCATTGGAAGAAGCAGCAGTTTCGACTGCAAGTGCATGATGACCATCCCCTCGCTCGGAGACCTGGCGTCTCCGCTTTCCTCTTATGGGCTTGATCCTGCAATAGATGTCCGCGTTTGCCAAGATCATGTCGTCCAGCGCGGGATCTGCCCGCTTCCGGAACGAAGGTTACATTTTCAACCAAGAGTGTTGCAGAGCGGATCAATTGCCCATAGCGTCAGGCCATGCTGTTAGATCACATGCGCCGGACATGGCGCCTCCTGCTTTTGACATTCCTGGGGCTGGCCCTGGCTTCCTGCGGTGACGGGGTGCCCGAAACGGAGAAGGCCGCCCGCGAAGGCATCCTGCTGAAGGGCAACGGGACCGAGCCAAAGGGGCTCGACCCGCACCTTGTCACAGGTGTTCCGGAAGGCGCGATCATCGGCGCCCTGCTTGAAGGGCTGATCGCCCGCCATCCCACCAACGACCTCGAGCCCGAGCCGGGCATGGCTGAAAGCTGGGAGCATAACGGGGATTTCTCCGTCTGGACCTTCCGCCTGCGCGATGCGAAGTGGAGCAACGGCGATCCGGTGCTGGCATCCGACTTCGTCTATAGCTGGCAGCGTATCCTCAGTCCCGCGCTCGGCGCGGAATACGCCCCCATGCTCTATGTCATCGAGAACGCCGAGGCGTTCAACATGGGAGAGATCGAGGATTTCGGACAGGTCGGCGTAAAGGCGCTGGACGACAAGACGTTGCAGGTCACCCTGCAGGGTTCCACGCCGCACTTCCTCTCGATGATCAAGCACACCAGCTATCTCCCCGTGAATCCGCGGGTGGTGGAGGAACATGGCGGCATGACCGATCGCCAGAGCGGCTGGTCGACGCTGGAAAACTATGTCGTCAACGGACCCTTCCGCCTGAAGAGCTGGGTGACCAACCAGCTGATCGAGGTTGAGCGCAATCCGGAATACTGGGATGCGGAAACGGTCCGCCTCAACGGCATCCGCTTCTATCCGATCGACAACGCCAACACCGAAGAAACGATGTTCCGCAACAACCGGTTGCACCTGACCAACACGGTGAACCCGGACAAGATTCCCTATTTCGGCGAGATCATGCCCGACAGGCTGACCATCTCGCCTTATCTGGGCAGCTATTTCTACCGCCTCAACGTGACGCGAGAACCCTTTACCGATGTGCGGGTGCGCCGTGCACTGGCGCTGGCGCTGGACAAGCAGCTGATCGTCGAACGCGTGACCAAGGGCGGGCAGGCAGCCGCCACGGGCCTGGTGCCGGAAGGCATACCCGGCTACATCGCTTCCACTACCGTGCAGTATGACCCGGATGAGGCGCGCCGCCTTCTGGCCGAGGCGGGCTATCCCGGCGGCGAGGGTTTCCCCGAGGTCGAGCTCATGATCAACACCAGCGAGGCGCATCGCAAGATCGCGGAAGCCATCCAGGCGCTGTGGAAGCGCGAGCTCGGTATCCAGGTCGGCATCTACAACCAGGAATGGAAGGTCTACCTCGATAGCCAGAGCAACCTCGATTACGACATTTCCCGCGCCGGGTGGATTGGGGACTTTGTCTATCCCTCCACCTTCACGGAAATGTTCACCACCGGGAACGGCAACAACGACACGGGCTGGAGCAATGCCCGGTATGACCGGCTGGTGGCACAGGCCCGGATGGCCGATAGCGAGGAAGAGCGCATGGCGCTGTTCCGCGAGACCGAGGAAATCCTGCTCGCCGAAATGCCGATCATCCCGATCTACTGGTATACCCGCGTGTTCCTGAAGGATCCGCAGGTCCAGGGATGGCATCCCAAGCTGCTGGACAACCACAATTACAAATATGTCTGGCTCGAGCCGAACGCCGGTTCCCAGCAATAAGTGCCACAGGCACAGGAGAGATGACGGGCCAATGAGGACCACATGCTGAAGTTCATTGCCTTGCGGCTGGTGCAGGGGGCGCTGGTCCTCCTGGGCATATATGCCGTGACCTTCCTGCTGGTGGCGGCCACGCCCGGCAGTCCGTTCAGTTCGGAACGCGCCATCGCGCCCGAGATACTCGCCCAGATCGAGGCCTTCTATGGCTATGACAGGCCCATCGGGGAACGTTTCGTCACCTCGCTCGGCAATGTCCTGCAAGGAGAGTTCGGTCCCTCGGCCGTCTATGCCAACCGCACGGTGACCCAGATCATCGGCGAATCCTTTCCCGTCTCGCTCAAGCTCGGTTCGATCTCGCTGCTGCTGGCGTTGCTCCTCGGCGTTCCGGCCGGCATCCTGGCAGCGGTGAAGCGCAATACCTGGCTCGATTACGTGCCGATGTCGGTATCGATGGCCGGCATCTGCCTGCCCACCTTCGTGATGGGTCCGCTGCTGGCGCTGGTTTTCGGCCTGATCCTGCAATGGCTGCCAGTCGCCGGCTGGTATGGTCCTGAATTCGTGATCCTGCCCGCTACCACTCTCGGCCTCTATTACGCTGCCTATTTCGCCCGCCTGACACGTGGGGGGATGCTGGAGATGCTGAACCAGGATTTCGTGCGCACGGCTCGGGCCAAGGGCGTGCCGGAAAGCACTATCGTGTGGAAGCATTGCCTCAAGGGCGGGTTGATCCCGGCGATCACCTTCCTCGGGCCGGCGCTGGCAGGCATCATTTCCGGCTCCTTCGTGGTCGAGACGATCTTCCAGATTCCCGGCCTTGGCCAGTGGTTCGTGCGTGCCGCACTCAATCGTGACGATTTCCTCGTGCTGGGTCTTACAGTCCTGTTCGCAGCGATGATCGTCATCATGAACCTGTTGGTCGATATCGTTCAGGTCGCCCTCAATCCGCGGTTGAAATATGACTGATCATTCCGAAACAGCCGTCCTTGGCGACAAGCCAGCAACTGCCGCCGCCGGCGCGCCGGTCATAACCGAGGAGGATCTGGTCGAAGGCTCCTCCTTGTGGAAGGATGCCTGGTCCCGGCTGAAGAAGAACAAGCTGGCCGTGGGCAGCCTTGCGGTGTTCATCTTCATCTGCCTGTTCTGCGTGGTGGGACCCTTCCTGTCCCCCTACGATGCCAATGCGCAGGACCTTTTCGCAGGCGCTGAAGGCCCCTCGGCCGATCACTGGTTCGGCACGGATACGCTGGGCCGCGACCTGATGGTGCGGGTTATGGAAGGTGGACGTATCTCGCTGCTTGTGGGCCTCGTCGCGACCGTCGTCGCGCTTGCCATCGGCGTGATCTACGGCGCCACGGCCGGGTATGTCGGCGGCAAGGTGGATGCATCCATGATGCGTTTCGTGGACCTGCTCTATGCCTTGCCCTTCACGATTTTCGTGATCCTGCTGATGGTGGCATTCGGCCGGTCGATGTGGCTGATGTTCGTTGCCATCGGCTGCGTGGAATGGCTTTCGATGGCACGTATCGTCCGCTCCGGCGTAATCAGCCTGAAGAAGCAGGAATTCGTGGAAGCGGCGGTTTCGCTCGGCTATTCGCACCGCCGCATCATCATACGGCACCTGATCCCCAACGTGCTGGGCCCGGTGATCGTGATCTCCACGCTGACAGTGCCTGCCGTGATGCTGCTGGAAGCCTTCCTCAGCTTTCTGGGGCTGGGCGTCCAGCCGCCGAATGCCTCGTGGGGCGTGCTGATCAACGAGGGGCAGGCCAATATGGAAATCTACCCCTGGCTGCTGCTGTTTCCCGCCGGCTTCTTTGCCGTGACGCTGTTCTGCCTGAATTTCATCGGTGATGGTCTGCGCGATGCGCTTGATCCCAAGAGCGCGAAGGATTGATCGGATGGCCCTGCTCGAAGTCAACGACCTGACCACCCATTTCCATACCCGTGACGGCGTGGTGCGCGCAGTCGACGGTGTCAGCTTCTCGCTCGACCGGGGGGAGACGCTGGGCATTGTCGGCGAATCCGGATCCGGCAAGTCGGTCACCTGCTATTCGCTGATGCGCCTCATTCCGGAGCCGCCGGGCCGGATCGAACGCGGCACGGCCATGTTCGACGGGCAGGACCTGCTGAAGATGGGGCCACGGGAACTGCGCAAGATCCGCGGCAACCGCATCAGCATCATCTTCCAGGACCCGATGACCTCGCTCAACCCCTACCTGCGTATTTCCACGCAGCTGGTGGAAGCCTTGCAGATGCACACCGACATCGATCGCAAGAGCGCCGTCAACAAGGCGATCGCAGCGCTTGAGGAAGTGGGCATTCCAGAAGCGAGCAAGCGGGTGCACAGCTATCCGCACGAATTTTCCGGCGGCATGCGTCAGCGCGTGATGATCGCGATGGCGCTGATCACGGAGCCGGACCTGCTGATCGCCGACGAGCCGACCACCGCGCTGGACGTGACGGTGCAGGCCCAGATCATGGACATCATCAAGCAGCGCCAGAACGATCTCGGCACTGCCGTGATCCTTGTCACCCATGACCTTGGCGTGGTGGCTGGCACCTGTGACAAGGTGCTGGTGATGTATGGCGGACGCGAGATGGAGAGCGGATCGGCGGAACAGATCTTCTACCACCCGCGCCACCCCTATACCCGCGCCCTGCAGAAGACGATCCCCTCGCTCCAGGCCAAGGGGCAGGAGTTGTTTACCATCCCGGGCCTGCCGCCGGACGTTTCCAAGCCGATCCCGGGCTGCGCCTTCTATCCGCGCTGCCCCTATCCCAAGACGGGCACGCCCGAAGGCGAACGCCCGGCGCTGGCGGAAATCGAGCCGGGCCATTGCTGGTCCGCCTGCGGCTTCTGCGATTCCAGCGCTCCGATCGAAACTGTGCTGACCAAGGCCGGCGATGTCGCTGACGACACGCTGCCCGAAACCGCCGGAAGCAACGCATGAACACCCTCGTCGGCAATCCGCAGGAAGACTTCCTCGTCATCGACGATGTGAAGACCCATTTCGATCTTGGCAGCAAGTTCCTCACCCGCGAAAGCAAGGGGGTGGTGAAGGCAGTGGACGGGGTGTCGCTGACCATCCGCAAGGGCGAGATCCTGGGCCTTGTTGGCGAGTCCGGATGCGGCAAGTCCACGCTCAGCCGCACGATCATGCAGTTGCTGCGGCCCACGTCAGGCAGGATCTGGTTGAAGGGGCGGGAACTCACCGCGCTTTCCGACAAGCAGATCAGGTCCGAACGGATCAACTTCCAGATGATCTTCCAGGACCCCTATGCCTCGCTCAACCCGCGCATGACGGTGCTGGACACGCTGGCCGAAGCCGTGCGCACCCGCCATCCGGAGCTCAAGGGCGATGAACTGCGTGCCCGCGTGGCGCAGCTGCTTCGCACGGTGGGTCTCAACCCGTTCCAGATGAAGCGCTATCCGCACGAGTTTTCCGGCGGCCAGCGCCAGCGCGTCGCGATTGCCCGTGCCCTGGCGCCTGAGCCGGAACTGATCATCGCGGACGAGCCGGTATCGGCGCTCGACGTGTCCATCCAGTCGCAGATCCTCAACCTGCTCAAGAAGCTCACCAGCGAGCTGGGGCTGACGATGATCTTCATCTCGCACGACCTGTCTGTCGTGCGCTACATTTCCGACAGGATCGCGGTGATGTATCTTGGCAAGATCGTCGAACTGGGCGATGCCGAGGCGGTGGTGGATCACCCGCTGCACATCTACACCAAGGCGCTGATGAGCGCGATCCCCGAGCCTGATCCGGTGTCCGAGCGCAGCCGCACGCGCATCGTGCTGGAGGGCGATCCGCCATCGCCGATGGCACCTCCCGATGGCTGCAAGTTCTGGCCGCGCAGCCCTGTCGAACATGACGAGCGCATGCGCCACGAGGAGCCCCCATTCGAGGAGCATGTTCCCGGCCACTGGGTATCGAAATGCCCCTTCTGCGTGCAGGAAACGCAAGCCGGCTGACTGCCAACAGACCATCGCCAAGGCGCGGAGACCGCGTGCGAGGCGGACCGTTCGCAAAGTTCCTTTTCTCTGCTAGCGTCATTGCAGGAGAGGGAGGAACATGTGACCGCAGAACGTCTGGAATTCGCTTCGGCAAGCACGCTGCTGAAACTGCTTCGGGAAAGGGCGATCACCTCCAGCCAATTGCTCGATTTGTACCTGTCCCGCATCGAGCAGCACAATCCGACCTACAATCTCGTGGTTACCTTCGACATCGACCGCGCGCGCCGAGAGGCTGCCTTGGCTGACGAGCGGCGCGCGCGTGGCGAATCCAACGGGCCGCTTGATGGTCTTCCCATCACGATCAAGGAATCCTTCGAAGCTGTCGGAATGCCGGCCAGTTGCGGGTTTCCGCACTTGCGCGACCATTTCCCCGACAGCGATGCCGATTCCGTGCAGCTCCTGCGCGCAGCAGGGGCCATCATCTTCGGCAAGACCAACTTGCCGCAGGGAGCCAGCGACTGGCAGTCCTTCAACCCGAACTATGGCCTCAGCCGGAACCCCTGGGATCCGGGCCGTTCCCCCGGCGGGTCGTCCGGAGGTTCCGCAGGCAGCGTGGCAGCCGGGTTCACCGCATTCGAAATGGGCAGCGACATCGGAGGCTCCATCCGGATACCGGCACATTTCTGCGGCGTGTTCGGCCACAAGGCGACTTACGGCCTCGTCCCGACACGGGGCCACATTCCGCCTCCGCCGGGAGCACTCTACGAGACGCAGCTTGGCGTGGCTGGCCCGCTGGCGCGATCCGCCGAAGATCTCGCGCTCGTGCTGCCGCTCGTCGCCAAGCCAGAAGCAAGGAAGCATCTTCGTCCGGCCCGGCATGAACGGCTGGAAGATTTCTGTGTCGGCGTGTGGCTTGGCGATGGCGAATACCTGCTCGACAATGCCTATCGCGATGCGCTCGAAGACTACTTTGCCGCTCTTGAGGAGGCCGGCGCCCGCCTCGAACGGGTCCCGCTTCCAGTCGATCCCCGGGAAAGCTACGAGACCTACATGAACGCCCTGTTCGCCATAGTCGGGGCGGCTGCACCAGGTGAGGCGGACGAATTCGCCCGTTTCATCGAGGGAGACCCCACCGGCATTGCGGAGAAGATGGTCCGCTACATGCGCACGACATTGCCGGAATGGTTTGCGGTCCAGGATCGGCGTGAGCACCTCTTCCGCTCCTGGGCCTCCTATTTCGACCGGTATGACGTCCTGCTTTGCCCGGCGGTTCCGATCGTTGCCTTTCCCCACATGGCCGAAGGCGAAGGGGTCCATTCCGAACAGCTCGAACGCCGCATAATCGTGAATGGCAAGGAACAGCCCTATCTCGACTTCACCTGGCAAGGGCTCGCAACCGTCGCCAACCTGCCGGCCACCGTCATGCCGACGGGGCGCTTTGTCGACGGGCTACCCGCAGGAATGCAGATCATCGGTCCGCACTTCGAAGACCTTACTGCCATCCGTTTTGCAGAAATGGCCGAAAGGGCTGCCGGGGCCTATGTGCCGCCGCCGGCGGTTTCAGGGTAAGGGTACCATCGCTGGGTTGAGGAGGCCGAGGCCAGGCGATCAGCCTTCCAGAAGATCCGATTGCGCCAGCACGGCTTCCAGCGCCACGAGCCAGCTTTCAAAGTAGCCTCGGGACGGATTGAGCGGATCTTCGCCTTCCGCCTCGTCCACGGCTGCAATCAGCGCCTGTTGGAAGTCGGCCCAGTCGAACCGGCCTTGCTCTGCCAGGCTGACTGCCATGGCAAAGGCGCGCCTTTCCCAATTGGCCTGGAAAACCAGTTCACCGCTCTTGCGGGGAAGTGCCTGGTGGCCCTGCATCTCCGCGATTTCCGGCCTGGCAAGTCTTGTATTGCTCACGCCGGCTCAACCTTCCTGACCCCGATCATGGCATCGCGATGGACCAGTTGTGCCAGTTCGTCTTCTGTGAGGTGCTCGGTTCCAGCGGGCCGCTCCGGCAGGACCAGGTATCGCATTTCGGAACTGCTGTCCCATACCCTCACCTCGACGTCGTCGGCGATGTCTGTGTCGAAGTCGGCGAGGACACCCCTCGGATCCACGACCACCCGCGAACGATAGGCGGCATCCTTGTACCATGCGGGCGGCAGTCCGAGGACCGGCCAAGGATAGCAGGAGCACAAGGTGCAGACCACGAGGTTGTGGACCTCGGGCGTGTTTTCGCAAACGACCAGATGTTCGCCCTGCAGTCCGCCGAAGCCGAGTTCGGCGATTGCCGCGCTGCCATCCTGCAGCAGGCGTTCCTTGAAACCGGGATCGGTCCAGGCCTTCGCGACAACCCTGGCTCCGTTCATCGGGCCAAGGTCGTTCTCGTAGATGTCGATGACGCGATCGAGCGCACCCTTGTCGAACAGGCCCTTCTCGATCAGCAGTGCCTCGATCCGCGCAACCTTTTCCTCCAGCACCCTGTTCTGCTCTGCGCTGCGGTCACTGGAGTGGTGCGGGCTGGGCGGTGCGTCGTGTGCATGACCATGGCCATGGTCATGATGGTGATCGTCGCTCATGTCAGGCAACTCCTTCGTCCAGCCCCTGGAGATAGGATTCCCAGAGGTCGAGGTAGACACAATCGCGCCGGGACACGTTGTCGCCCCACAAGTCGCTTGCTTCAAAACGAACGGTGTAGAGCGGTTGCGGGCATTCGCCCAGGTCGTGTGCCGCAGTATCGGGGAAGGCATGGCACGCGCGATAGGCGACAATCGTGCCTGGTCGGCCGCGTGCATACCGTGGCAGGCGCGTGTGTCCCTTGACCTCCATGTTGCGTGTCATGACCCGCGCGCCAACGGAGAACGCCGGCGCAGTTACGCAAGGGCGGATCGCCGGCATGCCGACGCGGACAAGCTCTTCGATCATGGTCGCATCGGGAGCTGGGTGGGGAAGGTTTGCCGGGCCCTTCGCCTTCCCGCTTTCGAGTTCCTCGGCCGAAACATATCCGAGTTCCTCGCACAGCGTAACGATCCCGTGCAGCCAGTGCTCGTAATAGCTGGTCGTGAGATAGTGGATCGCATCCATTCTCTCGATCACGTGGCGCGCGCGGTCGACCGGACCGACGAAGGCGAGCCCGGCCATGTTCATGCCGAAGACACGGCGTTCCCAATCGTGATGGAACACGGGCTCGTCCGGCTCGGGCCTGACCGGACCGAAATTCGTGATGCCGCCAAGGTCGTGGATGCCGTCCAGGTTCGCCCTCCTTCCCCGCAAGGCCGCCCGTCTGGCCAATGCAAGGCCAGCGTGCGGCAGGTTGCGCGCAGCTTACCCACATCGCCAGATCCGGCAAGCTGCGCAGTGCCGGTTGTCGTTGCGATCGCTATCGGGTGACGGTTATGCTGGCTTGCAGATCCGTGGGGCGAATGACAGGCATGACCGGGGCATCGGCCACCAGCTTGACCCACAAGGCATCATCGCCCCTGAACCAGGACGTTTCCTTCGCTGCGCGCAAGGCATCCATGCTGGCTTGTTCGAGCCCTGAAACGGCACTGTCGAAACCCGGCATCCGGAATATGACCCAGGAGCCTTCGTCCATTTCTGCAAGGCTGAGCGTGACCTGCGGCCTTTCGGTCCTGAGCTCGATCTCGGTGCCGGCCCGCACGGTGCTCTGGTCGCCGCTGACCTTGAACTCCTTGCCGTTGCGGAAAAGCGCGATGGGCGCCTGCGGAGGACGGCGGGAGAACAGGGCGGCGCGCTGGGCCTGCACGAGCGGGGTGTCCGGCGCATTGGGACCGAGCGAAGCGAGCAGGGCAAACCGGGCCGTGCGGGATTCAAGGTCGACTGCGGCAGGCAGTTCTCCCCTGCTGTCCGAGAGATTGAGGCGACCGATATCGCCGGTACACACTGCTGCGTTCCAGACGGGGTGGATCTCGCAACTATCGTCTGTGGCGACGCTGTCATTCTCGCCGTCGTGCAGCAGGACCTGGGAACCTGGGATGCCGGTCACCGAACCGTCGAGGTCGCGAAACGACAGGGTCCGGTATGCGTTGCCGCCCCGGTTGTCATTGTCGAACCGGTCATCGTACTTCGGGAAGTAGACCGGCTTGGCGTTGACGAACTCGGCACCGCTGATGGTGCTTCCGGTGCTGAGGCCCGCGCTGGTGAACAGCAGGAAGGACAGCGCGCCCGTCTTCCTCTGCTCGTTGTCCTGGAAATTCACGAAGGTCGTGTTCACCACATCGTCGCGGTAATCGTAATATTCGTAGCCGCGGATCGGGAAGTCGGGGATCGCCGTCTTGGGAAGGCTGCGGCCATAAGCCACTTCCTCCGGCGTAGTGGGATTGCCGATATTGTCGGTCTCGCCCACGACCAGTGAATCCACCAGGCGCGAACTGAAGGGCAGGCTGCCGATATCCCCTGCCGCCTGCGTCATGCCGATGGCATTGTCGGCAAGTTTCAGGTTGCTGTAGACGTATAGATCGCCCCGGCCCCACAGGCCGCCATTGCGGTTCTTGTAGGCGGTCAGGTTCTCGAAGTGCGTCTCCATCACTTCGCTTTCGAGATCGGTGGGGTCTGCAAGCGGGATCAACGGAATCGAGGCCAGTCCGAAGGTGTTGTCCTGGTCGATGTGCCGGTCGATCAGGAAGCCGTCGAAGTTGGAATGCGCGGTATTGCCGCGGAACGCGCGCAGCGGCGTGCGGCGCGGCCAGGTATTGGCGCTGATCTCCGTTCCCAGGAAGGCGCCGTTGGGATGTTCGGGGATGGACAGCCAGA
>JAUHWC010000003.1 GCA_030424845.1 Alphaproteobacteria bacterium | reverse complement strand
CTGGTAACATGGTCTGCCCGTGCGACGGGGGCCTGCAGCAGGTCGTCAGACAGGCGGTGCAGTTCATGCGTTGCATCAGTCATGTGGTGCGCGATCACATGGATCACCTCGTCATCATGCTCCACGCTCCACAACAAGCCCTAGGATGATGTTTAATCCTTGATAAGGACCTTTAGGAAAAGGTCAGCAGCGATTTAGCCCTTACGTACGAATTTGCTACAAATGCGCCGGAAAACAGACCCCATGCCTTGTTTTATCGCCACAGCCTTGCCAATGGCTTCTGCGTCAGTCCACATTGCAGGTTGCGTCGTCATTGCATGACAAATTTTACCCACCCTTTCTTTAGCCTCGACGGTGACAAACTGCGGGAGGAATGCGGCGTTTTCGGCGTAATCGGAGACGATAACGCTGCTGTCACCTGTGCGCTGGGGCTGCACGCCCTGCAGCACCGTGGCCAGGAAGCCGTTGGCATTACCAGTTATAACGGGGCGGAATTCTTCACCCGCCGCGGCATTGGCCATGTGGCTGAGAATTTCTCGACCGAAGAGTCGCTGTCCGAACTGCCGGGCCACATGGCTGCGGGCCACGTACGCTATTCCACCACTGGTGGTGCAGGCATGCGCAATGTGCAGCCGCTCTATGCCGATCTCGCCAGCGGTGGTTTCGCCGTGGCGCATAACGGCAATATCTCCAACGCCCGCCACTTGCGGCAGGGGCTCGTTGAAAAGGGCGCGATTTTCCAGTCGACCTCCGACACCGAGGTGATCATCCACCTCGTGGCAACCAGCCGCTATCCTACCATGCTGGACAAGCTAGTGGATGCGCTGCGCCTCGTCGAAGGTGCCTATGCGCTGATCGTCGAAACCCCGCGCGGAATGATCGCTTGCCGCGACCCCATGGGCATCCGCCCGTTGGTGATGGGCAAGCTGGGTGATGCAACGATCTTTGCCAGCGAGACCGTGGCGCTCGACGTGGTTGGTGCCGAATTTGTCCGCCAGATCGATCCGGGCGAATTCGTCGAGGTTGATTTCGACGGCGTTATCCGTTCGCACCAGCCGTTCGGCGATATCAGCCCGCGTCCGTGCATCTTCGAGCATGTCTATTTCAGCCGGCCCGATTCGATCTTCAATGGCCGTTCGGTCTACGAATCGCGCAAGAACATCGGAATGGAACTGGCCAAGGAAATCCCCTGCGAGGCGGACCTCGTGATTCCTGTGCCGGACAGCGGCGTTCCTGCAGCCATCGGCTATTCGCAGCAGTCGGGCATTCCCTTCGAGCTGGGCATCATCCGCAGCCACTATGTCGGCCGTACCTTCATCCAGCCTTCCGACGGCGCACGCCATGCCGGTGTGAAGCGCAAGCACAACGCCAACCGCGCCATCGTGGAAGGCAAGCGCATCGTGCTGATCGACGATTCCATCGTGCGCGGCACCACCAGCCTCAAGATCGTGCAGATGATGCGCGACGCTGGCGCCAAGGAAGTGCATTTCCGCGTCGCCAGCCCGCCTACCGGCCATGGCTGCTATTACGGTGTGGATACGCCAGAGCGGTCCAAGCTGCTTGCCGGCCGGATGGACCTTGCCGCCATGCGCGAATTCATCCAGGCGGACAGCCTGGCCTTTGTTTCGATCGACGGGCTCTATCGCGCAGTCGGGCTCGAAGGTCGCAACAAGAACTGCCCGCAATATTGCGATGCCTGCTTTACCGGTGACTATCCCACATCGCTGACGGATCTGGCCGCCAAGCAGGCGGAGGAAGCGCAACTGGATTTCCCCGTCGATCCTGATCCGGTGTCCTGATGTCCGACAACAAACCCCTCGCCGGGCGCATCGCGCTCGTTACCGGTGCCAGTCGCGGCATCGGTGCTGCCACTGCCAAGGCCCTTGCTGCTGCCGGCGCGCATGTCGTGATCACCGGCCGCAAAGTGAAGGACCTGGAAGCCGTGGAGGATGCCATCCACGAGGCTGGCGGCACCTCCACCATAGCCCCGATGGACCTGACCGAAGGCGAAGCCATCGGACGCCTGGCGCAAGCCATAGCACAGCGTTGGGACAGGCTGGATATCCTGGTGATTTCCGCAGCCATGTTGCCCACGCTCACGCCCGTTACGCAGATTGACGGCAAGCAGTTCAATCAGGCGATGACGCTGAACGTACTCGCCACGCAGGCATTGCTGGCGACCTTCGATCCGCTCCTGAAGCGCAGCGAACATGGCCGCGTTATTGGTCTCACCAGTTCCGTCGGTTCCCAACCGCGCGCCTTCTGGGGCGCCTATGGCGCAACCAAGGCGGCTTTCGACAACCTGCTGCTGAGCCATGGCCAGGAAATCGGGCGCATTTCGGAAACCCGTGTCGCCATCGTCGATCCAGGTGCCACCCGCACCGCCATGCGCGAACGCGCCTATCCCGGCGAAGATCCGCAGACGGTCAAGCCGCCGGAAGTGGTGGGCGATCGCATCGTGGCTCTGCTGGTTGAGGACTTCGACAACCTCCACCGCGAAAGAGTGGAAATTTCCTCTTAACCATATCCGGCAAGGTCCCGGTAAGCAGCATCCTACATTCTGCGCAAAGCACGGTCACAAAGATCGTGGAATTTCAATGCGCCAGACCGGGATAATGCCATGACAACCTTGCAGAATGCACAGGGCCGATACGACATCGCGGCACAGGAAGATCGCTGCGCACCGCGCACCAAGATCGTAATTCCTGCGCAATTGCGGGCATCGGCCATGCGTGCCTTCCAGACGGTCGTGAATGACCTGTCGCTGTCTGGCTTTTCTGCCACGGCGGTCACCCGCATGCACCCCGGTTCGATCTGCTGGCTGACGCTGCCTGGGCTCGAGTCCTTGCAAGCAGAGGCCATCTGGTGGGAAAACGGCAATTGCGGTTGCGCCTTTTCCAACCTGCTCAGCCCGATCGTGCATGACAACATCCTCGCCCGTTATCGCGGCGACGGGGTCTATCGCGGCTGATCGCCCGCGACGGCATCGCGCGCATCAATCGCGCGGAGCACCGACTGGTAGAATTCGTACCGTTCCAGCCCCTTGCCCATGTCGTCTGTCGCCGTGGGCCAGTTGGCATTTGTGGCGATTACGAGATTGCGCGCAGGGTCGATGAAGATGCCCTGCCCGAAGATGCCTCCAGCCGCGAAGCTGCCATCATCATAGGTCCACCACTGGAAGCCATAGCTGCGGCGCGCCCTGTCGGTTGCGAATTGGCTGGCGGTCGCCTCCGCAAACCAGCCCTCGGGCACGATCCGCTCGCCACCTGCCACGCCATCAGCCAGCACGAACATGCCGAAGCGCGCCATGTCCCGTGTCCTTGCCTGGATGCAACAGCCGGAAATCTCGTTACCGGTTGAATTGAGCAACCATGTGGCATCCGCTTCCATACCGAAGGGCTGCCACACCTTCTCCGACAGATAGTCAGCCAGCGGCTTGCCCGTCGCCTCGCTCACGAGGATGCCGATAAGGTTGGTCTCACCCGTCTTGTAGACCCACTTCGCACCCGCTGGTGCCTCTCGCTCAAGCCCACGCATGTAGGAGACGGTGACGTCCATCCCCTCCTCCGGCTCATGCGCGTTGAACAGCGCGACGTCGGATTGCGGATCGCTGTAATCCTCGTTCCAACGCACGCCGGAGCTCATGGTCAGTAGTTGGCGAATGGTGACATCGTCATAAACCGACCCGGCAAGGTCGGGAATGTAACGACTGACCGGGTCTTCAAGGGACTGGATCGCACCATCCTGTATCGCAGCGCCGACCAGCGTGGATGTCAGGCTCTTGGCGACAGAAAAGCTGGTCCAGCGACCCTCCGGCCCGAAACCGAGACCGTATCGTTCCAGCACCACCTTCCCGTCCTGCACTGCGACGATGGCAGCGGACTGCTGGCTCCGCATGAAAGCATCGAGATCGATGTCCAGATAGGGCGTGAGGTCTTCCCCGGGGGGCAAGGCCAGTATCTCGTCGCCCGCAGCCACGGTGCGCGAGCCGACCAGCAACCCCAGCCTGTCGAGCATCCTGAACCCGGCGGCACGTTGCTCGTCATTCCAGAACAGCACGTCGGTGTTGGTGGGTGCGGAGGCGACGAGCGCGCGCTGGTCTTCATCCAGCGCCAGCCATCCGGCCATCGCCAAGCCCAGCGGAACCGCCACCAGTATGGCCCCGCGCCGCATCCATCTGGCAGCCTGCATGGCCCTATCCCCCCTTCACCAGCGTCACCTGGCTCACGGTAATGCTGCCGCCACGGAAACCGCCTTCACAATATTGCAGGTAGAAGCGCCAGAGACGGCAGAAGCGTTCGTCGAACCCTGTCGGCAAGCGCCCTTGCGCCTCGGCCCGGTCAAAACTCTCGCGCCATGTCTTCAGCGTCTGAGCATAATCGAGGCCGAAATCCTCCTGTTCCGTCCAGGCAAGGCCGCGCTCCTCGGCCAGTTGGCGGAACTCGCTCGCCTTGATCAGCAAGCCGCCCGGGAAGATGTATGCCTGGATGAAATCGGCGTTGCGGGCATAGCCTTCGAACAGTGCATCATCCATGGCGATATACTGGATGGCCGCCTTGCCTCCCGGCTTCAGGTTGCGGGCGACGCAATCCATGAAAGTTGGCCAGTAATCGCGGCCAAGCGCTTCCACCATCTCGACGCTCACGATGGCGTCGAACTGGCCGGAGGTATCGCGGTAATCCTGCTTGAGGAAATTGACACCCGGATGGTGCGCCCGCGCCCACTCAAGCTGCTCGTCGGAAAGGCTGATGGCGGTGACCGCGCTACCGCGAGAGGCAAAATGGGCTGACAGGGCGCCCCAGCCACAGCCGATTTCGAGCAGGCTCGCCGGCTGCCCCAGCCTTTCCGCCAGCCTTTCCCACTTGCGCTTCTGCGCCGCTTCCAGGCCATCGCGCGAGCAGTCATAGGCGCTGGAGTAGCTCATCGTTGGGTCGAGCCACGCGCCATAGAAGTCATTGCCGAGGTCGTAGTGCGCGTGGATGTTCCGTTCCGCCTGCATCCTTGTGTTGCGGTTCAACCAGTGCAGCGCACGCGATGCCCAGCGCCACGGGCCCTTGGCGCGGCCGATCTCGCCCAGTTCGCGACCGTTGGCGGAAAACAGCGCGAAGAGCGGGACGGGATCGGGCGATTCCCATTCGCCTGCCTCCCACGCCTGGTACCAGCCCGGCGAGCCTCCGGTGGCGAGGCGCAGCAGGGCGCGCCAGTCCTTCAGGTGGATGTGCCCCTCGAAACCGGGATTGCGCCCGCCCAGCTTGCGGGTGGATCCGTCCGGCAAGGTTGCATGCATGGCGCCGCGAACAAGCCCGGCATCGATCCGGTCCACCAGGTGGCCGAGGCCTGGCGCCAGCACGCGGGCCAGCAGGCCGGGCCTTGACCCGAATCGCTGCCCCGCCTCCAGCAGGGCCCCTCCCCTGTTAGCCTCTCCCGCCATGCTGACATCTATGCCAACAGCGGCAGCGTGCCTCAAGACCGCGGGCAGCGCTTTACCCCTTCATCGTGCGATAGGCCTGCAAGGCCCGCTCGCGCCCTTCCTTGTGGCCGATGATCTTGGCCGGATAGGCAGGCGGCCGGCAGCCATGCGCTTCGGGATCGTGGACATAGGGATCATCGATCTCCGCAAGCTCCGCCACATACTGCCGGATATAGTCGCCCGCGTTGAACTTTTCGCTCTGGCTGAGCGGGGCCATGATCCGCACGAACATGTTGGAATCGACCCCGGTGCCGGACACCCACTGCCAGTTGGTGGCGTTGGAGGCATAGTCGGCATCCACCAGCGTATCCCAGAACCACTTCTCGCCGTGCCGCCAGTCGATCAGCAGGTGCTTCACGAGGAAGCTGGCCGCAATCATCCGCACGCGGTTGTGCATCCACCCTGTCTGCCACAGCTGCCGCATGCCGGCATCGACGACGGGATAACCCGTCCGCCCCTCCTGCCATGCCTCGAGGTCTGCCGCCGCTTGCTCATCCGTGTCGGGATCACGCCACAGGCGCTCGTCATAGCCATCGCGATAGGACCGCTTTCCGTAATCGGGGAATTGCAGCGCCAGCGTCTGCGCATAATCGCGCCACACCAGCTCTGCCTTGAAGAAGCGAGCGCCATGGCTGCGATGCTGGGCGATGGTCTGCCAAAACTGGCGCGGGCTGACTTCACCGAAGTGGAGGTGCGGGCTCATCTTGCTGGAGCCATCGATGGAGGGGCATTCGCGATCCTCCTTGTAGTCCCCGATGACTTCCACGAAATCGTCAAAGCGTTCCAGCGCGGCGGCAGTGCCGGCCTTCCAGAACCGGCGCATCCCGCCTGCCCAGTCGGGCCTTTCCGGCAAGAGCTTCCAATCCCCCAGATCGTCCGAAGCGGGCCATTGCTCCGGCAAGGTCAGCGAAGGTTCGGGAAGAATATCGAAGCTGTCGATCGCATCGAAAGTGGCGTTCTTGAAAGGCGTGAATATCTTGTAGGGCGTGCCCGAACCGGTGGTGACGGCACCGGGCGGGAGCAGGTAATTGCCATCATGCAGGCACAGGTCGAGCCTGGCGGCCAGTTCCTGCTCTGCCTCGCGCCACCACGGTTCGTAATGGCGGATAGCGTGGACAGCACCTGCGCCGGTCTCTTCAGCCAGATCACACAACACGTCCACCGCCCGGCCCTTGCGCAGGACCAGCTGCGAATTGTGGCGGCCAAGGTCCTTCGCCAACGCCTCCAGCGCATGGTGCAGGTACCAGCGCGATGCGCTACCATAGGCATGGCTGCCCGGCGTTTCGTCATCGAGGACGTAGACAGCGATCACCGGGCCAGCATTTGCCGCACAGTGGAATGCGGCCTGGTCCACCAATCTCAAGTCACGCCTGAGCCAGACGATTTGCGGATCGCTCAATGTTGTTTCCCTTGCATGTTGCTCAACCAACCATGGGAAAGGCTGGGTGGTTCCGGTAGCTGGACCTTAGGCCCCACCCCATCACCAAGTGGACACCACTATTGGCTTTGCTGCCTCAGCAGGCTAGACGAGATACCACAACGGAGAGGCCCGCAATTTTCCTGATTAATCTCCTTATCAATGCGATAGTGAAGCAACGCCGCCCTGGCGCGCATGCGCTGCATGCCCTGGCCCAGCGGATCATCAAGGCTTATCGCAACCATGACGTTGAGATTGCCAGCAATGGAGAGGCCTGGCTGGTGGAGCGTGTCGCGGCGCTTCGTCCAGGCTTCGTGGCGGTGGACGTCGGCGCCAATCTTGGCGAGTGGTCCGGCGAAGTCCTGCGCCATTCGCAAGCTGGCCGGCTGCTCGCATACGAAGCTGTTCCCGGCACCTTTGCCACGCTCTCCCAGACCATCGACGACCCCCGCGCTGAACTGGTCAATGCGGCCTTGTCTGACACGCCCGGGACGCTGCAGATGCAGGCCTATGCCGACCAGCCCGAATTCGCCTCGCTCCATGTCGATTATGGCGCGGTTGGCGATGTGCGCATGGTCGAAATCGAAGCGCGTACCGGCGATGCGGAAGTTGAGCGCACCGGGCTCGACAAGATCGACCTGCTCAAAGTCGATACCGAAGGCCATGATTTCGCCGTGCTCAAGGGCTTTGCCGAGACACTGGGCAAAGGCGCGGTCGACGTGATCCAGTTCGAATACAATTACACCACGCTGGTGGCTGGCCGTTCGCTCAAGATGTTCTTTGACCTTCTGGGCGCCGACTACCTGCTGTGCCGCTTGCTGCCCAAGGGGCTGGAGGCTTGCTGCTACCACCCGATCCTCGACGATTTCACCCAAACCAACTGGGTCGCGATCCGCAAGGGGATGCTGGACGAAAGCATCGTCAGCCATTTCAACATCACGCCAGCGCGCGGCATTATCCGGCGCGACATGGAACGCGAGATGGCCAGCGACCCGCGAATGCAGAAACTTATTCTGGGATAGCACCTCCTGCCTGCGGAGGCGGATTGGTAGGCTCGCAAACCTCTGCCGGAAGCTCGACCGTGAAACCTCCCTCGCGGCCCAGATAACGGGCATCTCGTAGGAGGTAGCGCCCGTCATCGGCAACATGGACCAAAGGCGTGCGTGACCAGAACAGGAAAGGCGCTGCTTGCGGAACAGCCGCCGCGATATCGGGCTTGTCGGCATCGATGAGGTCGAAATCGCCCCGTCGCACGCCATCGATGGTGTAGCGGCCGTTTCCGCCCGCAATGATTTCCCTTTCCCAGAACATGATCGGCGGCGGGCTGGCGATCACCACCTCGCCCTCGCCTTGATGCGCCCGCTCGCTCGCCCAAGTGATCCCGGCATTCAGCCCGATGTAGGCCAGCATCACGGACAGCCCCACGCGCGCAGGCCGCAACCATTCCCCGCCCCGCTTTTCCCGCCGCAGCGAAAACCAGACCGAGAAGATCAGCAACGCCCACAGCCAGATATCGATGATGAACAGCACATCGCCATAGAACCACTGGCTGGAAAACGGTTCGAGCAGGCGAATGCCATAGACATTCATCCAGTCGAGCGCCGGATGCGAAAGGCAACCGATGAAGGAGAGGATGTAGAGCCACCTGAAACTGACCGGCCGGCGCCCCTGTGGCCGCTTGCCGCGTTTCGCCTGCCAGCGGTCAAAGCCCCACAAAATCGCTGCGAGCGCCAGCGGCAACAGCAACCAGGCTGGCGGACCGTGGGTAATGCCACGCCGGAAGGCAAGATGCTCCACGCCCTCGAGCCAGAAGAAACACGCCGCATCCACATCAGGCAAGTTTGCGCCGATAATCAGCGCGGGCATGGCAAGCCCCGTCTTTTGCTTCAGGCCGCATTGCCCCAGCAGCGCCCCGGTAAGCGAATGGGTGAGATTATCCATCAGCCCCGCCCCTGCGCCGCGTTAACATCTGGAACACATGGAACACTGTTCTGAAGCGGAAAAACCACGCAGCAAGTTTCGCCCTTGGACAAGGTGGCAGAATGGCGATTGGCAAAGGTCATGCGGGCACCCTTGCCACCGGTTCACGCTGGTAGGAAAGCCGCACCAAAGCCCTAGCCCGACCAGATGCAGAGGTAGTCTGCTTCGTCAAAATCGGCCGTTTCGCGCCCGTGGCGGGGCACGCCGTTTTCAAATGCGGTGCGCACCGGGCCTTCAGGATAGTGCTAGAGCAGTTCTTCGGTCTCGCAATAGAGGCCATCGAAGCGTTCCAGGTCCCACCACTGCGCGTAATAGCCCTTGCTCTCGCCATCCTCGAACGGCCTTGCGAACACCGGCATCCGCGCACCCGGGCCCACCCGCATCGCATGGGCGGGAAAGCGCAGGGTGAAGCGACGCGGAAGTTCCTCGCCGGAGATATGGCGAACGGGCGTGGCCTGCCCTTCATAGAGTTCGGTGAGGCAGATCTCGTTTTCGCCATCACCACAACCTGCGGGAATGCCAATGAACGGCGCGCTCCGGGTAAACTCAACCACCGCCAGCGTCGGTTCGGCTTGAACGTCCTCTTCCTGTGCTGCAAGCGGTGCAGACAGTGCCAGCGCAGCAAGACAGATCAGGCTGCGCCGCATATCGTCAGTCGATTTCTTTCAGCAGCTGGTCAAAGTAGGCGATGGTCTTCTGCAGGCCATCGCGCAGCTTCACCTTCGGCTCCCACCCCAGCAATTCTCGCGCCTTGTCGATATTGGGCTGGCGCTGCTTGGGATCGTCTGCCGGCATCGGCAGGTAGGTGAGCTTCGAACTGGTGCCGGTAAGGTCAATGATGTTCTCGGCCAGTTCGATCATGGTGAACTCGCCCGGATTGCCGAGGTTGATCGGGCCGGTCACATCGTCGCCCGTGTCCATCAGGCGGATGAAGCCTTCGACAAGGTCATCGCAATAGCAGAAGCTGCGCGTCTGCTGGCCCTCGCCATAAATGGTGATCGGCTCTCCGCGCAGTGCCTGCACGATGAAGTTGGACACCACGCGGCCATCTGCCGGGTGCATGCGCGGGACATAGGTGTTGAAGATGCGCGCCACCTTGATCCGCAGGTCATGTTGGCGATGGTAATCGAAGAACAGCGTTTCCGCGCAGCGCTTGCCCTCGTCATAGCAGCTGCGGATGCCGATGGGGTTCACATTGCCCCAGTATTCCTCCGGCTGGGGATGCACGTCAGGATCGCCGTAAACCTCGCTGGTGGAAGCCTGGAAGATCTTCGCCTTGCAGCGCTTGGCAAGGCCCAGCATGTTGATCGCGCCGTGGACGCTGGTCTTGGTCGTCTGCACCGGATCGTGCTGGTAATGCACGGGGCTGGCGGGACAGGCGAGGTTGTAGATCTCGTCCACTTCGACATAGAGCGGCCAGGTGACGTCATGACGCATGATCTCGAACCGGTCGGAATCGAGCAAATGCGCCACGTTGGAGCGGCGGCCGGTATAGTAATTGTCGACGCACAGCACATCGTGCCCTGCCTCATGCAGGCGGTCACACAGAATGCAGGCGGTCACACAGATGGCTTCCGAGGAACCCCGCACCACCGGTTACCAACACGCGCTTGCTGACTATCGACATTCTCACCCCTCGGATTGGCCGCGTCCTTGTGCACCGCGGCCCTCAGGTCCATGCTTTAGGTGCGCAAAGGCTTGGAAAGCAAGGCCTCAGGCGGGGTCTTGCGCGGTTCCGCTCACCGTCCAGCTCTGGCCCTTGGCAAGCAGCCTGGCGAGGCTGGTGTCCTTGCCTTCCGAAGCACGGGCCTTTTCAGCCATCACGGCGCTTTCGTAGGTCGGGCGCGGATCGTCATAGATCACGCCCAGCGCCATGGGGAATTCACCAAAGGGCAGTTCCACCAGCATGTGGGCGAGCATGCGGTTCGTCGCATCGTGCACGCATACACCGGCCGCTTCCCAATCGCCGTCTTCCACGTCCACCACTTCGAAGGAGAATTTTTCCGGCACCAGCTTCAGGCCCTTGATCGGCCCGGTCTTGGGGTTGCCGAACAGCATCGGCTCGCCATGCTGCAACCACAACTGCTGAAGTTCCGCGCCCTTGGGAGCGGCAAAGGCATCGAACACATCCTTGTTGTAGACGATGCAGTTCTGGAAGATTTCCACGAAAGCCGCACCCTGGTGGGCATGGGCGGCCATCAGCACGTCCGGCAGGTTCTTCGACACGTCGATCCCGCGGCCCACGAAGCGCGCACCGGCCCCCAGCGCAAAAGCGCAGGGGTTGGCCGGGCGATCCACCGAACCGAGCGGGGTGGAAGGCGAGCGCGTGTTCTCGCGGCTGGTGGGCGAATACTGGCCCTTGGTGAGGCCGTAGATCTCGTTGTTGAACAGCATGATCTGCATGTTCACGTTGCGCCGCAGAACGTGCATCAGGTGGTTGCCGCCGATGGACAGGCCATCGCCGTCACCCGTCACCAGCCACACGTCGAGGTCCGGATTGGCCAGCTTCACGCCGGTGGCGAAAGCAGGCGCGCGGCCGTGGATCGTGTGGAAGCCGTATGTCTCCATGTAATAGGGGAAACGGCTGGAGCAGCCGATGCCGGAAATGAAGCAGGTGTTCGCCGGATCGGCACCCAGCTGCGGCAGCGTGCGCTGCACGGCCTTGAGGATCGCATAGTCCCCGCAACCGGGGCACCAGCGCACTTCCTGATCGGTTTCCCAGTCCTTGAGAGTGGTTTCGACTTTGGTCACTTCGGTCATCGCGCTTACTCCGCTAACGCCAGTTCAATCGCGGCTTCGAGCTCGGCGATCTTGAACGGTTGGCCGCTCGTCTTGGTATAGGGCTTGGCATCGACCAGCAGCTGGTCACGCAGCACGGTCTTGAACTGGCCGGTGTTCATTTCGGGCACCAGCACCTTGTCATACTTGCGCAGCAGCTCGCCCGAATTGGCGGGCAGCGGCCAGATGTGGCGGAAGTGGATGTGGCTCACGTCCAGCCCGCGCTTGCGGCAATTGTCGACCGCGCGGCGGATCGGCCCGAAGGTCGAGCCCCAGCCAACCACGGCCAGCTTGCCACCTGCCTCATCGCCATCCGGGCCCAGCGTCACGCCCTGGTCCTTGACCGCGATATTGTCGATCTTGGCCTTGCGCAGGTCCGTCATTTCCTGATGGTTTTCAGGCGAATAGTCGATGTTTCCGGTGTCGACCTTCTTTTCGATCCCGCCGATGCGGTGCATCAGGCCGGGCGTGCCGGGCTTGATCCACGGGCGTGCGCCCTTGGCATCGCGCTTGTAGGGCAGCACCTTGACGTCGGGATTGTTGTTCTCGGTCAGGAACTCGACCTTGAAGGGCTCGAATGTCTCGGGGTCCGGCACCTTCCAGGGCTCTGCCGCGTTGGCGATATAGCCATCGGTCAGCAGCATCACCGGGGTCATGTGTTCCACCGCGATGCGGCACGCCTCGATGGCGCATTCGAACACGTCCGCCGGGCTGCTGGCAGCGATCACCGGGATCGGCGCATCGCCATTGCGGCCATAGACGGCCTGGTAGAGGTCACTCTGTTCGGTCTTGGTCGGCAGGCCGGTGGAGGGGCCGCCGCGCTGCGAATTGACGATGACCAGCGGCATCTCGGTCATCACGGCAAGGCCCATCGCCTCGCCCTTCAGCGCGATGCCCGGGCCGGATGAACTGGTGACACCCAGCTGCCCGGCATAGCTGGCGCCAATGGCCGCACAGATCGCGGCAATCTCGTCTTCCGCCTGGAAGGTGGTGACGCCGAATTCCTTGAGCCGTGCGAGGTGGTGCAGGATCGAGCTGGCAGGCGTGATGGGGTAACCGCCGAAGAACATCGGCAGGCCCGCAAGCTGCGCGCCCGCCACGAGGCCCAGCGACACGGCTTCCGCGCCGGTGATCGTGCGATAGAGGCCGGGCTCTGCCGGAACCGGATCGACGTGCACCTTCTTCAGCGGGCCGGAAAGCTCCGCCGTTTCGCCATAGGCGTGCCCGGCATTGAGCGCGGCGATGTTGGCATCGGCAATCTCGGGCTTGGATCTGAACTTCGCCTTCAGCCAGTCGATGATCGGCTGGCGGTCCCGGTCGAACATCCACAGCGCAAGGCCCAGCGTCCACATGTTCTTGGACCGCAGCGCATCCTTGTTGCCGAGGCCGAAGTCCTTCACCGCCTCGATCGTGAGGGCGGAGATGTCGAAGGCCAGCAGGTCCCACTTGGCAAGGCTGCCATCTTCCAGCGGGTTTACGTCATACTTCGCCTTGTCGAGGTTGCGCCTGGTGAATTCCCCAGTGTCGGCAATGATCAGGCCACCGGGCTTCAGTGCGTCGAGGTTGGTCTTGAGCGCAGCCGGGTTCATAGCCACCAGCACATCGGGCGCGTCGCCCGCAGTGCTGATCTCGCGGCTGCCGAAGTTGATCTGGAAGGCGGAAACACCAAACAGCGTGCCCTGCGGTGCGCGGATTTCGGCGGGAAAATCGGGGAAAGTGGCAAGGTCGTTCCCGGCCAGTGCGGTGGACAGGGTGAACTGCCCGCCGGTCAGCTGCATGCCATCGCCGCTATCGCCGGCAAAGCGCACCACCACCGCATCGGGGTGGCCATCCTGGGTCTTGAGAGCGGGGTTGTCAGCCGCCTGGGTTGCCATCGTCGAATCCTGTGTCTGCGCCCGAGGAGGGCGCCATAGTCCAATACCGGCGTGCCACCTAGGCGGCGCCCACTCGTGTCGCAATCAAGATTTTCTGTCCAAGGGGCAATGCCAGCATGGAAATGGTCCACGACTTTGACTATCTGGCAGCCGCATGAGCACTCCCGATCCCGCCCTCTACCGCCCCTGCGTGGGCGCCATGATGATCAACGCAGTCGGCCACGCCTTCGTCGGCAAGCGGATTGACGGCAAGGACACCGACTTCTGGCAGATGCCGCAAGGCGGCGTCGATCCGGGCGAGGACATGGACCAGGCCATGCTGCGCGAGATGCACGAGGAGACAGGCGTAAAGCCGAGGCATCTCGATATCGTGGGGACGCTGGGGCGCGAGCTGTTCTATGACCTGCCGCCGGAGCTCAAGGGCAAGATGTGGGGCGGCAAGTTCATCGGCCAGCGCCAGACCTGGTATCTCGTGCGCTTCACCGGCAAGGACAAGCACATTGACCTCGAAGCGCACAAGCACCCCGAATTCTGCGAATGGAAATGGGTCGAACCGCGCCTGCTTCCGGACCTGATCGTGCCCTTCAAGCGCGATGTCTATGCCGAGATCGTCGCCGGGTTTCGCGACCTCATCTGATCAGTTGGCTGTCACCGCACTGTCAGGCGATACGGCTTCGGCCGTCATCACGCGCTCGACCGGGCCGGCCTCGATCGCGGCGGCCAGTTCGCGCGTTTCCATGCAGGTGGAACCGCACAGGTTCTCAAGGCGGGCAAGGTTGCGGCGGGCATTATCCAGCGCGCCCTTTTCGGCCAGGGCAGCGCCCTCGCCCGAAATGGCCGCGATGTTTTCCGGATCGCGCTCCAGCGCCTCGCGGTAATAGTGGATCGCCTTGCCCTGCAGACCGTCAGCGCGGGCAGCATCGGCGAGGTCGACATAGACCTGGCTGTAGGCCGGATCGACCACCAGCGCGGCCTCGAAAGCGTCAATCGCGGCTTGCGTGTCTCCCGCTTCCAGCGCGGCGCGACCTTCCGCCACCAGCGCCTGCGCGCGCGGATCAGGCTCGTAACCGGCACCCAGCAGGGCGCTCGAACTTACCGCTGCGAAAAGCGAAAGGGCGACTGCAAAGGGTGTGTAACGCATCACGAACTCCTTGAGAGCGGGCATGTTGTCCAGGCGTGTCATGGCCATGATGGGCACAGGATTAACACGGCGCAGATAAACTGGCGATGAAAAATCCGTCTGTCCCGTCATGGTGCGGGGAAATGCGGATGCCCTGTCCATGCGCCCGGCCCAAAGGCAGGTCGAGAGCCTGCGCGGTGAAGGATGGCCGCACGGAAAGGAACCGTTCGACCTGGTCCTTGCCCTCCTCGTCCAGCAAGGAGCAGGTAATGTAGGTGATGCGCCCGCCCGGCTTCACCAGTTCGGACGCGACGGCGAGCAGGCGCTGCTGCAGATCGGTGAGCCGCGCCAGTTCGCCCGGCGTCAAGCGCCAGCGGCTTTCCGGATTGCGCCGCCACGTGCCCGTGCCCGAGCATGGGGCATCCACCAGCACGGCGTCGGCCTTGCCATGCCAATCCGCCAGTGCCTTCAGTTCCTGCCCGGGATTCATCAGGACCTCGCGAACGATGGACACGCCTGCCCGCTCGGCGCGCGGCGAGAGGCGCGAGAGCCGTCCGCGGTCGGTATCAGCAGCGACCAGGATCCCCCGGTTTTCCATCGCCGCGGCGAGAGACAGCGTCTTGCCGCCTGCCCCTGCGCACAGGTCAATCACGGTTTCGCCCGGCCTGGCTGCCACGGCGCGGCAGGCAAGCTGGCTACCAGCGTCCTGCACTTCGATCAGGCCATCGCGAAACGCCGGCCATTGTTCGACCTGCGTGCCGGATGGAAGGCGCAAGGCATCGGGCACGGGCAAGTGTTCCGCTTCAACCGGAATATCCAGCGTCTCGCGATCCGCCTTCAGCCTGTTGACGCGCATATCCAGCGGGGCACGTCCCAACAGCGCTTCGGCCTCTTGCTCGGATATTCCGGAGGCGATCAGGCGATCCTCCAGCCATTCCGGGGCGATGGAGCCGTGGGCGGGCTCCTCGCCATCGCCGATAGGCTGCGGGCCGTATTGCGAACCGTCGAACAAAGCCGCCAGTCCGCCGTCTTCTTCTGCAAGGTGGATCATGGCCGCCCTGCCGCTGCGCGGAACCTCGCCGCATTCGCGGATGGCGCGATAGATCAGGTCGCGGATGGCGCGGCGGTCCTTCGATCCGGCATAGCGGTTGCTGCGCCCCCAATCGCCGATGATCCGGTCTGCCGGCGCCCCCTGGCGGCGGGCAGCCTCGATGACCTTGTCGAGTATCTCGATGGCCGCCTGGACGCGAGCCGAAGGGGTCACCCGGCCTGCTCGCCGAATGTGCGTTCGATCATCTCTTCAATTTCAGCCTGCGACGGCAAGGGCTGGCAGGTATAGTCGAATTCCTTGCCGTCCTCCTCGTTGAACAGCATGGCTTCGCTGTAGCGGTGGAGGCCCTCCAGCTCACACGACTCCTCGTCGGGAAACACCTGCTCGACACGCGTCACCGTGATGTCATGCGGCCGGTCGGGGTGCCATTCGAGCAGGAGCAGGAGGAAGGGGATCAACTCCACCATGAGCCCTGCCCTTTATCGCGTCGGATAGTTCGGAGCCTCACGCGTGATCGACACGTCATGCACGTGGCTTTCCGAAAGACCGGCGTTGGTGATGCGGACGAACTGCGCCTTGGTCAGGTCCTTCAGCGTGGCGGAACCGGTGTAGCCCATGGCGGCCTTCACCCCGCCGACCAGCTGGTGGACGACATCGCGGGCCGGGCCCTTGTAGGGCACCTGGCCTTCGATCCCTTCGGGAACCAGCTTCATCTGGTCCTTGATGTCCTGCTGGAAATAGCGGTCTGCCGATCCGCGCGCCATCGCGCCCACGCTGCCCATGCCGCGATAGGCCTTGTAGGCACGGCCCTGGTAGAGGAAGGTCTCGCCCGGAGCCTCTTCGGTACCGGCCAGCAGCGAACCGATCATGACGGTGGAAGCACCGGCAGCGAGCGCCTTGGCCGCATCACCGGAAGTGCGCAGGCCGCCATCGGCGATGATCGGGACACCGCCCGCACCCGATGCGGCATCCATGATCGCGGTCAGCTGCGGCACGCCGACACCGGCAACGATGCGCGTGGTGCAGATCGAGCCGGGGCCGATGCCCACTTTCACGGCGTCCGCACCTGCATCCACCAATGCGCGGGTGGCTTCTGCCGTGGCGACATTGCCGGCCACCACCTGCACCTTGCCGGACAGCGCCTTGGCGCGTTCCACGGCCCTGGCCACTTCCTTGTTGTGGCCATGCGCAGTGTCGATGATGATCACGTCACATTCGGCTTCAACCAGCGCCTGCGTGCGTTCGAAGCCCTTGTCACCCACGGTACTGGCCGCAGCCACGCGCAGGCGGCCGCCGCTGTCCTTGGTGGCATCGGGGTTGAGAACGGCCTTCTCGATGTCCTTCACGGTGATCAGGCCGACGCAATGGTAGTCGTCATCCACCACCAGCAGCTTCTCGATGCGGCGGGCATGCAGCAGGCGGCGCGCTTCCTCCTGGCTCACCCCTTCGCTCACGGTCGCGAGGTTCTCGCTCGTCATCAGTTCCTTCACCGGCTGCATGGGATTGTCCGCAAAGCGCACATCGCGGTTGGTGAGGATGCCGACCAGCTTGCCGCCGTCTGTCACGGGAATGCCGCTGATCTTGTTCTGCGTCATCATCGCCTGCGCCTCGCCCAGGGTGGCATTGGGAGCGATGGTGATCGGGTTCACGACCATGCCGCTTTCGAAGCGCTTTACCCGGCGAACGGCTGCGCACTGCTCTTCGATCGTCAGGTTGCGGTGGAGCACGCCGATGCCACCCAGCTGCGCCATGACGATGGCCATTTCGGCCTCCGTCACCGTATCCATGGCGGCGGAGAGCACGGGAATGTTGAGCGCGATGCTCTTGGTCAGCTGCGTCTTGGTGGAAGCCTGCGAGGGCAGGATGTCGCTCTCCGCCGGCTTCAGCAGGACGTCGTCAAAAGTAAGGCCGGTTTCGATTTCCATGGGTGCCACCAGTTTGCGTGCTGTGTTGATTCGTGGCGGCCCATGTAAACGCACTATGTGGCATTCGCTAGGGGGTGGGAATTATTACGCCCGCCATTGCGCTGAATCGGGCACTATTCCGCTGTCCAGCCGCCATCGACGGACCAGTTGGCGCCATTGATGTTCTGCGCCTCGTCCCGACACAGGAACACCGCCATTGCGCCAACTTCCTCCACCTGCACGAACTTCTTGGTCGGCTGCTTGGCAAGGAGGATATCGTTCATCACCTGCTCGCGCGTCATGCCGCGGGCCTTCATCGTGTCGGGGATCTGGTTTTCGACCAGCGGAGTCCAGACATAGCCCGGGCTGATGCAGTTGGCGGTGATGTTGAAGGGCGCAAGCTCCAGCGCCAGCGTCTTGGTCAGGCCTGCGATACCGTGCTTGGCCGAGACATAGGCGCTCTTGAACGGGCTGGCGGCCAGCGAATGGGCGCTGGCGGTGTTGATGATCCGCCCCCAGCCTGCCGTTTTCATGTGCGGCACGGCAAGGCGTGCGGTGTGGAAGGCTGCCGACAGGTTGAGGGCGATAATCATTTCCCACTTCTCGGCCGGAAATTCCTCGACCGGAGCGACATGCTGCATGCCGGCATTGTTCACCAGCACATCCACCGGACCTGCCGCCGCCATCAACTCCTCGACCCCGGCAACGCTCGTGAGGTCCGCCGGGATATGCCTTGCATCCAGCTCCCCGCACACGTCGGCAATCACACCTTCGTCACCGAAACCGTTGAGGATCACTTCAGCGCCCTCGGCCTTCAGCGCGCGGGCGATGGCGAGACCGATTCCGGACGTCGATCCGGTGATCAGGGCGCGTTTGCCGGACAGGAACATGCTCGACTCCTTGGTAAATTCTGCCAATGTTTTCCATGATCCGGGGCTGCTGGTCCAGCACCTTTTCGCAAGTGCACAATACTGCGGGACAATCCATGCGGCTCAAGAACTTCAGGCCCGGCTCCATCCTCGTTCGCCGCGGGGGCAGCGCAGGAACTGGCCGCCGGATGGGCGGTGCGGGCGGCATCGGCTGCGGTGGCATCGGCCATTCCGCCATGAAGCTGCACGTGCATCGCGGATTGCTGCGCCTGAAGGAAATCGTTGCCGGGAACACATGATGGAACGCACCGAAGACCTGATCGCCCGCCTGTCCGGCGAAGGCAGCATCAAGCAGCAAGGTATCGCACGCCATGTCGTCCTGCCGCTCTTGCTCGCCTGCATCCTGTGCTTCGGCGCAACCGCGCTTGTGCTGGATGATCCGTTTCCGACCCATGAGCTGCGCGGCTGGCTGCCGATGATCATCAAATGGGGCTTTTCCGTGTCCCTGCTGCTGGTGGCGGCCTTCGCGCTCAATACGCTGGGCCGCCCTGCCAGGCCCGCGCGCCTTGCCATGGCCGGCCTTGCCTTGCCGTTCGCCTATATCGGCTGCTTCGTTGCGCTCGCCCTGATCCAGGGCGACCAGCCCTTCCCCGGAGTTGCCTGGCAGCGTTGCCTGCTGGCCATGGGCATCATGAGCCCGATCGGCTTTGCCGCAGCCATCCTCGCCACGCGCTGGCTTGCCCCGACGAACACGCATCGCACAGGACTGATGGCAGGGTTTTTCGGTGGCGCGCTGGCCATGACGGCCTATGCCCCTTTCTGCCCGGGCGAAGGTGCGATGTACTTCATGGCGTTCTACCTTGCCCCGATCATGGCAATGGCTGGCATCGGTTGGCTGGCCGGCCCCAAACTGCTGCGCTGGTAGAATGTGATTGCCCACGCTAACAGGCGCGTGATGGGCAAGAAGTTCAACTATAGTGTTCGCAGGCTCTCGCAGTGCGAGAACATTGCCGATTTCCGAGAACTGGCGAAGCGCAAGCTGCCCTTTCCCGTGTTCCATTACATCGATGGCGCTGCGGACGACGAGGTAACGAAGGATCGCAACACCGCGGCCTTCGCGGCCGTGGACCTTGTTCCCAACGTTCTGGCCGGCGTGGAGGAGGTGGATACATCCATTACCGTGATGGGCCGCAAGAGCAGCCTTCCGCTGATGCTGTCACCCACCGCACTGCAACGCCTGTTCCACTGGCAGGGCGAGCGTGCCGTGGCCGCCGTGGCCGAGAAATTCGGCATGTGGTTCGGCATCTCCAGCCTTGGCAGCGTGAGCATCGAGGAGATCGGCCGGCGCTTCACGGGCCCCAAGATGCTCCAGTATTACTACCACAAGGACAAGGGGCTGAACGCCGCCCTGCTGGAAAAGGCGCGGCTCGCCAGTTTTGATGCCGTCACCCTCACGGTCGACACCATCGTTTCGGGTAATCGCGAGCGCTGCAAGCGGACCGGTTTCACCACCCCGCCGCGCATCACGCCCACCAGCTTCCTGTCCTATGCCACCAAGCCTCGCTGGGCGCTCGATTACATGTTCCGCGAGAAGTTCGAGCTTCCCAACCTTTCATCCCACGTCGATGCCGGCAGCAATTTCGCGCTTTCGGTGCAGGATTACTTCAACTCCATGCTCGACCAGTCGATGGACTGGAAGGACGCGGAAAAGCTGCGCAACGACTGGGGCGGCACCTTCTGCCTCAAGGGGATCATGTCCGTCGAAGACGCCAAGCGCGCGGCGGACATGGGCTGCGATGCGATCATGGTGTCCAACCACGGTGGGCGGCAGCTCGATGGATCGCGCAGCCCGTTCGACCAGCTTGATGCGATCGTGCAGGCCGTGGGTGGCCGCTGCGAGGTCATCCTGGATGGCGGCGTGCGGCGGGGCAGCCATGTGCTGAAAGCTCTCGCCACGGGTGCCACGGCGGTCAGCGGCGGCAGGCTCTACCTCTACGCCCTGGCGGCGGCGGGAGAGGCGGGCGTGGACCGCGCGGTCAGCCTGCTCGAGGCAGAGATCATTCGCGGCATGAAGCTGATGGGGGTGACCCGGATCGACCAGCTCACCCCCGCCATGCTCGAGAGGCGCTAGGCCTCCGCATCGTCATTCGCGCTGCGTCCGACAGCGGACCAGTTCACCTGTCGCGTCATGTACATGATCCCGGCAAGCCCGGCGAAGAGCAGCAGCGATCCGATGACCAGCGCATAGGTTTCCATGTTGAGCAGCACGAACAGCAGCGCATAGAGCGCAGCCAGCATGATGCCGATGAAACCTGCGCGCCTCCATGTGCCGAGCACCGCCGCGCTGTATGCGGTCAGCAGCCCGATCACAGCGACGGCCGCAACAAGATAGGCAAGGCCGAAACCGATCACCTCGGCAAAGGCGAGCAGCATCACGAAGAACAGGATCAGCCCTGCCCCCGTCAGCAGGTATTCCGCTGCCGCCACGCGCGCGCCGCCGACGATGTCGAACATCAGGAAGGTGGCGAAGGTGAAGCCGATGAACAGGAAGCCATATTTCACCGCGCGATCGACCTGGCTGTAAAGGTCAACCGGATCGACCAGTCCGATGGATGCGGAAACCACCGCAGCATCATCGGCAGTGGCAACCAATGCCTTGCCCAGCGCAAGGTTGGTGATGCCCTCGAATGTGGCGGTGAAGCCTTCTGCGCCCACTTCCCGGCTGTCAGGCAGGAAGCCGGTGAAACTCGGGTGCTGCCAGGTTGAAGTCACCGTCCATTCCGTTTCGCCGCCACGCGGGATCAGGTCCAGTGAATGGCTGCCGCGCAGGCCGTATTCCCATCGAACCACAAGCGGACTGTCACCGGCCCAGCTTGCCGGTGCCGAAAAGCCGGAGCCTTCCGTCGCCGCCGGGCCATTGCCCGGTTGCAGGCGCAGCGCCTCGCCATCAGCGGAAACGCGTGCGTTGTCATCAAGCCCGCGCGGGTCGGATACGCCAAAGCGCAGTTCAACCTGGTCCAGCATCAGCTTGGCAGGATCCACGCCCATCCTGTCCAGGTCCTGCGGCATCTCGAACCGCGCCGAGCCGGACAGCGCGCTTTCGTAAACCACGCTCTCGTAAATGGCGTAGCTCTTGCGATCGGGATCGATGGTGGTTTCCACGCTCTGCAAGGATGGCGACACGAACAACTCGCGCCGCGCCTCGGTGGTCCGGCTCGTCTGGCTGCCGTTGACGACCTCGGTGGTGGTCACCTCCTGTATCCAGGGGATCACCAGCACCGGGCCGGTCACCTTCTGCGGCCCGCCCCAGCCTTCGGTAATGCTCTGCTGCGCTGTCCGGGACTGGCTTTCCCTGTCATAGACAAGCGCATAGACCATCAGCAAAGGTACGATCAGCACCACCGCGACCAACCCGACGAGGGCGAGTTTCACGCCCGGACTTCTTTCTCGACTCACCGCAATTCTCCCTCTTGGTTCTGCGACGAACCGTTGTCTGTGAGCGACGAACTGAATTCCAAGTGAACTCACGTGCACGCACGACAGGTGGTTTGCGTGTGGCCGAATTGGCGGCATGATCCTGTCCATCATGCTGAAACGATTCGCTCTGCTCGCTCCGCTCGCCTTCGCTCTTTCCACCCCCGCCGTGGCGCAGGAAAGCGAAATCGCCGAACCGCTTGCCGGGGAAGCACCGGTGGAGGACGCTGCGCCGGAATACGAGACCACGCTTGTGGTGATCGAGACCACACTGGGCGAGATCACCGTGGCATTGGAAACCGAACGTGCGCCGATCACGGCAAACAATTTCCTGCGCTACGCCGATGAGGACCGGTTCGATGGCACCGTCTTCTACCGCACGCTTTCCGTGGAATGGGGCGAGCAGCCCAACGGCTTCATCCAGGGGGGAACACAGAACAATCCCGATCGCATCCTCGATCCGATTCCCCACGAACCGACCAATGAAACCGGCGTCCTGCACCTGGAAGGCGCGCTGTCGATGGCGCGCTTCGATCCGGGAACGGCAACGGGCGACTTCTCGATCATGCTGCGCGACCAACCCGGACAGGATGCGGATCCGGACAATGAGGATCCGAACCGCCAACTCGGCTATGCCGCGTTCGGCTATGTCGTGGGCGGGATGGACGTGGTCCACGCCATCCATGCATCCCCTACCGATCCGGACCTCGGCGAAGGCTGGATGAAGGGGCAGATGATCGCCGAGCCGGTGGAAATCGTGGATGTTCGGCGGGTTGAGCCCCCCCAGGACTGACGGGCGTTCCGGCACCGCCAACAGAAAAGGCCGGAGCAATCAGCCCCGGCCTTCAACTTAGACTGTCGCGGAACTGAAGCCTCAGTAAACGCGCGCCTTGGGCTTGATGTATTCGATGTCGTCAGTGAGCGTGTATTCGTGCACCGGACGGTAATCGATCTTCACCGCGCCGCCATTGCCGCCCCAGCCTTCAAACCAGGCGGCAGTGTGCTTCATCCAGTTCTCGTCATCGCGATTGGGGAAATCCTCATGCGCATGCGCGCCGCGGCTTTCCTTGCGGTTTTCCGCGCTGTTCATCGTCACCACGGCCTGCGCCATCAGATTGTCGAGTTCCAGCGTCTCGATGAGGTCGGAGTTCCAGATCAGCGAACGATCGGTGACATGAATGTCCTGCATCTGCTTGTTGGTTTCCGCCAGCAGCTTCACGCCTTCGGCCATCAGCTCGCTGTCGCGGAACACGGCCGCATGCTTCTGCATGGTCTTCTGCATGTTGGCGCGGACTTCCGCCGTGGGCGAGCCGCCCCTGGCGTTGCGGAAGTGATCAACGCGGCCCAGTGCGAAATCGGCGCTGTCGGCAGGCAGTTCCTCCTGCTTCGCGTTGGGCTGGATCAGTTCCTTCAGGCGATGGCCTGTTGCCCGGCCGAACACCACGAGGTCGATCAGCGAGTTGGAACCAAGGCGGTTCGCACCATGGACCGACACGCAAGCAGCCTCGCCCACGGCGAACAGGCCCGGCACCACGTGGTCCGGATTGCCGTCCGGCCCGATGGTCACGACTTCACCGTGATAGTTACAGGGAATGCCGCCCATGTTGTAATGCACGGTCGGGGTCACCGGCAGCGGCTGGCGGGTCAGGTCCACGCCGGCAAAGATCTTGCCGCTTTCGGTGATGCCCGGCAGGCGCTGGGCCAGCGTTTCGGCGGGAATATGGTCGAGATGGAGGTAGATGTGGTCCTTTTCAGGGCCCACGCCCCGTCCCTCGCGCATTTCCATCGCCATGGAACGGCTCACCACGTCACGCGAGGCAAGGTCCTTTGCCGAAGGAGCATAGCGTTCCATGAAGCGCTCGCCTTCCGAGTTGGTGAGGTATCCGCCCTCGCCGCGCGCGCCTTCGGTGATAAGCACACCCGCACCATAAATGCCGGTGGGGTGGAACTGCACGAATTCCATGTCCTGCAGGGGCAGGCCGGCACGCAGCACCATGCCGCCACCGTCACCCGTGCAGGTGTGGGCGGAGGTGGCAGTGTAATAGCAACGGCCGTAGCCGCCTGTTGCCAGCACCACGGCCTGCGAACGGAAGCGGTGGATCGAGCCATCATCCATGCACATGGCGATCACGCCGACGCACTTCTTGCCGTCCGGCGTGTCCTTCATGATCAGGTCGATGGCGAAATATTCGATATAGAAATCAGCCGAATACTTCAGGCTCTGCTGGTAGAGCGCGTGGAGCATGGCGTGGCCGGTACGGTCTGCTGCGGCGCAGGTGCGCTGCACGGGCGGGCCATCGCCCATGTTCTGCATGTGGCCGCCGAAGGGGCGCTGGTAGATCGTGCCGTCATCGTTGCGGCTGAAAGGCACGCCGGCATGCTCCAGTTCGTAAACCGCAGCAGGAGCCTCGCGGGCGAGATATTCGATCGCGTCCTGGTCACCCAGCCAGTCAGACCCCTTCACGGTGTCGTACATGTGCCAGGTCCAGTGGTCAGGCGAATTGTTGCCAAGGCTGGCAGCAATGCCGCCCTGCGCCGCCACTGTGTGCGAGCGCGTGGGGAAGACCTTGGTGATGTTCGCCGTCTTAAGGCCGGCTTCGGCAGCGCCCATCGTCGCGCGCAGGCCGGAACCGCCTGCCCCCACGACCACCACGTCATAGGTGTGGTCGATGATCTTGTAGGCAGGCTGGGTGGATTTTTCGGTAGCCATCAGGCGGCACCTCCAAGCGCAAGGCGGGCAATGGCAAACAGGCCGAAAGCCGCACCGGCAAAGGTGAACAGGTTAAGGGCGGTCATCGCGGCAAACTTGTTGCCGGCCTCGTGCACATAGTCCTCGATCAGGACCTGCAGGCCAAGGCGGGCATGCCAGAAGGTGCTGATCACGAACAGCGCAACCGCCGTCGCCTGCACCGGACCGGAGATCCACTCGACAACCGTGGCATATTCCATGTCCGGCATCAGCACGAAGCTGAAAGCCAGGTAGATGCCGATCAGCAGGTTGCCGACAGCCGTGAAACGTTGCAGCAGCCAGTGATGCGTGCCTTCCTTCGCTGCGCCCAGGCCGCGAACCCGGCCGATGGAAGTTCCGTTACCCATGTCTCGTCCCTCCCTTTACGCGTTGAAGATGGCGACCCAGAAGGCCGCGGTAAGCACGAGCGCGGCGACCATCGATCCGATCGACCAGGTGCGGTTGGCGTTGAGTTCGAACCCGGCCCCCATGTCGAGGATGAAGTGGCGGATGCCCGAACACATGTGATTGAAGAAAGCCCAGCTCAGGCCGATCAGCACGACCACGCCATAGGGGCTCATCGCGTTGGCCTGGAAGCTCTCATAGGCGGCCGGTCCGCTGGCAAGCGAGCCCAGCCACCAGAGCATGACGGGCAAGCCGACGAGCGCCATTCCGTCTCCCGATACGCGGTGCAGGATGGAGACAAGCATGTGCGGCCCCCATTTCCAGATGCTGAGATGCGGCGATAAGGGTCTGTCAGCCATAAGCGGTCCCGTGAAACTGAACGGTGAGTCTCGATAACCTGTCGATTGCAGCCTCCCTTAACGATTGTGACGGTGGTGACAAGCGGACCTTGGGCCGGGTTTACCGGCTTATTGCCACTATCCGAGGAAATCATGGCCTTTCCCCGACCATCGCCCACGTCTATCAGGGCGCCCGAGCCGAGAGGAACTGCCTTTGATTTCCGCCCGAATTGCGCGACTGACCGCATGGCTGACTATCCTGCCCGCAAGTGCGCTATCAGCCGCGCAGGTGTCTGCCGGAGAAACAGAGACTTCGGCTCAGGCTGCATGGGCCGCGCAATGCGAGGACTGGGACGACTGGGACAAGCCCGCCCCGCCCTTTCGCGTGCACGGCAACACATACCATGTCGGCACCTGCGGGATCAGTGCGATCCTGGTGACAAGCGCGGATGGTCATGTCCTGATCGACACCGGAACCGAGGGCGGTGCGAAAGTGGTGGCAGACAATATCGTGCAGCTTGGCTTTCGGCTCGAGGATGTGCGCTACATCCTCTCCAGCCACGAGCATTTCGATCACGTAGGCGGAATGGCGCTGCTGAAAGACATGACTGGCGCGCAGGTTCTTGCTTCGCCTGACGCAGCAGCGGCACTTCGGACCGGAATGGTCTCGTCACACGATCCCCAGCACACAAGCCATCCTGCAATGGCACCGGTGACGGTAGATCGCATCCTCGAAGGAAACATGGCTGTCGATCTCGGTGACATGCGCCTGCTGGCCTTTCCCACTCCCGGCCATACTCCCGGGGCCCTTAGCTGGAGATGGCAGAGTTGCGAGGACGGATCCTGTCAGGAGATCGTCTATGCCGACAGCCTTTCTCCTGTGAGCGATGACGGATACCGTTTCTCCGACCACGCCTTCTACCTGCGCAGTTACCGCGATGGCCTGGCGCGCGTCTGGATAAATGGCGTGATGGGCTGCGACATCCTGCTGACCCCGCACCCCTCTGCCAGCGGCATGCGGGACAAGCTGCTCGCGGGCGATCTTGCCGCAGAACCCACCTGCACCGCATATGCAAACAGTATCACCGCCCGCCTCGATGCGCGGCTTGCCGAAGAGGCCGAAGGAAATCCATGAGTTGGAAACTCTCCGCCACTGCCACGAAGGAACAGGTCGAAGCCGCGCTGGAAAAGCGCGAACTCACAATCGGGTGGGATGACAACATCGTCCTCACCGGATTCGAGACCGATCCCGAAACACCCGATATCTGGCGGCTCGATGCCTATCTCGAAGGCGAACCCGGCGACGCGGAGCGAGAGGCCGTGGCCTCGCTGTTTGTTGATTCCGCACCGGAAATCACGGCAGAGGAACTGCCCGAAACCGATTGGGTGGCAGAGAGCCAGAAAGGCGTGGATCCGATCCGCGCAGGGCGTTTCCACGTCCATACGCCCGATCATCCCGCAACAGGTGCACCGGGCCTCATCGATTTCTGCATACCTGCTGCACAAGCCTTCGGTACCGGCCAGCATGAAACGACTGCCGGTTGCCTTGCCATGCTCGATGCCATGAAGCAGCGCGGCGTATCCCCGCGCAACATCGCCGATATAGGCACCGGCACAGGCCTGCTGGCCTTTGCCGCCATGCGGCTGTGGCCCAATGCCTTTGCCACCGCGAGCGATATCGACGAGCTGTGCCTGCCCGCCGTCACGGACAATGCGGCAATGAACAATATTGCGCTGGGCGAGGAGCGCGGCCAGCTATCCATGCTGATCGCAGACGGGATGGAGGACGAGTTCCTGCGCGCCCGCGCTCCCTTCGATCTGTTGATCGCCAATATCCTCGCCGGGCCGCTGATTGCGATGGCCCCGGAATTTGCCCTTGCCGTGGCCCCGCGCGGGCATATCGTGCTGGCCGGGCTGCTATCGACCCAGGAAGCTGGCGTGCGTGGCGCCTACCACAAGGCGGGTTTCCGCCTGCAATACCGCATCATCAACGGCGACTGGTCGATCCTGTGGCTCAGGCATCGCTTCACTGGCTGAACCGCCTTGGCAAGGCCATGCGCGCGGTGCTGCTGGGCATCGTGCTGGCGGTGCTGCTGTTCCCGCTGCTCGGATGGATCGGCAGCTCGATCCCGCGCAACGGGACAACCCCCGAGGTCGAAGACGGTGTCACCATCATGGTGGAAACCAACGGCACGCACACGGGCATCGTCATGCCCGTCGTGACCGATCAGAAAGACTGGCGAGAGACATTTCCCAGCGCCATGATCCGCCCCGATGGTCGCATACCAACGCATATCGCCGTTGGCTGGGGCGAGCGCGAGGTGTTCCTCGACGTACCCACATGGGGAGACCTGAAGGCCAGCACGGCAATGCGGATCGCGATCTTCGGCGGCGATCCGATCATGCGGGTCAGCCATTATGTGCGCCCCGCCCCGTCTGACAACCATCGCCCGGTCACCATCAGCCGTGAAGCCTATGCCCGCATGGTCGCCGCCATCGAACAAAGCCTGCCACCTGCCGATGGCCCGCGCGAGGTGCTCCGCGGCACCAACCCCCTCGATGCCTATTACCCGGCAACGGGGACCTACACGCTTGCCAACACCTGCAACAGCTGGGTGGGCGATGTGTTGGCCGAGGGCGGCATCCAGATGGGCTGGTGGACACCATTTGCCGGAGGGGTGATGAAATGGATCGAGGTGCCCTAGGCGAACCGAGGCAATGCGATGGGCCCCGCGTCGCGGCCCATCGCATCACATGAGATCAAAAGGCGATCTGCGTCCTGATCCACACGCCCCTGCCCGGCCCGGGCAAACGCTCGCCCAGCGGCACATCCGATGCACCGACACGGTTCACACCCGAAAGATGCGGCTGGTAGGACGCGTCGTACAGGTTTTCCACGCCCGCATCGAGAGTGATGCCATCACTCAGCGCAAGGCTGCCGAACAGGCCGACCACGACATATCCATCGCTCGCTGTTTCGTCATTGGAAAGGGAGACGTCTTCCTGCTCGTCGGCCGCCGTCAGCTCCGCACCGAGGGACCAGCTGTCCTGCTGCCAGATCGCCGCCAGCCGCGCATTCGCCGGTGGCACGCGATAGAGGCTGTCGGCAATGTCCCGCCTCTTCGCCCGCACGTAGCTGGCAACACCTTCAAACAGCAGATTCCGCGTTGCCTGGACGGTGAAGTCCACGTCGAGGCCATAGAGTTCGGCATCGACATTGCGGAACATCAGCGGCGTGGCATCCCCGTTCATGTTGGCGACCATCTCCACCTGGCTGTCGATCACGCCCACCGTGGCATCGAAAGGCGTGCCCTGGATGTAATCATCGACCCGGCGATAGAAGACAGTCGGACGAAAGCGGACCGGCCCCGTCTCCACATCGAAACCCGCCTCCGCGATCCATGCCGTTTCCGGCTCCAGGTCCTGGTTACCGACATAGATATTGCCATCGGCGAGCCCGAAACTGGCCTCCGTCGGCAGCCACCCGAACCGCTCCAGCACGCTGGGCACACGGGTCTTGCGGGCCAGGGCCAGTCGCGGCGTGACCTCGTCGCCGGGCAGCCACAGGCGCAGGACGGCATCGAAGGTCGTGTCGCCGGCTTGACGCGGAGAGGCCGCGAACTGGTTGGCAAGATTGACCGGTCCCATCGGGACGGCACTTCCGAGTTCAGGGATTGCGCCCGATTGTTCGACCCTGTCGATCCGCGCACCCAACTCGAATTCAACCTCTCCATATCCGTGGCGCAACTGAACGAAGGCGCCGTAGCGGTCTGAATTCAGGTCCGGCTGCGCTTCCACGAAGAAGTCGGCGTTGAACGGGTTGGTAATGCGGACATACTTTTCCACCAGTTCAAGGTCGCCGCCGATGGTCACGTTCCGGCTGGCCGAACCGAACCGCAGGCTGGCTTCTGCCGTGAACGTGTCGGCATCTGCGAAAGTGGCCCTCGTCCTCATGGCCGCAGGATCGGGATCACGCAGGCTGTAATTGTCCATCAGGTGTCGCACCGAGACATGGCCGATCGACACATCCAGCGCGACTTGCTCGCTCAGCTCCCCGGTATAGCCGCCGCGGAAGAAGTCGGTGTTGAAGTAGACAATATCCATGGGGAAAGCGGGATTGCCGGTGGGATCCGTCTCGTTCCGGCGATATTCGGCAAAGAGTTCCCCGTCACCCAGCTTCAGCCCGGCATGGATCCCGTAATTGGTCCGCTCGAAGGAAGAGCCGCCCACACTGCCACCGGCAAATTCATAGTCATCGCCTTGCTCGTGCGAGGCGATGATCCCGATCCGCCAGCTCTGGGTGGCAAGTCCGAGCGCGCCGCCCACGGCGTGGCTTTGGTCGACACTGCGGTATTGTGCGGAAATGCGGCCGTGCACTTCAGGCACGGAACCGCTCGCGAAGGGCACCTGGACCAGTTGTGCATTCACCGCACCGGCAAGGCTGGGACCTTCGCTGACAGGGGCGACACCGCGTGCGACCTCGATCCGGTCGAGCAGGATCGATGGCGCATAATGCAGCGGCGGATCCATCGCGTTGGGGCCACCGGTTGCAAATCGTTGCCCGTTCACCCTGCCCAGGACACGCTGGCCGAAGAGGCCGCGATAGGAGAGTTGTCCGGACAAGGCACCGTTGCCGATGGCCGCTGCCCCGGGCATGCGCGCCGCAACGCCCACGGCATCGGCAGGAAGGGCAATCTGGTGCGGCGGTTCGCGGCTGTCGATCCCGGTTTCCGGAATGTCGGCGGTGACAAGGATGACATCGGTCAGGATGCCGTCATCGGAAGTCTCGCCACCTTGCGCCATGGCGTGGCCAGGCAGCAGGGCGATTGGCGCGGCAGTCACCGCGCACAGAAGCTGTTTCTTGGAAAGCATGAAGATTCTCTCGGCTGAGCTAGATGATGCCGCGCACGGGGCGCAGCGGGTCAATTGCGTCAGGCGAGAGAGGGTGGCCCTGTTGCGGGTGGAAGACTGGCCGGCGTATCGGGAGAAAGCGCCTTGGCCCGCAGCGCATCATAAGCCGCCTCCGCCAGTTGCGGCAGCGGCAGGCGAAGATTGGGGTCGGCATCGATGCCGCTGTCCTGCAGGCCGGCAAAGGTGCAGACCGGCTTGGCCTCGTCGTCGAGCACGTCATGGGCGGGCGATGCATCACCTGCAGGGATGACGAGAACCTGGTCGGAATTGCAGATCTCGATCGTGATCTGCCCGGACGCATCGCTTTCCAGCATCCATCCCTGCGGGGTTGCCGCCTGCAACAGAAGGGCAACAGCCAGCAACATCATGGCAGCACAGTTGCGCAAGGAAGAGGGGCGTGCACTCATGATGCCTCTGCCGTTAGGCGCAGCGTCAACGTGACGCAAGTCAGGACAGCCTGGGAGCCATCCGAGAGTATCGGATAGTCATATGGTCAGGCCAACCAGAGCAAGGCCAATCCCGATACATGGGCCTAGCCACACACCGATCGCAATCCATGCGCCCTTCTTCACTGCGCGCGCCCTATTCGGCCGCCGCCACGATCTCCGCCCAGGCCGCCTCGTCAATCACTTCGATGCCGAGTTCCGCCGCCTTCTTGAGCTTCGATCCTGCGCCCGGACCTGCAACGAGGAGGTCCGTCTTGGCGGAAACCGAACCGCTCGCCTTGGCGCCAAGGCGTTCGGCCTGGGCCTTGGCCTCGTCCCTGCTCATGGTTTCCAGCTTGCCGGTGAACACCACCGTCTTGCCCGAAACCGCGCTTTGCCTTGTCTCCACCACGTATTCGGGTGGACTGACTTCGGAGAGAATATCCTCCCAGACGGTGACGTTATGCGGTTCGTGGAAGAAATCACCCAGCGCCTCGACCACGGCCGAGCCAATCCCGTCGATCGACGTTAGCGCGGCAGCTGCTTCCTCATCACCGGCCCGGGCCTTTTCCGCAGCTTCGCGCAATGCCGGAAGGGTGTGAAAATTCTTCAGCAGGTCTCGCGCGGTGACCGCGCCGACATGGCGGATGCCAAGGCCGAAAAGAAGGCGGGCGGCATCGGGTTGGCGCTTGGCTTCGATGCTGGAAAGCAGGTTCTCGACCGACCTTTCCTTCCAGCCTTCCAGCGCAAGGATATCGGCCTCGCGGTCCTTCAGGCGGAAGATATCGCCCGGCCCCTTGTCCAGCCAACCGCGCGCGAGGAAGTCCGCAATGGTCCGCTCGCCGAGCCCCTCGATATAAAGGGCAACGCGGGAGACGAAATGTTTCAGCCGCTCGAGTTGTTGGGCTTTGCAGATCAGGCCACCGGTGCAGCGCACATCGACCTCACCTTCCTCGTTCACCGCTTCACTGCCGCATTCGGGGCAATGGTCAGGGAAAACAAAGGCGGCGCGCTCTTCGGCGCGCGTCAGGTTGTCCACCACCTGCGGGATAACGTCGCCGGCTCTCTGCACCACGACACGATCACCCGGACGCACGCCGAGCCGCTCGATCTCGTCACGATTGTGCAGCGTGACGTTGGTGACGGTAACGCCACCGACCAGCACGGGCGCAAGCCGGCCCACGGGCGTCAGCTTGCCGGTCCGGCCTACCTGGATATCGATGGATTCAAGAATGGTCTCGGCGCGCTCGGCAGGAAACTTGTGCGCCATCGCCCAGCGCGGAGCCTTGGCGACAATGCCGAGGCGCTTCTGCCAGTCGAGCCGATCCACCTTGTAGACAACGCCGTCGATCTCATAGGGAAGCTGCGCGCGGCGTTCGGAAATGCTGCGGTAATGCTGCAGCATTTCCCCTGTCGAATTGCACAATGTGAGGTCAGGCGAAATTGGCAGGCCCCATCCGGCGATGGCCTGCATCACCTCCATCTGCGTCTCGCCCGGAACCTCGGATGCGGCACCCCAGCCGTGCGCCCAGAAACGCAGTTTGCGCTTGGCCGTAACGCTGTCGTCCTTCTGCCGCAGCGAACCTGCTGCAGCATTCCGCGGGTTGGCAAAGAGCTTTCCGCCGACCTCTTCCTGCGCAGCATTGAGCGCAGCAAAATCCTGTTTTGCCATGTAAACTTCGCCACGCACCTCGAACACGTCAGGCACGTTTCCGCGCAGCATTTTCGGAATGTCATCGATATGCGCGACATTGGCGGTGACGTTCTCGCCCACCTGCCCATCGCCGCGGGTGGCAGCCATCACCAGCTCGCCCTTCTCGTAGCGCAGCGAGCAAGACAGGCCGTCGATCTTGTCCTCCGCCGTCATGACCACCGGTTCGTCTTCGGCCAAGGACAGGAAGCGCCGGACGCGGGCGACGAAGTCCTCGACCTCCTCATCCGAGAAGGCATTGTCGAGGCTCATCATGCGGACCTCGTGCGTCACCTTGGAAAGCGGCGAAGCGGCAATTTCGTGACCGACTGCCTTGCTCGGAGAATCCTCGCGGACCAGGTGCGGAAATGCTTCCTCCAGCTCCGCGTTCCGCCGCACCAGTGCATCGAACTCCGCGTCCGAAATCTCAGGATCATCCTCAGCGTGGTAAAGGCGGTTGTGGCGGGCAATCGCCTTCGCCAGCCGCATCAATTCGTTGGCGGCCTCGGCTTCGGTGATATCGACGCTCATTGTTCGCCCATCAGCCGCTCATCGCGGGTAAAAACCCAACGCTTGCCGCCCCAGTCGAGCTGGTAACGGCTTGCGGGAGAGGATGCCTGCCCGAACATGTAATGGGCAAAGCCACTGCAACTGTTCGCCGTGGTGCAGGTGAAGGTGTGCAGGGAAAACACCATCGCCGGATCACCGGTTTCGGCATCCTGCCAGGTGCCATCGAGCAAGGCACAGCGCGAGAACGGGGCGAGCGCGGGATAGCGCGTCATCAATTCGCGTTCGAACCCTTGTTCCAGCGCCACTTCCTCGCGCCCGTCGGTGGTGGCGATGCAGACGGTCGAGCGCAAGGCCAGGTCACTTGCAAAATAATTGCCAAGCACATGATCTGCCAGCGCGAGCTGCGGCTTTTCGATGTCGTTGTCGAGCGGCGGCAGGGCAGATGCGCTGTCCGCGCCCACACCCTCGGTCTGGGAGCAAGCGGTTGCCAGCAGGATCGCTGCCACTCCAGTTGCCAGCCTGGCGAGAGCCTTCATGTCATACTCCTTCCAGCAACCTGTCTGCCTGAGCCCGCGCTTCGGCGGTGATTTCCGCGCCCGAAAGCATGCGGGCGATCTCTTCCTGCCGCCCGGCTTCGTCCAACAAGGCGACAGAGGTGCGCGTGACCGTGCCTTCGGACGACTTGGCGATCATGTAGTGACGATTGCCGCGTGCGGCGACTTGCGGGCTGTGGGTGACGGCCAGCAATTGCCCGTCAGATGCCAGCCGCGCCAGCCGCTCGCCGATGGCCGATGCCACTGCCCCGCCCACGCCGCGGTCGATCTCGTCAAAGATCACAGTTGCCGCCCCGCCCTTCTCCGCCAGCGCCACCTTCAGAGCGAGGATGAAGCGGGAAAGCTCGCCGCCGGAGGCGATCTTGGCGAGTGGCGCAAAGTCAGCGCCCGGGTTGGTGGCAATGAGGAATTCCACCGCGTCCATGCCGGAAGCGTTCCACTTGTCCTCCTCAAGCCGGGTCACGGAAGTCCGGAAGCGCGCGGCATCCAGTTTCAACGGCGCGAGTTCCGCCGCAACAGCCTCGTCCAACGCCATGCCGGCCGAAACGCGCATGGCATGCAGCGCCTCGGCAAGGGCGACATAGGCCTGCCTTGCCGCACCCGCTTCTTTCTCCAGCGCGGCAATATCCGCTTCCCCGTGTTCGATGGCATCAAGCTGTTCGCGCAAGTGACGCATGGTCGCAGGCAAGTCATCGACCGAGCAATCATGCTTGCGGGCCAGTGCGCGCAATTCGAACAGGCGTGTTTCGATGCGGTCGAGTTCGAGCGGATCGAACTGCATGGCCTCGGCTGCCGCGATGAGCTTTTCCTCTGCTTCCCCGGCCTCGATCACCGCCCGGTCCAGCGCGGCCAGTGCCTCTGTCAGCAAGGGATGCTGCTCTGCAATCCTGTCCAGCCTTCGCGCGGCGCTGCGCATCTGCGCAAGCGCGCTGTCAGACCCGTCCCAGAAAGCGCGCAGCTCTTCCAGGTCGCCAGAGAGCTTCTCCCCCTTCTGCATGTCAGCACGCGCCAGGGCGAGCTGCTGCTCCTCCCCTTCTTCGGGCGCGATGTTGGTCAGCTCGGCCAGATGAGCCAGCATCAGGTCCTGGTCCGCCTTCGCCCGGGCAATCGCGTCACGCGCTGCTGCCAGCCTGGCATCCGCTTCCTGCCACTTGGCATGTGCGGCGGCCACGCCTGCCACATCGCCGTCGGCATATCGGTCCAGCAGGGCGCGATGGCCACGCGGGTTCACAAGCCCGCGATCATCATGCTGGCCGTGCAGCTCGACCAGGGCCGGAGCAATCGAGCGAAGCAGTGCCACGCCGACCGGCTGGTCATTCACGAAAGCCTTGGAGCCACCATCCGCCTTCAGCGTGCGGCGGATGATCAGTGGCTCGCCCTTCTCCAGTTCGACTTCGGCTTCATCGAGCGCCTCGGCAACAGCGGGGGGCAACCGGCCGAACTCGAATGTGCCGGTAACGCTCGCCTTGTCCTCACCTGCACGCACCAGCGCGGTCTCGGCACGATTGCCCAGGACCAGCCCAAGCGCATCGAGCAGGATCGACTTGCCCGCCCCCGTCTCGCCGGTCAGCACGCCAAGACCCTGCGCGAAGGACAAGTCCAGCGCGTCAATCAGCACGATGTTGCGAATGGCGAGCGAAGTCAGCATGGCAGGCGCGAATCTCTACGGCGCAGGGCCGCAAATCGCAATTGCCGCAAGTGCTGCTTCTTGTGGATCAGCCGCCCAGCGCTTCGGGCTGGTATTCCTCGATCAGCTCGTAAGCCTTCTCGTACCACTCGCTGCCCGGATAGTTGGCACCAAGCACAGCGGTATAGCGACGCGCTTCTTCGGGAATGCCGAGCGAGAGGCTGGTTTCCGTCAGGCGATAAAGCGCCTCGGCAGCATGGCTTGTTGTCTGGTAATCCTGAACGACGCGCTGGAAACGCAGCTGCGCGGCCAGCCAGTGACCGGTGCGCTCGTAATGACGGCCGATCTCCATCTCCTTGCCGGCCAGGTGATCATTCACCAGGTCCAGCTTCAGCCGGGCATCCGAGGCATATTCGCTACGCGGATAGCGCCGGATCACTTCCTGCAGGGCGCGGCGGGCCTGAAGGGTAATGGCCTGATCGCGTTCCACATCGCTGATCTGCTCGTAATAACACATGGCGATCAGGTAATAGGCATAGGGCGCATCGCGGTTGCCGGGATGGATCGACAGGAAACGCGTGGCCGACTGGATCGACTGGTTGTACTGGCCACGAGCGTAATAGGCGAAGGCGCTCATCAGCTGCGCGCGCCGGGCCCAGGGCGAATAGGGGTGCTGGCGCTCCACCTCGTCAAACAGGGCAGCCGCAATCGTCAGGTCCCCGCGATCGAGCCGCGCCTTGGCCGCCGTGTAGAGCGTTTCCACATCGCGTGCCACGTAAGCCGTCTCACGCGGGCCACCACCGCCACCAAAGGCCGAACAGCCGGAAACAGCCAGCGCCGAAGCGGCAATCACGCCAAGCGACAAGATCTTAGAAGTCCTCATGGGAAGAAGCCTATAGCCAGCGGTTGCGTGAACGCCAAGTGAAGTGAGGCGATTTGAACGCGGATAAATCGGCGGGCCGAAACGGCTTGCGGCATCAGGGGTGGACTCTCGGTCATCCGGGTTCATACTCGCGTCCGGTAGTAGGGGGCCGAACAACATGACAAGAACAGCCCGGGCTGGCGGCCTGATACTGTCCGAAAGCCGGATCTTGCGGCTGTTTTCCTTCTTCCTGTTCTATGTCGGGCAAGGTCTGCCTGTAGGCATCACGGTGGTGGCGATGCCCGCATGGATGGCAGCGAACGGGGTCACCGATGCGCAGGTAGGGCAACTGGTGGCCTGGGCCTATTTTGCCTGGACCTACAAGTTCATTGTTGCCGCCTTGATGGATCGCTTCACCTACCTGCCCATGGGCAGGCGACGCATCTGGCTGATTGCGGCGCAGTTCCTCATGGCAGGCGGCTTCGTGATTGCTGCCATCATAGATCCCGGCCCCACGGATTACACACTGCTCGTGGCCGTCACCATGATCGTGATGACAGGCGCTGCCACGCAGGATGTCGCCGTCGACGGACTTGCGGTGGATCTGCTGCCCGAAAAGGAGCAGGGCATGGCAAGCAGCTTCATGTTCGGCGCTCAGGCATTTGGCATGGCGACGGCAGGTGCAGCGGCAGGCGCCGGGCTGCAGTTCCTTGGCGCGCAGGCCACCTTCTTCCTCTTCATTTCGGTGCTGATGATCCCGACGATCTATGCCATCGTCATGCGTGAACGCCCCGGCGAGCGGCGTTTTCCGTGGAGCGAGGGCGAAGCATCACCTGCCGCAAAAGGCGAGTATGTGCCGCGCTATTTCGGCTGGGATGGCCAGCTGATGATCACGCTGCGGTCCATTTTCAAGGGCGCCAGCCTGTGGCTGATCCTGTCCCAGTCCCTTGGTCGTATCGCCGGGGGAATCATGACCCCGATGATCCCGATCCTCGGCACGTCCTTCGTCATGCTGAGCACCGCCGAATACACCTCTACCATGGGAACGATTGACCTCACCGTGTCATTCGTTTGCCTTGGCGTGGGTAGCTGGCTCACGCTCAAGCTGGGCGCGCAAAGGGCTACCGTCCTCGTCTTTGCTTCCTATGCGGCGCTGATGCTGGTGATCCTGTTCGGCCAGCAATTCTGGAAGGATTTCCCGATCTTCTTGGTCATCCTGTTTTGCTGGTCGCTGCTCACGTTGCTTTCGAGCATCTGCTCCAATCCCCTGCGGATGCAGCTATCCGACAAGCGCGTGGGTGCGACGCAGTTCACGATCTACAACTCGTTGGCAAACCTGCCGGTTGCACTCGGCGCCTGGCTGCTGGGTTGGCTGGGCGGGTCGGAGAACCTTGCGGCGACCGTGGGCACCGCGGCTGGCCTATTCATTCTATCCGCCTTCGGTTTCGCGCTCCTGCGCATGCCGGGCTCGCAAACCGCACAATCGGGCGACAGCATCCCCGAAGCTCTCGGAGGCGAGGTCCCCGCCAGGGTCGACTAGTCTCGCCCTACTCCCAGAACGCCACGCTGCGGCATTCGATACTCTCGCGAATGTTCGGATTTACCGCGCTGGAATCGACAAAGGCGGAATGCGGGCAGCGCCATGTCCGCGAATGGTCGCTGTCATGGAACTTGAACAGCAGCGCGTCGTCAGCCTGCATGTTCGCGAAATACCACCAGCGATGATCCGGATGGTATGAGAAGATCGTCGCAGCCATCAGCTTGTCCTCCCCTTCGATCGGGGCGGTCAGGGCATCTCCGGTGGGAAACTCGTCGCAAATGATCAGCGTGTTGTCCTTTTCCTCTCCGGAATTGGCGCTGCGGCCATCACACACGGCCAGGGGGATATCCTGAGGTGGCGGGGAGAAGGTTCGCCAGAAGCTGGTGACCAGGAACCGCTTGAAGCCGGGACCATCGGGGAATGCCTGCCGATAGGTCATTTCGGCCATGCGCCGGGATGTGGCGGTGTTGGAATCGACATGCGCTTCACCCGCCGTCGGCTGGATGCCGCCGCGATGCTGGTAATTGCCCTTCTTGTTGGCGGCATGCTCGGAAAGGTCTGCGCTGGTGCGCAGCATCCAGCCGCGCGCAACGCACTTGTCCGCACCGGTCAGCCGCAGCACTTCCCGCTCGACCTCCCGCTCATAGAGACGCTCGACCATCTCCTTGTCGTGGAAGTCGGTCACCGCGCTCTGGCTCTTGGCGATCATGAAGCCGTGGGTATCGAGCGCGAAGTGATCGCGGATCGGCATGCCGTCGCGAATGATCACCTCATGGTCGGAATAGGTGCCGGTGTTCAACTCCTCACCCTGGCTGACATAGCGACGGGTGACGAAGTCCCCCTCATCCACATATCGCATCATGGCGCGCACTTCGCGGGCGGTGTCTTCGATATTGTCGAACGTTGCGGTAGCCATCTTGCCTCTCCCCAGGCGCTTTGTAACTATCGTTAGGATCATGCACGGGGCGCTGGCGCGGTGCAAGCCTGCCGGATAGTCTCGCAAGGATATCGAACAAGGGGAGAGATTCGATGGGGCCATTACCGCCAAGTACGGACGACCGCGTTATCTGGGACATGTGGGAATCGCAGTTCAGGTTGCCCGTTGCAACCGTTGCCGATGAAGTGGGCACCTTCCGCGCCTTGGGCAATGCGCCGATGACCACCGCCGAACTGGCTGCCGAGATCAAGGTGGATGAACGCGCGCTGGGCATCCACCTCGCCGCTCTTGCATCAAGCGGCCTTGTCGAGAAACGCGATGGTCGCTGGTCCGCAACGCCGCAAGCCCGCACGTGGCTGCATCCGGATGCAGAGGGTTATTGGGGCGGCTTCCTCTTCAGGTTCCGCGAAACCATTCCGATGCACGCGCAACTGCTGGAAACGCTCAAGACCGGCAAGCGGCCTGCCAACGCCGTCAGTGGCGGCCCGGAATGGGAACGCGGCCACATGAGCCAGGAGGCCGCAGAACGCATTGCCAGGTTCATGCACGCCCATTCCATGGCACCGGCACGCGGGGCGGCACGCCAGGCGGTATTCAAGGACATTGGCAAGCTGATGGACGTGGGCTGCGGATCGGGCGTCTACGGGATCGAGATTGCAAGGGCCCATCCACGCATGGAAGTCACCTTGCTGGACCTGAAGGAGATGTGCACCGAAGCCCGCAAGTTCGTGGAGGAAGCGGGATTGACCGGGCGCATATCGACAGCGCCGGTCAACATGTTCGAACAGGAATGGCCGACGGGGCATGATGCGCATTTCTTTGCCAATGTTTTTCATGACTGGTCGGAGGAGACCAACCGCCTGCTTGCGAAGAAGAGCTTTGACGCGCTGCCATCTGGCGGAAAAATCCTTCTTTCCGAAGTGCTTATGGACGATGAACTGGACGGCCCGTGGCATGCCGCCAGTTTCAGCCTGCTGATGCTGGTCGGCACGCTCGGCAAGCAGTATTCGCTGCCCGAATTCCGCGAGATCCTGGAGAGCGCGGGCTTCACCGACGTCACCGCCACCCGCACCGGCGGCGGGTACTACTCGCTCGTCAGCGCCACCAAGCCCTAGGGGTTTTTACGCAGCCCAGCGTCAAGCACCCGGCAAGGCGCGCAAGGTTAATGCCCCGGCAACCGCAGTGCTTTACCGCCCTGCCTTGCCGGGGACAGACCATGATGCCGAAACCCTTCGCCCGCCGCATCGGGATGGACGAGACAGGCGCCACCGCCACCGAATACGCCCTCGCCGCCATGCTGATCGCGGTTGCCGCAGCCAGCGCCATCGGCTCGCTCGGGACAGAGGTGAACGCGCATTACTCCGGCATCGACAACGCCGTGCAGGACGCAACGCAAGGCTGAAGACCGACTGGCCGCCTGCGGCGCTCCCGCATTCTCGGGAGAAGGTTACTCCTCTCCCATCCGCAGCGCGGCAATAAACGCCTCCTGCGGGATACTCACGTTCCCATACTCCCGCATCCGCGCCTTGCCCTTCTTCTGCTTTTCCAGCAGCTTCTTCTTGCGGGTGATGTCGCCGCCGTAGCATTTGGCGGTCACGTCCTTGCGCAAGGCGGCGATGGTTTCGCGGGCGATGATCTTGCCGCCGATTGCCGCCTGGATCGGGATCTTGAACAGGTGGCGGGGGATGAGGTCCTTCAGGCGCTCGCACATGCCGCGGCCGCGCTCTTCGGCCACGGAGCGGTGGACGATCAGGCTGAGGGCATCCACCGGCTCGTTGTTGACGAGGATGTTCATCTTCACCAGGTCGCCTTCGCGAAGGCCGATTTGCTCGTAGTCGAAGCTGGCATAGCCGCGGCTGATCGACTTCAGCCGGTCATAGAAATCGAACACCACCTCGTTCAGTGGCAACTCGTAGGTCACCTGCGCACGGCCGCCGACGTAGGTGAGGTCCGTCTGGATGCCGCGCCGGTCCTGGCACAGCTTCAGGATCGCGCCGAGATATTCGTCAGGCGTGTAGATCACCGCCTTGATCCACGGTTCCTCGATCATCTCGATGCGGTTGACATCGGGCCAGTCCGCCGGGTTGTGGATGTCGATCACCGTGGCGTCCTCGTTCTTGGTGTGGCCAAGGTGGACGCGGTACACCACCGAGGGGGCGGTGGTGATGAGGTCGAGGTCATATTCGCGGCTGAGGCGTTCCTGGATGATTTCCAGGTGCAGCAGGCCGAGGAAGCCTGCACGAAAGCCGAAGCCCAGCGCGGCACTGCTTTCCATCTCGTAGGAGAAGGAGGCATCGTTCAAACGCAGCTTGCCGATGGATTCGCGCAGCTTCTCGAAATCGGCCGCATCGACCGGAAAGAGGCCGCAGAACACCACCGGCTGCACTTCCTTGTAGCCCTTCAGCGGCGTGGGCGCGCCGTTCTTCACCGTGGTGATCGTGTCACCCACGCGGGCCTGTTCGACTTCCTTGATCTGCGCGGTGATGAAGCCGATCTCGCCCGGGCCGATCTCCGGCAGGTCGACCCGCTTGGGGGTGAAGCAGCCGACCCGGTCGATCAGGTGCTGCGTGCCGCCCTGCATGAACTTGACGTCCAGCCCCTTCCTGATGACGCCGTCGATCACCCGCACGAGGATGACCACGCCGAGGTAGGGATCGTACCAGCTGTCGACCAGCATGGCCTTGAGCGGTGCATCCCTGTCGCCCGTGGGCGGCGGGATGCGTTCGACCAGGGCTTCGAGCACCTCCTCGATCCCGATGCCGGATTTCGCGCTGGTGAGCACGGCGTTGCTGGCATCAAGGCCGATGATGTCCTCGATCTCGGCCTTGACCTTCTCCGGTTCGGCGGCGGGCAGGTCGATCTTGTTGATGACGGGCACGATCTCGTGATCATGCTCGATCGACTGGTAGACGTTGGCCAGCGTCTGCGCTTCCACGCCCTGCGCCGCGTCCACCACCAGCAGCGCGCCTTCGCAGGCGGCCAGGCTGCGGCTCACCTCGTAGGCGAAGTCGACATGGCCGGGCGTGTCCATGAGGTTGAGCTCATAGGTCTTGCCGTCCTTGGCGGTGTAGTTGAGGCGCACGGTCTGCGCCTTGATGGTGATGCCGCGCTCGCGCTCGATATCCATGTTGTCGAGCACCTGCTCGGACATCTCGCGCTCGGTCAAACCGCCGCAATGCTGGATCAGCCGGTCAGCCAGCGTGGACTTTCCGTGGTCGATATGGGCGATGATGCTGAAGTTACGGATCAGCGACAAATCTGTAGACATGCCGGTGCCATTAGCGGGGAAGTGTGGCCCTGTCAGCAGGGATAAACCGTCCCTTGCCCGGCGGATCAGCTGCCGGGGGAACTGCCGGGACCGGTGCCGGTCGCGGAACGCACATCCACCTGCATGAAACTGCGCGCGGGCTTGGAGCCATCGTCCCTGTCCGCCTCGGCATAGACGGCTTCCAGCTGGCGGGGGGATGCCCGGTGGCGGGTGCACAGCCCCCCTGCCCCGTCATCGACCAACGGCGTCTCGAATTCGACACCCTGCATCGCATCCCTGCTGCGCCTGACGGTGGCGACAACCAGCTGCCCGCCACCAAGGTCCAGCAGCAATTGCGTACCCACCGGCACACCCAGCAAGCCTTCGATCAGCGCGCCGGTTGACGACAGGTTGCGCAGCATGGCGTCATAGCGATGGTCATTGTGCACGACACCGATCCGCCGCAGCAGTTTCTTGCGCGGTGCACGATGCTTCTGCGGGCCGAGCGGGGCATAGGAGAAGTCCCGTGTCTCCAGCTTCTTCAGCACCATTTTCTGGGTCACCGGCGGCGAGAAGATCGTGCCCTGGATATGCCGCGCCCCGCGATCCACCAGCAATTTCAGTTCATCGAGCGATTCCACCCCTTCAGCGGTGGCATCCATCTTCAGGGCGCTGGCAAGGCTGACCAGCGCGGTGACGATGGCCGCGTTGGGGCTGTCCTTGTCCGAACAACCGCGCACGAAGCTGCTGGCGATCCTGATCCGTTCGAACGGCGCGCGACGCAGGTTGCCCAGCGACGAGAAGCCCGTGCCGAAGCCATCGAGGCTGAGGCGCACGCCCAGCTTCTTCAGCCTGGTGAAGGTCTTGTCCACCGCATCGCTGTCTCCCATCAGCACGCCTTCGGAAATCTCCAGTTCGAGGCGACCGGGGTTGAGCCCTGTCTTGCTCAGCACCTCCTCCACCGTCGGGACGAGCAGGCCGGCAAAGAAGAACTTTTCCGGGACGTTGACCGAAACGCTGATGCCGCCCGGCCATTCCATCGCATCCCGGCATGCACGGGCCAGCAGCCATTCGCCGAGCGGGTTCACGAGATTGACCTGCTCAGCCACGGCTACCAGCATCTTGCGCGGGACCAGGCCGATCTCGTCATGCTCCCAATGCACCCGCGCCTCGAAGCCGGTGACGTGGTTGTCCTTTGCGCGGACGATCGGCTGGTAAGTGACATCGAGGCCTTCCGATGCCAGCGCCTGGCGCAGGTCCTCGCCCAGGGCGCGCTGGCGCCGCGCGGCGTCGGCCAGGTCATTGGCGTAGAAGCGATGCTGGCCCCTGCCCCCCCCTGCTTGGACGCATAGAGCGCAAGGTCAGCGCTCTTTTCCAGCTCTTCCGGCGTATCCCCGTCAAACGGAGCGATGGCGATCCCCACCGATGCACCGATCACCGCGCGGTCCTCACCCAGCGAATAAGGCTGGGAGAGCATCTGGATGATCTTGGTCGCGATCTCGCCCAGCTTGCCGCGATCGTCGACATCGGGAACGATGATCTTGAACTCGTCCCCGCCAAGCCGGCCGATCTCCGCCGGCGGCGGGACAATCCGCTGCAGTCGCTGCGCAACCTGCCGCAGCAGCTCGTCACCCGCCGGATGGCCCAGCGTGTCATTGACCTGCTTGAACTTGTCGAGGTCCATCATCATCAGCGCACAGGGGCGCTTGGCGGCACGGAAGCCGGACAGGATCGATTCCAGCCGCACTTCCATGCGGTGGCGATTGGCGAGACCGGTCAACGCGTCATATTGCGCCAGGTGCGTGTCATCGCACTGCCGCCGGAACTCGTCGGTAATGTCCTGCGCGCTGCCGCGATAACCGATGAACTTCTGGCTTGCATCGAAATATGGACGACCGGTGAGCGACCACCAGCGTTCGACCTTTTCCGAATGGAGCCGCACGACGAGGTCGGAAAAGCGGCTGCGCGCACGAAGGTAGTAATTGAGGGGGCGTTCCCCGCCGTGGTTGCCGTCGCTGTCGCAGGTATCCAGCAGCTCCGTGATCGCGCGACCCACGACCTCGGCATCCTCGCCGAACTGTGCGCCGGCATTCCGGGAAAGGTAGGTCAGGTTCTGGTCGGCATCCGTGGCCCAGAACCAGCAGACATCCTGCGCCTCGAAACTGTTGATCATGGCAAGGCGTTCGGCATCGCCGATGGCCGCGCCCTTCGCTTGCCCGGACGCAGCTTGCACACGTGCGGCAGCGGATGGCGATTCACCATCTTTCTTACCCTAGAATCGGCTGTGCATGTTCATGACAAAGGCTGGTTCTGTCTGCTTGCATTGCTCGGGCGTTTTCACGCCCCATCGTCAGCAGGACACTAGCAGAGCAGCCTTGATAAACGCCTAACGGCGGGCAATTGCGTAACCGGCTGAAACGCCTTGTTTACCCAGTTCTCAGCTCGCCTGCGCGCGCTTCTTCACCGGCGTGGGGGGCGAGCCCTGGACCGCCAGGAAGCGTCCCTGTTCGTCACGCTGGAGGGGGTTGGCAAACTCCACGCCCATCCGGTCCTCGTTGCTCCAGCGCGCGGTGCAGCTGATCGAGAAATTGTGCGAGATCTGCAACTTGAAGATCGTTCCGGCCGGCACGTTCCACAGGCCTTCGATCATGGCACCGGTGGAAGAGATATTGCGGATCGTGCCGTCATACAGGTGGCCACCGTGGTCCAGCACCACGTTGCGCAGCATCTTGTGCCGCGGCGCACGCGAGGAGCGCGGACCGCGTGCCACCGCGGCCAGACCGGACTCCAGGCGTTCAAGGGTGGCCTGCTGGTCCAGCGGACGCTCGTAGATGTAGCCCTGCACGTGGCTGCAACCATGCATCCGCACCAGTTCCAGCTCGTCCAGTGTCTCCACGCCTTCAGCGGTGGTTTCCATGCCCAGCGCCTGTGCCAGGCTGGTGATCGAGGCGATGATCGCGCCGTTGCGGCTGCCCTTCTCGGTCGCGCCGCGCACGAAGCTCTGGTCAATCTTGATCTTGTCGAAGGGCGCTTTCTTCAGATAGCCGAGCGAGGAATAGCCCGTGCCGAAATCATCCAGCGCCAGCCGCACGCCGATGCCCTTGAGCGCCTTGAACATCGCATCGGTGCCCTTGTCATCGTTCAGGAACACGCTTTCGGTGATTTCCAGTTCCAGCTGGCTGGGGGCAATCCCGGCCTGGGCAATGGCCTGCGTGACAACAGCGGGGAGGTTCGGGTTGGCGAATTGCAGCGGCGAGACGTTCACCGCCATGCGCACCCTTTCGGGCATGCGCGCAAGATCGTTGAACGCGGTGCGGATCGCCCATTCGCCAAGCTGTGCGATGAGGCCCGTATCCTCCGCCACGCCGACAAAGCGTTCCGGCGAGATCCAGCCCTTCACCGGATGGTGCCAGCGCAACAGTGCCTCGAACCCGCTGATTTCTCCCGATTCCATCGAGATCACCGGCTGGTAGAACAGCTGCAGTTCACCCTTGGCGATGGCATCGCGCAAGTCTTCTTCCAGCTGCGAGCGGGCTTCCGCCTCGGCGTGCAGGTCCTCGGCGTAGAAATGGTAACGCCCTCGCCCGCCATCCTTGGCGGCATAGAGCGCAAGGTCGGCATTGCGGATCAGCTCTTCGGAGTTGTCACCATCCTCCGGTGCCACCGCGATACCCACCGATGCGCCGATGATCACCCGCTGGCCCTCGATGGAATAGGGCTGCGAGAGCGAATGGATGATTTCGCGCGCAAGGTCCGCCAGGGTCTGGCGGGCGTACCTGCCGGGCAGGACGACCTTGAATTCATCGCCGCCCAGTCGGCCGCACTGGCCAAGGTTGCCAACCGCACGCTCCAGTCGCTGCGAGACGATGTGCAGCAAGGCATCGCCGGCAGGATGGCCCAGCGTATCGTTGACGTGCTTGAACCGGTCGAGGTCCAGCAGGAAGATCGCGCACTCGCGGTTCTCCGCCTGGCGGGAGGAGAGGATCTTGCCCAGCACCTGCGAAATCTGGAAGCGGTTGGCCAGGCCGGTCAGGCTGTCGAAATTGGCGAGGCGGGAAACCTCCTTCTCGCTCTTCTTGCGTTCGGTCAGGTCCGTGCCGGAGCCGCGGAAACCGATGAAATTGTTGTACTCGTCATAGATCGGTCGGCCACTGATCGACCACCAGCGGTCTTCGTCCTCGATCGAGGTGCGCACGGCCAGTTCCTGGAAGGCGGAACGGGTGGACAGCTGGAACATCAGCGTGCGTTCGCCGGTCCCGTCGCGATCCTGAAGGTCGAACAGGCTGACCAGCGGCTTGCCAACCAGCTCTTCGGCCGTTTGCCCCAGCAAGGCGGCCACGGGGGCCGAGACATAGGTCAGTTGCGAGCGGCGATCGGTTTCCCAGAACCAGCCCTGCTTGGTTTCCTCGTAATCGGACAGGATGTCGCGCGCGCGGGTCTGCGCCCTTTCGCGTGCCGAGCGTTCGCGATCCTCGCGCTGTTGCTCGAAATACTGTTCGCGGGTCAGAAGGGCAGCGAACAGGCCGGCCACCAGCAGGCCCGACAGCCCCACCAGCGAAGTGGTGGTAAACAGCGTGGCCGTCCAGATCGCCGCCTGCGATGCCAGGATCATGCCCGGAATACGCCGCAGGTATGTCGCTGCCATCGTTCCCACGCCGATCAGGATGGCGATCGCGGCATCCCAGTTCAGCCCGTCCAGTTCGGCCCAGCGCGAAATGCCGAGGCCGAAAAGGAACAGCGGCAGGATCGCGACGAGCCCGGCAACGAGGATCTCCGCCCCTCTTCCGCTGGAGTTGATCCGTTTGTAGCCCGGGCCCACCAGGCTGACGCCGGCCAGGGAAATTCCGAGCACGGCAATGGTCATCGGTCCCGGCAGAGCACGCGTCACCACGTAGGCAAGGACCAGAGAAAAGGCCATCGACAGGATCAGGTACCGCCAGGACTTCGGCAGCGTGTCCTTCCTGGTGCGCGGGGAATTGAGCGGTGAGAAGGCGCGATCCGGCGCCGGTTTCCGGCGCGCTTGCGTCCGGCGGTCGGCGTCGCTCGAATGGCCCGCAGGTTCAGCTGCAGGTGCCGGTGCGGGCGTATGTGCAGGGTTGGATGGGGGCCTTGCCGGTACTGCCTGTGGACGCTCTGCAGCAGCCAAGGACGCGGGATTGTCGCCGTTTGCGGGCACGGCCGACGGCACCGGGTTTTCCGCCCGGGCATGCGCACCTTGCCCGATCCTGACTTTCCTAGCCGCGTCCATACCCGGCGCTATGGCCCATTTGCCTTTGAAAAAGCGTTAATCCGGCAGGAAGAATTGATGGCTGGCAAATGCCGGTTTCGCGTGAATTCTTGCGGATTTCCCTGCCACTTGAGCGCGCGCCGTTTAAGGTTACTATCGCTGCATTGGGAAAGGGAGGGCGCGCATGGCCAGGCGGCATATCGCGATCATCGGTTCCGGCCCGGCGGGCTACTACACGGCCGAAGCGGCGCAGAAGACCTTCGGCGAGGATGTGCGCGTCGACATTTTCGATTGCCTGCCAGTGCCTTACGGCTTGATTCGCACAGGCGTTGCACCCGATCACCAGTCCATCAAGGGCGTGTCCCGGCGATACGAAAAGGTCGCGCTGACCGAAAATGTCCGCTTCGTCGGCAATATCACGGTCGGCAAGGACATCTCGATTGCCGAGTTGCAGGAGCTTTACGACGCGGTGGTGCTTGCAACCGGGGCACCCAGGGACCGCGATCTGGGGATAAGTGGATCGGATCTCGGCAATGTTTACGGCTCGGCAGCCTTCGTCGGCTGGTACAACGGCCATCCGCAATTCGCCGATCTCGATCCCGACCTGTCCGGCAAGACAGCCGTGGTCATCGGCATGGGCAATGTCGCGCTGGACGTGGCGCGCATCCTCGCCAAATCGCGTGAGGAGTTCGCCGGCAGCGACATCGTGACCCATGCGCTGGACATGCTGGTGGCATCGAAGATCGAACGGATCGTGATCCTCGGGCGGCGCGGGCCGCACCAGATCATGATGACACCCAAGGAACTGGGCGAGCTGGGCCGGCTGGAACGCGCCTGCCCGCATGTCCACAAGGACGACCTGCCCGACGTGGCGGAGGATGCCATGCTTGAGCCAGGCCTGCGCAAGAGCGCCACCATCCTGCGCCAGTTCGCGGCCATCCCGGAGGATATCCGCGCCGAAAAGCCGGTCGCCATCGAATTCGCCTTCTTCGCCCAGCCGGTGGCGCTGATCGGTGACGGGAAAGTGCAGGCCATCGAGGTCGAACAGACCGAACTGGTGCGCGGCCGGGCCCAGGGCACGGGCAAGAAGGGCACGCTGGAGGCGGACCTTGTGGTGGCCTGCATCGGCTATCGCACATCGCCCATTCCCGGCGTTCCCTTTGACGAGCGCGCCGGGCGCTTCGCCAATGACGAGGGACGCATCCTGCCCGGTCTCTATTGCGTGGGCTGGGCGCGGCGCGGCCCGTCGGGCACCATCGGCACCAACCGTCCCGACGGATACAGCGTGATCGAGGCGATCACCGAGGATTTCGATTCCGGCACCATCGGCAAGGGCGCGAAGCAGGGCCGCGAAGGTTTCGACAAGCTGGCCGCCGAGCGCGGGCTGGATATCGTCACCTTCCGCGACTGGAAGAAGATCGAGGAAGCCGAGGAACGCGCCGCGCGCGCAGATGCCCCGCGCGAGAAATTCGTCGATATCGAAGCGATGATCCGCGCGCGGGATTGAGGCAGCCTGCTGCGGACACCCCTGCCGCCGTGGGTTCCCGCTACCCGGCTGCTTCGTCTTCCAGCGTGCTCAGGAAATCGCCCCAAGCCCCCATGCGCGCACCGAACCCTTCCATGTGCGTGGCGCAGATCTCGGTAAATCGTTCGAGATCGGCCTCCACCTCCAGCAGCGGGGCGACATCCTTGTCATCCCCGATCGCCCGGCCGGTGGCGCCTTCGTAATAGCCGGTGAAATAGTTCGTCGCGAAGAGCAGCGCCTGCAAGGTCTGCTCATCCGTGATGCGCGAGGCGAGATAACTCGCCCAGACCGAACACTGCTTCGCCTCGACCGGATCGATCACGGCTTCCTGGGCAGAGACCGACACCGGAACGGCAACAACGGCAGCAAGCGCGGCGGCGACACCTGAAACAATGGTTTTCATGCAAAATCCCCCCAAATCCAGAAACATGTGTTGGTACGGAGCACCAGCCCAGGTGCAAGGCAGGTCGCCAACCCGCCCTCCCCATCAGGCAGGCCCGGCGGCCATCGCCCCCTATTGCCCCTTGGTGAGGCGATCCTCGATACCGTACATCACCTCGTCAGCCGCATCGAGGCTCTGCGAATAGGTGCCGAATTCATCGAGGCACGGGCCGACCAGCCGATCGAGCTTGGACAGGTCGATCTCCCTTCCCCGCGCATTGAGCCCTTCACCGAAGGATTCGCTGCTGAGGCTGTCATGCCGACCGGCGAAATAGGTGAGGAACATGGTCACGGCCTCGACGTCCACCTCATCGCCCGACTGCTGTGCCTGGCGCGTCAGAGGGGTGAACACGGCCAGGGCGCAATCAAGCGCATCATCGGGATCACTGATGACCTGCGCGCTGGCCGGCAACGGCGTTGCCAGGAGCGCAAACGCCCCTGCCACGCCAGCCAGACGGCACATGCTGTCCCGCATCAAACCCGCATGGGCATGAGAACGTAGAGCGCCGGGCTGCCTTCATCCTTGCGGATCAGCGTGGGAGCCCCGGCATCGGCCAGGTGCAGCTCCACCGTATCGCTGTCGATCTGTGCGAGGATGTCCTTCAGGTAATTGGCGTTGAAGCCGATTTCCATCGGCTCGGACCGGTAATCGGCCGCCAGCTCTTCCGCGGCATTGCCGTTGTCGGGGCTGGTGACGGACAGGGTCACCTTGTCCGCATCGAGGCCCATCTTCACGGCACGGGTCTTTTCCGTGGCGATGGTGGCCACACGGTCGACACCGGCAAAGAAACTCTTGGGATCGACCTTGAGCAGCTTGTCATTGCCGGTGGGGATCACGCGGCTGTAATCGGGGAAGGTGCCGTCAATCAGCTTGGAGGTGAGGACGACACCGCCCTCCCCGCCCAGCGTGAAGCGGATCTTGGAGGGCGACAGGTCGATCTGCACGCTGCCATCCAGCGCTTCTTCCAGCAGCTTGCGCAGTTCGGCCACGGCCTTTCGCGGCACGATCACGTCCGGCATGCCTTCCGCGCCCGCAGGGCGATCGATCGTGAAACGGGCCAGGCGGTGGCCATCGGTGGCAGCTGCCTTGAGCACCGGCTTGTCCTCGTCCGCGACGTGGAAGAAAATGCCGTTGAGGTAATAGCGGGTTTCTTCCGTGGAGATGGCAAACCGCGTGCGGTCGATCAGTTCGGCAAGCAGTTCCGCCGAGATCTCGAAACTGGTGGGCAGGTCGCCCTCCACGATCACGGGGAAATCATCGCGCGGCAATGTGGGCAGCTGGAAGCGGCTGCGCCCGGCCTTCACAACCATGCGGTTGTCCGCCGTTTCCAGGCTGACCTGCGCCCCATCGGGCAGCTTGCGGGCAATGTCGAACAGCAGGTGGGCCGATACGGTGATGGATCCTGCATCCTCCACCGATGCGGCCTGCAGGCTTTCGACAACCTGCAGGTCAAGGTCCGTCGCCATGATCTTGACCAGGCCATCCGCCGATGCCTCGATCAGCACGTTAGAGAGGATGGGAATGGTGTTGCGGCGTTCCACCACGGATTGGACGTGAGACAGACAACGCAGCAATTTCGCGCGTTCGATGGTGGCCTTCATCGCTTACCCCTTTTCGCGTAGCGGCTATCCCGAAAGAGCCGGAATCGCCCGCAAGCGCCGGAAAATGATGCGTTCAGTCTTAACGGGGGAGGAAACAGGGGCAAGGATTCATCCCCGATACGGGCAATTCCTTGGGGATAAACGGCGCGATCAAGCCCTGCCGCGTCAGCAGAAGACCCGCGTCTGCCCGGGGAGAAGGGTTTCGGCATTGAGGTATCGCCTTATCGCAGAGGCAATGCGCATCCCGCCGCGCTCCGAAGGCTCGATCGGATTGGCGAAGTCCGCCGGCTCGGTGCAGACCAGCCGCAGGTCGATGATGTCGCAGCCGATGGCGTGGGCATTGCGGGTGATCGCGTCGTTGAAGATGCTGATCGCCGTCTTCGCCGCGCGGCCGAAAGGCGGGTCATAATTGGTATCGTAGATCGTGCAGATCGCCACCGGCAGGCCGCGCGCCACAACGGCAGACAGCATGTGGCGATGCGTTGCCTTGAAATCCTCCTGCGCGTCCGCCAGCGTTTCCAGCACCTCGGCAAAACTGGCTGCCTGTTCTGTCAATAACGCGGCGTGCTGCAGGATGTCGTTGCCGCCAGCCGACACGACGAGGTGGGTGGCATTGGCCGGTATCTTCGCGAACTGCTTGGGAACCATCGCGCAGCTCTCTCCGTCGACAGCAGCCAGCGTGACGCTGCTTTCCCGCCCGATCATCTCGCGCAATTGCTGCGCAACGTCAGGGCCACCGGCGACATAGGCGCCGTTGTCGAAGATGGAATCGCCCAGCAGGACAACGTGACGGGACATGATGACTTGTTCCGATAACCCCGGATCAGCTCATCATGGCCATGCCGCCATTCACGTGAATGGTCTGGCCGGTGATGTAGCTGGCTTCCTTCGAGGCCAGAAAGGCCACGGCGCTGCCGATATCCTCGCCCTCGCCCATGCGGCCCATCGGGATCTTGCTGTTGATCGCAGCCTTCTGGTCATCAGTCAGCACGTCCGTCATCGGGGTGCGGATGAAGCCGGGAGCAACGCAATTGGCAGTGATGCCGCGTGATGCCACTTCCTGCGCGAAGCTCTTGGTCATGCCGGTGATGCCTGCCTTGGCGGCGCAATAATTCATCTGGCCCGGGTTGCCCGTGGCACCCACCACGCTGGTGATCGCGATCACGCGGCCGAAGCGGGCCTTCATCATCGGGCGGGCAGCCGCACGCATCAGGCGGAAGGTCGATTCAAGGTTGATGGTGATGACATCTGCCCATTCCTCGTCCTTCATCCGCATGGCCAGGTTATCGCGGGTGATCCCGGCATTGGTGACGAGGATATCGATCCCGCCCAGCGTATCGAGCGCGGCGGGCACGAGTTCGTCCACCTGTTCGCGGTTGGACAGGTCGCAGGTGATCTCGACATGCGGGCCGGCATCATACTCGTAACTGTCGTTCAATTCCTCGCGGAAGGCGCGCAGCTTGGCGGCATTGGTGCCGGACAAGGCAAGGCGTGCGCCCTGTGCGGCCAGCGCACGGGAAATGGCGGAACCGATGCCACCGGCAGCGCCGGTGACGAGGGCATTCATTCCGGTAAGGTCGAACATGTCTCAAATCTCCTTTACCAGGGCCTCGATGTCTTCCATCGACACCAGGCTCGACTGGGTGGAAGCGGGCACGATCTTGCGGATCATCGGGCCAACGACCTTGCCGCCCAGTTCCACGAAATGGGTAATGCCGGCCTGCCCCATGGCTTCCATGCTTTCGCGCCAGCGCACGCGGCCGGTCACCTGCTTCACCAGCAGGTCCTGCTCGACGGAAGGCTCGCTGGTCAGCGTGGCGGTGAAGTTGGAATAGACCGGCAGCAGCATGGGCTGCGGCGGGGTGGCGGCGAGCGCTTCGGCCATGGCATCGGCAGCAGGCTGCATCAGCGAGCAATGGAAGGGCGCGGAGACCGGCAGCGGCACGGCGCGCTTGCAGCCATGTTCCTTGGCCAGTTCCACCGCGCGGGCAATCGCGCCGGCATGGCCGGACAGGACAACCTGGCCCGGATCATTGTCATTGGCCACTTCGCACACCTCGCCTTGCGCGGCCGCTTCTGCCAGCGCGGTGGCCTTTTCAAGGTCTGCGCCCAGCAGCGCGCACATGCCGCCCACGCCTACGGGCACGGCCTGCTGCATCGCCTGCCCGCGCAGCTTGAGGAGCCGTGCGCTATCAGCCAGCGAGAACGCGCCCACGGCGGCCAGCGCCGAATATTCGCCCAGCGAGTGTCCGGCGACAGCCTCACCCTTTTCCGCCAGTTTCACGCCGAAATCGCGTTCCAGCACGCGGGCGATGGCGATCGAATGGGCCATGATCGCCGGCTGCGCGTTTTCAGTAAGGGTGAGCTGGTCTTCCGGGCCATCCATCATGATGGCGGTGAGCTTCTGGCCCAGCGCCTCGTCCACTTCCTCGAACACTTCGCGTGCGGCGGCGCTGGCTGCGGCCAGTTCCGCGCCCATGCCGACTTTCTGGCTACCCTGTCCGGGAAAGACAAATGCGATCATCGTTGCAAAACTCCTTCTCTCGCGGCCCGCCTATTGGCGGAAGCTGCGTCAGGCAAGGCCGAAGGGGACAATCCTGTTGGCAGACGAATGGCCGACATCCGCACGTCCGAGGTAGGCAATGCCGGTCTTTTCGCACCAGTAACGGGCGATCTGTTCCTCGTCATAACCGAAGGGACGATCATTTTCCGGCACGTCGGACACCTCGCCAAGGCGGATGCCTGCAACCCCGCGCAAATGCTGGGTGACGTGGAAGAACAGCCGGTCCACGGCATAAAGGTGCTCGGAAACCTCTTCCAGCAGCACCACGTGGCCGGTGAGGTCCGGCATGAAGTCGGTGCCTACCAGCATCGCCAGCGTCATCAGGTTGAAGGCGACGGCGGGTCTTTCATCAAGGCCCGGCTCCAGCCCTTGCCGGTTGCCGCTGAACCAGTCGAGCACGCGGTTGACGCATTCCGCCCCGCCCTCGCGCCGGATATCGCCCACCAGCGGCCCGTGCACCGGATGGCCGATGCCGTGCTTGTAGAGCGCGCCCAGCAGCACGCCGCAGTCCGAATACCCCAGGAAAGTCTTGTCCTGTGCCGCCTCGCCCAGCCCGGCGATCACCTCGCCCACGATCCGGGCGGAACCATATCCGCCCATGCCGAACCAGATCGCATCGATTCCCGGATCGTTGGCGTATTCCAGTAGCGCGGCAAGGCGCGTGGCATCGTCACCGGCAAAATGTCCGTGTTCCTGCGTGGCGGCCTGGTGAAGCCGCAATTCCAGCTGCGGATGGCTGACTCGCGCCAGTTCCAGCACGCTTTGGGCCCGCTCTTGCAGGATGGGTTTTCCGGGGCAGACGATGCCGATGCATTTTGTCATGCTTTTCCTCTAATCTCCCGCTTCACAAAGCGCCACTCCCGCAATAGTCACAAGGAATGACAGACATCGCTGACGACGCCTTGCTCCACCATCCCTACTTCTTCTGCGGCATTGGTGGATCGGGCATGCTGCCGCTGGCGATGATCCTGAAAGGCCTTGGCGCAAGGGTCGGCGGGTCGGACCGCAGTTTCGACCAGGGCCGCACGCTGGAAAAGAAGGCTTTCCTCGAAGCGCAGGGCGTTGAACTGAGCCCGCAGGACGGCAGCGGCATCCAGTCCGCGAAGCAGGTGCTGGTGGCCAGCGCAGCGATCGAGGATACCGTCCCCGAAGTCGCCCGCGCCAACGAGCTTGGCTGCAAGAGGCTTACACGCGCCGAGCTGCTGTCCCGCCTGTTCAACGCCAGCCCAAGGTCCGTCGCCATCGGCGGGACCAGCGGCAAGAGCACGGTGACCGGCATGATCGGCTGGATCCTGCGCGAGGACGGCCGCGATCCGACGATCATGAACGGCGCGGTGATGAAAAACTTCATTCGCCCCGACAATCCCTTCGCCAGCGCGCGGGTGGGCTATCACGGCACCTTCGTGAGCGAGGTGGACGAGAGCGACGGCTCGATCGAGCTCTACAACCCCACCGTATCGGTGCTGCTCAATGTCAGCCTTGACCACAAGAGCATCGAGGAACTGCGCCGCCTGTTCGGCAATTTCGTGGCCCGCGCCGATGTGGCGGCAGTGAATTTCGATGACGAGGATTCGCGCTATCTCTCCGAAAGGGCGAAAAAGCGCATCTCCTTCGCCATCGACCATCCCGAAGCCGACCTGGGGATCGAACCGGGTACGATCATCGAGGATGCCACCAGCATTTCCGCCCTGCTGGTCGATCGCCGCAGCAACACCGCCCATTCGCTGCGCCTGCCGATGCCGGGCAGGCACAACCTGTCCAACGCGCTCGCCGCGATCGCGGGGGCCGTGGCGCTGGGCGTGGAGGTGCATGACGCGGCGATGGCGCTCGCCAGCTTCAAGGGCCTCGCCCGCAGGTTCGACATCGTCGGCACCAGCGAGAGCGGCATCACCGTGATCGACGATTTCGGCCACAACCCGGAAAAGTGCCGCGCCACGCTGGACACATTGAAGGCGCATGAAGGCCGCGTGATCGCCTTTTTCCAGCCGCATGGTTATGGCCCCTTGCGGCAGATGGGCCACGAACTCGCAAAGACCTTCGCCGCCGTGCTGGGCAAGGAGGACGTGACCATCATGTGCGACCCGGTCTATTTCGGCGGCACGGTGGACCGTTCCGAGGGAACCGAGCGCATTGTCGGCCTGATCCGCGAAGCTGGCGGCCATGCCGAACACATCCCCGGGCGCGAAGCCTGCGGCGATCACATTGTCGCCATCGCGCGGCCCGGGGACCGCATCGTGATCATGGGCGCGCGCGATGACACGCTGAGCGCCTTCGCCAAGAGCATCCTCGACAGGTTGTGAGCACTTATACCAGGGCTTGGGCCATGGTTGTCCTTTTCGCCGGCAGCCTGCTGACGGCACTGGGCGGTGGCCTCATGACGCATTGGAAAGGCGATGCCTATCTGCCCCTCGTGATCGGCGGAACACTGGGCTTCTTCGTATTCGGGCTTGTGTCCCTGAAATTCCCGCAATGCCCCAATTGCGGAACGGCGGTGAACATGCCGGAGACTTCCTCCAACGGACGAGGAATAGGGATTGCCCCCGAACGCTCGGGCAAGGAATGCGGATATTGCGGGCAGGACCTGACCTGAACCGCCGGATCATCCTCAATTTGGCGTTAACGACACTCTTTCGCCGCTCCTTCAGCCCCGATTCCTAGCTTCGCCACCATCAAGTCTGGGGTGCGCGAGAAAAGAACAGGGGTGCGCGAGCTATGGTGAAAAACTACCGTCCGGTCGGCGTGGGGATGATCCCGGCGGAACGCGGGACATATCTTGTCCATGCCTATTTCGATGACAACCAGGTCGACCTGGTCAGGACCACCATCGTCGGCTGGCAGATCAGCCAGGAGCGCGAACTCACACCGCTGACGATCGATCCGCGCGCCGCTGCCGAGGATCCTTGGTTCGTGGTCCACCCGGATGAACGCGTGGAATGCAGCGACGGGCGCTGCTGGGCCGATGTCGACACCTGGATTGCCGAAGAACGCCGGATGCGTCGCGATGCGCTGGAAGCCCAGATCCTTGCGCAGGAAAAGGCCCGGAAGAAGAGCGCTGATGACGCTGCCGCCCCTGCTGCCGAACCGTCACCCGCGCCAATCCCGCAAGCCATGCCCGATCCCGAGCGTGAACCCGAGCCCGAGCCGGCTCCGGAAAAGGATATCCCGGCCTACATGCAGGCGCGCAGGATGTAGCCAGGCATCGCCGGGCGACGCAGAACCGCGAGGCGCGGTCAGTGCGCCTCGGCGCCATGCGTGCTGCCGATACCCAGCACCTTGTGCAGCAGGAAGGCCAGCACTGCACCCAGCAGCAGCCCTGCAATGGCGGACAGTGCCGCGTATGTGAGCCAGCCCAGCACCCCTCCCAGTGATCCGGTGGCATGTTCCACCCAGTGCTGCGCGTCATGGGCAAGATACGCAGGAGCGCCCAGCCCGATCTCTTCCAGTCCGTGCAGGATGATGCCGCCGCCGACCCACAGCATGGCGATGGTGCCGATGAATGACAGCGCCAACAGCAGCTTGGGCATGGCATGGACGAGCACGTCGCCGAGCTTGCGCCCCGCTGCCGTGATGCCTTCCTTCACGAGGTGCAGGCCGACATCGTCCATCTTCACGATCAGCGCCACGGTGCCGTAAACCGCCAGCGTCACGCCGACACCCACCAGCGCCAGTACACCTGCGCGCGTCAGCAGGTCTTCCGCGGCGACTTCGTTCAACGTGATCGCCATGATTTCCGCTGACAGGATCAGGTCGGTCCGGATCGCGCCGGCAACACGCTGCTTCTCGAAGGCCGCCGGGTCCTCGATCACGTCATCCACCGTCTTGCCGTGCTTTTCGCCACCGAGCTTTTCCAGCACCTTTTCCGCGCCTTCATAGGACAGGTATGCCCCGCCCAGCATCAGCAAGAAGATGATCGCGCCGGGCAGGAATTCGCTGAGCAGCAAGGCACCGGGCAGCAGGAACACCAGCTTGTTGATCAGGCTGCCCTTGGTGATGTTCCAGATGATCGGCAGCTCGCGCGCGGGCGAAAGGCCGGTGACATAGCTGGGCGTAACCGCCGCATCATCGATCACCACGCCGGCTGTCTTCGAGCTTGCACGTCCCGCGGCAGCGGCAATGTCATCCACGCTGGCCGCAGCCGTGCGGGCGATGATCGATACGTCGTCTAGCAGGGCGACAAGGCCACCGGGCATGGGCCGTCCTTCGTTTCAGCTTGTGATCCGGGCATGGGCTTTGCCCCTTGCGGCTGGCGCGCGCAAGGCGCGGGGCATCAATTTGCCCGGTAAATGGTGATCACGACATGCGGATGTTCCACCGTGGGATCGAACCCCAGCGTGCCGACAAATGCCCCTTCGCTGAGGTGTTGGTACTTGCCGAGCGGCGCCTCGAACACGGGGCTGGTGCGGACCGGGCGCGGGCCGTCCTCGTCAGGGCGGCACAGGGCCCCCGAATTGACGACGTTGATGACCACGCCATCATCGGTCCGCAGGAAGTAATCGGCGATGATCTGGGTGCAGCCGCCTTCCACGTCCAGCTGCCAGTCCCACCCCATGGGCAGGATCTCGCCGCGCATGTCGGGCCCTTCGAAGGTGCCGCCTGTGATCGGGATGATGCGGCGATGGCCGCGGGCCGTCTTGCCAACGTCAATCGCTTCGCCCAGCGAGACAACCGAACGGTACAGCAACTCCAGTCCCGGCTCGGGCGGAGCCTCCTGCGCTGCGGCGGGTGCACCTGCGGAAAAAGCCAGTCCGGCCAGTGCGGTAGTAATGGCACGCTTCATGTATGAATTCCTCTCTCGTTGCCTTCGGTGTTAGCGGCGCTTGCATTCCGGGGCAATTCGTCTATGTGCGCCTCTTCCGCGGGGGCGACGGCCCCTGTGGAAACCTGCCTTCAAGGCAGTTCTTGAAGAAAGCCGGAGGGACGCGCGCGGAATTCGCCGTGCCAATGTCAGCGATCGGCATGGAGTGAAAGGAAGCGTGACATGGCTCTTTACGAGCACGTGTTGCTCGCGCGTCAGGACCTGAGCCAGGCCCAGGTTGATGCGCTTGCAGCTGCCACGACGGAAATCGTCGAAAACAATGGCGGCAAGGTCGTCAAGACCGAAACCTGGGGCCTCAAGTCCCTCGCATACAAGATCGACCGTAACCGCAAGGCCCATTTCGTGATGTTGAACATCGACGGACCGGGTACGCTGGTGGCCGAGCTTGAGCGCCAGAACAAGATCAACGAAGACATCATCCGTTGGCTGACCATCGCCGTGGAAGAGCACGAGGAAGGCCCCTCCGTGATGATGCGCAAGAACGATCGTGACCGCAAGCGTCGCACCGACCGTGAGGAGCGCAACTGATGGCCCGTCCGTTTTTCCGCCGCCGCAAGTCCTGCCCGTTCGTGGCCAAGGACGCCCCGAGGATCGATTACAAGGACACGCGCCTGCTGCAGGGCTTCATGTCCGAACGCGGCAAGATCGTGCCGAGCCGTATCACCGCCGTTTCCGCCAAGAAGCAGCGTGAACTGGCCAAGGCCATCAAGCGTGCCCGCCACCTGGGCCTGCTGCCCTACATCGTGAAGTAAGGGGAGTAAGACACATGGATATCATTCTCCTCGAACGCGTTGAAAAGCTCGGCACCATCGGTGACGTGGTTTCCGTACGCGACGGCTATGCCCGCAACTACCTGCTTCCGCAGAAGAAGGCCCTGCGCGCCAATGAGGCGAACAAGGCTGTCTTCGAAGCCAACCGCGAGCGCCTCGAAAAGGAAAACGCCGAGAAGCGTACCGCTGCAGAAGCTCAGGGCGGCAAGGTTGCCGGTGAAGAGATCGTGCTGATCCGCGCCGCTTCCAACACCGGCCAGCTGTATGGCTCGGTCAACGTTCGCGATGTCGCTGCCGCCCTCGCTGAAAAGGGCCACGACATCGACAAGAAGCAGGTCATCATGGGCGCGCCCATCAAGACCATCGGCATGTTCGACGTGACCGTTGCCCTGCACCCCGAAGTGCACGTCACCGTGAAGGCCAATGTGGCCCGTTCGGACGACGAAGCCGAACTGCAGAGCCAGGGTGTGGACGTGATCGCGCAGATGACGGAAGAGGAAGCTGCGGCAGAAGCCGAAGCCGGCTTCCAGCATGAGCTCGATCCCGACCGCGAACTGGGCGAACTGCCCCCGGCAGAAGACGCCGAAGAAGCTGCTGCTGAAGAAGCACCGGCTGAAGACGAAGCTGGCGAAGAGGAAGCCTGAGGCTGACTTTTCCGGCTACCGGATAAGAGAGGGCGCCACCTGCAAGGGTCGGCGCCCTTCTTTTTGTCCAGCCGGCCGGTTGCTCAGTCGATCACCGCCAGCCCGTCTCCGCCCGGCCCTATCGGCAGGCGCCGCAGCACCTCGCCGCTGGCAAAGTCGACTTCGGCAATCGTGTCCCTGGCCGTCTCGGCAGCATAGAGGCGCGAGCCGTCCTCGCTGAACACCAGCGTGACCTGCACTGCATCCTGCGAACCGGATACCGCAATGGTGCGGACAACTTCGTTGCTGGACGTGTCGATCACGCTGATGTCGCCGGTGCCGAAATTGGATGTGGCGACAAACTCGCCCGACGGATGGGCCGCGATGCGGATCGGGACCGGGCCGACGGGGATTTGCGCCACGGTTTCCAGCGTTTGCGCGTCAAGGCGGTAGACCATGGCATCGCTGTTGGAGCCGACCCACACCGTCTTGCCGTCAGGTGACAGCGCCAGCGCCTCGATCTCGTTGCCGACGACGCGGCGCACCGCTTCGCTATCGTTTTCAAGGTCATAGCGGATCACGGTACCGCTGGGAATGATCGTGCCCCATGCCATATCCCGGGCTCCATTGACTGCCACCATGTGTGGACCGTCCCCGCCGCCGCCGATCTCGGTCATGGCAAAGCCGTCATCGGAGGCCGGCACGATTTCCATCAGCGAGCCGCGGCCCTCGGCCCCGGCAATGATCCGCCCGTCATCCAGCCACATGGCGCTGTGCACCCGGGCGTTGTCACCCAGCCCCAGCGTGTTGGCATGTTGCAGGTCACCGGTGCGGAAAGCCTGCACGCTGGTCCCGGAGTAGCAGGCGACAAGGACCAGCGCCTCGTCAGGTGAAACCGTCAGCTCGTGGGGGTTCTCGCAGGTTTGTGCACGGTGCGTCTCCTCGCCCGTGGCAAGATCCACCCGCGAGAGGCTGGCCCCGCGCTTGTTGGCCACGAACAGGGTGCCTGAAACCCCTGCCTCCGGTCCGCCCGCAATGCCGTCATCCGTTGCCGAACAGCCTGTGCAAAGGGCCGCTGCTGCAAACATGGTCGCGATCCGCACGATCCATTCCTCCCGTCGATGCCTCGTCCCAGTTGTGCGGGATTGTAACACGACGGGGACGATGTACATAATCCGCCTCGACGAATGGCATGTCAGGCCGACAGGAAACTTGCGATGGCCTGTCCCAGATCGGGCTTGGTGACGCAGGACATGTGGGTGCCGGGAATCTCGATGTGGCGGCCATCGGGCAAGGCATCGGCAAGCTCTTGCGGAGAACCGTTGTCGCGATCCTCGTCTCCGCAGATCACCCCTGTGGGCATGGTGATGCCGCACAGGTCCCCGCCGGCAATGTCCTCCACCGCCTGCAACAGCAGCCGGGCCGCCACACGGTCCACCTCCATCTTGCGCATGAAGGCGACCGCGAAAAAGGCCGGATCGCCCTGCTTCACCTCGTCGAAGCGGTCGATCGCGTCGATGAAGAAGGTGCTGCGCCGCGCCCAGCCGTAAAGGCCCTGGAAGCCCATCCCGCACAGCGCCAGCCTTCGCGGCTGCAACCCCGCCAGCACGGCATTGGCTGCCGTTCGCGCACCCAGCGAGAAACCGACGAGGTCATAGCCTCTCGGCTCCAGCGCGAAGTGCTCCACCACCGCGCGGGCATCGCGCACCAGCACGTCGGGCGGATAGGCGGCCGGATCATGCGGTGCCGCGCTGCTGCCATGCGCGCGCAGGTCCGGCATGATCGCCTCATATCCGGCATCGGCCAGCGTCCGCGCATGACCGAAATCGATCCAGTTCATCGCCGCGCTGGAAAACAGGCCATGCAGCAGCAGCACGGGCCTGCCCTGCCCCATGCGATGGGCGGCAAGCCCTGCGCCATCGAAGCTCTCGATCATGTCCATGGTCATCGTTCCTGCAATCCGGCCTGTTTCATGCGCCAAAGCGCCAGTTCGATACGATCCTGCCCGAAGAAGGGTTCCCCGTCGAACACCAGCGTCGGCACACCCCAGTGGCCGGCCGCTTCCAGCGCGCCGTGATTGTCCTCGATCTGGCGGTCAAGCCCTGCGGCACCGGTTTCAACCTCCGCCTCAAGCGCTTGCCAGTCCAGACCGACACGGCTGGCGGCCTGAGCGAGATGATCGCCCTCATTCCAGCCTTGCGTCCCGCCCCAGATCAGCCGGGCCGCCTCATGCGCGAAGGCCAGCCCCGCCCCTTGCCGCTCTGCCGCCTCGCCAAGCCGGGAAATGCGCCGGATATGCGGCTGATCTGCGGCGATGGCGCGCGTTTCCAGGTCCTGCACCACCGGATCAGGGCGAGGGAAAGCGTATGGCAAGCCAAGATACTGCGCCAGGCGCTGCACATCGGCGAGGACATAGGGCATCATCAGCGGATTGCCCCGGGCAAAGAACTGCGGGTCACGCAAGGCCAGCGGCATCACCGTGCGCAGCCGGATCGTCAGGTCGAAACGCTCCGCCAGTTGGCGGTAACGGCCAATCGCCAGATAGGAATAGGGCGAACGGAAACTGAAGAAGAGATCGGCGTGCAGGGTCCCGGCGTTCATGTCACTTTCCTACCCGACAATCCGCACCAGGTCAGCCCTGCCGGGCAGGCCAGTTGTTGATCGCAACCAACTTCTCTAAACAGCAGCAGCAATCTGACAGGGACTCGCAAAATTCATGGCGGAAGCCGATCCGCAATCGCCCACGGCGGGCCAGCACACAATCGACCAGGACAAGGCCGGCAGGACCGGAAAAGCCAAGCGCATCGTGCTGATGCTCTCGATACCGCTCGTCCTGCTGATCGGCGCTTTATTCTACTGGCAGAGCCAGCAGGGCAAAGTCTCCACCGACAATGCCTACGTCAAGCAGGACATGGTCGCCGTTAGCGCCGAAGTGGGCGGCCGCATCGTAGAAGTGGCGGTGTCCGAGAACGATGAGGTTGGCGCGGGCGACCTGCTGTTCCGCATCGATCCGGAACCTTTCCAGTTGCAACTGCAAGCCGCCTATGCCGCCATCGCCACGGCGCAAGCGGAACTGACCGCCAAACAGAGCGATGCCAGCCTGACCGGCGTCGATATTGCCGCCGCGCGCGAGGATATCGCCTTCGCCCGTTCGCAATTCCGGCGACAGGAGGAACTGCTGGCGCGCGGCTTCACCACGCGGGCAGCCTATGACGCGGCCGAACACGCCGTGGCGCAAGCTGAAGAACGGCTGCACCAGGCTGAAGCACAGCAGGCCGAAGCACGCGCCCGCCTGGCACGCGGCAGCGCAGTGCCGGGGAAGGATCCCAGGATCGCTGCCGCCCTGGCCCAGAGGGAAAGTGCCAATCTGAACCTGCGCCGCACCGAGATCCGCGCACCGGCGGCTGGCCGAGTTGCCGAAGCCGACCGCCTGCAACTGGGGCAGCAAGTGTTGCCAAACCTGCCGATCCTGACACTGGTTTCACGCGGCAGCACCTATATCGAGGCGAACTTCAAGGAGACCGACCTCGACAAGATGGCCCCCGGCCAGCGCGCGGAAATCCACCTGGATGCCTATCCCGACCTGGTGCTGCGCGGCCATGTCGCCTCCATCGGCGCGGGTACGGGCTCGGAATTTTCGGTCCTCCCGGCGCAGAACGCCACCGGCAACTGGATCAAGGTGACCCAGCGCGTTCCAGTGCGGATCGAACTGGATGAGCCCAGTCCCCGGCAAATGATCGCCGGGCTTTCGAGCGAAGTTACCGTCTTCACCGCAGACGACGAATAGCCTCATGGTCGCGAGCGCACCTGATGCTGCATCCGGCACTGCGCCGCAGACGGAGGACAAGCCGCATGTCGAGGTGGCCAGCCCCGCGCTGGTAATTGCCGGGGTGATGCTGGCATCGATGATGCAGCTGATCGACGCGACCATCGCCAATGTGGCGATTCCACACATGCAGACCAGCCTTGGCGCTGCCCCCGATACGATCACCTGGGTGCTGACGAGTTACATCATCGCCAGCGCAGTGGCGCTGCCCATAACCGGCTGGCTTGGCGCAAGGATCGGCACGAGGCGGTTGATCCTCGGCTCGATCGGGGCATTCGTGCTCACATCTGTTGCCTGTGGCGCGGCGCAGGGACTGGGAGACATGGTGGTGTTCCGTACGCTGCAAGGCGTTGCCGGCGCGTTCCTCATCCCCGTTGGCCAGGCAGTGATGCTCGACATTACCCCGCGCAGCAAGCACGCCCAGATGATGGGCCTGTGGGGTGCGGGCGTGGTACTGGGCCCGATCATCGGGCCGGTGCTGGGGGGCTACCTGACCGAATACTGGTCCTGGCGCTTCGTGTTCTACATAAACGTGCCATTGGGCGCAGTGGCCTTCGCCCTGCTACTGGGAGCCATGCCGGCGACAGAGACGCGCAAGCGCCCGTTCGACCTGCTCGGCTTCGCCCTTATCAGCGTCATGCTGGCAAGCATGCAATTGCTGCTCGACCGCGGGCCGCACGTCGAATGGTTCGAATCGAGGGAATGCTGGATCTACCTGCTGGTGTGCCTGTGCAGCGCTTGGATGGCCGTGGTGCACATCATCACCGGCAAGCACCCATTGTTCGACCGCGCCCTGTTCGCCGATCGCAACCTTGTGGTGGCGGTGCTGTTCCTGCTGGTGGTGGGCTTCGTGATGTTCTCCTCCATGGCGCTGTTGCCGCCGATGTTGCAGGGTCTGCTGGGATATGACGCGATCGACACCGGACTGATCCTGATGATGCGCGGGATCGGCGTGATCGGCAGCATGCAGATCGCTTCCCTCTTGATCCGCAGGCAAGTGGACTCTCGGATCCTGGTGGCGATGGGGTTCCTGATCACCTCATGGTCGTTCCACATGATGAGCGGCTGGTCATTGCAGGTTGGCACATGGGAACTGGTATCATCGGGGCTTGTCCAGGGCCTTGGCATCGGCTTCGTGTTCATTCCCTTGAACACGCTCGCATTTGCCACCTTGCCACCGCATCTGCGGACCGAAGCATCGAGCATCACCAACCTCGCCCGTTCGGTCGGCTCTTCTGTCGGCATCGCGGTGATGGCCTTCTTGCTCTCGCGCAGCATCCAGGTCTCCCATGCAGACCTTGGCGCGCACCTGACGGCCGGTTCCAGCAGCGCAGTCGACCTGTCATCGCTCGACCGGTTCCAGGGTCTCGGCAAGGCCGCTTTTGTCCTGATGGACGTAGAGGTGAACCGGCAGGCGGCGATGATCGGCTATATCAACGACTATTACATGTTGATGTGGCTGGTGCTGGCCGCCGTACCGATGATACTGCTGATGAAGAAGCCACCCCCTCAACGCAAATGAAGAGGGCCCGCAAGCAGTGATTGCTTGCAGGCCCCTGCCAATCGATTTGAGCGGGCTCAGCCCTTCTTGAGGTGCGTGCGGCCGAGCAGTTCGGCGATCTGCACCGCGTTGAGCGCAGCGCCCTTGCGAAGGTTGTCGGCCACGCACCACAGCGCAATGCCGTTGTCGACCGTGGGATCGTCGCGCACGCGCGAAATATAGGTGGCATAGTCGCCCGCACATTCCACCGGAGTGACGTATCCGCCGTCCTCGCGCTTGTCGACGAGCATGATGCCGGGGGCTTCGCGCAGCAGATCCTGTGCCTGTTCGGCGGAAAGTTCCTTCTCGAACTCCAGCGTGATCGATTCCGCGTGGCCCACGAACACCGGCACACGCACGCAGGTGGCCTGCACCTTCACCTTGGGATCGAGGATCTTCTTGGTCTCGACCACCATCTTCCACTCTTCCTTGGTGGAGCCGTCATCCATGAACACGTCGATATGCGGAATGACGTTGAAGGCGATCTGCTTGGTGAACTTGCGCGGTTCCACAGGGTCATTCACGAAGATAGCGCGGCTCTGTTCGAACAGTTCGTCCATGCCCTGCTTGCCCGCGCCGGAGACCGACTGGTAGGTGGAGACGACCACGCGCTTGATCGTGGCGGCATCGTGCAAGGGCTTGAGCGCCACGACCATCTGCGCGGTGGAGCAGTTGGGATTGGCGATGATGTTCTTCTTCTTGAAGTCATCAATCGCTTCCGGGTTCACTTCGGGAACGATCAGCGGCACGTCCGGGTCCATGCGGTAGAGCGAGCTGTTGTCGATCACCACGCAGCCGGCGGCTGCCGCCTTGGGGGCATATTCCTTGGTCGGGCCGCTGCCACAGGAAAACAGGGCAATGTCCCAGCCGGTAAAGTCGAAATGCTCGATGTTCTTGCACTTGAGCATCTTGCCGGTGTCACCCAGCTCGATCTCGGTGCCCTGGCTGCGCGGGGAAGCGACCGCGGCCACCTCGTCCATCGGGAACCCGCGTTCCGCCAGGATGGCGAGCATCTCGCGCCCGACATTGCCCGTGGCTCCCACAACTGCAACACGATACCCCATTATCTAACTCCGTAATTCCTCGCGGCGCTGCCTAGCGCGCCTGCTGCTGACTGCAATGAAAAACGGGGCGGCTCCTGAAGTCTGGAACCGCCCCGCCAATTTCGTTTCTCCTGGAGATGTTTTCCGGCCTTACTGGCCAACATTCTCCCGACGCTCGGCGATGCGGGCGCGCTTGCCGGTACGGCCGCGCAGATAGTAGAGTTTGGCCCGACGCACGACACCGCGACGGACCACGGTAATCGATTCAATATTCGGGCTGTAGAGCGGGAACACACGTTCCACGCCTTCGCCGAAGCTGATCTTGCGAACAGTGAAATTGCTGTTGATCGAACGGTTCGAGCGGGCAATCACCACCCCTTCGAAGTTCTGGGTACGGGTGCGCTGGCCTTCGACGACGCGCACACCGACGCGCACGGTGTCACCGGCGCGGAAATCGGGGATGTCCTTCCCCTCTGCAAGCGAAGCGATGTTTTCTGCTTCGAGTTCCTGAATAAGACCCATGGCCCTAATCCTTGTTTTCACGCCGCGCGCCAGAGGCAGGCTGGTCCCGAGCGTCCTCATGACGCTCCCAAAGGTCCGGCCTGCGTAACCGAGTTGTCTCTTCCGACTTCTGCTTGCGCCAAGCCGAAATCTTCGCATGATCCCCCGATCGCAGCACTTCAGGGATCGTGCGCCCTTCCCATTCCTGAGGTCGGGTATATTGCGGATATTCCAGGAGGCCGCTTTCGAAGCTTTCCTCGATACCGCTTGAAGGCGCGCCCATTACGCCGGGAAGCAGGCGAATGCAAGCGTCTAATATGGCCAGTGCCGCCGGTTCCCCGCCCGAAAGGACGATATCGGCAAGGCTCACCTCCTCGATCTGCGGGCGAGCCTCGAAAATACGCTCGTCAAAGCCTTCGAAACGGCCGCAGATGATGGTGACTCCGGGACCGGAAGCGATCTCGCGAATACGCGCCTGCGTGATCGGTTTGCCGCGCGGGGTCATGGCGAGGATGGGAACGTCAGGCCGGATTTGGGTCGCGTGATCAAGCGCGCTGGCCAGCACATCGGGTTTCAGGACCATGCCCGCACCGCCACCGGCAGGCGTATCGTCCACCGTGCGGTGCTTGTCGGTCGCGAAATCGCGGATCTGGACGGTTTCCATCGACCAGTCGCCCCGCTCCAATGCGCGACCCGCCAGCGACACGCCCAGCGGCCCGGGGAACATCTCGGGATAGAGCGTGAGCACGGTGGCGGCGAAGGTCATGGCTGCACCCCGCGCTTGCGCAAGAAGCGATCGGTCAGCCACCAGCCAAAGGGCCACGCTACCACTATCGCGAAACCAGTCGCGATCCCCAGAATAGCCAGACCAAGAACTTCAGGACCGCGAAACTCTTCGTCCACCACCGCAACAAGCGAGCCGACAAAGAGGAGCAAGCACCCGAGAGGCAATACTCCCGAAGCCATGAACGCTACCCATTTGCGGTTCCAGCCCGGAAATGCAGCAAGGACCAGAGATGCCAGTATAACAGCGACTCCGAAGAACAAGCCCACGATCACGATGATCGCCAACAACCCCGATGCGATGACCAGCGCTTCACCCATATCGCCTCAGTCTGCGCTCGCTTTGCTCTTGGCCTTCTTCGATCCCAGCGCATGGCCCACCATGCCAAGTCCGAAGCCCACCAGCAGGGCCACGATGCCCCAGATCAGCAAGGCCCAGAAATAGAGTGGCGCGGTGTCGGCGCAGAGCGGCTCGGCACAAGGCGGATTCTCCACGGTGAAGCGCAGCAGCACCGCGCCCAGCAGGAACATCAGCCCCATCGGCAGCGAGGAGAGAAAGGACACGCGGAACGGCCCCCAACCGGGCTTCCTGCGCGCCAGTATGAAGCCAACCAGCATCGGCAAGCCGAAGACCAGCACGGAAACCAGCAGTTCGAGCATCATTGACCTTTCACGGAAGGCGGTGTGGGTGCCAGCGCACGGCCCACCATGCCAAGGCCGAAGCCGAGCCCCAGGGTGAACGCCGAACCGGCCAGCAGACCCCAGAAGAAGAGCGGTGCCATGTTCTGGCAAGGCGGCTCCGCGCAAGTGGAGATATCCGAAGTCAGGCCGATCCAGATCGCGACAGCCAGCAGCAGCACGGCAAAGGGCGCACCGGCGACCAAGCCGCACTTCCACCAGGCCCATTGCGGCCGGAAGCGCGTTGCCAGGTACCCCAGCAATACCGGCAACACCCAATAGGCAAGGCCGAAGACGATTCCGAAGACTTCCATGGCGCGGGGCTAGCTTCACGGGGCGCACAAGGCAAATCCTAAGCCCTGAACCCGGCAATCAGCGATGTGTCAGTCGAAGGTGTCGCCCACGGACGGCCCGCGTTCGACCATGCGGCTCATGGCGATGGCACCCGGCAGGGACAGCACCGCCCCGCCCCCGCCGAAGATGATCAGGATGAAGCTAACCACCAGTCCCGCTTCCGAGACGCTGCCAGGCGCGAAGATCGCCACCCCGGTGAACATCAGCGCCACGATTGCCCCGGTTGCCGCCACGGCGATGAAATTGCGCCTGCCGCGATACCAGTGGCGATACCGCAGGTAGAGGAACGCCGCCACGCCCGCGGCAAAGCCATTGAGCAGGATGATCGCGAAAAACAAGAAGATCAGCATGAAAGCCACGCTGTCAGACTGCCCGCGGCTCCATCTTCTCGTCAAGCGCAACGTCACGATCCTCCTGCCGGTCCTCCAGCACCTTGCGATCGGTCCCGGAAGCATCGCCATCCGCGCCATGAGGTGCGGTGCCGTGCATCCGGCTGGTGACCCACCAGGCTGATGGCAGGCAGAACACCAGGCCTGCCATCACCATCGCGCTGAGCAGCGCAAGGAAACCGAGCAGGGAATCGGTCGCGCCATCCGCAGTGTAATCCGCCCCTTCGACCAGGAACCCCACAAACGGCAGGATCATCGGCAGAAACGCGGCAAGCCCTGCGGACCATGCAATGCGCTTCTTGCGAGGCATGTGCGGCCGGAAAAGGTGCAGGCCCAAGGCAAATCCGCCGCCCAGCGCAGCAAACAGCACCGCAACGGCAAGCAGAATGAGTGCCACTGTCATGGCATTCTCCCTCAAGAACGTCCCGGCCAGTGTATTATCGTATTAAGGCAGCAAGCTCAAGCGCCGAGGCGGGAGAGGATGCGCCCGAAGCCGCGGGCATAGCGGTAGGCTGCGATCCGCAGGCGAGCGACTGGCCCCAGCGGCACGATGCGGCGGTTCACGAACAGCACGTCGCCGCGCGTGTGCCAGCTGAAAGGGAACACGGCAAAGCCGGCGCGTTCGAGCCGGGCGATGGCTTCATCGACGGCCTGCGCAGTGACGTAACCGCAGAAATCATGGAATTCGCAGGTGATCTGGGTGATGCGCGCCAGTTGCGCGTCCGACAGGCTTTGCAGGGCGGGGATTTCCGCGCCTTCGATATCGAGTTTGAGCAAGTCGGGCCCGTCAGGCGCCACTTCAGCGAGGAACCGGCCAAGGTGGCGCTGGGGCACCATGACGCAGCCCTCGCCCATCTCGTCCTTGAAATGCGACCCTTCGGCATTGTCCGTAAGCTGGAAGGGGATCTCGCCATCCTCGCCGCTCACGGCAAAGTGATGGGTGCTCGTTCCCGCGGGCACGTCAAGCTGCGCAGCAAGGCCGGGCGCGGCCTCGATCGAATGGCAGCGGGCACCCCATACGGCGCATACGCTGGTGGCGAATTCGCCCTTGTGCGCTCCGCAATCGACCACCAGCGGGGCCGAGCCTTTCGGATAGGCAAGAACGGTGTGGCCTCGATGGTTTTCGAGGCGGATTTGAGGCTGGAGCGCATCCCTCACGCATTAGCGAAGTCGGCGTGAATGACAATTTCCGTGTCATTCCAATGCGGCACGGCCTCGATGCGCATGGGGACCATGAAGCGCTGCGGCTTTTGGCCCTCTGCGGCGGGCCGCTCGATCTCGATCACGTCACCGGCACCGAAATTGTCCACCGATATGACTGTGCCGAGTTCTTCCCCGTCAGAGGAGACGGCAGCAAGGCCGATCAGGTCTGCGTGGTAATATTCGCCCTCCGCCAGTGCGAGGAGAGCCGAACGCGGGACGGTGAGCACGGTGCCGCGCAGCTTTTCCGCGGCATTGCGGTCCGTCACCTCGGCGAAGCGGGCGATGGCCCCGCCCTTGTTGTCGTCCCGGGCCTTCCTGAGCGTCAATGCGCCGTCATTGAAGGCCGTGTGGCGGTTCAGCGCAGCAACGCCTTCGCCGAACAGCTTCAGGCGGACTTCGCCCGTCACGCCATGCGCGCCGGTAATGGCAGCAAGGGTGACGGGCTTGTCCTGTACCAAGGGGATCAGTCCTCGGTCTTTTCTTCTTCAGCCGGAGCTTCCTCGGCGGCAGCTGCTTCTTCAGCCGGAGCCTCTTCAGCAGCAGCTTCCTCGGCGGGAGCTTCTTCGGTTGCAGCTTCTTCGGCCGGTGCGTTGGCTTCTTCTTCAGCAGCCTTTGCAGCTTCTTCGGCTTCAGCGGCCTTGGCGGCCTTTTCCTCGGCACGTTCCTTGGCGGCTGCGCCCGGCTCACCCTTCTTCGGGTTGTTCTTCGGCGCGCGTTCCTTGATGCCGGCAGCATCGAGGAAGCGGGCGACGCGGTCGCTGGTGGAGGCACCAACGCTCAGCCAGTAGCGGGCGCGGTCTCCATCCAGCTTCACGCGGTTTTCATCGTCCTTCGGCAGCATCGGGTTGTAGGTGCCGATCTGCTCCAGGTACTTGCCATCACGGGCACGGCGGCTGTCGGCAGCCACGATGCGGTAGTAGGGGCGCTTCTTCGCACCACCACGTGCGAGACGGATAGTTACTGCCATTTTGTATTACCTTTCCAATTCAAATCTTTGAAATCACTTCTTGTTCATCAAATTCTGCAAGCCGGGAGGAAGGCCGCCCGCGCCGCCGCCGGGAAGCCCGCCGGCAGCACCGCCGCCTCCGGCCCCGCCCGGAGCACCACCGCCCCCGGCACCGAACATGGCGGCAAGGCCCTTCAGCCCGCCCATCTTCTTGATCTGCTTCATCGCGCGGCCCATTTCCTGATGCATCTTGAGGAGCTTGTTGACCTCCTGCACCGTGGTGCCGCTGCCGGCCGCTACGCGCTTCTTGCGCTTGGCGTTCATCAGCTGGGGTGCCGCGCGTTCCTTCTTGGTCATGGAACCGATGATGGCATCCATGTGGACCAGCACCTTGTCGTCCATGCCGGACTGGGCCATCGCCGCCTTGGCCTTCTTCATGCCCGGCATCATGCCGGCAAGCATGCCGAGGCCGCCCATCTTCTGCATCTGGGCCAGCTGGGTGCGCAGGTCGTTCATGTCGAACTGACCCTTCATCATGCGCTCGGCCAGCTTGTTGGCCTCTTCCTTGTTGACGACTTCGGCGGCCTTTTCGACCAGCGAGACAACGTCACCCATGCCAAGGATGCGGTCAGCCACGCGGGCCGGGTGGAAACGCTCGATCGCATCGAGCTTTTCGCCCGTACCGGCAAACTTGATCGGCTTGCCGGTGACCGCGCGCATGGAGAGCGCCGCGCCGCCACGGGCATCACCATCCATGCGGGTGAGCACAACGCCGGTCAGCGGCACTTCATCGCTGAAGCTCTGCGCCACGTTCACCGCGTCCTGGCCGGTCAGGCTGTCCGCTACCAGCAGCACTTCGGCAGGGGTGGAAACGCCGGCGACCGCCTTCATTTCCGCCATCAGCGCTTCATCGACATGCAGGCGACCCGCGGTGTCGAGCAGCAGCACGTCGACATTCTGCAGCCTGGCGGATTCGAGCGCGCGGCGGGCGATGTCGACCGGCTGCTGGCCGGCGACGATCGGCAATGTGGCGACATCGGCCTGCTGCCCGAGAACGGCGAGCTGTTCCTGCGCCGCCGGACGATTGACGTCGAGCGAGGCCATCAGCGGCTTCTTGCCGTGCTTGTCCTTCAGCAGCTTGGCGATCTTGGCGGTGCTGGTGGTCTTGCCCGAACCCTGCAGGCCGACCATCATCACCACGGCAGGCGGGCGAACGTCGAGGTTGAGGGGCGCACCCTCGCCTGCATTCTCGTCCTCGCCGCCGAGCATGGCGATCAGCTCGTCATTGACGATCTTGACTACTTGCTGGCCGGGCTTGACCGACTTCAGGACCTGCGAACCAACCGCCTTTTCGGTGACGCGGTTGATGAAGTCCCTGGCAACGGGCAGCGCCACGTCTGCTTCGAGCAGCGCCACGCGCACTTCGCGCATCGCATCGCGCACATCCTGCTCGCTGAGCGCACCGCGCCCGCGCAGCCGGTCGAAAACATTGCCGAGATTGTCGGACAGCGTATCGAACATGTGCTCTGCCACTCCAAATACACCGGCGAACCGGCACCAAACGCGAAAAACGCCGGCGGACGAGAACTCGTCGGCCAGCGTGCGAATTTCATCAGAAACCCGACTTATGTGTCAGTGAATGGTGGAGCCTAGCGGGATCGAACCGCTGACCTCAACACTGCCAGTGTTGCGCTCTCCCAGCTGAGCTAAGGCCCCGTTCCATTCATGTTTGCAGCTGTATCACAACTGCGTCCCTTGGGGGAGGGGGCCATCTATGGCCGAACCCTCCGAAGCGCAAGAGGGAAAATATCAATTATCGTCGTCGCCGTCACCATCCGAGCCGGTGTCCACGCCGAGATCGTCGTCACCGCCGAGGTCAACGTCGTTGTCGGGCGAATCATCGTCCTCGTCGATGTCCTCCAGATCGTCATCGGCCAGATCCGAATCGGCGTTCTCCTCGTCCTTCTTCTTGGCTTCCTCCTCAAAGGGAATCGGCTGCTTGGACTTGAGCACGGGTTCCGGCGTCCATTCGTTGCCGCATTCGATGCAGGTGACCGGGTCTTCCTTGCCCAGGTCATAGAAACGCTCGCCACACTTCGGGCAATTGCGCTTGGTGCCCCATTCAGGCTTGACCATTTTCGTCCATTCCTTGTCTCGCCGTCCGGTGGGCAGGCGTAAAATTCGATATCGAAACCGGATGCGCCCCTTTCCCGATTCGCTCACGCAAATCAAGGTGGAAATCGAGCGGACTGGCCGGGATGTCTCGCGCCTTGCCATAGGGGCATGGCGCTGTCAAAGACGCGGCCCGTAACCCCATCAGGAAATGTCCCACGTGTCCGTATCGCCCGACAGCCAGCCCACCCCTCGCCGTTTTACCCCCTCGGGCGCGCTGACGGGCAGCAGCCGCGTGCCGGGCGACAAGTCGATCAGCCACCGTTCGATCATGCTGGGCGCCCTGGCCGTGGGAGAGACCCGCGTGACCGGCCTGCTGGAGGGCGAGGATGTCTTGTCGACCGCACAGGCGATGCGCCAAATGGGCGCGACAATCCGCCGCCTCGAGAATGGCGAATGGGTGATAAACGGCGTTGGCGTTGGCGGTTTGCTGGAGCCCGACGAGCCGCTCGACATGGGCAACAGCGGCACCTCCACGCGCCTGTTGATGGGACTTGTCGCCAGCCATCCGATCATCGCGACCTTCATCGGCGATGCCAGCCTGTCCAAGCGCCCGATGGGCCGTGTGATCGATCCGCTGTCCGAAACCGGTGCGGAATTCGAGGCATCCGAAGGCGGCACCCTGCCCTTGACCGTGCGCGGCATTTCGCCTGCCGTGCCGATTACCTATCGCCTGCCCGTCGCTTCCGCACAGGTGAAGAGCGCGGTGCTGCTCGCCGGTCTCAACACCGCCGGCACCACCACGGTGATCGAGCCTGTGCCCACGCGCGACCATTCCGAACGGATGCTCAAGGGCTTCGGCGCGGACCTTTCGGTGGAGGAGAAGGACGGAGAGCGGATCATCAGGCTCAAGGGCGAAGCCGAATTGACCGCGCAGACGATCGTGGTGCCAGGCGATCCCTCGTCTGCGGCCTTCTTCGTGGTTGCCGCGCTGATCGTGCCGGGCAGCGACGTGCTGATCGAGAATGTCGGCCTCAACCCCACCCGAGCTGGCCTGTTCGACGTGCTGCGCCAGATGGGCGGGCAAATCGAGGAAGTGAACCCGCGCGAGGTTGGCGGCGAACCGGTGGCGGACCTGCGCGTGCGGCATTCGGCCCTGAAGGGCATCGCAGTCGATCCCGCGGTCGCCCCCAGCATGATTGACGAATTCCCGGTGCTGTTCGTCGCCGCTGCGCTTGCCGAAGGGACGACCACGACCACGGGCCTTGACGAATTGCGGGTGAAGGAATCGGATCGCCTCACGGTCATGGCGGAAGCCCTCACCCTTGCAGGCGCACGGGTGGAGGAGCGCGAGGATGGCCTGGTGATCACCGGCACCGGCGGTGACCAACTGCCCGGCACTCCCGAAGGTGCCCAGGTTGCAACCCACCTCGACCACCGCATCGCCATGAGCATGGCGGTAGCCGGCCTTGCCAGCGATAACGGCGTGCTGGTGGACGACACCCGCCCCATCGCCACCAGCTTTCCCAATTTCATCGCCCTGATGGAAAGCCTCGCCCATGGCTGACCTCGACTGGGCCAGCTATGTCGGCTTTGTCGGCACCGCCTGCATCATCGGGGCCTATTTCTACCTGACCGCTGCGGACAAGCCGAACCCGTTTGTCCTGCACGGTACCAACCTGGCAGGCGCAGCCCTTCTCACCGTATCGCTGCTGGTGCATACCAATTGGCCCAGCCTGGTGCTGGAAGGCTTCTGGGCGGCAATTGCCATCTGGGGCATCGGCAAGGCGGTGCACTCCCGCCGCAAGACAAGGGAAGGCGGGCAATGATCATCGCAGTCGACGGACCGACCGCTTCAGGCAAGGGCACCATCGCCAAGGCGCTGGGCCGCCACTTCCGCCTGCCGCACCTTGACACAGGACTGCTCTATCGCGCGGTGGGATACCAGTTGCAGCTCGATGGCGGTGATCCTGACAGCGAGGCGGATGCGCTGGCGGCGTGCAATTTTCCCGATGAACTGCTCGGCCACCCCGGGCTTCGCAGCGAGGCAACCGGCGGCCTTGCCAGTCGCGTATCGGCCCATACCGCAGTCCGCCAGGCGCTGTTCGAGCGGCAGCGCACCTTTGCCACGCAGCAAGGTGGCGCAGTTCTGGACGGACGCGATATCGGAACGGTGATCGCGCCGGACGCGGACGTGAAGCTGTTCGTCACGGCCAGCGTGGAGGCGCGCGCGCAGCGTCGCTGGCAGGAAATGAACGATCGCGGCGAGGAACACTCGCTAGAGGAGATCGAACAAGACCTGCGCCGACGCGACGAGCGTGACCGCAGCCGCGCCGCCGCGCCGCTGGTTGCCGCCGATGACGCCGTCACGCTCGACACGTCGGAGATGGACAAGGACGAAGCTATCTCGAAAGCCATCGAGATCGTGAACACGCTGACCGGGCAGCTGCCCTGCCCCTGATCGATCAGGGTTCGCGCTGCTCCATTTCGGCCTGCAACTGCTTGCGCAGGCCCAGCATGAAGGCGACTTCGGCCACCACGAACAGCGGGCCGACCAGCAGGCTCTTGATATCGTCCACGAACGCCGGTTTGCGCCCTTCGAAGGCGTGGCCGACGAACTGGAATATCCAGCCTACCACGAATAGCCCGATGCCCCAGCCAAGCCATGTGGCAGTGGCCTCGCGCACAACCAGCAGCCCTGCCCATGACCCCAGCGACAAGAGTACGGCCATGACGATGCCGAACCTTATGTCGAGCCGCAGGTAGAAAATGATCACGGGGATCATCAGCACCCGTGCCGGCGTCAGCCAACCCTGCTCAATATCCAAATAGGGCCGCGACAGCAGCACCATGACCGCCAAGACGATCATGGGGATGCCCACAAGATGCGTGGCCACGTTGCGCCGGTTGCGATGATATTCGCCATATCTGGCAAGGCTGCGTGCCAATGCACTCATTACCAGGTCTCCTCTCACCCCCCTATTCCTATAGTTGCCCGGCTTGGACAAGCCCTGGATGGATGACGCTTTTCCTTGCCAAGCCCACCGATTTCGCCTAGGCGCGCGCGCGTCTGACAGACAGGGGACATGTCCGCAGGCACAATCCGCGAATGGCCGGTATCCCTGCCGGGGTGCAACGACACCCAGCCCATCGCGTTTCGTGTCCGCCTCATTCGCCTGCCTCGAAGGCGCCTGTACCGGCATCCGGCCGTGCAGGCAGATCGGCCCTTTTGGCCCACCAAGGCAATGGTGCCACGGTGGAGAAAAGACCCCCGGACATACCGGGTGGCCGGACAAATGATTGAACTGGGAAACCCTATTTATGGCTTCTACTGCCAACCCTACCCGCGATGATTTCGCGGCTCTCCTTGACGAACAGCTCGGCGGCGCCGACGGCGGCTTCGAAGGCCGCGTGGTCAAGGGCACGGTCACTGCCATTGAAAACGGCATGGCCATCATCGACGTGGGCCTGAAGAGCGAAGGCCGCGTCAACCTCAAGGAATTTGCACGCGGCGAAGACGATCACGGCCTGTCGGTCGGTGACGAAGTCGAAGTTTATGTCGACCGTGTCGAGAACGCTGACGGCGAAGCCATGCTGTCGCGTGACCGCGCCCGCCGCGAAGCCGCATGGGACAAGCTGGAAAGCGAGTTCGGCGAAGGCAAGCGCGTGGAAGGCCGCATCTTCGGCCGCGTCAAGGGCGGCTTCACCGTCGACCTCGATGGCGCCGTGGCCTTCCTGCCCGGCAGCCAGGTCGATATCCGCCCGGTGCGCGATGTCACCCCGCTGATGGACATGCCGCAGCCCTTCCAGATCCTGAAGATGGACCGTCGCCGCGGCAACATCGTCGTCTCGCGCCGTGCCGTGCTGGAAGAAACCCGCGCCGAACAGCGCAGCGAGCTGATCGAAGGCCTGGCAGAAGGCCAGGTGACCGAAGGCGTGGTGAAGAACATCACCGATTACGGTGCCTTCGTTGACCTGGGCGGCATCGACGGCCTGCTGCATGTCACCGACATGAGCTACAAGCGCGTCAACCACCCCAGCGAAGTGATCGAGATCGGCCAGAGCGTGACCGTGCAGATCATCCGCATCAATGCCGATACGCAGCGCATCTCGCTGGGCATGAAGCAGCTGGAAAGCGATCCGTGGGAAGGCGTTGGCGCCAAGTACCCGATCGGCATAAAGGTGACCGGCACCGTCACCAACATCACCGAATACGGCGCATTCGTGGAGCTGGAACCGGGCATCGAAGGCCTGGTCCACGTTTCCGAAATGAGCTGGACGAAGAAGAACGTGCACCCGGGCAAGATCGTCTCCACTTCGCAGGAAGTGGAAGTGGTCGTTCTGGAAGTGGATTCCGAAAAGCGCCGCATTTCGCTCGGCCTCAAGCAGGCCCAGCGCAATCCGTGGGAAGAATTCGCCGAAAAGAACCCGGTTGGCGCAACCGTTACCGGCGAAGTCAAGAATGCCACCGAATTCGGCCTGTTCATCGGCCTGCCGGGCGACGTGGACGGCATGGTCCACATGTCCGACATCGCCTGGGGCATTTCGGGTGAAGACGCACTGGCCCTGCACCGCAAGGGTGAAGAGGTCCAGGCCGTGGTGCTCGACGTCGACGTGGAAAAGGAACGCATCAGCCTCGGCATGAAGCAGCTCGAGAAGGGCGCTCCGGCAGAAGGTGGTGCAACCGGCTCGCTGCGTCGCGGCGAAGTCGTCACCGTCACCGTTCTGGAAGTCCGCGACGGCGGCCTCGAAGTGCAGGTTGGCGAAGACGGCGCAACCGGCTTCATCAAGCGTTCGGACCTCGGCCGCGACCGCGACGAGCAGCGTCCCGACCGCTTCCAGACCGGCCAGAAGGTCGATGCCATGGTGACCGGCTTCGATCGTTCGAAGAAGCCGAACTTCTCGATCAAGGCACACCAGATCGCCGAAGAAAAGGAAGCTGTTGCACAGTTCGGCTCCGCCGACTCCGGCGCATCGCTGGGCGACATCCTGGGCGAAGCCCTGAAGAAGGGCGAATAATCCCCTTCACACCCTCCAAAGGGATTGGAAAGGCCCGTCCGGAGCGATCCGGGCGGGCCTTTTCTCTATCTGGCGCTCGTGTAGACTGGCGTGATGAAAGCAACGCCATTCCTCATGTTCCAGGGCCAGGCCAAGGCGGCATTGGAGCTCTGGCAATCCGCAGTGCCCGGGTTCGCGGTGCTCGAAATGGCCGAATACCCCGATGGTGACCAGGCGGGGCAGATCATGTCCGCGCGCGTCCGCATCGGCGGCAATGAGTGGATGCTCTACGACAGCCCGCCAGTCCACAATTTCGGTTTCACCCCAGCCACCTCGATCTACGTTGAATGCGACAACGAGGTACAGCTGCGCGAAATGGCCGCAGGACTCACCGATAGCGTGATGATGCCGATCGACAATTACGGCTTCAGCAAGCTGTTCACGTGGATTGCAGACCCCTTCAACATCAGCTGGCAACTCAACCTTCCGGAAACCCCATGATAGCCATCCACCAGTTCCCCTGCCTGTCCGACAATTACGGATATCTGCTGCACGATACCGACAGCCACGAGACCGTGTGCATCGATACGCCGGATGCGGCGGAATACTTGCGCCAGGCGGACGCCAGGGGCTGGCGGATCACGCAGATCTGGAACACCCACTGGCATCCGGACCATGCCGGCGGGAACGAGGCGATCAAGGCCGCCACGGGCTGCACCATCACCGCCCCGCTGGGCGATGCGGAGAAGATCGCCGGGATCGACAGGACCGTGCGCGATGGCGACCTGGTGAAGCTGGGCGAGCACAACGCCGCGGTGATCGACGTATCCGGACACACCATGGGCCATGTTGCCTATCACCTGCCGGACAGCGCCGTTGCCTTCGTGGGGGATTCGCTGTTCGCCCTGGGCTGCGGGCGGATGTTCGAAGGCACGGCGCCCCAGTTCTGGGACTCACTCAAGCGATTGCGCGCCCTGCCTTCGGATACCACGCTCTATTGCGCGCATGAGTACACCGCCGCGAACGCCAGGTTCGCGCTGCATGCGGACCCCGGCAACAGCGCGCTGAGGGCTTATGCCGACGAGATCACGGACAAGCGATCACGCAACGAGCCCACGGTGCCCTTCCCGCTCTCGCGCGAGCTGGCAACCAATCCTTTCCTTCGCGCCGATGCACCGGAAATGCAGGCGAAATGGGGCGGTGACCTGCCGCACGAGACCTTCGCCGCCCTCAGGGCCGCGAAGGACTCGTTCTAGGCCGCTGATGCCTCAGTAAGCGATGGTGAAGCGCGAACGGCTGTGGTTGTGCTGTTCCAGCTCGTCCACCATGGCGATCGCATAGTCGGCGTAGGAAATCTTGCTTTCGCCGTCAGCATCGACAACCAGCTCTTCGGTGCCCAGGCGATAGCTGCCCGGACCCTTTCGTTCACCGACGAAGATCAGCATGGCAGGCGAGAAGAACGTCCAGTCAACGTCCTTCTCTTCACGGATGGCATCGAGGAAGTGGATGCCGCCGATCACATAGGGCTTGATCTCTTCCGGGAAGGTCGGGGAATCATACAGGCGAACGCCGTCCGCTCCCTTCAGGCTGGCCGCACCGCCCATCACCAGCAGGCGGTTCACCCCTGCCTTCTTCACCGCACCCAGCAGTTCTTCTGCCGTCACGTCGAAATGCAGCGCGCTGATAACGGCATCAACGCCCTTGATGGCCTCTGCCAGCGCCTCGCCATCATGCGCGTCGCAAGCCTTGGCCGTGATGGCCGGGTCCTGGGGGATGGCTTCGGGCTTGCGGGCAAGGCCCAGCACGGTGTGGCCGCGCCTCGCCAGTTCCTTGGCAATTTCCGAGCCGCCCTTGCCGCTCGCGCCCAGTACCGCAACATGCATCAATCTCTCTCCCACTGGAAATCAGTTCGGTGGCGAACCTATGCCGCGGGAGGCAGCGATGCAAAAGAAAACCCCGCCGAAGCGGGGTCCTCAAAATGCCATTAGGGCTGACCTAGTCAGATTTCCGAGATCACCTTGTCAGCCAGCGCAGCGTCGGCTGCGGCATCATGCTTGTCGGCAATCAGCGCGGCGGCGGCAGCGGTGGATGCTTCGGCAGCCTTGGCGCGCAGATCGTCCACCGCCTGGCGCTCGGCAGCGGCGATCTTGTCCGCCGCCATCTTCTCGCGACGGGCGATCATGGCTGCGGTATCGCTTTCCGCCTTGGCGACGATGGCATCAGCCTCTGCCTTGGCGTTTTCCAGCATCGCTTCCGCGTCCTTTTCCGCATTGGCAATCTTGGCGGCATATTCTGCGCGCAAGGCCTCTGCCTCTTCGCGCAACGCCTTGGCCTCATCGAGATTGGCACGGATCGCGGCGATCTTGGTGTCGAGACCGCCGACGATGATCTTGTGCACGCCCTTCCAGATCAGGATGATCAGGAAGACGAGCATGGCCAGGCCAACCCAGCCACCGGGGTTCAGGCCAAGCGCGGAAGGTCCGGCATGGGCATCACCCGCCGCATCCTCGGTATGCGCGACCGTTTCCACGGCGTGCTCAGCCGCGGGATCCTCGGCGGTGAGAACCTCGGGGGCTTCCTGCTGTAGATTAGCCATTGGCCAGAGCCTTCTTCACGGCAGCGTTTGCGGCTGCACGGTCCACTTCGATGCCGGCAATGCGCGCGACGATATCCTGTGCTGCCTCACCGGCAACGGCCTGGATTTCGCTCGCCGCTTCGGCGGAAGCTGCGGCAATGCGCGCCTCTGCCTCTGCTGCCTGCGTATCGATCTTTGCCTGTACCGCAGCCAGTTTCTTCTCGGTGGCGGCAGCAGCCTTGGCCTTTGCCTCGCTCACCAGCGCCTGGGCGGCGGCACGGTTCTCGTTCTCCCGCTTGCGCCAGGCTTCTTCCTGCTCGTCTGCAGCATCGCGTGCGGCCTGGGCAGCTGCCAGGTCGTCAGCGATCTGCTTGTCGCGCAGACCGACCGTATCCATCACCTTGGGCACCATGCCCTTACCGATGACGAAGAATACGAAACCGAAGATAACCAGCAGCCAGAATATCTGGCTTGAATAGGTTTCGGCCAATTGGGCTATCTGGGGCATGGACGGATTCCGGCTGTCGTCAGGAGATAATCAGGCGATCGGCTGGCCGGACACATCGGCGCCCGGCCTGCCAATCAGGTTTCGTCAGGCGACGAAGATCAGGATCATCGCCACGACGAAGGCCAGCAGGCCGAGAAGTTCGGCTGCGGCGAAGCCGATGAACAGGCGGCCCTGCTGGCCGTCTGCAGCGCCCGGGTTGCGCAGGGCGGATTCGAGGAACGAACCGAAGACGTTACCCACACCGATAGCGGCCATGCCGGCACCGATAGCAGCGAGACCCGCACCAACGAGCTTTGCAGCTTCTGCTTCCATTGTACTTTCCTTTCGTGAAACTCTTAATCGAGATTGAGACGGTGATTAGTGAAGGTTCTCGGCGTCGTTGATGTAGAGCGACGCGAGAAGCGCGAAAACGTAAGCCTGGATGCCTGCCACGAGGATTTCCAGGGCGCAGATGGCCAGCATCAGGATGAAGCTGGGACCACCGATCGCCAGGCCCCAGCCGATGCCGGCTGCGGAGCTGTCGATCACGAAGCTGGCCAGCACTTCCAGCAGCACGTGCCCGGCCATCATGGCCACGAACAGTCGCAGGCCAAGGCTGAAGGGACGGAAGAGGAAGGAGATCAGCTCGATCAGGAAGATCAGCGGGATCATCACCATCGGCGTGCCATGCGGCACGAACAGGCTGAAGAAGTGGAAGCCGTGCTTCCAGAAGCCCACGATCAGCACGATGGCGAAGGTCATGATCGCCAGGGCGCCGGTGATGGTGAAGTGGCTGGTGAAGGTGAACGGGTGGATGCCTGCCATCGCCAGCGGCAGCGGAACGAGGCCCAGCAGGTTGGCGAACAGGATGAACATGAACAGGCTGAAGATGTAAGGAACATACTTCTTGCCCGCCTTGCCGATGTTCGCTTCCAGCATGTCATCGATAAAGCCGGTGAAGGTTTCCACCATCATCTGCCAGCGACCGGGCACGAGTTCCCGCTTCATGCCCCCGATCATGAAAACCCACAGCCCGAGGGCTGCAATGAGCATCCACATGGCCGAGTTGGTGAAGGCGATATTGAATCCGCTGTTGCCAAGTTCCCAGCTATCCGTCCCGAAGAGCGGATAGATTTCGAACTGGTGCATCGGATCGACTCTGCCGTCTGGGGCCGTTTCGCCTGCCACTGTGTCTATCGTCCCTAAACCTTGTCGCCGTCGCCGCCATTGCCGGGGGTCGGGCTGGAAATCCGGATTATGTTCCTGAAGCCGACGACTATTCCGAGGAACAGCATCACCAACAGGCCCCAGGGCGATGTATCGGCGAACTGGTCAATGACCCAGCCGACAGCCGCGCCGCCAAGGATCCCGCCGAGAAGATAGCTGAGGACACGGCTGCCGAGCTTCTCGCTCTCGCTGGCACCCTGAATCTTCGGCCGGTTGCGCTCCTCCTCGCGGCTCCGGGCGGCTCTAAGCCGCGCCTCGAGCGCGTCGATTCGCGCATCCTCCTCAATGGGTTCCCGTGCGGGTTTCTCGTCACTCATGCCTGCTCCTTTGATGCAAGGATTTGGCACGGGCATCAGAGGTGCCCGCCAAGGGCACCGGCCCCTTAGGCGGGGGCTATTTCCGAGTCAACCGGTGGGGGCTGTTTCTGGGCGGTTTATTCCGCTTTTGCGAACAAGGCTGTCGTTTCAGGGACAGCGAGGATCGCGCAGCGGCGGGGAAGAGGTGCGGCGCTGCCACGATCCGTCAGGCGCCTGGTACATTTCACCAGGCGTGGTGCGCGAGATCGCCAGGCAGCCTGCGGTCAGCGCATATTCTTCCAGCGTGGCCCCTTCCGCCTGCGCGCGTTCGGCATAGACCGCGCGGCGGCGGATGTTGATGTCATCCACCATGTTCTGCAGTTCCGGCGTGGGCGAGCCGACGATGCCAAGGTAGCCGTCAGTCTTTTCGCCAACCCGCCCTTCGGCGCGGGCAGCGGCATAGGCGGGATCGCGTTGCGCCTGCGCGGGCACGGCCAGCGAGCCGAGGGACATCGCGGCAAGCGCGCTGCCAAGGGCGATACGGCGGATCAGCTTGGTGTTCATTTCTCGCTCCATCGAGATGACCGCATCAGAAGATGTCGGCATTCGCTTCAATCGCTTGCCCGGCATCTTCGGCCAGGCGGTAAATCACTTCCTGCGTGATGTTGATATTGAGTTCGATCACGATCGGTTCGGAAGGTGCATTCACCGTAATGCATCCGCCGAGCGCCATCGCACCCATCGCCAACATCGCGCCGCGCATCACCTTTGCACATGGTCCCTGCATCGGGACCTTATGCGCCGGGCACGCGGCGCTGGTCAATTTGGCATCTCTCATGGCATGGCCTCGCTTTCGGGGGGCTGAATATCGGGTTCATTGCCGCGCAGGGCGGAATTGTCGGTTTCGGGCTGTCGTGGCGGTGCCGGCTGCGGCGCATCGGGGCGCGCGGCGGGCACGAAGCGCGTGCCATCGTCCGAAAGCAGCCCCAGCCCGCGCGGATCGCGCACGGCAGAGGGGTCATACAAGGATCGCAGGTCCGTCATCATCGAATAGAAGGGCGCGCGCACGTTGACGATGAAGCGGATCGGCAACCTCGACAGCCTGCGGGTGACGAAATTGGACTGTGCCCCTTCACCCTGCCGCACACCGTCGAAACGCACCGAAGTGATGAGATCGCCGGTCAGCGATCCGTTCATCTCGATCCGCATCTCGTCATATTCCAGTGCGCGCAGGGCATCGAAGGCATAGTTGGCAATGGGCGATAGGTCCTCGTAGGTCAGTTCGCCGATATAGGACACGCTGCCTCCCGGCGGGCGGGACAACAGCACGCCGCCTTCAAGGCTGCCGTTGCCCATCTCGTCGAACACCACCGGGATCGTGCCGTCGAACACGCCGGTGGCGCCGATATTTTTCAGCTCCATGTGATCGATGAAGCGCTGCGCCTCCAGCCCGTCGATCACCAGCTCGTAGCGGCGGACTTCATCCACGCCCACGGAAAGGGTGATCGGCCGCATGGTCAGCGTGCCGCCCATGAACGGCCAGCGAGCCTCCTCCAGCGCCAGGAAGCTGCCATCGGTCAGGGAAATCGCCAGTTCGCCGTCATAGACCTCGACACCGGGATTGATGGCAGCCACGCGAAGGCGCTGGTTGGGCGGTGTCGTCAGGCCGAGCAAATCGGAGAATTCCACCGTCCCGCGCACGCCATGCACCGGACCGAAGGCAGCGGCGAAATCGAAACCATCCGATGAAAAGCGACCGCCGCTGGTCACGTCATCGCCCGTCCAGTCAATCCACCCGCGACCAGAAACCGTTCCTTCGGCAAGGGCGATCGTACCGTGCATCAGGCAGGTCAGCCCCGGCGCGCGCCGATTGGTGGGGTAATAGCCGGGTAGCTGGCGCGTGGCGCAATCGCCCGGGGCGACCTGCAATTCATCATCGAACAGGATGCCCGGCACGTCCAGTTCCGCCCGGCCCACGCCGCTGGCAAGGTCATGCACCACGCTGACATCGGTGACGTTTCGCCCTGAACGCGGCTCTGCGAGCGTGGCCGAGGCGGTAATCCGGCTGTCCGTCATCGCCAGGCTGGCCCCGCTCGCCACCAGCGGATCGAAGCGTGCCTCTGCCTCGCGGTCGGACAGGGTGAAGGACAATTCGCCCAATGACAGCACGCCATCGGCATAGCGCCAGTTGCCACTTCCCCGGCTGATATCGAGCGGCACGAAATCCATTGCCGCCGTGGCCCCGGCAAAACTGCCGGCAATGACATCTCCCGTATCGGCCGCGAGGGTTTCCATCTCCAGCCGCACGGCGCTGCCTGCCTGGCCCAACACCACGCTGGTATCGCGCACGGCCAGGCCGCCCGGCCATGAAAGAGCGAGTTCACCTGTCTTGAGCGCCAGCGGCGTGCCATCGAGCGATGCCTCAAGCTGCAATTGTGGCACGCTGGCACCGAAGGCAAAGCCATTGGCATCCTGGCGCAGCAGCGGTTGGCCGGCATTGGGGCACAACGGCAGCGACTGGCGCCCGAGGGAAAGGCTCGCCAGCTGCAATTGTTCGAAGCGCAGGCGGGTGCAGCCCGGCCAGCCGGTAATCGTGCCGTCTGCGGCCACGCGCGCGACAAGCGGAATATCCAGCCCGCGCACGAATCCCCCCGGCAAGGGACCGCTGGCCTGGAGGTCACCAGAAAGGGCAATCGATCCATCGCGAGCCTGCCGGATATCGAGCTGTGGCAAGGCGATGCGAGCATCGCTGGCGGAATATTCCCGCATTCGCATGCGCAACTCCAGCGCGCCATCACCGGTTTGCTCCATGCGCCCGGTGATATCCGGCAGCCCCACCCCACCCGTGGCAAAGTTGCCGGAAAAGAGCGGTATCCCGGTATCGGCAAAGGCAAGTTGCCCGCGGGTCAGCAGCAGCAGGCTTTGCCCGCTGCGCCCACGCAACCGCGCCTCGGGCACCACGATCGAGGCCCTGTCGGCTTCCTGTCGCGCCGTCAGGCTGGCGGAAAGCGTGCTGCCACGCAGTTCGCTGCCCAATTGCCGGCGCAGCCTGGCCAGCAAGGGTGCAGCCAGCGTGCCTTCGCTGCCGGCAATGGCCTCCCCCAGCGTAGCGTCGATTTCCCGGCCCAGCTGGAGATTGCGCCCGGCAAGGTCTGCCTGGAGCTCCAGCTTGTAGAAGCGGTCGACAGCCCGCAGCATCCCTTCCACGTCAAGCGCGGCGAGCTGCACGCCGGAGGAGGTGAAATCGCGGCCCTGCAGCGCAAAATCGCTGGTCAGGCCGCCGTCACGCCAGGTGTAGCGCCCCTCCCCCTCGATCGCGGCAAGGCTGTTGCCGGCAATGGCGCTGCGCCCGGCCCGCAAGCCGATCGTTCCCTCGAGATCGGCAAGGTTGCGATCGACCCGGGCCGCAAGCGCGATGGCCACATCGGTAATCTCGACATCGGCATCCGGACAGGACAGGCGGGCAAGGCGCAAGGGCCCGTCGAACGATGGACGCTCCGCATCGATGGCCAGCGTGCCGTATAGCGTGGCATTGGCGGCGGTGCAGCCGGGCAAGGCGAGGTCCGGCGCAACCGCAGCCAGCTTTCCCGAAAAACCGCCGCGCAAATGGCCGGAGCCATCGAACTTGAGCGCCACGGGGCCATAATCCCCTTCCACCAGCGCCCTGCCATCGTTCACGATCAGTCGCATGTCCGGGAACTCGAAGGGTTCCCGGCTATCAGTGAAGATCAGCGGGTCGAGCGCGCCGAAGCTGACCTCGCCATCCACCACCCTGCCCCACAAACGCGGTTCGTCGAGCACCAGCGTGCTGACGGTGGGCAGGCCCATGCGCGGCGTGATGCGTATCTCCGCACGCCGCACGGTGAGGTCCGGCGCGTCAGGATCCCCGATCACCAGATTCGCCAGCACCTGCGCGCCGGGCTCTATGCTCACGATGTCGTAGGTCGCCTCGATCCCGTATCCATCCAGCGTGTCGGTGATGAACTGGCGGGCAATCTCTTCCCGGCGCATCCAGCCGAAAACCAGCGCAACCACAAGCAGCGCCAGCGCGAGCTGGAAGAAACGGCGGATGGGCCTGCGTTTACGGGGAGCAGGCGCAACTTCGCTTTCGGGGTCTGCGTCTCGGGACATGAAGGCCAACACTTGCGCGAGGCGCGAGGCAAAGGCAATGCACTATCCACGCGAACGGGCAGGCGACTGGGGGTCAAGGCCTTGGACGGCAAGGAAATACCGCAAAACGACGCAGGGCCTGCTGCCGATCACGGCGGCAAGGGGCAACGCGCCCGCCTGCGCGAACGGCTTCTGACGGGAGGTCCGGAGGCGCTGGCCGATTACGAAGTGCTGGAATTCCTGCTGTTCGGCGCCAATGCGCGCGGCGACACCAAGCCGCTGGCGAAAGACCTGCTGGCCCGTTTCGGTTCGCTCGCAGGGGTGCTGAACGCCCAGCCCGAGGCGCTGAAACAGGTCAAGGGCCTGTCAGACGTGGGGATCGGCGCGATCAAGATCGCCGCCCTTGCCGCCCGGCGCATGGCCCGCAGCGCAGTGCAGCAGCAACCCGTGCTGGGCAGCTGGCAGGCGCTGCTCGATTACCTTGCCATCGACATGGCGCACCTGACACACGAGCGTGTGCGCGTGCTCTACCTCAATTCCAAGAACCGCCTGTTGCAGGACCACCTGGTGCATGACGGCACGGTGGATGAAGCCACCATCCACCCGCGCGAAGTGATCAAGCGCGGGCTGTATATCGGCGCGACGGCGCTGATCATGGTGCACAACCACCCCAGTGGAAATCCGGAACCGAGCCGGGCCGACATCCAGATAACCCACCGCATCGTGGAAGCAGGCCGCCTGCTGGGCATCACGGTGCATGACCACGTGATCGTGGGCAAGGAAGGACAGACCTCGCTGCGCGCCAAGGGACTGATCTAGCCCTTTGCCACCGCAAGACCGTCAGCTCGAAGGCGGTACGATGCCGTGTCGGGCGTAGAAATCCTCCAGCTGCGGCGAGATGCGCAGGGCCGTGGCGATATCGTCCCGCCCGGCCTTGTCCCCTGTCGTCAGGCGGATCACGCCGCGCAGGTACATCGAGGGGGCAAGGTGCGGTGCCACTTCCAGCGCGGCGTCGATATCGGCCAGCGCCTCGTCCAGCATCCCCAGGCGGAAACGCACCAGCGCCCTGCTGTCCAGCGGCGGGGCGGCGAAGCTGGCACGTTCCACGGCGCGCGTGCACAGCGCCACCGCATCGTCCAGCCCGGCATTGAACAAGCCGCGATACCAGCAATCCGAATTCAGCGCCTCGGCATCGGTCGGATTGGTATCGACATGGTCGGCCAGCATGGTCAGGCCGTTTTCGATGTCACCCTCAAGACCGGACACGGTGGCCATCAGGTCCGCCATCGTCAGCTCCTCGTCATCGCCGATGGCGAGATAGGCGAGCAGTTCCTCTGCCTCGGTGGTGCGGCCTTCATAGGCCAGCAGGCGGGCCAGCGCGAAAGCCGTGCCATTCTGCGGGTCGAGGTCGTAGGCGGCCTGGAGGTCCATGATCGCCTCGTTCCGGCGGCCCAGTGCCTCGAGCACCGCGCTGCGGCGATGGAACGCCCAGGGGGACGGGGTTTCATTGGCCAGCACGGTGTAATCGGCCAGCGCTGCTTCGTACTCGTAAATGCTTTCAAGGAATGTCGCGCGCGATTGCAGGGGGCTGTAATCCTCCTCGTCAGCGAATTCGATGGCCGCGGTGTAGGCGGCGATGATCGGTTCGGCCTTCGCCGCGCGATCCGCCTCGTCCAGTTCCCAGCGCCAGGTCACGTCCTGCGGCGTGGCCAGTTCCAGCACCGAATTTTCCATCCGGCGGGCCGCACGGCGCGCTTCCGGCAAGTCTTCCGGGGAGATCTCGCCCAGGGTCTCGAAACTTTCCGCCCGGGCGATCATCACGCCGTCCTCGATCCGCGCCTCGCGTTCGACACGCAGGTTGCCGAAGCCGCCGCTCGCCTCGGTTTCACCTCCCAGGGTGTAGCCCCGCCCGCCATCGGGCAAGGTCAGGCGCACGGTGAACAGCGAGCGATCGGGGCCGACAGTCGCCACCGGGTAATCGCGCCACGCCGGGCGCGCACGGTCGGGGTTGAAGGCGGAAGGGTCCGCGCCCTGCTCGACGTCCATTTCCATGCGTCCGTCGCGCCATTCGAACATCGAGGCGGCAACGCCGGTCACATGCATGACCGCCACGGCATCTGCCTCGTCGTAACTGACATCGACGGAGGAAACGCGCGTACCATCCATCCCGCCCATCGCGGTCAGCGAGCGGGCAAGGCCGCGCATGGTATCCTCGTCGCCGGCATCGGCCATGGCCCGGATCGGCGCGCCGGCAGGCCCGGTCAGGCGCATTTCCATGTCGAACAGCATGGGGAAATCGGTGCCGGCGGAGTGATCGATATCGACATTGATCACCATGCGCGGAACGGCAAGGTCGCGCTGTTCCATCTCCACCAGCGGGGAGCCGCCTTCACGCAGCGGAAGCGCCCAGAAGAAGGGCGGCACATCGCCGACATTGGCAAGGCGCGTGGCGCTGCTGGTGCCATCCAGCCAGTAATCCTCGCCATCGACCACCGCGCGCACGATCATGTGGTTGAAGGCCAGCGGCAGCGGCAGCAGTTCGGGAATGGCATCGCCACCTTGCGTGGTGACCAGCACGACCTCGCTCTCGATGCCCATTTCGCGCAGCAGGGCGAGCAGGAGCACGGACTTGGCCTTGCAATCGCCGTAGCGCATTTCCCACGTTTCTTCAGCACCTTGCGGCAAATAGTTCCCACCATCCAGGCCATCGAGAAGGTAGCTCACCTCGTCCTGTACAAGCTGGGTGGCCAGCGCCATCCGTTCCTTGGGATCATCGGTCCGCGCCATGATCGCCGCGGCCTGTGCTGCCACGTCTGAACCGGCGGGAAGCTGCGCCGCCGCTTCGAAATGCGGGGTCATGACATCTGACACTTCTTCCCAACTGGCGAAGCTGCCCAGACGCAGCACCTCGGGTCGGCGGAAGCGGGAGGGCGTATCACGCGGAATGGGCGGGCGTTCGGCCAGCGGCAGTTCGACCTCCAGCCACTTGTAGCCATCGCGCTCGACCGGCTGCGCCAGTTCAACGCGGTCCTCCACGCCCCAGTAAATCTCTTCATCGGCAGGCCAGCTGAGGATGGCGCGCGCGGATTCCACCTGGAAGGGTTCGGACGGCAGGAACTGTGCCGCCTGCATCTCGTCACCCAGTGCCTGGTCATCGAGCGTGGTGGAATAGGACAGCCGCAGCACGTCGCCCACGCGCAAGCCGGGCACGGCGAGCGTTGCCGTCAACTGCCCGTCCAGCAGGCGTTGTTCCAGCCCCTGTTCACGGCGGATCACCTCGAAGCGTTCACCTTGCGCGACAAGGTCGATCACCTCGCCCTCGCGGTGTATTTCCAGCCGGTGGATACGCATGTCGCCCTTGTCGGGCAGCCAATTGAGCGAAAGCGTGCCCATCTGCATCAGCGCTTGCGGGTTATCCATCCTAAGCGCGCCATCGGCATAGGAGGTGACCACCCCGCCCTCCAGCCGGTACTGCCAGTCGCGCAGCAGGGCGGCATGCCCATCTTCCCCTTGCACAAGGGCATCGAAATCAGCCTCCTGCACCCATTGTGGCGCAGGCTGGTAGAGAACCTCATCCCCGGCATGGGCAGGCAGGGCATATACGGCGGCCGTGCAGATCAAGGCGGCACGCAGTGTTCTCATCAACTTATCCTCGCAATTCGCCGGTTCCGGCGTTCGCAGACAGGGTATAGGATGCAGATGAATATGCAATTGCCCTTCCCCCGCGGTTAAAATCGCCGCGCGGCCTCTTGCCAAGCGGGAACCATGCCCCTAGCCGCAGCCGCATATTCCTGATCCAAGCGTAGAAAGAAGAGACTATGGTCCCCCGTTATGCCCGCCCCGCGATGACCGCGATCTGGGAGCCGGAAACGAAGTATGAAATCTGGTTCCTGATCGAAGCGCATGCCACGCAGAAGCTGGCAGAGCTGGGCGTGGTGCCGGAAAGCGGCGCCAAGGCGCTGTGGGACTGGTGGAAGACCAACCCGGGTATCGACGTTGCCGCGATCGACGCCAAGGAAGCCGTCTTGAAGCATGACGTGATCGCCTTCCTCGACTGGGTGGCCGAACAGGTCGGCCCGGAGGCACGCTTCATGCATCAGGGCATGACCAGCTCTGACGTGCTGGACACCACGCTTGCCGTGCAGCTGGCCCGCGCCACCGACATCCTGCTGGAAGACATGGACGCGCTGCTCGAAGCCATCAAGCGCCGCGCGCAGGAACACAAGTACACCGCCACCATCGGCCGCAGCCACGGGATCCACGCCGAACCGACGACCTTCGGCCTCAAGCTGGCGCAGGCCTATGCCGAGTTCGACCGCTGCCGCGATCGCCTGCGCGCCGCTCGCGCCGAGATCGCCACCTGCGCCATCTCCGGCGCTGTCGGTACCTTCGCCAATATCGACCCGCGCGTCGAGGAATATGTCGCCGAGCAACTGGGCCTCGCGGTCGAGCCGGTGTCCACGCAGGTCATCCCGCGCGATCGCCACGCGGCCTATTTCGCCACGCTCGGCGTAATTGCCTCCTCGATGGAGCGCCTCGCGGTGGAAATCCGACACCTTCAGCGCACCGAAGTGCTGGAAGCCGAAGAGTATTTCTCGCCCGGCCAGAAGGGTTCCTCGGCCATGCCGCACAAGCGCAACCCGATCCTGACCGAAAACCTCACCGGACAAGCGCGCATGATCCGCAGCTATGCCATGCCCGCGATGGAGAACGTGGCACTGTGGCACGAGCGCGATATCTCGCACTCCTCGGTCGAGCGGTTCATCGGCCCGGATGCGACGATCACGCTCGACTTCGCCCTCGCCCGCCTCACCGGCGTGGTCGACAAGCTGCTGGTTTATCCCGAGCGGATGCAGAAGAACCTCGACCGCATGGGCGGCCTTGTCCACTCGCAGCGCGTGCTGCTGGCGCTGACCCAGGCTGGCATCACCCGCGACAACGCCTATCGCCTGGTCCAGCGCAACGCGATGAAGGTGTGGGAATCCGACGGCCAGCTCTCGCTGCTCGAACTGCTCAAGGCAGATGACGAGGTGAAGGCCGCCATGTCGGAGGCAGAGCTCGAGGAGAAGTTCAACCTCGACTACCACTTCAAGCACGTGGACACGATTTTCGCCCGCGTTTTCGGAGAATAGCCTTCCGGCTTCACAGGCGCGGCCTTAGCGCCTAGCATTGCACTGGAACTCGAGGGCGGGAGGAGAACCCATGCAAATTGTCCGCACGGTAATCTGGGTGCTGCTATTGGTGGCACTGGCGATCTTCTCCTATGCGAACTGGATCCCCGTCTCGGTAAGAATCTGGGACAATCTGCTGGTGGACACCATGCTGCCGGCAATCGTGGTGGTCAGCTTCCTGATCGGCTTCCTGCCGATGTATCTCTATCAGCGGGGCAGTAAGTGGCAGGCCAAGCGCCGCATCGCCGCGCTGGAAAATGCAGCGCGCACGGCTGCTGCAACGCCAGTGCAACCCAAGTCCACTCCAGCAAGGCCGCCGTCGGAAGAACCGACCGAACACGCACTTTCCTCCGAACCGGAGAAAGAGCCGCCGCATCCGGGAGCGCCGCTGCCATGAGCAACCCGATCTATGTCGCGCTGGATGTGCCGCAGCTGGATGCTGCCGTGGCACTGGCCCAGAAAGTGAAGGGACATGTCGGCGGGCTGAAGCTGGGGCTGGAATTCTTCTGCGCCCATGGCGCGCACGGCGTGCACGAGGTTGTCCATGCGACGGGCCTGCCGATTTTCCTCGACCTGAAGTTCCACGACATTCCCAACACCGTGGCAGGCGCAATGCAGGCGATCCACGTGCTCGAACCCGCCATCGTCACCGTCCATGCCGGCGGTGGCCGCGCAATGATGGAAGATGCCAAGGCTGCGGCGGGCGAGAACACCAAGGTCGTCGGCGTCACCATGCTCACCAGCATGGACGAGCGCGATCTCCAGCGCACCGGTGTATCGGGCACGCCGCATGACCACGTGATGCGCCTTGCAGAGCTGGCCGAAGCATCGGGCCTCGACGGGATCGTGTGTTCGGGGCAGGAAGTCGGCGCGGTCCACAAGCAGTGGAAGAAGGGTTTCTTCGTCGTCCCCGGCCTGAGGCCTGCCGGCAGCGCCGTGGGCGACCAGAAGCGCGTCGTCACCCCGCGTAAAGCGCGCGATGATGGCGCGAGCGTTCTCGTCATCGGTCGGCCGATCAGCAAGGCGCCAGACCCGGCAATGGCCGCGCGCGAGATCGAGGCGACGCTTTAGGCGCGCCGGAGAGTGGACCACGCCACTCCCAACCTACCCGGCAAGAATTTCCTGAAGACCGAGCAGTTCTACGCCCGGCTCGGCTTTCGCGCCTCCTACCGTTCGCATCACTGGTTGATACTTCAGCGCGGCGGCGTGCAGCTTGAATTCTTCCCCTGGCCGGACCTTGATCCGATGGAGAACAACCATTCCTGCTGCATCCGGCTGGATGACCTCGACGCGTTCGTGACCCAATGCCGCGAGGCAGGCATAGCCGAGGCGAGAACCGGCGTGCCAAGGCTGCTGCCTCCGCAGCGCGATATCAGCGGCCTGACGATCGCCTATCTCGTCGATCCGGACGGCTCGCTGCTCAGGCTGGTGCAGAACCCGGCAAAGGCGTGACGAATCCGTGCGGACCGCCTATGGGCTTGCCGCATGAGTATCGGGATCAAGATTTGCGGCCTGCAGACGCCACAGGGCATTGCCGCTGCCGTGGAAGCAGGCGCGACGCATGTCGGCCTGGTGCATTTCGCACGCAGCCCGCGCCATGTATCGCTTGATCAGGCCGCCGCCTTGCGCGCGCAGGTCCCGCCTTCGGTCAGGACAGTTCTGCTGCTGGTGAGCATGGATGCCGCCGACGCCGCCGAGGCGATTGCCGTGGTCAAGCCGGATATCGTGCAGTTCCACGGTGCGGAAACGGCCGAAGGCTGCGCGTTCTTCCGTGAGAACACACCGTGCGAGATTTGGAAGGCCGTGGGCGTGAAGGATGCGGCCAGCCTCGCCAGTTCGCAGCGCTTCGTGGGTGCGGTGGACATGATCCTGTATGATGCCCCTGCCGGAAAGCTGCCCGGTGGCAACGGGTTGGCAATGGACTGGTCGCTGCTCGCCAATTTCCAGCACAAGGCACCCTGGGGCCTCGCCGGTGGCCTCACCCCCGCCAATGTGGGAGAAGCGATAAGGCAGACCAAGGCCCCCCTTGTCGATACATCCTCCGGTGTGGAAAGCGCTCCGGGCGTGAAGGATATCGACAAGATACGTGCCTTCTGCCAAGCGGCCCGCGAAGCCTGAGATTGAGACCATGACCGAACAGAAGCCCAATTCCTTCCGCAACCAGCCTGACGAGCGCGGCCATTTCGGCCAGTTCGGCGGACGTTACGTCGCCGAAACGCTGATGCCGCTGATCCTTGACCTGGAACAGGAATACACCGCCGCCAAGAAGGACCCGGCGTTCGACGCGCAGTTCCAGGACCTGCTGGAGCATTACGTCGGCCGCCCCAGCCCGCTCTATCATGCCGAACGGCTGACCGAAGAGCTGCGCAAGGATGCCCCCGAAGGAAAGGGTGCGGAAATCTGGTTCAAGCGCGACGAGCTGAACCATACCGGCGCGCACAAGATCAACAATTGCATCGGGCAGATCCTGCTCGCCATTCGCATGGGCAAGACGCGCATCATCGCGGAAACCGGCGCGGGCCAGCACGGCGTGGCCACCGCCACCGTCTGCGCGCGTTTCGGCCTTCCCTGCGTGGTCTACATGGGCAAGACCGATGTCGAGCGGCAGGCGCCCAACGTGTTCCGCATGAAGCTGCTCGGCGCGGAGATCGTGCCCGTCACATCAGGCGCGGCCACGCTGAAGGACGCGATGAACGAAGCGCTGCGCGACTGGGTCGCCAATGTGCATGACACCTTCTACATCATCGGCACCGCGGCCGGCCCGCACCCCTATCCGGAGCTGGTGCGCGATTTCCAGTCCGTGATCGGCAAGGAAGCACGCGAGCAGATGCAGAAGCGCACCGGCCGCCTGCCTGACCTGCTGGTTGCGGCCATCGGCGGCGGCTCCAATGCCATCGGCCTGTTCCACCCCTTCCTCGACGATCCGGACGTGAACATGCTCGGCGTGGAAGCGGCTGGCCACGGCCTCGACAAGAAGCACGCGGCATCGCTTGCCGGCGGCTTCCCCGGCATCCTCCACGGCAACAAGACCTACCTGTTGCAGGACGAGGACGGCCAGATTGCCGAAGCGCACTCGATCTCCGCCGGTCTCGACTATCCCGGCATCGGCCCGGAGCACGCCTGGCTGAAGGAAACCGGCCGCGTGGAATATACCAGCGTCACCGATGACGAGGCGCTGTCCGCCTTCCAGCTGCTGTGCCGCACCGAGGGCATCATCCCTGCCCTCGAACCCAGCCATGCCATCGCGGCAATCGTGAAGCGCGCGAAGGAAATGGACCGCGACCAGATCATCCTCGCGAACCTGTGCGGCCGCGGCGACAAGGACATCTTCACCGTAGCCGATGCTCTCGGAGTGGAAATGTGAGCCGCAAGGCGCTCGCCATCCTTTTTGTCGTGCTGCTGGCCGTATTCACCGGCATCGTGAAACTGGTTGATTTCCTCGCCAATGGCGAGCCGATCCCGTTTGAGATCACCGACATGCGCTTTCCCGTGTTCTGGGCCGGCATCGGCACCTGGGCGGTGCATGCGGCCAAGGAACGGCAGAAGGAAAATTCGCGGCGCTAGGAGCACGGCAGATCGTCATCCCATGCCGCGGCGCGAAGGGCGGCTTGAATGCTTCCCTTGAGACAATCCTCTTGCTGTTTGCGGCTATCCTCTGCATGGGCAAGGCCGCAATTTTGATCAGGTCGCCAGCCAAGAAAGCAACATGACCCGTTTCCAGTCCGCATTCAAACCCGACCGCGCCGCGCTCGTCTGTTTCATCACCGCCGGTGACGGCGATACCGCCGCCAACCTGGATGCGCTGGTGGAAGGCGGCGCGGACGTGATCGAGCTTGGCATGCCCTTCACCGATCCCATGGCCGATGGCCCGGCTATCCAGAAGGCGAACCTGCGCAGCCTGGCCAAGGGCACGAAGACGGCAGACGTGCTGGCGATGGCCAAGGCCTTCCGCGAGCGCCATCCTGACATTCCGCTGGTGCTGATGGGCTATGCCAACCCGATGGTCCGTCGCGGCCCGGAATGGTTTGCTGACCGGCTCGAAGAAGTGGGCGCAGACGGCGTGATCTGCGTGGACCTTGCGCCTGAAGAAGACCCCGATCTTGGCCCGGCCCTGCGCGCCAAGGGCATCAGCCCGATCCGCCTTGCCACGCCGACGACCGACGACAAGCGCCTGCCCAAGGTACTCGAAGGCTCGTCGGGCTTTCTCTACTACGTGTCGGTCGCCGGCATCACCGGCAAGCAGCAGGCAGCCATCGATTCCATCGAGGCGAATGTCACTCGCATCAAGAAGCAGACGGACCTGCCGATTGCCGTGGGTTTCGGCGTGCGTACGCCCCAACAGGCCGAAGCCATCGCCAAGGTGGCAGACGGCGTTGTGGTCGGTTCCGCATTCATCGATATCGTCGGCGAGCATGGCGAAAACGCGCCTCAACACCTGCGCGAACTCACCGCCAGCCTTGCCAAGGCGGTGCATAATGCGCGAAAGGGCTAAGCCATGAGTTGGCTATCCCGCGTCCGCAATGCGCTGCCCTTTGGCGACAAGCGCGAAACTCCCGACAACCTGTGGGTGAAGTGCCCGCGGTGCCAGGAGATGCTGTTCACCCGCGAGTATGAGGCGAACCTCTCCGTCTGCCCGCGTTGTGACCACCACGGCCGCATCGGGGCGGACGTGCGCCTCGAACAGCTGATGGACCCGGGTTACACCCTGCTGCCCGATCCGGTCGTGGCCGAGGACCCGCTGAAGTTCCGCGATTCCAAGCGCTATTCCGATCGCATCAAGGCCGCCCGCGCCAAGAGCACGCATGACGATGCCTTTACCGCCGCTGTCGGCACGATAGAGGGCGAGCGTGCTGTCCTCGGCGTGCAGGACTTCACATTCATGGGCGGCAGCATGGGCATGGCCGTGGGCAACGCCTTCTGCGCCGCCGCCCAGCGGGCGCTGGACGAACAGTGCGGCTTCATCGTGGTGACCGCCGCGGGCGGTGCGCGCATGCAGGAAGGCATCCTTTCGCTGATGCAGATGCCGCGCGCCACGGTGATGACGCGCCGCCTGAAGGAAGCGGGCCTGCCCTATATCGTCGTGCTGGCAGACCCGACCACCGGCGGCGTGACGGCCAGCTATGCCATGCTGGGCGATGTCCATATTGCCGAACCCGGTGCCCTGATCGGCTTTGCCGGCCAGCGCGTGATCCAGGAAACCATTCGCGAGCAACTGCCCGAAGGCTTCCAGCGCGCCGAGTACCTGCACAAGCACGGCATGGTGGACATGGTGACGCACCGCAAGGAACTGCGCCCGACGCTTGCCAAGCTGCTCGATTACCTCAGCCCGGCCAAGGCCGCCTGATTACCGAAAGCTCCATCAGCGATGAAAGACTTCGCCTCCTCTGGTGATCCCAAGGTCCAGGGGCAGCTCGATCGCCTGTCCGCGCTTGCGCTGCCGCAAGGCGATATCGGGCTGGACATGATCCACGAGATCCTGCGCCGCCTGGGCAATCCTGAACGCGATATCCCGCCCGTGTTCCACGTGGCCGGAACCAACGGCAAAGGCTCCACCTGCGCATACCTGCATGCGATGCTGGCAGCCCAGGGGCTGACAGTGCACGTTGCCACCAAGCCTCACCTGGTTCGCTATAACGAGCGTATCCGCCTTGCCGGAAAGCTGATCAGCGACGATCTGCTGGGAGAGCTGCTGGAGGAAGTGCTCGATATCTGCGAGGATCTCGGCCCCAGTTTCTTCGAGGTGACGACGGCTGCCACCTTCCTCGCCTTTTCCCGCGTTCCAGCGGATGTCTGCGTGATCGAGGTCGGCCTTGGCGGACGCTTCGATGCCACCAACGTGCTCGCCCGGCCCGCTGCCTGCGGGATATCCTCGCTGGGCGTCGATCACAGCCATTTCCTGCTGACCGAAGACCCTACGGCCCCCTCACCCGAAAATCCGCTGGTGCGGATCGCTTTCGAGAAAGTGGGCATCGCACGCAAGGGCTCTCCCATGGTCACGCAATCCTATCGCGAGGACATGGAAGCGATGATCGCCAAGCGCTGCGCGGAAGAAGGCGCACCGCTGTTCATGCGCGGCAAGGCATGGGATGCCGTGGTGTCCGACGAAGGCATCGCCTATCGTGACGAGAAGGGCGAACTTGCCCTGCCCCTGCCGCAGATGCCGGGTAGCCACCAGGGCGACAACGCCGCCCTTGCCGTGGCCATGCTGCGCCACCAGGACGTGATCACCGTCTCGCCCGAAGCGATGGCCAAGGGGATTGCCAGCGCCGTCTGGCCCGCCCGCCTGCAGGTGCTGGGTGACGGGCCGCTCACGCGCATGGTGCCCGAAGCGATGGTGCTGCTGGACGGTGGCCACAACCCCGATGCCGCGATCGCGATGGCCAGGTTCCTAGAAACCAAGGCGGAAAAGCCGGTGGATGCGATTGTCGGCATGCTCAGCGCCAAGGACGCGCGGACCACGCTGACCACCATCGCCCCGCACCTTGCCAGCCTGACAGCCATCCCCATCACGGGCAGCGAGTACCACCCGCTGGAACACCTTGCCGCCATGGCGAGGGATGCCGGGGTGGAACAGACATGGACGGCCAACAGCCTTGAAGAAGCGCTGCAAGGGATTGCCAGCCGCCACAAGAAGGGCGGCACCGTGCTGATCGCCGGTTCGCTTTACCTTGCCGGCAACGTGCTGGAAGCCAATGACGAAATCCCGGACTAGGGTTTCGCCTCGCCCGCCTCTTCGCTGTCCTCGGCCTTGACCGAACCTGCCGTGCCCATGGCGGCATCGACGAGGCCGGTGCGCATCATCCACCAGAACAGCACGATGCCCGGCAGCGCCGCGACCGTGGTGACGATGTAGAAATTCACATAGCCCATCCACTCGATCATCGCGCCTGCCGTGGTACCGGTCAGGAAGCGGCCGACGATGCTGGCGCTCGCGGAAATCAACGCATATTGCGCCGCCGTGAAGCGCAGGTCGCACAGCGCCGAGAAATAGGCCACCACGACCACGCCGCCGTAGCCCGAGGCAAAGTTCTCGAAACCGATGGCCGCGGCCATGCCGAGGTTGCTCTTGCCGGCGGCTGCCAGCAGCGCGAAGCTGAGGTTGGAGATGGCCATCAGCACCAGCGAGATGAAGACCGACTTTTTCAGGCCCATCCGCGCATAGATTACCCCGCCAACGAAGACGCCGATGATCAGCGCCCAGAAGCCAACGCCCACATCGTAGATGGCGATCTCGTCATTGGTGTAGCTGAGGTCGTCGAACAGCAGCCGCAAGGTGAGGTTGGCAAGCGTATCGCCGATCTTGTGGACCAGGATGAACAGCAGCACCACCAGCGCGCCGCTGCGCTTGAAGAACTCCACGAAGGGGCCGGAAACGGACTGGAACATCTGGCCAATGCCCTTGCGGGCAATCTCCACCTTGCGGCGGGCCGGCTCGCCCAGGATGATCGCTGTCAGCATGGCGGGCAGCGCAAATCCGGCACAGGCGATGTAGGCGGCCTGCCAGCCATAACGCGCTGCCACCACCAGTGCCACGGCACCTGCCGCTGCCGCACCCACGCGCCAGCCGTATTGGCTCATGCCGGAGCCTGTCCCGAGCTGGTAGGGCTTCAGCGTCTCGATACGATAGGCATCGATCACGATGTCGAAGGTGGCCCCTGCCGCCCCGACCAGCACGGCGCTGACCGCGGTCCACCAGATGTCCTGCGAAGGTTCGGCCAGTGCCAGGTTGACCACGGCAGCCATTACCAGCAGCCCGGTGACGATCATCCAAGATACACGCTGGCCCAGCGCCCCCAGGACCGGGATGCGCACACCGTCCACGATCCAGGCCCACAACCATTTGAAGTTGTAGACCAGGAAGGCCAGGCTGAAGGCCGTGACGGTGCTCTTCTCGATCCCGTCCTGCGCCAGCCGCGTGGTCAGCGTGGCCGCGATCATCGCGTAGGGAAAGCCGGAGGATATGCCGAGGAAGAAGGCGGCCAGCGATTCCTTTTCGAGATAAGGCTTTACCGATTGCCACACGGTGCGTTCGGCAGGCTGCGCAAGGTCTTCTGTCATCGGGGATCCTTCAAGGATGGCATGGCAACCTTCTTAAACAAAGTCCGCCAATGAGCCAGCCCTTCGCGAATCTTGTCCGCATGGCTGAGAGCGATTCGAGCCAGGTGCAGGATTTTTCCTGTGGAGACTGCGATGCCGGCTTGGCCAATCGATTTCCCCGCCTTCCGATTCACGCCGTTTTCCAACGCCTTAAGACCAATCATGTCTCTCGATTGTGCATTGCGGCATAAAATTGGGAATATGACCGAAATCGTGGTATTTCTCTCGCCAATTCAAAGGTCTCGTATCTGCTGTCGAATGCATCTGTTCCGGTGCCAAAACGCAGGAGCGCAATTTGTTCAAACGCATTGCTTGTATGCTTGGCAGGCACGAAGCCAACCGCGGTCGTGTCTGGCATGATGGCCTCGATTTCCGATCACGCTGCCGCACCTGCGGCAAGCCCAAGCTGCGCACCGATGATGGATGGCGCGTCTATCTGGAAGACGCGCACGGCGACGCTCGTCGCGATGCAGATCGGCATACCGCGCAGCAGTGATCCGAGCGAAAGGCTTGGAGCAGGCGGCCAAGGCGGCTAAGGGCGCGCCATGGCCAACCACAAACATCCCCAGGGCGAACGATCGGGCGATCGCATAGCCAAGTTGCTCGCGCGCGCCGGTGTCGCCAGCCGTCGCGAAGTGGAGCGGATGATCGAGGCCGGACGGATCAAGATCGACGGCGAGGTGGTGAAAACCCCGGCCACCCTGCTGGAAAGCCTCAAGGGTGTCACCGTCGATGACTCGCCGGTGGGAAAGCCCGAACGCACCCGCCTGTTCCGCTTCCACAAGCCCGGCGGCTTGCTGACGGCAGAGCGCGATTTCTCCGGCCGCCCCACGATCTATACCGCCCTGCGCAATGCCCTGCCCAAGGATACGCCGCGCCTGATGCCGGTGGGACGGCTGGACATGAACACCGAAGGCCTGCTGCTGCTGACCAATGACGGCGAGCTCAAGCGGGCGATGGAACTGCCTTCAAGCAATATCGAGCGAACCTATCGCGCAAGAACCTTCGGCGATGTGACCCAGGAACAGCTGGAGGAACTGATCCACGGGGTGACGGTGGACGGCGTTCGCTATGGCAAGATCGACGCGAACCTGGAGCGGCGAACGGGTCGCAACCAGTGGATCGAACTGACGCTGACCGAAGGCAAGAACCGCGAGGTTCGCCGCGTGCTGGAACACCTCGGCCTGAAAGTGAACCGCCTGATCCGCACGGCCTACGGGCCCTTCGTGCTGGGCGATCTCGCACGCGGCCAGGCAGACGAGTTGAAGAAGCACGAGTTGCAACCCTTTGAAAGCCAGCTGAAGCGGGCAGGCCTGTTGTGAGGATCATAGCGGGGGAATGGAAACGGCGGCCACTGAAGGCGCCACCGGGGGACACCACCCGGCCAACGGCGGACCGCACGCGCGAGACGCTGTTCTCCATGCTCGTGAGCCGTCTCGGTTCCTTCGAGGGGCTCTCGGTGGCTGACCTGTTTGCCGGATCGGGCGCATTGGGTCTCGAAGCACTGTCCCGCGGCGCGGCGCACTGCCTGTTTGCAGAACAGGACCCGGCAGCGATCCGTGCGCTTCGCGCCAATATCGCGGCCTTTCGCGCACAATCGCAATGCGATGTGCGGGCAGGTTCCGTAATGGCGCTCGGCCCGGCCAAGTCCCCGCTCGACCTGATCCTGATGGACCCGCCCTATGGCACGGGCGCTGGCCAGGTGGCGCTCGACAAGCTCGGCCGTCTCGGCTGGATCGGCCCTGCGACGTGGATTTCGCTGGAAACCGCGCGGGACGAGGAAATCAAGCTGCGCGGTTTCGACGTCGATGCGGAACGCAATGTCGGCAAGGCGAAACTCACGCTACTGAGGCTTGCGCAAGACTGAGCGCCCGCCCTTGCGCGACGGGGCTTTGTTCCCTAGCTGTTCACATGTGACCAGCCCTTCCCTCCCTGCCGATTCCAATGCCCCGGCGGCATGGCTTGCGCGCCTGAACGATCCGCAGCGCGATGCCGTTCTGACGAGCGAAGGGCCGGTGCTGATGCTGGCCGGGGCCGGCACGGGCAAGACCGCCGCCCTCACCCACCGCCTCGCCAACCTCATCCGCGAGCGCAAGGCATGGCCGAGCGAAATCCTCTGCGTCACCTTCACGAACAAGGCTGCCCGCGAAATGCGGCACCGCGTGGGGGACCTGATCGGCGATGCGGTGGAAGGCATGCCGTTCCTCGGCACCTTCCATTCGATCTGCGCGAAGATGCTGCGCCGCCATGCAGAGCTGGTCGGGCTGGAAAGCAATTACACCATTATCGACACGGACGACCAGTTGCGCCTGCTGAAAGCGCTGATCCGCGAGCAGGAACTGGACGAAAAGCGCTGGCCACCCAAGCAACTGGCGGGCCTGATCGACGCCTGGAAGAACCGCGGCCTCAATCCCGGGGACCTGACACCGGTCGACAACGAGGCCTATGCCAATGGCCGCGGCCAGCAGATGTATGCGCTCTACCAGGCGCGGCTGAAGGCATTGAACGCCTGCGACTTCGGCGACCTGCTGCTGCACATGCTCAACATCTTCCGCACCCATCGCGATGTGCTGGAGCAGTACCAGAACCGCTTCAAATACATCATGGTGGACGAATACCAGGACACCAATGCCGTGCAGTACCTGTGGCTGCGGCTGCTGGCGCAGGAGCGCAAGAACATCTGTGTGGTGGGGGATGACGACCAGTCCATCTATTCCTGGCGCGGGGCGGAAGTTGCCAATATCCTGCGGTTTGAAAAGGATTTTCCCGGCGCCAAGGTAATCCGGCTGGAACAGAACTATCGCTCCACCCCGCAAATCCTTGCTGCCGCATCGGGCCTGATTGAAGCCAACAGCCAACGCCTCGGCAAGACGCTCTGGACCGAGATCAACGCGGGCGAGAAGGTGCGCGTGATCGGCGTGTGGGACGCGCCAGAGGAAGCGCGCCGCGTGGGCGAGGAGATCGAGCGGCTGGAGCATGAAGGCGCTCCGCTGGACCAGGTGGCAATCCTCGTTCGCGCGCAATACCAGACGCGCGAGTTCGAGGACCGCTTCATCCAGATCGGTCTCAACTACCGCATCATCGGCGGTTTCCGCTTCTACGAGCGTGCCGAGATCCGCGATGCCCTGGCTTACCTGCGCGTGATCGCCCAGCCGGCGGACGACATCGCCTTCGAGCGCATCTACAACACCCCCAAGCGCGGGCTTGGCGCAAAGGCGCTGGAAAAGATGTACCAGCACGCCCGCAGGCAGGGCATTCCCCTTGCCGCTGCCGCGCTGGAACTGGCCGATAGCGACGAACTGCCCGCCCGCACCCGCAACACCGTGGCGGGCCTGATGGCGAGTTTCCTGCACTGGCGCGAAGAGGCCGAGAAAGTCTCTCCCGCAGAGCTGCTGCGCATGGTGTTGGCCGAAAGCGGCTATGACGACATGCTCAAGGCCGATCGCTCGGCCGAAAGCGCAGGCCGTGCGGAAAACCTCTCCGAACTTGCCCGCGCGATGGAGGACTACGGCACGCTGGAGGACTTCCTCGAACATGTCGCGCTGGTGATGGACAATGACGCGCGCGACGATGGCGAGAAGGTCACCATCATGACGATGCACGCGGCCAAGGGGCTGGAATTCAACCACGTGTTCCTGCCCGGCTGGGAGGAAGGTGTCTTTCCCAGCCAGCGCTCGCTCGATGAAGGCGGGTTGGCAAGCCTCGAGGAAGAGCGTCGCCTCGCCTATGTCGCGATCACCCGCGCACGGCGGCGCTGCACCATCCTGCATGCCGCCAACCGGCGCATCTATGGCCAGTGGACCAGCTCCATCCCCAGCCGCTTCATCGAGGAATTACCAGCGGACACCATCGAGCAGGAAACCACGCTGACAGGCGGGGCGAGCATGTGGCGCGCGAACTGGAGCGAGAGCGAGGATCCCTTTGCCCATGTCGCACAGGACCGGCCCGATCGCTCATCCGCCCGCGGCCCGGGATGGCAACGGGCGCTCTCCAGCGGGTACGAAACCAAGCAAGCACGCGTGCGAGAAAACACCCGGTCCGCCGCCAGCTTCGCCGCCAAGCCGCGTGGCGACATCGCCATTGGCGAGCGCGTGTTCCATGACAAGTTCGGCTATGGCGAGGTCATGGGGATGGAAGGCAACAAGCTTGAGATCGAGTTCGACAAGGCCGGGACCAAGCGCGTGATCGACAGCTTCGTGCAGAAGGCGGACTGACGGGACGGACAACCTGTCCGCCCCGTCCCGGGCTTTCGGCTGCCTTGGCTCAGAGGCCCTGGATAGCCTTGCTGACGAGGATATTCACCGAAACGCGGCGGTTCTGCGCCCGGCCCGCCTCGGTGCTGTTGTCAGCCAGCGGATCGCTTTCCGCCATGCCGGTGGGGGTCAGCATGCGCCAGGGTGCCCAGCTGCATTCCTGCTGCAGGAAATTGACCACGCGGCCGGCGCGCCGCTCGCTCAGCACCTGGTTGTAATCCTGGTCACCCACGGAATCGGTGTAACCCACCACCAGCAGCAGGGCATTGTCCGTGGCATCGGCTTCGCGCGCCACCGAACACAGGTCAAACTCGGCGCGCGGAGACAGGTCCCACTTGCCGGTGTCGAAATAGACATTGGTGGTGCCGACGATGTTGTACTGGTCGATATCGCCCATGCGACCGCGCAGCGCCTCTGTCGCAGCGGCATTTTCCTGGATAGCGGCCCCCTGTTCGGCAAATTGCTGGCCGGTGCCGGCGCGGATCATGTTCGCGGTTTCAAGGTCGCTGCTGCTGAAGCGGACCTCGCTTGCGAGCAGCCCCTCGCCCCAGACAACGGTGCGCACCTTAACCGGCAGGCCGTTCATCAACGCATCTGCACCCAGGCGCGTGCGATCAAGGCCAAGGAAGCCGCCGCGAGCGCGGATATCGGTGGCCGGCGCGATGCGCACCTGCGTATTGCCGCCATCAACGGTGGTCACCTGCATGGAATTGCCATTTCGGGCGGAAATGAAGCCTTCGATCTCCGGACCTTCGACAAGGCCTGACAAGTCATCCGGCAGTTCTCCGCGCACGGTGATCAGGTCCTGGTCCAGCAGGGGATCAAGCTCCTGCGCCGCGAGGCTGCCTGCAAAGGGCAGCGCCAGCGTGGCACAAGCCAGCAGGGCTGCCTGCTTTCGGGAAATGACAATCATCCTGGTACTCCTCAACTTCCATAGTCGGCGCTACCTGCCGTGCCTCCTGCACTTTGCAGCATTCTCGTGTCGCGTTCAAAACCCGCTCCCATGTTCAGGGCCGCATCAACCGGGAATGCGAGCGCGAAGTGAACGCGCCGTGGCCCTTGCCTGTTCCGGGCAAACTGTCCTTCACATGAATCCAACGCAAGAATGAGCCGTTTTCGGGGACGGCTCGCGCGGGGTTTGCGGTGAACCGTTGATGCAAGCGGCGGGCAAAATCCACCCGCACGGCGATATCCGGTCGTCGTGGAGACCGTCTCAGTCGAAGCCGACACCCAGGAAGCCGGGCATCGGGCCGTTCCATTCGCCAGGCTTGGTCGGTTCATCGTCAGCATGGCGCTTCGCCTGCGGCTTGCGGTCGCGCTTCTCCTCGCGAGGCTTGTCATCGCGCGATTTCTCGCGACGCGGCCGTTCCTCGCGGCGATCCTGCGGGCGCTCGTCCCCATCCTTGCGGCGGCGCGAGCGGGGCTTGCGCTCCTCTGCAGGCTTTTCCTCGCGCTGCTCGTCATCCGCGGAGGCGCTGTCACTGCCGCCCCCGCCCTGGCCGGACACTTCGCCCCAGGGGAATTCGGGCACCTTCATCTTGGTCAGCTTCTCGACATTCTCGAGCGCTTCCCTGTCTTCCGGTGTCACCAGCGTGATCGCGCGGCCCTTGGCCCCGGCGCGGCCCGTGCGGCCGATGCGGTGGACGTAATCGTCAGGGTGCCACGGGGTATCGTAATTGAAGACGTGGCTCACGCCCTTGATGTCGAGACCGCGTGCGGCAACGTCGGACGCAACGAGGATGTTCACCTCGCCCTTCTTGAACAGGTCGAGTTCGGCAATGCGGCTCGACTGGTCCATGTCGCCATGGATCTCTCCGCTGCGGAAGCCCGACTTCTGCAAGTCCTTGTTCAGTTCGCGCACCGTGGTCTTGCGGTTGGCGAAGATGATCGCCGTCTGCACATTGTCGACCTCGAGAAGGTACTTGAGCGCCTGATTCTTCTTGCGCGGGCTGATTTCCACCTTGAACTGGGCGATGTTCTCGTTGGTGGTGGCGGCGCGGGCAACCTCGATCTGCTTCGGGTTGGTCAGGAACTTGTCGGCCAGCTTCTTGATCGGAGGCGGCATGGTGGCCGAGAACAGCAGCGTCTGGCGCTGGGCGGGCAACTTCTCGCAGATGAACTCGATATCGGGAATGAAGCCCATGTCGAGCATCCGGTCCGCCTCGTCGATCACCAGCAGGTCACAACCGTTGAGCAGGATCTTGCCCCGCTCGAACAGGTCCATCAGGCGGCCCGGCGTGGCGATCAGCACGTCCACGCCTTCGTTCAGCGCCTTGACCTGGTCATTCATCTGCACGCCGCCGATGAGCAGCGCCATCTTCAGGTCGTGGTTCTTGCCGTATTGCTCGAAGTTCTCCGAAACCTGCATCGCCAGCTCGCGGGTCGGTTCCAGGATCAGGCTGCGCGGCATCAGCGCGCGGCGGCGGCCGTTGGCGAGAATATCGATCATCGGCAGCACGAAGCTGGCCGTCTTGCCGGTGCCGGTCTGGGCGATGGCGATCAGGTCGCGCATCATCTGGACCTGGGGGATTGCCTGCGCCTGGATCGGAGTCGGCTCTTCATAGCCGGCATCCTCGACGGCTTTCAGCAATTTGTCAGACAGGCCGAGATCGGCAAACTTCATATGGTCGCAATGTCCGGGTCTTGAGGCTTGCGGAAAACCGCAAGCGATTGAGGAAAGCCCGAGGGCCTGCCAAGGATGCGGCCCTCAAGCACTCCAAGGCGAAAAAGTCAAGAAATCGCCCGTGCATGGGCGGGCAAAATCAGTCGGCGGCAGGAACCAGCCGGCTCAACTGGCTGACAGAGCAGGTTTCGCCGGCACGCGATTGGAGCAGGTCGCGCGAAACGCACAGGCGGCCATCATCGCTCTGCTCGACATAGAAACCGGAATAGAAGGCCCTGGCAGTGCATCTGTTGTCCAGCGTGGCGGCGAGCACCTGCCGATTACCCATGAGCAGCAGCAGGCGGTTGTCCTGGGTGGGCTGCACGCCGATGATGTCTTCCACTTCCACGCAATCGTCATGCGGCACTTCGCGGATCGCCGCGCGAGACTGGCGCGGTGCAAGGGCAAGCATCCGCTCGCGCGCATCGGGCGGGCTTGGGGAGACGCGGATGATCACCCGCTGCCGGATCCGCACCTGTCCCCAGTTGTCGGGATGGATGGCATCCTGGAACACGCGGAACGGAGCCGTTGCCACCGCATCGAGGCCCAGTTCAGGCACTTGCCTTTCAGGCGCGGCACTGGTGTTCACGCCGCCAGCCTGCGCCTGCACGGGCGTTTCGGCCGCCACGAGCGGCAGTATCGCAAGCACTGCGGCACAGGAAAGGGCAAGGCGTTTCTTCAAGGCAATGGCTCTTGGCGCGAGGTATCAAACACCCCGCAGTTCAGTTCCCTTTAGCGACCCTCGTTGAATAGTGGCTTAACCTGCAGTTTGCCCTTTGCAACCCCGGACAGCCGGTGGCATGAGGCCGCTGCATGAGCAGGACCGAAGAATTTTGCACCGCCGCCGCCGATCTGCTCGGCCCGCGCGGCTTCACGCAGGACGCGGAACTGGTCGCGCCCTGGCTGACGGATTGGCGCGGCCGCTACACCGGCAAGGCGATCGGCATGGCATCGCCCGCGTCGACGGCCGAGGTATCCGCACTGGTCAGGCTGTGCGCCCGTTTCGGCGTGCCGCTGGTCCCGCAAGGCGGCAACAGCGGCATGTCCGGCGGCGCGACGCCAGATGACAGCGGACAGGCGCTGGTCCTTTCGCTGCGGCGGATGAACCGCATTACCGCCTTCGATGCCGATGCGCGGGAGATCACCTGCGAGGCAGGCGTGATCCTGCAAACCCTGCACGAGGAGGCAGAACGCCATGGCCTGCGCTTCCCGCTGACGCTGGGCGGCAAGGGATCGGCCACCATCGGCGGACTGATCTCCACCAATGCCGGCGGCACGCAGGTGCTGCGCCACGGATCCATGCGTGAGCAGGTGCTGGGGATCGAGGCCGTGCTGGCCGACGGATCGGTATTCGATTCACTCGTCCCCTTGAAAAAGGACAATCGCGGCTTTGACCTCAAGCAGCTCCTGATCGGCTCCGAAGGCACGCTCGGCGTGGTGACCGGGGCCACCTTGCGGCTGCTGCCCGCACTTGCGGATCGCGCCGTGATCTGGGTCGGCCTTGGCGATATCCGCGATGCGCGCAAGCTGCTCGTCCATGCCCAGGCCAGCGCTGGTGACCTGCTCGAGGGCTTCGAGGTGATGCCCCGCCATTCGCTTGAGGCGGTACTCGCCCATACGCCCGGCGCGCGCGCTCCTCTGGAAGACATGCATGAATGGAACGCGCTGATCGAACTTGCGGTCGAAAACACCGGCAGCGACAACGCGCAGGAGCGTGCGCAGGCCCTGCTCGAAACCGCGCTTGAGGCAGGCCTGCTGGAGGATGCCACCATCGCGATGAACGAAACGCAGGCCGAGGAATTCTGGACCTTGCGCGATGAAATCGCCCCTGCGGAGCGCGCGCTCGGCCCGGCCATGCAGCATGACATTTCCGTGCCGGTGGCGAAGATGGCGGATTTCGTGGCTGACACCTTGCCGCAGGTCGAAGCCCGCTTTCCCGGCACGCGCGCTGTCGCTTTCGGCCATCTCGGGGATGGCAATGTCCACTACCATGTCCTGGCCCCGGCCGGCGCAGTGCGCGGCGAGTGGGAGGAAGGCCAGGGCAAGGCCATCAGCAGCTTCGTGCATGACCTGGTCACGCAATGGGGCGGCTCGATCAGCGCCGAACACGGCATCGGCCAGCTCAAGCGGGACGAGCTTGGCCGATTGGGCGATCCGGTGCAGCTGGCCATGATGCGCGCCGTCAAGCAGGCGCTGGACCCCGGCGGGCTGCTCAATCCCGGCAAACTCGTTCCGCTTGCACCGGAGGCGAGCACCCACTAAAGCCCCGCCCCAACATCCTGGCGGATCACGCCCGGGGCAACCCTGGCAATGGTCGAGCCTTTAACAACAATCCAGTTTCGGAGAGAATATCATGGCCAGTGCGCCGAAGTCCGGTCTGCCCATTCTTTACAACGACCTCGTGCCGCTCAACAGCCAGCAGCACGGCAAGTTCAAGGCCATTTCGGTCGACAAGGCACCCTGGGTTGCCAAGAGCCACGCCATTCCGCTGACGGTGGAAGAGTTCCCGCAGGCCCAGCGCGATTACCCGATCGTGTTTTCCGGCGGCGACAACCCCGTTCCGCTCGCCCTAATGGGCCTTAATGAAGGCGTGAATGTCTTCTTCGAGGAAGACGGCACGCCCATCGACCCCGCTTACGTGCCGGCCTACATCCGCCGCTATCCCTTCCTGCTGGCCCGGCTGGACAAGAACTCCGACAACCTGTCGCTGTGCTTCGATCCTTCGAGCGACCTCATCGGTGATTTCAAGGACGGCCGCGAGCTGTTCACCGAAGACGCCCAGCCCACGCAGCACACGCAGGACCTTCTGAAGTTCTGCGAGAAGTTCGAGGAAGCCGGCGCCAAGACCAACGCCTTCATGGAAGAGCTGGCCAAGGAAGACCTGCTAATGGACGGCGAGGTTTCCATCAACCGCGTCGACGATCCCAATGGCAAGCCCTTCATCTATCGCGGCTTCAAGATGGTGAACCAGGACAAGCTGCGCGAGATGCGCGGTGACAAGCTGCGCGCCTGGAACCAGAGCGGCATGCTGGCGCTGATCTATGCGCACTTCTTCTCGCTTGACCTGATGCGCGTGATCTTCGCCAAGCAGGATGCGCAGGGCAAGGCACCGAAAGTCTCGCCGGACCTGATCGACCCGGCCGTCAACTGATCGAACTGCAAGGGCGGGAGCGCCGCCGCAAGGCGAAACTGCGCTCCCGTCCTTGAAACCCGCTACACTACGACTTAACTAGGAATCGTCCCGCTGGCTCCCCTCATGGCCGGTCGGGACATGTGCACGATTGTGCACTTCCTCCCTGAACCTTGGCCGGCTCGTGCTTCATGCACGGGCCGGTTTTTTCATCGGTATCGAGTGAGGCCCGCTATTCCGCGGCCTGCGGCAGCTGGCGCAGGCCGGAAAGCAGTTCGTCCGCCAGCCTGCTGACGAGTCCGGCCAGCACTTCTGCGGTATGCGCCAGACCGTCGCCCGGTTCGCACAAAGCCGCATCCAGGTAAGCCGCGCGGCAGACTTCCACCTGCATCGCGTGCAGGCCGCGTGCCGGATTGCCATGGCGATCAAGCACATATCCCCCGGCATAGGGCCGGTTGTGCGCTGCCCGGCGGCCTTGCATCTCGAAATGATCGAATGCCGCGCAACTCAGCTGCGCGCTGCATGACGAGCCGTAGCGGTCGCCGATCACGAAATCGGGAGCCGGCTCCTTGCCCAGCTTGGGGCCGAGCGGCGGCATGGAGTGCAGGTCCACCAGCAGCGCTGCTCCCCAGCGGTCGCGCAGCGCCTCCATGACCTGCGCCAGCGAAGCATGATAGGGGCGATGGACAAGGTCGATCCGGGCATCCAGCTCGCTGCGCTCGATCTGTCCCTTCCACAATTCGCCAGTGCCGGGCAGCCGGCGCGGAACCAGGCCCAGCCCGCTGCGCGCGCGGCGACCTGCGGCATGACGCACGATCCCGCGCGGGCGGCCACCTGCGACCATGTCCCAATCCATGTCATCGGCAGCACGGTTGAGGTCGATCATCGCGCGCGGCGCATGGGCGACGAGCAGCGCTGCCCCGGTTTCCTCGGCAATCGCGCGGCCGACCAGGTCGATATAGCGATCCTCCAGCCGCAGGCAGTCCTTGGCCGGCGAGCGCATGCGCTCCACCAATTGTGCGGGATAGCTGCGCCCGGCATGCGGCACGGCGACCAGCACGGGAATGGCGGAAGGCTTGCGCTGGACAAGCTCGAAGGCGGGCTGGCCTTCTCCGCCGGGCAACACACCCCCGTGCCGCCGCCCCGATTCGCCAGCCTTGTTGACCCTTTTGACCATCACTGCTTGCTGGCCTGTCTTATCCACGAAGTCAAAATTGCTGTTCCAAAGCTGGCCACTTGAAAATTCAGGCGGGAAGTCGGACCCGTTCTGGTCTAGGCGGCAGCCGACAAGAAAAAAAGGGAGCAAACCATGATCCGAATCCTGCTGGCCGAAGATGACGAGGCCATGCGCGGCTACATTACCCGTGCTCTGGAAAATGCAGGATATTCGGTGACCGCGGTCTGCAGCGGGACCGAGGCCGTTCCCTTCCTCAAGACAGAGATCTTCGACCTGCTCCTGTCCGACATCGTAATGCCGGAGATGGACGGTATCGAACTGGCCCAGCTGTGCAACGAGCTGAGCCCTGACACGAAAGTGATGTTCATCACCGGATTCGCCGCGGTCACCCTGCGTGCCAACCGCGAAGCGCCGCATGCCAAGATGCTGTCCAAGCCCTTCCACCTGAAGGACCTGGTCATCGAGGTGGAGCGCATGTTCGAGGATGCGGTACCCGTCCGCGTCTGATCGCGTTTGATAAGGTCTTGCCACAGGGAAAAGGCGGCGCTAGATGGCCCGCCTGCCGCGCGCTTTGCGGCACGACAGAATGGCTCGGGGCGTATAGCTCAGTGGTAGAGCACTATGTTGACATCGTAGGGGTCCCAAGTTCGAACCTTGGTACGCCCACCATTCTGGCCCAAGGAATATGAAACCCGTCGCGAAAGCGGCGGGTTTCGTCTTTTCCGGCTGCCGGAATAGCCTGCAATCCCCCGTCCCAGCTTCCCGTGCGCGAAGGAAACCTTGCGCATGGCGACACCCCTGCTAAGACGCGCGCCAAATCCTATCCGAAATCTCCAGACAGCACAGGAAGCCCAGATGGCAAAAATCCAGGTCAAGAACCCGATTGTCGAGATCGACGGCGACGAGATGACGAAGATCATCTGGCAGTGGATCCGTGAACGACTGATCCTGCCGTATCTCGATGTCGAGCTGAAGTACTACGACCTTTCGGTCGAAAAGCGTGACGAAACCGACGACCAGATCACCGTCGATGCCGCCAATGCCATCAAGCAGTATGGCGTGGGCGTGAAGTGCGCCACCATCACCCCGGACGAAGCCCGCGTGGAAGAATTCGGCCTCAAGCAGATGTGGCGTTCGCCCAATGGCACGATCCGCAACATCCTGGGCGGCACGATCTTCCGTGAACCGATCGTGATCGACAACGTGCCGCGCCTGGTTCCGGGCTGGACCGATCCCATCGTCGTTGGCCGTCATGCCTTCGGTGACCAGTATCGTGCCACCGACACGCTGATCCCCGGTGCCGGCAAGCTGCGCATGGTGTTCGAAGGTGCCGATGGCCAGAACATCGACCTCGAAGTCCACACCTTCGACCAGCCGGGTGTGGCGATGACCATGTACAACCACGACGAGTCCATCCGTGACTTCGCGCGTGCCAGCTTCAACTACGGCCTAGACCGTGGCTGGCCGGTATACCTGTCCACCAAGAACACCATCATGAAAAAGTACGATGGTCGCTTCAAGGACCTGTTCCAGGAAGTGTTCGACACCGAAGGCTTCGACCAGAAGTTCAAGGATGCCGGCATCACCTACGAACACCGTCTGATCGACGACATGGTGGCCGCCGCCCTGAAGTGGAACGGCAAGTTCGTGTGGGCCTGCAAGAACTATGACGGTGACGTGCAGTCCGACGTCGTGGCCCAGGGCTTCGGCTCGCTCGGCCTGATGACCTCGGTGCTGATGACGCCCGATGGCAAGACTGTGGAAGCCGAAGCTGCCCACGGCACGGTGACGCGCCACTATCGCCAGCACCAGCAGGGCAAGGCGACCTCGACCAACCCGATCGCTTCGATCTTCGCGTGGACGCGCGGCCTGATCTATCGCGGCCGTTTCGACAACACGCCGGACGTGGTGGCCTTTGCCGAAACGCTGGAAAAGGTCTGCATCAGCTGTGTCGAAAGCGGCAAGATGACCAAGGATCTCGCGTTGCTGATCGGCCCGAACCAGGCATGGATGACGACCGAGCAGTTCTTCGAGGCCATCGTGGAAGGCCTTGAGGCAGAAATGAAGGCCCAGGGCCTCGGCTAAACCGGAACAAACAACCTGCTGGCAGGTTGTCCTGAATGCGCGGCAATGTGGGGTTTCCCGATGGAAACTGCTGCATTGCCGCGCGTTTCGTTTTACGCTGGGTTGATCGCAATCGGAGGTCCCTCGCCGCATGACCAAGGCGCGTCTTGAAATCCGCCAGGCAGAAACAGGCGACTTCCCACGGATCGCCGCATTGGCAAAACGTGTCTACGATGATTTCGCGCCCTATACCCGCAGCGAAATCCGCGGCCAGCTGAACAACTATCCCGAAGGCTGTTTCGTCGCCATCCTGGATGACAGGCTGGTCGGCTATTGCGCCACCATGCGCATCAGCGGGGACAAGGCGCTGCGCCCGCACAGCTGGGACGAGATCACCGGCAACGGGTATGGCAGCCGCCATGATCCGACGGGAGACTGGCTCTACGGCTATGAGCTGTGCGTCGATCCGGAAGTGCGCGGCACGCGGCTGGGCCGGCGCCTCTATGAAGAACGTCGCAAGCTGGCCGAACGGCTTGACCTGAAGGGGATCACCTTCGGCGGGCGAATGCCCAACCTCAAGCGCTACTGGAGACGGGTGGACGGGCCGGAGGATTATCTTGAGCAGGTGATCAACGGCAAATTGCATGACCCGGTGCTGCGCTTCCAGCTTGCCAACGGTTTCGAACCCATCGGGATTCTCAAGAACTACCTGCCCGAAGATACCCGCAGCCGTGCCTTTGCTGTCCACATGGTTTGGCGCAACCCCTTCGTGGACCAGGAGGAAAGTCCGCAATTCCGCGTTCCGCGCGATGTGCAGAGCGTGCGCATCGCAGCCTGCCAGATGCAGGCGCGCGCGGTGAAGGACTTTGACGAATTCATCGGCCAGGTGCGTTATTTCGTCGACGTTGCAGGCGATTACGAGGCAGACTTCATCCTGTTTCCGGAACTCTTCACCCTGATGTTGCTGAGCGCGGAGGAGGAGGAACTCTCCCCCATCGAGGCCATCGAGTGCCTCAGCAACTACACCCCGCGCATTCGCGAAGCGCTGTCCGAAATGGCGCTGAAGTACAATATCAACATCATCGGTGGATCCCACCCTACCCGCATGGATGACGGGGACATTCACAATGTCGCCATGGTCTGCCTGCGCGACGGATCGATCCACGAGCAGGAGAAGATCCACCCGACACCCAACGAAGCCTATTGGTGGAGCATCAAGGGCGGCGATTCGATCGACGTGATCCAGACCGATTGCGGGCCGATCGGGGTGCAGATCTGCTATGACTGCGAGTTTCCGGAACTGACCCGCAGGCTGGTGGATGAAGGTGCGCGCATCATCTTCGTGCCGTTCTGCACGGATAGCAGGCAAGGCTACATGCGCGTGCGCTATTGCGCGGCAGCGCGCGCCATCGAAAGCCAGTGCTACGTCGTGATGAGCGGCAATGTGGGCAACCTGCCCAATGTCGCCAACATGGACATCCAGTACGCCCAGAGTTGCATCCTCACCCCTTGCGACTTCCCCTTCGCGCGGGACGGCATCGCCGCCGAGGCATCGGAGAATGTCGAGACGCTGACGATCAGCGATGTGAATCTGGCGGACCTGTCATGGGCACGCGCGGAAGGCACCGTGCGCAACCTCGCCGATCGCCGGTTCGACCTCTACCGCATCGAGTGGGAGCAGAAGGGAGCCACCGGCGAGACCGGCGGCGGCGAACCGGGCGGTCCCCCACCAATGCACCAGCACGGGCCGGGCGGCGGTTAGGCGCGCTGCCAGCTACGGTTTGGCCGTTACGAAGGACCCGTTTTCCAGCCTGTCCTCGCCACGCCAGCAATAGGCGGCGAGCGGGCCACCTCTCCCGGCGCTGTACTCGACACAGGCAATCATGGGCGTGAGCAATCGCGGCTGACCGGTCAGCTAGTAGTGGCCGAGGAACAGCGGCTTTGCATCATCGTAGCCCGGCAGGACCCCGGGCGGGATGGGAACCTCCAACGCCGGATCAGCCCTTTCACCGGTGCCAAGCGCAATATCGGCAAATGTTGCGGGGGTACGCATCCACCAGCGCATCCGCACATGATGGCGCAGATGCCCGTCCTTGTCATGGAAGCTCATCCCCTCCGGAAGAGCGATCTCCATCCCCTTCAGCAAGGTTTCGCCGGCCGCGAAAACGGGACTCCCCGGCTCGCGCGTGCCATCCGCCGCAAGGGCATTTGCGGTGCCGGTGGTAGCGCATTCGATCAGGTCTTCGGTCAGCCTCGCATCCCTGAGGCGAGCACCCAGCACATCCAGCGAAGCGGGGTCCCAGCATGCGTGGACAACCCGCAGTTGCGGCAGGTCCAGCCACAGCGGCAAGGTGAGGAACCATTCGACCAGCTCGTCGTGCAGGTCGCTCCCCTCGCCAACCTGCGCGAGGAACTCGAGGTGCTGCTTGCGGTTCTTGGGAGTGTCTGGACGGAACCTGCGATGCCAGGCCACTGCATTGAGTTCGTGATTTCCCATCACCGCTAGCGCGCGGCCGGCCTCGACAAGGCTGCGAACGATCTCGACCACCTCAAGCTGGTGTTCCCCGCGGTCGATGAAGTCTCCGACAAACAGGCACATCCGGTTTTCCGGGGAAGTCCAGCTTCCGTTCGCACGACGATACCCAAGCTTGCGCAACAGCGCCTCGAGAACCGGCGCCTTGCCATGGATATCGCCGATAATGTCGTATTCCATCGGTCCCCTTCGCGAACTTTCGACTAGGCGTTCCCTGGTACAATATCCTTCGCGGTCACCAGGCTCATGCCCCAGAATTCCAACCATGCAGCAACAAACCCCGGAATGATCTCGTAGACGCCGGTCGCATCGTTCAGTCCGCTCGCAATCCACGCCATGACCACGCCCGCACCTGCCACCAGCCCGGCGACTGCGCCTGCACCCGTCATGCGCCTCCACGTGAGCGACAGGATGATCAGCGGACCGAATGCCGCACCGAAGCCGGCTCAGGCATTGGCCACCAGCGCCAGTACACCGCTGTCCGGATCGCTGGCGATGACGATCGCCGCCACCGAAACCAGCGCCACGCACAGGCGGCCGACATTCACCATCTCGCGCTCGCTGGCATCCTTGCGCAGGAACAGGCGATAGAAATCTTCCGTCAATGAACTGGACGAGACGAGCAGCTGCGAACTGATCGTGCTCATGATCGCCGCCAGCAGGAAGCCGGTCACGAAGGGGTGGAACAGCGTGTTTGCCAGCAGGATGAAGATCGTTTCCGCATCTTCCAGCACGAGGCCGTTCAATTCCACATGCGCGCGACCGGCAAGGCCCACGCCCAACGCGCCGATCAGCGCCACGAACATCCAGCTCAGCGCGACGTTGCGCGCAGCCGGTATGCGACCTTCCTTCACTGCCATGAAGCGCACGATGATGTGCGGCTGGCCGAAATATCCCAGGCCCCACGCCACGGCGTAGAGGAAGCCGATGAACGTCAGGCCCCCGAACCAGCTGAGTAAATCGGGGTCGACCTCTTCCAGCGCCGCGCCCGTTGCCCCCAGCCATCGCCGAACAGCACCACCAGCGGCATCACCACCAGCGCCACCACCATGATGCAGCCTTGCACGAAGTCCGTCAGGCTCACGGCCAAGAACCCCCCCACCATGGTGTAGGCAAGAACCACCAGGGCGGTGAGCAGCACCCCTGCCATGTAGAGAGAAAGGCCCATCACCCGTGCATCGATGAAGGTGCTTTCGAACAGCTTGCCGCCGCCCACCAGGCCCGCTGCCGAATAGACCGCGAAAAAGATCACGATGATGACGGCCGAGACAACACGCAAGATCACTGCCTTGTTCGGAAAGCGGTTGGCAAGAAACTGCGGGATCGTGAGCGCATTGCCGTAATGTACGGTCTGTTCGCGCAGGCGCGGTGCAACGACGAACCAGTTCACCACCGCCCCCACGAACAAGCCTATGCCGATCCATGCCTCCACCAGGCCAGCGGCATAAAGCGCGCCCGGCAAGCCCAGCAACAACCAGCCGGACATATCGGAGGCTCCAGCCGACAAGGCGGCCACCGCCGGATGAAGGTTCCTCCCACCCAGCAGGTAGCCTTCGCTATCCTCGGTCGAGCGCTTCCACGCGTAGAGACCGATCGCGAGCATGAGAATGAAATAGAGGGCGAGCGCAATCAGTGTCGGGGTCTGCATGGGCGCCATGCATACAAGCCGGGGACCTCATGTCACCCGTTGCCGGGAAACTTGCCACACCCTTTCAGAGAACGCCGCTGCAGCGCAATAATGCGATTGTGCTGTGCACGGTAATTGTTGATAATGGTTCCTAATGCACGGCGGCCATATCTCCCCCATGATGTCTGATGCGCTGGTGATTCTCGGTGCAGCCGGCATCGTGATCCCGCTTTTTGCGCGTTTCCGCATCACCCCGATCATCGGTTTCATCCTCGTCGGCCTGCTTGTGGGCCCCTATGGCCTCGGCCGCGCGGTGTTCGAGTATGAATGGCTGACCCACTTCACCATCACCGATCCGGAAAGGCTCGAACCCTTCGCCGAATTCGGCATCATCCTGCTGCTGTTCACGATCGGCCTGGAACTCAGCTTCAATCGCCTGTGGGAACTCAGGAAACTGGTGTTCGGCCTCGGCGCGCTGGAACTTCTGGTCATCGGATCGCTGCTGGCGGCTGTCCTTTCGATGATGGGCCAGTACTGGACAGGCGCGCTCGGTCTCGGCCTTGCCCTCGCCTTCTCCTCCACCGCGCTGGTGCTACCCATTGCAGGCACCAAGACGCCTGTCGGCCGCGCGGCGCTGTCGATGCTGCTGTTCGAAGATATCATGATCGTGCCGATCATCTTCCTGCTTGGCGCGCTGGCACCCTATGCCGCCGCGGAAGGGATGACCGGCCTGTTCGACACGATCTGGCAAGGCCTGCTGGTCGTGGCGGTCATGATGGTCGTCGGGCGATTTGCCCTGCCGCGCCTGTTTGCCCTGGCTGCCCGCGCGAAGAGCCCCGAACTGTTCCTCGCGGCAAGCCTGATGGTGGTGATCGGCGCCAGCCTTGCCACGGCAATTGTCGGCCTTTCGCCCATCTTCGGTGCGTTGATTGCCGGCCTGCTGATCGCGGAGACCGAATACCACACCGAGGTCGAAGGCATTATCGAACCGTTCAAGGGCCTGGCGCTGGGCATCTTCCTGATCACCGTGGGCATGGGCATCGACCTGACCACGATCTGGGCCAATTTGTGGACGATCCTGGCCGCCGTAGTCGGCGTGCTGGTCCTGAAGGCAGTGGTGACCGGCGTGCTCCTGCGCCTGATGGGTGCGCGCCGGGGAACCGCCACGGAAACCGGCATCCTGATGGCGAGCCCTTCGGAAACCACGCTGATCGTGCTGGCTGCAGCCACGCAAGCCATGCTGATCCAGCCCGGTACCGCGCAGTTCTGGCAGATCGTCACCGCCATCGGCCTCACCATCACCCCGCTGCTGGCGATGATCGGCAAGCACGTGGGCAAGAAGGTCGACCCGGCCCCCACTCTGGACGAAGCCGGGATGAAGGACGGCGAACCACGGGTTATCGTGATCGGCCTGGGCCGTGTCGGCCGGCTGGTGTGCCAGATGCTCAAGCGCCACGACCAGCCCTATATCGCGGTGGATGCCGATGGGGACATGATCGATCTTGCCCGGCGCGATGGATATGTCGCGTTGTTCGGCAATGCCGCGCGCGGCGATATCCTGGACAAGCTGGGCATGCATGATTGCCCCGCTGTCATCCTGACAATGGACGAACACATCCTGGCACAGCGCCTGGTGCGCAAGCTGCGCAGCGCCCATCCGGACCTGCCGATCATCGCCCGCGCGCGCGATTCCGTGCATGCAGCGGAACTCTATCGCAGCGGAGCCACGGTAGCCGTGCCGGAAACGCTCGAAAGCTCACTGCAACTGTCGGAAGCCGTGCTGGTCGAACTGGGTGTGCCCATGGGGCCCGTGATCGCCAGCATTCACGAAAAGCGCGACGAATTCCGCGAGAAGATCCAGCGCGAGGCGGAGCTGGAGCACAAGCCGCAACTGCGCACCTCCACTGCCGGCCCGGAAGATATCTGACCCCGTCACCTGCCGGACAGGCGATGGCTATCCTGCCAGCAGCGCCCGTACCGCAGCGATGGCATCATCTGCCTTGTCTCCGTCAGGACCGCCGCCCTGCGCCATGTCCGGGCGGCCACCGCCGCCCTTGCCGCCCAGCGCTTCCACGCCGGCACGCACGCAGTCGACCGCGCTGAAGCGACCAGTCAGGTCATCGGTCACGGCAACCGCAAATGCCGCCTTGCCATCATTGACGGCGCAAATCGCCGCCACGCCAGATCCCATGCGGTTCTTGGCTTCATCCAGCAGGCCGCGCAATTGCTTGGGGTTCATGCCGTGAAGGACCTGGCCGGAGAATTTCACGCCGCCCACTTCCTCGTCCGCCGGACCTGCTGACCCGCCGCCACCGCCAAGCGCCAACTGCTTCTTGGCTTCGGCCAGTTCGCGTTCCAGCGCCTTGCGCTCGTCCACCAGAGCGGCAACACGCTCCAGCGCCTCGTCAGGCGAGGTCTTGAGCGTTGCGGCGACCGATTTCAGCGCCTCCTCGCGGCCGACCACCCACTGACGGGCAGCTTCGCCGGTCAGCGCCTCGATACGGCGCACGCCGCTCGACACCGCGCTTTCGGAAATGATGCGGAACAGGCCGATATCGCCCGTCGCCTTCACATGGGTGCCACCGCAAAGCTCGACCGAATAGTTGCGCCCGCCCTTGTCCGGGCGGCCCATCGAAAGGACGCGCACTTCCTCGCCGTATTTCTCGCCGAACAGCGCCATCGCGCCTGCCTCGATTGCATCGTCCGGGCTCATCAGGCGGGTGGACACGGGTGCGTTATAGCGGATCTCGGCGTTCACCTCGGCTTCGATCTCGGCGATTTCCTCTGCCGAGAGCGGCTTGGGATGCGAGAAGTCGAAGCGGAAACGATCTGCCGCGACCAACGACCCCTTCTGCGTCACATGATCGCCCAGGTGATTGCGCAAGGCAGCATGGACCAGGTGTGTGGCTGAGTGGTTCGCGCGGATCTGGTCCCGGCGTTCCACGTCTATGGCAAGATGGACCGTGTCTCCCACTTCCACCGAACCACCCACGATCGTACCGTGGTGGGCATGCAGGCGGCCGAGCGGTTTGGACGTATCGGTCACTGCCATTTCGAGGCGACGATCACCGGTAATCCGGCCGCTGTCGCCAGACTGGCCACCACTCTCGCCATAGAAAGGCGTCTGGTTGGTGATCAGCGTCACTTCCTGTCCGGATTCGGCGCGTTCCACCTCCTTGCCGTCGACCACGAGCGCAACCACATGGCCTTCGCCTTCGGTGGCGGTATAGCCGGTGAACTCGGTAGCGCCTTCGCGTTCGGCAATATCGAACCACAGCTCGCCATCGGCCGAGGCACCGGAACCCTTCCAGGCAGCGCGCGCGGCAGCCTTCTGCTGAGCCATCGCCGCGTCGAAGCCGTCCTTGTCCACGCCGATCCCGCGCGAGCGCAGGGCATCTTCGGTCAGGTCATAGGGAAAGCCGTAAGTGTCATAGAGCTTGAAAGCGGTTTCGCCCGCCAGGCTGTCACCCTCGCCCATGCCGCCGGTTTCCTCGTCCAACAGGCGCAGGCCCTTGTCGAGTGTCTGGCGGAAACGGGTCTCCTCGCGCTCCAGCACCTCGCTGATCAACGCCTCTGCCCGCGGCAGTTCGGGATAATGGTGCGCCATTTCCTCGACCAGCGAAGGAACAAGGCGGTGCATCAGCGGCTTGTCCGCGCCCAAAAGGTGGGCGTGGCGCATGGCGCGGCGCATGATCCGGCGCAGCACATAGCCCCGGCCTTCATTTGAAGGAAGCACGCCGTCAGCGATCAGGAAACTGGTGGAGCGCAGGTGATCGGCAATCACCCTGTGGCTCGCCAGCTTGTCACCTTCGGCCTTGGTGCCCGAATGCTCCTCGCTCGCTTCGATCAAGGCGCGGAAGGTATCGGTCTCGAACACATTGTGCACGCCCTGCATGACGCTGGCGATGCGTTCCAGGCCCATACCGGTATCGATGCTGGGGCGCGGCAGGTCGCCGGTGATCTCGTCCGCCTCCTGCACATGCTGCATGAAAACGAGGTTCCATATCTCGACGAAGCGATCCCCGTCATCTTCCGGCGTACCGGGAGGGCCACCGGCCACTTCGGGACCGTAATCCCAAAAAATTTCCGAACATGGCCCGCAGGGACCATCGGACCCCATCGCCCAAAAATTGTCCTTCGTGGGAATGCGGATGATCCGGTCATCGGGCAAGCCGGCAATCTTCTTCCAGAAGCCGGCCGCCTCGTCATCGGTATGGTAGACGGTAACCAGCAGGCGTTCCTTGTCGAGCCCCAGTTCCTTGGTCACCATGCCCCAGGCAAGCTCGATAGCGCGTTCCTTGAAATAGTCGCCGAAGCTGAAATTGCCGAGCATCTCGAACAGCGTCAGGTGGCGCGCGGTATAGCCGACATTGTCCAGATCATTGTGCTTGCCACCGGCACGCACGCACTTCTGGCTGCTGGTCGCACGCGGGGCAGGCGGCGTTTCAAGACCGGTAAAGACGTTCTTGAACGGAACCATCCCGGCGTTGACGAACATCAACGAGGGGTCGTTATACGGCACCAGCGGCGCAGAGGGCGCCACAAGGTGATCATTGGCCGCGAAATAGTCGAGGAACGCGCGGCGGATATCGTTGGTCGAATTCATGCCTGCCAGTTAGTTGTTGCGCGCGCTGCCGACAAGCGGATTAAGCCGTTTGCGGCAATCGCATGGCGCTGTGATGCATTTCGGAAAAGCTGTCAGCCCTTTTGTGCGGTCACGATCCAGCCTGCGGCAGGCATCGACACCACGCCATCATGCAGGTTCGCCCGTGCCAGATCACGAACCTTGTCAAAGAATTCGCTGCGCTGCCCCTCGCTCATGGAGCGGGCCGCAATTGCGGCCGGACCGATCGCGGCGAAATAATCGACCGCATCTTCGACGGGGTCCTGCCCCGCACCGACCACCATTCCGAAATCCAGCGGGTCAATGGCAATCTCCTTCCATCCACCGGCAGTCAGGATATCCAGCATCCTCTGGCGGTCAGCAAAGGCAAAGGGACCGGGAGCACCGGGCGGCGGCGGCACGGGCGGATCCGGCAACAAGGCGGCTACATGGGTGAAGAACGGGTTCTCGGCGGGAGACCTGAAACAGGAGAACAACAGGCGTGCATCGCTGTCTGCAAGGCTTGCAAGATTTGCGAAGGCGGCAGGCGGATCATCGAAGAACATCACCCCGTGGCGCGATACCAGCAATTGCGGCGCGAAACCGTCCGCCGGCTGCCAGGTTGAAGCATCGCCCAGTTCAAAGCTGGCATTCGACAGGTTCTCGCCACGCTTGCGGGCCGTGGCCACGAGGTCAGGCGAGATATCGACACCGAGCACGGCGGCATCGGGCCGTCCGCGAGCGATTGCCAGCGAGAGTTCCCCTGCCCCGCAGCCGATGTCGAGCACGCGCGAGAAGCGTTCGCCCCGCGTCCGCTCAAGGAGCTTCTCGGTTACCGCCGTGAAGCTGCGATCCGTCCGGCGCCATTCCTCCGCCCAGGTCTTTCCCTGGCCGCCTTGCCACTCGCTCTTGTCCAACATGCCTCTCCTAGATGTCCTTCGCGCATAATGCGGAAATTCCTTCGGCTCGCCACGAAAATCAGATGATCGAGGCCAAGCGATATTCACAGTCCGGGCAAAGAAAGAAGCCGGCGCAAAGGTTCCAGGCAGGGAACACAAGCGCCGGCTCCGTTTTCTCAAGCGCACGCCCCGGTCGTCATTGGGGGCGCAAGCCGCTTCTTGAAGAGATCAGTCTTCAGGCTCCGCGTCCGGGCCTGTCATCATCTCTTCGGCAACCTCGTCGGTCTTACCGCGAATGGCGGCTTCCAACTTGCTGCAAACTTCGGGATTTTCCTTCAGGTAGGTCTTGGCGTTCTCACGCCCCTGGCCGATGCGGATCGAATCGTAGCTGAACCAGCTGCCCGATTTTTCCACCAGGCCGGCCTTCACCCCAAGGTCGAGGATTTCACCGATCTTGGAAATGCCCTCGCCATACATGATGTCGAATTCGATCTGCTTGAACGGCGGGGCAACCTTGTTCTTCACCACCTTCACACGGGTGGTGTTGCCGATCACCTCGTCGCGGTCCTTGATCTGGCCGGTGCGGCGAATATCGAGACGGACCGAGGCATAGAACTTGAGCGCATTGCCGCCGGTTGTGGTTTCCGGGTTGCCGTACATCACGCCGATCTTCATGCGCAGCTGGTTGATGAAGATCACCATGCACTTGGAACGGTTGATCGAACCGGTGAGCTTGCGCAGCGACTGCGACATCAGGCGCGCCTGCAGGCCGACGTGGCTATCGCCCATCTCGCCTTCGATTTCGGCGCGTGGCACCAGTGCGGCGACCGAGTCCACCACCAGCACGTCAATCGCGTTAGAACGCACGAGCGTGTCGGTGATTTCCAGCGCCTGTTCGCCGGTATCCGGCTGGGAGACAACCAGCTCGTCAATGTCGACACCAAGCTTCTTGGCGTACACCGGGTCCAGAGCGTGTTCCGCATCCACGAAAGCAGCGGTGCCGCCTGCCTTCTGCGCTTCTGCAATCACATGCAGGGCGAGCGTGGTCTTGCCCGAGCTTTCCGGCCCATAGACTTCGATAACGCGCCCCTTGGGCAGGCCGCCGATGCCGAGCGCGATATCGAGGCCCAGCGAACCGGTGGAGATCGCCTCCACATTCATCGCTTCCTTGCTGCCCAGCTTCATGGCCGAGCCCTTGCCGAATGCGCGATCAATCTGCGCGAGCGCCGCGTCGAGTGCCTTCTGACGATCCACGTTGGATTCCTTACCTTCAACCAGTTTCAGACTTGCAGCCATGACACGGCCCTCCACACGTTCCAAGAGTTGCGATCAATTCATCAACTGCAACGGTATGTACCCATTTTGTTCCATGAGAACAAGAGTGGAACAGATTTTTTGTTTCCATGCCGCCGGAAGGCGCAGTTTTCCGTGGTTTTCCCGAAGGCTAGTCGGGTTCGACGTAGCGCCATTCGACGGTTCGCTCGCCGTTCGCAGGAACAGTGAACTCGGCGATTCGCTCGCCATTATGCAACCGCGTGCGCAGGCCCTTGATGTCATAACCCTGCCCGCGCTCCACCCGCAGGCGAAATGATACCGGATGGGGATTGGCATTGGTGATCAGCGCCTGCATGTCGCCTTGCCAGCGATCACCCACCTCCTCGATATCGGTTTCCTCGCAAGCCACGAATACCTGGCTGCTGGTGCCAAGCGTCAATTCGATATCCTGGCCGCTGGCATAATCGCGCAGGCTGTTCTCACCCACCAGCAGGTCGCCATGGGGAGAAGGTTCGAAAAAGGCGACATTGCCCATTGGCAAGGCCATGCCGAGGCCGTTCTCGCGGGTGTTCTCGGTTACCAGGAGTATCTCGGCAGGGTTCTGCTCATCCCTTTCCGGCCAGCAGGCACCGGCATAGACCTGCTGCCCCTTCACCTCCCCCTGGTCGAGGAAGGCGACCTGCTTCAACCCTTGCGCCGAGACTGTGACATTCTGCGGCACGCGGTAGAGCTTGAGTTCGCCAAGGTTCTCTTCCTGCGCCCGGAAACTGCCGGTCACGAGGATGGATTGGGGGGCAGCGTCCGCCATCGCCTCCATGCGCATCATGCTTGCTTCGGGCATCGGTGCCGGGGGCGGAAGCGGGAGATCACGCCGATAGACAGGCAAGGGCGATCCGGCCGCGGTGCTGCCGAACGGATAACAGGTAAGCCGCAGCGGGCGTGCTGCCGGAGGTTCGGCCAGCTCCTGCAAGTCGCTGACGATATTAAGCCGGCCAGCCACCGCCATCAACTCGGCATCGGCAAAGCTCTGGTTGTTGTCGTTGAGAATGGTCAGCCAGCTCATCAGCCGCAGGTTCACATCGCGGCCATTCCCTCCTTCGCGGAAGGTGGCGACGTAATTGGCCTGCCAGTCGAAACCCCATGCCAGGTAGGTCAGGGTCACGATATAGGTGCCGCCGCTTTCATCCCGCGTATCGATGGTGAAGACGGGCTGGGCGGAAAGGCCATCGGGCACATCGGCAAAGCTCAAACGCTCCGGCACACCCGAACAGCGCACCGCCTCGTAACCATCACCCGTCTGCAGCACCAGCCCGCCATCGGCCCGCGTGCGCACAACCGCACTTTCGCTGACCACCTCGCCACTGCCCGGAATGGTGCGGGTGACGGTGACACGATTGCCGAGCATCCCGTCCACCAGCGCTGCGGGGCTGAGCAGGTCGGCATTGCGGTTCTTCTCGATCGTTCCGCCGGGAAGGCCCGTGACGATGGCAGACACACCCACCATGCCCTCGGCAACGCCGGTGAAACGGATGGTGGATACCCCCGGCGGCAGCGTGACTTGCCGCGTTTCGCTGATCATCGCGAAACCTTGCGGCCAATCCCTCTCCATCTCGCTACCCACACTGCGATCGGGATCGCGATAGACGGTGACGGCAAGTGCTGTCGGCTGACTGGCATCGACCACTTCGCGCGCAATTGCCCCGCCGCCCGGCAACAGCAAGGACAGGGCAAACAAGCCGGAGGAAAGGCGGCGCAGCACGGCGACGGCCCTCTAGTAGCGGGTCTCGAACGTCACCCGCACAACGCGCTCGCCATTGGCGGGGATCGAGATGCGATAGAGGCGGCTGTCGGCATTGAGCTGTTCGCCTTCAACATCCTCGCGCACCACGCGGTAGTCACGCGTCCAGTAGCCGCGGTCGAGGCCGTCCTGGATCAGGCGCACTTCCACAGCCTCGTCATTCGCATTGGTCAGCGTGTAGCGCATGGTCGTGCGGTAATATTCGATGCGCCGGTCAACCAGCATTGTGCGGGTGACTTCGCCGTTCTCGACAATGCGATATCGGGCGCTGTTCTCGTACTCGCTCGAGGTAATGCGATCGCGGCTTTCCACCTCGACCTGGCTGAAGACGTTGAACGCATCTCCGGTACGCAGCGAAAGCGTGCTGCCCATCGGGGTGTGGCCGATGCGGTTCTCGCCGATATATTGCGGCGAGCCCTGCGCATCGCGCTGGTAGAAGCGCACCGTCCCGGCAGGCAGCGCATCGCCCAAACCGCCTTCGCGGCTGGAAGAAAAGCTGATGGCGGTCGAAAACGGGCGCGGATCGCTATCATTGCCGAGCCAGCCGACGGTGCGTTCATAGACACGCTGCGCGGGGACACCCTGCACATCGAGGAAGCTGACCTGCTTGGTCTGGTTGTTGGCGATCGTGGTGCGCCCCTCGATCGGATAGAGGTAGAAATTGCCGAGCCGTTCGCGGTCCGCCGTCTCGGTTCCTGCGCGCACCAGCTCGCCGCGGCCGCGCGGGCCGAAACTGCCGCTGACATTGCCCGCCACCAGCAAGGTATCGGCCTGGTGGAAGGTGGTGCCGGTGGTGTTGGTGAGCGTCACCCAGCCCTGCATGTCGACGGTTCCCTTGTCCTCGTCGAACAGCGCGACGTAATCGGACGACCAGCCAAGGCCGGGGGTCAGGTAGCGGATGGAGGCAGGCCGCGTGCCTGATCGGCTGCTTTCCAGCGTGACGGAAAGCGTGGGCCGGGCACGCAGGTTCGGCGGCACTTCATCGAAGATCACGCGCACCGGCAAGCCGTCATCGCGCAGCACCTCGATCCGCCCGTCGATCCGCACCACCACGCCGCCAACGGTGGAGAGCACCTCGGCCCGTTGCAGCGTCTCGGCCCCCGTTGCCGGATTGGTGCGGATCAGCGTGACCTCCTGCCCCACGGCCTTTTCCATCAGCTTTTGCGGGGTCAGCAGGTCGAAATCGAAATTCTGTTCGACGATGGTCGTTTTTCCTGCCGCGAAACTGAGCGTTTCGGGGCGGATCATCGCCGAGACATCGGGAAAGCTGATGGTCGAGCGGCCTGATCGGATATCGAGCTGCCGGATATCCTGTACCAGCGACTGGCCGTTGTTGTAGATCGTGACCGAGAGATCGCCTTGCGCGGTATCCTCGCCAGACGGCGGCAAGCTGGACTGCGCGAAACCGGCGACGGATCCCGTGGCTGTAGCCGCAAGCAGGGCGGCAAAGGCTAGGCGGTGCATTTTCATCGGTAGACTCCCCCACAGGGCGAATGACTGGTCTGCGTGTGACACTGTCACACGTGCCTGTATCCGCGCTGAACGTGCCGGAAGCTAACCGGATTTGCCGTGCCGGGCCAGAACCTGCGCCACCTTGTCGGCAATCTGCTGCACGCTGAATGGCTTGGGAATGAAGTGCATCGCCTCGATATTGATGTCCTTGCGCAACTGCTCCTCGGCATAGCCGGACATGAACAGGATCGGCAGGCGCGGTTTCAGCTTGCGGATTTCGCGCGCCATCGCCGGGCCATCCATGGCCGGCATGACCACGTCGGTCACGACAAGGTCGAACTCGCCCCCGTCGCGCACGATATCGAACCCTTCATCGCCATCGGAAGCGGTCTGCACGTCATAGCCTTGCCGGGTGAGCGCCCGTTCCGCCACGGCGCGCACCATGTCCTCGTCCTCGACCAGCAGGATACGCCCGCCTCCGGACCAGTTGCGCGCTTCCTCCTCCTGCTCGGCCTTGGCCAGTTCCTCTTCGGTCACATGGTGGACCGGCAGGTAGATGGTGAAGCGCGCGCCCTTGATCGAGCCGTCTGGCGCCTTGGCATTGCTGGCGAAGATGAAACCACCCGATTGCTTGACGATGCCATAGACGGTGGACAGGCCAAGGCCGGTGCCCTTGCCCTGCTCCTTGGTGGTGAAGAAGGGCTCGAAGATCTTGCCGAGCACCTCGGGCGGGATACCGCCACCTGTGTCCTCGGCAATCAGCACGGTATAATCGCCTGCCGGAATGATTTCCGATCCCATGCGGCGGATATCGGAGGATTCCACCCGCCGGGTCACGAAGGTCAGCGAACCGGACGTACTCTCCCCGCCCCCCTTTGACTGGATGGCATCGCGCGCGTTGACGGCAAGGTTGATGATCACCTGCTCCAGCTGGCGCGGGTCTGCCCGAACGGCACCGAGGTTGCGGTCATGCCGGGTGGTGAGCGTGATCTTGGCACCCAGCAGCCGCTTCAGCAATTGCGAGACCTCGGACAGCACGTCCGGCAATTGCAGCACTTCGGGTTGCAGCGTCTGCTGGCGGCTGAAGGCGAGCAGCTGCCGCGTCAGGCTGGCGGCGCGGTTGGAATTGGCCTTGATCTGCTGGATATCGTCATAATCGCTGTCACCCGGCGTATGGCGCAGCAGCATCAGGTCGCAATAGCCGATGATGGCGGTCAGCACGTTGTTGAAGTCATGCGCCACGCCGCCCGCCAGCTGGCCCACGGCCTGCATCTTGGTGGCCTGGGCAACCTGCCGCTTGAGGCGGGTCTCCTCCGTGGTGTCGGCAAGGCTGAGCAGCACGGCCGCCTCGCCCAGTCCGCGCACGCCAGCAAGGCCGAGCGACACCGGCTCTTCCGGCTCGGATCGCAGGCGCACGGCAATGTCGCCGCTGTTGGCGGCACCCTGGCCGAAACGCCGCACGGCATCGGACATGGCGGACTTGTCGCGCTGGATCACCAGGTCGGAGGGATAAGGCGGCAGGTCGCGCCCCTCGAGGCCCGCAGCCCGGCGGAAGGCAGGATTGGCGAAAAGGAAGTGGCCGTCACTGTCGGTCATGGCGAGGCCCAGCGGCAATTGTTCCAGCAGGGCCTCCAGCTGCGGTGTCTGCCCCTTGGCATCGCCGCCCAGACCGCCAAGTCCGGTGCCGGCATCCACCAGCATCATCAGCGATGGCGCATCGGCAGGCCCCGGCCGGCCGCCCTTCCTGTCCGTGTAGTCCTGGATCGGAATGTGGATCAGCGCCTGCGGGGTTGCCTTGTTGCCTTCGCGGGCAAAGAAGATCCGCTCCCGTTCATCGGAACGCAGCAGTGCAGCAAACTCCTGCCCGGAAAGGCGTGCGGTCTCGTCACCGCTGGCACGGCGGGCAAAACCGGAATTGACCGCGCGGATGGTGCCTTCGGGATCGACCAGTGCCAGCGCGATCCCGGCACTGCCCAGCATCCGGCCGAATGGCCCCGTAAGGTAGGTGGACGTTGCCACCATCGGCTCGTCCTTCAGGACCGCGGTGAAACGCCAGATCAGGTAATCATCAGCCCGGCCAGCCCGTTCGGCTTCCGCTGTCCAGCTGCGTCCTGCCTTGGTGATGGTGAAGACCTCGCCACTGCTGCCATCACGCCAGGCAGCACGCGCCGCCCGGTTCAACTGCTCGAGGCTGGCTGAATCGACAGGCAAGCGCGGCGGGGCATGGCCGGATCCGAAGGAATCCTCGAAAGAGGAATTGGCGCAGACAATGCGGTTGGCGCGATCGGTAATGGCAACAGCCTGGCCCGGCTGCTCGATCGCCGCGACGGTGACGGACCAGTCCGGCAAGGCCTGCGGCAATTGCTCGTCCGGCCTTGTCTGAAAGCGTACGGCCATGAAGGCGATGAGGCCGAGCACCACCAGCCCCCCGGCAAAGGCGAGCGTGACCGTGGTATCCTTGGCGGCATATTGCACCAGTCCCACGCTGAGCAGGATGGCACCGACAACCGCGACACCATCCAGCAAGCGGCGCGACCCTGGCGAGCTAGCGAATTGCACCTGGTGAAGAAACTCCCTGCAACAATGTCCTGCGACATGCCGCATTTAGGCGGCGCAGCCTGTCAGGCCAAGTCATTCGGCAGGGTTTAGCACTTTCTTTCGCCCCGGTCGCCTTTCCCATTTGCGGGCAACGACAAAGCGCCAGAGGAAACCGGCAACCACATAACCGACCGCCGCGGTGATGGCAGAGAGAACCACAAAGCCGAAAGCCGTCACGCCCGCGGTTTCAAGGAACCAGCCGAAGCTTTCCCAGCGGCCGCTGGCAATCTCGGCATTGGCGGCACCGGTGGTGGCCGCATCGATCTTCAGCACGAAGCGGCCCACCTTGTTGGCCACCACAGCCCAGAACGGCACGGTGAAGGGATTGGTCACGAAGGTGATCAGCGCCGCGACCGGCACATTGGCACGCGCCGGAAGCGCCAGGAAAGCGGCCAGGAAGATCTGCCCCACCGGAATGATGAATGCGGCAAACAGCCCCAAGGCGGCACCACGCGGCACGGAACGGCGGGTGAAACGCCACAATTCCGACCGAGCAAAGCGATGGGCAATGGGCGCAAGCCAGCGGTTGCGTTCCATCTCGTCACGCGTGGGCATCTTCGGCCAGTAGTTCTTGATGCTCTTCATTGCCAGCAGGGGCATCCCATACACCTTTCACGCGCGGTTGAAACCCAACCTTAGGTCCAATTCGACGAACAGCAGCTTAACGGCGGCAATCGGCGCGATGCCTATGTCACCGATGCAACACTTGCAGGTGAGCGATCAGCCCTTTTCGCGCAACAGGCGGGCCTTGTCGCGCTGCCAGTCCCGATCCTTGATCGTCTGGCGCTTGTCATGCGCCTGCTTGCCCTTGGCCAGCGCCAGTTCCACCTTCGCCCTGCCCTTGCTGTTGAAATAGATCGACAGCGGGACCAGCGTCATGCCCTTGCGCTCCACCGCCCCGAACAGCTTGTCGATCTCGCGCTCGTGCAACAGCAGCTTGCGCGGGCGCTTGGGCTCGTGGTTGAAACGATTGCCGTGGCTGAATTCGGGGATATTGGCATTGACGAGCCAGACCTGCCCGTCCTTGATCTCGGCATAGCTCTCGGCAATCGAGCCTTCGCCGAAACGCAGGCTCTTCACCTCGGTACCCTGCAAGGCCAACCCCGCCTCGTACACATCCTCGATCGTGTAGTTGAAGCGCGCCTTGCGGTTCTCCGCGACGACTTTTTGCTTGTCGAAAGTGGAAGGTTTCGGGCGTGCCATGATGCGGCGCCATGTAGGCCTTCGCAGAGCAAATGCAAAGGCCTGCCCTACTGCAAGTCCTCCGGCAGCACCGGGTTGGAGAGAATGAAGATGAAATTGTCCCAGCGTTCGGCCTCGCTTGCCGCATCGCGCTCCACGAAATCGCCGACGATCTGCGCGCCGAGATCGTAGTTGATCACGTAGCTGCGGTAGGTATCGAGGAATTCGAGGCTGTTTTCCGCGCTCGCGCGGCTACGAAGCTGGTAGCGGATCAGCTTGTCGATTGTCTCTTCGCGGCTGGCTTCGCCATCGAGATAGGCGGCCGCAATCGTGTAATAGGCCGGTCCCAATTCCTTGGTCGCCTCGCGCAGGGCATAGTAGTCGCCGATCGCGCTTGCATCGATCCCGGCAATCGGGGCGAGCACGTCGCGCTCGAAGATCATCGTCTCGTCACCCGGAAACGCCAGTTTGACGCCATATTCCGCGCTGCCCTCGGAGACGATGGCGCGCGGGGAATAGAGCGGCAGAAGAGTGAATTCGATCTCTCCGCGGGTATTCACCCGGTCCCGCTCGATCAGCGTGGAATAGACGTGATGGCCGGGATAGGCCTCATGACATCCCACATCCAGCGCGCGATCCAGCCGGATCGGCACATCGGTGTTGATCTCGATCACCGAGTGATAATCGCCCTGGTAATAGTTGAAGCCGCCCCACGGCTTGTCCGTCACCAGCGACAGGTCGAAACTCTCGCTTGCCGGAAGCGGGATATGCGGCACGGTGCGGGCACGGCATTCGGCCACAGCGCGGTCAAACACCGCGTCGAGCCGGTCTTCGGGGACCAGGAAGCGGTCACGAAAGGCGTTGATGCGTTCATGCAACGGGCCGTCCCCGGGATCTCCGGGAACCAGTTCCTCGATCCGCTCCAGCACGGGATCGAGCGTTGCAAGGTCGATCATTTCCGGGCGCACGCCGAACAGCCCTTCGGCCTCGTCGGCAAAGGGGATGGTCTCGCCGCGCAACATGCGCAGGCGCACCTTGGCGCTGCCCAGCATGGCACGCAGGTAACGCACCCGGTTCGGTTCCTGCGTGGCCGCATCGACCGGGTAGGAAGCCAGTGTTGCATCCAGCGCGATGACCCGCGCCTGCAACATCGGCAGCGTCATCCCCGCGTCCTGCGCCCTGGCCTGCTCGGCCAGGTCTTCCGGCCCGTAATAGGCATCAACATAGCCCGGGTCCTTCTCGCCGATCGCCAGCTGCACGGCGAGGTATTCCCGCGCCAGCGCGTCGAGCGTCGGCACCTGCGGCGTGGTGGTGGCGCAGGACGCGAGAGCGAGCGTGGATGCAGCCGGCAAGAGCTTGCGCATCATACGAGGCCCAGATCCTCCAGAGCCTTGTCCACGATTACCTTGGCGGCATGCGAACAGCCGGCCAGCGGCAGGCGGACATCCGGCTCGAACCAGTCATGAATGCGGCTCAAGGCGTATTTCGCCGGGCTCGGGCTGGCATCGCAGAACATCGCTTCATGGAGCGGGTAGAGCTTTTCGTTGAGTTGGCGCGCGGTATCGTAGTCGCCGGCCATCGCGGCGTTGTGGAAATCGGCACAAAGCTTCGGCGCGACATTGGCCGTCACCGAGATGCAGCCCTTCTGGCCCAGCACGTAACCGGCCAGGGCCAGCGGATCATCGCCCGAAATCTGGATGAAATCCGGCCCTGCCCCCATGCGATGCTTGACCACGCGCGAGAGGTCACCGCTGGCATCCTTGATGCTGACGATCTTGTCCGGAAATCGGCGATGCAGTTCGATCACGGTTTCCGGCAGGATGTCGGTCACCGTGCGGCCGGGAACGTTGTAGAGCATGATCGGCAGCTCGCATCGCTCGGCAAGATAGCTGAAATGGGCAAGCAGCCCCGCCTGCCCCGGGCGGTTGTAGTAGGGGGCAACCAGCAGCACGGCATCAGCCCCTGCCAGCGTGGCTTCCTTGATGTGCCACAGCGCGGTCTGCGTATCGTTGGACCCCGCTCCCGCAATCACCGGCACGCGGCCTGCCGCCTGTTCGGCACAGGTGGCGATGATCTTGTGGTGCTCGTCATTGTCGATCGTGGCGGATTCGCCGGTCGTGCCGCAGGGCACGAGGCCGTGCGATCCGTTCTCGATCTGCCAGTCCACGAACTTGCGATAGGCTTCTTCGTCAAACGCTCCGTCGCGAAAAGGAGTCGCCAGAGCCGGAATCGAGCCTTGGAACATGGAATACCCTCTTGCATAGCCCGGAAAAAAGCGGGACTTTTGGCCTCTTGCGCCCAAATCGGCGCCAGTTCATTCAGCGCCTGATAAGGAGAGGCCCGCCACTATGTCCAGCATGGTTCGTCCTGCAATTCTTGCCATTGTCCTTGGCGGCATGTCCCTGCTGCCCGTTTCCGCGGGCGCGCAGGAGGCTTCGGACTGGGACAATGCGCGGGCGAGCCTGGTGGCGGAAGGCCCCGGACCGATGGCGCGCGAGATTGCCCGCTGGCAGGACCTTTACGAGGACAGGCAGGCCCAGCTTCCCTTCGAACGCTATGCCAGTTTCCTGATTGCCAATCCCGGTTTCCCGGACGAGACCGCGCTGCGCGCCCGTGCCGAGGAACGCCTGCGCCGCGAATTCGTGCCGAGCGAAACGCTGCTGGAATATTTCGCGCTTTATCCCCCGGTCACCAACTTTTCGAAGGCGCATTATGCCCTCGCCCTGATGGGTTCGGACCGGGCGAAATCCGCAGAACTGGCACGCGAGGCCTGGCGCGGCGGGGAAATGAGCGAAGTCGCCGAGGCCACCATCGGCACGATGTTCGGCAATGACTTCACTGCCGAGGACCACGACGCGCGCATGGATGCGCTGCTGTGGCAGCGCGAAGGCGATGCTGCCGGCCGGATGCTGGACAAGACCAGCGCCACCCGCCGCCCCGTGTTCGAGGCGCGCCTTGCCATCCTGCAAGGGGGTGATGGCGCCACCAATGCCGCAGGCGCGCTGACCGATCCCGGCTATCTCTACAACCGCTCCCGCGAATTGCGCACCGAGGGCCGCCGCAGCGAGGCCGTGGCCCTGCTTGCCAATCGGGACACGCTGTCCGCAAAGCCGTTCGATCCCACCGCGTGGGTGACCGAACTGCTTGCCGTGGCCCGCCTCGGCTCTGCCCGTGACGCGCAAGCGATTGCGGCGAAGATCGATGATGCCTTCGAGCCGGGTGAGGATATCTCGCAAGGCGAATACCGCCTGCGCGACGATTACACCTCGCTGATGTGGCTGGGTGGCACCAGCGCCTTGTGGGAACGTGGTGACAGCGCGGGCGCGGCTCCGCTGTTATACCGCTATGGCGCAGCCGCCCGCACACCGCAGACCCGTTCCAAGGGCTTCTACTGGGCTGGTTATGCCGCCAGCCGCGCAGGCGATGCGGCCGAGGCCAACCGTTACTACGAGATGGCCGCCGCCTATGGCGATCGCTTCTACGGCCAACTGGCGCTGGAGGCGCTGGGCCGTGACTTGCCGAGCTTTGCTGCAACACCCGATGCAACCCCCACCGCAGAACAGCGCGGGGAATTCATCAACCGGCCGCTGACCCGCGCGGTGGCCGAAGTCGCGCGCGATGCGCCGTGGAGCGTGGGCATCCGCTTCTATCGCGAAATCGCCGCCCAGGCCGAGACCGAGGCGGAGCATGTGCTGGTTGCCGAACTCGCACGCGAGATCGGGCGGCGCGATCTGGCCGTAAACCTTGCGGAGGCCGCCATGGCCGACGGGCACGAGGGCTTCACCCGGATCGGCTACCCGCGCCTGCAAACCCCGCAAGGCACCAACTGGACGATGATCCACGCCCTTGCCCGGCAGGAAAGCCAGTTTGCCGAAAACGCCATAAGCCATGCAGGTGCACGCGGCCTCATGCAGTTCATGCCTGCCACCGCACAGGAAGAATCGCGCCTTGCCGGTGTACAATATTCGGCCAGCCGCCTGATCGATGACCCGACCTATTCGATGCAGCTCGGCTCCAACCACATCGAGCGGTTGCTCGCCTATTATGACGGTTCCTATCCGCTCGCCGTGGCCGCCTACAATGCCGGGCCCGGCAATGTGAACCGCTGGCTGCGCGAGAACGGCGATCCTCGCCGGGGCGGCATCAGCTGGACCGAATGGATAGAGAAGATCGGCTTTTTCGAGACCAAGAACTATGTCCAGCGCGTGCTTGAGAATGCCGTGGTCTACGAGCACCTCTATCCCGAAGAGGCGGGACGCACGCGCAAGGTAAGCGATTTCCTGCGCTGAGGCGCTTGTCCATGAGCGACCCGCGCAAACCCAGCAACCCCATCCGCCCGCAGGGCCTTGCCGCCTTGCGCCAGCGTTACGACCGCCTGCTTGGCAAGGAGCGGCCCGAGATCGTCGAGATCGTCAGCTGGGCAGCGGGCAATGGCGACCGGTCGGAAAACGGCGACTACCTCTATGGCCGCAAGCGCATGCGCGAGATCGACCGGGAACTGGCGCATCTCGCGCGTCGGATGAAAGCGGCCAAGGTCATCGACCCGGCAGACCAGCCTGACCGGAAGCGCGCGTGGTTCGGCGCCACGGTCACCATCGCAGACGAAGATGACAACGAACGCACGCTCACCCTTGTTGGCGATGACGAGCAGGATCCTTCCGCAGAACTGATCGGCTGGAGCGCACCCATCGCCCGCGCTCTTCGCGGCGCGCAGGTGGGTGACCTGCGCACCGTGCGCCTGCCCGGCGGCGAAAAGGAATGGGAAGTGGTGGCTATCAGCTATCCGCCTGGAGACGGGAAGCGGCCCTGATGCGCACGACCTACCAGGATGCCACCGTGCGGCTGTACTTCCTAGACCACGAGGCCGAGGGCGGCGCTGCCGAAACGCTGTTCTACGGCCCGTTGTCCGAAGCCATGCGAATTGCCGAACAGCAGCCGGACGAGGTGCAACAGGGCCTGTTCCTGGCGACCGACAATGACGTGGTCGCCTGGCTGGACCTGATCGGCGAATGAAAAAGGGCGGGCGCGGATCACCTCCGCACCCGCCCCATCTTTGCCGTCGAACGGCTCGGTCCTAGCTGGCGGACTTGCTGTCCTCGGCGATTTCAACCTCGGGCGCTTCCTCGACTTCCAGCGCATTGCTGGCTTCCGCCAGCGGAACGTCGGTGACGAACTCGCCCTTGGCGCCGCCTTCAACCAGCTTGTTGAGCGAGGAACCATCAAGGCCCAGTTCCTTCATCAGCCCATCGAGAACCGGGGCCTGCGCGCGATAGGCGAGCGCCGCGGCCACGGCATCGCTGGCAAGGTTGCCGCTCGACCCGCCGCCTGACGCGGTGGTGCCGGGGGCACCGCTCTTCTGGGTCAACCCGTCAACCTGGACGATCTTGATCGAATCGATCGCTTCCAGCGGCTTGGCGCTTTCGCGAACCAGTTCCGGCATCACCTTGAGCAAGGCCAGCTTGGTCTGCAAGCTGATCTGGTCGGATGAGAGGATATTGGCCGCCTCGTTGATTGCCCGCTGGCCGGCCGCTTCCACTTCAAAGCGGACACGGTCTGCTTCAGCGCGCAGCATCTCGGCATCGGCCTCACCCTTCGCCACCAGGCGGGCAGCTTCGGCAAGGTTGGTGGCAGCGTCCTTCTCGGCCTCTGCCTCGACCTTGATCTTGATTGCGTCCCGCTCGGCAATCTTGGCTGCCTCGATCAGCTCGATCATCTTCAGGCGTTCGGCCACCTCGCTTTCGCGGCTGGTGATAACCTGCTCTTCGGCAGCAACAGCCTTGGCGCGGGCAGCATCTGCCTCCGCCTTGGCCTGGCTTTCCTCGCGCGACTTGTTCTGCACCGCGATCTGCTGCTCCTGGCGAGCGATCTCGAGCGCACGCTGCTGGTCGATACGGGCTTCCTCCACGAGGCGGTCGGCCTCGATCTGCTGCGCGTCGACCTGCTTCTTCGCCTCGATCCTTGCCGCTTCGGCTTCGCGGTTGCGCTCGGCCTGCTCGCGGGCGATCTCGGACATCTGCGAGGCGCGGCGGACCTCAACCTCACGCTCCTGCTGGAGACGGGCATATTCCTTTTCGCGGGCGATTTCGAAGCTGCGGGCATCGGCCTCGAGGTTCTTCGTCTCCGTCTGCACGCGCGTGTCCTGCTCGATATCGTTGCGCAGCTTCTTGCGCGCCTCGATCTGCTCGGTCAGCTTGGTCAGGCCCTCTGCGTCGAAGGCATTGTTGGCGTTAAAGTGCTCGATACTGGTCTGGTCGAGACCGGTCAGCGAGACCGATTCCAGCTCCAGGCCGTTCATGGCGAGGTCGTTTGACGAGACCTGCTGCACCTTCTGTACGAAGTCCGCCCGCTGTTCGTGCAGCTCGTTCATCGTCATGCCCGCCGCAACCGAGCGCAGCGCGTCGACGAACTTGCCTTCGACAAGGTCCTTCAGGGCTTCAGGCACCATCGTGCGCTGGCCCAACGTCTGCGCAGCCATGGCGATGGCTTCGGCGTCGGGCTTCACGCGGACATAGAATTCCGCCTTCACGTCGATCCGCAGGCGATCCAGCGTGATCAATGCTTCACCATCGCGACGTACCACGCTGAGCACCAGCGTGTTCATGTTGACCGGCCTGGTTTCGTGGAAGATCGGGAAGACCAGCGCACCGCCATTCATGACGACCTTTTCCCCGCCGACACCCGTACGCACGAAGGCAATCTCTTTCGAGGCCCTGCGATAGAGCTTGGTGAGGAAAATCACGATCGCCAGGAAGGCAACGACCGCCGCGACCATCCCGATATATCCGACTTCTAACAGGCTTTCCATTTCATCTCCCTATTCATCAAAAGGTTCAGTCCACGGGGGCGAGCTTGCGCTCGGAAAGGGGCACGGCGAAAAACCGCTGCCCTTCCCGGCGGACGAGGAGCACCTCGTCTCCCTGCAGGAACTCGCTGCCCGCTTCATGCGGTTCGACCATGACATGATGCGCATGGCCGTGGTGGTCGCGTGCCTTCGCGCGTGCCGGGTAACCCACGGCCGCACGACCCGTTGTTATTGTCGCCCTGCGCCCGACGAGGCTGTCCAGCCCCAATGCGATGGCAAAAGGCAGGTTGTGGTCTGCAAACAGGCTCATGTGATTGCGGCCAGCCGGTTACCCGGCAGGCCCTCCCCCCTCTCTCGATGCGTTGCGTTGTTACGCGAGATCCGGGCCGTTTGAACTTATGTCACACGATCCGGTTGCAAATGATACGATTCTAAGCGCATCTTGTTCCCCGAAATTTGGACGCTACACACCGATTCATGCGCCGTCTGCTGTTTTTTCTGGTCTTTTTGCTCATCGCTGCTCCCGCATCGGCACGCGACAGCCTGGGCGTGTTCGGCCAGTGGGGTGCGTTCCGCGATCCGGAAGTGCCGCGCTGCTATGCCATTGCGGCGGCCGAGCAACGCGGACCGGACGAAAACGCAGGCGCATTTGCCAGCGTCGGCACATGGCCGCAGCGGCAGGTGCGCGCCCAGGTCCACTTCCGCCTGTCGCGCAGGCTTGCCGAGGACGGGCAGGTCGTCCTGCGGCTTGGCGGGGAAGAATTCGCGCTGACCGGCGATTCCAGCGATGCCTGGGCACGGGACGGGCAGATGGATGCCGCGATCATCGCTGCCATGCGCGCCGCATCGGACATGGCGATCAGCGCCACTGACAGGACCGGTAGACGCTTCACCGATCGCTACAGCCTCGATGGTGCGGCAACGGCGGTCGATGCCGCGCGGGTCGGCTGCGCGCAAGGCTGAAGGCAGGGCAACACAAGCGCACTAGCGAAGCAGGCCATCCTGCATTATATGCGCCGCCAATCATGCCAGATACCGACCTCATGCCGATCCCCGGGCAGATAGACCCGGTTCCCGTGGCGCGTGACATCACGCCGCGTGCGGATGGCCGCATCGACCTGATCGGCCTGCCGAGGAAGCGGATTGCCGAACTTTTCGCCGAAGCCGGGCTCGATGCCCGCCAGGCCAAGCTGCGCGCCAAGCAGGTGTTCCACTGGCTGTATCATCGCGGCGTGACCGATTTCGAGGCGATGACCGATATCGCAAAGACCATGCGCCCCTGGCTTGCGGAACGCTTCGTTATCGGCCGCCCGGACGTGGTCGAAGCGCAGCATTCGACCGACGGCACGCGCAAGTGGCTGCTGCGCACCGCCGATGGCCATGATTTCGAGATGGTCTTCATCCCCGATGCCGATCGCGGCACGCTGTGCGTCTCCTCGCAGGTGGGATGCACCCTCAACTGCCGCTTCTGCCACACCGGCACCATGCGCCTTGTCCGCAACCTGACACCCGGCGAGATCGTGGGACAGGTGATGCTGGCGCGCGATGCCCTGGGCGAATGGCCAAAGGGCCGGATGGACATGCCGGAAGAGGAAACGGCAGCGGAATACACCGCCGATGGCCGCCTGCTGACCAACATCGTGATGATGGGCATGGGCGAGCCGCTGTACAATTTCGAGAATGTCCGCGATGCCTTGCAGCTGGTTATGGATGGCGACGGCCTCGCCCTGTCAAAGCGCCGCATCACGCTTTCCACCAGCGGTGTTGTCCCGGCGATGGCGAAATGCGGCGAGGAAATCGGCGTGAACCTGGCCGTATCGCTTCACGCGGTGACCAAGGACATTCGTGACGAGATCGTGCCGATCAACAAGAAGTACGGCATCGAGGAGCTGCTGCAGGCCTGCGCGGATTATCCCGGCGCATCCAACGCACGGCGCATCACCTTCGAATACGTCATGCTGAAGGACAAGAACGACAGCGACGATGACGCACGCGAGCTTGTCCGCCTGCTGAAGGCATACAAACTGCCGGCAAAGGTCAACCTGATCCCGTTCAACCCGTGGCCGGGCGCGCCTTACGAATGCTCAACGCCCGAGCGGATCAAGGCCTTCTCCAACATCGTGTTCGAGGCCGGGATCTCCGCGCCGGTGCGCACGCCACGCGGTCGCGATATCGATGCTGCCTGCGGCCAGCTGCGCACCGCTGCGGAAAAGAAGAGCCGCGCCCAGCGCGACCGCGAGGCGGCAGAGGCCGCCGCAGACGCAGAAGCCTAAGCGAACACCGGCAATTGCGCGCCGCGGGCAATGGTGGCACATTTGCCGCCAACCCACACCGCACCATCGGCATCGCGGATCAGCGTGACGCGCCCGTCCGCGCCCGTCTTGCGGCCTTGCGCCGCGCAATAGCTTTCATGCTCCAGTCCGCAGGCGAAAAGGTGCAAGGCGACCCCGGCATTGAAGCTGCCGGTCACCGGATCCTCGACAATCATGCCGTGCTGGTTGGCGAAGAAGGCACGCAGTTCCCACCCCGCCTCCGCGCCTCCGGCAATCGGACCGGCAAGACCGATATCCGTGCCGACCGGTGCTTTCGCAGCCGGCTCTGACGCCAGCACATCCTCGGCCGATTTCAGGCGCAGCAATTGCCACTTGGGGCCATTTGCGATGTGCACGCCTTCCACCACCGCCGCCGGATCCACCCCGGTCACCCGGATCGCTTCGGCCATTTCGGCTTCGTCAAGCGGGCCTGACCGGATCAGCGGCGGCGCCTTGAACGCCAGCTGCCCTGCATCCAGCCTGATCTCGACCAGTCCGACACCGCATTCCTGCACCACTATGCCGGCGCGCTTCGGCCTGCCACCGGCCTTCAGCCAGGCATGGCAGCTTCCAAGCGTGGGATGGCCGGCAAAGGGCAACTCCCCCGCCGGATAGAAGATCCGCACCCGGTAATCGGCCTCGGCACTGGTCGGCGGCAGCAGGAAGGTGGTTTCCGAAAAGCCCAGCCATTGCGTCAGCGCGAGCATCTGCGCCTCGTCCAACCCTTGCGCGGCATGGACCACGCCAAGCGGATTGCCCCGTGCGGGTGCCGAACCGAAGACATCGACAAGATCGAGCAGCACTGCGGAATCGCCTTTTGCGCAATTGGTCACTAGACCCTCAGCATGGACCGCAAGACACACGATTACTACCAGTCAAACGCCCGCGAATGGGCCAGGGCCTTTCCCTATGCCTATTCCCGGTTCCTCGACCCGTTCCTGTCCCGGCTCGATCCCGGTGCGAGCATCCTTGACCTCGGCTGCGGCGACGCGCGCGATGCGGCGCGCATGGAAGCACAGGGATTCACCGTCGATGCGACCGACGGCACGCCCAACATGGCCCAGCTCGCGGCAGAGAAGCTGGGCCGCCCGGCCCGCGTGATGCAGTTCGGTGATCTGGATGCAGAGGGCAGATATGACGCCGTCTGGGCACATGCCTCGCTCCATCACCAACCCTTCGCCGGCCTGGCGGATGTGCTTGCAAAGGTCGAACGCGCGATGCGGCCGGGCGCCATCTTCTTTGCCAATTACAAGCTGGGCGATGGCGAGCACCGCGATGCGCTGGGCCGCCTCTACAACTTCCCTCCACGCGAAGAGCTCATGGCGCTCTACGAGGCGCGCGAATGGGAGATGATCGACGTGGAGGATTACAAGGACGGCGGGATGGACAAGGTCATGCGGGACTGGATTGCCATAACGGTAAGGAAGAAAGCGCCATGAGCCTTGTTGTCTCCGCCATCTGCGCCGGAAAGGCCATCCCGTTCCGCGATGGCGAAAGCTCCGCCATCGCCAAGCGGGAACTTGCCGGCCCGGTGACTTTCCACGTCCTCGGCATCGCGGGGGACCAGCAGGCGGACCAGGTCCATCACGGCGGACCGGAAATGGCCGTGCATCACTATCCGCTGGACCATCACGCCTATTGGCGCGACGAACTGGGCAACCATGCCCTGCTGGATGATCCCGGCGCTTTCGGCAGCAACCTTGCTGTCAGCGGCATGACGGAGGGCGATGTCCTGCTCGGCGCGCGCTACCGGCTCGGCAGCGTGCTGCTGGAGGCTTGCCAGCCACGCAAACCCTGCTGGAAGATCGAACACCGTTTCGGCGAGAAGGGAATGGTCAAGCGCATCCTGGCGACCGGCCGCTGTGGCTGGTTCTACCTCGTGCTCGAAGGCGGCACGGCTCAGGCAGGCGACAGGCTGGAACTGGTCGAGGAAGGCCTGCCGGGCTGGACCATGCAGCGCCTGTTCGATGGCATCTGGGGCACATCCACCCCCACCTCCAGCGAAGGGCTGCGCGAGATCGCCGGCCTTCACCGCCTTGCCGATACGCTGCGCGGCAAGATCGAAGGCATGATCGCGCAGCGCGGATCCTGATTTCCTGCTCCATTCGTCGTGCCCGGCGAACATTTTGTCAGCAAAATCGAATCCCAACGAGTTGTTCATCTCAGGTTGGGGAAACATGAATGATCCTGCGCATTCCGGACCCAGAGCACCCGGAATCGAAAGGATTGGGACGATGCGCAAACTGACACCTCTTACCGCCGCTGCCGCAGCAGCCGTGATGGCCATCACCGCCACCCCTGCCGCAGCCGATCCTCCGCGCCACGCGCCTGCCTATGGCTATCGCGACAATGACCGCTACGATCGCTACGAGCGCCGCTATGACCGCCGCGATTATCGCCGCGACCAGCGCCGGGTTTATGACGACCGCGGTCGCTACATCGAACCGCGCCGGGTCAACCGCGGAGACCGCATCTGGCGTGGCCGCGATGGCCGTTACTATTGCGAGCGCGACAACGGCACCACCGGACTGATCATCGGCGCTGCCGGCGGTGCGCTGCTCGGACGGGAGGTCGACAGCCGCGGCGACCGCACGCTAGGCACCATCCTGGGCGCTGCGCTCGGCGGTCTGATCGGTCGCGAGATAGATCGCGGGAACGCCCGCTGTCGTTAGGTCACAAGGACGCCTGTTCGCGTCCGGCATTAAGCAGATCGAATGCCGCCCCCCGGCTTGTCCCGGCGGGGCGGCATCGTTGCATTTTCGGGCATGGATTTGCTGCGCGGGATAAGCTACGGATAAAGTCAAATAGAAAAAGTGCCCCGGAGAGCGCGATGATCGAAACCGCCCTGGTTTCCTGTGATGACCACCTCGACCTGAACATGCTGCCCGCCAATGTGTGGAGCGATCGCCTGTCTGCCAAATGGGGCGATCGCACGCCGCGCGTGGTCGAGCAGGAGAGCGGCCCGGCGCTGTGGATGGCCGACGGCGAGAGCTGGGGCTTCTGGTCGGGCAGGCCGATGGGTTTCAAGGGCCCCAAGCCTATCCACACCGCCTATGATCGCGGCGGGATCGAGGACCTTACGGAACTGCGGGCAGGCAACCCCAAGCTGCGATTGCAGGACATGGACCGCGACAGCGTGTGGGCCCATGTGGTGTTCGGCCCGGTCACGAGCATCAAGACCAACGACAATGCCTTCATGCAGGCCTGCTATGCCGCCTATAACGATTGGCTCTACGAGGATTTCTGCACTGCCGCGCCTGACAGGCTGATCGGCGTGGCGATGCTGCCACCCCATCCGGAAGCTGCCTACGAGGAGCTGCAACGCCTCGCCAAGGCAGGCAACTGTCGCCAGGCGAACCTGCAGATTGCCGTTTGCGAACCTCGCCTTGAGGACAAGCGCTGGGACCCGCTGTGGCGCTTGCTGGAGGAAAGCGGCATTGTCCTGTCATTCCACGTCACCGTGTTTCCGGGTGTCACCAAGGCGTTCGACAAGTACAAGGGATCACCGGGCGCGACTTTCCTGCACGCCAAGATGTTCATCGAGCAGTTCCTCGATCCCTTCGTGGACCTGTTCGCCTGGGGCATCCTAGAGCGGCACCCGGGCCTCAAGCTGGTGATCGCAGAATGCGGCGCAGGCTGGGTTCCGTGGGTGGTGGAAGAGCTCGACTACCGCCACTACCGCCTGCACGAATGCGCCGAATACTGGGACGACAAGGGCGGCATCCCGCACGAGATGAAGCCCAGCGAACTGTTCAAGCGGCAGATCTACGGCACCTTCCAGCAAAGCCCCACGACCATGGCGCTGACCGACTTCTGGGGACCGGAAAACCTGTTGTGGGCAAGCGACTATCCCCACCCGGACAGCATCTGGCCCCATTCGGTGGCCAAGATCACCGAGCACATGGGACACATGGACGCAGACCTGGTGCGCGGCATCGTGGGCGGCAACGCGGCCAAGCTCTACGGGCTGGACCTTTCGCAAGCCACGGTGCGCGCACGCCTGGCGATCGGGGATGACCGCGCAGCGGCCTAGTCAGGCGATTGCCCGGACCCAGCCTCGCCGGGCTGGGCATGGGCATGCTCCGGCATCGGCACAAACAGGCCGATCAGCGGCAGCACGATCATGGCAATGCCCGAAGCCATGAAAGCGGTGGTAATGCCATAGGCATCGGCGAAATGGCCCCACAGCCAGCTGCCGATCGCGATCCCGCCGAATGTTACGCTGCTGATCTTGGCTGCCACGCGCCCGACAATGCTCTGCGGTGACCACATCTGGCCCGCCACCGCAAAGCCGGACAGGGCCTGCACCCAGCCGGCGCCAGCCATCACCAGCAAGGCAAGGATGGCCCAGAGCGGCGGCTGCAGCGCAACCGCCACCAGTCCGGAACCATAGATCAGGCCGGATGCGCGAATGATCGTTTCTGCCGAATAGCGGCTGCGGAACCACGTCGCGCTCGCCGCGCCGATCACCGCTCCTAGGCCCAGTGCCGCCAACAGCAGGCCGAACACGAAGGAGCCCGCCCCCAGCACTTCGCTGGAATATAGCGGCATCACCGCCCAGGCCGCGGCACCAGCCGTGGTGAAGGTGATAGCGCGCAGCATGATGTTGCGGATCTGCGGGCTGGCAAAGGCATAACGCAGCCCCTCTGCCATGACCGGGCCGATCCTTCGCTTTTGCGGCTTGGGTGCGGCAGGCAGGTGCCAGCGCCACAAGAGGATGATGACCAGCAGGTAAGCCGCGCCATTGGCAATGAAGGCAGCGCTCGCCCCGCCCAGCGAGGTGATCGCCCCGCCCAGTGCCGGCCCGAAACTGCGCGCCACGTTGAAGCCAAGTATATTGAGCGCCACCGCCGCTGCCAGCTGTTCGCGCGGGACGGAAAAGTTCACCGCCGATGCCGCTGCCGGGATGATGCAGGCTACGCCGCAGGCCAGCAGGGCAGTCAGGCCGATGGTCACCGCGGGGCCGGCCATTCCCATTTCCACCAGCACGGCCAGCGCGATGGATACCGCCAGCATCAGCACCAGCGAAATCTGCAGCAGCTTCTTCTTGTCGATCATGTCCGACCATGCGCCCGCCGGCAGCGCCAGCAACATGATCGGCAGGTTGTAGGCTGTCTGCGCCAGGGCAACCACGTCGGCCGGTTGTCCCATTTCGGTGAGATGCCATGCCGCGCCGACGGACTGGATCGTATTGCCGAGGTTCGCCAGCAGGCTGCCTGTCACCAAGAGGGCGAAGGTGCGGTGCCGGAGGGGACTGAATGTGGTGGTGTTGAGCATTTGCAGCAGGTCTCTGCCGAGTGTTTTTGCATTCGGCAAGAAGGTTGGGAGGCAAGCTGGCGAATAACTTTGCTTTCCTTTGGTATCCTTTTGGGATACTGGATGGGCGCTATGCATCTGGCCGGACAGAAATTGCGCGCCTGGCGCGAGGCGCAGGAGCCGCCGCTATCCGCCGCAGAATTCGGCGCGCGCTTCGGCGTGCCCGATCCGTGGCCCAGCCGCACTGTCTATGGCTGGGAGGCCAAGGGCAAGATCCCGCGCGCACCGGTGCAGAAACGCCTTGCCGAACTGGGCATTTGCGATCCCGCGGACTGGATCGAACCGCCCCTTCCCGCTCCGCCCGAGGAACCGAAACACACCATGAGCAGCAACAGCCATCCTTTCTACGACATGCACCGGCACGGCTATGTCCGCACCGCGACCAGCACGCCGGAAGTGCGCACTGCCGATGTCGCCTACAATTGCGCGGCCATCATCGACGAAGCCCAGCGCGCGCATGCGGCCCAGGTGGACCTGCTGGTCTATCCCGAAATGTGCCTGTCCGCATACATGCTGGACGACCTGGTGATGCAGACGGCCTTCCTCGAAACGGTCGAGGCTGCCGTGGGTGATGTCGTGGCAGCAAGCCGCGATCTATCGCCCGTCATGGTGATCGGCGCGCCGCTGGTGGCCAATGGCCAGCTCTACAATTGCGCGCTGGTGATCGCGGCGGGCAAGCTGCTTGGCGCAATCCCGAAGAGCTACCTGCCAAACTATCGCGAGTTCTACGAAAAGCGCTGGTATGCCCATGGCCGCAACGTGAAGGGTGCGACAATCCGCGTGAATGGCGAGGATGTCCCCTTCGGCACGGACCTGCTCTTCGCCTCGAACCGCAACCATCGTTTCAAGCTGCATGTCGAGATCTGCGAGGACATGTGGTCGCCCGCCCCGCCCGCCATCGAAGGTGCGCTGGCCGGAGCCACCATCTGCGCGAACCTTTCTGCCTCGAACATCACCATCGGCAAGTCCGACGAGCGCCACCTGCTTGCCCGCAGCCATTCGGCGCGCACCTCCTGCGCCTATGTCTATTCCGCCGCCGGCCATGGCGAAAGCACCACCGACCACGCGTGGGACGGACAAGGTTTCATCTACGAACTCGGCGACCTGCTTGCCGAGAGCGAACGCTTCCGCCGCCATCCCGAGCTCGCCATCGCGGATGTGGACGTGGAGCGCATCCACGGGGACCGCATCCGCAACAAGACCTTCGACGATGCGATAGAAGCAGCACGCCGCCCGGCAGACCGGTTCCGCACCATCGCGATGGAGCACAATCCGCATGGCGGCGATATCGGCCTAGTCCGCCCGATCGCCCGCTTCCCCTTCGTGCCTGACCGCGAACACAAGCTTGACGAGGATTGCTACGAGGCGTTCAACATCCAGGTCGACGGCCTGATGCGCCGGGTCGAGGCAACCAATCCCAAGAGCCTCGTCATCGGCATCTCCGGCGGGCTCGACTCCACCCATGCGCTGATAGTGGCGGCCAAGACGTGTGACCGGCTGGGCCTGCCGCGCGACACCATCCGCGCCTATACCATGCCCGGGTTCGGCACGACCGATCACACCAGGTCCAACGCTTGGGGGTTGATGGAGAAATTCCATGTCCATGCCGAGGAGATCGACATCCGTCCCGCCGCCAACCGCATGCTGGAGGATATCGGCCACGAGTTTGCGGACGGAAAACCGGTCTATGACGTGACATTCGAGAATGTTCAGGCAGGCCTGCGCACAGACTACCTGTTTCGCCTCGCCAGCCAGCACAAGGGCTTCGTCATCGGTACCGGCGATTTGTCCGAGCTGGCGCTGGGCTGGTGCACCTATGGCGTGGGCGACCACATGAGCCATTACGCGGTGAATGCGGGCGTTCCCAAGACGCTGATCCAGCACCTCATCCGCTGGGCGATCCGGTCAGAACAGTTCACGCATGAAACCGATGCAATCCTGCAGGCCGTGCTCGACACCGAGATCACGCCCGAGCTTGTGCCGATTGGCGAGAACGGCGAGGTGCAGAGTACCGAAAGCGCCGTCGGCCCTTACGAACTCAACGATTTCTACCTGCACAACATCATGCGCTGGGGCCTGCCGCCTTCGAAGGTGGCCTTCATGGCATGGCATGCATGGAAGGATATCGAGGCTGGCAACTGGCCCAGCCATTTCCCCGAGGCTGCACGCAACCAGTATGACCTGGCCACGATCCGCAAGTGGCTTGAGAAGTTCCTGGTCCGCTTCTTCCAGTTCAGCCAGTTCAAGCGCAGCGCCATCCCCAACGGCCCCAAGGTCTCATCCGGCGGGGCCTTGTCCCCGCGTGGCGACTGGCGCGCACCATCCGATGCCGTGGCCGACGTGTGGCTGGAGGAACTGCGCCGCAACGTTCCCGAAAGCTGAAACGACGAGGGCGGCAAGCCTCGGCCTGCCGCCCCCGACCGGTCAAAGCCGGCGCAATTTACGGATGGCTGTGCGTCATGACGCTGGAAGACTTTTCTTCCAGGCCATCCAACTCGTCAAACAGGGCGCGCACCGCTTCCTCGGAGCCTTCCTGCTCCACCAGCGCCGCAAACAGCGCCCGGCGCGCGGCTGGTGCGTGGGTATCGAAGGTTGCCATGCCGCCGGGGACTTCGGTGATGACGATCATGTCCCACTCGTCATCCATCATTGTCCAATGCAATTGCGGCTCCCGCAACCCCGCCGCCGCATATGCCGGAACGATGTGTTCCATGACGATTTCCTGCCAGCGGTCCATCCCGCCGGACTTTACGTCAATCATATTGATCTGCCAGGTCGTGCGCGGTTCTTCCTCTTCCTGCGCGATTGCCGGAGTTGCCGCCATTGCCATTGCTGCCGCCACAAGGGCGGGCTTCAACATCTTGATCATAGAGTCGCCCAATTCTGCCGCGACAGGGTCGCCACGGCGGAGGGAGGGTAACACCGCACCAGAATATTCAGAAATCTTGCCAGATAAATGAACGCAAGCCATTGGAACCGAGCGACAATACCCGGCAGCCACCCACAGGTGGCAAGCCAGGTTCCGGCAAAACGACTCGGAAAGGCGCGAGCCTATTCGGAGGGCGTTACCTTGATCAGCGCACCCTCTCCCATGTCGGTGAGGAGATAGAGCGCTCCGTCCGGCCCGGTGCGCACATCGCGCCAGCGCTGGCCGAGATCGCGCAGCAGGTGTTCCGGCTGGCCAACGGGATTGCCTTCGGCATCGGTGTCGTAGCGAAGGATGCCCTGGGTGAAGCTGGCGAGGAACAGGTCCCCGTGCCATCCGGGGAAGGCATCACCGTCATAGAATGCCAGATTGCCGGGGTTGACCGACGGCGGGCCATAGGCAAAGACCGGATCGATCTTGCCCGACACATTGCGGATCTGCTCCTGCTGCTGCCCGTTGTAGTGGAAGCCCTGCGTCACGGCCATCCAGCCGTAATCGCCGCCACGCAGGATGCGGTTGACTTCGTCCCCGCCGCGCGGGCCGAATTCGCTCTCCCAGATCTCACCGGTCAGCGTGTTGTAGGTAAGGCCCAGCGGGTTGCGATGGCCGGTGGACCAAACTTCCGGCGCATGGCCTTCCTTGCCGACCCAGGGATTGCCCGCAGGCACGCTGCCATCGTCGTTCAGGCGCAGGATCTTGCCGAAATGGTTGGATGGGTCGGCCACCAGCTCGCCATAATTGCGATCGCCGCTGGTGACGTAGAGATAGCCGTCGGGATCGAACAGCAGGCGGCCGCCGAAGCTGCCGAAAGCCGGGCCTTGCCCGCAGCAGCGCTCAGGCTGGGTCATTGCGCCGTACCACGGCATGGCAACGAAGATGTCTTCGACCTCGGTCAGTTGGTGGCCGCCGTCCCATTTCGCGCGCAGCACGGCCAGCGCCTGCTCGTTCTCGCCATTCGGGTTGTTCTTCGAATAGGCGAGATAGATCAGGCCGTTCTCGGCAAAATCGGGATGCAGGGCGATATCCGTCAGCCCGGCGATACCCAGATTGTAGATGTCCGGCAGCCCGGCAATCGGCGTCGGGTCCAGCACCCCGTCACGGATGATCCGCAGGCGACCGGGCCGTTCGGTGACAAGCAGCGTGCCGTCGGGCGTCCAGGCCATACCCCACGGACGCTCCAGTTCGCGGGTAACAACCTCCACATGAATATCGGCTTCGTCGGTCTGGAAATCCCACGGGCCTTCGGCAAGGGCGGTACCCATGAAAGGCGGCGGTGCCGCGGGCCGCGCCGGCTCTTCATCCTGGGCAACTGCCATGCTGGCGCAGAATGCAATGGCCGAAACGGCCGCGAATGCCTTCAAGGACTTCATTTTCAGCTTTTCTCCCCTCGACAGCCCGGTCCCGTCCGGAGCCGCCCTTTTGCCGTATCCTATGCGCGAGCGCGCTGCTGCACAATGACTCTGTCCGGTTTTCTACCGGCCATTTCACGCGCAGCCCGAATGTGGCTAGTATTGGAGCGCCTATGCAGCCCGAACCATCCCGCCCTGCCGTCCTTGTCACCGGTGCCGCCCGCCGCATCGGTGCAGCGATCGCCCGGCGCTTTGGCGAAGCGGGCTGGCACGTGGTGGTGCACTACAACAGTTCGGCAGAAGATGCCCGCAAGCTGGCTGAAGACCTGCCGAGTGCGGAGCTGTTCCAGTGCAACCTTGCGGATGGCAAGGCCGCAGGCCGCATGGTGGATACGCTCGCCGGCAGACTCCCCGACTGGCGGGCACTCGTCTGCAATGCCTCGCTCTTTGAAGAAGACAGTGTAACCGCGCTCGATCCTGCCACGAATAACAGGGCCATGCAGGTCAATGCCGTCACCCCAGCCCTCATGGCCCAGCGTTATCTCGCTGTCGCGTGTTCGCGGGCGGGTCGGCGGGTGATCCAGCTGACCGACCAGAAGCTGGCGAACATCAATCCCGATTTCTTCAGCTACACGATGAGCAAGTTTGCCGTGGATGCGGCAGCGGAGATGCTGGCAATGGAATGCGGCCCGGACGACAGGGTCTATCGCCTGGCACCCGGGGCAATCCTTGCCAGCCATGACCAGACACCGGACGAGGCGGAGACATCCCACAGGATGAACCTGCTGCGGCGGCGGACGCGGTCTGCCGAAATTGCCGATACGGCGCTGTTCATGGCCGAAGGCCCGCTGGCCAGCGGGCAGCAGATCTTCGTCGATTCCGGCCAGCACCTGCTGTCACAACCGCGCGACGTGCTCTATCTTGCGCGCGAAGGGGAAGGGGAAGACTGATGGCCGGCACGCCGGAGAAGCCCGGGAAACGCCATGCGCTGGGAACACGGATATGGCATTGGGTGAATGCGCTCAGTGTGATCATCCTGTTCATGTCCGGCCTGAATATCTCCAATGGCCACCGGCGGCTCTATTGGGGAGACTGGGGCTTTGCGCCCGAACATGCCTGGCTGACCGTGCCGCGCTTTCCCGATTGGGCGACGATCCCGGGATATTACAGCCTTGCCGCCGCGCGCGACTGGCACGTGCTGTTCGCCTGGGTCTTTGCGGTGGGGCTGCTGGTGTTCATGATCTCCGCGATCCGCAACGGCCACTTCCGGCGCGACCTGTTCACCCGGCTCGCCGAATGGCGTCCCGCAAACATCTGGCGGGACATCCGCGCCCACCTGAAACTCAAGTTCGAACACGAGGGGGCCAAGTTCAACTTCCTGCAGAAACTCGCCTACTCCAAGGTGATCTTCCTCTTGCTGCCGCTGATGATCTTCTCCGGCATGGTGATGAGCCCGGGCATGGAAGCGGCCTGGCCGTGGCTGACCGAGCTATTCGGCGGGAGGCAGAGCGCCCGCAGCATCCATTTCATCTGCGCGTGGCTGCTGTTCGCCTTCTTCGTGGTGCATATCCTGCTGGTGCTGTTGTCCGGCCCGGCAAGACAGCTGGCAGACATGATTACCGGAGGGCGCGAAGATGAAGCGGCGTAACTTCCTGGTCGGCATCGGTGCCGCCTTCCTTGCCGGGTGCAAGGAGATCGGCGATTCCAAGTGGTTTGAAGCGCTGGTCGACACGGCAGAGGGCTGGCACCGCGGCATCCATCGATCGCTGGGCGTGGGGCGCATCCCGATGGCTCCGGAATACGAGAGGGCGGATATCTCTCCCTTCTTCCGCGGCAACGGCAGCCTGACGGTCGATACCGATGAGTACCGGGCGGCCCTCGCGGCAGGCTTCCCCGACTGGCGGCTGGAAGTGACCGGCATGGTGGACACGCCGCTGTCCCTGTCGCTGGAGGATATCCGCGACCTTCCCCAGCGCACCCAGATCACCCGCCACGATTGCGTGGAAGGGTGGAGCGCGATCGGTGAGTGGACCGGCCCGCAACTGTCGGACATCCTGGCAATGGCAGGCGTGCAGGAAGGCGCGCAGTTTGCCGTCTTCACCTGTGCCGACAACCTCAACGGGCAGGACTATTACGAAAGCTGCGACATGGACGATGCCATGCACCCGCAAACCATCGTCGCTCACATGCTCAACGGCGAGGTCCTCCCCGAGATCAACGGCGCACCGCTGCGCCTGCGGCTGGAACGCCAGCTGGGCTACAAGCACCCCAAGTATCTCACCGGCGTGCGGCTGGTCGCCAGCCTGGATGACATTGCCGGCGGCAAGGGCGGTTATTGGGAAGATCGCGGCGGTTACCAGTGGTACGCCGGGATCTGATCAGCCCGCTTCAGGGTAGCGTTCGTGGGAATTGCGCCAGGAGTTGGCGATCATCTCCTCCAGCACGCCAAGGTCGATATCGGCCAGCTTGTTGACATAGAGGCACCCCGCCCCGCGCTTGTGCTTTCCCAGCTTCGCCAGCAGCGCCACATGCCCGGCATCATCGCCATCCTTGCCGCAATTGAGCAGGTAGAGCGAATGCTTCGCCTTTCGCGGCGAGAAGCCCACGCGGCACATGCCCCCTTCGTGCCCGCTGTCATAGACATAGTGATAGCTGCCATATCCGATGATCGTCGGCCCCCACATCACCGCTTCCTCGCCGGTCACCTTGCGGAACAGCGCGTCCAGGACCCTCGCATCCTCGCGCTTGGCATCGCTTTCCACCGCATCGATGAAGGCCGCAACACTGGCATCGGTCGGCTGCGTCTTGTTCGTACTCATGGCAAGCTGCCTCCTTGCGGCAATTGACAGCACACAAGGTGACATTCAAACCTTGTCCGGGAAAGAAAAATCGAGGGGGAGTACTGGACACCCATGTGGCTGCTGGACAAGATGTTGAAGAAGCTGATCAAGGCCGGTCAGCTGGTTATCGTGGATCATGACGGCAGGGCCTATGAATACGGCCCCGGCGGCGGCACGCCCGAAACGGGGGACCAGCCGGTCATCGTCCGCCTCACCAACAAGAAGGCATCCGGCCACATCGCCCGCTACCCGCAGCTTGGCACCGCAGAAGCCTATATGTGGGGCTGGATGGAGATCGAGGAACCGCACGATTTGCGCGACCTGATCCTGTTCGTCACCGCGCAGGCCAAGGCCCATGGTGACCGTGCATTGCAGCCGCAGGGACCGATCAAGCGCCTTGTGCAGAAGACAGCCGCGAAGGCCGACAGCATCAACCTGAAGGGCAAGGCGCGCAAGAACGCCGAGCACACCTACAACCTAACCCGTCGCCTCTACGAGCTGTTCCTCGACGAGGACCGGCAGTACACCATGGGCTATCACCGTTCGCCTGACGTGAGCCTGGAACAGGCGCAGCGCGACAAGAAGGCGCACATCGCCGCCAAGATGTACATGCAGAAGGCGCGCGAAATGGATCGCCCGTTGCGGGTTCTCGATATCGGCTGCGGCTGGGGTGGCTTGGCGCTTTACCTCCACAAGCATTACGGTGCCGAGGTGCTGGGCGTGGCGCTCGCGCCTGACCAGATCGCCTTCTGCAAGGAGCGCGCCGAGGCAGCAGGCGTGGCTGACAAGGTCAAGTTCGCCCTGATGGATTACCGCGACGTGGAAGGCGAGTTCGACCGCATCAGCTCGGTCGGCCTGCTCGAACATGTCGGAACGCCGCACTACCCGCAATTCATGAAGAAGACCTACGAGCTGCTTGCGCCCGATGGCGTGATGTTCAGTCATTGCTGCGGCCGCGCCGGACCGCCCGGCTTCACCGATGCCTTTACCCGCAAGTACATCTTCCCCGGCGGTTATATCCCTGCCCTGTCCGAACTGGTGACGGAAAGCGAGAAGGCGGGCTGGCAGGTCATGGACGTGGAGGCCATGCGCTTCCACTACAGCCACACGCTGGAGGAATGGTACAAGCGCACCGTCATGCACAGGCAAGAGATCGTCGAGATGTATGACGAACAGTTCTACCGCATGTGGCTCTACTACCTTGCAGGCGCGGAACAGAGTTTCCGCAACGGCACGCTGGTCAACTGGCAGATCCAGTATGTGAAGGACCGCGCTGCCATCCCCATGACGGGCGATTACGTCTATGAGGAAAGCGCGCGCCTGCGCGCTGCCGAGGAACCGCCCGTGTGGCACCTCGACCCAGCGTTGAAGGAAGCGGCCGAATAAGCGGTTCAGGAGGAAGGACGATGGCCATATCTCGACACGCGATCTTGGGTAGCCTGGGGTTGCTGCTCGCTGCGCCTCTCCTCGCCCAACCTGCTCCTCCCGGTGCGGAAATCCCGCCGCTCAGTTCGGTCGGATACACCTTCGACACCGCCGAAGTGCATGGCATCCGTGTGGACGTGCTCGCCAAGGGTTTCGCCCAGCCATTCGCCATCGAACCGCTGCCCAATGGCGACCTGCTGATCGTCGAGCGCGGGCGCGGCTTGCGCTTGCTGCGCGGGGCGACCGGCTCTGCGCCCGAACTGGTGGAAGGCCTGCTGCCCGGCGTGCCCGAGGATCATCCGGAGATTTTCAGCTACGGCGTGATCGATATAGCGCTGCATCCCGATTTCGAGGAGAACGGCTGGATCTACTTCACCTTCAATGCCTTTGCTCCGCTGCCCGAAGGCACCAGCCCGTTGATGCGTCCCGGCTATTTCCAGCTGATGCGCGGCACCTATGCCGATGGCGCAGTCAGCAATGTCGAGATTATCTTTGCCAGCGAGCGGGAAGCCTATGCAGGGGGAACGCGGGTCGAGGTGGATGACGACGGCATGGTCTGGGTCGCCACTACCGGGCCCTATGAGGAGAACGCGCAAGACCTTGGCAATATCTACGGCAAGGTCCTGCGCCTGCATGAAGATGGCAGCATCCCCGACGACAATCCGCTTGTGGACCTCGTCAACTTCCACTCCGCGATCTATTCTTACGGCCACCGCGACCAGCATGGCCTCGCAATCCATCCGGTAACCGGCGAACCCTGGACGGTCGAGCACGGGCCAAATGGGGGCGACGAAGCCAATCGGATTATCGAACTGGGCGACTATGGCTGGCCGACATACAGTTTCGGCCGCGAATATGACGGATCGGACGCAACCGAATTGCCCTTCGGCCCCGGCACGGAGGAGCCTGCCGTGGTCTGGCTCCCCTCCATCGCGCCGTCCGGCCTGATGTTCTACACCGGTGATGCGTTCCCCGAATGGCAAGGCAACATGTTCGTCGGCAGCGCCCGCTGGGGCGAGATCAATGGCACCGGCAGCCTGCAACGCGTGGTCTTCAACGAGGATTTCGGAGAGCTTCGCCGCGAAGCCCTGCTGGCAGACCTGCACCAACGCGTGCGGGATGTGAAGCAAGGGCCGGACGGGTTGATCTACGTCCTTACCGACGGTCCGGAAAACGCCGTCTTGCGGATTGCGCCCAGCCGCTGAGCGGTTAGCATCCCGGCCATGAGCACATCGCAAAGACTGTTCGACAAGCTGGCAGCCAGGCTGGTTGCAAAGGGCACGCTGCGCATCACCCACGCAAGCGGTGAAACGCGCACATTCGGCACGCCGACTCTGGACTTTCCCGATATCGCGGTGCGTTTCACCGATGCCAACGTGGCGCGCGACATCCTGCTCGACCCGCGCCTGGGCCTGGGCGAAGCCTATATGGACGGGCGCATCGTGATCGAGCAGGGCGATGTCATGCAACTCGTCTCGCTGGTCCGCTCGAACAACGGGTGGGAACGCAACGGCAAGCTGGCCCCGCCGTCCTTCATGCGGTCGATCAAGGGCAAGTTCACCAGCGCCATGCGGGCCGTGAACAAGCCGGGATCAAGCAAGAAGAACGTCGCGCATCACTATGATATCGGGAATGAATTGTACAAGCTGATGCTCGATGCAGAGCATATGCAGTACAGCTGTGCCTACTTCCCGAATGATGACCTAACGCTGGCCGAAGCGCAGGAAGCCAAGCTGGCCCATATTGCAGCCAAGTTGAACCTGAAGCCCGGCCTCAAGGTGCTGGATATCGGTTGCGGTTGGGGCGGTATGGCGATCTTCCTTGCGGCCCGCGCGGACGTGGAGGTGATGGGCATCACCCTCTCGGAAGAGCAGCTCGCCCTCGCCCGCGAACGGGCCGAAGCGGCAGGCGTTTCCGACAGGGTCAAGTTCGAGCTGATCGACTACCGCGACCTTGCCGCCAGCGGCGCGACATTCGACCGGATCGTGTCCGTCGGCATGTTCGAACATGTCGGCGTGCCACAGTTCGAAACCTTCTTCCGTGCCTGTGCAAACCTGATGGCGGAGGATGGCTGCATGCTCTTGCATACCATCGGGCGGATGGGCCAGCCGGGCCGCACCGATGCCTTTACCGACAAGTGGATTTTCCCCGGCGGATATATCCCTGCCTTGTCCGAAACGGTGGCTGCCAGCGAGAAGGTGCGCCTGATCGCGACCGACGTGGAAACCCTGCGCGTCCACTACGCCAAGACGATCCACCACTGGTATCGCGCCTGCATGCAAAACAAGGCCCGCATCGAAGAGATGTTCGATGAGAAATTCTTCCGTCTTTGGACCTTCTACCTCGCTGGTGCTGCCACCAGTTTCGAACACGGCGCCATGTGCAACTACCAGATCCAGTATGTGAGGGAGAGGAACGCCCTGCCGCTGACCCGCGGATACATGGAAGAGGCTGAAAAGCGCCTGCTGACGCGCTAGGGGCGCTGCATGACCGCAGCTGACCGCCCCCTTAACCCGAAGCCACTGACAAGGGCGAGCATCTTTGCGCAAGCCTGGCCGATCATGCTCGGGCAGGCATCGATCCCGCTCGTCGGCGTGGTTGATGCCACCGTCATCGGCCGCACGGGTGAAGCCGCCGCACTTGCGGGGGTGGCGCTGGGCGCAACGATCATCGGCCTGATCTTCTGGAGCTTCGGTTTCCTGCGCATGGGCATGACCGGGCTTACCGCACAGGCAGAAGGCTCGGGCAACCAGCGCGAAGTAGAAGCCCTGCTGCTGCGTGCCTTGCTGCTTGGCTTCGGCCTCGGCCTTGCCATTGTGGCGCTGCAATGGCCCTTGCGCGAGGCGGCCTTTGCCTTGCTGGCAGGCGGAGAGGACGTGACGACCGAGGCAAGCGCATATGTCACTGCGCGTTTCTTCGGCGCTCCTGCTGCGCTTTGCGTCTTTGCCATCAATGGCTGGCTGCTGGGGCTTGGCCGCACGCGCGCTGCTCTCTTGCTGCAGGTCGTGATGAACCTTGTGAACATCGTGGCCGATATCGCACTCGTCTGGGGGCTTGACATGGGCGCTCTTGGCGTGGGGATCGGCACGGCGATTGCCGAATGGTCCGCGCTGCTTGTTGGACTGGTAATTGCCGGGCGGGTGGCGGGCGGCTCAATGCTCGCCATCATCGCCCGCACGCCGCGCAGCGCGATCACGGACAAGGCCGCGCTCAAACGGCTGTTCTCGGTCAACTGCGACATCATGATCCGCACGCTGGCCCTGCTCACCATGTTCACCTGGTTCGCCAACTCCGGGGCGCGGCTCGGCGCGACCGAACTTGCCGCCAACCACGTGCTGCTGCAATTCATCAACCTCGCTGCCTTCATCCTCGATGCCTTTGCCTTCACCGCGGAGAGCCGGGTAGGCAATGCCATCGGTGCAAGGGACAAGCGCGCCTTCCTGCGCAGCGCGCGACTTGCCGGAGAGTTCTCGCTTGCCTCCGGCGCGCTGCTGGCACTGCTCTTCCTGGCCCTTGGCGGAACCGTGATCGCTTTCATCACCACCGATCCCGATGTCCGGGCGGAGGCGATGCGCTTCTTGCCCTTTGCCGCACTCGTGCCCCTGGTGGGAATGCCGAGCTGGTTGCTGGACGGCATCTTCATCGGTGCAATGCGCGGACGGGCGCTGCGCAATGCCGGTGTCATCGCAACCGTGCTTTACCTGGCATTGGACCTGTCGCTCAGGCCGCATGGCAATCTCGGCGTATGGATCGCCATGACGGGCAGTTACCTGCTGCGCGCCGGTGCGCTGGCTGTCTATCTGCCTGCTTTATTGCGCGATATCGAGAGCGGCGAGGCCGCAAAGCATCTTGACGAACCACCCAATGCCGAGGCTGAATAACGACATGCCGATCATGCTTCGCCGATCCCCCTCCCGCCATCTGGCCGCGCTGTGCGCAGCCCTTGCCGCGCTGGTCATGGCAGCGCCCGCGACGGCAGCAGTGACAATCCACTTCCACAGTTTCAACGGATCCGTGTTGTGGGGACGCTATCCCCATACCTTCGTGGTGTTTGAAGGGACACTGGAAGCCAGCGGCCAGCGGGTCCGCGAGAATTTCGGCTTCTCGGCCAAATACACATCGCAAGCCATCACGAACGGTCCCGCCGAGCACGAGATCATCGTGGAGGAGGAAGACACGATCGAGGATACCAACCGGCATTTCTCGATGCGGATCAGCGATGCGCAGTATCACGCCTTGCGTGCGGAGATCGAACGCTGGCGCAACTATCCCGGTCGCTATTACGATCTCGACGAACGCAACTGCATTCACTTCGTTGCAACGCTTGCCCAGATGCTCGGCCTGAAGGCGGATGTGCCCGAAGACATGCTGCGGCGCCCCAAGAGGTGGCTCAACTATGTCACGCGCAACAATCCGCATCTTGGTGCAGCCGAGGTGGATTGATCCTTTCGCCCGGCGGCCTGCCCGCAACATGGCCGTTGCGGGAATCCCCTTCGGCTGATAGGCGCGCCCGCGATTGAATTCGCGGAGTACCCAATGTCCGATATCAAGCGCGTCGTCCTCGCCTATTCCGGCGGCCTCGATACCAGCGTGATTGCCAAATGGCTCGAGAGCGAGCGTGGCCTCGAAGTCGTTACCTTCACCGCTGACCTCGGCCAGGGAGAGGAAATCGAGCCCGCGCGCGCCAAGGCCCGTGCCATGGGTATTCCGGACAAGCACATCTATATCGAGGACCTGCGCGAGGAATTCGTGCGCGATTTCGTGTTCCCGATGATGCGCGCCAATGCCCGTTATGAAGGCGATTACCTGCTCGGCACTTCCATCGCCCGTCCGCTGATTTCCAAGCGCCTTGTCGAAATCGCGCATGAAACCGGCGCCGATGCCATCGCCCACGGCGCAACCGGCAAGGGCAATGACCAGGTGCGCTTCGAGCTGTCCGCCTATGCGCTTGATCCGGATATCAAGGTCATCGCCCCCTGGCGCGAATGGGACCTCACCAGCCGCACCGCGCTGATCGCGTGGGCGGAAAGCCACCAGATCGCGGTTCCCAAGGACAAGCGCGGCGAAAGCCCCTTCTCCACCGATGCAAACCTGCTGCACACCTCTTCCGAAGGAAAGGTGCTGGAAGATCCGTGGGAAGAAACGCCCGACTATGTCTATTCGCGCACCGTCAACCCCGAAGACGCGCCGGATACGCCCGAATACATCACCATCGATTTCGAGAAGGGTGACGGCGTTGCCCTGAACGGTGAGGCGATGAGCCCGGCAAGCCTGCTCACCGCGCTCAACGAACTGGGCCGCAAGCACGGCATCGGCCGCCTTGACCTGGTCGAGAACCGCTTTGTCGGCATGAAGAGCCGCGGCATGTACGAAACGCCGGGCGGCACGATCTATGCGATCGCCCATCGCGGTATCGAGCAGATCACGCTCGATCGCGGCGCGGCTCACCTCAAGGACGAGCTGATGCCGAAATATGCAGAACTCATCTACAACGGCTTCTGGTTCGCACCCGAACGCGAGATGCTGCAGGCGGCGATCGATCACAGCCAGCAGAAGGTTTCCGGCACCGTCCGGCTGAAACTGTACAAGGGCAATGCCATCCTTGTCGGTCGCAAGTCGCCCTATTCGCTCTATTCGGAGGCGCATGTGACCTTCGAGGATGATGCGGGCGCCTATGACCAGAAGGACGCACAGGGCTTCATCAAGCTCAATGCCCTGCGCCTTCGCCTGCTGGCACAGCGCAACAAGCAGGGCTGACGCGCAACAACTGCGCTGCCCAGCGAAAGTTAAGTTCAAGCGCTCGACGAGCGGTTGACTTATCCACCCTTGTCTACCGCGAAAAACGCGCGAAGTGGATAAGTCGGCGCTTGTCCTATTGCCCGACTCAGCTCTCAGGCACATCATCAATTCATCGATCACGGAAAGGGTTTCTCGAAGGTTCGCCTGCCGGTCCGGAGAGGTTCCAAGGAAGCGATCGACGCGACGATGAAGGTCATCGTGGGAGTAGGAGAGAGGCGGTAACAGGCCCGCAAGGGTGTTGAAGCCATCTCGCTTCGTCGAGGCCCAGGATGCAGCATCGCCGGAAGGCCGGATCAGGAGATGCCCGGCTGCCGATGGAAGCGCCATGCCCCCTGGCACAGGCTCATCCGCTCGAGGCAGTCAGAAGCGCCAGAACCGGTCTCGGAAAGTGACAAGACATGTGGAAGGCCCTTGGTCTGACCCGGTCTTGGCAGCGATCCGGCACCGGCGCGAGCGCCGGGCGGTGCAACCGATGGTCGGCCCGCATGGGCAAGCCAGAGGAGAAACGCTTGGCGTCAAGCATCCCGCAAGGGGTCCACACGCCGGTGAGAGTGGGGTCGGCAGCAATGTCGGCCCCATTTCTCTTTTCCGGCACTGGCAACATTCCCGCTTCCTGTTCGCTATTCTTCAATCTTTGCGTCCCGGAGCGGTCAATTCGCCCCATTTATGCCCCATTTTGCGACCGGACGCCCCGCCGCAGCGGTTATCGGAAGGGCGATTCATGGGCTTTTCACCGTCACAGGCGTATGAGCGGCGCCATGACGAGCAAGCCGCTCATCTCCCCATGCCCGCGCTGGGCACGCCAGGGCCGCGCTGTCGCCGTTGGCGCCGTAGTGGCGTTTGGCGGCGTCGTGGGCAGCGTCCAGGCGCAAACCGAGGTGGTGGACAGCACTGCCATCGAAGCGCCACTGGCCGAAGCGGCACGCACCAGCTTTACCCCGTCCCTGCAAGCCGAATTCGAGGAAGCCTTTGCTCACCTTGACGGCCAGCTTGCCATGCCGAACGTGCCGGACCACGCCGTTGACATCAGCGAGATCGAGGCGCCGCGCGGCCCGCAAGTGGAACGCACGCTGGGCCGCGGTGTCGCCAGCTATTACGGCCGCCGCTTCGATGGGCGCCTGACCGCCAGCGGCGAGCGGTTCGACATGACCGAGATGACCGCCGCCCACAAGACGCTGCCCTTCGGCAGCCGCGTGCGGGTGACCAATCCGGACAACGGCCGCAGCGTGATCGTGCGCATCAATGACCGCGGTCCCTATACCCGCGGGCGCGAGATTGACCTGTCGCGCGCCGCTGCAGAGGAACTCGGCATGATCCGCCGGGGCCATGCCACGGTGGAGCTGGAGCTGCTGGCGGACTGAGCGTCCTCCCGCTGCATCGCCCCAGCCCCACGCATTCAGCAGACCATCAGCCCATCAGCTTGCCGCTGACTTCGCCGCCCAGCGCGTGTTCGCTGGCAACGGCCACTTCATAGGCGGAAGGATCGGCCACCATCGCCGCGGCGAGATCCGCGCCGACATCCATGCAGCCGCCGCTTGACCCGCCGTCTGGCGCGGCGAGCCGGACCAGCACATTGCCATCGCCATCGCGGATCATGGCGGCACTCGCCGGCGCGATCGCGGCGCTGTTGAGGATGTAGCACAAGGTGCCCGCCTCCTGGTTCACCACGCCGGTGAAGGAGGCATGGTCGTTCCCGCCGGCCAGCTTCGCGGTCACCACCGGGTGCGGGGCGACCTGCGCGCCGGCAGGCACGGCGGAGATGGCGGAAGCGCCCATCGCCAGGGAAGCGAGAAGGGCAAGGCTGCGTTTCGGCATGAGATGCATCGTCTGTCTCCCTAATATCGTTTCGGGAGGCGAGCGGCGGCCGGGCACACGGAACGGAGACGCGGCCGCAAGCAGCGCCTCGCCGCACATAATGCGCAAAGCCGCGCCCGGTTCCCACCTGCCCCTTGGTCCCGCCTTCCGCACCCGGCGATATCGCGGATTGGCAAGGCCGACCCTCGGCGGCTAAGCTCGCCCGCAAACAAGGGAGGGAGAGACCCATGACCAGACTGACCGGCCCCATCACCGCGCTGGCCGCGCTTGCACTCACCGCCACCGCCACACCAGCCTTCGCACAGGACGAGGCGGCAAGCACCCACGGCCCCGGCTTCACCATCGGCGCGCATCACGTTGGCATCAGCGTGCCCGACCTTGATGCCTCCATCGCCTGGTACAGCGAGATGCTGGGCTTCGAACTGGTGCGCCGCATGTACAAGCCCGAGGACCCGGAGATGAACTTCGCCCTCATCACCAACGGCAGCTTCAACATCGAGCTGTTCGAGGTGGTGGAGGACCGCGCCATGCCCGAATACCGCTTCGATCCCACGGCAGACCTTTACGTGAACGGCGTGAAGCACCTCGCCTTCGAGGTGGACGATGCCGAGGCCGCCACGGCCGAACTGGTGGCCAAGGGCGTCACCGTCCTGCTCGGCCCGGTCGTTACCGAGCGCACCACTTACGTGTTCTTTGCCGACAATTCAGGCATTCCGTTCGAACTGATCGAGTTCAAGTAGCGCCCATTCAGCCCTGCCCGCCTGCAATTGGTGGGCGCGATGGAACACATGGAACACGGTCATGGCGGAGATTTTCCGCCCGTCGCGTGCGGATTGCCGGCGGGCGCGTTCTCGCCGTCCGGCCCCCGGACTTGATCCGGAGGAGGAAAGCCGAGGGGGCCGGATGGCCCACGCCCGGCGATTGAGGGGCCAAACAAACTGATTTCATGGGAATGCCTCATGGTTGCGAGTGAAATGCAACTAGTGAGGCATGGATTGGGGGATGTAGGGAAGTGGCAACTGCCACTTCCCTTACTAGCTAGGCTCAGGGCTCGTTGATTAGAGCCAGAAGAGTACGGTTGCGGCTAGCGCGAGAGCGGAGAAGAAGACCTGAGGGCAGCGATCGTAGCGGGTTGCCACACGGCGCCAGTCCTTGAGGCGACCGAACATAATCTCGATGCGGTTGCGGCGTTTGTATCGGCGCTTGTCGTATTTTACGGGCAAGGATCGAGATTTCCGGCCAGGGATGCAGGGTTTGATGCCTTTCTGCTTTAGGGCATCCCTGAACCAGTCTGCATCATAGCCTCGGTCAGCAAGCATCCATTGCGCCTTGGGTAGATCGTCGAACAAGGCTGCTGCGCCGGTATAATCGCTGATCTGCCCAGCGGTGATGAAGACGCTCAAGGGGCGGCCATTGGCATCGGTGATAGCATGAAGCTTCGTGTTCATGCCGCCCTTCGTGCGTCCGATCAGGCGCCCGAGATCCCCTTTTTTAACCCAAGGCTGGAAGCCGTGCGGTGTGCCTTGAGGTAGGTTGCGTCGATCATGACAGTCTTAGGTTCCGCGCGTTCGGTAGCAAGGCCTTCCATCATCCGTCCAAAGACACCCATCTCACTCCACCGTTTCCATCGGTTATACAGCGTCTTGTGCGGGCCGTACTCTCGTGGCGCATCCCGCCAGCGTAACCCGTTCCGGTTGACGAAGATGATCCCGCTCAAAACCCGGCGATCATCGACATGCGGCTTCCCATGGCTCTTGGGGAAATACGGCGATAGCCGCGCCATCTGCTCCTCCGTCAGCCAATACAGATCGCTCATACTCAGTCTCCTCACGGAGCCTGAATCACATCGCGGCCTGCCAATCAATGGGGCCGAGCCTAGCTATTCAGACACTTGGCATCTGGCAGCGAATAGTCAAGCAACGCAAAAAAATTGCTACACAACTTAATTCCCACTAATCCCCCAACATCCCACGCAAATACTCACCCGTATAGCTGCCCTCGGTCTTGGCCACCTCCTCCGGCGTGCCTTGAGCAACAATCTCTCCACCCCGCACGCCGCCATCTGGCCCCAAGTCCAGCAGCCAGTCCGCGGTCTTGATCACGTCGAGGTTGTGTTCGATCACCACAACGGAATTGCCCTGGTCCACCAGCCGGTGCAGTACTTCGAGGAGTTTGCGGACGTCCTCGAAATGGAGGCCCGTGGTCGGCTCGTCGAGGATGTAGAGCGTCTGCCCGGTGCTGCGGCGGGAGAGTTCCTTGGCCAGTTTCACGCGCTGCGCCTCGCCGCCTGACAGCGTAGTGGCCTGCTGGCCCACCTTGACATAGCCCAGCCCCACCTCGTTCAGCATGTGCATCTTGTCGCGAATGGGGGGCACGGCCTTGAAGAACTCCTCCGCGTCCTCGATCGTCATGTCGAGCACGTCGGCGATGGAGTGGCCCTTGAATTTCACTTCTAGCGTTTCGCGGTTGTAGCGCTTGCCGTGGCATTCCTCGCACGTCACGTAGACATCGGGCAGGAAGTGCATCTCGATCTTGATCAGTCCGTCACCCTGGCACGCCTCGCACCGCCCGCCCTTCACGTTGAAGCTGAAGCGGCCCGGCTTGTAGCCGCGCGCCTGCGCTTCGGGCAGGCCGGCGAACCAGTCGCGGATATTGGTGAAGGCGCCGGTGTATGTGGCGGGGTTCGATCGCGGGGTGCGGCCGATGGGCGACTGGTCGATCTCGATCACCTTGTCACAATATTCGAGGCCGGTCACCTTCTCGTGCGGGCCGGCCACCACGCGGGCGTTGTTGAGCGCGCGAGCCGAAGCGGCATGGAGCGTGTCGATGGTGAAGCTGGACTTGCCCGATCCCGATACGCCGGTGATGCAGGTGAAGGTGCCGAGCGGGATCGATGCGGTGACGTTCTTGAGGTTGTTGGCCGTGGCGCCGTGGACCGTCAGCTGCTTGCCATTGCCCTGGCGGCGCTTGGCCGGAACCGCAATTTCGCGCGCGCCGGTGAGGTAGGCCGCGGTAAGGCTCTTCTTGGACTTCAGCACCTGTGCCAGCGTGCCTTGCGCCACCACTTCGCCGCCGTGCACGCCCGCGCCAGGGCCAAGGTCCACCACGTGGTCTGCCGCGCGGATAGCGTCCTCGTCATGCTCGACAACGATCACCGTGTTGCCAAGGTCGCGCAGGCGCTTGAGCGTTTCCAGCAGCCGGTCATTGTCGCGCTGGTGGAGGCCGATGCTCGGCTCGTCGAGCACGTAGAGCACGCCTGACAGCCCGCTGCCGATCTGGCTGGCGAGGCGGATGCGCTGGCTCTCCCCGCCGCTCAACGTGCCTGAGGTGCGGTCAAGGTTGAGGTAGTCGAGGCCGACGTTGTTGAGGAAGCCCAGCCGCTCGACGATCTCCTTCAGGATGGCGCGGGCGATCTGGTTCTGCGTGTCACTGAGCCTGTCCGGCAGGCCGGTGAAGAATTCCAGCGCATCGCTGACGGAAAGGCGGGTGGGCATGGCGATGTGTTCGCCCGCCACCTTGACGGCCAGCGCCTTGTCATTGAGGCGCGCGCCGTTGCAGGTCTCGCACGGCTGCGCGGTCTGGAAGGCGGCAAGGATATCGCGCATCATCCCGCTGTCGGTCTGCGCCAGGCGGCGGGTGAGGTTGCCGATCACCCCCTCGAACGGCTTCTGCACGGTGTATTCCTTGCGCCCGTCCTTGAAGGTGAGCTCCACCGGATAACCCTTGGTGCCGTAGAGGATGATGTCGCGCTGGTCCGCTTCCAGCTCGTTCCACGGCGTGGTGAGGTCGAAGTCGTAAGCCTTCGCCAGGCTGCCGAGCACCTGCATGTAGTAAGGCGACGGCGGGTTGCTCTTCGCCCAGGGGACGATGGCACCCTGCTTGAGGCTGAGCTCCTCGTTCGGCACCACCAGCTGCGGGTCGAACAGCTGCTTCTCGCCGATGCCGTCGCAAGTGGGACATGCGCCTTGCGGGGCGTTGAAGCTGAACAGGCGCGGCTCCACCTCCTCGATGGTGAAGCCGGAGACAGGACATGCGAACTTCTCGGAAAAGACGATTCGGTTGGCGGGAATGCCGGCACCCTTCAGGTTGCCGCCACCTGCCGCCTCCTCCTCGCGCCCCGGCACCACGCCATCGGCAAGGTCCACATAGGCCAGCCCATCCGCCAGCTTGAGAGCGGTTTCGAAACTGTCGGCCAGCCGCGTCTGGATCCCTTCCTTCACGGCGATCCTGTCAACCACCACCTCGATATCGTGCTTGAACTTCTTGTCGAGCGCAGGCGCATCCTCGATGGCGTACATCTCGCCATCGATGCGCACGCGGGTGAAGCCCGCCTTCTGCCATTCGGCCAGCTCCCTGCGGTATTCGCCCTTGCGGCCGCGCACAACCGGGGCAAGCAGGTAGAGCCGCGTGCCTTCGGGCAGTTCCATCACCCGGTCGACCATGTTGGACACGGTCTGCGCCTCGATCGGCAGGCCTGTGGCAGGCGAATAAGGCACGCCCACCCGCGCCCAAAGCAGGCGCATGTAGTCGTAGATCTCGGTCACCGTCGCCACGGTGGAGCGCGGGTTGCGGCTCGTCGTCTTTTGCTCGATGGAAATGGCGGGAGAAAGCCCGTCGATATGCTCGACATCGGGCTTCTGCATCATCTCGAGGAACTGGCGCGCATAGGCCGACAGGCTTTCCACGTAGCGCCGCTGCCCCTCGGCATAGATAGTGTCGAAGGCGAGGCTCGACTTGCCCGAGCCGGAAAGCCCGGTGATCACGATCAGCGCATCGCGCGGAAGATCGATATCGATACCCTTGAGATTGTGCTCGCGCGCGCCGCGAACCGAGATAGTGGTAAGTGCCATATGGGCGATGTGGTGCCTTTGCTGCGAAGAGTCCAGCAGGCCTTTGGTTCAGGCCCACAAAGAACCAATGTTCCGCAAATGTTCACATCGGTCCAGCGCGAAGCGCCCATGGCGTGATCTGTGTTACGCGTTTTGCCCTTCGCAATGTGTTTTGATCCCTCTCTTTGGAAGGAGTTACCCAAGATGCATTCTCGCAACCGACACTACACTGGCGTTGCCTTGGCCATCCTTTTCGCAGTGCCTGCACACGCGCAGTCCTCCGGGGAACCGCGCATTGAACCACTTGCCTCGGTAGCTGAGCAATTGTCTGTTTCCGTGCCCCCTCAAGCGCAGGAACGCGTGCAGAATTCTGATAGATCGGCTGACACTGTCCTCGCTGCACTACATCAACAAATATCCCCTCCGCGCCATCAAGGTTGACCGCAGCTTCGTTTCCGGCGCGCATATCGGCCGCCGCAACGATGCGATCATTCGGGCCGTCGCGGAGATGGGCTCGACACTGGGCATGGAGATCGTCGCCGAAGGGCTGGAGACCGCGGAGCAGGTGCAAGCGGTGCGCGAAGACGGCTGCACGCTGTGCCAGGGGTACCACTTCAGCTGCGCCGTGCCCGAACACCTTGCCCTGAAACTGCTGAAGGACGAGACAGACAACTTCTCACCCACCCAGCTGGCTGGCTGAAGCCGCCAATCTGGCGCGAATTTCCAAATTCACGCCCCATTTAATGCTATTGCGAACTGATATCATAAATAGTTGCCAATCAGGGTCTTTTCGCGGTTGCAAAGCACATGGGCCAAGCCTACGGCGATGGCAGGAATTGGGACGAATCCCCTTGCGGTGCGCAGGGATCGGGCCCGCAGGATCACCTTAACTCCAACGCGCCCGCGCAGTTTGAAGGACCTGACACCCTCATGGCACGCAAGAAGATCGCCCTTATCGGCGCCGGCATGATCGGCGGCACCCTCGCCCACCTCGCAGCGAAGAAGGAAATGGGCGACATCGTCCTGTTCGACATTGCCGAAGGGATGCCGCAGGGCAAGGCGCTGGACCTTTCCCAGTGCGGCCCCATCGAAGGTTTCGACGCCTCGATCAAGGGCACGAACGACTATGCCGATATCGCAGGCGCTGACGTTGTGATCGTGACTGCCGGCGTGCCGCGCAAGCCGGGCATGAGCCGCGATGACCTGCTGGGCATCAACCTGTCGGTAATGAAGGCCGTGGGCGAAGGCATCAAGAACAACTGCCCCGATGCCTTCGTGATCTGCATCACCAACCCGCTGGACGCGATGGTCTGGGCGCTGCGCGAATTCTCCGGCCTGCCGCACAACAAGGTGGTCGGCATGGCCGGCGTGCTGGACAGCGCGCGCTTCGCCACTTTCCTTGCATGGGAATTCGAATGCTCGGTGAAGGACGTGAACGCCTTCGTGCTGGGCGGCCACGGCGATACCATGGTCCCCGTCCTGTCCTATTCCACCATTTCCGGCATCCCGGTGCATGACCTTGCCAAGATCAAGGGCGTGGACGCTGGCCGCCTTGACGAGATCGTGGCCCGCACGCGCAGCGGGGGCGGCGAGATCGTCGGCCTGCTGAAGACCGGCTCTGCCTATTACGCGCCTGCCACTTCCGCCATTGCGATGGCCGAAGCATACCTGGGTGACCAGAAGCGCATCCTGCCCTGTGCCGCATATGTGGATGGCAAGTATGGCGTGAACGGCCTCTACGTCGGCGTGCCCGCCGTCATCGGCGCCGACGGCATCGAGGACGTGGTCGAAATCGAACTCTCCGACGATGAAGCCGCCAACCTCAAGGTCTCGGTCGACGCGGTCGAGGAACTGCTCGAGGCGTGCAAGGGCCTGGACAGCTCGCTTGCCTAAGGCGCTTCACCTCCTGCCATCCATGTGCGCGGCGCTGGCCCTTGGGGCCGGCACCGCCGCGCATGGGCAGGAAGCGGACACGAGAACGCAAGTCACTCTTCCTTCGCCGACCAGCACCACTCCCGCGCCGCGCCGGACGACAAGCCGCATTTCCCCGCCGCAACCCGGCGTGCCGGTGATCAACGTCGTTGCAGCAACACCGACAAGCCCGCCTTCCCCGCTCTCGGTGGAAGAAGAAATCGGGCGAATCTCCACGGCGCAGGAACTGATGGGCGCACTGCAAATGTGTACCGACGTCGTCAGTCCGGAATTTGCCGTGAACACCCGCCCGTTGGTGGAAGATCAATGGGGCTACACCCAGCCGGAGCGCGTGAGCAATGCGATGGGCGAGTTCGAGACCGTGTCCTATCACAAGGACAACCTCACCATTGCCCTGCAGGACTTCGGACCCGTGGTCCAATGCCGCGTCGGCGCCCGCATCGAGGGGACGCAGAGCCTTGCCGGATTGCGCATCGCCATCGAAGATCACTTCGGCGCGGAACCGATGGCTGAAGCTCCGCGAATGCAAGCCATGTTCGACCGGATCATGCACGGCTTGCCGCATACCGATCCGGCCAACCTGCTGGTGACGGGCGAATACAGCTTCGAGCTCAGCACACGTGACATCGACACGACCGAGCTCGGGATCAGCGATCCGCCTTCCATCACATTGCTGCTGATCACCAGCATGCCGCTGCCGCCGCAGTTCCAAACCGGATAGACACACGAATTAACCGCACAAGGAAGCACCATGTCCATCCTCGTAGACAAGAACACCAAGGTCATCACCCAGGGGATGACCGGCAACACCGGTACGTTCCACACGCAGCAGGCGCTGGATTACGGCACGCAGATGGTTGCGGGCGTGACGCCGGGCAAGGGTGGCAGCGAGCACCTCGGCCTGCCGCAGTTCAACACCGTGCGCGATGCCAGGGAAGCCACCGGTGCCACCGCATCGTGCATCTACGTGCCGCCGCCCTTCGCGGCTGATGCGATCCTGGAAGCCATCGAGGCCGAGATCGAGCTGATCGTGGCGATCACCGAAGGCGTTCCCGTGCTCGACATGGTGAAGGTGAAGCGCGCGCTGTCCGGCTCCAAGTCGCGCCTGATCGGCCCGAACTGCCCCGGCGTGCTCACCCCCGGCGAATGCAAGATCGGCATCATGCCCGGATCGATCTTCTCCAAGGGCTCGGTCGGCGTTGTCAGCCGCTCGGGCACGCTCACCTATGAAGCGGTGCACCAGACCACTGCCGTCGGCCTTGGCCAGACGACTGCCGTGGGCATCGGCGGTGACCCTGTGAACGGCACCAACTTCATCGACGTGCTCGACCTGTTCCTGTCCGATGATGACACCAAGTCGATCATCATGATCGGCGAAATCGGCGGCAGCGCCGAGGAAGAAGCTGCCGAATTCATCAAGCAGGAAGCCGCCAAGGGCCGCTCCAAGCCGATGGTCGGCTTCATCGCCGGCCGCACGGCGCCTCCGGGCCGCCGCATGGGCCATGCCGGCGCCATCGTGTCCGGCGGACAAGGCGGCGCGGAAGACAAGATCGCGGCCATGGAAGCCGCGGGCATCCGTGTCTCGCCGTCTCCTTCGGAACTTGGCACCACCCTGGACGCTCTTCTCAAAGAGCTGGCGTAGAACCGCCTCCCCCTCCTCTCTAGCGAGTAGCCGACATGGGTAACGAAGCGCAGGATTTCCTCCCCGAACTGTCCGATCAGGACGGTCCGCAGCCAGGCCCCAGCTGGGGCAATGCCAAGTGGCCGCTGGTCGATGCCGAGCCTGACCTGGTCGAGGCGATGGACCCGACGAACATGGCGGTGGCGATCAAGGAAGCCGCGGCCAAGGCCGGCAAGCCCGCCGATCCGGCTGCGATCGAGAAGGCGTGCGACGCATCCATCCGCGCCATGATGCTGATCCGCCTCTACCGCGTGCGCGGCCACCTGGCCGCGGATCTCGATCCGCTGGGCCTGTCGCATCGCGAGCAACCGAGGGACCTGACGCTGGAATGGCACGGTTTCGGCGGGCAGGAGGACCTCGAGGTCTATGTTGGCGGTGCCTTCGGCTTCGAATGGGTCACCGTGGGCAATCTCTACAAGGCACTGCGCAGCACCTATTGCGGCCATGTCGGCATCGAATACATGCACATCACGGACACGACCGAGCGTCGTTTCCTGCAGGAGAAGTTCGAGCTGCCCGATACGGTCGTGGAGTTCACGCCGGAGGGCAAGCGCGCCATCCTGTCGGCCGTGATCCGCGGCGAGCAGTACGAGGCGTTCCTCGGCAAGAAATATGTCGGCACAAAGCGCTTCGGCCTGGATGGCGGCGAATCCATGATCCCCGCGCTGGAAGCGGTGATCAAGTATGGCGGCGCCATGGGCGTGCGCGAGATCGTCTACGGCATGGCCCACCGCGGCCGCCTGAACGTGCTCGCAAACGTGATGGCCAAGCCCTATCGCGTGATCTTCCACGAATTCTCCGGTGGCAGCGCCAACCCCGATGATGTCGGCGGCTCGGGTGACGTGAAGTATCACCTTGGCACCAGCACCGACCGCGAGTTCGACGGGGTGAAGGTGCACATGAGCCTGGTACCCAACCCCAGCCACCTGGAAGCGGTCAACCCCGTGGTATTGGGCAAGGTGCGCGCGCAGCAGGCAATGCATGACGACCTGTCCAAGCACGAAAAGGTACTGCCTGTGCTGATCCACGGCGATGCCGCATTCGCCGGTCAAGGCGTGGTGTGGGAATGCTTCGGCCTTTCCGGCGTGCGCGGCTATTCCACCGGCGGCTGCATCCACTTCGTGATCAATAACCAGATCGGTTTTACGACCAGTCCGAAATTCGCCAGATCGTCACCCTACCCGTCGGACGTGGCCAAGGGCGTGCAGGCACCCATCCTGCATGTGAACGGCGATGATCCCGAAGCGGTGACCTTCGCCTGCAAGCTGGCCATCGAATACCGCCAGAAGTTCAAGCGCGACATCGTGATCGACATGTGGTGCTATCGCCGCTTCGGCCACAACGAGGGTGACGAACCGATGTTCACCCAGCCGCTGATGTATTCCGAGATCAGGAAGCATCCCAAGGTCAGCAAGGTCTACGCCAACCGCCTCGTGGCAGAAGGCGTGATCGACAAGGACTGGGCCGGCGAGGAAGAGGACAAGTTCACCGCCGTGCTCGACCAGGAGTTCGAGGCAGGCAAGAGCTACAAGCCGAACGAGGCGGACTGGTTCGGCGGTCGCTGGTCCGGCCTGCACAAGCCGGCAGACCCGGAAACCGCGCGCCGCAACGTGCATACCGCGATCGAACCCAAGTTGTTCGAGAGCCTCGGCCGCACGCTGACCACCGTGCCCGAGGACCTGGCGATCCACCGCACGCTGCAACGCGTGATCGATGCCAAGAAGGAAATGTTCGCCAGCGGCGAGGGATTCGACTGGGCAACGGCGGAGGCGCTGTCCTTCGGCAGCCTGGTTACCGAAGGCTTCGGCGTGCGCCTGTCCGGGCAGGATTCGGGCCGCGGCACCTTCAGCCAGCGCCACGCGATCTGGGTCGACCAGCAGACCGAAGAGAAATACATCCCCCTCTCCACCCTGCCCCATGGCAAGTTCGAGGTGTATGACTCGACCCTGTCGGAATTCGGCGTGCTGGGCTTCGAATACGGCTTTGCCGGTGCCGATCCCAAGACGCTGGTGATGTGGGAAGCGCAGTTCGGTGACTTTGCCAACGGCGCGCAGACCATGATCGACCAGTTCATCGCCGCGGGCGAGGTGAAGTGGCTGCGCGCCAACGGCCTTGTCATGCTGTTGCCGCACGGTTTCGAGGGCCAGGGACCGGAACACTCCTCTGCCCGCCTCGAACGCTTCCTGCAGCTGTGCGCGAACGACAATATCCAGGTGTGCAACATCACCAGCCCGGCCAACTATTTCCACGTTCTGCGCCGGCAGATGCTGCGCCCCTTCCGCAAGCCGCTGGTCATCATGACCCCCAAGAGCCTGCTGCGCCACCCGCTGGCCAAGAGCGATGCGCAGTACTTCATGGGTGACAGCCACTTCATGCGGATCCTGTCGGACAAGACCGATATCCCCGACAAGAAGGTGAAGCGCCTCGTGCTGTGCAGCGGCAAGGTCGCCTATGACCTGATGGAGAAGCGTGACGAGGAAGGCATCGACGATGTATCCATCGTCCGTCTCGAGCAGCTATATCCCTTCCCCGGCGAACCGCTGGCCGTGCGCCTGAAGCGCATGACCAACCTCCAGGAAGTGGTCTGGTGCCAGGAAGAACCGAAGAACAACGGGGCCTGGTTCTTCGTCGAAAGCCGGATCGAGGATGCGCTGACAGCCGCCGGGCACAAGGGCATGCGCCCCAGCTATGCGGGCCGTGAACCCGCCGCATCGCCCGCCACCGGATTTGCTGCCCGCCACCAGGCGCAGCAGCAGTCGCTCGTTTCCGTCGCCTTGGGACTTTCCACCCGCGGCAACACCACCAAATCCCGAACCAAGAAGGGCTGAGGACACAACTCATGGCCATCGAAGTCAAAGTCCCGACACTGGGCGAATCCGTTACCGAAGCCACCGTTGGCGAATGGCTGAAGCAGCCCGGCGAAGCCGTGGCGGTGGACGAGCCCATTTGCAGCCTCGAGACCGACAAGGTCGCCGTCGAGGTGCCCTCGCCCGTCAACGGCATCCTGTCCGAACATGTGGTCGCCGTGGGTGACACGGTGGAGGTGGGCGCGCTGCTCGCCCGCGTGGAGGAAGGCGATGCCCCGGCCGCCAAGCCCAAGGCGAAGGACGACGCGCCGGCCCCGGCCGCCACCACCACCGCCTCCCCCGCTCCGGCACCGGCCGCGAGCACCGAGGATGCCGCAGACCTGACCCTGTCGCCTGCCGTGCGCCGCGCCGTGCTGGAACACGGCCTTGACCCCTCCACCATCAAGGGCACCGGCAAGGATGGCCGCCTGACGAAGGAGGACGTGCTGGCCGCTGCCAAGGCGAAGAAGGACGGCGCGCCCGCTCCTGCCGCAACGGTCGAAGCGCCCGCCCCTGCCGCAAGCGGGGACCGCCGCACCGAGCGCGTGAAGATGACGCGCTTGCGCCAGACCATCGCCAAGCGCCTGAAGGGCGCGCAGGAAGAGGCGGCGCTGCTCACCACCTTCAACGATGTCGACATGACCGCGGTCATCGAAGCGCGCGAGGCCTACAAGGACCTGTTCGCCAGGAAGCACGGCATCAAGCTGGGCTTCATGAGCTTCTTCGCCAAGGCATCCGCCCTTGCGCTGAAGGACGTTCCGGCCGTGAACGCGCAGATCGACGGGGACGAGATCGTCTATCACGATTATGTCGATCTCTCTGTCGCCGTGTCCGCACCCAATGGCCTGGTGGTCCCGGTGGTCCGCAACATCGACAAGATGAGCTTTGCCGAGATCGAGCTGGCCATCGCCGGATATGGCAAGAAAGCCAAGGAAGGCACGCTGACCATGGCTGACATGAGCGGCGGCACCTTCACCATCTCCAACGGCGGCGTGTTCGGGTCGCTGATGAGCACCCCGATCATCAACCCGCCGCAGAGCGCCGTACTGGGCCTGCACCGTATCGAGGACCGCCCCGTTGCCGTGAACGGCGAAGTGGTGATCCGCCCGATGATGTACATCGCGCTGTCCTACGACCACCGCATCATCGACGGCCGCGAAGCCGTGACCGCGCTCAAGATCATCAAGGAAGCGATCGAGGATCCGATGCGGATGCTGATCGACCTTTGAGGAAGAGATAATGGCTGAATACGATTTCGACGTCCTCATCATCGGTGCCGGTCCCGGCGGCTATGTCGCGGCCATTCGCGCGGCGCAGCTGGGGCTTAAGACGGCATGCGTGGAAAGCCGCGCGACGCTGGGCGGCACCTGCCTCAATGTCGGCTGCATCCCGTCCAAGGCGATGTTGCATGCGTCCGAATACTTCGATGCGGCAGCCAATGGTGCGATGGCCAAGATGGGCATCGAGGTCACGCCCAAGCTCAACCTCGAAGCCATGCACGGCCAGCGCCGCGATGCCGTTGCCCAGCTGACCGGCGGGATCGAGTTCCTGTTCAAGAAGAACAAGGTCACCTGGCTGAAGGGCCACGCCACCTTCAAGGACGCGCATACCGTTGAAGTGGACGGCAAGGCGCACACTGCGAAGGAAGTGGTGATCGCCACCGGATCTTCCGTCACCCCGCTGCCGGGTGTCGAGATTGACAATGAAAAGGGCGTGGTGGTCGATTCCACCGGCGCGCTGGAACTGCCCAAGGTGCCCAAGAACATGATCGTCATCGGTGGCGGTGTGATCGGGCTGGAACTGGGCAGCGTGTGGCGCCGCCTTGGCGCGCAGGTCACCGTGGTCGAATATCTCGACCAGCTGCTGCCCGGCATGGATGACGATATCCGCAAGGAAGCCGCCAAGATCTTCAAGAAGCAAGGCATGGAACTGAAGCTGGCGACCAAGGTCACCGGCGTCTCCGTGCGCGGCAAGACCGCCACCGTCACCGTGGAACCCGCGGCGGGCGGCGAAGAGGAAGTGCTGAAGGCCGATTGCGTGCTGGTGTCCATCGGCCGCAAGCCCAACACCGAAGGCCTTGGACTGGAGAATATCGGCCTCGAAACCAACCAGCGCGGCCAGATCGAGGTGGACGGCCAGTTTCGCACCTCCGTTCCCGGCGTGCGCGCGATCGGTGACGTGGTGCCCGGCCCCATGCTTGCCCACAAGGCCGAGGATGAAGGCATCGCCGTGGCAGAATGGATTGCGGGCCAGATCGGCATCGTGAACCACGATCTCATCCCCGGGGTCGTTTATACCTGGCCCGAAATCGCCGGCGTCGGCCTGACCGAAGAGCAAGCCAGGGAACAGGGCGAGATCAAGGTCGGCAAGTTCCCCATGCTCGCCAACAGCCGCGCCAAGACCAACCACGAGCCGGACGGTTTCGTGAAGGTCATCGCCGATGCGGAAACGGATCGCGTGCTGGGCGTATGGTGCATCGCCTCTGTCGCCGGCACCATGATCGCGCAGGCAACACAGGCCATGGAATTCGGCGCGCTGAGCGAGGACATCGCCTACACTTGCCACGCCCACCCGACGCATTCCGAAGCGATCAAGGAAGCGGCGATGGCGGTGCGGGGCAAGCCGATCCACATGTAAGGAGGCCACGATGGCCGAACTGTCTCCCTTCCACCTCGCCTTTCCCGTGCATGACATCGCCATGGCGCGTGAATTCTGGGGCGGCGTGATGGGCTGCCCGGAAGGGCGCTCGGCGGAACAATGGGTGGATTTCGACTTCTACGGCCACCAGATCGTCACCCACCTCGTCCCGGGTTGCGACAAGCGTGACGAGGCGAGCAACCCGGTGGATGGCCACGGCGTTCCCGTTCCGCATTTCGGCATCGTTCTCACCATGCCCGAATGGCAGGAACTGGCAGACCGCCTGAAGGCTGCCGGCACGCGGTTCGTGATCGAGCCCTACATCCGCTTCAAGGGCCAGCCGGGCGAGCAGGCGACGATGTTCTTCCGCGATCCCAGCGGCAACGCCATCGAGATGAAGGCCTTTGCCGACAGGTCCAAGCTGTTCGCGACGGACTAACACGTGTAGGCCTGCATGATGGCTCGTCAGCGCTTCATGCAACGTTTCGCCAAATGGCACATCTGGCTGGGCTGGCTGGTGGGCGTGCCCATCCTGATGTGGACGGTTACCGGCCTGGTCATGGTCGCCCGTCCCATCGAGGAGGTGCGCGGCGACCACCTGCGGGCGGAACCTGCGCTGATCGAAGCCGAAGGGCTGGTCTTCCCCGCCGCAAAGATCGGCACCGCCAGCAGCATCGCGTTGATCCAGCAGGTGGATGGCCCGGCATGGATCGTGAGCGAACCCGATGGCGGCCGTTTCCGCTATTCCGCGCGTGACGGCTCGCTGATCCCGCCGCTGATCGAGAGCGAGGCCCGGCGCATCGCCGAGGCTGCCTATGCCGGGGAAGGCACGCTGGAAGGCGTCACCTATTTCCCCGAGGATGTCTCGCCGATGGACCTGCGCGCACCCTTTGCCGCATGGCAAGCGCATTATTCGGACGGCACCAATGTCTACATGCGCGCTTCCACCGGTGAGGTGGTGGCGATCCGGTCCGCCTGGTGGCGGGTGTTCGATTTCATGTGGGGCCTGCACATCATGGATTTGCAGGAACGCGAGGACACGTCGCATCCGATCCTGATCATCTTCGCCGCGCTGGGGGTGATCGGATCGCTGCTGGGCTGCATCCTGATGTTCCGCAGGCGCAAGGCGCGCATCAAGGCCCGCACATGAACGATACGATCGTCCTGACCCCGCTGCTCGATGTGCTGGATATCCTCGGCGTGGCCGTGTTCGCCTTTTCCGGAGCGCTGCTGGCGGCGAAGGAGCGACAGACCTTCGTGACCATGGCCTTTTTCGCGCTGGTGACTGGCGTGGGCGGCGGCACTGTTCGCGACTTGCTGATCGGTGCCGAAGTGTTCTGGATAGGAGACTTCTGGGTGGCGCCGGCCTGCCTCACCGTATCGCTGATCGCATGGTTCACGCCCACCCGCTGGTGGGAAGGCAAGGTGCTGGAATTCGCCGATGGCGCGGGCCTTACCGGCTATGCCGTGATCGGCGCAGCCAAGGCGATGAGCTATGGCGTTCCGCCGGTCACTTCCATCCTGATGGGGATCGTCACAGGCTGTGTCGGCGGTATCCTGCGCGACGTCGTGGCAGGTCGCCCCTCGATCCTGATGCGGCCGGAACTCTACATCACGGCAGCAGCCCTTTCCGCCACGCTCGCCGTGATCGGGGAAGTGGCAGGCCTGCCGCGCGTTCCGGTCTGGATTGGTGCGGGCCTGGCCGGATTCATGCTGCGCGCTGCCGCCATCCGCTACAACCTCGCCCTGCCGGCCTATTCGCGGGACAAGGACCTTGCGCGCGCGCAGGCTTCGGACAAGACGACGGATGCAGAAGGCTGACGGCGATCAGCCGCCGAAGCTTTCCTCGTAACCTTCCTCACCCGGAAGCGGACCACCCGGATAGGCCGGACGCGGGCCGTCAAGGTCGGCATCGATCGAACCGTCATAGCCCGGCTCTACAGCCTGCCCGCGCACGCTGGCGCGCGCTGCGGCATAGTCCTGGTCGCTCCACTGCGGGCCTGCCTGGGCACCTGCGCCATCGTAGGAGGAGAAATTGTCGCCCAAGTCGATCGAGCGGATGCGCCCTTCGTTATCGATCCGGCAGTTGAAATATTCGCCATTGCTCAGCGAACCGGAAACGTTCCAGCCACGGGCATCGCGCGAGGCATTGTCCACGCTGTCGACCCGGTCACGGCCGCGTTCGACCTGGTTCACGCACATGTCCACCGCACGGTCGATCCCGCCCGAACCCCAGCTCGCCTGGCGCGGGGCAGGCTCGCGATAGCGTACATCCTCGCGGCGCCGGTCGCGATCCCGGCTGCTGGAAGCCGAGCTGGCAATCGCGGCAATCGCCCCCAGCACGACCACGCCGGCGATCACGTCCCCGGCATCGACACCGCGCCGGTGATGGCGGCGACGCCAGCCATCGGCCGTCTCGGCAGAGCCGTCATGGCTCGTCGCGTGGGCCGGAAGGTTGGAGGGGATCCTCGGCAGCTCGGCCGCAGCGGACGCCATGGCAAGCATGGAAGTGGCTGCAAGCGCCGCAGCGCAGGCGGCAAGGCGGGAAGAATGGAGGGCCATCGTCAGGTCCTTTCATTGCCCCAACATCTGGGGGGCGGATTCATCGTTACCACAAGCGATAGGCGGTCCAGGCTTGCATTTGCCTGAACCGCCTGCCGAGGGAGTTCATCATGTGGTTCGATCAGAGCCCGCGAATTCCGCGGAAGTCGACATCGACCACCCGTCCGCGACGGATATCGCAGGTGAAGCGGCCTTCATCCCAACCGTTGTTGCGGTAATGGCGGCCGTTGTGGCGGTAATCCTGGACCGCGATCCGGCCCTTCACTTCCCAGCCACCGCGTTCACGATCGACATCGCGGATCTGGGTGACTTCGGCGCGGGCACCGCTCCAGCGTTCGGCCCGGCGTTCGACGGCGCGGATACACTGGTCGACCGCGGCATTGCCGTTGTGGCGCGAAGAACCATAACCGCGACGGTCATACCTGTCATAACGGTCATTGTAGCGGTAATCACGGTCACGATAGCGATGGTCGCGATCATCATCATCGGCAATCGCGGCAATCGCGGCAATCCCGCCGATGATCAGGGCGCCGGTGAGGATGTCACCCCCGTCGATGCCGCGATCGCGGTGGCGGTCATTGGCCATGGCGGGAGTTGCAGAGGCCACTGCCAACACACCTGCGGCAGCAGTCCCGACGAGGGTTTTGGTAATGGACTTCATGGGGCATCTCCTTCTTGTCCGCGATGGCCCTATCGCCACCGATGACTGAAGGATTACCCGAGTCGCCGTGAGGTCTCGCTGAACCCTGCCGTTAGGTAATGTTCAGGAAACTAGATAGTTAGCTGAACAACTATTCCGGCTCGCCCAGCCCGGTCCAATAGGCCAGGAAAGCCATGATATCCGCCGCCTCGGCGATCGCCTTGTCGGTGGGTTTGCCGGAGCCATGCCCGGCCCGCGTCTCGATGCGGATCAGCTGCGGGCGGTCCCCCAAACCGGCTTCCTGCAAGGCTGCCGTGTATTTGAAGCTGTGGCCCGGAACCACGCGATCATCGGTGTCCGCCGTTGTCACCACCAAGGCGGGATAGTCCGCCCCGCGCTGGATATTGTGCAGCGGGGAATAGGCGCGAAGGATGCGGAAATCCTCCTCCCGGTCGGGATAGCCATAATCATCGACCCAGTAGCGCCCGGCAGTCCAGCGATCGAAGCGCAGCATGTCCATCACGCCGACGGCTGCATTGCCCGCCGCGAACAGGTCAGGCCGCTGGTTGGCGACCGCGCCCACCAGCAAGCCGCCGTTGGAACCGCCCTGGATGGCAAGCCCGTCTTGCGGCGTGATGCCCTCGGCAATCAGGAACTCTCCCGCCGCGATGAAATCGTCAAAGACATTCTGCTTGTTGGCAAGACGGCCGCCATCGTGCCACGCCTTGCCGTATTCGCCGCCGCCACGGATGTTGGCGACAACATAGGCACCGCCCGCCTCCACCCAGGCCAGCCTGCTGGCGGAAAAGCCGGGCGTGAGCGAAACATCGAAGCCGCCATAACCATAAAGCAGCGTCGGCACCGCTTGGCCGCTGGCCGCGATATCCGCGCGCCGCATGATGAACATCGGCACCCGCGTGCCGTCCCTGCTTGCATAAAAGCGCTGTTCGACCACGAAATTGTCGGGGTCGAAGGTCAGGTCAGGCGCGGCAAAGATGCTGCGCTGACCGGTCGCCATGTCGAGGAGATAGATGGTCGGCGGGCGGTTGTAGCTGGTGAAGCTGTAGAAGGTTTCCGGATTGCCCGGTTCGCCCGAGAAGCCGCCCACGGTGCCGATTGCGCCCAGTTCCACCTGTCCGGCATCGTCACCATCCAGCGTGAATATCTCCACCCTCGAGCTGGCATCGCGCAGGTAGGACAGCACGAGCTTGTCCCCGACGATGGAGGCTCCGTCGATGGGCTGCTCCGCCTGCGGCACAACCTCGCGCCATTCGGGCGATGCTGCGTCAAGATCGATGGACAACACGCGGTAGAGCGGCGCGTCCTTGTTGGTCACGAACCACAGCTTGCCGCCCACGCTGTCCACCGCGCTCCAGCTGTCATCGAAGCCCGTGACGAGCGGCCGTGCCTGCCAGCCCAGCGTATCACGCGCATCGAGGTCAATGGCTTGCACTTCATAACGCGCGTCGGTGCCCTTGTGGCTGGTGACGATGGCCCAGCGCCCGTCGCTGGTCACACCTGCGCTGTGGCCCACTTCCCGGTCATCAGGCGTCGCATAGACCAGCTCATCTTCGGATTGCGGCGTGCCGAGGCGATGGAAATAGACGGCGTGGTTGTAATTCAGCGCCTGGAAGTCCTCGCCCTCCTCCGGTTCCGGGAAGCGGGAATAGAGGAAACCTTCCTCCCCCACCCATGCCAGCGAGGTGAACTTCGCCCAGCGGATCTCGTCGGCCAGCGTCTCTCCCGTGTCGACATCCAGCACCCGCAGGATACGCCAGTCCGTCCCGCCGTCCTGCACGCTGTAGAGCAGCTTGCTGCCGTCGGGCGATGGCAACCAGTCGGAAAGCGCCGTCGCGCCATCGTCCGCCCATTCATTGGGATCGATCAGCAGGCGCTGCTCGCCTTCAAGGCCATCGCGGACATAGAGCGGGCTCTGGTTCTGCAGGCCGGTGTTGAAGGTGTAGAAATAGCGCCCACCATATCGGGCCGGGGTGGAATAGCGGGCAAAGTCGAAGATCTCGCCGGTCCGCTTCTTGAACCAGTCCCGCGCGGGCAGCTTTGCAAGGTATGCATCCGTTACCGCATTCTGTCGCTCGACCCAATCGGCAACCTCATCGGAATTGCGGACATCCTCCTCCAGCCAGCGATAGGGATCGGCAATCTCCTCGCCAAAGAGGGTCTCCACCACGTCATCGCGGCGCGTTTCGGGATATGCAGGTGCGGTCATGTCCTGGGCGATAGCAGCGCTGCCAAGGGCAGCAAGGGGAATGGCGGCAAGCAGCATGGCGGCTGCCTTGCGCAAAGCATGAATCATGGCGGGTTGCGACCTCACGAACTGTGATTTCAGATGTAATCACATCGCCGGAGATTACCAATAGGCTCATGAAAATAACCGCTTGCAGGAACAACAGCGGCATAGAAAAGGGCCGGCAGGCATATCGCCCCCGGCCCTTGTTCTGTTGCGATGACGCTTGTTCTTATGCGTCTTCGTATTCGTCGGTCATCATCGGGCCGCTGTCCTGGCCCTTGGCGTCCTCGTCACGATCGACCAGTTCGATCACGGCGATGGGGGCAGCGTCGCTGGCACGGTAGCCGGCCTTGATGATGCGGGTGTAGCCGCCGTCACGGTCCTTGTAGCGCTCTGCCAGAACGTCGAACAGCTTCTTCAGCTGCGTGTCGTCCAGCAGGCGGGCATGGGCCAGGCGGCGGTTGGAAAGGCCGCCACGCTTGGCCAGCGTGATCAGCTTTTCGACATAGGGGCGCAGTTCCTTGGCCTTGGCCGTGGTGGTGGTGATCTGCTCGTGCTTGATCAGCGCGGCAGCCATGTTGCGGAACAGAGCCTTGCGGTGGCCGCTCTTGCGAGAGAGCTTGCGGCCGGAAATACCATGACGCATTGTATTCTTCCTTCAGTTCGAAATGGGCCCGTGCGAGGTAGCCCAGTGCAGGCCGGAAAAAGGGGTCCGGCCCATGCCCCGTATTCTATGAACCTTGCGGTCCGGTTCGGTGCCGCAAGGCCAAGACCGATGTCCTGACCGTGCGACGAAATCAGCCGAGCAGTTCCTGCTCCAGCTTCTTGGCCATTTCCTCGATGTTCTCAGGCGGCCATCCGGGGATGTCCATGCCGAGGCGCAGGCCCATGGAAGACAGCACTTCCTTGATCTCGTTGAGCGACTTGCGGCCGAAGTTCGGCGTGCGCAGCATCTCGGCTTCGGTCTTCTGGACCAGGTCGCCGATGTAGATGATGTTGTCGTTCTTGAGGCAGTTGGCCGAACGCACCGACAGTTCCAGCTCGTCCACCTTCTTGAGCAGGTAACGGTTGAGCTGGTTGGTGTCGCTTTCCTGCGGCTCTGCGGCAACGCCGATCATGGCGCTGGAAGGCTGCGGGATGCCGTCCTCGAAGTGGACGAACAGCGTCAACTGGTCCTGCAGGATGCGGGCAGCATAGGCCACGGCATCTTCCGGGGTGACGGTGCCATCGGTTTCCACGGTCAGCGACAGCTTGTCGAAGTCCAGTTCCTGGCCGACACGCGCGTTCTCGACCTTGTAGCTGACCTGCTTGATCGGCGAGTAGAGCGAGTCCACCGGGATCAGGCCGATCGGCGCATCCGCCGGGCGGTTGGCGACTGCCGGGGCATAGCCCTTGCCGGTGTCAGCGGTCAGTTCCATGTTCAGCGTGGCGCCCTCGTCCAGGTGGCACAGCACCAGGTCGGGGTTCATCACTTCTATGTCACCGGTGACGGCGATATCGCCGGCGGTCACTTCGGCCGGGCCGGTTGCGGAAAGCTGCAGCCGCTTGGGGCCTTCGCCTTCCATCTTCAGCGCGATCTGCTTCACGTTGAGGACGATATCGGTCACGTCTTCGCGCACGCCGGCGAGAGACGAGAATTCATGCAGCACGTTCTCGATCTTGATCGAGGTGATGGCCGCACCCTGAAGGCTGGACAGGAGCACGCGGCGCAGCGCATTGCCAAGCGTCAGGCCATAGCCACGCTCCAGCGGTTCGGCGACGAAAGTGGCCTTGCGCTTCTTGTCGCCACCTTCCTTGATTTCGAGGCTGTTGGGCTTCTTCAGTTCCTGCCAGTTCTTCATGTTGACGGACATGGACTTCCCCTAAAGGTTTGTTTCGGCGGCAAAGGCCGCAGCGCTGGAAAAGCGCCACGGCCGATGCGAATGACTGTATTGCGAAGGCCTGAGCTCAGTGGCCCTCGCGGCAGGTTCGATCAGACGCGGCGGCGCTTGGAAGGCCTCACGCCATTGTGCGGGATCGGGGTCACGTCGCGGATGCTGGTGATGGTGAAACCCACCGCCTGCAGCGCGCGCAGGGCGCTTTCGCGACCCGAACCCGGGCCCTTGATCTCGACTTCCAGGGTGCGCACGCCGTGTTCGGCGGCCTTCTTGCCGGCATCGTCCGCTGCCACCTGGGCGGCATAGGGCGTGGACTTGCGGCTGCCCTTGAAGCCCATCATGCCAGCAGAGGACCAGCTGATCGCATTGCCCTGTGCATCGGTGATGGTGATCATGGTGTTGTTGAAGCTGGCGTTGACGTGGGCAACACCGCTCGAAATGTTCTTCTTGTCGCGACGCCTGATGCGGCCGGGTTCGCGTGCCATATCTCGTATTCCTCTTTATCTCGGGAAGAAGGGAAAAGCGGTCCAGATCTCTCTGGCCGACTTACTTCTTCTTGCCGGCGATCGGCTTGGCCTTGCCCTTGCGGGTGCGGGCGTTGGTGTGCGTGCGCTGGCCGCGAACGGGCAGGCCCTTGCGATGACGCAGGCCGCGGTAGCAGGCCAGGTCCATCAGGCGCTTGATGTTCATTGCGGTGTCGCGGCGGAGGTCACCTTCGACGGTGTATTCCGCATCGATCGTTTCACGGATCTGCAGGACTTCTGCGTCGCTAAGGTCCTGGACGCGACGAGCGTGGTCAATGCCCAGCTTGTCGGCAATCTTCCTGGCCGTGGTCGGGCCGATACCGTGAATATAGGTAAGCGCCACGATAACGCGCTTGTTTGTGGGGATGTTCACCCCGGCAATACGAGCCACTTAAATCTCCATGCTCCACAGGGGACCAGCCCCTATCTCATCGCGAAAGTTCAAACCCGTTTTCACGACAACCCTGCCAGAACGACAATAAGTCCGGATGGCGAGCAAGAGTGGCTGCCGCCTGCCGGACCGGTTTCCGATTAAACGAATGGAAGGAGCAACTAGGGTGATTCTCCCCTCGCGTCAAGCGCACAAAGGAGCCGCGGGGAAATTCCCGCGCCTCGTCAGCGTGATCGCTTGTTGGACAATGATATAGCGCGCATCGCCCGCAAGGTCAAAACGCATGTGGACAAGCACGCCAGAGGGAAACCAATGCCAGCGGCCTCGCAGAAACGAGTCACCGGCAACAGTCGCGCAAGCTAGCTGTCGAGCACCTTGGCAATCGCCCTGGTCACATCGTCGATGGCGGCCATGCCGTCCACGCGCCTGACAATGCCGCTCTTCTCGTAATGCGGCAGGATCGGGGCGGTCTTGGCACGATATTCGGCCATGCGGGTGCGCACGGTTTCCTCGTTATCGTCCTTGCGGCGCTTGAACTCGGTCGATCCGCACTTGTCGCAAGCGCCAGCCACTTCCGGCTGCTTGTGGCGGTCGTGATAGCCCTCGCCGCAATTGGCGCAGGTGAAGCGGCCGGTAACGCGATCGACCAGTGCTTCCTCGTCGACGTCCAGTTCGATCACATGGTCGAGCTTGCGGCCATGCTTGGCGAGCAGTTCGTCGAGCGACACGGCCTGCGCCGCGGTGCGCGGATAGCCATCGAAGATGGCGCCGGTCTCGGCCGACATCGCGGCCAGCTCGTCATCGATCAGGGCCGAGACGATGGCATCGGACACCAGTTCGCCGCGCTCCATCACGGCCTTGGCTTCAAGGCCGACGGGCGTTTCGGCCTTCACCGCGGCACGCAGCATGTCACCGGTGGACAGCTGGCGCATTCCGCGCTGTTCCACCAGCAGGCTGGACTGCGTTCCCTTGCCCGCGCCCGGAGGCCCCAGAAGGATGATGTTCATGTGTCCGAAGCTCCCCGATCCGGTATGAGAGTGCGTGTGCAGCCGTTTCGGCTCAGCGCAGGCGGCCCTTCAGTTTCGCCTTCTTGATAAGGTCACCGTACTGGTGCGCCAAGAGGTGCGACTGGATCTGGCTGATTGTGTCCACCGTCACGTTCACCACGATCAGCAGGCTGGTGCCGCCCAGGAACAGGGTGAAGCCGGTCTGGCGCAGCGCCCATTCCGGCACGACGCAGACCACTGTCAGGTAGATCGCGCCCACCACAGTGATGCGGGTGAGGACATAATCGAGATACTCGGCCGTACGCTTGCCCGGGCGGATGCCGGGAATAAAGCCGTTGTTCTTCTTCAGGTTCTCGGCCGTGTCCTCGGGGTTGAAGACCACTGCGGTGTAGAAGAAGCAGAAGAAGATGATGCCCACGGCATAGAGGCCGAGATAGATCGGCTGCCCCGGTGCCAGGTACTGGTTCAGCGTCTGGATCACGGTGTAGAACGAGCTGCTCGTATCCACCGAATTGCCGGCGAACTGGCTGATCGTCAGCGGCAGCAGCAACAGCGAACTGGCAAAGATCGGCGGAATCACGCCCGCGGTGTTGAGCTTCAACGGCAGGTGCGAACGGTCCGCCTGCATGCCGCCGTGCTGGGTGGCGCGCTTGGGATACTGGATCAGCAGCCGGCGCTGGGCGCGTTCCATGAAGCAGATCAGCAGGATCAGCACGACGACCATGCCGATGATGCCGAGCACGGTGCCGTTGCCGATCGAACCTTCGGAATAACCGGAGAAGAGGTTGGAGGTGAAAGTCGGGAACTGGGCGACGATGCCTGCCATGATGATCAGCGACACGCCGTTGCCGATGCCGCGGCTGGTGATCTGTTCACCCAGCCACAGCAGGAACATGGTGCCACCGATGAGCGAGATGACTGCGCCGATGCGGAACATGACGCCCGGCTGCACAACAGCCTGCAACCCGCTTTGCGCGGCATAGGCTTCCAGGCCGGCCGCCAGGAACCAGCCCTGGATGGCACAAAGGAACACGGTGCCGAAACGGGTGTACTGGTTCAGCTTCTTGCGCCCGGCCTCGCCTTCCTTCTTCAGCGCCATCAGCGCCGGATGGAGCGAGGAGGCGAGCTGCACCACGATGCTCGCGGTGATGTAGGGCATGACGCCCAGCGCGATCAGGCTCATGCGCTCCAGCGAACCGCCGGAGAACATGTTGAACATGTCGAGGATGCCGCCGCGCGTCTGGTCATACAGCGTTTCCAGGATCATCGGGTTCACGCCCGGCAGGGGCACGAAGCTGAGGAAACGGAACACGATCAGCGCGCCGATCGTGAAGAAGATGCGCTGGCGAAGCTCGGTCGCCTTGCTGAAGTTGGAGAAGCTCAGCGAGCTTGCGATATTGTCGGCGCGTGATGCCATTGGAACGTCTTAATCCTGGTACAACGCCGGACCCCTCCCGGCTCAGGAAGGATAGATAGGGACGCGGGGGCTCGATGTCGAACCCGCGCGTCCCTTTTTTGTGTTATTCTGCCGCGGCAGCCTTCTTGGCGCCCGTCTGTTCGACGGAACCACCGGCCTTCTCGACGGCTTCAACGGCACCCTTGGATGCGCCGGCCACCTTGAAGGAAACCTTCGCGGTCAGTTCGCCCTTGCCCAGCAGGCGCACGCCGTCCTTGCCGCCACGGGCAACGCCGGCAGCCTTCAGCGCCTCGTGATCGACGACCTTCTTGGCGTCGAGCTTCTTGGCGTCGATCAGCTTCTGCACCTGGCCGATGTTCACTTCGGCATAGTCCTTGCCGAACGGGTTGTTGAAACCGCGCTTCGGCAGGCGCATGTGCAGCGGCATCTGGCCGCCTTCGAAGCCCTTGATGGCCACGCCCGAACGGCTCTTCTGGCCCTTCTGGCCACGGCCGGCGGTCTTGCCCTTGCCCGAGCCGATGCCACGGCCCACGCGGATGCGGTTCTTGCGGGCACCGGAATTGTCGCGGATGTCAGTCAGTTTCATTATTTGCACTCGCTTTCGCTTTTGTTCGCGCTGAAAAGGAGGAAGCCCGGCCAGAGACAATCTCGTCGACCGGGCCACCTTGTGTCATTTGCCGTGTGGACGACTTAGTCGACCACCTCAACCATGTGCGGCACCTTGGCAAGGGCGCCGCGCACTTCGGGCGTGTCTTCCAGTTCCACGACCTTGTGCATCTTGTTGAGGCCCAGGCCGATCAGGATCTTGCGCTGAACGGCGGGACGACGGATCGGCGAACCGATCTGCTTGATCTTGATTTTCGCCATGATCGATTACTCCACAATAGCAGCAGCTTCGGCTTCCGCCTCGGCTTCGCTGGCACCGCCGCGACCCAGCAGGTCGGCAACCTTCTTGCCACGACGCTGGGCAACCGACTTCGGCGAAGACTGGTTGGCAAGCGCGTCAAAGGTGGCGCGGATCATGTTGTAGGGGTTCGAGGTGCCGATGGACTTGGTCACCACATCGGCAACGCCCAGGCTTTCGAACACGGCACGCATCGGACCACCGGCGATGATACCGGTACCGGCGGGAGCCGAACGGACATTGACCTTGCCGGCGCCGAAATGGCCCTTGCCGTCGTGATGGAGGGTGCGACCTTCCTTCAGCGGGACACGGATCATCTTCTTCTTGGCAGCAGCGGTCGCCTTGTTGATGGCTTCCGGCACTTCGCGGGCCTTGCCATGGCCGAAGCCGACGCGGCCCTTGCCATCGCCAACCACGACCAGAGCGGCGAAACCGAAGCGCTTGCCGCCCTTCACCACCTTGGCAACGCGGTTGATGTGCACGAGCTTCTCGATCAGCTCTTCGCCATCTTCCTCGGCATTGCGGCCACGACGGTCATCACGGCCACGGCCGCGACCGCCACGCTCGCCACGCTCGCCGTCACGGCCGCCACGGCCACGACCACGACCACGGCCGCGAGGCTCGCCCTCGTCGCCCTGTGCGGCAGACTGGTTGTCAGCAGCTTCAGTGCTTTCGACGGCAGCTTCGGCAGCGGGAGCCGCTGCTTCCACCTTGGCTTCCTCGGTGGTTTCCGGGGTGTTTTCGGTGTTGTTTTCGTCAGCCATCATCAGAACTCCAGCCCGCCTTCGCGAGCGGCATCGGCCAACGCCTTCACGCGGCCATGAAACAGGAACCCGCCGCGGTCGAACACGACAGTGGTCACGCCGGCCTTCTTGGCAGCAGCCGCGATGTCCTTGCCCACCTGAGCGGCGGCATCGACATTGGCGCCGGATGCCTTGCTGCCGAGCGTCGAGGCGGCAGCCACGGTACGGCCTTCGACATCGTCGATGACCTGGGCGTAGATGTGCTTGCCGGTGCGGTGCACCGAGAGGCGCGGCTTGGTGCCGGCACGCTTGCGCAGCGCGGTGCGCACACGGCGGCGGCGACGTTCAAAGAGAGAGAGCTTTGCCATCTTACTTCTTCTTCCCTTCCTTGCGGAAGATATACTCGCCGCGATACTTCACGCCCTTGCCCTTGTAAGGCTCCGGCTTGCGCCATTCGCGGACCTCGGCAGCGAACTGGCCTACCTTCTGCTTGTCGATACCCGAGATCTCGACGGTGGTCTGGTCCGGGGTCTTCACTTCGAGACCTTCCGGAACTTCCAGGTCGATATCGTGGCTGAAGCCCAGCTGCAGCTTCAGGGTCTTGCCCTGCGCCTGCGCACGATAACCCACGCCGTTGATTTCAAGCACCTTGGAGAAACCTTCGGTCACACCGTCGACCAGGTTCTGCACCAGCGTACGCTGCATGCCCCAGAACTGGCGAGCCTGCTTCGTCTTGTTGGCAGGCATCACGGTGATTTCCTCGGCCTCGAGCTTGTAGTCGATGAGGTCGGACGTGCTCATGGACAGTTCGCCCTTGGCACCCTTCACGATCAGCTTGCCTTCTTCGATCCTGGCGTTGACGCCAGCAGGAAGGGCAACCGGCTTTTTACCGATGCGGCTCATCAGAACACCTCCGCCAGCACTTCGCCGCCAACGTTCTGGGAACGTGCTTCGTTGTCCGAAAGCACACCCTTGGGCGTGGAGACGATGGTGATGCCAAGGCCGTTGCGCACGCTGGGCAGATCACGATTGCCCGAATAGACGCGGCGGCCCGGCTTGGAGACACGGGCGAGATGCTTGATGGCGGGCTCACCCTCGAAATACTTCAGTTCGATACGCAGCGCCTTGTGCGGACCCGAATTGTCTTCGCTGTAGCCACGGATGTAGCCTTCGCGCTGGAGCACTTCGAGGACGTTCGCACGCAGCTTCGACGCCGGCGAAAGGACGGAATCCTTCTTCGCCTGCTGGCCGTTGCGGATGCGGGTGAGCATATCACCCAAAGGATCGGTCATAGCCATGTTCTAATTCCTCACCAGCTCGACTTGGTCACACCCGGGATCAGGCCCTTGTTGGCCAGATCGCGGAGTTCGATGCGGCAAAGCCCGAACTTGCGGTAGTAGCCACGCGGGCGACCGGTGGTGGTGCAACGGTTGCGCACACGGGTCGGATTCGCATTGCGCGGAATCTCGGCCATCTTCAGGCGGGCCATGAGACGCTCGGTTTCGTCGAGCGATTCATCGTCGGCAATCGCCTTCAGCTTCGCGTACTGGTTTGCGTACTTCTTCACGAGCTTCTTACGACGCTCGTTCTTGTTGATGGAACTCAGTTTCGCCATTGGACTTAAGCTCTCCTGCGCCGCTTACGCGGCAGCCTTTTCTTCTTCGGCGTTCTCAGCCGGGAACGGGAAACCGAAAAGGCGCAGCAGCTCGCGCGCTTCCTCGTCGGTCTTGGCGGTGGTGGTGACGATGATGTCCATGCCACGCACCTTCTCGATCTGGTCGTAGCTGATCTCCGGGAAGATGATCTGCTCCTTCAGGCCCATGGCGTAGTTGCCATTGCCGTCGAAGCTCTTCGGATTCAGGCCACGGAAGTCACGGATGCGCGGCATTGCGATCGTGACCAGACGGTCGAGGAATTCGTACATGCGGTCACGGCGCAAGGTAACCTTGCAACCGATCGGCATGCCTTCGCGCAGCTTGAACTGTGCGATCGACTTCTTCGCCTTGGTGATCACGGGCTTCTGGCCGGCGATCTTTTCCATTTCCTCGGCAGCAACCTGGACCTTCTTCTTGTCCTGGCTGGCTTCACCGACACCCATGTTGATCGTGATCTTCGAAAGCTTGGGGACCTGGAGAGGGTTCGTGTAGCCGAACTTCTCGGTCATCGCCTTGGCGATCTCGTCATTGTAACGGGTCTTCAGACGGGGCGTGTAATCAGCCATCGATAGTCTCCCCGGACTTGACGGCAACACGGACCTTCTTGCCGTCACGCTCTTCGAAGCGGACGCGGGTCGGCTTGCCGTCCTTGGGATCAGCCACTGCCACCTTGGCAATGGCCATCGGAGCGGGCGCGCGATCGATGCCGCCCTGCGGGTTCACCTGGCTCGGCTTGCGGTGGCTGGTGGCGATGTTCACGCCTTCGACCACGACCTTGCCTTCCTTCGGCATGACCTTCTGGACGGTGCCGGAACGGCCCTTGTCCTTGCCGGACAGCACGACGACGGTGTCACCCTTCTTGATCTTTGCAGAAGCCATCACAGCACCTCCGGAGCAAGCGAGATGATCTTCATGAAGCCCTTGGAGCGCAGTTCACGCACCACCGGGCCGAAGATACGGGTGCCGATCGGCTCTTCCGACTTGTTCACAAGCACGGCGGCATTGCTGTCAAAGCGGATCACGCTGCCATCGGGACGGCGCACGTCCTTCTTGGTGCGCACGATCACGGCACGGTGCACGTCGCCCTTCTTAACACGGGCACGCGGCTGGGCTTCCTTCACGGAAACCACGATCACGTCACCGACACTCGCGGTGCGACGCTTGGAGCCGCCCAGTACCTTGATGCACTGGACGCGCTTTGCGCCGCTGTTATCCGCGACGTCGAGATTGGATTGCATCTGGATCATCGATCCGGTTCCTTCTCATTGGCTTGCCGAAACCAGTCCGGCAGTTCCTAAAACGTCAGTTCTTACTCTGCGCCCGGCGTGGCTTCGGCAACGTCGAGATCAGCCTCGACAGCCTTGCCCTTGCTGGCAGACACTCGCTCGATGACCTTCCACATCTTGGTCTTGGAGATCGGCTTGGTCTCCTCGATGCGGACGGTATCGCCTTCGGTGTATTCGTTCGCTTCATCGTGCGCGTGATACTTCTTCGAACGCTTGACGATCTTCCCGTAGAGCGGGTGCTTCACGCGGCGTTCGACCTTCACGGTCACGGTCTTGTCGGTCTTGTCGGAGGTGACGGTCCCGGTCAGGATACGCTTAGGCATGGTCTACTCCTCAAGCCTTCGCAGCTTCGCGGGCGCGTTCGCCCTGAAGCGTCTTGATCTGGGCGATTTCGCGGCGGACTTCCTTCACGCGAGCGGGACGCTCGAGCTGGTTGGTCGCGGCCTGGAAACGCAGGTTGTACTGCTCGCGCTTCAGCTCGGTCAGTGCTTCGACGAGCTGGTCGTCGGTCTTGGTGCGAAGATCTTCGATCTTGGACATCATTCGCCTCCCAGGTGAGAGGTGTCACCCAGGCGGGCAACGACCTTCGTCTTGATCGGCAGCTTCATCGCTGCGCGGCTGAAGGCTTCTGCGGCCAGCGGGCCGGGAACGCCGTCGAGCTCGAACAGGATGCGGCCCGGCTTCACGCGGGCAGCCCAGTACTCGACCGAGCCCTTGCCCTTACCCTGACGCACTTCGGCAGGCTTCTTGGATACCGGAACATCTGGGAAGACGCGGATCCAGAGACGGCCCTGGCGACGGATGTGGCGCGTGATGGCACGACGTGCAGCTTCGATCTGGCGCGCGGTGACACGCTCGGGTTCCAGGGCCTTGAGGCCGTAGGAGCCAAAGTTCAGGTCGGTGCCGCCCTTGGCGTTACCGTGGATCTTGCCCTTGAACGCCTTGCGGAACTTGGTTTTCTTCGGTTGCAGCATGGTTCTTTCCTAATCCTGCAATCAGCGAGCCGGGCGGACGCCGGAAGTCTGCGCTTCCATCATCAGCCGGTCCTGAGCCATCGGATCGTGCCCGAGGATCTCGCCCTTGAAGACCCACACCTTGATGCCGATGATGCCGTAGGCGGTCAGTGCTTCCGCTTCGGCGTAATCGACATTGGCGCGCAGCGTGTGCAGCGGCACACGGCCTTCACGATACTGTTCGACACGGGCGATTTCGGCACCGCCCAGACGGCCGCCGCACATGATCTTGATGCCTTCGGCACCCAGACGCATGGCGGACTGCATGGCGCGCTTCATCGCACGGCGGAATGCCACGCGGCGAACCAGCTGGTCGGCAATGCCCTGTGCAACGAGCTTGGCGTCGATTTCCGGCTTGCGGATCTCGACGATGTTCAGCTTCACCTCGCTGGAGGTCATCGTGGCCAGCTTGGAGCGCAGCTTTTCGATGTCTGCACCCTTCTTGCCGATGATCACACCGGGACGGGCCGCATAGATCGACACGCGGCACAGCTTGGCCGGACGTTCGATCACCACCTTCGAAATCGCTGCCTGGGGCAGGTTCTGGGTGATGTACTTGCGGATCTCGATGTCTTCCTTGAGCTGCTGACGGTAATCAGCGCCCTCGGCATACCAGCGGCTGTCCCACGTGCGGTTGATCTGCAGGCGCAGGCCGATCGGATTGCTCTTATGACCCATGGATCAGGCCTCCTCTTGCTCGCGCACGACAATCCGCAGCCGGCTGAACGGCTTGAGGATGCGGGTGGACTTGCCACGGCCGCGCGTCGCGAAACGCTTCATGGTGACGGACTTGCCGACGCTGGCTTCGGCCACGACGAGCGCGTCCACATCCAGGTCGTGGTTGTTTTCAGCATTGGCGATGGCCGATGCGAGAACCTTCTTGGCATCGCGCGCCATGGCACGCTTGGAGAAGGTGAGGATGTTCATGGCTTCCTCGGCCTTCTTGCCACGGATCAGCGCAGCAACCAGGTTCAGCTTCTGGGCCGACCCACGGATCGTGGTGCCGACGGCCAGGGCTTCGTTGTCGCCAACGCGGCGCGGAGCTTTTGCCTTACCCATTATCGCTTACCCTTCTTGTCGGCGGCGTGGCCCGGGAAGTTGCGCGTGGGCGCGAATTCACCGAGCTTGTGGCCGACCATCTCCTCGTTGACGGAGACGGGAATGAACTTCTGGCCATTGTAGACGTTGAACGTCAGGCCGACGAAATCGGGAAGCACGGTGGAGCGACGCGACCAGGTCTTGATCGGCTTGTTGCTGTTGGCTTCCTGGGCCTCCTGCGCCTTCTTCAGCAGGTGAAGATCGACGAACGGACCTTTCCAGACGGAACGTGCCATTTGCGTTACCTCTTCTTCTTCGCGTGACGCGACCGGATGATCATCTTGTCCGTCTGCTTGTTCTTGCGGGTGCGGGCACCCTTCGTCGGCTTGCCCCACGGCGTCACCGGATGGCGACCACCGGAGGTGCGGCCTTCACCACCACCATGCGGGTGGTCGACCGGGTTCTTGGCCACACCACGCGTCAGGGGCTTCACGCCCATGTGACGGCGGCGACCGGCCTTCCCGAGGTTCTGGTTCTGGTTGTCGGGGTTCGACACCGCGCCAACCGTGCCCATGCAATCGGCACGCAGGTAACGCTGCTCGCCGCTGTTCAGGCGCACGATCACCATGCCGCGGTCACGACCGACCAGCTGCACATAGGTGCCTGCCGAACGGGCGATCTGGCCACCCTTGCCCGGCTTCATCTCGACGTTGTGGCAAATCGTGCCGACGGGCATCTGGCCCAGCAGCATGGCATTGCCGACCTTGGTGTCGACCTTCTCGCCGGCGGTGATCTTGTCACCAGGTGCCAGGCGGTTCGGGGCGATGATGTAGGCCAGTTCGCCATCGTCGTACTTGATGAGCGCGATGAAAGCGGTGCGGTTGGGATCGTATTCGATCCGTTCCACGGTGCCTTCAACGTCCCACTTGCGACGCTTGAAGTCGATGAAGCGATACTTGCGCTTGTTGCCGCCACCGATGCCGCGCGAAGTCACGTGGCCCTTGTTGTTGCGGCCACCGGTCTTGCTCTTGCCCTGCGTCAGCGACTTGACGGGCTTGCCCTTGTGCAGGCCGGTCTTGTCGACGAGGACCAGGCCACGACGGGCCGGGCTGGTCGGGTTGTAGTTCTTCAGTGCCATCGGATCAGCTCACACCTTCAGTGATGTCGATCATCTGGCCTTCGGCCAGCGTCACCACTGCTTTCTTGATGTCCGTGCGCTTGTAGGGCTTGCCCTTCCAGCGCTTGGTCTTGCCCTTCTGGACGATCGTGTTCACGCCGGCGACCTTGACGTCGTACAGCGCTTCCACCGCTTCCTTGATCTGCGGCTTGGTCGCGTCCTTGGCCACCTTGAAGACAACAGCGTTGTTCTCGGAGAGAAGCGTTGCCTTTTCGGTGATGTGCGGGGCGACGATCACGTCATAGTGACGCGCGTCAACTGCGTTCTTCTTAGCCATTGAAACGCGCCTCCAGCTTTTCGACAGCGGCCTTGGTGAGGACCAGCGTGTCGTGGTTGAGGATGTCGTAGACATTGGCACCCATCGCCGGCAGCACGTTCACGCCGGGCAGGTTGTTCGCTGCCTTGGCGAAACCGCCATCAACGGCTTCGCCGTCGATCACCAGCACCTTGCCGCTCCAGCCGTTCTTGCCGAATGCCGCAGCCAGCGCCTTGGTCTTGGCGTCCTTCAGCTCCAGGCTGTCAACGATCACCAGACCGTCCTTCGCCTTGCTGGACAGGGCCATCTTCAGACCGAGTGCGCGAACCTTCTTGTTCAGCGACTGGCTGAAGTCACGCTTGCGCGCACCATGGGCCTTGCCGCCGCCGATGAAGATCGGCGCCTTGCGGTCACCGTGACGAGCGCGACCGCCACCCTTCTGGCGACCCCACTTGGCACCGGTGCGGGCAACGTCCGAACGCTCGCGCGTCGGGCGGGCGGTGCCACGGCGGTTTTCCAGCTGCCAAGTGACGACGCGGTGCAGGATGTCCGCGCGGGGCTCAACACCGAAGACTGCATCGTTCAGTTCGATGTCGCCCGACGCCTTGCCGTCAATTTTCTGGACCTTGACCTTCACGATCAGGACTCCTTGCTCTCGTCCGAGCCGGTTTCGGCTTCGGGCGCATTGTTCTGTTCAGCCGGAGCTTCCGCCGTTTCGACTGCTGCAGTGGTTTCCACTTCAGCCTCGATCGGAGCAGCTTCTTCCTTCGGCGCGCTGAGATCCAGGATCGCGCCGGGGAACGGCAGGCCTTCGGGGGCGGCAACCTTCACGGCATCGCGAACCAGCAGCCAGCCGTTCTTCGCGCCGGGCACAGAACCCTTCACGAACAGCAGGCCACGCTCTGCATCGGTGCGGACGATTTCCAGGTTCTGCTGGGTGCGCTGGCGATCACCCATGTGACCGGCCATCTTCTTGCCCTTGAACACCTTGCCCGGATCCTGGCGGTTACCAGTCGAACCGTGCGAACGGTGAGAGATCGAAACACCGTGGGTAGCGCGCAGACCACCGAAGCCCCAACGCTTCATGGCGCCGGCAAAGCCCTTGCCCTGCGTGTGGCCGGTGATGTCCACCTTCTGGCCGGCAACGAAGTGCTCGGCAGAGATGGTGGCGCCAACGGGCAGCAGCCCTTCTTCATTCTCGACGCGGAATTCGGCGACCTTCTGCTTCAGACCGACTTCAGCCTTGGCGAATGCTTCGCGCTGCGGCTTGTTGACGTTCTTGTGCTTGGCTTCGCCAGCGCCGACCTGCACCGAATAATAGCCGTCACGATCGGCAGTGCGGTGGGCGGTAACCTGACAGCCTTCAAGCGCCAGGACGGTAACCGGCACGTGCCGGCCATCTTCCTGGAACAGGCGGGTCATCCCGACTTTCTTCGCGATCACGCCAGTGCGCATGATCCAAACTCCTTACAGAGGCACCAAGGGCCCATCCCAAGGTGCTTGCTCAGCCCAAATTGTGATGCATCGCCCCGTCCGGGCTGAAGTGCCCTCCCCCTTGCGGGAAGAGAGCGAGACGGGGGACGCAGACCCGGGCATGCCCGGCGGTATCCCTATGTCTTGCCTGATCTTGCGATCCGGCGGGGCCTAGGAGCCCCGAAACTTCCCAGACATTTTACGTCCGACTGGAGGACGGCGACCCCGGATCAAGTCCGGGGCTGAAGGCAAACTCACTTAAGCGAGTTTGATTTCCACGTTCACGCCTGCAGCCAGGTCCAGCTTCATCAGCGCGTCGACCGTCTGGGCGTTGGGCTGCACGATGTCGAGCAGCCGCTTGTAGGTGCGCACCTCGAACTGCTCCCGCGACTTCTTGTCGATATGCGGGCCGCGGTTCACGGTGAACTTCTCGATACGCGTCGGCAGGGGAATGGGGCCACGAATAAGCGCGCCGGTGCGACGGGCGGTCTCCGCAATTTCACCAGTTGCCTGGTCCAGAACGCGATGATCGAACGCCTTGAGGCGAATACGGATATTCTGAGCTTCCATGTCCTACTACCGATGCGAAAGAGCCAAAGGAGCCTTTCAGCCCCAAAAAAACAAAGGCCCGCCCCGCTTTTTCCCGGTTTCCCGGAACGGGCGGCCTTCCTGAATTTCGTTTCAACCGGGACGAATCCCGCTTGTTGTGGCGCGCCTATACGGGTGAGCGGTGAGTCTTGCAACCCCGAAAACCGCCAAAATTTCCCGTTTCGGCAATGCCGCAACGCAAGCCGGTGAAAACCCCGGCCCACATTAAAAGGAAAGGGCCCGCCTCCCTGGTGAGAGACGGGCCCGAATTCCTGTGTCGCCGAGGCGACGAAAGATCAGGCGGTGATCTTCGACACAACGCCCGAACCGACGGTGCGGCCACCTTCGCGGATGGCGAAGCGCAGGCCTTCGTCCATGGCGATCGGAGCGATCAGCTTGACCGAGATGGTCACGTTGTCGCCCGGCATCACCATTTCGGTGCCTTCGGGAAGGATCACTTCGCCGGTCACGTCAGTCGTACGGAAGTAGAACTGCGGACGGTAGTTGGCGAAGAACGGGGTGTGACGGCCGCCTTCGTCCTTCGACAGGACGTAGACTTCTGCCGAGAACTCGGTGTGCGGCTTCACGGAACCGGGCTTACACAGAACCTGGCCACGCTCCACTTCGTCACGGCCGACGCCGCGGATCAGGGCACCGATGTTGTCACCGGCTTCACCGCGGTCGAGCAGCTTGCGGAACATTTCCACGCCGGTCACGGTGGTCTTCTGGGTGTCGCGGATGCCGACGATTTCGACTTCGTCGCCAACGTTCACAACACCGGTTTCGACACGGCCGGTCACAACCGTACCGCGACCGGAGATCGAGAACACGTCTTCGATCGGCATCAGGAACGGCTGGTCCACCGGACGCTCGGGCTGCGGGATGTACTCGTCAACAGCCTTCATCAGTTCCTTGATGGAGTTTTCGCCGATTTCCGGATCGCGATCTTCCAGGGCAGCCAGGGCCGAACCCTTGACGATCGGAATATCGTCACCCGGGAAGCCGTATTCGCTCAGCAGTTCGCGAACTTCCAGTTCGACGAGCTCGAGGATTTCCTCGTCGTCAACCTGGTCAACCTTGTTCATGTACACGACCAGGGCCGGCACACCGACCTGACGGGCCAGCAGGATGTGCTCGCGGGTCTGCGGCATCGGGCCGTCAGCAGCGTTCACAACCAGGATCGCGCCGTCCATCTGCGCAGCACCGGTGATCATGTTCTTCACATAGTCAGCGTGGCCCGGGCAGTCGACGTGGGCGTAGTGACGGGCGTCGGTTTCATATTCCACGTGGGCGGTGGAGATGGTGATGCCGCGCTCGCGCTCTTCGGGAGCCTTGTCGATGTTGGCGAAGTCCACGGCAGCGCCCTGGACCTTGGTGATTGCAGCAGTCAGCGTGGTCTTGCCGTGGTCGACGTGACCGATGGTGCCGATGTTGCAATGCGGCTTGTTCCGCTCGAATTTTTCCTTAGCCATTTTCCAATAACCTTCTTTGTTCGAAATCTGATGTTCTGAATTGTCAGACGGGCACCCGCTGAATCAGGCGCCCGCCCCTAGACGCTGAGCCCGCCTTACGCAAGCTTCTCCTTGACTTCCTGCGCCACATTCGCGGGCACTTCGTCGTAATGGGAGAACTGCATCGTGTATTGCGCACGGCCCTGGGTGAACGAACGCAGCTCGTTCACGTAGCCGAACATGTTTGCCAGCGGCACAAAGGCTTCGACGGCCTGGGCATTGCCCCTGGTGTCGGTGCCCTGGATCTGGCCGCGACGGGAGTTGAGGTCGCCGATGACATCGCCCAGATAGTCCTCCGGGGTGATCACTTCGACCTTCATGATCGGCTCAAGCAGCTTGATGCCGGCCTTTTCAGCAACTTCACGCATACCGCCACGACCGGCGATTTCGAACGCGATCGCGCTCGAGTCGACGTCATGGTAGGCACCGTCGACCAGACGGACGGTGAAGTCGATGATCGGGAAGCCCACGAGGTGGCCGCTTTCGGCCTGCTCGCGGAAGCCCTTTTCGATGGCCGGGATATATTCGCGCGGAATGTTGCCGCCCTTGATCTCGTCCTCGAAAATGAAGCCCTGACCGCGTTCGCCCGGAGTCACCACGACCTTGACGCGGCCGAACTGGCCGGAGCCGCCCGACTGCTTCTTGTGGGTGTAGTCGACTTCGACTTCGCGACCGAGATATTCGCGGTAGGCCACCTGCGGCGCACCGACGTTGGCTTCGACCTTGAATTCGCGCTTCATGCGGTCAACCAGGATGTCGAGGTGCAGTTCGCCCATGCCCTTGATGATCGTCTGGCCGCTTTCGTGGTCAGTCGACACGCGGAAGGACGGGTCTTCTGCAGCCAGGCGGTTGAGGGCGACGCCCATCTTTTCCTGGTCGGCCTTGGTCTTGGGTTCCACCGACAGCTCGATAACCGGCTCGGGGAATTCCATGCGCTCGAGGATGATCGGCTTGGAAGGATCGCACAGCGTATCGCCGGTGGTGGTTTCCTTCAGTCCGGCCAGTGCCACGATGTCGCCTGCATAGGCTTCTTCGATGTCCTCGCGGTTGTTGGAGTGCATCAGCAGCATGCGGCCGATCTTCTCGCGCTTGTCCTTGACCGAGTTCAGGTAGGAACCCTTGGCCAGCTTGCCCGAATAGATGCGGGTGAAGGTGAGCGAGCCCACGAAGGGGTCGTTCATGATCTTGAAGGCCAGCGCAGCAAACGGCGCATCGTCCGAGGACGGGCGCGTTTCTTCCTGGTCGCTGTCAGGCAGGACGCCCTTGATCGCGGGAACGTCGAGCGGCGACGGCATGTAGTCGACAACAGCGTCCAGCAGCGGCTGCACGCCCTTGTTCTTGAAGGCCGAACCGCACAGCACGGGCACGAATGCCTGCGCCATGGTGCCCTTGCGGATGAGACGCTTCAGCGTGGCTGCATCCGGCTCTTCGCCTTCGAGATAGGCTTCCATCACGTCATCGTCCTGCTCGACGGCAGTCTCGATCAGCTTCTCGCGATATTCGGCAGCCTTGTCGGCCAGGGCAGCGGGAATGTCGACATAGTTGAACGTCGCGCCCAGGCTGTCGTCGTCCCACACGATGCCGCGGTTGTTGACCAGGTCGACAACGCCCTGCAGGTCGCTTTCGGCGCCGATCGGCAGGTAGAGCACCAGCGGGTTCGCGCCGAGGCGTTCCACGATGCTGTTCACGCAATAATAGAAGTCCGCACCGGTACGGTCGAGCTTGTTAATGAAGCACATGCGGGGAACGCGGTACTTGTCAGCCTGGCGCCAAACGGTTTCGGACTGCGGTTCCACACCGGCCACACCGTCGAACACGGCAACAGCGCCGTCGAGCACGCGAAGCGAACGCTCGACTTCGATGGTGAAGTCCACGTGGCCCGGGGTGTCGATGATGTTGATGCGGTGCTTCGGGCCCTGGCCATCCTCGGCCGACCAGAAGGTGGTCGTCGCAGCCGACGTGATGGTGATGCCGCGCTCCTGCTCCTGCTCCATCCAGTCCATCGTCGCAGCGCCATCATGCACTTCGCCGATCTTGTAGGACTTGCCGGTGTAATACAGGATACGTTCGGTAGTCGTGGTCTTGCCGGCATCGATGTGGGCCATGATGCCGATATTGCGATAACGCTCCAGCGGATACTCGCGGGCCATATTGCTTTCCTTAACGGTTCGGGACGGACGGGATCGCGCCCCATTTAGTGACTTTTGTGACCACTTGAAGACCGGCGCCGGGCCTTTCCCCGACAATCCGGCCGTTCAAATGGACGCCATTACCAGCGGTAGTGGCTGAAGGCGCGGTTGGCGTCCGCCATGCGGTGCGTGTCTTCGCGCTTCTTCACGGCATTGCCGCGGTTGTTGGCGGCATCCAGCAGCTCACCCGAAAGACGGGCGGCCATGGTGGTTTCCGCACGGCCGCGAGCGGCACCGATCAGCCAGCGGATGGCCAGCGCCTGGGCACGCTCGGGGCGAACCTCGACCGGCACCTGGTAGGTGGCACCACCAACACGGCGGCTGCGCACTTCGACCTGCGGCTTGATGTTGTCCAGCGCGGTGTGGAACACTTCCACGGGGTTGGCCTTGGCCTTGGCTTCAACCGTATCCAGAGCGCCATAGACGATCTTCTCGGCAACAGCCTTCTTGCCGTCCAGCATGAGGTTGTTCATGAACTTGGACAGGACCTCATCACCAAACTTGGGATCAGGCAGGATTTCCCGCTTCTCGGGACGACGACGACGTGACATCTTATTCTAACTCCTTCGGAGTGCGGCGGATCATCCGATCCGCCTTGCGGCTCCGGCCCAATCCCTCTTCCCTGCCACCCGGAGATAGCCCTGGAGGCAACCGGGAGGGGGAGCGGTCCTGCGCCGCAGCGTTGAAACCTTACTTCGGACGCTTGGCGCCGTACTTCGAGCGGGACTGCCTGCGATCCTTCACGCCCTGCGTGTCCAGAACGCCGCGCAGCACGTGGTAGCGCACACCGGGAAGGTCGCGCACACGGCCGCCGCGGATCAGCACCACGGAGTGCTCCTGCAGGTTGTGGCCTTCGCCCGGGATGTAGGCGATGACTTCACGGCTGTTGGTCAGGCGGATCTTGGCAACCTTGCGAAGTGCCGAGTTCGGCTTCTTCGGCGTGGTCGTGTAGACGCGGGTGCAGACGCCGCGCTTCTGCGGGTTGGCCTGCATGGCCGCGGACTTGCTCTTCTTGACGATCGGCTGGCGCGGCTTGCGGACAAGCTGGTTGATAGTAGGCATTAAGTGACTTCACCTTGGTTATGAGGTGCCGTCGGAACCAGATGGAATGTATCGGGATCGCGCGAAAGCGGGGCCGCACCGCTGGGAGTGGGCCTGGCGACAATTCGCGCGAGCCTGAAACGCTCCACCTGGTGCCTTAAGGCACCGGTTACTTTGACGGCAGCCTTTCGCAGAAGACCTCACCGGCAATGTTCAGCTCTATATGTCGGACAAGGGGCAAGCCCCCGTCCGGGACCGCGCGCCTTTAGCGGGGTGGATGGGGTGGGTCAAGGGGGAAGCGGGACGCAACGATCGCCCTGCCCTGCAACCCGGTTCTAACCGGACAAGTGGCAACGGATTTGACTTCCCACCCGACAAGCTGGACAAGTGTCCCATCAGGCAGGCCCTTGTAATTTGCGAGTTTCGATATGCCCAGGATGAAGATATCGATCCTTTAAGCGCTGGGTATCGCCGCGATCCTGCTTGGGCCCGTGATCGCGCTGTTTATCGATGACGAGCGGACGATCAAGCTGCTGTCAGCAACGATCGGCCTTAAGGACGCGGCATATCTGCTGCTGATTTTCCTCCTGGCAGCCGGCATCCTGGCGTTGCGTGTCCTGGCAAAGATCTACAACGCCGTTTCCTACGATCCGTTCTACAAGTCGGCGGAATATCACTATTTCTATCTCGAAGACGGCACGGTCATCACCCGCAACCGCTTTGACCTGGTCAATGGCTGGCACCAGTCGGCTGTCCTGCCCGAGGAAAACCTCCTGTGGTACGCGCCGATCCCGCAGGACAGCATCATTTACCGCCTCTACCAACGCGGCCGCTTCAAGGACCGACGGATAAGTAGCGGCGACAAGGCACCGCAGATCGACCCCATCAACATGCAGCGCATGCCGGGGGACGACCAGAACTACCGCTACATGTGGCAGCCCAGGATCAACCCCAGCCTCGCTCCCAAGGAAGAGATTTCCTACATTGCCGAGATCATCACGCCGGGGACCGAGATGGAGGCCTTCGAGGCGCGCGGGACAAACTTCGGCTTCGGGCTCAATGTCACGTGTCGCAGGGCGACGGTCTTCGCCTATGCCCCCTTCGGCTACAAGTTCGTGCTGATCGAGCCGCGTTTCAGCGTGCGGGATTCGCAAACCCTTGCCGAGATCGATAGCGGACGGTCGGTGGAGCCCAATGTATCGCCGGATGGCAGCATGGTGACACTGGTCATCAAGCGACCGAAGGTGGGGGAGCGATACTGGGTGCATTACCGTTTCGAAAAGGTGGAGGTGTGAACCGGTGAAGTTCGAGTGCACCCAGTGCGGCCTGTGCTGCACCAACCTTGGCCGCAGGGATATCGTGATCGCCTTGAAGGCTGACCGCCAGCGGATTGCGGACAGGCAGGACCGCGACCTTGCCTGGATCGAGCAGGCTTACTTCGAACGCAATGCCGAGTTGAGCGACATCGCCGGGCAGGATGTCTACCACATCAAGGATAACGATGGGCGCTGCGTCTTCCTTGATGACGCCGGTCTCTGTTCGATCCGCAAATACAAGCCTTACCAATGCAAGCACGGGCCGGATCGCTTCTTCCCGTCGACGATGGCCAAGAGTTACGAGTGCATGAAAGGTTTTGAAAACGCGCCGGAATCTGATATTGAACGGGAGTTCTTCGATCAACTCTTCAGTGGAGACTGATTATGCCGGGAATGAGGAAACATTCGATCCAGGCTCGCCTTAGGGACGAGATGCGAAGCCGCATGGAAGCAGCGGCCAAACCATCTCGGGAGACAGAACCCCCGAAGGGCTGAATTGGCATAACCCTGGACCGGCTGGATAGCTTTCGGTGGGAGGTTCCACCCGTTTACTGCGAGAAGGAGAAAGAGAATGCCTGGACAAGTGGCGAAAGACTTTACTGAACGCTTGCGGGACGAAGCCGGGAAACGCGCTAACGATCAGGGCGCGCAGGACTAAACCTCGCTCATCGATCACGAGTTACGTCACGGGGCCGTCAGGCGGGTGCAAGGGATGCGCCTCCTGACGGCCCCTTTTCGTTGATCGATGGGAGGTGCGGCGACGACAAAATATTACAGACTGAATCAACCTCGGCTCTGGCATCACGCCGGAAACTGCCTTAACGACACGGGCAAAGTCACATTGGGAAGGGAGCCCGATCTATGACCCGCAAAGGTCTCTTGAAGAAGTTTGCCATTGCCGCAGGTGTTGCGTCCATCGCCATCACCGCCGGCACCACCGCCGCGCAGGAGCGTCCTGACGACCTGTCCTACCTGCCGCCCGTGCCGACCGATTACGAGCCGGCCCGCCTGCCCTGGGGCGATCCCGATTTCACCGGCACATGGCCGATCGAGCCGATCAACAACGGCCGTATCCTGTTCCAGCGCCCTGCCCATTACGGCGATCGCTTCTGGGTGACTGACGAGGAATTCGAGCGCCGCCTTGCCGCCGCTCGCCAGCAGGACGGCAATTTCACCCAGGCCAATGAAAGCGGCATCGGCGCCAGCGGCACCTCCGGCCTTGAGGCGTGGTTCCTGACGCATGATTTCGGCAAGCGCACCTCCATGCTGGTTTCCCCGGCTGACGGCCAGCTGCCGGACCTGACGCCGGAAGCCATGGCCCTGTTCCAGGCCGGCCGTTCGGGCTGGGTGCCCGGCCAGGCCTATGACTGGGTGGACGACTTCGACAGCTGGGACCGCTGCGTTTCGCGCGGTTTCCCTGCTTCCATGTACCCTTTCCGCTACAACAACGGCATCCGCGTGTTCCAGAGCCCGGGCTACATGACGATCGTGCTCGAGATGCTCGGCACGCGCGTGGTCAAGATCTATGACAGCAAGGAAGAAGCCCAGGCCGCCAAGTGGGACGAGAGCGTGGAGGCATGGATGGGTAATTCGCGCGGCTGGTGGGAAGGCAACACGCTGGTGATCGAGACGACCAACATCGTCTCGGGCGACAGCGCGACCGAGGATGTCTACAAGCGCTCGGCCTCGCCGCTCAACATGGCAACGCAGTTCACCGGCACGCTGGAGGTTCCCGCCTTCAATACTGTCCCGATGAGCACCGAAGCCATGACGGTGGAACGCCTGACGATGACCAGCGACGATGCCATCGTGCACGAGCTGACCTATTCCGACCCGCAGGTCTATACCCAGCCGTGGACGACGCGCATCGAATGGACGCGTGACGAGGACTACACCTTCTTCGAATACGCCTGCCATGAAGGCAACTACATGCCGCGCGACTACATCAGCGCTTCGCGTGCGCAGCAGGCCCGCATCGCCGCTGGCGAGGAAGATCCTGTCACGGCCGAGAATGACGACCGCAGCCGTTTCGCCCAGCCCTTCGACCATGACCCCGGCACCGGCCCGCGCCCGGGCTTCGGCCCGCCCCCGCCAGCCGATGACGAGGAAGAGGCCGACGGCTGATCCCCGTCACGAAGGACAGCTGGCGGCCCTGGGCTGACAGCACTCCAGACAAAGACCCCCGGAGCGGGCTCCGGGGGGTTCTTTCATCTGCATCGTCAAGGCAGCTTGGGCAAGGCGCCTATTGTCCTCCCTCGACAAGCTCGATCTCGAATGCCCCGGCATTGCCGATCGACGTGGCCCGGATGCGCAGGCGCTCCAGCCAGTCCCCGTCGTTGGCGATGGGTGACAGGTCGATCACCAGCCGCGCGTTCAGCCCGTCGCCGCCATCATCGTCGCTCAGCATGCCGGCAAAGCCCAGCGGGGTTTCGAACCCCAGTTCGACAAAGGCATCGATGGAGCTCGGGAAATATTCATCCTCGAACAGCGGCGTGGTCATGTTGATGGTCACTTCGCCGCGCCCCTCGCGGATCGCCGCAATCGCCTCCGGCGTCAGCTGATAGGTGATTTCGGAGGGATCGAGGCCGCCGTTTTCATAACCCGTTCCAAGATAGCCGGATACGCGTTCATCCAGCGAGATCACCTGCTGCGGGGACTGGATCGTGTGGCTGCGCTGCGGGGCCACGCGCAAGGTGTAATCGCCGGCGCTGCCGCCATAGGCCTGGGCGGCGATCGTATAGCTGCCCGTTTCCGGCAGGACGAAACGCAGCAGCGAATTGAGGCCATCGCCGCCGTCGTCATCGCTGGCCAGTTCCTCGCCGTTGGTCCCCTCGCCCCGGTAAAGCGTGAGCAAGGGATCGAGATCGTCGCTGCCGGCGATCATCGCCACTTGCAGCATCTCGCCCTCCTGTCCGGACAGGGTGTAGAGATGGACGCCGCCGGGACCGAGGTCACCCTCGCTGACACCGCCGAACTCTACCGCCGTCAGGTCTTGCGGTTCGTTCGTACCGGGCCGCAGGACCAGCTCGAACGGTCCGGAGCTCTCCTCGCCGGAAAAGAACGCATAGGCAGAAACGGTGATCTCCACCTCACGCCCTTCCTCGGCGTAGATGCGTGCGCGCGAAGCCAGCCCGCCACCCCCGTCATCGTCTTCCGCCAGCACCTCTCCGGTGGCAACATCGGTTACGGTCAGGATGGGATCCAGCTCGCTTTCTTCGGTGGGGATCACGTCGATCTGCAACGAGGTGGAAGGGGCCATGGTATAGCGGAAGACCACCGGCGCCTCGCTCACTTCGCCCTCGAAGATCAGCACATCGCTGCTTTCGGCTGTCAGGTCCCGGTAATCCTGTGCGGAAACGCACACCGGCGCAAGCAGGGCCGCAGCCCCTGCAAGGAGTGCGGTTTTGCCGAATGGCAGTGTCATGATGAGCCCCTCTTGTATTCTTGCCCGCAGGCCGTTCCCACAGGCACCATATTTGGCCTAGCAGGTCAAAGATTAATCGGTGCTAGGCGGGCCATTCATCCTGCAGCAGGCCCCACAACCAGGTGTCGCACCAGCCGATATGGGTCTTCATCGCCTCGCGCAGGTGCGCTTCGCGGGTGAAGCCGAGCGATTGCAGCAGGCGGTTGGAGGCGATGTTGCGCGGATCGACATCAGCAAATATCCGGTGCACGCCTTCACCCCTGAACAGGTGGGTGACCAGGGCGCAAAGGCATTCGCGGGTCACACCCTGCCGCTCGTTTCCGGGCACGACATTGTAGCCGATCTCGCACACCTGCTTGCCCTTGGCCGAGGCTACAACGCGGCACACCGGATCGCCGCCTGCGTGGGGCACGGCGATCCACGTCCGCCCATCCCAATCGCGGTCGAAAAGATAGGCCCGGAATTCCTCGATGTCGTTGAAAGGCCCGCGGCTCCAGTAGCGCATCAGGGCGGGATCGCTCATCGCGGCGAACAGCGCGTGTTCATCCCCCTGCTGCAAGGGGCGCAGGGTGAAACGCTGTGTGGTCAGGACGGGTATTTCGGACATCACCAAGGGATAGAAGGCCCGCCGCTTGCCGCAAAGGAAAGGATCAGGACGCGAGGTGCTCCACCAGCGCCTTTACCTTTTTCTGGCGCCATTGCGGGCGCGGGGCGACGAGCCAGTAGGCCCGGCGGCAATCCTCTTCCTCTGCCAGCTTGACGAGCCGGCCGTCCTCAAGGGCTTCCTCCACCAGCGGGAAAGGCATGGTGGCGCGGCCCAGGCCGGCCAGCGCGGAGGACAGCGCCTGCCCGGCATTGCCCACCTGCAACAACACTTCCTCGCCGTCAGGGGCAGGAAAGGCCGGCCAACTGATCCAGCCATCGGCTGCACCCGGTGCTGCCACCGTGACCCGGCAACCGGGTGCCAGCTGTGCGCCTTCCAGTTCCCCCGGTCCTTCGACAAGGCGGATCGCCACGTCGAGGTTGGCCTCGGTAAAGTCGGCATCCTCGTCAGCGATCAGCTGGTAGCGCACTTCGGGATTTGCCGCTCGGAAGCTGGCAAGGCGCGGAGCCAGCCACTGGGCATAGAATTCACGCGGCACCGCGATGGTGTAGTTCGAACTCGACTGGCCCGACTGCATGGCATGCACGCTTTCCTCGAATCGCAGGAAGCCTTCGCGCAGCGGATCAAGGCCGGATACCGCCTCGTCCGTCAGTTCCAGCCCCTTGGAAGTGCGCCGGAACAGCACCACGCCCAGCACGTCTTCCAGCGCGCGGATCTGCTGGCCCACGGCGGCCGGCGTCACTGCCAGCTCGTCTGCCGCACGCGTGAACGACAGGTGCCGGGCGGCGGCATCGAACACGCGCAAGGCGTTAAGGGGCAGATGGGTGCGCTTCATGGCTGCGCCGCGCTGTAATGCGCCATCGCGGCGCTAGCAAGCGCGCTGGCAGCGAATTGGGGCCTTGACCCATTGCAAATGAAACTACAGGAGCAACCCAGTGCCCCTTTTTCCTCCACCGGAGCCCGTTGAATGATCCGCCTTCTTGCCGCCTTGCTCCTGTCTGCCGTGGTCCTTGTTGCTCCTGCCCGCGCGCAGAGCATGCTGGAAGGCACTTTCAGCCAGGATATCCCGACGCTGGAGCAGGTCGTAGGCCATGCTTCGGGGACCCGCATCAGCTCGCCCGAACAGGCGCTGTCCTATTTCGAGGCGCTGGTCGAAGCGGCTCCGGACCGCTTCCGCCTGGTGGAATATGCGACCAGCTGGGAAGGCCGCCCGCTGGTCTACGCGGTGGTGACAAGCGCGCAGAACATGGCGCGGATCGAGGCCGTGCAGGCAGACCTGCAACAGCTGGCCAATGGCACGGCGCCGGGCCAGCTGGCCAATATCCTGCCGGTGACATGGCTTTCCTATGGCGTGCACGGGGACGAGATTTCCTCCACCGATGCCGCCCTGGTGCTGGCCTATCACCTGCTGGCGAGCGAGGGGGACCCGCTGGTGGATCGGATCATGGCCAATTCCGTGGTGATCATCGACCCCAGCCAGAACCCCGATGGCCGGGCGCGCTTCGTGCACGGCTATCGCCAGACGCTGGGCATCACGCCCTTTGCCGATCGCTATACCGCGGGGCCTGACCAGCCGTGGCCGGGCGGGCGCTTCAACCACTACCTGTTCGACCTGAACCGTGACTGGTTTGCCCTGACCCAGCCCGAAACCCGCGGCAAGGTTGCCGCAGTGCAGGCCTGGCAGCCGGTGGTGCTGGTCGATGCACACGAGATGGGCGGGGACGAAACCTATTTCTTCCCGCCGTCTGCCGATCCCTTCAATCCCCACATCACCACTGGCCAGCGCCAGAAGCAGGTGCTGCTGGGCCGTAATATTGCTGCCTGGATGGACCGCGCAGGCCAACCTTATTTCACGCGCGAGGTCTTCGATGCCTTCTACCCGGGATATGGCGACACCTGGCCCACCCTCAACGGCTCCATCGCCATGACCTTCGAGCAGGGGAGCGCGCGCGGCGATGTCTGGGAACGCCCCGATGGCACGTTGAACGCCTATGCAGACGGCGTGCGCAACCACTTCCTCACCACGCTGGCGACGGCGCAGACAGTGGCGGAAAACGCTGACCTATTCCTTGGCGACTACGCCGCCTACCGCCGCTCTGCCGCAGCAGGCCAGGCCGGCAGCGGAACTTACGTGATCGACCTTGGCCAGCGCCGCTGGAACGCCGAACAGCTCGCCCGCCGCCTTGCCTTCCAGGCCATTGTCGTGAGCCGCGTGGAAGGCCCGGCCAATGCTTGCGGACGTCCCTATCCGCAAGGCTATCTGGCGGTTTCGCGCAGCCAGCCGGCCGCGCGCCTGATCCGCAGCCTGCTGGACATCAATACCGAGCTTCCGGCAGACTTCGTGGCCGCGCAGGAAGCGCGCCGCAATGCAGACCTGCCGCATGAGCTGTATGACACAACGGCATGGTCCGTGGGCCTGATGTCGGGCCTTGATGTCAGCCTGTGCGCATCAGCTGCGACCGGCACCGCAATTACCGCGGAAGCCCCCCTGCCCTCGCGCGCGCAGGATCCGGGTGCCTTCGGCCTTGCCGTGCGCTGGACCGACAGCGGGCAGGTCCGCCTGGTGGCCGATGCCTTGCGCGAAGGGTTCACCGGCCGTTCCACCGATACCGCCTTCACCACCGGCGGGCAGGAATTCCCGCGCGGAACCGTGGTGTTCTCGCGCGCGGACAATCCCGAAGGGCTCGAAGCGCTCGCCGCCCATGCCCGCAGCCTTGGCGCGGAAACCGTGGCGCTGGAAAGCGGCTGGGTCGACCGAGGGCCGAACCTTGGGAGCGACAAGTTTGTCCGCCTTGCCATGCCGCGTGTCGCCATGCTGTGGGATGACGGAGCCACCCCCACCGCTGCCGGATCGCTGCGCTACACGCTGGAACAGCGGCTGGGCATTCCCGTGGCCCCGATCCGTACCGGCACGATCGCCAGTGCCGACCTGTCGCGATACCAGGTGCTGCTGGTCCCCGAAGGCAGCTACGCCGGCGAACTCGGGTCCGCCGGAACCGCCGCGATTGCCAATTATGCACGAGGCGGCGGCGTGGTCGTGATGATGGGCGAAGCCATCACCGGCTTCACGTCAGGCGATGATGCGCTGTTCACCCTGGCGCGCGAAACCGTGCTGGGCGGAGAACCTGGGTCGGATGATGATGAACGCAAGAGCGTTGTGGCCGGGCAGGCCATCGCCGATGCCGATGCCTATCGCGCTGCCATTGCCGACAACACCCGCCGCCCCGACACACTGCCTGGCGCACTGCTCAACACCGCCGTGGACGAGAATGTCTTCCTGTCCGCCGGCTATGACGATGCCGCGCCGGTGGTGTTCGCTGCCGGAGACCTGGTGTTCGCCCCGCTCGGCCGCGCCGAGGGTATGAATGTGGTGCGCTTTGCCGATGCCGACAGCCTGCTGGCGAGCGGATACATGTGGGACGAGAACCGCCGGCAGATGGCCTTCAAGCCGTTCATGGTCGCCCAGCCGGTGGAAGGCGGCTTGGCCATCGGCTTCACCCATGACCCCACGGTACGCGGCTATCTGGACGGGCTCGACCTGTTGCTGGCCAACGCGGTGCTTGTGGCCCCGGCGCGGATCAGGTGACGGATTGAAGGCTGGTCAGTCCCTGGGGGCAGCCAGGGGGAAATAGGGGATCGCCACTTCGAACAGCGTTCCGTCCTGGGTGGAGAAGATGTAATGCCCCTCCATCGCGCCGTTTGAGGTGGCCAGCTCGCAACCCGAAACGTAATCATGCGTCTGCCCGGGCTTGAGCACCGGCGTTTCGCCAACCACGCCTTCGCCATCGACGATGTTCACCATCCCGCGCGAATCGGTGATGCGCCAGTGGCGGGTGCGCAGCTGCACCGTGTCATCCCGGCCGTTCTCAAGGCGGATGTGATAGACCCAGAACCAGCGCCCGGCTTCCACGCGTGACTGTTCAGGCATGAAGTTGACCGACACGCGCACGGTCACGCCCGCCGTGATGGCGACATGCTGGAACAGCGCGTTCATGGCATCCTGGATCATCATCGAGTCGCGAGCGTAACGGGTTTCGGCCCCGCCACAAGGGGCCTAATGTCCGGGGTATGCGATTTCCCGCTTGTGTCGTGCTTGCTCCACGCGCTTTCGCGCGAGCGGGAAATCACGTGGCGGTCAGATTCCGGCCCGGTCGAAGGCCTGGGCCAGGTCCTCGATAACGTCTGCCGGGTCTTCAAGTCCCACGTTGATGCGGATCATCCCTTCGCCCACGCCCATTTCGGCGCGGCCTTCGGGCCCCATGTTGTTGTGGGTGGTACTGGCCGGGTGGCAAGCGAGTGACTTCGCATCGCCGATATTGTTGGAAATATCGACCAGTTCGAGCGCGTCGAGCACGGCGAAGGCCTTTTCGCGACCACCAGGGACCACGAAGCTGAAGATCGGCCCGCAGGCATCCATCTGCTTCATCGCCAGCTCGTGCTGGCTGAAGCTGGGGAGGCCGGGATGCAGCACCTCGTCCACGCGGCTGGCGACATACTTGCCCACTTCGAGCGCGTTCTCGCTCTGCTTGAAGGCGCGCAGGTTGAGCGTTTCGAGGCCCTTCATCACCACCCATGCGCTGAAGGGCGAACACACCGGGCCGGTGTTGCGCTGGAAGGGCGAGAGATATTCCTCCACCCACTGCTCGCTGCCGCACAGCGCGCCGCACAGCACGCGGCCCTGACCGTCCATCAGCTTGGTGGCGGAATAGGCGACCACGTCCGCGCCATATTCCAGCGGGCGCTGCAATGCGGCGGTGGCAAAGGCGTTGTCGACGATGGTGGTGATGCCCTTTGACCGCGCCAGGCCGCAGACGAATTCGAGATCCACCACGTCGAGCGTGGGGTTGGCCGGCGTTTCGAAGAAGAACGCCTTGGTATTGTCCTGCACCGCGGCTTCCCAGGCGGCATTGTCGCGCCCGTCCACCACGGTATGGGTGATGCCGAAACGGTTGAGCACGTTGGCGAGGATCCAGCGGCACGAGCCGAAGGCCGCACGGCCTGCCACCACGTGATCGCCGGCAGAAAGCATGCACAACAGCGCGCTCGTCATCGCGGCCATGCCCGATGCCTGGACCTTGCATGCCTCGGCGCCTTCCATAGCGGCGATCCGTTCCTCCAGCATCGCCACGGTGGGGTTCTGGAAGCGCGAATACTGCATGCCCTTCGCCTCGCCGGCAAAGCGGTCCGCCACTTCCTGCGCATTGTCATAGGTATAGCCGCTGGTGAGGAAGAGCGCCTCGCTCGTCTCGCCAAACTGGCTGCGGTTCGTGCCCGCGCGCACGGCCTGCGTCGCCGGGCGCCACTTGCGGGTGATGGAACGGTCTTGTCCGGTGCTTTTCTTCATGGGGCAAGCGCATAGGCCCGGGCGCGGCACTGGGCAAGCGTGGTTGCTAGTTGCCAGCATGGTCGGGCCTGCCTAAGCCGGATGGCGCATGCAAGACGCGCCATACCATCCCGCCGACCCGATCCGATGGCACCTCGCCATCGCCGCGATTTTCGCGGTGCTGTGCGCGACCCGCCTGCCCATTCCGAGCGCGCTGTTCTTTGACGAGGTGCACTACCTGCCCGCCGTCCGGTCGCTGATCGAGCTGGGAACCGCGCAGAACATGGAACACCCGCCACTGGGCAAGCAGCTGATCGCGTTGGGCGTGCTCGCCTTCGGGGACAATTCCATCGGCTGGCGCGTGCCGTCGATGGTCGCCGGCATCCTGACGGTGTTCGCGGGCATGCGGGCGCTCTGGTTCGTCTCGCGCAGCAGGGGGGCGAGCATCTTGGCAGGCATCCTGCTCTTGAGCGGCTTTCCGCTGCTGGTGCAGGCGCGAATCGCCATGCTCGACATCTTCATGGGAGCCTTCATGATGCTGGCCCTGTGGATGTGCGCCGTGGCCGTGCGGCGGCCCGAACAGGCACGCAGGCCGCTGATCATCGCTGGTATCGCGCTGGGGGCGAGCATGGCCTGCAAGTGGAACGCGATCCCGCTTGCCGTGCTGCCGGGCCTTGCCTTCCTGATTGCAAGGGCCTGGCAAGCCAGGGGCCAGTTCCTCACCACCAATCGCGGCTGGCCCATCGGCGGGATGACCTTGTGGGAGGCCGGCATCTGGCTGGGCCTGCTGCCGCTTGCCACCTATGCCCTCACCTACTGGCCGTTCCTCTATTACCCGCAGGTGCCGGGCAACCCCACCGGGCTTGTCAGCCTGCACGCCTACATGCTCGATTTGCAGCAGCAGACCCTGAAGCCGCATCCCTACCAGAGCCGCTGGTGGGAATGGCTCACCAACTTGCGCGGCATCTGGTATCTCTACGAGCAGGCAGACGGCGCCCAGCGCGGGGTGCTGCTGATCGGCAACCCGCTGTCATCGCTTGCTGCCTTGCCCGCGCTCGGCTGGTGCGCATGGAAGGGCTGGAGCGAGAAACGGCGCGATTGTGCGGCGGTGTTCATCCTTTTTGCCGTCAGCCTCGGTTTCTGGATCATCGCGCCCAAGCCGGTGCAGTTCTATTACCACTTCATGCTGCCCCACTGCTTCGCGATGGGCGCATTGGCATTGGCCTGCGGCGAGATGTGGCGATCGGGCGAAGGCATGTTCTGGCAAAGCAAGAGGCGGCTGCTCACCCTTGCGATCGTGCTGGGGACGCTCGCCCTGTTTGTGTGGTTCTACCCCATACTCACCGCCGCCAGGCTGGAAGGGGAGATGTCCTTCCTCGACTATGCGTGGATCAAGGGCTGGCAGTAGGGGCTCTTGCGCCTAGCGGAAACGGCCCCACACGAACTTGCTGGAAAGCGCGTAGTTCCACACCGATGCCAGCACCACGCCCACCAGCGCGGCGATCCACCAGCGGAAGCCGTTGGCTTCCAGCAACGAGGAGGCAGCGACATTGGCAAATGCGCCTACCGCGCAAGCCGTGCAGAACTTGATCCAGCCGAAGAACATCTCGTTCGCGCCGGACAGCTTGTTGTCGCGATAGGTGAACAGGTTGTTGAGCCAGAAGTTGAAGGTCATGGCCGAAACCGTGGCAATCGCCGTGCCCACCGGGAAACTGGTAAGGCCCGTACGGAACATCAGCGCCAGCACCGCCATGTGGACGAACACGCCCAGGCCGCCGACCGTGCCAAACAACGCAAAGCGCGTGGGGATCACCTGGCCGAGGTAGCGTTCGTAAAGCCCGGCGAGGAAATCCAGCACCACGCCGTGATCGAGCTTGCTTTCACCTTCGAGGCGTTCTGCGAATTTCAGGGGGAATTCCTTTACCCGTAGCTGCGGTTTGGCGGTCGCGAGGATATCCAGCATGATCTTGAAGCCGATGCCGGACAGGTCCGGCGCCTGCTTGCGAAGTTGCTCCGTGCGCAGCAGGAAATAGCCGCTCATGGCATCGGACAGTTCGGTTCCGGTCAACTTGCAGGCCAGCATGTTGGCGATGCGCGATCCCTTTTCGCGGCCCTTGCTGGAAAGCCCGTCTGCACTGCCGCCTTCGGCAAAGCGGCTGGCATAGGCAAGGTCGGCCTCGCCCGACTTCACTGCGTCGAGCATGGGAAGCAACAACGCGGGATCGTGCTGGTGGTCAGCATCCATCACCGCGACAAAGGGCGCGGAGGTAGCGCACATGCCTTCGATTGCAGCACTGGCCAGCCCCCGCCTGCCGATACGCTGGATCACGCGGATGCGGGCATCGGTGCGGGCAAAGCGGCGCGCCTCTTCGGCGGTGCCATCGTGCGAATTGTCATCGACGAACACCGCTTCCCAGCCGGTGGGACCAAGCGCATCCTCCAGCCGCTTCACCATCGGGGCGATATTGCCCTTCTCGTTCAGGGTGGGCAGCACGACGGCCAGCTCCAGCTCTGCCGGTGCATGGGCGGGAGCAATTGTGCGTGCGGGGCTGAAATCGGCGGGCGTCATATCCATTGCCTAGCGCCATAGAGCGCAATGTTAACCATAAGGTTTATGAAGGATTGTTTTGTGCACGCCCAACCGGAGTGACCGGTCCTACAGCCGCGCCAGCACCGCGTCTCCCACCTCGCTCGTGCCGGCGCTGCCACCAAGGTCACCGCCCTTGATGCCGTCTTCCAGCGCCTTGGCCACGGCCGCTTCCACGCGCGCCGCTTCGGCTTCGAGGCCGAGCGAGTGGCGCAACAGCATGGCGAGCGAGAGGATCATGGCCATGGGGTTGGCCTTGCCCTGCCCCGCGATATCGGGCGCGGAACCGTGGATCGGCTCGTACAGGCCCTTGGTGCCATATTCGGTCTGGTCCTCGCCCAGCGATGCGCTGGCCAGCAGGCCGATCGAGCCGACGCACATGCTCGCCTGGTCAGACAGGATGTCGCCGAAAAGGTTGCCGGTCACCACGACGTCAAACTGGCCGGGGTTGCGCACCAGCTGCATGGCAGCGTTGTCGACATACATGTGGCTCAGTTCCACATCCGGGTATCCGGCAGCGGTTTCCACCATCACGTCGCGCCACAACTGGCTGGTTTCGAGGACGTTGGCCTTGTCCACGCTGCACAGCCTCTTGCCGCGGCCCTGCGCTGCACGGAATGCGACGTGCGCGATGCGGCGCACCTCGTCTTCGGCATAGGACATCAGGTCGAAACCCTGGCGGCGGCCGTCATCAAGCTGGCGAATGGCCTTTTCGCCGAAATAGACATCGCCGTTCAGTTCGCGAACGATCAGCAGGTCGATCTCGCGCGCCACTTCGGGGCGCAAGGCGGAAAGGTCCTCCATCCCGGGGAACATGGTGGCCGGGCGCAGGTTGGCAAACAGGGTGAGGGCCTGCCGCAGGCCGAGGATCGCCTGTTCCGGGCGCAAGTGGCGTTCAAGGTTGTCGCAGTCAGGATCGCCCACCGCGCCGAACAGCACGGCATCCGATGCCTTGCACAGCTCCAGCGTCTCGGGCGGCAGCGGGTGGCCGTGCGCCTTGTAGGCAGCACCGCCCACGTCGGCATGCGCCACCTCGATTTCAAGGCCCAGCGCATCGAGCACCTTGAGCGCCTCTGCCATGATTTCCGGGCCAATGCCATCACCGGCCAGACATGCGATTTTCATTTTTCGATACGTCCCAGTAATTCGCGCAATCTTGAGCGCGCCGCCATAACGTCTCCACGCCGGTCGGCAAGCAGGTAGTGATCCAGCGGCCCGGCCAGCGCGTCCATCTGGCGCAGCAATTCGGGCAGTTCGCCCTGCGGTCGCGCTCCTTCCCCGCCATAGCCAAGCTCGCGCAGCAGCAGCGTTTCATAGGCGATCATCGCCCCCACCCAGCCGCGTGCGGAAGGCGCGTGGCACACCGCATCCAGCAGCCCGCCCAATGCATCGTGGAGCGAGGGATAGGGCTGGCGTTCCGGCAGGGCAGTGGCGGTCAAGGCAAGCGCCCAGCCGATCGCGGCAGCGGGCAGCGGTTCGGTAAGGAAAGGCCCGCGGCTATCGACAAGCTCCACCTTGGCGAAGGGGAGCTGGCTTTCGGAGCGCGCCGTAATCTGGACGTCCACCACGTTGCCCGGGATCATCACCGGACGCAGCTGCCGCCCGCGTCCACCCGCGACATAAGCCGCGACAACGCCATACTCAGCCGTCAGGAACCGCGCGATCACGGCGGTTTCCCCGTGCTGGCGGGCAGCGATCAGGATGGCGGGGGCGCGGATCTGCATGGCTGGGTCTTGCTCTGGCCTGCGCAAGCCCGTGGCGCAAGGGCGCACGGTTTGTCTCGCGAGCAGCTTTGTAGTATCTTCTGCTGCAAGATTAGGGATTTGGGAGATTTCGGATGATGAAGTCAGGTCTCGTCGGTGCCGCCGCGCTGTTCGCAATCGCCAGCACCGTTCCCGCAACGGCAATCGCGCAGGACAACCTCTCGGCCAGACAGTTGGATCTCTATGCCGAAATGCTCGCCATAGGCATCGCCTGCAAGGAAATGTCCGGCATCCGCATCAAGCAGGACGAGATGCATGACTGGATGACTGCCGAACTCGCCAATGGCCCGGAGTCCGATGTCGATCGCGTACTGGAATTGCGCGACAGCAAGCTTGCCGCGATGCAGGCCCGCACTGCCGAGGTGAACGCGATGCCTTATGGCAACCGGCGCGACCGTGCGATCAACGATCATTACGCAAGTTCGCTCCAGCGCTGCATGCGCATGAGCAACCATTCACTGGCTGGGGAATTCTTCACGCGGCTGTAAGCCGGCCGCGCCGGGTTTTGAGGCCTACTTGCCCAGCCTTGCTTCCAGGTCGGCAAGGCGGGCTTCGAGCGCATCCACCTTTTCGCGAGCGTTGGCAGCCATCGTCTTCACCGCGTCGAACTCCTCGCGGCTGACGAAGTCGAGGCCGCCCAGGGCTTCCTTGATCCTCTCACGCGCGTTGTCCCGCGCTTCACGCGTCATGCCGGCAAGCGTGCCGGCGGCGGAATTGGCGACCTTCACGAAGTCGGCGATGATGGGGTTTTCGCTTTGCATGGTGGATATTTGGGACTGACCAAAGCCGAAAGCAAGAGGGAAGAGCCGTCGCTCTTGCCGCGAGCAGCGGCACCGGAGCGCGACTGCGCGACCGCAGGCACCCCGCCGCGCAAGCGGAGGGAGCTGCACCGAGGATGCACCCGGGGATGCGGGCGTGGAACCCCTACAACTCGATCCGCTGCACGGCGTTGTTGGCGTTGATCTGGCTTGCGTCGGGATTCATCTCGAGGAACTGCCAGTTGAGCACCGTGGCGAAGAGGATCCACGCAAGGTAGGGCAACAGCAGGTAAGCCGCCGCGCGGCGCACCTTCCAGAACAGGTAGATCGTCACGAGAACTGCAAGGTCCAGCGCAACGATGATCGCCAATGCCGCGCCGATATCATGCTGCGCAAAGAACACCGGCGACCACGCGAGGTTGAGAACGAACTGAACGAGGAAGGCCACCACCGCAAACGGGCGCCAGCGTGCGCCCCATGCCGAACAGACCATCGCCAGCGAAATTCCCATCATCAGGTACAGCACTGTCCAGACGATGCCGAATGCGGCAGGCGGCGGATAAATGCCGGGCTTCTCCAGCGCGGCAAACCACGGATTGTCCGCCCCGCTGCCCGCCATCTGGCCCGAGACAAAGCCCAGCAGCATGACAACGGGAACAAGGAAGAGCGACCAGCGCAGCAGGCTGGCACGCAATTGCGCGGGGCTGGCAAGGCGGTTCATCCTGGCTCCTGCATCATTGGCGAGACGAATCCGGCATGGCGGCTCGCGCGAGAATCACTTGTGGGCGTGGATAGTGGCGAGCGCTTGTCCGGCGCGCAAGACAGGCATAAGGCCTATCCCGTTCAATCCGCACCCCTTTGCGCCGAGACGAGGAATTCCACATTCCCTTCCGTGCCCTTGATCGGGCTGCGGGTGATGCCCTGGATCACCCAGCCATCACCTTCGAGCCATGCGCGCACCTCGTCGCAAACGCGGCTGTGCAGCGCTTCGTCGCGCACGATGCCGCCCTTGCCCACCTCATGACGATCGACCTCGAATTGCGGCTTGATCAGCGCCACCAGCCGGCATTCAGGCGCGGCCAGTTCCAGCGGCCTTTCCAGTACCTTGCGCAGCGAAATGAAGGACGCGTCACAAACAACCCAGTTGCACGGCCGGTCGATCTGCGCGCTTGTCAGTTCGCGGGCATTGGTCTGTTCCAGCAGGGTGATGCGCGGATCGTTGCGCAGCTTCCAGTCGAGCTGGTTGGTGCCCACGTCCACCGCAAAGACGTGGCTCGCCCCGTGATGCAACAGCACCTGGGTGAACCCGCCGGTGGAAGAGCCGATATCCATCGCCACCGCACCGGAGGGATCGAGGCCGAAATGCCTGATCGCGCCATCCAGCTTCACGCCGCCGCGACCGACCCAGGGATGGTCCCTGCCCTTCAGTTCTATTTCGGCATCGACCGGCACTTTCTGACCGGCCTTGTCCACCCGCTGCCCCTTCACGAAGACGAGGCCCGCCATCACCAGCGCCTGCGCCCGCGCGCGGCTTTCCGCCTCGCCGCGCTCGACGAGCAGCTGGTCGATCCGCTGCTTGGCCACCTTGCCATCAGGCATTTGCGCGCTCACTCATGCTGCGGCGATAGGAAATCGTGGCGCATCGGGCCAGAGCCAAGTTGTCACATTCATGTTGCAAATGATGCGCCCCTTCGATTGATTCGCATCTGGAAACCAAGGATTCTTGCACCATGGAATTTCGCACCCTTCTTGCCCTGTCCGGCGCCGTCACCATGCTGGCCGCTTGCAGCAGTGCCGACGAGCCTGCGGCAGAGGAGGCCGCCGCCACCCCGACGCCGCAGCTCACCTCCACCCCCACACCGGTGGTGGCAGATGACGGCTCGCCGCTTACGCCGGGGGCATGGTCGATCAACGAAAGCGCCAGCGGGGCCAGTGCCAGATTCGGCCTTCCGGGCGAGAATGCGCAGGTGGTGATCACCTGCAACCGGGCCGACAGCACGATGGCGATGGTGGTTGCAGGCAGCGGTGAGGGCATGCAGAGCTATATCCTCGAGGCGGGCGGCACTGCAGCCCGGCTCGACATGATGCCCGATGGCGACCTCGACCTGCCCTCCATGTCTGCCGAAATCGCCCGCGACGCGCCCGTTTTCGGCGGCTTCGTGATGCCCGGTGGGGTTATCGAGATCACCAGCCCGCGCGGTGCCGTGCTGCGCTTGCCCGGCTCTTCCGGGATCCGCCGGGTATTCGAAGCCTGCGCCTGATGGATCACCGGACCGCAGGGGTAGCCGCAGCAGCACTTGCGATTGCCGGGCTGTTGTTGTTGGCCATCTCGCGGCCTGACGAGCGGGAAGATACCGCCACAATCGATGACACGGCCCCTGCAACAGGGCTGGACCTGCCCGCGATCTCGTCAGCGGAATGGACCGCCCTGCCCCTGCGCCCCGGAGACTGGAACTGGCGCGGAGACCCTGGCTCTGGGGATACCCATGCCGAATTTGCCGGTACAGATGGAGAGAACCTCGTCCATTTGCGCTGCGAGCCCGGGAATGGCGACCTGGTGCTGTCGCTTGCCAACGGGGATATCCAGGCCCGCGCGATTATCGTCCACACCGAAACCCAGTCTCGACAACTGGCCGCGGATGCCGGAGAGGGATCGATATCCACGCGGATTGCCCGCGATGATGACCTGCTCGATGCGATGGCCTTCTCGCGCGGGCGCATCGCCTTCGAGGTGGAAGGCGGACTTGCCTTCTCGGTGCCAGGATATCCGGAAATCACGCGGGTGGTGGAGGACTGTCGTTGAGCCCTCTCGGCCCGAAGCTCTGATTGTGACTGTGAAAAACATTTTTTCAAGTCTTGTGTTGCAGCGCACACCAATTCAAAACTGCACCCAAGGCCAGCGGTACACGCGGTCTTCGCCCCCGGTGAAACGGCAGGGTGTTGGCTTCAAAAGCGCGAAAGGAGGTGATCCGATGTCTCATGGTTCAGCAAGGGGGTCGGTAAGTTTCCGCGCGAGGTACTATCGGTAACACGAACAACCGATAGAGACTTCGTGGGCGGCACTTCCAGCCGCTGACCATGCGAAAGGCGATCCTGCAGACGGGCAGGGTCGCCTTTCTCATTTGCGGCATCGGCGCATTCGGCGCGAATGGCAGGAAATGCCCCTCTCCCAAACGCCGTCTTTGACTCTTGCCGCAAGGGCGCTAGCAGGTGGTTTCGAGATTTACCTGTTTTCCGATAATTTCAAATTTACATTCGCGCTTGAAATTATATATCGCAAGCCAAATTCTGATCCTCGAGGAATTCCCGTATGGCGACTCTCGCCGCATCCCCTGCTGTTGAAATCATCCGCAAGGCCCATCCTTCACCCGCATCCGCTGAGGCGCGCGAAGCGGCGATTGCCGATCCGGGTTTCGGCAAGGTTTTCACCGATCACATGGTCGTGATTGACTGGGCCGAAGGCAAGGGCTGGCACAATGCGGTGCTTGGCCCGCGTGAACCGATCGCGCTCGATCCGGCGGCATCGGTGCTGCACTACGCGCAGGAAATCTTCGAGGGCATGAAGGCCTATCGCATGGCTGACGGTTCGATGAGCCTGTTCCGGGCTGACCGGAACGCCGCGCGTTTCAATGCCTCGGCCCGCCGCCTCGCCATGCCGGAGATCCCCGAAGAACTGTTCACCCGAGCCGTGCGCCAGTTGGTGGAACTGGATGCGCAGTGGTTCCCGCCCGTTGCCGGCGGATCACTCTACATCCGCCCCTTCATGTTCGCCACCGAGCCGTTCCTGGGCGTGCGCCCGGCGAAGCAGCACAAGTTCGTGGTGATCCTCAGCCCCGCCGGCAATTACTTCAAGTCCGGCGCTCCGGCCGTATCCGTGTGGGTCAGCGAGTTCACCCGCGCTGCGCGGGGCGGCACGGGCGCCGCCAAGTGCGGCGGCAATTATGCGGCCAGCCTCGTTCCGACCGGTGTCGCCTTCGACAACGGGCACGACCAGGTGGTCTTCCTCGATGCCGAGGAGCACAAGTGGATCGAGGAACTGGGCGGCATGAACCTGTTCTTCGTCTTCGATGACGGCACGCTGCTCACCCCGCCGCTTTCGGGCACGATCCTGCCCGGCATCACGCGTGACAGCCTGCTGACCCTCGCCCGTGCGGAAGGGCTGGAAGTGCGCGAGGAGCGTTACAGCATCGACCAGTGGGAAGCGGATGCGAAATCCGGCCGCCTTGTCGAATGCTTCGCCTGCGGCACGGCTGCGGTGGTTACTCCCGTGGGCCGCGTGGCAGGCAAGGACGTGGATTTCACCATCGGCAGCGGTGGGCCGGGCCAGCTGACCGGTTCCCTGCGCGACAAGCTCGTCGCCATCCAGCGCGGCACGGCGGAAGATACCCACGGCTGGGTCACCAAGATCGCCTGATGCTGAAACTGTTCCGCGTCATCGCCCTTGTCGAAGGGCTGACCACCATTGCGCTTTTCTGCGTGGCGATGCCGCTCAAGTACTGGATGGACAATCCCGTGCTGGTTCCGCCGGTGGGCCTGGCGCACGGCTTTGCCTGGCTAGCCTATGTCATGGCGATGGTGGTGTGCCTGCCCGGCAAGGGCTTCGGCATGTGGGAAGTGGTGCGCACCTTCATAGCGGCGCTGTTCCCCTTCAGCACCTTCCTCAATGACGGGCTGATCCGCCGCAAGCAGGCTGCGCGAGAAATCGCCGCGGCCTGATTGCAGCGGAAGCAACGCCCCTGTTGTATCATGCAGCCTGCCCGGCCAGCAGCACGGCCGCATAGAGATAGCAGCCAGCTGTCGCGATGCAGGCAGACATGCGCAGGTGGTTGAAGCGGGTCCAGCGCGCGAGATAATGCTGCCAGTAGTCCTGCGAGGATGCCTCCCCTACAGGGAGCGCGGCAAGGTGGTTGTTCATCGGCACATTGCCCAGCATCGTCACCCCGAAGGCTCCCGGGATGTAGATCGCCGCCGCCAGCACGATCGAGCTTGCCACCGCGCCATCCAGATTGGCGATGGCGTGGATCGCCAGGGCAAGGCTGGCTGGCACCATTGCCATGAAACCTGCCAGGAACCAGCTGCGCATCACGGTAATGTTGATCCTTTGCATCGATGCCAGCCCGCCTTCGGCAGGCGTGGTGGCAAGGGCGCGCATCACGAAGTCGGAGAATGACTGGAACACCCCGGCAAGCAGCGCCGAAACGAGTGCGAGCGAGAGACAGGCGAGTATCAGGAATTGTGCGGACATGGTTGTCCTCCTTCTAGTTTGACTGATGAAATGAAGCGGGGAGTGTCAGGCTGCAGCCTTGCGACCCATCTGTTCGGCGCGGCCCAGCCAGCGGGCGATCTTGCCTTCATCGGCCAGCTTGACGGAGCCGAACTGCACCACCTTGCCGATATCGAAGCCGCAGAAGCCCAGAACGCCATTCCTCAGCACCCGGCGACCGGGCTGGAAATAAAGCAGCGTGTCCAGCCAGGGAGGCGTGTCCGAGGTGATGATACCGTCTGCGCTGCGCCCTTGAAGAAGCTGGTCCCACTTCACGCCGCGGGCACGGTATTTGTAGGCAAAGCCGGAGGTGAGGCAGCGATCGAGCACCGCCTTCGCCCGCGCCGGCATCGCAGCCCACCAATAGGGGTGGACCACCAGCAGGTGATCGCACCATTCGACATTGCGCTGCCATTGCTCGAGGTCAGCTTCCAGAGGTGCATCCTCGGGGGCCCCTGCCTCGAACTGCATGGCTGAAAGGTCCATGCGGCGAACCTGCGCCCCTGCCGCCCGGGCCCCGGCAATGTATCGTTCGGCCAGCGCGCCGCACAGCGACGTGTCACGCGGATGGGCGACCCAGACGAAAACCTTCTTCTGCTGTTCCATTTCAATCCTCCGAAATCCGAATCAACTTGACACCGTGTCAAGTTGACATGGCGTCAAGTGCCGCTATATTGACACCATGTCAAGCACCATGAACCCGACCCGCCGAAAGATCCTCGCCGCCGCATGGGCCTTGCTCGAAGCAGAGGAGCCGGGGAAAGTGCGGCTGGGCGATATCGCCAAGCAGGCGGGCATCAGCCGCCAGGCGCTCTACCTCCACTTCGCCAACCGCGCGGAATTGCTGGTGGAAACAGCGCGCTTCATCGACACCGAGAAGAACATCGATGGCCGGCTGGAGGCGAGCCGCAAGGCCAGCTCGGGCCGCGAACGCCTGCGCGCCTATTGCACGGCCTGGGCGGGTTACCTGCCAGAAATCCAGGGCGTGGGACGCGCCTTCATGGCCATGCAGCACAGTGACGAGGACGCGCGCATCGCCTGGGCGGACAGGATGGCGGCCCTGCGCCATGGGTGCGCCGCCGCGGTAGACGCGCTCGCCGCGGATGGCGACTTGCGCAATGGTCTTTCCCGCAAGGATGCCACGGACATGATTTGGACGCTGATGTCCCTGCCCAACTGGCTGCAACTCACCCAGCAATGCGGGTGGACACAGGCCGGGTACGAGGATTGGCTGGTGGAAAGTGCGGAGCGCCTGCTGCTGGAGCGCTGATCAGGCGTCGAGGTCGTTCCAGCGCCAGGTGATCTCTGTCGTGGCAGGACCGCTTTCGAGCATCTGTTCGGCCAGCTCGAGCGCATCGGCAAAGGCATCTTCCGCGGCTTCAACCTGTTCCGGAACACCCGTCACTTCGGCTCGTGCGCGCTGCGAAAGCAGGAAGATGTTGCGGATGACTTCGCCTTCGGCAGCAATCTCGATGCCGACACGCCGGCCGTTCGCGGAAACCACCTGCTGGCCCGCGGCCACGCCTGCAAGGCGATAGGTGCCGTCTGCACCGGTGAGAACCTGCTGCCCGTCCACGCTCACGGCCACGCCTGCAACCGGCATTCCGCGCTGGTCATAGACCGTTCCCGACACCTCGCCCGCAATGGCCGGGACACAGAAGCCGATCGAGAAGGCGGCGGCGATGATGGCGGCGTTGCGCAAGTTGCGGTACTCGTCGTTCTAGGACGCGAATCGATTTCCGCGCCTGAACCCTCCCAACAGCGCAGTTATGTGACGGCGGCATTACAGTGGCGGTCACAAGCCTGTCATGCCGTGTCTACCGCAGGGCTTCCAGCACCAGTGCGCTCGCCCTTTCGCCGATCATGATGGACGTGGCGTTGGTGTTGCCTTGCGGGATCGTGGGCATGACGGAGGCATCGGCCACCCACAGCCCGTCCACGCCCTTCACCCGGCAATCGGGTGTCAGCACCGCCGCATCATCGTCCGCCGCGCCCATCTTCGCCGTCCCGACGGGATGGTACATCGGGATCGTGGCCGCGCCGACATAGCCGCGCAGCGCCTCGGGCGCGGTGGCCTGGGCACCGGGGCGCACTTCGCTGGCCACCGAGCCTGCAATGGCAGCTTGCCCCATGATTGTGCGCGCGATCTGCAAGCCTTCGACCAGCTGCGCGGCATCATCCTCGCTGCCGATCAGCTGGTGTTCGATCACCGGCGCGGCATCAGGATCATTGGCCGCAAGCGAGATCCGGCCCCGGCTCGACGGGCGCATCAGGCCGACCAGCGTGGTCACCGCGCTGCCCGGGCGCAGGGCAAGGTTGCCTTGCGGGGTGATGTCGAAGGCAAAGGCGCTGAAGGCAAGCTGGATATTGGGCACTTCCAGCCCTTCCCTGCTCTTCACGAAGGCCTGCGCGTGGCCGATGCCGGTGGTCAGCGCACCCGAACGGCCGAACAGGAAGCTGAGCACGCTTTTCATGCCCGCCAGCCCGCGCGCATCATCGTTGAGCGTGCGGGTGCAAACCTCGTTCACCATGTGCACCGCAGGGTGTTCCTGCAGGTTCCGGCCCACACCGGGCGAGTCCGCGACAACCGTTATGCCATTTTCGCGCAGGTGTTCCGCCGGGCCGATGCCCGACAGCATCAACAGGCGCGGCGTGTTGAGCGCCCCTGCGCAGAGCACGACACCCTCTTTCGCGGAGAGGGCGATCACCTCGCCCCCGCGCCGCAGGGTTGCGCCGCTTGCGCGCCCGTTGCTGATGTCGATCCGCAGGACCTGCGCCTCGGTCATCACCTCAAGATTCGCGGGCTTGTTCTTCAGGTAGCCTGCCGCGGTGGAGGACCTGAGGCCGTTGCGTTGCGAGAGCTGGATATAATCGACACCTTCGTTCTGTTCACCGTTGAGATCGGGCGAGCGAGGGAAGCCGGCTTCGGTCACCGCCGTGATCCAGTCTGCCGTCACGCCATAGCGCGAGCGCACCTCGGACACGGCGATAGGGCCGCCCGTACCGCGCCATTGGTCGCTGCCCCGCTCGTTGTCCTCCATCCGGCGGAAGAATGGCAGCACGCTCTGATAGTCCCAGCCCGTGGCACCAAGACTGGCCCAGTGGTCGTAATCCCAGCGGTGGCCGCGAATGAACATCATGCCGTTGATCGACGAACCGCCGCCCAGCCGCTTGGCCGCGGGCCACACATCGGGCCTGCCGCCCACGCTGGCATCGGGCCGGGCCGAATACATCCAGTCGAAATCGGGCGTGTGGACGATGCCGCTCATCAGTGCCGGCACATAGGAACGGATATCCCTGTGGCTCTTGCCCGCTTCCAGTAACAGCACGCGCTTGCCGCCCTCGGCCAGCCGCGCAGCCATCGCCATGCCCGCCGATCCGCCGCCGATTACGATAATGTCCGGATTGCTCGCCAAATGCCCTCTCCTCTTGCGGCACACCCTTTCGCCAATCCAGCGATTGGCCGCAAGGGCAGAAAGGGTCTATCATCGCGGGCAATGGATAACAGGCAGGCCGTACGGGATAATGCGGGCGAGCGGATCGCCCTTATCGAAAGCAGCTTCGAGCGGCTGACCGGTCGCCCGCTGGTGGTCGGGCGCCGCGAACTCTGGAGTGCACCCAACGCCGTGGTCGCCCACGACACGCAGGACCCGCCGCTGTTCTTCTATGCCAATGCCATCGCCCTCAACCTGTTCCGGATGGATGCGAGCCGGTTCCTTGGCCTGCCCAGCTACAAGAGCGCCGAAGCGGGAGGTGAACGGGAAGAGCGGGCACGCATGTTCACCAAGCTGGAGGCGGATGACATCGTCAGCGGCTACAGCGGGATCCGCATTGCCGCAGACGGCACGCGCTTTCGCATAGAGGACGCGATCATCTGGAACCTTGTCGATGAAGACGGCGTGCGCCACGGACAGGCGGCGACCTTCGACAAGTGGACGCCTCTCACCGATTGAGGGTCAGACCGCCGTTGCCTCGATAACACCCTGCCCACCGCTTTCGCCCACCACGCGGCGCACTGCGAAACCGCTTTGTTCAAGCATGGCTGTGTAGGCGGCAGCGGTCCGTTCGCGGCCCGAAGTCCACAGCAGCATCAGGATATCGACATCCACCGCCTCGCACGGTTCGGGTGCTTCCGGCATCAACCGTTCGATCACCACCAGCGGAGTTTCCGGCTCGATTGCCTTGCGGATGGCGGCAAGGATCCGCAGCCCTTCCTCATCGCTCCAGTCATGCAGGATCTGTTTCAGCAGGTAGAGGTCACCGCCGCCGGGTACTTCATCGAAGAAGCTGCCGCCGACGCAGCTGATGCGGCTTTCCAGCGAGGTGCCTGCCAGCGATGCGCGCGCCACTTCGGCGGTGGCCGGCAGGTCGAACAACACACCGCTTGTGCCCGGGTTTTCGGCGAGCAATCGCCGCAACAGGCTGCCCTGGTTGCCGCCGATGTCCACCGCGTGGGTAAAAGCGGGAAAATCGTAATGGCTGAAAAGGTAGCTTTCGGCTTCACGGGTGGTCACGCGCATCACGTCGGCAAAGATCGCCGCTGCCTCGTCATCCTGCTTCAGGTATTCGAACACCGGCATGCCCCGCGCCTTGGCGAAAGCCACACTGCCATCGCGCAGCGCCTCGTCGAGCACCAGCCCTGCTTCTGCCGGCATGCGGTAATTGCCGATGGTAGACGCAAGCGCCTGCATCTGGGCGCTCTTCTCATTGGGCGAGACATCTCCGGTGCCATCCCAGTCCACCACGCCTTCTGCGGCAAGGAAGGTGAGGATGCGGGCAAGGCCATCGACCTGCACACCCGCTCTGGCCGCAAGCGCATCGACAGAAATCGGCGCGTCAAGGTGGTCGAACAGCTTCAACCGCGTCACCGCCTGGAGCACCGCCTGCGTCACGGTGAGGTGCATGACCTGCCGCCTGCCTGTTTCGAAATCGTCCAGCCAGTCCGCCAGCCTGAATGTCATGCGCAAGTCTCCCTTTCCCCAACCCACGTTAAACCGCGCGAATCCGGTTACAAAGAAAAACCCACGGCGCGGCAAACTTTCCCTTGCTTGGCGAAGCGGCTAGGCATCCCATCTTGCCTGCATCGACCCAACAGGTTCAGGAGTTTGCTTTCGATGTCCGACAATTCCGATGTCTACACCCCGCCCAAGGTATGGGCTCCCGCGGAAAGCGGAGGCCAGTTTTCCAGCGTGAACCGCCCGACCGCCGGCGCGCGCGAGGAGAAGGAGCTTCCCCAGGGAGAGCATCCCTTCCAGCTCTATTCGCTGGGCACGCCCAATGGCGTGAAGGTGACGACCATGTTCGAGGAACTGCTCGAAGCCGGCTATGCGGATGCCGAATATGACGCATGGCTGATCAAGATCTTCGATGGCGACCAGTTCTGGTCGGGCTTCGTGGAGCTCAATCCTAATTCCAAGATCCCTGCCCTGCTCGACCGCTCTGGACCGGAGCCGTTCCGCGTGTTCGAAAGCGGCGCGATCCTGATCCACCTTGCCGAAAAGTTCGACTACCTGCTGCCCAAGACCAACCCGGCGCGCGCGGAAACGCTGAGCTGGCTGATATGGCAGATGGGCAGCGCGCCCTTCATCGGCGGCGGTTTCGGGCATTTCTATGTCTACGCGCCCGAACGCTACAAATACCCGATCGATCGCTATGCGATGGAGACCAAGCGCCTGTTCGACGTGGCTGACCAGCAGCTGGCCAAGACCGAATACCTTGCCGGCAATGACTATACCATCGCCGACATCGCCGCCTACACCTGGCTGGGCAACCTCTTCCACGGTGCCTACAACCGCTGCGACATTTTCCTGTCGCTCGACGAGTACGAGAACGTGGCGCGCTGGGTGAAGGAAATCGACAGGCGCCCCGGTGCGATCCGTGGCCGCATCGTCAACAGCCAGGCTATGGCAGAGCGCCATTCCGCCGCCGATTTCGACAAGGTCGAGGACCGCAGCCTGTTCGATCCGGTGCGCACGCGGCCGGACTCGCTGTAATCGACAGGCTGGCGCTTGCACCTTGGGGAGCGCCCGCTATATGGGCGCTCTCCCGCAGGCAATGCGGGCGCTGCTGGGGTGTCGCCAAGTGGTAAGGCAGCGGCTTTTGGTGCCGCCATTCGCAGGTTCGAATCCTGCCACCCCAGCCAGTTCTTATAGTCCCTCAATCGCCGGGCGCGGGCATCCGCCCGCATGGCTTTCGCCCTACCGGGCGGCGCGTTGTCACGCGCTGGTGTCGCGTTCCGCGCCACAGTCTCTTAGTTAGGCCCCTCAGTCGCCGGGCGCGGGCATGTGCCCGCGTGGCTTTCCTCGCAAATGCTCGGGCGGCCCGTCGGCCTTGCGAGGCCATGCGGCTTCGACCGTCTACCCCTCCTCGCGTTTCTCGATCCGCTTGTTGGCGATGTACAATCCCACCACGGTTGCGGTGCTCGCACCCAGCACGGCCATTGCTGCACCGGCCACGCCGTGCACCGCGATCAACCAGCCAAGGGCCAGCAAGCCGATTACCGTGGGCACCAGGCGCAGCAGGAAATTGGTGATCGCCTTGCCGCGCGCCACCAGCAGCGCTTCCAGGCTCGCGCCCACCAGTTCGATCGCCGCAGCGGCCGAAAGCAGGATCATCGGGGTATAGGCGGTCAGGAAATCGTCGCCCGCGATCACGCCGATCAGCCAGCGTCCCGCCAGCAAGGCGAGCAGCACCGCACCGATCCCGGTGATGATGGCAATGCGGGTGATGCGCCCGGCAATCTCGCGCGCGGCTTCGGGTGAACGCACCAGTTCGGGATAGATCGCCTTCAGCAGGGCCTGTGCCAGCTTGAGCAGTCCCTCGCCGATCTGCATTGCCACGCGATAGATGCCCGCCAGCGCCGCGCCGCCAAACCCGCCGACCAGCAGAACCAGCAACTGGCGCGAGGCGATGACGACCATGGCCGACAGCGAGGTTCCGATAACGAAGCTCCATGCCCCGGTTTCCTGCCGGGGTATCCGCGTCAGGCTGACATGGCGCCAGAACAACGGCTGCGTGCTGCGCGCGAAATACCAATAGGCCGCAGCCGTCACCACCTCGGCAACGGCCCATACAGCCATGAAGGCGATGATCGACGGTGCCACGAAAGCCACCACCAGCGCGCCGGTCACGCGAATGATCGAGGTGAGGGAATCGGCCGTTGCCGCCCGGGCATAGCGATCGTGCAGGCGCAGGATGCCGGTGGGCGTGGAACGGATCGACAGCAGGGAGACGACGGTCAGCGCAAACGTCGCCAGCCTGAGGTCGGCGGGCAGCGGCAACCAGTCTCCGGCAAGGCCAAGGATAAGCGCGGCTGCCAGCGTGCCGCCATTGATCGTGACGGCATCCAGCGCCAGGGCATAGCCGGTGGCATCAGCCAGTCCTTGCCTGGTCTGCCCCCAACGGACAATCGCCTGCCAGGTCTGGAAGCTGGCGAAGCCGACGATGGACTGGGCAAAGGTGAAGGCAAGGATGAATTGCCCGAAGCTTTCCAGCCCCAGCACCCGGGTCGCCACCGCGAGGTAGACGATGCTCAGCACCGCGTTGATGCCGCGCGCGCCCATCAGCCATCCGGTGTTTTTCAGCGCCCGCTTGATCATGGAAGCGACCCCTGCCCCAGAAAACGCGCAATTGCAAAAGCGCTTTGTGCCTGTAGGTCTAATGCCCGAACGGGAGGAACCACATGGCCGAGAACAGCATCAGCCTGGCATTCATGAAAATCAACGTGGAAGACATGGAAGGTGCGCTGGAATTCTGGCGCGGGGCCTTCGGCTTCGAGGTGCGCGGAACCTATGACGAACCGACGTTCCTCGAACATATCCTCGGCCTCCCCGGCCAACCGCAAGGCCCCAGCCTGATGCTGGTCAAACCCAAGGGCGATATGGACCTGTCCATCGGTGGCGGCCACGGTCCCATAGGCCTGACCTGCAGCGATATCGTGACCACTCTCGAAAGCGCATTGGCCGCCGGTGGCCGCAAGACGATGGACATCACCGAAGTGGCGCCCGGCATCCGCGTCTGCCTGCTGCATTCGCCGCAGGGGCATGAAATCGAACTGGTCCAGGCAGGTTGAACCCCATGACGGCAACACAGGCTACCCGCCCCAACATCATCTTCATCATGGCCGATGACCTGGGCTGGGCCGACCTGTCCTGCTACGGCCGCGAGGATTACGAGACACCGGCGCTGGATGCGCTGGCGGCCCAGGGCATCCGTTTCACCCATGCCTATGCCAATTCCGCAGTCTGCACCGCCACCCGCGTGGCGTTGATGACCGGCCGTTACCAGTACCGCCTGCCGATCGGGCTGGAAGAGCCGCTGCAAGGCCGCGACATCGGCCTGCCGCCGAACCATCCCACCCTGCCCTCTCTGCTGCGGGACAATGGCTATCGCACCGCGCTGGTGGGCAAGTGGCACCTCGGCGACCTGCCCAAATACTGCCCGCTCAAGAGCGGCTATGACATCTTCTGGGGCATTCGCGGCGGCGGGGTCGATTACTTCACCCACGAACTGAATGGCGTGAACGACCTGTGGGACGGCGAGACCAATATCGACCGGGTCGGCTACCTGACCGACCTGCTGGGTGACCGTTCAGTGGAAGTGCTGGAGGAGTTTGCGAGCAGCGAGGCGCCGTTCTTCCTCAACCTCAATTTCACCGCCCCCCACTGGCCATGGGAAGGGCCGGAGGACGAAGCCGAAGCCCTGCGGCTGAAAGCCAAGGTGGATGATCCCGACGATCCCGACCCCATGCCGATCCAGCACTGGGACGGTGGTGATATCGCCACCTATGCCGCCATGATGCGCAACATGGACGACAATGTCCGAAAGGTTATCGACGCGCTGGACCGCTTGGGGCTGGCAGACAATTCCGTGGTCATCTTCACCAGCGACAATGGTGGCGAGCGCTTTTCGAAATCATGGCCATTCGTCGGCAAGAAGACCGAACTTCTCGAGGGCGGCTTGCGCGTGCCTGCCATCGTGCGCTGGCCCGGCGTCGCCGCGGCAGGCGCAACCAGCGATGCGCAGGTCATGACGATGGACTGGCTGCCCACATTCCTCGCTGCCGCTGGCGGCGCGCCGGATCCAGGCCACCCCAGCGACGGGATCGATGTTGGCCCTGCCATTTCAGGCGGCCAATTGCCGGAACGCACGCTGTTCTGGCGCTTTGCCAACCATGATCAGAAGGCCGCTCGCCGGGGCAACCACAAATACCTGCAGATGGGGCCCAATGCCTTCCTGTTCGACGTGGTGGCAGACCCGATGGAGCGCGCCAACCTGAAGGATCGCCGCCCCGATAGTTTCAAGGCGCTGCACGAGGAATGGCAAGCGTGGAACGCCACCATGCTGCCACCCGATCCGGAGGCCGGTCGCCACGGCTTCACGGCAGACAAGCTTGCCGAATACTACGGGGTGGACAGCTAGCGCACCGCCTCAGGCCGGCAGGCTCGGATAATCCGGATTGTCGCGCACGCTTGCGAACAGGAATTGTTCTGCCACGTTTGCCGCCGCATCATCCGGCGCAGGCTTGCGGAAATAGAGCAAGCGCCATTTCTGCATCGGCTTGAGCAGGATCACGTTCTTGCGCATCTCCGGGGAAAGGATCGCATCGGAAAAGGAAGCGACACCCAACCCGCGGTCAAGCATGGCCCCGATCACGTCGAAATACTGGGTGTGGCCGATGACGTGGCGCGGGTGGATACCGTTTTCAGCATAATTGCGGATCACCTCGCGCTCATGCTTGCTGGTGGCCTTGGGCAGGATGAACGGCAAGCTGTTGAGCACTTCGATCGGCAGGGGCAGCGGATGTCCTTCGGAAAACTTTCGATGGCCGTAGACCCCCCCTTCCACGATAGCGATCTCGCGGAAGTCGCGGTGGATCGTATGGTCCGCGCGCTGGTGGATCAGCGCAAAGTCGAACTCTCCCTGCTCGACTGCACGAAACAGCTGGCCGAAAGGCAACTGCGTGTCGAACTCCAGTTCGATATCGGGGTTGCGGGCAAAAAAGGCATCGAGCTGGCGGCGGATGTAGGAATCGAACATGCCCTGCCCCACGAGGGCGCGTAATTTCCGGACAGTCGGCGTGGCGAAGGGATCATCGCGCCGGTGGCTTGCCAGTTGCAGGGCTGCCTCGTGGAAGCGGCGGAGATCGTCTTGAAACGCCAACCCCTCGGGCATCAGCACCGGATTGCGGCCCGGCCTGCGATCAAGCAGCACCACGCCCAGCTGTTCTTCGAGCGTCTTGATCTGGTTGCTGACCGATGCCTGCGAAATCCCGAGCTTTTCCGAGGTACGCCGGAAGCTCTGCGTATGGGCAATGGCTTCAAACACTTCGAGCTGGCGCAAGGTGAAAGGCAGGTTCGGCATTATGGGTTTATCCCCAAGCCATAACCTGAAGTCAATGTCTCTTCATCACTTTGCCATGCGTTGCCAAGAGTGCTCCCCGGGAGGAATGCCCGAAGCTGTAACAAAGGGGAGGAATAACAAGCATGTCTCGTGCACAGAGCCGTGTGCGCCGTTCGGCGCGCAACAATCGTAATTGGCTGGCTTGCGGCGCAAGCGCCTTGGCACTGGTTTTGGGTGCCACCGGCGCGCAGGCTCAGGATGGGGAAGATGCATCCGCGGAAGAAAACCGCCAGGGTGACAACATCATCCTGATCACCGGCTCGCGCATCCGCACCGACGGAATGCAGGCTCCGGTGCCTGTCACCGTTGTTGCCGCCGCAGAGATCGAGACCCTGTCGCCCGGTGCGCTGATCACCGGCGTTTCGCAGCTTCCGCAGTTCTATGGCAACCAGACGCCCAACTCGGGCAACTTCTTCGTCCGTTCGGGCTATGGCTCGCTCAACCTGCGCGGCCTGGGCGTCAACCGCACGCTGACGCTGCTGAACGGCCGCCGGGTACCCTCCACAAGCGCCTTTGGCGGCGTGGACATCAACCTGTTTCCCGAAGCCATGATCCAGTCGGTGGAAACCACCACGGGCGGTGCATCCGCGGCTTACGGTTCGGACGCAGTGGCCGGTGTTGTGAACTTCGTGCTCGATACGGATTACGAAGGCCTGCAGTTTAGTGCGCAGGGCGGCGTGACAGACCGCGGCGATGCCGAGAACTACGAGATTTCCGCTGCCTACGGCACCAGCTTCGCTGGCGGCCGCGGCCATTTTCTCGTCTCCGGCGAGTATTATGACCAGAAGGGAGTCTTCAACTACGACAAGCGCGACTGGTACGATGCCTATGGCACGTTCGGCTCCGGCACCACTGCCGATCCCTATCGCTTCGTGCCGCAGACGGTTTCGGCCAACGCCAGCTTCGACGGGCGCATTTTCGCGCCGGGCACGGCGATCCATGCACTGGAGTTCACCCGTGCCGGCACCACGCAGGCCTTTACTCCCGGCACGCTTAGCCAGTTCCAATTCGGCATTCCCCCGGCACGCACCGCCGGCGGTCCGAATGATGACCTGGGCGCAGAAGTGGCCAGCCTCTATCCGGACCTCGATCGCTATTCGATCTTCGCTTATGCCGATTACGAGCTGACGGACAATTTCACCGTGTTCGGTCAGTATCTGCACGGCCGCACGCATATCTGGCAGTACAACACGCCGCGTTCCAGCTTTGGCGGAACGCCCACGGCGCTGACGATCTTCGCCGATAACGCCTTCCTCCCGGCTGACCTGCGGGACACGATGGAAAACGAAGGGATCGCAAGCTTTACCCTGCGCCGCATGGGTTCGCTGGAGGATATCGGCCTGGGCTATCTCGACGATACCACCAAGCAGCACATCGGCGTGGCCGGCTTCACGATGGACCTCGACAATGACGGCTTCCTCGGCGGGTGGACCATCGACGGTTTCTACCAGTACGGCCATTCGGAACGCGTGTGGAAGCAGAACGGCCTGCGCGTAGACCGCATCTTCGCCGCGATCGACGCGGTCGACGAAGGCGAGTACCTGAACGGAACGCCGAACGGGAACATCGTCTGCCGTACGTCACTTTTCGGCGATGCCTTCCCGGGATGCCAACCGCTCAACCTGTTCGGACGCGGCAATGCCTCGGCCGCGGCGATTGACTATGTCGTGGGCTATGAACCCGGCCAGACCATCACCACGCCGATCTTCTTTGCTGACGATGGTTTCGCCTCGGGCCGCAGCTACACCTACACCACCAACCCCGAGAAGACGAACATCACCACGTTCGAGCAGCACTTCGCGGAACTTTCCGGTGCCGGTGACATCATCGACCTGTGGGCCGGCCCGCTGGCGGGCGCCTTCGGTGGCTCCTATCGCCGGGACGAGATCCTGCAGCTGGTGCAGGATCCCACCAACCCGCCGTCCGACCACGAAAACGGCCATCCGGTGCTTTGCAGCGGCGAGGCTCCGGGCTTGCGCGGTGTCAGCGTCCCGGACTGCCTGAACACCGTCGGCCTGCAATATTCCAAGGTGTCCAACATCAAGGGTTCGGCAACCGTCTGGGAAGCATTCGGCGAACTTCTGCTGCCGCTGGTCGACAGCAACGGCTTTACCGCCAATGCCAACGCCGCAGTGCGCTGGGCGGATTATTCCGGCTCAGGCTCGATCTGGGCATACAAGGGCGGTATCGAACTGGGTTTCATGGACCAGCAACTGCGCCTTCGCGGTACCTATTCGCGTGACGTGCGCGCCGGCAACCTGTCGGAACGCTTCGACAAGACGGGCGGCTCTGCCACCATCGACGATCCGCGCACAACTGCCATCGAAGCGCTGACCGTCACGCGCTTCTCGGGCGGCAACCCTGCCGTGCGACCCGAGGAGGCCGACACCCTCACCGCAGGCGTGGTGTTCCGGCCGGACTTCCTGCAGGGCCTGTCGCTCAGCCTCGACTATTACAACATCAAGATCGACGGGGCGATCAGCCAGGTCGGCAACCAGGAAGTGGTTGACCGCTGCTTCCGAGACAGTGCGCAGGAGTTCTGTGACCTGATCACGCTGACCACCGGGCCGGCAACGCCAACCGCCACGGGTGACATCACCCTGGTAGGCGACGTGTTCGTAAACGTGGCGCAGGCCGCCGTGGAAGGCCTCGACTTCGAAGCGTCCTACAACACCGACGTGGACTTCTTCGGAGGCGAGGAAACGCTCAGCGGCCGCTTCTTCGCGTCATGGCTGTTCGAGCGTTCGGAAACGGACTTCAACGGCAATACCGTGGACTTCGCCGGACAGACCGGTGCCACGCAGAACTCCGGCGTCTACCTGCCCTATGCCGATTTCAAGGCAACCGGCGGGATCACCTATCGCAACGGGGGTTTCTCCACGCTTGTGCAGGTGCGCCACATCGGTTCGGGTATTCATGACATTCGCCGGGTCGAAGGCAGCACGATCGAGGACAATTCCGTGTCTTCGGTCACCTACATCGACCTTCGCCTGGGCTACGAGTTCGACATAGGTGGCGCAGAGATGGAAGTGTTCGGCAACATCACCAACCTGGGTGACGTGTCTCCGCCGATCACGCCTTCGTACAGCGCCTTCCTGGGGTATTCGAACCAGTACAATGCGTCGCTTTATGACGTGTTGGGACGCCGTTTCACCGTAGGCGTCAGGGTCCGCATGTGATCCGGTGACGTTGCACGGTATCCTTATCCGTGCCACTTGGCAGGGCCGGTGTTCCCACCACAAATCGCACCAGCCCTGCCTCCCAAACTTTCTCTCTGCCTCCGGGGGAATCCGATTCCGTGACTGACAAGACCAGCTTTCCGAAACTGACCCGCCGCGATGCAATGGCCACCGCCCTTGGCACAGCCGCACTGGCCGTGACAGTCCCTGGCCTGGCTCATGAAGCCCGTCGCAAGCCCAACTTCCTTTTCATCATGGCCGATGACCTGGGTTATGCAGACCTGTCCTGCTACGGACGCACGGAATATACCACGCCGGTGCTGGACGGCCTTGCGGCACAGGGCATGAAGTTCACCCACGGCTATGCCAATTCCGCCGTGTGTTCTGCCACCCGCGTGGGCCTGATCACGGGCCGGTACCAGTATCGCACGCCCGCCGGCCTGGAAGAGCCGCTGCAGAACCCCGACCTGGGGCTGGACCCGACGCATCCGACCATGCCTTCCTTGCTGAAGCAACAGGGTTATCACACGGCGCTGGTCGGCAAATGGCACCTGGGCCTGCTGCCAAATTACGGCCCGCTCAAGAGCGGCTATGACGAGTTCTACGGCAACCGTGGAGGCGGGGTGGATTACTTTACCCATCGCGTGGCCGGGAACGAGGATGTCTGGGACGGCGACGTGCTGGTGGAGGAAGTCGGTTACTACACCGACATGCTCGCCGACCGTTCGATCCGCTTCCTCAACGAACGCTCGGGCGAACCAGACAAGCCGTGGCTGCTTTCGCTCCATTTCACCGCCCCGCACTGGCCCTGGGAAGCAAATGACGCGCTGGGCCGCAGCGAGAGCGCGCGGCTTGCCGAATTGCCGTCACAGGATGATCTCGACATCGTCCATTTCGATGGCGGCACCATGGAAACCTATGCCGGCATGGTCACGTCGATGGACATGAACATCGGCCGCATCCTCAACCGCCTGGCGGAACTCGGGATGGAGCAGGATACCGTGGTCGTGTTCACCAGCGACAACGGCGGGGAACGTTTCAGCAAGACCTGGCCCTTCACCGGCATCAAGACGGAGCTGCTGGAAGGCGGCATCCGGGTGCCGTTCATCGTCAAGTGGCCTGGTGTGACAGCGCCGGGTTCGATCAGCGAAGTGCCGGCGATGTCGATGGACTTCCTGCCCACTTTCCTCGCCGCTGCCGATGGCGACGCGCATCCCGACTATCCGTTCGACGGGATCGACCTCGGTCCGGCCCTGATGGGTCGCCCGATGCCGGAGCGTACGCAGTTCTGGCGATACTGGAGCAAGGACCAGAAGGCGGTCCGCCGCGGACGCTACAAGTACCTCAAGATCAACGACAACGAATTCCTGTTCGACATCATCGCGGACCCGATGGAGCGTGGCAACCTGAAGGACCGCATGCCCGAGCTCTTTGCCGAGTTGAAACAGGCACATGCCAACTGGAACAGCCAGATGCTGTTCGATCCCAATGCACGGTCATACGGCTTCGAGCCGCGCATGCTGGCCGATCATTACGACTGGGACCTGTAGCACCCGGGCCGATCCTCCCCGGGAACGAAGCAGGCGGGACGGCTGATGCCGGCCCGCCTGTTTTCGTCCGGGCAACGATCGATCAGGTAGACCTGGCGGGAATATGTGCGGCGCTGATGTGGCCCTTGTTCACGACTCCCAGGATGGTGATCAGGATCGCGATCAGGATGGCCGGCACGGCGGCGGCAAACATGATCGTTTCCAGTGACAGCGAGGCTGCCAGCGCCATGCCGCCCAGCGCCGGGAAGATCACCCCGCCGAAGCGGCCCATCGCCCCTGCCCAGCCGATCCCGCTCGACCGCATTTCCGGCGGATAGCCAAGCGTTGCAAGGTTGTTGATGCCTGTCTGCCCGCCAACCTGGCAGAAGTTCCACACGACCAGCGCCGTCACAAGCATCACCGCCACCTGCGCATCGACCATGCCGATGGAGGCAATGGCGATGGCATCGATCACGAAATAGACCGCCAACACGCGGTAGACGTTCAGGCGATCCATCAGCCAGCCCATGGCCAGCGTTCCCGCCGCGCCACCGAAATAGCCGATGATCATGTAGAAGGCGAAATCGGTCAGCGGCACGCCGCGCATTTCCAGCATGAAGGTGGCAAGCCAGTTGGCCAGCAAGGCGATATTGCCCAGCGAGAAGAAGCAGATGGCGAACAGCAGGATCGTCTGCATGCGGAAACGCGGGCCGAACATGGCCAGCGGGCCCAGCTTCTCCACTTCGGCCTGGTCACCCATGTGGAAAGTCTCGGTCCCCGTCAGCTGCACATCGGGGTCGAGCCGGCGCAGCATGTCGGGAATGCGCGGGTCGGCCGGGTTGCGGTTGACGCGGAAGGCCACGCTTTCCGGGATCAGCAGCAGCAGGAACATGGCCACCAGCGGCACTATACCCCCGAGGATGAAGAAGATTTCCCAGCCATAGGGCTCGAGCAGCAGGGTCACCATGAAGCCGCTGCCCAGGTTGCCACCCGAAAAGCAAACCAGCGCGATCGACATGAACAGCGCGCGGCGGCGCTTGGGCGTCGCTTCGGAAATGATGGCAAGTCCAACGGGCAACATGGCCGAGAAGAAGATTCCGGCAATGCCGCGCAGGACAGCAAGCATGGTGAAGCCGCTTGCCCAGGCCGCCCACAGGGTGAGCGATCCGAACATCAGCAGGCACAGCGCCAGCACCGGCTTGCGCCCGATCCTGTCCGAAAGCGGCGGAATGATGATCGCGCCGATCAGCATGCCGAACTGCTGGAAGGTGACGACGGGCTGCATGTCCACGCTGGTCCCGCCCAGCCCCTCGGCAATGTCAGGCAGGATCTTGCCGAGGAAATACATGTCGAACCCGTCCATGAACAGGACGATGGAACACACGACCAGTGTGAATATCTCGCGGCTGCCAATGGGCCGATTGTCAATCAGGGCGGCAACGTCGAAACGCGTTTCCGCAGTGGCGCCAGTGGCCATAAGTCCCCCTCCCGTGGGTATATTTCCCGGAAGGCAGAGTGGCGCGGCCATCCAGCTGCGTCAACGCGCTGATTGTATCAATTGTTTGCGCCGGCCCTTTCAGGCGGCAAGGCGAACCCGGTTGCGGCCCGCTTCCTTGGCGGCATAGAGAGCCAGGTCCGCCCGTTTGAGGATGCCCTCCGCATCGTCGCCGGGTCGCAAATTGTCAAGCCCGATCGATGTGGTGACGGCAGGCAAGCCCGGCAGGCCGCTTCCCGCCGCTATGGCGGACCGCAAGCGTTCGGCCAGCTGGTGAGCCTCGGTCATGCCGACGCCCGGGATCAGCCAGACGAACTCCTCGCCGCCGATCCGCCCGACAAGGTCGGTCCCGCGCACCTGCTGGCGGGCAATCTCCGCCACGTGGACCAGCACATCGTCGCCCGTCTGGTGGCCATGCCCGTCATTCACCTGCTTGAAGTGATCGATATCGAACATCACCACGCACAGGGGGCGGCCGCTCTCGCGGGCATTCTCGACCGCAGCGCGCAGCCGTTCCAGCGAACAACGCCGGTTGGGCAGGCCGGTCAGCGGATCGGTATTGGCCAGCACCTGCGCCTCTGCCGCCAGCTTGACCGCGCGCCCGCGGGCCTTGTCCAGCGCCTCCTCGCGCCGCACATGGTCGGGCACGTCAATCGCCACGGCGAAAAGGGCAATGCGCTCTCCCGCAGCGTCAAACTCGTTGAGGATCGAAATCCGCAGGGTGCGCTCGGTCTTGTCTTCCGGATGGACGCGATAGTTGAAGCTGTAGGGCTCCCAGTCATCCCGGTGCCGGGCGATGCGATCGAACAACTCCTGTCCGCCATCGGGCAGCAAGGCGCGCACATCGCCTGGATCAGGTGCCAGCGAACGGTCCAGCCCGTTCATTTCCAGCATTCGTTCGGACCATTCCTGCCGCCCCGTTCGCAAGTCGTATCGCCAGCGCCCCACGCCCGCCAGGTCTTCTGCAAGATCGAAGATCGTCACGTTCTGCCGCAGCTCGCGATTACGCTGGCGCAGCTTGGCCTCCAGTTCCTCGCGTCGCATCAGCATGGCGCAGATGGGAAGCGAGATCGCCAGCATCAGCAGCATCCAATGCTGCAGGACGAGGCCGCTCGTCGCCCGCGGCAAACCGTCGAAGGCTGCCAGCTGCTGCCCGCCAAGGCTGGTGAGCGTTGCCCCCATGGCAAGGGCGAGCACGGCCACCACAGTGCCTATCTGGCCGTAGCGAACCGAAGCGAGGATGATCATGCCGACCATGACCGGCATCAGCAGCAGGCCCTTGACCTGCAGGATGACCAGCGAAAACCCGACCAATGCCGTCGCGGAAAGAACGAATTCGACCGTCATTCCCTTGGGCAATGTCTGCTCGCCGCGGGACAACGCCCGACACAGCGCCACCAGCACCGGAGCCACCGCCAGCATGGCAATCACGTTGGCAAGATACCACCATGCCGCCTCTGCCAGGCTTTGCTCGATGAAGAAGGGATAGGCGATCGCGGTACCCACGGCGCAGGCAATCAAGGCAACCGCGAACATTCCCGCAATCTGGCCCAGCGTACGCGGCAAGCGGTTTCCCTCTCCCAGGATGCGCGCGCACAGCGTGACGCAAAGCCAGGCTTCCGTCAGGGTGGATGAGGCATAGCCCAGCGCCGTCGGTAGCGGACGCCCGTAAAACAGCACCCAGCCGATGATGAAGGGCCCCATTATTGCAAGGGCGAGTGGCCAGTCGCGCCGCCGGGTGGTCTGCAGGCATGCCACCACCACGCCGGTGGGCCACCATACCAGCAGCAATGCCCCGGCTGCATCGCGCATTCCGGTGCAAAGCATGGCCAGCCCCACCCACAGCATGCCTGCCAGGAAAGGGTTGGCAATGCGCTTGGCGCGCTGGCTTATGACACGTACGGATCCCACCTGGCGCGACCTAGCGCCGAATGGTTAACTTTCCTCCACCCGCAGCAGCCTAAACCCCCGTATTCACGAGGTAATCATCCTTGGATCAGGCGGCGTCCGCTTGCCGTTCGGCAAGTTCCAGGTTGAGCATTTCGGCCAGGGTGAAGGCCAGTTCCAGCGACTGCGCGGCGTTGAGACGCGGATCGCAATGCGTGTGGTAGCGATCGGCAAGGCCGGCATCGGTGATGGCGATGGCGCCACCGGTGCATTCGGTCACATCCTGGCCGGTCATTTCCACGTGGATGCCGCCGGCATGGGTGCCTTCTGCGCGGTGCACCGCGAAGAAGCCCTTCACCTCCGCCATGATGCGGTCGAACGGGCGGGTCTTGTAGCCGCTGTCGGACTTGATGACGTTGCCGTGCATCGGGTCACAGCTCCACACCACCGGATGGCCTTCACGCTCGACGGCGCGGACCAGCGGCGGCAGGCCGGCTTCCACCTTGTCATGCCCGAAGCGGGCGATAAGCGTCATGCGGCCCGGCTCGCGGCCCGGGTTCAGGATGTCGAGCATGCGCAGCAGCGCGTCCGGCTCAAGGCTGGGGCCGCACTTCATGCCGATGGGATTGTTGATGCCGCGCATGAATTCGACATGGGCCGAATCCTCGAAACGCGTGCGATCGCCGATCCACAGCATGTGGGCCGACGTGTCGTACCATTCGCCGGTCAGCGAATCCTGCCGCGTGAGCGCCTCTTCATAAGGCAGCAGCAGCGCTTCGTGGCTGGTGTAGAGGCTGGCCGTCTTGAGCTGCGGCTGGTCCTCGATATCGATGCCGCAGGCTTCCATGAAGTCGAGCGATTCACCAATGCGGTCGGCGATGGACTTGTACTGTTCGGCCCAGGCGCTGCGGCCCATGAAATCCAGCGTCCACTGGTGCACCTGGCGCAGGTTGGCATAGCCGCCGGTGGTGAAGGCACGCAACAGGTTGAGCGTGGCAGATGCCTGGCTGTAGGCGCGCAGCATGCGCTGCGGATCGTTGCGGCGGTTTTCCGCACCGAATTCGATGCCGTTGATGATGTCTCCGAAATAGCTGGGCAGTTCCAGCCCGTCCTGCGTTTCGGTGGGCGCGCTGCGCGGCTTGGCAAACTGGCCGGCCATGCGGGCGACCTTCACCACCGGCATCTTGCTGGCAAAAGTGAGCGTTGCCGCCATCTGCAGGATCACGCGCAGCGTGTCGCGGATGTTGGTCGCGCTGAATTCGGCGAAGCTCTCGGCACAGTCACCGCCCTGCAACAGGAAGGCATTGCCGGCCGTGACATCAGCCAGCTTGCCCTTCAGCGCGCGCGCTTCCCCGGCAAAGACCAGCGGCGGGAAACCGGCCAGCGCCTCTTCGGCGGCTGCCAGTTCGGCGGGGTCTTCATAGCGCGGCAGGTGCTTTGCGATGAATTTGTCCTGCTTCCAGCTATCGGGGGTCCAGTTCTGTGCCACGTCAATCATTCCGTAATGTGCGACCGTTTCCGGAAATTGCCGGAGAGCCGCGAGTCAATTTCAAGGGAGAGCCGCCTCTAGCCATGAGTCGCGACCGGTGCAAAGGTTACATTGGAGAAAGTAACGCACACCAACCAAGCGAATTCATCCGTGACCAGCTGCCTGTCAGTCAGTTCCCCGGCAGGACGGCAATCCGCAAGCCGCTGCTGCTGACGAGATAGCGCTGCGCCAGCGCCCGGATTTCCTCGGGCGTCGTGCCGATATAGTCCACGCCCAGGCTCGGCAGGTTGGCCAGTCGCAGGGGATCGATTGTGCCGCCCTGCATACGATTGAGCCAGAACGTATGACCGGTCTGCGCGCGGAAGATGTTCTGCCGCACCGGCTCTATCACGCGAGCCAGTTCGTCCGGTGTCGGCCCATTGGTGGCAAGGTCCTGCGCGATGGCATCGGCAAGTTCGAAATAGGTCTGCACGTCCCCGGGCTGAACCATGCCGAGGGTCAGTATGTAGCCGCCAGTGTCGGCATCGAGCGGCCAGTTGGACGTGGCGAAAGGCGTATAGGATGACCCGTCGCGTTCGCGCAGCCGGTCAAGGATGCGGTTGCCGAAGACTTGCGCCAGCAGTTCCAGCTTGCGCGATTGCGGCAAGCCGGCAGAGCCACCGCTGCTGGGCCAGGCGATCAGCGCGGCCGCCTGGTCAGCCTCGCCTTCATGGCGAAGCACCACGGTTTCGGGATTAGGAACCGGCCCCGGGAAGGCGCGGTCGGCCACCTCGGCAGGCAAGGGTTCGCGTTCGGGCAAGGCCCCGAAGGTGCGGGACAGCGCTGCCACCGTCATGTCCGGGTCGATATCGCCGAACACGGAAACTTCGACCGGCCCCTGCGCCAGGAGGCGTGACCAGACCTGGCGGAAGGTGCTGGCATTGGCAGCCCGCCACTCGTCCGGCGTGGGCGTTGCAAAGCGGGGATCGCCGCCGCGCAGCAACTGGTCCAGTTCGCGGTTCAGAACGCCCATCGGATCACCCGAATAGGCATCGTAAGCCAGCAGCGCACTGGCCTTGCTGCGCTCCACGGGAGCGACATCCCAGCGCGGGTTGGCGAGCTTTGCGGCGAGCAGGTAGAGCTGGTCCCCAAGGTCCTCGGCCCGGGTGATGCCCTCGAAGGTGAACACGCCTTCACCGATCTCGAAATCGAAGCTGATCTTGCGGCCGGCGGCGATCCTGTCGAGCTCGTTCTGGCCCAGCGGGCCGATCCCCGAAGCGATCAGCGCACGCTGGCCAAGCTGGGCGTAGACGGCCTCGTCTTCCTCGAAGCCGCGCCAGCCGGCACCGAAACGCACGCGAACCGTGACACGGCCGGGCTCGTTCTCGCTGTCGCGGATCATCGCCCGAACGCCGTTGGGGAACGTGATCAGTTCCGTGGTGGACAGCATGCCGATGCCCAAGGGGCCACGCGACACCGGTTCCGCAGGAGGACCGATCGGCGGCAGGTCGGCAAGGTCCACCTGCGGCCCGTCATTGCGCTCTCCATTGCCTGCAACCACCGGCCTGAGCAGCGCGCGGCGCACCTCGTCCGCCGTGGCCTCACCCAGTTCCGGCGTGAGCAGTATGGCTCGCACCACTTCGCCTTCGAACAGGCGGCGGGTGTGATCCTGGATGGCCTCGGGCGTGAACCGATGGCGCATGTTGCGGAACACGGAGAGGAATGTCTCGGGAGCGGCCACTGCCTCGCGGATATCGACCGCGTTGACGAGGTTGTCGGCCAGCGTCGACCCGGCCTGGATGCGCTCCTGCCCCACCATGTCCTGGAAGATCACGTCATACTGCGCCACGGCCCGCTCGATCTCGGCTTCCGAGGGTGGATGGGCAATCGCATCGGCGATGACACTGCGGACATCGCCAAGGGCGGATTGCCAGTCATCGTTGAGCGGCGCGAAGTTGACGAAGGTGGCGTCGGCGGAACGGCTGACATCATCCTGCTGGACCACGGCATAAAGGTAGTTCGCCCCGGCGCGGGCATTTTCCTCCAGCCGCCGGTTGATGATGGCCTGGGCAATGGAATCGATCAGCAGTCCGCGATTGTATTCAAGGTTGTCGACCACCTGCACCCAGGGCCGCAGGACTGTGTAGGTCATCGCCAGTGGCTGGCCCGGTTCCACGACGACGGCAGCTTCGCCAACCGGGTTTGCTGGATCGGCCCCTTCGGGCATCTGCGGGGCACCGAAATCGGGCTGCGGCACCACCGGTCCATCAACCTGCCAATCGGCAAAGTGGCGCTCGACCATCGCGGCGAGCACATGCGGCGCGGCATCGCCCACCATCACCACCACGGTGTTTTCCGGGCGATACCAGCGCTGGTGGAAAGCACGAACGCTTTCGGGTGTCGCCGCCTGCAAGTCCTCGACCGTGCCGATGGGCGCGCGGTCAGCCAGCCGCTGGCCGGTGTAGAACAGCTCGCGCATGGCCATCGCGATGCGCAGGTCCGGCCCCAGCCGTTCGCGCCTTTCCGCCAGCACGATCGGCAGGTCGGACGCGATGTTTTCCGCAGTCAGCGCCGGATCCTGGATCATGCCGGAAAGCAGCCGGAAGCTGTCATCCAGCCGCTCGCGCGAGGCATTGGGCAGGTCCAGCTGGTAGACCGTCTGTGTCGGGCTGGTCGAGGCATTGGTGTCCAGGCCCAGCGCGGCCCCCATGCGCTGGAAGAAGGGGATCGCCTCGCCCGGCCCGAAATAGCGCGATTCGCGGAACAGCAGGTGCTCGAGCAGGTGCGCATAGCCGCGCTCCCCCTCCTCCTCGTGCAGCGAACCGGCATCGATGCGCACGCGGATGGAAACCTGGCAGGGAGGCACGCCGTTCTGCCGCACGGCATAGCGCAGGCCATTCGGCATTTCCCCGAAGAGCCATTGCTGGTCCACCGGGATATCGGTGCCGCGGTAGATCCACGGATCGTCCGGCCGGGCATACTCCGGCACGTCGGCATTGCTGGCGATGCCCAGCGTGCAATATTCCTGCGCCAGCGCGGGAACGGGCAGCAGCAGGACAACGGGAACAAGGACGCGAAGCAGGCGCGAAAGCAGGGTCATGATCCGGCTATAGGCACATCAAGCGATGAAGGCTTGGTGAATATCGGCGCAGCGTGGCTTTTTGCCGCCCAAATATTGCTGGCTTGTGGAGCGGGCCCGCCGCACCTACATCGCCGTTTATGTATATCGAGACAGAAACCACCCCGAACCCCGCCACGCTGAAGTTCCTTCCCGGCCAGCAGGTGATGTCATCCGGCACGCGCGACTTTGCCTCGCCCGAGGAGGCGGAGGCCAGTCCGCTGGCGCAAGCGCTGTTCGATACCGGCGAAGTGACCGGCGTTTTCTTCGGCAGCAGCTTCGTATCCGTCACCGCCGCGCCCGGCGTGGACTGGGGCGTGCTGAAGCCGCAGGTGGTCGCCGTGCTGCTCGATCACTTCGTGAGCCAGGCCCCGCTGTTCACGGGCGGCGATGCCAGCGGCATTTCCGTGCCGGCCGAAGAGGATGAACTGCTGTTCGCGGACGATCCCGAACATGCCGATATCATCGCCCAGATCAACGAACTGCTGGAAACCCGCGTGCGCCCTGCGGTGGCAGGCGATGGCGGCGATATCCGCTATCGCGGGTTCAAGGACGGCGTGGTCTATCTGCAGATGCAGGGTGCCTGTTCCGGTTGTCCCAGCTCCACCGCCACGCTCAAGCACGGCATTGAAGGCCTGCTCAAGCACTATGTGCCCGAGGTGACGGAAGTACGCGCGGCATGAGCAATCCGCTGTCCGATGCCGCCCTCGACCAGCTCTTCCGCGAAGCACGCACCTGCCAGTATTTCGACGGCCGCGAAGTAACCGACGGGCAGATTGCTGCGATCTGGGACCTCCTGAAAATGGCGCCCACGTCGATGAACCAGCTGCCGCTGCGCATCGTGTGGTGCAAGAGCCAGGAAGCCAGGGATCGCCTCGCCTCCCACGCAGCCGAGGGCAATGTGGAGAAGGTCAGGAACGCCCCGGTCTGCGCAATCCTGGCGATGGACGTGGACTTCCACGAGCACCTGCCCGAACTCGTCCCGCACATGGATGCCAAGCCGATCTTCGATGGCGATGAAAAGCGCGAGATGCGCCGAACCAGTGCGTTTCGCAATTCCACCCTGCAGGGCGGCTATTTCATCATGGCAGCGCGCGCGCTCGGCCTCGATTGCGGGCCGATGTCGGGTTTCGACAACGAAGGCGTGGATGCCGATTTCTTTGCCGGTATGCCGAACTGGAAGAGCAATTTCATCTGTTCTGTCGGCTATGGTGATCGCAGCCGCCTGCACCCGCGCGCACCGCGTCCGGAATTCTCGCTGTTCAACCGGCTGCTCTGACGGGCAAGGGCGATCATGCTCACGCTTGCCATCGAATGCGCGACAGAGGCCTGCTCGGTCGCCCTGTTCGACGGGAAGGAACTTGTCGGCCATTCGTATGAGGAAATCGGCCGTGGTCATGCCGAACGGCTGATCCCCGCGATCGAGGGCCTGCCCGGTAAGGGCCGCGCGGACCGCATCCTTGTTTCCCTTGGCCCCGGCAGTTTCACCGGCGTGCGCATCGGCCTTGCCGCCGCGCGCGCGCTGGGGCTGGCATGGCAGGCACAAGTGCTGGGCTATCCCACGCTGGCGCTGCTGGTCAGCGATTACCGTCAGCAGTTGGCGGGCAAGGCGCTGGTCTGCATGAACGGCGGCCACGGCGAATGGTTCGTGCAGGAATTCGACGAATTCGGCATCCCGACCGGCGACGTCCGTTCGCTCTCCCCGCAGCAGGCCGCCATGCAATACGATGCAGAGGTCCATCACCTGATCGTTGGCAGCAAAGCGTCCGAGCTGGCCAGCGCTTGCGGCGTTCAGGAGCGCGTTCACCAGCGCCTTCCCGATGCGCGGCTGGCCATGATGCTGCCGGAAGCCCTGATCGGAACAGACCTCGCCCCCACCTATGGCCGCGCACCCGATGCCAAGCCACAGAAGGCCAGGACTCAGTGATGATGGATGCCGTCGATGCCATCATGGCGGTGATGGAGGCGGCGTTCGATCCTGCCTATGGCGAGGCCTGGAACAGGCGACAGGTGGATGATGCCCTGCGTTTCCCTTCCACCCATTTCCTGCTGGCCGACACGCGCGGGCTGGAACCAGACAATCCGCGCGATGCCGTGGGCTTTGCCATGTCGCGGCAGGCCGCCGACGAAGAGGAATTGCTGCTGATCGCCGTCTCCCCCGCAGCGCGCGGCAAGGGCGTGGGCCATGCGCTCATGCGGCAATTCATCGCCAGCGCCCGGGCACGCGGCTCCACGCGGCTGTTCCTTGAAATGCGCGACGGCAACCCGGCCGAGGCGCTGTACCTGAAGCACGGCTTCGCACCCGTCGGCCGACGCAAGGATTATTACCGGTCGGGGACAGTCGGCCCCCTCGATGCGATCACCTATTCTTGCCTGTTTTCGTAAAGTATTTTCACAGGATTTTTCCCACGAATCAGGAAATATCCCCCTTGTTCCTCGATAATTCTTGGTGCAGACGGCAGCCGTGACATCCTACTGGAATACCAGAAGGTGCCATTTCTACGGTCGCAAATAGAGATATAAGAGGAACAAATGGAAAATCTCGAAAACGACATGAAGGAAATGCTGATCACGCTAACAGCGGATATCGTGACAGCCCATGTCGCCAATAATAACGTCGAAGTCGCTGACTTGCCCTCCCTGATCCAGAACGTTCACGGTGCGCTTGCCGGCCTTGGCACTGGTTCTGTCGCAGAAGCGCAGCCCGAACCGGCCGTTTCCGTGCGATCCTCGGTAAAGCCGGGGCACATTGTCTGCCTTGAGTGCGGCAAGAAGATGAAGATGCTCAAGCGGCATCTTTCCACAGATCACGGTCTTTCGATCGACGATTACCGCGCGCGCTTCAACCTGCCAGCGGATTACCCGATGGTAGCGCCCGATTACGCTGAAAAGCGCCGTGAATTGGCAAAGAAGATTGGCCTGGGCCGCCAGCCCGGCCAGCGCCGTGGGCGCCGCAAGAAGTCGGCATAAGCGCGACAATACGGACCTATTCCGGTTGAAAATGCGCCCCGCCCCTCTCATAGTGGCGGGGCGTCTTTCATTTGGTGAGCAGGATCAGCACCGTGTCGCAAGCACCCATCGACCTCGAGGCCCTGTGCGCGGAGCGTGGGCTGCGCATAACAGAACAACGCCGCGTGATAGCCAAGGTACTCTCCGAGAGTTCCGACCATCCGGACGTGGAGGCGCTGCATGAGCGCGCCTCAGCAGTCGATCCCAAGATCTCGATCGCCACGGTCTATCGCACCGTGCGCCTGTTCGAAGAGGCGGGGATCCTCGACCGGCATGATTTCGGCGATGGGCGCGCCCGCTATGAAGCTGCGCCCGAAGCGCATCATGACCACCTGATCGATGTCGAAACCGGAAAGGTCGTGGAATTCGTCGATCCCGAACTGGAAGCCCTGCAGAAGGTCATTGCCGAAAAGCTGGGCTACCGTTTGGTTGACCATCGCATGGAGCTGTACGGCGTCCGCATCGACCGAGACGATTGAGGCGCCCGAAAAACTCGGCTGGCGCTGGCTGCTCGTGGCCTTGCGGGTTGCGGGCTGGCTGCTGGTCTTCGCCCTTATCGTGATTCCCCACCTGTTGTTGAGCCTCGTCGGCCAGCGGCATGTCATCCCCCCGCCCTTCCTTGGCGCGCTGGCATGGATTTCCGGCGTTCGCGTGCATGTCCGCGGCAAGCCGCTGCCCCATGCGCTGCTTCTCGGCAACCACGTAAGCTGGCTGGATATCCTCGTGCTGGCCGGTGCCAGCCGCACCGCCTTTGTCGCGCAGAGCGGCCTGTCGGAACATCCCTTCCTGGCCTGGCTGTGCCTGCAGAATGATACGCTGTTCATCACCCGCGACCAGCGCAGCACCGTCGCGGGGCAGGTGGAACAGGTGCTCGAAAGGCTCGGCCACCGGCGGCTGACGATCTTTCCCGAAGCCACCACCAATGACGGCAAGGCGCTGCTGCCGTTCCGCTCCAGCCTGCTTTCTGCCGTGGAGCGATTGCCGCGGGACATTCCCGTGCAGCCCTTCGCCCTCGAGTATGAGGATGCTGCGGATGTCAGCTGGTTCGGCGATGAGCCGGGCATGGCCAATTTCCGCAAGATCATGGCCCGCACGCGGCCGATCTACCTGACGATCCACTTCCTTGATCCGCTTGGCGGAGAGGAGCTGGCCAACCGCAAGACCATGGCGGCAGCGGCGCAGGAAAAGGTGGCAAGGGCGCTGCGCATGTGATGGCGCTTCAAATCGGCCCCGCTTTCCCTTAAGGGGGCGCCCCATGCACAAGAGCGACACCCCCAGGACCTATCGCGTCAAGAGCTTCGGCTGCCAGATGAACGTCTATGACGGCGAGCGGATGGCCGAACTGCTGGCCGAACAGGGCATCACCCCTGCGCCCGAGGGCGAGGATGCGGACCTTGTGGTTCTGAACACCTGCCACATTCGCGAGAAGGCTGCGGAGAAGGTCTATTCAGACATCGGCCGGCTGGTGAAGGCGGGCGAGGAAGCCGGCAGGAAACCGATGATCGCGGTTGCCGGCTGCGTTGCCCAGGCCGAGGGTGAGGAGATCATGGCGCGCGCGCCGGCTGTCTCCATGGTCGTCGGCCCGCAGGCCTATCACCGATTGCCGGAAATGATCGCGCAGGCTGCCAGCGGCAAGCGCGCAACCGACACGGACATGCCGGAGGATGCCAAGTTCGCTGCCCTGCCCAAGCGCCGCAAGGTTGGCCCCACCGCCTTCCTCACGATCCAGGAAGGGTGTGACAAGTTCTGCACCTACTGCGTGGTTCCCTATACCCGCGGGGCGGAAATTTCCCGACCGTTCAGCGATTTGCTGCGCGAAGCTGCCAGCCTTGTTGAAGCCGGCGCGCGCGAGATCACGCTACTGGGACAGAACGTCAACGCCTGGACCGGCGAGGATGTGACGGGCCGCGAACTGGGCTTTGACGGGCTGGTGCGCGCCATGGCCGCCCTGCCCGATCTGCAGCGCATCCGCTACACCACAAGCCACCCGAATGACGTGACAGAGGGCATGATCGCCATGCACGGCGAGGTCGACAAGCTGATGCCCTACCTGCACCTGCCGGTACAGAGCGGCTCCGACCGTGTGCTGAAAGCCATGAACCGAAGCCATACGGCAGAAAGCTACCTCAAGCTGCTCGAACGCTTCCGCGAAGCGCGCCCCGACATCGCGCTGTCCGGCGATTTCATCGTCGGCTTCCCCGGCGAGACCGAAGCCGAGTTCGAGGAAACGCTCGCGCTGGTGGATGCGGTCGGTTACGCACAGGCCTTCAGCTTCAAATATTCGGCCCGGCCGGGCACGCCGGCCGCGACCATGGATGGCCATGTACCGATGGCGGTGATGGACGAGCGGCTCCAGCGCCTGCAGGCGCATCTGAACCGCGACCAGTTGGCTTTCAACCAGGCGAGCGTGGGCAAGACCTGCGACGTGCTGGTGGAACGCAAGGGCAAGAAGCCTGGCCAATGGCTCGGCAAGTCGCCGTGGCTGCAATCGGTCTTCTTCGAAGGGGAGGCCGCGATCGGGGACATGGTGCGGGCAAGCCTCGAGGAGGCAGGTCCGAATTCGCTACGCGGCGAAGTGCTGGAGAAGGTCAGCGCCTGATCCCGGGCACTATTGCTCCGGCGCGCCTTCCATCTCCGGCTCGAGTGTTGTGAACTCGACATCCTCCGCCAGCAGCACTGTACCACCTGCTTCGACCATCTCGGCAGGCGGGACCGTGGGATTGCCGGGATAGGCTTCACCGTCAAACCTGAGCAGGGCCGTGCCCGACGGACCGCCCCCGCCCGCCACGGCGACAGTGATATCCTTCCAGCCATTGGTTGCACCATCCATGACCGTGACAGGAGTGCGCGAGACCGTCATGTCCGCCACCTTGCGCCACATTGGCCCGGCCGCTGTCAGCACCAGCGTGTTGCAGCCGCCGCTGCCGCAGAAATAGGGACCGGCCACGTGGACAATCGCCTCGTCGGCACCGTCACCGTCAAGGTCGCTCCACGCGAGCGCATAGTTGATCGTTGGGGCATCGGGATATTCCTGCAGCAGGAAGTGGCGAATATCCTCCTCGGCAGTAGCCGCTTGCGACGAAGCCTCCTCCGTCGCCTCCGCTTCAGGTTCGGCAGGGACTTCGGCCTGCTGGCATGCTGCCAGCGACAGGGCCAGGACGGCAGTCGCGGGAGCAAGCACTTTCATGGCAATGACCTCCTCTTCTTCGAGTCGCCCTGCATCGGGCCACGCGTTGCATCGGTGTGACTATCCACCGTTTGCTTTGCACCTGCAACTTGCCAGCCGCGCGGCGCACCTTACATTTCCGACTCGCTACTCATGCGAAAGGAGCACATGGCCCGCAAAGCCTCCAGCGCCGAAACTTCGGCCAGCATCGCCCACCCGGAAGACCGCCGCGATCATTCTCGCCGTGCCAGGGTGGAGGTTGAATTCGAGGAACAGGCCACGCTTGGTGCGCTGTTCGGGGAATTCGATGCCAACCTCGTCCTCATCGAGAACCGGCTGGGCGTCTATATCGGCGCACGCGGCAACAAGGTGGTCATCGAGGGCACGGAGGATGACGTTGCCCGCGCGCGGCAGGTCCTGATCGAACTGCATGAAAAGCTGATGCGCGGCGAGGAGGTGGATGCCGGCGCGATCGAGGCGCTGATCGCCATGTCCAACGAACCCACGCTGGACGGCATCGTGACGGGCGAATCCAAGGGCCCGCCGATCATGATCCGCACCCGGCGCAAGACGATCACCCCTCGCAGCGCGCGCCAGGGCGATTACATGCGCATGCTGGCCAGCCGCGACATGATCTTCGCGCTCGGTCCGGCCGGCACGGGCAAGACCTACCTAGCCGTGGCCCAGGCCGTCAGCCAGCTGATCACCGGCAGCGTGCAGCGCCTGATCCTCTCGCGACCCGCAGTGGAAGCAGGCGAGAAGCTGGGCTTCCTGCCCGGCGACATGAAGGAGAAGGTCGATCCCTACCTTCGCCCGCTCTACGATGCGCTGTTCGATTGCATGCCGCCCGAGCAGGTCGAGCGCCGCCTTGCCAATGGCGAGATCGAGATTGCGCCGATTGCCTTCATGCGCGGCCGCACGCTGTCCGATGCTTTCGTGATCCTCGACGAGGCGCAGAATACCACGCGCGAGCAGATGAAGATGTTCCTCACCCGCTTCGGCCAGAACTCGCGCATGGTGATCTGCGGAGACCCGAAGCAGGTCGATATCCCGGGCGGTGACAGTTACTCCGGCCTTGCCGATGCGGTGCAGCGCCTTGACGGTGTGGAAGGCATAGGCATCACCCGCTTCACCAGCGCAGACGTGGTGCGCCACCCCATCGTGGGCCGCATCGTGGAAGCATACGAGGGCAAGGACGAAGGCTGAGGGCTGTCTCCAGCCAGCAGTTGCATCGCTACCCACGCAGGACTAGGGAACCTGCCGAAACCTCCCTTCCGGCTCGCACCCGGGCCACAAGAGCAGCCCTGTGACCAAGAATCCCTTGCAGACCTATGGCAGCTGGATCGCCGAAACCGATGACCAGTGGCCCGAAGATGCGCGCGAATGGGCGCTGCGCGAATTCATCGATACCTTTGCCGTCATGGTGCCCGGCACCGTCGAACCGGTGGCCGACAAGATCTTCGAGAATGTGGAGCAATGGGGCCATGGCCCTTGCACCGTGTTCGGCAAGCAGCAGAAGCTGGCCGCGCCGTGGGCGGCGCTGGTCAACGGCACCATCGCCCATGTGCTCGATTTCGATGACAATTTCGATCCGCCCAAGGCGCATCCCAGCGCCGTGCTGGTACCCGCGATCATGGCCGTGGCCGAGCAGGAGAAGCTCTCCGGCGCGGCAGTGATCGATGCCTATATCGTGGGCCTGCAGATCCTTGGCCGGATCGGACAGGGCCTCAACCCCACGCACCGCAACCGCGGCTGGCACGCCACCGCAACCGTTGGCGTGATGGGCGCAACCGCTGCCTGTTCGCGCTTGATGAAGCTGGACGCGGAACAGTGCGCGCGCGCCCTTTCCATCGCCACCAGCATGTCCAGCGGGTTCATGAGCCAGTTCGGCACCGAGATGAAGCCGGTACATGCCGGCCTTGCCGCCAAGGGCGGGATCATGGCTGCGACCTTCGCCAAGTCAGGCGTGACTGCGGGCGAGGATACGCTGGACGGGCGCACCGGCATGAACCGCCTAATGGTGGGGCCTGATTACGAGGAACTGCGCGACACGATCACCCATATCGAGCACGGGCAGAACCTGCGCTACGAGCTGGAAAGCGTGGGCGAACCGCTGCTGATCACCGAACACAAGTTCCGCGTGAAGCGCTTCCCCACTTGCGGTGCGATCCACCGTGCAATGGATAGCGTTCTGGACCTGAAGGCGGAGCATGGCTTCACCGCCGAAGATGTCGCATCGGTCGACCTCTTCATGCCGCGCGTCCACTTCAACAACGTCTTCTACACCGATCCCAGGAGCCCGCTCGAAGCCAAGTTCTCTGCCGAATATGCGGTGGGCTGCGTGCTGGCGCGCGGGCGCTGTTCGCTGCAGGATTTCACCGAGGAAGCCGTGTGGGCCGATGACGTGCGCAGCCTGTTCCCCATCATCCACCGCCACCCGGTGGACAAGCTGGAAGGCGAATTCCCGACCCAGGTGCACATCACGCTGAAGGACGGCCGCCAGCTGAAATCGGTTCACGAATGGCCCAAGGGCAGCAAGGCGGCGCCCTTCACCATGGAAGAATACTGGGCCAAGTTCGACGAATGTTGCGCCGGCGTGCTCGAAGGCGAGCCGCTTGCCGCCATGCGTGACAGGCTGGCCAACCTGCCCGATCTCGGCGATGCCGGGGAACTGATGCGCACTGCCGCCTTCACCCCTGCATCTGCTGCCTGAAACGAATATCGACAAAGCGAAAACAATACGATGACTGACGCAATCCAGACCTCCGCTGCCCAGCCTTCCGTGCTGGTCATGGCCGCCAGCCGCCGCGGGGTGGATGATCCCGTGGCGAAGATCCAGGGCCTGTCGCACAAGTGCCTGGTGGAGCTGGACGGGCAGGTGATGCTCGAACGCGTGCTGGAGGCACTGGTCGATTCCGGCTGCTTCGGCAGGATCCACGTCTCGGTCGACAGTCCCGAAATCCTCACCGCCACGCCCGTCATGAAGGCATGGGTGGATGAAGGCCGCGTGATCTTCGTGGAAGCGCGCGGAAACCTCGCGGACAGTGTGCTCTACGCCGTGGAGCAGATCGACAACGCCCTGCCGATGATCATCACCACCGGTGACAATGCGCTGCACACGCCCGAGATCATCCGCGATTTCGTGCGCGATGCTGCTGCCAGCGATGCTGATGCGGTGCTCGGCTTCACGCGCGAAGACGTGGTGATGCGGGAATATGCCAATTCCGGCCTTGCCTTCCACCGGCTCAAGGACGGCGGATTCTCGTCCTGCAACCTCTATGCGCTGAACAAGCCCAATTCGCTGAAGGCAGTGAAGATTTTCGAAGGCGGCGGCCAGTTCGGCAAGCGCCACATGCGAATCCTCAAGGCCTTCGGCCTGTGGCCCTTCGTGCTCTACAAGCTGAAACTGTCCACGCTGGACGGGCTGGTCACGGCGATTGCCCGCAACCTGCGCATCACCGCCGATGTGTCATGGCTGGATTATCCGTGGGGACCCATCGACGTGGACCACGAACACAGCTTCAACCTGACTGAGGAAACGCTGATCCGGCGGCGTACCGGCGGGCAGTAAGCCGCCCGGCAAGCCTTACAGCTTCTGGTCCGCCACGCCTTCCGGCAGCACCGACTTCACGTCGTAGATTGCCGCACCGGGCTTGCCGAGCGCGCGGATGCCCTCGCCGCCCATGGCCACGATATCGTCATGCGCCACGGCCAGGATGATGCCGTCATACTTGCCCGTTTCCAGCACCGGCACGGGGCGGATGCCGTATTCGCGCTCGCACTCCTCGGCATCGACCCAGGGATCGTAGACGTCAGCGGCGATGTCGAATTCGGTGAGGTGGTGGACGATGCTCGCCACCTTGGTGTTGCGATGATCGGGGCAGTTTTCCTTGAAGGCAAAGCCCAGCACCAGCACGCGCAGATCGCCCGTCAGCAAGCCCTTGCGGCCCATCAGGCGCACGAACTGGTTGACGACATACTTGCCAACCCGGTCATTGATGCGGCGGCCGGCCAGGATCACTTCGGGATGGTGGCCGATCTCCTCGGCCTTGTGCGTCAGGTAATAGGGATCAACGCCGATGCAGTGCCCGCCGACGAGGCCCGGGCGCACCGGCATGAAGTTCCACTTGGTGCCAGCCGCTTCGAGCACTTCCACCGTATCGATGCCGATGGAATTGCAGATCATCGCCAGTTCGTTCGCCAGCGCGATGTTCAGGTCACGCTGGGTGTTTTCCATCACCTTGGCCGCTTCCGCCACGCGGATAGAGCTTGCCCGGTGCGTGCCGGCGGTGATGATCTTGCGGTAAAGCTCGTCAACGAAATCGGCCGCTTCGGGGGTCGAGCCGGACGTGATCTTCTGGATATCGTAGATCTTGCGGTGCTTGTCGCCCGGATTAATGCGTTCCGGGCTGTAGCCGCAGAAGAAATCCCGGTTGTAGGTCAGGCCCGAGAGTTCCTCCAGGATCGGCACGCAGAACTCGTCGGTGCAGCCGGGATAGACCGTGCTTTCGTAGATCACGATATCGCCGCGCTTGAGCACTGCGCCGATGGCGCGGGTGGCGCTTTCCAGCGGGAAGAGATCGGGGTGGTTGTGGCTGTCGAGCGGGGTCGGCACCGTAACGATGAAGACGTTGCAGGCGGCCACTTCGTCCCAGGCGACGGTAAAGCTCAGCTTGTCCGCGCTGGCCAGTTCTTCAGGCGTGGCTTCCTTTGTCTCGTCATGCCCGGCTTTCAGGTTCTCGACCCGCTTGGCCTTGATATCGATACCCACGGTGGGGAATTCGCGGCCGAAGGCCACGGCAACCGGCAGGCCAACGTAGCCGAGGCCGACCACGCCGATCTTCACGTCTTCCATCTTCAGCGGGAAGGCTGCGGTGGCCGCTTGCTTGTCCTGGCTGCTCAGCGGGTGCGACATGGGAAAATTAACGCTCCGTGGTCTGCAACGGCCAATAGCCCGAGAGGATGCGTTCGCCGCCCTCGCCGCGCTCGACCTCGTCGATCACGCGCTTGCCTATGCCGGACAGGTTGTCCTGGTGCATGCGGTAGCAGAACAGCGGTTCTGCCAGGTGGCGGCCATTCCAGCCATTGGCGACGATGCGCTTCCACTTGTGGTGCTTGGTGCCCTTGCGGATCGCCTCGTCATAGGGGCCGGCTTCGAGCACCGGCGCAGCAAGGCAGGTGGCCGGTTCCGGCACGAAGGAATAACGTTCCAGCAGGGCCGGGTCCCACCCGGTGGACTTGCCGCGATCCAGCTCCTCGCCCGTGGGCGAGATCAGCGTGCAATCGGTGTAGAGGAAACCGATCGTGTCATCCTCCAGGCGGGCCTTTTCCAGCTCGGCGATGGTGCGTTCGCAATATTCGGGCTTCAGGATGTCATCACTGTCGAGGATGATGAAGTAATATCCCTTCACATGCTCCAGCGCCCGGTTGAGCGCGCCCAGCTTGCCGACATTCTCCTCCAGCGCGATCAGCCGGGTGGAGGCCAGCTTGTCGCCCACTTCGGCGAAAGCCTTTTCCACCTGCTCCACCGAATTGTCGGTGCTGGCATCGTCCACCACGATCAGGTCGATCGGACTATAGGACTGGTTCGCGATGCTGGCGATCGCTTCGCCAACGAACTTGCCGTAGTTGTAGTTGGGAATGACTACGCTCAGCAGCTTGTTGCTCGTGCCGTCGGTCAATTCGGTCTCCATGTATATGTTCCTAAAGTAGCCTCCCGCGGGAGGGCAGCAAGTCCTATTCGCCAGTTATCCTATGTGCAGCGCCCGCCTACGCCCCTTCGCTCGCGCGGGCAAACAGGTTGGCGGGGGAACGGTCCAGCCGTGCGACAAGATCACCGCAGATCTCGGCCACCAGCGCCTTGTCCTCGTCCGGCATGGACGCGCGCTTTTCGGCGCTGTCCGCCTTGAACTGCTGCTTGTCGCTGTCATCCTTGGAATGGAACTGGAACTGTTCCAGCATCAGCGCCAGCTCTTCCTCGCCGGGATCGAAATCCAGCCCGCGTGAAAGCATGGCCGGGAAATTGGCAGGGTTGATCTGCGTGTAATTGACGTGGGAGACCCGCGGCGATGCAGTCTCAAGAGCCAGCTCGAGGTAACGCCTGAAGCACAGCGAGAGATATTCGACATTGCCCATCTCGGCAGTCGCCTGCCAGTCGCCACCGGTCAGGAAGCCGGCCTGCCGCCGGCCCTTGGCCCACAGGATGGCGCTGGTTTCCCGCAGGACAGATGCGATTACTTCCACCGGGTTGCGATAGAGGAACAGCGCCGGCACCTGCGGAAAGGCCTGCATGGCGAAATCCATGTAGAGCGTGTTCCAGCTGATGAACTTCACAAAGGCACGGCATTGTTCCGGGCGGCGGCGGCGCGTCATCGCCAGCACCAGATTGCGGAAGGCGTGGAGGTTTTCTTCGCTCGCCTCTGCTTCTTTCGTCCAGTCCTTGGTGATCGTCGCCCAGAAGCCGCGTTGCAGCGGGCCGCCCTGGTTGATCACCACGTGACGCGGGGATCGGGCCAGCGCCTTGGCGCTGAGCGTGGAGCCGCAGCGCGAGATGTGGAACATGAAGCCTTCCGGCTCGATCGGATCGGCGAGGATGCGGTCATCCAGCAGGATATCGAAATCAGTGACGAAGTTCTCGCCGATCTGGCCCGCCTGCGACAGCGCCTGCACCGTGTACATGAACTGCCATTCGCGAAACGGGTGGTCGCCGATATCGGCCCACAGCACCTTGCCCTTGCCGCCGCTCTCGCTTTCCGGATCGATGGCCACCGGAACCATGCCGGGAACCGCGCGGATACGCTCCACCGCCTCGTCAGCCGAGAGGCAGGTATTCCCGATGCCGGGGATCAACTCCGCAACCACTTCATGGTCCGGCAAGGCGTAGAGCGCCGTCACGTCATCTCCATGCTCAAATGATCGGCAGCGCACGCAGCGCGCCGGATCGGCGGCCTGTTAGGTTTGCGGGGCGAAAAAAGCAACTGCGCGCGCCCTTGCGCGCACGGCAAATGCTGCATTGCGGCCAAAGCTGCGGCAAAATGGGGGCCTGCACCTTGGCAAACGGCGCGCGAATAGGCACATCACCGCCGACTTCCAACCAGCAGGACCCTTTGCCATGTCTCAGCTTCCCACCTTCCTTGTCGCCCACGGGCTCGATGAAGAAGGCGGCATGCCCGTCACCAATCCCGCCACGGGAGAAGTGATCGCCAAGGTCCGCAACTACGCTGCCAGCGAGGTGGACGCGGTGGTGCAGAAGGCCGAGGCAGCGCGCCACGGCTGGGCCGCGCAGACGGCAAAGGTCCGCTCCAGCGCGCTGCGCCACTGGTTCGACCTGATGGTAAAATATCGCGAGGAGCTGGCGCTCATTTGCACGCTGGAAAGCGGCAAGCCCTTGTACGAGGCGCGCGGCGAGCTGGATTACGCGGCCAGTTTCGCAGAATGGTTTTCGGAAGAAGCCAAGCGTGCCTATGGCGAGACGATCCCCAGCTTTGCCACCGGCAAGGAAATCCTCGTCCGCAAGGAACCTGTCGGCACTTGCGCCGCGATAACCCCGTGGAACTTCCCCCTCACCATGATCACCCGCAAGGCAGCCCCGGCGCTTGCGGTGGGCTGCGCGATGATCATGAAGCCGTCCGAGGCCACGCCCTTCTCGGCGCTGGCGCTGGAGCACCTCGCCCGCGAGGCCGGCATCCCCGAGGACGTGTTCCGCATCCTGCCAAGCGAGGATGCCAGGGGCATGGGGGAGATTTTCTGCACCCATCCCACAATCCGCAAGATCAGCTTCACTGGCTCCACCGCGATCGGCAAGCTGCTGCTGACGCAGGCGGGAAGCACGGTAAAGCGCGCCAGCATGGAACTGGGCGGCAATGCGCCTTTCATCGTGTTCGACGATGCCGACATGGAAGCCGCGGTGGAAGGCGCGATGATCGCCAAGTTCCGCAATGCGGGGCAAGCCTGCATCGGCCTCAACCGCTTGCTGGTGCACAAGGACCTGCATGATGAATTCGTCGAGCAGTACACGGCCCGCGCCAGCGCCCTGAAGGTGGGCAACGGGCTGGACGAGGAAAGCCAGATCGGCCCGCTGATCACGGACAAGGCGCTGCAGAAGGTGGAAGCGCTGGTGGACGGCGCACTGGCGCAAGGCGCGACGCTGGCCTGCGGTGGCAGCCGCCACAATGCCGGGGCGCAATTCTATGCCCCCACCGTGCTGACGGGGGTGACGCAGGACATGGACATTGCACGGTCGGAAATCTTCGGTCCGGTCGCATCGGTAATGCGCTTTGATGACGAAGAAGAAGCGATCGCCATCGCCAATGACACCAATTACGGCCTCGCATCCTACTTCTACACCCGCGACCTGGCGCGCGCCGCCCGCGTGATCGGCGCGCTGGAATACGGCATGGTCGCGGTGAACGAAGGGCTGCTGGGAACGGAAGTGGCGCCCTTCGGCGGGATCAAGGAGTCCGGCCTCGGCCGCGAGGGGTCGCGTCACGGCATGGATGAGTATCTCGAAATGAAATACGCGCTCGTCGGCGGCCTGCCAGGCTGATGACCGCACTGGCCGAGCTGGACATTGCCGTTGAGGCGCCCTGGCCGGATAACGGCTGGGAGGAGCTGGCCGGTCGGGTGTGCCAGGCAGCCGCACAAGTGGCGCCTGAGCTAGCCAATCCGCGCCTTCTCGCCAGCCTGCTGTTCACCAGTGACGCGGAAATCCATGCGCTGAACCGCGAATGGCGCCAGCGGGACAAGCCGACCAACGTCCTCTCCTTTCCCATGCTGGAGCGGGAGGACCTGCTGGCGCTTTCGCCCGATGGCCCGCCGGAAATGCTCGGCGATATCGCGCTCGCCCATGAAACCTGCATGCGCGAGGCGGAAGAAAAGGGTGTCTCGATCCACGACCACGCGGCGCACCTGATCCTGCACGGCCTGCTTCACCTTGCCGGCCACGATCACGAGATCTCGGATGCCGATGCCGAGGCGATGGAAGCGCTCGAAGTGCGGGCGCTGGCCCTGCTGGGCATCGCCGACCCCTATGCCGGCTAGGCTAGGTCAGGCTAGGCTAGGCCAGGCTAGGCCCGGAACAATCGGATCAGTGCCGCTGCGACCGTGCCTGACATGCCCCGAATCCGGCCAGGATGATGACTGACCGCAGGACCAGAGACCTTTGCGGCAGTCCTGCGGCAAGTGGTTGCTTCAGGCATATGGATCGTATGATTGGCCCGCAAAACCCCTGAAAAGCGCCAAATTCTTCGCCCTGGACACCTGGCCCGAACATCGCAGCTGTTGTGAATTAATCAGCTTCATGCTTGCACAAATGGGAATACCGCACCCATATGTGTGCTTCACGCTTGAACAGGAGCAGGCAACCTCGGCGATGCCGGACAACACACGGAACGGCGAATCCCAATCGGGAGACGCGGACAGTAGCAGCGGATTGTGGAATGCGATCCGTTCATTCTTCGACGACAATGACGGCCCTTCCCTGCGCGAGCAGCTGGAAGAGGCGATAGACGAACACGAGGACGAGCAATCCTCTTCCCCGGGCGGTGAGGACCGCGCGGGAGGCGACTTGTCGGCTGTCGAAGTCACCATGCTCAAGAACCTGCTGCATTTCAGCGAAATGGATGCCGATGACGTGGCCATCCCGCGCAGCGAGATCATTGCCATCAACGCGGATGCCAGCTGGGATGAACTGGTCGCGCTGTTTTCCGAACACGGCCATTCGCGCATGCCTGTCTATCGCGACCAGTTGGATGACGTGATCGGCATGATGCACATCAAGGACGTGTTCGAATTCCTGGCCGAGAAGAAGGACCCGCCCGTCAACTGGAACGAGCTTATGCGCCAGCCGCTCTACGTGCCGCAGGCACGTGGCGCGATCGACGTGCTGGCGGACATGCGCGCCAACCGCACCCACCTCGCCATCGTGCTGGACGAATTTTCGGGCACGGACGGAATCATCACGATCGAGGATCTCGTCGAGGAAATCGTCGGCGAGATCGAGGACGAGCATGACGAGGCCCCGGTGGAACTGGTGGTGCCGATAGGCCAGGGCATGTGGGATGCCGATGCCCGCGCCGAACTGGAGGACGTGGCCGAAATCGTCGGGGATGACCGCATTGCCGAGGTGGAAGAGTCGGTCGATACGCTGGGCGGCCTCGCATTCGTGCTGGCTGAGGAAGTGCCTCAGCCGGGAACCATCGTGACCCATCCAAGTGGCTGGCGGATCGAAGTGACCGATGGCGATGAAACCCATGTCACGCGCCTGCGCCTGCACGCCCCGTCCGAAGAGGAAGCCGAGGGAGAGGACGGCTAGCTCCGCAGGTTTTTCGCCCTCAGGTGGGAAACCCTCTCGACACGAGTTGCATATTTTAGAACATAGGGCCGGATGCGGCGATTACCTCCCCTTCGCGCCCTTGAGGCCTTTGTCCGAGTCGTCCGCCTGGGTTCGGCCCGCTCGGCCGCGCACGAGCTGGGCCTCAGCCCATCCGCCCTGTCGCGGCGGATTACCAACCTGGAGGATTTTACCGGGCGCAAGCTGTTCTCGCGCTCGGGCCAGGCGATGAAGCTGACCGACGAGGGACGCGCCTTCTACGATACGGTCGCCCCGCATCTGGAATCCTTGGCCGCGGCCGTCGAATCGCAAAGCGAGAACCTGCAACTGATGCGCCTGCGACTGGGCGTGATGCCGCTGTTCGGCACGCAGCGCCTGTTCCCCAAGCTGCCCGAATTGCGGCAATTGCACCCGCGCCTGCACCTCGACATGGATACCGGCCCCCACCTGATAGACCGCGTGGGCGATACGCTGGACGCCGCCATCACGCTGGCGACCGAACCGGGACCGGGTTTCCACAAGGTGCAGCTTGACCAGAACACCGTCCACGCCATCTGCAGCAAGACGCTGGCCGATGAACTGGGGCCGGAACCGACAATGGAGGAACTGCAGAAGCAGACCTTCCTGGTCCACACCGACATGCAGCTCAGCTACGAGGCGTGGAAGAAGGCCATGGGCTTCGAGAAGCTCCAGCCTTCTGCGGTGGACCATTACGATTCCGGGCAGCTGATCCTGGAGGCTGCGGCACAGGGCCTGGGCATCGCGATCATGCACGATGACCACATGAACAGGAACAACGATCCGCGCCTTGCCAAGCTCTACGACAAGCATATCGAGAGCCCATACAGCTACTGGTTCCTGTGCAAGCCGGCAGACCTCGAAGCCCGGCCCGTGCGCATTTTCCACGATTGGCTTGTTTCCGCCGGATTGTGACCTGCCTCTTGCCTAGCCACGCAACAGGAAATCCGGCAAAATCGTTCCGAGAGGGAATCAATCGATACAAGAGGGAGAGTATCTCGTGAAATTCTCAAAGTCCGTCCTGGCTGCCGCGCTGGCTGCCACCACTGCCCTTGCCCTGCCCGGCACCGCCCAGGCCCAGATGCGCGCCCTGAACGATCCGGTGGTACCCCATCCTGATCCGGAAAGCCTGTTCACCAGCGATGATCCTGTGCTTCATCGCAACAAGCAGACTGCCCTGCGCATCCAGCGCGACCTGCTGAAGTGCGGACACTGGGCCGATGCCGGCCAGTGGCTGACGGATCGCTACATCCAGCACAATCCGGTTGCCGCCTCGGGTCTGGAAGGGGTGATCTACTATTTCACCCAGGTTGCCCAGGTGCAGCCGCTTGACCCCTGCCCCGCCTTGAGCGCGAATGATCCCAACGGCGTTGTCGCCGTGATGGCGGAAGATGACCTTGTGACCATCCTGACCCGCCGCATCGTGCCTTATGCCGATGACCCGACACAGACCTACACCACCACCTGGTTCGACACCTGGCGCTTTGTCGATGGCAAGGCGGACCAGCACTGGGATCCGGCAACGCTGCCGGCAGGCGCCCCGCCCGTCGCGCTCGACGTTGATCGCACGCTCCAGGAAGCCCACGACCGGGCAGAGATCGAAGACCTGATGTGGCGCTATGTGCGTGCTGCAGACAACCTTGACGCCGATGCCTACGCTGCCGTGTTCACGGAAGACGGGTCGTTCAACCAGGTCAAAGGGCGCCAGGCACTGCACGACATGATCACCGGCATGGAGGAGTCGATGGCTCCCCGGCGCGAGAGCGGCGCGCTGACCGGAAACATGTACCACATCATGTCCAACCAGAGCATCGAGTTCCTGAGCCCGTCCGTGGCCCGGGTGCACTACTACTGGCAGACCATTTTCGGCGGCCCGGGTGTTGACCCGGCACCGCGCGTTGCCGCCGTGGGCAATGGGGTTGACGAAGTGGTGAAGGTCAACGGGCAGTGGCTGATCCGCAGCCGCAACGTCCAGCCGACACGCGAACAGGAATAGTCCGCTACATCGAACGACCGGAAAAGCGCGAGATGTCGAACCAGACATCTCGCGCTTCTTGCGTTTCGGGATCGGTAGCGGTGAGCACGTCAAAAGGCCTGCCGTCGATCACGTGCAGGCGCTGGCTGTCGCTGCGCAACCCCAACAATCGCAGTATCTCATATTCCTGCGCCACGCTGGAGACGACATAGGCATCGTCCGGTCCCGTGCCGTTGGCGGAGGCGAGGACGGTTGGCGCATCGGGCGGCAGGGCGCAGGACGCGATGCCCTGCGCCGCAACCGCCAGGAAGGCGGCGCCGATCACGCGGCGCGTCGCCTTCATCAGGAAACGGTCGCCTTCACGATCTTGCCCGGCTCGCGCGGCGGCTCGCCCTTGGGCAGCGCATCGATATGCTCCATGCCGCTCTCGACCTCGCCCCACACGGTGTACTGGCGATCAAGGAAGCGGGCATCATCGAAGCAGATGAAGAACTGCGAATTGGCGCTGTTGGGGTCCATCGTGCGAGCCATGGAGCAGGTGCCGCGCACGTGCTTGGCATCGTTGAATTCGGCCGGGATGTCGGGCTTGTCCGATCCGCCCATGCCGGTGCCGGTGGGATCACCGCCCTGCGCCATGAAACCGTCGATCACGCGGTGGAAAACCACGCCGTCATAGAAGCCTTCCTTGGCAAGTTCGGTAATGCGCTCGACATGGCCGGGGGCCAGGTCCGGGCGCAGCTTGATCACGACGTCACCACCTTCGCCATTTCCAGCGTCCACGGTGAAGGTCAGTTTTTCGTCGGCCATTGGGTATTCTCCTCAAGTGTTGTTCGGCGCTCGATATAGACTCATGCGTGGCAAAGTCACCCGCCCGCTTGCTTTTGCCGCAACTGTCATTAGGCCAGCCCCATGGCCGAAACCGATCTCCAGACCCGCGAGGATGAAGACGCTGTCCGCGAGGACGGCGCGGAACTGGACGAGGAGAACCGGCTGAAGCCCGCTTTCGTCAATGCGGTGCGCGATGCGCTCGAGGCAGAGGACGACGGCCGGGCATACGAGCTGGTCGAACCGCTCCACCCCGCGGATATTGCCGACCTTCTCGAACTGCTGGATGCAGACGAGCGGCGCGACCTGGCTGCCGCCATCTCCGACCTGATGACAGGCGATGTGATCGCCGAGCTCAACGACTTCGTGCGCGAGAGCATGGTGGAGGCCCTGCCTGCCGCGGCCGTTGCGGAAATCGCCGAACAGCTCGACACCGACGATGCCGTCCAGCTGATCGAGGACCTCGACGAGCCTGACCAGCGCGCGATCCTCGACGCGATGGACGCGGATGACCGCGCCATCATCGAAAGCGCCCTTGCCTATCCGGAAGAAACCGCCGGTCGCCTGATGCAGCGCGAACTGGTGGCCGTGCCGGAGAACATGACGGTCGGCGACCTGATCGATTACCTGCGCGACAATGACGACATGACCACCGAGTTCTGGGAGGTCTTCATCGTCGATCATCGCCACCACCCGGTGGGCACCTGCCAGCTCTCGTGGATCCTGCGCTGCCCGCGCCATATCCCGCTGCTGGACGTGATGAAGCGCGACCAGACGCTGATCCCGGTGGACATGGACCAGGAAGAGGTTGCCCTTCGGTTCCAGAAATACGCGCTGATCTCCGCTGCCGTGGTCGATGAAAGCGGGCGGCTGGTGGGCCAGCTGACAGTGGACGATATCGTCCACATCATCCAGGAAGAAGCCGGCGAGGACGCGCTGCTGATGAGCGGCGCAGGCGAAGGCGACATCAACGAGCCTATCCGCGATGCCTTTTCCGCGCGCGTGCGCTGGCTTGTCGCCAACCTCGGCACGGCAGTGGTCGCCTCTGCCATCATCGCCTTTTTCGGCGCCGCCATCGAGCAACTGGTGGCCCTTGCCGTGCTGATGCCGATTGTCGCCAGCATCGGCGGCAATGCCGGAACGCAGACCATGGCGGTAACGGTGCGCGCCATCGCCATGAACCAGCTGACAAGGTCCAACACCGCGCGCATCCTCTTCAGGGAACTGAAGGTGGCGCTGATGAACGGGGTGACCATCGCCGTGCTGATCGGGTTGGCCACGGCCCTGATCTTCACGCCGCAACTGGGCGGGGTGATCGCGGCCGCAATGGTGATCAACATCATCGTTTCGGGCATGGCCGGGGTGCTGGTACCCGTCGCCTTCGAGCGGCTGGACCAGGACCCGGCGGTGGCGAGCAGCGTCTTCGTGACGATGATCACCGATTCGATGGGATTCTTCGCTTTCCTCGGCTTGGCCGTGGCAACGGGGCTGGTGGGCTAGCGGATCGCCACGGGATTGATGATCGCCTGCACCGAACCTTCAAGGCGCGGCGCACCCAGCACAAAGAGGAACTCCCACGCCTCGTCCGCCGCGAGTTCCGATGTATCGAGCGTCTCCAGGATGTGGATCCCGTACTCTGCCAGCAGGATCTGGTGGACCGGGATGAACATCCCTTCCGGATAGTCCGATGTCTCCAGGCCGGCCGTGTCCGATCCCACGGCGACCACGCCCAGCTGCGCCAGGTAGCGCGCGCCTTCGGCATTGATTCCCGGCTGGCGCAGGATGAAGCCTTCGGGGTCCTCGTCCATCACCTGCATCCAGCCGGTATGGAACAGCACCACGTCGCCAGCCCCTATGGTCACGCCCTGCTGCTCCGCCGCAGCACGGATTTCCGCTGATCCGAAACCTTGCAGTTCCGCCATCCGCTCGACACCGAAATAGCGCGTCATGTCGATCAGCACGCCGCGCGTGGCGATCGGCGGAATGTCTTCCGTTCCCAGGTCACGAAGCCCATCGGGAGAGAAGATGTCCTCTGCCTTCACCCCGCCGAAATGCACGCCTGCGGTGCCGACATGGCCCAGCCCGTCGATCTGTGATCCGATGCCGAGGTAGGTATCCACCCGGTCGTCATGCCCCGTCACCTGGTTGCTGCCGTTGCTGCCCAGGTCGATCACCTCGATGTCATAGTCGCGGCCGGGATAGGCGGGCGTGTTGCGCCCGGTGATGATCCCCAGGGCATAGACCTTGCCTTCGGTGACGAGCCGGGCGGCCTGCAGCGTCTTGTCGGCACTGAGCGCGGCCGTTCCGCCGACTGCCGCTTCCTCTTCGTGGTGCTCCGCCAGCACCGGGGCACCGCCCGCAAGCAGTGCCGCACCAAGAATGCATTTGGCCGATTTGACGAACATGAATCTCTCCCCGTTGATGGCCGCATGATCGGGCAAGCGCGCCTGATCGGCAAGCCTTGACTGCACGGCGCATGTCGCCAGATAGGGGGCATGCCGCTGCACATGACCAAGATCGCCTTCCGCGCCAGTTCGCTGGCCGATCTGCAGGAATGGTTCGACGGCAAGGCCCCGGAACGCCGCCTGCGCACCCGCTACCTGCCCAAGCGGCACGAGGAGATGAAGGGCGGCTCGCTCTACTGGATCCATGAACACGCGCTTGTCGCCCGCGCGGCGATCCTGGGCTTCGAGCAGCGCCCGGACGGGCACTGGGACATCATCCTCGAAAACAGGCTCCACCTCGTCCATCCCAAGGCCAAGCGCGCCCACCAGGGCTGGCGCTACCTGAAGGACGAGGACGCCCCCAAGGACCTGATGGAAGGCGAAGTGATCGGCGATGCCATGCCCGGCAGGCTGGTGCGCGAACTTTCGAAGCTGGGGCTGGTCTGAGGCCTCAGGCCATCGCTTCCATGCTGGCGAGCTTCACCAGCGCGGCGGAATATTCTTCACGCTTTGCAGCGCCTTGCAGGATATACTTGCCAGCCACAACGAAGGTGGGGACGCTGTTGATATTGTTTTGCCGTGCCATCTGCTCGTCATGGTGGATGGCGGCAGACAATGCCTCGTCGGCCAGCGCGGCGGCGGCGGCATCACGCTCGAAACCCTCGCCCTCGGCGATGTCGAGCAGGACATCGCTGCTGGAGATTTCGCGACGCTGCTGGAAATAGGCGCGCATAAAGGCCTGTTTCAGCCGCAGCTGCGCTTCGGGCTCTGCCACGGTGAGTGCCCAGCGCAGCAGCATGTGCGCCTTGTGGGTGTTCCACACCATGAGCACGGGCTCTTCCCCCTCTCCCTGCCATGAGAGCGGAAAGCCCACATCATCCCCGGTCGCTTCCACCGTACGGCGCATCTCTAGCACGTCGGCGGGCGTCTTGTTGTAGGCCCTGGCAAGCAGGTCCACCTGGTTGTGGCCTTCTGCCGGCATGTCCGGATTGAGTTCGAAGGGCATGAAGCGGATCGAAACGTCGACCTCGCCCTTCAGGCTGTCCACCGCCTTCACGAACTGGGCCAGGCCGATGGCGCACCAGGGGCAGACCAGGTCCGACCAGATATCAACCGTCAATTCGTCTGCCATCTCTCAATCCTGTCTTGCCAGCCACCACTTGAGCATGAAGTGGGCAATAGCGGTTTCGGGCGGCGGAAGGAAACGCAGCGTCTCCTCGTCGGCCGTGCCGGACATGGCGGCTTCCACCTCTGCCCGGGTGAACCAGTCCGCGTCTGCCAGTTCGGTCTTGTCGACATTCAGCTCGCGGCCTTGCGCGAGGGAATGACAGCCCAGCATCAACTGGCTGGGAAAGGGCCACGGCTGGCTGGCGATGTAGCTGACACCGGACACGCGCACTCCTGCCTCTTCCCACACCTCGCGGGCCACGGCCTCCTCGATGCTCTCGCCCGGTTCCACGAAGCCCGCGAGCGCCGAGTAACGCCGTTCGGGGAAATTGAGGCCACGCCCCAGAAGCAGAGCGCCGTCATGTTCCACCAGCATGATGGTGACAGGGTCGGTCCGCGGGAAGTGCTGCGCCCCGCATGCAGGGCAATCGCGTTGCCAGCCACCCTTGGCGATGCGCGTTGGCTCGCCGCAGCGGGCACAGAAGCGGTGGCGGGCGTGCCAATCCATAAGGCTGCGAGCCCCGCCATAGATCGCCAGGTCCTGTGCCGGCAGGAGCGAGATTTCCTTCCACGCCGGACGCTGGAGATAGGCGGGCCTGTTATCGCCGCTATCAGGCACGGGCGCGAACAGGGGCACCCCTTCCTTCAGGCCCAGGAAAACCAGTTCCGTATCACCGGGAAGATCGCCCAGCGGCATCCATGTCAGCGCATTGTCCGCGCCAAGGACTGGGGACAGGCCATCGAGGCCGAGCGCCAATGCCTGCGGAGAGGCGCGCAGCTCGGCCAACCGCGCAGGATCGGCGCGCGTGTGGTCGGCACGGTCCAGTCCGTGTCCGGAAAAAGCGACCTTCGCCATCAGGCGCCGGCAGCCTGCTGCCGGGCATCGTTGAACACGGCGAAGGGGAATTCCTGCTGCAAGCCATCCTGCGACATGCCCATCGCCTGTGTCATCAGGCTGTGGCGCAAGCCGTTCTTCATGTTCACGAGGCCGCAGGTGGCCGCTGCGCCGAACCAGCCGAACAGCCCGTCGGCAAGACCGGTTCCGACCAGGCCACCGGCGCCGTAGCCGAAGTTCAACGCTCCGAACCGGAAACCGGAAGAGAAGTCCGGCATGGTATCGGGAAACAGGTTGCTGGTGCCAAGGCGCACGGCAGGCTCGCTCATCACCCGCTTGCCATCGATCATGCCGTGATTGGCCAGCATCTGCAGGAAACGATCATAATCCCGCGCGGTGGATACCAGCCCTGCCCCGCCGAAGGGAAAGGCCGGTTCATCGAGGTAGATGGAGGTGTCCGGCAGGTCGATCGGCAGCAGCGTTTCCCCGGCCAGCACATAGTTCGCCGTCATCCGGTGCTTTTCGCTTTCCGGCACACGGAACCATGTCGATGCCATGCCGCAGGGTTCCAGGATGCGTTCATGCAGGAAGGTATCGAAGCTCTTGCCCGATACGATTTCGATCACGCGGCCGAGCAGGTCGAGGCCCACCGAATAGGACCACCTTGTCCCCGGCTGGTAGACCAGCGGCATCTCTGCCAGCCCCTCGGCAAATGCGGCGAGGCTGCCGACGGGCTTGCCACCCATGATGCCGGGGACAGTGATGCGCGATGCCTGCGCGGGCACCAGTCCGGCGGCAGAGTATGCCTCGGAAATGGGCCCCTGCTGGACGATGGAATAGCCGAGCCCCGCCGTATGCGTCAGGCAGTGCCGCACCGTTACCTGGCGAACCGCCGGCTCCAGATTGTCCGCCGTGATCGCGCCGTCATATTCCTTCTGCACCTGCATCTCGGCAAAGCCGGGAATGAAATCGGCGATCGGCTGGTCGAGGCCGAGCAGCCCCTCGTCGATGCACATCACCGTGGCCATGCCGGTGATCGGCTTGGTCATCGAATAGATGCGATAGAGCGTGTCCGGCCCGACCTTGGTGTTGCTGGAAAAGCTGGTGTTCCCGCGTGCCAGGAACTGCGGGTTGTCCTGCTTGTAGCCGAGGGCAGTGACGATATTGGCGAGCTTTCCTTCATCGAGATACTTCGCCATCAGGCGCGAGACCTGCGGCCAGTCCGGATGGCTGGCAGGCACCTCTGCCAGCTGCGCACGCAGGCTTGCCGGCATGGTCAGGAACGCAGATGCAGCAAGGCCCGAGCCGATCAACTGCCGGCGCGACAGGGCAACGGCCTGCAAACTGGTGCTTTTCACGCGATTTCTCTCCCGAATGATCCGGCGCTGACACTAGCAGGACGAAATCCACCGACAAGCCCGCAAGGGCACTTGAAAGCCGTCAGTGCCTTACCCACATAACACACATGCTCAATATTGCTTCGATCCTGATCGGCCTGCTTAGCCTAATCCTCGTCATACCGGCGCAAATCCCGCTGCTGGGCTGGGCCAACTGGATTGCCCTGCCCTTCGTGGTGGTCGGCATCGGCCTGGGCGCCTTGTCCAGCAAGGATTCCGGCATGAAGCTGTGCATGGTGATCTTCGTTGTCGCGGTGCTGCGCCTGACGGTGGGTGGCGGGGTCATCTAGCCCCGCGCCAGCACCCGCTGCGCCGCCTTGGCAAACAGCGTGGGCAATCCGGCATCGTCCAGCTTCTCCACGGGCCACCATTCCCCCTCACCCGACGGGCCTTGCTTGCCCGCATGGATTGCGACGGCCAGTTCGAGGTCGAAATGGGTGAAGCTGTGCCGGACCACGCCGCCTGCTTCCCACATGCCTGCAACCGGTGGCTCGCCGTGGCCGTTGCCGCGCGCTGACCAGCCATCGTCAGGCAGGGCGCGCATGCCGCCCAGCATCCCCTTGCCGGGGCGCTTCACCAGCCAGACCTGCCCTTCCCGCTCAATCCAGAAGGCGGTGCCGGTGCGGCTGGGCTTGGGCTTCTTCTTCGCCTTTACCGGCAGCCGCAGGGGATCGCCGCTCGCTCGCCCCTCGCAGATCGATTGCAGAGGGCAGAGCAGGCACTTCGCATCGCGCGATGTGCAGATGGTGGCGCCAAGATCCATCATCGCCTGCGCGAAATCGCCTGCCCGGTCATCCGGGGTGATCGCGTCCGCCTTCTCGCGAATGGCCTTGCGTGCAGCGGGCAAGGGTTCATCGATGGCAAACAGCCGCGCCACCACCCGCTCGACATTGGCATCCACAACCACCGCCCGCTTGCCGAACGCGATCGCGGCGATGGCAGCGGCGGTATAGGCCCCCAGCCCGGGCAGCTGGCGCAGTTCGTCCTCGCTTTCGGGAAACCGGCCCATTTCGGCCACTTGCACGGCGCACTTCACGAGGTTGCGGGCGCGCGAGTAGTATCCCAGACCCGCCCACTCGGCCATCACCTCTTCTTCGGCAGCCGCCGCGAGCGCCTGCACATCGGGCCAGCGCCGGGTAAACCTGGTGAAATAGGGAGCGACGGCGGCAGTTGTGGTCTGCTGCAGCATCACTTCGGACAGCCACACGCGATAGGGATCGGGCAGTGCGCCGCCCGTCACTCGCCACGGCAGGCTGCGGGCGTGTCCGTCATACCAGTCCAGCAAAAGCGAAGCGGCCCTATCCTGCATGGGCGCGGCATGGCATAGCAGGCCGCGCAATGGAACGAGACAGCGACAAGCCGGCCAAGAAGTCCCCCAAAAAGGGCGCGAGCAAGGTGAAACCCTACCAGCGGCCGCGTGGCGGCGCGGCGCGGCCGGTGGCGGAACTGGTGCCGCAGATCGGCCGTGCGGCGTTCCGTCGATTCGGCTTCGTGCAGAGCAGCGTCGTCACCCGCTGGCACGAAATCGTGGGAGAAGCGCATGCCAAGGTGTGCCAGCCGGAATCGATCCGCTTCCCGCCCGGCGAAAAGAGCGACGGCATCCTGCAACTGGTGGTGCTGCCTGCCCACGCCCCGCTGATCCAGCACGTCATCCCCGAGATCATCGACCGGGTGAACCGCTTCTTCGGCTACAAGGCGGTGGCGCGAGTGAAGATGCGGCAAGGCGAGGTTAAGCCGCGATCTGCTGGAGAGAAACGCACCGCACCGCCCTCCCTCAAGCCGATACCGATGGAATTGGGGGAAAGCTTGCGCGATATTGGTGACCCGGAACTGCGCACGGTGCTCGAATCGCTGGCGCGCTCAATGGGATCGAAAGAGGACGAGAAGAAATGAAACGGGCAATCCTTGCCGCCCTGATGCTGGCCGCAGCGCCCATCGGCACGCTGGCAGCACAGAACTGGGATGCGACCTACGAACGCACAGAGCAGGGCCACAAGCTGGGCAATCCTGCCGCACAGACGAAGCTGATTGCCTTCGTCAGCTATTCCTGCCCGCATTGCGCCAGCTTCGAACAGCAATCGGATGCGCCACTGCGGATTGCCTATATCATGCCGGGCAAGGTCAACCTTGAGGTGCGGCACGTGATCCGCAACCCGCTGGACCTGGCAGCCGCGCTCATCACCGAATGCGGCTCGGAGGACAAGTTCTGGGGCAATCACCGCGCCATCATGCATGCGCAGGAAAGCTGGTTGCAGACGGCCATCGATGCCCAGCCCGCGCAGACGCAGCGCTGGACCAGCGGCCCGATGGATGCCCGCATGCGCGCCATCGCGGACGACCTCGATTTCTACGAACTGATGGAGCCGCGCGGCTACACTGTGGCCCAACTGGACCAATGCCTGTCCGACCGCGCGGCGATGGACAACATCGTCGCCCGCATGCAGGCCGACAACGCCCGTTTCGATATTCCCGGCACGCCCAGCTTCGCAGTCAATGGCGCAATGCTGCCCGGCGTGCATTCATGGGAGGCGCTGGAACCACATCTGGCCCCTTGAACGCCCCCTGGATCCGAATAACTGGGCATATCCTGTGCAAAAGGCCGCTTCCGCCGGATGTGGGATTTTGCGCAATCTGCCCCCTAGGCTAGCCTTTCCACTCGAATTGACAGGATCAAAGTGATGATGAAGCTCAACCGCCTCGCCCTCAGCGCCCTTGCCGCCCCCATGCTGCTCGGCCTTGCCGCATGCGGCTCAGATGAAGCCGAAACGGCCGCAGCGCTTGACCCGATCGAAGCACCCGAGGGCACGACGTGGAGCCAGGTTGCGGAATTCACCGCGATGGGCGGGATCCAGATGGGCAACCCCGATGCGCCAATCAAGCTGGTCGAATATGCCAGCCACACCTGTCCGGCATGCGCCAACTGGTCCGAGAATTCCGGCCCGCTGGAAGGCTATATCGAAAGCGGCCTGGTCAGCTTCGAACTGCGCAACCAGGTGCATGACGCGCTGGACCTGACGATTGCCTCGATCATCCGCTGCGCCGAACCGTCCACCGCCATCCCGCTGGCCAAGCAGGGCTGGTCCAACCTCCAGTCGATCGTGCAGACCGCGCAGGCCAGCCCGGACCTTGCCGCCGCCATGGCGATCGAGGATGACAGCCGGTTCCAGGCCATCGCACAGGCATCCGGCCTGCTGGAATTCTTCGCCCAGCGCGGCCTGAGCACCGAACAGGTCAACCAGTGCCTGGCCAACAATCCCGAAGTGCCGCGCCAGATCGTCGAGAACTCGGCCGTCCAGTCGGACGAGCTGGGCGTGACGGGCACCCCCACCTTCTTCGTCAACGGCCGCAAGCTCGACGGCACCAGCTGGGCGGTTGTCGAAACCGCGCTGCAGGCAGCCGGCGCTCGCTAAGAGGGAGGCCGGGCGACGAAGATGGAGATCAGGAAACTCAAACTTTCCGGTTTCAAGAGCTTCGTCGAGCCTGCCGAACTGCGTGTCGAACCGGGGCTGACGGGGGTCGTCGGCCCCAATGGTTGCGGCAAGTCCAACCTGCTCGAAGCGATCCGTTGGGTGATGGGCGAAAACTCACCCAAGTCCATGCGCTCCGGCGGGATGGAGGACGTGATCTTCGCCGGGACCGCTGCCCGTCCGCCACGTGATTTTGCCGAAGTCGTGCTCCACGCCACCGATAGCGAGGGCGAGGAGCTCAACGTCACCCGCCGGATCGAACGCGGCGCAGGCAGCGCCTATCGCGTGAACGGCAATGACGTGCGCGCCAAGGACGTGGCGCTGGTGTTTGCCGATGCGGCCACTGGCGCGCACTCCCCGGCCCTGGTCAGCCAGGGCAAGATCGCGCAGGTGATCGCCGCCAAGCCTGCCGAACGGCGCATGATGCTGGAAGAGGCTGCCGGTATTGCCGGCCTGCACGTCCGCCGTCGTGACGCGGAAAGCAAGCTGCGTTCGACCGAAAAGAACCTCGAGCGGCTGGAGGACCTGATGGCAGGTCTCGACAACCAGATCGCTTCGCTCAGGCGGCAGGCCCGCCAGGCCGAACGCTACAAGGAACTGTCGGACAAGATCCAGGTCGCCGAAGCCCGCCTGTTGTTCGCCCGCTGGCGCGATGCTGCAAAGGCAGCAGACAACGCCCGGCAACAGGCGAAGGAAGCGGACGGGCAAGTCGCCCGCGCTCAGGAAGCCGCCAAGGCCGCGCAACAGGCCCAGCATGCGCTGGCCGAAAAACTGGCTGAATTGCGCGATGAGCTGGCGGACCGGCGCGATGATGCCAGCGCCCACGGCCACCGCATGGCCGCGCTCGCCAGCCAGCTCGAAGCGGCCCAGCAGCGCCTGGCCGACCTTGACCGGCAGAAGGCCCGGCTGGAGGAAGACCGGTTCGAAGCGGACCGGATGACGCAGGATGCGGCCAAGGCGATCAAGGACCTTGAGGCCGCCCTTTCCGCAAATGCCAAGGCACTGGAGGAAGACGAGGCCAAGCGCCCATCGCTGCTGGCCAAGTCCGAAGACAGCGAACGCGCCGGTCGTGCCGCGGAACTGGCATTGGCCAAGGCCACGGCAGACCACGCCGGGGTGGAAGCGGAATGGCGCGTGGCCGAGGCCGAAGTCGCACAGGCACGAACGCGCCTCGACAGGATGGTGAACGAGGAACGCCGCATTGCAGACCAGCGTGCTGCGCTTGGCGAAGAAGGCGATCCGGAAGAAGCAGTGGCTGCCGCCAGGGCCGCAGCCGAGGAAGCGGGCAAGCGCCGGGAGGCCATGCGCGAAGCACTCGAAGCGAGCCGCGCGCGCAAGGACGAGCTCACCGCCGCGCGCGATGAAGCTGCCAGCGCCCTGTCCTCCGCCCGTGCTGAACTGGCAGGTGTCGAGCGCGAATTCACCGCCCTCCAGCGTGATCGCGAAGCGCGTGCCAAGCGGCAGAAGAACGCCTCAGGCCTGCCCGCAGCGCTCGACCGCCTCTCTGCCGAGAAAGGGTATGAACGCGCCCTCGCCGCCGTGCTGGGCCGCGATGGCAAGTCGCCGCTGGGCAAGCCGGACGCTGGCGCGGATGGCCGCTTCTGGACCGGCGCGAAGGCACCGGCCAAGGTGGCAGACAGTCTTGCCGACCATGTGACGAAGTGCCCGGAAGAACTGGCCGCACGCCTGGCGCTGGTCCATGTGGCAGCGAGCGATGACGGGCGCGATCTGGGCCCCGGCGAATGGCTCGTCACGCGCGATGGCCTGCTGCGCCGGTGGGATGGCTTCGTCGCGCGCGGCGAAGGGGCGGCCGAAGCTGCCCGCCTGGAAGCCGACAACCGCTTTGCCGAACTGGAAGGCCAGCTGCCTGCCCTCCGCGACGCGGTGGCAGCCGCACAGTCCGAACATGACAGGATTTCCGCCGAAGCCAGCGATTTGCAGCGCGGGCTGGTGGCGGCCGAGCGCGAAGTCAACGAAGCTGCCGAGGACGAACGGCAGGCATTGCGCACGCTCGACCAGGCAGAGGCGCGGCGCGAACGGCTCGCCACCCGGCTTGCCGAACTCGCCGAAAGCGAAACCGAACTCGCCGAACAGCGCAAGCTGGCCGAGGCCGAGGTCAAGGCGGCCGAAGACAAGCGCGCCGCCCTGCCAGATCCGGAAGCGGGCCGCGCCAGCCTTGATGCCGCCCGCGCCAGGAACGAGGCTGCACGCGAGGCCGTGCAGGCCGCCATGGCAACGCTCGCCGCGCATGACCAGGCGCTCGCGGTGGGGCGCGAGCGGGTCGCCGCGCAACGTTCGGACAAGGCGAACTGGGAAGCGCGTGCCGGTGAAGCCGCGCAGCGCCTTGCCGGAATGTCGGCCCGGTTCGAGGAAATCGAGCAGGAACGCGCCGTCACGGCCGCCAAGCCCGAAGGCCTGATGAAGGAGATCGAAAGCGGCGAACAGGTGCGCGAACGGCTGACTGCCGAGCTGGCACAGGCCGAAGCCGCCGTGAACGCCGCGAACGAGGAAATGCGCGAGGCGGAAGCCGCGCTGCAAGCCGCCAACGAAACGCTTTCTGCCACTCGCGAAACCCGCGCCACCCTTGCCACCCGCGCCGAAAACGAGGAACAGCGGCGCGAGGAAATGGCGCGCATTTCCGGCGAGCGCTTCCAGTGCCCGCCGCCGCTGCTTTCCGGCAAGTTCGCTTTTGACGAGAGCGAGGTGGAAGGGTCCGCCGCCGAGAGCGAGGCCATGGACAAGCTCATTGCCAGCCGCGAGCGGATCGGACCGGTCAACCTCGTGGCAGCGGAAGAACTGGCCCGGATCGAGGAAGAACACGGCACCAATGCCGCCGAACAGGAAGAACTGCGCGAAGCGGTCAGCCGCCTGCGCGGCAGCATCGGCAATCTGAACCGCGAAGGCCGCGAACGGCTGCGCGCGGCCTTTGAAGCGGTGAACGAGCACTTCAAGGTGCTGTTCTCCCGCCTGTTCGAAGGCGGCCAGGCGCATCTTGCGCTGATCGACAGCGACGATCCGCTGGAAGCTGGCCTGGAGATCTTCGCCCAGCCTCCGGGCAAGCGGCTCCAGTCCTTGAGCCTGTTGTCCGGTGGCGAACAGGCATTAACCGCAACAGCACTGATCTTTGCACTATTTCTAACCAATCCGGCACCAATTTGCGTGCTCGACGAGGTCGATGCCCCGCTCGACGATGCCAATATCGACCGTTTCTGCGACCTGCTCGATTCCATGGTGAAGGAAACGAGCACCCGCTACCTGATCGTAACCCATAACGCCGTGACGATGAGCCGGATGCACCGCCTGTTCGGTGTGACCATGGTGGAAAAGGGCGTCTCGCGACTGGTCAGCGTGGATCTTGGCGAGGCTGAAGCGCTCGCGGCGGAGTAGACTGGCAAAAGGAGGAGAAAGGCCATGCGAATGCTGAGCGGATTGACGGGAGCGGCGCTCGCAGTATCGCTCGCCTTCACCTCGCAAGCCCTGGCCCAGCGCGGCGGGGGCGCAGCCGGTTCGGTCTTGGTCGAGCAATGCGGTGCCGTTACCCTGCACCTGACCAACACTGGCCTTGCCTTTGAATGCGAGGACGAAAGCGGCGCCAGTCCCTACCTGTTCGTGGTACGCGATGGCCAGTTTCCGGGCCGCACAGAGCTGGTGGTGGACATTTTGCGCGAAGCCAACAGCCGTGGCAGGCCCGCCAGCGGTCGCACCCGCACCCGCCAGGGCCTCCATGTCGCGCATGTCGCACCTGACGCGCAGGCCCAGGCCATCTGCAACCGCGCCCGCACGCAGACCAATGACGCGCAATGCCGCGAGGCAGTGGATGTGATCTATCGCTAGCTGAAGGCCCAGCCAGGCGTGGCGTGCCGCTAATCCAGCACCGCCCGCGGTCCCGGCCCCTTGAGGCCGAGCTTGTCGTCCTTGTTGTAGAGGCGGCACTTGTCGAGGCTGAGGCAACCGCAACCGATGCACTGGTGCAGCTGGCTGCGGGTGCGGTTAAGCAGGAGGATCTTCTCGTCGATCTGCTCGCGCATCTGGCGGCTGATCCTTTGCCAGTCCCCCAGGGTGGGGTTGCGCTCCTGCGGAAGGCTGGTGAGCTGCTCCTCGATCTCCGACAAGGCAAGGCCCAGCCGCTGTGCGATGAGGATGAAGCTCACCCGGCGAATGTCACCGCGCAGGAAACGGCGCTGGTTGCCGCTGGTGCGCAGCGAATGCAGCAACCCCTTCTCCTCATAGAAGCGGATGGCAGAAACGGCCACGCCGGTGCGCTTGGACAATTGCCCGATGGTGATGAAATTCGCTTTCGTCATGTCGACCCCCCGATGACGATTGATCCGCGAGCTTATCCACAGGTCGCGAATCGTTTTCCCCAAACTCTTGACCTCAACTTAGCTTGAGATTGCAGAATCGCCAAGTCGCGATTCGCAAAGTCCCAGTCTGGTACATGAAATCGTGCAATTATGACAGATAGTTAGCGAAGGATATTAAGCCATGAGGCAAGGACGCATCGAACATGTAAACCTGACCGTCAGCGACATCGAACGTTCGGCCGATCTGTTCAAAAAGCTGCTCGGATGGGAGCAAAGGTGGCGCGGGCCGGGGGGCGGTGGTGCCGGAGAGACCATCCACGTCGGTGAGGAGGACACCTATCTGGCGCTCTATACCGACCGCAAGGATCACGCCGGCCAGAAGAAGGGCCGGCCGATGAACCACGTGGGTTTGCTGGTCGAAGACCTCGATGCAGCAGAGCAGGTGGTGATCGCACAGGGGCTTCAGCCCTGGGGCCATGACGATTACGAACCCGGCCGGCGCTTCTACTTCTTCGATTGGGACGGGATCGAGTTCGAGGTGGTCAGCTACGCCTGATGCGCAGGCTTAGAACGCTTCGTCGTAAACCCGGCCGAGATCCCCGCCCCACTCGCCATAAAACTTGTCGAGCAGCACCTCGGCAGGTGTCTTGCCGCTGTCCACGATCTCGCGCAGCGGTTCAAGGAAGCCGGTCTCGTCATTGCCGCTGCCATCGAGGCGCGCGCGCGCGGCGAGGCCGGCGTGGGCGATATCGAGCACTTCACCGGCCATGTCGCCCAAGGTGCGGCCACCCGGGATCGGGGCCTTGAGCCCCATCTTCGGCACGGCGTTGCGCAAGGCCTCGCGATCTTCCATCGACCAGTCCTTGACGAGGTCCCAAGCGGCATCGAGGGCGGACTGGTCATACAGCAGGCCGACCCACAGCGCAGGCAGCGCGCAGATGCGGTTCCACGGGCCACCATCGGCCCCGCGCATTTCCAGAAAGCTCTTGAGGCGCACCTCGGGAAAGGCGGTGGACAGGTGGTCCTGCCAGTCACTCGGCGTGGGCAATTCGCCCGGCAGCGCCGGCAGTTCGCCCTTCAGGAAGTCCCGGAAGCTCTGCCCCGCGGCATCGATATACTTGCCGTCGCGGAATACGAAATACATCGGCACATCGAGCATGTAGTCGACATAGCGCTCGTAGCCGAAGCCATCCTCGAACACGAAGGGCAGCATGCCGGTGCGGTGCGGGTCCGTATCGCTCCAGATATGGCTGCGATAGGACAGGAAGCCGTTGGGCTTGCCTTCGGTGAACGGCGAATTGGCAAACAGCGCGGTGGCGAGCGGTTGCAGCGCCAGCGAGGTGCGGAACTTCTGCGCCATGCATGCCTCGCTCGCATAGTCGAGGTTCACCTGGATGGTGCAGGTGCGCAGCATCATGTCGAGGCCGAGACTGCCGACGCGCGGCATGTGCCGCATCATGATGGCATAGCGGCCCTTGGGCATCACGGGCAGTTCTTCGCGGGTCTTGTCCGGCCACATGCCAAGACCGAGGAAGCCGACACCGCATTCCTCGCCAACGATCTTGCACTGCTTCAGGTGGCGACCGGTTTCGGCGCAGGTCTGGTGCAGGTTATCCAGCGGCGCGCCGGACAGTTCCAGCTGGCCGGCAGGCTCAAGGCTGATCGTACCGTCATCGCCGCTCATGGCGATGACCCTCTTTTTGCCGTCTGGGCCGTTCTCCTCCACCGGCTCCCAGCCGAACTGGCGCATGGACATCAGGATGTCGAGGATACCGCCTTCCTCGTCATAGGACGGTGCGCGCTTGTCATCATGTTTGAAAACAAGCTTTTCGTGCTCTGTACCGATGCGCCACGCAGACGCGGGCTTCTCGCCGGCCTGCATCGGCTCGGCCAGCTGATCGCGGCTCTCGATGGGCCGCTCCTCCCCCTGTGACGCCTTGCGCGTGCTCATGCGAAGCCCGTTAGGAGGTTAATCGCAGCTGCGCCAGTATCAAATTGTCCTTGTCCGGAAAGGATTGGCCTCAAGACCAGTCTCCCGCGCTGGCCATCCATACGGCGGTGGCGGCGATCGCGGCCGTCTCGCCGCGCAGGATCCGGGGGCCGAGCGAGATTGCCCGGGCAGCGGCATGGGCACGGATCGCCTCGCGCTCGGCATCGTCAAAGCCGCCTTCGGGCCCGACAAGCAGTGCAGCCGGGCCTGAATGGGCGGCAAAAACCCCTGCTGCCGGCTCCCCGCCAAGCTCGTCCGCGAAAAAGAGGGCACGATCTTCGGGCCAATCGCGCAGCAGGGCCTCCAGCTTCGTCACCTCGCCCAGTTCCGGCAATGCGGTGCGTGCGCATTGTTCGGCTGCTTCGGTCAGGATGGTGCGGGCGCGATCAGGGTTCAGCTTGTCAGCCACGCAGCGGCGGGTCAGCACCGGCACGATGCGCCGCACACCCAGCTCGCTCGCCTTTTCCAGCACCATGTCGAAGCGGTCCTTCTTGAGCAGTGCGGGGCAGAGCCAGAAATCGGGCACCTGCTCGCGTTCCCTCAGGCATTCGACTGCCTCCAGCAAACAGTTACGCTTGCCCGCTTCGACAACCCGCGCGGCCCATTCGCCGGTTGCGTTGTCGCACAGGATTACCGCATCGCCCTCGCCCACCCGCATCACGCGCGCGAGGTAATGCGCCTGCGGGCCATCAAGGCTGATCGTGGTCCCTTGCGCCAGTGGCACGTCCACGAACAGGCGCGGCGCGCTGCGCGGTGGCCATGCCGGCGTCTTGGGGGAATGCGCGCCCGACATCAGGCAGGTTTGAAGGACCGGGTGGCGATGAAGGGCGGAAACAGCTTGCTCATCACGTCGATCTCATCCCATCTATCCTCGAACATGGCGTTCATGACCAGTCCGGCTTCGAACTGCCCACCGATCTGCGTTTCCAGCGTGTGGCTGAAACCCAGGGTCTTGTCATCCGGATCACTGGCAAGCAGCGCCTCGCGATCCTCGTCAGGCAGGTCGAAATCGCTGTGCGGCAGGCTGTAGCGGGGCACCAGTTCGTCACGGTCGAGAGCCAGCGGATCGAAGATGTAATACACCGGGTTGTAGAAGCCCGTCATCAGCACTCCGCCCGGGCGCAGAACCCGCGCAACCTCTCTCCATACCGGCAGCACTTCAGGGGCAAAGGCCGTGGAACAGGGGTTGAAGACGATATCGAAGCTCTCGTCGGCAAAGTCCGAGAGATCATGCATGAAGCCCTGAACGGTGCGAATCTCCAGCCCTTCGCGCCGGGCGACCTGTTCATCCAGCGCAAGCTGTACGTCCGAGGCATCGAGGCAGGATACCCGCGCACCGGCGGCAGCGAAGATCGGGCATTGCTGCCCGCCACCTGACGCAAGGCCGAGCATGTCCTTTCCCGCGATATCGCCGAACCATTCGCGCGGCACGGTCCTGGTCGGTGTCAGCAACACCTCCCAATCGCCCTTCCTCGCCGCGGCGACCTGTTCGGGCGTGACGGGAATGGACCATTCATCGCCCGCTTCGGCACGCCGGTTCCATTGTTCCCTATTGTATTCACCGACATCCATCGTCGCTTTCCCCCGTCATCTGCTTTCCCCTTTGGCCCAAGCCGATTATGGCATGCAAGCATGACAGACAGCGTGACCCCCGACAGCGAGCATCGCGGCCTTGTTTCCCTGCTGCCTGCCGCTGCGCGCGATTATGCGCTGCTGGCGCGCTTCGACAGGCCGATCGGCTGGTGGCTGCTGTTATGGCCCTGCGCGTGGGGCGCGTTGCTGGTGCCGAATGTGCCATTGTCCGCCAAGGCGGTGATGATCGCCTGGTTCCTGCTGGGCAGCAGTGCCATGCGCGGCGCGGGCTGTGTCTACAACGATATCGTCGATGCCGACCTGGACAGGCAGGTGGCGCGAACCGCCGCGCGCCCTGTCGCCAGCGGGCGGGTGAGTTTGAGAGCGGCGTGGGCATGGCTGCTCGCCTTGTGCGCGGTGGGGCTTGTCGTGCTGCTGCAACTTCGCTGGCAGGCCCAGTTGGTGGCGCTGGCCAGCCTGGTTCTGGTGGCGGCCTATCCCTTCATGAAGCGCGTTACCTGGTGGCCGCAGGCGTGGCTCGGCCTTGTCTTTACATGGGGGGCGCCGGTCGGCTGGGTAGCCTTCACGTCCGACAGGCTGGGCGTGATGCTGGCGCTTTATGCGGGCGCGTTCTTCTGGTGCATCGCCTATGACACGATCTACGCATTGCAGGACCGGGAGGACGATGCGCTGGTGGGCATCAAGTCCAGCGCGTTGCGCCTGGGTGACAATGTGAAGGCAGGCGTCGGGCTGTTCTACGCCGCGTCGATCGCCTGTTTCGCCTTGTCATTCTGGCTGCTGCGGGAAGACTGGCTGGCGCTGCTGGCGCTGCTCCCCGCGGCAGGTCACTTTGCCTGGCAGGTGCTGACGCTGGACCCGAAGGACGGGCAGAACCCGCTTGACCGGTTCCGCTCCAACCGTTGGGCAGGTGCGCTGGTGGCAGCGGCCTGTTTCGTTGTCGGCAACGCCTGACGGCTTTCGCTTATTCCGCGGGCTGCACCGCACCGTAAGAGCGTGACGGGCGCGGGTTGATTGCCCGCACCAGCCTGGCAAGCCTGCTGGTGACCATGCCGTTTTCCTGCATCCAGTCATAATAGGCCCGGTACTTCGGGTCTTCGCCCAGCAGGTGCGCTTCCTCGGTGCGCGCGCGCCAGTAGTAGATGCCGCTCACGATACCCAGGAACACCGTGTTGCGGATCACGTCCACCATGCTGCCGCTGGTCACCATGAACGGCATGGCAGAGCACCACCAGAACAGGTTCTTGGACAGATAGGCCGGATGGCGCGTGTAGCGGAACGGACCGTTGGTCAGCACCCCGCGATAGGTGAGGTTGGAGAAGCGGATGCCGAAGGCGACCGTGGCCCAGGCATAGATCGCGGTGAGGAAGGCCAGCCAGCCGGCCCAGGCCCACAGCAACAGGTCATGCCCTTCGAACCAGTATCCCCAACCGGCGGTGTTGTATTCGTACTGGATCATCCCGCCATTGCCCATGAAGGCAAAGACAAACGGCGGGTAGCACAGCAACGCCGCCAGCCAGCCGGCAAGGAAGGGGTTGCCGCTGCGGATGTGCGCATCAAGCGGGCGGAAGGTGCACAGGTATCCCACCGTGCCGATCTGCACGTCGACCACGAACAGCAGCTCGAACATCAGCATCTCGGTGGCGACCGGGTTCCGGATCACGTCGGAAATATTGGCTTCCACCACGGAGGCGAAGCCCATCGGCAGGATGGAAATCATGAAGGCGGAGAAGAACCCCTTGATGATCCACGCCCGCCAGTGCTTCTTCACCTGTTCGCCGTCCCACGCCTCGCGGCCAAGCAACATGGCGCCGAAATGCCAGCTGTGGTCCTTCGGCTTCACCATCACCCGGTCCAGCCAGAACACATAGGGCACGGAGAACAGGAACAGCGGAACCGCCGCCACGGCAATCACCTGCATGGCGAAGAGGTACTACCCTTCCCAATACCAGCGGCCGAGACAGTAGATCGCACCGATGATCGCCCATGTGGCCCAGATACCGGCAATCTTGGTGACCGATACATCGAAGGTTTCCGACAGCGGTTTGCGGTTGTTCCAGTCGATCCCGGTGGAGGGGCGCAGGTGCACCTTGTCCACGAAAACGGACCAGGCCGCCATCGCGCCGCCTGTCAGCAGCATGGCCAGGAGCGAGGAATAGGGGCCGGACATGCGCTCTGCAGGGCCCGGCAGGTCGAACGTCGTCACAAGCTCGGGCCACATCCGGCACAGGCAGATATAGGCCAGCAGCGTAGCCAGGCCGACAAGGCCCACCCACGGAGAAACATCGCTTGCCGGGGGCCGTGCGGCCTCGGCAGCAGTCTGTGATGCAGTCACGCTCATGCGCGCGCTCTAACCCGAAAAGGGTTAAAGGCGCGGTAACGGCTGGATCGAATTGTGCAGTGCGATCAGGCGATTAACGCCAGGCGGTGATGCGGCCCCCGTCATCGAGGATATACAGCGTGTTGCCAGCCACCACCGGCGGCAGCGAGACACCGTTGCTCAGCTCGGTGAAAAGGGTGTTCCGCCCCGTCATCACATCCACCGAATGGACCTCGCCCTCGCTGCTGGCGACCCACAGCTTGTTGTTGGCCAACACCGGTCCTGTCCAGAAGATCGGGCCTTCGCGATCATCCGGATCGCGGAAGGCTTCGAGCTGGGTGACCCAGCGCACACGGCCCGTGGAGCGGGCAATCGCCAGCAGGCGGGCATCGTCTGTCAGGGTGAAGATCCATTCGCCGGCCAGCGCCGGAGTGGAAATGCCGGCCAGCGTCAGTTCCCAGATGCGCAGGCCGGTGGACAGTTCATAGGCTGCCATGCGGCCGCCCTGCCCCAGCGCGAAGACCTGGCCGTTGGAGATGATCGGATCGGCATCGACGTCCGTCAGCGAGCCGACTTCGGTGGAGATCGAGGTGCGGGCCAGCGCGTCGGACCACAGCACGCGTCCGTTTTCGAAGCGGTAAGCCACCAGCTCGCCGCTGGAATAGCCTGCAATGACAGAGCCTTGCCCCGCAGCCGGAGCAGCCACACCGAACACGCCCTGCTGGCCGGAAGCGGCGGCATCCTGCCACACCGGTTCGCCATCCGAGACGTTCAGCGCATGGATCTGGTTGTCCTGCGTCATGACGTAAACGGCATTGAAGGCCACGGTGGGTGAACCGCGCAGCGGCCCTGCCGGGCGCTTGCGCCAGATCTCGGCACCGGTCTCCGCATTCAGGGCGAACACGTCGCCCGTACCGCTGGTGGCATAGACATTGCCGTTGGCATAGCTGGCACCGCCGCCGAAGGTGGCATCGCGCAAGTCGCCCGAAACCTGGATGCGGTGGCTCCAGATGCGCGAACCGGTATCGGCATTGTAGGCGTGGATGACGCCGGAGGTATCGACCACGAACAGTTTGCCACCGCCGACAACGGGCGCTGCTGCCAGCCGGCGGGTCTTGGTGGTACCGTCGATCTGCGCGGTCCAGGCGCGCGTCGGCGCATCGGACAGGGTGACGTGGCCGGTTACCTTGGAGGCATTGCGCCCGCCCTGCGGCCAATCGGCATTTGTTTCCGCAGGCGGCAGGACCACGGCGACGTTGGCAAGGCTGGGATGGGCGGAGATATCGGTGGCAATGCGCGACAGGATCGGCGTGCGGTTGCCGACGGTCGGCGTATCCGGCGTGTCATCATCCCCGCCGCCGATCACGCTGCAGCCCGCCAGCGACAAGGCGGCAAGCCCGGCGACGGCGACAGCGCCGATCCGGCGGCCAAGCGAAGAAGTGGTCATGCGATTTTCCTGCCTCATTCTGCCGGGTCCCCTGCGTCCGTTGCATTGCCGTCCATCAGCGCTTCGACATCGGTGATCGTATCGAAACCATAGCTGCCGGCCAACTGCCGCACGCGTGCTTTCAGCGATTCGGGGACCTCATCCGATTCCGCCAGAGCGATAGCCAGCGCACCGGCTTCGTCCAGCTGTTCCATCTCTACATAGGCGTGGAACACCAGTTCGCCCGCACTGCCGAACCACGGACTGTCCGCCACGGCCAGCGGGCCAAGGCGGTCGATCACCTCCTGCGGCTCCATATTGTCGAAATTGGCATAGACCAGCCGCACCTGCGCGGCATCACGCATCGGCTGCGGCGCACCTTCGGTGTCCACCACCGCCTGGTAGAAGCCGACAGCATCATCCAGCCGGCCCTGCTCCAGCGCGATGGCGGCACGGAACAAGGTCGCCGACGCGTAAGCGCCCGGACTCACATCGGGGTCCACCGTGGCCAGTTCCTGGTCAGCCTGGTCGAGATTGTTGGCTTCCATCTCGTCCATGGCCAGGACGACGATCTCGGACTGCTCTTCCAGTGCCGCTTCCTGCTTGCCTTGCCACCACAGCCAGCCGCCGAAGGCGAGCAGGCCGACGACCAGCAGCGCGCCCACGGGCAGGCCGTACTTGCGAAAGGCATTCGTCACCTCGTCGGTGCGAACGGCTTCATCAACCTCGCGCATGAGCATCTGCTGCTCAAGATCGGGTTTCTGGTCGGACTTGTCGCCCTTCTTGGGATCGTTGGGTGTTGTGGCCACGTTCGCCTTGGAATTTAAGTTAACCGGTTGGCCGCGCTGTTAGGGCCTGGGGCGCTGCAATTCAATTGCGGAATCGAGCCTGTCCCCCAGCGCGTGAACGGGTGATGAAGGCGAAACGCCGCCGCCAGAGCCTGTCAGGACGGACGATTGCGGTCCATCAGGCCCCAGTAGAGGGCGCGATAACGCTCGGTCATGGCCAACGCGTCATACTGTGCCCTTGCCTTGTCGCGGTTGGCCTTGCCGATGCGCTTGCGGTCCTCCGGCTTGCCGGCAAGTTGCCACAAGGCCTCGGCAAGTGCCGCCTCGTCGCCGGGTTCTGTAAGCCATGGCCCGTTGTCGCTGGCCACCATCTCGCCAATGTCACCCACGCGCGGCGCCACCACCGGCAGGCCGGCGGCCATCGCTTCCACAACGGAAATGGGAAACTGTTCGGAATGTGATGACAAGGCGAAGATATCGAACAGGCCGATAACCTTTTCCGGCTGGTCGAGGAATCCGGGAAGGTGCACCCGGTCCTCCACGCCCTTGTCGATCGCGAGCTGTTCCAGGGCTGCCCTTTCCGGGCCCTCACCCAGGATCACCAGCTGCCAGTCATCGGGCATGCGGGCCATCGCGCGCACCAGCACGCCAAGGTTCTTCACCTCGCGCAATCCGGCGAGCGTGCCGATCCAGAACTCGTCCTTGCGCTTGATCAGGCCAGGCAGCACGTCGCGCTTGGGCGGCGCGGAGAAGCGCCGGGTATCGATGCCGTTGGCAATGCGCTGCACCCGGCTGCGCGGTTGCTGCCACACATCCAGGGCGATGTTCTCCAGCTTCCTCGACGGCACGACCAGCGCTGCCGTGCGCCCGAGCGCGATGCGGCGATACCAGTTGCGCCGTTTCTTCAGGCGGACGGCTTCGTCCTCGTTGAAGCCATCCTCGTGATGCACCAGCGGCGGCAGGTTGAAGACATCGGCGAACAGCGTATGGGCCATCACCGCGTCCATCGCGCCCCAGTTGTAGGTGCAGATCAGGTCATATCCGGCCATCGCTGCGGCAAGGCGCTTGAGGCGGCCCGGCGTGGGCTTGCCCTCCAGGGATGGGAACCTGGGCCATTTGACCCGCGCCTTGCCGGACAGCAGCCTTGCCGCGCCGCGTTTTTCAAGGTCGCCCGAAACGATCGCATGTTCGGCATCCTTGCCCCAGGCATTGATCAGGCGCACGTTGCGCACTTCCTTGCCGCCGGGATCGAAGCTGGAGTGCAGGTGCAAGATGCGCGGGGTCGGCAAGCTCATGGTACACGCTCCAGCAATCCGGCGATGGCAGACAGCGCCTCTTCCTCGTCCAGCGTCGGCACATGGCCGGTGCGGGGGATGGTCACCGCCCGGCAATCGGCGATCCTCTGCTCCATCGCGGCCAGCGTTGCACCGCTGAGGATGTCGGACAGCTCCCCGCGAATCACCAGCTTGGGGACATCGGGCAATCCGTCAAAGGCACCCCACAGATCAGGCGGCGGGGTATCACCGACGTCGTCCATCGGATCGGCAATGCGCATGTCGTAGTCATAGGCGATGCGCCCGCTGCCGGTGACGGCCATCAACCGCTTGGTCAGCCGCAGCCATTCCGAAATGGTGAAATCGGGGTGCACGTCGATCATGCTTTCGCGCAGTTGCCGGGCCGCGTGCATCCAGGTGGGGAAACCGCGTCCATGCCCGACATATTCGGCAATCCGCTGCAAACCGGCCGGTTCGATCACCGGGCCGATATCGTTGAAGACCACCGCGCCCAGCCGTTCCGGCCGGGTGGCGCCCATCATGGCAAACAGGATCCCGCCCAGCGAGGTGCCGATGCCCACCACCCGGGCGATACCCGTTGCCGCAAAGAAGGCATCGAGGTCCGCGAGGTAGGTTTCCGGGACGTAGGTAGCGGAATCCTTGGCATATTCGCTCTCGCCGCGACCGCGCAGCTCAAGGCATATGACCCGGCGATCACCGCCGAACCGCTCTGCCACGGGCTCGAAATCGCGGGCGTTGCGTGTCAGGCCGGGGATGCACAGCAGCGGCAACTTGTCGGCATTGCCGGGATAGTCGCGATAATGCAGCAAAAGGCCGTCAGCGGTCTCCCACGTGCCATCCTGCCAAGCCTGATCACCCATCGTGCTGCGTAGCGCCCCTGGAGTTCCCGATAGCGCCCCTAATGCCAGATGCGCACGCAACCGCAAGGTCGTCTTGCCCCGGCACGAGACCGCAAGGTGCCGATAGAATAAGTATTTAACCCTGTCCTGACACCTTGCGGTTGCGCGACCTATGCCAATATTCGGTCCGATCCGGGCATGTTGCATTTGCAACCAACCTTGGAATTTGCGCGAATCTGCCCCAAGGAGCGCAAAACGGATGAGAAAGGCTGGCAAACCTTGGCCGATAAGGAAGAACTGGTTTCCTTCGAGCCCGCTACGGGCCAGGAATTGTGGCGTGCCAAGTATGGCAATGTGGACGAGACGGTGGCTCGCGCCCGCCGCGCCTGGCCGCAATGGGCTGCCAAGCCGCTGGCCAACCGGATCGAACTTGTCCGCCGCTTTGCCAATGAAGTGCGCAAGGAACAGGAAGAATTTGCCGAACTGATCGCCCGCGAGACGGGCAAGCCCATGTGGGAAGCCCGCACCGAAGTCGAAGCGGTGATCAACAAGGTGGAAATCTCCGTCCGTGCCTATGCCGAACGCACCGGGCAGAAGAAGCTGGACAGCGGCCTGCAAGGCACCGCCGCGCTGCGCCACAAGCCGCATGGCGTGATGGCAGTGCTGGGGCCCTACAACTTCCCGGCCCATCTGCCCAACGGCCATATCGTGCCCGCTCTCATCGCCGGCAATGCGATCATCCTGAAGCCCAGCGAGAAGACCCCTGCCGTGGCCGAGCGCCTGCTGCTCTACTACAACCGCGCCGGCATCCCCGCAGCGCTGGTGCAATTGCTGGCCGGCGGACCGGAGGAAGGCAAGCAACTGGTCGCCCATCACGGAGTGGACGGCGTGCTGTTCACCGGCTCGGCCCAGGTCGGCATCGCCATCAACAAGAAGCTGGCCACCGATCCGGGCAAAATAGTGGCGCTTGAAATGGGTGGCAACAACCCGCTGGTGGTTTGGGATACGCCCAAGGTCGCCGACGTTGCCGCGCTGATCGTGCAATCGGCCTTTACCACCGCCGGCCAGCGCTGCACGGCTGCGCGCCGCCTGATCGTGAAGGCCGACATGTATGATGACGTGATCGGCGCGGTGAAATCGCTGACCGAACGCATCATCATCGGCGCGCCGTTTGACGATCCCCAGCCCTTCATGGGCCCGGTCATCGACAACCGCACCGCAGACCAGCTGACGGAAAGCTTCCTCTACCTGCTGTCAAACGGCGGCAAGCCGATCACCCACATGCGCCGCCCGGATGAAAGCCTGCCGTTCGTCACCCCGGGCATCATCGACACCACAGCGATGACCGAAAGGCCTGACGTGGAGTTGTTCGGACCGATCCTGCAAGTGGTGAAAGTGGACGACTTCGACCAGGCGATTGCCGAGGCCAACAACACCCGTTTCGGCCTTGCCGCTTCCCTGGTGGGTGGATCGCCGCAGGATTACAACCGCTTCTGGGCCAATATCCGGGCCGGGATCGTCAACTGGAACCGCCCGACAAACGGCGCATCCTCCTCTGCCCCCTTCGGTGGCATCGGCTATTCCGGCAACCATCGGCCGGCAGCCTATTACGCGGCCGATTACTGCGCCTATCCGGTGGCCAGCACGGAAATGGAACAGCCGCGCGCCAGCGTTGGCGTGGGCTTCAAGGGCGGCTGAAGCAGCTTTGTCGCAGGCCGCGAAGGGGCATGCTCAGCGGCCGGTTGTTACCAGGTCGATCGAAGTCATGCCGTCTTGCTCCGTCCGGGCAAAGACCATGAAACTGCGCCCGGGCGCGGTGCCGCCCAGCACGTCTTCCCCGTCCTGCAACACACGCTGCATGGCAAAACCGTTGGCGGATCCCTGCGTGAAATAGAAGTCCATCACTTCGCCCAGCGGCACCGGCGTGGAGAAGTTCACCACCCGCAGGCTGCATCCGTTTTCGTCCGTCCCTGCCGCTTCATGCACAGCGCCGCGCGGATAGACGGGGAAGGCATCGGGCATCCTGGCTGCCCAGATGGCGGAAAACTGCGCGATCTGTGCGCAATCGGCATTGCCCTCGCCTGCCGTGGCTGCCCGTGCCGCCACGCTCAACCGTGCTTCGGGCGGAAGCTCGCCTTCCACCCTTTCGGGTTGCGGGGCCCGGCGCATGGCATTGGTGCCACCGACCAGTTCGAGCGCCTCGGCCCGGGCAGCACGAGCCGCATCCGGCCCCCGGTCGGGCTGTGGCAGCGATCCATCATCCGGCCCCAGGGTGATGGCACGGTTTGCCGTGTTGCGATTGACCATGTCGGGATCGACCATGATCGTGTCTGCCAGTGCTGCATCCATCAGCGGATCGGAGATATCCTGCACCACAGGTTGCGCCTGTTCGCCCTCCTGCCCGCAGGAAGCGAGCAGCAGCACGCAGCCGCCGGCAACCAGCAGGCCTCGCAAGGGGATTACATCACGCGCGATCATGGCACAGACCCATAACGGAAGAATGCCAATAGCAGTTTAACGTCATGGTGAATTTGTCAGGAAACATCATGGTTGGGGGATCAAGGCGCCTGCGCGACATGATGTGCGCAGGCGCCTTTGCGCGACCCTCGTAAAAACACGACCCGAGGGTTCACGCGGAGGCCCGATCCAACAGGGAAGACCGGGCCGAACTGGTCAGCGGGCGGATAGGGAGGAGGAGACGCCCGCTGGTTTGCCACTAGCAAACCCTCGCTTAACCGGGCGCAACGAGACGGTAAGAATTGCCCAAAGCCGAAGATGGTCCTAGCGGTGGGATCGATGGAGGATGGGAAGATTTCACAGGGCCGCGCGCTGGCCTATGCGCTGGGCGCCCACGCGGTGTGGGGTTCCATGCCGCTTTACCTCATGCTGGTGGAAAGTGTCCCGGCCATCGAATTCGTTTCGTGGCGGCTGGTCTTCACCTTGCCCTTGTGCCTTGGGATCATGGCTGTCCTGTCCGGTTTTGCCGAGCTCAAGGCGGTTCTTGCCAACCGGCGCACCATGCTGACCCTGCTGGGCAGTTCCACCATGATCGGTATCAACTGGTTCCTCTATGTGTTCTCGATCCAGTCCGGAAATGTCTATGCCGCGAGCCTGGGCTATTACATCCTGCCGCTGGTGATGATGCTGTTGGGGCTGGTGTTCCTGGGCGAGCGGCTGACGCGACTGCAATGGGCCGCGGTGGCGCTGGCTGCGGCAGGCGTTGCCGCGCTGGCGACCGGTGCCCTGACCACCTTGTGGCTGAGCATGTCGATGGCCACGACCTTCGGTGTCTACGGATTGCTGCGCAAGACGGTCGCTGCCGGGCCTCTGGTCGGTCTCACGGTCGAATCCATGATCCTGGTGCCGATTGCGCTGGTCGTGGTCGCCTGGTTCGCCGGCCAGCCGCAGGGCTCCTCGATGACGCATGGCTGGGGGCTGGCACTGGCGATTGCGGGCAGCGGACCGATGACGGCTGTCCCGCTGATCATGTTTGCCACCGCAGCGCGGGCCATGCCCTACACGGTAATCGGCTTCCTGCAATTCATCAGCCCGACCATCGTCTTCCTTATGGGCCTGCTGCTCTTCAACGAAGAGCTGAAGCCGGCGCAACTGGCATGCTTCATCGCCATCTGGGCTGCGGCCGCGCTGTTCATCTTGGGTCTGTTCAAGGGCGGGCGCCCTGCCCCGGCAGACGAGGTTGCCTCGCGCGGGGCGGGAGACTGAGGAATCAGTCCCTGAAACGCCAGCGCAAGGTTTCGCCGGCGTGGAAGGGCACGAGTTCGGCTGCACCGACATCGATGCTGGAGGGTACTTCGCACTCCACCCGCTCCAGCGTCACCGTCTCCTCGTTTACCGGCAAGCCATAGAAAGCCGGGCCGTGGCGCGAGGCGAAGTCCTCGAAGAAGCCGATCGCACCCTCGTCCTCGAAGACCGTGAGATAGCTCTCAAGGGCATGGGGCGCGTTGAAGATGCCTGCACAGCCACAGGCGCTTTCCTTGGCCTCGCGCGCATGCGGCGCGCTGTCAGTGCCGAGAAAGAACTTGGGGCTGCCTGCGGTTGCCGCACGGCGCAGGGCCAGCCGGTGCTTCTCGCGCTTGGCGACGGGAAGGCAATAGGCATGCGGGCGGATCCCGCCAACCAGCATGGCATTGCGGTTGATGTGCAGATGCTGCGGGGTGATCGTGGCCGCGACATTGGGGCCGCTTTCGTCAACGAAGGCCACCGCTTCTGCCGTGGTGATATGTTCGAAGATCACCCGCAATTGCGGCACGTCCTTGAGCAGCGGGCGCAAGACGCGGTCGATGAACACCTTCTCGCGGTCGAAGATGTCGATATCGGCGCTGGTCACCTCGCCATGCACGCACAGCGGCATGCCGGCTTCTGCCATCGCCTCGAGGCAGCCGCGGATATTGGCGATATCGGTCACACCGCTATCCGAATTCGTGGTGGCCCCTGCGGGATAGAGCTTGGCGGCCGTGAAAACGCCTTCCTTGTGGCCGCGCACCAGTTCTGCCGGGTCGGAATTGTCGGTGAGATAGGCGGTCATCAGCGGAGTGAAGCGCATACCCTCGGGCACAGCCGCGAGGATCCGCTCGCGATAGGCCTTCGCGGCGTCGACCGTGGTCACAGGCGGGGTGAGGTTTGGCATCACGATCGCCCGGGCAAACTGGCGTGCGGTGTGTCCGACAACGCCCTTCAGCATGTCCCCGTCGCGCAAGTGGACGTGCCAGTCATCGGGACGACGGATGGTGATGGAACTGGGCGCGGTCATTCTCGGCTCTTCCGGCTGGAGTTGGTGCTTGCAGCGTCCCTTACACCCGGCAGGCCGCATTGCCACCCCATCTGGAGCAGCACGCTGCAATCATGTTGCTTGATTTCGCCCGTGGAGGTGGCACTTAACAGGCATGAGCCATCCGCTTCTCAAACGCGCCATCGTCACCGTGGCACCGGCCGATCCGGCAGAAGATGCCATCACCTTCGTGCAAGGCCTCGTCACCAATGACGTGACCAAGGCGACCAACAAGAAGCCCGTCTATGCGGCACTCCTCTCGCCCCAGGGCAAGATGCAGTTCGATTTCCTCGTCTGGGCGCATGCTTTCGAACACGGACCCGGGCTGCTGATCGATTGCGAGAAGGCGCTGGCTGACGAGCTGGTCCAGCGCCTGTCGCTCTACCGCCTGCGCCGCAAGATCGACATTGCGGTGGACCCGCAGCGGTGCAGCGTGTGGGCCCCGCCCGGATCGGAAGAGGAAGAGGCCAAGGGCAATGATCCGCGCCTGCCCGAACTCGGCTTCCGCTCGATCCTCAATTCCCCGTGCCACAAGGAAGGGGTTGATGCGCGCTACCTCGCACACCGCCTGGCGCATGGCGTGCCGGAAGGACGTGCCGAAATGGGCGACCTGCTGTGGCTGGAAACCAACGCCGGGGACCTCAATGGCGTCAGCTTCGACAAGGGCTGCTATATCGGGCAGGAAAACACCGCGCGAATGAACTGGCGCAACAAGGTCAACCGCCGCCTGATGGTGGTGCCGATGGAAGTGTCTGACCCGCAGCGCCGCAAGGCGATCTATCGCGACATCGGCCTCGCCGTCGATCACCTCAAGGTTTCGGAGATTCCGCGCGGCCTGATCCCGGAATGGATGAAACTGTCGGAGCCGGAAGACAGCTGAGGCAGCCTCCCCGTTGCAGGTTCAACGGTCGGGTTTGGTAAAGGATGCAGCGACGATCGCGGTCGCCGTATCGCGCGCCGTGCTTCTCTCGACGCCAAGCGATTCGGCCAGAGGCGGCCCCATCAATGCATCGCCCAGCGCCAGCAGCACCAGCGAATAGGTCGCTTCGTGCATGGCTTTCTCGACACCGGGCTGGCGCTTCTGGGGGTGCAGGTCACACATCAGCTGGCGGATTGCCTCCACGATCGGATCCAGCGCATCCTCATTGCCCGATGCCAGCATCCAGCTGGCCAGGGCACCACCGCCCTGCGCGTCGAAGGCATCGAATGTCATGTTGACCACGTCGCGCGGCGTGGCGGCTCTCGCCCGCGTCGCCAGCACGGCATCGCCGATGGCATCGCACACGGTGCCAGCCAGATGCCCTGCCAACGCCTTCTGCAAGCCAGCGGCAGAGCCGAAATGATGCAGCAGGTTGGCATGGGTGCGCCCGATACGGGTGGCAACGGCCTTGAGTGTGACAGCTTGCGGCCCTGCCTCGATCAGCAATTCGCGGGCAGCAGCCAGCGCGGCTGCCCGGCTCTCCTCGGGCGAAAGCCTCTTGCGTATCGACATGTTGCGCCCCTCCCAGGCCCTGCGCCAGGCCTGTGATCTTGGCTGGCGCAGAGCGGGGTAGTGGCAGCGCGTCGGGCAGGCAAGCCCGCTTGATCCCTCAGGCCGGTTTGCGATTGTCGCGCGGGCAGGCCTGGTTGTCGCCATTGGCGCATGGATCGCGCAGGCACAAGGCGTAACGGCGTGAAAGAACCATCTCCCCGCCGCGTCCCAATGCATGGGTTGGCCGTACTTCGCCGGTTTCCCTGAAACCTGCCTTGCGCAGCACGCCGCCGCTGGCCGGGTTGTCGATATAGTGCCCGGCCTGGAGCTGCTTCACGCCCAGCATGCGGGCGATCGCGATCACGCCTTGCACGGCTTCGCTGGCAAAGCCCTGCCGGCGATATCCGCGCGCGATCCAGTATCCCACTTCGGGAACATCCTCGCTGCGATCGAGGCCGATCATGCCTATGATGGGCGCACCATCGGTGCCGGGCAGCGTGATCGCCAGCCGGATTTCGGAACTTTCGGCAGCCTGCGCGCAGAATTGCTGCGCATCTTCCGGGCGATATGGCCAGGGCGCACGCGCCAGCATGCGCACCACGCCCGCATCGTTGATGCCGCGATAGATCTCGCGCCAGTCTTCGGGAAATGTGGGCCTGAGGAACAGGCGCTCGGTACGCATGAACATTGCACTTCTCCTCCATGCCCCCTCGCCGCAGCTCCTACTTGCGCTGGGTGACGGTGATGTTGCGAAGGAGAAATAAAAAAGGAGACGGGGGTGGCCCCATCTCCTTCCAATCGCGGGATTTCTTGCGACAATCCCTGGGGTCACCCGGTGGATGACCCCTTTATCGGCTCATCCGGTTATTCGGCTGCCTGCGCCATCGCGTCTACCGACACATACTTGCGGCCCAGCTTGCCATCGTGGAAACGCACGCGGCCGGCTTCGAGCGCAAACAGCGTGTGGTCCTTGCCCATGCCGACATTGGCACCCGGGTAGAACTTCGTGCCGCGCTGACGCACGATAATATTGCCGCCGATCACTTCCTGACCGCCGAACTTCTTCACACCGAGGCGACGGCCTGCTGAGTCGCGACCGTTACGTGACGAACCGCCAGCTTTCTTATGTGCCATCTCGTCTTACTCCGTATCCGTTCATCCGGCCGCAGCCGGGTTAATCCTTAGTCAGCCTTCTTGGCAGCCGGCTTCTTGGCGGCGGCCTTCTTGGCGGCAGGCTTCTTTGCAGCCGGCTTCTTGGCTGCTGCCTTCTTGGCAGCGGGCTTCTTTTCAGCCGGCTTTGCCGCAGCTGCGCCGTCCTTCACGGGAGCGGCCTTGTGCACATCGGGCGAAGCCTTCTCCTGCGAGGTATCCTTCACGGCGGCAGCCTTCTTGGCAGCCGGCTTCTTGCCTTCGCCAACGGCGGTGATGCGCAGCAGCGTCATCTGCTGGCGGTGGCCGTTCTTGCGACGGTAGTTGTGGCGGCGGCGCTTCTTGAAGACGGTGACCTTCTCGCTCTTCGCCTGGGCGATGATTTCAGCCGAGACGGTGACCTTGGAAGCGTCGGCCAGGTTGCCGCCTTCGCCTGCCAGCAGGACATCGCCCAGCACGATCGTTTCACCGGCTTCACCAGCCAGCTTCTCAACCGCGATCTTGTCTCCTTCGGCGACGCGATACTGCTTGCCGCCCGTGCGCACTACTGCGAACATGGTGCTCTACTTTCGTTTCGTATGGTGTCGTTGCTGCCGGACGAAAACCCATGGCAATGACAAAAAAGGCGCCCACAAGGGCACCGCCAAGTGGGGCGCCCGATAAGGCAGGTGCCGCCCGCTGTCAACAAGTTGCAATGCCTTTTGGCGCGGAATCGGGCGAAAATCACAGGCTGGAAAGCCGCGCCCGCGCTCGCTAAGGCGATTGGCGATGAAATCGCACGCTTTTACCCCGGCCGCAATGGCCACGACGCTGCTGCTGGCCGCCTGCGCCACCCCGCAGGATTATCCCAGCCTGGCGGTCCGCGATTCGGAACGCGTCAGCGGGTCCTTCGCCGTCCCGCCCGCGCCAGCCTTTACCCCTGCCCCGCCTTCGGGAGAAACCCTTGCGCAATTGGGTGAGCTGGCAGCCAGCGCCCGCGCAGCCCACCAGCGATTCCTTGCAGCGGCCGACGAAACGCGTGGTCCGGTGCAGCAGGCGGCCGGCGCGCAGATCGGTTCGCTGGAATGGTCACGCGCGCAAGCCGCCATCGCTGCCCTGCAAGCGACCCGCAGCGATGCGATCATCGCCCTTGCCGATATCGACAGGCTCTATGTCACGGCAGCGGTCGAGGGCAACGAACTGGACGCGGTTGGGCAGGCACGGGGAGAGGTAGCCGGCATGGTGGAGGCTCAGGACGAGCTTCTCGCCGCGATGCTGGGCACGGTCGGCTCCTGAACGCGCATGAAAAAGCGCGGGACCGGCTGGAGACCGATCCCGCGCTGTACGGGACAACTACGCTTTGGTCCTAGTCGCGTGAGCAGGACAGTTAGCGCACCAAGGCGGCAATGGTCACGACTGCCAAGCCCCAGGCTACGAGCAGTACTGGGAGGATCAGAACCTGTACTGTCGCTGCGCCTGCAGTGTTGTGCCCCGTAAGGCTGCGGATCCCGTCCCGCTGGAACTTGCCCCAGCTCATCGCCTTGGCAGGCGCTTCAGGGGCAAGCTTCGTCCACGCCCGCACCAGGCCGAAACCGGCCACGATGAAGAAGACGAAGATTGCCATCGGCAGGATCAGACCGGGATTGGCAAAGGCGAGCCCGGTAGTTGCAAGGAAGACAAGGTAACAGCCGACCATGGTCAGATAAACACCACCCGGCATCTCGAACGTGCGGTCGACAATATGCGGCTCACGCGCCTGCGGCGGTGCATCATGCACCGTGGCGTGGCGGGCAATTGCTTCACGGTTGAGTTTCTGGGCCATCCCTTACCTCCAATTCTGTGAGGTCGGGATTGCCTTGATTCGCAGGCCGCCACCTTGATTCAGGTCAAATGCGTTGAATTCAGGTGAGGCCCAGCGGGCAAGGTCCGAATGGTCCTGTTCGCGCGGTTCGATCCAGTGCCAGCCGTCGGCGCGCTTCTCGCGCTTCCAGAACCAGCTGTCGGACTTGAGGTGATCCATCGTGTAGTCCACCGCCTCGATGGCCTCGCGCCGGTGCCTCGCGGCAGCCGACACCAGCACGATGGGTTCACCCACGTGCATCACACCGCTGCGATGCACGACCAACAGGCCCATCAGGCCGAAGCGTTCGATCGCCTTGTCCGCCAGTTCCTCCATGCCCTTGAGGGTCATTTTCTCGTAATGGATCAGCTCCAGCGCCTCGACCGCGTCATCGCTGCGAACTTCGCCCACGAAAGTGCAGACACCGCCTAGCCCGGGGTGGGCATTGGTGAACGGCCCGACGAATTGCCCCGGGCTGAAGGGCTGGGTCAGCAGGCGGACATCGCGCGCCATTGGTCAGCCGCCGCTCACCGGAGGCAGCAGGGCAACCTCGTCACCCGAGTTAGCATGGAGCGCCGACTTGTCAGCCAGCACCTCGCCGTTCAGGGCAATGCGGGTGCGATCCTGCTGCACGGCATCGCCAATCGGCCCCTGCAATTCATCCAGCAGGCCCTGCCAGTCGAGCGGGGCCTCGACATCTCTTTCGTCAACGCCTGCCAGGTCAGCCAGCTTGCCGAGGAACACCAGCTTCACGGCCATCCTAGCCCCCTGTCACCGACATGTGGCGCGGCTGAGCCGGAGCAGCCCCCTCGGCGATTTCGAAATGATGGCGCTCGGGCTTGATCCGCATGGCTTCATCGAGCGCGGCAGCGAGGTTGGCATCGGGATTGTCGGACCGCAGCGCGCCGCGCAGATCGACCATCTCGGACCCGCCAAGGCAGGCGTAAAGCTGGCCGGTTGCCGTAACGCGAATACGGTTGCAGCTGGCGCAGAAATTGTTGGTCAGCGGGGTGATGAAGCCCAGCCGCCCGCCACCCGTCTCGCGGATGGTGACATAGCGGGACGGGCCGCCGGTGCGGTAATCGCTTTCCTCCAGCGTCCACTTCTTCTCCAGCCGTTCGCGAATGGCGGGGAGCGGCAGGTAATGGTCCACCCGCTCGCCATCCACCTCGCCCAGCGGCATCACTTCGATCAGGGTCATGTCATGCCCGTTGGCGTGGGCCCACTCGACGAGGAAGGGAATCTCGTCCTCGTTGAGCCCCTTCAGCGCCACGGTATTGATCTTGACCTTGATCCCCGCCTCCTTCGCGGCGGCGATGCCCTGCAGCACCTGTACCAGCCTGTCGCGGCGGGCCAGCTGCTGGAACAATTCGCCGTCCATCGTGTCGAGGCTGACATTGATGCGCCTGACCCCGACGGCGGCAAGATCGTCCGCATGGTCTGCCAGCTGGGTGCCGTTGGTGGTGAGGGTAAGTTCCTCCAGCCCGTCTCCCAGCTTGCGGCCCAGCGCCTGCACCAGCTGGATCACGTCGCGCCGCACCAGCGGTTCGCCACCCGTCAGGCGGATCTTGGTGATCCCGCGTTCGATGAAGGCAAGGCCCAGCTTGTGCAGCTCCTCGAGGCTGAGGACTTCCTTCTTGGGCAGGAACTTCATCAGTTCCGGCATGCAATAGGTGCAACGCAGGTCGCACCTGTCTGTCACCGACAGGCGAAGATAGGAAATGCGCCGGTTGAACGCATCGACAAGGGGCTTGGAACAGGACATGTGCCGCCTATTTAGTCCCTTTCCTGCGGAAATGCACCCAGGGTGAAGATCTGGCCGGTAACGCCGGGCGCGTTCCTGGCATAATCCGCCGCGGCATCGCCAGCTGCCTTTTGGTCCAGCGCGGCAACGAAGGCGTTGACCCGGCGCGGTGCGGCTTCACGGGCGAGATCCTGGACAGCGGCAACGCGCCAGGCATCATGTTCGTGTCCGGCGGGCAGGAAGTGGATCAGGATGTCGGCAGCATCCAAGGCCCGAACCTGCGGGACGATCTCGTTGAAGAAACGCGTCGCGGCATCCACCGGATCGCCCGGCAGGTCCGTTGCGGCGATCACTTCCTGGCTGCTCACTTCCTCTCCCGCACCAAGGTGATGCCGATCTGCTCGTCAGCCTCCGACAGGGCGAGCTTGACGATCTTGACGCTCACCTGCTCCACCCGCTCATCCTGCAGGAACAGCGTTTCGCAGACGTGATCGGCCACGGCTTCGATGAGCTGGTAATGCGTGTCGCCAAGGCTCTCCGAACAGGCGAACTTCAGGTCCATGTAGTTCTTGGACGCATCGAGCGGCGTATCGGGATCGTAGTGATCCTCAACGCGCAGCTTGACCTGCACGGTGAACTTGAGCGGTTGCGGCTGGCCGGTCTCTTCGGAATAGATACCCGTGTGGATATCGTGCACGAAGTCGGCGAGTTCCAGGATGAGGCTGTCTGCCATGGCCGCGCAAATGGCAAAGCGGCGCGCACTTGGCAAGACAGCATCGCCATCACCGTACATAGGTGGTGTTGACGCGGGCGGGCGAATGTGACCTTCTCCTGCCAAACGGTTTTGGGAGGACATGATTATGGCATCGGCACCGGCTGCACCCGCACAGGACAAGGAAGCCGCGCCCAAGTGGATCGGTTGGCTGTGCAACTTCGCCCTGGGAGGGGCCATACTGGTCATCGTGGTGGCGCTGGGCGGGCTCACACTGGCCCGTTATGACATGATCGAGAAGATCAGCGGCTTCATGGCCTTCATGCAGATGTTGCAGCCTGCGGCCGTGATCGCCCTGCTCGCCTTCCTCGGCCTGATGCTGACGATCTGGCGCAAGGCCGCGGGGCGCTGGAAGGCAGGCGTGGCGCTGGCGCTTTCGCTGGCCCTGCTTCTGGTGATGTACACGCAGGTGATGATGCCGGGCGGCAGCGTACCGCCGATCCACGACATTACCACCGACATGGATGACCCGCCGCAGTTCGTCACCAAGGACCGCCCCGAGACCAGCACCGGCCCCTTCAGCATCGAGGAATGGCGCGCGTTCCATTCGCAAGCCTATGCCGATATCCAGCCGATCGTGATCGACAAGGATCCCGCGCAAGTGCTGGGTGATGCCCGCGCCTTGATGGAAGATCGCGGCTGGGACGTGGACCACGTCGATGCCGCGGCTGGCCATGTCGAGGGCACAGCCTATGCCGGCTACCTGAAGTTCCGCGATGACGTGGTGGTTCAGGTAACCCCGGTGGCTGATGGATCAAGCCGCGTGGACATGCGCAGCGTCAGCCAGGTGGGCGTGAGCGACCTGGGCTACAACGCCGCGCGCATCAAGGCCTTCCTGGCAGACCTGCAAGCGATGTGATGGCCGGCTGGCCGCGATCACGCGGTCAGTCAGTCCTCCAGCGGGCAAAGATGGCGGTCGGCAGCAACCGGCCGCCCTCCCCCTCTTCGCGCACGGCCAGTTCGCCATGCTCCACCGTGCCGGGCAGACCGGCAAACGCTTCCGCCATCAGCCCGCCGATGGCGAGCGATGACATGCGCACGGCATAGACGGTCAGGAAACAGAAGCGGCTGTCGGCATCCAGCAACTGCCGGCAATCGCCGATCAGGCCGGGCAGGCTCTCCTCGAGGCGCCATGTCTCGTTCTTGGGGCCGCGCCCGAACTTGGGCGGGTCGAGGATGATCCCGTCGTAGCGCCTTTCTCGGCGCACCTCGCGGGCAGTGAACTTGCTGGCATCGTCGATCATCCAGCGGATCGGGCGATCCTCCATGCCGGACAGCGCCGCGTTCTCGCGCGCCTGGGCGACGGACTTCTTGCTGGCATCGACATGGGTTACGGGGCCGCACCGGCTCAGCGCCAGCGACCCCACGCCGGTATAGCCGAACAGGTTCATGGTCTGCGCGTCAGGCTTGCCTTCGAGCATCGCGCGCATCCAGTCCCACACGGGAGCCATGTCCGGGAAGAAGCCGAGGTGGCGGAAGGGCGTGCACTGCGCGGTGAATGCAACCTCGTTCCACGACAGCGGCCAGCCATCACGGGGCACGTCGCGGTGGAACTGCCAGCGGCCGCCGCCGTCCTCGTCAGAGCCGGGGACAAATTCGCCATGCGCGTCCCAATCGGCAAGGCGCGGCGCCCACATCGCCTGCGGTTCCGGGCGAATGAAACGATATGGTCCGTAGCGTTCGAGCTTGCGCCCATGCCCGCTGTCCACCAACCCGTAATCGGGCCAGGCGGCACCTTCCATCACGATCGGGTTGGCGGCGAGTCCAGCCATCAGGAGCTCTCTGTTGCGTGCTCCGCCACGAACTGCGCCACCGCGTCGTAATCACCCGGCAGGTCGACCACGGCTTCCTGCCGCTCGAACAGGTCGCCAACGCGCGAAGGCAGGCCCGGGCGGTTCCCGGTGGCGCGCTCCACTGCGTCAGGGAACTTCGCCGGATGGGCAGTGGCCAGCGTGACTACGGGCACGGCGGAATCGATACCGGCCTCGCGAGCTGCATGCAGGCCGATGGCGGTGTGCGGATCGATCGTCTCGCCACATTCGCCATAGGCCCAGGACATCGCCCGGTTCATCGCATCGGCATCGGCACGGGCCGAGGTGAAGAGCGCCGCCGCACCTTCGCGCTGCGCGTTGGTGAGCTGCATCGCCTTGTTCGTTTCAAAGCCGCGCATCTGTTCGGCCAGCGCAGCGCCATCGCGGCCGCCGCAATCGAACAGCAGGCGTTCGAAATTGCTCGATACCTGGATATCCATGCTCGGTGCTGCCGTGGGCGTGACGGTTCCGGCAGAATAGTCACCCGTCGAAAGAGCCCGGTGGAGAATGTCGTTCACATTGGTGGCGACGATCAGCTTTTCGACCGGCAGGCCCATCTTGGCGGCAACATAGCCGGCAAACACATCGCCGAAGTTGCCGGTCGGCACACTGAAGGCCACCTTGCGGTCGGGCGCGCCAAGCTGGACGGCGGCGGCAAAGTAATAGACCACCTGCGCCATCAGGCGGGCCCAGTTGATCGAATTGACCGCGCTGATGCGGAAGCGGCCGGTCATGGCCTGGTCCACGAACATGCGCTTCACCATCGCCTGGGCATCATCGAAGCTGCCTTCAAGCGCGATGTTGTGGACATTTGGCGCGCGCACCGTCGTCATCTGGCGACGCTGCACGTCGGACACGCGGCCCTTGGGGTGGAGCATGAAGATATCGACCCGCTCGCGGCCGGCCACGGCATCGATCGCGGCAGAGCCGGTATCGCCGCTGGTCGCGCCGACGATGGTCAGGTGATCATCGCTCTTGGCAAGGAAATGCTCGAACAGGCGGCCGAGCAGTTGCAGCGCAACGTCCTTGAAGGCGAGCGTGGGGCCGTGGAACAGCTCGAGAAGCCACTGCTGCTGGTCGAACTGCACCAGTGGCGTCACCGCCTTGTGAGCGAAGCGACCATAGGCGCGGGTGCACAGGGCGCGCAGCTCGTCTTCGGTCAGGCTGGGGGTGACGAAGGGCATCATCACCCTCACCGCCAGCTCGACATAGGAAAGACCGCGCATGGCCGCGATATCGGCAGCGCTGAACCGTGGCCATTCGGCTGGGACATAGAGCCCCCCGTCGCTGGCGAGGCCTGCCAGCGTAACCCCTTCGAAGTCGAGCGTCTTCGCGCTTCCGCGTGTCGAGATGTATTCCATGGCCTGCGCGCCTAGCGCCACCGCCGCCGCAATGCCAGTATGTAAATGACAAGCGCGGAGAGGGCGAAGAAGAACCATTGGCCTGCGTAGGCCAGATGGTTGTTGGGCGTTGACGAAGGATCGGGCGTCGCATTGGCCTCCAGCCCGGCGAGCGGCGGGTCTGCCACGATGCGAAATCCGGCATCGCCGCCGGGCGCGATCATGCCGGCAAGCTCGCCGCCCTCCCATTCCACCTGGCCAGGCCCCTGTGACCAGCCCAGCACAACGTCAGCGCCGGGGCAGGAGATGATGTGGACGTAGCCGGCCTGGTCCCGCGCATTGCGTCCGGAGATGGCATTCCATTCGCCCGCCTGCGTACATTCGAAGGGAGTGCGGCGATAAAGGTTCGCCAGCGGATCCTGCGGGAAAGCGGAAAGGCGCTGCGGGTTCTCTGCTGCAGCTTCGTAGCGGGCGAGCAGCGCCTCCTTCTCGTCCAGCCGCCCCAGTTGCCAGATGCCGAGACCGATCATCGTGGCGATGGCTGCGGCCACGACAATCGTCGGGATCACAGGGATGCGGCGCTCGCTCACGTCAGATCACTTCCGTCATGGCGATGCTCTTCGGCGCGGGCCGTGTACTCGCGCACCAGCAGCGCCGCCTTGGTCACACGCAAGCCGCCAATGACCAGCAAGACCAGCAGCGGCAGCCACAGCACGACATGCAGCCAGAAGGGCGGCTCTGCGGCCAGTTCCAGCCAGATCGCGAGCACGGTGATGAGCCCGCCAATGCCCAGGGTCAGGAAAGCGGCAGGCCCGTCACCGACATTGAAGGCCGAAAAGTCGAGGCTGCAAGCACGGCAGCGCGGGGCGAACATGGCCACCCCGTCAAACAGCGTGCGCGCCCCGCAGCGGGGACAGAGACCGAAAAGGGCAGCCTCGCCGGGAGCGGGCTGCCCCTTTGGATTGTCGGTTTGTTCCGTCACTTGAGGGTCGATCAGTGGATCGGCGCACCCCAGCCGCCCCAGACATAGACGACGACGAAGAGGAACAGCCACACCACGTCAACGAAGTGCCAGTACCAAGCAGCCGCTTCGAAGCCGAAGTGCTGCTTGGGCGTGAAGTGGCCCTTGTAGGCGCGGACCAGGCAGACGATCAGGAAGATCGTGCCGACCAGCACGTGGAAGCCGTGGAAGCCGGTCGCCATGTAGAAGGCCGAACCATAGGTGTTCTGGCCGAAGGCGAAGGGCGCATGGCCGTATTCATAGGCCTGGATGCAGGTGAACAGCGCGCCCAGCAGCACGGTGAGCCACAGGCCCTTCTTGAGACCTTCACGGTCACCGTGGATCAGCGAATGGTGCGCCCAGGTCACGGTAGTGCCCGAGCACAGCAGGATCAGCGTGTTCAGCAGCGGCAGGTCGAAAGCGTCGAGAACCTCGATACCCTTGGCCGGGAACTGCTGCAGGGCTGCTGCACCGTCCTGGCCCAGGCGGTTGAACGTCACGCCGTCCACCACTTCCAGCGGCGCGGGGAACAGCGCGAAATCGAACCAGCTCCAGAACCAGCCGACAAAGAACATCACTTCCGAGGCAATGAACAGGATCATGCCATAGCGCATGTGCAGCTGCACCACCGGAGTATGATCGCCGCGCTGCGCCTCGTTCACGACCTTGGAGAACCAGCCGAAGAACGCGGCGATGAGGCCGGCGAGGCCGAGGCCAAGCACGAGATGCCCACCGGTCATCTCGTGCATGAACAGCACCATGCCGCTGGTGAAGGTGAGGCCCGAGAGGGCGCCTACGAGCGGCCAGATATCGGGATCGAGAATGTGATAATCGTGGTTCTTGGCACCAGCCATTGGTCTCAGTCCTGGTTAGTCTTTCTCGGCACCAGCCCTTAGAGCCCCCTGCCCCAAGGGTCCAGTGCCTATCACTCAGTTATTGCACGGTGGAATGTGTAAGACAGGGTGATCTGTTCCACATCTTCCATGTTCGGATCGTCCAGCACCTTCGGATCGACAAAATAGAGGACCGGCATGCGCACTTCCTCGCCGGGCTGAAGGGTCTGTTCGGTAAAGCAGAAGCACTGGATCTTGTTGAAATACCGGCCCGCCTGCTCCGGCTCCACGTTGAAGGTGGCCGTGCCGGTGATCGGCTCGTCGGAATTGTTGCGTGCGGTATAGGTTGCCATGTCGCGCTGGCCGATGGCGACCGTATCGGTCACCTGCACCGGCTTGAACTCCCACGGCATGTTGCCGGCGGTGTTGGCATCGAAGCGAATCGAGAAGGTGCGGCCGCCGGCGCTGGCAGCCAGCCGCTGCGCCAGGTCCGCCTCTGCTTCAGTGGCGACCTGCGTGGTGCCGCCGAAACCGGTGACGCGGCAGAACAGGTCATAAAGCGGGACGGCGGCATAGCCGAGGCCGAGCATGGCAAGAGCCATGCCGAATGCCATCAGCATGGTGCGACGGTTGCGATCTGCCAATGCCGCGCTTGCCATCAGTCGCCCATCCTCACGATCGTGATGGCATAGAACAGCGCCACGAAGGCCAGCAGCGCAAGCCCGAGTGCCCAGTTGCGGGCCTTGCGGCGGCGTTTGAACTCGGCTTCTTCTTCCGGGGTCATGCGAGCACGATCCTGTCTGCAACCAGTGCGGTGAACAAGGCGAAAAGATAGATGACCGACCACGCGAACAGGCGCTTTTCCGGTTTCATCCCGTCTTCCCCTGTGGACGAGCGGAAGGATACCGGAATGGCCAGGGCAAGGAATATGGCCGAAAGGACCAACGCCGATATGCCGTAGATCGCGCCGGTGCCACCAACCAGCCACGGAGCAAGGCTGATAGCCAGCAGGGCCAGAGAATAGGCAAGGATCTGGCGACGGGTGCTTCTCTCTCCGGCCACAACGGGCATCATCGGGATGCCCACCTTGGCGTAATCCGTCTTCACGAACAGCGCCAGGGCCCAGAAATGCGGCGGGGTCCAGATGAAGATAATGGCAAACAGCAACACCGGCATCAGGGTGATCTCGCCCGTCACGGCAACCCAGCCGATCAGCGGCGGAAATGCACCCGCACCGCCACCGATCACGATGTTCTGCGGCGTGCGCGGCTTGAGCCAGATGGTGTAGATAACCGCGTAATAGACAATCGACCCGGCAAGGATCAGCGCAGCCAGCCAGTGCACGGCAACGCCCATGACCATGACCGAAATGCCGGACAGGAACAGGCCGAAATCGCGTGCATCTTCGCGCCGGAGCTTGCCTTGGGGCAAGGGACGCTTCGAGGTGCGCTTCATGCCGGCATCGATATCGGCTTCCCACCACTGGTTGAGAGCAGCCGCACCGCCCGCACCCATGGCAATGCACAGGACGGCGGTGAAGCCGATCACGGGGTGGATGCTGCCCGGAGCCGCCAACAGGCCGGCAAGTCCGGTGAAGACCACCAGGCTCATCACGCGCGGCTTGGTCAGCGCGAAGAAATCGCGCCACTCGGCCGGCATGGTCACTGTCGGGGCTGCGGTACTTGCCATCGATCTTGCTGTGTCAGCGTCCTTGCAAAAACGGCTCTGTGTTCACGCGGGAGGGGCGCAACCGTTTCCGGCGCGCCCCACCCCCTTGTCTCTGCGGGCCCGCACGAATGCGGGATCCGCGATCAGCCCTTGGCCGGAGCCGGGCTGATGTGATCGTCGGACGAATGATGGTCCTGGATCACGGGAAGCGTTTCGAACTGGTGGAACGGCGGCGGGCTGGACAGGCTCCATTCCAGCGTCGTCGCGCCTTCCCCCCAGTAGTTGCCTTCCGGCTTGCGACCGGCAACGAAGGCATAGACGATGTTGATGAAGAACACCGCGACCGAAACCAGCGTCACGACATAGCCAAGGCTGGCGATGTGGTTCCACTGCTCGAAGGCCGGGGTGTAGTCCGGATAACGGCGCGCCATGCCCTGCAGGCCCAGGAAGTGCATCGGGAAGAAGATCATGTTCACACCGACGAAGAAGATCCAGAACTGCAGGTGAGCCAGGAATTCGGAGTGCCAGCGGCCGAACATCTTGGGGAACCAGTAGTACCAGCCGGCGAACATCGCGGTCACTGCGCCCAGCGACAGCACGTAGTGGAAGTGGGCAACCACGTAGTAGGTGTCATGCAGGTTGTCGTCCACGCCGCCATTGGCCAGCACCACGCCCGTCACACCGCCAACGGTGAACAGGAAGATGAAGCCCAGCGCCCAGACCATCGGGCTCTTGAACTCGATGGAACCGCCCCACATCGTGGCGATCCAGCTGAAGATCTTGATACCGGTCGGCACGGCGATGACCATCGTGGCCGCGGTGAAGTACATCTTCGTGTTCACGTCCAGGCCCACGGTGTACATGTGGTGCGCCCAGACGATGAAGCCGACCACGCCGATAGCGACCATGGCGTAGGCCATGCCGAGATAACCGAACACCGGCTTGCGGCTGAAGGTCGCCACGATCTGGCTGATCATGCCGAAGCCCGGCAGGATCATGATGTACACCTCGGGGTGGCCGAAGAACCAGAACAGGTGCTGGTAAAGGATCGGGTCACCGCCACCGGCAGGATCGAAGAAGGTCGTGCCGAAGTTGCGGTCGGTCAGCAGCATGGTGATGGCAGCAGCCAGCACCGGCAGCGCCAGCAGCAGCAGGAAGGCCGTGACCAGAACCGACCACACGAACAGCGGCATCTTGTGCAGGGTCATGCCCGGCGCACGCATGTTGAAGATGGTGGTGATGAAGTTGGTCGCACCAAGGATCGAGCCAGCGCCCGCCAGGTGGAGCGAGAAGATCGCGAAGTCCACGGCCGGCCCTTGCGCACCATAGGTGGATAGCGGCGCGTAGACGGTCCAGCCGACACCGGCACCCGGCCCGACACCACCCGGCACGAAGGCCGAGAACATCAGCGAGAGGAAGCCGGCCACGGTCAGCCAGAAGGAGATGTTGTTCATGCGCGGGAAGGCCATGTCCGGCGCACCGATCATCAGCGGCACGAACCAGTTGCCGAAACCGCCGATCATGGCCGGCATGACCATGAAGAACACCATGATCAGGCCGTGCGCCGTGATCAGCACGTTCCACATGTGGCCCTGCTGGTCGAAGGTGCCCTCGCCACCCAGGAATTCCACCACCTGGCCCATCACCTGCAGGCCCGGCTCGGCCAGTTCCCAGCGCATCAGGCCGGAAATGCCGCCGCCGATGACGCCCGCGATGATCGCGAAGATCAGGTAGAGCGTACCGATGTCCTTGTGGTTGGTCGACATGAACCAACGGGCGAAGAAGCCGGGCTTGTGATCCGCGTCGTGGTGGGCGTGATCCTCGTGGTGGGCGTCAAAGCCTTCAGCAGTAGTGGCCATGTTTGTCTCGCAACCTTGCTCTAATGGTCTTCTCTAAAATCTCGAAATCGGGAAGCTCAGGCTTCCGTGGCTTCTTCGGCTTCGGCCGGCTCTTCAGCCACCTCTTCCGCTTCGGCCACTTCCCCGGAACCGATGGTCCCGCCCTGGGAAAGAACCCAAGCCTCGAAATCTTCCTTGGAACGCGCCTCGATGGCGATGGGCATGTAGCCGTGACGTGCGCCGCACAGTTCCATGCACTGCCCGTAGAAAATGCCTTCCTCGGTGATGGTCAGCATCTTCTCGTTCACCCGGCCCGGAACAGCATCGAGCTTGAACCAAAGGGATGGGATACCGAAGGAATGGATCACGTCGGCGCCGAAGGTCTGGATGCGCAGCGGCGTGTTAACCGGCACGACCATGCGATTGTCGACCTCGAGCTGCGGCGGCAGGCCCTGCGAAACGGCATCGGCTTCCGGCATCATGTTGGAGATGACTTCGAAGCCGCCATTGTCGACATATTCATAGCCCCAGTACCACTGGTAGCCATTGGCCTTGATGGTGATCGCGTCTTCCGGCGGGCTTTCATACTGCTGGGCAAGCAGGCGGATCGAGGGAACCGCGATGACCAGCAGGATGATGATGGGGATGACCGTCCAGATCACTTCGATCAGCGTGTTGTGGCTGGTCTTGGAAGGAACCGGGTTCGCCCCGCGACGATAGCGGAACATCACCCACAGGAGCAGGAACAGCACGAAAACGCTGATCACGGTGATGATCGGCAGCAGGATCGCGTCATGCATCCACAGGGCGTAATCGCCGTTCGGAGAATACTGCTCCTGGAAGGTCATGGTGGCGACAAGGCCATCTTCGGCAAAAGACGGCTGGCCCTTGATCATGTCAGCGCCAAAATGTTCGAACGCAGGAGTTTCCACAGCTGCTTCTTCTGCCACCACTGCCGCGTCGGCAACCGATTCCGCGTCCTGGGCGAGGGCCGCTTGCGGGGCCGAGAAGAGGGTGAATGCCGCAGCAAGAATAGTCAGTATTTGCAGCCGCTTACGGGCGAATTCGCCGAAATTCATCTGTCCAACGCTTTCTGTTCTGTTGCGGGCACAAGCATGCCCCCTCCAACCCCTATCAGGGCGTTCCGCGCGGGCCTATACGCCCGCTTGCCCGTTGCCTCAAGCGCTTCTAGGGAGATTTTTCACGATTGGCGATACGGGCTTTCAGCCCAAGACCATCCCAGATGACACGAAGGCGACTCACAAATCATGACTGAAGACGAGGTACTGGCCGAATTCCGTAGCAGCCAGGCCCTGCTGGAAGGGCATTTCAAGCTCTCCTCCGGCCGCCACTCCGCCCATTACCTGCAATGTGCCCGGGTCCTGATGAACCCGGAACGCGCCTCCCGCCTCGCGCTGGCCATCGCCCAGAAGATCCCGCGCGAGATCAGGAGCAAGATCGACCTTGTCGTTTCGCCAGCCATGGGCGGGCTGATCATCGGCCACGAGATGGGCCGCGCGCTGGGCAAGGATGCGATCTTCGTGGAACGCCCGACCGGTACCTTCGAACTGCGCCGCGGCTTTGCGATTCCCGATGGCGCAAAGGTGCTGATGGTGGAAGACGTGGTCACCACCGGTCTTTCCAGCCGCGAGGCGATGGACTGCGTGCGTGCGGAAGGTGGCGAGATCCTGGCTGAAGCCGCGGTGGTCGATCGCTCTGGCGGCAGCGTGGACCTGGGTGTGCCCTTCTTCCCGCTGGTGGCTCTTAACTTCCCGACCTATGCCGAGGACGAACTGCCGCCGGAACTCGCTGCCGTGCCGGTAACCAAGCCGGGCAGCCGCGCCGAAAAGAAGTGAGATGAGCAGCACCCTCAATCCCGGAAAACTGCGTCTTGGCGTGAATATCGATCACGTGGCCACCATCCGCAATGCGCGCGGCGGGGACCATCCCGATCCCGTGCGCGCGGCGGAAATCGTGGCGCGTTGCGGTGGCGACGGCATCACCGCGCACCTGCGCGAAGACCGCCGCCATATCCGCGACGACGATTTGAAGCGCATCCAGGATGCAACGGACCTGCCGCTCAACCTGGAAATGGCCGCGACCGAGGAAATGCTCGCCATTGCCCTCAAGCACAAGCCGCACGCGGCCTGCATCGTGCCCGAGAAGCGCGAGGAGCGGACCACCGAAGGCGGGCTTGATGCGGCCGGCCAGCACAACCAGCTGGTCCCCATCGTCAACGCTCTCAAGGATGCGGGCATCCGCGTATCGCTGTTCATCGAGGCAAGCGAGCGCCAGCTTGATGCCGCGCTTAGGCTTGGCGCGCCGGTGGTTGAATTCCATACCGGCGAATATGCCCACGCCTATCTGGATGGCGAACCGGAGAGGATGCAGCGCGAGCTTAAGCGCGTGACGGACATGGCCGCGCTTGCCGCCAAGAACGGGATCGAGCCGCACGCAGGCCACGGCCTGACCTATGAGAACGTGCAGCCCATCGCCGCCATCCCGCAGCTCGCCGAACTGAACATCGGGCATTACCTTATCGGCGAAGCGATCTTTTGCGGGCTGGAGCCTGCGGTCTTGCGCATGCGCGAGTTGATGGATGCCGCGCGATGATCATCGGCATGGGATCGGACCTCTGCAATATCGAGCGGATCGCCAATTCGCTGGAGCGTTTTGGCGAGCGGTTCACGCAGCGCGTTTTCACCGATATCGAGAACGCCAAGGCCGCCCGCCGGCCGCACACGCAGGCCGGCACCTATGCCAAGCGATTTGCCGCCAAGGAGGCATACAGCAAGGCGGTGGGAACCGGTTTCAAGCGCGGGGTGTTCATGAAGGACATCGGCGTGGTGAACGCTCCCTCGGGCGCGCCCACGCTGCACCTCACCGGCGGCGCGGCGGCGCGACTGGCGGAACTCACTCCTGAAGGCCACAGCGTGACCGTTCACCTTACCCTCACAGACGATCACCCATGGGCCCAGGCTTTCGTGATCCTCGAAGCTCATCCGATAATCGGGCGTTGAGATGGAACAGCTGGGAGAAAAGATGGAAAGCGTTGCGGCCGATCCCGCCGATCAGGGAGCCGAGGCCGAAACCGGCGCAAGTCCGGACGCTGCCGATTCCGGGAAGAAGCCGGTCAACTGGCTGGCGGAGCTGCGCGGCCTGGCGCTGATGCTGCTGGGCGTGCTCGCCTTCCATTCGGTGATCGCCAAGCCGTTCTACATCCCCTCTGCCAGCATGGTCCCCAACCTCATGGTGGGAGACAGGCTGGTCGTCTCCAAATATCCCTATGGCTGGAACTGGTCCTCGCTCTCGTTCCACCCGCTCGACAGGGCGAGCTGGCGGATTGCCCCGGCAACACCGGAATATGGCGATATCGTGGTGCTGATGCCGCCCGAAGGCACCTTGCCGATGACCGAATACATCAAGCGCGTGGTTGCCCTGCCGGGAGACCGGATCGCTCTGGTAGACGGACAGATCGTCCTCAACGGGCAGGAAATCCCGCGCGAGGTGGTGCCCGCGGTGCAGATCCCCGCGGAATATCCCAACCTGTGCGACGGGGAAGACTGCCTTTCGGCCTTCGAGCCATACCTGCAGCGAGGCGAGGACGGCAGAGAGTATTACGAACCGCCGACCTATCGCGAGACCCTGCCCAACGGGGCGAGCTACCTCGTGATAGACCACATGGACAAGTTTGCCGACAATTACGGCGAGATCACCGTTCCGGACGGTCACGTCTTCCTGATGGGCGACAATCGCGACCATTCGGCAGACAGCCGCGCACCGGTGGCCGGACGCGGTCTGGGCGGGCCGGTTCCCATCTCCGATATCGGCGGCCGGGCGGAATTCATCACCTTCTCGCTCGACGGGCAGGCAAGCTGGAATCCCTTGACCTGGCTTCCTGCCTTGCGGCCTGATCGCGCCTGGACAAGCCTGAGGCCACCACTGGACGGAACAACGCATGGCGCAGACTGAGGCGGAGACGGAAGACGACGGGCTGGACATGGGTGCCAGCCCAACACGCATTTCCAACGCGGAAATCCGCCACGAGGTCAATCGTGCCGCCGTGTGGATCGCAATGGGCGGGCTGGCCTTCCTTGCGGTCTACATCTCGCAGAGCCTGCTGGTCATTTTCGGCGCAATGGTGCTCGCCTCGATGGTCGATGGCGGCGCACGGCTGTTGGGGCGCGTGCTTCCGATCGGGCGGACATGGCGCATTGCCCTGGTCCTGGCGGGAGTGACGATTTTCCTCGTCTGGCTGGGATACTTCGCAGGCTCGACCATCTCGCGCGAAGCGGCCCAGCTGCCCGAGATCGTCGAGGAGCAGGCGGGCCTGTTCTTCGCCTGGCTGCGCAGCCAGGGCTTCGAAGTCGAGATGCGGGACTTCCAGGGACTGATCAGCCAGGCGGTGAGCGGTTTCGGCACGGTAACCCGTGCATTGGGCGGCATTCTCGGCGGGATCACCACCCTGGTGCTGATCGGGATCATCGGGATATACATCGCGCTGGAACCGCGGCTCTACGAGCGCGGCGTGGCCTGGATGCTGCCGAAGCCGAAGCGGCATGACTTCCACGTGCTGGCTGCGCGCATGGCCTATACCATGCGGCGGCTGATGTTCGGCCGGCTCGTCGGCATGGTGGTGGAAGGCGTATTCACCTACCTCATGCTGCGCGCCTATGGCTGGGTGACGGGGGACGAGATACCCATGTCTGCCCTGCTGGCCATCCTCACCGCCCTGCTCGCCTTCGTCCCCAACATCGGGGCTGTCATATCCGGCGTGCTGATGGTGCTGGTGGGCTTTTCCGGCGGCACGGAGATGGGCATCTACACGATCTTCGTCTACTTCCTGGTGCAGAACATCGATGGCTACATCGTCATCCCGTTGATCGCCCGCAAGACGGTGGACCTTGCCCCTGCTCTGGTGCTGGCGATGCAGCTGATCATGGGGATATTGTTCGGCATATTGGGCCTGTTCCTGGCCGATCCGTTGCTGGCGATGATCAAGGTCGTGCTGGAGCGCCGATCGGAGAAGAACGAGGAAGGCGATCGCGCCGAACGGGCCGAGGCCGAACGCCGCGCCCTGGAAGAAGTGGAGGCTGCTGCGGCAGCGGCTGGCAATGCGTAAGTTTCTCTACACCATCATTATCGGCACCGTGCTGGTTGCTGCGGCGCTCTTCGCCCTGCGGCTCTACAGCGAGGAGCTGACGCAGCTTGCGCTGGTTCCCACCGCCGAGTTCACACCGCAGGAGGAACTGGCCGCCAATGCCTATGCCGATCCCGCAATGTGGTTTTCCCGCCCCGGCATGGGTGCGCCCAATGATCCGGCGCGCTGGCAACCTCCGCTCGCCCAGGGCCGCGAGTTGCTGCCCTCCCCCGCGGAACCGGCAGGTGAGGCCCCGCCGCCCTTCGCGGTGTTCTTCGTGCACCCGACCAGCTTCTTTGACGGACAGCGCTGGAACGCCCCGCTGGACGATGCCGAATCGCAGGAATTTGCACGCATATTCGTTCGCGGCCTTGGCAGCGCCTTCAACAAGGCGAGCGAAATATGGGCGCCGCGCTATCGGCAGGCGACATTCGGCACCTTCCTGACGGGTTCCGAACAGGCACAGCAGGCTACCGAAGCGGCCTACCAGGACGTTGCGGCCGCCTTCGACTACTTCATCACGGCAACCTCCGCTGACACGCCCATCGTGCTGGCCGGGCACAGCCAGGGATCGCTCCATGTCCTGCGTCTGCTGCGCGAGAAGATCGCCGGCACCCCTTTGCAGGACCGGATCGCTATGGCCTATCCCATCGGCTGGCCGATCTCGCTGGAGCACGACCTGCCTGCCCTGCCGCTGCCGGCCTGCTATGAGCCGGACAGCAGCGCCTGCATCGTCAGCTGGGCCAGCCTTGCCGATGGCGGCGATCCGGGCCTGATGCTCTCCCAGTTCAGCCAGTCAACCGGTTTCGACGGCGAAATCCGCGGCGACGGGGCCATCCTGTGCGTCAACCCGTTGACCGGAAAGGTGGCTGATCGCGATGCGCCTGCCGGCCTCAATCTCGGCACGCTGGTGCCCAGCAGCGACCTGACCACGGGTGAGCTTGTTCCCGGCGCAGTGCCGGCAAGCTGCAACGACCAGGGCTTGCTGATGATCGGCGATCCGCCGGAAATGGGCGCGCATGTGCTGCCGCTCAACAACTACCACGTCTATGACATCCCGCTGTTCTGGGCGAATTTGCAGCAGGACGTGGTCCGCCGGGTGAGAGCATGGCAAGCCCGGCGCTGATCACCGAGAACGCCATCGATTTTCGCGATGCCCTGCCCGAAGGCGGCGCGCTGATCGGGCTGGACCTGGGCACGAGGACTATCGGCACGGCCTTTGCCGATGCCGACTGGCGCTTTGCCACGGCGGGAAAGACCTTGCCCAAGGGCAAGTTCTCGAAAGACAAGGCAGCGATCGAGGCGCTGGTGGCCGAGCGTTCGGTCAAGGGGCTGGTGATCGGCCTTCCGCTCAACATGGATGGCAGCGCCGGACCGCGCGCGCAGGCGAGCCGCGCCTTTGCCCGCAACATCGCGGCGCTGGGCCTGCCGGTTCTGCTGTGGGACGAACGCTGGTCCACCGCCAGCGCCGAGCGGGACATGATCGCGCAGGATATCAGCCGCGCCAAGCGCGCCGAGAAGATCGACAGCCACGCCGCTGCCATCATCCTGCAAGGCGCGATTGACCGGTTGGCGGGCGGTATTCTCTAGACAGCTTCCAGCATCCGGCGGCGGCGTGTTGCCTCGCCGGCCACAAGCCTGCTGGGATTGCTCTTCGCGCGACGCCACAGCGCATCGCGTTCATCGGCGGCCAATATGCCGGCCTGTGCCTCCAACGCCACCAGCCGCATGCGCTCGCTCACGTGGGTGCGGGAAAAGCTCTTTGCCAGGTCGAGCGCTTCGGGGTTCTCCAGGCCCACCGCCACGCGCAGGAATATCTCGCTGCCGCCCGCGCTGATGATGCCGGAAATCTCGTCCTTCTCGGTATCGAAGCGATACTGGTCAAGCCAGGCCTGCGCGCCGCCGGCGTGCATGATGTTGAGCGATACCGAGAGGCTTTCAGGCGGCAGTTGCGAATGAACATCGCGGTGCGCGCGATAATGCATCAGCTTGCCGGGATCGAGGGTGGATCGCTCGACAAAGCGCAGGCTGGCCTTCTCGCCGACAATCCCTGCCACCGCTTCATAGTCGAACTCGTAATAGTCCGAGGCATAGCCAGGCCCGAAATAGCCGACGGTGAGGAAATCGAAATTATGGTCATGCGGCAATTCATAGCTGAAAGCGGCATGGCCCGAGGCGCGGAACGCATATTCGTCGCGGCTGGGCCAGAAGTTCGCCCGGATGAAGAAGTCATGGCCCAGCGGCGAAAGGGTGATGACCTGCGCGCCATAGGCGCTCGCATCCTCTCCGCCGTGCTCGGCATCCTTGAGTTCGGCGATCATCGCATCGGCCAGGAAATCGCGATTGTTGCCCAGCTTGCGCAGCCAGCGCGCGGCCGACATCAGGCTTTCCTCCTCCTGCGGGTGGAAACCGTCGGCCTGCAAGGCGGCAATGCATTCCTCCAGCTGGCAGGAACTGTCATCGGCATGATCGATGATGCGGGGCATCAGGCATTCTCCAGTTCGCGCAGTTGCGGATGGGCTTCAAGCAATTGGGCGCGCAGCGCACCGGCGCTGGCACCAAGCGGATCGGAAGCATCGCGGGCGATGGTGGCAAGCGCAGTGAACCCTTGCGCGGTGTCCAGCGCCAAGCACTCGCGCAGCGCCTGCCAGCGCAGCGAATCCTCGCCTGCCCGCATGGCCAGGCCAGCGAGAACGGGGGCGGCATCGGCCCGGCCCATGCGCCCGAGCAGTGCGGTCATCATCTCCCGGCGACTGGAAGAGAGCTTGCCGGCAGTGCGATGCAAGAGGGAACCTGTGTGGCGGCAATATTCGCGCACCGGTCGCGGCTGGGCGGCAGCCTGGACCAGCCGCAAGGTGACAAGCCGTTTCTCCACTTCCTCAGCCAGGAGCATTTCGGATGTGCAATCGAAAGCCAGCCTCGCCCCGCGGCCGAGGGCAATCTCCTCTTCACAGAAGCGGACCTTGTCCTCCGGCCCGTGAATGCGGACGATGCGCCCGCGCGCCTGTCCGGCCAGCACTGCATCGTAGCGCAGATTGTCGGAGAAAGTCGCGGCCTGCGCGGAATAGCTGCCCGGCTCGCGGGCTTGCAGCAGCAGTTGCGCCCTGCCCGACTTGGCCAGCTGCAGCGTCGAGCCATATCCGTCAAAGCTGTTGCGGAACGGGGGATGACCCAACGGATTGGCGGCAATGGCCTTGCTGAAATGGCAGGCCAAGGCCTGCATCAGGTCTTCCGCCTTGCCGGGGGCAGTGAAGATCTGCTCCAGGGCAGGGCAATCCTCGAGCGCCGCGCCTTCCCCCCAAACGGCCGAAATCAGCGAGTGCTTCGGCGGCATGGGTTTCGGTACGCCAGGCATCAAGTGCTGCCTGCATGGCGGACTGGGCGTGGCGTTGCGGAGCCCTGTCACTCCGCAACGCCGCGATTGATGGATGGACCCGCATCGCTGTCGCCCGGCCGTCAGATGATGCCGCTGCCCGGAGGCTGCGTTTCATAGACGATGGTTGCGATCACCACGATGGTATCGTCATGGCCGGGGCCGCTGGTGCGCATGGCGCCGAACATCCCGGTGACCTGGTTGAGATCGGGCAAGCTCGCCAGATCGATCTTGGGCAATTTCATGGTAGGTCTCCTGTCTAATGGCGAAGTCTGCTGCTCCGCCCGACGGAAGACCTGCCCAAGGGGCTGCTCCATGAGAAATTAAAAGACTGTAATACCTTCTATTTCAATGTCTTAAATGTGGATTATGACAACCAGTCCCGCTGGATCGCGCCCTGTATAGGGCAAGGGAAAGCGCAAGGCATCCGCGCGACAGCGATCGAGGACCGCCGCCGGCACCGCAGGATCATGCAATACCGCATCAGCGCTGCCGAGCAGCCGCGCCTGGCGCAGCGTCAGGTCTTCCGGATCGGTGCTGGCGAGGGTGATCTCGATCTTGCCGGACAGGCCCTCCTCCGCCTTGCCGGCAAGCCAGTCCTCAAGCCTGTTGGCTGCGCCTTCCCGCAAGGGGTCGAGCGGGCCGCCACTGGTCAGGGCGTTGTCCAGCGCTTGCCGCCTGTCTGCCATGGCCGGCCATTTGTCCTTGATCCGCCCGCGCCATTCGGAAAGCCGCGTTGCCAAGGCGCCAAGGTCTGCCGGAAGCAGGCCTTCGAGGCGCAAGCGCAGTTGCTTCGCCAGGCCAGCGGATGCGCCACTGGTGCCGATGGCGATCAGCACCGGATCGCGCTCGAGCAGGCTGGGCGTGGTGAAATCGCACAGGTCCGGACGGTCCACCACGTTGACCAGCAGGCCCGCGCAGCGTGCGCGGATGGCGTCGGCCTCGCACATCGCCTCGTCGTCATGCGCTATGAAGGCCAGCCTCGCGCCCTTGTCTATGCCTTCCTGCAGGTCGGCTATCACCTCGCCGCCAGCCCGTTCGACCAGCCGCCGCTTGGGTTCGGCCATGCCGCCCTCCCCCAGCACGATTACCGGCGTGCCGGCTATGCGGTGGAAGAGCGGCAGGCTGCGCATCACATACCGGCCCTAGTCATCCAGCCATTCCGGCACGCGCTCGGCGGCATAGATATCCTCGGGCAGGATGCGGTCGGCAACGCTCGCCACCTTGTCCCCGTCCACCATCACCTCGGCCACGAAACCGCGCGAGTTGTAGGAACTGGCCATTGTCGCACCATAGGCACCGGCCGTGCGGAAAATGGCAAGGTCGCCGCGCTCCACCGCGTCCATCTCGCGGCCCATGGCGAAGGTATCGCCGGTTTCGCAGATCGGGCCGACGATATTGGCCACCATGCGCTGGCCGGTGGGCTTCACCGCGTCGAAATCATGCCAGGCACCATAAAGCGCAGGCCGGGCAAGGTCGTTCATCGCGGCATCGACGATGACGAAGGGATCGCGATTGGCATTGCGCTTCACGCGCACGACTTCGGTCAGCAGCACGCCGGCATTGCCTGCGATCACGCGGCCCGGTTCGAACATCAGCGTGACATCCCAGCCCTTGGTGACACGGGCGACCATGTGGCCGTATTCCGCCGGGCTCGGCATCACTTCGCCGGCCTTGTAAGGCACGCCGATGCCGCCACCCAGATCGACATGGGTGACCGTGCCACCCCGCTCGCGGATGTTTCCGAGCAGCGCGCCGATCTTCTCGAAGGCAAGCTCTAGCGGCCTGAGGTCCGACAGCTGGCTGCCGATATGCACTGCCAGCCCGCGCATGTTCATGCCCGGCAATGCGGCCAGGCGCTGGTACATCGAAGCTGCCTGGTCGATGGGCACGCCGAACTTGTTGTCGCTCTTGCCGGTCGAAATCTTCTCGTGCGTGCCGGCATCGATATCGGGGTTCACGCGCAGAGCGCAATTGGCGGTGTAGCCATGCTCGGCAGCGATTTCGGCGAGTTCGATGCCCTCCTCCTCGCTCTCGATGTTGAACTGGCCGATACCTGCTTCGAGGCCCTTGAGGAGTTCGCGCCGGGTCTTGCCCACGCCGGAGAACACGATGTCTTCGGCCGGCATGCCTGCTGCCAGCGCGCGCGCCATCTCGCCGCCGGAAACCACGTCTGCGCCAAAACCTTCGCGTTGCATCACGCGCAGCACGGCAAGGTTGGGGTTGGCCTTGACGGCAAAGGCGAGGTGGATCTTGCCCAGCGGCAACAGCGCCTCGCGGAACACGCGTGCATGGCGTTCCAGCGTGGCGCGGGAATAGATGTAGACGGGGGTGCCGAATTCCTCGGCAATGCGCGCCATCGGCACGTCCTCGGCGTGGAGTTCGCCGTTACGGAGTTGAAAATGGTCCATGGGAAATCTGTCTTAGCCTTCGGGCGGGAGATCGAACGGATCGTCCTCGCGTTCTTCGGATTCGCGCCGCAGTTCCACGCTGCGTTCGGGTGCGGCCTGCGGGTCTGTTTCGAGCAGTTCTTCGGCGGTAAGCGGGTCAGTTGCGCCATAGGGAGCCGGTGGCAGGCTGCTGCCTTCCAGCGGCTCGAGGTCGCCCATCTGCCCGCATGCTGCAAGCAGGAGCGCCAGGGCTGCAAGGACAGGAAGCTTCCTCATGCCCCTGCTCCCATCGCCGACTTCGCTTCCGCCACGCGTTTTCGCACTTCCTCCGGCGCGGTGCCGCCATAGCTTGCACGCGCGGCCACAGATGCCTCGACCGACAGCGCCTTGTACACGCGCTCGTCGATCCGCTCGTCGATGGCCTTGAGGTCCTCGATCGAGAGCTCGTCCAGCGCCACGCCGCGGCTTTCGGCCAGCTTCACGGCGGCGCCAGTGATGTGGTGCGCCTCGCGAAACGGGATGTCGGCCTGGGTCACAAGCCAATCGGCAAGGTCGGTAGCCGTGGCATAACCCAGTTCGGCCGCCTGGCGCATCCGGTCCACCTTGAAGGTGCTGTCTGCCACCATGCCCGTCATCGCGGCGATGGACAGGCCCAGCAGGTTGGCCGCTTCGAACACAGGCGGCTTGTCGTCCTGCATGTCCTTCGAATAGGCGAGCGGCAGGCCCTTCATCGTCACCATCAGGCTGGTGAGGCAACCGACGATCCGGCCGGCATGGCCGCGCACGAGCTCTGCCGCATCGGGGTTCTTCTTCTGCGGCATGATCGAGGAGCCGGTCGAGAGACTGTCCGCCATGCGCACGAAGCCGAACGGCTGGCTGGCCCAGATGACGAATTCTTCCGCAAGGCGCGACAGGTGCAGGCTGCACTGCGCGGCGGCTTGCAGGTAATCGAGCGCGAAGTCCCTGTCGGACACGGCATCGAGGCTGTTCTTCGTCGGCGCATCGAAGCCGAGCGCCCTGGCGGTCATCTCCCGATCGATCGGGAAGCCCGTTCCAGCGAGTGCAGCACTGCCGAGCGGCGAATGGTTCATCCGCGCGCGGGCATCCCTGAAGCGGGACACGTCGCGGCTGATCATCTCGAAATAGGCCATCAGGTGGTGGCCCAGCGTCACCGGCTGTGCGGTTTGCAGATGGGTGAACCCGGGCATGATGGAGCCGGCATGGGTTTCTGCCTGGTCCAGCAACGCGCGTTGCAGCGCGTCAAGCCCGGCCAGCGTCTGGTCGATCGCATCGCGCACCCAGAGGCGGAAATCGGTTGCCACCTGGTCATTGCGGCTGCGCGCGGTGTGCAGACGGCCTGCTGCAGGGCCGATCAGTTCGGCCAGGCGGCTTTCGGTGGTCATGTGGATGTCTTCAAGGTCCCAGTCCTCGGGAACCCCGTCGGCTTCATATTCACCGGCAATCGTGTCCAGCCCGCCAAGGATCGCCTCGGCATCGGCCTGGCTGACGATTCCTTGCGCTGCAAGCATGGTGACATGCACCTTCGATGCGGCGATATCCTGCCGCCACAGCGCCTTGTCGAACGGGATCGAGGCGTTAATCTCGCGCATGATGGCAGACGGTCCTTCCGCGAACCGCCCGCCCCACATCGCATTGGAGGCCTTACCCTTGCTCAAATCGTCATACCGTCTTGCTGTTCCGGCAGCCATTTTGGCCGCTGCTCTGGCGGGCTGCGATACGCAAGGAGAGGGTGGCGCGCAAGGAGGGGAAGAAGTCTCTTCCGAAACCGAAACGCCGGACCTGACCGGCTTCGTGGACCGCACCTTCGCCGGAGCTTCCCTGCCCGAGGTTGTCGTCAGCGATCCCGCAGGGATCACGCTGTCGCTGCCCGAAGCAGCGGGAAAGCCGGTCCTGCTGAATGTCTGGGCGACGTGGTGCGTGCCCTGCATCGTGGAAATGCCCATGCTGGATGCGCTGGCGGGCGAGATGGGTGAGGATCTCAGGGTGATCACTGTCAGCGCCGATATCCGGGGCGCGGAAGTGGTGGTTCCCTTCTTCGAGGCAAACGGCTTTGCCAACCTGCCGCGCTGGATGGACCAGCAGGGCCAGCTGGCAGAAACGCTGGGTGGCGGCGGCAGCCTGCCGATCACCATCCTCTATGATGCGCAAGGCAAGGAAGTGCTGCGCGTCATCGGTGCCTATGACTGGCACGGCGAGGAGGCCAGGCGACTGATCGCGGAACTCTTGCCTGCCGAAAGCTGAGTATCGCCCTGCCCGGCAGCATCAATGGGCGGTCTGGCCGCCGTCGATGGTCCAGGTGGCTCCGTTCACGAAGCTCGCCGCATCGGATGACAGGTGCAGCACAGTTCCGGCGATTTCCTCCGGAGTGGCAAAGCGGCCAGAGACATTGTGCTGGAAGAACATGTCGGTGAACTCCTTGCTGTCCACCCATGCCTGGGTCATCGGCGTGGCGATGAAGCCGGGAGCGATGCAGTTCACACGGATATTCTTCTGCGCATATTCCACCGCGGCCGCCTTGGTGAGGCCCGCCACCGCATGTTTCATGGCGCAATAGGCGGCCATGTTCGGGTCCGCGATCAGCGCACCGACCGATGCCGTGTTGACGATTGCCCCGCCGCCGACATCGAGGAAATGGCGAATTTCCGCCTGCATCGCATACCAAACGCCCTTGAAGTCGACGTCGATGGCCATGTCCAGCTCGTCATCCGGCACCTCGTGGATCGGCCGAAGCGGCGGCAGGATACCAGCGTTGTTGAACGCCATCTCCAGGCTGCCGAACCGCTTGAGCGTGGCTGACACCAGCGCTCGCACCGCCTCGCCGTCGCGCACGTCGGTGGGGGTGAAATCCGCTTCGCCGCCGGCCTGTTTGATGATGGCCACGGTTTCTTCCGCCCGCGGATCGACATCGCCGATCATCACCTTCGCGCCGGACGCGGCATAGGCCTTGGCGGTCTCGCGGCCGATACCGGTCGCAGCGCCGGTTACCAGCGCCGTCTTGCCGGAAAAGTCATAGGTCGCATCGCTCATCATTCTGGCCTTTCAGCAAGAGAGGGGTTGCCGGTCCGCAGAAGGGAGTCTGGCGGACCGGCAGCGCATCAGGCAATTCCCTGCTTGCCTGGCGCAATGATGTGATTGGGATCAAGCGCCTGCTTGATGCGGGCGTTCACCTCGCGGTTGGCATCGCCATACTGCTGCGCCACAAGGTCCATGGTCGACACAGACGAGCGATAGGCCGCCCATCCCCGCTCACCAAAGCGGGTGATCATCTCTTCCATGCACAATTCGGCCTTGCGCGAATGCTCGTCGTTACCCTTGTCGAACATCAGGAAGATGATGTGGTGCAACTCGCGTCCGCCCACGGCATAGGCCGGCGCGTAGTCGAAGCCCCACTTGTTCATGATCTCCGTCGCCAGCGCGGTCTGCCCGCCGGTTTCGCCGCCCTTGGCCGGGGCCACGGGGGCAAAGGCCACGGCGCCACCGCTCTTGCCCCACCAGCGCACGAGGCCCTTTTCCTCCAGAGTCATGCCGCCGCGCATCAGCGTCTTGTTGTGCTCGAAATAGGGGTTGCCGCCCATTTCGGCTTCGGTCAGCACATCCGCCCCGGTCGCCTCGAACGCATTGGTGAGGATCGGTTCCATCGCGGCGATCATCTCGTCCGTGCCGTAAAGCGCGTAGAAGGTGTTCCACATGCCGATATCATTGGCGCGGGCATGGCGCTGGATCACGTCGAGCGGGATCACGCCTTCGCCATCCCACAAGTCGCTGCGCCGGTTGAACATGCTCATCTGGTACAGCGCGCCCATGATCAGCACGCCGTTGGGAATCAGGTTGTTCATGCGGAACGGGCGGATCGTGTCGGTGATGGCAGCCACGTCCTCGACATTGTGCGAACGCACCATGAAGGGCTTGTAGACCGGCGGCCTGGGCATCAGCCACATGCCCAGCTTCGTCACGATGCCGAAGTTGGACTGGGTGAAGATGCCGTCCAGATACGGCCCGTAGCCCCATTTGAAGGCCTGCCAGGTGTTGCCGTTCTCGATCGAGCCCATGCCCGTCTTGAGGATGGTGCCATCTGCCAGCACCACTTCCATGCCGCACTGCATGAAGAAGTGATCGCCATAGGGTGTGTAGCCCACACCCCGTTCCAGCGTATTGCCCATCATCGATACGATCGGGCCGACCGTTGGAACGTCCAGCCAGTAAGGCAGGTCATGCTCCTCGATGTAATCGTGGATCTGCTGGTAGGTGACGCCGGGCTCGACAAGGATCGTGCCCAGTTCCGCATCGAAATCGAGGATGCGGTTCATCCGCTTCAGGTCCAGGATCATCTGCCCGGATGATGCGGGCGTGGCCATGCCATAGCCCATGTTCTTGCCGGTGGAGATCGGCCACAGCGGCAGCTTGTAGCGGTTGGCCACGGCAAGGATCGCCTGCACCTGCTCGACGCTGGCCGGGGCCACTGCACCGGAAGGAACATGCTCGCCGCGCAGGTCTGGAATGCCGCTCTTGCGATAGCTGATCGTGCTCGCCTCGTCCGCGAACACCCATTCATCGCCCACGATGGCGCGCAATTCGCGCACAACGCCGGCAAACACGTCACGGTCCATTTCGGCCGGCAACATGCGCGCCCGGGCAAGCGGCGTCATCGCCGCAGTGCCGGCGATCGCGCCGCCGATCGCCATGACCTCGCGCCGGGAAAATCCGCTGCTCATCTGCCGTGCTCCTCGGGGTCTGCTTCCGCAGTGGCGAGCCATTGCGCCAGCGCTTCCAGTTCCTGGTCGGTGATTTCCGTGGGCTTGAAGGCGGGCATTGCACCGTTGCCGCTACGCACAAGCGCGCTGGTCACCGCGGCGGGCAGTTTGCGCCCGCGGATGATCGGCGCCACGTTGTGACCGTGGCAATAGCCGCAAGTGCGTTCATAGAGATATTCCGGCGCGCGCGGCTCGATCTCGTAAGTCGCCTGCGCCGCGACCGGTGCCGAGAGGCCGGAGCCAAGAGCCACTGCCGCCACTGCCGCGACGCCCAATGCGCCTGTCCATCGCAAGACGCGATGCCGATCCATATGCACTCTCCCCGTCCATCAAGTCGGTTTTGGACATTCTGTTTATGAGTCGAGTGCTAAATCTATTTTTGGCGATTTGTCAAATTCGGAAAGATCCGGGAAACTGCCAGCAGCGCTTGGACAAGGGTGAACAGCGCGGGTCACTCACCTTCGACAGAAGGCGGATATCGCAGTTCCGGAAGCGGTTTCATGGCGATGGCGCGCGCCTCGTCATAGGGGACGCGAAGGGCATGGAGGATATAGCCGGCCACGGTCTCCGGATAATCTTCCGCCATCTCCTCGCGCACCAGCGAGCCCATTGCCGCCAGCGTGGTGCCCAGCAGAAGGTCGCGCCCCATGGCCCGGGACGGGACCGGGAACACGCCATCGGCTATGCCTTCCGCCACGGTTTGTTCGGCCTGGCGATAGGTTTCGGCCCCGAAGATCATGCCGGACGCGCTCATGTTGAGCATCGACCATGCCCAGCGTCGATCCTCGCGTGCGCGGTGGAGGTAGAAACGCACCGCTGTTGCAGAGCGTTCACGAGCATCGGGCATGGCCGAGATGGTATGCGTCACCGCCTCGAGGAAGTGATGGGTGACTTCATCGGCCAGCGCCTCGCGCAGTTCGACCATGCCGGAGAAATGATTGTAGAAGGTGGCGCGGGTCACACCTGCCTTCTCCACCACATCCTCGATGCGGGCGAACAAACCGTTTTCCTCGCCGAATATGTCGAAGGCGGCGGCAATGATTCGCGCACGGGTGCGTGCGCGGCGTTCCCGGCCAATCTCCGCCCGGCGTTCCGGATCAACCTGCTTGCGCGGCACTTTCCCGTCCCGATCACTTCCCATGGCCCAGCAATACGAGCCTGACTACGCTTGGCAAGGGCAGCAGCGACCATGTTCGGCAACCCGGGTGCAGGCAATTGCAGCGTTGACCGGAGCGGCGAAACCGCTAAAGGGCGCTCTTCCGATTGGGATCGGGCGATTAGCTCAGTTGGTAGAGCATCTCGTTTACACCGAGAGGGTCGGCAGTTCGAGCCTGTCATCGCCCACCATTTCCATCATCACGGAACGATCCGGCCTGCCCGGCCAAGCCCTTGCCCGTACCGGCAATGGCCCTAACCTGCCGGCATGGTGCATCGCCCCCGGACAGATCATCGATTCGATCCCGCCATCGAGCGGCTGCGCGCCATCGCGGGGCCGGCAGGCGATGGCTATATCCATTTCCACAAGGACAGGTGCATAGACGATGCCTTGCGCCTTGCCCGGCTCTATCCCGGCGCGCGTATCCTGAACCTTGGCGGCAAGCCCTACCTGTTCGAATTCATCGCCGCCGAACTGGGTTTGCAAGTGGACACGGTCGACCTCGCACCGGATCGCAATCCGGCAGAGATCGAGACTCTGGGCGGCAATGTATCGCAAGTCGATATCGAGGATTCCGCTTCCCGGGAAAGCCTGGACCTTGCGGCCTATAATGTCATCTGCATGGCCGAGATGCTCGAGCACCTGCGCATCGACCTGATCGGCACGCTGCGCTTCCTGGCAAGCCGGATGCGCGGCGATGCCCGGCTCTACCTGACAACGCCCAACTTCTACTTCGCCGCCAGCTTCCTGAAGATGCTCGCCCAAGGCAGGAGCGGGCCTGACCTGGTGGGCGAATGGCGCAAGCTGGATGCGATCGGACACATGGGCCACGTACGCGAATATTCCCGCCGGGAACTGGACGAGTTGTTCCACTTCGCCGGTTTCGCGATCGAGGATTTCCTGGTCCGGAACACCAGGGAAGTGTCCTTGCGCGAAGGCGGCATCGCGCAATTGCCGTTCCGCGCCCTTGCCCGCCTGCTGGCCAGGACCTGCGACCGGTTCGGGCAGGAACTGGTCTATACCCTGCGACCGGCCTGACCTGCCTGCACGAAGCGGGCAGCGCTAGACCAGTGCAGCCGCGCTCTTGCCCAGTTCGTCAAAGTAGCGGGCCATGGCATCGGTTGCCTTGTCCGTCAGCTGGATGAAGGCACGGCGACGATCGGTTTCATCCTCCACCCGTTCAAGCAGGCCCGCATCGGTCATCTGGCTGATCCAGCGCAGTGCCGTGGTGGGCGGAACACCCGAGGCGATGCACAGCGAGGTCACGGACACGCGGGTGTGTTCGACGCGCGCAGCCGTCAGGTCGAGCAGCATGTCCCATGCCGGATCGGCGAACAGTTCTCCGTCGAAGAAGCGCGCGCGCAACTGCCGCTGGTGGATTATGCGCCGCACGAGCCGCGGATCGGGCAACGGCGGACGGGTCGATCGCACGAGCCGGTCACCCGGCTGGCGAAGCGTGCCACCAGCCTCCTCGCCAAAGCGGAAGGCATGGGCGGGACTGCGCACCGCGCCGCCATCCTCACCATCACCCAGCCGCTCCAGCTTCTCGGCAATCTGGTTCACCTGTTCGGTGAGGCGCAGCAGGGTAAGCCGGTCTTCCTCCGAGAGTTCGCGCAGCCGCGTGTTGGGAACGACGGACAGCAGGCGGCCAAGGGCGATGATCCGGTCTGCCCGGTGCGGATTGACGAGGATCTGCGGCTGGCATTGCGAGAGGCAAGCAAAGACATCATCCAGCCCGTCAACGCTGGTGGACACCACAAGCTGCGCGCCTGAACGCAGCACCCGCTCGTCTATTCGCGAGAGCGCCGCCACGGTGGCGCAATCGGGCATCGGGCAATCGATCAGTACCGCTTCACCCAGCGGACGCGGATTGTCTCCGAGAAGCGCATCGAGCCCGGCACATTCGCGCAAGCTCATGCCGGCAGCTGCTGCATCCCCGCGCATCTGTTGGCGCAGATCCTCCCGATCGGCAAAAATCGAGACGGAAGGCGCGACACCCACCGCGCCGGCCAGCGTGTCATAGGCGAAATCGACCTGCCCCATCGTCCCCAACTCCTGATTCGCAATCCCACAAGAATCGGAACAGGATGAGAACAAAAAGAGATCGTGTCAAGAATGTCGTGTGATATCAGTCCGCAAAGGGATCGCGCACGAGGATCGTGTCCTCCCGCTCCGGGCTGGTCGAAACGCTCGCGACCGGGCACTCGATCAGTTCCTCGATGCGGCGGATATACTTGATCGCCTGCGCCGGAAGATCGGCCCAGCTGCGTGCGCCCACGGTGGTGCCTTCCCAGCCGTCCATCTCTTCATAGACCGGCGTGCAACGGGCCTGGTCCTGCGCATTGGCGGGCAGGTAGTCGATTTCCTCGCCATCGAGCATGTAGCCGGTGCAGATCTTGATCGTCTCGAACCCGTCGAGCACGTCGATCTTGGTCAGCGCGATGCCGGTGACACCGGAAATGGCGCAGGTCTGCTTGACCAGCGTGGCATCGAACCAGCCGCAGCGGCGCTTGCGCGCGGTGACGGTGCCGAATTCATGGCCCCTCTCACCCAGGCGCTGGCCGGTCTCGTCCTCCAGCTCGGTCGGGAAGGGGCCGGAACCGACGCGGGTGGTGTAGGCCTTGACGATCCCCAGCACGAAGCCTGCCGATCCCGGGCCGAGGCCGGAGCCGCTGGCCACGGTGCCGCTGACGGTGTTGGAGCTGGTGACGAAGGGATAGGTGCCGTGATCGACATCGAGCAGCACGCCCTGCGCGCCTTCGAACAGGATCCTGGCACCAGCCTTCTTCTGTTCGTTGAGGCGCTTCCACACCGGCTGGGCGAATTGCAGCACAAAGGGTGCGATCTCGCGCAACTCGGCAAGCAGCGCGGCGCGATCCACCGGCGCTTCGCCGAAACCGGCGCGCAGCGCATCGTGATGCGCGCACAGGCGATCGAGCTGCGGCTCAAGCTCGTCAAGATGCGCAAGGTCACACACGCGGATGGCGCGGCGGCCCACCTTGTCTTCATAGGCCGGGCCGATACCGCGACCGGTGGTGCCGATCTTGCCCTTGCCGGCGGCATTTTCGCGCAGGCCGTCAAGGTCGCGATGCAGCGGCAGGATCAGCGGGCAGTTGTCCGCAATGCCGAAATTTGCAGGCGTGATCGACACGCCCTGCCCTTCGATGCGGGTGATTTCGTCACGCAAGGCCCAGGGATCGAGCACCACGCCATTGCCGACAAGCGACAGCGTGCCGGTGACGATGCCCGATGGCAGCAGCGAGAGCTTGTAGGTCTTGTCACCCACCACCAGCGTGTGGCCGGCATTGTGCCCGCCCTGGAAACGCACGACCACGTCTGCCCGTGCCGCGAGCCAATCGACGATCTTGCCTTTGCCTTCATCGCCCCACTGGGCGCCGATTACAGTGACATTGGCCATGCTTATACTCCTCCACCTGCCGGGTGGATCCTGGACGCCCTTCGACAGGACTCGGCGAACGGATGGGACACCGGGAGCGATACGCTCCGTTTCGCGGCGCGGGTTAGAGCGCGACGGGCGGCTGAGTCAAGCGGGGCATGGAACACATGGAACACAGTTCCGGGGCAGAAATTATCCCTGCCCCATTTCGGACGCTGTTCAGGGGTGCAGTGCGGGCAGATCACAAGGCTCATGCCCCTCTGCTGCCAGGCTTGCAACGCGGTAGGAAACCATGCGCAGCCCTATGAATCTGCCGCCATCATGCTACATGCCGCACCGCTATGACAGACCAGCCATACTGCGTTGCCGCGCTCTACCAGTTCACCCGCTTCGATGACCTTGAAGCGGTGCGCGCCCCCCTGCTTGCCGCATGCGAGGAAGCAGGAACAATGGGCACGCTGCTGGTGGCGCATGAAGGGCTGAACGGCACCATCGCCGGCAGCGACGCCGCAATCGCCAGGGTCCTGGAACATGTCCGCTCCATTCCCGGATGTGCCGATATCGAGGTCAAGTTCGGCCGCGCTGCCGAAATGCCCTTCCTGCGCATGAAGGTGCGCCTGAAGAAGGAAATCGTCACCATGGGGGTCGAGGGGATCGATCCCACCAGCATGGTCGGCACCTATGTCGATCCGCAGGACTGGAACGCGCTGATTTCCGATCCTGACACCATCGTGATCGACACCCGCAATGATTACGAGGTCGCCATCGGCACTTTCGAAGGCGCGATTGATCCGAAGACGCCCACCTTCCGCGATTTTCCGGCGTGGTTCCGCCAGCAGCGCGGCAAGCTGCTGGGCAATACCAACAAGCCCAAGGTGGCGATGTTCTGCACCGGCGGTATCCGCTGCGAGAAGTCCACCGCCTTCCTCAAGGCGGAAGGCGTGGAGGACGTGTTCCACCTGAAGGGCGGCATCCTCAAATACCTTGAGGAGGTGCCCGAGGAAGAGAGCATGTGGCGGGGCGAATGCTTCGTTTTCGACGAGCGGGTAAGCGTGGGCCACGGCCTGAAGCAAGGCGACTATGCGCTGTGCCGCGCCTGCCGCCATCCGCTGACGCAGGAAGAACTTTCCGCCCCCGAATATGAGGACGGCGTATCCTGCCCGCATTGCCATACCGACCGCACGCCCGAACAGCGCGCCCGCTCTGCCGAGCGGCAGAAACAGGCGCGCCTCGCCCGCCAGCGCGGCGAGCAGCACGTGGGAATCTCGCAGGAAGAGATCAGGGCCCAGCGCAAGGCCGAAAAGCTGGCCGCCAAGGAGGCCGCAAGAAAGGCCGCCGCTGCACAGGACCATGGCTGAACCGATACTCTACAGCTTTCGCCGCTGCCCCTATGCCATGCGGGCGCGGCTGGCCTTGCAGGTGAGCGGGGTGGAGATCGAACATCGCGAGATCCTGCTGCGCGAAAAGCCCGCGCACATGCTGGAAATCTCGCCAAAGGGCACGGTTCCGGTTGTCCTGCTGCCCGATGGCACGGTGCTGGAGGAAAGCCTCGACGTGATGCTCTGGGCGCTTGGGCAGAACGATCCGGAAGGCTGGCTTGCGCGCAAGGACGATGGCCTGATCGCTGCCAATGACGGACCGTTCAAGCACCACCTCGACCGTTACAAATACCCGAACAGGTACGACGATGCCCACCCGATTAAACATCGCTCCGCTTGCCTGGACCAGCTGAAGGTGCTCGAGACGCAGCTGCAATCGCAGCCCTTCCTGTCAGGCGAGATGCGGGGGTTCACCGATGCCGCGATCATGCCCTTCATCCGCCAGTTCGCGAATACTGACCGTGAATGGTTCGACGCGCAGCCCTGTCCCGCGCTACAGCAATGGCTGGCGCAATGGCTCGCATCGGACATATTCGGCAAGGTGATGGCCAAGCACGAGCTGTGGCAGCCCGAAGGCTGAGCTAGAGCTTCCTGGCTTGCGTCCCGTCGAGCACGTGGCTGCAACCCAGCGTGGCCGCATCATCGGTTTCGGAAAGTGCCTCCACCGTGCGCCAGCCGTCCTCGCGCATCAGTCGCGCGGCAGCGCGGTCATGGCCGAGCGGCAGGAACAGCCTGGCGCCGAGGTCTTCATCCGCCTTAACCGCTTCCACCAGCTCTTCCGGGTAGAGCGAGAAGCCCGTCGCAGGCTCGTGACTGCCGCCGATCAGGTAAGTGCCGCCACGACCCAGCGCGCCGCGCACGCCTTCGGCATAGAGGGTGAAGCCGAACCAGCTCTGGTATTCGAAGCCGTGGCGTTCGGAGGGATCCAGCGTCAGCCGCGCGCGACCGGCCACACGGGATGCAATGGCGCGCAGGCCCTCGATGCGGGTTGCCAAGGCACCATCGTCAGCAATGGCTGCCAGCTTGGCCGCAGCTTCCTCGAACTCGCCAGTAGCGAAAAGCAGCGGCAGGTAGGCCTCGCCCCCGGCCTGCTTGAGACCGCCGGCATCCTTGGCATCAAGCTCGCGCCGCACGGCATCGCGCTTGTCCTCTGCCAGCGGGAAAGTGCTGGAAGCCAGCGTGTCGACCAGGTCAGGCAGGGTGAAGTCAACCGAAATGCCGGTTGCCCCAGCAGTTTCCAGCGCGGTGATCGCAAGGTCCACCATCTCGCCAGCGGCGGCAGCACTGTCGCTGCCGATCAGCTCGGCGCCGATCTGCAGGTTCTCGCGCCGGGGATCGAGCTGGTCGCCGGTGATCTTCATCACCTGTCCCGAATAGCACAGGCGCAGCGGGCGCGGTGCCTTGCCTAGCCCGGTAGCGGCGATGCGGCCGACCTGCGCGGTGATGTCCGAACGCAAGGCCAGCGTGCGCAGGCTCTTGGGATCGACGAAACGGAACATGTCGCGCGTGCGCAGGCCGTCCATGCGCTGTGCCATGCTCTTCTCGAACTCGACCAGCGGCGGGCGCACACGGTCAAAGCCGTGCGCGCCCATCACGCCCATGACATCGCGTTCGATACGGGCAGCCGCGGCCGCGCTTTGCGGCAAGCGGTCTTCAAGGCCTTCGGGCAGCAGATCTGACGTCGGATCGTTCATAACCTGCTGCCCCCTAGCCATTTCGTGATCAGAAGGACAGGGCCTTCACCATCTTCACGCCTTCAAGGCTCTGCGCCTTGGAGACGATGTCGGCCGGGATCGCCTGGTCAACGCTCAGCAGGACCACGGCTTCGCCACCGGCTTCGCGGCGGCCGAGGTGGAAGGTGCCGATGTTGATGCCGGCTTCACCCAGCAGCGAGCCCATGCGACCGATGAAGCCCGGCGCGTCCTGGTTGACGACGTAGAGCATGTAGCCATCGAGGTCTGCCTCGATGCCGATGCCGAAGATCTCGACAAGGCGCGGCGCACCGTCAGCGAACAGCGTGCCGGCGACGGAGCGGTTGCCCTGGCTGGTTTCCACGGTGACACGCACCAGCGTCTGGTACACGCCGCGCTTCTCGTTGCGGATTTCGCGGACTTCGATGCCGCGCTCCTTGGCGAGGAACGGCGCGTTGACCATGTTCACGCTGGAGGAATAGCGCTTCATCAGGCCGGCAAGCACCGCGCCAACGATCGGCTTCTGGTTGAGCTGGGCGGCAGCGCCTTCGGTTTCGATGCTGATCTTGGGCAGTTCGCCATGGGCCAGCTGGCCGACCAGCGACCCCAGCTTTTCAGCCAGCGCCATGTAGGGCTTCAGCTTGGGAGCTTCCTCCGCCGACAGCGAAGGCATGTTGAGCGCATTGGTGACACCGCCGGTCAGCAGGAAATCGCTGATCTGGTCTGCCACCTGCAGCGCCACGTTGACCTGTGCCTCGGTGGTCGAAGCGCCAAGGTGCGGGGTGCAGATGAAGTTCGGCGTGCCGAACAGCGGGTGGTCCTTGGCCGGCGGTTCGCTCTCGAACACGTCGAGCGCGGCACCGGCGATGTGGCCGGAATCAAGGCCGTCCTTCAGGGCCACCTCGTCGATCAGGCCGCCACGGGCGCAGTTGATGATGCGCACGCCCTTCTTGGTCTGCTCCAGACGCTCGCGCGAGAGGATGTTGCGCGTCTCGTCAGTCAGCGGGGTGTGCAGCGTGATGAAGTCCGCGCGGGTGACCAGCGCACCCAGGTCCACCTTCTCCACGCCCATTTCCACGGCGCGTTCCGGAGTCAGGAACGGGTCATAGGCGACGACCTTCATCTTCAGGCCCAGAGCGCGGCTGGCCACGATGCCGCCGATGTTGCCGGCACCGATCAGGCCCAGCGTCTTGCCAGTGACTTCCACGCCCATGAAATCGTTCTTGGGCCATTCGCCCTTCTGGGTGCGTTCGTTGGCAGCCGGGATCTGGCGAGCGAGCGCGAACATCATGGCGATGGCGTGTTCGGCCGTCGTGATCGAATTGCCGAACGGGGTGTTCATCACCACCACGCCCTTGGCGCTGGCAGCGGGGATATCGACGTTGTCGACACCGATACCGGCGCGGCCGATGACCTTCAGGTTGGTGGCTGCTTCCAGCACATCTGCCGTCACCTTGGTGGCGGAACGGATGGCAAGGCCTTCATATTCGCCGATGCAGGCGATCAGCTCTTCCTTGCTCATGCCGGGCTTCACGTGGACTTCGCAGCCGCGCTCTTCGAAGATCTTGGCGGCGTTCGGGTCCATCTTGTCGGAGATGAGTACTTTGGGCTTCGTCATGGGAAAACTCCCCTCGTGTTACCGGTGCGCAAAACGGTTTTCGGGCGTCAACCGGTGAAAATGTCGGAAAAACGGGATGATGGAGCGCCCCGCCTCACGCGGCGGGGCACACCGATCGGCAATCAGAGATTGCCGGCCTTGAGCTCTTCATAAGCCCATTCGATCCACGGCAGCAGGCGACGGATGTCTTCGCTTTCCAGCGAACCACCGCACCAGATGCGCAGGCCCGGAGGGGCATCGCGATAGCCGTTGAAGTCGTAGCCGATGTCCATCTCTTCGAGCTTGGACGCGATCTTGCCCGGAACCTTGGCCTGGTCTTCGGGAGACAGGCTGTCGATCCACTCGCCCTGGAAGACCATGCACACGCCGCTGTTGGTCTGCTGGGCCGGGTTCGGCACCATGTTGCGCAGCCACGGCGTAGCTTCGATCCAGTCCTTGACGATCTTGGCATTGGCATCGGCACGGGCGAACATCGCCTGGCGGCCACCGATCGACTTCACCCACTCGAGAGCGGCGATATAGTCTTCGGTTGCCAGCATCGAGGGCGTGTTGATCGTGGCACCCTCGAAGATCGAGGTGTCCAGCTTGCCCTTCTTCTTGATGCGGAACAGCTTGGGCAGCGGCCACTCGGGATCATAGCTGTTGATGCGCTCTACAGCCTTCGGGCTGAGGATCAGCATGCCGTGCTGGGCTTCGCCGCCCAGCACCTTCTGCCAGCTGTAGGTGGTGGCATCGAGCTTTTCCCAATCCATTTCCATGGCGAAAACGGCAGAGGTCGCATCGTTGATGGCCAGGCCTTCGCGGCCCGGAGCCAGCCAGTCGGTATTGGGGATCTTCGCGCCCGAGGTAGTGCCGTTCCAGGTGAAGACGACATCGTTTTCCTGCGGGACCTGCGACAGATCGGGAATTTCGCCGTAGTCGGCATCGAGGACCTGCAGGTCCTTCAGCTTCAGCTGCTTGACCGCGTCCTGGATCCAGACGTTGCCGAAGCTTTCCCACGCGGCGACGGTGGCCGGGCGGGCGCCCAGCATGGTCCACATCGCGCATTCGAGAGCGCCCGTGTCGGAACCCGGCATGATGCCGACGAGGTAATCGTCAGGGATGCCAAGCAGTTCCTTGGTCAGGTCGATCGCATACTTCAGGCGCCCCTTGGCATATTTGGAGCGGTGCGAACGGCCGAGGCTTTTGGTGTCGAGCTTTTCGAGCGACCAGCCGGGAGGCTTGCAGGTGGGGCCGGACGAAAAGAAGGGGCGCTCCGGACGGAGCGTGGGTTGTGTAGTCATTGGTATTCTCTCCTTACAGAGAGCACGCGCGGCGTTGGGACCGCGTGGCCCGTCGGCGGCACTAGACTTCCTGAACGCCAAGTCAAGCGCGATCAGAGGCTGCCTGTTAAGGGAATGTCCTGAGGGTCGGAAAAATTCTGCCGCCGCGGCAACAACTTGCCGGTTTTTAACCATGGGCATTAGCAACTCGTTAACCACATCTAGGGATAATTGTGGGCATGAAACGCGTCGCATTCCTCCTCATTCTCGCCGGCCTGCTGTCAGGCTGTACCCTGGTTCCCGAGTCGGGCGCACGGCAGGGCGCATCCCAGCCGCGCTATGCCATGACCACGGGCAGCAGCACGCCCCGTTCGCCTGTCGCCCAGCCCGGTTCGCTCGGCACCTCCGCTCCGCCGGTGGCAATTGCCCCGGAAGACCGGCAATGCCTCGCCCAGCTGAGCGCCACCGGTGCCCAGTTCACCGCCCTGCCCGATAGCTATACCGGCCAGGGTTGCAGCACCATCGGCACGGTGCAGATGGCCGCCCTGCGCGGTGACATCGCCAATATGTCGATCAGCAACATCGGCCCGGTGCAGTGCGGCGTGGGCACCGCCTTTGCCGCCTGGGCACGCTATGGCGTGGATCGCGCTGCACGCCAGTTGCTCGGTTCTCCCCTCGCCCGGATCGAGACCATGGGCAGCTATGCCTGCCGCAATGTCGCGGGCAGCTCGCGCCGCAGCGCCCATGCAACGGCCGGTGCCATCGATATTGCCGGTTTCGTGCTCGAAGACGGACGCCGCATCAGCGTTGCGGAAGACTGGAGCAACGGGACCGCTGCGGAACGCGAGTTCCTGCGCACCGTGCAACGCAGCGCCTGCCGCCGCTTTGACACGGTCCTGGGGCCGGAATACAACGCCGCCCATCGCGACCATTTCCACCTCGAAGGCGTGATCGACGGCAGTTCCTTCTGCCGCTGACCACGCCCCGGGGGAGAGATCCCCGATCAGCCTGCGCTGCCCAGCCGCATGACACCGTCATCGCCGCTTGCCCGCACCGCTGAAAGTCCGGCTTCCGGCTTGTCCTAGAAACCGGCTTCCAGCCGCAGGCGCACGGCTTCTGCGGCATGGCTCGCGCCCAGCTTATCCATCATGTTGGCCCGGTGAATTTCGACCGTGCGCGGGCTGATTTCCAGTTCGCGGGCAATCGCCTTGTTGGAGCATCCCTGGCTCAACCATTCGAGCACCTCGCGTTCGCGGCGAGAGAGCGTGCCGATGCGCTGGCGCGCTTCGACTAGGCGGCGGCGTGCCTCGGCATGGCGCCCGGCATCCGCCATGACATGGGCCACCATGCGGTTGAACTCCTCCTCGCTCAGCGGCAGGCGCATGTAATCCAGCGCTCCGGCCCTGATCGCCTGGACCACGTCGTCCACACCCGGGTTCTGCGAGGCGGCCACGACCGGCAGCCAGACACCGGCACTTCCCAGCCGGTCGAGCAAACGGTCCATGCCCATCGCCAGCACATCTGCACAGGCGATGATCACCCCGTCCTGCGGGGCCAGCGCCACCAGTTCGACGAAGTCGGAATAGATCTCCGCATGATGGCCAAGGTTGAAAGCCAGGCGGGCCTGTGGTTGAAAGCCAGGCGGGCCTGTTCCGCCCGCAGGCGGCTGTCACCGCCGACGATATGAAGTTTGAGTCGCTGTTCCATAGCGATGATCTGTGCGGCCGGATGCCGCGTGGATCACGCGACGACCGCACCGAAACCAAGCGGAATTACGTGGGAATGCGACGTGTTACCGCGGAAATCCGCCGCCAAAATCGATCCGATATGGAGAGAAATTCCGCATTTTCCCCGAAAGCGGGATTACGGATCGCAACATCCTCTAGGTATTGTCACCTAGAGGCCGGCAGGATCAGTCCGTCTTCTGGTAGAAGGTGTAATCCGGCAGCGAGTGGAAGGCCGATTTCAGCGCATCGCCCCAGCTGGAGGAGATGGAGGCGAAATAGGGATCGTCATGCTCGATCCGGCGCTGGTGCACGGGCTCGAAATTGTCGCGCTCGATCACCATCAGGTCCAGCGGCAGGCCGACGGAGAGGTTAGCCTTGATGGTGGAATCGAAGCTCACCATCAGCAGCTTGACCGCATCCTCGAAGCTCATGTCGCGATCATAGCCGCGGATCAGGATCGGGCGACCGTACTTGGTTTCGCCAATCTGAAAGAAGGGCGTATCGAAGCTCGCCTCGATGAAGTTGCCTTCCGGGTAGATCAGGAACAGGCGCGGCTCCATCCCCTCGATATGGCCGGCCAGGATCATGCTGGCGGAAAAGCGGCCCGAACCCTGCGGGCCGTTCACTTCCTGCGTTTCCTGCACGGTTTCGCGCAGCAGCTTGCCGGCCTCCACGGCCACCTGGAACATGGTCGGCAGTTCCAGCAGCGAATTCTGCCGGTCTTCGGGGTGCTTGGATCGTTCCTGCAGCTTGCTGATCACCGCCTGCGTGGTGGCAAGGTTGCCCGCCGTCATCAGCGAGATGATCCGTTCGCCCGGCACCTGCCAGTGGAACATCTTGCGAAACACCGAGATATTGTCGACGCCCGAATTGGTGCGGGTGTCGCTCATCAACACCAACCCTTTTTCCAGCACCATGCCCACGCAATACGTCATGTCGTCATCCAGTAGAACGAGCCGCGATTCCCGGCTCCTGTAACGCCCTTATTGCTCCACCTGCTGCTGTTCAATGGCAAGCGCGACATGCAGGTCCTCGTCAACGGCGCCGAAACTGATGCCGGTGATGGGCGCGGTATCGCGATAATCGCGCCCGGTGGCGACGCGGACATAGCGGGTATCGGGGCTGATCTGGTTGGAAATGTCGAAGCCGACCCAGCCCAGCCCCTGGACATAGGCTTCCGCCCAGGCATGGGTGGCTTCCTGTTCCACCCGGTCATTCATCATCAGGTAGCCGCTGACATAGCGCGCCGGGATTTCCAGCGAACGGGCAGCAGCGATGAAGATATGCGCATGGTCCTGGCAGACACCGCCGCCATCGGCCACCGCTTCTTCCGCGCTGGTGTGCACATGGGTGACATCGGTATCGTAGGCCACTGCCTCGCGGATAACGGCGGAGAGGCGGTGCAGCGTTGCCACCATGCCGTCCTCGCTGCGCTCCACGCTGGCGATCAGCTGGCGGATCTTCGGCCCGGGCCGGGTGAGCTTGGTGTAGCCGAGGAAGGCCCACAGCGGCATGTGCCCGGCATGGCGACCGATCACGCCGTGGTGATCCTCCGTCTCGACCGTGCCCTTGCACGATACCACCACCTCGCGTGCGCCTCCCTCTACCGAGACGAGCGTGACGTGGTTGAAGTTCTGGTCGTCATAGGAAAGCTCTTCCTTCGCGCCTTCATATTCCATCGACCAGTCTATGATCTTCTGGCCCTGAGTCTCCTTGGGCGTCAGCCGCAGGCGCTGGATGCCGTGGGAAACCGGCTCGCGGAAGCGGTATCGGGTGGTGTGGCTGATCGAGAGGCGCATGGGTCTGGTGTCTCTATCGGCTCGGCGCATCACGCGACGAAGCGGTATTCCTCCGAAATGGCTGACGCGATGGATGCGTTGGCAGCAATGAATTCCAGCAGGAATTCGTGCAGGCCCTGGTCGAATATGTCCTCCACCGTCTTGCCCGTCAGGCGCATGTCGGCAGCCCGCATGGCTTCATGGGCAACGCCTTCCTTGCCGTGCAGGCGGGCGAGCGCGGCAAGGTTGTCACGCATGGCGGAAAAGCAGAAGGCGAGGCTGCGTGGGAAACGCACGTCGAGGATCAGGAAATCGGCGATGGAGCGCGCATCCATCCTGCCGGCGTTGAGCCAGCGATAGGCCAGTTCGGCCGAAAGCGAGCGCAGTACATTGTCCCATTGCCCGGTATCCAGCGCCGTGCCGACATGGGCGAGCGAGGGCAGCAGCAGGTAGTATTTCACGTCCAGGATGCGCGCGGTATTGTCCGCCCGTTCCAGGAAGGTGCCGGCGCGGCTGAAGCTATAGACCTCGTTGCGCAGCATGGTGCCATGGGTGGCACCGCGGGCCAGCGTGCTTTCCCGCCGGATCGCGGCCAGCACCGAATTGAGGTTGGAATCGCGCACCGGTCGGGCCAGCAGGTCGCGCAGGCTCATCCAGCCTTCATTGACCGCTTCCCACACTTCCAGCGTGATCGAGGAACGGCAGGCCCGGGCATTGGTGCGGGCGCGCTCGAACATGGACAGCACGCTTTCCGGATTGCTCTTCGATCGCAGCACGAAATCGCACACATGCGCGCTGAGGAAATCGTCGTAGTGGTCCTCGTACATCGACAGCAGGCCAAGCGTGGTGAGGACAGAGCGCCATTCGACGCTCGCTTCTTCCGCGCCGCGGGTCAGCGCCATGCGGTGACCGGCCGCCAGCAGGCGCGCGGTATTTTCCGCCCGCTCGAGATAGCGATACATCCAGAAGATGCGGCCGGCGGTGCGCCCCAGCATGGGCTTTTCGATGGCGAAAGGGATGTCCAGATCAGTCATCGAGCACCCAACTGTCTTTCGTTCCGCCGCCCTGGCTGGAATTCACCACCAGGCTGCCCTTCTTCAGCGCCACGCGGGTAAGGCCGCCGGGCGTGATATCCACCCCGTCCGGCGAACACAGCACGAAGGGCCGCAGGTCCACGTGCCGCGGCGCAAGGCCGCGCCTGGTCAGGATCGGACAGGTGGAAAGCGCCAGCGTTGGCTGGGCGATATAGTTTTCGGGCTTCGCTTCCAGCTTCTTGCGGAAATCGCGGATTTTCTTCTTCGAGGCTGTCGGCCCGATCAGCATGCCATAGCCGCCTGATCCGTGGACTTCCTTCACCACCAGCTCGTCGAGGTTGTCGAGCACGTACTTCAGGCTGTCCGGGTCCGCGCAGCGCCAGGTATCCACATTGGGCAGCAGCGGCTTCTCGCCGGTGTAGAATTCCACGATCTCCGGCATGAAGGAATAGATCGCCTTGTCATCGGCCACGCCCGTGCCGGGTGCATTGGCGATGGTGATGTTGCCTGCACGGTACACGTCCATGATGCCGGGGATGCCCAGCACGCTGTTGGGGTTGAACGTCAGCGGATCAAGGAAATCGTCATCCACCCGGCGATAGAGCACGTCGATTGGGCGGAAGCCGTCGGTCGTGCGCATCTGCACCTTGGCATCGACAACCCGCAGGTCGCTGCCCTCCACGAGCTCGGCACCCATCTGGTCAGCCAGGAAGGCATGTTCGTAATAGGCGGAATTGTAGATACCCGGGGTCAGCACGGCGATGGTCGGCTTGGGTCCGGCGCTATCGGGCGCGCATGCGGCGAGGCTGGCGGCGAGCTTGCGCGGGTAGTTGGAAACCGGCTGCACCTTCACCTGCGCAAACAGTTCGGGGAACATCGCCATCATGGTTTCGCGGTTTTCCAGCATGTAGGACACGCCGGACGGGGTGCGGGCATTGTCTTCCAGCACCATGAATTCATCAGGCCCGGTCCTGACCAGGTCGATCCCCACAATATGGGTGTAGACCGCGCCGGGCGGGGTGAATCCGACCATCTGCGGCAACCAGGCATCGTTGTTGCGGAACAGGCGTTCGGGCAGCCGCCCGGACCGGATGATCTCCTGCCTATGATAGAGATCGTGCATGAAGGCATTGAGCGCCCTCACCCGCTGTTCGATCCCGCGTGACAGGCGGCGCCATTCGTTGCCGGATATGATGCGCGGGACCATGTCGAAGGGAATCAGCCGCTCTTCCGCATCATCCTCGCCATAGACATTGAAGGTGATGCCGGTGCGGCGGAACAGGTTTTCCGCTTCCACGCCCTTGCGCCGCATCAGCGCGGGATCCTGCTTGTCCAGCCACGCCTTGTAGTCGCGATAAGGAGCGCGGACCGTGCCGTCCGCGTTCTCCATTTCATCGAAGTTGACCTGGTCTTCCAATCGCTATGCCCAACTTATGACGCACTGCAACATTGCACGATTACCGTGCCTCGCCAAGTGCCTTCATCACAAGCTATGCTTCAGGTGCGATCGAGTTCCTCGGCCACGGCCAGAATCGCCTCTGCGGAATTGGAAAATCCCATGTGCGAACAGCGCAGGGCACGCGTCCTGTCACGCTCGCCAAACCTGCCGCACGCGCTGCGCGCAGCCACCACGCCATCGCGCGGACTCCAGAAGGCCACGGTCTCGACCGGGGGCTTGGAGGCAATGTCTGCCTCGATCGGCGGGCGCTCGACCGAATGCCCCGTCACCAGCTGGTAGACCCGCCAGACATTGTTGGAATAGGGCGTGTGGCTGAAGGGCGATCCCATCGACAAGACCTTCTCCACCAGCTCGGGATGGCGCTTGGCCATTTCGCGGGCGAAGATGCCGCCAAGGCTCCAGCCCACCAGCACCACCCTCTGCCCGTAACGGTCATGCACCTGCCGGATACGGCGCGACAGGAAGTCGAAATTTTCCTCGCTCGGGCCAAGGTTGAAGCCCATGCCCCAGCGCTTCACCGCGTGGTCCGCCTCTTCCAGCTTCTGCGCCATGTAGCGCATGCGCAGCGGATGGGTGGCGAAACCGGGAAGCAGGATCACAACCTTGCGCTGCGACGCGGCCGGAAGCTTCAGGGCTGGGCGCGTATGGCGCAGCAAAGGCTCGATGAATGCGAGGGATTCGGCGAGGAAAAGCCCGATCGGAGGGTGTGCCGCGTTGTCAGGTGCCTGGCTGCGCAGCAGGTTGGCGCGCCTCAGCACGGCATCACCAAGCGATACCGCGCGTTCCGCGACAGCCTTGCCGGGCCGGACCTGTTTCAGTTTCGCGACGTTCATGCCCGTATTGTAACATAAATGACTTGTTGCAGCATGAACGAAATCGGCCGGTCATATTTCCGCCACGCGCGACCGGTGGTGCGGGAACATCGTCTTGCCGCACGACTGCGCGGCTTGCCGCAAGGGCCGGACGTTGCTGACAGGGTGGGCCCTCAGCCCACCCCGACCATCATCAGGAGCATTCCCCGATACGTTCGGAGATCACGCGCATGCGGATGCTGGCATCGCTCATCCCCGGCAGCTCGGCGCTGAAGGACATGACCATGTCCGCGCTGGTGGAATCCATCGTGCCGGTAATCGTGACATCGCCCGAAGCGCCCTGGCCGGTGGGGCAGGACATGGCGGCATCGATGGTGTTGCCGGACACTTCGAAGCGCGTGATCTCGCATTCGCTTTCCGCCATCCCGGACAGCATTTCCTGCCGCCCGTTGGCTGCTTCTTCCGGGGTCAGGCAATAGGTGCTTTCTTCCGCCGCGCCTTCTTCGAACGATGCGCGCAGCATGCTGGCGAATTCCGGATCCACGCCGGGCACATCCAGTTCCAGCAGTTCCTGCGAACTGCGGTAGAGGCCGGGTTCGGGCATTTCCGCTTCGCCCATCTGGTCCGCCACCTCGTCCATCGACATCGGTTCGTCATCGGCCTCGCTGCCGCAGGCTGCCAGCGCGAAGGCGGCGATCACGGGAAAGGCAAGAATCTTACGCATCGTTCGGTTCCCCCAAGGGTGCTGCGGCGACAAAACCGCCAAGGATGCCGGCATGATAGCCCCGCTGCCCTGCCCCTGCCAATGCCAAGCACGCGGTGTTTGTTTTCGGGACGATTGCACCATGCGCCCATGTTCTCCATATGTGCTGGCATGAGCGAACTCGTCATCCGTCGCGGCCTTGAAGAACCCGATACATCCGGCAGCTTCACCCCGCACAAGCCCGAACGTCCGGAAAAGTCGCTTCCCGGCAAGCGGTTCGAGCTCGTTTCGGATTATGAACCCGCAGGCGACCAGCCCACGGCCATCGCCGAGCTGGTGCAAGGCGCGAAGGAAGGCGAAAAGACGCAGGTACTGCTGGGCGTCACCGGCTCGGGCAAGACCTTCACCATGGCCAAGGTGGTGGAGGAACTGCAGCGCCCTGCCCTGGTCCTTGCGCCCAACAAGATCCTCGCCGCGCAGCTTTATGGCGAGTTCAAGAGCTTCTTTCCCAACAACGCGGTCGAGTATTTCGTATCCTATTACGATTACTATCAGCCTGAAGCCTATGTGCCGCGCTCGGACACATACATCGAGAAGGAATCGAGCGTAAACGAGGCGATCGACCGGATGCGCCATTCGGCCACCCGCGCCCTGCTCGAACGCGACGATGTGCTGATCGTGGCCTCGGTTTCCTGCCTCTACGGCATCGGATCTGTCGAGACCTATTCGGCGATGATCTTCGACATCAAGAAGGACGAGACGGTCGACCAGCGCGAAATCATCCGCAAGCTCGTCGCCCTGCAATACAAGCGCAACGATGCCGCCTTTGCGCGCGGCAACTTCCGCGTGCGCGGGGACAACCTGGAAATCTTCCCCAGCCACTACGAGGACATGGCCTGGCGCATCAGCTTCTTCGGGGACGAGATCGAGGAGATTGCCGAGTTCGACCCGCTGACCGGCAAGAAGGGGCAGACGCTCGACAAGGTGCGCATCTACGCCAACAGCCACTATGTCACGCCCGGTCCGACGATGAAGCAGGCCATGGCCGCCATCAAGTTCGAGCTGGAGGAGCGGCTGAAGGAACTGCACGCCGAAGGTCGCCTGCTCGAGGCGCAGCGGCTGGAACAGCGCACCAATTTCGACCTCGAGATGATCGCCGCCACCGGTTCCTGCGCGGGGATCGAGAACTATTCGCGCTTCCTGACCGGTCGCTTGCCGGGCGAGCCGCCGCCCACGCTGTTCGAATATCTGCCCGAAAACGCGCTGCTGTTCGTGGACGAAAGCCACCAGACCGTGCCGCAAGTCGGCGCGATGGCGCGCGGGGACCACCGCCGCAAGCTAACGCTGGCCGAATACGGCTTCCGCCTGCCCAGTTGCATCGACAACCGCCCGCTGCGCTTCAACGAATGGGACGCGATGCGCCCGCAGACTTTCTGCGTTTCCGCCACGCCCGGCACTTGGGAGATGGAACAGACCGGCGGCGTCTTTGCCGAACAGGTGATCCGTCCCACCGGCCTGATCGACCCGCCCGTGGAAATCCGCCCGACCGAGGACCAGGTGCAGGATTGCATTGCCGAGGCGAAGGAGAACGCGACGCGCGGATACCGCACGCTCGTCACCACACTCACCAAGCGCATGGCCGAGGACCTCACCGAGTTCATGCACGAGCAGGGCGTGAAGGTTCGCTACATGCATTCCGACGTGGAGACGCTGGAACGCATCGAGCTGATCCGCGATTTGCGCATGGGCGTGTATGACGTGCTGGTGGGCATCAACCTGCTGCGTGAAGGCCTCGACATTCCCGAATGCGGGCTGGTCTGCATCCTTGACGCTGACAAGGAAGGCTTCCTGCGCTCCGAAACTTCGCTGATCCAGACCATCGGCCGCGCCGCGCGCAACGTGGATGGCAAGGTGATCCTCTATGCCGACCGGGTGACCGGCAGCATGGAGCGCGCCATGGCCGAGACCGAGCGCCGCCGCGAGAAACAGCGCCAGTTCAACGAGGAAAACGGCATCACGCCGACCACGATCAAGCGCGCCATCGCCGATATCGTGGCGCACTCTGCCGCGGCCGATGGCGTGACCGTGGAAATCGAGACCGAAGACGGTCGCAACAACCTGGTCGGCCACAACCTGCGCGCCTATATCGAGGAACTGGAAAAGAAGATGCGCGCCGCTGCGGCAGACCTCGAATTCGAGGAAGCAGGCCGCCTGCGCGACGAGATCCGGCGCCTCGAGAACGAGGAACTGGGCCTGCCGGACGAGCAGAAGAAGGCACCGCTCGTGGGCCGATCAAACGAAGGCCGCCCAGGCACGCGCAAGACGCGTTACGGCAAGGTGCAGAAGAAGTGGAAACGGTGATGCGCCTTGTCCCCATTGCAGCCTTGGCGCTGCTCGCTGGATGTGACCAGCCCGCGCCGGCGCAGCGCGTGCAGCTTTCCGATGCCCGACCTGCAGCGCCCATGGTGATGCAGCAGTCGCCCGATACCAGCGAAGGCTTCTGGTCGGTGGCAGACAACGGCCATGCCATCCGTTTCGGCAATGCCGGGGAAGAGCCCCTGCTGACGCTCGATTGCCTCCTGCGCGACGGCGAGGAACCGCAGATGGAAATCATCCGCCACGCACCTGCCAGCCCGGGCCTGACGGCGCTTTTCCCGATCATCGGCAATGGCGTGCGCAGCCGTTTCCTGGCCGATGCCGTGCTGTCGAACGGTGAATGGCGCTGGGAAGCCCTGGTCCCGGCAGAGGATTCCCGGCTCGATGTCTTCACCGGCACGAGGCAGATCCTTGCCACGCTGCCCGGTCGCGGGATGCTGGACATCCATGGCAGCCGCATTCCCGGCGAGTTCATCACCTGGTGCCGCGCCGGCGGCCGCGCCGTGGAGGTGCAGCCGGAAACGGCCGAAGAGCGGGCGGAAAACCAGTTGGACCCCGATTTCAAGTAACGGGGATCACAATCCCCCGGCGCGCTCCACCAGCATGCCCGGTGTCAGCACTTGCGGCAGCTGTTCGACGCCCTTGACCGGATCGTACCACAGGTAAAGCGGCACCCCTGCCGCGCCCTGCCGGGTCAGGAAGCGGGTGATTTTCTCATCCCGCACTGTCCAGTCGCCGCGCATGGTGACAACGCCCGCATCCTCGAATGCGGCTCGCACCTCTTCGCGCTCGATCGCCACGCCTTCGTTGACCTTGCAGGTCACGCACCAGTCGGCAGTGAACCACAAGAACACGGGTTTGCCTTGCGATTGGGTAAGGTCCATCAACGCGAATTCGTCGAAATCCATCGGGTCATGGATGCTTTGCGCGCTGGCGCTGCGCGTTTCGTGCAAGGCAGGCAGGGCGAAGGCAGCACCGATAACGAATGGCGCGGCGATCAGACCGAAAGCTGGCCAGGCCATCTTGCCGAGTTTCTGCAAGCGTCCTGTCACGGCAAGACCCAATATCAGGCCCGCCACAAGGACCAGAGCGGCCACGGCGAAGGGCCGCCCGCCGATCTGCACCAGCAGCCACAGCAGCGCGAGCGCGGTGAGCCCCATCGGGATCGCCATGATCTTGCGGAACCGCTCCATCCACGCGCCGGGCTTGGGCAAGCGGTTGCGCAAGGCAGGCACGAAGCCGAGAGCCAGGAACGGCAGCGCGAGGCCAAGCCCCAGCATGGTGAAAAGCAACAGCGCCTGCGTTGTCGGCAGCAGCAGCGCCGCCCCCAGGGCAACCGCCATGAACGGCCCGGTGCAAGGCGTGGCAACGAAGGCCGCCAGAAGGCCCGTGGCAAACGACGAGGCGGAGCCCCCGGCCCGGGTAATGGCAATGCCGGGAAGTTCGAACACCCCGGCAAAATTGGCCGTGATGACCGCTGCGAGGACAAACAGGCCCACCACCACGGAAGGTTCCTGCAACTGGAAGGCCCAGCCCACCTGCTCGCCGCCAGCGCGCAGGACCAGCAACATTCCACCGATGGCAAGGCAAGCCAGCACCACGCCGGCAGTGTAGGCCAGCGCTTCCTTTTTCGCGCCCGCTTCGCTTTCACCCGCCCGGGCAAGCGTCATCGCCTTCAATGACAGGATGGGAAAGACGCAGGGCATCAGGTTCAGCAGCAGCCCGCCGCCCAGCGCCGCAAGCAGCAGCCACCACAAGGGCGGGGTCGCAGGAGAAGTCAGCAGCTCTCCACTCAACGCGCCGACATCGCCCGCGATCGCCTCGAAACGAATGCCCTGCCCCGCCTCGCCATAGGCAAGGATGCCATCAAGCTGCGCCAGCGGACCGAAGTCCTCCAGTTCCGAACCGGGATAGAGCAGCAATTCGGCCAGGGGGATTTCAGCCAGCAGCATGTTCCCGTCGCGCGCGAAGCGCTGGTCAAGGGCATAGGCCACGCGCCGGTCGGCGCTGATGCGGTCCTGCTCCACGAACACATGCGGGTTGGCAATCTCCATCGATGCAGGCAGCGGGATGGCGATGCGCAGCACATCGCCTGCAACGGAGAATTGCGCCGCGCTGTCGATCAGCGGAGGAAGCTGGGCGCGATAGGCATCGAAGGGGTTGGCGGTGCCTTGCGCCTGCGGGATGCGCAAGGTCAGCGTGGCCTGTTCGGGAACGCAGATCTGGTCCGTGCAGGCGAGCCATTCGGCATCGACGCTGATCGGATCGGTGATCGAAAGCGAAGCGCCTTCGGGCACCGTGATCGGCACCAGCACGGCATAATCGCCCTTGTAGACGTGGTTCATCAGGCCCGCGATCACCAGCTGTTCGGGCACCGGATATTGCGGCTCTCCAGCCCGCCACCCTTCCGGAAGGTTCCAATCGAGCTGCATGCCAAGCCCCGCATCGCCGGGATTGGCCCAGTAACCGTGCCAGCCATCCTTGGGGCTAAACAGGAAGGCGACTGTCATCTCCCCACCCGCCTGCGGAGCGGATTCGGCAACCAGGTCAGCGGCGATATTGTTCTCGCGCTGGGCCACCTGCGCAGCAAGCGGAGCGCTGCCCGCCAGCAGAAGCAGGGCGAGCACATACCGGAAAAGGTCCATCACTCTTGCGCGCATGATGGCAGTGCATCTAGGACGCAGTCCTATGAGCGACAAGCGTGATCTCCTGATCCTTGGCGGCGGGCTGGTGGGCATGACCCTGGCCATCGCCGCTGCCAGGAAGGGCCTGTCCTGCCATGTGGTGGACCGGGCCGACCCTGCGGAACTGACGGCGGAGGGGTTCGACGGCCGGGCATCGGCCATCTCCACCGCCAGCTGGAACCTGTTCAGGAACATCGGCATTGCCGATGCGCTGGAACCCTATGGCTGCCCCATTGCCTCAATCGCGGTGACGGACGGGATGAAGCCGGGCCGGATCGATTTCCAGCCCGAACCGCACGAGGGATCGCTGGGGCGGATGTTCCCCAACCGCCAGTTGCGCCTGGCGCTGTACCAGGCAGCGGAAGGCGAGGAGCTGATCGCCTTCCATCCCAAGTCCGACGTGCTGGAACGCCATCGCGGGGCCCATTCCGTTTCCGCCAGGCTGGCCGATGGCACTGTGCTGGAAGCATCGCTGATGGTCGGCGCCGAAGGGCGCATGTCCCCCACGCGAGAGGAAGCGGGCATTTCCATGGCGCATTGGGACTACTCCCACCGCGCGATGATCGTCGGCCTTACCCACTCCAAGCCGCATGACAACGTGGCGTGGGAAATCTTCTATCCGGCAGGACCCTTTGCCCTGTTGCCGCTGCTCGATGATTCCGATGGCACCCATCGCAGCGCGCTGGTGTGGACCGTGGCAGAAAAGGATGCCGCCGGCGTCCTCGCGATGCCGCGCGACATGTTTACCGCCGAAGTGGCGAAGCGCACCCACGGCGTGCTGGGCGAGCTTGCATTGCAGGGGACGATCAGTTCCTACCCGCTTTCATTCCAGCATACGGTGCAGATAACCGGTGAACGCCTGGCGCTGGTGGGCGATGCCGCACACGGCATGCACCCGATTGCCGGACAGGGCCTGAACCTTGGCCTGCGCGATGTCGGCACGCTTGTGGAAGTGCTGGTGGAAGGCGCGCGGATCGGCCTCGATTTCGGCGATGCGCAACTGCTCGAACGCTACCAGAAGTGGCGCGCGCTCGATTCGCTGATGGTCATGAGCGCGACGGACGGCCTCACCCGCCTGTTCGGCATTCCCGGCAAGCTGCCCAGCGCGATCCGTCGCCTCGGCATGGGAATGGTCCAGCGCACACCGCCGCTGAAGCGCTTCTTCATGGACGAGGCACGCGGCGTGACGGGCGATGTCCCCGAATTGCTGAAGGGCTGAGGACGGCAGTGCCGGACAATCCGGCACAACCTCGCGATTGTCAGTTCACCAGTGCCGGCACATCCACCGGTTCGCCGGCGGCATCGCGCAAGGCGGTATCCAGCACGGCGGCGGTTTCCAGTGCTTCCAGTGCTGCCTGTGCGGCGCGATAGCGTTCCGCATCCTCCAGCCATTGTGCGGCAATGGCGGCATTGGGCATGGCCCGCACTTCGGAAATGGCGGTTTCGATCCGGCCGCTTTCGAGCGCGGCGCGGGCGCGTTCGAGACGGCGCTCGGCCACCGGCGAAGGCGTGTCATCCGTGCGCACGGAGAACAGTTGCGAGAATTCATGCCGAAGCCGCTTCATCAGGCTTTCGTCTTGCGCAATATCGGTGAGTTCGGGAGCGAGCCCGTCGAGCCGCACCAGCAACTGGTCCAGCGTGACAGGGTTCTGGCTGGCACTGATGATGGTGGCCACCGCGTTGGGCCGCCCCTCGCCAAAGCGCATCTGCAACTGGTCTTCCAGAATACCCAGCGGCTGGCCGCGCTCCAGCGAACGCCGCGCGGCAAAGGCGATCAGCATGCCTTCAGCCCTTGCGGCATTGCCGGCCGCAGCCTGCGATTGCAGGTCGAGCCGGGTCAGGCGCTGTTCGAGGGCGGCCACGCGCTGGTCGATACCGCCCGTCTGCACCGCGACCTGCTCCACCCGCTCGACAGCCTCGCGGGCTTCGGCAACCACCACTTCGGGCACTTCCTCTTGCGCGGACCCCCCCGCCGGTGGCGTGCGCGTTCCCAGCGGAGCGGTTGCCTCAGGCGCAACATCGCTGCGCAAGCGGAACATGTCGCCAAGGCCGGTCGAACCGCCGACGAGGTAGAATACCGCGATCGCGCCGAGCAGGAAGGCAAGCAGCACCGCCCCCAGCAGGGCACGCAGGCTTATGCCCGCACGGGGCGATGCAGCGTCCGAAGCGTGGGTTGAAGAGGCAGTATCCATGTCTTCCCTTGCGGCCCTTGCCGGTTCCGCAAGCGGGAACCGGGCGTCGGTCAATTCCTCCTATTGGCACATCTCTTTCGCCAAGGCCAACAACACACCGTTGGCCGGCTTTAAGGCAAAGCGCAATTCGCCCCAACCCTCGCCCGCAGCTTCGGCGATGCGCGGCCCCAGCGCCGCGATACGGACGGTCGACAGGTCGACACCCGCGGCCAGGCATTGGGCGCGGAAATGCTCCGCTGCGCCCGCAGAATGCAGCAGCACCAGAGCATCCCCACCGCGCAAGGCCTGCTGCAACGCGTCCGGCATCGGCAGGTCCGGCGCGTCATAGACAATGCGCGTCTGCACGGTGATGCCTTCAGGCGCATTCAGTTCGATCATGCGTGCCCCGGCGAGGCGCAACAGCCGCACGGGGCGCGTCTCGATCATGGCCAGCAGGCGCTGCAACCCGCCGTCGCCCGCCAGTTCCACCCTGAAACCGGCCTCGCGAGCGACACTCGCGGTGGTCTCTCCCACCGCGAACACCGGCTTGTCCAGATATCGCGCCAACCCTTCCCCGCCCATGCGGATGGCATTGGCGCTGGCCACCAGCAGGGCATCGACCGAAGCCGGATCCGGGCCGTCCCAGTTGCGCGCCTCGATCATCGCCAAGGGGAAGGCCTCCACCTCCAGGCCCAGCTTCCTGCCCGCGCTTGCCGTGGCGCTGGCACCCGGTTCCGGCCGGATGGTGATAATGCGGGTCATCGATCGGCTGGAAACAGGCTGCGGATGGCGGAGCTCGATCGGGAAAGCAGGTCTTGCGCCAACAGGCCGGGCGCTGCGGTGTCCTTCGCATCGAAACGCGCATCTGCCTCCACCCGCTCGGCCCCGTCAGTGCTGAACAGGACCGCGCGCATGGACAGTTCCCCGCCGGCGTAATCGCAATTGACCGCGATGGAGGAATGGCAGGTGCCACCCAGTGCCAGCAGCAAGGCGCGCTCCGCCATCACCTCAGCACGGCTGGGCATGTGGTCAAGCGCGGCAAGATATCCCTGCACCCGCTCGTCATCGCTGCGACATTCCACCGCGATGGCGCCTTGCGATGGCGCGGGCAGCCAGTCCGCCACTTCCAGCGCATGACCCACGCCATCCTCTCCCAACCGCTCCAGCCCGGCAGCGGCAAGGAAGGTGGCATCCGCCTCGCCCGCCGCCAGCTTGGACAATCGCGTGGCGACATTGCCGCGGAACATCACCACCTTGCAGTCAGGCCGCTGGTTGAGCAGCTGCGCGGCGCGGCGCGGGGCGCTGGTGCCAACCGTGGCACCCGGTGGCAGCGCGGCGATGCTGGCCGCTCCGATCAGCCGGTCACGCTTGTCCGCGCGTTCGAGGATCGCACCCAGCGTGAAGACATCGGGACGCACCGTCTCCACGTCCTTCAGCGAGTGAACCGAGGCATCGATGTGGCCTTCGGCAAGCCAGGCATCGAGCTCCTTGGTCCACAGCGCCTTCCCGCCGATTTCGGCGAGCGGCCGGTCCAGCACCTTGTCACCGCTGGCGGTGACAGGCACCAGTTCGACCCGGCTCTTGTCCCAGCCATGGGCGGCGCAAAGGCGATCGCGCACTTCCTCTGCCTGCACCATCGCCAGCGGCGAGGCGCGCGTTCCCAGCTTCAGTTTTACGTCAGTCGTCATAGGCGCTGCTTGCCCTAGAGCCCAATTGCGTCCAGTGGAAGCCGCGCAATGACGCTTGTGCTTGGAATTGAAAGTTCGTGCGATGAAACCGCCGCCGCGCTGGTGGACGGGGACAGGCGCATCCTTGCCCAGGCCATCGCCAGCCAGGAGGCCGAACACGCGCCCTATGGCGGCGTGGTGCCGGAGATTGCCGCACGCGCCCATGCCGAACGGCTGGTGCCGCTGATCGACAAGGTATTGGCCGATGCGGGCAAGACCCTGTCCGATTGCGATGCCATCGCAGCCACCGCCGGCCCGGGGCTGATCGGCGGCGTCATGGTCGGCCTCGTCACCGGCAAGGCACTGGCGATGGCGGAAGGAAAGCCGCTGCTGGCGATCAACCATCTTGAAGGCCACGCGCTCAGCCCGCGGCTGGCCGACGCAACCCTTGAGTTCCCCTATGCCCTGCTGCTGGTGTCCGGCGGACATTGCCAGATCCTGCGGGTGGACGGTGTGGGCCGGTACAAGCGGCTTGCCACAACGATTGACGATGCCCTGGGCGAAGCGTTCGACAAGACCGCAAAGATCCTCGGCCTCGGCTATCCCGGCGGGCCGCAGGTGGAAAAGCTGGCTCTGCAAGGCGATCCGGAAGCAGTTGCCCTGCCGCGCCCGCTGGTGGGCAGCGGGGAACCGCATTTCTCCTTTGCCGGCCTCAAGAGCGCAGTGCTGCGCGCGCATGAGAGCGGCGAGCATTCGGACGCGGACATCGCTGCGAGCTTCCAGCAGGCGGCAGTCGATTGCCTGATCGACAGGTTGAAGATCGCGCTCGGCAAGATGGGCAAGTTGAACGCGCTGGTCGTGGCAGGCGGGGTCGCTGCCAACAGCGTGATACGCGCTGCGCTCGAGCAGTTGGCCGCCAGCCGACGGCTTGCATTCACCGCGCCGCCACAAAAGCTGTGCACGGACAACGCCGCGATGATCGCATGGGCAGGTGTCGAACGCCTTGCGGTGGGAATCGCGCCTGATCCGCTTGATTTTTCCGCCCGGCCGCGCTGGCCTCTGGACCCGCAAGCAGAGCCCGCAAGAGGCGCAGGAGTGAAGGCATGACCAGCACATCAATCGGCGTGATCGGCGCGGGTGCCTGGGGCACGGCGCTGGCGCAGATGCTCGCCAGCGACGGGCGCGAAGTGCTGCTCTGGGCGCTGGAAAGCGAGCTGGTCGAAGCGATCAACACCGATCATCGCAATGCGCTGTACCTGCCATCTGCCGCGCTTTCGCCGGCCATCCGCGCCACCAGCGACCTTGGCGAAATGGCCCGGCTCGACATGCTGCTGGTGGTCACGCCCGCGCAGCACCTCGGCAACGTGCTGGGGCAGATGCCCTCGCACCCCAGGGACCTTGTCCTGTGTTCCAAGGGGATCGAGGCGGGAACGGGGCGGATGATGAACCATGTCGCCAGCGATGTTGCACCCGGAAGCGACATTGCCGTGCTTTCCGGTCCCACTTTCGCCGATGAAGTTGCAGCGGGCCTTCCCACCGCCGGGACACTGGCTTGCGGCGGCGGCAATGCGCAGTGGGATCGGCTGGCCCCTGCCATCGCCCGTCCCACCTTCCGCCCCTACTATTCCGATGACCTTGTCGGCGCGGAAGTGGGTGGTTCGGTCAAGAACGTTCTCGCGATCGCCTGCGGCGTGGTGGACGGCCTCGGGCTCGGCCAGAACGCCCGCGCGGCGCTGATCAGCCGCGGCTATGCGGAAATGCTCCGCTTTGGCGAGGCGCTCGGCGCGCGGCGCGATACGCTTGCCGGGCTGTGCGGGCTGGGAGACCTCGTGCTCACCTGCTCGTCCACCTCCAGCCGCAATTTCTCGCTCGGCAAGGCGCTCGGCGAGGGGCAGGACCCGGCAGGCCTGATGCGCGACCGGCGCACGGTGGCAGAAGGCGCGCATACCGCGCCGGTGCTGGCAGAACTGGCAGCCCGGCACGGTGTGGACATGCCCATCGTCGCGGCGGTCTGCCAGCTGCTCGAAGGTGCTTCGGCTGGCGAGGTGGCGCAGGACATGCTCACCCGCCCGCTCAAGGCGGAAGGCTCCGACAGTTGAGCGACAACGCTCCTCCCGACCCAACCGGCCAAGGCAAGACCACGCCGGATGACGATGGTGACATGGCGGCGCTGGCCAAGGGCGGCCGCACGAATTTCTTCGGCTTCCTGCTGCGCCTGCTCGCCCGCCTGCCCTTCCTGTTCATCGCCGGCCAGCTCTATGGCGCGGCAGCCGTGGGAATCTATGCCTATGCGCTGGTTGTCGTCGAACTGACAGCGCTGGTCTGCTCGATCGGCGAGAAGCGCGGCCTCGCCCAGCGCCTGACCGAAGGAAAGGGCAACAACGCCGCGCTGATTGCCGATTCCATGCTCGTGGCTCTGGTGTTTTCCGGTGCTGCGGCGGCGCTGTTCTATGTCTGGCCGGACCCGCTGTTCCCCAACGGCATGGGCAGCGAGATGGACCGCTGGATCGTGCTCGCCATCCCCGGCTTCGCCCTGACGGAGATCGTGCTAGCGGCACAGGCATGCAAGTTCGATATCGCCACCACGGTGCGCGCCCGCGCAGTGGTGGAGCCGTGGACCATCTCCATCCTTGCGGGCGTGTTCTATTTCATCCCCGCCACCAGCGAGGCCGGCCTGTCGCTGGCCTATATCGCCTCGATCTACGCCGGCCTGGCAACGGGCCTGTGGACCTTCCTGCGCAGCTATGGCCTGCCGCAAGGCTGGAGCCCGCACCCGGTGCGCATTGGCCGCATGGTGTGGCGCGCCCTGCCGCTGGCCGCCGCCGATGCCATCGAATGGGGCACCAGGCGGGTGGACATCTTCATCCTCGGCTTCTTTGCCGGGCCGGTGGCCGTGGGCATCTATTACATGGCCCAGCAGGTCGCCAGCCTGCCGCAGAAGCTGAAGACCAGTTTCGAGCCGATCCTCGGCCCGGTGATCACCGCCAAGCTGAAGGAAAAGGACTATGCCGCCATCGCCCGGCAAGTGTGCCAGGTGGGCTTCTGGATCATCGCCATGCAGGCAGGGATCGCGCTGGCGCTGGGCATTCCGGGTGAGGCGCTGATGGGCCTGTTCGGGGCCGACGGGCAATTCGTCCCGGGCACCGGCGCGCTGGCCTTCCTGCTGGCGGCAGAGGTCGTCGCCGCCACGGCCGTCGTTTCCGAAGCGGCGCTGATCTACATGGCGCGGGTGCGCAACCTGTGGGTCTCCATCGGCACCATCGGCTTGCAGGTGGCGCTGACGCTGGGCTTCATGCTGCTGATCGAGAATGTCGACCTGTGGCCTGCCGAGAAGGACGATTTCTATCGCGCCGCCGCCGCTGCTGCCGCGCTGATGCTGGCTCTGGGGGCCGCCTCGGTGGTGAAGGCATTCATGCTCTCGCGCCTTCTGGGACACAAGATCAACAACTGGCGCTGGGCGCTGGTCTATGCCACCGCCGCCGCGGTCGTGGTGGGCCAGGTGGCGATCCTGCTGCCCGAATGGATGGAACTGGCGCTGGGCGTCCCGGCTATCCTTGCTGTCTATGGCTGGGTGATCTGGACCCGCGGATTCGGCCCGGAAGACCGGGTGTTGTTCCGCGGCATGAAGAAGAACAAGGACGAGGCTGCGGAGCCTGATCCGGCACTCTGACCATTGTCGGCCACCATGCGGCGGCACCCTTCGGTGGCTGTTTCACCAAGCCTCGACGGATACTGCCGACTGTGGCTAAAGGGATGGAATGAGGATCATTCGCAGCCCCCGCATTGCCCTTGCCCTGGGCTTGTTCGTCGTCTTCCTGCTGGCCGTGATCGGCGGACGGATCTCCGGCCCCGACCTTGCGGCCAAGCTGGCCGCGCGCGCCGAGCCGGTGATCGCCGATGCCGGTGGCGGCGGGAAAGTGCAGGCCCGTTTTGCCTCGCCCAACGGCCTTGCCAGTCGCCATCCGGTTCTGGTTGGCGGAGAGGGCCTGGACGATGCCACCCGCATCCGCATTGCCCGCGCCGTGCGCGCCATTCCCGGCGTTGGCGGCATCAGCTGGTCGGATGGCACCATGCTTTCCGAAAGCAGTGCCCAGATCCAGAACCCGCTGCATTGCCAGGAGGATGTGCAGGCGCTGCTGCGGGCACGCTCGATCCGCTTCGAGGAAGGTTCCGCACGCATCGATGCCGGCAGCGAACCGCTGATCGATGAAGTGGCCAATGCCCTGCGCCCTTGCCTTGGCAGCATCATCGCCATCACCGGCCATACCGACAATTCCGGCAGCGCGGCGGCAAACCTCGCCCTTTCGCGCGAACGCGCCAATGCCGTGCGCGATGCGCTGGTGGACCATGGCATTCCGGAGGACGGGCTGCGTGCCCGCGGCATCGGCTCGTCCCAGCCGCTGGAAGGGCTGGACCCGGCGGACCCCGCCAATCGCCGGATCGAGTTTTCCGTGGTGGAGACAGTGCCCATAACCCCGACGCCGGTCGATACACCGGGCCCGCGCTGATGCAAGGATGCGCGCATTGCCCTTCCCGACAGCGATGATTAGAGAACCCCACCATGCCCATCTGGCTTGAACTTTTTGTCCTCCTGATATTCGCCTATGCGATCGGCATCGGCATTGGCTGGATCATCTGGGGCCGCAATTGACACTTACCGGGAGAAAGGCCTGTCATGGCTGAACTGTTGCAGGAAAACTGGCTGTTTCTGGCAATCGCACTGGTGATCGGGCTGCTGGTCGCCTGGTGGATCTTCGCCGCCAACCGTACCACCAAGGTCGAGATTGCCGAGAAGGACGAGGGTCAAGGCACCGCCAGGCGCAACCAGGCGCTGATCGATGCAACGCCTGCCGTTTCCAAGCCCGAAGCGCCGGCGGCCGCACCCGCCGTGGCTCCGGTCGAGGAAGTCGCCCCACCGGCACCGGCTCCGGTACCTGCTCCTGCTCCTGCTCCTGCTCCTGCTCCTGCTCCTGCTCCTGCTCCTGCCGCCACGGACAGCGTGGATGACCTCACCCAGATCAAGGGCCTTGGTCCCAAACTGAAAACCATGCTGGGCGAAATGGGCGTTACCAGCTTCGCCCAGATCGCGGCCTGGGAAGATGCGGACATCGACCGGATCGATGCCCAGCTCGGCCGCTTCCAGGGCCGCATCCGGCGCGACAACTGGGTGGAACAGGCCAAGATGCTGGCTGCCGGGGATCGTGCAGCATACGAAAACCAGTTCGGGCGCACCTGACGCCTTTCAGGAACGTCATCGCCTTCCATGCGTAGACTTGCCGAAGCGGACCGAAAGTCCGGCACTCGGCAGGAGTTACGCAGATGGCGTTGCACAGGCAGTTTGAACACCCGCGCGTGCTGGTGGTGGAAGACGAGTTCATCATCGGTCTCGATCTTGCGGAAACCGTCCGCGCGATGGGGTGCCGCGTCGATGGCCCGCATATCGCCAAGCGCACCGCCTTTGCCGCCATCAGGCAGAACATGCCCGATTTCGCGATCCTCGATGTGCTGGTGGAGGACGGCGAGATCTATCCGCTGGCAGAGGCCTTGCGGGAGGCCGGCGTGCCGATGGTCTTTCATTCCGGGCATGCCACGCCCGACGAGATCAGGGCCCACTTCCCCGATGCCGAAGCCGCGGAAAAACCGTGTCCGCCGGCCGATCTTGTCAACATGATCCGAAAGGCCCTCAACACCACGACGCACTGAAGAATGTGCCATCGGCACCGCAGCCGGACCTGCTTTGCTGTTTACGCGCCCTGGTGCCGTGACTAAACCGCCAACCGGGACACTGGGGGCACCAGGAACCGGATCATCCAGCGCGCATCTTCTTCTGTACAATCCGGCACGACCTGGCGCGGGAGACTGGCCGAAAGGGTCGGTGCGCGCGCGCTTGCACTCGGCATCACGCTGGCGCTGGAGGTGCTGCTGCTGGCGATGCTGCTGTCGCTCGGCATGTATGCGGATGAAGAGCAACCGCGCGCCACTCAACGCCTCACCACTTTCGAAGCCAGCGATGCGAGCGAGCAGACCGCAAGCGATAGCGAAGAGCAGGCACCGCAACCGGATCCGGAACAGCAGCAGGCGACACCGGCGCCGCAAGCCACGGCAACGCCAAGGCTGGAGATGGTGCCGCTGCCCCGCCCGCTAGTCACACCTGCCCCCATCGATCCCCCGGTTGCGCAAGAACCGCCCTTGCCCCAGCCTGATCCCGAGCAGGACAACCGTCCGCGCGCCGTCATCCGGCCCGATCGCAACTACGGGCCGCCAGACGCCGGTCGGCGCGCAGCGTCCGATAGCGAGATTGTCGGCACGGCGCCGGACGGATCGCCACTCTATGCAGCCCGCTGGTTTCGCGAGCCCACCCGGCAGGAAATGGCAGGATACCTGTCCACCGTGGAGGCACCGGCCTGGGCGCTGATTGCCTGCAAGACGGCACCGCGTTGGGAAGTGGTGGATTGCGTGCCGATCGAACAATACCCGCCGCGTTCCAACATCATGAACGCCGTGCTCGCCGCGACGTGGCAGTTCCAGGTTCGTCCGCCCAGGCGGGGGAATGAATCGCTTGTCGGATCGTGGGTGCGGATCAGGATTAGCTATGCGCGCGGCGGCCCGCAGGCGAGCTACTGAGCAGGCAACCGCCTGCGCAAGCTGCCTTGGCCGCCAATTCCCTTGATCGGCAGAAATATACGTAAAACTACTTAGTTGTTTTCACTTAGTCATTTGAGAAACTCGCTTTTCGGGAACGCCGCCGGCCTGAACCCGCAAACCTTTGGTTTTGGTTAATGGGACACGGGTTTGGCCAGCGCAACCTCCAAACATGGGAGCCGATCCCATCGAGGTGATTCCGACCACTTTTGTGGCACTTGGGAGAAAACACAATGAAACGCAGTTCAGCTACTTTGCTCTCGGCAGGTGTATCCCTGCTGAGCCTTTGTGCGGCCGGCGCCGCGCTTGCCAACGGAGGTGAAACCACCGTCGTGCCGGGTGAGGTTCTTCCGCCCGAGGCAACACTCGAAGCCGGGGAAACGCTTACTACCGGCGTGACAACCACCGGTTCTCCCAATGCCAATGCCTTCGTCAACTATGTGCCCTTCGGCACCTTCATCCAGCACCTGATGGTGGAGGATGAGGAGCATTCGACCGAAGACGCGCGCGTGGCGCTGGACGAACCGGCTGACCCGCTTTCGCTCTATATCTCCAACGAAGGCACGCTCAGCATCCTTGCCGATGCCAGCGCGCTTTCGGGTGAAGGACAGAGCGCTTCGGCGGAAGCCTATGTCGAGGATGCCGTCAGCCAGATCCTGACCGCCCCTGATGAAGACCTCTCGATCTATCTTGGCAACAGCGGTTCCCTGACTGTGGGCGCGACCGCGCTTGCCAAGGACGATGACGAACTCAACGCTACCGCCTACGCCACCGTGAACGGTGGCTTGCACCAGGAAGCCACCGTTGAAGGTGGCGGCGACGGCTCCGCCCTGGTCACTGGCGAAAACAGCGGGACCTACAACGTGTTCGCCGATGCAACGGCGATCGCGGATTTCGATGCCAACGCGCAAGCAGGTGTCTACGAAGCCGTGTTCATGCGCGCACAGGCCAATGGTGCCGGTGACGGCACGACCGAGACGAACTACGTCAATTCTGGCGCCATCACCGTCTCCAGCGATGCCGTGGCCGAGAGCCTTGACGGCAGCGCCTTCGCCACGGCGGCTGCCGGCGGCGGTGAGCACGGCCTGATGCATATTCGCGCTGCCGCCAATGGCGTGGGCGTGGACAGCGCCGATGTCCTCATGGTCAACACCGCTGACGGCACCATCGACGTGACCGGAACCGCCACAGCCACCGGTGAAAACTACGCCGAAGCCATCGCGGTAGGCGGCAATGCCCTGTCCGACGAGCATGACGAGAAGGGAGGCGGCATTGTCCTGAAAGGCCAGGCCAGCGGACAGGATGACGGGATCATCAACGTCGGCCTCGTCAACGATGGCTCGATCGCGTTCAACTATGTTGCCACCGCAACCTCGACCGGCGTTCCGGAAGAGTCCGACGCAGAAGTGCTGGCACCTGAAGCAATCTGAATCCCCGAACTGGGCGCAGATGCCTTTGCGGCGGCCACCGGATCGGTCCACCAGATCGTGGAAGCCGGCGGCCCCGAAAGCTTCGAGGGCCGGGTCGGCACCGCAAGCATGGAAAACGGCGGCAGCTTTGCCGTCCACACAAGTGCCAGCGCCACATCGGCCGGTTTCAGCGATGCCGAAGCCTTCATCGGTGCGGCGGTGCTGCAGCAGGGTGAGATGAGCGGTGCAGCCGCGCTCAGCTTCACCAATGATGGCAGCTTCGCCGTGGGCAGCGATGCCCATGCCGTGGGTGCCTTCGGTTATGCCGGTGCGGAAGCGCTTGGCGTGAACCAGCAGATCATCGCGCTGCAGGGTGCCGATGCCACATTCGGCAATGCCGGCACTTTCTCCGTTGCCGCATCGGCCGATGCCACCGGCACGGAAGGGGCCTTTGGCAGTTCCTTTGCCGTGGGCTACCTGGTGGAAGCCGAACCGCTGACGATGCATGTTTCGAACAGCGGCACCTTCACCGTCACCTCGACCGCTGAATCAGATGGCTTTGCCGATGCATTTGCCGGCGGCATGGGCCTGTTCGCCAATATCGACCCGACGCAACTGCCCGCAGAAGAAGGTGGCGGCGGACAAGGCGAAGGCGGCAACGGCGGCAACGGTGGTCATGGCGGCGAGGACGAGGTCGACGATCCGTGGGAAGGCTGGACCAATACGCTTTCCGGCACTGTCACCAACTCCGGCACGATCGACGTGACGGCAACCGCACTGGGCGGCGACCTGGGCGGCATGGAGATGATTGATGCCCGCGTCCCGCAGGTGATCGAAGCAAACTCCTATGCCGAGGCGATCGGCCTCTACTTCGATAGTGCCGTTAACGGTTCCTTGCTGACCAACACCGGCACCATCAGCGCCACGGCCATCACCGATGGCGGCATTTCCGATGCCACGGCGATCCTGGTCGAGACCTTCGACTATTCGCCGGTCGTGCCGGAGGGACAGGTGTTCACCATCGCCAACAATGGCGGCACGCTGATCGCCCGCGAAAGCGTGGATGGAGGCCATACCTTCACCCACGGCGTGGCTATCGATACCTCGGAAGCACCCAACCCGGTGGAAATCGCCTTCAGCGGTGCCGGCCATGTCTATGGCAACATCCGCCTGAGCGACGATGACGTGATCACCGTGTCCAACGGCGTGACCGTGCTCGACGGTGTCGTGAACCCGCTGGAACAGTCCAACGGGCTCGATACGACGTACCGCAGGCCGGCTGCGGCAGGCCCTGTCGGCCCGCTGGTCGGCAGCCTCACCGTTAACAACGGCGGCACGCTGTTCCTGGCAAACGATCCGCTGAACAACCCGTCCTATTCGGGTCCGGCAGCTGTCAACGTCGATGCCTTCCGGGTGATTGGCAGCGGCACGCTGGCGCTGGAGCTTCCCAGCTTCACGCTGGCTGGCGATGCCGAAGGGTCCTACCCCTATGTCAACGCCAACACGGCGAACATTTCGGGCAGCATCCTCGAAGTCGTGCTCAACACGCCGAACGGCCTCTATGACGACTCGTATTTCTTCGACGACATCATCGATGCCAACACGCTGACCGGCACCTTCGGGCTGGTGACAACCGATACGGGCTCGCTGTTCCTGGACCTGGACGACATCTACGACGGGAATGACAATGTGGACCTGGGCATCACCCGCGTCCCGTTCGAAGATCCGCGTTTCGATCTCAATCCGAACCAGGAATCCGCGGCAGAGGGCATCGAGGGCATCTATTCGCCCACGCTGACCGGCCCGTTTGCGGATGTGCTGGCCGAGATGTTCCTGATCGACAACGAGAGCGAGTACCGCTCGGCGCTCAGCAGCATGCATGCTGCGCAATATGCCACCTACATGCAATCGCTGGGCTGGATGGGCACGCGCTTCAACGGCGTGCTCAACGACATGGGCGAATGTGCATCCTTGCAGATGCAGGATGGCACGATCAGCTGCCGCCGGGAAAATCCGGTCGGCATCTGGGGCACCATCGATTACGGCCGCGAGAACATCAACACCGACTTCGGGCAGGACGCCAGCGGCCTGACCGGTGACCAGTTCCTGGCATCCCTCGGTGTCGATTTCGCCGTGGGCGAAAGCGGCGTGATCGGTCTTGGCGGTGGCTATGTCCAGAACAAGGCCAGCTTCGACCGGTGGGCCGGGCAGATCGATGCCAGCGGCTTCCAGGTCGGTGCCTATGGTGCCTATGATCCGGGCAACTTCTACCTGCGGGTCGCCGGCAGCTACTCGCAGCTGGACATGGACTCGCGCCGGACTATCGCCATCCGCAACATCGGCGGCCCGGCATTCGGGGAAAGCGATGCCACGATCTGGGCGCTGGGCGGCGAGATCGGCTATCGCCTGCCGCTCGGCTCGTCCACGGTCACGCCCTATGCCGGGCTGGACTATGTCTCGGCCAAGATGGACGGCTTCACCGAAACCGGCACCACTGGTGCAGAGCTGGCCCTGCAGGACAGCAAGGACAGCTATGCAACCTCCGAAGTCGGCTTGAAGTTCGGCTTTGGCACCGGCGCCCTGCGGCCCGAAGCCAAGGTCGGCTGGCGCCACCAGTTCGAGGATGCGCCGACCAGCTTCCTGGCATCCTATGCCCAGGCACCGGGTTCGGTCTTCTCGATCCTCGGCCCGCAGCGGGATGAGGATGCGGTCGTCGCCGGTCTCGACTTCTTGCTCGACCTCGGCTCGGACGCTCAGGTTCGCCTGGGCTATGAAGGCTGGTTCGGCGACAAGCATGATGTCCACTCGGGCAACCTGACGCTGCGCTTCGGCTTCGGCGCGAAGGAAGCGGCTCCTCCGCCGCCTCCGCCCCGCCGCCGCCTCCGCCGCCCCCGCCGCCCCCGCCGCCTCCGCCGCCGCCTCCGGCACCGCCGCAGGCTGTCTGCAACGAGGGGCCCTACATCGTGTTCTTCGACTGGGATAAGTCGGACATCACGCCTGAGGCGGCCACGGTGCTGGATTCGGCGATCACGGCCTACGGCGACTGCGGTTCGGCAGCGATCATGCTGGCCGGCCAGGCTGACCGGTCCGGCCCGGTGACCTACAACGTCGGCCTGTCCGAACGGCGCAACGAATCGGTCCAGGGTTACCTGACCGATCGCGGCATCCCGCAGGCCCGCATCTCCAGCGAGGCATTCGGCGAAAGCATGCCCCGCGTGGAAACGGCAGACGGTGTACGCGAGTTGCAGAACCGCCGTGTCGAAATCACCTATGGGCCGGGCTCGGGCAACTGAGGCTGACCCACCCTCACCCCTGAGGGCCTAGCAAAAGGGCCGGAAGGTACTCCTTCCGGCCCTTTTCGTATCTGCCAACCGCCAGGCTGGCCTGCGGGCCCTGCCTTCTACAAATGACCCTTGCGTGCTTCATCGAGCAGCAGCACGGCCGCCCGATGCAGCGCCTTGCGGGTCACGATGTTACGGGCGGGCCAGCTCTGCACCACGCCTGCAAGCTCGGCCAGCAGGGCTGCGTCATCGCTCGCCACGTCATCACTCAGGCCGTGCGCCTGCACGATCCAGTCAGCATCCTGCGTCTCGCGAGACATGCGAATCCTTCCCTTGCCAGAACGGCGAGGGAAGGACGCTGCTCAGCCAATGTTACAGTTCGGTGACAGGCACCGGCGTGTCACATTCGCCTGCGTTTCAGTCCACCAGCATCAGGGCGTCGAGCGCGGCAACGCCCTCGCCCCTGGGATGGATGATCACGGGATTGAGGTCGATCTCGCGAATGGACGGATTGCCCGTCATGATCGCCCCCATCTTCACGATGAGGTCTGCCAGGGCTTCCACGTCAAGCGCCGGGCTGCCGCGATAACCCTTCAGGATCGGTGCCTGCTGGAGTTCCAGCAGGCCCTTCATCACCTGGTCCTTGCCCATGTCGGGTGTGAACAGCTTCACGTCCTTGAGGATTTCCGCGGTCACGCCGCCGAAGCCCGCCAGCACCACCGGACCCCACTGGGGATCGGACTTGGCGCCAACGATCATCTCGGTGCCCATCTTGCCCATCTTCTCGATCAGCACGCCGTCTAGCGCGATGGAGGCATCGTAATTGGCAACGTTCTGGTACATGCGCGTGAAGGCCTCGCGGACCTCGTCGACGGACTTGAGGTTGAGGATCACGCCGCCGGCATCGCTCTTGTGGCCAAGGGCAGCGGCCTGCGCCTTCATCACCACCGGGAAACCGATGGCCTGGGCTGCGTTGGCGGCATCCTCTGCCGTGGCGGCGAACTGGCTGGGCGGGAAGGCGATACCGGCCTGCGCCAGCAGCGCCTTGGCCTTGTATTCGGGGATCACGCCGCTTTCCGCATCCAGCCCCTGCAAGGTGACAGGCGCAATGGAATTGTCCGACAGGTCACGCTTGGACAGGTCTGCCAGGCGGGCGATCGCGCGATAGGCGCGCTCGGTCGAACGGAAATAGGGGATGCCGGCAGCAGCGAGGCCGTCCAGGTATTCCTGCGGCACATTCGCGCCTTCGTCCACGCCGGCAAACACCAGCGGCTTGCCTGCCGAGCCGCCTTCGAGAGCCTTCTGGATCGCAGGCAACTTGATCTTGCAAGTGATCGGGTCGGACTGGATGATCGAGGCGACCACGCTGCCGATCCGGTCATCTTCCAGCAGCACGCGCAGCAGGTTGGTGTAGATCTCGGGCTCCGAAAGGCCGATCGCGGTGATGTCCGTGGGGTTCGAGACAGGCACGAAATCGGGCAGCACGGCGCGGATCTTCGGGCTGTTCTCGTCATTGAGGTCAATCAGGTCGAGACCGATATCCTCGGCAATGTCGAAGGCGAGGCCGCGCAGTGCGCCGCTTTCGCCCAGCACCGCCATGTTGGCACCCGGCAGGTCCGGGCAGGTCACGGCGATGGTGGCGATATCGGCCAGCTCTTCCAGCGTATCGGCAAAGATGATGCCTTCGCGGGTGAGCTTCGCCTTCATCAGCGCATAGTCGCCAGCCATCGCGCCGGTATGGGTGGCGGCGGATTCCTGCGCCTTCGAGCTCTTGCCGGGATGCAGCATGACTATGGGCTTGCCGGCAGCGCGCGCGCGGCGGGCAGCGGCAATGAAGGCCTGCGGGCGGCGCAGGTTCTCGACATACATGGCGATCACGTGGGTTGCCGGATCATCCACCAGCCATTCGACATAGTCCTCGACGCCCGATGCCGCCTCGTTGCCCGTGGAAACGGAGGTGGAGACATAGCAGCCGCGCGGATGCAGCGTGGTGGCCAGCACCGCGGCAAGAGCGCCCGACTGGCTGGCCACGCCCACGGCGCGGTCGTTCGGGCCGGGCTGCTTCATGTTGGTTTCGACGAAGGTCAGCGGAATGCCTTCGACATAGTTGGTACAGCCCAGGCAATTGGGGCCTTCGATGATGATCCCGTGTTCTTCGGAAATGCGCGCCAGTTCGGCCTGGTCCTTCGCCCCTTCCTCGCCCGCTTCGGAGAAGCCGGCAGCATAGATCACCACCGCGCCGCAGCCATTGGCGGCAAGCTCGCGCACGGTATCGACCACGAAGGGGCGCGGGATCGCCAGCACGGCGCAATCAACGCCATGCGGCAGGTCCGCCGCGCTCTTGTAGACCTTCAGGCCCTGCAACTCGTCCCGCTTGGGGTTCACCGGGTAGATATCGCCCTTGAACTTGTACTGGACGAGGTTGTTCAGCAGCGTGCAGCCAAGCGCGCCATGACGGTCGGACGCGCCGATGACGGCGACCGATTTCGGGCGCAGCAGGCGGTCAATCTGTTCGTTGGTGAAACGGCGGGTGCTCATGGAAACTCTCTCCACTCGGAAATCTCGAACCGCGTCCTAGCCATGGACACGCAAAACGTCACCCCCACCATTGGCAGGGGTGACGCTTCATGCATTGATTGGGATCAGTCCTTCTGGACCTTGGTCTTGTCGAATGCACCAAGGCCGGGCTTGAAGGTCTTTTCGTCAAGGAACTGCTTGGTGGCTTCCTTGCGGGTTTCCCAGCCGCCGAAGTCATTGAGCGCTTCCTGGGCGCGGATCAGGTAGTCCTCGGCATTGTCATAGGTCATTTCCATGACGCGGCGCATGGCCCACTTGGTGGCACGCAGGGCCTGGGTGTCCTTCTTCTTCAGGACATCGGCGATTTCCTGGACGCGGGCCTTGAGCTGGTCATGCGGCACGCATTCGGTGACGAGGCCCTGGTCAGCCGCTTCCTGGCCGCTGAGGTTCTGGCCCATCATCGCGTGATACATGGCCTTGCGGTAAGGCATCAGTTCCGCCGCAACCTTGGATGCACCACCGCCGGGCAGGATGGCCCAGTTGATTTCCGACAGGCCGAACTGCGCCTTGTCCGAGGCAACGGCGATGTCACAGGCGAACAGCGGACCGTAGCCGCCGCCGAAGCACCAGCCGTTGATCATGCCGATGGTGGCTTTCTCATACCACCGCAGGCGTTCCCACCAGCCATAGGCCTGGCGCTGGTGTTCGCGGGTCTTGTGGATGCCTTGCAGTTCGGCTTCGCGGAAGTATTCGAGCAGGTCCATGCCGGCGGACCAGCTGTCACCCTCGCCACTGAGGACGAGCACCTGCACGTCGTCACGGAATTCCAGCTCCTCCAGCACGATCAGCATCTGCTTGTTGAGCTTGGGGCTCATGCAGTTCTTCTTGTCGGGACGGTTGAAATAGACCCATGCCACGCCGTCGACGACCTCGTACTTGACGGTCTCTTCCTGCGGGCGGGGATCGGGTTGCGACGGCATTGCCATTGTATGCTCTCCACATGTTGCGGCGCGACTCGCGCCATTTCCTCAATTGTTATCACTCATAGCGATAAGGATTGCTATGATCAACAACAATAGTTAGGGTGGGTGCCATGGACGATCCGCTGCGCCGATACCCGGGCTATTCCCTGCGCCGCGCTGCCAACGCCACGGCAGCGGAACTTGCCGCGCGCCTGTCCGACATCGGGCTCAAGCAGGTGGATGCCTCGCTGCTGCTGCTGATCGGCGCCAATCCCGATGTCACCGCCAGCGCGCTGGGCCGCGAACTGGATATCCAGCGCGCCAACATGGTGCCGTTGCTCAAGCGGCTGGAGGATGCCGGGCTGATCGACCGCAATCCGCTGGACGGAAAGTCACAGGGCCTCGTGCTGACCCGCGATGGAGAAGCCAGGCGGGAGCAGGCGCTTGCCATCATCGAGCGTTTCGAGGCGGAAATGCTCGCGCGCGTGCCGGCCGAGCATCGCCATCACCTGCTTCCGGCGCTGGATGCCCTCTGGCGCAATCCGTGAGGATTTCCTAGGTCTGCCTGAAAGAGCAAGCGGGAGTCAGGAATGCACGATCACCATACCCATCCGGTGCCGAAGGAATGGGCCGAAAATGCGAAAATCACCGCAGACGGGTACGCGCTGAAATATCGCGCCAGCGTGGATGATCCGGAAAACTTCTGGCTGGGCGAGGCACAGCGGATCGACTGGATGCGCCAGCCGACCAGGATCAAGGATACCTGCTTCGATGCGGACAATTTCCGCATCAGGTGGTTCGAGGACGGCACGCTCAACCTGGCCGCCAACTGCCTGGACCGGCACCTCGAAACCCGTGCAGACGAAGTGGCGATCCTGTGGGAGCCGGACCATCCCGACACGCCCGGCCGACAGCTGACCTATCGCGAGCTTCACGAGGCGACCTGCAAATTTGCAAACCTGCTCAAGGCCAAGGGCGTGAAGCGCGGCGACCGTGTCACGATCTACCTGCCGATGGTTCCCGAAGCGGCCGTGGCAATGCTCGCCTGCGCCCGCATCGGCGCAGTGCATTCGATCGTGTTCGCCGGTTTCAGTCCCGATGCCCTCGCCCAGCGCATCACCGATTGCGAGAGCACCATCGTCCTCACCGCGGACGAGGGCCTGCGCGGCGGCAAGACGGTTCCGCTCAAGGCTAATGTCGATGCCGCGTGCCAGAAGGCGAAGATCGATTGCGTCGTCATGCTGCGCCACACAGGGGCAGACGTGGGCTTCGTGGAAGGCCGCGATGTCGATTGGGCGCAAGCCGTGGCAGACATGCCCGTGGCCTGCGAACCCGAGGAAATGAATGCGGAAGACCCGCTGTTCATCCTCTACACCTCCGGCTCCACCGGCAAGCCCAAGGGCGTGCTGCACACCACCGGCGGCTATGCCGTGTGGGCCAGCATGACGCATGAATACACCTTCGACTACCGGCCGGGGCAGGTTTACTGGTGCGCGGCGGATATCGGCTGGGTCACCGGCCACAGCTATGTCGTCTACGGCCCGCTGATGAACGGTGCGACAACCCTGATGTTCGAAGGCGTGCCCAATTACCCGGACTTCTCCCGCTTCTGGCAGGTGGTGGACAAGTACCAGGTCGAACAGTTCTATGCCGCACCCACGGCCCTGCGCGCCCTCATGCGCGAAGGGGATGAATGGGTGAAAAGGACCAGCCGCAAGAGCTTGAAACTGCTGGGTTCCGTGGGCGAACCGATCAACCCCGAGGCGTGGGACTGGTATTATGACGTGGTCGGCGACAACCGCTGCCCGATCGTCGACACATGGTGGCAGACCGAAACCGGCGGCCACATGATCACTCCCCTGCCCGGCGCCCATGCGCTTAAGCCCGGCTCTGCCAGCTTCCCGATGTTCGGAGTGAAGCCCGCCGTGGTCGATCCAGCTGACGGCCATATCCTTGAAGGCGCGACGGAAGGCGCGCTCGTCATCCTCGACAGCTGGCCCGGCCAGATGCGCACCGTCTATGGCGACCATGACCGCTTCATCCAGACCTATTTCACCCAGTATCCCGGAAAGTACTTCACCGGTGACGGATGCCGCCGTGACGAGGATGGCTATTACTGGATCACCGGGCGGATCGACGATGTGATCAACGTCTCCGGCCACCGCATGGGCACGGCCGAAGTCGAAAGCGCACTGGTGGACCACGATGCCGTGGCCGAAGCCGCGGTTGTCGGCATGCCGCATGAGGTGAAGGGACAAGGCATTTATGCCTATGTCACCACCATGGAAGGCGTCGAGAACAGCGAGGAATTGCGCAAGGAGCTGGTGCAGTGGGTGCGCAAGGAAATCGGCGCCATCGCCACGCCGGACGTGGTGCAGTTCGCCCCCGGCCTGCCCAAGACCCGCAGCGGCAAGATCATGCGCCGCATCCTGCGCAAGATTGCCGAGAACGACACCGGCAACCTCGGCGACACCTCGACTTTGGCAGACCCGAGCGTGGTGGACGACCTGCTGGCCAACAGTCCGCACAACAAGGGTTGAGGAGGCCTGTAACCGATGATCACGATCTACCACGTGCCGAATTCGCGCAGCCAGCGCATTGTCTGGCTGATGGAAGAGATGGAGGAGCCTTACCGCCTGGAGACCTTCGGCATTCCCGTGCCGGACAGCTTCCTGGAGGTGAACCCGCTCGGTTCCGTCCCGACAATCGTGGACGATGATGCGGATGAACCCATCACCATGTTCGAGAGCATCGGCATCCTGCTCTACATCACCGGCAGGCGACTGGTGGCAGGCGACGAGAAAGCCACCGCGCTTGCGGTTGGGCCGCGCCCTTCGGCTGAACATTACGCCGCCCACCTGCAAATGCTCCATTTCGGAGAGGCAGACCTTGCCACGCCCATCGGCACGATCTTCCGCACACGGGTGTTCACCGGCGAGCAGACCAACAACACCATCGCCGACCAGCTGGGCCAGCTGGACAAGCGCCTGGCCTATCTCGACAATTACCTGGCAGACGGGCGGCAATGGGTGACGGGCGACCGCTTCACCATCGCCGACATCTCGATCGGCTATGCTTTCCTGCTGGCCGAATTCACCAAGAGCGAGATCACGCTACCACCCCACGTTGCCGCCTATTGGCAGCGCCTCCAGGCCCGCCCCGCCTACAAGCGGGCGCAGGCCGCTGCCTGAGGCTGACAAACACGATTACAAATTCGTTCTGGCACCCAAGGGAATAGCGGTTATTCTCCCGTCCCGAGAGAGGGAGAGGGGAATGATGACAAGACTCATCCGCAATTCGCTGGTGTCGGCTGCCGCGCTGGGGCTTTCCGCAATGGCCGTGCCGGCCGGCGCACAGGTTGCCGGCGTGCCGCTGGAACGGTTCGAGTGCCAGCGCGAGTGCCTCGAAGGATATGTCGAGCGGTACCTGCAGGCGATGGCCGATGGCGAGGTATCGGACGAGCTGTTTGCCCGCGACGTGCGCTTTACCGAGAACGGCGTGGAAATGCCGCTGGGCAATGAAGGCATGTGGGCCACCACCACCTCGGCCCAAGGCTATCGCCTGATCGTGCCGGACGTGGAAACACTGCAGGTCGGCGCGCTGGTGACGGTGCAGGAACAGGGATCGACCTCGGCCGCGGGTGCCGCGATGGAGCCTGATCCGGTGGGGCTGTCGCTGCGCCTCCGGATCAATGCGGACGGGCTCATTTCGGAAGTCGAACAGATTGCCGCGCGGCCCGATCGCCCGCTGGGTGGCGGTGCATCCAACCCCGGCGTGTTCGGCAACACCGGCGAGATGGTCGAAGCGATGGGCTCGCCCTGGGATGGCTATTTGCGGGCCGTGCCGGAAGATGAACGCCACAGCCGCGCCGAGCTGGTGGAAGTGGCCAATGCCTATTTCGAGGCGATCCAGCGCAACCAGGGCGATGGCTATTACCCTTTCACCGATGCTTGCCTGCGCTATGAGAACGGCATCATCGCCGCCGCGCCGGAAGGTGCGCCGGTCGGCTCGCTCGGCCCGCGCCTGGGCTGCCGCGAACAGCTGGAAACCAGCCTGTTCAACGTCGTCTCTTCCATTCGCGACAGGCGCTTCGTGGCGGTGGACCGCGAGCGGGGGATCGTATTTTCCTTCGCCTTCTTCGATCATCGCAACATCAACTGGACCTGGCAGCTGGGCGAGCTGTTCAAGATCGAGAACGGGCTGATCAGCCGGATCGAGGCGATCTTCATCCGCGGCCCCTATGGCATGTGTTCGGGGTGGAGCACCTACGAACAGTGCCGCAGCGAGGAAATCCAGGACGTCCGCTGAGCGGACCGTGGGGGGGGGAACAGAACAATGCTGAAGACACTTGCTTGCGGCGCTGCGGCGCTGGCCCTGATTGGCGTGAGCGCTCCTGCCGCTGCACAGGGCGGCCCGCCGGCCAGCCCCTATGCACAGCGCGTGGACCGGCCAAGCTGCACGCTCGACGAGCTTAAGCAGATCACCGCGTCCTTCGTTGCCGGCCAGCGTGCGGGCGACATGTCAGGCCTGCCCCTCGCTGAAAATGCCCATTACCTGGAAAACATGGAAACGGTGGATGCCGCAGCCGGCATGTGGAACACGCCGCTCGCCATCGATTACGACATGAGCCTGCATGACCCGGTGCGCTGCAAGACCTTCACCGAAATGGTGGTGACGGCTCCCGTGCCCTACATCATCGGCACCCGCCTCTATGTCCATGAGGGCAAGATCATCAGGGTGGATTCGATCGTGACCAGGGAAGGGGACTGGCTGTTCAACGCCAACGCCTTCCTGCGCTATTCCCGGGCCGAGAACTGGGAGCCGCTGCACGAGTACCAGCGCACCGATCCGGCAGAGATGATCCGCGGCGCCAATGCCTATCTCGACGGGTTTTCGGACAAGTTCACCGATATTCCGTGGGGCATCCCTTGTGCCAGGCTGGAAGGCGGTGGCTACACCAATCGCGACAACCGGCCCGATGCCTCGTGCGAAGTCGGCATGCCGCCGGGCGTGCTCTACCTGACCAATCGCGATTACCTGGTGGACGAGGAGATGGGCTCGATCAACGTGTTCATGCGCTTCGGCAGTTCCGAAACGGGCGGGCCCGACAGCCACACTTTCCGCTACATCGACGGCAAGTTCCGGCTGGTCCACACCCTCACCGTGATCCCCGGCCCGCAAGCCGATGATTTCGGGGCCATGGCGCGCGGGGCACCGGATCCCAACGCCGATTGAGCAGGCGGGCGCTAGGTGCGATTACCTAGGCCGGCATCCAGCAATCCTGCGTGAATTTTCACCATAACGGCCTTCTTCCGCTGAAGGGGAAGGCCGCATGGAACATCGCGACATCACCAAGCCGCGCCGCTGCGAAAGCCGCTTGCGCACTGACCTGCCCGCGCAGTTGATCACGCTTTCGGGCGCCCCCCGGGTCAGTCTTCGCGACCTGTCCCGCAAGGGTGCGCGCCTGCACTGCGGCGATCCGCTGGCCATCGGGTCCGAAGGCGTGCTGACATGGCTGGATTTCGAGACTTTCGGCACCATCGTGTGGTCAAGCCATCCCCATGCCGGGATGGCCTTCGACGAACCGCTGGCCGATGATATCGTCCTCAGGACGCGGGCCATCATCGATGCCGGACAAGCCTTGAGCACCAGCCAGGCGAATTACCAGGCAGCGCGCGACTGGTACATGAACCTGCGCCAATAGGCATCGCGCCGATCGTGCCATGCTGCCGCTTTTCGCAAGCGAAGGTGCATTAATTGCAAGCTATGGTGTATGGTTGCCTTGTCGGCCGGCTGCTACTGACAGCCTGACCTCAGAAGGGACCCACCCATGCCACGCAAAAGGCTCTATCCGCTGGAAGACCTGGAAGACATTCCCGGCACCAAGGTGTTCACCGCTCGCCGCAGCCGCCAGGGCTATTACCTGCACAAGTTCTGCATGAGCCTGATGAAGGCGGAGAACCGCGAGGAGTTCAAGGCGGACGAGCGCGCCTATCTCGACAAGTTCAAGATGACGGAAGAACAGAAACAGGGCGTGCTCGACCGCGACCTTGGCAAGCTGATCGACCTTGGCGGGAACATGTACTTCCTCGTCAAGCTGGCCAGCACCGATGGCCTGTCCGCGCAGAAGGCCGTCAGCACCACTTCCGGCATGTCTGCCGAGGAATACGCACAGATGATGCTCGAAGGCGGCCGTTCGCCCGAAGGCATCCGTTCGATCAGGGACAAGAACTGATGGCGAGGATTACCGCAGGCATAGCCACCAGCCACGTGCCCGCCATTGGCGCGGCCATCGATCTCGGCAAGACGAAGGACCTGTACTGGGCACCCGTCTTCCAGGGCTACGAGTTCGTGAAGGAATGGATCAAGGACCACACGCCCGACGTGATCATCCTTGCCTATAACGACCACGCATCGGCGCTGATGATGGATATCGTGCCCACCTTCGCGATCGGCTTTGCCGATGAATTCCAGAGCGCCGACGAAGGCTGGGGCCGCCGCCCCGTACCGGTGGTGAAGAACCATATCGACCTTGCCGCGCATATCGCCGAACAGCTGGTGATCGACGAATTCGACATCACGCTGATCAACGAGATGGACGTGGACCACGGCCTGACGGTGCCCTTGTCCCTCGTCTTCGGCCAGCCGGAGGAATGGCCCTGCAAGGTCATCCCGCTGGTGGTCAACGTGTCGCAATTCCCCACGCCCAGTGGCGAACGCTGCTGGAAGCTGGGCGAAGCCATCCGCGATGCGGTGAAGAGCTTTCCCGAGGGCCTCGACGTGCAGGTATGGGGCACGGGCGGGATGAGCCACCAGCTCCACGGCACCCGCGCGGGCCTGATCAACGAGGAATTCGACCGCAAGTTCATCGACTTGCTGGCCCATGAGCCCGAAGAGCTGAAATACATCACGCGACTCGAATACCTGCGCGAGACCGGCACCGAGGGCATCGAGCTGATCATGTGGCTGATCATGCGCGCTGCGCTTGGCTATGGCGTGGAAGAAAAGAAACGTTTCTACCGCGTGCCTGCCTCCAACACCGCCGTGGGCCACGTGGTGTACGAAGCCAAGAGCTGATCATCACGCTTGACAATTTATCACAGTTGAAACCACTTTGCCGCATCTGGATTCGCCGCCATCCGGCGGCCCCGAGCGAACAGGAATTCCCAACTTGACCTTTCGATTTGTGATCACGGCAATTGCTGCCGCCGCCATCAGCGTTTCCGCATATGCCCGCCCGGTAGAGATCGAGGACCTGCTCAAGACCCGGACGGTCTCCTCCCCCAGCATTTCGCCGGACGGGACAAAGGTCGTCTATGTGGTGAGCCATGCCGACCTCGAGGAAGACGAGAACTTCAGCCACCTCTGGATCGCCAATGTCGATGGCAGCGGCGAGCGGCAGCTGACGCTGCGCGAGGGCGAGAATGAAAGCTCGCCCAAGTTCAGCCCCGATGGTTCGCATATCGGTTTTCTCTCCTCTCGCGGTGACGAGGACGAGGATGCCCCGACGCGCCTCTGGCTGCTGCCGCTTGACGGTGGCGAAGCACGCCCGATCGACAGCATCGAGGGGTCGGTCAGTGATTTCGTGTGGTCGCCCGATGGCAGCAGGATGGTGCTGGTCATCAAGGATCCCGAGCCGGAGGATGAAGAGGCGCAAGGGGAGGACGAGGAGCGGCCCAAGCCGATCGTGATCGACCGCTATCGCTTCAAGGAGGATTACATCGGCTACCTCGACAACCGCCGCGAGCGGTTGTGGCTGTTCGATCCCGCCACCGGCGCGCTGGAGCGGCTGGCCGATGGCGACTTTGACGAATCCGATCCCGTCTTCTCGCCCGATGGCAGCGAAGTGGCCTTCGTTTCCAACCGCACCGAAGACCCGGACCGCAACAGCAACACCGATGTGTGGGTGGCGAGCCTTTCCTCGCCGGGCGCCGCACCGCGCCAGCTCACCGTGCATCCGGGTTCGGACACTTCTCCGGCGTGGAGCCCCGATGGACGCCGGATCGCTTATGTTCACGGCGCCGATCCTTACAAGATCTGGTACGGTGTCACCCCGCTGGCAGTGGTTCCCGCTTCGGGCGGGGAACCGGTAATCCTGACCCCGACCCTGGATCGCAATGTCTCCGACCCTCTGTGGACCGAGGATGGCAGCGCGGTCCGCATGATCGTGGAGGATGACGGGCGCCAGTATCTTGCCCAGGTTTCCGCCAACGGCGGCACGGTGGAACAGCTTGCCGTGGGCAATTTCGTCCTCAGGGACCCCACCGCAATGCGCGGCGGGACCATGGCCCTTCTCAGGAGCACCAACTACACCCCGAACGAAGTCTACGCCTTCCGTGGCGGGGACCTCGTCAAGGTGACGGCACAGAACGATGAATGGCTGGAGGGCATCGAATTCGGCTCTGTCAGCATGGCCAGCTATGCCAGCGAAGACGGAACCGAGATTCACGGCTTCATCTACCTGCCGCCGGGCCACGATGCCCGCAGGCCGCAGCCGACGACCCTGATGTTGCACGGCGGTCCGGCCGCGCAATTCGATTACAGCTGGGACACCGAGCCCTTGTGGCAGATCGCCGCCGGATATGTTGTGCTTGCCCCCAATCCGCGCGGAAGCACCGGACGCGGCGAAGCCTTTGCCATGGGTGGCCACGGCCGCTGGGGTGATCTCGACGTTCAGGACGTGCTGGCCGCGGTGGACGATGCCGTTGCCAAGGGCATTGCCGATCCGGAGCGGCTGGGCGTGGGCGGATGGTCCTATGGCGGGATGTTGACCAATTACGTCATTGCGAGCGACACGCGCTTCAAGGCGGCCGTCAGCGGTTCGTCGATCTCCAACATCTTCACCGGCTTCGGCCATGACGAGTACATTCGTGAATACATCGCAGAGCTCGGCACGCCGTGGGAGAATTTCGAAGGCTGGATGGCGATCAGCTATCCCTTCTTCCAGAACCAGCGGATCGTGACGCCGACCCTGTTCATCGTTGGCGAGGAGGACGTCAACGTTCCCACCATCGCCAGCGAACAGATGTACCAGGCGCTGCGCCATCGCGGAATCGACACGCAGCTGGTGATCTATCCGGGCGAATATCACGGCATCAGCCGCCCCAGCTTCCAGCTCGACCGGATGCAGCGCTGGAACGCCTGGCTGGACAGATACCTCAAGGACTAGAGGCGTCCGTCCCTCTTTGGAAATTTGCGCCAGATCATTCCAGCCTGTCGCAAATGCCACTAATCCCCCAGACTGCAGCACTTCGCGTCTGGGGGAGAGGTGTCGTGGATACGATCGAGAAGGCGCCGGCAGAGCGCCTTGAGGTGGCAGAAGACCTGACGGCGGCTGACCTGAAGGCCGCGCTCGCGGCCGGCTGGGCCGATTTCATCGCCTGTCCGCAATATGGGCTGGTGATTGCCGGTGTCTATGTGGTGGCGGGGATTGCCATTACCTATGCCCTTGTCACCTTCGGACAGGTCATATGGCTGGTGCCGGCCATTGCCTGCTTCCCGTTGATCGCCCCCTTCACCGCCGTGGGCATCTACGAGGTCAGCCGCCGGCGCGAAACGGGACAGCCGATTGCCTGGCGCGATGTGCTGGGCGCGCTGCGCGGGCGCGGCGATGACCAGATCATGGGACTTGGCGTGATCATCTTCGTGATCGTGGCCTTCTGGGTGATGCTGGCGCACGGCATCTTCTACATCTTCCTCGCCCAATCCGGCCTGACCACGGAATCGCTCGCCATGTTCGAGACCCTCTCGGGCTGGATGATGCTGCTTGTGGGCGGCGCGGTTGGCGGGGCGATTGCCCTGTTCACCTATTGCCTGACGGTGATGAGCCTGCCCACGCTGATCCACCGCGACGTGGACCTGATCACCGCCATGATCGCCAGCTGGAAGACGGTGAGCCGCAATTTCCCGGTGATGCTGGGTTGGGCAGTGCTGATCGCGCTGGCGCTGTTCCTGGCGAGCCTGCCGGCCTTCCTCGGCCTGTTGCTCGTGCTGCCGTTGCTGGGCCACGCCAGCTGGCACCTCTACCGAAGGGCGATCAGCTAGTTCCCGCCGCCTACCAACGGGCAGCGCTGCATGATGGCCTGGACAAAACCGGCGGATCTGTCCGAAAGATCAACGAGGTCTGCGGTAGAGACGGTCAGGCGCCTCAGCACCTGAACATTGCCGCCATCGGGAGTGAATTCCAGCTGCAACTCCATCCCATCGGAATTGCGCGTCGTGAGGTTGCGGACCAGCGAACGGATCTGCTCCTGTTCCACGCCGGTCGAGAATATCCAGTTGGCGTCTCCGACGAACGGATCGAAACCATAGGCAAGCTCCCCGGTCGAGCGCCATATCCAACCCTGCTCCGCATCCACCACGTTGAAGCCGAACTCCCCGAGATAATCCGGAGGAAACGGATCGTCCGGATCATAAGGCTCGGTCGGCATATCCTCGAAGTACGCCTTGATTCCATCCGTCTCGAGCAGCCTTGCGACATCAAACCCGAAGCGCACGCCCTACCCGCGGATCACGCGCATGATCAGCCTGAAACCGCTCGGCTGATGAGTGAAGTGGTATTGCAGCGTGTTTCCCTCGAAGGAATCTTCGGTGAACCGCAGCGCCAACCGCCAGTCACCGGCAACATGTGTCTCGCCACACGCTGACTGGTCGACCGGCTCCTGTGCCTCTGACCGGCCCGGACTTGCCAGCAGAAATGCAGCGGCAATCGTCGCGGTAGCGATACGGAACATGGCCTTCTCTCTCGTTACATTCACGTCTTCACTACCCGCACCTTGGCCTTCAGGTCGGTGCGGCAGAAGGCATGAAGGAAGCAGGTCTGCTCCCCCATGTCGAGGGCGGCGCGGGCAAATTCATCGTCCTCGGTGCTGTGCAGGTAGACATGCGTTTCGACCGGATCGGCGCTGCCGGCCCGGCCCGTGCCACCGCTGGCCCCACCCTTGGAGAAGTGGATGTCCTGCACGATGTTGTAGGCCGAAAGGTCCTTCTTCGCGATCTTTGCATAACGGCCCAGCTGGGTCATGAAGCAGAAGCCGATCCCTGCCGCCATGTAGCTGATCGCATCGGGCGCGCGGCCTTCCTCGTCACACAGGAACAGGAAGATCGAGCCATGCGGATTGAACAACTGCTGCTCTACCTGCTTCACCCCGTCCTCGCGCAAGGTACAGATGCCCCGGATATGCAGGATGCGATCCTGTTCCTCGGCAAGGGAGGAGCCTTGCGAACTTGTCGCCTCGTCAGTCAGCGGGCTCATCCCGCCCTTCACCGGGATCGATGGCCAGTCGCCCGGAAGCGGCTGTGCCTCGGCAATCGTTTCGGAAGGATCATCCGGCACATCGCCGATCACCGGCCTTGCCTTGTCCGGCACCACGCGCCGGCCGTGATGTGTCAGGGTGAAGAGGCTCTCCTTCTCGCCGCGCATCAGGCCGTTCAACGGCGAAGCGGCAACGGCATCCAGCACCAGCGCCCGCAGCGCCTCTGCATCAGCATCGCTGTCGATCCGCGCTTCCAGCTCGATGTCCCTCGCACCACCGGTCATCGTGCCTTTGAGCGCGCTGCCCTTCATGGTGTAGTAGTTGTCCTGCACAAGGCACACGTGGCGGATCGCGATGCCGCGCTGTTCGGCGAGCGCCAGCAACTCCGTCATATAGCTTGAGACCATTCCCACCGTCAGGAAGCTCAAGGGGCACGGCGCCTCGTTGTAGCCGTCAAGGTAGGCACCCTCGTCGGACACCAGCCGCCAGACATGCGGTGACTTGCTGGAGGCGAGCAGCGCTTCCTTCTGCATGACCGAGAGCGACCTTGCCGCCATCCGCACGGATGTGCCCAGACGGTCTTCAGGCGGCTGCACACGCGCGGCTCCCTGATCGACGGGAAAGAAGGAAGGCCGCGGGTCGCCCCCCAGGATGTTTTCGTGCTTGGCCATCAATCGTCCTTCCTCGGCATACGCGGGGACGGCTTGCCCACGGCAAGGTCTGCGTCGGAGAATGTGATGGGTGTGCGGATGCCCGAGACCTTCGTCCCGTCGCGCCGCTCCATCTCGAGCACCATCCCGCGCGACTGCACCTGCGGATCGGCCAGCGCTTCGGCCACGGTGTTGATCGGGCCTGCCGGCACGCCGTGTTCTTCCAGCAGCACCAGGAGCTTGTCCCGCTCCCATTCGCGCGTCCTGGAAGATATCGCGGCGGAGACATTCTCCCTGTCCGCCACCCGGCCCGGATTGGTGGCCCAGCCTTCCTTCACATCCATCCCGAGTAATGCGGCGAGGCGATTGAACTGGCCGTCATTGCCCGCGGCGATGATCAGCCAGCCATCGGCAGTGGCGAATGCCTCGTAGGGAACGATGTTGGGATGGGCGTTGCCGATGCGGTGCGGCACCTTGCCCGAGACAAGGTAATTCATCGCCTGGTTGGCCAGTGTGCCCACCATCACGTCCAGCAAGGCCATGTCGATCTGCTGGCCGCGCCCTGTCCGTTCGCGCTGGTGCAGCGCCGCCTGCACGCCGATCACCCCGTAGAGCCCGGTCATGATGTCGGCATAGGCCATGCCGATCTTCGTGGGCGGGCCGTCCGGGAACCCGGTCAGGTCCATGATCCCGCTCATGCCCTGCACGATGAAGTCATAGCCGGCGAACGGGGCATAGGGGCCGGTATGGCCGAAACCGGTGATCGAACAATAGACAAGGCGCGGGTTGATCCTTGCCAGGCTTTGGTAATCGAGGCCGAACTTGGCAAGGCCACCGGTCTTGAAATTCTCGATCACAACGTCCGCATCGCGGATCAGGTCCACCACCCTGGCAAGGTCATCCGGATCACGGAAGTTCGCCAGCACGCTGGTCTTGCCGCGATTGGCGGCGTGGAAATAGGCCGCCTCTCTCGAACCATCGGCATTCTCGACAAAGGGCGGCCCCCAATGGCGGGTGTCATCGCCATCGGGGCTTTCCACCTTGATCACCTCTGCCCCCAGGTCAGCGAAGATCTGGCCCGCCCAAGGACCGGCCAGGATCCGCGCCAGTTCGACGACCTTGAGGCCCTTCAGCGGGGCTTCGCGCTTGGTTTCGCTCATGGGAGCGTCATACTCACTCCGGGGCGATCTTGAACACCCGTTCGGCGTTGCCGTGGCACAGGGCGTGCCGTTCTTCATCGGTGCATTCGAAATTGTTGATGAAGTCCACCGCCGGCTTCATCGGCTGGTAGGGGTAGTCGATCGCCCAGATGACATTGTCGATGCCCATGCGGTCAATAGCATAGCGCAGCGCCAGCGGGTCTTCCACGCCGCTGGTGGTAAAGACGAAATTGTCCTTGAAGTATTCCTCCATGCTGCGCTGGGTCTTGGGTGCACGGCCCACCTTTTGCGCACGGCTGTTCATGAAGTTGATGCGCCAGATGAAAAAGGGCACCATTTCGCCCATGTGGCCCACGCAGATGCGCAGCTTCGGGAAATGGTCGAACACGCCGCCGGCCATCATGCGCAGCATGTTCGTGCCCACTTCGACCCCGTAAGCCCACATCGCGCTGTCCATCGCATAGTCCATCAGCGGACCTTTGAGCGTGTCCGACGGGCCGCGCGGATGGATGTAGATGGTGGCATCCAGCGCTTCCGCCGCCTCGAAGATCGGCCAGAACTTGGGATCGTCGAAATACTCGCCGTTGGTGTGCCCGTTGACCACAAGCCCGTTCAGCTTGAGATCGTTCATCACGCGGTCGATTTCCTTGGCCGCGCGCTTGGGGCTGTGCGGGGCGAAGCTGGCCAGCCCGGCAAAGCGCTTGGGATACTTGCGGCAGATCTCCGCCATCCGGTCATTGGAAAGCGCGGCCAGTTCCGTTGCCGTGTCGGCATCGAACATCTGCACGCCGGGCGCGGTCAGCGTCAGCAGGTGCATGTCAACGCCGTACTCGTCCATCTGCGGCAGGCGTTGCTGCTCGATGTCCTTCAGCCCTTCGAGGAAGTTCATCTTGCCATAGCCGGTGGTGTCATGGTCCGCATCGTAGATGCCGCCCACCAGAAGCTTGTCCGAACTTTGCGAGGGGCCGCGCGCTACCTTGCGCAATTCCTCGGCAACTTCGGGGATCGACCAGGCTTCCTCACAGGCGATCAGGCGGCATTTGCTTCCCATTGTATTCTCCGTTCAGGGATGGGGGTCTAGCGATAGATAACCAGAGACCCGAGGTATTGGATGACATCGGCGAAGGCATCGCTTGAAGACACCAGCGGATTGAGAGGCTGCGGCAGGACGATGATCGCGGCACCGATCCACATGTTCCGGCTGATCGAACCGGTCGTTCGCCGCTGATGCCACAGGATCGCGGCCAGCATCGCGTTCATCGTCGTGTAGGTTGCCAGGAAGGGCGTTCCTTCGACACCCAGCCCGTAGGAATAGGTGCGGTTGATCCCGGGCATGAGGACGCTGATCGTGGCCAGGAGGATCAGGTTGCGGTGATCAGCCGGCTTGCGCACCGCGCGGATAGCCATGGCGAACAGCAGCGCGAAACTGGGCGGGGCAACCAGCGAAAGGTAGAAAACCCCGGCCGTGTCGTGATCGACAAGGGCCATGCTTCCAAGATCGCCCGAGGCTGCGATGATCGTGATCACCGCCCCCATCACGACGACAAGCGTTGCCACCACGATCCCGAAAGTGCCGAGCGAGCGATGGAGCTTCACTTGCTGGCCATTGACCAGCAGCGCCTGCACCAGCAGCAGCAGCATCCATGCGAAATAGGCAAGGCCGTGGAGGTGGACGATGGGCGGATCGCCGCTGCGGGTACCCGTGGCGGTGGGATAGAGATAGCTCATCCCGAAACCGACAAAGACATAGGCGCACATCACCAGCACCATCCAGAGATGGAAGCTGGGCTTCCTGCCCGCCCGTCCCGATTGCGCAGGCGATTTCCCGCTTGCTGCCGTTGCCATCCTGTCCCCTCCCCGACTGACCCCTCACCCGCTTGTCACGGCTGGCGATGACCGTCAGACCAGTGCAGCCGTGTTGCCGGTTCCCTGCCGCTTACCGGATTGGCGAAGTGGAACCCCATCGGCGCGATGCGAGGATAAGGCGCGAATGTCTCCCCGCGCAAGGGTGCATCGGGGGCAAACTGCGCGACCACCTCGTCGCTGACACCGAAGCGGGCGCTGCTTTCGGGATCAGCCGCCATCCAGCCGCTGGCGTTGTCCGCCAACCAGACATAATCGAGGTCCATCCCGTGGATGCGCCAGATGCCGTCTTCCTTGACCACCTGGTTTTCGTAGATCCCGCCGATCCACGATGCGCTGGCCGGATCGACGCCCGAATTCATCTGCAACAGCCGCGTGCGCACGAAGGCCCGCTGGCCATCATCCCCGACGCTCACCACCGGTTGCGTTTTCTGGTGGATGGCCTGGAACTCATCGCGCGGCCCGCCTTCGCCATAGCGCTGGACCAGGCTTCCCAGAACGCGCTCGCGGCCGATGAAGGTGCCGATGTAGGACAGCTCCTTCCATCCGTCGCGCGCAAACAAAGCAGCTGTGTCGGCCCAGGCGAACTGGTCGATGTAATAGCCATAGGCGTTGGAAACATTCTCTGCCGCGTCGAAAGCCTCGGCCATGGCCAGTGCGCCCGGCGTGATGCTCGCCTCTGCTCCCGTCACCACCGGCGGAGCGAAGATGCCGAGCTCCGAGATCGGCTGGGTAATGCTCGCCTGCGGGTAGGCCATCGCCCCGCGCGGCAAGGCCCGGTCAGGCCCGGAACCTTCCGGATAGTCGAGCAGCGGGCTGACCGGGCTCGCCCAGCCATCGGCATGGTCGGCGCGCATGAAGGGGATGCGCAGCAGGCTGGCGATGCGCCATTTGCCATCATCACCGCGCATCAGCACGAAATGGTTGAGCGTGGCGGACCAGAAGCCCTGGCCGCCATGCTGCCCGCTCATCCCCAGTTCGACGGCGGAGACACTCGCCACCGTTCCGTCGCGGCTGATGATGACCTTGGGCATCAGCTGCGGCCGGTCGTTCAACTCGCCAAAATCGAGGCCGGCTGGCCCGAAACGGGCAAGGAAGCGGCGCACGCCGTCCTGCCCTTCCCAACTGCCCTGCCCCTGCACCACCACGCGCGCATCGCGATAGAACAGGTCCACCACATCGTCATACATGCGCCGATCCAGGTAATAGCCGAAGGCATTGGCGATGTTCTGCACGCGCCCGTGTTCGAGCAGGAGGCTGGCCTGCCGGTCGAGATCATCGCGGGTCGACAGGGTGACGATTTCGCGCTGCGGCAGCAGCCTGCCGACATCGTCCGGCGTGTAGTGATAGGGCGCCCGCTCGAGATCGGCGGGATCGTGGCTCCAGCCCGGCGAATAGGGTCCGTGGAACTGGTGGTAATAGCGCATGCGGGCGATTTTCCAGTCCCCGCCGCGCATTTCGTATCGGACGACCCAGGTCCCGCCGGACCAGTCTGCCGATTGTCCTGCCTGCGCGCTCAGCAACAGCTCGTGCCAGCGCCCGGTCGCGCCCTGCCCGTCGGTGTCCAGCGTGATGACGGGGGAAATCCACAGCCCGATGTTCAGCCTGTCGGCATCGAGGCCGTCCGCATTGCCGAAACCGAAGGACTGGACGAGATCATCCAGCACCTCTGCCAGCCCGCGGAATTCGCCGTCGCGATATTCAACCACCACGTCCTCGGTCAGAAGCTCGGCCATGTCCTGCCATTGCCCGCGAAGTGCAAGATGGCCCCAATGCGCCTGCAAGTGCTTGATTTCGCGAATGGAGGTAAGGTCCTCCACCTGTGCAGCATAGGTTTGCAGGTCAGCCTGCGCCGATGCGGCGGCAGGTGCCAGCAGCAAGGCCGACAGGGCGAGCAACAGGCGGTGAATCAATCGCGTTCTCCAAGGGCCACGGCCTCTTCATATACGCTGGTATCGATCAATGTCGCCAGTTCATCCCGGCTGCGCGGCACGCGCCCGTCACGCTCCGCCAGCCACTGTTCCTGCACTTCCAGCACGTCCAGCAGGTCGTCCGGCACGGCGGCGAGCCAGCGGTGGTGTTCCCAGCTATCGACCACGTCCTGCGGATCGAACTCGCCGGACACGCAGACAAGGTCCTGCGCCCGGCCCGGGTCTTTCCGGATTTCCTCGCTGGCATCGAGGATGGCGCGGATGAATTGCACGATCCGGTTGCGCGCTTGCGGGTCTGCCAGCTTCTCGGTCGTGGTGTTGAGGTTGAACAACTCGCGATAGACGCCCTCGCCGCCGAACTCGATGAGGTCGTCGCCCAGCACCTGTGCGGCGTTCCCGCTTTCCGGTTCCCAGATCACCACCGCATCCACCTCGCGATTGGCGAGCGCCTCGGTCATCCCGGAAAGCGGCACGATCGGCACCGCCTCGATATCGTCATAGGACAGCCCCTCGCGCTCCAGCATCAGCTTGAAGAAATAGCCCGAGCTGGTCTGCGGGATGGTGGCAACGCGCTTGCCCTTCATGTCCGCCATGCTTGCGATCCCGGCGGAGCGCCGCGCGACCACCCGGTAGAGCCCTTCTGTCACGGTCATCACGATGCGCAGGTTCGGGTTCTCGACCGAATAGCGCAGCGCCTGCGTTTCGGCATTGGTGGCGACATCGGCCTCGCCCTCTTCGCCGAAACCGGGAACCGGCGGTGCTCCGACAAGGTTGGCGATGGAGCCCATGCGCACCGTGGCTTGGCCCGGATAGTAATGCTCGGCCGCCAGCAGCACCGGCGCGATCTCGAAGGTCTGCTTGTTGCCATAGACCGCAATCGGCCCCGGGGCAGGCAAGGGCTGGGCTTGCTGTTCGCCGGCACAGGCGACAAGCGACACGGCGCCCACCAGCGCCAGAAAACGTTTCATCACGGATATCTCTCCCCCGGCAGCCACCCCGACGGCCACCCCTGCGCATGATCCTAGGGACTGATTTCATTAGTGCAACTAACAAACCTTGAAGCCTGGCGCAGGTCATTCTAGCAAGCTTGGCATGGCGAAGACGGCAACGATACAGGACGAAAGCTGGAGCTCGCTCGGCCTGGGCCAGAACGAGGCGATCACCGCCTGGCGCGACTGGGCGGCCAGCACCATCGCCCCGATCGAGGTGGAGGTGTTCGATCCCAATGCCTTTGCCGCACGCTGGGTCAGCCACGGCATCGGCCAGCTGCGACTGTTGCATATCCATGCGCCGGCACAGCGGGTGACCCATATCGGCCTCGATGGCGTGGCGATGCGGGCGGCCCCCTCCATCCAGCTGGTCTATGCCCGCGTCGGCACGCTCAAGACGACCATGGCCGGGCGAACATTCAATGTCGCGCCGGGGCAATTCGTGCTGCTGGACAATACCCGCTTCTACCAGATGGAAATGGCAACGCCCCACGAATGCATCGACCTGATGATGCCGCAGGGGTGGCTGGATCGCTACATGCCCGATCCGGGCGCGCTGCTGGGTCGGCCGATCTCCGCAAGCAATGGCTGGGGGGCGCCGCTGGGCGCGCTGCTGGAGACGATCCTTGACGGTGGGCTGGACGTTGCCCCGCTTCCCCGCCCGTTGATCGCCGAACAGTTCGGCAGCCTTCTGGCACTGGCTACGGGCATGGAGGAAACCAGCGAGACGGCGGGCCGGCAGGGCCGCCATCGCAACCAGCTGGCCGCACGCATCCTGCGCCGGATCGAAAGCGATTATGCCGATCCCGACCTGTCGCCCGAAACGGTGGCGAAGCAGGTCGGCATTTCCAAGCGATACCTGCAGACGCTGCTGGCCGCCAGCGGCACCAGCTTTGTCCAGGAACTGAACGCCACCCGGCTTGAGCGGGCAAGCGACATGCTGGCCGATGAACGCGCGTCGGGCCTGTCGATCGCAGACATCGCCTATCGCATCGGCTTTCTCGACCCGGGCTACTTCACCCGCCTGTTCCGCAAGCGCTTCGGCATCACACCGCGGGAATGGCGCGCCGGCAACGCACCGCAGAGCTGATCACCCAAGGGGCGGCATTTCGTCGAATTGCGTGCGTGTGCCGACCGGTTGGTCCCAGTGCTGGGCACGGGTACAGAACACCGCCATGCCCACTTCAATCGTCGAAGGATCATCCAGCGTTCCGGCGCGCACGATACGGGCATCGCCCATCACATGGGGGTGGCTCATCAGCGTGCTGCCGCATTCGCCGCAGAAGGAGCGGTCGATCATCGTGCCGCTGCCGCCGGGCGCCGTATAGGTCCTGACCGGCCCGGAAAGGCTGATGGCTTCGGCCGGGACGGCAAGGCCCGTCAGATGGCCCCCGCCCGATTCCTTCTGGCAATCGCGGCAATAGCAATCTCCCGCCCACAGCGGCTCGCCATCGATCACATAGCGCGTCTTGCCGCACAGGCACCCGCCTTCCATCCGCATCGCCAGTCCTCCCCGAATGTGTTAGTTGCAATTGCCAGACTGCAATGCGCTCGCCAGGCTGGCAAGCAACATTCTTCAGCCGGACCAATACAAACAAGACAAAACATCATGCGCTTTTGTCCTGTTTTGCTTGCGCATGAATCCTTCCTGATCCATGCCCTGCTGCGGTAATCCTCCTTCGCAAAGAATTACCCCTGGGCGCTTCGGGTCGTGAAGCGAAACAGGATTAGGCTTGGAGAGGAGCCTGGGTGCGCTGCCACTGCCCGTCAAAGAGGCAGGGCAGCGCACCGAACAACCCTGAAAGGTACTTCCATGAGCGATACCAAAAAAGGCTTTCCGCTGCCCAGTTCCATCAAGGTGGTTCCGGGAACCGAAGAGGCGCAGGCCGCCTACCCCTACTACACCCAGTTCGAACCGGAGGATGACGAGAAGTTCTGGTTCTACAACTCCATGCACTTCCCCGAGCCGATGCATCATTTCGACATGATCACGGCCGAAGCGGCCTATGTCGCGATGGGTGCATTCAATACCCGCGTGCACGTCCTGCCCACGGCAAAGGGTGTCGATCACCGCATCATCAACGGCCGCGTCTACATCGGCGGCGTGGTGGTGACCGATCCTGACGAAATCGCCGAACGCACCGCGGAATTCCAGCAGCGCGCCTTCTATTACTATGAACACTGGGAGCGTCTCTACGACCAGTGGAAGGACAAGATGAAGACGCTGATCGCGGATGCACAAGCGCTGCCCAGCCCTTCGCTTCCTGCCTACGAGCCGCTGGAAACCATCACCGAAGGCGATGCCGTTCCGGCCAGCCACGATCTGCTGAAGATCTACCAGCAGCAGGTCGAAGGCTACCACCGCATGTGGCACCACCACTTCGAGTTCCTGCTGCTCGGCTATGGCGCCTACATGACGTTCTTCGAATTCTGCAAGAACGCCTTCCCGGAGATTTCCGACCAGGCGATCAGCCGCATGGTTGCAGGGATGGAAGCCGAGATCTTCCGTCCCGATGAAGAGGTGAAGCGCCTTGCCCGCCGTGCGGTGGAACTGGGCGTGGACCATCACTTCACCGATGACATGAACATCGACGACGTGCTGGCCGATCTCGACAAGCTGGGCGAGCATGGCAAGAAATGGCTCGGCGAACTGGAAACCAGCCGCAACCCGTGGTTCAACGTTTCCAGCGGGGACGGGTTCTACCACTATCACCGCTCCTGGAACGATGACCTGTCACTGCCGTTCGCCGCACTTCCCGGCTATATCGAGAAGATCAAGGCTGGCGAGAACGTGGAACGCCCCACCGAACAGCTGATCGAGGAACGCGAGCAGCTGGTGGCCGATTATCGCGACCTGCTGGACACCGAGGAAGACAAGGCGACCTACGACCAGCTGATCAACCTCGCGCACCGCGTGTTCCCCTATGTCGAGGGGCACAAGTTCTATTGCGAGCACTGGTACACCAACCTGTTCTTCAACAAGATCCGCGAGTTCGGCCGGCTGCTGCTGGCACACGGCTTCTTCGGCCCCGACGGTGTTGAGGAGGACGTCTTCCACCTCACCCAGTACGAACTGGAAAGCGCCATCGTGGACCTGATGCTGAGCTGGGGCGTGGGCACCACCCCGCGCGGTGTGAAGCACTGGCCCGCCATCATCGCCCAGCGCAAGGCCACGATCGAGGAATGGGGCAAGCACTCCACCCCGCCCGCGCTTGGCAATGTGCCTGATGCGATCGATGATCCGGCCATCAACATGCTGTGGGGCATTACCCGCGAGAACCTCGACAGCTGGCTCGATGACGGGACGGAAAACCTCAAGGAACTGAAGGGCTTTGCCGCTTGTTCGGGCGTGGTCGAAGGCACCGCCCGCGTGGTCAAGTCGGTCAGCGAGATCGGCCGCATCCAGCAAGGCGATATCCTCGTCTGCCAGGTCACCAACCCCACCTGGTCGCCCATCTTCCAGAAGATCGGTGCGGCGGTATCCGATATCGGTGGTTCGATGAGCCACATGGCCATTGTCGCCCGCGAATACGGCCTGCCTGCCGTGGTCGGCACCGGCAAGGCCACCACCCGCATCAAGGACGGCCAGCGCATCCGCGTGGACGGTGGCAAGGGCACGGTGACGATTCTGGATGACGAACCCGTGCTGGAGGACGCTTGAGATCATGTCCGATGCAGTTGCCTGGTTTGCCGATGTCGGGATCAAGGATCGCCCCACCGTGGGCGGCAAGGGCGGCTCGCTCGGCGAGTTGACGCAAGCCGGCATCGCCGTGCCGCCCGGCTTCGTGGTTACCGTTGCCGCGTTCGAGACCTTCCTCGAGGCACTCGAGGCCCGCGAACCGATCCGGCCAATGGTCGAAGCCCTTGATCCCTCCGATCACGGCGCGGCAACCAGGCTTTCCGAGCAACTGCGTGAGCGGGTGATGGAAGAGCCGATGCCGGCAGAGGTCGAACAGGCGATCATGGCCGCCATGCGCGAGCTCTGCCCCGATGGCGAACCTGTCGCGGTGCGTTCCTCCGCCACCACCGAAGATGCCGAGGATGCCAGCTTTGCCGGCTTGCAGGACACCTTCCTGTGGGTGCTGACGCCCGAGGACATGGCGCATCGCGTGCGCGAATGCTGGGGCAGCCTCTATTCTCTCGAAAGCATGACCTACCGCCGCAAGCAGGGCTTCCCTGAAGGCCAGGTTGCGATGGCGGTCGTCGTGCAGCAGATGGTCGATGCGAAATGCGCCGGGGTGATGTTCACCCGCTCGCCGTTGACAGGGGACAAGTCCGTGATCGCCATCGAAGGGGCCTGGGGGCTCGGCAGCGCCGTGGTTTCGGGGGAGGTCACGCCCGACAAGTGGGTGATGGGCAAGATCACCGGCGAAATCTCGCAGCGCGACATTTCGGACAAGCACGCTCGCCAGATCCCTGCTGAAGGAGGCGGCATCGTGGAGGTGGAGAACGAGGACGACATCCGCTCCGCACCTTGCCTGACCGACGAGGAGCTGGAGGGCCTGCGCCAGGTCGGCCGCAGGATCGAGAAGCACTACGGCAAGCCGCAGGACATCGAATGGGCCCTGGACAAGCAGGGCAACATCCTGCTGCTCCAGTCCCGCCCGGAAACCGTGTGGGCCGCCAAGGATGCCGAAGCCAAGCCCGTTTCCAAGCCGGTCGACAACCCGATGGCGCATGTGATGAACATCTTCGGAGGCAGGAAGTGAGCCGCCTCACTGGCAAGGACATTGCCGAGATTGCCAAGCTGCTGGACGAGAGCCAGTTCACTTCTCTCAACCTGCAGATGGGCGATTTCAAACTGCGCATCCGCCGCGATGGCGGAGGCGGTGGCCGCTATCTTGACGATGCCGGCGATGATGACGCGGGCGAAGCTCCAGCGCCAGCGGCCAGGCCTGCTCCCGCTGCTGCTCCGGCCCCCGCGCCCGCGGCTGCGGCAGGTGCAGGCGAGCAGGACGTACCTGCGCCGCTGCTGGGCAATTTCTACGCGGCACCCCGTCCCGGAGAAGACCCCTTCGTGCAGGTGGGTGACACCGTTACCGAAGACACCACCATCGGCATTATCGAGGTGATGAAGCTGATGAACCCGATCCGCGCTGGCGTGGCCGGCACGGTCACGGCCATCCTCGCCCAGAACGGTTCCGCGGTCGAGGAAGGCCAGGCGCTGATCCGCGTGAAGGTGGGCGGCTGATGGCCAAGGTCGATATCGTCGAAACGAGCCTGCGCGATGGCAACCAGTGCCTGTGGGGGGCGCTGGGCGTGGATACCGCCAAGACGCTGACCATTGCCCCGGCGATGGAGCGCGCCGGATACCGCGCGATCGATTTCACCACCTCCACCCACATGGGCGTGGCGGTGCGCTACAAGCAGGAAGACCCGTGGGAACGCATCCGCGGCATGGCGGAAATCTGCAAGAACACCCCGCTGCAATTCCTTTCCACCGGGTTCCGCTTCATCGCCTGGGAAACCGCCACGCCTGAATTCATGGAACTGGCCTTCCGTACGCTGGCGACCAACGGCATCCGCCGCTTCGCGCTGGCCGATCCGATGAACGATGCCAAGGCCAACACCGAAGTCGCCAGGCTGGTAAAGCGCAATGGCGGCGAACAGGTGGTGGGCGCATTGGTCTATTCGATCAGCCCGATCCATGACGATGCGCATTATGCCGAAGCTGCCCGCACCATGGCGGCATGTCCCGACATCGATGCGCTCTACATCAAGGACCCGGGCGGGCTGCTGACCCCAAAGCGCGCGCAGACGCTGATCCCCGCGATTCTTGCCGAGATCGGCGACAAGCCGCTGGAACTGCACAACCACTGCACCATCGGCCAGGCAGAACCTGCCTGCCTCGAGGCCGCGGACCTTGGCATCGCCGCCGTGCAATGCGCCAGCGGCGGCGCTGCAGACGGCACCAGCAACCCGCCGATCATGCGCATGATCGCCAACCTTCGCGCGCAGGGCCATACCGTCGATATCGATGACGAGGCGGCGCAGGAAGTCGCCGATTTCTGGACAGCCGTGGCCGAGGCCGAGGACCTGCCCACCGGCCGGCCGATGGCTTTCGATGCGGCCTATTACCAGCACAATTTGCCTGGCGGCATGGTCGGCACCATGCGCCGCCACCTGAAGGACCAGGGCGTGCCCGAGCTGGAAGGCGCGGTGATCGAGGAGATGGGCCGCGTGCGGCAGGAACTGGGCTGGCCGATCGTGATGACGCCCTTTGCCCAGATGCTCCAGACACAGGCGATGATGAACGTGACCGGCAAGGGCCGCTGGGAGATCATCCCGGACGAGATCATCCGCTTCGCCATCGGCAAGTTCGGCCGCCCCAATGCGCCAGTGGACCCGAACGTGATGGACCGCATCATGGCCAATCCGCGCACCAAGGAACTGCAGGCCGAAACCGGCATGGCGGACCTCAAGACGCTGCGGAAGAAGATCGGCGAAAACCTGTCCGACGAGGAATTCCTGCTGCGCGCCACCATGCCCGCGAAACTGGTCAATGCCATGCAGGACGCCGGCCCCGCACCGCGCGAATACGATCTCGATACAGTGGCAGTGATGAACCTGCTGCGCGAAGTCCTCTCCCGCCGCGATGTCGACAGCTTCGGGCTGGAGAAGGAAGATTTCAAACTGGAAGTGAATGTATGAGCCTTCGCAAGCCGAAAGGCTTCATGTTCGACCTTGATGGCACGCTGATCCTCTCCAACCGCAAGCTGGGCAGCTATGACGCGATCCCCGGCGCGGCAGAAGCGCTGGGCGAGTTGGACCGGCTCGGCATCCCGTGGATCGCACTGACCAATGGCAGCGCCTATGCTTCCCGCGTGCAAGGCCCGCGCCTGCGCGATGCGGGCGTGCCGGTGCCGGACGAAAAGCTGTTCACGCCAAACAGCGTGGCCGCCAAGGTGATCGCTGATCGCGGCTACTCCAACGTCCTCGTGCTCGGCCTTGAAAGCGTGGCCGAAGCGCTCTCCGAAATGGGCGTTTCGTGTTCCATGCTCGGCGATGATGACGCGAAGCACGCCGATGCCGTCTATGTCGCCTGGCACCCCGATTGCGTGATGGACCATATCCATCTGGGCTGTGAGCGGGTGATGGACGGTGCAGCCTTCCTCTCTGCCTCCGACGTGCCATTCTTCGCCACCAAGGAAGGCCGCAGCTTCGGCTACAGCTGCGCCATCAACGGTGCAATCAACCGCGTGACCGGCGTGGAACCCGAACCCACCGGCAAGCCCTCCACCCACGCGATGAACGTGATCGCCGAAACGCTTGGCATCGCGAAGCAGGACGTGGGCGTCGTGGGCGATGATGCCGTTGCCGAAATGCAGATGGCGGTTGCCAACGGAGCGATCGGGATTGCCGTCACTTCCGGCTCGACCAGCGCCCAAGAATGGGCCGCGCAGCCGCCGGAAAAGACACCGGACGTGGTGATCGCCAATATCGGCGAACTGGTGGAGGCTTGCGGATTGGGTTAGGCCTTGCGGCATGACCCTGGGCTTTTCCGTCAACGAATTGCTCCCTCGCGCGCGCGGCGGCGGGGCATTGAAGATCGGCCTCGCCAAGCTGGAAGAGCACGAGTGGCTCCAGCCCGATCCCGACCTTGCGGCACGCAGGAAGGCTTTCGCCGCGCATCCCGATGCCGTGCAGCTCACGCCCGAAGCCGAAGCGCCGGGTCGTGAACTTGCCGAAATGCTGGGCGTGGATGGCGCGCTACCCGAAGCAGCACAGTCCGCATGGGAAGACATGTGCCTGCTCACCAGGCGCGGTGACGAGGATATCTATCGCCTGATCGGGGCGGCGGTGGCTTTCCCCACGGACTGGCATCCGGCGCAGAAGATGGGCCTGCCCATGACTGCGCTGCACGCTCCCATCGACGGCTACGAGGAGCAACTCTCTGCTCCCGTGGACCGCTTCATGCTGAAGCTGAAACCCGGCGCGATCTATGGCCGCTGCAACTGGTTCATCGCGCCCACCGGTAACCCGCGCTGGATTGCAGAAGGCCCGCCCGAACAGGCCTTCGCCCATGTCACGGCGGAAAGCGCGGGCGAAACGCTGTTCGTCCGTTCCGAGAGGCAGACGCTGCGCCGCTTGGCGCAGACCGGTGCGATCCTGTTCACCATCGGCATCTATGTATCGCCACTGAAGGACCTGACGCCCGACAACCTCGGCAAGATTGCGGGCGCGGTTGCCGAGATCGGCAGCGGCGAAGGCGACCGGCGCGGATCGCCGCATTATGCCAATGCCTTGCAGGCCTTTGCCGCACGCCGGTGAGCGGCTAGACAGGCTGCAAACAGCTTCAGGGAAGAGGACGCGACATGACCCAGCAAAAGCTCGAAACGCTCACCATCCACGGCGGGCAGCAGCCTGACCCCGCCACCAATGCGCGCATCACGCCGATCTACCAGACGGCGAGCTACGTCTTCAACGATGCTGAACACGCGGCGAACCTCTTCGCGCTCAAGGAATTCGGCAACATCTACAGCCGCATCATGAACCCCACGGTGGATGCGCTGGAAAAGAAGATCACCGTGCTCGAAGGCGGCGTGGCGGCGCTGGGCGTGGCATCCGGCCATGCCGCGCAGCTGATCACCTTCCACACACTGATGGAGCCGGGCTGCAATATCGTGGCGGCGAAGAAGCTTTATGGCGGGTCCTTGAACCAGCTGGGCGAAGCGTTCCGCAAATTCGCCTGGGACGTGAAGTTCGTCGATGCAGACGATCCCGCGAATGTTGCCGCTGCCTGCGATGACAAGACCCGCGCGGTGTTTATCGAGAGCCTCGCCAACCCCGGCGGCGTGGTTCAGGACATCGCGGCCATCGCCAAGGTGGCCCATGATGCCGGCGTACCGCTGGTGGTGGACAACACCATGGCCAGCCCCGCCCTGTGCCGCCCGATCGAACACGGCGCGGATATCGTGCTGCATTCGACCACCAAGTTCCTCAACGGCCACGGCAATTCCATTGGCGGCCTGATCGTGGACAGCGGCAAGTTTGACTGGCGCGCGCAGGGGGACAAGTTCCCCAGCCTCACCCGGCCCAACGGATCCTACCACGGCGCGGTGCTGGTGGATGCGCTGGAGCCGGTTGGCCCCATCGCCTTCATCATCGGTTGCCGCGTGCTGGGCCTGCGCGATCTTGGCCCGGCCATGGCGCCGCAGAACGCCTTCTACACGCTCACCGGCATGGAGACACTGGCGCTGCGCATGGAGCGGCATTGCGAGAATGCGCATAAACTGGCCGAATGGCTGAAGGCCCATCCCAAGGTGGAGTGGGTCTCCTATGCGGGCCTTGCAGACGATCCCTATAACGCGCTGTGCCAGACATATCTCGGCGGCAAGGGCGGCGCGGTCTTCACCTTCGGTGTGAAAGGCGGATATGAGGCAGGCGTGAAGCTGGTCTCGGGCGTGAAACTGTTCAGCCACCTTGCGAATATCGGCGACACCCGCAGCCTGATCATCCACCCGGCCAGCACCACCCACAGCCAGCTTGGCGAGGCGGAACTTGTGGCTGCGGGCGCGGGGCCGGATGTGGTTCGCGTATCCGTGGGCATCGAGCATATCGACGATATCATCGCGGATATGGAGCAGGCGCTGGCGGCAATATGACCTTCGACTACCATGCCTATATCGATTGCTTCCTCACCGGCGATGACGAGGCGCTGGTGGAGCGGTTCTTTGCCGAAGGATGCGAGATGCATTCCGGCTCGGGCGTCAGGCGCGGCAAGGACGGGATGCTGGAATTCCTCAACTGGGCGCATGATGGCGTGCGTGAATGCCCGCGCATCCAGAGCTTCGTGCAGACCGAGGACCAGGTTTTCGCCGATATCGACATGGATTTCCATGCGACAAAGCACCGCCCGGAATTCCCCTTCGGCGAAATGCATCCCGGAGACACCATAACGGTTAAATTCCTTGCACGATATGACCTTAATGGTGAAGGAAAGATCACCTATCTCGTCACTTCAGCCTGGCCGCCGGAGCAGGGGGTGACGAAGCTGCCGCCGCTGGGCGGGCATCCCAGCCAGATCGCTGCCTATCACGCCTATGCCGCGGCTTTTTCCAATGGCGATGCGCCGCGCTACACCCGCTTCTACACCGATGACGTGGTGCTCGACCTATCCAGCCTGCCGCCCATCGAGACGGCAAAGGGCATTGCCGATTTCTACAACGTCATGTTCAGGTCGGTGCGCGAAACGCTGACCGTGCATTCGATAGATGCGAGCGACGAGCGAATCGAAGTCGATTGCACAAGCCGCTTCACCGCGATCGAGGACGCTCCCGATTTCGTGGTCGGCGCGCTTGCAAAGGGGGACTGCGTCGATGTCCCCATCCTCGCCAGCTACACCCTGCGCGACGGGTATATCTGCAAGATCCACACAAGGCGCGGCGGGGAGCCGGTGTTCACCCGCGCTGGCTGAGCAAGTCTTCGGCCCGCGCGAGGTCCGCCGCCTCGTCCACGTCGATCAGCAGCGCAGGATCGGCATCGACACGCGCCACGCTGGTATCGCCGGAAAGCAGAATACCTGCACCCGCATCGCCGGCCAGCGCGGCAGCCTGCGGCAGCAGGGACATCCCGATCAGCGCCGGCACCCCTGCCCTGCCTTGCGGCCAGGCGGTCGCAGCGCTCTTGCCTGCACGAACCAGCCCACCGATGTGATCCGGCGTGACAAGAGGCATGTCCGCCAGCAGCACCAGCAAGGGCTTGCCTTGGGCCAGCGCCTGGCTTGCAGCAGCGGCGATTGAAGTACCCAGCCCGTCCAGCGCCTTGGGATTGGTGACGAGGCGCCAACCGCTGTCACACGCGAATTGCGGCATGTCCTGACCGACCACGATGATGCCGGGAGCAAGTCCGGCGCTTCCCACCGCATCGAGCACCCATTGGCCCACGCGCTTGCCCGCCAGCATGGCATCCAGCTTGCCGCCACCGAAGCGCCTGGCGCTGCCCGCAGCCAGGACCGCGACCAGCGGCGCGCCGTCAGGCGGAACGCAGCACGGCATGGCGGCTCGTGGCATGGGGATGGATCGCCTCGTACTCGCCAACGACGGAGGCAAGGATCGACAGCGCCAGCGCCACGGGCTCGCGGCTGTGCTGCACCACGCCAATCGGGCTGGCAATGCGGGCCATTTGCGTTTCACCGACACCGGCAGCGAGCAGCCGTTCGCTCCGCTCATCGCGCGCCGCACGGCCACCCTGCGCGCCAATGAAGAAGGCCGGCGTGTCCAGCGCCCATTCCAGAATCGCCTGTTCCCATTCGTGATCATGGAACAGCAGGATCACCGCGGTCCAGCGATCCACCGCGATGCCAGCCGGAGCGCGGCCGAGTGACAGGCCGTCGGAGGCATCCTTGCTGAAGGTCTCTACACTCAGGCCGGAAGCGCGCCCGAGCATGGCCAGCGCGTCCAGCTCCGGCCCTTCGCCGAAAAGAACCAGCCGCAGGGAGGGAACATAATGCCGCGCAGGGAGCGGCCCCAGTGGCAAGGCAAGGCTTGCCTCGCGTCGCCCATCCAGGGCTGCCAGCACTTCGGCACAGGCCGCATGGTCAGGCGCGGGATCGACAAGGATATCAAGCCCGCTTCCGCAAGGCAGGCGGAAGTCGATGATCGGCGAACCTGCACCGAAACGCATCACCCGCCGCTCGCCGCCAGACAGCACTTCCGTTGCCAGCTGCTTTTCCAGGCACCCGTCGGCAAGGCTGCCCGTCACCTCCCCGTCAGGCGCAACGGCAAGCTGCGCGCCAAGCCTTCGCGAGAAGCTGCCTTCGATGTCGGCGATGGTGCACAAGCCAACGCCCTGCGTGCAGGCAGCGCGCAGGGCGTCATGATCGCTTGCAAGCGAAGTGGCTGGAGAAGGCTTACTCAGGCCATTGTTCCCGTGGCAGGCCCATGATCAGCGGGGCTTCCTCGCCGCGCAACTCAGCAAAGGCAACCATCAGGTTGATCAGTGCACGCGACTTGGGGCTGCCGCCATATTCGAGCCCGGGCTTGACTTCAGTACCCAGGAAGATGGCGAAGCCCGGATTGCGATCGAGCGCGGCGAGAGCCTGCCGCTCGTCACCGCCGGCCTGCAGCGTCTGTTCGGCAATCTGCACCAGCGCGCGGTTGAAGTTCATGAAGCTGTGGAACTCCGCCCAGGTCGATACATCGCCGTGCCCCTGGATCACGTGATCCACGCCGTCGATGCCATAGACCGCCGCGGTCAGCGTGGTCGGCAGCGCCAGCATGGAACCGCCCGAGCCCGGATCGATCAGCGGGGACATGTGCCAGGCATAGATGTCGCCCGCTGCCATCGTGCGATCTTCGGGGAACACCACGAATGCATCGCCATCGGTATGGCCCGCGCCGAAGTGGTAGAGCTCGATCCGGTCAGCGCCGTCACCGATTTCCATGTAGCTTGAGAAGCTGCGGTCGACTTCGGACGTGCCGAAGGGGCCGCCCACGGCTTCCATGCGCCTTTCGGAGTTCACGTGGGCAACCACTTCGATGCCGTCCCCGTCCAGCTCGTTGTTGGAGCCCATGTGGTCAGGGTGGGAGTGGGTGTTGATGATCATGCCAATCGGCTTGTCCGTCACCTTGCGGACTTCGGCCAGGATCTGTTCACCGCTGTTGGGCAGCTTGGTATCCACCAGCACCACGTCATCCTCGCGAATGAAGACCGTGGTATTCCCGCCCGCGCCCCAGATCCGGTACACGTTGCCGTTGACCTGTTCGATCTCGGTAATGCCGGGCAGGCCCTGCGCCGTCACCCCGACTGCGGCAAGGCCGCTCACCACAATGGCGCCAAGCACCGCCAACCGTTTCATCATCCCGCTCCCGTCAAAAAGACTCTGTCAACGAACCAATAGGCACCCGCCGCCATCACCGCAAGCGAACCAATTGTCGCGATCTGTCGCGCCCGGGCCTCGCTGCGGCGGCGAAGCTGGTGCAGCAGGAATGCCACCAGCACCACGATGGCCAACTGGCCGATCTCGACGCCGATGTTGAAGGCGAAAAGGGACAGCGCCAATTGCCCGTCCGGCAGCCCGAAGGCCTGCAACACGTACGCAAAGCCGAAACCGTGGACCAGCCCGAAGACGAAGGCGATCAGGCTGCGGAAATCCCTGCCCTCGCCGCGCAGCAGGTTGTCCGCCGCCACTACCACGATGCTCAGTGCGATCAGTGGCTCGATCACCTGGGCGGGGATCATCACAATGTCCAGCGCAGCCAGCGACAGGGTAACAGAATGGCCAATGGTGAAACTGGTGACGATGATCGCCAGGCGCTTGAGGCTGCCGCCAAGCATGATCAGGCCGATGATGAACAGGATATGGTCCGGCCCGATCATGATGTGGTGGATGCCGGAGGGGATGAAGGTGCCGAGCACCGCTATCGTCCCGGCAGTCGTTCCGGCAAAATAGGTGCGCGTTTGCGGCTCCCCGCCGAATATCCACTGCTGGCGGATTTCGCCGTCTTCCCAGACGTTGACGAAGGTCTGGTGGGTTGCGTCATAGGGAAACATCTGCGCGGCAACGTCCAGCGCGGCCGGGGGCTCCCCATCGATCGTGAAAGCCAGGCGCAAGGCATCGTCATCGGCCACCACGTCCACCGATTTCCATTGCGGATCAGGAAGTTGGCCGCCGCCGATCACGAAGCGTTGTTCCAGCAGGGATGCGATTTCGCTGTATTGCTCGCCCAACACGCGCTGGTCGAGCAGAATTGCCGGTTCGTCCATTTCCAGTTCATGCGCAAGGTCGATGACATGCACCGTCAGCGTCCCCTCGATCCCTCCTTCCTGAAGGCGCAGGTCGAGATAGCTGAACGGTGCAGGATGGGCCTGTGCAACGGTGGCGCAAAGAAAAAGCGAAAGCGCGGCAAGCAGGTATGCTGCAATGCGGCGTTGCACGGAAAGAACAGGTGCGGGAAAAAGTTTCATGATCAACAATGTACAGTGGATAAGCGTGCCGTCACGCCTATTACCCTTTGCGACAAGGTTGCAATTGGAACAAGCCTTTGCACGCGTTAGGCACTCCCTTGATTGAAAGAGGGGTCGAGAGAGGGATGATTTGGGGATCATGTCCGGCATGACGGTCAAGCACCTGAAGTTTGGGGTCTTGCCATTGGTTCTGGCGGCAACCTCTTGCGCGCGTCCCGATATCGCGCCTCCCGAGACCAGCTTCGCCATACCCGGGGAATGGAGCCAGAGCGACCCCGCCCCGATCAGCGTGGACATCACCGAATACTGGTTGCTGCTGGACGATCCGCTGCTGACCGAACTGGTCGAAGCCGCCATCGCCAACAACCGCGATCTTGCCCAAAGCGCCGCCCGGCTTGACCAGTCCCGCGCGCAGCTGGCGCAGGCACGCGCCGCCTACCTGCCGACGCTTTCGGCAAGTGGCGGTGTCAGCCGCGACCTGGGAGATTTCGCACCGGACCAGACGGCTTTCAGCCTCGGCGCCGATGCCAGCTGGGAAATGGACCTGTTCGGCCAGATCAGCGGCAGCGTCTCTGCTGCACAGGCCGACTATGCCGCTGCGGGCTATTCGCTGGCAGACCTGCAGCGCCTGATCGTAGGACAGGTGGCCATCGCCGCGATCAATGCCCGCTCGCTGTCACAGCAACTCGAGATCGCCCGCTCCACCCTGGCCTATCAGGAAGACAACCTGCAGATCGCCCGCTGGCGCAACCAGGCAGGCCTCGTGTCGAGCCTGGATGTGGAGCAGGCCCGCACCCAGCGCGCGCAGACGGCCGCCACGATCCCGGCGCTGGAAGCCAGCCTTTCGGCAACCGCCAATTCCATTTCCACGCTGATCGGCGAACCGCCGGGCAGGGTCCACGATGCCTTCCAGACGGTGGTGGACGTGCCTGTTCCCGTGCAGCTCGCCGGGTTCGAGGCACCGGCTGAAGTCCTTCGCCGCCGCCCTGACGTGCGCAGCGCGGAAGCCAGCCTGATGTCCGCCACGGCACGCATCGGCGTGGCCCGCGCGCAATTGCTGCCGCTGGTGCGATTGTCCGGCAATGTCGGCACCAGTTCGCTGGGGATCGACAACCTGTTCGACGTGATCACCTCCGGCGTATTCGCCAGCGTCAGCCAGCTGATCTTCGACGGCGGGCGCACCGCGGCGCAGGTGGACAGCGCCGAAGCCGCAGCACGCGGGGCCCTGGCGGCTTGGGAACAGTCCGTTCTCGCCGCGCTGGAGGATGTCGAGAGCGCCGCGGTGGACCAGCGAAGCGCCACCCGCCGCGTGGCAATCAATAAAGAGGCGCTGGATGCGGCCAACAATTCCGCCATCCTCGCCCGCAGCCAGTACCAGGCCGGACTTGCCGATTTCCGCACGCTGCTGACTGCCGAAAACAGCCTTCTTGCCGCTCGCAATCAGCTGGTTGCTTCGCAGGCAGACCGGGCCAGCGCCTTCGTTCGCCTGACACAGGCACTGGGCGGTGGCTGGAGCGCGCAGGATTTCCCCCTGCCCGCCAATGACAGGACGCAATGATGAGCACGAGCACCACCAGCGCATCGCAGGATATCGACGATTTCCTGGGTGAATCGAAAAGGCCCTTCTGGAAGCGCAAGATCGTCTGGATCCCCGCGCTCGTCCTGCTGCTAGTGCTGCTGCTCTATGCCGTGTTCGGTCGCGGGGAGCGGGAAACCAACTACATCACAGAGGAGGTCGAAGCCCGCTCGCTCGATCTCGTGGTCACGGCAACGGGTAACCTGCGCCCCACCAACCAGGTCGAGGTCGGCTCCGAAGTGTCGGGCCGGATTGATGAGGTGCTGGTGGACGTGAACGACGTGGTGACGCGCGGCCAGGTCCTGGCACTGATCAACACCGACGTCATCGATGACCAGATCACCCAGGGCCGCGCCAACCTCAACGCCGCCCGCGCCGCCGTGGAGCAGGCGCGCGCCACGCTGGAGGTGGACCAGGCACAGCTTGAGCGACTGGAGGAAGTCTATCGCCTGTCGGATGGCCGGGTGCCGTCCGCGCAGGAATTGCAGGCCGCTCGCGGAGCCGTCAGGCGTGACGAGGCGGCACTGGCCTCCGCGCTGGCCAATGTCGCGTCAGCCGAGGCATCGCTCTCCACCGCCATGACCAATCGCGACCGAGCCGTGATCCGCTCGCCTGTATCCGGCGTTGTGCTGGTGCGTCAGGTGGAGCCGGGCCAGACCGTGGCCGCCAGCTTCAACACGCCCACCCTGTTCATCCTGGCCGAGGACCTCGCCGTGATGCAACTGCGCGTGAAGGTGGACGAGGCCGACGTCGGACGGGTGGAATCCGGCCAGCCCGCAACCTTCACGGTGGATGCCTATCCGGGCCGGGAGTTCCCCGCCTCGGTCGAGCGCGTTGACCTGGCTTCAGGCAACATCGCCACCACCGACCAGCAGCAGAGCTCCAACGCGGTGGTGGAATATGAAGCGCGCCTGACGGTGGACAATGCCGGGGGCCTGCTGCGCCCGGGCATGACCGCCACGGCCAATATCAATACCGACAGCACCGAAGAGCAACTGGTTGTCCCCAACGGCGCCTTGCGCTTCGAACCTCCGGAAGACGATGACAGCGGCGGGCTGCAGATCGGTGGGCCCGGCGGCCAGATCGGCGGCCTGGAACGCGAGGAAGAACGCGCCAGCATCGGTGTCGGCAGCCGGCAGACGATCTATGTGCTGGGCGAAAACAACGAACTGCGCCCGTTCATGGTCACCACCGGCCTTTCCGATGGCCGCCATACCGTTGTCACTTCGGACGAACTGGAAGCGGGCATGCAGGTCGTGACCGCGATCAGTGCGGGAGGCGAATGAGCAAAGCGCCCGTGAGCGAAGAGCCGATCATCGAACTGGAAGGCATCACCAAGACCTTCGGCGAGGGCGCAGCCGCGTTCCAGGCCCTGAAGGGCGTGAACCTGTCCATCAACCGCCGGGATTTCGTTGCCGTGATGGGCCCTTCTGGTTCGGGCAAGTCGACCACGATGAACATCCTCGGCTGCCTCGACCAGCCGACTTCGGGCGTGTTCCGCTTCCTGGGCCAGGAAGTGCAATCGCTGAGCAAGGACCAGCGCTCGCTGCTGCGCCGGCGGTACCTCGGCTTCGTGTTCCAGGGCTTCAACCTGCTGGCCCGCACCAGCGCGCTGGAGAATGTTGAACTGCCGCTGCTTTATCGCGGCCAGAACAAGGCCGAACGCAAGGAAGCTGCCATGCGCGCCCTTGACCGCGTGGGCCTTGCCCCCTGGGCAGACCATACGCCGGCCGAATTGTCCGGCGGGCAGCAGCAGCGTGTGGCCATCGCCCGGGCGCTGGTGACCGACCCCGAAGTGCTGCTGGCAGACGAACCGACCGGCAACCTCGATTCCGAACGATCGATCGAGATCATGGAGTTCCTCGCCGAGCTGAACAAGACGGGCATCACCATCCTGATGGTGACGCACGAGCCCGAGATGGCCGAGTTCGCCAAGACCATCGTGCACTTCAAGGATGGCCTGGTTGAACGGATAGAAAATGGCGCCCGCAACGGCGTGGGGGCAGGTACCTGATGTTCGGCACCACACTGATGCTCGCCATGCGCGAAATCCGCCGTCACCTGATGCGCAGCTTCCTGACGACGGTGGGGATCATCATCGGCGTGGCGGCCGTGATCACCATGGTATCGCTGGGCCGCAGTGTCACCGTGGACATCGAAGAGCAGATCAGTTCGCTCGGCTCGAACGTGTTCTTCATCTTCCCGATCCAGGGCGAGCGCGGACAGTTCCGCCCCTTCGATGAAGACGATGTCACCGCCGTGCGCGAGCAGATTGCCGGCATCAAGTCCGCTGCGGGACAGGTCGAGGCGAATGTAAGCGCGATCTACAACGGGCAGGACTGGGATTCGAAAGTCGAGGGTGTCTCCAACGCCTTCATGGATGCCCGCGGGATCGAGATGGACCAGGGACGGCGCTTCACCGAAGCGGAAGAACAGGCCGGTGCCAACGTCTGCATCATCGGCCCGACCGTGATGGAGGAAATCTTCCCGCCGGGAGAAAGCCCGCTGGGTGCGCGCATGCGGCTCAACAATGTCAGCTGCCAGGTGATCGGCGTCTTCGCGACCCGCGGCAGTGTCGGCGGGGGCGGTGACGAGGACAACTCGGTGTTCATGCCGCTCACCAATGTCCAGCGCCGTTTCACCGGCAATGACAATATCGGCTACATGGCGGTGTCCTATGACAGCGCCTATGACAGCACTGCCATGACCAGCGCGCTGGTGGACCTGATGCGCGAACGCCGCGTCCTGCTGGAAGGCCAGGCCAATGATTTCGATATCGTCGACACGGCGCAGATCAACGAAACGGTGCAGGGAACCGTTGGCACGCTGACGCTGATGGTCGCTGCCATTGCCGCGATCAGCCTCGTGGTGGGCGGCGTTGGCATCATGAACATCATGCTGGTTTCCGTAACCGAGCGAACGCGCGAGATCGGCATACGCTTGGCCATCGGGGCGCTGGCGCGCGAAGTGCGCATGCAATTCCTGACGGAAGCCGTGGTGCTGTGCTGTTTCGGCGGGCTGGTCGGCATCGTTCTGGGATTTGCCCTCAGCTACGGCTTGTCGAGCATGCTGGGTTTCCCCTTTGTGTTCGACCCGGCGATCAATATCCTCAGCTTCGTGGTCTCTGCGCTGATCGGGATCATCTTCGGCTATTTCCCGGCGCGCCGGGCCAGCCAGCTCGACCCGATCGAAGCGCTGCGCCACGAATAATCCGGTCCCGAAACGACAAAGGGCCGCATCCCGCCACGGGACGCGGCCCTGCTTTGCCTGACTGCGGCTGGCACTCAGGCGGAATCGACCAGCACCACCTCGCAATCGGTGATTGCCGTGATTTCGAGGATATCGATGTCGGCAATGGCCACACCATCGCGCGCGTTGGCCCGCTGGCCTGCGATATCCAGGCTGCCGGCTGCCGGGACCAGATAGCCCTTGCGGCCATCCAGGCGGTAGGAAAGCGTCTCGCCCGCCTTGAGGGTTGCGCCCAGTACGCGGGCATCGGCGTGGATCGGCAAGGCGTCGGCATCCATGTCCTCGTCTCGCCCGCTTGCGAGCACGACAAAGCGTCCGTCACGCGCTTCCTTGGGGAAGGGCTTTGTCCCCCAGCTGGGCGCATGGCCCTTGCGATCGGACAGGATCCACAGCTGGAAGCTGCGCAGTTCCTCATCCTCCATGTTGTATTCGGCATGGGTGATACCCGTGCCGGCGGTCATGACCTGCACATCGCCAGCCACCGTGCGCCCTTCATTGCCAAGCGAATCGCGGTGGGAGATCGCCCCTTCGCGGACATAGGTAATGATCTCCATTTCGGCATGGGGATGCGGGGGGAAACCTGAACGCGGCGCAATCACGTCGTCATTCCACACCCGCAGCTTGCCCCAATGCATGCGGCGCTGGTCGAAATAGTCAGCGAAGGAGAAGTGGAAATTGGCCTTCAGCCAGCCGTGATCGGCCTTGCCGAGGCTGTCGAACGGGCGGACTTCAATCATCTTGCGTCTCCTGCCAGCCCCATCCCGGCTTGTTCACACAAGATGGGAATCCTGCCCCGCTTTGGGAAGACCAGCATTGCTTTTGCCCGCCCAAACTTGACTATCGCGCTGGTGCTGGCACTTTCTCCGCCTGTTTGGGAGGGGATTGAGCACGATGAGGGATCGCCGCGATTATCGCGAAGTGCCGCAAGACCAGCTGGATACACCGCAACGCACGGACCGCGCACGCATTGCCCTTGCCCTGATCGGGCTCGCCGGCGCGCTGGGCGTGCTGGCGCTGAACATCCAGATGTGAAGGCCCGCCGGGGCCGGACTTAACGCTCCACCGTATCGGCCACCCATTCCGCCGGATCATCCACCGGACCGGCATCCTCGCCCACGAAGCGGGGAGAGGTGGCGGTGATATAGTTGCGCACCACCGTGTTGCCTTCATGGCAGGCATATTCGAACACCTCGTAGCTGTCGTCCCGCGTCCACGGGAAGCGCAAGGTGAACGGCGCGGTCAGAACCACCGGGTCGTTGACGGTGGCTTCATACAGAATCGTGTCCGGTCCCACCGGGGTCAGCCGTTCCACCACGGTCTGCCTGTCACTGGTGGGGATCGGCTTGTTGCCGGGACCGACGATGTTCATCGGCGTTTCACCGGTCAGGTTGGTGGTTTCGATCACCAGCGTATCACCATCCCAGTGCCCGCGCGAGGAGCCGAGCCAAGGGCGGATCTCGTCAGGCAGGTGCGGTGTGTCGCCAATCGGGATGATGCGCGTTTCATGCACGATCTCGAGGCTGAGGACCACATAGCCCGGTGCCTGGAACACGCGGATCCCGTTGTTGTAGGGAAACGGCGTCATCGAGGATGGCAAGCCGCGCGACAGGCAGCGGTCGAGCGAGTTGAAATCCGCGATCTCCTCGAACTGCGTCACGTTCCAGCTTGATCGCATGGCGGCGGACATCGCCTCGCCCTGCTCCGTCAGAGGAGGGATGCGACCGTTCGCGGGCGCCATGATCAGGCTGGTCTGCCTGAGCGGGGTGCCCCATTCGAACCAGTGCCCCGAACCGATCTCGTCGTTCTGGTCCTCCTGCTCGTAATTCGCCGCCACCGCATCGGCTTGCGCCAGGGCCGCCGCATATTCCTCGTCAGTCAGGTAGGCCTTGGTGCCAAGATCCGCTGGACGTTCGACGGGTGTGCGGCCCACCCGATCGAGCGGCCAGATGCCGCGCAGGTCCGGATCGCCCCAGGGCGTGCGCGGAACCTGCCATTCGGCATTACCGACGGAAGCGCCCGCCATCACTGCAAGTTCACGCGGGGTTTGCTGCGCTGCTGCCGGAGCAGCCAGCGCCAGCGCAAGGGCCGAAGCCAATGTGATACGGCAAATCATGCCACTTCCTCCTGTTCGTGTTCGAGCCGGAAGCCCTGGTATCCGGCAGCCGCAATCTCGTCGCACTTCCGGCGATAGGCACCCACGCCGCCGACATAGGGCATGAACACCTGCCGCCCGTCCCGGGTCACACCTTGGTACCAGCTGTCGGCCTTGGGAAAGAGGGTGGAATGCGCCACTTCATGCGCGTGCTCCATCCACGCCCGCTCGGCCGCGGCATCCGCCTCGATCCCGCTGGCACCCTGTTCGCGCATGTCCACCATGCAGCGGGAAATCCATTCCACATGCTGTTCGATCGACACCACCACGTTGGAAAGCACGGATGGGCTGCCCGGCCCGGTGATAGTGAACATGTTGGGAAAGCCCTCCACCGCCAGGCCGAGATAGGCCCGCGGCCCCATGTCCCATTCGTCGCGGATCGCGCGATCATCGCGCCCGCGAATGTCGATCGCCCGGATCGCGCCGACACAGGCATCGAAACCGGTGGCAAGGATGATCACATCGGCCGGATAGGAAGCCTTGGCCGTAACCACGGCATCGGCGGTGACGGTCTCCACCGGCTCTTCGCGCACATCGACCAGCGCCACATTGTCACGGTTCATCGCGTCGAAGAAGTTGGTCTCGCTGCACATCCGCCGCGAGCCGAGGGGATAGCCTTGGGGGGTGAGCTTGCGCGCCTTTTCCGGATCCTTGACCAATGCCGCGATCTTGCGGCGGGCGAAATCGGCCGCATAGGCATTGGATTGCTCGTCGACCAGCAGGTCCTCATAGGCCTGCAGCAGCCCGGTGGTACCTGCCTGCCATGCCTGCTCCAGCCGCTGTTCGCGCGCTTCGGGATCATCCTCCTTGGCACTCCCGGGAGAAGTCGGGTGCGACCAGCCGAGCGGCGAAGTGCGCGCCGTTTCCCGAAGCTGGCGGTAATGCGGCAAGAGCTTGTCGAGATAGTCCCGTGGCAGCGGATGGTTTCCTGCCGGCACCGCGAAATTGGGTGTGCGCTGGAACACGGTAAGCTGCCCGGCGACCTTTGCCACCTCACCCACCAGCTGGATTCCGGTGGAGCCGGTGCCGAAGTGGCAGATGGCCTTGCCGGCAAGGTCGACGCTGTCGTCCCATTGCGCGGAATGGAGCACCGTGCCCTCGAAACTCGCAAGGCCCGGAATGTCCGGCATCCTGGGTACCGAAAGCGCCCCCGTCCCAAGGATCAGGAACTGCGCGTCAAAGGTATCCCCCTTGTCGGTTTCGACCTTCCAGCGATTGCTCTTCCCGTCCCAGCGGGCCGCGGTCACGCAGGTTTCAAGGGTGATATCGCGCATCAGGTCATAGCGCCGGGCGACATGTTCGAGATAGCGCAGGATCTCCGGCTGCGCGGCGTAACGCTCTGTCCAGCGCCATTCCTTCTCAAGCTCCGGATCGAAGCTGTAGGAATATTCGATGCTCGGCACGTCACAGCGCGCGCCGGGGTAGCGGTTCCAGAACCATGTTCCGCCGACACCGCTGCCCTTCTCGACGACGTGGGCAACAAAGCCGTCCTGCCGCAACTTGTGCAGCATGTAGAGGCCGGAAAAGCCCGCGCCGACGATCAGCGCGTCGAGTTCGCGTTGCTCAGCCATTCGGGCCTTCCATGCAGGCCTTCAGGAACGCGCCCGCCCCGTCCAGCGCAGCACGGCCTTCCGGCAGCAGGAAGTGGAAGCTCTGGAACACGTGAAGCATTTCGGGATAGATCTCGAGCCGGACATGCGTTTCGGCAGCCCCGGCGCGTTCTGCCACCATGACCGCATCACCCAGCAGTATTTCGGATGAGCCGACCTGCACCAGCAGCGGCGGCAAGCCCGAAAGGTCGGCATTGACGGGCGATGCGAGCGGATGGTCGGCATCCTGATCGCCAAGGTAATGCGCCGCCGAGGCGATCAGCCCCGCCTTGTCCAGCGCCGGATCGGCATTGGACTTGGCATCGATCAGCGGGTGCGAGCAGGACAGGTCTGCCCAGGGGCTGAGCAAGTACCCTGCGGCCGGAAGGTCGATTCCCTCCTGCTTCAGGTAGACAAGCGTTGCCAGCGCCAGGCCACCGCCGGCCGAATCCCCAGCGATCACGATGCGACTAGCCGGCACGCCGCGGGCCAGCAGTTCGCGATAGGCGGCAACGGCATCGTACACCGCTGCGGGAAAAGGCGCCTCGGGGGCAAGGCGATAGTCGATCGCATGGGTCGGCAGCCCCAGCACCTTGCCGATCTCTGCCGCAAGGCCCCGGTATCCCGCCGCGCTGCCCGCAATATAGGCCCCGCCGTGCAGGTACAGCAGCGCACCGGCATCGGCCTTGCCCGTATCGGCTTCCAGCGTCGGCACGCCGGCAAGCTGCGCTGCGGTAAAGGTCACTTGCGGATCCGCCGGCATGGTTGCCAGCAAGGCCTCGAAATCGGCGCGCGCCTGCACCGGGTCCGCCGAAAAATCCGGACCGCCGGCACGCATGCCCGCGATCAGTTCCTGCAAGGCTTCGCTTGCCATATCCTCTCCCCGTGAAGAGCGGTCACTGGCCGCCCGTTGCAACCGCGATCATACCCATCGCAGCCGCAGGGGAAAGCCCGTTCCCGCTCCCTTTTTTCCACTTTGTCAAAAACCGTTCGTCTGGCCATAGGGCGATGGCGGCGCTAGGGCAGATGGGATAGGCCGTAGCGGGCAAGTGCTGGTGGAGTAGGAACGCTGGACTGGGGAATTCTGGACAATTCGATTGGCCCGCGCATCCGCCTGTTGCGCAACAGCCTGAACGCCGCATCGATCACGGTTTCCGAACCTTTCGGCCTGCCGACCGGTTCCCTGACGGTCATGGCGCTGGTGGCGGCCAATCCGGGCTCGTCGCAGGCAGCCCTTGCCGAACAGGCCGGCATCACCGGCCCGAGCCTTGTGGGCATTATCGACGAGCTGGAGAAGCGCGGCCTCGTCGCCCGCGAGAGATCGGCAGAGGACCGGCGCCGCAACATGCTGGTGCTGTCAGCAAAGGGGCAGGAAACGATGGACGCGCTGTTCGCCGAGGTCACCGATATCGAGAAGCCCATCCGCGATGAATTGGGCGAAAAGGACATGGCGCGCCTCACCCAGCTGCTCGACAAGGCAGTAAACGCAGTGGCAAACACCAAGCGCTGAAACCGGGAACGGTTCCGGATCAGGCAGTAGCCGTCTCACCCTCGCCCGGTTCACCACCTTCATCACGCCCCAGCCAGCCCTTGATCCGGTCTGTCGCGCGCATCTGGATGATGGCCAGCGCCGGGATCAGCAGCTGCTGCATCGCCGTGCCGAACAGGATGCCGAAGCCGAGGCTGGCCGACATCGGGATCAGGAACTGTGCCTGCAGGTTGGTCTCGAAGGTGATCGGTGCCACGCCCAGGAAAGTGGTGATCGCCGTCAACAGGATCGGGCGGAAGCGCGATTTTGCCGCATCGATGATGGCATCTTCACGCTTCATGCCGTTCTCCAGGTTCTCGTTCATGAAGTCGATCAGCACCAGCGCCCCGTTGATGACCACGCCTGACAGGGCGATGATGCCGAACATGGACACGATGCCGAGCGAAATCCCCAACAAGAGGTGACCGATCAGCGCCCCGATCATGCCGAAGGGGATCGCGGCCATGATGATCATCGGCTGGATGTATGACCGGAACGGGATGGCCAGCAGCGCATAGATTGCCGCCAGCGCCAGCAGGAAGGCGCCGCCGATATCGCCGAAGCTTTCCTGCTGCTGTTCCTGCTCGCCGCCGAATTCATAGATGAGACCGGGATAATCGGCCTGGATCGCCGGCATGATGTCGGTTTCGATCAGGGTGGCCGCTTCCTGGCTGGTGATGACATCGGTATCAAGGTCCGCGCTCACCGTCTGGATGCGGAAACCATCCTCGCGATTGATTGCCGTCGGCGCATTGCTGATCGTGATGTCGGCCAGGCTCGACAGCGGCACCTGTCCGCCAGGCACGCGTACGCGGTAGTTACCGATATCGGTCACGCTGTCGCGCTGGCCTTCCGGCAGGCGGACGTAGACACGCACATCCTCCCGGCCGCGCTGCACGCGCACGGCTTCCGCCCCGAAGAAGGCAGCACGCACCTGACCGGCCAGGTCCTGCAAGGTAATGCCCAGCGTGCGTGCGGAGGGCTTGAGCGACAGGTCCACCTGGCGCACGCCTTCATCCTGGTCGCTTTCCACATCGAACACGCCGGTGACGCGGCGCAGGGATTCCATCAACCGCTGTGCGCTGGCCTCCAGCACGTCCTCGTCCGGATGGGACAGGCGCACGTTCACCGGGTCGCCGGCGGAAATCAGGCTGGAGGAGATGGAGAGCGAACGCGCCTCGTGCAGTTCTCCCAGTTCCTCGCGCCACGCCATCTCGAAATCGGTGGCGGAGAAGTCACGCTCGCCTGCACTGACGAATGCAAACTGCACATTGGCGATATTGGGTTGCAGCACGTCATCCCCGCCAAGCGGGCTTTGTCCCGCCTCCTGCAGCCCGATGGTGGTGTAGGTCGCTTCGAGATAGCTCTCGCCCTCCTCGGCTTCAGCATCGAAGCGGGCAACGGCCCGGTGTCCGGCCGCCTCGATCCGCTCGACAAGGCTGGCGGTTCGATCAACCGTGGTGCCTGCCGGCATTTCCAGCGACGCGGAGACCACATCCGCCTCGATCTCGGGGAAGAATTCGGTCTTGATCAGGCCCGCCGGGACCATGCCGCCCAGCACGATGAGCAGGGCCATGCTGCCGGCGACCACCAGATAGGGCATGCGAACGGAGAAGTTCAGCCCGCGATCCAGCGGCCCGTCGATGAACGCCTGCAAGCGACGGTCGAAACCGCGCTGGACAGTCTCGAAGCCAGCAAGGATGCGGTTCTTGGTGTGCGTACCCGCGGCGGGCAGGTGGCTGAGGTGATACGGCAGGATCAGCAGCGCTTCGAGAAGCGACAGGCCCAGCACCGCGATCACCACGATGGGAATATCGGCCAGCGCCTTGCCGATCGTGCCACCCACTGCCAGCAGGGGCGAGAAGGCCACCACGGTCGTCGCCACGGCGAAGATCACCGGCACCACCACGCGCTGCGTTCCGGCAATGGAAGCGCCGATACCGCTGCGCCCGCGTTCGCGCTCGGCGTAGATATTCTCACCCACCACAACGGCGTCGTCCACCACCAGGCCCAGCGCGACAATGAAGCCGAACAGGCTCATCATGTTGATCGAGGAACCCAACTGTTCGACTACGAACATCGCGCCGACAAATGTCGCGCCGATGCCCGCCGCGGTCCAGAAGGCCAGCCGCACGTCAAGGAACAGTGTCAGCGCCGCCAGCACCAGCAGGAGGCCGATCGCGGCATTCTTCAACAGCATCGACAAGCGGTCGTTGAACAGTTCGGAACTGTCATCCCAGATGGCATATTCGATACCCTGAGGAAGCACCCGGCCCGCTTGCTCTTCAAGGAAGACCTGCGCCGCTTCGGCCACGTCCAGCACCCGCTCGTCGCTGGTGCGATAGACATCGACGAAGGCGACGGGCTCGCCGTTGAAGCGCGTTATCAGGTCCGAATCCTCGAACCCGTCGGTGATCGTGGCGACATCGCCCAGCCGCAGGATCGTGCCATCGGGCCGCGTGCGCAGGATGATGTTCTCGAAATCGTGCTGGGAGTAGTTCTGGCCCACGGTTCGCACGCGCACCTGTTCGCGATCCGTCTCGATCGAACCGGCCGGGCTGTCGAGGCTGCTCTGGGCGACGATGCGGGAGATATCGGTCAGCGAGAGGCCGAGGGCCTCAAGCCGTTCCTGCGGCACGTCGATGAAGATCTGGTACTCGCGCACGGCACTGCTATCGACATAGCTGATCTCGGGCAGCGCGCTCAGCGCGTCCTCCAGCGCATAGGCGCTTTCCTTCAGTGTGCGTTCGGGGACATCGCCGTAGAGCGCGATGCGCATCACGCTCTGGCGCGTGGTGCTTTCCCGGATATCCGGCTCCTCCGCATCCACCGGGAAGGTCTGGATCTGGTCCACCTCGGACTTCACGTCATCCAGCGCACCATCGATATCCACGCCCGTTTCCAGCTCGACGAGCACGGTGCCGATGCCTTCGGATGCCGTGCCCATGATCCGCTTGACGCCTTCGATCGACTGCACCGCCTCCTCGATCTTCTGGACAACGGATTCTTCCATCTCTTCCGGTGTCGCGCCCGGGTAGGCCACGCTGACCGAGATGGAATCGAGGCTGGTTTCCGGAAACACTTCCTGCACGATCCGGCCATAGGAGGCGAGGCCGGCAAAGATCAGCAGCAGGAACATCAGGTTGGCGGCAACGCCATTGCGCGCCATGAAGGCGATCACGCCCTTGCGATTGCGCGCCTGTTCGGTGGGTTTGCCGAACCGGTCGAGTGCGCCTTCGCCGCTGTCCGGAAGCGTTTCCTCACTCACCGTTTGCGTCTCCGCTTGCGGAAGCCGTGCCCGCATCGCCTTCCGCACGCAGGCTCATGCCATCAACAGGCGTGCGCAGCGCGCTGGTGATCACGCTTCCACCCTGGCCAAGCCCTTCGCCGGACACGAAAGCCAGCCGGTCAGTGCGCTGGATCACATCGACAGGTACGATGCGCAGCTTGCCCTGCACCAGCAGCCACACCGTATCGCCTTCACGCAGCGCTTCGAGCGGGATGGTGGCATAGGGCTGTGCCGCGCCGGCGGTGATGCTGGCCGACACGAAACTGCCCAGAAGCAGCGGCGGAGCCGCGCCGGGATCGGTATCGTCACCACCAATGGCAACACCGCCGCGCTGGGGATTGGGAATGCGCAGGAACACGTCGATGGTCCGGGTTTCGGCATCGAGGATCGGATCGGCCCGGTCGACAACGCCGGTCCAGCGCCACAACCGGCCACCATATTCCATCTCGACACTGGCCGGGATGTTCGCGCCGCGCGCATTGAACAGGCCGGGGATCAGCGCCGCCTCCTGTTCCGACAGGGAAACGCGCACTTCGTAGGCATCGGTCGCGACGACCGAACCGAGCGCCTGGCCCGGCTGCACCAGCGTGCCGACGGAGGCATTCTCGCTGCGGACAAGCCCGGCAAAGGGGGCACGCACCGCAGTGCGTGACAGCGCCAGTCGCGCATCGGCCAGGTTGGCCTGCGCGCGTTCCTGCGCTGCCTGGGCAGATCGCAGTTGCGGCTCACGCGTGGCGAGGATGTTGGGGTCCGGCGCATCACCTGCAAGGGAAGCGCCCGCAGCCCTGCCCGCCAGCTGCTCGGGCGGCAGGATGCGGGCATTGCCGCCCACGGCCGCGCGTGTACTTTCGCGATTGGCGAAGCGTTGCAATTCGGCCTGGGCGATGGCGACTTCCTCCTGCGCCTGGAGCACGGCCACGTCCTGTGCCGCCACATCGGCCTGCGCGCTGCGCACGCGGTTCTGGTAGTCGCTGGCATCGATGCGGAACAGCACCTCGCCCGCACCCACCGAACCACCTTCGCGGAAATCGGGGTTCACCCACACAAGCCTTCCGGCGATTTCCGCACCCAGCGACACTTCCTCGCGCGGCTGCACCGTGCCGGTGCCGAGGATCTCCAGCGCGCCGGAATTGACCGTGTAGGGCTGCACTTCCACCAGCGGCACCGTGGCCACGGGTTCCTGCTCTTCCGGCTCCGGCCGCAAGGCGATCATCCCGAAGGTGATGCCCACGGCGGCCAGCAGCACCGCAATGGCATAAATGGCCTGACGGCTCATGGCAGATCCCTTTCAATTTGCGTATTTGCGGCCAGTTCCCAATCTCCGCCCAGCGCGCGGTGGACCCCGAGGCGGGCGAGCGCCACATCGCGCCCAGCGGAAGACAGGCTGCTCTCCACCTGCCGCAGGGCGCGCAAGGCATCGAGATAGGCGGTGTAGTCGGCCACGCCCGAGCGATAGCGTTCGGCCTGCAAGTCTGCCGAGGCCTGCGCTTCAGTCAGCTGCGCCGCGATCAGGCGATAGCGGGCGCGCTGTTCCTCGTAATCGGTGACAGCCAGATCCACTTCGCGCCAGGCATTGAGCACGCTCTTTCCATAGGCGGCGGCGGCCTCGTCATAGGTTGCGCGCGCTGCGGCGATATTGGCGTTGATCCGGCCACCATCGAAAATCGGAGCCGTGACATTCGCTGCCAGTTGCAGCAGCCAGTTCTGGTTGAAATCGACGACATTGCCGATCGCGCCGCCTTGCGTGCCGGTGCCGGCCGTCAGGCGCAAGGCAGGAAAGCGTTCGGCCTTGCGCGCGCCGATCCGCAGGCGGGCCGCTTCCAGCCTTTCCCACGCGGCGGCAACATCGGGGCGCTGGGCCAGCAGTTCGGCGGGCAAGCCCATCGGTACAGGCTCGAACACGAGGCGCGGCATCAGCGAGGTGTCGAGGCGCTGGTCCAGCGCTTGCGGATACTCGGCCAGCAACAGCGCCAGCCGTCCCTCGGCAGCGGCAAGCACGCTCTGGCGCCCGGGCAGGCTGGCTTCGAGCCCGCGCAGTTCCTGGCGGATCTGGTAAAGCTCGAAACTCTCGGCCAGGCCGCGGCGATAGCGTTCTTCGGTTCGCGCTGCCCGGTCTGCCAGCACATCCAGCGCAGCGGTGGTATTGGCGATCTGGTAGCGCGCATCGACTACGTCGAAATAGGCGGAAATGGTCTCCGCAGCCGTTGCCAGCCGCGCCGCGCGATAATCCTGTTCTGCCGCCAGCGCGTCAGCACGGGCAGCGGCAAAATCGTTGCGCACGCGGCCGAACAGGTCGACCTCATAGGATGCTGCAAGGCCCAGCGAATAGGTTTCGTTGGACAGCCGCGTGGGTGCGCCGGGGAAATTGGAGAACGCCCCGCCGGACAAGGGGGTGTCGGAATAGCTGCCTCCTGCCGAGCCTTCCAGCGCAGGCAGCAGGCCCGCCCTGCTGGCCCTGGCCTGCGCCGCCGCCCGCTCTGCCCGCGCCGCCGCCTGGGCGATGTCGAGATTGGCATCGAGCGCATCGGCCACCAGCGCATCCAGCACGGGATCGTTGAAGGCGCTCCACCAGGCTGCGGGGCGATAATCGCCCTCGACTTCGGCCATCGGGAAATTGTCGGGCATCGCCTGCAGGACAGGCGGCAATTCCGCCTCGGGAGCCATGGAAACGCAGCCGGCCAGCAAGGCCGTAGCGGGCAGGATTGCGAACTGCGCCTTGCGCATCATGCCGCGCCTCCGCTCAAGACGGCACGCGCCGATTGTTCCAATTGGGTCAGCAGCATGTCCTTGGTGGCATCGTCCAGCGTTTCCTTTTCCAGCAGCAGGCCCAGCGAAGCGCGCGCATGGCGCAAGGTGATCGCCATGCCGAAGATGTAGACCGCCACGGCCTTCGCTTCCTGGTCCGACAGTTCCGGGCGCAGGATCAGCACCTGCTGCACCAGCCCCTGCATCATGGGGACGATCCGATCCCGCATGAGTTGCAGCACACCCTCGGTCGGATCCTGCTGTTCACGGCCGATGAACAGCGCGAAGGGGGCGCTCTCATCGCTGAGCATGAAGATGCCGATCCGGCGCAGCGCCCGGCAGATGGTGGCGATGCGCTCCTCCCGATCCGCCTCCGGCCCGGGCATATCCTCGAGCCAGGTGGCGACATGCATCTGCAAATGCTCGAAAATATGTTCGGCTGCGGCGTGGTAGAGCCCTTCCTTGCCGCCGAAGTGATAGGTGATGGAGGACATCGGCGTATCCACGGCAGCTGCAATCTCGCGCGTCCCGACAGCGTCGAATCCGCGCTTGCCGAACTTCTCGATTGCCACGTGGATGAGTCTTTCCCTCATGGCGCGCGGCAATATTCGTTCGACCGAACAAAAGCAACCGGGACCAATGGCCGTGCTACACTTTGTCACAATTTTGCTGACTGCTTCGCGTTTCCCGGCAGTAGGATAGGCCTTGTGGCGCGCAGCGTTTTCACGTTACGCAGCCTGCAGGGCAATGGAGAGGGCCCGGGGTTCGGAGAGGGGGAGTTCCAACCACATGCGCAAGTTTGCCACGGTGTTGACCGGCGCAGCCTTTGGCTGTGCCATGCTGGTCTCATGCAGCGCGCATAACTCGCAGCCGCAAGTCACCGGCGCACCGCCAGCCAATGCGGTCGCAGCGAGCAGCCAGGGGCATGTGGTATCGGTCGCTCCCTATCCAGCCTATGTCACCACCAACCGCATGACGCGGATCGAGGCGCGGGCCAATATCGGCAACTGGATGGGCCACGGGCGCAACTGGGGCGAGGACCGCTTCAGCCCGCTTGACCAGATAAACGATGGCAATGTCGGCGATCTCGGCCTCGCGTGGTTCGATGACCTGCAAACAATGCGCGGCGTGCAGGCCACTCCGCTGGTGATCGACGGGGTGCTTTATAACGAGAGCATCTACAATATCGTCACCGCCTATGACGCACGCACTGGCGAGAAGCTGTGGACCTATGATCCCGAGGTTGCGCCCGAATGGTCGCGCCTTGCCTGTTGCGGACCCTCCAGTCGCGGGATCGCGGCGTGGAACGGCAAGATCATCATCGGCGCTCTCGACGGGCGGCTGATCGCGGTCGATGCCAGGACCGGCGAGGAGGTCTGGACCACGCAGACCTTCAGCACCGATGGCCTGTTGGGAGCCTATTCCATCACCGGCGCACCGCGCGTCTATGATGGCAAGGTGGTAATCGGCAATGGCGGTGCCGACTATGGCGTGCGCGGCTTTGTCGCGGCCTTCGATGCAGAGACCGGCGCGCAGTTGTGGAAGTTCTATACCGTGCCCGGCAACCCGGCAGACGGGCCGGACGGCGAAGCATCCGACAGCGCGATGGAGATTGCCCTGCCCACCTGGCACGGCGACTGGTGGAAATATGGCGGCGGCGGCACGGCGTGGGACGCCTTCGCCTACGATCCGGACCTCAACCTCGTCTATATCGGCACCGGCAACGGCAGCCCGCACATGTGGTCCATCCGCAGCGAGGGCAAGGGTGACAACCTCTTCCTCTGCTCGATCGTCGCAGTCGATGCCACCAGCGGGGAATACAAGTGGCACTACCAGATGGTGCCCGAGGAGGACTGGGACTACACCTGCACCCAGCCGATGATGACCGCTGACCTGGAGATCGGCGGGCGCATGCGGCAGGTGATCATGCAGGCGCCCAAGAACGGCTTTTTCTATGTCATCGACCGCGCGACCGGCGAGCTGATCTCTGCCGAAACCTATGTCAGCCAGAACACCTGGGCGAGCCGGATCGACCTGGAAACAGGCCGCCCGGTGCTGCAGCCCGGCGCGCACAACACCGGCACGCCGCACCTGATGAACCCCAGCTGGCTTGCCGCGCACACCTGGCACCCGATGGCCTACAGCCCCGACACCGGCCTCGTATACCTCTCCGCGCAGGAGCAAGGCGATGTCTATGCCGCGATGGACCCGGAGGAGTTCGCCTTCGTGCGCCATCGCTCCAATTCCGGGCAGGATCGCCGCAGCCAGCCCGAACTGCGTGCGCAGCTGATGGAGCAGGCCCGCGCGGAGGAAAAAGGATACCTGCTTGCCTGGAACCCGGTGACGCAGAGCGAGGCCTGGCGCGTGACCTATCGCGTACCCGGCAGCGGGGGCGTGCTCGCTACCGCCGGCAACCTCGTGGTGCAGGGAACCATCGACAAGACGCTGGCGATCTATGCCGCGGACACAGGAGCCAAGCTGTGGGAGATGGATATCGACCAGGCACCGGTGGCAGGGCCGATCACCTATATGGTCGATGGCGTGCAGTATATCGCGGTCAACGCCGGATGGGGCGGATCACCGGTCTACAACCTTGGCCCGTTCAGCACATCGACGGCCAAGCTGCTGGTCTTCCGCCTTGGTGCAAGCGGGGTGGAACTTCCGCCCCAGCCGCCGCCAAGCGACTTGCCCCGCCCGCCCTGGCTTACGGCCAGCGAGGACCAGGTCGAGCGCGGACGCGAGCTCTACGGCGAGAACTGCGCGCGATGCCACGGCCCCAACGCCGTTGGCGGCATGAAGGACCTGCGCTGGATGACCGCCGAAACCCGGGCGCAATTCAACGCAATCGTCCTGGAAGGACTGTTTGCGGACAGGGGCATGATCGGCTTTGCCAACGTGCTGGATGAGGAAGAGGCGGCCGCCATCCATGCCTTCCTGATCGCCCGCGCCAATGAGGATTATGCGGACGCGGCCCATCCATAAGCGCCATCCGCCGGGGAGAGAGACACGATGAAGAAGCTGATCACCGCAGCCAGCGCCACGGTTCTGGCGATTGCCCTGCCCCTGACCGCGCAGGCCCAGGCGCCCGGCGAAGAGAGCGCCGTTCCCGATACCAGCTGCCAGTATGACTGCCTGATTGCCATCATGCAGGATCACATGCAGGCGCTGTCCGAACGCAACTTTGCACGCCTTCCGCTGGCGGCTGACGTGGTGTTTACCGAGAACAACGTTGTCCTGCCTCTGGGCCAGGGCCTGTGGCGCACCGTGGCGGGCGTGGATGACAACGGCCTTGTGGTGGCAGACGAGACCACTGGCCACGCCGCATGGTTCGGCGCGGTGCGGGAAAACCAGCATTCGGCGTTCTATGCCGTGCGCATCCATGTCGAGGACGGGCTGATCGACGAGATCGAGACCGTGGTCCACCGCCAGACCAGCCTGCCCGCACCATTCGGCAATCCGGTGAACATGCCCCATTTCGCGGAGTTCGCCGAAGTGCTGCCGGAAGAGGAGCGCCGCCCGCGCGAACGCATGCTGGCCATTGCGGACAGCTATTTCGACACGGTGGAGCTGAATGACGGGCAGGTCTTCGCGCCATTTTCCGAGGATTGCAGCCGGCTGGAGAACGGCATCCTCACCACCGCCGTGCGCGAAGGCGAGCAGCAAAGCGCGGCCGCCATTGCCGCCGGTTGCGAAGCGCAGTTCCGCCTCGGCCTCTACAAGATCAACAAGCGCATCCGGCGCGACCTGCCGCTGGTCGACGAACAGCGCGGCGTGGTGGTGGCGAGCGGATTCTTCGACCATGCCAACGAGTTTGACCGCTACCTGCTGACCAATGGCAACGAGATGCGCACGGCGCTCAAATGGCCCAACTCGATCACCCTCATCGAAGCCTTCCGCATCCGCGATGCCGAAATCCAGCGGATCGAGGCGACCTTCACCTACGTCCCCTATTTCATGCACAACCCCTTCTGGGGCGAGGCGGCGCCCATGCCGCGCTTTGCCGCTGATCCGCAGGCCTGCAACGATGCCTGCCTGTCAGGTCTTGCCGGCTCCGTCGCCACCGCGATGGTCGGCAACCGGTGGCAGGACGTGAACTGGGGCGAGAAGGTCGGCTATTCGGAAAACAGCGTCGGCATCCGCGTGGGCGAGAGCATCTGGCGCACGATCAACGCGATCGACGAAAGCCCGCTGGTGGTGGCAGACCAGGAGACCGGCAAGGCGGTGTGGATCGGCCGGATCGAGGAGCACGGCCAGCCCGCATGGGCGGCCTTCACCATTGCTGCTGACGGCAATGCGGTGGGCAGCGTGGATGCCACCATCCCCCGCAGCAATTACGGCCCGCCCTATGTCGAACCGGTATCCGCCACCGACTTTGCCGTGCTCCCCGCCAATCGCCGCACCTCGCGCGAAGACATGGCAGCAAGCGCCAGCGACTTCATGGCCGCGATCAGCGATAACGGCCCAGCCCCGCGCGCGGTGGCAGCGGATTGCGAATGGCTCGTCAACGGCATGGCGGTGGGCGATTGCACCTCGCCCTTCGGCGGGCCTGTGCTGTCTCGCGTGGAGCGCACGCGCGACCGCGAATTGCTGGCGATCGACGAGGAACGCGGCCTCGCCGTGGTGAAATTCTTCGAAGACCTGCCCGCTACGGATGGCACGGGATATCCTCTCACCTACCAGGTGGTGGAACTGTACCGCTTCGAGGCCGGCAAGATCACCCGCGTGGAAGCCTTCACCAGCGAACTGCCCTACGGGATGCGTCCGCGCTGATCGTTCAGCCTGCCTCGGCCAGGGGCTTATGCTTTTCGCTGATGTACAGGGTGCTGGTGGCAGAAGCATAGATCTTGCCGCCAGCGTCCAGCAATTGCGCCTCGGTATAGGCGGTGCGATTGGTGAGAGAGAGCAGCTTGCCCACGGCACGCAGCTCACCCGCATCCTCGCGGATCGCGCCGTGATAGGCGACCTTCACCTCCAGCGTCACCACGTTGCGCAGGTCAGGCATCGCCGAAGTCGCGGCAAGCCCGCACGCGCTGTCGAGCATCGTCGCCGCAAAGCCCCCATGGGCGATGCCCAGCATGTTGTAGATCTCCGGCGTCGGCGTGGCTGTGAGCACGACGTGGCCGTGTTCCGCCTCCACCAGATCCATGCCGATCAGCTTGGCCATGCCGAAACGCACCTGGCCCACCATTCCGGCACGCAGCGCATCGAGGCCCGAGACTATGACTTCACTCACAGTTTCCCTGTCAGTTCGGGCACGGCATCGAAGAGGTCTGCGACGAGGCCGAGGTCTGCGACCTGGAAGATGGGTGCGTCGGGGTCCTTGTTGATGGCGACGATCACCTTGGAGTCCTTCATGCCGGCAAGGTGCTGGATCGCGCCGGAGATACCGATGGCGATATAAAGCTCCGGCGCGACGATCTTGCCGGTCTGGCCAACCTGGTAGTCATTGGGCACGTAGCCGGCATCCACCGCAGCGCGTGAAGCGCCGATGGCAGCGCCCAGCTTGTCTGCCAGCGGGGTGATCGTGGCCTCAAAGGTGGCACTGTCCTTCAGCGCGCGGCCACCCGATACGATGATGCCGGCACTCGTCAGTTCCGGCCGCTCGCTTTCGGTGGCATCAAGGCCAACAAAGGTGGACAGGCCCGCATCGCCGGGGCCGGAAACAGCCTCAACACTCGCGCTTCCGCCTTCGGCGGCAGCCTTGTCGAACGCGGTGGCGCGCACGGTGATCACCAGCTTGGCATCGCTCGATTCAACCGTGGCGATGGCATTGCCGGCATAGATCGGCCGGGTGAAGGTCTTGGGGCCTTCAACGCCGATAATGTCGGACAGCTGCATCACGTCGAGCATGGCAGCAACGCGCGGGGCGATGTTCTTGCCCGTAGTAGTGGCTGGCGCGAAGAAGGCTTCATAGCCATCCATCAGGCCGGCAACCAGCGGCGCGACGTTCTCGGCCAGTTGCCTGGCATAGGCGGCATCCGATGCCAGCAGCACCTTTTCCACCCCTGCAACCTTTGCGGCTTCATCAGCCGCGGCAGAGGCATCGTCACCACCGGCGACAAGGATATGGACAGGGCCGCCCACTGCCGCAGCAGCGGTGACGGTGGCAAGGGTGGCGGGGTTCAGCTTGCCGCCATCATGTTCTGCAAGGACCAGCGCGCTCATCAGACGGCTCCCATGGCTTTGAGTTTGGCAACAAGCGTATCGACATCAGGCACGATTTCCCCTGCTTCGCGCACCGGCGGCTCGACCACCTTGAGGGTCTTCAGGCGCGGGGTAATGTCGACCCTGTAATCGGACGGGCTCTTCACATCGAGCGGCTTCTTCTTCGCCTTCATGATGTTGGGCAGCTTGGCAAAGCGCGGCTCGTTCAAGCGCAGGTCCGTCGTCACGATGGCAGGCAAGCCCAGCTTCACCGTCTCCAGGCCGCCATCCACTTCGCGGGTCACGGTCACGGCATCGCTGTCCAGTTCCACCTTGGAGGCAAAGGTGCCCTGCGCCCAGCCCAGCAGTGCCGCAAGCATCTGGCCGGTCTGGTTGCTGTCATCGTCGATCGCCTGCTTGCCCATGATGACCATGCCGGGATTTTCTTCCGCGACCACGGCCTTCAGGATCTTGGCAACCGCCAGCGGCTCGACCTCGTCATCGGTCTCGACCAGTATCGCACGGTCCGCGCCCATCGCCATGCCCGTGCGCAGCGTCTCCTGCGCCTTGGCCGGGCCGATGGAAACGACCACCACTTCATCAGCCTTGCCCGCTTCAGCCAGACGGATCGCCTCTTCTACCGCGATCTCGTCAAACGGGTTCATGCTCATCTTGATGTTGGACAGGTCCACACCCGTACCATCCGACCTGACCCGCGGCTTCAAATTGTAATCAATCACCCGCTTCACGGGAACAAGGATCTTCATGAGGTCAATTCCTCCAGGGCTTTCTCATATTGCTCTATCAGTTCACGACAGATTGCAGCGGCGGGCCGTACAGCATGGGTTGCACCAACGCCATGCCCTGCGGACCAGATTGTCTTCCACGCCTTCGCTTCATCGGACAGCGCCATTTCACCGTGCGCGCCGTCCGGCAGGGAGGAGGCTTCCAGGCTCGCGCGCATGAAGTTGGCAGCAACGCCCGTCACCTTGTCGGTATAGACGATGTCCTTGGCGGTGGATTCGATCATCATCTGCTTCTGTTCGGCCGGGGCCATGCTTTCCTCGGCAGCGATGAAATGCGATCCGATATAACCGAAATCGGCCCCCATAGCCCTTGCCGCAAGCACGTGCCGCCCGTGGCTGATGCAGCCTGACAGCGCCATCGGCCCGGCGAAGAACTCGCGGATTTCCGATGTCAGCGCGAAGGGGCTGAAGGTGCCGGCATGGCCGCCCGCCCCTGCCGCGACGGCGATCAATCCGTCCGCGCCCGCCTCGATCGCCTTCTGCGCGTGGCGGATGCCGATCACGTCATGCAGCACCATGCCGCCATAGGAATGCACGGCATCGATCAGGTCCGGCACCGCTCCGAGCGAGGTGATGACCAGCGGCACCTTGTGCTTCACCACCAGTGCCAGGTCTTCCTGCAGGCGCGGGTTGGACTTGTGGACGATCAGGTTCGCGCCATAGGGCTTGCCGTCCAGCCGCTCGCCGATCTCGCCCAGCCAGGCATCCAGCGCATCGGCGGTGCGGGCGTTGAGCGTGGGGAAGGTTCCGAGCAGGCCGTTCTGCGAACAGGCGGTGACGAGTTCCACGCCGGAGACGAGGAACATCGGCGCCACGATCGCCGGGATCGCCAGCTGGGCGTTGAGGTTGTCTGCCTTGCTCAAAACTGCTCCTCGCTCAGGGCCATCATGCTCTTCTTGCCAGCCTTGATGGCCAGGAAGTTGGCCGAAACCTGCGGCAGGATGCGCTCGAAGAAGAAGGTCGCCGTCTTGATCTTGGCGTCATAGAATTCCTTCTCTTCGGTGCCGAAAGCCAGCTTCATGTCGGAAATCATGGTGGCGCGGGCGAAGCAGTATCCCATCGCCACGAGGCCGAACAGGCGCAGGTATTCGGTCGCGGCGGCACCCGCCTCTTCCGGGTCCTTCAGTCCCTTCTGGGCAATGGTGGCGGTGGACAGCTGCAATGCACCCAGCGCCTTTTCCAGCCCATCGATCATCGGCTTCATGGGCCCGTCACCCTTGCTTGCCTCGATGAAATCGGAAACCGGGTGGAAGAAACTGCGCAGCAGGCGGCCGGTGTTCTGGCCCATCTTGCGGCCGACAAGGTCGAGCGCCTGGATCCCGTTGGTGCCTTCGTAGATCATGGCGATGCGGGCATCGCGAGCATATTGTTCCACGCCGCTTTCGCGGATGTAGCCGTGGCCGCCGTAAACCTGCACGGCGAGGTTCGCGCTCTCGTGGCCAAGGTCGGTGAACAGCGCCTTCACGATCGGCGTCATCAGCGCGACGAAATCGGTTGCACGGGCCTTCACTTCCGGATCCTGGGAGTGCTTTTCCGCATCCAGCGCACGCGCCACCCAGCCACCGAGCATCCGGCAGCCTTCGTTGTAGCAACGCATGGTCATCAGCATGCGGCGCACATCGGGGTGGACGATGATCGGGTCAGCCGGCTTGTCCGGATACTTGGCACCGGAGAGCGAGCGGCCCTGCAGGCGATCCTTGGCATACCACACGGCGGACTGGTAAGCCGCCTCGCCAATGCCAACGCCCTGGATGCCGACAGACAGGCGCTCGGCATTCATCATGGTGAACATGGCGGCCAGGCCCTGGTGCGGTTCGCCCACCAGCCAGCCGGTCGATTCCTCGAACTGCATCTGGCAGGTGGCGGAAGCCTTCAGGCCCATCTTGTGTTCCAGCGCGGAGCAGGAAACACCGTTGGACGGTCCCGGCGTGCCGTCGTCATTCGGCAGGTACTTGGGCACCAGGAACAGCGAGATGCCCTTCACGCCAGCAGGCGCATCGGGCAGGCGCGCGAGCACCAGGTGGATGATGTTGTCCGACAGGTCATGATCGCCGGCCGAGATGAAGATCTTGGAACCGGAAACCTTGTAGCTGCCATCTTCCTGTGGTTCGGCCTTGGTGCGCAGCATCCCCAGGTCGGTGCCGCAATGCGATTCCGTCAGGCACATGGTCCCCGACCATTCGCCGCTGGTCATCTTGGGCAGGTAGAGGTTCTTCAAATCCTCGCTGCCGTGCGCTTCCAGTGCAATCGCGCCGCCATGGGTCAGGCCCGGATAGAGGCCGAAGGACAGGTTGGTGGAACAGGTCATCTCCTCCACCAGCTTGTTCACCCGTTCGGGCAGGCCCTGCCCGCCCCATTCCGGGTCAGCAGCGAGCGATGCCCAACCGCTTTCGGTGAACTGCTTGTAGGCATCCTTGAAGCCTTCGGGCGTGCGCACCACGCCGTTTTCGAGCACGCAACCTTCCTCGTCACCCGAGCGATTGAGCGGCAGCAGCACTTCGCGGCTGAACTTTGCAGCTTCTTCCAGGATGGCGCTGGTTAGGTCGGAATCGAATTCCTCCAGCGCAGGGATGTCGCCAAAGCCGTCATCGACCCAGAGCTCGTCCAGGACGAAGCGCATGTCGCGAATGGGGGCCTCATAGACTTGCATGGTTCATGCTCTCCTCAAGGGTGCGACCGACCACGGGTGTGGGAGGTAGGATGGATGTGGTCGGCCGCTGTTCTGTATCGTTTGCCTGGCGTGTCAGTTGCGCAGCGGTTTTCCGGTTTCGAGCATGTGCTCAATCCGGGCCTGCGTGCGCGGTTCACGCGTCAGCTTCATGAATTCTGTCCGTTCCAGCTCCAGCAGCTGCTCTTCGGTGATGGTCTCGGTCGGGTCGGTATCGCCGCCGGTCAGCACCCGCGCCAGGTGGCTTGAGACAACGCCATCGTAATCGGTGGCGAGGCCCCGTGCCTGGAAGCCTTCAACCGCCAGCCTGAGCGCTGCCAGGCCGCTGGGGCCGGGCAAGCGGAATTCGGGCGGCTCGGGCGGAGTGTAGCCCTCTGCCAGCTCCAGCGCCCTGGCCTTCGCATCGGCCAGCAAGCGGTCGCGGTTCATGGTCACGCCGTCGGTCGGTCGCAGGAAACCGTGCTGCCTGGCATCTGCCGCGGACTTGGAGACAGTGGCGGTCGAGATGATCTCGAACGCCTTTGCCACCGCCGGCATCGGGCCCTTGGGCATCTTCGGATTTTCCATCCAGCGCAGCATCAACTCGCCGCAGCCGCCCCAGCCGGGAATGATCCCCACGCCGCATTCGACAAGGCCGATATAGCTTTCGGCATGGGCCTGCACGGCATCGGAATTGAGCAGGATCTCGCAGCCACCGCCAAGAGCCATGCCGGACGGCGCGCTGACCACCGGGAACGGGGCGTATTTCAGCGCCTTGTAGGCATCCTGACCGCCCTTCACGAGCTTCTCGATCTCGCTCCACGCAGCAATGTTCACCGCGAACAGCGCGAGGCCGAGGTTGGCACCGGCAGAGAAATGGCTGCCTTCGTTGTAGACCACCAGCGCCTTGTACTTCTCGGTGACGAGTTCGATGGCCTGGCCGATCAGCTTCATCACCTCGTTGTCGAGCGCGTTCATCTTGCCGGTGAATTCCAGCGCGACTACGCCATCGCCAACGTCCCACAGCGCTGCCGAAGCATTCTTCAGCAGAGGCTCGGACCCGAGCTTGATATCCTCGAGCAGCAGCACGCCTTGGGCACGCTCGATATCGTGATACTCGCCATCGAGGCCGAAATACTGCTTCCTGCCGCCTTCGATGCGGTAGAAGCTGCCATCACCCACCTTTTCCAGGATCTCGGGCACCGGCAGACCGTCTGCCGCCAGCCACTCGCGCAGCTTGGCCGCACCGATCCTGTCGATCATCTCGAACGGGCCGGACTTCCAGTTGTAGCCCAGCTTCATCGCGTCATCGACGCCGACGATGGTGGCAGTCGCCTCAGGCACGATACTGGCGGAATAGGACAGCGTGGGTCCAAGGATGGCCCAGGCATATTCGCCGATGGTGCCCTTGATATCGATCAGCGCGCCAAGATCGCCCTTGGCCGCAGGCCCGCGAATGCTGACAGGCTTCGCCGCCGGGGCATAGTCACCGGTCTGGAGGTTGATCGCCTCCTTCACCTTGCCGCCGCCTTCACGGTTGATGCGGTAGAAGCCGCCCTTGCCCTTGCGGCCGGTGTAGCCTTCGGAAATCAGCTTCTCGATCAGCGGCTCGCTGCGGGCGATCTTCTGGTAGGGATCATCCTTGGGCAAGGTGCCGGTAAGGCTCTGCTGCAGGTAGGGCATCAGGTCGAGGCCGATGAGGTCGATCAGGCCGAAGATGCCGGTCTTGGGCACGCCCATGGGCTTGCCGCCGATGGCATCGGCATCTTCCACCGAAACACCCATGTCGACAGCCGCGTTGACGGCAGCCTGGATCCAGAAGGTGCCGATGCGGTTGGCGATGAAGCCCGGGCTGTCCTCTGCATCGACCGGGGTCTTGCCCAGCTTGCGGTCGACGAATTCGCGCACCTTCTCAACCGTTCCGGCATCGCTGTGCGGGCCGGCCACCAGCTCGATCAGACGCATGTAGCGCGGCGGATTGAAGAAGTGGGTGATCAGGAAATCGCGCTTGAAGGCATCGGACCTTCCATCGGTCAGCTGCGCCAGCGGGATGGTGGAGGTGTTGGAGGACACGGCCGTGCCTTCCTTGCGCACCTTTTCCAGCTTGGCGTAGAGGTCCTGCTTGATGTCCAGCCGCTCGATGATGGCTTCCACAACCCAGTCACACTCGGCAACCTTGGCAAGATCATCGTCGATATTGCCGACTTCGACCAGCTTGGCCGCCGCCTTGGACATGAAGGGGGCGGGTTCGGTCTTGAGCATCTTGGCGACCGCGCCCGCGGCCACCGCATTGCGGTCGTTCTCGTCCCGCACGATGTCCAGCAGCAGCACGGGAACGCCGGCATTGGCGACCTGTGCGGCGATCCCTGCACCCATGGTGCCTGCGCCGATGACGCAGACCTTCTTGATCGCGTCCCCGCTCATCACATCGCCTCCAGGACCGTAGCGATGCCCTGCCCGCCGCCGATGCACTGGGTGGCGAGCGCATATTTGCCGCCTTCGCGCTTCAACAGCTGCGCGGCCTTGCCGGTGATGCGGGCACCGGTGGCGCCCAGCGGGTGGCCGATGGCAATCGCGCCGCCATCGACGTTCACCTTGTCCATGTCCAGGCCAAGGTCACGGATGGTAGCGATGGACTGGCTGGCAAAGGCCTCGTTCAGTTCGACGATGTCGAGGTCTGCGGCGGTGATGCCTGCGCGTTCCAGCGCCTTCTGCGATGCACCCACGGGACCGATGCCCATGATTTCCGGCGCACAACCGGAAATGGCGACGGACTTCACCTTGGCCAGCACGTCGAGATTGTTGGCAGCGGCATAGTCCGCGCTGCACACGAGCACCGCCGTGGCGCCATCCGTCAGCGGGGAGGAGGTGCCAGCGGTTACCGTGCCATCAGCCTGGAAGGCAGGCTTCAGGCCAGCGAGTGCTTCCGCCGTGGTGTCGGGGCGCGGCGTGCCGTCCGCATCCACCGTGCCACTGCCGGTATCGATCGGCACGATCTCGTCCTTCAGCTTGCCGGCGGCGACCGCAGTGGCGGTCTTCTGCTGGCTGAGCAGCGCGAAATCCTCCTGCTCCTTGCGCGAGAGGCCGTACTTGTTCGCCACGTTCTCGGCAGTGTCGCCCATGGAGATGTAGGCGGCGCTCTTTTCGGCGAGCTTCGGGTTGGGCATGGGGTTGAAACCCATCATCGGCACGCGGCTCATCGATTCAACACCGGCGCACAGGAATACTTCGCCAGCGCCCAGCTGGATCTGGCCGGCGGCATAGTGGATGCCGCTCATGGAAGAACCGCAGAAGCGGTTCAGCGTCATCCCGCCAACGGACAGCGGCAAGTCCGCCATCAGGCCCACGAGACGGGCGATGTTGAAGCCCTGCTCCCCTTCCGGGAAGGCACAGCCCATCAGCAGATCCTCGATATCTTCCGGTTTCACGCCGGTGCGCGCCACCAGGCCGCGAATGACCTGTTCGGCCATGTCGTCCGGGCGGACACGGGCCAGCGCGCCCTTGTTGGCAAGGTGGAACGGGGACCGGGCATAACCGGCAATCACGACATCGCGCATGAAACTGCCTCTCCAATAAGGACGGGGGAATCGACTCCCCGGATTGTTGTTTCCCTTATCGTCAATAAATTTCCCTATACGTCAACTCATTTTTGTGCAAAACAGGGAATCTGACAACAAGCGAGCGGCAGTGATTCTGCCGCTGGCGGGCGGTTGCCCGCATGGGAAGGAGAGAGGACCGATGGACCAAGGCGCTGCCTGGAAAGTGCAGCCCCCGGGCGAGATGATCCATGTTCGGACCGGCACGCCCGTTCCGGACTATCCCCTGCCTTATTACGTAGACGAGCAGGGCGAATATGTGTTCCCGCCGCGCCTGCTGACTGCGCTGATCGACAATGCCGTGAGCCGCTGGCCCGAACGCAGCGCGATCGATTACTTCGGCCGCTGCTGGACCTATGGCGAACTGGGCGAACTGGTGGATCGCGCCGCACGCGGTTTGCAGGATGCCGGGTTTGGCCAGGGTGATCGTTTCGGCCTGTGCATGGGCAATTCACCCTATCACGTGGTGCTCTATTTCGCCGTGCTGAAAGTCGGCGGAATTGTGGTCAACCTCAACCCGCTCTATACCGAAGTGGAAATGGAGCACCTGATCAAGGACGCCGGCATCCGCATGATCGCCGTGCCCGAAGTGCGCTTCGTGCACGCAAAGGTCGAACATATCGCCCGCAAGACCGGCGTGGAGAAGATCGTGCTGTGCCACATGCGCGATATCCTGCCCTTTGCCCACAACATCGGTTTCCGCCTGCTGCGCCGCAAGGACCACATCCGCATCACCGAACCCGACCTGCATGTTTCGGTTCGCGAACTGGTGAGCAATGACGGCAAGCCCGATCCGGTCGCGATAGACCCGCATGACGTGGCGGTGCTGCAATACACGGGCGGCACCACGGGCATTCCCAAGGGCGCCATGCTCACCCACGCCAACCTGGCGGCCAACTGCGCGCAGATGATGGCGCATTTCGGCGGCATGGTGGAGGAACAGCAGCGTACGCTGGGCGTGCTGCCGATGTTCCATGTCTTCGCGCTGACATCGGTGCTCAACTACGCCATCGAGATGGGCGGGGAACTGGTGCTGCTGCCGCGCTTCGAGATGAAACAGGTGCTGGCGACCATCAAGCGCAAGCCGCCGACGCAGGTCTATGGCGTGCCGACCATCTGGGCGGCCTTCAACTCGCTTCCCGATGACAGGATGCCTGACCTCTCGAGCGTGGCATGCTGCATTTCCGGTGGTGCGCCCTTGCCGCTGGAGGTGCGCCAGGAATTCGAGGCGCGCGCCAAGACAAGGGTAGTGGAAGGCTATGGCCTGTCCGAAGCCAGCCCGATCATCACCTGCAACCCGCTGTTCGGTCGTGTGAAGGACAATTCTGCCGGCCCGCGTTTCCCCGGCACCACGCTGGAGATCCGCGATCCGGAAAATCCGGAGCACCTGTGCGGCGTGGGCGAGCGCGGCGAAGTGAGGGCACGCGGCCCGCAGATCATGAAGGGTTACTGGAACAATCCCGAGGCAACCACCAAGACCTTCTACGATGGCGCCCTGCGCACAGCCGACATCGGCTATGTCGACGAGGACGGCTATCTCTTCATCGTCGATCGCATCAAGGACCTGATCCTGTGCGGCGGATACAATGTCTATCCCCGCGTGATCGAGGATGCGGCCTACCAGCATCTCGATGTGATCGAGGCCATCGCCATCGGAATTCCGGACAAGTATCGCGGCCAGGCCCCGAAGCTGTTCATTGCCGCCCGCCCAGGTTCGGGCCTGACGGAACAGGAGCTGAAGGAGTTCCTTGCCACCCGCATCAACAAGATCGAGATGCCGGACGAATTCGAATTCCGCGACAGCCTGCCCAAGACCATGATCGGCAAGCTGTCGAAGAAGGAACTCATCGAAGAAGAAGAACAGAAACGCCGTGGCGGAAGCTGATCGCGACTTCCAGGCGGATGGGGGAACCATGCCGGACAATGCGCCCAAGGGGATCAAGGACGTGGCCAAGATGCTGGGTGTCACCCACCGCACCTTGCGCTTTTACGAGGACAACGGCCTGATCAGCCCGCAACGGGTGGGCAGCACGCGCATCTATTCCAAGCGCGATATCGGGCGCATGCAACTGATCCTGCGCGGCAAGCGCCTGGGCTTTTCCCTGCGCGAGATCGGTGAATTCCTCGATCTCTACGATACCGACCCCAGCCATCGCGAGCAGATGGAACACCTGATCGGCCGGGTGCGCGAGAAGCTTGCCGAACTGCGCGCCCAGAAGACCGCGCTGGAAGAAACGATCCGCGAACTCAAGCAGATCGAGGCGGAGGCGAAGGAGCGGCTCTAGGCCGCCCAGACGCCCTGACCCATCCTCAGAACGGACCCTCGCAACTATCCGCGAAGCTCTCCGGAGTCATCGCTACCTGCGCAATCTCGAGGGTGAAGCCTGCCCCGGCCCGCAGCGCCAGTTCGGACCAGCCGCCCGCGCCAAGGCAAGCCAGCGGGATGCGCGCAGTGCGCCATCCCTTGCCTGCACCAAGGGTGAAGGTGGAGGTAAGGTCCAGGCTCTCGCCGCCCGTCAGTGTTACCGGGCCCGATGGCACGGTGTTGAGCGAGTAGGTCAGCACCAGAGAACCGTTCGGATCGACAGCGAAACCTTCCGGCAGGCGGAACGTCAGCGCAGCCTGTCCCGTCCACGCCAGCCTGCGGGCATCTTCCTGCGCCTGGTAATCGAAGGCGGTGACGGCAAGGCCGTTACCGGCACCCACGAGGTTGGGCAGCTCACTGCCGCCAACCTCGGCGGAAACCTGCGCATTGAGGCCACGGCCATAAAGCCGCAACTGGCCCGCGCGGTCAGCATCCAGCAGCGCGCAATCGGTCGAAAAATCACGGGCAGGCGGTGCTTCTGCATAGGACCAGCCTTCGCCGAAGGCGAACAGGCCGGCGCTGTCCGGCGCACAGGCTTGAGGCCAGGTGAAGGACAGCTTGCCGGTGAAGTCATGGCGCGGTTCGCCCTCGGCAGTGCCGACAAGGACATCGGCAATGCCCTGCCCTTCGCTGCCCGGCAGCCATGCGGCCACGAACGCGTCGGCCAGCGCCAGCTCGCGGTTCATCCACATGGGACGCCCGGAGAGGAATACGGCCACGGTCGGGATATCCGCTTCATCGAAGCGGCGCAGCAGTTCCAGCCCTTCCTCGTCCCGGAAAGCCAGGTCTTCGCGGTCACCCACGAATTCGGCATAGGGTTCTTCCCCGAAGACGATCACCGCCACATCGGGCCGCACGCCGAAGCTGCCATCGTCTGACAGTTCCACGCTGCCACCGCCTTCGGCCACCGCATCGGCGATACCCCGGAAGATCGAGGTTGCGCCGGGGAAATCGGCATTCTCCAGTTCGCCGCCACCTTGCCAGGTGATCGACCACCCGCCGGACTGCATGGCGATATCGTCTGCCCCCGGCCCCGTTACCAGCACCCTGGCAGAGGAAGCGAGCGGCAGGACGCCGTCATTCTTGAGCAGCACCAGCGATTGGCGCACGGCCTCGCGGGCGATGGCGCGATGTTCGGCCCCGCCCAGCAGGTCCCATTGCCCCGCCAGTTCGCGTTCGGACGGGCGCGGCTTGTCGAACAGGCCGTATTCCAGCTTCACGCGCAGGATACGCGCAACAGCCTCGTCCAGCCGTTCCATCGGGATCGTGCCGTCCTGCACTTGCGCCAGCAGGTTGTCATAAAGGCCCCGCCAGTCTTCGGGCACCATGAAGATATCAAGGCCCGCCAGCAGCGATTCCGGGCAATCGGCATTGCTGCACATCTCCAGCTCGCCGTGGCCGTTCCAGTCACCCACGACCAGCCCGCCAAAGCCGAGGTCGCCGCGCAGGTAGCCTGTCAGCAGGTCCTCGCTGCCATGCAGCTTTTCGCCATTTACGGACGAGAAGCTGGCCATGACCGTCTGCACGCCCATGTCGATGGCCGGGCGATAGGGGGCGGCGTGGACAGCCTTGAGTTCTTCAAGGTCGCCGCGCGTGTCGCCGCGATCCATCCCACCGGTGCCGCCATCGCCGAAGAAATGCTTGGCCGTGGCGAGCACGCGGGTCTGGTCGAGGAAGCCCTCGCTGGCAGGATCGCCCTGCAAGCCGATGATGGTCGCCTCGCCCAGTTGCGAGACGAGATCGGTATCTTCGGAGAAGCTTTCATAGGTGCGGCCCCAGCGATCGTCGGTTGCGACAGCCAGCGTGGGGGCAAATGTCCAGTCGATACCGGTCACGGCGATCTCGGCGGCCGTTGCCTCGCCGATGCGTTGCATCAGTTCCGCGTTGCGGGTGGCGCCAAGGCCGATGTTGTGCGGGAAAATGGTCGCGCCCGGAATGTTGGAATGGCCGTGAACGGCATCGGTCGCCCACAGCACCGGGATCACCGGCTCGCCGTTCTCCTGCGGCTGGGTGGAGGCTTCCCAGAAGGTATCGGCCAGTGCCAGCCATTCTTCGGCCGGCGCCTCGTCGTTCCCGCCCGGACCGCTGTTGCCGCCATTGAGGATCGAGCCGAAACGGTAGGTGGCCACATCCTGCGGCGTGATGGTGGAGATATCCGGCATGATGAGCTGCGCGACCTTGCGCTCCACCGTCATCTGCGAGAGCAGTTCGGCAATGCGCGCATCATGGCTGGTATCGGACCAGTCGTAGGCCGGAGCCTCGCCGCCATCGGCAGCGCAGGCCGCCAAGGCCGTTGATACACCCAGCGCCAGGGCAAGTTTCATCGCGCGCATCATTCTGCATTCTCCGCAAGCTGGTAAACGCGCACGTGGTCGATCTCCATGCGCGCGGGCAGCGCCTGTGAATCCACTCCGCGACGGCCGCCCCACTCACCGCCAACCGCCACGTTCAGGAGCAGCTGCATCGGTTCGTAAAAAGGCCACCGCCCGCGGTCAGACCGGCGCTTCTCAAACAGGAAACGGGGCGCGTCATCCACCGCAAAGACAAGCCTCTCGGGTGTCCAGAGCAGCTGGTAACGATGGAAATCCTCACACGCCGTTTCAATGGTGTAGGAAGTGGTTCGCTGGGTCCCGCGCTGGAAATTGAAGGCGCGGGTGTGCACCGAATTGTGGATCATGCCCGGTTCGTAGCCGACATGCTCCATGATATCGATCTCGCCACCGTCCGGCCATTCCACGTCCGGGTCCGACGGCAGCATCCAGATCGCCGGCCAGGTGCCACGCTGGCACGGCAATTTGGCCCGCACTTCGTAAAAGCCGTAGGTCCAGCCCTCGCCGGCCGAAATCAGGCGCGCCGAGGTATATTCCTGGCCGCCGAAATCTGCCGGTTCATTTCCGCCGGAGAGGTTCTCGTAACGTGCCTCGATGATCAGGCGGCCATTTTCCACCCGCGCATTTTCGGGGCGGCCGGCGGCGTAATATTGCAGCTCGTTGTTGTACCAGCCTTCGGCGTTGCGATGGGTATCGTAAACCCAGCGCGCGTCATCGGGCATGTCGCCTTCGTTGAACTCGTCCGCGAACACCAGCTCGTATCCGGCAGGAGGGCGATGCGGCTCTGATGGGGAGATCGCCGCATCGCCACCTGCGGAGGAGCCTGCCTGTGCGGCAGCCGCAAGAAGGGAGAGGAAATGGATGGTCACGTCAGCATCGCTCCCGCTTCAGGGCATGATCTGCCCGCCTGTGGGAATTGGCGGCAGGGACCGGCCCCGCCGCCACCCATGCCTGGTTTTACAGCCTCACGCGCAGACGGGCACCGAAGGTACGCGGGCGGGTGAAGAAGCGGGTATTGTCGAACTGGGTGATGATGATCGCCGCTTCCTTCTGCTTGTTCGTCACGTTGTTGGCGTAGACTTCGAAGCGCAGGCGGCCATCGTCATGCGAGTAACCGGCACCCAGGTCGAAGGTCCAATAGCCTTCCACCACGTCGTTCAGGCGCAGGCGCGGGTTGTTCGGCTGCTCGTAGTCCTCGGAGTTGTAGATCGTCTGGAACGTGTCCGAACGGAAGCCGGCCGAGATGACCCAGTCCAGCGATCCCGACGGGATGTCGATGTTCTGGGAGATCGAGGTGTTCAGCTGCCAGCGCGGCGTGCGCGGCAGGCGCTTGCCGGAGATGTCACGGAAATCGACTTCCTCGACATCCGCCTGGAAGCGGGAATCCGGGATGGCCAGCGCGTTGTTGATCTTCGCTTCGAGCCACAGGGCGTTGAAATCCCAGTTTATGTTGGCCGGAAGCTCGAGACCGCCTTCGACGTTGATGCCGTAGATTTCCGAGTCTGCGGCGTTGAATGTGTAACCGACCACCAGGGCCAGCGACACGTCGTCGCCGACATCGACGGTTTCACCCAGCGAGCTTTCGAAATCGGCAATGGTCTGCACCGAAACAAGCGAGCTGAAGGCCTGGTCCTTGTAGTCGTTGTAGAAGGCCGAAGCATTCAGGCGACCGCGCGTTTCGCCGAGGTAGAACTCGTTCTTGGTGCCGATTTCGTAAAGGATCACATTCTCGGTATCGGTCGTCGGCAGGAAGCCGCCGGTGCCGAGGTTGTCGTTGAACGTGCCGGACTTGTGGCCGCTCGCCACCAGCGCATAGACGAGGTTATCGGGCGAGATGTCATATTCGACGCGAAGGCGCCAGTCGACAAAGCTATCGGCGATTTGACCATCTTGTATCCATATCTGATCCTCAAATGGCAACGCATAGGTGAACACACCGGGGTTCCCCGGGAAAAAGCCCCCAGCCCACCCGGGATCGTTTGTGAAACCATCACAAAAGAAGAAATCGAAGGAAATCGTATCGATACAATCGGTTGTCAGTATTGCGCCTCCCTCCTCGTTCGGAGTGGCATAGAAATCCTGAGGGCCGTTCAGAAGAATGTCATCAAGATTATCTCGCAAGCCAAATTGGTTTACACCATCAAGCTGGAAAGCGAAGATTTCCTGCGTGCTGACGACGCCGTCACCATCTGTATCTGGATTAAAGATCGTCCGGTCTTTGCCGGCGAACTGGAAACCCTCTGTGCCGTAACGTGCGCCGCCGCAGCACTCAAAGGCGCCGCCGCCAAGTGCCATGCCGTAACGAGCAGCAACACCTTGACGGCTCTTCTTGTCATCGGTGTAGCGGATGCCGGCGGTTACGCGGAACCGGTCGGTGACCTCGAAGGTCGCATCGCCATAGAGCGCCCAGCTTTCCGCATCGACATCGGGGTTGTTGAACTCGATGCCCTGGAAGAACAGGCCGCGGTCACCCGTCGAGCCAAGGAATGAGTACTGAGATTCTTTGAAATACATCCCGCCGAGCGACCAAATGAAGGGGCCGTCAGAGTTGAAGATGCGCAGCTCGTTGAAATAGCTTTCCGAATCCGTGATGAACTGGAAGCGCGACCAGTTGTCGAGATTTTCCTGGAGGATGATGTCGTCGATGATCACGTCATCGGGATCGGCGGTGAAGATGTTGTCGCGGCTGGACAGGTCCTCGATCACGCCGGGATAGAAAGGCGAGAGCGGGGTGTTCGCATCATAGTTGTACAACAGGTCACGATAGCTGCTCGTGAACTCCACCGTAAACGGGTCCGCTTCATAGGTGATGGTCGCGCGCAGGCCGTAATGCTTGGTGTCCGAAATCGGCGTGAAGGCGTTGGCGATTACGTCCCGCGGGTCCTTAATGTCTTCTGGAACAAGGCCATTACCGAGCGGCCCGGCGTAGTTCGTGCCAGTGTAGCCTGTGCCTTCTTCGTGGATGTAGTCACCGGCAAGAAGAATACTGAAGCGGCTGGTAGGTTCCCACAATAGCTGCGCGCGGACAGCTTTGTTGTCCTCAGCCTCTGCCACGTCGACGTTCTGAACCGGACCAACGTTGTTGTAATAACTGTCATGCCCAAGATACATGCCAGCCACGCGAAATGCCGCGTTCTCACCGACAGGAACGTTAAGCATTCCACGGAATTCCTTGTGGTCGTAATTTCCGTAGCCGACTTCCAGTTCGGCATCCCAAACGCCGATGCCAGGCTTCCAGGCGATGGCGTTGACCGAACCGGCCATGGCATTGCGGCCGCGCAGCGTACCCTGCGGGCCGACGTTCACTTCCACGCGCTCGATGTCGAAGAAGGCGGAACCGATGCCCGACGGACGGGGCACATAGACGCCGTCATAATGGAAGGCAGCAGCTGGGTCGCCCAGCTCGGTGTTGTTGGAGGAGCCGACACCGCGGATCCAGATTTCGACGTTACCGCCATTGTTGGCGACCGTCAGACCCGGCAGTTCGTCGTTGAAGTCGGTGATGTCCTGGATGCCGCGGGCACGCAGGTCCTCGCCGGAGAAGGTCGCCGCGGTACCGGCATAATCCTGCAGGTTCTGTTCGCGGCGGTCCGCGGTGATGATGATGGCATCGCCGCCGAGCTGCGTTTCGTCAGTTGCCGGTTCGTCGTTGTCCTGGGCATAGGCCGGGACACTCAAGGCCAGAGCGGACACGCCCAGCGTGAGAGCTGATGAAATCTTGCGCATTGGTTTTCTCTCCCCGATTCGGGTTTTTTTGCTCGTTGTGAGGGTTCACATACTGATTTATGTGAAC
>JAUHWC010000006.1 GCA_030424845.1 Alphaproteobacteria bacterium | reverse complement strand
TCTGGCTGTCCATCCCCGAACATCCCAACGGCGCCTTCCTGGGAACGGAGATCAGCGCCAATACCTGGCCGCGCCGCACGCCGCTGCGCGCGTTCCGCGGCAATACCGCGCATTCCAACTTCGACGGGTTCATGTTCGACCGGAACATCAACGATGACAATACCTTCGGCCTGGCAGGCAGCGCGTTCATGCCGCGGGAGAACCCTGCCGATCCGGAAAGCGCTTTCCTGGAAACGGTCATCGAGGACCTGACGAGCTACAAGAACCGCAATGGCGGCCTGTGGGGCCGGAGCGAACTGCAGATATTCCGCAACCTGAAATTCGCCGACAATGCCATTGGCATGACGCATTCATCGGGTGATTTCGGCAGCCAGCGGTTCACCTCGCGCCTCGAGAACTCGCTGTTCGTGGGTGAGACCGACAATATCGGCAATCCCACTACGCCGGAGGAAATCGCCTATGGCCGCAGCCTGCCGAAGCCTCCGATCCCGGATTTCCCGATCCGCGCTTACGAATACTATGATTACCGCGATGAAGTGGTGAACACGACATTCGTGAATTACCAGGACAACGAGCGGCGCAAAACAGGAGCGCTGTCATGGCTGTTGTTCACCAGCTCGGGCGTCACCACCGCCAGCACGATCGAGGGGGCGGAATTCGTCAATGCCAAGCCGGTCTATTTCCCCAGCATCGATCCTCGGTTCGATAATGACAACCGTGGCGGGGTGGCATACCGCACGCTGTCGATCCATGACCTCGACGGTTCTGTGACCGGCGTGCCCAATTCCCACATCATGCTCCACGACGGCGAGAACAACAGTCCCGTCACCGACGATAGTTGCGAGATCCGGCCGACGTGGAATGCCTCTGTGTGCACCGGTGATGTCGGGCGCCTTTATCTCGCGCGTCGAAACGGCAGGTTGGGCGCCAGGACCACGCCCGAGGAGGCACCGATTGCGCTTGTTCGCAATGGAACGGAATACCGCGTTACCGGCAACCAGAGCACCGTCCGCGCCGGCACCGAGATCGAGGTGATAACCGAAAGACCGGAAGTCTCCCTAAGCCTGAGTGAAATGGACGAGGGTTCCTGGGTGATGTTCGAACTGCCGGGCTTCGCCAGCGCTGCCTCCGGAAAGGAAGCGGACAGCATGGATGCGCTGCGCAAGGCGGACGAGACGTCCTGGTTCAGGAGCGATGATGCCCTGTGGGTCAAACTGGTTGTGACCGATCCTCCGGTCATGCCGGTTCGCCCCCTGGACATGCAAGCCAGCGTAACGGCCAGCAGATAGGCAGGCGAACCAAGCTCACACCAGCGAAGCGGCGCGGTCAGCGTGTCCGCTCTCCATTCTTGCGGGCGATGTGCGCGTTGTAGGATTCCAGCACGTGCCGCATCTTCTCCAGCGCCTCGGCAAGGTCTGCCCTGCCGGTTTCCAGACGCTTTGCCGGCTCACCGGGCGGCAAGGCGTAGAGCTCGCCGATCTGCGGCAGGCGCTGATTTCCATGGGCGAATAGCGATGGTTGGCAATGTCGCGGACGACCGCGGCAATCTCTGCTTCGCCAAGGCTGTCGCCATCGATCTTGCGCCGCACGAATTCGAGGCTGGACGGGCGCCTTGCCTGGGCGATCTCCACTATCGCCCCTTCGGGCAGGCCAAAGCGGCGAAATGCCTGCTCACCCAGGCCGATCTCGCCATCGCCGATGATCTGCCCGTCGTCGACCAGAGCCAGCGTCGCCAGGATCTCGCAGTCCTCGCCAGTTACCCTGATCTTGCGAAGGGCCTGGAAATGCTCGGCTGAATAGCCGTTGCCGTAACGCAGGATGAAAGCCGTGTTGTCCGGATAACTATCAATCGGGAGCCGCCGAATGCGCAGCACGGTCCATCCTTCCCAAGGCTTTTGTTCTGGTCTCTGCAACCTAGCCTAGGCCGCAGAGGAGGCTTTGTCGCGCATCAAATCCGTTACGCCATCTTGTCGCGCCGAAACGATCCGATCACTCGGGTGCCCGCAGGAACGAAAAGAAGTCAGGCAGCGCGGTCTTGCCCTGGCCATCGATGACGAACCCCGGATAGCCGTCCGCGGCGAGCGCATCGCAGATTGCGCGATAGGTACCCACGCCGCCGACATAGGGCATGAAGACACGCGGCTTGCCGGGAACATTGGCGCCCAGGTACCAGCTGTCTGCCTGCATGAAGATCGTCGGTTCGGCCACGGCGGTGACATGGGTCGTCCAGACATCTTCCGCTTCGGGCCGCGGCTCGATCAGGGCCTGCCCCCTCTCCGCCATGTCCGACAGCAACTGCCCGATCCACTCGACATGCTGTTCGATGGAGGTGACCATGTTCGACAGGACCGATGGGCTTCCAGGCCCGGTGATGATGAACATGTTGGGGAAGCCGCCAGACATCAGCCCGAGGTAGGTGCGCGGCCCGGCGGACCATTTGTCTGCAAGGGCGAGGTTGTCCCGCCCGCGGATGTCGATCTTGCCTAGCGAGCCGGTCATTGCATCGAAACCGGTGGCCAGCACGATGATATCGACGTCGTAGACGTGATCGCCGGCAAGCACGCCGTTCGGGGTTACCTGCCTGATGGGGTTGGCGTTGAGGTCAACCAGTTCGACGTTGTCGCGGTTGAAGGTGTCGAAATAGCCGGTGTCGACGCATAGCCGCTTTGAGTTGACCGGATAGGTTGTGGGACACAGCAATTCCGCTGTCGCCGGGTCCTTCACGATGCCGCGCACGCGATCGCGCAAGTAATCGGCAATGCGTTCTGCTGCCCGTGCATCGATGAAGCTGTCGGGATGCGAATTGAGGAAGCCGCCGAGCCCGCCGAATTCCCAGCGTTCGTCGAGCTCGCGGCGCAATTCGTCCGGCGGGGTTTCGAGTGCCGGGCGAGGGGAAGGTGCTGCACCGCGCGCCACCCCGCCGACCGTGTGCCGTGCTTCCTCGCGAAGTTGACGGTAGCCTTGCCTGATTTCCGCCAGTTCGCTGGCTTCCAGCGCGCGGTTCTGGGCCGGCACCACGAAGCTTGGCGTGCGCTGGAAAACAGTGACCCGGTCTACCTGCCGGGCGATCACCGGAATGGACTGGATGCCGCTGGAGCCGGTGCCGATAACTGCCACGCGCTTGCCGTTGAAGTCCACCCCCTCGTGCGGCCACAGGCCGGTGAGGTAGGTTTCCCCGCCGAAACTATCGAGGCCTTCGATCTGCGGCTTGTTCGGAGAAGACAGGCAACCGGTGCTAAACACGCAGAAACGTGCGGTCAGCTCTTCGCCTCCATCAGTGGCAACATGCCAGAGTTGCCCGCTCTCATCCCAGCGTGCGCCGGCAACCGTGGTGCTGAAGCGGATGTCGCGACGCAGGTCGAACCGGTCCGCCACATGCTGGAGGTATCGCAGGATTTCGGGCTGCGAGGCATAGCGCTCGGTCCATTGCCACTCCTGCTCGAGCTCTGGTGAGAAGGAATAGGAATATTCCACGCTCTCGATATCGCAACGTGCGCCGGGGTAGCGGTTCCAGTACCACGTGCCGCCGACGTCACCCGCTTTCTCCAGCACGCAGGCCGACAAGCCCAGCTGTCGCAGCTTGTGAAGCATGTAGAGCCCGGCAAATCCCGCACCCACCACGATGACATCGAAATCGCTCTTGCCCATCCGCATTTCCTCTCCCGCCACCCTTGCAGGTTCTATTCCCCACTTTCCTCTTTCGTCCAGAAGTTACCGTGCCGGCTGGTGTCGGTCAGGGGATCGGCGCGATCATTCGTATCCGGGTGGTCGCCAACGGGGCTTACGCAATCTTCGGTTCTGACGCTGTTGTCGGCGTGGTGAACCTCATCCCGGCACGCAATCTCGACGGTATCGCGGCTTTCTCGCGTTATAGTGCGGCCAACGGAGGTGATTGGGTGCGCTTCGGCGTGCACTGGCTCGATTGGCAGCTGAAGGGTGGTGAGGCAGCCGCGAGCATGTTCGTTGGCGACGAATGCGGCTTGTGCAGCGACGAGAACTGGACCATCGAACGCAAGAATTTCCAGCAGGATCAATGAGCGGCATCGACCGCATGTCAGAACAAGAGAGGACCCCAACAATGACCCAATTCACGCGCCTGAACCCTGTGACCGGCGAAGTGGCCTCGTCGGCTGAAGCAATGCAGCCATCGGATATTCCGGCGATTGCGGAAAAGGCGCAGGCCGGTTTTGCGGTGTGGTCCAAGATGGGCCCGAACGCACGCCGAGCAGTGCTGATGAAGGCGGCCGATGCGCTGATGGCGAAGAAGGACGATTTCGTTGCCGCCATGATGGGCGAGATCGGGGCGACCGCCGGCTGGGCGATGTTCAACCTCGGGCTGGCTGCTGGCATGGTGCGCGAGGCGGCTGCGATCACCACGCAGATTAGCGGCGAGGTGATCCCCTCCGACCATGAAGGCACCATCGCCATGGCGATGAAGGAACCTGTGGGCGTGCTGCTGGGCATTGCCCCTTGGAATGCCCCGATCATCCTCGGCGTGCGCGCGATTGCGGTGCCGCTCGCTTGCGGCAATGCCGTGATCCTGAAGGCGAGCGAACAATGCCCGCGCACCCATGCGCTGATCATCGAGGCCTTTGCCGAGGCAGGCTTCCCCGTTGGCGTGGTGAACGTGGTGACGAACGATCCCAAGGATGCAGCAGAAGTTGTGGGCGCGCTGATCGATGCGCCGCAGGTCAAGCGCATCAACTTCACGGGTTCCACCGCTGTCGGCAAGATCATCGCCAAGCGTGCGGCCGAGCACCTGAAGCCCTGCCTGCTGGAACTGGGCGGCAAGGCGCCGATGCTGGTGCTGGAGGATGCCGATCTTGACGAGGCAGTGAAGGCAGCAGCCTTCGGTGCCTACATGAACCAGGGCCAGATCTGCATGAGCACGGAGCGCATCATCGTGGTCGAGGCCGTGGCCGATGAATTTGCAGTCAGGTTCAAGGCCAAGGTCGAGTCCATGCCGGCGGGTGATCCGACGGCGGGCAACACGCCGCTGGGCGCGGTGGTGGACCGCAAGACGGTGGACCATTGCTATGCCCTGATCGAGGATGCCGTTGCCAAGGGCGCGGAACTCCTCGTCGGCGGCGAGACGACGCAGAACGTGGTGATGCCAGCGCACCTCGTCGACAAGGTGACGCCGGACATGAAGCTGTTCCGTGACGAGAGCTTCGGCCCGGTGGTCGGCATGATCCGCGCGAGGGACGAGGCACATGCCATCGAACTGGCGAATGACACCGAATACGGCCTTTCATCCGCCGTCTTCACGAAGGACACCGCACGCGGCCTGAAGGTTGCCCGCCAGATCCAGGCCGGCATCTGCCACGTCAACGCCTCCACCGTCAGCGATGAACCGCAGATGCCGTTCGGCGGGATGAAGGCATCGGGCTACGGCCGCTTCGGTGGCCGCCAGGGCATCGACGCCTTCACCGAAACCCGCTGGGTCACCTTCGAAACCGAACCGGGACACTACCCGATCTGAGAACTCGGGGCGATCTGAGAAAGCCAGGGCTGCCTGCCGGAACGGGCGCGAGAGGATAAAAGACATGTTGAGGAATCCTGCAAGGTTGGGCGCGGCACTTGCCGTTGCCCTGTGCTGCAACGCGCCCGTTCTGGCGGAAGAAATGACTGCTGGCGCCGCGCAGGCTGCTGTCGCGTCCAGCTTTGGCCATTGCAGGCCCGCACCGCAGTATGAAGGCCGTGTTTCGCACAGCTTCTACCACACGCTGCGCGACGGAACGCGAATTGCAATGCGGGTCGATCGTCCGGCCAATGGCGGGGTGGCGGTCGAAGGGCGCTTCCCGGTGATCTGGCATCATTCGCTCTCGATTTCGCAGACCACTGCCGACGGGGCAGGGGACGAGGTCGCCGCCTATCGCCGGATGCAACAGCTTACCCGCCACGGATATGTGGTCGTGCAGGTGGCCCGCAGGGGCAACGGCCAGTCCTTCGGCGCGATGCGCGGATATCACGATCGCAACGAGGCGCAGGATTCCTTCGAGATCACGCAATGGCTTTCTCGCTAGCCGTGGTCGACCGGCAAGGTGGGCGTCTACGGCTGCTCCAACACCGGCGATGCGGCGATGCATGTGCTGACCAACCGCCCACCCGCGCTGTCGGCGGTCTTTGCCGGGTGCTTCAGCTGGCACAAATATGATGCTTTCCGCCGCGGCGGCATCTTCGCGCAATGGGGTACCGGTCCTTCGCGCACCATCGAGCAGGACATGGCCATCGATCCGGTCGATGGCGACGAGGACAAGGTCCTGCTCGCCGAGGCCGCGCGCCAGCACCAGGAAGCTCCTGCCCTGTTCGACCTGTGGAGCGGCTTGCCGTTTCGCGACAGCTATTCGCCGCTGGTGGCAAGCCGCTTCTGGGAGGAGGGCAGCATTGCCCGCTATGCCGAACAGATCCGCTTGTCCCGGGTGCCGGTCTATATCCAGGGCGGCTGGTTCGATGAACTGCGCGACCAGGGGATCGAGGCGAACCTCAATATTCCCGGATCGCGCCTGATCATCGGCCCGTGGGAGCATTGCGACGATGGCGATTTCGCACTGCTGGAAGAGATGCATCGCTTCTTCGATACCCACCTCAAGGGCCTGGATGTCGGCCTCGATGAGCAGCCTGCGGTGCATTATTTCACGATGGACCCGGCGGGCGAGGGGCAGTGGACGGCAGTCGACAGATGGCCCGTGGCAGAGGAAGGGAGAACCGGTTTCACCCTTGGAAACGGAAGCCTGTCCCCGGGGCCGCAGGGGGACTGGGCACAGTCATTCATGGCCGATTATTCGGTTGATTGCCCGGGCTATGGTTCCGGCCCGCGCGCGCAGCCTTGCCACATTCCGGGGGCAGGGCCGAGCTTCACCGGGCAGCCTCTGGCAGAGGCGATCGAAGTGACCGGCGAGCCATTGGTGGATATCCGCGTCTCTCTGGAACAGGGGGAGGATGCAAACCTCTTCGCCTATCTCGAAGACGTTGCGCCCGATGGCACGGTGACGGTGGTGACCGAGGGGCGCCAGAAGCTTTCGCTGCGCGCCACGCACGAGCCGCAATGGACCATGCCGGAAGGGATCGTGTGGCACCGCAGTTACGCAGAGGACAGCGATCCCCTCGCTGTCGGGGAAGAGGTCCGAGTGCGCTTTGCGATGATGCCCACCTCATGGGTGTTCAACCCGGGCCACCGTGTCCAGCTGACAATCACCGGCGCGGATTATCGCGAGCGGGTGCGCTCTCCCGAAGAACCGCCGACCGTGAGGATTTTCGGCAGGGCGGGGCAGGAAAGCACGCTTTCGCTGCCGATTGTCAGGAATCCCTGATCAATTCGGCTGCGCGCTCGGCCACCGCCATCGCCGGGCTATTGGTGTTGCCCGATACCGGGGTCGGCATGATCGAGCAATCGACCACGCGCAGCCCTGCCACACCGTGCACGCGGCACTTCGCGTCCGTCACGGAGGTGGCCTCGTCAGTGCCCATGGAGCAGGTGCCGGTGCCGTGCAGCCCGCCTTCGACCATCTTGGCCAGTTCACGCCTGATTGCCTCGTCATCGCGCACATCGTCACCCGGCATGCGTTCCGCGCCGATGAAATTGGTCAGCGGTTCGGAGCGGGCAATCGCGCGGAACAGCTTGAACAGTTCAATTGCCTTGGCCACGTCATAGGGATCGCTCCAGATCGTCGGGTCCACCATCGGTGCATCCCGAAAATCGGGGGATTGCAGCGTTATGGATCCCCGGCTCCGCGGGCGCAGGTGATAGCCGGAAAAGGTAAGGCCGGGCTTCGGGGTCAGCGGGCTCCCGGGCTTCTCCGCCATCTCGTTCACCGTGCGCATGGCGAAGGGTGCCGCGGCAACCTGGAAGTCAGGCCATTCCGGATCCACGCCGTCGCTGGCAACAAGGCCGGTGATCGGCATGCCCACACGGGCGAGATGGCCCGTTCCGGTGAGGAAATACTGCAAGGCATTGCGATAGAGCCGCCAGCCGAAGAATTCTCGGTTGGTGCCGGGATGATTGGCGAGGTCGAAGGAGACGCCGAACTTCTGATGGTCGCACAGGTTCTGCCCGACGGCAGGCAGGTCCTTGACCACCGCGATGCCCAACTCCTTCAGCGCCGCACCCGGACCGATGCCGGACAATTGCAGCAATTGCGGCGAGCCATAGACACCGGCGGAAAGGATCACCTCGCGGTTCGCGGCATAGGTCCTTTCCGCGCCATCGGCCTCGCACAGGATGCCAGTGGCCTTGCCGCCTTCAAGCAGCACGCGTTTCACTGCTGTGTGGGTGGCAATGGTGAGGTTTCGGCGGCCTGCCACCGGCTTGACGAAGGCCTTGTAGCTTGTCTCGCGCTTGCCCTTGCGGTCCACGGTATACTGGCTGCGCCCGACGCCGTGCGCGCGCGGCTGCGTGACATCGTCGAGCCACGGCATGCCCTGCGTGCCGAAACCTTCGATCAGCGCATCGAGGACGGGGGAATTGTATGTGGAGGCGGTTACCTGCAGTTCGCCGCCGCGGCCGCGTCCCGGGTGTGCGCCCGGTTCGCGATAATCCTCGAAACGGGAATAGCAGCGCGAAATCTCGTCCCAGCCCCAGCCGGCAAGGCCCAGGTCCACCCAGCTGTCATAATCCTGCGGCATGCCTGTCAGGTACCAGGTCCCGTTGATTGCGGAGGAGCCGCCAAGGCCGCGGCCATAGGTGCTGATGCCCGGGCGCATGCCCTCGCGCGGCTTGACCGGAAACAGGCGGAAATATTCCGGATTGCCCATGATCTTGATGAAGCCGCCGGCCATGTTGATGAAGGGGTGGTCGTTGTCCCCGCCATCCTCCACCAGCAACACGCTTGTCGCAGGGTCGGCACTCAGCCGGTTCGCCAGCACGCACCCCGCCGATCCGGCACCAACAATCACATAATCAAACCGGTTCACGCTCCGCCCCAATTTCTCGAAATCCATTTTTTCCAGCGATAGCCCGCTTGACGCGAGCAGTAAAGAAAATTAGAAGCATAATTCTAATTAATTTCGTTTCCGCCTCTCTTGAGGTGGGAATCACCTGCTTTCCTGGGAGGGATCATGCTGCCTGTTGAACGTATTATCGGTGAGGAGGGCCTGCGCGTCGCGAACGGCGAGCTGATCTTGGCTTGCCGCCTGCCGTGGTATCGCTCGCTGCCGTTTTCGACGGTGGAGTTCGCCGAGGTCTCCATAGATGGCGAAGCCTTCGATCTTGCCGATGCACAGGTCGAATTCGATGGGAAGCGCTGGCCGCTTTCTGAAAATGGCGAGAAGGTGGATACCTTCTGGTTCGTGCGTGACAGCGCCTTCCTCGTCTTGCCCGGGCGCGCCCTTGCCGTTGGCAGCGAACACGAAGTCGCACTGACGCTCTACGTCAACCCGCCCTACATCCCCGGCATGAGGCGCCACAATGTGCAGGCCGAGACCCTGTGCGTCGCCGCCTGATTGAGGACTTATTACCATGACTACCGAAAATGGCCCGCAGGTTGGCGTCACCCTTTATTCATTCACCAACGAATGGCTCACCCGCCAGTTCGAGCTTGATACGCTGATGGCCGAAGTCGCCAGGCGCGGCATGGGCCCGAACATCGAGATCATCGGCTTCCAGTCCTTCCGCGAGTTTCCGGACGTGTCGGATAACTTCGCCGCGCAGTTCAAGGACCTTGTTGCCCAAACCGGCCTCAACCCCGTCTCCTGCGCGATCAATTCGGACCGCTTCCTGAAGCCCGGCCAGCAGCCGATCGACGATGCCGCGCTGGTCGAATACCACAAGCGCCAGCTGCGCAGCGCCAAGAAGATGGGCTTCAGCCTCGTGCGCTACCAGTTCGCCCTGCCGGTCCACCTGCTGCCTGAAATCGCGCCCTATGCCGAAGAGATCGGCATCCGCATGGGCGTGGAAGTGCATGCCCCGATGTGGGCTGGCCACCCGGCTGTGCAGGCTTATGGCGAGATGTATGAAAAGCTCGATACGCCGGTGCTCGGCTGGATCCCGGACTTTGGCGGCACCGCCAGCCGCATCCCGGAATCCATGCTCAACGCCGCCCGCAAGGCTGGTGCTGACGAGAGCCTGCTCGACAAGCTGAAAGAAGTCTGGCTGGAAGACGGCATGAGCCACGAGAAGGCCGGTCGCCTGCGCGAGTGGGCTCTCGAAAACGGCCATGCCCCGGCACATATCCAGGCGGCCAGCCTCGCTTTCTTCATCCTCTCCAACCACGATCCCAAGAGCTGGGAAGCGCTGGTGGACCGCACCATCCACATCCACGGCAAGTTCTACGGCGTGGACGACAACGGCGTGGAAGAGGCGATCGATTACGAAACGATCCTGCCGCTGTTTCGCGATGGCGGGTTTGACGGCACGCTGGTCTCCGAGTGGGAAGGGCACGCCTATGACACGCGCGATGCCTTTAACCAGGTCGAACGCCACCAAAAAATGTGCCGCCGCATCTTCGCCGCCTGATCGGGAGCACACATCATGGCATTCGAACTCTCGGTAAACCTCGAATATGGCTTCACCGAAGCGGGTGAGCGGATCGAGGATCGCATCGCGGCTGCCGCAGCAGCGGGGTTCCGCAAGGTGGAGCTGTTCCTGCTCAAGGGCCGTGACATCGAGTCAATCGGCAAGGCGTTGGCGGATCATGACATGCAGCTGATCAGCACGGTTGCGGATTACGTCACCCAACTGGTCGATCCCGAGACGCATGACGGTTTCTGCGAAGTCTTCCGGCAGGCGGCGGGCGATGCGAAGGCACTGGGTTGCAGCAACGTCGTGGTCACATCAGGGCGCGGCGTGCCGTGGCTGAAGCGCCCGGTGCAGCTAGGCATCTTTGCCGATGCGTTGCGCAAGCTGGTGCCGATTGCAGAGGAGCTGGATGTCACCATCATGCTCGAATCCGCCAACACGAGGCATGACCATCCCGGCGTTCTGTGTTCGACAACCGGAGACAGCGTGGTCGTGGCGGAGATGGTAGATAGCCCGCGCGTGCGGGTGCTCTACGATCTCTATCACTCGGTGGTCGAGGGCGAAGATCCCGAAGCGGAACTTGCCGCCGCACTGCATCTTGTCGACCATATCCAGATCGCCGATGCTCCCGGGCGAGGGGAACCCGGCTCGGGCGCGATCGACTGGCCGCAGCAGATCGCGATGCTCGAACGGCTCGGGTATAGCGGCGTAATCGGGATCGAGTGCCAGCCGGGCAAGCCTTCTGGCGAAGCCTTTGCCTATATCCAATCGCTCTGCCGCTGATCATCGCGACAGGCAGGCCGGGTGATATCCGGCCTGTCGATGGCTTTCTATCCGATTAAGTGAATTTTTCTCTCCCCCGCTTTGCGTTACCCCTGCGCGAATAAGCAGGGCAAGCCGCCACGGTATGCAAAAGGCCCCGGGGAGGATCGATGAAACTGGTATCGCGCAAGGGCTGCGGCATCATGCTGCTCGCCATTCTGCTGGCAGGGGCAGCTTTCGTCGCATTCAACTGGGACATCATCCAGCGCATCTTCCTGGGGGGCGTAAAGGTCTACGAGACCGAGGCGCCCGCCCTGCCGGATGACCTCGCCAGCCCGGCGATCCTTGTCTTTTCCAAGACCAACGGCTTCCGCCATGAAGAAGCGATCCCGGTAGCCAACGCGCTGTTTGCGGACTTCGCGGCGGCCGATGGCTGGGGCTTCCACCAGACCGAGAACGGCGCAACCTTCACGCCTCAAAACCTCGCCCGTTTCGATGCGGTCGTGTTCAACAATGTCAGCGGGGACGTGTTCACGCCCGAGCAGCGCGAGGCCTTGCGCAGCTATGTCGAGAATGGCGGCGGTTTCGTCGGCATTCATGGCAGCGGCGGCGACAATTCCTATGACTGGCGTTGGTACGTGGAGGAACTGATCGGCGCGCAGTTCATCGGCCATCCGATGGACCCGCAATTCCAGCAGGCGACCCTGAGGGTCGAGGATGCCAGCCATCCGGCCACCGTTTTCCTGCCGGGAGACTGGTCGCGCACGGATGAGTGGTATTCCTTCGAGGCATCGCCGCGCGCCAGGGGCTACAATTTGCTGCTGACGATTGACGAGGCGAGCTATTCGCCGGTTGGCCTGTTCGGGGACGACCTGAAGATGGGCGATGACCACCCCTTGGCGTGGTGGCATTGCCAGGGACAGGGGCGCGCGTTCTATTCGGCACTGGGACACACGGCAGAAAGCTATGCGGAAGGCGAACATATCGCCATGTTGCTGGGCGCCACGCGTTGGGCGATGCGCCTTGAAGGCGATGGCTGCGGCAACGAAGCAGCGGCTTCGGCGCAAAGGACACAGGCCGGGGAAACGGCCGAATGAGGGGAATAGAGGATCATGGATAACCCGCACCAGGCGCCCGCCAACGCGCGCGCATTGTTCTGGATCTGCGTGCTGGCGCTGCTCACTGCGGCGCTGGCCTTCTCCATCCGTACCGGGGTTTCCGGCGCGATCAAGGAGGAACTGCTCGATCCCATCATGCCGCTCACCTCGGGCGAGATGATCGCGGCAACGCTGGGTTATGCCTTCCTCGGCTTTGCCCTCAGCCTGCTGGCGATCAGCCCCTTCCTTGACGTGGTGGGCGCGAAGAAGGTGGTGCTGTTCTCTTCTGCCAGCTTCATCGTCGGGCCGGTCCTGATCCTGCTCTCTCCGCTGGGGGGAAGCGGTGAAACAATGTACCTGATCCTCAACATCGGCATGGTTGTGTGTGGGCTTGGCTGGGGCGCGATGGAAGCATCGGTGAACCCGGTCACCGCCGCGATCTATCCGCAGGACAAGACCGGCAAGCTCAACATCCTTCACGCCTGGTGGCCGGCCGGCATCGTGATCGGAGGGCTTGGTTCGGTGTTCCTTTACGAAACGGGCGTGGCCAGCTGGCAGGTGATGATCGGCCTGATCATCGTCCCTGCGGTGATCTGCTTCGCCTGGACGTTGAACCAGGATTTCCCCGTCACCGAAAGCACTGCCAAGGGCGTGAGCTTCGGCAAGATGATCCGCGAGCCGTTCCGCCATCCCGGCTTCTGGATCCTGCCTGCGATCATGTTCCTGACCGCATCGGCAGAGCTGGCACCGGGTAGCTGGGTGGACGTGGCGCTGACCGAGACTGTCGGTATGCCGGGCATCCTTGTACTGGTCTATGTCTCGGCAATCATGTTCATCATGCGCCACTTTGCCGGGCCGCTGGAACGCCGCTTCTCCGATATCGGGTTGCTGTGCGCCTGCACCATTCCGGCTGCCATCGGCCTCTACCTGTTGAGTATTGCCAATTCGCCGTTCACCGCGCTGGTTGCGGCAACCGCCTGGGCCATCGGCGTGTGCTTCATGTGGCCCACCATGCTGGCCGCGACCGCGCGCCGTTATCCCGACAGCGGACCGTGGGGGATCGGCATCGTCGGCTTTGCCGGTGCGATGGCGATCTACGCCGTGCTGCCGGAAATCGGCAAGATATATGACCGCGCCAAGCTGGAAGCGGCCGGCGGGCAGGAGGCCTTCGAGGCACTCGCTGCGGGGCCGGAGATGCAGGCCGTGCTGGCCTATGCCGCGGAAAAGAGCTTCCAGGCCATCGCGCTGGTGCCGGTGGTGCTGTTCTTCATCTTCGGTGCCTTGTGGCTGGTTGAACGCAGCCGCCGCAACAAGGGCTGACAGGCCGGCGCGTGCCCGTGAAGATCGGCATCAACCTCCTGCTATGGACCGGCCATGTCACCGTGGAGGGACAGGGCAATGTGCTGGAAACCATTGCCGCAACCGGTTTTGACGGAGTCGAAGTGCCGGTGTTCGACACTTCGGATGCAGGCCATTACCGGCGACTTGGCGAGCATCTGGAAGGGCTGGGCCTGCAGCGCACGGTTTCCACCGCCTTTTCCCATCCGGTGCAGAACCCGGTTTCAGGTATCCCTGCTGAACGCGAGGCTGCCTTGGACCATGCCCGCCGCGTGATCGATTGCGCGGCCGAACTTGGCGGGCAACTGGTGGTGGGGCCGCTGTTCCAGCCGCTAGGCCACTTTACCGGGGCAGGTCCGACCGAGGTCGAGCAGGAACGCTGTGCCGCCTTCCTGCACAAGCTTGCCCCGCTTGCCCGCGATTCCGGCCTGGTGATTGCGGTGGAGCCGCTCAATCGCTTCGAGGCCTATCTGCTCAACACCAGCGCGCAGGGCATCGCGATGATGGGTCGCGTCGATGATCGCTCCGTGGGCATCCTGCACGATACCTTCCACGCCCATATCGAGGAGAAGGATCCGGTCAGGGCGCTCGATGCAGTGATCGCTTCGGGTACGCTCGCACATGTCCATATTTCGGAGAATGATCGCGGAACACCCGGCAGCGGACATGCGCGCATTGCCGAAGCCATCGCGCTGCTAAAGGCACGCGGCTACACTGGCTGGATCACGATCGAGGCCTTCGGCCAGGCCGTGCCGGAACTCGCCGCAGCGACCCGCGTATGGCGTGATTTCTTTGCCGATCCGATGGACGTGGTCACTGCCGGACATGCCCATATCCGCCAGTGCCTCGATGGCTAGGCTGCCTCAGGCTTCCAGTCCCAGCAGGAAGTCTGCATTCTTCTGCATCGCTTCCTCGCGCGGGATGGCAAACGGCGGCTCCTGCTCCACGAAGTAATGCACCACGCCGGCCTCTTCCGCCGCTGACAGGATCGCCTTCCAGTCCATCACCCCATTGCCCAGTTCGGTGGGGTTCATGCCGAAATAATAGCTGGTGCCGTCGGCCAACGTCAGGTCCTTCACGTGCAGCGAGGTGACGCGCGGGGCAAGGCGCCGCAGTTCGGCCAGCGGATCGATACCGGCCTGCGCCACCCAACCCAGGTCAAGCTGCACCTGAACCAGTTCGGGGTCGGTCCCGTCCATCAGGACCGCCCAGGGCGTTGTCCCTTCCAGCGGTACGAATTCGAGGTTGTGGTTATGGTAGGCCACGGTGATCCCGCGATCCTTCATCGCCCGGCCGATTGCATTGAACCGATCGGCGGTTGCCCGCCAATGGTCGAGGCCTGAGCCGGCGAAGGTGCGCGATATGGCTTCGGGGAAACCTTCGCCTTCGCCGATTGCAAAATCGCCGGGCAGCACGGGGAAGGGGATGACGAGGTAATCGATACCCAGCGCATTGGCCGCCGCGGCCACCTCGTCGGGCTCTGCCTGGAAGGTCAGCCCGTCGCTCGGCACGAAGGGAACCGCGGGTACGTGCAGGCTCGACAGAGTTATCCCGGCTGCGTCCGCCGCCGCCTTCAGGGCAGCAGGTTCCTGCCCCAGCAGATTGGGCAATTCTATTTCGCCGTAACCCATGCCGGCGACCTGTGCGAACAAGGCCGCCGGGTCAGCCACCGGATCCTGGCCGACCAAGGCATAAAGCTGCAGGCCGATGGGCTTTCCGATGCGCTCAAAGAATTTGCTGCTGGTGGCGGCCTGTTGTTCCTGCGCACAGGCCGGCACCAGTGCTGCGGCACCAGCCATTCCGAAGCCGCGCAGCACGGCGCGGCGGTCAATCGTCATCATCCCGAACCCCCTGAATTGGCGAAAGCCCAAGGCCTGCGCCTATTGCCCGATATAATAGCGACATATCGGATGTATCGATTTGATGAAAGCTTGTGCCGGTCCTACCCTAAGCGGCAAGATGGGAGGAATGCGGGATGTTTGAGGAGAACGGCCTGAGCCGTCGCGCCCTGTTGGAGAGAGCGCTGATCCTGGCCGGGGCTTCGGCTGCGCTGGGTGCCTGTGATGCCATCGGGCTTGCCGATGAGGACAGTCCGTTCCGCTTCGATGCGGATCAGATGGCGCTGCTGACTGCCGTGGCGGACGTGATGATTCCCAAGGGGGATTCCGTCGGTGCGCTCGATGCCGGCGTGCCCGCCAGCTTCGAGGGGCTGATGGCAAACTGGGCATCGCCTGAAACGCAGGCATCGATGCTTGGGCAACTGGCCATGATCGACGGCCTTGATCCCGATGGTGCCACCTTCGCCTCGTTGCCGAGGGAGCGGCAGGGTGAATTGCTTGCTGCACACGATGCTGCGGCGATTGCACCTTTGGATGCGCCGAACATGAACCCCTTCGGTCCGCCGCCTGCCAGCAATCCGGAATACCAGCGCCTCAAGCAGCTTCTGGTGACGCTCTACTACCTGTCCGAAGCCGCGTTGACGCAGGAGATATCCTACACGCACGCGCCGGGCGAGTGGAAGCCGTCCATTCCCGTAACCCCCGATACGCGGCCCGAAGGCGGGCCGGGCATGTTCTGAGCCGATTGAAGGATTACCACGATGGATTTTGACGCAATCGTCATCGGTTCCGGCATGAGCGGGGGCATCGCGGCCAAGGAACTCACCGAACGCGGCATGAAGACGCTGGTCCTCGAACGTGGCGGCAATGTGGAACGCGGCAAGGACACGACGGACTGGATGCAGCCATGGCAATTGCCCAATGGCGGCAATATCCCCGAAGAGGAGCTGGCGGCCGATTATCCGGTGCAAAGCCAGTGCTATGCCCTTTCGAGCGCGACCAAGCAGTTCTTCGTGAAGGACAGCGAACATCCCTACACCACGCCGGAAGGAAAGCCCTTCAGCTGGATCCGCGGCTATCACCTTGGTGGCCGCTCGATCATGTGGGGGCGGCAGAGCTATCGCCTCGCGCCCCTGGATTTCGAAGCCAATGCCAAGGACGGGCACGGTTCGGACTGGCCGATCCGTTATGACGATCTCGCCCCGTGGTACGATCATATCGAGAGCTTCATCGGCGTCTCCGGTTCGCGCGAAGGCTTGCCGCAGCTGCCTGATGGCGAGTTCCTGCCGCCATTCGCGCTCAACGATGCCGAGTTGCGGTTCAAGTCCGCGGTAGAAGGCAATTTTCCCGGCCGCAAGGTCATACCGGGCCGGGTCGCAAACCTTTCCGAGGCGCGCGAGCAGCACCGCGAGCTGGGCCGCGCGCCGTGCCAGGTGCGCAGCCTGTGCGAGCGCGGCTGCACCTATGGTGCCTATCACTCGAGCCTCAACTCCTCGCTTCCGGCGGCGGAGCGGACCGGCAACCTCACCCTTGTCACCGATGCCATCGCCCATTCGATCATCCATGATCCGGCAAGCGGCAAGGCAACCGGCGTGCGGGTGATCGATGCCAACACCAAGGAGGCGACAACTTATACCGCCAAGGTGATTTTCTGCTGCGCTTCCACCATCGGCACCGCGCAGATCCTGCTCAACTCGAAGAGCGAGGCGATGCCGCGCGGGCTTGCCAATTCAAGCGACATGGTCGGCCGCAACATCATGGATCACCTCTATGGCCTGCTGACGATCGCCACTTTCGATAACATGCCGGACACCTACTACTTCGGTCGGCGACCGACCGGTTTCTATATCCCGCGCTACCGCAATCTCGATGGAAACGACGGCGATTACCTGCGCGGCTACGGCTTCCAGGGAAGCTTTTCCCGCAATGGCGGAGCTGGCGCGGCGATGGCCTTGCCCGGCATAGGCGAGGAGCTGAAGGAACGGGGCCGCCAGCTTGGACCGTGGACCTTGTTCCTGGCCGGCTTTGGCGAAATCCTGCCGCACCCGGACAATCGTGTAACCCTGTCCGAGACCGAGACCGACCAGTGGGGCATTCCGTTGCCGCATATCGATGTCGCCTTGCGCGAGAATGACATGAAGCTTGCCACCGCGATCCAGGAAGACGGGCGCGCCATGGCAGAGGCCGCCGGAGGCACGGTCGTCACCTCGCTCGGCAATCCAGCTCCTCCGGGGCTGGGAATACACGAAATGGGCACGGCCCGCATGGGCAATGACCCGGCAACCTCCGTGCTCAACGGCTGGAACCAGGCCCATGACGTCCCCAATCTGTTCATCACCGATGGCGCGGCCATGTCGTCCAGCGGATGCGTGAACCCTTCGCTCACCTACATGGCGCTGTCTGCCCGAGCGGCGGATGCGGCCGTGAGCATGCTGGCCGAGGGCGCACTCTAACCCCAACGGAAAAACGAAACCCGCCGGCAGAGCGGGATGCAGGGAAAAGGAAACAGGCATGAACAAGGTCCTGGCACTCGCGCTGGCGAGCACGTCACTGGCATTCGCTGGCTGTGCAACCACTCCTTCCGGCAATACGCAGGTCATCGCGGCGACAGCGCCTGCAGTGCAGCAGGATGCGCTTGCCGCCGGTTTTGCCGATCCGCCCAATCAGGCGCGCCCGCGCGTATGGTGGCACTGGATGAACGGGAACATAACCAGGGATGGCATCGCCAAGGACCTTGCCTGGATGGTCCGTGTCGGCATCGGCGGCTTCCAGAACTTCGATGCCGATCTCGGCACGCCGCAGATTGTCGAAAACCGCCTCGCCTACATGACGCCCGAATGGAAGGATGCCTTCCGCTTCGCCGCCAGCGAAGCCGAGCGGCTGGGGCTGGAGATGGCGATTGCCGCTTCGCCCGGCTGGTCCGAAACCGGTGGGCCTTGGGTGGCTCCCGAAGATGGCGTGAAGAAGATCGTCTGGGGTGAAACGCGGCTTCAAGGCGGCGTGGCCTATTCCGGACAGATCAACCGTGCGCCCACGGTGACGGGCCCCTATCAGGCGATGGGCGTGGGCGAGCCCGAGATCGCCTTGTCAGACAGCCATCCGCCTGAACTTCCCGAAGCATCGGACCGTATTGCCGTGCTGGCGGTTCCGGTGAACGAGCCTTCGCTGCCGACCCCGCGTTTCTCGCTAGCCGATGGCACCACGGTGGAGGCCGGCCCGCTGCTCGATGCCGATCTTGAAAGCGGCTTTGCCCTGCCGCTGGCACCAGACAAGTCCGGCGCGCTTTACATCACCTATCCGCAAGCGGTGACGATCCGCACGCTGCACCTCTCCTTGCCCGGCCTGATTCGCCCGTTCCGCAGCCCGCCAGTGGTGCCCATGCTGGAAATGCGCACCGCCGAAGGCTGGCAGCTGGTGGGAGAAATCGAACTCACCAATGCGCCGAATACCCTGGCTTTCGATCCGGTGACCGCACGCGAATTCCGCCTGCGCATTATCGAGAACCCCGACATCGTGCCTCCCACCGAAATGGATGGCGCGGCAGGCGCGGTTGCCGTGGATGTGTTTGCGGTTGGGGACATGTCCACCATCCCCTTGAACCAGTTCGAACTGAGCGGGGCGCACCGGCTTGACCGGAGCCAGGTGAAGGCCGGCTTCTCGGGCGTCTATGACTATTACCGGATCATGTCCGGGGACGAGACGCCGGTGGAACTCTCGTTGGGTGACGTGATCGACATCTCCGACCGCGTGGCACCCGATGGCACGCTCGACTGGACGCCGCCTGCCGGTAGCGACTGGCTGGTGCTCGATTTCGGCTGGTCGCTGATCGGCACCACCAACCACCCGGCACCGCCCGAGGCGACCGGGCTGGAAGTGGACAAGTATGATCCTGCCGCCGTACGCCGCTATCTCGAAACCTATCTCGGCATGTATCGCGATGCGGCAGGCGAGGACCTGATGGGCAATGCCGGCCTGCGCGCCCTGCTGACCGACTCCATCGAGACCGGTTTCGCCACATGGACCCCGGCGATGGAAGCGGAATTCGAGGCGCGGCGCGGTTATGCGCTGCGTCCGTGGCTGCCCGCCCTCACCGGGCTGGTGATCGGCTCCGAAGCGGAGACCGAGCAGTTCCTCTACGACTGGCGCGATACGCTGGCCGAATTGCTGACCGATCATCACTACGGCACGGTGGCGGAGGTTGCCCGCGAAAACGGCCTGATCGTCTATGGCGAGGCGCTGGAAGACAAACGGCCCATGCTGGGTGATGACCTTTCGATGCGCCGATATGCCGATATCCCGATGGCGGCGCTTTGGACCTATCCGCGCGATCACGGCGTGCGCACGACGCTGATCGGCGACATGCGCGGCGCGGCATCGACAGCGCATGTCTATGGTCAGCAATTCGTGGCAGCGGAGTCGATGACAGCGGCCAATTCGCCCTGGGCCTTCAGCCCTCGCGACCTGCGTCATTACATCGACCTTGAATTCGTGCACGGCATCAACCGTCCGGTCATCCATACCTCGGTGCACCAGCCGCTAGACAGCTTCCGCCCCGGTATCACGCTGGCGATCTTCGGCCAGTACTTCAACCGCCACGACAGCTGGGCGGAGATGGCCGGGCCATGGGTCACCTACCTGTCGCGCAATGCATGGATGCTGCAGCAGGGCAGATTTGCCGCAGACGTGGCATGGTTCCGTGGTGAGGAAGCTCCGGTGACCGCGCAGTTCGCCACCGAAATTCCCGAAGGGCTGCCCGTCCATCACGGATATGACTTCGTCAATGCCGACATGCTGCAAGACGCGTTTCGCGTTGAAGATGGCGAACTGGTGAGCCAAGGCGGCACCCGTTATCGCGTTCTCTTCCTTGGCCCTGATGCCCGTTTCATGACCTTGCCGACCTTGCAGCGCATGGCCCAGCTAGTGGAACAAGGCGCTACGCTGGTGGGACGCAAGCCGCAGGCCAGCCCGTCCTATGCTGATAACCAGGACGAATTCACCGCATTGGCGGACCGCCTGTGGAACCATGAACGCGTGATCGACAGCGACGATGTCGAAGCCGCGCTGGCCGGGCTTGGCATGGGTGCGGATTTCGATGTGCAAGGCGCGGCGGATGCCGAGATCCTGTTCCTCCATCGCCGTATCGAGGAAGGGCATATCTACTTCCTTACCAATCGCCGCAACCGGGGCGAGAGGTTCGAGGCGCGCTTCCGTGTAAGGGGCATGGTGCCGGAGTTCTGGGACGCGGTCACCGGCACCACGCGCCCGCTCAGCTATCGCACCGAAGGCCAGCACACGGTGGTGCCGATGTCGCTGGCGGCAGACGGGTCCGGTTTCGTGGTCTTCCGCGATGCCACCAACGCTGTCTCGGCCAGCCATCCCGAACCGCATGTGCAACAGCTTGCATCGCTGGAAGGGCAGGACTGGCAGGTCAGCTTCCAGACCGATCTTGGTGCGCCCGAAGGCGTGCTGGAACTGGATGCACTGCGCCCGCTCAACACCTTTGATGACGAAGGCATCCGCTACTTTTCGGGTGTCTCCAGCTACACCACCAGCTTGCGGCTCCCGGCCGTTGGGAAAGGTGGACGCCTGTGGCTGGACCTGGGGCAGGTGGGCGATGTCGCCGAAGTCTGGCTCAACGGTGAATATGCCGGAACCAGCTGGTTCGCGCCTGACCGGGTGGATATCACCGCGCTGGCCCGAGAGGGCGACAACGCATTGGAAGTGCGCGTGGCCAATCGCTGGGTGAACCGCCTTATCGGCGACGTGCAGCCGGGGGCGACCCCGATCGCTTCGGTAACCGCACCCACCTACATGCCGGATGCGCCATTGCGCCCTTCAGGCCTGATCGGGCCGGTGAAGGTTCTCGCGACGCAATAAATGCCCGGTCGTTTTGAGAGCCCCTGCCGCTGCGCGAGCGGCAGCGGCAGGGGACAGAGAGGGTAGGCGCCTTGAGAGAGAAGCACCCACCCGGGAGAGTTCCTTGGCCTCTTGCCGAGCCACTAAACGGAGGCAGGCTGGAAAAGGGCCGGGTCAGGCTCCGGCTTGGGCATGGTCTGGGGGCCGCCCACGCCGATACCCCACTGATCCATGATATTCGGAGCAGGCTCGATTACCTGCGGTTCATGGGACTCGAAATCGACCTCTTCCAGTTCGGACGTGTATTCCACGGCAAAGCCGCTGGGTGTCGCGAAATAGCTGAAGGTGTTGTTGCCGGCAGTGTGACGACCGGGGCCCCAAAGGATATCGATATCCTTCTTCTTCAGGCGTGCCACGCCACGCATCATCTCGTCCACATTGGCCATGTCGAAGGCCACGTGATTGAGGCAGGGCGGACCAGGAAGGAATGCGATCCGGTGGTGGGCCGAATTGCAGCGCAGGAAGCACATGAAATCGCCCAGCCAGTCGCTGATGCGGAAGCCCAGCACATCGGTGAAGAATGCTATCTCCTCCTTGTGTCTCGGTGAATGCATCACGATGTGGCTGATCTTTTCCGGAATTGCCTCGCGCGGGGCGATGGTGCGGGAAGTGCCGCGTTCCACGCCGGCGGAAATCTCGTAGGGCAGGCCGTCGAGCGAGAAGAAGCGGAAACCGTAGCCGCCCCCAAACTGCTCTTGCTCGCGCGGTTCCCAAATAATCTTGCAGCCATAGTCGCGCACCTTGGCGAACAGTGCATCCACGTCTTCACGCGTTTCGGTTGCCAGCGAGATGACATCCACCTTGCGTTGCTCACCCTGACGCAGACGGATCACGAACAACTCATCATGTCCCTCGGCAGCGAAATGGACCATCCCGCCAGCTTCATGGACTTCCTTCAGCTTCCACTTGTCGCGGTAGAAGGCCCGCTCTGCGTCCAGGTCGGGTACCGTGTAGCCAACATATCGGATTTCGCTGACGCGACTCATTCTGATCCATCCCATGCTTGCGCAGGCCAAGGATTTCCTGCGGACTGTTGGCGATGAAAATAGGGAGCCGGACAAATTTGTAAAAATTGTTCTTTGGATGCGTGGTTATCGGCCTCGTCTATGCCTCTTGTCGGGCAATAGCCTCGATCTTTCCGCGCAGCCAGATGAGGCCGGCATCTTCTTCGCGTCCCGCATGATAGCAAAGCATTTGCCGCATTGGCTGGACCGGGAAGGGTACCGGCACGACGGTTATCTTGAATCGCCGTGCCAGTTCGCGGGCAAGGCTTTCATGCAGCAATCCTATGCGCTCCGTCCCCTCGACATACCAGGGAACGGCGGAGAATATCGAGGTCGTCACTTCGATATGGCGCTTCTTGCCCATGATCTCCAATTGCCTGTCGGCATAGGATGTGACGCGTTGTTCGCCCAACACCACGGCGACGTGTCCTGCCTCGGCGAACTCTTCCTCGGTCAGATAGCCTTTTTGCAGGATCGGGTTTTCAAGGGCGCCGACAACGACCTGCGGTTCGCGATAAAGCTCGTAGGCAGGATGATCGCCGCTCAGGATGTATTCCGGAGTGATCATGATGTCGATCTGCCCCTCATCGAGGTGCTGGCTGGTGGTCCCCTGAGGAAGCTGGCAATCGATCTTGATGCCGGGGGCCTCGACTGCCAGCTCGCGGCAGAGAGGCACGATCATCGAGGATTGCACATAGTCGGACGTTACGATGCGGAACTCGCGCCTGGATGTCGTCGGATCGAAATTGGGCGATTTGGCCAGCATGCTTTCGAGGTTCATCAGGCTCTGCCGCACCTGCGGCATCAAGTCGTCGGCAAAAGCGGTGGGGTGCATCCGCTTGCCTTGCAGGACCAGCAGTTCATCACCGAAATAGTCTCGCAAACGGGCAAGGGCAGCGCTCATCGCCGGCTGGCTCAGATTGAGGCGCTTGGCGGCATTGCTGACACTTCGGGTGCTCATGAGAGCATCGAATGCCACCAGCAGGTTGAGGTCCAGTCCCTTGAAACGCATGACTGCGATTTATGCCTCGGTGCAATTTGAATTGCAACGATCTATGCTTTGTCGGCAATGACATATCAGCCATCTCGATGCATCGGCATGGTATCAATCGATTTTTCATCCCAGCCCGATGAATTCACTCTCTCCGCAACGGGATACGCAATGCGCAAAGGGTGTGGCTGATGATGAATCCGAAGGTACTGGTCCTGGTTGTTCTGGCCGCCTTGGCATGGGCGCATCCGGCAAGGGCCCAGCCCGATGCGTCAATGCTTGTGGCTGACGTTGTTCCCGCCATTCCCGGTGAGCAGGTCTATCTGCCCACCGTCGCTGCCGACACGCCAGACACCGAGCAGTGGAACCGCGTGTTCGGGCAGGTCTGGGTGCGCAATGTCAGCCGGCCTTCGCTTTATCCGGTCAGGCCGAAGAACGGACGCGGTAACGGCAAGGCGGTGATCGTCGTGCCCGGTGGCGGCTATTCCTTTGTTTCGATCGAGAGCGAGGGCTTCTGGGTGGCCGAGCGGCTTGCCGCGCAAGGCTATACGGCCTTCGTCCTCAAGTACCGCCCGCGCGATACTGCTGCGAGTGCCGGGGATTTCATGGCGGGACTTGTGGCCGATTTCGGCAACTTGGGTGAGCGCGAACTGCCTGACCACCCACCTGCTGTCGAGGATCTGGCCGCTGCGGTGGCGATGCTTCGCGCGAATGCGGAAGAGTGGGAGATCGACGAGGATGCCATCGGGGTGATCGGCTTCTCGGCGGGCTCGCGCACCGCAATCCGACTGCTGGAAAATCACGAGGAAGCGCAATGGCTGGATCATGTCGCACTGATCTACCCGCCGATGACGCAGACGGTGGGCGAGGGGCCTCGACCTGAACTGTTCCTTGCGATCGCCGCAGATGATCCGCTGTTCACTCAGGGCGGCCTTAACCTCTTCGCGCAATGGCTGGAGGAAAGTTCCGCGGTGGAGTTCCACCTCTACTCAGGCGGTGGACACGGTTTCGGGATGCGCCCCATGGGCACGACCAGCGACCTTTGGATCGATCAGTATCTCGCCTGGCTGGCCATCCAGTGACGGAGCGAGGCGATCCGCCTTCGGCTGCCTATTGTTCAAAGCGAAGATAGGCGAGGGCCATCTTCGCGAGTTCGTGCTTGGTCACCTTCCACACTTCCGGATCGCCACTTTCGGTTGTGGCACCAAGGCCGAACTGGCGAGCGAGCGTTGCAAAGATGATCAGGAAGATGGCCTCCGCCTTCTTGGCCGGATCGGCACCGCCGATCTCGCTGCGGAAAGACAATATGGCCTCGGTGGACATGGCGGCGGATTGTCGCGCGGTTTCGCGGCCCGGGCCGGAGACTGCCTGATCGACGGAGGCGCGTTGCATGATGGTGCGCAGCAGGGGCGCGTTTGTTTCCAGAAAGCTGCTGTAGCTGTCGATGTAGAGCGGCAGGAAATCGGACAGGTCCTTGCTCCTGGCCAGCACCATGTCGAGCATGGCTTTCTCGCCCGCCAGCACTGCTTCCAACTCCTGCGCGATAACCGCATGGATCAACCGGTCCTTGCTTTCAAACCGCAGGTAGATCGACCCGATCGATACATTGCCCCGTTCGCTCACGTCCTGGAGCGTGAAGTCCTCGCTACCGCGCTCGAGCATCAGCGCCTTGGTGGCGTCGAGCATGCGCTGGAAGGACGCGAGGCTGCGGCCCTGTCGCGGTTTGCTGCTGGGGGCATTGTTCCCAAGGGCAGCGGTTTCCGGTCCGATCATTGACATAGGCAGGGCATTCGCTCAAATAAACAAGAACCGCAATTCTAATTTTGATTCGCGGAGCGGGAGATGCGTCCGGACAAGCGGCCTGATGGAGGTCGCGCAAGTGGCGCCAAAGGCCGGAAGGGATCGTTATACGGGATAACCTATCCATAAGAGCGATAGGAAACCATGCAATCATACAATTTTACTTAATTGTCTGACTGCGTCATCACTTACCCTATCGAGGACTGTGCGTCGTCAAGCGTTCAAGGTGGGCGCAAGGGTGCAGGCCGCGAAATGGGAGTTCGGCCCGGGAAATGGCCGGACGTGGGGATGCTAGGAACAAGGCAAACAGATAACGGCGCATCGCAAGCGTCGCCTGGGAGGAAATAATGAGCAAGTTTTCACACAAGTCACTCTTGCTGGCTGGCTGCGGCCTGGCAATGCTCGCCATGCCTGCCCATGCACAGGAAGCGGCTGAGGATACCAATGATGATGTCATCGTGGTGACGGCACAGAACCGCGCGCAGGACGTGACGGACGTGCCGATCGCCATGGATGTCGTCGGAGCCGACGAACTGGCATCGCAAGGCTTTACCAATGCAGAGGATCTCGGCCAGATCGCTCCGGCGGTCCAGGTCGTGCAGGACCAGGGCACGGTGAAGATCACCCTGCGTGGTATCGGGACAAACTCGAACGACGAAGCGCAGGACACTTCGGTGGTGACCAATATTGATGGCGAATACATCAACCGCCCGAATGTGCTGGGCGTGGCGATCTTCGACCTCGAGCGTGTGGAAGTGCTGCGTGGCCCGCAGGGAACCCTCTACGGTCGCAACTCGACTGCCGGCGCAATCAACTTCATCACACGCAAGCCGGGTGACGAGCTGGGCGTCAACGCCTCCCTGTCGCTTGGAAACTACAGCGCCTATCGCTTTGATGCCGGCATCGACATCCCGTTGGGTGATGCCGTGGGCCTGCGCGTTGCAGGCTTCTGGGAAGAGCGAGATGGCTACGTCAAGCATCCGGCCGGTTACGGCTTCGGGCCGTTCCCGCCGTTCGCGGGTGGTCGTTCGGATGACAACAGCGCCTACGGCGGGCGCGCAACCCTCGATTTCGACAATGGCGGCCCTCTGACCGCGACTATCGCAGCAGAATTTGCAGATCGCCGATTCACGCCGCAGGCTTTTGCCTTTGGCGATCTCAACGCTCCGGGCAATGCGCCCACCGGTCCTAGCTGCAACCTCGCCGGTTATGATCGCGTGGCACCCGCCTATACCGAAACCCTGTGCGTTCCCTCGGGGACCAACTTCCTCGATAACATTGACCGCGCGGAATATCAGTCACCCGGCTATGGCCTTGGCGAGATCGGCGACAACACATGGGCCGTGCGTGGCCGCATCGCCTATGACATCGGTGAAAATGCGACGCTCAGCTACATTGCAGGCTATCGCGAATATTCCGGCGATCCAGACAGCTTCGTGACGCTGCCGGTGACCTACCGCAGCTTCAGCTTCCTGGACGACGTCGAAACACAGAGCCACGAACTGCGTCTCAACGGTGACCTCAACGGCATCGTCTACCAGGTGGGTGCGTTCTATTTCGACGAGAAGCAGAGTAACGAATCCGGCTTCATGATCCCGCCGGGTGGCGGCGCATTCCTCAGCTACTTCAGTCGCGATGTGAGCAGCGACAGCCTGTCAGCCTTTGGACAGGTCGAAGTGCCGGTAAGCGAGACGCTCACGGCGGTAGCCGGTGTGCGTTACACCGACAACTCGCGCGATGCACTCTACCGCAACGCTTCGGCCTTTGGCGCCGGTCCGCCTGATCCGCACCTGTTCGGCAATGGTACGGATCGCAAGGACTTCTCCCAGATGCGGTTCCTCACCACGCTCAACCTCGGCAGCAGCGATGACAAGGTTACCTGGCTGCTGGGCGTGAATTATCAGCCCAACCCGGATACGCTGCTCTTCGCCAAGGTATCGACCGGGTTCAAGGGTGGTGGCTTCGACTCCGTGGGTGCTTACGCCCCGGAAACGAACACCGCATATGAAGCAGGTGGCAAGTTCACCTTCGGGCCAGGCGGCAACTACCAGGTGAACCTGGGCGGCTTCTACTACGATTACAGCGGCCTGCAGGTCTCGGTACTGCTCGACACGTCAGTTGGTGGCCAGACCTTCAATGCCGGTGCGGCAACCATTTGGGGCCTGGAAGCGGAAGGTGTGTTCGATTTCGAGCAGGGCACCGTGCTTGACCTGTCGGTCAACTATCTCGATGCGACCTATGACGAGCTGTTTGCCCAGTTCAACGTGTTCTGCGTTGGCGGTTGTCCGATCAACGGTATTGGCGACCTGGATCCGACCCAGGCCGGTGTCCAGCAGCCGAACTTTGCCGGCAACACCGCGCCCTTCTCGCCCAAGTGGGTGATCCGGGCAGGCCTCAGCCACACTTTCGATTTCGGCAAGGACGGCAGCATTACGGGTGGTATCTCGACCACCTTCAAGAGCAGCTACTTCACCGATTTCTATAACTACAACGATGGTGAACAATCCTCGCTCACGCAGACTGATCTCAGCATCGAGTGGCGGAACGAGAGCGACACCCTCGGCGTTCAGTTCTTCGCCCGCAACCTCGAGAACGAGCGTGCCCTGACTTATGGCTCGTTCGTGTCGGCTGGTCCGGACGATATCTACAACTGGCAGTTCGGCACGCCGACAACCTTCGGCTTGCGCCTGAGCCTGGACTACTAAGTACCTGTGATAGAGGGGGGCGATTGGCGACCGCCCCCCTACATCCGGCAGCCTGCCGACCGACCAAGGGTTTGCGGACATGAAGCTGTCGTCTTGCATCGAATGGCAATTTTCCGAGGCTGGTGAAGGCCTCCCCGACCGGATCCGCGCGGCCAAGGCCGCAGGCCTCGATCTCGTCGAATTTCACCTCTGGCGTGACAAGGACGTGGAGGGCATCGCCTCCGCCCTGGCAGAAACGGCCAGCAAGCTCACCGGTTTCTGTGTCGATCCGCGCCGATCCATTGTTGATCCCGCAGAACATGATGAGATGCTATCTGCCGTTGCCGATACGCTGGCCGTGGCGCAGAAGCTGGGATCGCCCCCGCTTATCATTGCATCGGGCTTTCGCGTTGATGGCATGTCGGAAGAAGAACACCGCGCCAACGCGGTGAGCGTGCTGACCCGTGCCGCCGCGCTTGCCGAGGAGGCCGGCGTCACGCTGGTACTGGAGCCGCTCAATACAGAGCTGTTCGCAACGATGTATCTCGTCAGCACCAAGCTGGCGCTGGATATCATCGAGGAGGTGGGCAGCCCGCGCCTGAAGCTGATCTATGACGTCTACCACAGCCGCGTGATGGGCGAGGACATGCGCGAAGTGCTCGAAGGTCGCATGCACCTCGTCGAACATGTGCAGGTGGCTGGCTGGCCGGGCCGCAACGAGCCGGCAACCGGTGAGCTTGACTATGCCGAGGTCATGCGCACGCTCAGGGAACTGGGCTACACCGGGCCGATTGGCCTTGAGTATTTCCCGACCATGGACAGTGCCAGGTCGATTGCAGCTGCTGCGGAGACGCTGGGTGGCTGAGGCAACGACGATGAGCGCCAGGCAGCGCCTCTCGCTGGTCGAACGCCTCAGCTACGGCTTCGGTGATTTCGGCTTCTCGCTGGCCTACAACATGGCCAGCGGTTTCCTGCTTTATTACTATACCAACATCGTCGGCCTGCCCGCGACTGCGGTTGGCGTGATCTTCCTGACCGCGCGGCTGATGGATGCGGTAATCGATATCCTTGTCGGCATTGCAGTGGATCGCACCAGCACTCGCTGGGGACGCACGCGTCCCTATTTCCTGTTTACCGCCATTCCCTATGCGTTGGTGTTCATCGCCGTGTTCGCGGTGCCAGACTGGGGCGTGAACGCGCAGCTGGTCTATGCCTTCATCACCTTCAAGGCGCTGGGCATACTGATGTCGCTGGGATCCATTCCCTATACCGCGCTGATGCCGATGATGACGGCAGACACCGGCGAACGGCTGAAGCTGTCGGGCATGCGCTCTGTCGGTACGTCTGCCTCAGTGGTGCTGGGTACGGCTGCCACCTTGCCGTTGGTCGGCCTGTTCGGCGGCGGGGACGAGCAGCGCGGTTTCCTTGCCGTCGCCGTGCTGTTTGCCGGACTTTCGCTGATCGTGATCTTCGCCCTGTTCCGCAATTGCCGCGAGCGCATCACCACGCCTGCGGGCGCGCACCAGCCGGTGCTGCCGGTGATCGGGCAGATGCTGCGCAACCGGGCGTGGATCGTCGCTTTCCTGTCCTGCCTGTTCTACTTCATCCGCTTCGGCGCGATGATGGCCGAGACACCTTACCTGGCAATCGACGTTCTGGGCCAGCCGTGGCTGATCTCGATCATGCTGCCGGCGGTTTCCGGCACGCTGCTGCTGTCAGCATTCATCGCCCCGCCGATCCTGACGCGCACCGGCATCCGCAACGGTTGCCTCGCCATCTTCGCCGTTTCTGCGGTTCTGTTCCTGCTCTTGCCGCTGGCTGAAGGCAATATCCCGTTGTTCCTGACGATCTATATCGCCGCGGCACTGGTGACATCTCTCACCATCACGGCGGCCTTCACGATGATCGCGGGCACGGTTGATTACCACGAATGGAAGCACGGCAGCCGCAATGAGGGCATCCTGTCTGCAGGCGTGAGCCTTGCGACGAAGATCGGCATGGCGGTGGGTTCCGCAGGTGTCGCATTCATGCTCGGCTGGTTCGATTACCAGCCCGATGCTGTGACCGATGCCGCACGCGAGGCGATCCGCTGGTCCTATTACGGCGGAGCGGCTGTGCTGTTGTTCATCCAGGGCGTGGTCGTGTGGTTCTGGCCGATGGACAAGCCGTTGCCTGACCGCGCGCCTGCCTGAAACCGGACGGAAATTGGAGTGGAGAGAAAGCGATGAAGCGGAAGATCACGGCGCTCGCAGCGCTTGGCAGCTTGCTGTGTGCCTTCACGGCTCTGGCCCAGCCGGTCGTGGAGTCGACCTATCGCCCGCCCGAGACTGTCCAACGGGTCTCCATTCCGGTCAATCCGGCGGAGGAGCGGATCAATGTCCTGATCATCAGCGGCCAGAACAGCTACGAGCATGACTGGACGGGCGTGAACAACCTGCTGCGCTGGCAGTTGCAGGACACGGGCCGTTTCGACGTGCGCGTGACCGAGGATTTCGACGAGGGCAACCTCGCCATGCTGGCGGACTACGACGTGGTCATCCTCAACTACTCCAGCCGCTGGAATTATACCGATCCGGACCAGCACCTGTGGTCTGACGAGGCCTTTCAGGCGCTGTATGATTATGTCGAGCAGGGCGGCGGCCTTGTTGCCTATCACTCCAGCTTCACCTGGGGGCGCGATATCGATGAATACAAGCGCCTGGTGGGCGCGGTGATGCAGCCAGGCCATTCGCGCCGTTCGCCGCCCGATGCCTTCATGTTCGAGCTGGTCGACCGCGATCATCCGGTCACGCGTGGCCTCAGGCGTTATCACTGGAGCTTTATCGAGGACATGTACACCAACATGGTGTTCCATCCCGAAGCTGAGGTGCGCGTGCTGGCCACTGCCTATGACGATGCCGAAAACTACGTGCCCGAAGTGGCCGGGCCGAAATACCCTCCGGAAGCCTATACGCCTGAACGCCTGGCCGAAATGGACGGCATCGATAGTTCGCAGCCGCAAGTCTGGGTGCAGGATTATGGCGAGGGGCGTGTATTCTCCATTACCCTGGGGCACGGCCCCGATACGCTGGCCTATGACGGCGTGCGCACGCTGATGATGCGCGGTACCGAATGGGCGGCCACCGGCGAAGTCACGATAGAGCCTTACGAAAAGGCCGCGGACTTCGAGGTGCCTGGAAAGGAGTGAGCATGTTCGAGCTGGATCGCCGCAAGGCCCTGTTTGGATCCATGGCAGGGGCGGTGATGCTGGCAAGACCGCAATGGTTGCTGGCGCAGGCACGCATCCCGCAGCGCCCCTCGAAACGGGTCATTGTCGACAATGACTTCGCCGGCGATCCGGACGGGCTTGTCGGCCTTGCGCACCAGCTTCTTTCGCCCAAGACCATTGTTCCGCTGATCACCGTTTCAGGCCTGAGCCGCGAGTATGCCGACGTTGCAGGCGCGCCAGCCGATACCGTGGGGCCGGGTATCGCCGTTGTGCAGGAAATGCAGCAGGTCTCGGGACTGGATGATTTCCCGGCATTGGCAGGCGGCCATGAGGCCGGCGAGCGCGGTGAAGACGCATCGGCTGCCGCGGTTTCGATCATCCAAGAAGCGATGCGGGACGATCCGTTACCGCTGGTTCTCGCCTGTGGCGGTCCGCTGACCAATGTTGCCGAAGCCTTGCGGCTGGAGCCGGCAATCGCAGACCGCATGAGCGTGATCTGGATCGGTGGGGGTGCTTATCCCGATGGCGCCTGGGAATACAACTTGTCCGCCGATGTCGAAGCTGCGCGTCACGTGCTGGAGGAAACGACTGTGGAGGTGTGGCAGGTTCCGCAGCCGGCCTATCGCCTGATGCAGGTTTCCGTTGCCGAAATGGAAGTGGACATGCGGCCGATCTCGCCTTTTACCGAATGGCTCTATGAAAAGTTCACCAGCCCGCCCGATTTCGTCGACCTGAGCGGGACATGGCCGATGGGGGACAGTCCGCCGGTGCTGTTCACGGCCATCTCGGAAGAGAGCAGCCGCTACCGTGAATGGATGGTGCGGCGTATCAATGATGACATGAGCTACGGTGCGGAAATCCCGGGGCGCACGGTGCGTGTGTATGACGATATCGACATGCGCCTGACATGGGCGGATTTCCTGGCCAAGCTGCGCCTGCATGCAGCATCGCAAGAGGGGTAAGAGGGAATGCGCGCACTGGTCATCGGCGGCGGGATCGGCGGGCTGACGGCAGCCATCGCCATGCGCCGGCAGAAAATCGACGTGGTCGTGATCGAACGCGATCCGGAATGGTCCGTCGAAGGCGTGGGGATCACCCAGCAATCCAACGTGGTGCGCGCGGTGCACCAGCTGGGCATCATCGATGACTATGTGAATGCCGGCTTCGGTTATGACGCGGTGGAAGCCTATGCGCCAGATGGAAAGTTGTTGGCACGGGTGCCTTCTCCGCACCTGGCACCAGGCTATCCCGCCAATATCGGCATTGCCCGCCCGGCGTTGAACCGGGTGCTGGGAGAGGGCGTCAAGGCGAGGGGAGCCGAAGTGCGGTTGGGCGTGACCGCCACATCGATCGCGGATCGGGGCGAGACGGTGGATTTGAAGTTCTCCGATGGCAGTGTTGACAGCTTCGACCTTGTGGTGGGGGCAGATGGTCTTGGCAGCCAGACGCGCTCCAAGCTGTTTCCCGAAGCCCCGCCCCCTGCCTATGCCGGGCAGGCGGTTTGGCGCTACAACCTGCCGCGCACTTCCGACATGGATGCCCTGCGCACCTACAATGGCGCGGTGGGCGTGGGCCTTGCACCCATCTCGCGGGAACAGATGTATATGTTCGTGGTGACGGCCGAGCCGGATGGACAGCGTTTGCCGCAGGAGGGGTTGGCGGCTGCCATGCGTCAAAGGATTGCCGGTTGCGCCCCTGCCATCCGCGAGCTGGGTGAGCAGATCACCGATGATGCGGGCGTGGTTTATCGTCCCCTCCACACCGTGCTGGTGGACGGGCCGTGGCATCGCGGGCGGATTGTGCTGCTGGGCGATGCCGCCCATGCCACGACGCCGCACCTGGGGCAGGGTGCGGGCATGGCGATCGAGGATTCACTGGTGCTGGCCGAAGAACTGGCGCGGCATGGCCAACCCCAAGATGCCTTTGCCGCCTATCACGCGCGCCGCGCGCCGCGCTGTTCCTACATCGTCGAACGCTCGCTGGCGATCTGCCGCGGGCAACAGGGGCTAGGTGAGCCGGTGGACATGGGCCGCGCCGCCGCCGAGATGTTTAAGGTGGTGGCGCAGCCCATCTGATCCTTCCCTGCCTTAGTAGGAGAAGGTCTCCGAGAAGGTGTAGTACGGCTCAGGCAGTCGTGCATCCAGCGTCTGCCCGCCATCGATGCTGTAGGGGTTGCCGGTGTTAAGGGCCGGCTCGTCAGGCGTCGGCATGAAGACCGGGCGGCCGTCATCACCGACATACATCAGCTCGGAATTGAAGCCGCCATGTTCGGCCTGCGCTGCCCACGGGATCCAGCCCATGTTGTAGGGCTCGCGGGCGACTTCGAAGCAGCGGAAGTGCCAGATCTTCCATTCGCCATCCTGCTTGATGAAATCGATGCCGTACTTGGCATAGACATTGTGCATCCACACGCGCTTGCCATCCACCATCACCTCTGGAACGTGCATCCAGTCCGGCATCTGATCGACAAATTCGGGCTGCGTCAGGCCGGATTCAAGGCCCGTCATGATCCATATGCCCTTGGCGGTCTGCCCGTCGCCGGCAACCTCGATCAGCGGGGTGGACAGTTCGTGGAAGATCAGCTTGCCCGTGGGGTTCGGGCGGTTGCGGTGATATTCCATGATGCTGTCGTAAGTGGTGAAGCGGCCGAGGTTGGAATATTCTGCTGCCATGCCCGGCGTTCCCTCGCGCGCCCACAGGGGAATGATCTGCTCGTCCTCGAAGGCGTTGTGCAGGTACATGTAGCGCGAGAACAAATTGTTGATCTCGATCCTGTCATTGGCTTCGCGTGCCTCGGCCTCCACCCGATCGAGCCGCTCGATCAGGGCTGCGATCTGTGCGCTGTCGTCCTGCGCGATGGCCTGTCCGCCAGTCATCATTGCCGCCAGGCCTGCACCGGCCAGCAGCTTGCGTATAATGGTCATGCTCTCATCCTCCTTCATTGGTGAAACTGTGTTCAGGCGCGCGCTGCAGCGTGCCTGCGGTAAAGCGCGACCATGATGATGCAGAGCGTGATCACCACCGCGCTCTGGGTCAGCGTGTGCCATTCCTCGAAGATCACATGGACCGCGGCGGCAACGGCGTGGTTGATCGCGATCCAGATGGCGCTGATCACCCCGGCACGTCGCAAGGCTGGCACGAACAGCCCCAGGATCAGCACTGCGGCGGCAACGATCTCCACCCAGCCGATCAGGCGGCCGAGCCAGACGGGCAAGTGGTAGGTCCAGGCACTGTGCTCGCGCAGCACCTCCAGCGGGGCGAGCGCCTTGTTGTAGCCGACGAACAGCGAGAAGCCGCCCAGCAGCAGGACCAGCAGTGCCAGGGCAACAAATGCGGCAGGCGCAATACGCCCTTTTCCGCGCAACTCATCCATGAACCCTCCCATCCGCACTTGACGTGCGGCTCCGTTTAATAGAATGAGAGTTCTAATTATAAATTTTGAGTCGCGCAAGCCATGCGGCTCGTTCTATGGTCGGCAGCGCCTTGGCAGTTGCCAGTAAAGAGGATTACCGAGATGGCGATCAAACGGGGCGTGAGCCTCTATTCCTTCCAGAACGAAACCTTCCAGGAGAAGATGAACCTGGAGGATTGCATCCGTACCTGTGCCGAACTGGGTGCCGGAGGCATCGAGATCATCGGCGAGCAGACCTTCTGGGGCTGGCCCGAATGCGGCGTGGATGATGCCGACGTCGATCACTGGCATGCGCTGATCAAGAAGTATGATTGCGTGCCGGTGAGCCATGACTTCATGCTCGACTACAAGCGCTACAAGGGCCGCATCATGCCGTTTGACGAGCAAGTGGCGAGCGTGAAGAACGACATCGATTTCGGTGCGCGCCTTGGCATGAAATATATCCGCGCGCTGGTGTCCATCGCCCCTGAAGTGCTGGTTGCAGCGGCTCCCTATGCCGAGGAGAAGGGCATCAAGATCCTGATCGAGGTGCACGCTCCGCTGCATTTCGACCATCCGTGGATCATCCGCCACGCGGAAGCTTTCGAGAAGAGCGGTTCGGATGCGCTGGGCTTCCTGCCCGACATGGGCATGTTCCTCCACGCCTTCCCGCCGGTCTGGCGTGACAAGTTCGAACGTCTTGGCGTGCCTAAGAACATCTCCGACTATATCGTGAAGTCCTATGAAGACCGCGTGCTGAGCGAATATGTGATCCTCGGCGTGCAGGAACTGGGTGGCACCGGCCCTGCCATCGCGATGGCCGAAACCATGCGCCACAATGCTGCCTTCGAACCCAAGCGCATGCTCGATTACATGCCGCGCATCCACAACATCCATGGCAAGTTCTACCAGATGGACGAGGACTATGTGGAGCCTTCGATCCCCTATGACGAGATCGTCGCAGTGCTCAAACAGGGCGGCTATGACGGCTACATCTGCTCCGAATATGAAGGCAATCGCTGGATCGAGGATGCCGAAGAGCCGGACAGTGTCGAACAGGTCCGCCGCCAGCAGGTGATGCTGGCCCGCCTGCTGGGCGAAAGCGAAGACCCGAAGATCACTACCCCTGCAAACGCATCAGCCATGGCCGCTACGGCCGAAGCTGCAGAATAAGGAGACCTGAGCGATGATGGACAACAAGATGATCGTCGAAGGCAGCCTTGAAAGCGTTGAAGGCGGCTTTTCCTTCCTCGGGCGCCTGCCCTATTACCGCGGCCTGGGCCTTTCCATGATCGAGGATATCCAGGTGACCGTGGATGGCGACGTGCAGCCGCGCGATGCCGTGCGTTTCAGCGTTCGAGGCAAGACCTACACGCTCGACGAGATGGAAACGGTTTATGACGACCGTTGGAACTTTGGCGAGAAGGCGCGGATCATCGTGCTGAACGGCGGGCTTGCAGCTGGCGATCACGAGATCACTTTCGCGGTGCGCAACCGCGTTTCCTACCTGCCCTTCGTTCCGACCACGAAGGATACCAAGCAACTGGCACTCGCGGCCTGACCAGCGGCACGTGATGTGACAGTCGTGGCGGCGCGCTTCCCTCTCCCGGAAGCGCGCCGCTTTTTCAGGCGCGGTTTACCAGGTTCTCGCACCATTCCTGGCGGCCGGATTTGCGTTGGGGATTGAGGCCCTGCTGCACCGCATGATCGGCGATGGCAGCCAGCGTGGTGCCTTCGGCGTGGATCATGCGGCCAAGGTCGCCGTCCCATCCGGCATAACGTTCGGCGCGGAAAGTCTCCAGTTTGCCATCCTCGATCAGCGCTGCGGCATTGAGCAGCCCGCGGGCAATGGTGTCGATCCCGCCGATATGGCCGTGGAACAGGTCCACCGCGTCAATCGACTGGCGACGCACTTTGGCATCGAAGTTCCAGCCGCCGTTGCCGAGGCCGCCTGCGCGCAGCACTTCGAGCATGGCGAGGGTGATCTCCTCCACCGAATTGGGGAACTGGTCGGTATCCCAGCCATTCTGAGGATCGCCGCGATTGGCATCGATTGAACCCAGGATGCCGAGCGCGCGGGCCATAGCCAGCTCGTGCTCGAAGCTGTGGCCGGACAGCGTGGCGTGGTTCGCCTCGATATTGGCCTTCACCTCGTTCTCGAGGCCGTAGCGCTTGAGAAAGGCGTAGACGCTCTGCGTGTCGAAATCATACTGGTGCTTGGTCGGCTCGTGCGGCTTGGGCTCGATCAGGATCGTGCCTTCGAAACCGATGCGGTGCTTGTGATCGACCACGAGGTTGAGGAAGCGGCCGAAATTGTCCTGCTCCTTGCCGATCTCCGTGTTGAGGATCGTGTCATAGCCTTCGCGGCCGCCCCACAGCACATAGTTCGCGCCGCCCAGGCGATGCGTCGCCTCCAGGCAATCGCGCACCTGGCTGGCAGCCCACGCGTAAACCTCCGGATCGGGATTGGTGGCGGCGCCGGCCATGTAGCGCGGGTGGCCGAACAGGTTGGCCGTGCCCCACAAGAGCTTGCGACCATGCTTGCCCTGCAGTTCCTCCAGGTGGTCAACCGCCTCGGCAAAGCTGGCGCGGAAATCGCCGATGCTTTCGGCATCCGCCATCACGTCGACATCGTGGAAGCAGTAGAAGGGGACGTCCATCTTCTCGACAAAGGCGAGGGCCGCCTCGCGCTTGGCGGCGGCGTTCCTTGCATCCATCGGACCTTGCAGCCATGGCCGCTCGAAAGTGCCGGCGCCGAACACATCGCTGCCCGGCCAGCAGAAGGTGTGCCACATGCACACCGCAAAACGCAGGTGGTCCTCCATGCGCTTGCCCATCACCACGCGGTCCTTGTCATACCAGCGATAGGCAAGGTCGTTGGTGCTGTCCGGTCCTTCGTAGCGGATGGTATCGAACTCGGCGAAATAGTCGGCGGACATGGTCATGCTCCTCGAATTGCGCTGACAGCCCTGCGAAAACGGGCGAGTTTGGGGTGCAGGCGTTCTGCCAGCACCGGATCGGGTGAAATCGTTTGCCTGATGTCGGGCCGGGTGCAGACCTTGGCGGGGTCTTCCCCAGTCAAGGCAAGGCGGCCAAGTCGCGCTGCGCCAAGCGCAGGGCCGACTTCGCCGCCATCCAGGAAGTCCAGCTCTGCATCCAGTGTGGCGGCAATGATGCGCCCCCAGTGGAGGGAACGTGATCCCCCGCCAATCATGTTCAGGCGCGGTATGGCAGAGCCTGCATCGCGCAGGGCGGCAATCCCGTCTGCATGGGCGAAGGCGACGCCTTCCAGCACTGCGCTCGCCAGCTTGGCGGGTACGGTTTCCCCATCGCATCCAAGGAAGCCGGCGCGGATATGCGGGTCATTGTGCGGGGTGCGTTCGCCCGAGAGGAAGGGCAGGAACAATTCCGGCCCGCTGGCGGGATCAACGCTTTCGGCAAGGCTGAAGAATTCGGCTGGCCCGCCAAGTCCCATCTGGCGCGCAGCCCAGTCCACGCAGCTGGCGGCAGACAGGTGCACCGCCATCTGGTGCCAGCGATCGGGCAGGCAATGGCAGAAGGCATGAACCGCATCAGCAGGGTTGGGACGGAAGGCATCATTGGCGACGAAGATCACGCCCGACGTGCCGAGCGAAAGGAGAGCCTCACCCTCGTTGGCGACGCCTACGCCCACGGCGCCGGCGGCATTGTCCCCGCCACCGGCGGCGACAGGCACTTGCGCCATGCCCCATGCACTGGCGATTTCGGCAAGCAGCTGGCCGGTTGCCTGGGTTCCTTCGAAGAGTTCCGGCATGTGTTCGCGGGCAAGGCCGCTTGCTTCGAGCATGGCATCGGACCAGTCGCGCTTGCCCACGTCTAGCCACAATGTTCCGGCGGAATCGGACATGTCGCTTGCCTTGGCGCCGGTCAGGAGCAGGCGGATGTAATCCTTGGGCAGCAGGACGGTTTTCGTCGTTGCGAAAATGTCCGGCTCCTCGCGCGCGACCCACAGCAGCTTAGGCGCGGTGAAGCCGGGCATGGCAATATTGCCGGTGATGGTGCGTGACTGCGGCTCGCGTCGTTCAAGTTCCGTGCAATCGGCATGGCTGCGCCCGTCATTCCAAAGGATGGCGGGCCGCAGCACCCTGTCTGCCGCATCGAGCAGAACGGCGCCATGCATCTGGCCGGTCAGGCCGACAGCTAGCACCTTGGCTCGCATCTCGGGCGCAATGCCAAGAACGGCATCATTGCAGGCTTTCCACCAGTCTTGCGGGTCCTGTTCTGACCACAACGGATGGGGGTGCGACAGGTCGAGCGGGGCGCTGTGCGTTGCCGCGACTGTGCCATCGGCATCCAGTACAACGGCCTTTACGCTGGACGTTCCGATATCGATGCCCAGAAACACGCTATCCCCTCCCGAATGCCCGGCTTATCACCCTTGACGCAGCTTCCAGTATCAAACTAGAATGCAGATTACAAATTTTATGGGAGGGTTTCGATGAGGCGCCTGAGAATGGGCATGATCGGCGGCGGGCCGGGGGCATTTATCGGTCCGGTCCATCGCTTTGCGGCGGAACTCGACCGAGAGATAGAACTGGTGGCCGGGGTGTTCTCATCCGATGCCGACAGGTCGCGCGCGGCGGCTGACCAGTACCTTATCGACCCTTCGCGTGCCTATGGCGATCTGGCCAAAATGCTTCAGGCGGAGAAGGCGCGGCCTGACGGGATCGACTTCGTCAGCGTCGTCACGCCCAATCACAACCACCTGCCTTCTGCGCGCGCTGCGCTGGAAGCCGGCTTCCCGGTCATCAGCGACAAGCCGATGACGGCGACGCTGGCCGAAGCGCAGGAACTGGCTGGCGTTGTGAAGGCAGCGGGCCTGCCGTTCGGCCTCACCTATACCTACACCGGCTATCCGCTGGTGCGCGAAATGAAGGCGCGCATCGCGGCTGGCGCGCTCGGCAGCTTGCGCAAGGTGGTGGTCGAATATCCGCAGGGCTGGCTCTCGCAGCCTGCCGAGGGCAAGCAGGCCGAATGGCGCGTTGACCCCGAACGGGCGGGCGCGGGCGGATGCATCGGCGATATCGGCGTGCACGCCTTCAACCTCGCCGAATTCGTAACCGGTGAGAAAGTGACTCGCCTGTTTGCCGATCTGGCCGCCGTGGTTCCGGGGCGCCTGCTGGATGATGATTGCTCTGTCCTGCTGCGCTTTGCCAATGGTGCGCGCGGCGTGCTGCTGGCCAGCCAGATCGAGGTGGGCGAACTCAACGGCCTGCGAATCCGCTGCTATGGCGACAAGGGCGGGATGAGCTGGAAGCAGGAAGAGCCCAACAGCTTCACCTTCCATCACCTTGACGGACGGACGGAAATCATCCGCGCTGGCGATGCCTCGCTGGGTGAACTGGCCACCAGCCGCACGCGCACACCCGGTGGCCATCCCGAAGGCTATCTGGAAGCCTTCGCCAACATATATCGCGATTTCGCCGCCGTCTTGCGCGGTGAGGACGCATCGTGCCTGCCGCGCCTCGATGAAGGCCTGCGGTCGATGGCCTTTATCGATACGGCCGTCCGTGCCAGCGCCGCAGAAGCGGGCTGGGTGGACCTTACAGTCTGAGAAACCGGGAGAGAGACGACATGAAGACCATCAAGGGCCCTGCCATTTTCCTCGCCCAGTTTGCCGGCGACAAGGCACCGTTCAACTCGCTCGACGGGATCTGTGAATGGGTGTCCGGCCTTGGCTACAAGGGTATCCAGATCCCCAGCTGGGACGCGCGCCTGTTCGACCTCGACAAAGCTGCAGAGAGCCAGGCCTATTGTGACGAGGTGAAGGGCATTGTCGCTTCGCACGGCATGGAAATCACCGAGCTTTCCACTCACCTGCAAGGCCAGCTTGTGGCTGTACATCCCGCCTATGACGCGCAGTTCGACGGCTTTGCCGCAGAGCATGTGCGCGGCAATCCGAAGGCGCGGCAGGAATGGGCCGTGCAGCAAGTGAAGAACGCCGGCACCGCCAGCAAGCGGCTGGGCCTCAACGCCCATGCCAGCTTCTCGGGCGCACTCGCATGGCCCTATGTCTATCCCTGGCCGCAGCGCCCGGCTGGCCTGGTGGAAGATGCGTTTGACGAGCTTGCCCGCCGGTGGAAGCCGATCCTCGATCACTTTGACGAATGCGGCGTGGATATCGGCTATGAAATCCATCCGGGCGAGGACCTGCATGACGGGATCACTTACGAGATGTTCCTTGAACGCACGGGCAACCATCCGCGTGCGAACATCCTCTACGATCCCAGCCACTTCGTGCTGCAATGCCTCGACTATCTCGATTTCATCGACATCTATCACGAGCGCATCAAGTGCTTCCACGTGAAGGATGCCGAGTTCAACCCGACAGGGCGCCAAGGCGTTTATGGCGGTTACCAGAGCTGGGTGGATCGTGCTGGTCGCTTCCGCTCGCTGGGTGACGGGCAGGTCGATTTCTCCGGCATCTTCTCCAAGATGGCGCAGTATGATTTCGGCGGCTGGGCCGTGCTGGAATGGGAATGCGCGCTTAAGCACCCTGAACAGGGCGCGGCAGAAGGTGCACCCTTCATTGCCGATCACATCATCCGCGTGACAGAACATGCGTTTGACGATTTCGCCGCAGGTGGCAGCGATCGCGAACTCAACCGCCGCATCATGGGCATCGACTGAAGCCGGGGGTGAACCTCACCCCCAGTTCGGGTCCTTGCCCGGCTTCCATTTTATCGAACATCCTGCGCTGGGAACCTGCGGCTGCGGTGCGGGCTGGCCCGCAAGCACGGCATCGGCTGCTCGGCGCATGTCTTCTCCGGTAACAGGCAGCGATCGGCGGTAGATCTCCGTCCCTTCCATCGGCGGATGCGGCAGGTTGGGGCGGCTGGCATCGAACTGACCGCAATAGGCCAGCTTCATGTCTCCATCATAGAGGAAGAAGTCGGGCGTGCAGATCGCGCCATAGGCAAGCGCCACATCCTGCGATTCATCGAACAGGTAAGGGAAAGTGAAGCCCTTTTCCTGCGCAAGGCGGGCCATTTCCTCTGGCGAATCCTCTGCGAAATCTGCCGGATCATTGGGCGAGATCGCCACCACTTTCAGCCCGCGCTCCCCGCATTCGCGGGCGAATTCCACCAAACCGTCCAGCACGTGCTGCACGAAGGGGCAATGATTGCAGATGAAGGCCACCAGCAGGCCCTTGCCGCCGGTGAATTCCTCCAGCTTGCGAACGGCCCCCGTCGTATCGCGGAGCGCGAAAGGGTGAGGAGATGACCCATAATCGACCTGTCGCGACAATTTCAGCATGACCTCTCCCTAGAAATAGAATATCCATTCTGATATTTGATCGGGAAAGAGTCAAACCCCAGCAAAAGGGAAGAAGAGGATCGGGATGGAAGGCAAGGGCTGGAGCCGCCGCGAATTTGCCGGCGCAGCATCACTATTGGCGCTGGCGCTCGGGTTGCCCTCGGCGGCAGTCTACCTTGATGGGCTGGATGATGCCGATGCGCCGAGCGATCGCCAGCGTGCGATCATGCGCGAAGTGGCAGACATGGTGATCCCCGATACCGAAACGCCGGGTGCTGGTGCAGCCGGGGTCGGCGATTTCGTTCTGCTGGCGCTTGCCCACGGCCTTGAAGGCGCGCGCGCGGCGCTGGCACCTGATGCGGTAAGCACCACTATCCGCCCGCATCTGCGCCGTGATGGCAGCCTTGACCATGCACGCTGGCTGGAAAGCACGCTGGACCGCGCAGTGGGTGGCGACTGGCCATCGAAGCCCGCCGAGCGCAAGCTGGAAGCGCTCGCCACCATCGACGCGCAAGCCTTCGGCCCTGAAGCAGGCGCACATCCCTGGCGCATGGTGAAGGGGTTGATCCTTACCGGATATTATACGTCGGAAATCGGCGGTTCGCGGGAACTGGCGTACGAGCCGCTTCCGGGACGTTACGATCCGGCAGTGCCTGTCGCGCCTGATACGCGTGCCTATTCCAATGAATGGAACGGGGTGGAGTTCGGCTGATGGCACAGGATTTCGATTTTGACGCGATTGTCGTGGGCTCCGGCATCACCGGCGGCTGGTCTGCCAAGCAGCTGACCGAGGCTGGCCTGAAAGTGCTGGTGCTGGAACGCGGGCCGGATATCCCGCACCAGAGCGGCTACAAGACCGAGATGAAGGCCCCGTGGGACATGCCTTTCCGCGGCGAGGGTGACGAGGAGCTTTACGAGCGTGAATACGCCGTCCAACGCCTCAACCGCCACTTCACGGAGTTCACGCAGGATCACTTCGTCAACGACAAGGACAACCCCTACCAGACCGGGGAAGGCAGCGATTTCAACTGGTTCCGCAGCTATAATCTGGGCGGCCGGTCACTGACATGGGGCCGCCAGTCCTATCGCTGGTCAGACTATGACTTCGATGCCAACCGCCGCGATGGGCACGGTACCGACTGGCCCATCCGCTATGCCGATATCGCGCCTTGGTATGACCTCGTCGAGGAATTCGTCGGCATTTCCGGATCGATGGAGGGCCTGCCGCAGTTGCCCGATGGCAAGTTCCAGCCGCCGATGGCGCTTAATGCCGTGGAACAGGCGGTGCGCGAAAGGATCATGGGACGCTGGCCCGAACGTCGCCTGATGGTGGGCCGCACAGCCAATCTGACAGAGGCGAAAGAAGGCCGCGCCAAGTGCCAGTACCGCTCCATCTGCCAGCGGGGCTGTTCCTTCGGTGCCTATTTCTCCACCCAGTCGAGCACGCTTCCCGCCGCCCGGGCCACCGGCAATCTGACCTTGGTGACTGACGCGGTGGTGGAAAAGGTCGACTATGATCCTGCTACCAAGCGCGTCACCGGTGTGCGCTGGATCGACAAGGCCGCAGGCCGCCGCCGCAGCGCCACCGCGCGCATGGTGTTCCTGAATGCTGGCAGCTTCAACTCCGTCCACCTGATGCTCAATTCCGCGAGCGAGGTGATGCCTACCGGCCTTGCCAATTCCAGCGGTGTGCTGGGCACGCATATCATGGACCACCCCAGCACGCTTTCGGTGGCAGCCCTGATGCCCGGCTTCGAAGCGGTGACGACTTTCGGCAACCGACCCACCGGAACGGTGATTGCGCGCTATCGCAATCTGGACGAGATGGACGGCGAAGGGCACACGCGCGGCTATTCCTATCAGGGCGGGGCGCTGCAATCCGCATGGGTGCGCGGCAAGCGCGAGCCTGGCCTTGGTGCGGATTACAAGAATTCGCTGCGCGGCCCCGGCCCGTGGCGCGTGGTGCTGGTGGCCTTTGCCGATTGCATGCCGCGGGCGAGCAACAGGATCACGCTTGATCCGAGGAAGGTGGATGCGGACGGTATCCCGCAACTGAAGATCGACTTTGCCTTCGGCGCTGAGGAGCATGCTGCCCTTGCACAAGCCAAGGCCGATGCTGCCGAGATGATGACGCACGCCGGCGGCCAGGTGCTGATGGGTTTTGACCGGCCCGGCACCGGCGGCGGCGCAATCCATGAAATGGGCGGTGCGCGCATGGGCCATGACCCGGCGACGTCGGTGCTCAACAAGTGGAGCCAGGCGCATGATGTGCCCAACCTGTTCGTGACAGATGGCGCGCAGATGAGTAGTTCTGCCTGCCAGAACCCCTCGCTCACCTACATGGCGCTGACGGCGCGAGCATGCGACCACGCGGTTGGGTTGCTGCGTGAAGGGGTCATCTAGACAGGTATTGAAATCACTATTCTAGTTTGTTAGAAGCCTACCGAAGCCTGGTAGCGGGGAACTACGCCCCGCTTGGGATGGCGCGCCCCTTCAGTCGGGCGTCCAGCTGCGGGCCCCGACGTCGATTGGACGGTTCCGGATTTGCGGAACACGGGGTGCATGCTGTTGTCCTGCCCGTGAATGCTCATGCCGGAACCCTCGAAGGAAGAGGATTGCTTGCGATGAGCGCATATATTCGCAACTGTTGGTACATGGCCGCATGGCAGGAGGAAGTGCCCGAAGGCGGCATCTTGTCGCGTGTGCTGCTGGACAAGAAGTGGCTGATCCACCGGCTCGAAAATGGCGACTATGCCATGCTGGAAGATCGCTGCCCGCACCGCTTCGTGCCGCTTTCGATGGGAAGCAAGCAAGGCGATGTCATCCGTTGTGGCTATCATGGCCTGGGCTTCGGGCCGGACGGGGCCTGCATGCACAATCCCTTTCCCGAAGCGCCGCCGGCCCATGTGAAGGCGGCCACCATGCCGGTGGTCGCTCGCTATCGCGGCTTATGGTTCTGGCCCGGTGATGCGGCCTTGGCTGATCCGGCACTGATCCCCGACTTCGCATTCCTCGACAAGGAAGAGCCTGTCATGCAGCGCGGCCACATGACCATGCAGGGCAACTACGAACTGGTAACAGACAACCTGATGGACCTCAGCCACGCCGAGTTCCTGCACGTAGAGACGTTCGGCACCAACGGATCGTTGTTTGAAAGCGGCGCCCAGACAGTCGAAGTGGCGGACGACGGCGCGATCTGGAACATGTGGGACATGACCAACGCCCGTGCGCCCGACTGGGCCAAGGGGTCCCTGCCGGAAGGCGCACGGGTGGACCAGAAGCTTCACATGCGCTGGCACGCGCCTGCATCGCTGGCGTTGGCAATCGAGATGGCACAGGCTGGTACGGACTTCTCCAAGCCGCTGGTGCCGCCCATGCTGAACCCGCATATCATCACGCCTGAAACGCAATCCAGTTCGCACTATTTCTACGATCACGAACCCAATGACGAGGCTCGCGCGCTGGCCATGAAAGTGTTCACCGAAGAGGACGAGCCGATGATCGAGGCGGCACAGGAAGCCCTGGGCGATCAGGATTTCTGGGACGCGCGCCCGGCAATCCTGAAAACCGATGCCGCCGCCGTCCGCTGCCGCCGCAAACTGATGCAGATGCGCAAGCGCGAGGCTGGCGGGGAGGGCTAGTCTGAACCGTGTTGCCGGATCGTGGCGATGGCCTCGGCATCGAGATTGCGGATCATGATGTTGCGGAAGGCAATCTCCGCCCATTCGAACTCGAGCGCGATCCGGCCAGCGTCGAGCGGCCCCTCTGTTCCATCCGCCAGCATGCGGCGCAGCTTGTAGACGGTGTTCACGATCCGCCCGTTGACCAGCTGCGCGGCCTGGTCTTCGAAGCAGACCAGGTCGAGCGTGTTCCACCCGTCACGCAACTCGAAATCGCTGTGGCGGGGAAGCCATCGGCGGGCATAGCCGCCTGCGCGGGTGGGTTCGATCGGCTGATCGGGAAAGGCGGGAATCCAGTTGGGCCATAAAGGCGTGCCGCCCAGCGAAGGGCCTTGCACGCCAAGCGTGTCGATCAGGATCGCATCGCCGCAATTGCCCTCCTGCATCTGGAATTCGATGCATTCGGGAAAGAGCATTCCGGGCCTGGTATCACCCATGTGATAGAGCACGCCGCTGTTGCGTGCCTGCCAACCGCGCGGTGCCCAGCGCCGCTCGCCCCAGCGATATTGCAGCCGCAGGTGGTAACTCGCGTGGTCCGCCAGCGTGGCGATGAAGCCGGGTGGTGCGTCCTGATGGTCATAGCCCGCGCCAAGGAAGTGAAGTTCGCCATCCTTGATTGTGACAACGCCCCTGTCGTCCGTTTCTCCCACACCCTCCTGGAAGAAGCTCCAGCCATCGAGTGACTGGCCGTCCCACAGCGGACGCCATTCGTGGCGGGCCTGTCGCGCCGATGCGCCCGCCCAAGACGGAATGGCGAGACTGGCACCGCAGGCACCGATCAATCGCAAGCTTTCACGGCGGGACAATTGGGGCATGTTTGCTCCCCTAGAACATCGGATTCGGGTTGGCGGAGGTTTCCGGTACGGGCTGGATGGCATCCCAGTGTTCCACGATCCTGCCGCCTTCCAGCCGGTACATGTCAAACACCGATGCGCCACGTGCACCGGGTTCGGGAATGGCGTGGACGTGGATTACCGCCATGTCCCCATCAACGATGATCTGCTTGATCCGGAATTCGCGGCCTTCTTCAGCGAACATCGCTGCCAGCGCATCGACTGCCGCATCGCGCCCGTTTGCAATGCCGGGGTTATGCTGGATGTAATCGGGCGCAACATGGGTTTCAAAGGCCAGCGGCACGTCACGCTCGGTATAAAACAGGCGTGCAAAATCGGTGATGATGGCGCGGTTGGCAGCGTCGGTAAACACTGGCGCCTCGCTCACCGCATTGCTGCCGCAACTGGCCAACAGCAGGGCGAGGGAGGCAGCGGGTATTCTCACTCTCCACCGGCCTCCAGCACGTCGATGGAGCGCATCCACCTGTACAAGGTCTCGATCCAGTCCTCGCTCGCCATTCCGCGCGTGCCCAACTCGAGCCCGAAACCATGGCCGCCGTTGGCCAGTAAATGGAATTCGATGGGACGGCCGGCGGCGCGATAGTCTTGCAGCAACGGCATGTCCGGGTGCATGTCCAGCAGGAAATCGTCTGCCGCAATGGCAACGAACATCGGCGGTGCGTTTTCCGGGACATTCATCGGTGCCATACTGGGATAGATCGGCGCGACGAAATCAGGCATGCCCGCCCCGCCGTGTTCGACCACGCTACGGCTCAGGAAGCCGCCTGCGGAAAAACCCATGAAGCCCACCCGCTCCGGATCGATGCCGAATTCCTCGGCATGTTCGCGAACATAGCGGATCGCTGCGAGGCCATCAGCGAGCGCCTCGGGAGGGGTATCTTCGGGAGGGGCGAAGCTAGCCTTTCCGCCGTTGCGCATGGCGTTGTTCTCGAGCCTGAACTGGTCGTTGTCGACAGGAGTGGGCAGCACGCGGTACTTCAGAACGAAAGCCGCGATACCCCGGTTCGCGAGCCATCTGGCGACCTGCCAGCCTTCATGATCGATCGCCAGGCCAAGGAAGGCACCGCCCGGGGCAACGATAACCGCAGACCCCGTTGAAGTACCCGAAGGCAGGACCGGGGTAAGTGTAGGCACTGTTACGTTGCGTACGCCCACCACACCATTCTGGACCATCCACTGTTCCCGGTCGGGGGTATCCTTGCTGACCGTGCCAAGCGGGATGGCTGCAGGCTGCAAAGGCGCGGGGATTTCCGTGTAGTCGAATGTCTCCTGAGCCTGCCCGGGTGCGGCGCAAAGTGCTCCAAGAGCTACAAGCGCGGCGATTGCCTGCTTCAGCATGATCCTTCCTTCCCGATCATCCTGCTGCGGCAGCGTCATTCCTGGCTGTCATGCCCATCACGACAGCCGCCACGAGCCCGCCCACAACCGCAGCAATGCCTGCGAAAAGGAAAGCGCTCTGCATCGTTCCATCCTCGCCGCGGACGGCGCTCAGCACCAGCGGCGAAGCGAACTGGCCGAAGAAGAACGTGGCCGTCCACACGCCCATGCCCCGGCCGCGATGTTCGTATGGAAGCTTCTTCTGTGCCCATGCGATCAGAACCGGAATGGCCATGCCGGCGCCGGTCTGCTGCAGCACCATCCCGCCGACCATACCCTGCCAGTTGCTGGTCAGCCCCATCAGGGCAAGGCCGCTACCCAGGAAGCCGAGAGTGATTGCCACTTGCCAGCGGGCCGCAACATCCTTCTTGCCCAGCAGGAAAAACAGGGCCGCACCGGCAAGGATGAACAGGCTGGGCAGGGCAGTAATCTGGCCGATGCTTTCCGGATCCTCGATCCCGAGCTCCTGCCAGACGATCGAACCGTTCACGATGAACACGTAATAGACCAGCGAGGTGAACAGCGTGAGGGCACCGATGCCAAGCATGAGCAGCCAGGGGAAGTCAGTGGAGGCCACGCCCTTTTCATCCATTCCCAGGTTGCGCCGCACGGTCGCATCGCTGTCCGGCTCGTACATGTATTTCAGCATGGCGAAGAAGATGGGGATGGCGATCAGGTAGAGCAGGAAGATGCCGTTCCACTTCCAGGCAGTCAGCGTGCCGGCGAAGAAGATCATGATGGAGGACAACGCCGGCCCGACCATGCCTTGCAGTGTCAGCCAGCGGCGACGGCCTGCTTCGTCCCAGTAGTCGGCTATCAGCGTGTTGATGGTGGTCAGGATCGCTGCCTCGCTCACGCCGAGCAGCAGGCGCGAGGCATATATCTGGTCGAGGTCTTCGAGGAAGAAGGGAACCACGCCGATGATGCCGTAGGAAAGCGTGGAGGCGAGCAGCAGCTTGCGGCGGCCGAACTTGTCCACCAGCACGCCCGCGAACAGGGCGATCACGGCGATGGCCAGGCCCGGCGCGGTGACCATTGAAGGCACCTTGGTTGCGGCTGCCGGATCCGTGGGAGCGAAATGCCCGATCATCGCGCCAACTGCCGGGAACATTGAAACGATTGCCAGAATTGGCAGGAAACCTGTCAGGATGACAGTCAAACCCTGCGGGATGCCCGCCTGCCTCGGCGCAGCTGCGTTGCTCATTGATCCACTCCCTCATCCCCTTCGCGGGGCATGTTGTTCCGGCCGCATGATTCACCTTCGCGGCATTCTTGCGATTGACGTTAGGGCAATCGGGCGAATAATAGAAGCATCATTTTAATTTTGGTCTCGCAGATCGGCTTTCGCGGGATTTCCGGAGAAGAACGAGTGAGCGAGACAACAGCGCAAGGTGCCCCAAGCGCCATCGGGATGAGTGATCGCCGCCGTACGCTGGCATTTCTCACCGTGCTGGTGGCCGTGGTGCTTGAGGTGGTCGATACCACCATCGTCAACACCGCGATCCCGGTGATCCGCACCTCGCTCGATGCTTCTCCCGCCGCCATGCAGTGGATCGTGGCGGGATATCTGCTGGCGCTTGGTTCGCTGCTCCTGCTTGGCGGCAGGTTGGGCGATGCGCTGGGCCATTCGCGCGTATTCCTGGTGGGCGTGGCGGGCTTCGTCATCGCTTCGGTCATGTGCGGGCTGGCGCGCGATCCCACGGAACTGGTGATCGCACGCCTGCTGCAAGGTGCGACAGGCGCGATAATGGCCCCGCAGAGCATGGCCATCGTGCAATTGCTCTATACTCCACTGGAGCGAGTAAAGCAGCTCGCCTACTTCGGCCTGATCCTTGGATTGGCGGCGATCCTGGGGCCGATCGTTGGCGGGATGCTGATCGACATGGATTTGCTGGGACTGGGATGGCGCGTGATCTTCCTGATCAACCTGCCTATCGGACTGTTCGCCGTGATCATGGGATGGTTCGTGCTTCCGGAAGCCGAAGCCAAGGCCGAGTTGCGCATCGATCCGCTGGGGGCGCTTGTCTTCTGCGGCGCATTCGGTGCCTTGCTCTATGGCCTCATCGAAGGAGGCGAGCGTGGCTGGAGGCCCGAACTGCTGGGCTTGATTGTGATCGGTGTCCTGCTTGCCGGCGCAGGCTGGTTCAGGGCGAACAATCGCGTTTCCCGGAGCTTGCCGACCATTATCCGTCCGGACCTCTTCCGTATCGGCACCTTCCGTTGGGCCACATCCGCCAGCTTCGGCTTCGCCGCAGCGTCCATCGGTTTCCTGCTGGTTTTCGCCGTTGCGTTGCAGACCGGGCTGGGCCTGACTCCGCTCGATACCGCGCTGGTCCACATTCCCTTCGGTGTTGGGGTGATGTTCGCGGTGGGCTTCCTCGTTCCGCGCCTGCTGCCGCGGATCGGCAAGACGCTCCCCACTGCCGGCGGGATGCTCATGCTGGTTTCCACCGTCGCCGTGATGCTCATGATCCGCGGCGGGAATGACGGCGATGCCTGGCTGCTGTGCGTGCTGGCATTCGCGGGCCTCGGGATGGGATGCCTGCAAGGTCCGCTCGGCCCGATCGTGGTGGCAGAGGTGCCGCGCGAACTGGCAGGCACGGCCAGTGCAACTTTCCGCACATCGCAGCAGATGGGCGGCGCGCTGGGCATTGCGCTGGTGGGCGGCGCCTATTTCGCACTGGGCGGAGAGGTACGCCCCGCGCTGGATGGTTTGCTGCCAGCCGCGATGGTGGTCGCCGCACTGCTCGCCCTTGCGGTAGTTTCCGTCAGCCTTCTGCCAGCAAGACTGTTCGCACACGAGGATTGAGCGGGGCGATTCCCGGCGCTTTCGCAAGCCGATTCACCGGGTACTTTGCCCACCGCAACCTTGAGCGACCGGACGCCCGGATGTGCTGCGTTGTCTGGTGACGAACACATCGATGCCATGGGTTAGTTCCTGCGTCCGCGATATTTGAAAGGCGGGGAATCGCTCCTAACATTATGATATATAGAACGTTTGTCCTATCTCGTCTGTCAATAGCTACATATTGATTTAAACCGTTTCATAATTCCATGCTTTTGGCCGAGTGATTGCGGGAACAAGAACGGCCTAACCCATGAACGCAAAAGGGCAGGCCGGACGCAAATGCATTCAGGGAGGACAACAGGATGCAAAAGAACGGTCAATGGAATCGCCCTTCGGTGCTGGCAATTGCCTGCGCCATGGCAGCAATCCCCTTCGGCGCGCAGGCGCAGGAAGCAGTGGATGCATCCGCCGACGCCGATGACGACAGGATCATCGTAACCGCGCGCCAGCGTGAAGAGAGCCTGCTTGAAATCCCGGTTCCGGTCACCGTTGCCACGGCCGAGGAGCTGGAGCGTAACCAGGTTCGCAACATCGATGACTTGCAGCGCCTGACTCCCGCGCTTGAAATCAGCCAGAGCGCCGGTGGCGAAGCCAACGGCGGTGCCAGGCTGCGCGGGCTCGGCACGGGTGTGTTCACATCCAGCGTTGCCCCGTCCGTCGCGCTCTTGATCGATGATGTATCGATCGGGAACCTCGCCTTCCCGCTGCTGTATGACCTCGCTCAGGTCGAAGTTCTTCGCGGTCCGCAAGGGACATTGTTCGGCCAGGGGGCATCGGCAGGTGTCATCAAGATCACCACGGCCCAGCCGAACTTCGATGGCGTGAGCGTCAACGGCGGCTTCGAGTTCGCCGACAAGGGCACAGCCGGTGCCGAGTTCGGCAACATGGTCTTCAACGCCGGTTTCAACCTTCCTCTCAGCGACATCATCGCCGTCCGCGTGGCGAGCCAGTATCAGCGCGAAACCGGCCTGCAGCGCAACACGTTCACCGGCAAGGACAACAAGGTTACCGATTTCGGTTTGCGCGGTCGCGTGCTGATCGAGCCTTCGCCGGCTGCGAAGATCCTGATCACGGGTGAATACGTCAACCGTATCGATAACGCATGGTCGTTCCAAGCTTATCCGGAAGCCCCGCCCACCGGCGGTGCCGGAGCGCTGCTGACAGCTTGCGGCGTGACGCCTTCCCCCAGGCTTGAAGAATATTGCTCCGAATTCCCCGGCTATCAGTCAAAGACCGCATGGGGCCTGTCCGCTGTTGCTGATTTCGAGGTGGCAGACAACCTGACGCTGACCTCTGTCACCGCCTATCGCGAACGCAATTTCCGCACGGATTCGGTGGATTACACCCGACTGGTCGGAGCGAATTCGGCCAACCGCGAGAACATCCGCGCACTGGGCGACCAGTGGAGCCAGGAGCTGCGCTTCGGCTACGAAGGCAATGGCTTCGACGTGGTCTTTGGCGGCTTCTACCAGGAATATGCCGCTCACACCGAGCCGACAATCGACGGTCCGTTCAACCTGACGACGCCCGGCGATCGCATTGGCTTCAGCGTGTGCCCCTATGCCGGCGACTTCAGCATTCCCGGCGGACCGCGAGCAGGCTTCTATGGCTGCGCGCCGTTCGTCTATGGCTTCGGCAATCCGACGGTCCGCTTCGAATACGAGGAAACCGATACCGAGGTCGCGGCTCTCTTTGCAGACACCACGATCAACCTGACCGACAATCTCGACCTGTTTGGCGGCATCCGCTATAACGACGTGTCGGTTTCGATGGGTGTGGCTTACGACAAGTTGACCCCGGATGTCGTTTCGGCGGTCAAGGATAGCGACATTTCAGGGCGAATTGGCCTGAGCCTGCAACCTTCGCCTTCATCCAGCATCTTCATTTCGCTGGCGCGTGGCTACAAGCCGCCGGCTGCATCCCTGGTCCCCGGCGATACCGCCGGGATCATCCTGGAACCGGAAAAGTCGATCGCCTTCGAACTTGGTGGCCGTGTGGAGATCGAGAACTTCCTGCTTTCGGGGAACATCTTCTATACCGAGGTAGAGAACTTCCAGTCGCAGACCACGGAGAACGTCGGCGGCCAGCTGCTTTCGGCGGCCGCAAACATCGAGAGCGTCGAGTCCTACGGTTTTGAAGTAAACCTGACCGGCGAGCTGTTCCCGGGCTTCACCACCAGCGCCGGCTATCAGTTCAACCGCGCCACCTATCCCGATGGATATCTCGCAGACGATGGCATCGACGTGGGCGGGGAGCAGATCAACCTCGCGCCCAAGCACAAGTTCACCCTCTCGGGTGAATACAGCTTCGAGACCGGCGGCTCGGTGGAACCGTTCATCAACGGCAATCTGGTCTACAAGAGCAGGATGCGCATCGGCAACTATGGCGCACCGCAGTACATGTATCCGGCGCACGAGCTGATCAACATGGGTGCCGGTATCCGCGATGCGGACGGAGCATGGTCGCTTTCGCTGTTTGCGCGGAACCTGACGGCAGAACGCGAACCGATCAACTCTCTTCCGAGCGTCTTTGGCGGCCAGCCGGATGGCGGTCGTCGCGCTTGGCCTGCCGCGAACAAGACTGCGCGTATCGTCGGTCTGACGGGCAGCTTCCGCTACTAGGGCTGCCGATGGACACTTGCGTCGGCCCGAGGTCGGCGCAAGTGTCGGTTTCCGGGACTTTTGTGACCGGACAACGCGCTGATGCCAATTTGAGAAGGTGATGGGACGGATCCTGAAAACTTCCGTCCCTTTGCCGCAAATGAAGTACATACAGGAGCAGGATCATGCTTGACCGTCGCCAGTTACTTGCGGGCGCGAGTGCAACCGCCGCCATCGCGGCAATGCCTTTGTCCCTGAAGGCAAGAACGCGCGATCTGCCGAACATCATCTTCATCATGGCCGACGACCTTGGCTATGCAGATCTTGGCTGCACCGGTTCGCGCATGAACCGCACCCCGCACATCGATTCCATTGCGGAAAACGGGGTGTTCTTCACCCAGGGCTATGCCAATAGCTCGATTTGTTCGCCCACCCGAACCGGGCTTCTTACCGGCTGCTACCAGTATCGCTTCCCGGCCGGACTGGAAGAGCCCATCGTGCCCACCTCACCCCCTGGAACCGGCATTCCGCACGAATGGCGCACCATGCCTGAAGTGCTGCGCGAACTTGGTTATCAGACCGCGCTGGTCGGCAAGTGGCACCTCGGCCAACCGCCACTGCACAATCCGTTGACGCATGGCTATGACCATTTCTTCGGCATCGTCCCCGGCGGTGTCGACTACTTCCGCCATCATCCCGTGCAGGGTGGCCGCGATGTTGGTGTCGGTCTGATGCAGGGCAACGAGGAAGTGGAACGCGCAGGCTATCTGACCGATGTCTTCGGAGACGAAGCCGTCAGGGTCATCCGCGAAAAGTCCGGCCCGCTGTTCCTGTCCCTCCACTTCACCGCGCCGCACTGGCCGTGGGAAGGGCGCGAGGACGAGGAAGTTGCGCGCATGATGCAGGACTTCCGGCATTTTGACGGCGGAACGCTGGAAACCTTCGCCAATATGGTCAGCGCCATGGATGACAATGTCGGCAAGGTGCTGGACACGCTGCGCGACATGGGTGAGCTCGACAACACGCTGATCGTGTTCACCAGTGACAACGGCGGGGAAAGGTTCAGCGACACCTGGCCTTTCGTGGGAATGAAGGGCGAGTTGCTTGAAGGTGGCCTGCGCGTGCCCCTGCTGGCCCAATGGCCCGACCGTATCGCGGCGGGAACACGGACCGATCAGGTGGCCATCTCCATGGATTTCCTGCCCACCTTCGTTTCCCTGGCAGGAGGCGAAGTCCCTGCCGACACTTACGACGGGATGGATATCGGAGCGCAATTGCTGGACGGGGCAGACCCGGTGGAGCGCACGCTGTTCTGGCGGATGGCGTCGAATGGCGGAATGGCAGCCGTGCGATCCGGTGACTGGAAACTGCTTGTCACCGGAAGCGAGCAATATCTCTTCAACCTCGCGAACGATCCGCGCGAACGGGCCAACCGCAAGGATGCAGAACCCGAGATCTTCCGCCGCCTGCGCGGCGAATGGGATGCCTGGAACGCGCAGATGCTGCCCTATCCATTGGGTAGCAGCCGACAGGACAACCGGGAATTCTTCAGCGACCGCTATTGAGGATCCCAGTCTCGTTCGAGCCGGGCAATGGCCGAACCGTTATGACGTGAGGGTTGGCATGAACAGACGAGAGTTGATCGGCGCAGCGGGATTGGTGGCCTTGTCGATCCCGGCAAGCCGGCTGGCGGCGCAGGAGCCTGGCGTTCGTGCCTTTCCCGATGGCTTTCTGTGGGGAGCCTCCACCTCGGGTCATCAGGTGGAGGGCAATGATACTGCGTCGGACACCTGGTTCCTCGCCAATATCCGGCCAACTGCCTTTGCCGAGCCGGCAGGTGATGCCGCCAACAGCTTCGCCTTGTGGGAAACCGATCTCGACCTGTGCGTTGCCATGGGCCTCAACGCCTATCGCTTCAGCGTGGAATGGTCGCGGATCGAACCCGAGCAGGGCCTGGTTTCGCAAGCCGCGCTGGACCATTACGCGCGCATTGTGGAGGGCTGCCATGCCCGCGGGCTGGCCCCGATCGTGACCTTCAACCATTTCACCAGTCCGCGCTGGTTTGCCGCGGCAGGTGGCTGGTTAAATCCCGAAGCAGGACACTGGTTCGCGGAGCAATGCCGGCGCGTCATGCGAGCGATGGGAGACGGGATTCACCAGGCGATCACCTTCAACGAACCGAACCTTCCCAAGCTGCTTGGAAGCCTCGATCTGCCGCCTGCACTCAAGCAGGCGCAACGGGCCAATCTTGATCGAGCCGGAGAGCTGACAGACAGTGCGAAATTCGTTTCTGCCAATGTTACCAGGCCAGAGGATGTGGAACCGCTCGAAATTGCCATGGAGGCGGGCCACGCGCTGGCACGCGACGCGATCAAGGCTGAGAGGAGCGAGCTTCCGGTCGGCCTGTCCATTGCCATTTTCGATGATCAGGCCGGTCCCGGCGGCGAGGGCAAGCTGGAGGAGATGCGTAACCATCTCTACCGCCGCTGGCTCGATGTCGCCAAGGCGGATGACTTCTTGGGCGTACAGAATTATGAGCGCGCGATCTGGGGCCCCGACGGGCGTTTGCCGGCGCCTGAAGATGTCGGGCACGAGAATGGCGGCACGGATGTTTACGCGCCATCGCTGGCTGGCGCGGTGCGCTATGCGCATGCCGAAACAGGCAAGCCGATCCTGGTAACCGAGCATGGCATAAATGATGCAACCGACCTTGTGCGGCAACGGTTCATTCCCGACGCACTCGGCCACCTGCACAGCGCGATTGCCGACGGGGTTCCCGTCACCGGCTATTGCCATTGGTCCCTGCTCGATAACTTCGAGTGGATTTTCGGTTATGGCCCACGCTTCGGCCTGGTCAGCGTGGATCGCACCAGCTTCCGCCGCATGCCAAAGCTCAGTTCGGTGGTGTATGAGCGAATAGCGCGAGCCAACGCGCTCTAGCGCAGGCTCCAGCCTGCCGCGGCTCAGGCTTGCGCCTCGGCATCCTCACGCTTGGCAAGCTTGTGGGCCTCTTCGTTGAGGCCGCTCTTCCAGTAGGACGAGATGTAGAGTCTGTCGGGCCCCAGGCCGCGTTCGTCGCGCAGGTAGCTGCGCAGCGCCTGCATCGTTGAAAACTCTGCGGCGACCCAGGCGTAAAGATCTTCCGCTCCCCATCCGGCATCGCGAATGGCCTGCAGGTGCTCTGCGGCACCCAGGCCGGGCTGTTCGGCCACCAGCCACTGTACCTCGAAGCCTTCCGGCCCTGCAATGTCCTGCCTGTCTTCAAGGCTCATTACCTCGATCACGGCAAGGCCGCGCGCGTCAGCTGGCAGCGCTTCGATGTTGACCGAGATGGCGGGCAGGGCGGTCATGTCTCCTGCCAGCAGGTAGAAACTGTGGCCTGCGGGAAGCGGCTTGGCGGGGCCGGGGCCGCCTACCAGCACCTCTGCCCCCGGCTCGACGGTCATCGCCCATTCGGTGGCGGGGCCGGCATGGCCGGTCGCGGTCTCGGCATGCAGTGCGAAATCGAGGTCGATCTCGCCCCCCGCTGCGCCGTCACGCTGTGCGCGGATGGTATAGGTGCGCACAGCGGGCTTGCCGGCTCCTTGCGGCAGGTTGAGCTTCACATAGCCGCCCTGTCGGCCGGGCGGGAAACCGGCCATGCCATCGCCCCCAAGCGTCAGGCGCAACATGTTGGGCGTGACATGGCGCTTGGCGAGGACGGTCAGCGTGCGTGGAGCGGGTCTGTTGGGAGGTGCCATAGCTATCCTAATCGGGTCCAGCCAGGCGGCGATCAAGCCGCAGTCCTGCCACCCAGTGTCTCGGCAAACCAGTCGGCGATGTAATCGATCGCGAAAGCGTGGTTGTCTGCGCCGACATGCTCCACGCCGCCCTCGCGCGGGGTGAACCACTTGAGTTCGCGGCGCGGGCTGTTGACCAGCTGGTCATAGGCCTGCTGCGCGTAATCCTTGCTGATCTGGCGATCCTGCACACCGTGGGTGACGAGGAAGGGAACCTTGATCCGGTCCATATGGCCATTGAGGTTCATGTCCTTCGACTTCTCGAGGAAGTCATCCATGTCCTTCGCGCCGAACACCCAGAACACGTGGCCCCAATAATGCGGCACGGGGTTTTCGCCTTCGCGCTGCATGCGCTTGTATTGCACTTCGTGCCAGTTGTGGTTGGCACCCCATGCAGCGCCGGAGGCGAAGCGCGGTTCGTAAGCCACGGCGCGCGGGGCAAAGTGGCCGCCCAGCGAAATGCCGGTCATGCCGATGCGGGCGTTGTCCACATCGTCACGGGTTTCGAGATAGTCGATCCAGGCGCTGGCCCATTCCTCACTATGCGGGGTGGCAGGCAGATCGTGCAGGCGCAAGGCTTCACCGGTACCCGGCTGGTCCACGCAGATCGAGTGGATGCCGCGCTGGGCCAGGGCCTTGGGGAAGCCGCCCATCCACAGCATTTCCTTCATGGAATCCAGGCCGTTGCAATAGACGACGCAAGGTGCCGGGCCTTCGACCGGTGCCTTGTGGAACAGGCCGGTGATTTCCTTGCCCTGATAGGGAATCGTGATCTTTTCGACCGGCTCGTTGGTGTATTTCATGCCGCGCAGGAAATTGTCGATCGCCTTGCGATAAGTGACAGCGCGACCCTCGCTGCCGTGCTTCTGCATGCGCTCGCCGGTCTGGTAATAGATGGCACTGCGCTTGAACTTGTTGCCGGCGGAGAACTCGCGGCCCAGCGCAAGGTCTTCCTCGCCCAGTTCGACGAGGTTGTCGGCCATTCGCACCCAGGCCTTCATGAAGTCCTCGGTCCCGGCATCCTCGCCCGCCTCGGCCTTGCCCTTCAACTCGTTGATGATGTCGACAATCTCGCCGAGCCTGCCGCCGTTTTCGACTGCGATGGCAACCGACAGGTTCCAGACATAATTGGGGAAGGGTTCGAAAAGCGCCACGTGTCTACTCCGCATTGAAAAGGCAATTGCAAGCCTCGCTTAGGCGGGGTGTGCGGTCAATCAAACTCCATTCTATGGATACAGTCCCATCGAAAAGCTTCATGCCCCTGTTGCGGATTCTTGGTCTAGTCTGCCTCAAATCGAGGAGAGATGACGTTATGCGAATGATCACAGTTGCTGCATCCATGGTGCTGACTGCAATGCCCGCTGCTGCCCTGGCCCAAGATAGCTGCCCTGCGCTGCGATGGACCACGCTGGGAACTGCGGGCGGCCCGATCCCCACGCTCGATCGCGGGGAACCGGCAAACATGCTGGAAGCAGGAAATGCGGTGATCCTTGTCGATTCGGGTGATGGCACGGCGGATGCACTGGCCAAGCTGGGCCGCACCACGGGCGAGGTGAAGCATGTCTTCATCAGCCACCTTCACTGGGATCATGTCGGCGGCCTTGCCGCCGTCCTGGGCCTGCGCTGGATGAACACCTATACCGACGAGATTGCAGTGTACGGCCCGCCCGGCATCAGCCAGGTGGTGGACGGTATCGTGATGTCCTTGCGCCCGCAGGAACGGGTCGGTTTCGGCACCGGAGCGGCGGTGGCTGATCCTGCTGCCAATATCCGCGTGGTGGAACTACCACTGGATGACCAGACCTTCGAACTGGCGGGCGGCATCACCGTGACCGCGCGCACCAACACCCATTACGATTTCCCGCTGGAGGAGATCGGCACAACCTCGCTGAGCTATCGCTTCGATATGGATGGCCGTTCAATCACCTATAGCGGCGACACGGGTCCGAGCGAGGAACTGACCGAGCTTGCTGCTGGAACGGACATGCTGGTGACCGAAGTGATCGCGCTGGAACCGCTGATAGCGGATATCCTTGCCCAGAGGCCTGACATGCCCCCGCCCGTGCAGGCCGCGATGCGCCAGCACCTTGCAACACACCACGTTGATGCCGCCGAAGTGGGCCGAATGGCTGCGACGGCCGAAGTCGGCCACGTTGTGCTGACCCATTTTGCCGTGCCGCCAACGGCCCTTCACGAAAGCGAGGAATACCTGCGCAATGGAGTGCGGCAATTCTATTCCGGCCCGTTGGACCTGGCGCGCGACCTGTCGAGCTTCGACGTGGGGTGTGACTAACTTCCGTCCGTGATCACCGTGCCGCCATCCACCGTGATGGTCTGGCCGGTGGTGAAGGCTCCTGCTGGCGAAGCGAGGAACACCGCAGCGCCCGCCACCTCTTCAGGCTGGCCTGGGCGGCGTAGCGGGGTCATCGCCATGCGGCGGGCCAAGAAGGCCTCGTTCTCCAGCAGGGGCTTCGACAGCTCGGTGGCAATGAAGCCGGGCGCGATGGCGTTGACCCGCACGTTCTTCGGCCCCCATTCGACCGCGAGATTGCGCGCCAGCTGCGATACGCCTGCCTTGGACAGGGAATAGGCATTGATCGCACCATTGCCGCGCAGGGACGCAATGCTGCTCATCAGCACCACCGCACCGCCGCCGGCCTGCGCGATATGCGGCAGTGCGAGGTTGCACAGGACCACCTGGCTGCGCAGGTTCACCGCCATCACGCGGTCGTAATCATCCATTTCGACGTTGGTGAAGGGGCCGGGCTTGCCGCTGATCCCGGCATTGCACACGAGGATGTCGAGCCCGCCCAGCTGGTCGATAGCGAATTGCACCAGCGCGTTGAGGTCTGCCTCGATGGTCACGTCCGCTGCAAGGCCCGGCTGGCCCAGTTCCGCGGCGACGCGGGCTGTGTCGCCAGCATCCTCGCTGGAGATAACCACGCGGGCCCCTGCTTCGATCATGGCTTCGGCAATCGCGCGCCCAATTCCCCGGGTGGACCCGGTGATGATCGCGCGATTGCCGGTAAGGTCGAACAGGCCGGTCATTGCCCGGACTGCTTTTCCTCCATGCAGGCGATCAGCGGACGGCGTGCCATAAGCAGCAGCACGAAGGTGACGACCATCGACAGCGTGGTGACGATGCGCATGGCATCGCCCAGCCGTTCCTCGCCAAACACGAATTCGCTCAGCCAGCCGACGAGCGTCGGGCCGATCGCGAAGCCGATGATGCTGATCGAGAAGATGAACAATGCGGAAAGGCGGCTGCGCAGCTGGGGCGGAGCGACCTGCTGCACCACCGTGTTGTTGATGGTGTTGAACGGCGCGATGGCAAAGGCAAAGGCCAGCAACAGGACGTAGAACCCGCTGTCACCATCGGCTGAAAAGGCGAACCACGCCAGCGGAATGGCAAGGAAGGTGGGCAACAGGCCGACACGGATCGGCGCATCGAGATATCCGCGCGCGGCAAACCAGTCGACAATCACCGCGAACAGGCCTTGTCCGATGAAAGCGCTGGAAATCATGATGATGCCCAGCAGGCTGCCTGCTTCCGCCGGGGAAGCACCCAGCGAGCGCTGCAGGTATTCAGGTACCCAGCCGGTGACCGTGCCGGCCGCCATTGCGGAAATGCCGGAGGCGAGCAGCATGGTGCCCATCAGGACCTGATAGCGCTTGAGAAACGGCATGACGTTCGCCTTGGGCGCCGTGCCTGCGGCCTCGTTGGTCTGCCTGGCGCGGTCCGGATCGTGCAGCAAAGGGATCAGCAGCAACGCCAGCAGGCCCGGCAGACCGATAAGGATGAAGGCCACGCGCCACGGGGCGAGGTCCGCCAGGATTGGTACGTTGTCGAATGCACCGGCTGCCCCTGCAGCCAGGATGCCGCCCGCCGCAGCCACGCCGACGGCCGGGCCGACCTGGAACCCGATGCCTTGCAGGGCAAGCGGCTTTGACAGGCTTTCGCGGGGGAAGCTCGCGCCGATAATGCCGTGCGAACAGGGGCCGATGCCGGCCTCGCCCGCACCCATCAGCATGCGAAGCACGAACAGGCTGATGAAGCCGGCGGCAAAGCCGCAGGCGACCGTGGTGATCGACCATACGAACAGGCAGATCGCCAGCACCTTGGCCCGGCTGAACCTGTCCGCTGCTGCACCGATCGGAAGCAGGAAGATCACGTAGAACAGCGTGAAGGCGAACCCGATCAGCAAGCTGGCCTGGAAGTCGCCGATGCCGAACTCCTCCTTGATCGGGCCGATCAGCATGGAAATGGCCATACGGTCTGCCATCGCGATGACCGTCAGTACGAACACGATGATGGCAGATCGCCAGGCGACTGCGCGAGATGGATAGGCCGCTACGCTATTTTCAGCCATGGCATTCATTCTCCCGTAAGAGCGCATTCCCGTTTTTTCAGGATATCCGCGCGTTTCCGTAACGATCGTCGACCTGCTCGGGCTTGTATTCGTCCAGTGGCTTGCCCTCGTGCAGATAGGCCGGTGCCTCGATCAGGATGAAGGCGATGCGGCACACCTGGTCGCTTGTGTTGCGCCACAGGTGGTTGGTGCCGCGCTGGATGATCACGCCGTGTTTGCGGATCGTTTTCTTGCGACCGTCTTCCAGTTCCAGCTCCACCTCGCCTTCCAGCACGATGCCGTAGTCGATGGAATTGGTGCGGTGGAACGGGCTCTCCCCGCCGGGCAACATGTCCACGATGCGAAAGGCGCTGCCGCCCTTGAGTGTCGTACCAACGTCCCGATCGCGACCGTCAGTCGGATCATTATTGTCTGCCGGGACTGTCGCAGTTGTCCAGAGCAGCAGGAAATTGGCATCGCCCGTAGGAACGAGTTGCGGTTCCCGCACGTCTTCCGACACGAAGCATGCGCGGCCCTCCCCGTTGTGGCCGGTAACCACGCGCTGGATCGGCGGAAGACCGTCGATATAGCTGCTGGTCACGGAGCCACTACCGTCTGCTCGATCGCGCCGAAGGGGGCGGAACCATCGGGCAGGTGCGCTTCCATGCGCACCCGGTCGCCATATTTCATGAAATCGGTCTTTGGTTCGCCGTGGTCGACGATCTCGATGCCACGGCGCTCGGCGATGCAGGAAGAACCCACTTCGCGGTAGTTGGGGTTCGAAACGGTGCCCGAACCGATCACCGTGCCGGGCACGAGGTTGCGCGTCATCGCAGCATGGGCAACCAGCTCGTCAAAGCCGTAACCCATGGGTTCGCCATTGGCATTGCCGAACTGCTTGTCGTTCCACTTCACCTGTAGGTCCAGGCATACGCGGAAGTTCTTCCAATGCTCGCCAAGTTCGTCCGGCGTGATGGCGAAGGGGGCCATTCCGCACGGCGGCTTGGCATTGATCCAGCCGAAGCCGGTCTTCATTTCGGGACCGGCCAGCTTGCGCAGCGACCAGTCGTTGATCTGCACCAGCAGGACAATGTGCTTTGCGGCATCCCCGGCCGAGGTGCCCATCTTCACGCCATCGGTGATGATGCCGAATTCGCCCTCGAAATCGATACCGAGGTCCTCGCTGATCATCGGTACGTCTTCCGTGGGACCGTAGAAGGTGTCTGACATGCCCTGGTACATCTGCGGGAAATCGGGCTTATGCGCCTTCTGGCCCAGCGCCTTGTCCATCAGTTCGCCATGGCTGGCAAACACCGAGCCATCGAGCCACTGCCACGCGCGCGGCAGCGGGGCGAGCAGTTGCTCAATCTCCAGCTGCTCGGGAAATTCGCTTATCGCCTGCAATTGCGGGGACACATTGGCCCAGTCGTCCAGCGCGTCCTGCAAGGTCTTTACCGGGGCGAAGGCGCAGTTCTCGCCATCGGGCGACACCACAACCAGCCGTCCGTCACGCGTTCCGTCATTCAGTGTTGCAAGGCGCATCTGCACATATCTCCCGTTGGTTATGGGGAATGGCTACTGCGCGCCTGTGGCAAGCTCAATGGCATAGGACCGATAGCAAGCCATCGATAAGATGCGTTGGTTTGCGAAGGGGGCTTGGGGCAGTTGCCACGCATCAACCGGCAACACTGCAAGAGGAATACCGATGGCCACCTGGCTCAAGCGCGGCGCGACTGCCGAGGCGAAACGCGATGCGGACCGCAAGGTTCGCGAGATTGTCGAGGCGACGCTGGCCGATATCGAGGATCGCGGCGATGCGGCGGTGCGCGAACTGAGCATCAAGTTCGACGGCTGGGACCGCGAGGACTATCGGCTGAGTCAGGCCGAGATCGACAATTGCGTGGAGCGGCTGACACCGCAGGAACGCAAGGACATCGAGTTCGCGCAGACGCAGGTGAGGAACTTCGCGCAGATCCAGAAGGACTCGATGAAGGAAGTCGAGGTCGAGACCATGCCCGGCGTGGTGCTGGGCCACAAGCACATTCCGGTGAACGGCGCTGGTTGCTACGTTCCCGGCGGCAAGTATCCGCTGCTTGCTTCTGCGCACATGAGCGTGCTCACCGCCAAGGTGGCAGGCGTGCCGCGCGTGATCACCTGTGCCCCGCCGTTCGAAGGCAAGCCGGCGGACAAGATCGTGGCCGCACAGGCGATGGCGGGCGCTGATGAGATCTATGCGCTCGGCGGCATCCAGGCGATCGGTGCGATGGCGATCGGGACGCAGAGCATCGGCGGTGTGGATATGCTGGTCGGCCCGGGCAATGCCTTTGTCGCAGAAGCCAAGCGGCAGCTGTTCGGCCGCGTGGGTATCGACCTCTTCGCAGGCCCGACCGAGACCATGGTGATCGCAGACGAGAGCGTGGATGGCGAGATCTGCGCCACGGACCTCCTCGGCCAGGCAGAGCACGGCCCCGAAAGCCCGGCAATCCTGATCACCAACTCCGAAAGGCTCGCGCGCGATACCATGCGCGAAGTCGAGCGCCTGCTCGATATCCTGCCGACGGCCGACTATGCGCGCCCTGCATGGGAGAACTTCGGCGAGGTCGTGGTCTGCGACAGCTATGAGGAAATGCGCATCGTGGCGGACGACTATGCCAACGAGCACGTGCAGGTGATGACCGAGGACCCGGACTACTTCCTGAAGAACATGACCAATTACGGCGCGCTGTTCCTGGGTCCGCGCACCAATGTCTCCTACGGTGACAAGGTGATCGGCACCAACCACACGCTGCCGACCAGGAAGAGCGCGCGCTATACCGGCGGCCTGTGGGTCGGCAAGTTCCTCAAGACCTGCACCTACCAGAAGGTTCTGACCGACGAGGCGACCACGCTGGTTGGCGAGTATTGCAGCCGGTTGTGCGCGATGGAAGGCTTTGCCGGTCACGGCGAGCAGGCCAATATCCGCGTGCGCCGCTATGGTGGCCGCAACGTGCCCTATGCGGGCGCGGCTGACCCCACGCCTGAGACTGCTGCCTGATGACCGATATCCCGCAAACCCCGAGCTTCCGCCTCGATGGCCGCCGCGCCGTGGTGACGGGGGCAGGGCGCGGGATCGGGCTTGCCGCTGCTGCTGCACTGGCTGAGGCTGGCGCACAGGTCACGCTGGTGGCGCGCACCTCTGCCGAGATCGAAGCGGGGGCAAAGGCCATTGGCGACAATGCTGCCTTTGCCACGCTCGACGTGACCGACCTTGCAGCGGTGGAGGAGTTCTTCGCCAATCGCGATCCGTTCCACGTGCTGGTGAACAATGCCGGGACCAACCGCCCCAAGCCCTTGTGGGAAGCCTCCGAGGAAGACTTCGATGCGGTGATGGACCTCAACGTGAAGAGCGCCTTCTTCGTGGCACAAGCCTGCGCCAAGCGCCTGATCGCGGCGGGCGAGAAGGGCAGCCTGATCCACATGGGATCGCAGATGGGCCATGTCGGCGGGCCGAACCGCAGCCTCTATTGTGCCAGCAAGTGGGCGATGGAAGGCATGAACAAGGCCTTCGCGCTCGATCTGGCACCGCATGGCATCCGCTCCAACACCATCGCGCCCACCTTTATCGAGACACCGCTGACCAGGCCCATGTTCGAGGATGCGAAGTTCAAGGCGAGCGTGCTCGACAAGATCAAGCTCGGCCGTATCGGCAGTGTCGAGGACCTGATGGGGGCGGTGCTGTTCCTTGCCTCGGACGCTTCTGCGCTTATGACCGGCACGAGCCTGGTCGTGGATGGTGGCTGGACCGCCGAATAGCGGCCCAGCCCACCGAAACTGTCAGCAATCAGCCAACCGGCGGCTTGGGTTCGGTGCCCAGCAGGCCGCGCAGTTCATCGTCATAATCGCCATCCAGCAATACGAAGCAGATGCGCGCGTTCTTGTCGCTGCGGTTGGTCCAGCTGTGGTTGGTGCCCACCTGCACCACAATGTCGCCCGGGGTCAGCACGCGCTCGCCTTCTTCCATCACCAGCACCAATTCGCCTTCGATCATGATGCCGAAGTCGATGCTTTCGGTGCGGTGCATGAAGGCGTGCTTCCACTTGTCCTTCGGCGGCACGGCATCTTCGGAACCGGCTTCCTTGAAATGTTCGACGATTTCCTCGTAGGTCAGCTGTTCGGACTTGTCCCCGGCGGGATCGAAATCGTGCATGCGGATGCGCACGCCGCCGCGTGGCGGGGGGTGAGTCAGGTCAGTCTCGTCGTCATGCATCTCGCGGCTGACGGTGACGGGTACCTTCTTCTCGTTCCAAACCTCGTAGAAGGTCGTCAGGAACTTCGGTGTGGGATAGGTGCGCGGCGCCTTGTCCGAAATGATGATGGCCTTGCCGTTCTTGTCGTGGCCGGTAACCACGACCCTTGGTTCGCGTGACATGGAATTCCTCTTTCATATCCGTTGCAGCCCCACAACTTAGCCACGCCCGCTGGTGGGGGAAATTGATTGCAGCGGTTCTGCGAAATCGGCCTGATGGATAGCATTGTAAGTCGCGCCTTCCCGGTGCAGACCGTTGGCCAGAAGAACGAGACATTACCTGAGGATGCCACAATGCCCCGCCGCTACGTAGACCTGTCGATGACGCTCGAGAATGACATCGTCAGCGATCCGCCCTTCCTGAAGCCGACCATCGAGTACGAGGTCCACGCCGATACCAAGCACGAACTGGCGCACTGGTTCGATCCGGATGATGCGGAGGGAATGCACGGCGGTCAGCCGTTCTGTGCTGCCGAATGGGTGCGGCTGACCACGCACAGCGGAACCCATGTCGATGCGCCGTGGCACTATCACCCGACGCAGGATGCAGCACTGCCCGGGGGAAGTCGTCCGGCGCAGACGATCGACGAGATGCCGCTGGAATGGTTCTTCAACCCGGGCGTCAAGCTGGATTTCCGCCGCTTCGAAGATGGCTATGTCGCCACTGCTGCCGATGTCGAGGAAGAGCTCAAGCGGATTGGCCACGAGTTGCAGCCGCTGGATATCGTGGTGGTCAACACTACCGCCGGCAAGGCGCTGGCCGATCGCGATCCGGGCTATGTCGGACGCGGCGCCGGCATGGGCTATGAAGCCACCATGTACCTGCTCGAACGCGGTGTGCGCGTGACCGGGACCGATGCCTGGTCATGGGATGCCCCGTTCAGCCACACGGCGGAGAAGGTGAAAGAAACCGGCAATCCCAAGCTGATCTGGGAAGGTCACCGTGCAGGCGTCGACATCGGATACTGTCACATCGAGAAGATGCACAACCTCGAGGCTATCCCTTCCACCGGGTTCATGATTTCCTGCTTCCCCCACAAGATCAAGGGCGCCAGCGCAGGTTGGACCCGGGCCGTCGCGATCTTCGACGATTAGGTTCGCAAGGCTACCGGGAGGAGGGGGCCGATGACGAATTATCTCAAGAATGCATGGTACATGGCTGCCTGGAGTCACGAGGTGGAGGGTGAGGCGCTGTTCCGCCGCCGCCTGCTGGGTGATCCCGTGCTGCTCTATCGCAAGAAGGATGGCGTGATCGCGGCGATGGTGGATCGCTGTTCGCACCGCTACGCCCCGCTTTCGATGGGGTCGCGCGATGGCGATTGCGTCGTCTGCCCGTATCACGGGCTGACCTTCAATGACGCCGGCCAGTGCGTGAAGAATCCTTTCGCGGACAAGATCCCCGCCGGCACGTCCATCCGCAGTTTTCCCGCGCAGGAGCGCGATGGCATCATCTGGTTCTGGCCCGGCGATCCGGAGCTGGCGGACGGGTCGGCCATTCCCGATTTCTCGGCCCTGTGGATCGAAGGGCATGGCGCGCCGCTTTCCGGTCTGATGCCGATGAAGGCTCCTTACCAGCTCGGCACGGACAACCTGCTTGACCTCAGCCATATCGAATTCGTCCACAAGGGAAGCTTTGCCGGGCGCGGTGTGATCTTTGCCGGCACCCATGAGGTTGTCGAAGTGGGCGACACGCTCCATTCCAACTGGTGGATGCCCGGCGTAGATGCTCCGCCGCACACGATGGGCATGGTCGAACCCGGCACGAAGATGGACCACTGGCTCGACATGCGCTGGAATGCACCTGCAAGCATGTACCTGCAAGTCGGCGCGGTGATGGCGGGGGATGATCGCGGGACCAATCCCATCATTGCCCACCAGGCGCATATCCTCACGCCCGAGGATGAAACCAATACCCACTATTTCTGGGCGACGACGCGCGGCTTTCCGCCCAATCCGGAAGGGGATGCCATGCTGCGCGGCTTGCTGGAGCAGGCCTTCATCGAGGAAGACAAGCCGATCATCGAGGCAACCTATGCCAATATGGATGGCGGTGATTTCTGGGACATGAAACCGGCCTTCCTGGGAATTGACCAGGGCGGCACACGTGCCCGGCGCAAGCTGGAGGCCATGATCAATGCGGAAGCGAATGGGTAGCATCAAGCTCTATCACCTGCCCGGCGCGTGCTCGCGCGTGACCATGACCGCGCTGGAACAATGCGGGGTGGATTACGAGGACGAGATCGTGATGCTGATGCGCGGGGCGCAGCACAGCCCCGAATATCGCGCGATCAATCCCAAGGGGAAGATCCCGTGCCTTGTGGTGGATGGCCGGTCGCTGGGAGAAAACGCCGCGATCATCAGCTACCTGCACATGGAGTTTCCCGAAGCCGGCCTGTTCCCCGCGATTGCGGACCCGCTGGAAGGCGCGCGCCAGCTGTCTGACCTGTTCAGCATTTCCGCCAACTGGCACCCCAGCGTGCGGGCCAACATGATGCCGATCCGCTGGACCACCGGCAATCCGGAGGAAGTGCGCGCACGCGGCAAGCAACTGGTGCAACCGCTGCTGACAGGGCTTGATGCAAGGCTCGCCAGCCAGCCATTCTGGTATGGCGAGGACTGGGCGATCACTGACACCTATCTCTACTGGAATTACTGCACGGCAGAACAGGGGCAGGTGGACCTGTCACCCTATCCCAACATCGCCGCCCATCGCGCCCGCGTGGAAGCGCACCCCGCCTTCCAGCGCGCGCTCGCCCGCGAAAGGCAGGCCATCGAACGAATCGGAGGAATGCCCGATGTCGCATGATCTCAAGCTGTTTCACGGCTACACCGCTTGCAGCCGCGTGACTTTGACTGCGCTGGAGACGGTGGGCGTTCCATACGAAGACCGGATCATCATCTTCGAGAAGGGCGAACACAAATCGCCCGATTATCTTAAGGTCAATCCGGCGGGCAAGGTTCCCTGCCTGATGGTGGATGGCGAGCCGCTTACCGAGAATGGCGCGATCCTGCGCTGGCTCCACGCCGAATATCCCGATGCCGGGCTGTTCCCGCAGGCGAAGGACAATTGGGACCGCGCACAGCAGCTTTCCGTGCTGTTGTGGATTTCGGCAGGCTGGCATCCTTATGTCCGCGCGGTAAAAATGCCGATGATGTGGACCACCGGCGATGTCGAGCCTGTGCGCGAGCGAGGCAAAGAGCTGTTTTCCGGTGTCCTCGACCAGCTCGATGCCGAACTGGCGGATCGCCGCTGGTGGTTCGGTGATGAATGGTCGATCGTCGATACCTATTTCTGGTGGGCCTATATCAATTCCGAATTCGGCGGGTTCGATCTTGCTCCGTGGAAGAACATTGCCCGCCACCGCGCGGATAACGAGGCGCTTGCGCAATTGCAGCGCGCGCTGGCCCGCGAGCAGGCAGCTTATGAAGCACGAAAGGCACAGATGGCATGAGGTTTGAGGACAACCGCGTACAGGCGGTTTTCGAGGTCTACGAAGAACGTCTTGCCGCCGATGCCGCGAAAATGCGCGAGCTGGGCCCTGCCGGCTTTGCCCGGCGCGATGAATTCCTGCTGCCGGTGGGCGCGGAAGCGGCATGGTTCCTCCATTCGCTGATCATCGCACGCAAGCCTCGCCGCATCCTGGAACTGGGCACGTCCTATGGCTATTCCACCCTGTTCCTGGCTGACGCTGCGCGTACGGTGGGCGCGAAATTGGTGAGCATGGAACTGGCCGATTACAAGCAGGCCCACGCCAGCGAGAAGCTGGCCGAGGCCGGCCTGCTGGAACATGTGGACCTGCGCTGCGGAGATGCGCTGGATCTGCTTGCTGCTGATGACGGGGAGTGGGATTTCGTCCTGCTCGACATCTGGAAGGATCTTTATGTTCCCTGCTTCGAGGCCGTCTATCCGCAGCTTTCGGAAGAAGCCATCTTGTGCAGCGACAACATGGTGGAACCAGAAGCCGCGCGGCCGAATGCCCGCGCCCTGCGCGCTGCCATCAAGGCCAGGGCCGATATGCAGACTACCCTCCTGCCCTTGGGGCAGGGCATGGAACTGAGCGTGAAGTGGAGCGCGGGGAACGCGAAACTGTGATTGCGCCAGATGGTGCCGTCGCTGCCTTGATCAGTCCGATCGGCCCGTGTTGCTGACAGCTTGCCTACAGCAGCCTCTATCTTGCAGCGCAGGTGCCATGCATGTGCTTGCCGAACCTTCACAGAGCAACAAGCCGCCGACCTGCAGAACCGCTTGGGGCATGATGGAATTTCCAGCCCATAACCGTGTTCCAAGTGTTCCATCCCCGCATTACGTGCGACGGATGGAGCGCATTCCGGTCCTCAGATGGCGTGCTCGTCGTCCTCGGTCAGTTCCGAAAGCTTCCCTTCGATGGGACGTTTTCCCAGCTTCTTCTTGCGATATGCATCGAAGCTCTTGCGGTCCATGTCGAAGGCCATGTCCCAGGGGATGTTGTCGCCGCGGAAGATGGGCGGGGCATTGTTGCTCCATAGCAGGCTGCCAAAGCGGAAATCCCAGGCGCGCGGCACCCAGTTGTCATCCAGGTAATCGCTGTCGGCATGGTATTCGGCCTCGCCCGCCTTCCCGGGAATATCGCAATAGTAATAGATCGCGCTGGTCGCGCGGTGGCGGGAAATGCCGCCGCTGGAGTTCATGCTGGTGTTCTTCCAGCCCTTGTTCTCCATGATGTTGGCACCCAGCATGACCTCGTCGATATCGTCGCAGCCGAAGGCGATATGCATGAACTTGAAGTGGTCCGGCGCGATCGGCAGGTCGCAGTTCACCCAGAAGATGCTGTGGTGTTCATAGGTGCCGTCTGCTCGGGCAAAGATGCCGGTGCCCTTGGAATGGTCGGTATAGCGAAAGCCCATGTGGCGTTCGTAGAATTCGAAGCTGGAGACGTAATCCGGGCTGAAGAAAACTACGTGGTTGATCGTCTTGGGCTGGCACTTGTGGCGCCAGATACGGTGCTGGTTGAAGCGCGGGTAGTTGGTGGGCGTGTTGACCGGCGATGTTTCGGAAACGAAGTGGCGCTTGGTCCACAGGCGCAGGGCGATGGGTTGGCCATCGGGGCAGACGCAGCGCACGGTGCCGTCTTCGGAAGTGGTCACTTCTACTTCGGTGGCAAGGCTGGCGGCGATACGGTCAAGCTCGGCCTGCTCGTCCACTCCCCAGACGGTCTCCTTGAGCCCGTCACCGGGAAAGGGATCGGGCGAGGGTAATCGGGCATCGCCTCGGCGATAAATGATCAAGCGGCTTCCGGATGCGACGCGGAAAACCACCTCGTCCGCCGTTTCCGTTTCCAGCAGCAAGCCGAAATCGGTCCAGAAACGCTTGTGTTCGTCCAGGTCTTCAACTCCAAAAACCACGGATTCAACGCCAAGGATGCTCACTCAATTCTCCCGTTCTTGCGCCGGACTTATGCAACGCAAGGCAATCCTGCGGAAATGCATAGTTCCGCAGGATTGCTATCGGTAGAGCCGATGCGGAAGAGGAGAGGTTCGACCGCGCCGGCCGCAACTCCGGTTCAGACCGGCTCCGCCAGTGTCTTGCGGATGCGTTCAGTCACTTCGACCGGATCGCCGGCCTTTTCAGGATGCATTTCCCATTCGCCGAGCATGATCGAGCTGGTGCCAACCAGCTTGGCGCGTTCGAAGCGGCGATCCATGAAGGCGCGCAGGGCCGTATCGACGGGCTGGTCCTCGCCAAGTTCTTCGGCCAGCACCACCGCGTCTTCCACTGCCATGGCTGCGCCTTGGCCAAGGTGCGGGGTGGCGGAGTGAGCGGCATCGCCGATCAGCACCACGCGGCCCTGGTACCACGGATCAGGCATGATGCAGGCTTCGAGCGGACGATACACAACCAGTGCGGGGTCGGTTACATGCCTGGCTGCTTCGCCCAGCATGCCGCCATAGCCTTGCAGGCGCTTGGACATCTCTTCCGCCAGCGTTTCGGGTGCGTAGCGCGGATTGCCCGGCTCCTCCGTGACGACGAAGATGTACATCTCTTCCGGCGTCAGCGGGCAATAACCGGCCTTGCCCTTGTAGCCGTTCTCGACACCGATGTAGAGGTCGCTCCATTCAAGGTCTGCCGGACGCGGCACGTTGTAGCGCCATACGCCCTGGCCGGTGAATTGCGGCTTGGCATCGGGCCAGAGCACCTTGCGCACGGCGGAATAGTTGCCGTCCGCCGCGATCAGCAGGTCATATGTCCCGCTGCTGCCATCGGTGAAGGTCACGTCCACGCTGTCGCCATTGTCGGTGAAGCTCTCGAAGGTAACGCCGAGCTTAACCGGGATGCCGAGCTCCTTCACCTTGCTGGTCAGCACTTCGTGCAGGGCAGGCCGCGTCAGGCCAAGGTCACCGGGCAGGCCGTCCACCTGGCTGTCTCCCGGAAGCTCGGCGATGATATCACCGGCAGGGGTCATGAAGCGGGCGCCCTTGTAGGGATAGCCTGCATCGACTGCCGCCTTGCCCAGGCCCAGTTGTTCCAGCGCGCGGATGAAGTTCGCCTGCACGATGATACCGACGTGATAGACCTTCCAGTCCTTGTCGCGTTCCACCACTTCGACATCGATGCCCTGCTGGTGCAGGCCGATCGCCACGGCCAGCCCGCCGACACCACCGCCGATTACGCAAACCTTCTTGCTCATGTCCTGATACTCCTCTTGCCGGGCGGCCTATTCGGCAGCCTCGGCCTGTTTGCCGAAATTGAATTCCACGGGGATGAATTGTGTCTCGTCGTCGCGGGCGTAGCGGACGTCCCAGCTGGGTTCCTCCATCAGCCACTGCGGCAAGTCGTGCATGTAGATCAGCGTACCGAAGTTGCCTTCCCACACACGCGGCCGCCAGCTGTCGTCCACGCAATCGCAATCCGCGCCGTATTCCGCCTCGCCGCCTGCCGGGCAGGGCATGTACAGGAAGGCGGCGCTGGTCAGGCGGTGGCGGCCGAAGCCCCAGTCATTGGAATGGTAGCCGTTGCGGTCCATGTAGAACTTGGCGACCAGCATCTCGTCGATATCCTCGACTTCGAAGTTGGCGTGGTGGAACTTCAGCGTGCCGTCAAAGCCCGGCATCGGGGCCTTGGCATTGGCCAGGAACACATTGTGGTGTTCGAAGGCGCCATCGGCGCGGATGTAGCAGCCGAAGCCCTTCTGGATGTCCGTGAGGCGGAAATTCAGCCGGTCACGATAATAGTTGAGCGCCTCGTCCACATCGGGGAAGGTCCAGACCACGTGATGGATGCGCTTGGGAACGGCGCGGTCGATCCACTTTCGCGGCTGGTTCAAGCGGCCGATATGCCCCACGGTGTTGCTGGGGCTGGGTGCGCCGAACACGGGACGCGGGCGCCAGACTTCGAGTGCGATAGCCTGTCCGAAAGGCGTGAGGAAGCGGACCACGCCTTCATCGTCACGCGAGAGGTCGTGGTCATCTTCCAACCCGGCACAAATTCTGGCGAGGCTCTTCTCGCTATCCACTGCCCAGGTGCACTCGTACACGCCGATGCTGGTCTGCGAAGTGCCTTGCGGCAGGTCCTCATGTCCGCGCTTGAGCAGCCTCACTTCGCTGCCGTCGGGCAGTTCGAACAATGCCTCGTCGTGATGCTGCTCCACGAGCGGCAGGCCGAAATCGTCAAAGAACCTCGTGCATTCGGCCACATCCTCCACGAGGTATGTCAGCCGCCTGATACCGGTGATCGCCATGTTTCCAGACTCCAATTTACTGTGGAGTCCGGACTGCGCCCTTTGCCTGCGCCACTTGTTGACCTAGCGCAAATCTGGCTCATCGATTGTTTGGATGGCTGGCCATCCGCCAAATCGAATGGATCAGAGCCGGTCCTTGTCGGTGATGAATTCGATGGCGATCTTGCTGTCGCCGCCATCGTCCTTGAAACGCGGCGGACCTTCCGCTTGCGCCGTTTCGCGCAACTGGCTGACAACCCAGCGTATTGCGGCATCGTTGTTGTTGGAGATATCCCACTGCGCCAGCTCCCGCACGGGCGGGATTTCGAAGGGCACTTCGGTGAGCTTCAGCGGATAATACTTAGCCATCTTTTCCGCGAGACGGCGATGCATGGTGCCGATGCGGTTGGTGCCGATGATCAGGCCGGGCATGGTCACGAAACTGGCGGTGATGACGTCCAGCCTGCGCTGCTGCTTCTTGCGGCGCATGTACCAGTCGTCGAAGGCCGGAATGCGCGAACGCCCGAAGCGCACGGTGACATGTCCGAGCGAGAGATAGAGTTCGCTGGTCATCTCCTGGCTCATCGCCGGATTGTCCTTGTCGCCCACAACGACGTAATCGTCCTGGAACATGAGCTCGCTTGGATGGTCGGAGGATGTGGCAAAATCCACTGTTACCAGCAGATCGATATAGCCCCGTTCGAGTGCGTCGACCGGCGCGCTGCTCATGTGCAGGATTTCAAAACGCATGTTGGGCGCGATTTCCTGCATTCGCGCCAGCGTCGGGGCAAGCAGGACTTCGGTGGTGAAGTCCGATGCCATGAAACGGATCAGCCTGTCGCTGGTGGAAGGGTCGAATTCCGGCTTCACCGCTATGGTGGAGCGGATCTGTTCAAGCACCGCACGCGTGGGTTCGATAAGTTCTTCCGCGCGGCTGGTGAGGATCATCTGGCGGCCCTTCAGCACCAGCAGGTCGTCGTTGAAATATTCGCGCAAGCGGCCCAGCGCGCTCGAAGTGGCCGACTGCGAAAGACAAAGCCTGTCTGCGGCGAGCGATACGCTGCGCTCGGTCAGCAACGCGTCGAGTGCGACAAGCAGGTTCAGATCAAGGCGCTGGAAACGCATGGCTCTCCCAAGGGATTATTCGAGCGTCTCGAGGGCGCTCGAGACGAGATTAGCAACTGTTCCGTCATCTGCAAAACCTGCAGCTTGGGCAGCAGCGGCGTTCAAAGGAGGATAGTCGCCAAAGGCTGCTTCAAGCGGCGGGTCGGGCTGCCAGTCCACCAGGTCCGGGGAGACATTGCACTGGCGCGCGATTTCTTTTGCAAGGTTCCCCATGCTCACGCGTTGTGCGGGAAGGGTGACGGCCCGCGTAGGGGGCAGTTTCGCACTGTCACAACTGATCGCATGCACGAAATTGCGCGCGCATCGCTCAACGCTCTGCGCCCAGATAGTGGCCTCTGGGCGCGTCGGGCAAGTGAAGTGCCGACCGGCTTTCAGGGCATGAAACAGATCGCTCATGAAGGCCGATTTCATTCCGCTCGGCTCCCTGGGACGGGCCAGGATACCGGGCAGGCGGATGCTTACCCCGTCGATCATCTTGCGGTTGCTCATCATCGCTACCGCCACTTCCATCATCGCCTTGTGCCCGCCGTAGATCAGTTCGGGTGAAAGCGGCGTGCTGTCATCCACGCCAGCCCGGGGAAGAGGATGGCCGAGCACCGCAATCGAACTGGCAAAGACAACGCGCGGACAACCCCCGGTATCGGCGGCGCGTTCAATAAGGTCGTATGTTGCATCGATGTTCACACGGCGTGAGGCTTCCGGGTCTGCCTCGGCTGCACCTCCTGGAACCGTGGCGAGATGTACGAGCGCATCACAGCCGCCTGAAAAGGCTTCCACCTGCAAGCCGACCTCCGCAATGTCGCCGGCGATGGCTTTGGTGCCGGCGGGAATGGAAGCAGCAGCCATGTCGATCCCGACAACCTCATCTCCTCGCGCCAAGAGGAGAGAGACGAGGTGCCGCCCGACGAAACCGCCTGCTCCGGTTACGATCACTTTCATGGCTTGCCACTTTCACCGGATCGCGCCATGCGCGAAGGATGGTTATCGAAATCGCATACATCAGGATCGATCCTGCCAGGGCAGCCGAGTTCGAGGCAGCCGTCGCTGCGGCAGTTCCGCATTTCAAGGCGGCCGAGGGTTGCCACGGCATGCGCCTCGAACGCGTCGAGGAGGATAGCGCGCTCTATCGTCTCAGCGTCGATTGGGAGAGCGTCGAACACCATATGGTGACTTTCCGTGAATCGCCTGGTTTCCAGCAGTGGCGCGCGCTTGCCGGGCCGTTCTTCGTCGAACCGCCGAAGGTCGAGCACTGGAGCCGCGTCGGCGATTTCTTCTGATTCCTGCATCGCGGATCCCGGCCTAGCCTATCGGACCCGCCAGATCGCACCCATTATATCGATGGTGTTTCATCCATTATTCGAATTTGTCTGTCGCGGCACCTTGGCTAGACAAGCGACATGACAAAGGATCACATTTCCAGCATCGCATCCGCCCTGGTCGTGGGCGGCGGCATCGGCGGCATGGCCGCAGCAATCAGCCTTGCCACGCGCGGGGTGCAGGTCGAACTGATCGACCTTGATCCGGATTGGCGCGTTTATGGTGCAGGGATCACCATCACCGGCGTCACCTTGCGTGCCTACCGGCACCTCGGCATGTGGGAAGATATTGCCAGGCATGGGGCCATCACCAACGGCTCCGGCGTGTTCCTTTTCTCCGGTCAGCACCTTCGCGATCTTGATGAGCCTGCGGTGGACGGTGAAGAACCGGCAACCGGGGGCATCATGCGTCCCGTGCTCCATGAACTGATGCAGGAACGCGTGCGCGCGCTCGATATCTCGGTGCGCCTCGGCCTTACCGTGACCAGCCTGACCAATCGCGATGACGGCGTCGATGTCGTTTTTTCCGATGGCAGTGAAGGTCGCTATGACCTGGTGATCGGTTCGGACAGCGTGAATTCGGGTGTGCGCGACCTTGCCTTCCCCCACATGTCCGAGCCGGAGCGTACCGGGCAGGGATGCTGGCGCATATCCATCGAAAAGCCGCCCATGCTCGATAAGGGCGAAATGTACTTTGGCCACAAATATACCGTCGGCATCACCCGCTGCGGCGAGAATGCGGTCTACCTGTGGATGCTGACCCCGCATGAACGGCGCGACAAGCATTTCGATGATGAAGAGCTCTACACCCGCATGAAGGCCAACCTCGAAGGTTTTGGCAATTCGGCTGGCTGGATCCGAGACAACATGACGCGCGATCACTGGATCAATTATCGCCCGCTGGCCGCCAAGTTGCAGCCCGGTCCGTGGTCCAACGGCAGGATCGTGTTGCTGGGTGATGCCGTCCACGCCACTACGCCGCACCTCGCATCCGGGGCTGGCATGGCAGTGGAAAGCGCCATCGTTCTGGCAGAGGAACTGGCCAAGACGGACGATGCCGAAGCGGGCCTCAAGGCTTATGAGGATCGCCGCTACGAGCGGTGCCGCGACATTGTTGAAAGCAGCATTGCCATCGGTGCCGCGCAGCTGGCTGGCGGCGCACCGGACCAGATTGGTGGCATGATCGGCGGCGCGTTGCACCGCCTTGCCGCACCCTTTTGATGGAATAGAACAGGACCGCCGGTCGCGTCGGCTTGCTGGCCGATCTGGCGGGACGCGGCACCATCGTCGTGACTTCCGGTCTGGCAGGCACGGGGTTGCCCTTGCTGGCGCAGGCGATCATCGCCTTGCTCCTTCCCCTGTCCTTCGATCGCGAGTTGTCAGGTCAGCGAGTAAGCCATAACCTGCACCCTGGTCAGGGAGCAGGATAACAGGAAATGCGTGCGCAACCGCAGCTTTGCGTCAAGGCGGGCAATGCGCCTGATGACAGCTTCCACATGCTGGTGGATGGCGCGTGGCGGCCGGCAACCGGTGGCAGTGTGCGCCCGGTACACGATCCCTTCCTGGAACAGGACTGGGGCGAGGTGCCTGAAGCCTCGCCACAAGATGTCGATGCGGCCGCCAGTGCTGCCAGACGAGCCTTCGAAGATGGCAGGTGGTCCCGCCTGCTGGCCGGGGAGCGTGCCCGCACCCTGCTGCGCCTTGCCGACCTGATCGAACGCGATGCGGAAAAACTGACTTCTCAGCAGATATTCGAGAACGGCAAGCTCATTTCCGAAATGGCCCCCGGCACACGGGCGCTGGCCGGTGATTGCCGATACTTTGCCGGGCTTGCCGAAGCCCATTGCGGGGCCAGCGTACCGCCATCGCGGCCGGGCTTCACCACTTTCACCTTGAAGGAGCCGATCGGTGTCGTTGGCGCGATCACGCCGTGGAACACGCCGCTGGGACTGCTCGGTTGGAAACTGTTTCCCGCGCTGGCGGCTGGCAACACCATCGTCATCAAGCCTTCGGAAATCACCCCGACATCTACCCTGATGCTGGCGGCCTTGTGCCGGGAAGCAGGCATTCCGGACGGCGTGGTCAATGTGGTGACGGGAGGCGGGGAGACCGGCAAGGCGCTGGTCGAGCATCCCGATGTCGACAAGATCGCCTTCACCGGTTCCACGCAAACCGGACAGCTGATTGCTTCACGCGCGGCCTTGCGCAGCGCCCGCGTAACCCTGGAAATGGGCGGGAAATCGCCGCAGGTCGTATTCGCCGATGCTGACCTCGATCGCGCGGTCAATGGCATCATGGCCGGAATTTTCGCCGCGACCGGGCAAAGCTGCATGGCCGGCTCGCGGGTGCTGGTGGAAGAAAGCGTGTTCGATCGCTTCGCCGATATGCTGGCGGAGCGCGGCAGTGCCATGATTGCCGGCGATCCGCTGGACACGCAAGTCCAGCTTGGCCCGCTTGCCTCCAGGGCGCAGCTCGACAAGGTGTTGTCCTATTTCGACATCGCCCGGCAGGAAGGGCTGTCCTGCATGACCGGTGGCCGGCGTATGGACCGGCGCGGCTATTTCGTGCCGCCAACCGTCTACCGCGATGTCCCTCCAGACAGTCGCATTGCCCGCGAGGAGATCTTCGGTCCTGTCGTCTCGCTTTTCCGTTTCGATAGCGAGGAGAAGGCCGTCAGCCTCGCGAATGACACGCGTTATGGCCTTGCCGCCGGGATCTGGACCGCTGATGTCAGCCGCGCCCATCGCTTGCTTCACCGCTTGCGGGCCGGCACGGTCTGGGTGAACAATTACCGCATAGTGGGCCATACTCTGCCTTTCGGCGGCTATGGCCAAAGCGGCGTCGGGCGGGAAATGGGTGCCGATGCACTCGAGGCCTATTGCGAGACGAAGAGTGTCTGGATCGACACCGGCAACGAGATCGAATTCAGGACTGGCAGGGAGGATGGGAATGGACTTTGACCTGGTCGTGATCGGCTGCGGTGCGGGCGGGCTTTCTGCTGCCGTTGCCTATGCCGAGGAAGCTGGCGAGGAGGCTCGCATCGCCGTGCTCGAGCGCGCAACGAAGGAAGGACGTGGCGGCGCGACCCGCTGGACCAGCAGCTGGTTCCGCATCACCAAGGATTGCCATCTTGACCCGGCTTTTGTCGGCATGATGGAGGAGCTCGGCGAAGGAAAGGCCGATCTTGAATATTGCCGTGCCTACGAAGCAGAGGTCCCGGCGACTTTCGACTTCCTGGACAGGCACGGCGTGCCCTGGGTCTATTTCGAGCAGCCCTTTGCCAATCGCAATACCGGCGGCGGCCTTGCCATGCCGGTGCCGGGCGGTGTCGCGATTGTGGATACGCTTGCCGCCAAGGTGGATAGCCTGCCCAACGCGGCGATCCATTACGAGAGCGAAGCCGTAGCGCTTGAGGCGGATGCCGGCGGAAGGGTCACAGGGGTTCATGTCCGCTCGCCGCAGGGGGAACGCCTGCTCAAGGCGAAGGCCGTGGTGATCGCCTGCGGCGGATTTGAAGGCGCTGAGGACATGCTGGTCGAACACCTCGGTCCGCGTGGGGCGGAAATGCCCGTGATCGCCCCGACGCTGGTCAACAACCGGGGCGACGGGATCCGCCTGACTGCTCCGCTGGGCGGTGATGTCGCCGGCCAGTTCGACATGTTTCACGGCGAACCCGTCGACACGCGGACCGACAAGCCCGATGCGGTGATCTACGGCTATCCCTTCGGCATACTCGTCAACAAGCATGGGCAGCGCTTCTTCGACGAAGGGCAGGACAGTTTCGATTCCACCTTCGAGAAGCTCGGCTATGAAATTTGGGCCAACCAGGACCAGCAGGCCTGGTTCATCGGCGAGAAGGCCATACTCGATTGGCCCAATGTCGCTGATATCATGTTGACTGACAAACCGCCTGTCGAAGCCGACACGATCGAAGGACTGGCCAGGGCTTTCGGGCTTGATCCTGCCGCGCTGGAAGCGACGGTTGCCCAATACAACGCCGCAATCCAGCCGGGTGAGACGGACCGGACCATTCGGGATGGCAAGTGCACGAAGGGTATCGAACCGCCCAAGTCGAACTGGGCCACGCCGATCGAGAAGGGGCCGTTCATCGGCTATCCGCTGACGGCTGCGATCACCTTCACTTTCGGCGGTATCCGCTCGGACAAGCAGGCAAGGGTCCTCAGGAAGGATGGTTCGCCAATTACCGGACTGTATGCCGCAGGTGAAGTGACCGGCCTGTATTACAGGGAATATCCGGCGGGGACGTCCGTTCTGCGGGCCCTGACCTTCGGTCGGATTGCCGCGCGCGAGGCAGCCGGGGAAGCCTGACATGGTGGATATCGTCCATTGCGCCGAGATGCCCTGGGGAGAGAGCCTCGTCGCCCAACGTGGCGCGACCGAGGGAATGGCGCACAAGCGCCTGTTCGAAGGGGACGAGGATAGTCCCGACAACTACATGCTGGTGATGTCGCGCGAGCCCAACAGTTATTTCTCGCCGCGCCACCGCCATCCATGGGACCAGATCCGCTTCTGCCTTGAAGGCAAGATCCCGATTGCCAAGGGGCTGTTCATCGATGCGGGCGAGATCGGCTATTTTCCGGAAAGCGCGCATTACGGCCCGCAGGAAGGCGGGGAGGACCGTATCGTCCTGCTCTTGCAGTTCGGCGGGGCAAGCGGGCAGGGCTTCATCGGCCCCGATCGGCTGAAGCAGGCCCGGCTGGAACTGGAGCGGGCAGGATCGTTCGAGCGCGGTGCCTACACTACCGAAGAGGATGGTCGCCGCGTCAATCGGGATGCCTACGAGGCTGTCTGGCAGCATGTGAAGGGCGCTCCTCCCTCCTATGTCGAACCTGCCTACAAGGCACCGATCGTGATGCGTCCTGCTGCGCTCGGCTGGAGGGCTGACGGCTTGGACGGTGTTGAGCGAAAGCAGATCGGCATTTTTCCCCATCGCGGCTTGACCGTTTCCGCAATCCGGTTGGCGGCAGGCCGGTCCATCGGGATGGCCCCTGCGGAAAGCCTGCGCTTCGTGTTCGTCGTCGATGGTTCAGGCGATGCCGACGGGCAGGAAATCCGGCGCTGGAGCGTCATGCGCATCCTGCCTGGCGAAGGCTGCACCATCCGGGCGGATGATCAACTGGAACTGGTGGAACTGGCCACGGGGTTGGTCGAGGCCAGGCCCTGACCAACCCCAGGGTCACCGTGTGTCCGGCGTTCAGCCGCGTGCCAGCATCAGCCGTTGCGGACTGCGGAAGTTCGACGAGGGGATCCACGGGAACTCCTCCTCCGCCACGGTGAAGTCCGGTACTGCGGCGAGCAGTTCCTCCGCCGAGACCTTGCATGCCAGGCGAGCGAGCGCGGAACCGAGGCAGGCATGTACCCCGCCGCCGAAGCCCAGGTGGCCCTTTGGCTTGCGAGTGATGTCGTACACGTCCGGGTTCTCGAACTTGCGATGGTCGCGATTGGCAGAGCCATAGCACAGCATCACGAAGTCACCCGGCTTCATCACCTGTCCGTGCAATTCCGTCTCCTGCTGGATGCAGCGGCGGAAGCGCTGGGCGCTGGTATTGAACCGCAGGCTTTCCTCGATGGCATCAGGGATCAGTGACGGGTCGGCCACCAGTGCCCTGCGGGCATCCGGGAATTGCGCCAGGTTGAGGCCGAGCATGGAGAGGAAGCCAGAAAGGCTCTCGATCCCCGCCATGATCAGCGTGGTCACGGTAAGGCGCACCTCCTCGTCCCGCAATTTCTCGCCATCGATTTCGGCAGTGATGAAGTTGGACAGGAGGTCCTCGCCCGGTGCCTTCTTGCGTTCCTGCACAAGTTTTTCGGCATAGTCCGCCATCCAGCGATAGGCAGCCAGGTGCTCCTCCCCCTTGGCGCGCTTGACCGGATCGGTCTGGGTCATCAGCACGGCTTTTTCGCGCACTTCCTCGCGCCCTTTATCGGGCAGCTGGAACAGGGTGAAGATCAGGTCGAGTGTCACGCGGCTGGAAAACTCGCCGACATAATCGAAGCTGTCCTTGTCGCGCAGTGCTGCCAGATGACCGCGGGCGGCGAGGCGCAGCGGCTCGATCGTGTGTTCCAGCGCGCTCTTGAGCATGGCCTTCTGGATCAGGCCGCGCAGCCGGTCGTGCCGGGGCGGGTCAGTCGATCCGAGCGTGGCTCCGGCGCGGCCGGGCAGTTCGTCGACCAGGTTGCCCTTGGCCGATGAATAGGTCCGCCAGTCCTGCAATGCGGTGAGGATGTCATGATAGCGCGAAAGCACCCACATGCCTGCTTCCTCGCACCAGAACAGCGGGAACTCCTCGCGCAGCCGCTCATAGGCGGGAAAGGGGTCCGCATCGTTCTGCGGGGAATAGGGATCGAAGCGAAAATCTTCTGCCAAAGCCGTATCCAGTGTCATCCTGGCCCTCCATCTTTGTCGGCTTATATCGCACGTCCGACAGTGACCTGGCGATGCACGATCGCAACAGCCTCTTGCACTTTTCAATCAAATCTGGGCATCCTCGGAGAATGGCGGGTTCACAAGAAGCATGGGCAAGGTTCGGCCTTTACGGTGAGGAGGGAGGCGATCTTGCGCCTGAATTCGTGCATATCGAACCTGTCTCCGCACGATCATCCTTGCACGATTGGAACATTGCGCCGCATAGCCATCCAGGGATGCACCAGATCCTGTTGCTGCAGCGCGGCGCAGGTCGGCTCACGGTCGACAACGATACGACGCAATTGGTGGCCCCGGTGCTCGTGGCAGTGCCGAGCCTGTGCGTCCATGCCTTCGCCTTCGATCCCGGCTCCGAAGGCTGGGTTATCTCCTTCGCAATCGACCTGCTGCATGACCCGCGCATGGCCGCCGCCCGCCAGCTTGCGCTCTTCAGCCGACAGAAGGCCGTACAGGCACAAATGTCGGCAGATGGAGGCGAGCTTGAGCGGTTGAGCTGGTTGATGGCCGATTTCGCCGCTGCCGAGGCTGATCTGCGCGCAGAGCAAATGCCTGCAAGCAGGGTGGCGGAACTGGGCTTCATCCTCGCCTGTGCCGACAGCGTCCTGGAAGAGCAGCAAGCGCAAGGTGGAGGAAGCCGACAGCAGCAAATGGCAGGGCGGTTTCGCGCCCTTGTGGAAGAGGCGTTCCGCAAGGGTTGGAAGATCAGTGATTACGCAGCCCGGCTTGCCACCACCGAGCAAACCCTGAATCGCGCGTGCCGCAGCGTTTTCGGCCAGTCGCCCGGTGAGCTGGTGCAGCAGCGGCTGGTCGTGGAAGCGATGCGTTACCTCAAGTTCTCCGGCGCCAGCATGAAGGAAATCTCAATGCGGCTGGGCTTTTCCGATCCGGCCTATTTCGCGCGCTTCTTCAAGAAGACGACCGGCAAGACGGCAAGCCAGTTCCGGCGCGAGTCACAAGGGCAGAAGGCTCCGGAAACCGGGACGGAATCCCGTCGGTCCTAGCAGGCGAGGCCGGCAACTGCGGATCTTGCTGCCAGCACAAATCACCCCCGCAGCGAAAGGAGTCTTGGCAAGAGGATCATTCCCTTGCAAAACTATCTGGCGAGAAGAGAGATGCGGGATCAAGGATAATGATCCTGCCGGAGGGGGAGATCGGAATGGACATTCGCACTCGTTTACTGGCCTTGTGCCTCGCCTTGCCTGCAGTGCTCCTGCCCGGTGCGGCAGTGCAAGCCCAAGATGGTGCAGCACGGTGGTCCGATCCGGCCACCTGGCCATCGGGCAAGGTGCCGGCAGAGGGAGATGCCGTCACCATCGGACGGGACATGGACGTGGTGCTTGATGTCAGCACGCCGAACCTGCGCAGCCTGACCATCGATGGCAAGCTGAGCTTTTCGGACGAGCGCGATCTCGAGCTGGCAACCGAATGGATCTACGTCCGCGGCGGCGAACTGGAAATCGGCACTGCGGATGATCCCCACACCAGCAACGCCACCATCACCCTGACCGACAATGTTCCCGGAGAGGACGTGAACTCGATGGGCGACCGCGGGATCATGCTGATGCGCGGCACGCTGAACCTGCATGGCAACCGCGAACACACCTGGACCAAGCTGGCCCGCACCGCGGAAGCCGGCAGCACCCGGATCGAAGTGCTCGAAGCGAGCGGCTGGCGCGAAGGCGATGTGATCGTGCTGGCATCAACCGACTTCGATCCGCGGCAGGCGGAACGGCGCAGGATTACCGCCATCGATGGCAATGTGATCACGCTCGACCAGCCGCTGGAATACATGCACTTCGGTGAAATCACCTTCGGCGTGGACCAGCGCGGCGAAGTGGGGCTTCTGACACGCAACATCCTGATCCAGTCCTCGGAGGATTCGCTGGAGAACTACTTCGGCGGGCACATCATGGCGATGATCGGTTCGGAGATGTTCGTCTCCAGCGTCGAGCTCAATCGCATGGGCCAGCACATGAACCTGGCCCGTTATCCCATCCACTGGCACCTGATCGGCGAAGGCCAGGGCCAATATATCCGTAATTCAGCCATCCATGACACCTACAGCCGTTGTGTCACCGTGCATGGCACCAACAACCTGCTGGTGGAAAACAACGTGACCTTCAACAACGTCGGTCACTGCTTCTTCCTCGAGGACGGGATCGAGACGGGCAACCAGTTCGTGCGCAACCTTGGCATCCAGACCAAGTGCCACCCGACACTGCCATGCGATCCCACCAACCTGACGTTGCCCCACCAGTCGATGGACGGGCAGCGGGCAGACAATATCCTGATCCCGTCGGACAATACCGCTTCGACCTTCTGGATCACCAACCCCGACAATGTCTATCGCGACAATGTGGCGGCGGGATCGGACCAGATCGGTTTCTGGATCGCCTTGCCGGTGCATCCCACCGGCCAGTTCGAGGGATCCGAGATCAGCGCCAATACCTGGCCGCGGCGGATGAAGTTGCGCGAATTCAGCGGCAACACCGCCCATTCCAACTTCGATGGCGTGATGTTCGATCGCGGTCCTTCGCCCGAAGGTTTCTTCACCATCGGCGGGGGCAGCCACATCAGCCTGGCGGACCCTTCCGACGCTGACAGCGAGCCGGTTGTGTCGGTGATCGACAACTACACCGGATACAAGAACCGCAATGGTGCCATCTGGAGCCGCGGCGAATACCACCTCTACAGGAACATGAAGCTGGCCGACAACGCCATCGGCTTCACCCATGCAGCCGGTGCTCCGGGCCGTGCGCCCTACACTTCGCGCGTGGAGGATTCACTGTTCGTGGGCGAAAGCGACAACATCGGCAATCCCACGAGGCCGGAGGAAATCGCCTATGGCCGCAGCCTGCCGGCCGAAGCACCCGATTTCCCCATTCGCGGCTATGAATACTACGATTACCTGCATGAAGTGGTGAACACCAAGTTCGTGAATTACCAGCCGAACGAGGTCCGCGATGCAGGCGCTTTGTCCTACCTGTTGTTCACCAGCTTCGGGATGAGCACGGAGAACTCTGTCGAGGGGCTCACCTTCGAGAACGCCAAGCCTGTGAGCTTCCCCCCGATCGACCGGCGCTGGGCGTCCGACTTCGGTGGCATGGCAGCTTACCGCAGCGCGGCTTTCCGCGACCGCGATGGCTCGGTCACCGGCAAGCCCGGTGCCTATATCGTGATCGACAACGGCATTGCCGCACATGAGGAGGATTGCGAAATCCGCTCGAGCTGGGGTGCTGCCGTTTGCGAAGGCGACCTGGGCCGCCTGCACATCTCCGGCGAGTTTCCCGACTTCGGCAACCAGCCGATCACCAATCCGATCATCCTCGATCGCGATGGCCGGCGCTATGAATACAACGGTGAAACGACCATTGGCAGCGGCGCGGAACTGCGCGTGGATACCGGCCGGGATGCACTCTCCATCTCCCTGCGGGAAATGGACAAGGATTCCTTTGTCGTCCTTCAGCTCCCCGGGTTCTCCAACGCCGGTTCGGGTGTCGAGGCCGATAGCCTGGATGCCTTGCGGGCGGCTGATCAAACCGCGTGGTTCAAGGATGAGGGCAATCTGTGGGTCAAGCTGATGGTGGAAGATCCGGCTGCCGATGGTGACGTGCTGGTTCGCGTCGGCGCGCTCCGGGCACAGACCACCATCGATGTGAGCAGGTAAGGGCCCTTGCCCTGATCCCGAGGGCTTGAGGCAAGGCAGGCTTTTACGAAGCCTGCCTTGCAAAGCCCGTTCCTGGACCGAAGAGGCAGTGATCCTACCCTGGGCGCTGATCAGACCTTGTCGTAGTGATAGGGGGCGATCACCGGCTCGGGATAGGCTTCATATTCCACCGTCGGCGGCAAGTCTGGCTGCAAGCCGTCAATCGAGCGCAGCAGCTTCACCCCGCCCTTGTGCCAGCCCTGTTCGTATTCGGTGTAGATATTCATGTAGCCGTGCAGCAGCGCGATGCGCCACCTGCCGTCTTCCAGCTTGTATTCGTTCTCGTAGGTTGCCTCGCCCCAACGGGCTTCTGCGCCAAGAGCGCCCACCATCATGAAGCTGCGCCAGCGGCCCTTGGCGGTCCCGGCATCGCAATCGATATGGATTACCGGCTGCAGCTGCATGTGGTTGTAGAGCACGCCGCGGCCATAAGGCGGAAGGTGGTGGAGGTAGGCCCTGACCCTGTCCTGCCCGACATAGACGCCGCGCCCTGCAAGCTCCAGCGTGCCATCCCTGGCAAAAAGGTCAGCCGCATCATCCCACCGTCCCTTGTCGACATAATAGCCATATGCTGCCTGCAAGTTGCATATCTCGACATAGTGATCGGCCTTGCGGGAGCGACTGGCCAGCGCATCGAGTTCGGCACGCATGGAATCCATTTCTGCGCGCATTGCCGCTAGTTCATCGGACATGGTGGTTCCTTCCAGGATTCATTTGACTTGCAGCTTCGGGCTGCCCTGTGTCAGCAGCAGCGTTGCGGTCTGACACGAGCGATTGGATCTGCCCTTGATCCAACATTCGTTTCAAGATGCCAACAGCAATGGCTCACCTGTTGCACATCCTTGGCCCACGAGCAGCGGTCATCGCGAGTTGCGATGCGCATGCTCAAGTTGAGTTGGTTCACTCTCGTGCAAGACATCGTTTGCCGCGAGGGCCTATTCGCGCGGTTAATGGTCACGAATTCTGTAAGCGATAGTCGTGGGATCGCTGGCGACATGTCCTGTGATCGGCGAACATTTCTCGCCGGCACGTGTGGCGGCCTGGCGCTGCTTGCCACGCCTGTGTGTGCAGCTCATGCAAAGGCCGTGCATGCACATGCGCCGCAACTGTCCTTCTTTGCCGACCGTCCGATGATGGACACATCCGGGAAATTGCCGGGGTATCGCCCGCCCAGGGGGTTTCGGGGTGCCGGGCCGCTATCCAGTGGGGACGAGGAGCGGCTCAGACGGCTTTCGCCATTCATGACCTAGGCCGCGAATACGGACAAGGGAGAGGGAAGATAGTCAAGGCATTCAGCGATCCGGGGGCACAAGGCTTCTTTGCGCCGCAAAGGTTCGACGCGCAGCTGCTCGATTGCGAGGTCGAGGGAACTGTGCCCCATGACATGGATGGCGTTTTCGTGCGCGTGGGCGGCGAATGGTACTATCCGCCGAAATTCCCCGATGATGCCCCGTTGCATTCCGATGGCTATATCAGCGCATTCAGGATCAAGAACGGGAAGGTCTCCTTCCGGGGCCGTTATGTCGAGACCCCGCGTTTCAGGGCCAACCTGGCTGAAGGACGCCAGCAGTTCGGCAATTATCGCAACCCGTTCACGCATGATGAGAAGGTGCGCGGTCTCGATGCCACGGTGGCAAATACTGCGCCGTTGGCCCATGCCGGCATGCTCTTCGCGCTGAAGGAAGATGCGTTGCCGTATCGCATCGATCCGGCAACGCTGGGTACTATCGGTCCGCATGATTTTGGCGGCAACTATCGCAGCGAGACCTTCACCGCCCACCCCAAGATCGATCCGGTTTCCGGCGAAATGCTCACCTTCGGCTACGAAGCGACCGGGCTCTTGAGCGATGACCTGTTCTACTATGTCATCGACCGCAACGGCACAGTGACGCGCGAGGTGCGCCTGAAGGTGCCCTACGTATCGGTCGTTCACGACTGGGCGGTGACGCAGGACCACGTGCTCTTCACTTTCGGCGGCTACACCACCAGCATGGAGCGCCTGCGGGAAGGCAAGGTGCACTGGGGCTGGGACAAGACCAAGCCCAGCATGGTCGGCATCATGCCGCGCGATGGCGATGCGAAGGACCTGCGCTGGTTCCGCGGCCCCGAGCGCTGCATGATGCATACCCTCAATGCCGTAAGCGAGGGCGACAAGGTCACGCTCTATGCGCCCTTCTATGATTCCAATTTCTTCCCGTTCTTCACCAATGTCGATGGCAGTCCGTGGGATCCTTCGAAGGCGCGCTGCTTCTTCCGCAAGCTGACCTTCGACCTGTCATCCTCCAGCGACACGTGGGAGGAGGAAATCCTCTTCCCGCAGCAGGTGGGGGACCTCGCCAAGATGGATCATCGCTTCCTGACGCAGCCTGCGCGCTATGCCTTCACCTTCTTTTCCGACCCGACGAAGCCGTTCGACGAGGAACGGGCGGGCAATCTGCGCGGCCGCGTATCCAACAGCTATGGCCGGTTCGATATGCATACGGGCGAGGTGGAAAGCTATTTCGTGGGCGATACGCACACGCTGCAGGAATGCAGCTTCGTTCCGCGCCGGGGCAGCACCGAAGAAGGCGATGGTTACCTGATCGGCACCACGTCGAACCTGGCCGAACTGCGCACCGAGCTGGTGATCGTGGATGCCCAGCGTGTGTCCGAAGGCGAACTTGCGCGCGTCATCCTGCCTTTCCGCGGTGGGCCGCAGGTTCACGGTGCCTGGTACGATGCCGAAGAGCTTCCCGGACTGGTGGAGATGCCGGTCGGCGAGGGCGTCGTGCGGGCCGATCATGCAGAAGCGGCGCGTTATGATGCAAACCTGTTCAACGGGAGTGGGGAGGGCAGCGATGATTGATCGCAGGCACGTGCTGCGTGGCGGCGCTGCTGCGGGTGTAGCGGCGCTGGCAGCGCAGGCTGGACCGGCAACAGCGCAGGACACGCCCACGAGCGCGCCCGTAAAGGAGAAGAATGGCCTGCAATACCGCTGGGCATTTTCCGTCAGCGTGTTCTTCAAGGAACGCATTGCCATTGATTCACCCTTCCGGCGCGCATTCGTTCCGGCAATCGGCGGGGATATCTGGGGGCCGCGTCTTTCGGGCCGCGTCGTGCCCTATGGCGGCGCGGACTTCGGCGGCGGCGGCGGTCCGCTGGATGCACACTACATGTTCCAGGCGGATGATGGCCATTACATCTACATCAACAATCGCGGCTATATGCGCCGGATCGGTTCGGATCCGGCTGACGGTGTCCGGCGCCAGGTGGGGCCGGTCAATCCCGATGGCAGCTTCAGCCAGGAATTCGTTTCTGGATCGAATGACCAGGTGCCGTTGCGCATGCGGACCTCGCCGTTCTTCGATGCCCCGGTCAACAGTCCGCACGCATGGATGAACAGCACGCTGTTCATCGGCCACGGCCTGCGGATGGTCGATCCCGACCGCACGATCTTCACCTATTACGAGGTGCTGTGATGGATCGCATGCAAGTGCTTGCCGATCGCGGCGAGGAATACATCGCCGATCTCGGCTTCGAGCCGGCCTTCACGGTCACGCTGCAATATGCGCCTGCGGAGAGCTTCCATTCCCCGCGCGGGGACCGGATTTTCCGCAAGATCGATGGCGGCACCATCACGGGTCGCATTTCCGGAACAATCTATCCCGACGGCGGCGGCGAATATTCGCAGCGTCGCGAAGACGCCGTGGTGGACATCGATGGCCACATCCTGCTGCGCGACGACAGCGAGCAGGGCGAATGGCTGTATCTGCGCAATATCGGGTATCGCCGTCCTGACGGATACTACCGCGTCACGAGCTGGGTCGATGCCGATGTGCGTGGACGGCACGACTGGGTGCTTGGCCTGTTCTTCATCGGTGTGGGGCTTCCGGCATCTGACGGGCGCAGCATCACCATCAGCTATTACGAAGTAACCTGAGTACCGCCGGGGAGGACAAGCCAATGACATACTTCAACACAGGGCGCCTTGCCGCACGGATGCTGGCACCCGCTGCCCTTGGATTGGCACTGGTCGGGCTTGCCGGCTGTGCCGGTGAAGGTGGCGAACAAGGGGCGGCTTCTGCCGATCTGGCGCAGGAATGTGACAAGGCGTGCCTGGAAGAGATCGCAGACCAGTATCGTGCTGCTTACCTGGCGCATGATCCTTCGGCAGCCCCGTTTGCGGATCTTGTTCGCTTCACGGAAAACAACGTCGCCATGCCCTTTCCCGATGGAACCTGGGATACGGTGACCGAAGAGGTGGGGCCAGCGCTGACCTTGTCCGATCCCGTCCTCGGGACGATCGGAATCTTCACCGCCATCCGCCAGCGCGAGGTGCCCGGGTTCCTGGGTGTGCGGCTGAAAGTGGAAGGCGGCCGGATCACCGAGGTCGAGCAGATCATTTCGACTGCGCGCAACCTCAGCAGTCCGCCAACGCCTATAGGCGATGTCGATGAATATGTGCACGAACCGATCATCGACCAGGTCGTGCCGGCAGAGGAGCGTGCTTCACGTGAAGAACTGGCCGCCCATGCCCATGGCTATTTTGACACGTTGCAGCTCAATGACGGCGAAATTCGCGGTACCTGTTTCCTTCCGGAAGCCACGCGACGGGAAAACGGGCTGCTGTTCACTGATATCAAGGGCGCATTCGAATCCGGCCGCTATCTGTTCAACAACCGGGTGCGGCGTACTGTGGTCCTGATCGATGAGGAACGACAGGTAGCCCTTGCCAGGGGATTCATCGATCATAAGGGCCAGTTGGACGAATACACGCTGACCGACGGCACACCGGCAAAGTCCATCTTCCAGGAACCGCAAAGCTGGGGATTGCTGGAGATGTTCAAGGTCAACGATGGCTGCATCTCGGCTGTCGTCGCCACTTTCTACCAAGCACCATACTACACTTCGTCACCGTGGGACGAACAGGTTGTGGATTTGTCAACACTGCAATAAAGAGACATCACTCGAAGGAGGGAGATTACCAAAATGAGGAAAAACACTACCAATCTGCGAAGGGGCACCATGCTGGCCCTGGGGGCTTCGGTCCTGGCAATGGCCAGCAGCCCGGCCCTGGCACAGGATGACGGGGATGGAGAAAGTTCCCGGGACAATGTGATCATCGTGACCGCGCAGTTCCGCGAGCAGGCCCTGCAAGATACGCCGCTTGCTATCACCGCGGTGACCGCAGAAGAGCTGGAAGCACGCAGCCAGACTGACCTTGCGACCATCGCTGACAGCGCTCCGAACGTGCAGATCCGCCCGCAGACGGCAGCGTTCGGTCCGTCCGTTACCGCGTCTATCCGCGGTATCGGCCAGAACGACTTCAACCCCGCGTACGAGCCCGGCGTCGGTATCTACATCGACGATATCTACTATCCCTCGCTGACCGGTGCGATCTTCGACACGCTCGACCTTGACCGTGTGGAAATCCTGCGTGGCCCCCAGGGCACGCTGTCCGGTCGTAACTCGATCGGTGGTGCGGTTAAGATGTATTCGCGCCTGCCGAGCGGCGACACCAGCGGTTTTGTCGAAGCAGGCTATGGCAGCCGTGATCGCATGACCTTGCGCGGCGCGGCGGAATTCCCGCTTACCGACAACCTCTTCGCCCGTGTCTCCGGTGTGTCGAAGCGCCAGGACGGTTATGTTGACCAGCTTGATTTTGGCTGCGTATTCCCGGCTGGTGGCGGTGACACCTTCATCAATGCCGATGGCGACGTGGAGGAAATCAACCCGGTGGGTGGTGAACCGCGCTTTGTGACCACCGATGATTGCCGCGTGGCAAAGCTGGGCAGCACCAACTACCAGGCTGCCCGTGCGATCCTGCGCTGGGAAGCAAGCCCCGATTTCGACTTTACCCTGATCGGCGACTTCACTGACCAGGACCAGACGGTCGCAGGCCAGGTGCTGACGGCTACCCGCCGCAATGCCAACCCGAACATCCTGACGCCGAGCGGTTTGCCGATGGACGACCGCTTCATTTGCGGTCCGTTCTGTAACTACCAGGTCGATGGCAGTGCCTTTGGCGGTCCGTTCGTACCCGTAATCCCGGGTGACCCGTTTGGTGCCGGTGGCACCATCATGCAGGCAACCCAGGGCGAAAACCGTACCACCTATCGCGGCTGGGGTATTTCGGGCCAGGCGAACTGGGACATCAACGAGATGCTGCAGCTGGTCTCGATCACCGGTTATCGCGAGTTCGATACCTACTTCGCGGCTGACGGCGACATTTCGCCGGCTCGCACGGGTTACGGCATCAACAACCTCGACAACTGGAGCTTCAGCCAGGAACTGCGTTTGAACGCAGAGCTGACCGAAACGATCTTCGTGACGATCGGCGGCTACTATTTCGAACAGTCCTCCGTGTATGATTCCACGCAGGACCTTCGCTATGTGGCTCCGTATCCGCTGCAGTTCCGCCAGCCCGACACGGTGGCTGCAGACGCTCAGGCGCTGTTCGCCAACCTGGCGTGGGAAATCGTTCCCAACCTGAACCTGAACGCCGGCATCCGTTATACCGAGGAAAGCAAGGCCCAGTCCTATTTCCGCTATAACCTGGATGGCACGATCAACGGATTCCTCGATCCGGTAGGTGCTTTCTATGGCGAAGGCTTCGACGGGCCCGACGTTCAGGATTACGACGGTGACAGCAACACCACCGAAGTCGTTCGCGCTCTCACTGGCCAGACGGCTTTCTACAAGGGCGACAAGATCGACTATCGTGTGGCGCTGGACTATCGCTTCAGCGAGCAGTTCCTGGCCTACGCCTCGATCTCGACCGGCTTCAAGGGTGGTGGTTCGAACCCGCGTCCGTTCAATGCCTTCCAGCTTCTGCCGTTCGGCCCGGAATCGCTGACTGCGTATGAAATCGGCTTCAAGTCCGACCTGCTCGACCGGCGCCTGCGCCTGAACGTGTCGTCGTTCCTGAACAAGTACTCGGATATCCAGTCGACTGCGAACCCTTGCCCGACTGCCGATCCGATCTACTCGCGCCCCTCGGCTTGCCGCGTGAACTCGGGTAGTGCGGACATCAAGGGCGTGGAAATCGAGCTGTTTGCCGAGCCGGTGGATGACTTCACCATCAGCGGCTCCGTCAGCTATCTCGACTTCCAGTTCACCTTCGTGAACCCCGCTTCGGGTGCACTGCTCACCGATCCGGGTACCGGCATGCCGGAGTGGAAGGCATCGATCGGTGCGCAGTATCGCATCGATATCGGCGATGCCGGTTCGATCACGCCGCGTATCGACGTGTACTATCAGGATGAGACCTTCTCCGGCTTCGACAACGGTCCGCTGGGCCGACTGGAAACCTACCTGCCCAGTTTCACCACGGCGAACGCCCGCGTGACCTGGCGCAACGAGGACGAGGACCTGTCGATCGCCCTGGAAGTCACCAACCTGACCGACGAATACTACTTCTATTCGGTATTCGACCAGCGCAACAACAACGGTGGCCGTATCGCCACCCCGGCACGCCCGCGTGAATGGGCGCTAACGGTGAAGAAGGACTTCTGATACTGGCCGGTTGATGGAAGGGGGCGGCCTGTTGCGGGCCGCCCCCTTTCCTTTGCTTGAATGAATTGACTTCTCAACACCGAACATCCTATCATCCGTATTGCCGCGAAGGCGAAGGGAGGATGTCTGGATGGGACAGGCGTTTTACGCCTCCACAAGTGCAATCGATCCTGCAGATCGGATCAATTTCTGGAATGCCGGATCAAGCCGGATCGGCGGTGTCAGGGCCGAGGCAAAGAGCAACGTCTTCGATGCCGAAGTGACGCTTCGGCGGATCGACAGCCTGACTCTATATCGCTTGTCTTCCACTCCTCACCGGGTCGAGATGAACCCCTTGGCAGGCGATGGTGGACGCATGCTGCGCTTGCGCTACCAGCAGGATGGCCACAGCATCGTGTTCCAGGGACAGCAAAAAGTGGAACTGCATCCCGGTGACTGGATGATGGTGGATCCGCATCAGTCCCATCTGGCCATCAACGAAGGCGATGTTTCGCATCTATGGCTGCAGGTGCCCTGCAACGATTTGCCCTTTGCCGCCAGTATCGCTTCGCGTTGCGAGAACCCTTTGTTGCCGCTCAGCCAAGGTGCCAGCGGCGCGCTTTACGAAGCGATCGTCCACGCGATTGACGCTCCTGGACAGCTTGCCTGCGAGGAGGAAGTGCAACTCGGCCGGCAATTGACCGACCTGTTCCGCCGGGTGCTGCGCCAGTCTACCCAGGCATCGTTGCAGCTGACCAGCCTCGAACAAACCGCGCGGCGTGCACGCAATTATATTGACCGCAACCTGCATGATCCCGAGCTTTCCGTTGACCAGGTGGCACGCGCGCTGGGTTGCACTCCGCGCTACATTCACAAGGCATTTCAAGGCTCGGAATCGGTTTGCCGTTATATCTGGAACCGGCGGCTTGACCTGTGTCGTAGCAAGCTGGAGAGACAACCGCTCCAACCCACGACGCTGACTGCGCTGGCATTCGATTGCGGCTTCAACAGTTCGTCGCATTTCAGCCGATCGTTCCGGGAACGGTTCGGTACCAGTCCCAGCTCTTTTGTTGCTGCCTTGCAGCGGGGCTCGTCCTGACCGCTTCGGAAAGGACGAGAAATCGATCTTGGGCGCAGGTAGGAGTTTGGCCTAAGCCTGCCGCGGAGGGATGACCGGCAAGCGCAGGACGCTGTCATGCTTCCCTCCTGTGTAGATAACATGCATGCCCTTGTTCCGCGTTTCCTCGTGCATGGGGAAGGGTAGGGGAACACCTTCCTCACGGCGATAGATATCCTGTCCGGCGATGACGAGGCGCAGCGTCTCGCCCGCCCTGAACAATGTGGACGACGGCCAGAACTCGATTTCGACCGGGACGATTTCCTCCGCTGATAGCAGTTCCTCGCTGGTATGCAGGTGTACCGGACGTTCCGGTGTGGACCTCTCCGGATCGAGTGCGCGATGGCTGACCCGCTGCCAGCCCAACGCCACGGGGCCGTATTCATAGAAGGCGTAGAAGGTGAGGCCGACCTGCTCGCCATTGGCGTCGATTTTCTGCAAGGCGGCGAACAGGTCCATGTCGTTGGAACCTTCGGCCTGCACCCACAGCTTCAACGCGGCGTGGCCGGTGATCTCCGTATCTTCGCTGAAAGTGATATCGAAGTGGGCAACGCCTTCGACAGCATCCTGCCGGAGGGCTAGGTCGTTCCCAGGGGCTTCTTCGCAAAGTGCATCCTTGCCCGCATCGAGGTGAAGCGTGCGATAATCCGTTCTTGCGAGCGGCCATTCCTGTTCTTCGCGTTCCACCGCCACGCCGTGTCGTTCACGGATTTCGATTCTGACCGGAGGCCACGCGGCGACGCTGGTGGGTCGATCAAGCAGGAAATGATCGAAGAAGGCGCGCTGCCGGTCCCTGCTCTCGGGGCGATAGTAGTGCGCCCACTTCTTCTGGCCATGCACCTCCAGCCATTTATGCGCGCTGCTCATGCGCCGCCAGGCTTCTATGGTGCCGCGCAGGTGCAGGCCCTGGTCCGACCAGCTGGCGACGACGTAAGCCGGTTGCTCGATCCCCTCCAGGTCAAGCTCCTTGGAATGCCAGAACTCATCGATCAGCGGGTGCGCCTTGACGTTCTCCCAGGTGTTTTCCGTCTGCCCAAGTGACCACTGGATGTTGTCCGAAGCGCGCGGCAGGAAACCGGTTTCCAGAATGCCGCCGTGATAGGCAAACTCGCGATACCAGTCGGAAAACCCCTCCCAGGGGTTGAGCGCTGCCAGCGGCCCGGGCTTGAGCGGAGCGACGAGGTACTGGATCGCCGCGAGATAGGATACGCCGGTCATGCCCACGCGGCCGTTGCTCCAGGGCAGGCGGCCGAGCCATTCCACCGCCTCTGCGCAATCTTGAGCTTCCTGTGCGCCATTGTGATGGAAATCACCACCGGACAGCCATGCACCGCGCGGGTCCACCACCGCTACGCCATAGCCGCGTTGGCCCCACCATACCGGATCAGGTCCTTCGAAGGGCGTGAGCGGGGATAGCCAATCGGGCTCTACGCCGGAGCGCGGCCAGTACACCTGGTTGGACAGGGCGTGCTTGCCGTAGGGGCCCCATGCCAGCAGTACCGGCACGTCGCCGTTTGCCGCTTCGGGTCGATAGAGATCGCAGAAGATCTCGGTTCCGTCCGCCAACGGGATGATGCAGTTGCGCTCGATGACCAGGCCCTGCTCGGTGCGGCGGTGGTAATCGGCAGGCGGCAGAGGGGGCTTGTGGCTCGCGCTGAACGGATCGACGCCAGGCCGGAAGATGCCCCTGAAACGCGGTGCGGCCATTACAGCACCACGAAGTAATGGATGCGGTTGGCGCCGGGAATCTTTTCCGCGACACCCACGAAGACATGTTTGCTCATCCATTCGTGAGGGCCGGCCGGCGCATCGAATTTCGGCGTCACGCGCATGTAGTAGTCGTCGAAGGAGACGGCCTGGTTATTGCGCAGCTTTTCCGAGATGCCTTCATCCCTGGCCCAGCGATAGCCACGGTTCTCAAGGTATATGATTGCGCCGTCAGATGCCTCGATCAGGTAACGCGCGTCGAAATCGATCACGCCGGATTCGCGCGAAAGGGGGAAGTCGCCTCCGGACATGGGGATAACCTTTCCCGTCAGTCGGGGCCCTTCCACCGTCCCGGACTTGGCATATATTGCCGCCCGCGTCTCTCCGCGCACGCTGGGCGTGACCCAGTAAGGTGCCGAAAGCTCTATCGAAATGGTGAATGCGTGCTCCAACCTCGGAGCGAAGGGGTGTTCCTCTGCCATGAGGGCATCATGAAAGCAGCATATTGAGTGGTCAACAACTTTGGCATTGCAATCCCATCCCGGACTTGGCACCGAATGATCATGGCGATCCCTCAGGTCTGGCATCTGTTCGGAAAAGACCACCTGCCTTACAGGTTGCTCCTGCTGGCGCGGATGATCGACCGGGAAACGCAGAAGAACCTGAACGAGAAATTCGGCCTGTCCCTGGCCGAGTGGCGCCTACTGGCGATTGCCACCAGTATCGGGCCGTGTACGGCCAGCGAAATCGGCAAGGCGGGTGAGATCGACCGTGCGGAAATCAGCCGCGCGATGAGGAGGCTGGAACCGATGGGATTGTTGTCCCGGAAGCAGGATCCCGATCATGGCAAGCGGCTCATCATCACCGCCACGGATGCCGGCCAGAAGCTTGCGGAGAAGGTCAAGACGGAACGACGCCTGTTCTTCGAGGCGATCATGAGCGGCCTCTCGCGCGAGGAGCGCAGCGAGCTCGACCGGCAGTTGCTGGTCATGGCCGAAAACCTGCCTGGGACGATCGATCCCGCTGACTGATTGAATTTCGCCGTGCGCCCCGCCTACTGCGGCTGTGCCCGGGACGCGCGGGTTTCCTTGGCGGTGATGAATTCCAGCAATGCCGGTTGCCCTGCTTCGGTTGCCGCTATTCCGCGCCGGATTGCATCGGCAATTTCCGAAGGCCGGGTCACGCGCTCTCCATAGCCGCCAAGGGCCTTGGCAAATTCCGCATAATTGCCCGAGATATCGGTTGCCCGGAAGCGCTCGGTTGCCGTGGGCATGACCGGCAATTCGATCGCCATTGCCGAATTGTTGAGCAGGATGGACAGGATCGGCAGTCTTTCGCGAACCGCGGTTTCGAAGTCCATGCCCGTAAACCCGATCGCCGCATCGCCCCATACGTTGATGCACAGCTTGTCCGGGCAAGCGTATTTCGCGCCCATCGCCAGGCCCAGCCCATAGCCAAGCTGGGTGCTCTTACCCCAACCGAGATAAGTCAGCGGGCGGGTGGTCTTCCAGAATGGGGAGAGCTGGTCGCGCGGGCTGCCGGCATCGTGGGTGATGATGGTATTGGCAACATCGACCGTCTGCTGAAGGTCCCACAGGACGCGATAAGGGCAAAGCGGCGCATCCTCGCTGGTCAGCAGGGGCAGCCAATCCTTCATCCAGTCCGCTTCGGCGCGGGCAATCTCGCCTGCAACCGGCGTCGCGTCGCGCGGGTCAGAGTTGATCGCGCAGCACGCATCCAACAGCATGGAAAGTGTCAGCTGGGCATCGCCGACCAGTCCGAGTTCTGAAACAACACCCTTGTTGAGATCTGCCGGATCCAGGGTTGCGTGGATGATGGTCTTTCCGGCGGGCATGGACACGCCGAAAGCTGTCCGGGAAAAGCTGCAGCCTATTCCAAGGATCAGGTCCGCCTGTTCCAGGAAGTGCTTGACCTGGCCCGGGACGGCAGCCCCGCCTGAGCCCAGCGCCAGCGGGTGCGTCTCGTCAAAGCAACTCTTGCCTTCAAGGCTGGTGCAAACGGGGATCGCCAGCAATTCGGCCAACTCCGCCAGTTCGGCATAGGCACCGGACCAATGGATGCCCTGTCCCGCATAGATCACCGGACGCTTGGCCGCGCAAAGCATCTTGGCAGCCTTGCGAACGGCATCGGGATCAGGCGCGGAGCGGGTGGAATAGACCGGCTGGTAGGTTGCCGGATCGTAGGCCGTCTCCTCGCCCAGGACATCATGCGGCATCTCCACCAGGACGGGCCGCAGGCGCCCGTTGCGCAGCTGGGTGAAGGCACGGCGGAAGATATTGCCGACCTCGTCCGGCAGGGTGATCGGCTCTGCGTGTTTGGTGACATCGCGCATGGAGACCGAAGCATTGTAGTTGTCTGGCACGAAGGAGAGCGTGCGGTCATAGCCCATCGGCAGGACCAGCAGCGGAACGGATTCGGAGTAGGCTTGGGCCACGCCGCCATAGGCGTTCTCCGTTCCCGGGCCGTGCTGCATGGCGAAAACGCCAATGCGCTTCCCGCGCGAGAGGCGCGAAAGTGCATCCGCCATGTGCAGGCCGGTTCTCTCCTGGCGAACAATGATCGGCCGAATCCCGAGTTCCGAAGCCGTCTCCAGCACGCGATTGCGAGGATAGCCGAAGATTGCCTCGACCCCTTCCGCCTGCAGGATCTGCGCTATGGCTTCGGCAACCTTCATTATTCTCTCCCGTGCAGCATTTTCGGCCTGATCGCGGGTGACTGCAATCGCATTCAGCCTGAAGCAAGCCCAAATTCGTTATCCGGACAAACGAACGGCGCCCAAGGCTCGACGCGCTTTGTCCTTGCCCGCCCCGTTGGGCAAGTGGTATTGACATGTCAACACCTAGCGGCAATGCAGCGCCCAGACAGCGAAGATCGAAGAAGTGGGAATTTTGAAATGTTCAAATGGACCAGACTGCACGTGACCCTGGCGCTCGGGGCACTCGGTGTGCTGTCCGCGCCGATGGCCGGCAATGCGCATCATTCCTTTGCCGTGTTCTTTGATGATAACCGTTTGGTCAGGATTGAGGGCACGGTAAAGCGTTTCCGCTTCGCCAATCCGCATGGCAGCATCGTGGTCACCGTCACCGGTCGTTCGGGTGAGGAGCATGACTGGCGTATCGAAACCACCTCTCCTTCGATCCTCAACCGCCGCGGTTGGACGCGCACTTCGCTCAAGCCTGGTGACAGGGTCACGGTAGAAGGCTGGCTGGCGCGTGATGGCAGCCGTTATCTGCGTTTGCGCCAGGTCACCGATGCCAATGGAAATCCGGTGGGCTCCGGTGCATTCTCCACCAGGGAAGACTGATAGGGCCTTCGGTTATGCGCCACTTGGCGTGGCCGACATGAATTCCGGGATAGAATGATGAAACGTTTTCTTTGCCTTGCCACAGCCATTGCCTGTGTGGCTTCCAGCCCTGCGATGTCGCAGGACGGGCGCTCGCCCCGGGACTTCACCGGTTTCTGGTCACCTGCTCGCGAACAACACCCGATGGATGAAGGTCTGATGTCGCAGTTGCCACCGGAAACGGTTGTACTCGATGATGCCAGCTATGTGGAATTTCCCAAGGGCGAATACGGGGGGCTTGAGATCAAGCCGCATGCGCTTGAGGCGGCGGAGAACTGGGAGCCTTCGGATGCCTTCAAGCTCGAGAATGTCTGTGCGACCCCGGCGGTGATCTACACCATGCAGGGGCCGTTTCCGATCGAGATCCACCAGACATCTGATGTGATGATCATCAAGGTGGAGTATTTTGACCAGGTCCGAGTGATCTACATGGACGGTCGTGGTCATCCTTCCGAAGATGCCGCCCACAGCAATCTGGGCCATTCCATCGGTTGGTGGGAAGGTGACGAACTGGTTGTCGACACCACCCATATCAGTGCCTCCACCATCACCAACAACGGCCTCGATCACAGCGAGAACGTCCACTTCATCGAGCGTTTCAAGCTGAGCGAAGATGGCCGGACACTGATGTCCACCCAGTGGTTCGAGGACCCGGACAACCTCGATACTCCCGGCGCGCGCTTCATGCAGTGGACCGCCGAAGATGGCTATGTCTTGCCTTATGCCTGTGACCCGACTTTTGCGATTGATTACAGCGAAGTGGATGATGGCGAAGGGCTGTCCGGTGCGGAATTCGAGGTTGTCGAGTAAGGTTCCGTCACGGACATGTGCTGGTAGCGGCCTCAGGGTAGCCCGCCTCGCAGTTTTATCAGCAGGCTGATCAGGGTCTCGCGTTCCTCGTCGGACAATATGTCCTCGAACGGGCTTTCCAGCTTCTCGCTGGCCTGGCTCGCGTTGCGCGCGAAGGCCTCGCCATCCTCGGTGAGATACAATTCGACAACCCGACGGTCCTTCCGCGAGCGGATCCGCCTGATCAGGCCCTGCTTGTCCAGTTCGCGCAGGAACAGTGCCACTTTCGATGCGTCCAGGTGCAGGGAGTTGGCAAGCTGCATCGGCGTGATTCCCGGGTTGAGCCCGATCAGGATCGGGATCGAGTAGGACCCGCGCGAGACCGGCTGGTCGCTCTTGTCCACTTCGGCAAGCAGTGCCTTCCTTGCCGCCCGCCAGGTGAGGTGAACCTGGAAGGCGAGATGATTGCGGATCGATCCAAATTCCAAGGTGTGAACCTTTCTCCAAACCGGATGCGGGGCAGCGTTTGCAGAACCCGCCAATGCTTTACAAAAATAATTATCTTAAATAAACATCTTCAGGCTTGAATGCGTGTCTCTCAGCCTGCGGCAGCAACAGGCTTGGGCTCATGCGGACACGCCTTACCATGGCGAGAGGGAGGGGCGGGCCAACACCCGCATTCTATATTGGCACTATCCTATGCGGATCACCCCGCCCTGCAGGGCGATTTCGAGCCGGCGCGCTTCGATTCCAGCGTTTTCGATTGCGAAGTGGTGGGGGCCATTCCCGCCGATCTCAACGGCACCTTCTATCGGGCTTGTGCGGAATGGTTCTATCCGCCGAAGTTCCCTGACGATTCACCCTTTGCCGCTGATGGCATGATCACCGCTTTCCACATCGCCGATGGCTGCTGCGACTTCACTGCACGCTATATCGAGACACCTCGCTATCTCGCCAACAAGGCCGCCCGCCGCCAGCTCTTCGGATATTACCGCAATCCCTTCACCCACGAGCCGGAGATGGAGGGCAAGTTCAACAATCACGACACCGTATCGAACACCAATGTCATCTACTTCGCGGGCAAGCTGCTGGCGCTGAAGGAAGATGCCCTGCCGATGGAAATGGACCCGGACACGCTTGATACGCGGGGGTTTCATGATTTCGGGGGTGACTACAAGGCCCCGACGTTCACAGCCCACCCCAAGGTCGATGGTCGCACAGGTGAAATGATCACCTACGGCTATGAGGCCGAGGGCCTGGCGAGCAATGCCATCTGGATATACACGATCGATGCCAACGGGACGGTAACCAGCGAGCGCAAGCTGCCCGCACCATACCTTTCGATGGTGCATGATATCGCCATCTCGCAGAACTATATCCTGATCCCGGTCTACGGCATGGTTTCCAGCATGGAGCGCTTGCGTGAGGGCAAAGTGCATTGGGGCTGGGATACGAGCGTTCCCAGCCATATCGGCGTTCTGCCGCGAAATGGTGATGCGTCCGACATCCGCTGGTTCGAAGGCCCCCAAATGGCGATGGTCCACACCTTTGCGGCAAGCGACAAGGATGGCGTGATCACGCTGGATGCGGCGGTTTCCGACGGCAATCCATTTCCCTTCTTCCCCGATGTGCATGGCAAGCCTTTCGATCCTGCGGCTGCTCGGACCACAATCCGTCGCTACACCATGGACATGAACGGCCGGGACAATGGATGGCGCGAGGAATTGCGCTTCCAGGACAAGCCGGGAGCGCTGAGCCGGGTTGACGACCGGTTTATGGGGCATGATTTCCGATACGGCCTGCTGAGCTTTTCCGACGAGTTCCAGGCATTCACCGGAACAGGGCGACGGCCGACCAACAGCTTCGGCCGGTTCGATTTCGCCACAGGCGAGGTCGATGTGATGTTCGCCGGTCCGGAGTATGGCTTGCAGGAGATCGCCTTCGCCCCGCGCAGCCCGGATGCGCCAGAAGCCGATGGCTGGGTGATGGCGCTGGCCACCAATTACGACACGATGAAGAGTGAACTGGTCATCGGCGACACGGCCAGGCTGGCGGATGGGCCGGTTGCCCGCGTACGCTTGCCGTTCAAGGCCCCGCAGCAGATCCATGGCAACTGGGTGCCGACTTGGAGCCGCGGCGCATGATTGTGATTGATGCTTCCCGGCTGGAGCAGGCGATGGTCCGCTTTGCGGCTATCGTGGGGGAGGAGCACGTCTGGCGCGGTGATGATGCCGCGCATGGGTACAAGGACGCGATGGCACCGCGCGATCCCATGTCCTATGCACCGCGCGGCGCAGTTGCTCCTGCCAGCGTCGATGAAGTGCAGGCAATCGTTCGCGTTGCCGGTGAGCTCGGCGTCCCGCTCTGGCCGATCAGCCGCGGCAAGAACTTCGGTTATGGCGGCTCCGCCCCGCGTACTTCTGAAGTCGTCATGCTGGACCTTGTCCGCATGAACCGCATCCTCGAGGTCAATGCCGAAATGGGATATGCCGTGGTCGAGCCCGGCGTGGGTTTCGATGATCTCTATCACTACCTGGTCGACAACGACATTCCGCTGTGGATCTCCGCTCCAGCCCACACCTGGGGCAGCGTTCTGGGCAACGCGCTGGAACGCGGCGTGGGATACACGCCTTATGGCGAGCATGCCTCCAAGGTCTGCGGCCTCGAAGTCGTGACTGGCACCGGCGAATTGCTGCGCACCGGCATGGGGGCGCTGGAAGGCGCCAAGACCTGGCAATTGTTCCCCTACGGCTTTGGTCCGTCCTGGGATGGCGCCTTCATGCAATCGAACTTCGGCATCGCCACCAAGATGGGTATCTGGCTGATGCCGGAGCCGGAGCATACTCTGAACCTTGCCATGTCGTTCGACCGGGTCGAGGATCTTCCCCTGGGTGTCGATGCCCTGCGGCCACTCAAGCTGGATGGAACCGTTCAGGCCAATCCCAGCTTCGGCAACATCATCCGCAACCTCGCCGTGCGCGCACCGCGCAGCGAGTATTACCAGGGCAGCGGGCCGATCCCTGCCGATATCCTAGACCAGGCGCGGGAGCAGGCCGGCGTGGGGCACTGGAACTTTTCCATCCGCCTGTTCGGTGACAAGGCGATCAACCAGATCAATGCCGAGAAGGTGAAGCGCGCCTTTGCTCACCTGCCATATGAATTCCAGCTTTCCGAATGGCATCGCGGCGAACCCTTGCGTGGCTCGGGATCGCCGACCCCGACATTGGCGGCGCTGGGGGTTGTGGACTGGCTGGGTGGTCCCGGCGGCCATCTGACATTCTCGCCCGTGTCGCCCTTTTCAGGGGCGGAGGCCTGGGAGCAATATACCACCGTTCGCGGCATGTATGAGGATGCCGGTTTCGACTACTACGGCGGTTTCACGGCTGGCCAGCGTTATCTCAACCACATCAGCATGATCGTGTTCAACCGCAATGACGAGGACATGACCGCGCGGGCCAACCGGCTGTTCAGTGACCTGATTGCGACGGCCGCTTCGCGCGGTTGGGGCGAATACCGTACCCATACGCTTTTCTATGACGAGGTGGCCCGCACCTATGACTACAACAACGGTGCGTTGCGCCGCTGGAATGAAACGGTGAAGGACGCGGTCGATCCGCACGGCATCATCGCGCCGGGAAAGATGGGTATCTGGCCGCGGGCCTACCGGGAGGCGCAATCATGAGGGCGCTGGTCTGCACTGCCCCGCTGTTGGCAATCGCCGGCGCGCTCGCCGTAACGCAAGGGGCACAGGCGGAAGACGGCAGATCCGGGCAGGAACTGTTCCTCGAACGCTGCGGTGCATGCCATCTGGAAGGCGGTTTCGGCACGCGCGTCCTGTCCCGCCGAGTCCCCGAAGGGCAGGCCGAACTGGAAAGGCGCGAGGTGCTGCCGGCCAGCTTCACAACCACGGTAGTGCGCCGGGGAATCGGCTCCATGCCGCAGATCCGCCCCGCCGAGCTCAGTGATGCCGAGCTGCAAGCGATTGCCGACTATCTGGAGAAACGCCGATGATCCGCAGTAATCGCCGCATGCTGCTCAAGGGCGGGGTTGCGCTTGCCGCGCTCGGCGCCATGCCTTCAGCCCTGCGGGCGCAAGGCTTCAAGCCCGCTGTATTCATCCATGACGCGCGCTTCGCCGCCTCGCGCGAGCTTGCCGATGGGTGGCGCGATCGCGGGGTTGAGATCCTTGACCCGCGTAAGGATGACCTCGGCATTGCGTGGCGCGAGCATATCCCGGAATTGCTGAAGAGAGGCGGCGGCATCGCGGGCGCTACCTTGTGGTCCGACCGCTTCATCTGCGAGACTTTCGCCAGGCAGTACGGCCTATCCAGCATCGGGGATGGGCAACTTCTGCCAGGGGCCGCCGGAGGTGCCTTGCGCCATTGGAGCATCACATGAAACTCAACCGCCGCACATTCATAGCCGGTTGCGCCGGCCTGCCGGTGCTGACCGCTCTCCATTCCGCGCCGATCCTTGCACAACCGGCCGCGCAGGTTGACTGCGTTGGCGAGGTCTGGGGGCTGTCTTTCTGGGGAAAGGGAGCGCTGCCGGTGGCGGCAGCCCGTCGCAAGCCTGCCAGCATTCCGCCGGCATGGCATCCCGAATTCCCCTGACCGCACGCAAGGACGAAGCCCCATGAGTGTGCTGCCCCCGGGATTGACGCAAGAAACCTTCGATCAGGCGCTGGCGGAGTTCCGGGCCGCCATCGGCCCGCAGTGGGTCTTTACCTCCGATGCCGACCGGGCGAGTTATCTCGATCCCTTCGATATCGGTGACCAGGACGATCATGCCAGTTCTGCCGCGCTTGCTCCATCGGGCGTCGAGGATTGTCGCAAGATCCTGGAGATCGCCAACCGCTACAGGGTTCCGCTCTGGCCGATCTCGATGGGCAAGAACCTTGCCTATGGCACTGCCGCGCCGGAAATGCGGGGATCCGTGATCCTCGACTTGAAGCGCATGAACCGCATCCTCGAGATCGACGAGGAAATGGGTACGGCGGTGGTGGAACCAGGTGTCAGCTTCTTCGATTTCAAGGCTGAGCTCGACCGCAGGCAATCGGGGCTCTGGATGTCCGGCCCGTCGCACAGCTGGGGCAGTGTCATCGGCAATGCCCTGGAACATGGTGTCGGTTACACACCCTATGGCCAGCACGCTGAGACGATCTGCGGTATGGAAGTGATGCTGGCTGACGGCTCGCTGGTGCGCACTGGACTGGGCGCAGTGGAAGGGACGCGCGAATGGCAGGCCTATCGCTGGCCGTTCGGTCCCGGCCTTGACGGGATGTTCACCCAGTCGAACTTCGGCATCGTTACCAAGATGGGCCTGTGCCTGATGCCCGAACCGGAGGGAATGGCCGGGGTTTCCATCCGGATTCCCGATCGCGGGGATTTCCGCGCCCTGATCGACACCCTGCGTCCCTTGCGCATGACAGATGTGATCAACGCGCCCTATACCATCGCCAATGGCTGGCGGCAGATCACCGGAGGCCGTGTCCGCAGCGAGGTGTGGGACGGCCCCGGTGCAATTTCTCGCGAGCGGATGGAGGAACTTCTGGCCGAGCGCGGGCAGGGCTGGTGGAGCGTCATCTTCAACCTGTTCGACAGTCCGGCCGGCCTTGACCTTAGGCTGGAAAAGATCCGCCAGGCCTTCTCCCAGAATATTCCCGGCGCCACCATCGAAGTGCGACGTTGGGAGCAAGGTCAACCCAAGGAAAGCTGGATGCGCCAGGACGTCAGCCTTGCCCCGCTGGGCGTGGTCGACTGGGGCGGCAATCCCGGCGGTCATAGCGATTTCGGACCGATCGTCGCGCCGCTGGGTGACCGCGCGGAAGAAGTCTATGCGATCATCGAAAGGCGTTTCCTGGAATATGGCAAGGACCCGTGGATCGGCATGTTCGGCATCTCCAGCCGCGCGCTGATCTTCGTGGCTGACATGTTCTACACTCGCACTGACGCTGAAGAGACCGAGCGATGCCGCAGGTTGTTTCGCCAGCTTTGCGCGGACATGACCGGGATCGGTATCGGTCTCTATCGCACGCACCTGCGCTTCATGGATGATGCGGTTGCCATGCATGGCTGGGGTGATCACGCCCTGCCCAAGCTCAACAATCGCATCAAGGCGGCGCTGGATCCCAACGGCATCCTTGCTCCCGGCAAGCAGGGTATCGGCAGCTGGAACGACAAGGAGGAGGAAGGGCAATGAGGCCGGAGCGTCCAAACCGTTTCCTATGGCTTGCCGCTCCCGTGCTCGCTGCCGCAACGCCTGCAGCGGTCCAGTCCGCCAGCGAGGCAGCCCGTTCGCCCGAAACGATATTCGCCAGCCGTTGCGCCTACTGCCATGACGATGGCGGCTGGGGAACGCGTGCCTTGGCCCGGCGCATGCCCGAGGGTGAAGCGGCTTTGCTGGACAGGGTGAACCTGCCTCCCGCCTACACTGCCTTCGTGGTCAGGCGCGGGATTGGCGCAATGCCCCAGTTCACCCCGGCCGAATTGACGGACGAGGAGCTGGAGGCGCTGGCGAACTGGCTGGAAGACCGCAACTGATCATGCAATTGACGTGCGGCATTGGCTGCAAACCACCTTTCGCTTGAGGCGATGCGGCAGGAATGGGGGAAGGAATGGAACTGGGAATTCGCGGTCGCAAGGCCATCGTCAATGGCGGCAGCGCCGGCATGGGACGCAGTGCGGTTCTCTCGCTTGCGCGTGCGGGTGCACAGGTTGTCGTTTCGGCACGCGGTGAGGAGAGGCTAGTCACCGCATGCGAGGAGATCGCTGCCCAGACCGGTGCGACCATCATTCCCGTCTGCGCCGACCACAGTACTGCCGAAGGGCGCGCGAAAATCCTCTCGGCCTGTCCGGACCCGGATATCCTTGTCGGAACGTGCTCGCCCCCGCCGATGACGCCGGATTACCGCGCCATCAAGGAAGCGGACTGGCACGAAGCAATCGATATTTCGCTGTTGTCACCCGTGGCCTTCATGCGCGACGTGCTGGATGGCATGGTCGAGCGCAAATGGGGCCGCATCGTCAACATCGCCACGGTCGCGGCGAAATATCCGGGTGAGATCCGCATCCTGTCGGGAGCGACGCGCGCTGCGCTGGCCAACTATGCCGTTGCCGTCTCCAAGGTCGTTGCCAGGCACAACATCACGATCAACAACCTGCTGCCGGGCATGCACCACAGCGCCTTCGTGGAGAAGCAGTTCAACGAACGCGCCGCTGCCAAGGGCATCACCTATGAGCAGGAGGTGTCGGAATTCTGCCGTGACTGGCGCATCGCTTCGGAACGCTTCGGCGAGTGCGACGACGTGGGAGACTGGGTGGCCATGTTCTGCAGCGAGCAGGGCAACTACATCACCGGGCAGAGCCTGGTCATCGATGGCGGGGCCACCAATTCACTGTTCTGACTAACCTTCGCCGTAGACGAGGCCTGCAAGGGGCGGGGGAAGGGGCCGTGCCTCGCGCTGCCCGTCCTGACCGGCGATCCCGCCAAGGACAGGGCCCGACCAATCGCGAATGACCCGGCGGGCAATTGCCCAGCCGTTGGCCTGCTTGCAATATTCATCCTCGTACCAGCCCATCACGTTGAGCAGGTGCGGCCCGTTGCCTTGCCGCAGGGCGACGCTGGCGTAGGCCTTTCCGCGAGCACCCTGGTCGGTTGCTTCCAGCAGCAGGTTGGAGACGTGGTGTTGGCGCCCCGCCGTGCTCGGCTGGTCGCGCAGGAACGAGGCGAAGTGGCGCATGGCATCATGGCCCCGCCATTCCAACGGGACTTCGAAGGTGTCCCACACCAGCACCGCATCAGCAGCAAAGCAGGATACGAAACCTTCCACGTCGCCGGTATCGAGCGCCCAGCAATAGCGTGACACGACATCGCGGATCGCCAGCTGGTCCTCGATCGACAGGGGTTGCGGCATGGTTCAGGTCACCGCGTAGTAATCGAAATGCGTGGAATTGCCCCGCCGTTCGGCAATGCCGACGAAGATCGTGCGCCCCAGCCAGGCGTGCGGCCCGTCCGGCGCTTCAAAGCGAGGTGTGACACGAACATAGTTTTCCTCCGCCCCCACCGTTTTGCCCGCTTCGATCCTGGCAAGGGCATCGGGAGCTGACCAGGCAAGCCCGCTGTTGTGGATATAGATCGGAGTGCCGTCTGCTGCCTCGATCATGTAATGCGCCTCGAATTCGATCAGGCCGCTTTGCCACATGCGCGGCCAGTCACCTCCAGAGCCGGGGACCACCTTGCCTGAGAGGCGGGGCCCGCTGACTTCGCCTCCCGCCAGGCCCACGAAGCCGCGCGTGAACTGCTTGGCCGCGGGGGTGAAACGCGTGCGCGGACCTTCAGCGAAATCGAGCCTGACATGAAAGGCCAGTTCAAGGCTGGGCGTATGCAGGACAATCCTCCCCTTCCTCACTCAGCCATCAGTGCGCTAAGTGCTTCAAACGACACTATCGGAGAGGCGCTGCCAGTGGAAGAGTTCGACTATATCATCGTCGGTGCAGGCAGCGCCGGCTGTGTGCTGGCCAACCGTCTCAGCGCGCGGCCCGGGGTAAGCGTCGCGCTGATCGAAGCAGGCGTGGATTGTCGCCACCCATTGATCGACATGCCATTGACCTGGATGCAGGCGGCAGCGGATCCGCGTTTCGGCTGGGGATACGAAAGCCAGCCTGATCCGCACCTTGACGGGCGCAGCCAGCCGATCCCGCGGGGCAAGGTGCTGGGTGGATGCTCTTCCATAAATGGTACCATGTATATCCGGGGTGCGGCTGCAGATTATGATAGCTGGCGCGATGCCGGGTTTGACGGCTGGGGATATGACGATGTCCTCGAGCTGTTCAAGCGATCCGAGAACAATTGGCGCGGTGCGGGAGAGCTTCACGGCGGCGAGGGGGAGATGGATGTCTCCCCGATGCAACCGGACCCGGCGCTCTTTCCTGCCTTCCTCGAAGCAGCACGCGAGTTGGGATATGGCGCTTGCCCGGATTTTGCCGTGCCACAGCCCGAAGGTTTCGGGATGCCCGACTGCACCATCCGCAAGGGCCGCCGGGCGAGTACGGTACGGGCCTTAATCGATCCGGTGAAATCGCGCGCCAACCTGAAGGTGATTGCCGGTGCGACGGTCCATCGCGTGCTGTTTGAAGGCAGCAGGGCCTCAGGCGTGGATCTCGGGAACCGCAAGCTGCGCTGTCGGGGCGAGGTCATCCTGAGTGCGGGGGCGCTCAACAGCCCCCACTTGCTGATGCTGTCCGGGATCGGGCCGGCGGGGCATCTGCGCGAGCATGGGATCGACGTTCTGCACGACCTGCCCGGTGTGGGGCAGAACCTGCAAGACCACCCCATCGCGATGACGATCTACAGGGCTGCGCAGGACATTGCCTTCAACCGCGAGATCCGGCTGGACAGGCTGGTGACAAACTTCCTGAAATGGAAGCTTGCCGGCACTGGTCAGATGAGCCAGAGCCCCATGTCGATCCAGGGCTTCATCCGCTCGGGAGAGGAGCAGGAACGGCCTGACCTGCAATTTCAGATCGTGCACAGCGGTTATGATGCGCGCCCATGGTTTCCCGGCTGGCGCAAGGCCCCGCTGCCGATGTTCTCGTGCGGGGCAATCCTGCTGGATCCGGAAAGCCGCGGCGAGGTGACACTGCAAAGTGCCGATCCGCTGGCGCTTCCCGCCGTGCAGTTCAATTTCATGAGCGCACCCGGAGATCGCCAGAGGTTGCGAAAGGGGTTTCGCTTCACCCGCCGCTTCTTTGCAACCGAGGCTGCAAGGCCGTTGGTGAAACAGGAACTGGCCCCCGGGCCTGACGCTGCCGATGATGCAGCCATCGACGGCTGGCTGCGGGCCTCGCTGATCAGCGCCGGCCATCCCACAAGCACCTGCGCGATGGGCGATGTCGTCGATGCCCGGCTGCGGGTCCAGGGCGTGGAGGGGTTAAGGGTAGCCGATGCATCGGTCATGCCCGATGTGATCCGGGGCAATACCCATGCCCCCACGGTCATGATCGCGGAAAAGGCGGCAGAACTGCTGGCCGAAGTGCGAAAGGCCTAAGTCGCTTGGCGGCTGCGGCCTGACCTGTCGAATCCGATCACGAACAGTGCGATGACCAGCAGTGATGCCAGGGCGCCGATCGCGAGCGAGAAATTGCCGCTGCTTTCCACCAGCACACCCGTCAGCCATGGGCCGATGATGCCACCGGCCGTACCGAACATGCTTATAAGCGCAATGGCACCTACGGGCACCTTGTCGCCACCAAGACGCACGGTGCCCGGGATGGCCCAGAATACGCCCTGGGCCGCGCCGATCCCGAAACCGGTCAGGGTCAGCAGCGCCAGCACCGGCCATCCAGGTTGCAGGAAGGCGGCAACCAGCATGGCAATGCCTGCGAGCGCGCTGGGTATCCCGACGTGCAAAAGCCTCTCGTTGCTGCGATCCGAATGGCGACCGTTCAGCATCAGGCCGATGGCAAGACCCAGCATCGGCAGCGCGCTGAGCGTGCCGATCATGAACTCGCTACCGCCAATATCGAGCTGTCGCACCAGTTGCGGCAGCCAGAACGCGAGCGCGTAGGAACCGGTCATCACCAGCAGCCAGGTGACGCAGCAGCGCCACAGCCAGGGATCGCGCGCAATCTCTTTCCAGGCCGGCTCGGGCGCGCTGGTCTGCTCCTGCCTGGCGAATTCGGCAACCAGCCATTGGCGCTCACTGTCATCCAGCCAGCGCGCCTTTTCGGGACTGTCCACGAAATAGAGTGCCGCCGCAACCGCCAGTAGCAGGTTGGGGGTGGCGATGACGAGGAACATGTAACGCCAGGCCGCCATGTCCAGCGAGTTGCCGATCCCCAGCAACCATCCGCATAGCGGCCCGCCCAGCACCATTGACAGCGGTACGGCGACCAGCGCGCCGGATAGCGCCCTTGCGCGCAAGGATGGTGGTGCCCATTGCGAAATCAGCCAGGTCATTCCCGGGGCAAAACCGGCCTCTGCCATGCCAAGAAGGAAACGGGCAGCATAAAATTCCGCTGCCGACTGGATATGCGCCATCCAGAAACCCGAGACTGCCCACAAGAGGATGGAGCAGAACAGCCATATCTTGATGCCCCAGGCCTTCAGCAGGCGGACATGGGGATACTGGAACAGCAGGTAGGCAAGGAAGAACATGCTCACCCCCTGGCCGAATTGCTGCTGGCTCAGGCCCAGTTCCGCCGAAAGCGCGCTTCCGGCATAGCTGACATTCACCCGGTCTATCGAATTGACGAATGTGAGCAGTGCGATCGGCACGATCAGCCACAAGGCCAGCTTCGCCCATACGCGGGCGTGCATTATCGTGTTGTCAGCCTTGCTCAATCCCTCATCCCCCTACAGAACATGCAGGAAACACGAAAGCGGCAGTCTGTAAAGTTGGCAGCTTCGCATCGGCACGGACTTCCCGCATGGCGATCCGCAGAAGACAGAGGGATGCATGGTCAACGACGCAAGCCATGGCAGAGAGTATCCTGCTTCGAGATGCCCCGGCGGCAGGGGAAAGATGACCGTTTCTTCGCGTATGCTGACGCTCGCCGGCGGAACGGTGTTGGCGGCTATGGCTTTCCAGGCGCTCCAGGCCCGGGAGCCGGCTGTTTCCGCACAGGCCGGTTCCGCGCAGCAGGCAGTGATCCCGAATGGTGGCCGCGCATGGTGGGACCCGGGCGAGGGAAGGCCGATTCCCCAACTGCTCGAATACGAGAACGACCATGGCCGCCTGAGGCTCTACAATACCTCCGGACAGATCGAGACAGACGGGCATCCTTTCTTCGAGCCGCTCGGCCCCAACGGCCGTGCTTGCGTGAGTTGCCACCAACCGGCTGACGGGATGAGCCTGTCTGTCAGGACCATCCGCGAGCGATGGGAGGAGACGGACGGGACAGACCCGATTTTTGCCGCGATCGACGGGTCCAACTGTCCCAGCCTGCCACAGGGGGAAGAGGCATCGCACTCGCTGTTGCTCGAGCGCGGATTGTTCCGGGTGTTCCTACCCTGGCCTCCAAAGGATCCCTGGGGCGACGGTACGATCGAGCCCGAGTTCACGCTTGAAGTGGTGCGCGATCCGGGTGGCTGCAATCTCGATCCGGTCTATGGGCTGGACAGCGACAACCCGATGGTTTCGGTCTATCGCCGGCCGCGGATGGTCGCCAACCTGCCATACGCAGTGCATCGCAATTTCGGCATCGGCCCATTCGTGGGCAAGACGGGCGAGCCGGCCCTGCGCGATCCCGAAAACGGGCAGCCGGTCAACATGAACATCATGGCTGATGCCCGCGCTGCCACGTTGGGTGTGCAGGCGATGGATGCTGCGACCAATCACCTGGAGATGCTGGCCGGACTGAGCCGGGAACAGCGTGAACGGATTGTCGCTTTCGAGCGCCAGCTGTTTGCCGCGCAGGTCCACGACAATGGAGCGGGCAACCTCCTGCTCGGCGAAGGTGGCAAGACTTTCGGGCCGGAGAACCTTGCCAATGGCGATATCGGTGTCCTTGGAAACAACATCACGCGCTGGGTCTTCCCCATCGACGAAAGCTGGGCCGAGCCGCAAGCAGGCCTGAGTGATGAACAGAACACCATGCGTGCCTCCATCCGTCGCGGGCAGCAGATCTACCACTTCCGCACGTTCTGGATCAGGGACTCCATGCATCTCAATACCGTGGGGCTGGGAAATCCCGTGAAGCGCACCTGCGCTACCTGCCACGGCATGCACATGACCGGGCTGGATACAGCAAACGGCTGGATGGATATCGGCACCACCAACCTGCCCTGGGCGCACGAAGTGCCGCTCAACCCGTGGACCGAGGAGCGAGAGCTGATGCCGCTGTTCCGTGTCACCTGTCGCAACGATGTGCCGCCGCACCCCTTCCTGGGGCGGGTGATCTACACACAGGATCCCGGGCGTGCGCTGATTTCCGGCAAGTGCAACGATGTCGGCACCATCGTGATGCAGCAGTTCCGGGCGCTTGCCTCGCGAGCGCCGTATTTTTCGAACGGTTCCGCCGCCAATATCCGCGAAATCATCGACTTCTATGATCGTCGCTACAACATCCAGTACAGCGAGCAGGAGAAGATCGACCTCGAGAACTTCCTGAGGACGTTGTGATGCTGCGAACGCTGACTGTCACCTGCACATCTGCCGCCCTTGCGCTGTCATCGGCTGTAGCATCGGCACAAGACCTTGCCTTCATCGCCTGTCCGATCGTGAAGGATACGCCAAGCGTGCCGTGCTGGCTCACCGAATACGGGGGTGAGCTCTACTACATGGGCGTGCAGAGCGATGTATCCGCGCCGTTCAATCCTCCGTGGCTTGGGCACAAGGCGCTGGTGGAAGGAACCCCTTCCGCAGATGGCGAGCGGATTTGCGGAGGGATCGTGTTGGAGCCGGTGAAGGTTTCGGTAATGCCGGAGCTGTCGCCGGAGTGTGACACGGTGCTGATGGCCGAGCCAGGCTATGTGCTGCCCTTCGAGCCGCGCCGTCCCCCCGGGCCCAGCAATGGACGGCTGGCCTTCACTCCACCACCACCCCCGCCGCCGCCCGAGCCACCTTTGGAGGTCCGCAGTTTCGAGATCTATTTCCCCTTCGAAGGCAGCGTGAATTTCCAGACACCGGGGGCGCTGCAGGAAGTCCTCGATTATGCCCGCAACGTGGAGGCAAAACGTCTCGAGGTGACGGGCCACCGTGCAGCGGTGCAGTTGACCAATGGTGAAGTCATTGCCGAACGCGACGGCATTGCCGCACTTCGCGCGAGCCAGGTCGGCCGCATGTTCGACGGTTTGTTGCCCAGTTTGCAGGAAGTGGAAGTCGGCAGTTCGGAAGAGGCAGAGGTGGGCGACTGGCAGGATCGCAAGGTGGTCATCACAGTCTACCCCTGACGCAGGCAAATCGCGCAAACCCGTTGAAACCGATGCACTTCCTGCATGGGCAGTTCCAGCCTGTGCGAGGGGCATTGGCTGCCGTTACAGTCTGCTTCCCCGCGACCCGATAATGGCTTTGTGGTTGCGGTCGAGAAAGTAATCAATGAAACCATCTTGACCAAGGTCGTGGCACGGGTTCATTAGGCGCGCGTCAGAGCTGTTACGGGTTTGCATTTTTCCGGTCCAAGGTGAACGATGCAGCATTGCCCCCCTTTCGAGGCAGGGCCGGTGTATTCGGAAGGGTGCCGCAGGCTTCCTTGTCTGGACTGCGCCCTTGCCAGCGCTGTCCGCCCGAAAGGGTGGGATTGAACGAGTGATTGTGTTCCTGAGGAGAGAGTTTCGCGATGTCTGACGGTCATGGCCCTTCGCTGTCGTCATTCGACTGGTCCGATGCCTTCCGGCTGGAGGACCAGCTGAGCGAGGATGAGCGCATGCTGCGTGACGCGGCGCGTGCCTTTGCGCAAAGCGAGCTGCAGCCCGGCGTGACAGATGCCTATCGCGAGGAGCACACCGATCCGGACATCTTCCGCAAGATGGGCGATGCCGGCTTGCTGGGCGTGACGATCCCCGAAGAGCTTGGCGGCCTTGGCGCAGGCTATGTCACCTACGGCCTGGTGGCGCGCGAGATCGAGCGGGTCGATTCCGGCTACCGTTCGATGATGAGCGTGCAGTCCAGCCTCGTGATGTATCCGATCAACGCCTATGGCTCCGACGAACAGAAGCAGAAGTACCTGCCCCGCCTTGCCAGCGGGGAGCTGATCGGCTGCTTCGGCCTGACCGAGCCCGATGCAGGCTCCGATCCCGCAGGCATGCGCACCACCGCGAAGAAGGTCGATGGCGGCTATGTGCTCAACGGCAGCAAGATGTGGATTTCCAATTCGCCGATTGCCGACGTTTTCGTGGTCTGGGCGAAGTCAGATGCGCATGACGGCAAGATCCGCGGCTTCGTGCTTGAGAAGGGAATGAAGGGCCTTTCGGCACCCAAGATCGGCGGCAAGCTCTCCCTGCGCGCCTCCATCACCGGCGAAATCGTGATGGACAATGTCGAGGTGGGCGAGGATGCGCTGCTGCCCGGCGTGGAGGGGCTGAAGGGGCCTTTCGGCTGTCTCAACCGGGCGCGCTACGGCATTGCCTGGGGCGTGATGGGAGCAGCGGAATATTGCTGGCATGCCGCGCGCCAGTATGGCCTTGATCGCAAGCAGTTCGGCAAGCCGATTGCCGGGACCCAGCTGTTCCAGCTGAAACTCGCCAACATGCAGACCGAGATCACGCTCGGATTGCAGGCTGCGCTGCGCGTGGGCCGCCTGATGGATGAAGGCAATGCCGCGCCCGAGATGATCAGCCTGATCAAGCGCAACAATTGCGGCAAGGCCCTCGATATCGCCCGCATGGCGCGCGACATGCACGGTGGCAACGGTATCTCCGAGGAGTTCGGCGTGATCCGCCACATGGTGAACCTGGAGACGGTGAACACCTATGAAGGCACGCATGATGTCCACGCCCTGATCCTGGGCCGGGCGCAGACAGGTTTGCAGGCCTTCTTCTGATGAGCGGGCCGATGGACCGCGTCACGATTGTCCATGAGAACTTTCGTCGGCGTGTCGCGGAAGGTGATTTTCCCCAAGGCAGGACTCCTGCTGGCCCGCTCGATGACATCACGGCAGCCTCGATCTTCCGCACCGCCTGCATTACCCGTGCGATGGACCGGACCAGCCGCAAGATGCAGGCTGCCGGGCAAGGTTATTACACCATCGGCCCATCCGGGCATGAAGGCATGGCCGCAATCGCCGCGGCGCTGCGTCCGACGGACCCTGCTTTCCTGCACTATCGCGATGCAGCGTTCCAGTTGCAGCGAGCCGAGCAGGTGCCGGGACAGACGGCTGCCTGGGACATGCTGTTGTCCTACGCCTGCTCCAGCGAGGACCCGATCTCCGGGGGGCGGCACAAGGTGCTGGGCTCCAAGGCCCTGAACATTCCGCCGCAGACTTCGACCATCGCCAGCCACCTGCCCAAGGCGGTGGGAGCGGCCTATTCCATCGGTCTCGCACGCAAGCAGGCGCCGGAGCACAAGGAGTTTGCGGACGATGCCATCGTCTATTGCTCCTTCGGTGATGCCTCGGTGAACCATTCGACGGCGCAGGGTGCGTTCAACACGGCAGGCTGGACCAGCTACCAATCCGTGCCCCTGCCGCTGCTGTTCGTGTGCGAGGACAACGGCATCGGCATCTCCACCAAGACGCCGCGCGGCTGGGTGAAGGCGAGTTTCGAACATCGCCCGGGCCTCAAGTACTTCGAATGCGACGGCCTCGATATCTACCAGACCTTCCAGGTGGCACAGCAAGCGGCCGAATATGTTCGCACAAGGCGCAGGCCGGCCTTCCTGCACGTCCGCACGATCCGTCTCTATGGGCATGCAGGGGCGGATGTTGCACTCGCCTATCTGCCTAAGAACGAGGTTGAAGCCGAAGAGGCGCAGGACCCGTTGCTGCACATGGTCCGCCAACTGGCCGAGGCCGAAGTGCTGGCTCCGGCAGAGGCGCTGGCGATCTACGACAGCAGTGCCGATCGGGTGGAACGCATCGCTGCCGAAGCCGTCTCGCGGCCTCGGCTTGGCAATGCACAGGAGGTGATGGCCAGCCTCGTCCCGCCGCGGCGCGTGTGTGCCCCGACCAACGGCCCCGACCCGCAACGAAGGCAGGATGTATTCGGTTCGGACATGGCGCTGATGGAAAAGCCCCAGCCGATGGGCAAGCTGATCAACATGGCGCTGACCGATCTGATGCTGGAGCATCAGGAAGTCGTCATGATGGGCGAGGACATCGGCAAGAAGGGCGGAAATTATGGCATCACACAGCGCCTGTCGGCCCGTTTCGGCCGTTCCCGCGTGATCGATACCTTGCTGGACGAACAATCGATCCTCGGCCTTGCCATCGGCATGGCCCAGAACGGTTTCATCCCGCTGCCGGAAATCCAGTTCCTCGCCTATCTCCACAATGCCGAGGACCAGTTGCGCGGGGAGGCGGCAACCCTGCCGTTCTTCTCAAACGGCCAGTACACCAACCCGATGGTAGTGCGCATTTCCGGCCTTGGCTACCAGAAGGGCTTTGGCGGCCATTTCCACAATGACAATTCGATTGCGGTCCTGCGTGACATTCCCGGCCTGATCCTGGCTTGCCCCGCGAACGGTCGCGATGCCGCCATGATGCTGCGAGAATGCGTTCGGCTGGCGCGGGAAGAACAGCGGCTGGTGGTCTTCCTCGAGCCCATCGCACTCTATCCCATGCGCGATCTGCACGAAGCGGGCGATGGCGGCTGGATGATGTCCTATCCCGAGCCGGGCGAGCGCATCGGGATGGGCGAAGTGGGCGTGCATGGCGATGGCAAGGACCTGGCGATCATCACATTCGCCAACGGGGCCTACCTGTCGCACCAGGCACTGCCGATCCTGGCTGACAAAGGCATCAAGGCACGCATCGTGGACATTCGCTGGCTCTCGCCGCTTCCCGCACTGGCCATTGCCGAAGCGGTAAAGGATTGCGGCGCGGCCCTGATCGTGGATGAAACGCGCCGCACCGGCGGTGTGGCAGAAGCGCTGATGGCGCTGGTGGCGGAACAGTGCGACCTTCCCCACGCCAGGCTGACGGCAGAGGACAGCTTCATCCCCACCGGCCCCGCCTATGCGGCAACCATGCCTTCGCGGGACCGGATCGTGGATGCCGCCATGCAGTTGGTGAGAGGCAGGGCATGACCACCGCTGTCGTCATCTGCCCGGGGCGCGGGACCTATAATGCGCCGGAACTGGGATACCTTGGCCAGCACTTCCCGGATGCCGCGCTGCTTGCCGCCTTCGATGCGCAGCGAGAAGCCGCAGGGCAGGAAACCCTCTCCGCGCTTGATGGTGCAGGGCGATTCTCGATGGCCAAGCACACCCGGGGCGACAATGCCTCGGGACTGATCTTCGCCGCTTCCTATGGCGATTTCCTCTGCATCGACCGCGAGAGGATAGAGGTCGTGGCCGTCACCGGCAATTCGATGGGTTGGTACAGTGCGCTGGCTTGCGGCGGCGCCCTGTCAGCCGCAGATGGTTTCAAGGTCGCCAACACCATGGGCACCTTGATGCAGGAGGCGCTGATCGGTGGCCAGCTGATCCACCCATGGATGGATGATGACTGGGTTCCCAAACCCCAACGCAAGGCTGAATTGCTCGATCTTGTCGCCCGCATCGGCGCTTCGGCGGAATGCGAACTCCACCTTTCGATCGACCTTGGCGGCATGCTCGTGCTTGCAGGAAATGCTGCCGGGCTCGCTGCTTTCGAAAGCGCAGTCGAGCCTGTGCAGGGCCGTTTCCCGATGCGCCTTGGTAATCACGCGGCATTTCACACGCCATTGCAGGAACCGGTCGCCGCAAAGGGCAGGGCCAGCCTGCCTGCCGACCTTTTCGGCCAGCCTGACCTGCCGATGATCGACGGGCGCGGAGCGATCTGGTGGCCGGGAGCCAGCGATACCGAGGCGCTGCATGACTACACGCTGGGCCACCAGGTGACCCAGCCCTACGACTTCACCCGTGCGCTGGCGGTGGCGGCGCGCGAGTTTGCGCCGGACCTGTTCGTGATCCTTGGTCCCGGCACGACGCTGGGAGGTGCGGTTGCGCAGTCGCTGATCCCTGCAAACTGGCGGGGGATGGCGAGCAAGCAGGATTTCCGTGCGAGGCAGGATGCTGAATCGATCCTTGCCGCCATGGGCATGGCGGACCAACGCGGGCTCGTCGCCTAGGAACTGAGTGGGCCTGCTTGTTGCCAAGCAGGCTTGCCTGGCATAGCCCTGTGACAACGCAGGGCCCGCAACGAGGCGCAAGGCGGCCGCACACTTGTGCATTTGGCCGGGGAAGGGGATCAAGAGAATGGCACTGGCACCCGATCTGGCCTTGAGCACCGATCCCAATCCGGTCGAGGATGAAGGGCAGCACATCAACGCCCCGGGCCTGCAGTATTTCGTCTTTGCCCTGTTCTTCATCTTTGGCGGTATCACCAGCCTGAATGACGTGATCATCCCGAAGCTGAAGGAGCTGTTCACGCTCAACTACACCCAGGCGATGCTGGTGCAGTTCTGCTTCTTTGCGGCTTATGCGGTCATCGGTATTCCCGGGGCCAAGCTGGTCAAACGTATCGGCTACATGCGCGGCGCGGTGTTCGGGCTGGCGACAATGATGGTCGGCTGCCTGCTGTTCATCCCTGCCAGCCAGACGGCGACCTACTGGGTTTTCCTGTTCGCCTATTTCATCCTCGCCAGCGGGGTTGTCGTGGTACAGGTGGTGGCGAACCCGCTCATCAGCCTGCTCGGCCCGGCAAGGACCGCACACAGCCGGCTCACCTTCGCGCAGGCGTTCAATTCGCTGGGGACCACGATCTTTCCCTATTTCGGGGCCATGCTGATCCTCGGCTCGCTGGCGACCGTGACCGCAGACCAGCTTTCGGGCGCTGAGTTGTTGGCCTATCGCCAGGCGGAAAGCGAGGCGATCTGGCAGGGATACCTTGGCCTTGCCATCGCAATCGCCATTGTCGCTGCCGTTGTCTGGTCTTTCCGAAACCGGTTGCAGGGCGAGCAGCATGAAGCTTCAAGCGGGTTTGCGGGGCTTGACCTGCTGAAACGCGGCCGGTTCGGCTATGGCGCGCTGTGCATCTTCCTCTACGTCGGGGCAGAGGTCGCGATCGGCTCGATCATCGTCAACTACCTTATGGAAGAGCGTGTCCTGGGCCAGCCGGAAGCCGCCGTGGGCTGGATGATCAGCCTCTATTGGGGCGGGGCGATGGTCGGTCGCTTCATCGGGTCGCTGGTGATGCGCTTTGTCAGCCCCGGCCTGATCCTTGCCGGCGTGGCAACAGGCGCAATCGCGCTGATCGCGATCTCGGCCAATACGACAGGAGAACTGGCGGGCTATACCCTGCTGGCAACCGGCCTGATGAACTCGATCATGTTCCCCACCATATTCAGCCTCGCCTGCGAGAAACTGGGGCCGCGCGCGGCTGACGGGTCCGGCATCATCAATGTCGCTATCTGCGGCGGAGCGATCGTCCCACTCGCTTTCGGGGCGCTTGCCGATGCAACGGGTGGCAATCTCGCCATCGCATTGACCCTTCCGGCGCTTTGCTATGCCGTGATTACCGGCTTCGGAATATTCGCCCGAAAACCTGCCTGACGCGGCTTCCAGGGTGCTGGTGCCAGCGCGCGAGCACTTCGTCATCGATGAAACGAGGCCAGGACAGCACGCAGTGTTCAGGCGAAGGCGCTGACCCGCTCGAACAACCAGAACATTGCAATCGTCCCCAGCGCGTAGGCGGCGAGCCTCGTTGCCCGAGCAGGTGCTGCCATGGTCCCGAGGCGCGGTGTCCGGGCGGCGATCATGGACAGCAGCGCAACCACGCCAAGGCATGCGAGCACGAACACCACCTGTCCGGCCTCGACGCCTAGGTTGAAGGAGAGCAGGGCCGTGGCAATCTCGCTTCCCGGAACGCCGATATCGCGCAGCACGCTGGCAAAGCCGAAGCCATGGAGGAGGCCGAACAGCGAGGCGACGAGGACGGGATAGCGGAAAGTCACGCTGCTCCTGTCTCCACGCAGGATTTCCAGCGCAAGGAACAGGATCGACAATGCAATGACGGCCTCCACCGGCGGCGTGGGCAAGCGCACGAGGTCAAGCACGGAAAGCGCCAGGGTGACTGAATGGGCAACCGTGAAGCCGGTCAGCGCCAGCAGCGAGCGGCGCCAGGTACCGGAAATCAGCAACAGGCCGACCACGAACAGCAGGTGATCCAGCCCACCGAAAATATGTTCCACCCCCAGCCGGAAATAGTCACCCGCCACCTCCCAACGCGATGGCTCCAGCGGGACTTCCCATGCCGCTTCGCTGGGCGGCAGCAATTGCACCAGGGGTTCACCACCAAGCCGTTCCAACCGGTACAGCGCGGAGAGCGAGGGATTGTAGATGGGGAAATCCAGCCGGAAACTCTTCCCCGCGACCCCGCCGGGGCAATGGACCACCATCTCCGAAGGCTGCACCGGGTCTGTCGGAGCGCCGATAGTCACAGCCGAACAACCATCCGGCGGCAGCAGTTGCGGGCGATTGTCGAAAGCGACGGAGTCCGGCGCACGAACGCGCAAGGCAAATCGCTCACCCGGAAGCTCGCGTATGAGCACGGAGACGGGCCGGGCATCATGGGCGGACGCGGGCAGGGCGGGCAGCAAGGCCGTGAGTGCCACCAGCAGGGCGAGCAGCAGGTTGCGCATCAGCTTTCGCCGTTATCGATGATGGCGGGCGAAGGCACGCCTTCGTAGCGCACGTCATACTGTTCGACGAGTTCATCGAGCAGCGCCTCGCGCGTGTCGGTGCGGCGTCGCTCCAGCACCGCTTCGCGCACCACTTCGCGCACTTCGGCAAAATCGGGGACGCGTGCTGCCGTGCGGTCTGTCAGCATTACCAGGTGCAGGCCGAAACTCGAGGCGATCGGTCCCTGCCAGGTTTCGCCGGGCTGGAGCTGCGCCAGGCTGGATGCGAACTCGGGGCCGAAGTCGTTTGCCACAGGTCGCAGGAACTGTCGCACATAGTTGCGCTGGTAGGGAAAGCGGTCGCCAGAGAGGCCGGCATCGTTGAAACCCGCATCGGCGCGGCGCAGGCTGGCCAGGACACGCTGCGCCTCGGCTGCCAGCCCGCCGGGGTGATCGCGCTCTGCATCGATGAACACGTGGGTGAAGGTGAATTCCGCATCCTGCCGGAAATCGTCTAGGTTTTCGTCATAATAGTTGCGCAGCGCCTCTTCGCTGGGCGGCTCCGGATCGAGATCCACATCGGTCACGAGGTATTCGATCTTCTGGATCAGGCGGCGGCGGATGACATAGTCATTCTCGTCCAGCCCCAGCGCCATTGCTTCGCGTGCCATTGCCTCCTCGCGCACGAAGTTCTGTGCCAGCAAGGCGCGCTGTTCATCGCTCATCGCGTCAAACTGGGCCTCGAAGTAGCCGGGCTCGAATGCGGCGTTGCGGTATTGCAGGAAGGTGAGCAGCTGTTCGCGGTCGACGGTGATCACGCGCGAATCCGCGTCCAGGGAATCATCCGGGTTCAGGAAGGACCACGCGGCGAACAGCAGGCCGCCCAGCAGCACGAAATGGGCAAGTGGCTCCCGCAGGAACAGGCGCAGGATAGTCATGGCTGGCGCACCGTTCAGCGGCTGGGCGTATACCAGATCGGCGAGGAGTAGGCGCGCTCCTGGATGGTTGCCGGCTGGCCGGTTTCCGCAACGTCGATGCCAAGGGCGATGGCATCGAACAGCGAATGACGCGGGGTGGGGATTTCCAGCACGCGGACATAATAGAATGCCAGCTGCTCGGGGTCGAAATCTGGGTCCGTCCACACGGTGGCAAGCTGTACCGCACCGATGGAGTTGGAATAGAGGCCTGTTTCGAGGTCCACCGTATTGCCGACCGCGGGCAGCTTTCCGTCAGCACCGATCCGGCGGTCGCCGGACCAGGCTACGTCATAGATCCGCTCATGCGCTTCGCCGCGGGCATCGATCCAGCCTTTCACCACCTGCACCCGGTCAAGGTTGCCGGACAGCGGGTCCTTCGCTGCGTGGATCAGCAGGCTGGGCGCGCGCCCGGCCGGTGCTGCCGTCAGGTCTCCACCCATTGGAATGCCGCGGGCATAGCCGACTGCGGCGATATCGCGGGCATCCGCATCAGCGGCGGCAAAGTTGAAACCGCCGAACATACGCAGCGCGATGCGGGGGCCCGTGGTGGCATAGACTTCCTTGCGCTTCAGGGCCGCGAAAATGCCTTCGCGGGTGTTCTCGTCCGCCCAGGCGGCGACCCGGCCGGATGCCCCCATCTCCCAAGCCGGGAAGATTACCGGGCGCGGGCCGATCACGTGTTCGCTCAAGGGAATGTCGGACACCAGCTTTCCGTAGAAGTCGCTTTCCTGCACCGAAGTGAGGCCGGTGTGGCTGTCGGTCGAGCCGATCATGCCGAAATTGTAGGGATTCACGCCGGTGCGCCGCTGGATCTGCAGCCCGCGCAAGAGGGCGGACCGGGCATAGTCGCCCGCATCGGCGGGTGTGGGTTGGCCGATCAGCAGCTTGCGGCGGATTTCGAAGTCGGCGAATTCGTCATTGGGAGCGATTTCGGGATGGACTTCGGACGTGCCCTTCGCCTGGGTCACTTCCACCAGCGGCTCCCATGTCTGCCGCGCGCGGGCATAGGCAGCGGAAATGGGCCGCCCGTCGCTATCCGTCATCTGGAACATCAGCCCGCCGGAAATGTTGGAATTGTGCGGGATGGCAATGAAATCGATGCCCGTGCGGTCACGAGTGTTGGAAAGCCAGTTCCACAGGTCTTCCGGGCGCTGGCTGTCCTGGCTGGAGTAGGGAATGAAGCTGGCCGCGCCTTCTGCATCGGTATTCGCCACGACGATGCGGTGCAGGTTCTTGCCGCCATCGACCACCGAAGACCATTCCCAGCCGAACATCGTGGTGAAGGTGCCGGGGATGTAGTTGCGCTCTGCTGCCTCGATCTCAACCGCCCATGCCGCGGTGCGCACGGCATCGGACTGGATCTGGCTCATCATCTCCTGCAATTCGGGAGCCGGCGGGCCGGCCATGCCTGCCGTTGTCACGCTCATTGCGCCGTTGCGGCCCGGGTCCTGGATATGGGCCGCCAGTGCGCGGCGACCCCATGGCGTCGAGGTCAGCGTTTCGTCCGCCCTGTTGAGCAGGGTGAACAGGCCCATCATCTCGGCGTGGTCGGTCACCGCCATGAAGTCGAGCGGGCGACGGATCTGGATCTTGCGGTCAAGGCCCGGCTGTTCGATCGGAATGCCGCGCGCATAGCGATAAGCCATGTCGGGCGTGACCATGGTGTTATCGGTGATGTAGGCGTCCAGCGAGTGGTTTGAATGCAGGTGCAGTTCGCCCCAGAACAGTTCCGTCGGGCTGCGACCTTCACCCTGCGCCACGATTTGCGTGGCCGGGACCAGCGCCAGGGCAGAGACTGCTGCCGCCCCTGCCGCCAACCGTGCAAACCACTTGCCCGCCTTGCCGTGTTGCCTCTCTTCCATCCCGCTTGCTCCTTTGCCTCCCGTCCTGCCCGGAAGGCCCTCTCCAAGCACAGAATGCTGTCAGGGTCGGACATTGTCAATGTGACGCAAACGGCCTGTCTCGCAGCTATCCGAGAGGTATTAATTGCGGCCAGCCACTTCACGCGCAGCCCTGTGCGTATTAGGGCATGCCGACCAGGGGAATGGAGGGGCCTTCACGGGCCAGTGGCAAATCGGACCGCCTATGACATCGAACAAGCCCGCCAGCCGTCCTTCGGGAAAGGGGCAGCCCGCAAGCATCCTCGACATCTACGAGGATTACGAAGACGCGGCGGAAATCCTGCTGACGGTGCAACTGGTCCTGGCCGCGCGGCGCTGGCGTTCCCTGCTTGACGAACAACTGCGCCGGATCGACCAGAGCTCGGCGAGGATGGAAGCACTGGCCGCGATTGCCAATTCTCCCGCGCTTCCGGCCCAGGTGGATATCGCCAGGCGTTTGCGGATCGAGGGGCCAACGCTCACGCGCATGCTCGATACGCTGGAGAAGGATGGCCTGGTGGAACGGCTGGCCGATCCCGATGACCGGCGCAGCAAGAAGCTGCGGCTGACCGCGCGCGGACGCGAAGCGCTGGACGAGATATTCGGCGTCGCCGAGGTCTACCGCGCCCGGCTTCTCGAGGATGTGCCGCCCGAGATGCTGGACACGGTGAATGACTTCCTCAGGATGCTGATGGGCAGGCTCGATGAAGGGCTGCCCGATCCCGGGCCACCGGCCTGATCAACAAGCGATCAGCTGGCGGCATCCATTGCAAGCACCGGGTTTTCCTTGCTCGACTCCCGGCCGGGCAGGAATTCGTTGAGGATACGACGGCTGCAGAACAGCCACGTGCCGTCCCGCTTCACCAATTCGTCCTCGTAGATGCCGAAGCTGCCCACGGTGGGAGTAAGCCTGTCGTGCTTGTTGCGCGGGCCATCGTTGGACATTTCGTGCCAGAAGGCGCGCGTCCATGCCCGATCGCCCTCCACCCGGATCACGGTCTGGCCCAGCACGTGGCGCAGCACGCCGGGATTGCCGTCCACATCGCAGTAGATTTCGACGATGCGTTCCTTGAAGCCCTTGATGGCCTCCACGATGTTGTCTCGCCCGACAATGGTTCCGCGGGCATATTCGAACACGCAGTCTTCCGTCAGCGTGGCGGCGAAACTGTCGAAATCGTTCCAGTCCAGCGCGAACAGGTAACGCGCCATCAGGTCCTCGATGGCGGCGCGCTCGGCGGCGTAGATGATGGCTTCGTCCATCTGCGACATGATCTTGCTCTCCCTGCTGCAATCACTCGTTGAGGTTGACGGTAACCGACTTGATCTCGGTGAAGGCTTCCACGCCGGCGCGGCCGTTCTCGCGGCCCCAGCCTGACTGCTTGAAGCCGCCCAGCGGCATTGCCGGGTCAGGCCCGCCGCCTGCGCCGTTGATGTTGACCATGCCCGAACGGATGCGCTTGGCCATCTTCAGGCCGTTGTAGATGTTGCGGGTGAAGACCGAGGCGTTGAGGCCGTATTGCGTGTTGTTGGCGGCAGCAGCCACCGTTTCCAGGTCATCATCGCCGAAGGTCATGGTGGACAGGACAGGGCCGAAGATTTCCTCTTCCACGGCCTTCATGCCGGGCCTGGTATCGGTCAGAACGGTGGGCTGGATGAAGTAGCCGCCCTCACTGCCTTCCACGCTGGCCTTTTCGCCACCGGTATGGATGCTGGCACCTTCCGCCAGTGCGCTTTCGATATAGCCGGTCACGCGGGCGAACTGGGCATCGCTGACCAGCGGGCCCATCTGGGTTGCGGGATCAAGGCCGGAACCGACCTTGAGCGACTTGGCAATACCGGCAATTCCGGCCAGCACCTCGTCGCGCACGCTTTCGTGCACGAACAGGCGCGAACCTGCGGCACAGACCTGCCCGGCATTGCCGAAAATGCCCATGGCGGCACTGGGGATGGCCTTGGACAGGTCGGCATCGGCAAAGATGATCACGGGCGACTTGCCGCCCAGTTCCAGCGTCACGCGCTTCAGGTTGCCGGTACAGGCGTGGACGATCTGCTTGCCGGTAACGGTGGAGCCGGTGAAGGAGATCTTGTCGACCAGCGGATGTTCGACCAGCGCGGCGCCGGCCGTCTTGCCGAACCCGGTGACGATGTTCACCGCGCCTTCGGGAAAGCCCGCCTCTGCCACCAGTTCGCCCAGGATCGCGGTGGAAAGCGGGGTCTGTTCGGCCGGTTTCAGCACGATGGTGCAGCCGGCGGCGAGCGCCTGCGCCATCTTGGCCACGCCCATCACGAAGGGGAAGTTCCACGGCACGATGCCGCCGACGACGCCGACAGGTTCGCGCGAGGTATAGGCGTGGAATTCGCCCGGGTGGGACGGGGTGAAGGTCTCCCCGTTGATCTTGGTCGCCCAGCCCGCGTTGTAGCGCAGCGTTTCCGAAGCGGCCATGACCCCGCCGAAATAGCCCATCATCAGCGGCATGCCGTTGTCCAGCGTCTCTGTCAGGGCGATCCGGCTGGCATTGGCTTCGATCAGGTCCGCCAGCTTGGTCATGATGCGGGCACGGCGGGCGGGAGGCATGCCGGACCATGCGCCGCTGTCGAAGCGCTTGCGCGCCGCCTTGACGGCGGCATCCACGTCTGCCGCATCGCCGGCGGCGGATTGCGCGAAGACCTTGCCGGTAGCCGGATCGATCACATCGAAGGTTTCACCCGACTGCGCATCCACGAATTCACCATTGATGAAAAGCTGGCGCGGCCTGGCGGCAAGGTCTTCCTTCAGCGAAGGCAGGATGGATGTATCGACGGGCATGGGAGGCATGGACATGGGAATTTCCTGTTCAGGCTGCTTGTGGGGTTTCGGGATGTTCGGCGGGCAATGCGGGCTTGCCGCGGATCATGTCGGCAGCCTTCTCGGCCACCATGATGACGGGGGCATTGGTGTTGCCGCCGGGAACGGTTGGCATGATGGAGGCATCGACAACGCGCAGGCCTTCCAGCCCGTGCACGCGAAGCTGCGGATCGACCACGCTCATCGATCCCCGGCCCATCGAACAGGTGCCCACGGGGTGCTGCGTCACCTGCGCCGTGGCGCGGATGTGGCTGTCCAGTTCCTCGTCGCTTTCGAGGTGTGCGCCGGGCACCAGTTCATCGCCCGTCAGCTCGCCTTGCGGACCGCTGCGATAGATCCTGCGGACGAGGCGGATGCCATCACGCGCGGTGCGCCAGTCAGCCGGATCGGAGAAGTTGTTGAAGGTAACCGCCGGACTGTCTGCCGGGTCGTTGGAGCGCAATTCCATCCAGCCACGGCTGTTGGGGTGGAGCAGGATCACGTCCGCCGTGATCACGTCCTGCTGCTTCTTGCGCCAGAGGGGGAACCAGATCTGCGCATCCATGCGCACGGGATTGGAAAACAGCTGGATGTCCGGCTTGTCCAGTTCCGGCCGGGTCTTGACCACGATGTTGCAACTGTTGAGCTGGCTGGCAAAGGCACCGGTACCGGCAAGTTTCCATTGCAGCACCCAGCGCGCCACGCGGTCTGCCCGCAGCTGGTTGAGGAAGCTGACGGGCTTGGTGAGGGCAAACTGCACCGGCACCCGTGGGTGTTCGGAAAGGTTGCGGCCCACGCCGGGAAGGTCGTGAACCACGTCAATCCCCTTGTCGCGCAGATGTGCGGCCGGGCCGATGCCGGACAGCATCAGCAGTTGCGGGGAGTTGTAGGCGCCGCCGCACAGGATCACCTCGCGCCTTGCCGTGATCAGCTGGCGCTGGCCATCGCGCAGCACTTCCACGCCGGTCGCGCGCTTGCCGTCCATCACCACGCGCTGCGTTGCCGTCTGCGTGATCACGGTCAGGTTCGGGCGATGCATGACGGGATCGAGATAGGCGCGGGCGGTGCTGGCACGCCGGCCCCTGCGGTCGATCGTCAGTTCCCCCTTGGCGAAACCTTCCTGCACTTCGGCGCTGAGATCGTCGGAGGTATTGAAGCCGGCCGCCTCGGCAGACTGCATCAGCGGTTCGTGCAGCAGGTGCTTGCCCTGCACGGGCACGACGCTCAGCGGGCCGCCTTCGCCGTGATAGGGGCCGGCACCGCGCCAGCTGTCTTCCATGCGCTTGAAATAGGGTAGGATGTCGGCATAGCTCCACCCGTCGCAGCCCATCTGCCGCCATTCGTCATAATCGCGCGAATGGCCGCGCATGTAGAACATGCCGTTGATCGATGACGATCCGCCCAACACCTTGCCGCGCGGCACCATCAACTTGCGATTGTCCAGGTGCGGTTCCGGTTCCGACATGTAGCCCCAGCCGAATTCCGGACGCAGCATCGCTTTGAGCATACCCAGCGGTATATCCAGCAGGAAATGCTTGTGGCTGCCGCCCGCCTCGATCAGCAGGACGCGGGTTTCCGGGTCCTCCGTCAGGCGATTGGCCAGCACGCAGCCGGCAGAGCCCGCGCCGACGATGATGTAGTCGAAGGCGCTCATGCCGCTTCTGCCGCCGTCTTGCCCAGCACGAGCTCAGCCGCCTTCTCGCCGATCATGATGGCCGCGGCATTGGTGTTGCCGCCGACGATGCGCGGCATCACGGAAGCATCCGCCACCCGCAGGCCGGAAATCCCGCGCACGCGCAATTGCGGATCGCAGACCGCCTCCTCGCCAATGCCCATGGCGCAGGTGCTGGTGGGGTGCATGGCGGTGTTGGTTGCGGTGCGGAGCCACGCGGCGAACGCCTCGTCGCTCTGCACATTGGCCCCGGGCATCACTTCGTTCTTGACCACTTCAGTAAGCGGCGAAGTGGCGAAGAGATCGCGCAGCATGTCTACCGCGCGGCGGAAGAAGTCGCGGTCCGCCTGTTCCTTCAGCACGTTGCTGAGGATGCGCGGTGCGGCAAAGGGATCGGCGCTGCGCAGCTTCACCCAGCCCCGGCTTTGCGGGCGCAGCAGCACGCAGGCCATGGCGATGACATCCGGCGAAACCGGGCGGATCAGCGGGAACCAGGGGCGCGCGAAGATGGTGGTCGGCTGCAACAGGAATTGCCCGTCGGGCCGTTCCAGCTCGGGCCGTGTCTTGATGAAGCCATTGGCGGTTACCGGCATGTTGGCCAGCCGACCTTTTCCGGTCAGCATCCATTTCAGGCCCTGCATGGCGATCCGGTCCATCCGGAGGTCGGGATTGAGCGTTGCCTCGCGCTCGGCATTCCAGATCATCGCGATAGAGGGATGGTCCTGCATGTTGCGGCCCACGCCGGGCAGGTCGCACACCACGTCAATTCCCAATTCGCGCAGTTCGTCGGCAGGGCCGATGCCGGACAGCATCAGCAGTTGCGGAGAATTGAAGGTGCCGCCCGACAGGATGATTTCCCGCGTCGCCACAACCCGCTTGTCCTGTCCGACCTGGCGGTAATGCAGGGCGCGGGCGCGGCCGTTCTCCACTTCCACTTTCGTGGCATGGGCTTCGGAGATGACCGTCAGGTTGGAACGGGCCATCGCCGGTTTCAGGAAACGGGCATAGGTAGAGCCGCGGCGGCCCTTGTGGATCGAGATATCGGGCGATCCCCAGCCTTCCTGGTCCGGGCCGTGATGGTCGGCCTGGGTCTTGTGGCCGATCTTCTTCGCAGCCTCGATGAAGCGCGGAAACAGCACGTCGTCCGGAATGTGCTTGGTAATCGACAGCGGCCCGCCCTTGGCGTGATAGCGGTCTGCATCGCCCCAATGGTTTTCCGACTTCCGGAAATAGGGCAGCACGTCGTCATAGCTCCAGCCCTCGCAACCGAGCTGGCGCCACTCGTCGTAATCGCGGGCGTTGCCGCGGGCATAGAGCATGCCGTTGATCATCGATGAACCGCCCAGGGCCTTGCCGCGCGGCTGGTTCAGCCGGCGGTTGTCGGCAAAGGGTTCCTCCTCGCCGGTATAGGCCCAGTTGTAGGCAGGCTTGTTCATCACCAGCGGGAAGGCGATGGGAATGGTCAGCAGCGGGTCACGCGCGCGCTTGCCGGCTTCCACCAGCAGCACCGAATTGTCCGGATCCTCGCTCAGCCTGGCCGCCAGCACGCAGCCGGCCGAACCTGCACCAACGATCACGTAGTCGTACTGCTCTGAAGGCACCGCTTTCCTCTCTCTCCTGCTGCTATCGCATAGTATCACTCGTTAGGGTTCTGCAATGCCTGTGCGCAGCCTTTGTGCATGCTTGCAATTGGCGTGGCTTTGCTGTCCCTGTGCGGGGAACGGGAGACAGGGTAGAAGTGAGCGGCTCCACACTCGACACACGCACGAAACTGCTGGCAGCGGCGGAAGGCATATTGGTGGAGCGCGGCATCACCGGGCTTTCCGTGCGCAAGGTGGGGGAGGCCGCGGGCGTCAATCCCACGCTGGTGACCTATCACTTCAAGAGCATCGCCAATCTGCTCGACGAATTGTGTCAGCTCAACCTCCGGCCGATCATGCAGGGCTGGGAAGCGGTGGAGGCCGGCAAGCCGTTCGAGGAGAAGCTGCGCTGCTGGCTGGAGCCGATGCTCGCCCCTGCCGCCTTCACGCCCGGTGGCCGCGCGCTGGTGGTGCTGGACGAGATCGCCGCGCATGGCGAAGGCGAGTTGCGGCAGCAGGTGCTCTCCGAAATGGAGCAGTTCAGCCTTCGCCTGCGCCGACTGCTGGCTGCGGATTGCCCTCATCTGGATGACACCGAATTGCGAGCGCGCTTGCGGTTCATCTCGGCGGCGCTGATCGGCCCGCCGCCGCGCAGCCACGGTGCCCCGATGCTGGGGGGGACGGGCAAGGCGCTGGACGATATCGAATTCCTCATGCGTTTTGCCAAGGCTGCGCTCGCCGGTTGACCGGCGACCCGGCTGCTGCTTGCCAATCTGCGAGGGAGTGATTTATACACTCGTATGAATCGGGATTTGGGAACGGGAACTGGGCGATGACCACACCACCGGGCATGAGTGATGCTACGTTTGCTGACGGGCTGGCGGAAATGCGCTCCGTCGTGGGTGATGAATGGGTCTTTGACCAGCCGGCCGACCTCAACACCTATCGTGACTTCTATTCCGTCCTCTGGGGCGAGCCCGAGGAGAAGAAGGCATCGGCCGCCATCGCCCCCGCCAATGTGGAGCAAGTGCAGGCGATCGTCCGCGCGGCCAACGAGCGCTCGATCCCGCTCTACCCCATCTCCACCGGGCGCAACCTCGGCTATGGCGGGGCGGCACCGGTGCTCAGCGGCAGCGTGGTGCTGGACCTGAAGCGGATGAACCGCATCCTCGACGTGAACGAGGGGAACTGCTCATGCCTTGTCGAGCCGGGGGTGTCCTATTTCGACATGTACCGCCACTTGCAGGAAACCGGTTCCAAGCTGTGGATCGACTGCCCTGATCCGGGCTGGGGATCGCTGGTAGGCAACGCGCTGGACAGCGGCGGCGGCTATACCACTGCCGGCTATCGCGGACACTGGGAAGCTGTCTGCGGGATAGAGGCGGTGATGGCCGATGGCGAGCTGTTGCGCACCGGCATGGGCGCGCTGCCCGGGTCGGAAACCTGGCAACAATACCGCATGGGGATCGGCCCTTGCCTTGACGGGCTGTTCCGCCAGTCCTCGCTGGGTGTTGTCACCAAGATGGGTTTCTACCTTTTCCCGCAACCCGAAGCGCACCTTTCCGCCACCGTCGACGTGTTCCGTTTCGAAGACCTCGACGAGATGGTGGAGCTGCTCAATGAACTGGAATATGGCAATGTCTTCAACGGCATGCCGGGGATCGGTTCGCCCGTCCTCAACCAGGACAACCCGATCGCGATGTCGATCGTGCCGGAACCCGATGAGTTCAACCGCATGGTGCGGGAAAGCGGCCTTCCGGCATGGCGCGCCTCGTTCAATTTCTACGGACCGGAAAAGGTCATCCGCGCACAATGGGAATATGTGCAGGAACGCTTTGCCCATTTCGCCGACGTGAAGTTCGGGGCGGCAGAGCCTGTACGCTTCCCGATCGATCCGCCCACGCTGGAGCGGGTGCAGAAGCCGCGTTACGGCATCCCTTCGCTGGAGATCTTCAGCGTCGGCAGCCGCGGTTTCGGGGACTTCAACCCCAGTGACGGGCATATCTGGTTTTCCGCCGTGATCCCGCGTTCGGGCAAGGGCATCATCGAAGCGAACCGCGTGATGCGCCGCGAGTGCGAGCGGCTGGGGCTGGACCTGTTCATGTTCGTGCCGAGCGTCACCTGCTGGACGCGCAGCTTCGTGCTGTTTGCCGCCGTGCCGGTCTACAAGGATCCTGCACGCAACCAGCACCTGCGCGAAAGCGTGACCGAGATCATCGATATTTGCGCTGATCACGGGTGGGGCGAATACCGCTGCCCGCCCGCCTTCATGGATGCGGTGATGGATGCCTACAGCTTCGGCGACAACAAGCTGCGGCGGGTTAACGAGCAGATCAAGGATGCGCTCGATCCCAAGGGTATCCTGTCCGCCGGGCGCTATGGCGTATGGCCCCGGCATCTTCGCGAAGGGAGGGGCGCATGAAGTATCTTGCACTGGCGGTTCTTGCCGGAACACTCGCTTTCGGGGTGGCCAGGGCGCAGGACAACGCCCGCACCGGCCCGACCGCGCCCGAACTGCAGGAAGGCAAGGCGATCTATGCCCACTGGTGCGCGCCATGCCATGCAGCCGTGCCCAGCCTCGCTGGCACGTCCAGCCTGGCAATCAAGTACCAGGGGACGGACATCCCTGCCGCCCTGGAAGACCGGACGGACCTGTCCGCTCCGGTGATCGGGGTTTTCGTTCGCAATGGCGTGGCATGGATGCCGCCCTTCCGACCGACAGAGATCAGCGATGGGCAGCTTGCCGCGCTCAGCGCCTATCTTACCGCGCCGCTGGAAGATCGCGGCGCGCATGCCGAACTGCTGGCAGAAGAAATGGTCCGCAAGGCCGCCGAAGCCCGCGCCCAGGCAGGAGGTGACCAGTGATTACCCGTCGTGAAGCGATCAAGTGGGGTGTTGTCGTTCCCGCCATTGCCGCAAGCTCGCAAGCAGCCTTCGCCCGTGCGCCGCAAGGCCTCGATGCCTTCCTGCTCGATACACGCTATGTCGAGAACCTGCCCGCCGAACATGCCGCCATTACGGCAATCCGCTTTGCCGGCGACGTGACTAGGCCGTGGTTCGACACGCTCGATCATGCGTGGCGCCGGCGCGGCTATGTGCTGGGCGGCATTACCGGCAGTGATGCGCTGTTCGTGCTGGAGGTGCTGGCGCAGCAGCACGGCCGGCGGGTTGTGAGCCAGCAGCAACTGGGCGAAAAGAACGAGCGCGGCGTCTATCCCGTCAGCTGGGTGATCGCACCCGTGCATCCGAGCGTGACGGCATGAGCGTGCTTCCTCCCGATATCGATTCGGCCAGCTTCGCCGCATTCCTTGAAGAGTTGCGCGGCGCGGTGGGCGCGGACTGGGTATGGTCGGGCGACGCGGACATGTTCCCCTATCGCGACAGCTTCAGCCCTGTCTGGAATACCGCGGAAGAACGCCACGCCTCCGCTGCCGTAGCACCCGAGGATGTCGAGCAGGTCAGCGCCGTGGTGAAGATCGCCCGCAAGCACCGCGTGCCGCTCTACCCGATCTCCACCGGCAAGAACTTCGGCTATGGCGGCCCGTCACCCAATGTGAACGGCTCGGTCGTGCTGGACCTCAAGCGCATGAACCGCGTGATCGAGGTGAACACGGACCGCAATTACTGCCTCGTCGAACCCGGCGTATCCTACTTCGACCTGCAGCGCGCGGTGGATGCCACGGGCAACAAGGTAATGCTGGATTGCCCGGATCCGGGTTGGGGCAGCCCCATCGGCAACTCACTGGAACGCGGTGTCGGCTATACCATGCCGCATTTCCGCGATCATTTCGGCGCGCATTGCGGGATGGAAGTGGTGCTGCCCGATGGCGAGATCATGCGCACCGGCATGGGCGCGCTGCCCGGGTCGGAAACCTGGCAGGAATATCCCTATGGCTTCGGGCCGGATCCGGCCGGCCTGTTCGCGCAAGGCAATTTCGGGGTGGTGACCAAGATGGGTTTCCGCCTGATGCCGATGCCCGAATATTACCGCACCGGCCTGATCACCGTGCCGCGCCGGCGGGACTTCATCAAGCTGGTGAACCATGTCAATTTCCTGTCCGACAGCGGGCTGATCGGTGAGGTCGAGTACGGTTCCCCGCTGTCCGCATTGATGGGTAATCCGGACTTCTTCGTACTCGCTACCAAGACGGGCGGACCTTCTGACGCCGAGATGGATGCGGCTGCCAGCGCGGCAGGGTTGCCTAGCTTCCAGGTGGAGTTGCAGTTCTTCGGTCCGCAAAAGGCGACGTTGGAGAACTGGAATTACGCCAAGGACCGTATCCTGTCCGATATTCCGGGTGCGGCAGCCGTGGATGGCGACCATTTCACGCTTCCCGCCAGCGAAGACCAACTCAACAACACAACGCAGCCGTGGCAAACCAGCATCAAGCGCCGCCGCTCATTGGGGGTGCCAAGCCTTGGCGCGTGGAAGATCGTGCGCGATGATGGCCACGTCGGCTTCTTCCCCGTGCTGCCGCGCACGGGGGAGGCGGTATTCGAGGTGCAACGCGTGCTGGGCGATGCGATGAAGGAATTTCCCACGCTGCCGCCCTTCTTCAACGCGCTGACCATGCCCCTGTTCTGGCATACGCACACCTTCCAGATGGTTTTCGCGCCCTCGATCAAGCATGACGATCCGCAGCACAACGCGATCACCCATGCATCGATGAAGAAGTGCGTTGCCGTGGCGGCAGAGCATGGCTGGGGCGATTATCGCGCGGCACCGATCTACCAGGACGATGTGTCGAACACCTACAGCTTCAACAACCACATCCTGCGCCGTTTCCACGAGCAGTTGAAGGACGCGATCGACCCTGATGGCATCATCGCTCCGGGTAGGGGCGGTATCTGGCCGCGGAGGTTCCGGGCGTGAGCGTGAAGGCTTCGCTTGCCATCGTCTTTGGCGTGGGCGCGTTGGCCGGCAGCGCCGCACTGGCGCAAGGCATCGCGGCAGATATCGAGCGGCCGGAAGTGCCCGGGCGCGTGGTGTTCGAGCAGCAATGCGCGCCTTGTCATGGAACAGGGCCGGGGGACGATGGCTCGCCCACCTTGCCCGGCACGGCGGCGCTCGATGCCAAATATGGCGGGGACAGGCCCGGGCCACTGGAACTGCGCAGCGACTTGCCAGCGCCGGTCCTGCGGGTGATCCTGCGCCGGGGCAGTGGTGCCATGCCAATGTTCCGCAAGGGTGAGCTGACCGATGCGCAAATTGACGAGCTTGCTGCCTATATCGCGGCCACGGCTGCCGCCAATCCGCGGCGCTAAGGGGGGCAAGGCCAGCGGCAATTAGCCCCTTGCCAAGCCATGCGGAAACGGGAATGGTCCGCTTCCGATGAAGGATCGGGACACCCGGATTGCCGTGCTTGATGCCCTTTTTCGGCTGCGGTAATGCTGTGGCCGGCGAAGTCCTGCCTCTGGCCCGGCGGGAGCAGGCCGATCGGGGCGATCCCATTTTGCACCAGGGGGATGGCTGCAATAGCTGCTACTTCGTGGTCTTCGGCACTGTGGGCTATTTCGTCGACGACTCCTTCAACGATCCCACGCTTGCCGAAGGCTACAAGATCGCCGTGCTGGATGTGTGAAACCGTCTGCAATCACAAGCTGCGGACGTTGTTGCGCTGCACCAGCCCGGCCACTAGGAATGGTTTGCAGGGCGCGATGGGGAAGCTGCGCGCGGTTAGGCCATTTGGCGGGCCTTGAGCCGCTCGCGCCGCCAATATGCAGGTGAGCAGCCGCAATGGCGGGCAAAGAAGCGCGAGAAATAGGCCGGGTCCTCGATCCCGATGGAGCCCCCGATTTCGGCCACGTGCAGGGCGGAAAAGGCGAGCAGGCGCTGAGCCTCCAGCACCGCGCGCTGGTCGCGAATGGTGATGGGCGATTGGCCGGTTGCAGCACAGGCCTCCCGCAGCGAGGTTTCGCTCACCCCCAGGTCGCGGGCGTAGATGGCGACGCTTTCACGCAAGCGGAAGCGCTGTTCCACCATTTGCCGGTACCGTGCCACCAGCCTGTGGTGCCCCTGTGGCCCGCTCAGCTGCGCTTGTGTATGGTGCAATTGTCGCGCTACCTGCACCAGAACATTGAGCAGGCCAGCCTGCAGGGCTGCGGATTGTCCAAGGCCGACCCAGGAAAGCTCCTGAGCAATTCCCGACATGGCCGCTGAAATGGCGGCACTGGCCTGCCTGTCCAGCGGCAGTGAGCGCGGGCGGGTGAAGATCCCGGCAAAGTCCGCATGTTCGCCCACTAGCTGTTGCAACTGAGGCAGGGCGACCGTCAGCACCTTACCTTCCGATGGTGCTTTCCATGAGAATCCGTGGACGGTCTGTGCCGGGACTATCAGCAGGCGGGGCGATGAAAAATCCATAAATTCATATTCATATTGGATGGTTCCGCCACCGCGCGTGATCAGGATCAGGTGACACAGATCGCCGTGCCGGTGGGGTTTGATCTGCCAGTTCCCGGGGCGGGAACGTTTCGCCAGTTCCTCGACATGCACGAAGTCGGGGCTCGCCGCCTTGGGAGGCTCTCCATACAGGAAGAAGTCTGGAGGAAGCGTTCCGCTCATGGCGAAAGCTGATTGCACGGCGCGTTGAAAAAGCCAAGTTCTGCGTTGGAAGGCGCATTCCAGCCGGTCGCGCTGGCAGCTAGGATGCCCGTCAGGATCAAGACAGGAAGTTCACATGAAAACGCAAGTCTGCATCATCGGTGCCGGCCCGGCCGGGCTGATTCTGGGTCACCTCCTTCGCGCGGAAGGCGTCGATTGCGTGGTACTGGAACGCCAGACGGGAGACTACGTGCTCACCCGCATCCGCGCGGGCGTTCTGGAAACCATCACCGTCGAGCTGGTGGAGCGCCTGGGCCTTGATGCCCGGATGAAGCTGGAAGGCATGTGGCATGATGGCTTCAACCTTGCCGACGGTGACAGGTTGATCCGTATCGACATGGCGGACCTCGTCGGCAGCCGGGTGATGGTCTACGGCCAGACCGAGATTACCAAGGACCTGATGGATGCCAGCGAGGAACGCGGGCTGGAAGTGGTCTATGAAGCGGCTCACGTGGCACTGCATGAAGTGGAGGGCGATGCGCCCTATGTCACCTACCACAAGGACGGCGCGGAGCACCGCGTGGACTGCCGCTTTGTCGTCGGGTGCGACGGTTTCCACGGCCCCAGCCGCAAGGCGATCCCTGCAAGCGTGGGACAGGAATTCGAGCGGGTCTACCCTTTCGGCTGGCTGGGCATCCTAGCCGATGTGCCCCCGTGCAACCACGAACTGATCTATGCCAACCACGAGCGCGGCTTCGCGCTGGCTTCCATGCGCAGCGAGACTCGCAGCCGCTATTACGTCGACGTTCCGCTGACCGACAAGGTGGAGGAATGGAGCGACGACCGCCTGTGGGACGAGCTTGTCATCCGCCTCGGCCCGGAAGCTGCCGCCAATATCACCCGCGGTCCGGCGCTGGAGAAGAGCATCGCCCCGCTCCGCAGCTATGTCTTCGCGCCCATGCGCCACGGATCGCTGCTGCTGTGTGGCGACAGCGCCCACATCGTGCCTCCCACCGGCGCCAAGGGCCTGAACCTTGCCGCCAGCGACGTGCACTATGCTGCTGCCGCGCTGACCGGCTTCTTCGGAAAATCGGACAATGATGCGATCGCGGCCTATTCCGACACCGCGCTGGCCCGCGTCTGGAAATCCGAACGGTTCAGCTGGTCGCTGACCAAGCTGATGCACCGTTTCCCTGATGACGGGCCTTTCGAACGCGCAATGCAGGTGGCGGAGCTGGATTATATCGCCAACAGCCGTGCAGCGCAGACAACGATTGCCGAAAACTACGTCGGCTTGCCTGTCTAGCAGGGCGTAACTGCCTCCATTTCGGGGCTTTCTGTCCCTGGTCGCGATTTACACACGGCGCGGGGCTGTTAGAGCCTTGCTCCATGTTTGGGGATGATCGCAGGCCGGATAGCGGTCGCAACAATGCCTTTCCGGTGCTTCCGGGATACGTCCTTGTCCGGCGCTTGGCACTGGGCGGGTCGGGAGAGGTGTTCCTGGCTCATCGCGATAGCGAGGAGGCAGGGCTTGAGGCGCTCAAGATCCTGCGGCCTGCCGGGTCCCCCGGCAACCTGGCGGACGGTTCGAACGGGAGTGCGCGATCCTCAAGCGGCTTGACCATCCGCATATTGCTCGCCTGCTTGACAGTGGCCGCACGGCCGGAGGCGATCCCTTCATCGCGTTGGAATATGTTGATGGTCGCACGCCGCGCAGTTGGGTGCAGGACGAGAGTCCTTCGCTGGACAACAGGCTGGCGCTGTTCCTGCAGGCGGCGGGGCGGTGGCCCATGCGCATCACCGCATGGTCGTCCATCGAGACCTGACGATGGAAAACCTGCTGGTCACGGAAGGCGGGTAGGCGAAGCTCATCGATTTCGGCGTTGCCTTGCTGAAAAGGGCCGATCCATCCGACCTGAACATCCTGCCTGTTGTCTATGCGCTGGGCCTGGTGTTGCATGAGCTTGTCGGTGGGGAGAACAGGAAGGACCTGTCAGCGATAGCGGCCCGGGCAGCGGATCGGAGGCCCGGCGCCCGCTCTCATTCGGTTGCGGAGCTGATCGCGGAGGTGGAGGCATTTCGTGCCGGTCTGCCCGTCGCCACCTATTCCAACGCTATCAGCTATCGCCTGGTAAAGTTCCTGGGGCGCAACAAGCTGGTGCTGGCGCTGGTGTTCATGCTGGTTGGTTTGGGAATGCTTGTTTTTGTGCTACTTCGTGAATAGTCTAACTCACAAACAAAGGTGGCTCGGATGTAAGTGATACTGACTAAGTGTAACGCCTAAGCAGATCATGAAGAACCCGATAGAAAGTGCACCGAGCCAAAGTTCGACGTTGGCTGAAGGAGAATCCGGGTCGGGTTTCAATTTATCCCAGCGCGTTCGGGATGAGATTTACCTCCTTGTGGCTCCGACCACTTCTCATAAGCTATGCGATAGCATCGACAAGAGGCTTTAAGTGCCGGTTCAACCCTTGCGCACCGATATCGATGACGAGGCGCGGGCGATCCTGAAATAACCACCCGCGCCGCTGTCATCCATCAATGCGCCGAAGTGGCTTCCACCTCGTGCAGGGCCGGTGTCTGGCTGGCCTTCCATGCGAAGACGCACAGCAGGGCATAGCACAGTGCCGGCAGGAGCAGCGCGGTCACCAGGCCCATGCTGTCCGACAGCACGCCCACCAGCAGCGGGATGAACGCGCCGCCGACAATCGCCGTGCACAGGAAGCCCGAGGTCGCCTGCTCGCTGGCAGTGGAGCGTTCCAGCGTCAGGGTGAAGATCACCGGGAACATGATCGAGTTGAACAGGCCAATCGACAGCGCGACATAGCCTGCGCTCACACCGCCAAGCGTGACCACGTAGAGCACCATGGCACAGGCAACGGCAGTGAACAGCATCAGCAGCTTGGCTGCTTTGAAGCGCGCCAGCAGCACAGAGCCGATCGCGCGGCCGACCATGGCGCCGCCCCAGTAGAAGGACACGGCCTTGCCCGCATCTTCAAGGCTGACACCCCAGATGCCATCGGAATTGAGGAACAGCGCCATCTGAGTCCCGATGGCCACTTCCGCGCCGACATAAAGGAAGATCGCCGCACCACCCAGCAGGCACCACTTGCTGGAAAAGGCATCCGCGATCATCGCGCCGATGCCCTTGGCCGGGGCCGGTTCGGGCGCGGCGGCAGCCACCGTCTTGCGGCTGACGAAGAAGAAGACCAGCAGCAGCACCAGCAATCCGCAGATCCAGACATAGGCTGTGTCGATCCCCAGCAGCGCGTTCTGGCGCGCTTCCTCGGTCACCACCGTCCCTTCGGCCACTTCCAACCCGCCCAGGAACAATACTGCACCCAGGTACGGGCCGATGAAGGTGCCGAAGCTGTTGAAGGTCTGCGCCAGCGTCAGGCGGAAGTGGCTGCCCTTGGGATCACCCAAGGCGGCCGCCAGCGGGTTCGCCGCCACCTGCAGCACGGTAATGCCGCTCGCCAACACGAACAGGCCCAGCAGGACGATCGAGTAGTTGGCGATATTGGCCGCCCCCAGCATGATCAGGCAGCCACCGATCATCATGCACAGGGCCACCAGGATGGACGGCACTGCCTTCCACCGCGCGATGAACACGGCGGCGGGAAAGGAAATGAGGCCATAGGCGATGAAGAAGGCAAAGGCCGAGAGCTGTGCCTCGGTATTGCTCAGCGTGAAGATGCCCTTCACCGCTGCCACCAGCGGATCGATCAGGCTGGTGATGAAACCCCATGCAAAGAACAGGGTCGTCACCGCGATGAAGGCGGCCTTGACCGTTCCGCCTCTTGTCTGGCTGTTCATGTGTGATCCTCTCTCGGATTGGCGGCATGCCGTTTTCGGTCATTGCCGAATGACGGGTTGTGCGCGGAGCAGGCGGACCTTGGCGCGCGGGGTTGGAGAGCGAAGCGGACGGGGGTGGCCATATCCATGATCAGCGCACCGTCTGGATGAACTGGATGCCCACGGCCCCTGCCAGCGCCAGCGCTGCACAAACCATGAACAGGGCGCTCAACTGCTGCTGCAACTGGCTCTGCTGGTAGGCGAGCAGGGTCAGGCCCGGAGCAATGACCGAGGGCAGGGTGTTCGTCAGGTTCATGATGCCGAGCAGAGTCCCGCGGTTGCGGTTGGCGCTGACCAGTTGCGCTACCAGCGCGGTGTCGATCGACAGGAAAGCGGACAGGCCGACATAGAAACTGACATAGCCGACCAGCATCACCGCCAGCCCGTCTGCCTGCGCCATGGACAGCAGGCCGGCGGCCACGGCAAGTGCGGAAATGGACAAGGGGAAGCGACGCTTGCCGGCCTTGTCCGACAAGGTTCCCGCGGCAATCGTGGCGGCAATCGCGATGATCGCAGCCGGTGCCGAAAGCGTGGAGAGGATCGAGGTGGCGGTAAATCGCGGATCGTCGCTGTTCCCCGCCAGTGTCGCGGCGAGATAGAGGTAGATATAGCCGTGCACGAAGGCGGAACCCAGTTGCACGGCAAGGCGGGCGGCCCAGGCAATCGAGAAATCGGCGCGCGCGACGCGGGCGAGTGGTCGCGGCGCTTGGCTGTCGGGGATGGCGGCGGTGCGGGCCGAGCCGAGGCCCCAGTTTACCAGCAGCGGAAGGAGGCAGGCGCAGGCCAGCGCGCCGGTGAACAGGAAGGCGCTGTTCCCGTCTTGCGGGAAAAGCCAGCCCACCAGCACGACGGCTAGCGAGGAGGCGGGCAGGGCGGCGTTCATCAATCCGCCCATCTGCCCCTTCTGGCTGTGCGGAAAGTGATCGGCCAGCAACGCGCCGAGCGGTGCAAAGGCGATGTTCAGGGCAAGCTGGAACAGCAGGATCGCTGTCATCAGTCCGGCAAAACTCTGCGCGATCGAAAGCACGATATAGGAGCCTGCCAGCACCACCGCGCCAATGGCAATCATCCCGCGGCGCCTGCCATGGCGTTCCAGCCAGCGGTCGCTGGCGTGGCCCGCCAGGATATGCGCAAGGCCGGCGACGCAGGCACCGCACAGCAGCAGCCAGCTCAACCATTCCCCGGCGTTGCCCGGAGCCAGGCTCTCCACCCGGCGGGGAACCAGCAGCACAAGAAGCGGCATGAACGCCAAGTGCGCACCCAGATAGGCAAGCCCGTAGCGGGCCATGGCCGTGCGCGGCTGGCTGATCGCCGTCATGGCGGTCAGCTTCCGCTTGCCTGTGACAGGCGAGGCGCGAGCGGGCCCGTCGTCGCCCGTTCCACCATGCGGTAGGGCAGGATGAAGCTGCCCTTGGCCGGTTGGCCCCCGGCAGCGGCGATCAACTCGTTGCAGGCCTTGCCGATCATCTCGGCTGTCGGCTGGCGAATTGCGGTGAGCGGCGGCACGCTGAAGCGGACACCGGGCGTATCCTCGAAGCTGATGACGGAAAGATCGTCGGGGATGCGCAGGCCCAGCTTGTCCGCCACGTGCAGGGCGGCAAATGCCATCTCGTCATTGTCGGCAATCACGCCCGTGGGCGGATTGGGGCCGGTCAGCATCTCCTCCAGCAGTTCTGCGGCGCGGTCGAACTGGAAATTAGCCTTGGCCACCAGGCCGGGTCCGCACTGCGCCTGCTCCAGTGCGGACAGGAACCCTTCGGCGCGCTTTTGCGAGTTGCCATATTCGGGCGAGCCGGCAATCAAGGCCAATTTCCTGTGGCCCAGTGCCAGCAGGTGCCGGGCCGCATCGGCCGCGGCTGCGCCTTCGTCCATGTAGACGTCGATATAGTCCTCGCCACCCCGGCGGCCGATCCGCGCACAGGGGATGCCCTTTTCAGCCAGCATGGCGGCCAGCGCTTCATTGTCGCTGTGGGGAGGAGTGAGGATGATGCCGTCCGGTCGCAGGGCGGCGATGGAATGAGACAGTTCCACGGGTGCCTTTTCCGGTTCGGTATCGATCAGCTCAAACATCAGGTGATAGCCCTGCTTCTCGCACTCGGTCATGCCGCCGTAGAGCATCTGGTCGACCCAGTCGTTGCCGCGCCCGGCCTGCCAGTTCTCCAGCGTGCGTTGCCGGTCGTTCACCGCCAGGATCAGGTAGGAACGCCCGCCGCCCATGCGCCGTGCCGACAGGTTGGGGACATACCCCAGCCGGGCGATGGCTTGTTCCACCTTCTCGCGCACGGCGGGCTTCACATTGGGGCCCTTGTTTATGACGCGCGAGACGGTTTGCCGCGACACACCCACTTCGCGCGCAACATCCTCGATCGTCACATTGGCTTTCTTCGCCATCAGGCCTGCCCTCTACCTTAGTCCAGCTTGCATAAGAGCGACTGGAGGGTATCTTGACAAGCAAAAATGTGAACGTTCACTTTTTTCTTGTGAGCGTTCACATAA